>NZ_CP182471.1:4800000-7725000 GCF_051853025.1 Bradyrhizobium sp. BLXBL-01
GGCCGCTCGGGCGACGAGGGCCAGGAGGCGCCCGAGCACGGCAGCGTCAAGGAAGCCGCCGAGTAAGCTTGCGCCGCGCCTGCCGCGACGCTACAGCGAGACCCCTGTTCGCAAATGCGGTTTCCCATGCCTATGCAATCCAGACTTGTCGCCCTTGCCGCTGTGGTCCTGTTGTCCGCCGGCGTCGCACATGCCCAGCAGGGCGCCAAGAAGAACGCCGCGCCCGCCCCGGCCGCGCAGCCCGCGCCCGCCCCGACGCAGGCGCAGGCTGACGGGTCTTCCGGACAGCCCGGTTGGATCGTCCGCTGCACCAGCGCAAGTCGTGACGCGGCGCTCGAATGTGCGATGGAGCAGAACGCGGTGCTGACCAAGACCGGCCAGACCGTCGTCCTGATCAACATCCGCATTGCGCCCGACACCCGCACGCCGATCGCGCTATTGCAATTGCCGCTCGGCCTCAACCTTCCCGTCGGGGCCAAGCTCCAGGTCGACGAAGGCAAGATGTTCGACCTCCAGATCCAGACCTGCGAGAACCGCGGCTGCTACGCCTCGACGCCGATGGCACCGGACCTGCTCGCCGCCTTTCGCTCGGGCAAGCAGCTGAAGGTCTCGTTCCAGAACATGGCCAAGGAGACGATCGCGATCCCGATGCCGCTCGGCGATTTCGCGGCCGCCTACGACAAGATCAAGTAGCGGGCGCACCTCACGTCGCGATGTCGCCCGCCCGCAGCAGCGTCGTGAAGCCGCCATAGATCATGCGCTTGCCGTCAAAGGGCATGCCTTCCATTTTCAGCCGCGGATCCGCCATCACCTTCTTGTTGACGGCATCGCGGCTCTCCCGGTCCCGATAAACGATCCAGGCGAACACCACGATCTCGTCCTCCTTCGCCATCACCGCGCGCGGAAACGAGGTGAGCTCGCCATAGGGAACGTCGTGACCGATACATTCGACATAGTCGAGCGCGCCGTGCTCCATCCAGATCGCGCAGGCGGTCGTCGCCAGCGCCTTGTAGGCCTCGATGTTGTCCTTCGGCACGGCGAGAATGAAACCATCGACATAGGGCATTTTGCGGATCTCCTTGGGTTGTCCAGCCCAAGGACGATGGAGCGTGCCGCGATCCGACTTGGATATGCGAATGTCAGGTGAGGCAAACCGCCGCGTGAATGTCTACGCCGGAGCGCTTCGGAATCATGTCCTCGAAAACCGCCCGGAGCTGGCTGGGGAACCTGGATTCGAACCAAGACAAACAGAGTCAGAGTCTGTTGTGCTACCGTTACACCATTCCCCAACGGAATAGCCGAACAAATTCAAAGGCTTGCCTGAATTGCTCGACTGTGGCCGGAAGCGCAGCGCGCAAATCACGGCTCAGGCGTGGCAGCGTTCTACCCGCTCGCATCTGGGCTGGCAAGCGCTCCATGAATGATCGAGCCAAGGCCAGCTTGATCAGACGACGATGCGATCGAAATCTGCGGCGATCCGGGTGTTCGGGAAGATTCCTGCCGCCTCGGCGAGAATCTCTGCGTCTTCGTAGCGTCCTGACATATGCGTCAGCACGAGTTGTCCGACCTTGTTCGTGGCCGCAAAGGAGGCCGCTTCTGCCGCGGTGAGATGGCCGTAACTCCGCGCGGTCGGCGCGTCGCGATCGAGGAACGTGGCCTCGATCACCAGCGTGTCGGCACCGGCCACGTATTGCGACAGCCCCTCGGTGGTCTCGGTGTCGCCGATCACGACGAGCTTGCTGCCGCCGCTCGGCGGACCGAGGACGTCTTCCGGATCGATGGTTCGGTTGGCAAGCACGATCGGTCGGCCCGCGGCCAACTCGCCGCGCAAGGGACCGTCGGGGACACCGAGCGCGATGAGGCGATCGGGCCGAAGATGACGGCGGGCGGGGCTTTGGAAAACGAAGCCAAAGCTGTCAGTGTCGCGGTGGCGGACCGGAAAACAGCCGATGGTGAATTCACCGGCGTCGATGACTTGTCCCTCGGTCAGCGCCGCGAACTCAACGGCGATCGGCGCCCTGCCCGCGCCCCACAGGCCGGCGAGCATTCGGGTGACGAGGTCGAGCGTGCCTTCGCCGCCGTGAATGGTCATTGCCTCGGACGTCTGCCGCAAGCCGAGCGTCGAGAACAGTCCGGGGATGCCGAGCACGTGGTCGAGATGGGCGTGGGTGAGCAGGATGCGGTCGAGCCGCCGGAAGCCGGCGCCGCTGCGCAGCAACTGGCGCTGCGTGCCCTCGCCGCAATCGACCAGGACGCGCTTGCCTGCGGCTTCCACGAGCAGCGCTGGATGGTTGCGCTCCGCTGAGGGAACGCTGGCCGATGTCCCGAGAAATGTCAGGGCGAACATGGTCGTCGATATCCAGCGACCGCCCCTCTCCGCGACAACGCGGTCGACGGTCTCACCGTCCCCAATGCCACGCGAGCAGCAGCGCGTACAGGCCCATCGAGGCGGCATAGAGCACGGCGAGCAGCACGTAGCCGCCGATCTGGCGACTGATCGCAGCCTTCGACGTAACCCACCAGTCGAGCGCCCTGAAAGCCGCGGGCACCAGCCACCAGCCGAGCAGCTGGGTGCTGACGAGATTGCCGACGAACAGCGACAGCCAGACCGGCACGCCGTGACTATCGATCAGCGGCCTGCTGATGAAAAAGCCCCAGAGGTACACCACGGGATAGAGAACCAGGAGAACGATCAGGTTGCTCTTCCAAATGAAACCGGGCCGTTGCTCGGGGGCCGACGTCTTGCCGGCCGGGAACCAGAAATTGAAGCCGTAGCTCGCCCGCTTCACGTGCATTCCGGCATTGAAGCGCTCGCCCTCCTTAAGGAGGGTCTGCCGCAAGGGCGAGTCGAGCCATGCATTGAGATTGGCATCGCTGTCGAACGACAGGATGATGATCCATTCGTCGTGCAGGCCCGGAATTGGCCGCTCGATCTTGTGGCGCAGAAATCCCTTGAACTCGGCCTCCGCCGCCTGGATGCGCTGCTGCCATTTCAGGAACGCATCCTCGAGCCCATCGGGGACCTTGAAGGAGATCACCGCCGAGACCGCGCTGTCGCGCTGGACGCCGGTGTCGGGCAGGATATGGACGTCCTCCGAACCGACGAAGAAGCGCTGCACCTCTGCGATGCGGCGCGCCCGTACATCGCTCTGGAGCCAGGCACGTGCTGCAGCCGGGCTGGCGAAACGCAGGATCGTCACCCAGTCCACATGCGCGGGGGGTTGCGGCGGCACCACCTCCTGGCTGAGAAAGCCGGGCCAGGCCTTGAGCACTTCGCCGACCTCACCGTTCCACCGTGCGAACGCGGCAAAGCCGTCGTCGGCGATGCGGCGCTGGATGACGAGGGCGACCGGCTGGCCGGCTGTTTCAGGAGATGCGCTCATCGGCGGCCGTCTCAGCTCTTCTTGTAGAGACGCTTGCCCATCACCCAGGTCTCGTCGACGCAGCGATCGTCGCCGACCATCATGACGGCGAACAGCATGCTCGCGGCCTCATCCATCGAGCGCGGGCCGGCGCCGTCGGCGATCAGCGATTGATGCCACGCTTGCGCGACCTGCCCACCGTTCGGATCGAGCGCGACGAAATCGGCCTCCTTGCCGGGCTCGAAATTGCCGAGCTTGTCGTCGATGTAGAGGCCTTCGGCGCCGCCGAGCGTGATCGACCAGAAGCCGCGATAGGGCGAGAGCTTGTTGCGCTCGGCTTCCGCGAGGTCCTTGCGTGCGGGATCGATGCTGCCGTCAAGCAGGGTGTTGTTGCACATGCCGACCTTGTAGGCGTCATCTAGCACGGAGATCATCGAGAAGCGGTTGCCGCCGCCGACGTCGGTGCCGAACGACATCTTGACGCGATGCTCGGGATCGGTGGCGCGTCCGAGACGGAACAAGCCGCTGCCGAGGAACAGGTTCGAGCACGGGCAGAACACCACCGCCGCGCCCTTCTTCGACATGCGGCGGAACTCGTTATTGGAGAGATAGACGCCGTGGCCGCCGGAGAATTTCGGCCCGACCAGGTCGAACTTCTCGTAGACGCCGAGATAGTCCTGGCAATCGGGATGCTCGACCAGCACGCCGCTGCATTCGGCCGGGTTTTCGGAGATGTGGGTGTTAACCCAGCAATCCGGATGCTCGTGCTTGAGGCGCTGGCACGCCTTGAGCAACTCCGGCGAGGCGCCGAAGGCGAAGCGCGGCGTGATGGCGTAGAGGTTGCGGCCCTTGTTGTGATACTGCGCGATCAGCCGCTTGCTGTCGCGGTAGAAATTCTCGGGGGTATCGATGAAATCGGCCGGCGCGTTGCGATCGATGCCGGTGAGGCCCGCGATGACGCGCATGTTGCGCCGGCTCGCTTCCTCGAACAGCTCTTCGGTCGAGACCGGCGAGGAGCTCGTGAAGGCCTGGCAGGTGGTGGTGCCGGAGGCGAGCAGCGCATCGAGGAAACGCTTTACGCCCTCGCGCGCGTAGTTGCGATCCCGGTATTTGAGCTCTTCCGGATAGACCCACTTCTGCAGCCACGGCAGCAGCTGCTCGCCATAGGCGCCCAGCACCCGGGTCTGCGGCAGATGGATGTGGCCGTCGATGAAGCCGGGGACGATGACGCGGTCCTTGATATGAGTGACCTCAACGCCGGGATGCGCGGCGGCGATCTTGTCATAGGGGCCGAAGGCCTTGATCACGCCGTCCGCGACGACCATGAGGCCGTCCTGGTGAAAGCGTGCGGAGGCCTGCTCGTTGCCGACATGCTTCCAGGGATCGTCGACGAAGTCGAAGAACGTGCCGCGAATACCGACAGTGGTCATGATCGAGTTCCTTCCTTAAGGCTGTGTGGCCTGCCGCGCCGACGGCAGCGAGATCGCTAGCAGCGTACCGGCGACGGCGCAGAGGCCGAGATAGAGCCATCCGATCGGCGCCTGCGTCGCTTCGGGCAACACCGCCGTGATCGCCATGGCGCCGCTGACGGCGAGATAGCAGAGCGCGCTGATCAGGCCGCCGATCAAGCCGTGGTCGCGCTCGAACAGGCCGAGCGCCATGCCGTACATCATCGGGCACAGCACGCCGCAGCCGCCGAGCACCAGCGCGCCGCCGATCGTGATCGACGTGAAATCGAGACCGAGGGTCATGCCTGTTACAGTCAGAACCGCGGCGCCGGCGAGGAACAGCGCGAAGGCGCCGAAGCCCAGCATGCGCGCCGGCATGAAGCGCGCGAAATGCGCGCAGCCGAGTTCGCCGGCGAGATTGACCCCGCCAAGGCCGAGTGCGACGAGGCCGTAGATTGCCGCCGAATAGCCAAGACCAGTCTGGTAGAAGAACGGCGCTACCACGCCGAACGCCAGCTGCGCGCTGGCTGCGGCAGCAAAGACCAGCACGAAAGCGAGGAAGCCCGGCCGCACCAGCGCATCGCGCAAGATGCCGGCGGTGCGGCGCGGATCGAACGGCGCACGCCGCTCGGCCGGCAATGTTTCAGGCAGAAGGAATACGACGATCGTGGCAACGATCGCCGCGGCGAGGGCAATGACGACGAAGACACCGCGCCACGAGGTCAGCTCGACGATGAAGCCACCGGCCGCCGGCGCCAGCACCGGCGCAAGCCCCCAGGCTGCGCCAAGCAGGCCGGAGATCGCGGTGAGCTCGCGGCCGCGGAAACAATCAGCGGCGACCGCATAGGCGACAACGAGACAAGTGCAGCCGCCGATGCCTTGCAGGAAGCGCAAGCCCAGCAGCAGCGAGGCGCTGGTGGCGAGCGCACAGGCGATGCTCATCGCAATCAGCACCGACAGGCCCGCGAGCAGCACGTTGCGGCGGCCGATTGTGTCCGAGGCAATACCGACCGGCACCAGCGCCAGAGACATACCGAGCATGTAAGCGGTAACGGTGTTCTGCATCGAGGCGGGATCGGCGGCGAGATCCACCACCATCTGCGGCAGGCCGGGCGTATAGGCATCGAGCGGAATCTGGCTGAACGGCACGACACACAACAGGATCGGCACGATCCCGCTCCTGGCGCGACCGGCGTCCGAAGCAAGTGCAGTCATGGCTTACGCCCCCTCGATTCCCGCGGGTCCCATCTTTTCGTGCGCGCAATGAGAGGCGACGATGCAGGTTGCGGATATTGACGCGCGGGAAGCTGACACAACTGTGTGTAGAAACTCTTAGGAGCTTTCGTGTCGATCCGTTTCGGCGATGATGGCCGTCACTCAAAACAAAAATGCGAAAACAACCCCATGCAAAGTAGAAATCGTTGAAGAATTTCGCCTCGTGAGTCGAGCCTAGTGGGGGCGCTTGATGCGTCGGGCAAAACAGCGGCACGATTGCATGATCGCCATCGCGTGTGGCTCACACCAAAGGCCGTTAACCGATCGGAAGGCATGGTTCCTTCTGCGCGAGCCTCCTCGGGAATGAGGCTAAGCGGCAACAGCCGTACCTCGCTGAAACCAGTCCAGATCGCACCCTGGTCTAAGTTCGATCGACCGACTGCGCCTCGACCGCCTGCACGGCCACGCTCGCGACCTGCCGCAGCGCTTCACGATCCGCGCCCGAGGACGCCATCACGCCCATGCCGACCGACACCGCCGAGACATAGCGCGCGAGCGCAGCCGGATCGGCGCTCTCCTTGAGATCGCCCTCGGCCCTGGCGCGGACGAAACGGTCGCGGAGCTGGTCTTCGTTCTGGGCGCGGCGCGCGGCGAGCTCGAACGGGACGTTCTCGGAGCCTGTGCCGCAGGCAATGCCGCCTTGCACCAGCAGGCAGCCGGGCGGATTGGCGGGATCGGTCTGCCTGTCGGCGATGCCCATCAACATGCGCTCGGCCACGGCTCGGGCGTTGGGGGCTGCCACCACCTCGTCCATCCAGATGTTGCGCAGCCTGGTGTAGCGGTCGAGCGCGGCCTTCAGCAGCCCTTCCTTGTTGCCGAAGCAGGCGTAGAGACTGGGCGGATTGATGCCCATGGCCTCGGTGAGCTGGGCAATGGTCGCGCCCTCATAGCCATGGCGCCAAAACACTTCCATCGCCTGGTCCAACGCCATTTCGGCGTCGAATTCCCGGGGGCGTCCCATGCCCATGTGCCTGTCTCCTCGGATCGGCGTTTGTCCTCAGCCTAACGCAGGATCCTATCTATTTGTTCTAGCTTTCTTTTTCTTGTGTCTTCCAATCGTCGCGGTATCGGCGTACAATTTTCTTAGTGAATGGTACATAAGTATCTTGCACTGCGGTATCCAGCTCCACATCTGTAGTGAACACTACATATCTGGAGCGCGCAAATGCCCCCCTCCCAAAATACCTCCCGCACCGGCCGTTTCCGCCGCCTTCTGGGTGGCGTCGCCATCGTGGGCGCCCTCGCCGCCGCCGGCTCGGTCGTGACCGGCCGCTATTTTCATGCGGCGCAAGCCACCGCACCGGCGGCCGCAGCTGAACAGGCTGTTTCCGTCACGGTGGCGATGATCGAGCCGCGGCAGACCGTGCTGTGGGACGATTTCTCCGGCCGGCTCGAGGCGATCAACCGCGTCGAGCTCCGCCCGCGCGTCGCGGGCGCGATCCTGTCGGCGAACTTCACCGAAGGCGCGCTGGTGAAGGCCGGTGACGTGCTGTTCAAGATTGATCCAGCCCCCTATGCGGCCGAGGTCGACAAGGCGGCCGCCCAGCTCGAGGCCACCAAAGCGCGCGTCGTCTTCACCCAGAGCGAGCTCGAGCGCGGCGCGCAGCTCGTCGGCAACGCCGTGGTCACCCGGCGCGACTACGACCAGCGCGACAACGCCAATCGCGAAGCGATCGCCAACGTCAAGGCGGCCGAGGCGACGCTGCAGACCGCAAAGCTCAATCTCGATTACACCGAAGTGCGCGCCCCCGTGGATGGCCGCGTCGGCAAGATCGAGGTCACCGTCGGCAATCTCGTCGCCGCCGGCACCGCCTCGCCGGTGCTGACCTCGCTGGTCTCGGTCAATCCGATCTACGCCTCGTTCGATGCGGACGAAGAGCTGGTGCTGCGCGCACTGAACTCGATCGCAGATAGCACCGGCAGCCGCGGCAAGCTCGACCAGATCCCGGTCGAGATGACGACGTCGGGCGGCTTGTCCGCAAAGGGCCACATCCAGCTCATCGATAACCAGGTCAACGGCCAGAGCGGCACCATCCGTGTCCGCGCCCTATTCCGCAACGACGACGGACGCCTCATTCCCGGCCAGTTCGCGCGCGTGCGCATGGGCCAGCCCAAGCAACAGGCACTGGTGATGATCGACGAGCGCGCCATCGGCACCGACCAGGACAAGAAGTTCGTGATGGCGGTCGGCGACGACAGCCGCGCCGTCTACCGGCCGGTCACCCTCGGCGGTGCCGTCGATGGACTTCGCATCGTCACCTCGGGCCTGAAGTCCGGCGACCGCATCGTCGTCAACGGTTTGCAACGCGTGCGTCCGGGCGCCCTCCTCAAGACGGAGGTGGCAGCGATGGGCGCGCGGGGGCCCCAGCAGGCGTCAAACCACAGCAACCAGGACGTGGTGCAGCGCTAGTTAGTTCATCCCGGGGCGGGCGAAGCCCGAACCCGGGATCTCGCAGTTACGAAACTCCGATTACTTCACTTCTGGATTCCGGGTTCGCGCGCGCCCCGGAATGACGGAGGGGGCAAGGCCATGAATCTCTCAAAGTTCTTCATCGACCGTCCGATTTTCGCCGGCGTGCTGTCGGTCCTGATCTTCCTCGCCGGGCTGATCTCGCTGTTCGCGATGCCGATCTCGGAATATCCGGACGTGGTGCCGCCCTCCGTCGTGGTGCGCGCGACCTATCCCGGCGCCAACCCCAAGGTGATCGCGGAGACGGTGGCGACCCCGATCGAGGAGCAGATCAACGGCGTCGAAAACATGCTCTACATGTCGAGCCAGGCGACCACCGACGGCGCGATGACGCTGACGGTGACGTTCCGGCTCGGCACCGATCCCGACAAAGCGACGCAGCTGGTGCAGAACCGGGTGCAGCAGGCCGAGCCGCGCCTGCCCAACGTGGTGCGCCAGCTCGGCATCATCACCAAGAAGTCGTCGCCCGACCTCACCATGGTCGTGCATCTGTTGTCGCCGAACGGCCGCTACGACATGACGTACTTGCGCAATTACGCGGTGCTCAACGTCAAGGACCGGCTAGCGCGGATCGACGGCGTCGGCGACGTCCAGCTCTATGGCGCAGGCGACTATTCGATGCGGGTCTGGGTCGATCCGCAGAAGGCCGCCGAGCATGGGCTGACCGCGAGCGACATCGTGCGGGCGATCCAGGCGCAGAACGTCGAGGCCGCCGCCGGCGTGGTCGGCTCCTCCCCGAACGTCAAGGGCATCGATCTCCAGCTCTCGGTCAATGCGGAAGGCCGGCTTGCCAACGAGGAGCAGTTCGGCGACATCGTGGTCAAGACCGGTACGCGCGGCGAGGTCGTGCGGTTGCGCGACGTCGCGCGCATCGAGCTTGGCGCTTCCGAATACGGACTGCGCTCGCTGCTCGACAACAAGCAGGCGGTGGCGATCCCGATCTTCCAGGCGCCCGGCTCCAACGCGCTGCAGATCTCCGACAATGTCCGCGCCACCATGGCGGAGATCAAGAAGAACATGCCGGAGGGCGTGTCCTACCAGATCGTCTACGACCCCACCCAGTTCGTGCGGTCCTCGATCGAGGCCGTGATCCACACGCTCTTGGAGGCGATCGCGCTGGTGGTGCTGGTGGTGATCCTGTTCCTGCAGACCTGGCGGGCCTCGATCATTCCGCTGCTGGCCGTGCCGGTGTCGATCGTGGGCACGTTCGCGGTGATGCACGTGTTCGGCTTCTCCATCAACGCGCTCAGCCTGTTCGGGCTCGTGCTCGCCATCGGCATCGTCGTCGACGACGCCATCGTCGTGGTCGAGAATGTCGAGCGCAACATCGAAGCGGGGCTGTCACCGCGGGATGCCACCTATCAAGCGATGCGCGAGGTCTCAGGCCCGATCATCGCGATCGCGCTGGTGCTGATCGCGGTGTTCGTGCCGCTCGCCTTCATCTCCGGTCTCACCGGGCAATTCTACAAGCAGTTCGCGCTGACGATCGCGATCTCGACCGTGATCTCCGCCATCAACTCGCTGACGCTGTCACCGGCATTGTCGGCGCTGCTGCTCAAGGGCCACAACGAACCGAAGGACCGGCTGACGCTGATCATGGAAAAGAGCCTCGGCTGGTTCTTCCGCGGCTTCAACAAGGCCTTCACGCGTTCCTCGGACAATTACAGCGGCACCGTCGGCAAGGTGATCTCGGGCAAGGCCGCGGTGATGGGCCTCTATGTGGTGCTGGTCGGGCTGACGGCGTTTCTGTTCCAGCAGGTGCCGAGCGGCTTCGTGCCGGGCCAGGACAAGCAGTACCTCGTCGGCTTCGCCCGCCTGCCCGATGGCGCCACGCTCGACCGCAGCGAGGAGGTGATCCGCAAGATGAGCGACATCGCGCTGACCCAGCCCGGTGTCGAGAGCTCGGTAGCCTTCCCGGGCCTGTCGATCTCCGGCTTCACCAACTCCTCCAACGCCGGCATCGTGTTCTCGACGCTGAAGCCGTTCGACGAGCGCAAGGATGCGGCCCTGAGCGGGAATGCGATTGCGGCCGAGCTGAACAAGAAATATGCCGGGATCCAGGAAGCCTTCATCGCCATGTTCCCGCCGCCGCCCGTCAACGGCCTCGGCACCATCGGCGGCTTCAAGCTGCAGATCGAGGACCGCGCCGGTCTCGGCTATGACGCCCTGAACGAGGCGACCAACGCCTTCATGGCTGCGATGCAGAAGGCGCCGGAGATCGCCGGCGTGTTCTCAAGCTTCCAGGTCAACGTGCCCCAGCTGTTCGCCGACATCGACCGCACCAAGGCGCTTCAGCTCGGCGTGCCCGTGACGGAGGTGTTCAACACGCTGCAGATCTACCTCGGCTCCTACTACGTCAACGACTTCAACAAGTTCGGCCGCACCTATTCCGTCCGCGTGCAGGCCGACGCGCCGTTCCGCGCCCGCGCCGACGACATCCGGCAATTGAAGGTGCGCTCGTCGTCCGGCGACATGGTGCCATTGTCGGCGCTGCTCAAGATCCGCCAGAGCGCGGGACCGGAGCGCGCGATCCGCTACAACGGCTTCCTGTCGTCCGACATCAACGCGGCGGCCGCGCCCGGCTTCTCGTCGGGACAGGCACAGGAGGCGGCGACGCGGATCGCCGCGGAAGTGCTGCCGCCGGGCTTTGCCTTCGAATGGACCGACCTGACCTATCAGGAGTTCATCGCCGGCAATTCGGGCATCTGGGTGTTTCCGCTGGCGATCCTGCTGGTGTTCCTGGTGCTGGCCGCGCTCTATGAGAGCCTGACCCTGCCGCTGTCGATCATCATGATCGTGCCGATGGGCTTGCTCGCCGCGATGTTCGGCGTCTGGATCTCAAAGGGCGACAACAACGTCTTCACCCAGATCGGCCTCATCGTGCTGGTCGGCCTCTCCGCCAAGAACGCGATCCTGATCGTCGAATTCGCGCGCGAACTCGAATTCGCCGGGCGCACGCCGATCCGGGCCGCGATCGAAGCCAGTCGCTTGCGGCTGCGTCCGATCCTGATGACCTCGATGGCGTTCATCATGGGCGTGCTGCCGCTGGTGCTCTCGACTGGTGCCGGTTCGGAGATGCGGCGCGCGATGGGCGTTGCCGTGTTCTCCGGGATGATCGGCGTCACCGTGTTCGGCCTGTTCCTGACGCCGGTGTTCTATGTGCTGCTCCGAACCGTCACGGGCATGAAGCCGCTGATCCATCACGGCAGCGACATCGGCGCGGCGCCGGTCCACGGGCCTGCCGAGTGAACAGTGTCCCGCCGCGGCACGCCCCCGGCGGGACCAACAAGGTCGATCGATTATTTCCGGTTCTCCTCGCAGAATTTCAGCGCCGCCAGCGCCTCGCCGGCTCGCGGGATCTGCATCTCGATGCTGTCATCGTCGTCGTCCTCGAAATCCAGCGTGAGGCGCTTGGCCTTCGCGAGGCGATCCATGATCGACTGATCGTATGCGAAGATGCCGCGCACCGTGGTCTTGTCCATGACCTCCCACTTGGCCTTCTTCATGATGTCGGCATCGTCAGTGGCGACATCGGCCCGGAGGATCTCGCCGACCTTGTCCCATTCCCAACCGTCGTAGATCATCACGATCACGATCGCCTGCTCGGAATAGGTGATCACGATGACGTAGTCGCGATTCTCGTCATCCTTGTCCTTGTAGCCGCGGCTGGCATTGCAGTGGGTGTCCTGCGTGCGCTTCTCGATGGTCCAGTCGCCGACCTTGGATTGTTGCGCAAGCGCAGCGCTTGGGCCCAACACGGTTGCGCTCAAGGCGCAAGCGAGAATTCCGGCGGCGAGAAGAGATCGTTTCATGTCGGCCTCCAGCGCGTTCCCCGCGCCGAGATGACCACCTCCGCCGGCGGCTCGCAAGAGGGCGAGGCGAATGGCCGGCGGCCGTCCTATCCCGACCGCGGCACGATCGCGATCGGAGTGAAGGTGTAAACCTCCTCGCCGTTCTGGTTGAACATGGTCCATTTCACCAGCGCGATCCCCTGCGGCTTCGATTTCGACGGCGTCAGGCTCATGACCTCGCCGACCAAATGCAGGCGGTCGTTGGGCCGCACCGGCATGGTCCAGCGCAGCCCGTCCACACCGGCGCCGATCAGCGGATGCGGGCCGAACGGACGGGTCTGGATCGCAAGGTTCATGGCGATCGCGGCGGTGTGCCATCCCGAGGCGGCAAGCCCCTTGAACAGGGTCTGCTTCGCCGCCTCGTGGTCGAGATGCATCGGCTGCGGATCGAACTCGGCAGCGAAGCGCTTGATGTCGGCCTCGGTAACCACGACTTCGGGGGATTTGAACCGCATTCCGATGGTGAGATCGTCGAACCACTCGACCTGCGCCATGATTTTGCCTCGCAATATGATGTGCCGCTCCCGAAGAGACGGCTCAAAATCGCCTGAGCCATGAGGGATATAGCGGGCCCGCAGCGCACAAACCAGCGCAAGGTTCCTCGTGAAACCCCTTTCCCGATGCGACGAAACACGCCTGAAACAGATCGCGGCTTAAGTGGTTGTCAAAATAAATACAGGGACGGCCACCATGCAGTTCATCCTCGACCTGATCTACGAATATTCGTGCTGCCAGAACCTCGTTGCCCAGCCGCTACGGGAGGACGAGCGATGATCGAGCTGATCTCGGCCCTGCTCGCACTGTGCAGCATCGGCGTCTTCGCGGCGCATGCGCTCGACGCCTACCGCACCACGCATTCCTGAAAGTTGCCCCCTTCCCGACGCTAGAAAGGCCGCCGGTAGAAGTGCTCGGAATGCGTCGCCGGCGGAAACCGGTTGGCGAGCGCAAGCGCCCCCTTCTCGTCCGTCTCGAGCGCGATCTTCTGCGCCAGCATCACGTCGCCCGGCACCAGGAAGCCTGACGGGACGAAGCACCACCCCATCGTCGCACGCCCGTCACTGTCGACCTCGTGGACGTTCGCGGCTGTGCCGTAGTGAATGCGATAGATCCTGCCGGTGTCGCAACCGACGACGTCGAAATACCGGTATTGCTCGAATTGCGCGCGCTGCGCCGGCGACAGCCATTCGGCCAGAAGCCGGCGGCCGCGGGCATCCGGCGTATTCTCGCCGAAGAAGCGGCGATAGAGTTCACGCAGCGCATGCAGACGCGCACGCGCTGGCGCGCGGAGCCAAACTGCCGCGATCATGAGCAGCTCAGATCAACCGCCGACCAGGCGGGGATAGAACAGCGTTTCCTGCGCGGTCGGATCGAATGATCGGATCCGGGTCACTTCGCCGGGTCCGGTTCGAAGCGCGGCGGTGAAGCCGGCTCCGGTGAGCTCCCGAAAGCGCCGTTCGGCTCGCGCCAGCGCTTCGGCATTGCCAGGATCAAACTCGTGGCGCGTATCGCCAGTCTGGTCCATCACGATCTGGGTAGCCATGTTGAGTCTCCTCATGCCCAGCCCTGAACTTGATCAAAGCAAACCTCGTGCCGTCGGTTCCAGAAGGCAACAACTTTCTCGCACCGTCGCATCACACGTCGCTGAGCCAGAGCTCAGCGCGAGGCCGCAGCACCCCCGCCCTCGTCGATCTGCCGGCCCATCAGCGCGATCGCCTTCTGATAGACGCCCGCAGCATTCCAGGCCTCGATCGCGGCGAAATTGGGCTCGCCCGGCTGGTATCCGGCTCCCGCGCGCCAACCATGGCCTTTGAGGAAATTCGCCGTCGAGTTCAGCGCATTGGCCGCAACTTCGAGATTGCCCGTGCCGTAGGCCAGAATGTTCTTGGGCATGAACTGGGTCTGGCCGACCTCGCCATGCATGGAGCCGCGGGTCGATCCCGACAGCGTACCACGGTCGATCAGCTTCAGGGCGGCATAGAGCTGGTCGGTGAAGAATTCGGGACGGCGGCAATCATATGCGAGGGTCGCGATCGACGACAGCATGTTCTGGTTGCCGCGCTGGCTGCCGAAGCCGGTCTCCATGCCCCAGATCGCGATCAGCGGCCCGGGCGGCACGCCATAGCGCTGCTGGATCGAGGCGAACAAGGCGGCCTGTGACTGCTTGAGCTGCCGGCCCTTGGCGACGATGGTGGTGGCACCCCGCTTGGCCAGGAACTGGTCGAGCGTCAGCGAGAAGCTGCGCTGGCCGCGGTCAGCCGCGATGGTGGCGCTGGCATAGTTCGTCTGCATCAGCGCCGACAGCGCGGTGGGACCGATGCCCTTGCCCTGCGCCTCCGCGCTGAACTCGCGCTTCCAGGCCTCGAAGCCGGCCGGCGAGCTGCCGCATTGCGCGGCCTCGGCCACAGGCAGCGAGAGAAGCAGCGCGGTCGCGCCAATCACCGCGGTTGCGACTGTCCTGCCCTTCATCATTACGACCTCTCCGGATGGCGCGACCGGCTCGCGCGAGATCGCATGATCCTACGTCAGTTGCACTCGCTCAAGTCCCGGATGCTACAATCAATACAAGCAAAGCCCTTGACACCGGCGCCTTACGTCCCCTCCGCGCCCAGCAAAAAATCCACCATGATGCTCTGGTGCTGCTGGTACATATCGGTGCCGGTCCCGGTGACGCAGCCGATCCTGCGGGCCGCTGCGATAAAGGGCGATACTTCGGGCTTGGTGATGACGCAGCCGCAATAGGTCGACGGTACGAGCCGCGCCACATCGACCGGCAGCGGGTCGCCATCCTTCATACCGGCGGGCGTGGCATTGGCGACGAAGTCGAAGCCGGCCGGATCCTCCGAGCCGACCCGGACCGGTGCCTTGCCTAGTCTGTTGAGCTGGCCGACCAGTACGTCGCGCCGCTCGGGCAGACTGTCATGGATCGCAAGCTCGCGAACGCCGGCCTCGAGCAGTTCGAGTGCGATCGCCGAGCCCGCCCCGCCCGCACCGACAAGCAGCGCCCGCATGCCCTTTGGATCGATGCCCGTCGCCCGCGCCGCACCGACGAAGCCGAGGCCGTCCACCATGTCGCCGTGCCAACCCCCGTCGGGACGCCGCCGCATCAGATTCACGGTCCGCAGGAAATGCGCGCGTGCCGTCGCGCTCGCACAGGCCTGGTAGCAGGCAAATTTGTGCGGGATGGTCACGACGATGCCGTCGAGGTTCTTCAGCCGCCCGGCCACCGAGAGAAAGTCAGGCAGATCCCCTGGCGTCACCTGGACAGGCACGAGCAGACCGTCGTGCCCGCGCGCGGCAAAGGCGGCCGATACGCCCGCCGGCGAGCGCACCTGCGCGATGGGATCGCCGACGATGACGTAGAGTCGCGTGGCACCTGTGGGGGCCGGGATCATGCCGCTCAAGCCTGGGCCGGCGCGGCGGTCCCATAGCTCAATTCCAGACCTTCCAGATTGCCCTCCTTGCGCCATTTCTCGAGCAGCCGCAGGAATGCCACCGGCCCGCGCCAATATTGGCTGTTTCTCGCCGCGATCGGATCGAACACGCCTTCGTTGTTGTAGTAGCCCGGCGTACATTCGGCGAGATAGGTCTGGCGGCCGAGCGCGGCCTTCACGACCTCCTCGACCCAGGCGTTCTCGGCGGCATGCGTCGGCTCCAGGGCGCGTGCCTTGCGCTCGCGCGCCTCCTTGACGACATAGGCGATGTGCTGCGACTGCTCGTCGATGATGTGCGGAAAGTTGGCGCTCTGTCCCGCCTGAACGGTGACGATCAGGAAGCAGTTCGGAAAGCCGCGGCTGTAGAAGCCGTGCAGCGTCTTGACGCCGTCCTGCCAGCGCTCGGACAGGCTCATGCCGTCGCGGCCGTAGACCTCGAAGCCCATGCGGCGCGCGTAATCGGTGCCGACCTCGAAGCCGCTGGCATAGATCAGGCAGTCGAGCTCGTAGGCCTTGCCATTGGCGACGACGGCGTTCTCGGTGATGCGTTCGACGCCCTTCCCCCCGGTATCGACCAGATGCACGTTGGGACGGTTGAACGTATCGAGATATTCGTCGTGGAAGCAGGGGCGCTTGCAGAACGCCTTGTACCAGGGCTTGAGCGCTGCCGCGGTCGCCCCATGCTTGACCACCGTGTCGACGCGCGCGCGGATCTCCTCCATCTTGCGGTAGTCGGCCTGCTCGATCACCTTCAGCGCCTCCTCCAGCGAGGTCACCGGCTGGGGTTGCCGGCGCGGCGCCAGCAGGATCTCGCCGAGCAGGCCAGTCCAGCCGTCCTGCACCAGATCCTGCTCGAACGGCTCGCCTGAAATCACGGCCGTGAAATTGTCCATGCGCTCGCGCTGCCAGCCTGGCTTGAGGCTCTGCGCCCAGTCCGGCTCCGTCGGACGATCGTCGCGAATGCCGATCGCGGACGGCGTGCGCTGGAATACATAGAGCTCCTTGGCCGAACGGCCGAGATGCGGCACGCATTGCACGGCGGTGGCGCCGGTGCCGATGATGCCGACGCGCTTGTCGGCAAGGCCGGTCAGGCCACCGTCCGCATTGCCGCCGGTGTAGCCGTAATCCCAGCGACTGGTATGAAAGCTGTGACCTCTGAACGTTTCGATGCCGGGAATGCCCGGCAGCTTCGGACGGCTGAGCGGTCCGCCGGCGAGGATGACGAAGCGCGCGGCGATCCGGTCGCCGCGATCGGTCTCGACCAGCCAACGCGCTTCCTGCTCCTGCCAGGACATCCGCGAGATCACGGTCTGAAACAGCGCGCGCTCGTACAGCCCGAAATGACGGCCGATGCGGCGCGAATGCTCGTAGATCTCCGGCGCCCGGGCATATTTGCGCACCGGCATGTAGCCGGTCTCTTCCAGCAGCGGCAGATAGATATAGCTCTCGGTATCGCAGGCGGCGCCGGGATAACGATTCCAGTACCAGGTGCCGCCGAAGTCGGCGGCCTTTTCCACGATACGAAAATCCGCGATGCCGGCCTCGCGCAATCGCGCGCCACACAGCAGGCCGCCGAACCCACCGCCGACGATGAGCACTTCGGTCGCTTCACTGATCGCTGCGCGCGCAAAGCCGGGATCGGCCCAGGGATCGTCGAGATAACGGCCGAACTCGCCTGTCGCCTCGACATATTGCGCCTTGCCCTCGGCGCGCAGACGGCGGTCGCGCTCGTCGCGATAACGGGCACGGAGGGCGGAAATATCAACCGTAGATGCGCCGGCTGCATCGGTCTTGTGTCTTTCCGCTGACATTCGATTCCTCCCGCGCATGCTGCTTCGCCGGCAGCTCACCGCACGTTAGCGCCGAAAAAGCGCGGCATGCAATCACGCTGATTGTTTTTTACGTGAACGCCGCGTGACGTTCCGCTAACCTCAAGCGCAAATCACAAGCCTACGCCATGCAACGACGTGGCAATCCGGAGGGAAACATGCAGGGATTGATGATGGACATGCCGCTGCTGATCAGCGGCCTGATCCAATATGCGGCCGACTATCATGGCGAAGCCGAGATCGTCGCACGCGAAATCGAGGGCGACATTCATCGCTACACCTATGCCGAGGCCCATCCGCGCATCAGGCGCATGGCGCTGGCGCTGAAGCGGCTCGGCATGAGGCAAGGCGACCGCGTCGGAACGCTGGCCTGGAACACGCACCGGCATTTCGAGATGTTCTATGCGGCGCCAGGCATGGGCTACGTGCTGCACACCGTTAATCCCAGGCTGTTTCCCGAGCAGCTCGTCTACATCATCAACCACGCCGAGGACCGCCTGCTCTTCATCGACCGCGCCACGCTGCCGTTCGTGGAGGCGATCGCGCCGCAGCTGAAGACGGTCGAGGCCTATGTCGTGATGTCCTCGCGCGAGCGAATGCCCGAGACGAAGCTTACGAATGTGCATTGCTACGAAGAGCTTCTTGAGAAGGAGACCGATGCCGGCTTCGCCTGGCCGGAGTTCGACGAGAAATCCGCCTCGACGATCTGCTACACTTCGGGCACGACGGGCAATCCAAAGGGCGTGATCTATTCGCACCGCGCCGCGATCCTGCAGACCATGACCTGCTGCAATTTCGACTTCCTGTCGGGACATGTCGAAGGCGTGCGCGAGGTGATGATGCCGATGGCGCCGCTGTTTCACGGCAATGGCTGGAACATGCCGTTCAGCGCGCCCTACACCGGCTCCAAGCTCGTGCTGCCCGGCCGCAACTATGAGCCGGACAAGCTCTACGAATTGCTGGAAGGCGAGAAGGTGACGCTGTCGGCGGGCGTGCCGAGCTTCTGGCTGATCCTGCTCGACTGGCTCGCGCGGACAGGCAACAGATTCTCAACCTTACGGGCGACGTTGTCGTCGGGCTCGGCCCCGCCGCGCGCGATGGTCGAGAAGCTCAAGCGCGAGTACAATGTCGATTACATCCAGGCCTGGGGCATGACCGAGGCGCTGGGCTGCTCGATGCCGGGGCTGCGGCCAGGCTCGGAGCATCTCAGCGAGACGGAGAAATTCGACCGCCGTCAGGTCTCCGGCCGCGCCTGCTTCGGCACGCATTTGCGCATCGTCGATGATTCCGGCGTCGAGCTACCGCGCGATGGCAAGACCGTCGGGCATCTGCGCGCCCGCGGGCCCTGGGTCGCATCCGGCTACATGAAGCTGGACGAAGGCCTCGACCGCGACGGCTGGCTGATCACCGGCGACATGGCCGTGATCGACCCGCAAGGCCACGTCACGCTGACCGACCGCTCCAAAGACGTGATCAAGTCCGGCGGCGAGTGGATCTCCTCGATCCAGCTCGAGGACATCGCCCTGTCCCATCCCGACGTGCTGCAAGCGGCCGTCGTCGCGATCAGCCACGAGAAATGGCAGGAGCGCCCCCTGCTCCTCGTCGTCCGCAAGAAGGGAGCGACGGTCGACGGCAAGACGCTGCTCGAGCACATGCGTCCGAAGCTCGCGAGCTGGTGGCTGCCGGACGCCGTCGAATTCCTAGACGAATTCCCGATGACCGGCACTGGCAAGGTGCTGAAATCGGCGCTGCGCGAGCGCTTCAGGGAGTACCGCGTCGCCTAACGCCCGTCAGCGCCCAGCCCGCCTCAGTTCACAACGTAGACATCAGGGTCGGCGCTCGAGCTCGGCTTCTTGAAGGCGTTGCGCAAGGCTGATGACATCGGGACGTTGTAGTTGAGGCCGTTCGGCGGCGTCGGCGATTGCAGCCACTTCTTGTAGAGAACCTCGATCTCGGGGCTGGCATAAAGCTCCGCGGTGGCGCGATCGGCAAGTGCCTTGAACGGCGCATCCTCCCGCCGCAGCATGATGCCGTAAGGCTCGGGCTTGGAGAACGCTTCCTCGCTGATCATGTAAGCCTGCGGCTCCTTCGACCGCGCGATCGCGACCGCGAGCTGGACGTCGTCGAGCGCATAGGCCTGGGCGCGGTCGGTCTCCAGCAGCAGGAAGGCCTCGGCCTGGTCCTTGGCGGGCATGATGTTGATGCCGAGATTGCGCTCGGTGTTGACCTTGGCGAGCTGCGTCAGGTTCACAGATCCCGCCACCGCCGTGACCGCCTTGCCCTTGAGATCGTCGATGGTCTTGACGTTCGCCGCCTTCCTGGCCGCGAACCGCGTCGCGCTGAGGAAATGCGTGTTGGTGAAGGCGACCTGCTTCTGGCGGTCGGCGTTGTTGGTGGTCGCCGAGCAATGCAGGTCAAGCGTGCCGTTGACCATCAGCGGGATGCGGTTCGACGACGTCACCGCGACAGTCTCGACCGAAATGTCGGGCATGCCGAGTTGCTTCTTCACGGCATCAACGATCCCAAGGCAGATGTCCATGGCAAAGCCGACCGGCTTCTGGTTGCCGTCGAGATAGCTGAACGGGACCGAGGCCTCCTGATAGCCCAGCGTGATCTTCTTGGTCTCCTTCACCTTCTGAAGCGTGCCCGTGAGGTCTTCGGCTGAAGCTGCGCCCGCAAGACATGTCAGGGCCAGGAGAACGGTCGGTAGGCGCATCAGGGGCTCCTCGAAGGGAATTGGCGTCGAGCTATCGAGGAGCTGATAGCCTACAGATCAGTCGAGCGCCAGACGCGGCTGCGTCTACCAGCTATCGCTGTTTGATATACATTCCGTCGCGGCCCATCGGCGCGTCACTCGCAGGTCAGCTGCTGCTCGAACCAGCCGCTCAGCCGATCCGACAGGGACGGCCACATCCGCCGGAAGCTGTCGAGCTTGCCGACATTGGCACGGTACATCGCCCGCAATTCCTGCTCGACGGCTGGCAGGTCGATGCCGGCGCAGATCCCGTCCCGCACGATCGTCTTGCCGGCGACGACGACCTCCCTCACCAGCGACGCGTTGCCACGCGCAAACAGCAGCGCCATGGGATCGACCGGCATGACCTGGTCTCGATCGAGCCGATCGAGATCAATCACGACGTAGTCGGCCGGATTGCCGGCGGCGAGCTCCCCACTTCCAGGCGCGCCGGTTGCGCGGCGGCCGTTGCGGACGGCGAGCGAAAACATCTCGGTCGGCGTCCACGTCGCCTTGAAGCCGACGCCGCCATGGACCATCTGCACCAGCCGCATCTCGCGCAAAATGTCGTCATCCTCGTCCAGCGCCAGGCCGTCGACGCCGACGGTGATGGCGCAGCCGCATCTGTGCGCGGCGGCAATCGGAGCAAGGCCCGAGCGCAGATGCATGTTCGAGCTGAAATTGGTGACGATGCGCGCGCCGGAGGCCGCGATCATCTCGAGCTCTTCGGGACGGGCGTGGATGCAATGCGCCAGCGTCAGCCGCTCCGAGAGAAAGCCGACATCGCGCAGCCAGCGTACCATGTCGGGAAAGTGCCGGTCGGCCCAGGCGCGCTGGTACATTGTTTCCAGCAGATGCATGTGAATGCGGCGGCCGGTCCGCGCGGAGTTCTCCGCCACCGCCTCCAGCAGCGGCTTCGAGCACCATTGTACGCCGGCGGGTCCAAGCTGCACGTCGACCATCGGCCCGGCGATGGCTGCGGCAATCGCATCGGTCAGCTCGATATAGGCCCTCGGCGAGAGCGGCGCGCGAACGAAGAGATCCTCGATGGTCTTGCGATCGTTCCCGGGAAGCCCTGAGAGCACCGGCTCGGCATCACCGTAGACGATGGGGTTCTGGTCGCGCACCGCCAATGCAAACGCGATGCGGATGCCGACGTCGGACGCGGCTTTCGCAACGGCCTTGGCTTCGTCCACCAGCGGCATCGTCCCGCTCGGGCGCGTGTAGTGGACCATCATCGCCGCGCAGCCTGCCTTGGCGGAGCGGGCCAGCGCAGAGACGGCGGTCAGATAGGGATCAACGGGCGCGCCCAGCGCGGTGCGCAGAATCCAGCTTTCCAGGGGCATGCCGACCGCGCCGAAGGACGAGGCGGTGGCGCGGGCATGATCATGGGCGTTGACGAAGGCGGGGATGACGAAGGAGCGCGGCCCCGTCCCCGCACCTTCCGAGATATCGGTGATAACGCCGCCGTCGTGCCGCAGCACGACGTTGTCGCTGACGCCACGGTCAGGGCCACGGAACAGGCTGGTTGCCGAGATCTCCGTGGCCATCGCTGTCCCTCCAAGTTCAGTTGGCAGTATACACCAGCTCCCGCTCCGCGCGCGGCGGCAGGAATTCGCGCGAGAACACCTCCGCCGGCGTCGGGGCGCGGGCGAGCTGATAGCCCTCGACCACGATGCCGATGGCGCGGGTCATGCGGTCGTCCTTGATGTCGCCGATGCCGATCTCCTTCATCTCCGCCGAGACGATCAGCTTCTCGAAGGAATATTGCAGCCGGCGCTTCTCCACCTCGGCGTTGATGAGGTTGTCGTAGTTCAGCGCCGCCTTCATGCCGGCATTCTGGTCCTTGGCAACCGCAATCGCACCCTTGTTGATGGCGCGCACCAGGCCCGCGACGGCCTTCGGATTCGAGGCGATCAGCTTGCGGGAGACCATCACGCCGTTCGAATAGAGATCGAGACCATACTCGCCGAACGAGAACCATTTGAAGTCCTTGTCCGGATCCTGGCGGTTGAGCACCAGGTTGAAATAGCTGGTGATGTTGAAGACCAGGGCCGCATCGATGTCGCCCTTGATCAGCATCGGCTCCTGCAGGTTCGGCGCCATGTTGGAGATCTTGATCTTCTCGCCGTCGAGCCCGTTCTTGCGGGTGAACACCGGCAACAGGCGCGTCGTCGGCGTGCCCTGCGCACCGCCGAGCGTGTGGCCTTCGAAATCCTTGATGGTGTTGATGCCGCTGGTCTTCTTGGCGACGATCGCGAACGGCGGCTGATTCCACATCATGTAGACCATGACCGGCGCCTCCTGCGGCTTGGTCGAGGCGTTCTGGATGATGGCGTTGACGTCGCCGAAGCCGGCGTCGTAGGCACCGGACATCACGCGCGTGACGGTGGCGCCGGAGCCCTCGCCCTGATCGATGACGACGTTGAGGCCTTCCTCTTTGAAGAAGCCGTTGTCCTTGGCATAGAAGAAGGCGGCATCGCTACCCTGGGTTTTCCAGCCCAGCGTGAACTTGATCGTGGTGTCCTGCGCCGTGGCGGCCCCTGCGGACAGCGCCAATCCCAGCAGCGCGGCGGTGACTTTCCTCAACATCGAGACCTCCTCAGCTTCGTTGCGTGACGGTTTAGGAAATCAGGTGGCGATCACGTCGTTCTTGCGGGTGGCCCAGCCGGTGACCTGCCCTTCGATCAGCGAGAACACGACGTAGAGCGCGACGCCGAGGCCGGCGAGCACGAACAGGCCGGCAAACACCAGCGGCACGTTGAAATTGGAGGACGCGGTCATCATGACGTTGCCGATGCCGCGGTTGGAGGCGACGGTCTCCGACAGCACCGCGCCGACGAAGGCATAGGAGATCGCGACCTTCAGCGAAGCAAAGAAGAACGGCATGGTGCGCGGCAAGCCGACGTTCCAGAGGATGTCGAGCTTGCTGGCGCCGAGCGCCTTCAACACGTCCTCGAGCTCGGGCTCGGTGGTGGCAAGGCCCGTCGCGATATTGACGACGATCGGGAAGAAGCAGATCGACAGTGCCGTCAGCACCGCCGGCACCGTGCCGGAGCCGAACCACAGCACGAAGATCGGCACCACCGCGACCTTCGGGATCGAGGAGAAGCCGATCAGCAGCGGATAGCAGGTGTCGTAGGCCGTCTTCGACACGCCGATGATCGCGCCGAGAGCGACGCCAAGCGCGACGCCAAGGACGAAGCCGAACATGGTGGTGGCAAGCGTTTGCACGATGTGCGGCCACAGCACCGGGAAGCGCTGGACCAGCGTCACGAACACCTGCGAGGGCCGCGGCAGCACCAGGTCGGACATGCCGGTCATCAGGCAGAACAGCTCCCAGGCGACGAAGAACAGCACGATCAGCCCCGCCGACCACGCCTTCTGCCTGACATCGATCCCGAACATCAGCCTATTCCCTGCTGGGCCGCGCTGCGCGCATCCTCGATGAAGGCGCGCAGCTTCTGGTTCAGCGCGACGAAATCCGGCTCGAACGTCATCGCCACGGTGCGCGGCCGCGCGAACTCCACGCGGCTGTCGTCGAGGATGCGGCCGGGACGCGCGCTCATTACGCAGATGCGGCTGGCAAGGAAGCCGGCCTCGCGCAAATCGTGCGTGACCAGCAGCACCGTCGGCTTGTGCGTCATCCAGAGATTCTGGAGGATCGCCCACAGCTCCTCGCGGGTGAACTGGTCGAGCGCGCCGAAGGGCTCGTCGAGCAGCAGCATGCGCGGCTCGTGGATCAGCGCGCGGCAGAGATTGGCGCGCTGGAGCATGCCGCCGGAGAGCTGCCAGGGATATCGATTGCCAAAGCCCTTGAGGCCGACCTGCTCCAGCAGGGCGTTGGCCTTGTCGCGAAACTCGGTCTTGCGGAGCTTCCGGAAATTCGAGCGGAACGGCTCGACGATCTTCAGCGGCAGCATGATGTTCCGCTCGATTGTCATCCAGGGCAGCATGGTCGGGTTCTGAAAGGCCATGCCAACCCGCATCGCCCGCGCCGCGACCTCGCGGCCGCCGACGATGACGACGCCGCTGGTCGGCTGCACCAGGCCGCTGACCAGACGCAAAATGGTCGATTTGCCGCATCCGGACGGGCCGACCAGTGCGACAAACTCGCCGTCGGCAATCTTGAGCGTGGTCTTCGACAAAGCAGGCACGGCGCGGTCGCCGCGCCCGAAGGTCACCGAGGCCTCGGACAGCTCGATGGCGGTCGTCGCAGAGCCTTCGGGAACGGGCTGGCCGTCGAACTGGGCGTTGGGTTGCATGCGCGTCACAGGCAAAGTGCATGCAAACCGGATGCCAGCGGCCGCGGCCCGCGAAATCAACGACCTAGCCGAGACCCGCGCCAAACCGCCGGATTCGGTTTAGGCAATTCGGGAGCCAAACTGCATGCAATTAGTGCGCTGTATAGACGCGAGCCTGTGCTAAAGAGAGATCTCACTCCTATGGGATTCGCCGATGGCGGCGCGCGCCAGCAGCAAGACTTCTGAATCGTCGGACAAGGTCAGCGTGATCTGCCGCGCGCTCCGGCGCGCCATCATCGAGCAGGCGCTGGAGCCCGGCGCCAAGCTGCCGGAAGATGCGCTCGGCGAACGTTTCGGCGTCAGCCGCACCATTGCCCGCCACGCGCTGGGCCAACTCGCCGCCGAAGGCCTGGTCGAACTCCGCCGCAACCGGATCGCGGTGGTGGCGACGCCGAGCTGGCAGGAGGCGCGCGATGCCTTCGACATCCGTATCGAGCTCGAACGCCTCGTCGTGCGCCAGCTCGCGGGCAAGCTGACCAAGGCGCAGATCGCCGAGCTGAACGCCCATGTCGATGCCGAGGATCGCGCCCGCGGCGGGACGGATGCGGTGTCGATCCGGCTCGCGACCGAATTCCACATTCTGCTCGCCCACATGACGAACAGCCCGATCCTGGTGCGCTATGTCAGCGAGGTCGCCTATCGCTGCTGCCTGACGCTGTCACTCTACAGCCGGCCGCATTCCACCGAATGCGCCATCAACGAGCACCGCGCCATCATCGCAGCGCTGGCGAAGGGCGACGCGGCCAAGGTGATGGAATTGATGCATCATCACCTGGATTCCGTGGCCAATCGCGCACTGGTCGCCCCCACTCCGCAGCGCGGCCGCGATCTGCTCGACATCCTCGCACCCTACGCGGACGAGGTGACGAGCAATCGGGTGATCAAGCTGCCGAAGGTGGCTCGAAGAAGTTAGGCCTCGATCCCGCGCTGGACGAGGATGCGCTCGGCGCTGTCATTCCAGACGTCCATCTTCACGATCTGCCCACCCCTCACCACGAAGCGATCGACATAGCGGTTGCCCTCGAACGGCGTGCCGTCCATCCACTCGCCATAGAGCGTGCCGACGCTGTAGACGACGGTCTCGTCCGGGCCCGGACAGACGTCGAACCGGTCCATCTTCTTCTTGACCCAGCGATAGCGTTTCGCATTGAAGCCGGTCGGCCCGCGCGGATGGTCGAACGTTCGACCGCCGGTGAACGTGATCACCGTGCCCGGCTTCATATAGGCCGCAGCGGCGTCGGGATCCGGTATCATCGAAGCGGTGAGATAGGCTTCGACAATCTCTGCGTCAGTCATCGGGCTTTCGGCTTTTGCGGGAGTGGACATCGCGGGGTTCTCCGGATGCCGCCATTCTACAATCAGGGCCTCAAAGTGCATGCACATTTTTTGGACAATCTGACCCGAGCCTTGCACACAATCTGGAGCTGCCCGCTCCAACGGCTTGCGCTAGGCTGCCCCGGCTGAATCCAACGCCATGACCACCCAAACCGCCTTCGACCTGATCTTCCGCAACGCGCTGTTGCGCTCTTCCGCCGCACCCGTCGATATCGGCGTGAAGGACGGCTGTTTCGCCGCGGTCGCGCCAAAGCTGGCCTGCGAGGCCGCCGAGGTCGATCTCGGCGGCCTCCTCGCCCTGCCCGGCTTCGTCGACACCCACATCCATCTCGACAAGGCCTGCCTGCTCGGCCGCTGCGGCCACGATCACGGCAGCGTCTCGGAGGCGATCCGCGCCGTTGCCGGGATGAAGAAGGACTTCACAATCGAGGACGTCTACGCACGCGGCGCCAGAGTGCTCGAACGCGCCATCGTCAACGGCACGACGCGCATGCGCACGCATGTCGAGATCGACCCGCGCATCGGCCTCCGCGGCTTTGAGGCGGTCAAGGCGCTGAAGCGCGATTACGCCTGGGCGATTGATCTCGAGCTCTGCGTCTTCCCGCAGGAAGGCCTGACCAACGATCCCGGAGCCGAGGAGCTGCTGGCCCAGGCGCTGCGCGACGGCGGCGAGGTCATCGGCGGCTGTCCCTACATGGACACCGACCCGAACGCCCATCTCGCGCGCATCTTCGATCTCGCCCAGGAATTCGACGTCGACGTCGACCTCCATCTCGACTTCGACCTCGATCCCTCCTGGTGGCATCTCGACGAGGTCTGCCGCCAGACCGAGCAGCGCAGCTACGGCGGACGCGTCGCGATCGGCCATGCGACAAAACTGTCGGCATTGCCGCCGGAGCGGATGAAGGCGGCCACTGCGCAACTGGCAAGATCGGGCGTTGCGGTCACGGTGCTGCCCGCGACCGATCTCTATCTGATGGGGCGCGAGGCCACGCACAACGCGCCGCGCGGGCTGACCCTCGCCCACAAGCTTGCCGGCGATGGCGTGCTCTGCTCGGTCGCCACCAACAACGTGCTCAACCCCTTCACGCCGTTCGGCGATGCCTCGCTGCTGCGGATGGCGAACTTCTACGCCAATGTCGCGCACGCCTCGGTCAGCGACTTCGACACGTGCCTGGACCTCGTGACCGAGCTGCCGGCCCGGCTGATGAACCTCGGTGATTACGGCATCAAGGTCGGCAATCCCGCCGATCTGATCGTGCTCGATACGAAGGACAGCCGATTCGCCATCGCCGAGTTGCCTGACGTCCTGATGGGCTTCAAGGGCGGCCGGCAGACATTTGCGCGGGCGCGGCCGACCCTGTTCAGTCCGAAGAGCTGAGAGCGACCCCGCTCGATCTCCCGGCCCTGCCTTTTCCTTTTTCAGACATAGGTCGCGTGCCCCGGACGCAGCGCAGCACTCCTTCAGTGATGCGCTGCAGAGCCGGGGCCCATGTTTCGAAACGCAATTCACGAAGAGCTGGGTCCCGGCTCGGCGGCGCGTCACTTCGTGCCGCACCTTGTCCGGGACACGTGTGCGCGCGGAACATTCCGAATCGGTGATCACGATGCCGTTGGAGCGTTCCCACAGTTCTATTTTACCGCCGGTTGGCGCCCACCCGAGTTCGGTAGAATCCCGGACCGTAGCCCAACGCATTGCGAGGCAGGCCACGCCCGCCATAACTAGGACGTGCACTGACCATCTGCGTTCAGTGGGGAAGTATGAGTCTGTTCAACGCATTCACCAGCATTGATGATTCCGTCCAGGCCCGAACGCCAACCGATACGGCGGTGAAGCGGCTCGACGGCATCGGCCACGTTCTCTCGGGTCTCGATATCTCGGCTATCCAGACCCAGGCCGACGTGAACCGTACGCTCTGGACGCTCGATGCCGCCAGCAAGTGCGTTCGCGCCGTGCTGGCGGAGTTCCGCACCCAGCCGGCCACCGAGCAGCTCGTCCGTAAATCCCGCAATCTGATCGACCTGATCGAGCGCGCGCGCGACCAGGTCGGGAGCTTCGAAGCCCGCGATCCGGTCCTGAGCTGACTATTTCGTCCGACTGATCCTGGCGAGGATCCGGTCCGCCTCGGTACGCCAATCCGCACTGCGGGCGAACTCGCTGCTGCCCCTCAACCCGAACAGCCCCTCATCGGCGAGATCGGCCATCCAGGCCTGCCGCTCGGCCGTGCCTTGCGCCGACCACGGCGTCAGCCCCGCCTCGCGCACGGTCTCGGCAACCTCCCGCACCTCCTCGGCCCGGCGGCGGCCGTGCTCGATCACCCGCTGGAAGCAGTAGGCACCCTGCTTCTCCCAGTCGATGCTGGGAAACGTTTCCGCAAGCGAAGCCAGCACCGCATCCTCGACACCATAGGCGCGCGCGGTCGTAAAACTCTCGATGACCATGACCTCGAGGCCCTTGATCATGATGCTGCGACACATTTTGACGGCCGAGGACACGCCGAGCTTGTCGCTGGCCACCTTGGCCGCGAAGCCGATCACGTTCAGAAGCGGCTCGAGCTCTCTGGCGCCGGGCCCGCCGAGCAAGAGCGGCACCTTGATGCGATAAGGCGGCACCGAGGTCATCACCGCGCCCTCGACATAACGCCCAGCTGCACCATCGATCAGCGCCGCCGCGCGCCGCTTGGCGCCGGGAGAGGCCGAGTTGAAATCGAGAAACCAGGTGCCCTGGTTGATCGCCGCGGCGCAGGCCTTTGCCACCGGAACGGCCTGGCTCGCCGTGACCGCCGAGATGATGAAATCGGATTTTGCGGTCAGCTCCGCGTGAGAGGTTGCGAGAACGACACCGAATTTCGCCGCATGCTCCTTCAGCGGCACACCCTGCTCGCCTCCGAGCTTGATGTCGTAGGCCGAGACCTTGATCTCCTGCTGGCGCAAATCCTCGGCCAGAATCCGGCCGACCTCGCCATAGCCGATCAGCCCGATCTGCCAGCGCCTGGGATCACCTGCCATCAGTTTAGTCCTCGTGCGGTCTCATCGAAGAGCTCATCGACTGCATAGCGGCGCGGGATCAGCGCCTGCTGGAATGCATAGTCGACGATCAGCTCGAGCGGTTTCCTGTTGGCCTCGATCCCGAACGGAACGAGGTCGGGCGTTGCCGCGGGCCCTGCCTGCGCCTTGCTCCGCTTCAGCAGATCATAAACGCCCGCGATCACGTCGGGGCGCGATTTCGTGAGGCTCTCGGTCACGACCACGAGATGGTTGACCGGGACCACGCCGCGCCGCGCGTACCATCTGGCCGCTTCTGCGGCCGGATCAGGAAACAGCGGCTTCAGCTTGGGGTCATCGGAGGTCTCGCCGAGGACGGCATCGAGCTCGCCGTCGAGCAGCATCTGCAGGATCTTCTTGTCCTTCGGCGCGCGCTCAGTGGTGTCGACATATTCGGCGACGTGCGGATCCTCGAAGGTGATCCAGCGAATCCTGTCGAGATGGACGCCGTAGTCGTTGGCGAGGATGCCTCTGATCCAGGCGCCGGTCGTGGTCGTGAAGGAGCGGATACCGACGCGCTTGCCTTCGAGATCGGACGGCCCGAGCGTCCCATGCGCCGGATTATAGAGAGCATATGAATGCTGGAAGCGGCCGAGCATGGTTGCTGGCAACAGCACCAGCGGCTTGCCGTGCGCTTTCGCCATCAGATAGGTGACGATCGCCATCTCGCAGACGTCGAAGGCCTGCTCGCGCACCATCGGCTTGAATGCCATATTGGTCGGCGTGTACCCGATGAAGTCGAGTTCGAACAGGTCGGAGCCGAGCTCGCCGCTCTTCACCGCCTTGACGTGAGGGTGGCTGCCGAGCACGGCTTTCAGCTTGAGACGATCCATCCGCCCGCTCCGCTTCTTGTACCTTTAGGCTTCCTCGGGATTGTCGACATAGACGAGGCCCGCTTTCGCCAGGGCCTCGCGCATGTTGTACATGTCGAGGCCGAGCTCGCCCGCGGCGAGGCGCTTGCGCTTGCCGCCCTCATCCGCGTTGCGCTTCTTCGCCTTCTCCGCGACTTCGGCCGCATAGCGCTTCGGCACCACCACAACGCCGTCATCATCGGCCACAACGATGTCGCCGGGATCGACATTGACGCCGGCGCAGACCACGGGGACATTGACCGAGCCGAGCGTCGCCTTGACCGTGCCCTTGGCCGAAACCGCGCGCGACCACACCGGGAATTTCATCTCGTGCAGCGCTTTGACGTCGCGGCAGCCGGCATCGATGATCAGCCCCTGCACGCCGCGCGCCTGAAGCGAGGTCGCGAGCAATTCGCCGAACATGCCGTCGGTATTGTCAGTGGTGCAGCCGACGACGAGGATATCGCCCTTCCGGCACTGCTCGACGGCGACATGGATCATCCAGTTGTCGCCGGGCTGCGCCAGCACCGTGACCGCGGGACCGGCGATCGACGCGCCCGCCCAGACCGGACGCAAGTAAGGCTTCATCAGGCCGATGCGGCCGTAAGCCTCGTGCACGGTGGAGACGCCGTACTCCGCCATTCCGGCGGGATCGGCACGCTTGATGTTACGAACGACGACCGGCTTCACGCGAGCTCCTCCGCCACGGTCGGAAACAGACGCTGATAGGCCTCACCATAGGTCATGGGAACGCCGGTGTTACGGCTGCCCTGGATGCCCCGGTTGAGCGCGACACGCTCGTAATAGCCCCAGAGATGTTTTTGCGCGGCGAGGATCTGGAACGCCTCGTACTTCTCTTTCCAGACCTCGTCGATCTTGAGAATGGTGTCCGGCTTGTAATTGCACTGCTCGGGCTGATGCGGCTCGAACAGGAAAACCGGCGGGGCCGAATATTTGTACTGCGCGCCGGGCTTGTGGCCCATGGCCTGCGCGACCACGCGGGTCTCCTGCGCAAAATGCGCCGCGTTCGGATGGTCGAAATTGTAGGGGTCTTCCAGCGCATGCGTCAGCACGAAGCTCGGATTGAGCTCGCGGTAGATGTCGACCATGCGGTCGAAATGCGCTTCCGTCAGCTTCAGCGGATAGTCGCCGCAGTCGAAGAACTCGATCTCGGCGCCAAGCAGCCTGGCCGCCCGCTCCGCCTCGTCCTTGCGGCCGGCCTTCACCGATTCCAGCGTCGCGCCCTTCTCCTTCCAGGCGAACTGGCTCTCGCCGCGCTCGCCGAAGGACAGGCACACGATCTTCATCCGATAGCCCTTCTTCGCATGCAGCGCGATGGCGCCGCCGGCGCGCCAGACGAAATCGCCGGGATGGGCTGTGACGACGAGGCCTGTTTTCATGGGCTACTCCTTTTCGTTCGTATGCATGCGCCGGCGTCCGCTACGCATGTCCGCGCAACGTATCGATCGCGAAGACGTCGTCACGTCTCGAACGCAAACAGGCGCGCGGGATTGTCGACCAGAATCTTGGTCTGGAGCTCCGGCTCCGGCGCAAACAGCGGGATCAAATCGACGAGATCGCCGTCATTCGGCATCACCTTGACGTTGGGATGCGGCCAGTCCGTGCCCCAGATGACGCGATCCGGCGCGGTCTCGACGATCTTTCGCGCGAACGGCACCGCATCGGTGAACGGCGGACCGGCCGAGGAGACCCGCTCCGAACCGCAGATCTTCACCCAGCACTTCTCGTCGCGCTGCATCAGCTCGATTAGGATCCTGAACGGCAGCTGGTCGAGCCCGTCCGCCGCCTTGACCCGGCCCATATGGTCGATGGTGTAGTTCAGCGGCAGCCTCGTCAGCATGTCGGCATATTCGGGCAGATCGATCGCATCGAAATGCAGATCGATGTGCCAGCCGAACGGCGTGACCATCGCGACGATGCGGTCGAATACGCGCTTGTCGGGGACGCCGCCGAGATGGCGGACGAAATTGAAGCGGCAGCCGCGAAAACCGCCCTCGTGCAGCACGCGCAGGTCGCGCTCGGTGATGGTATCGTCGATGTTGGCGACCGCACGGTAGGCGCCATTGCTCTCAGCGATGGCATCGAGCGCCACCCTGTTGTCGGTGCCGTGCACGCTGGCATTGACGATGACGGCGCGCTCCACGCCGAGCTTGGCGTGCAGCGCTCGAAAATCCTCCAGCGGCGCATCCGGCGGCGTGTAGGAACGCTCCGGCGCGTAAGGATATTTCGCGCCGGGCCCGAAGATATGGCAATGCGCATCACATGACAGCTTCGGCAGCCTGAACTTCGGCGTGCGCGTGTTCGGATCGGGCGGTGGAATGGTCGGCGTATACATCATCGTCATCACGTAAACCGCCGAAGCGAGCCCGCTCGCTTCACGCCTTGCTGGCGACGATCGGCCGCCGCCGCGCCGGCGCGGCCTGATCCAGCGCCGGCGCCTGGAACGCGGCGACGGTGGCCTGCACCAATTGCTCGATGGCGGCCGCGGCATCGCTGCCGTCGGCCTCGCCGCGCGAAAGGCGCGACACGCGCTCCGGCGTCACCAGCGAATAATAGAGAGCGCCGAGCAGGAAATGGCTGCGCCAGACGATGTCCGTGCGCGGAATGTGCGGCAGGCTCTCGTGGACCGCGTCGATGAAGGCGTGGCTGGTGTCGTCGAAAGTCTGTGCGATGATCTTTCGCGCGACCTCGTTGCCTTCCGCCGACATCACCGCGCGCAGCCGCGTGAAACGCGCCCCGCCACCGGCGAGATCGCTGCCGGAGGTGAAGGCCGGCACCACATAGGCGCGCACGATCGCCTCCAGCCGGTCCTGGAGATCGCGCACGCGCTTTGCGGCCGCGAGCAGCTCGGAACGGCGCAGATTCATCGGCCCGCAATGGCGCCGGTAGATCTCCAGCAGCAAACCGTCCTTGGTCTTGAAATGATAGGTCACGCTGCCCGGATTCGCTCCGGCGGCTTGCGCGATGTCGCGCACCGACACGGCATTGAAGCCGTTGGTAGCGAACAGCTCCTCGGCGGCGGCGAGGATCGCCTCGCGCATGTTCGGCTTGCGGGCCGCTTCCTTGCTGGTGGGCTTGCGTACCATGTGATTTGTACTATTGTACAAAAGATCAGGTCTCGTCAACAAGAACGTGGTGATGGCAGGACCGCGTGGAGACCATCGATGGACGCGAATGCCCTCGAGGAGTGCTGGAACATATGCTGGGTTTGAACGAGAAGATCGGCGGCTTGATGCTGGGTGCCGCCTTGCTGCTGGCCGGTAGCGCCGCGCAGGCCGAAAATTATCCGAGCAAGCCGGTCCACATTCTGGTCCCCTACGCCGCCGGCGGCGCCGTCGACGTGCTCGCGCGCACGCTGGGCCAGGCGCTGGCCAAGACCTGGGGGCAGCAGCCGGTGATCGACAACCGTCCCGGCGCGGGCGGCATCGTCGCCTCGCAAGCCCTGACGCAAGCCGCGCCTGACGGTTACACGCTGATCCTGGTCGCCAGCGGTCATCCGCTCAACCAGTTCATCTATCCGAGCGTGCCCTACGACACGTTCAAGGATTTCACCGCCATCACCGAGGTCGCCTCCTCGCCACTGGCGATCGTGGTGGCGAAGGACAGCCCTTACAAGACACTTGGCGATCTCCTTGCCGCGGCCAAGAAGGAGCCGGACAAGCTCTCCTATGGCATGTCCGGCAACGGCACCTCGGCGCATCTCGCCGGCGAGCTATTGAAGCACATGTCCGGCACCAAGATCGTCGCGATCCCCTACAAGGGCGGCGCACCGGCGCTGACGGCCGTCATCGCCGGCGAGATCCCGCTCAGCATCAATCCGCTCGCGGAAGCAATCGGCCAGCTCGAAGGCGGCCCGGTCCGCGCTCTCGCCGTGACCTCGGCCGAACGCTCCAAGGCGCTGCCAAACGTGCCGACGATCGCCGAGGCCGGCGTACCCGGCTACGACGTCTCGGTCTGGTGGGGCGTGCTTGGTCCTGCAAAGATGCCGCCGGAGATCGTTGCGAAGCTCGAGACCGATCTCAAGGCGGCGCTGCAATATCCGAGCGTGCTGTCGACGCTCGGCAAGATCGGCGCCACCCCGGTCGGCTCCTCGTCCAAGGAGTTTGATGCCTATATGCGTGCGGAGGCGGCCAAATGGGAGCCCGTGCTGAAGGCCGCCAACATCCGCGCGCAATGAGGCAAGGCGCGTCCTGGCAAGAGATCGGCGCTATTCAGCTGGTGGCGCTCGCCCGCATCTTCTCCGGCAGTGCGAAGCGCCGCGCGAAATCGCCGTCTTCGTCTCCCGACGGGATCAGGATGGCGCGGTCGCGCGGCAGCGCCTCTGGCATCTCGTCGCGGATGAAGGCGATGAGCTTTTCCCTGATCTCGCAGCGCAGGTCCCAGGACTGCGGCGCGTTCCTGGCGCTGACCAGCGCCCGAAGCTCGATGGTGCGCGAATCGGCATCGATCACCTGCAGATTCACCACCTCCCCGTCCCACAGCTTTGACGCCTTTACCGCCTCCTCCAGCCCGCGCCGGATGCGCGGGACGTCGGCGCGATAGTCGACATGCAGCGCGACGACGCCGATGAGGGATGCGGTGTCGCGCGTCCAGTTCTGGAACGGCTTTTCGATGAAATAGGACAGCGGAACCACCATGCGGCGCCAGTCCCACAACCGGATCACGACATAGGTCGAGGCGATGTCCTCGACCCAGCCCCATTCGTTCTCGATGATCACGGCATCCTCGATGCGGATCGGCTGGGTGATCGCGATCTGCAGGCCCGCGATCAGATTGCTCAGCAGCGGGCGCGCGGCAAGACCGACGATGATACCGGCCGCTCCTGCGGAGGCGAACAGGCTGACGCCGTATTGCTTCACGGAGTCGAACGTCATCAGCGCGGCGGAGACCGTGATGATGACGATAATGGTGTCGGTGACGCGCTTGAACACGCGCACCTGCGTCACATGCTTGCGCGCGACGAAATTCTCGGTGACATCGCGAAAGTTCTGCAAGTAGCGCGCCGCGCTCATGTCGACGATCCGGATCGAAATCCAGCCGATCAACGCGATGAAGGCCACCACGAACAGCCGCGTCAGGGGGTTGCGGATCGTGTCGTCCAGCGGCGCCAGCGGCAGCACCATTGCGACCGCGGCAAGGCAGAGCGCCATTTGCGCCGGGCCAGCGGTCCGCTCGATGAACACGCTCAGCAGCGGAAGGCGCGTTCCGAAAGCGCGCGTGAGCACCCACGTGGCGATCCGGTAGGCCACCAAGGCCAGAAGGATCGCACCGGCAACCAGGCTGAGCCCGATGAACCATGACGGTATCCAGCCGAACATCGCGTCGATTTCGGCCGTAAGGGCCTGCCAATCCATGGATTGTCCCCATCATTGCATTCACGCAACCGCACAACGCCTCCTGGCCGGCTTCGCTCCCCCCGCTCCGTGCAATGCAGCATCCCGCAGGTGCAACCGTCGCTGAGCTGCGCTAGGCTTGCCGGCATGACTCGACGTACCGGCAGCGCCGATCTTCCTCTTCACACCGGGCGGGTTCCGCCCTGGCTGGCAAGCCGCATGTCCTCCCTGGGGGCGATCGTCACCCAGGCGATCGTGCATCATTACGGCCGCGACGCGTTTCTGCAGCGGCTGTCGCATCCATTCTGGTTCCAGTCGTTTGGCGCCGTGATGGGGATGGACTGGCACTCCTCCGGCATCACCACCTCGGTGATCGGCGCGCTGAAGCGCGGGCTCGGACCGCTCCAGGACGAGCTCGGGATTTACGTCTGCGGCGGCCGCGGTCAGCATTCGCGCAAGACGCCGGACGAGCTGTTGCAACTCGGCGAGCGCGTCGGATTCGACGGCATCGAGCTGACGCGTGCCAGCCGTCTGGTGGCCAAGGTCGACAGTGCCGCGGTCCAGGACGGCTTTGACCTTTACCTGCACGGCTTCTTCGTCACCACTGAGGGCAAATGGACGGTGGTGCAGCAGGGCATGAACGGCGACAAGCGGCAGGCGCGGCGCTATCACTGGCATTCCGAGGCACTGAAGAGCTTTGTCGATACGCCGCATAGCGCAATCGACGGGCCGCAGCAGGGAGAGATCGTCAATCTCACCGATCATCGCGCCGATATGTCTCGGACGGCGCAGCTCGAGCTGCTCTCCGATCTCGGTCCGGATCGCATCGTCTCCGAATTCGAACGGCTCGCGGGGACCGCGTCCACACCGGCGCAAGGCATGCTGCCGCATCTGATCATGCCGGCACATCATGATGTGCAGCCGAAGGACGTGTTCGCGCGCCGCCTGCACGGTACGCTGGCCGCGGCGGCCGAGCGCGGCCCGGCGGATTTTCCGGAACTGCTGCTGACGCCGGGCGTCGGCGCGCGCACCGTGCGCTCGCTGGCGATGGTCGCAGAGGTCGTGCACGGCGCGCCCTATCGTTTCACCGACCCCGCGCGTTTCTCGCTCGCCCATGGCGGCAAGGACCGGCATCCCTACCCCGTTCCGATCAAGGTCTATGACGAGACCATCCGGGTGCTGAAAGGCGCGATCCAGAACGCGAAGCTCGGACGCGAGGAGGAGATGCAGGCGATCAAGCGCCTCGACGACCAGGCGCGGCGGCTGGAGCGGACCGCGCGCGGCCCCTCGGTCGCGGCTTTGATCGCCGGTGAGCGTGCGGCCTCACCGGATCTCGATGGCCGCTCGGTGTTCGGCTGGGAGCGCGATCTTGCGTCTACAAAAAAGCGGACCGGCTGAACGCCGGTCCGCAAGTTGGCGGGGGGAACGCCCCTCTCAGGTCTCGTCGGCGTCTGGCTCCCGTTCGAGCCGGTTGGCCGCGTGATCCTGATACTGCTCGGTCTGAATGGCCTTGCTGTCCATGCCGCGGATGTCCGAATGCTGTTTCTTGTCTCGGTTGGACAGGACCATGTTGTCGCCGATCATCTCCTTCGGCACGTCGGTCAACGCGCCGGTGCCGTCGCCCTTGCCATGCATGCCCGATCTGAAATGCGTCTTGCTGCCGTGGCCACCTGGCATCAGTCTCTCCTCTTGCAGTGATCTCTTGCAGTCGTCTTGCGAAGATTAGTGCTTCTGTTGTGCCGTCGTCGGCTTGGGCGGCTTGTGGCCGCTCTGGCCGGGATCGTTGTGCTTGTTGTGATCGCTTTCCTGGTTGAGGCCGCCGCGGCTCACCGGAAACTCGCTGTGACGCACCTCCGGGTTGGCACGATGGACGCGCGTGTCTTGCGGGTTATGGCCGGCGGCCTGCTCGAGCTCTCGCGCATCCGGAACATCGGGCTTCCGCTCGAGGATGCGCACCTGCTGTTCGTGTGTCTTCTTGCCCTGCATATTGATCTCCAATCGTCACCTACCTCCGCCCTTTCCGGCCTCGTCGTGCCTGTGATGGGAATCGTGCTCGCCACCGCCGCCGGAAACCCGGCTGTGGCTGCGCTGCGGATCATCCGCCGGCGGTTTCTTCACCTCAAGCGGTGCCTTCGCGTTCTCGTGCGAGGCGCCGGGTCCGCCCTGACGAATGCTGTTCGGTGTCTTCGTGGATGTCGACAATGTCGCCTCCTCAGCGATCTTGCTGATAGCCTTGATTGGTCGTGTTCTGCTTGATGTTGCCCTGCTGTCCCTGCTGATCCGGATTCTGCGCACGTTGCTGACCGTGCGGGACCTGATCGGCGGGCGTTTGCTTGCGATCTCCAGTTCCCTTGTGGCTCTGATTGTCCGGTGGAACAGGTGGCATCTTGCTGGCCATGATCTTGTCTCCCGTTAAGACGTCGATCTGCGACATGCGCTCAAGGAACTCTCCTCCGCGTCATGTCGGGATAACAACAGCACGATCGGCACACCGTTCCTGATCGTTCACATCCGGCAAAGATTTTCCGAAAGGGCGTTGCCGACGTCAGTTCGCCGCGGTGAGGGAACGATCGTCTCTCGTTCCCGTGCGTGACGTCGTCTCTGTTCCGCGGCCCTCTGGCGTGACAGGAAGCTTCGCGATCGCGCGCAGGCCCGGCCGCTTGCGCCAGCGGACCTCGGCGGAATCGACGGCCAGACTCAATTTCGGCCAGCGCACGAACAGCGCCTGCAGCGCGCAGGCCGCCTCGATGCGCGCAAGCTGATGGCCGAGGCAGAAGTGGATTCCCGTGCCGAAGGAGATATGGCGGTTCGGCTTGCGTTCGAGATCGAGGGTCTCGGGACGATCATGAACCGTGGGATCCATGTTCGCAGCGGCAAGCATCACCATGACGCGATCGCCCTTCTTCAGGCGCACGCCTTCGATCTCGACATCGCGCCGCACATAGCGCGGCTTGGAGAATTGCACCGGCGAGACGAAGCGCAGGAACTCCTCGACCGCGAGCCCGACACGGCTCCAGTCCTGTTCCAGCCAGTCGCGCAGCTCGGGATTCCTGAGCAGCTCGTAGACGGAACCGCTGATGAGATGGGTGGTGGTTTCCGATCCCGCGGCGAGCAGCAGAAACACCATCGAAACCATTTCATCCGGCGTGATCTGACCGCCTTCGCGCTCGACCTGAATCAGCTCGGCAATCAGGCCCTCGCCGCCCTGCACGCGCGCGGTCTGCAACTGCTGCTCGAGGTAGGCGCGCATCTTGCGGAACGCGAACAGCAGGGACAAGAAGCTGACGGCGTTCGTCAGCGAGGACATCGCATTGGCCCAGGCGATGAACTTTGGACGATCTGCCAGCGGCAGGCCGAGCAGCTCCGAGATCACCGCGAGCGGCAGGATGCGCGCATAGCGCTGGACCAGATCGGCCGGGCATTCCTCCGCGAACAGCTCGTCGGCCAGACCGTCGGCGATGGCCCGGATGCGCGGCTCCATCGCGACGATCGCGCGGCGGCGAAACGCCTCGTCCACTATGCTGCGCAGCCGCGTGTGATCCGGCTCGTCCATCGTCAGCATGCTGTTGGCGATAGTCCTGACGAACCTCGGCATCCACCAGCGCAAGCCCGCGACGTCGCCATCGTCCTTGCGCAACGTGAAGGTTGCGCCGTCCTTCAGCACCTGCGCGGTGGCGTCATGGGTCGTGGTGATCCAGACATTGCCGACGAGAGGAAACCGCGTCGCGACCACAGGGCCTGACATGCGCAAGTTCGCGATCGCCTTGGGCGGATCGCGAAAGAAGGCCTCGCTGGTGAAATCGAGGCGCGCTGTCATGGGATCACCGGAGCGATTGGTGGCGTATCACCGAGATGGTGCACGGCGCGGCCGGCGCAAGGGCGCGTCTGCGCGTCGGCCGCAGGCGTGGAGAGCTCTATCCGCGCCCAGAGGAGCGCTGGCCGCTCTTGCGCTGCTGTTGGGTGTAGGCGTCCCAATGGCTCCAGCTGCCATTGCTGAGGCTCTGCAGGTCCGTTGCGAGGGGACGGCGCGTGCGCTTGTCGTGATCGGCGATCACCCGCTCCGACTGCGCGATCTTGCGCTTGAGTTCCGTGATCGTCTTCTGCGTCTGGCCATTGCGCTTCGAGGTGGCGATCTCGCCCATCGTGAAGCGCGCGGTCTCCAGCGCCTTCAACTCGGCGCGGTTCTTCTTCAACTGAACCCGGTGCCAGGCGATATTGCTGTCGCTGTCCGCAACCATGTGGGAACTCCGCTGATTCGGTCCCACATAGTATCGTGCGCCGAATCGGCGCCGCAACGCCCCGGCGGTGGCGAAAATGCGATCTTCTCGCGCAGAAATTCCGGGCCTAGAGCCCCGGAACGGGGCTCTAGGTTCTTATTTGGACGCGTTTTCTTGACGCGAACCGGTATCCACTTCGCTCGAAAACGCTTTAACGCTCGGCGAACGCCTTCTCGACCACGAATTGGGCCGGCTCGCCGTGATTGCCCTCGACGAAGCCGCGCTCGCCCAAGAGGACGCGGGTGTCCGCCACCAGCGCCGGGCTGCCGCAGATCATGACGCGATCATGGGCGGCTTCCAGTGCCGGCAGGCCGATGTCGGCGAAGAGCTTGCCCGAGGTGATGAGGTCGGTGATGCGGCCGCGGTTGCGGAAGGGATCGCGGGTCACGGTCGGGTAGTAGATCAGCTGGTTCTGGATGTACTCGCCGAGCAGCTCGTCCTTCGGCAGGTGCTCGGTGATCATCTCGCCATAGGCGAGCTCCTTGACGTGCCGGCAGCCGTGCAGCAGCACCACCTTCTCGAACCGCTCGTAGGTCTCGGGGTCCTTGATCACGCTCAGGAACGGCGCAAGGCCGGTGCCGGTGCCGATCAGGTAGAGGTTGCGGCCCTCTTCCAGATTGTCGATCACCAGCGTGCCGGTGGCCTTGCGGCTGACGATGATCTCGTCGCCTTCCTTCAAATGCTGGAGCCGCGAGGTCAGCGGTCCATCAGGCACCTTGATCGAGAAGAACTCCAGCGTGTCCTCGTAATTAGCGCTGGCAACGCTGTAGGCCCGCAGCAGCGGCTTCTCGCCGACCTTGAGCCCAATCATGGTGAATTCGCCGTTACGGAAGCGGAAGGTCGGGCTGCGGGTGGTCTTGAAGGAGAACAGCGTGTCGGTCCAGTGGTGGACGCTCAAAACGCTTTCCTGATTGAAATTGCTCATCTCACCTTCCCTGTCGCGTCAATTGCGGTTCCGAGGCCGGCAGCTATGCGTCGTTTGTACACGATCATTCGTATACTAATGAATAATCCGGCTTGATCCCGCGGTCAAGGCTGCCCAAGATCGGAAGCGTTGCAGTTACGAATAAGGAGCCCCTTCCATGGCGCATGACGCACCCCAGGCCACCGGACCCTCGAAGCTGGTGATCCGGAATATCGGCCTGATCCTGTCCGGCGCTTTGGAAAAGCCGATCCTGGACGGCGACACCATCGTCGCCGAGAACGGCAAGATCACCGCGATCGGCCGCTTCAAGGACGTCGACATCGAAGGCGCCACCACCATCGTCGACGCCAACGGCACCACGGTGGCGCCGGGTCTGATCGACAGCCACGTCCACCCTGTCGCCGGTGACTGGACGCCGCGCCAGAACCAGATCAACTGGATCGACAGCTACCTCCACGGCGGCGTCACCACCATGATCTCCGCCGGCGAAGTCCACATGCCCGGCCGGCCCCGCGACGTCGTCGGACTCAAGGCGATGGCCGTGTTCGCCCAGCGCGCGTTCTGGACCCTGCGGCCCGGCGGCGTGAAGGTTCACGCCGGCGCGCCGGTGATCGAATGCGAGATGGTGGAAGAAGACTTCAAGGAGATGGCCGCCAACGGCGTCAAGCTGCTCGGCGAGGTCGGCCTCGGCGGCGTCAAGGACGGCCCGACCGCGCGCAAGATGGTCGGCTGGGCGCGCAAATACGGCATCCAGAGCACCATCCACACCGGCGGCCCGTCGATCCCCGGCTCCGGCCTGATCGACAAGGACGTGGTGCTGGAGGCCGATACCGACGTGGTCGGCCACATCAACGGCGGCCACACCGCCCTGCCCGACGACCAGATCCGCTGCATCTGCGAGGGCTGCAAGCGCGGCCTCGAGCTCGTGCACAACGGCAACGAGCGCTCGGCCCTGTTCACGCTGCGCACCGCGCGCGAGATGGGCGACCTGCACCGCGTCATCCTCGGCACCGACGCGCCCGCCGGCTCCGGCGTGCAGCCGCTCGGCATCCTGCGCATGGTCTCGATGCTGTCCTCGCTCGGCGACCTCCCGGCCGAGATCGCGTTCTGCCTTGCCACCGGCAACACCGCCCGGATGCGGCAGCTCGACTGCGGCCTGATCGAGGTCGGCCGCTCCGCCGACTTCGTCATCATGGACAAGGCGCAGCACTCGCCGGGCAAGAACATCCTGGAGAGCGTGCAGCTCGGCGACCTCCCCGGCATCGGCATGACCATCATCGACGGCATCGTGCGCACCCAGCGCAGCCGCAACACGCCGCCGGCCGGCAAGGTGCCGGAGGTGGTAGCGAAGTGACGCAGCCGGAGCGGCCCGCCGCTCCGCATCGTCCCTCGAAGGCATTGAACAAGTCGCAAGCCTGTTGCGTCTAACGCAGGCAGCCCTCGGCGGCGGCAGTTCATTGTTTGACCATCGAGGGAGACATGAAGAACTCATCACGGATAGCCGCCGGCGCTGCTGGCGCGGTGGCGGGCTATATCGCGATCTTCGTGCTGTTCTCCCTGCTCGGTGTCGGCAACCGGGCGGACCCGATCGCATCGGGTCTGCTGGGACTGTTCGTCTACTCACCCATGGGTGCAATCGCCGGCGCGGTCCTCGCCAATTGGCTCGTGACGCGTTCGGGCAAAGATACAGGGCAGGACGCAGGCATCGGTGGCGTCGCGCGGAACAGCTTGAAGTCGCTCGGCATCGTCGCCCTGCTCTGCACCGCCGGCATCGGCGCCTACATCGCCTACGCTTACGCGACCGCCACGCCCTGGCTCAACCGCAACGGCGCCAATCCCCTGCTCGTGTTCGAGGTCCGCTTTCCGGCGGGGGTCACGGTGCCGACATCAGCGCAGGGCATCACCATCGAACTGCAGACCGACCTCAACACCATGCCGGGCGAAGTCAGCCCGGCCGCGTTCTATCGCGACGGCGATCAGGCCGTTATCGCCGGCGAAGTCGAGCTGGCGTTTCGGACCTCGTACCGGCAGCTCGCCGTCAACATCCAGGGCCAGCCGAGCCGGATCTATCCGATCGATTTGACGGCCCGGGCGCCGCATACGCCGGAATTCGGAACGTGGCGGCGGCTTGGTGACGGCAGCGAGATCCGCTACCGCGCCAAATGGCCGGGAAAGACGTAAGAGATCAGCGCTTCTTTGCGATCTCACAGCGCACATAGGTCTGGCGCTTGGCCTGCCCAACTGGACCATTGTCCATCACCAGCCTGCCGTCCGCAGCGATGGAGACGCGAGGGTTGGAGCGAAATTTTTCGCCCTCGCCTTCGCAGGCGAGCTTCATTTTCCAACCGAGGCTTCCGTCGGCCGTGATCTCGCTGGCGCGGCACCGCGTCTCGTACCAGTAGAGGCGATTGCCGCCCTCGATGCTCATGCGGTTGGGGCTATCCTCGTTGCGACAGTCCTTTTTGGTCGAGGCCCAGAAGCCTTCGTAAGGCTCCGCGGCAAGGGCAGGAGCGCATTGGCCGGCGAGCGCGGCACCAAGACTCAAGACAACCGCAAAGCGCCTCGCAACTCTCATGACCAAAACCTCGATAAATCCTTCATCGAGGTTAGTCGCCAGTTCCGGCACCTTGTTCAACTGCCGTAGGGTGGGCAAAGGCGCGAAGCGCCGCGCCCACGATTTTTGCGATTCGAGAAAGGATGGTGGGCACGCTTCGCTTTGCCCAGCCTACGGCACTTTCATCTGAGCTTGTTCAGCAGCGCCATCAGCGTGTCGCGCTCTTTCGCATCGAGCGGCGCCAGCGTCTCGCGGGTGATCGCCAGCGCATTCGGCGCGAGCTTTTCGACAAGCTGCTGACCGGCGCGGGTCAGGCTTACCAGCAGGCGCCGGCCGTCCTCGGGATCCTGGCTCGTTTCGGTCAGGCCGCGCGCGGTGAGACGATCGATCACGCCCTTGATGGTCGCGACGTCCATCGCCGTGAGGCGCCCGAGCTGATTCTGCGAGCACGGCCCGGTCTCGGCCAGTTTCGACAGCGCCGCCCATTGCGTCGGCGTCAGGTTGGTGCCGATATCGCGGGTGAAGATCGAGCTGTGGCGCTGCCAGACCTGACGCAGGATGAAGCCGACCTGTTCGTCGAGCACGTAAGGCGGTTTCGCTGGTTTGACGCTCTTCTTTGCCGTAACACTTCTCGCCATCCGCTGCGCGTCCCTCACAACGACAGATGCGCGTCGCGGATATCCGGGCGCGCGTCGAGCTCGGCCATGGTGCCGCCGAAGCAGATCCGGCCGCGCTCGATAATGTAGGCGCGATCCGAAATCAGCCGCGCGAAATGCAGATTCTGCTCGGAGACGACGATGCTGACGCCTTCCTTCTTCATGGTCAGGATGGCATCGACCATCTGCTCCACGATCTTCGGCGACAGGCCCTCCGACGGCTCGTCCAGCAGCACCAGCGAGGGATTGCCCATCAGCGTACGCGCGATGGTGAGCATCTGCTGCTCGCCGCCGCTCATGCGTCCGCCCGGGCGGTTCTTCATCTCGCCCAGGTTCGGAAACAGCGTGAACAGCTTTTCGCGCGTCCAGTGCGGCGCGTTCGGACGCTTCGGCTGGCGGCCGACTTCGAGGTTTTCCTCGACGGTCAGGTCCGTGAAGATTCGCCGCTCCTCCGGCACGTAGCCGAGGCCCTCGCGCACAATCTCGTGGGTCGGCTTCGACGAGACGTCCTTGCCCTCGAACGTGATGCGGCCGGAGCGCTGCGCGACGAGGCCGACGATCGAGCGGAACGTCGTCGACTTGCCGGCGCCGTTGCGCCCCAGCAGCGCCACCACCTCGCCCTCGCCGACCTCGAAGCCGATGTCGAACAGGATATGCGCCGGACCGTAATGGCTGTTGAGGTCTTGCACCGTGAGCTTCATGTCGATGCCCCCTCGCGATGGCGGGCATCGTAGACCAGGCCCTCGCCGAGATAGACCGCCTGCACCTGGGGATTGCCGCGCACGTCCGCCGGCGAGCCCTCCGCGATCAACGTCCCGCGGTTGAGCACGATGATGCGGTCGGCATGCTCGAACACCACGTCCATGTCGTGCTCGGTGAAGAGCACCCCGATGGATTTTTCCCGAGCAATGCCCGCGGTCAGCCGCATCAACTCGACGCGCTCGCGCGGTGCCATGCCCGCCGTCGGCTCGTCCATCAGCAGCAGTTTGGGCTGGTTGGCGAGCGCGACCGCAAGCTCGAGCCGCTTGAGATCGCCATAGGCAAGCTCGCCGCAGGGCCGGTCCGCATAACCGCCCATGCCGACCAGCTCGAGCAGGCGGCCGGCCTCGGCGCGGTCGAACTTCGGCGCCGAGCCGAACAGATTGAACAGTTGCTTCCCATGCGAGATCAGCGCGACCTGCACGTTCTCGCGCACGGTCATGGTGGCGAAGGTCGCGGTGATCTGGAACGTGCGGCCGACGCCGAGCCGCCAGACCTCACGCGGCTTCCGGCCCGTGATCTCTTCGCCGAGCAGGCGGACGTGCCCGCTATCAGGCTTGTTCTGGCCGTTGAGCATGTCGAAGCAGGTGCTTTTTCCCGCCCCGTTCGGCCCGATCAGGGCCAGGATCTCGCCGGCCCGCAGCGAGAACGACACGCCGCGCACGGCATGGATGCCGCCATAGGATTTGGTCAGGCCTTCGACCGCGAGAAGTGGGGGTGCAACGCTCATTCGGCAGACTCGATCGGCTTGGCGAGCAAGGTGGATCCCGGCGGCGATGACTTCTTCCGGCGCTGCGCCAGCATCTCCAGCATGCCGACGATGCCCTTGGGGAAGACGACGACGATCAACATGATGAAGCCGCCGAGCACGAGCTTCGACAGATCGGTCTGGCTCACCAGCCAGATGTTCAACGCCTTGTAGACAATGGCGCCGATCACCGCGCCCGACACCGTCTCGACGCCGCCGAGCAGCACCATGACCAGCGCGTCGACCGACAGCGAGATGCCGAGATTGTCGGGGAACACGCTGCCCTTGAGATAGGCGAACAATGCGCCGCCGATGCCGGCGGTCGTGCCTGCGATCACGAAGGCGGTCCACTGGATGCGCTTGGCATCGATGCCGATGGCTTCGCTGCGCAGGCCTGAGTCGCGCGTGGCGCGAAGCGCGTAGCCGAACGGCGAGAACACCATGGCTCGCAGCGCGACGGTCACCAGCGCCGCGACGCCGAGCGCAAGCCAGTAGAAGCGCGACGGACTTGCCGCCCAGCTCGAGGGCCAGAGGCCGAGAATGCCGTTGTCACCGCCGGTCACGTTCACCCACTGGAACGCGATCGACCACACGATCTGCGCAAAGGCGAGCGTCAGCATCGCGAAATAGACGCCGGAGAGCTGCACCGCGAAGAAGCCGAACACCGCCGCGCCCATGCAGCCGAGCAGCGGGCCGAGCAGCAGGCAGACGATCATCGGCAGCCCCGCCATCTTGGCGAGGAAGGCAATGCCATAGGCGCCCAGGCCGAAATAGGCGGCGTGACCGAACGAGGCGAGGCCGCCGACCGACATCAGGAAGTGCAGGCTGACGGCGAAGATCACGAAGATCGCGATCTCCGAGCCCACGGTCAGCAGATAATTGCCGGCGAACAGCGGCAGCATCGCTGCGATCACGAGCGCCGCAAGCGCCATCAGCCGCTCGCTCGAGGTCAGCGGCCGCCAGGGATTGACGGTGAGGCCCGGCGTCTTGCGCGCGGCCGCTTCCGGCTTGCCGAACAGGCCCCAGGGACGCACGATCAGCACCACCGCCATCACCAGGAAGACCAGGATGATGGAGATCTTCGGGAAGATCAGAATGCCGAAGGCATTCAGCTCGGAGACCAGCACCGCCGCGACGAAAGCGCCGACGATGCTGCCGAGGCCGCCGATCACGACCACGACGAACACCTCGACGATGATGCGCAGATCCATGGCGTGATGCACGGCATCGCGCGGGATCTGGAGCGCGCCGCCGAGCGCTGCGAGGAAGACGCCGACGGCGAACACGCTCGTGAACAGCCATTTCTGATTGACGCCGAGGGCTGCCACCATGTCGCGGTCCTGCGTCGCCGCGCGCACCAGCACGCCCCAGCGCGTGCGTTGGAACAGCAGCCAGAGAATGCCGAGCACGACGGGGCCGAGCACGATCAGGAACAGATCGTAGCTCGGAATGTTCTGGCCGAAGAAATCGATCGCGCCCTTGAAGCCTGGCGCGCGGCGCCCGACGAGGTCGTCCGGCCCCCAGATCAGCACGACCAGATCCTCGACCATCAAGGTCAGGCCGAAGGTCGCGAGCAGCTGGAACAGCTCGGGCGCATGATAGATGCGCCGGAGCAGCACCATCTCGACGATGACGCCGATCAGCGCCACCGCGAACGCGGCCAGCACGATGCCGCCCCAGAAGCCGAACGCGCCGGACAGGCGTTCGGTCAGCGTGAAGGCGATGTAGGCGCCGATCATGTAGAAGGCGCCATGCGCGAAATTCACGATTCGCGTCACGCCGAAGATGATCGACAGGCCCGACGCCACCAGGAACAGCGACGCCGCGCTGGCGAGACCGGTCAGAAACTGTACGACGTAAAAGGCCATCGGCGGTCCGGGTTCGTTGAAATCGTAGGGTGGGTTAGCCCTGCAGATGCGCAGAGCGCATCTGCTCGGCGTAACCCACCGCCTTTTCTCGTGTGGCACCGAAAGTGGTGGGTTACGCCGAGCGATCTGCGCTACGCGCAGTCCGCAGGGCTAACCCACCCTACGGCAGCAGAACTCAATCCTTCGGACGCAGCTTCTCGACTTCGGCATCGCCAGGCAGATAGTCCGCGCCCTTCTTGTAGGACGACTCCACCATCACGCCCTTGCCGTCCTTCAGCGCGGTCTTGCCGACGTAAGCGCCGAGCGTCGACTGGTGGTCGATCTTGCGGAAGGTGATCTCGCCGAACGGCGACGGCGTGGTCAGCCCCTCCGCCGCGGCAATCAGCTTCTCCGGATCGGTCGAGCCGGCCTTCGCCAGAATCGCGGCCGCCGACTTGATGGTCTGGTAACCGACGATCGAGCCGAGGCGCGGATAGTCGTTGTACTTGGCCTGATACGCCTTCAGGAACGCATCATGCTCGGGCGTCTTGATCGAGTACCAGGGATAGCCGGTGACGATCCAGCCCTCCGGCGTCTCGTCCTTGAGCGGGTCGAGATATTCGGGCTCGCCGGTCAGGAAGGAGACCACCTCGCGCCCCTTGAACAGGCCACGCGTGTTGCCTTCACGCACGAGCTTGACGAGGTCCGCGCCGAACGTGACGTTGAGGATCGCTTCCGGATTTGCCGCGGCAACCGCCTGCACCACCGGGCCGGCGTCGATCTTGCCCTGCGGCGGCCATTGCTCGTCGACCCACTGGATGTCGGGGCGCTTCTCCGACATCAGCTTCTTGAACACCGCGACCGCCGACTGGCCGTACTCATAGTTCGGCGCAATCGTCGCCCAGCGTTTTGCGGGCAGCTTGCTGGCGGCCTCCACCAGCATCGCCGCCTGCATGTAGTTGGAGGGGCGCAGGCGGAAGGTGTACCTGTTGCCCTTGGACCAGGTGATGGCGTCCGTGAGCGGCTCGGCCGCGAGGAAGAACACCTTCTTCTGGTTGGCGAAGTCAGAGACCGCAAGACCGATGTTCGACAGAAACGTGCCGGCGAGCATCGCGACGCTCTCGCTCGAGACGAGCTCGTTGGCCGCGGTCTGCGCGTCCGCCGGCTTGCCGCCGTCGTCCTTGGAGATGACGACGAGCTTCTTGCCGTTGATGCCGCCGGCCGCGTTGACTTCCTCGACCGCAAGCTGCCAGCCCTTGCGATAGGGCTCGGTGAATGCCGGCAGCAGCGAATAGCTGTTGATCTCGCCGATCTTGATGTCCTGCGCCAGGGCCGAATGAGCCATGCCGCTCGCCAGAAGCGCGAAGGCCGCGCCGACGAAGTAATTTCTTGCTCGCATCCCAACCTCCAGTTTGAACTCGCTTATGACTTCTATCTCAGACCGTCTTCGCCTTTGATCTCCGCAACCGTCAGCCCGCCGACCCGCGGCAGCGGACGGCCGCTGTCGGTGACGGCGACCGCGACCATGATCTCGTTGGCACGCGGCGCGTCGTTGATCTGCACTTCCATACCGTCGAAATGACTGCGCACGAAGGAAGCGTCCTTGTGCCCGAGCGGGATGTCCAGCGTCGTGCCCGGACCGCTGCGCTTCTTCGACGAGGGGATCAGCGCCGCGCCCTTGCCCAGAACCTTGCGCACCGGCGCGCCCATCTTGGGGTGGAGGATCGCGGCGGCATGCTCCAGCTCGCCGTTCTCGCCGACCGCCGCGGCCTTGCCGTAGCTGTGCGCCTTGGCGCCATCGATGCCGAGCGCCGCCACCGCGCGTTTTGACAAGAGCTCGCCCAGCTCCTCGCCGATCGCGATCAGCGGCGAAAGATCCTCGACGTATTTTCCGGCAAACGGATTCTCGATGACGGCAATCGCCGCAGCACGCCGGGTCGGCGGCGATACCTGTCGGCCCATCTCCATCTGCGTCTCTTCGACGACAGTGACGATCTTGCGGATGATCGCGCTCATGGCTGCTTCCTCTGGACACTTCCCTGCTCAGGCATGAACCGCGTTCTCCAGCTGACGCGGGCGCGATTCCAGCCGCTCAATATCTTTCGGTCCGATGACAAGCATATCACCACAAAGCTGCAGCACGGCACCCTCGATCAGCCGACGATCGAATAAATGCCGTGCACATTCTGCGCCAGATTCGAGCGCGGCGGCGATCTCATGGTGAGACACCTCGCCGACATCGCGCGTCACGAGGCGCCCGCCCAGATCGCTGTCGGGTTGAAGCTCGTTCGCAGGCTTGCGGATGATGGCGGGATGTCCGGGAAGATCGACGGCATTGGCGATCACGGTCGCGGCCGCATCGGCTTGCGAAGCGGTCGCCGCCAGCACGGTCACGGCATCGGCGATCCCGAGCGAAAAGCTGCGGCCGTGCCGGCCGCTGGTCGCAACGCCCCGCACCGGATCGTCCGCATCGATCCGCATCGTCCGCATCACACCGTCGCGGTCGGGGCGATCCATCAGCCCGACCGAAAATTGCTCGCCCTTGCCGAGATGCAGCGCGATGTCGCCGCCATTGTTGACGTAAGCCCGATCGAGCGTCGCAGCGCGCAGCATCGCAGCCAGAATTTCCTCCGCGACGCTACCGGCAACGGCCGCCATCGGCGTGATGAAGCAATCGGCGGCATAGGGCGCCACCGCGGCATGCATGCGGCGCGCGACGACGCCCTTTAGCGACGTCCGCGTCCCGGCGCCGGACCGCAATTCGGGCAGCTCTGCGCAAAGCTCGTCGAGCAATCCGGTGAACCGCAGCGCCGCAGCCTCATAGGCGGCCCGCACCGCATCCGCACGTCCCCTCGCCTCGACGATCAGATCGATCGGTCCATCCTGCAAATGCAGCCGCCGGCCATCAGACAGCAATGCGATTTGCGGGCGCCTGGTCATGTGCGGGGCCCTGGAATCGGGTTCTGCCAGGGCAACTGGCGGACATCGTCGCCGTTCTGCACCTCGGAGAGCGGCTTCACATAATCCATGTGTCCGCCGAGTGCGGCATAGTCGGACAGCTTCATCGTGAACTCGATCGGCGCGACCAGGGCCGGTGTCGGCACATAGCCGAACGCGCCTGACGGCATCTGCGTCACATCGACCATGTAGGTGATGCCGCCGCCCGGCCAGACATAGACCGGCGCACCGCCGCTGGTGACACGCGTCAGCGCGTCCTTGACCGAGCGCGTCAGCCGCACCGGGTTGTCGGTGACGCCGGCGCGCAGCGAGCCGCCCGCGCCCGCCATGAACAGCACCGTGCACAGCGCGGGCTCGCAGTTTTCCTGGATCCGCTCGACCGAGAACTTCAGGTCGGCCGGCATCTCGGTCTCGACCGGCTTCAGGGCCTTGTCGAGCACGTAATAGGACGAATGCTCGCCGGTGGTGGAGACCATCAGCATGGTCAAACCGGGCTTTGCTTCCTTGGCATCGAACGGGCCCAGGATCGACAAGGGATCGGAGATGTTGGTGCCGCCCCAGCCCGTGCCGGGATCGGCCACCTGGAAATAGCGGCCGGGCGTCGAGCGGCGGCCCTTCATCTTGATGCCGGTGTCGGCGATGTCGAGCAGCTTGCCGGCCTGGTGCTCCGAGAGCACGCCGGTGATGTGGTCGTCGACCACGACGACCTCGTCCACCTTGCCGTGCCATTGCTTGGCGAACATGCCGATCGTCGCCGAGCCGCAGCCGACGCGCATGCGCTCTTCCTTCACGCCGTTGACGATCGGCGGCTGGCCGGCCTGCACCACCACGGTGGCGCCGCCGTCGATGGTCAGCTCCACCGCCTTGCAATTGGCGAGGTCCATCAGCGTGTCGCAGGTGACCCGGCCCTCCTTCTTGGAGCCGCCGGTGAGATGATGCACGCCGCCGAGCGACAGCATCTGCGAGCCGTATTCGCTGGTCGTGACATGGCCGACCGCCTCGCCCTGCGCGCGCACGGTCGCAGTCTCCGGGCCGAGATAGCGGTCGGTGTCGATCTTCACCTTGATGCCGCAATAGGAGAAGATGCCCTCGGTGACGACGGTCACCATGTCGACGCCGTCGACCTCTGCCGAAACGATGAACGGCGCCGGCTTGTAGTCGGGATAGGTCGTGCCTGCGCCGATCGCCGTCACGAAAGTCGAGGGCTCATGGACGATCTTGCCGTCCCAGTCCTCGGTGCGGCTGAACGGGACCAGCTTGCCGCCGTGCGAGACGGTGCGCTCCAGGATGACGTGCGGATCGACGCGGACGAGCTTGCCGTCGTGATTGGCATAGCGGTCGCAGGCCCCCGCCGCGCCGGGCTTGATGTAGCACATCACCGGACAAGCATCGCAGCGGATCTTGTCGATGACGGCGCTCGTCGTTTCTGTCACCATGTCGGAGCCGGCGGACATCGCAGTTATCATTCGTATACGAACGATGTTGCGCGCGGTGCCCCGGGGCTGTCAAGCGGCGGTGCAGCGCAAAAGATGCCGCTGCCGCATAAAACCTCATTTGCCTATCCGCTCTGTCCACAAAGAAGGCAGTCGCGCTGCAGTGCGGCATGCACGGCTTGCACGTTTGTGTACAAACGGTATCGTCGCGGCGTCGAATTTTCGCGATCGCATGATTTTGGGTTTGTCTCTTGGCTTTGTCTTGGGCTTGGGAACGAGGATGACGCAGACACCGATCCGCCTCACCGTGAACGGCAGGATCCACGAGGTCACGGCAGCGCGGGACACGCCGCTGCTCTATGTGCTTCGCAATGACCTCGCGCTGAACGGCCCGAAATACGGCTGCGGCTTGGGGGAATGCGGCACCTGTACTGTCCTGATCGACGGACTGGCGGCACGCTCCTGCGTGATTCCGGTGAGCGGCTGCGCCGGCCGCGACATCGTGACGCTCGAAGGCCTCGGCACACGCGACAAGCCCGACGTCGTGCAGCAGGCCTTCATCGACGAGCAGGCCGCACAATGCGGCTATTGTCTCAACGGCATGATCATGACCACCAAGGCGCTGCTCGCGATCAATCCGCGGCCAACCGAGCAGGAGGCGCTGGCGGCGCTGCGCTACAATCTTTGCCGCTGCGGCACGCATGTCGAGATCCTCCGCGCGGTGATGCGCGCCTCTAGCCAGCTCACCGAGGCCGCAGATTGATGGCCTCCCTTGTTTCGAACCGAGCTGAACGCGCGGGTTCGCTCATCGTCGCCCGCAGCGTGGACGAGGTCACATCCGAGACCTTCGTCCGCATCACTGCGGACGGTTCGGTCACGGCCTATAACGGCCATGTCGATCTCGGCACCGGCATCCGCACTGCGCTGGGCCAGATCGTCGCCGAAGAGCTCGACGTGTCCTTTGCGCGCGTCGTCGTCGTGCTCGGCGACACGGCCGTGGTACCGAACCAGGGCGCGACGATCGCGAGCGAAACCATCCAGATCACGGCCGTGCCGCTGCGCAAGGCCGCGGCGCAGGCCCGGCACTTTCTGATCGCGCGCGCGGCGGAACACCTGGACTTGCCCGAAGCCGAGCTCAAGATCGAGGATGGACTCGTTCGCGGCCACGACAATCGCAGCGTCAGCTATGGCGAGCTGATCGGCGAGGAGGCGATCCGCCTCGAGCTGGCCGATGACGTGCAGGTCAAGCCGGTCGGCGATTACGCCATCGTCGGCCAGTCGGTGCCGCGCGTCGATTTACCTGCCAAAGCCACCGGCGAGCTGACCTTCGTGCACGACATCCGCATATCAGGCATGGTGCACGGACGCGTGGTGCGGCCGCCCTATGCCGGCGTCGATGCCGGGCCGTTCGTCGGCACCAGCCTGATCGCCGTGGACGAATCCTCCGTGCGCGACATTCCTGGCCTTCTGGCCGTGGTGCGGATCGGCGATTTCGTCGGCGTGGTCGCCGGGCGCGAGGAGAATGCAATCCGTGCAGCAGAGCAGCTCAAGCTGAGCTGGAAGCCGATGCCGACGCTGACCGACCTCGCCGATGTCGAGACCGCGCTGCGCGCCAATCCATCGACACCGCGCACGCTGATCGACAAGGGCGACGTCGACAAGGCGATATCAGGCGCGGCCAAGCCGATGCAGCGCACTTACGTCTGGCCGTATCAGATGCACGCCTCGATCGGCCCGTCCTGCGCGGTTGCCGACTTCCAGGACGGCAATATCCGCGTCTGGTCGGGCACGCAGAACCCGCACGTGCTGCGCAGCGATCTGGCGCTGCTGATCGAGCGCCCCGAGAGCGAGATCGAGGTGATCCGGCTGGAGGCCGCCGGCTGCTACGGCCGCAACTGCGCTGACGATGTCACCGCCGATGCGCTGCTGCTGTCGCGCGCCGTCGGCCGTCCTGTCCGCGTGCAGCTGACGCGCGAGCAGGAGCACGCCTGGGAGCCCAAAGGCACCGCACAACTCATCGACGTCAATGGCGGCCTCGATGCTGACGGCGGCATCGCTGCTTACGACCTTGCCACGCGCTATCCCTCGAATGCCGCGCCGACGCTGGCGCTGCTGCTGACCGGCCGCCTTTCGCCCGAACCTGCGGTGCTCCAGATGGGCGACCGCACCGCGATCCCGCCCTACGATTACGAGCACATGCGCGTCGTCGCCCACGACACGCCGCCGATCGTGCGTGCCTCCTGGTTTCGCGGCGTCTCGGCCCTGCCGAACACTTTTGCGCATGAATCCTATATCGACGAGGCCGCAACCGAAGCCGGCGTCGATCCCATCGAATATCGCCTGCGCCATCTGAAGGACCCGCGCGCGGTCGATCTGGTCAATGCGGTCGCCGAGCGCGCGGGCTGGACGTCCCGCCCCGTTCGCGAGGAGAAGGACGGTGAGGTCGTGCATGGCCGCGGCTTTGCCTATGCGCTCTACGTCCACAGCAAGTTTCCGGGCTATGGCGCGGCGTGGTCGGCGTGGGTCGCCGACGTCGCGGTGAACAAGACGACCGGCGACGTCAGCGTGACGCGCGTCGTCGCGGGGCAGGACTCCGGCCTGATGATCAACCCGGACGGCGTGCGCCACCAGATCCAGGGCAACGTCATCCAGTCCACCAGCCGCGCGTTGATGGAAGAGGTGTCGTTCGAGCGCGGCGCGGTGGCCGCGCGTGAATGGGGCGCTTATCCGATCATCCCCTTCCCCGACGTTCCCAAGATCGACGTGCTGATGCTGCCGCGGCAGGATCAGCCGCCGCTCGGCGTCGGCGAGTCCGCCTCGGTGCCGAGCGCAGCCGCGATCGCGAACGCCATCTTCGATGCCACCGGCGTGCGCTTTCGCGAGCCGCCGTTCACGCCTGAGCGAATCCTCAAGGGATTGCACGGCGAAGCACCGGCGACGCCGCAGTCCCTGCCCCCGCCCGCAGCCTCGCCTCCGTCTCGTATCTGGGAAAATCCGTTCGCCAGGCGCGCCGGCATCTTCGCAACGATTGCAGCCGTCTGCACCGCCGCGATCGGCATCGGCGCGGCGCTTCTTCCCGGCCGCGCGATTGCACCCATCGCGCGCCCCGATCCGTCGGTCTATTCAGCTGCAACGATCGCGCGCGGAGAGCAGCTCGCCGCGCTCGGCAATTGCGCCGAGTGCCACACCATCGTCAGCGGCGCACCAAATGCCGGCGGTCGCGCCTTGGAAACACCGTTCGGCACGATCTACGCGACCAACATCACGCCCGACGTCGAGACCGGGATCGGTGCCTGGTCCTACCCCGCATTCGAGCGCGCCATGCGCGATGGCCTGCATCGCGACGGACGCCAGCTCTATCCCGCCTTCCCCTACACGCATTTTGCAAAGACCAGCGATTCCGATCTGCAGGCGCTCTACGCTTACCTGATGGCGCAACCTGCGGTGCGCGCGACGACGCCGGCCAACACGCTGGCCTTCCCGTTCAATCTCCGCCCGCTGCTGGCGGGCTGGAATGCGCTGTTCCACCGAACGCCCGACTTCAAGCCCGACCCCACAAAGTCCGAGGCTTGGAATCGCGGTGCTTATCTGGTCGAGGGCCTCGGCCATTGCAGCGCCTGCCATTCGCCGCGCAACGCGCTCGGCGCCGAGCAACGCAACGCCTATCTCGCCGGCGGCTTCGCCGAGGGCTGGGAAGCGCCGTCGCTGACCTCGCTCTCGCACGCGCCGATCCCGTGGAGCGAGAATGAGCTGTACGCCTATTTGCGCACCGGCCATTCGCGTTACCACGGCGTCGCCGCCGGCCCGATGGCACCGATCGTCCGGGACCTCAAGGCGCTGCCCGACCAGGACATCCGTGCGATGGCGGTCTATCTCAACTCGTTCAATGACACTGCGGTCGACCACCAGGCGCAGGATGCGCTGGCCGCCAAGCTCGAAAATGCAACGCAAGTGACCGTCGCCTCCTCCGCCGGCGCGCGCCTCTATCAGGGCGCCTGCGCCGTCTGCCACGAGGTCGGCGGCCTGCCGCTGTTCGGCACAAGGCCTTCGCTCGCGCTCAACAGCAACCTGCACAGCGCCACGTCGGACAATCTCGTACAGGTCATCCTGCACGGCATCGCGGAGCCCGTCTCGAGCGATCTCGGCTACATGCCCGCGTTCAGGAACAGCATGAGCGACACCCAGATCGAGGAGCTCGTCGGCTTCCTGCGCCGGCAGTTCGCGCCGGACAAGCCGGCCTGGACCGGCGTGCGCGAGACGATCGCAAAGGTGCGCGCCTCCGCCAATTAGGCGTGCTTCGTCACCTCCACCGGCGGCGTGCCGTGGGTGTGGAAGGACTCGATCGTCTTCAATCCCCAGGCCTGGCCCTTCTTGCGCTCCTCCTCGGTCCACACGATCGGCTTCCAGTCGGGCGCCAGGATAAGGCGTGCGCCGGCATTGGCGACTTCGACGCGGTTGCCGCCGGGCTCGTAGACGTAGAGGAAGAAGGTCTGCTGGATCGCGTGCTTGTGCGGCCCAGTCTCGATGTGAATGCCGTTCTCGAGAAAGATGTCGGCGGCGCGCAGAATCTCCTCGCGACTGTCGAGGGCGTAGGTGACGTGGTGGAAGCGGCCCCGCACGCCCGAATGATCGAGCGAATAGGCGAAATCGTAGCTCTTGTTCGACATCGTCAGCCACATCGCGGCCTCACGGCCGTCGTTGAGCACGATCTGCTCGGTGAGACGGCAGCCGAGATAGGTCTCGAAGAACTGGCGGTTGGCCTTGATGTCGACGGCAAGGCAGTTGAGATGGTCGAGGCGGCGGACATTGACGCCGCGGGCGGGAAAGCGCTGTGCCTGGTTCTTCAGCGCAGGCTTGAGTTCGGGCGGCGCCTGATACCATTCGGTCTCGTAATAGAGCTCGACGATGTGGCCATCGGGGTCGCGGCAGCGGAACGTCGGCCCCTGCCCCATGTCGCCGTCGATCCAGCCGATGTCGAAGCCGGACCCCTTCAGCGCTGCGACGCGCCGCTCCAGCGCCTGCTGGCTGCGCGCACGCAGCGCCATGTGGCCCATGCCCGAGGTCTTTGCCGCCGTGAGCTTGAGCGAATAACGCTCGTAATCGTCCCAGCCGCGCAAATAGACCGACTCACCCTTCTGTCCGCTGACCGTCATACCCATGACATCGACGAAGAATTTCAGGCTCTCGTCCGGCTTCGGCGTCAGCAGCTCCATGTGGCCGAGATGGGCGAGATCGAGGATCGGTTCGGGCTGCATGGTTTCCTCCTGGAGCATGGCTGCGATCCGCCTGTCCGGGCGGCGCAATTGGAACGCGCACGGCACAACGCGCGGGCGGGCCCTCGTGCGGGTGTGCCGACAGTGACGGACCTCATTTGTACTAATGTACAAATCATTAGGTCCCGTCAACAAAGCAGCCAGCGTCGCTGCTGCGAACGGCGCCTGTCCGACCAATGTCGGTCCGCCGCCGGACGAAAGGGCCTGCTCGAATGGTAAACTTTTCCTTAAGGACCATCTCGCCCTAAAGGCCCGGAAATGCAGTATTTTCCCGGCGATTCCAGCCATGAGCAGCCATCGGCGACAAGTCTCCGGACCGAATTACCACGGATTTAACGGAGCGGGCGCGCCCGCCGTTTAACCGTTTGTGCAGCGACGGCCGGGCATAGTCCGGGCAAATCCCTTGCTCTTGCCAGGTTCATTCATCGTGACATCCTTTGGACGCGTGATTTCGGTTCGCGGATCGCTCGCCCGGGTCGGGCTTCTGGCGGAAAGCCGGATGCCGATCTCGGAGGTGCGGGCCACCGTCGGACGCTTCGTCAGCATCCGTTGCAGCAGTTCGGTCATCGTTGCGATGATCACGGAGGTCTCCTGCGAGAACCTGTCAGGCTCGGACAATTACATCGCGATCGCCTCGGTCGACCTGCTCGGCGAGATCCTCAATGCCGCGGACAAGGCCAAATTCCAGCGCGGCGTCACCAATTATCCGACCATCGGCGATGCCGTCGACCTGATCACCAGCCAGGAGCTGCGCACGATCTACGCGCCGACCGGCTCGGACCAGATCAATGTCGGCTTCCTCCAGCAGGACCGCTCGGTCATCGCCTATGTCGACGTCGAGGAAATGCTGTCCAAGCATTTTGCCGTGCTCGGATCGACCGGCGTCGGTAAATCGACCGGCGTCTCGCTGCTGCTCAACGAGATCCTGAAGGCGCGGCCGAACCTGCGCATCTTCCTGCTCGACGTGCACAACGAATATGGCCGCTGCTTCGGCGACCGCGCGCTGGTGCTCAACCCGCGGAACCTGAAGCTGCCGTTCTGGCTGTTCAATTTCGAGGAAATCGTCGACGTGCTGTTCGGCGGCCGCGCCGGCGTGCCCGAGGAGCTCGACATCCTGGCCGAGGTGATTCCGCTCGCCAAGGGCGTCTACACCCAGTACCAGAACGCCGACCGCATCGGCCTCAAGCGCATCGATCCCAAGCAGATCGGCTACACCGTCGATACGCCGGTGCCCTATCGCCTGGTCGACCTGCTGTCGCTGATCGACGAGCGCATGGGCAAGCTCGAGAACCGCTCCTCGCGCATCATCTATCACAAGCTGATCTCGCGCATCGAGGCGGTACGCAACGACCCGCGCTACGCCTTCATGTTCGACAACGCCAATGTCGGCGGCGACACCATGGCCGAGGTGATCAGCCATCTGTTCCGCCTGCCCGCCAACGGCAAGCCGATGACCGTGATGCAGCTCGCCGGCTTCCCGGCCGAGGTGATCGATTCGGTCGTGTCCGTGCTCTGCCGCATGGCCTTCGACTTCGGCCTGTGGAGCGACGGCGTCTCGCCGCTGCTGTTCGTCTGCGAGGAGGCTCACCGCTATGCCTCCGCCGACCGCAACATCGGCTTCGGCCCGACCCGCAAGGCGGTGTCGCGCATCGCCAAGGAAGGCCGCAAATACGGCGTCTATCTCGGCCTCATCACCCAGCGCCCCGCCGAGCTCGACGCCACCATCATCTCCCAGTGCAACACGCTGTTCACGATGCGCCTCGCCAACGACCGCGACCAGGCGCTGCTGCGCGCCGCGGTGTCGGATGCCGCCGCGAATCTGCTCTCCTTCGTTCCGTCGCTCGGCACCCGCGAGGTGCTGGCGTTCGGCGAAGGCGTGGCGCTGCCGACCCGCCTGCGCTTCAAGGAAGTGCCGCCGCACCAATTGCCGCGCGGCGAGGCCACCATCTCCAGCGTGCCGTCGGTCACCTCCGGTCACGACATGCATTTCGTCAGCGCCGTGCTCGAACGCTGGCGCGGCGCCACATCGCAGCGCGACGTACCGAACGACCCCGTGTTCTCGGCGCCGCCGGCGAAGACCATGTCCAGCGTCGAAGCGCCGATGCTGCAGCCGTCGATGGGCCTCGACCCGGACCGCTTCTCGCTGCTGAAGAAGCCGCTGCGGTAAGGCAAAGCTCTCTCCACCCCGTCACTGCGAGCGCAGCGAAGCAAGCCAGAGTCTTTCCGCGGAGGGATTTCTGGACGGCTTCGCTGCGCTCGCAATGACGGCGGATGGAGCGTCGCTCATAACTCGCACGTTCGTCGCGGCCAGAACGGCTGGCACGTTGAGCCCGCCTTCCGCATCGACTATGGTTCCCGCCTAAAAGCCGGAACCATGCCCATGACAAAGACAGCCGCGCAACGCTTTCCCGCCCCCGCCCTCGACACGCTGCCCGACGACATCCGCACGCGCCTCCTCGCCGTGCAGGAGAAGAGCGGCTTCGTGCCGAACGTGTTCCTGACGCTGGCCTACCGCCCCGACGAGTTCCGCGCCTTCTTCGCCTATCACGATGCGCTGATGGAGAAGGACGGCGGCCTCACCAAGGCCGAGCGCGAGATGATCGTGGTGGCGACGTCGGCGGCGAACCAGTGCCAATATTGCGTGATCGCCCATGGCGCGATCCTGCGCATCCGCGCCAAGAACCCGCTGATCGCCGACCAGGTCGCGATCAACTACCGCAAGGCCGACATCACGCCGCGGCAGAAGGCGATGCTCGATTTTGCCATGAAGGTCTCGGCTGACGCGCAGCGGATTTCGGAGGACGATTTCGCCGCGCTCGCGCCGCACGGCTTCAGCGACGACGACATCTGGGACATCGCCGCGATCTCCGCCTTCTTCGCGCTGTCGAACCGGCTGGCGAATTTCACGGGCATGCGGCCGAACGAGGAGTTCTATGTGATGGGCCGCCTGCCGAAGACATGATCGAGGCGCCATGACCGAGCTCGATTGGCCCGAAACCCTGCTGCGCCTCGGCACGGCGACGCTCGCCGGCGGCGCGATCGGCCTCAACCGCGACCTGCACGGCAAGCCGATCGGGCTGAAGACGCTCGGCATCGTCGGTCTCTCCACCGCGAGCGTGGTTCTGCTCGCGCTGCAGCTCGCCGAACCTGCCAGGGTCGTCGACGCCGCCAGCCGTGTCATCCAGGGCATCCTCACGGGCATCGGCTTTCTCGGTGCTGGCGTCATCGTGCACCAAAGCACGGGGTTTCGCGTTCGGGGCCTCACCAGCGCCGCCTGCACTTTCCTTGCCGCCTGCCTCGGCATCGTCTGCGGCGCCGGACAGTGGAGGATCGTCATCGTCGCCCTTGCGCTGGCCTTCGTCCTGCTGACGATCGGCCGCCGCCTCGAGCGCCGGCTGCATCGCATGCTTGGCGGCAAGGACGAGGCGCATGAGGTCGAAGGCGCCCCGGAAGAGCAGCACCGATAACCGTCGGTTCGGCGGATTCGCTGTCAGCGCCGGCGGCCTGCGCGGTGCCAGTAGAACGCCGCAAGCCCAACCGGCAGCGAAAGAGCCAACCACGACAGGCCGTCCCAGATCCCATCTCCGACGAGCGCCAGACCCAGCCCCACGGCGCAGACCAAGCCGACCAGGAGCGGCGCCCGGAACACGTCCCACACGCTTCTGTGGTGCCGGGCCAGATTCTGAGCGTCCGCCTTGGACACGGAACGACGCATGGGATCAGACACCGACTGCCGCGGTCCGCTCTGGGCGCAGCGGCTTGCGGACCGACGGCTTTCGCCTTGCCGCCCAGAGATAGATTCCGCTGACGAGAACGATGATCGTCATGATGTCGAGAACCGCCCAAACGATCTTCAACGGAAGCCCGCCGTAATCGCCGAAATGCAGCGGACGCGAGACCTGAAGCGTCTTCAGATACCACGGCACCTCGGGCGCCACGATCGTCTTGCCGTCATTGGCATCGACCAGCATCGGCTGAAGCATGCGCGCCGTGAAGGGCGTCGCTCCCTTGGTCCAGACCACGAGGTGCTGCGGGCTGCCGAAACGCGCCGCGGTCGGCATCGTCACCGAGGTGACGAGGCGATCCGGAAATCTGGTGCGGACAAGCTCGACGGCGGCTTGAACCGAAGGGATCGGAGCCACGGGCTTGCCCAGATGAGGCGCCAGCAAGACGGGGATGAGCTGCGCCCGCCACAGGTCGAACAACGGCGTCGCCAGCGTGTTGATCATGCCGGTGAGACCGACCACCAACGTCCACGTCAACGTGACGATGCCGAGGAGATTATGGGTGTCGAGCCATTTGAGCCGGGGCGACGACCGCCGACGGATCGTCCCGAAATCCAGCCGCCGCATGAACGGCCAATAGACAACGATGCCGGAGATGATCGACACGGCGAACACGAGTCCCATCGCCCCGAGAAACAGCTCGCCGGGGAGCCCTGCGAACATGTCCTTGTGTATCCGCAGCACGATATCCATGACGTCCTGATGCGGGGCTTCTTCGCCGAGCATTTCGGCCGTTCGCGCATCGAACGTCAGGCGATGGAAGTTGCCCGGCGCCGGGACAGCGGTCGGAGAAACGGCCACAGTCACGAGTGGCTCGGTCTGCTTGAGATTGAGCAGCAGGACATACTGACCGGGAAAACGCGCTTGCGCCGCCGCGATCATCCGGTCGAGCGACAGACGCGGCGTTCCTTCCGGCATCGCGGGCGCCGAGATCTCGTCCTCGAGCAGATCGTCGATCTCGTCGTGAAAGACCAACGGAAGTCCCGTCACGCACAGCATCAGCAGGAACAGCATGCACACGAGCGAGGTCCAGGTGTGAATGCGGGACCAGAGCCGGATCGTGCGGGCCTGAACCATGGCGATCCTTACCAGCGATAGCTGACCGTGCCCGTGATGGTGCGCGGGCTGGTGTATTGGCAACCGCCATTCGTGGTGCACGCAACGGTGACGCGATCGGCGATGTTCTTTACGTTCAGCGCGAGGTTGACACCCTTGGGCTGGCGATAATGCAGGCCCGCATCGAACACGACGTAGCCCTCGTTGACGATGGTGTTGGTGGTGTCGGCGAAGGTCGGCCCGTTGTAGCGGACGCCGCCGCCCAACCCCCAGCCGTCCCATGTCCCGCCCTGGACCGTGTAGTCGAGATAGGCCGATGCCATCTGGCGGGCCACCAGCGTCGGCACCTTGCCGAGATCGGCGGCGGTGGTGGTTTGCGTCACCTTCACATCCTGGTTGGTGTAGGTGGCCACGAGGTTCAGTCCGGGCATGATCTGCGCCAGCGTCTCGAACTCGATGCCGCGCGAATTCACCTCGCCGAGCTGGACCGAGAAGCCGAGATGCGATGGATCGCTCGTGAGCGAGTTTTGCCGCGTCAAATCATAGAGCGCCAACGTCATCAGCAGGGTCCGCGACGGCTGGTACTTCACGCCGAGCTCGTGCTGCTGCGCCGTCGTCGGCTTGAACGGATTCCCCGCAAAATCCGTGCCCGGCGTCGGCAGGAACGATTCCGAATAGCTGTAATACGGCGCCACTCCGGAATCGAACACGTACGAGACCGCTCCGCGCTTGGTGAAGGCCGTGTCCTTGGTGTCGGTCGTCTTGTTGGTCGCCAAGGCGTAGGTGTTCTGTTCGGAGACATCGTAGCGGCCGCCCAATGTAAAGATCCAGTTCTGGATCTTCATCTGGTCCTGCACATAGACGCCGACCTGATCGATTGTCTGGTTCGCCGAGGGGGTGACGAGCGCAGTCGGAGCCGCGATGGCTTGGTCGTAGACCGGATTGATCTTGCTGAGCGGCGGCGCATTTCCGGAATAGGTCCGGTCCGTCATGTTGAACGTCAGATAGTCGACGCCGGAGACCACCGTGTGCTGAAGCGGCCCCGTGCCGAACTTGCTGATCAGGTGGTTGTCGGTCGACAGGGTATCGACTTGCTCCTGGATGCGCATCGCGCGACGCGGAAAGACCGTGGCCGTATCGAGCGGGGTTCCGATGAACGTCAGATAGCGATAATCGAGCTCGGTGTGGCCGTAGCGAGCCTTCGATTCGAAGATCAGATCGTTGTTGAAGCGGTGCTCGAACTGATAGCCGATGCGCTCCTGCTCCTGGTCGAACCTATTGTAGCTGGGGTCACCGAGGAACAGCGGCAGTGCGGTGATGCCGGTGACCTTACCGCCGCTCAGATGCGCCATCGACAGCGGAAAGGCGTTGCCGGTCACATCGTGCGTGTAGTCGGCGAGGATGGTCAGCGTGGTATCGTTGGTCGGCTTCCAGGTCACGGCGGGCGCGATATAGGTCCGGTTGTCCTTCACGAAATTCGAGAAATTGGCGATCTGCGCATCGGAATCCCGGAACACACCGGTCAACCGATAGAGCAGCGTCCCATCGTTGGTCGCGGGCCCGCCGAAATCGAAGGCCCCCTGAAACCGATCGTAATTGCCGAACTGACCGACGATCTCGCCGAAGGCCTTGTCGGGCGGGCGCTTGCTGATGACGTCGACAAGACCGCCCGGCGCCCCCTGCCCGTACATGACGGAGCTCGGACCCTTGATGACGTCGATGCGCTCGAAGCCGTAGGGCTCGTTGCGGAACAGCGACAAGAAGGCGGGATCGCCGACCTCGCGAAGCCCGTCGCGATAGGCGCCGTAGCCGTTGTTGTCGAAGCCGCGGATGTAAACGTTGTCGAAGCGCGGATCCTTGCCGCCGGGCTGGATGGCGAGACCTGCGACATACTGCAATCCTTCGACCAGTGTCGTGACCGAGCGCGCATCGAGCTGGTCGCGGCTGACGACGGAAACGGATTGCGGTGTCTCCAGGATCGGTACGTCGGACTTCATCGCAGCCGAGCTGACGACGGGTACAAACCCCCTCACCGGATCGGTACCGCGTTCCGCTGCAGCGGCAGCCGGCTGGGAAGCTGCTTGGACTGCCTGTCCTGCCGCACGCGATCGCGTCTGGCGGGCGCTCGCAGATCGCGAGTTGCGCGGTGTGGTGACCTGGCGCTTGCTCGGGCGGCTTTGCTCGACCACGACGGGAGGAAGAACCGATGCTCCGCTCGCGCTCTGAGCCTGCGCGTTTTGGCCGAAGGCGATGGCGGAAGGAAGCGCGACAAGACCGCACAACATCGACACGCGCCCGCGCTTCGTTGCGCGTGCGTCAAACAGCAATTCCAGCATTCCCAGTCCCCGAACTTTCGGGAACGACCATGCAGAGACTCCGAGCGCACAATCAAAGTGTTTCGGACGTTCGCGTCGTAGAATCTATGTAGACTGGATCCGTTCTAATGAAATGCTGTCAGCATCTCGCACGCGTCTTCCGCGGCCTGCATGATTTCCGGACGTCGACTCGTCGCGCTCGGCGCATGGCCGGGCTGCCGCGTCACGATCTAGAATCGTAACCGCCGGCCCCAAAACGGCTTCAGCAGTTCGAGCGCCGTGAGCACCAATAGTCCAGCGCCGAGCGTGATCATCAAATCGTCAAGATGCAGCGGACCGAAGCGAAAGAGACCGGAGGCCGGCGGCCAGAACAGGGCTGCGGCGAGGACAAGCGCAATCGCGAGGAATATCCAGAGCAATACCGCGTTTGGACGGAAGAAGGCAGACAAGAAGGATGCGCTGAAGGATCGATTGACCAGCACCAGCGCGAGGACGCAGACGACGAGCGCAATGAATGCGAGGGTGCGAGCCTCATCGGGCGGAAGCCCGGAACGAAGCGCTGCGACAAAGATCACCGCGATCAAGGCGAAGGCCATCGCGCCCTGCAGGACGCTCCAGGCGATCAGGGGCCACGAGAACAGCTCCGCATCGGCACGCCGCGGCGGACGCTTCATGACGTCGCGCTCCTCGCGCTCGGCTTCGAACACCAGCGAGCAGACGGGATCGATGATCAGCTCCAGAAAGGCGATGTGAACCGGGCCGAGCACCAGCGGCAGGCCAAACAGCAGGGGAAGCAGCGCAAGACCCGCGATCGGCACGTGAACCGCGAAGATGAAGGCCATGGCCTTGCGCAGATTGTCGTAGATCCGGCGTCCGAGGCGGATCGATGCGACGATGGAGCTGAAATCGTCGTCGAGCAGGACGATCGAGGATGCCTCGCGGGCGACGTCTGTGCCGCGGCCACCCATCGCGATCCCGATATGGGCGGCCTTCAGCGACGGCGCGTCGTTGACGCCGTCGCCCGTCATCGCAACGATCTCGCCGCCGCGCTTCAGCGCCTGCACGATCCGCAGCTTCTGCTCCGGCAGAACCCGCGCGAAGACGTTCACCTTCCTGACGAGTGCCTCGAGCCCGGTGTCGTCAGCGAGCATGATCTGCTCCCCGGTCACGACCTCATTGACGTCGAGCCCGGCTTGCCCGGCAATCGCCAGAGCGGTCGCCGGATAGTCGCCCGTGATCATGACGACGCGGATGCCGGCCGAACGGCATTCGCGAACCGCCTCCGGAACGTGAGGCCGCAACGGATCCGCGAGCCCGACCAGGCCAACGAGGCGAAATACGAAAGCCTCCTGGGATGCCGGCAGGGAAGTGTCATCACACGCGGCAACCGCCATCCCCAGCACGCGAAGCCCGTCCTTCGCCATGGCCCCGACGGCAGCTTGCACGGCCTCCCGATCGGCCTCGTTCAGCCTGCACAGCCGCGCAATCGCTTCCGGCGCGCCCTTGGCGCATGCGATGAGATCCGCCGCTGCGGATGTCCGCCAAACCTGGGTCATGGCGAGCAGCTCGGGGCGCAGACCATAGGTACGCACCAGCGTCCGCCCGCCATCCGTCGCGTCTGCGTCCCGCAGGACATCACGCGCGAACGCGTGCAGCGCCTTCTCCATCGGATCGAACGGCTCCGGAGAGCTTGCCAGCGCCCCGCAGCGCGCCAGCTCGGCGAATTCGGGCCCGACCTGATCCGGTCCGGACGCCTCCGCACGCAGGCGCGCGCCGTCGCGCAGCCGCAGCTCGGCGACCGACATCTGGTTCTGCGTCAGCGTCCCGGTCTTGTCGGTGCACAGGACTGTCGCCGAGCCGAGGACCTCGATGGCGGCGGCTCGCCGCGTCAGGACGCGGGCCTGCGAAATCCGCCACGCGCCCATGGCCATGAACACCGTGAGCACGACGCCAAATTCTTCCGGAAGCATCGACATGCCGATGGCGACGCCTGCGAGCAGCGCCTGCAGCCAGTCGCCGCGCGAGACGCCGTAGAGCACAATCGCGGCCAGGCTGATGATGGCGCCGCCGAGAAAGCAGAGCCGCACCAGCCTTGCGGTCTGTTGCTGAAGCCGCGGCGGCTCGGCCTGCAGGCCGCGAAGCGACAGCCCGATCTTCCCGATCTCGCTGCGCGGCCCGGTGGCCTCGACCAGCGCCAGCCCCTCGCCGCGCACGACGAGCGAACCGGAATACACGAATGGCTGATCCTCGCCGCCGGGCCGGTGACCGGCCTCGGTGACCTTGTCGGCCGTCTTCTTGCGGACGGGCATCGACTCGCCGGTCAGCAGGGACTCGTCGATCTGCAGGTCCCGCGCCTCGACGAGCGCGGCGTCGGCGGGGACGCGATCGCCTTCACCGAGGACGAGAAGGTCGCCCTGCACGACCTCGCGGCCGGCAATTCGCCGGCGCACCCCGTCGCGCACCACCAGCGCCCGCGGGCTGGTCAGGTCACGCAAGGCTTCCAGCACGCGCTCGGTCCGGGTCTCCTGCACCACCGTGATCACGATGGACATCGCCCCGAACGCCAGCAGGATCAGCGCCTCCTTGAGATCGCCGAGCACGAGATAGATGAGCCCGCCGCAAAGCAGCAGCAGGAGCATCGGCTCGCGCAGCACTTCCACCACGATGCGCAGGGGACTGCGTCGTTCCGGCCGAGGCAATTCGTTGGGGCCGTCTGCCGCGAGCTTCGCCCGGGCCTCGGTTTCGCTCAGGCCGGCCGAACTGCGGCGTTCCGTCTCGCTCACGGTTTCCGCCGCAGGCTCCAGAGGCTGCCGGCACCGACGATTGCGGTCGCGAGCAGGACGGCGACGAAGGTCTGGATGATGGTGAAATTCAGCGCATCACGCGCGACGAACAGCGCCGTGATCGCGCCGGCGAGGACAAAGAGGATGCGAAAGATGACGCTCATGGCCGTGCCTCCAAAATCTGCATGACTTGGAGCCCGGGCCCTCGGCATCGGGGCACAACGCTGTCTCTGCAAACATGCAGGCAGACTTTAGCCGGTCAGGGCGAGGCACCTTTGCGACAGGTCAAGCCTGGCCCGGCCATCATCTGCCGGCAGGTGCGACGCGATGTCCGCCTCGGAGCGCGCAGCCGCGCTCACGGCTGCGCGGCGCTATGCCGCTAGCGCTTCGCCATCAACTCGAGCGCCGGAGCAAAGCGCTCCGCGAACGTCAACGTCTTGGCGTGGTGGACTGCGGCAAAGGATGCAGAGATTCCCGCCGAAGCGACCGCGAGCACGGCAACTATGAAAGCCAGACGGCGCATGTTCGCCTCCTGTGTGAGCTCGACTACCCCATAGAAATGGGACGGCTCTGTTTCAGGACGGTGTCGTGGGCGCGGAAATTGATTTCGCTCAAGCGGCTGTGATGAGATCCGGCTTATCTGGGGGCATTCCGTAACCAACTAACAAGGGTCGACGTGTTTTGGAGCGCCGGCCGTGTTGGGAATTTCGTATCCGCGACCGCGATTCCAGGCACTGCGGCGACAAGCAACGTTCGCTGGAATGGGAGTTATCGAGGTCTACGCAAATGAAGATCGTGATCCAGAAGCTCAACGGCCTGTGGCACCTCATCGTCGGATCGTCCCAGATCCGAACGCCGTTCCTGGACACCCAGGACCGCGCGCTGGTGGTCACTTACGCCCGCCGCGCCTACCCCGGCGCCAGGATCTTCCAGCGCGACTGACGAGATACTTTTAATCGTCGTCCGCCGGGCCGCACCAGCCGGGCAGATAGATCGCATTCTTGCTTCTGGCGGCGGCCATCGCCTTCTCGAGCGCCTTGTCGAAATCGGCCTCCACCGCCTTGCGCGAGACCTGTCGGCGCAGGAAATCGGCCCACAGGAATTCGGAGAATGGCGTCGTGTCCTTGGCGAAGCCGCCCATGCGGCGCAATTCGCCGGCAAGGCTGCGGAACGGATCGTCCTTCAAGTCGGCGACCGATTTCGGCAGGTCGCGGAACGACCGCCGCTCGCCCTTGGCGTCGTAAGGATAGACCCAGCGCTTGTTGTCCATGACGCCCCAGAAGGCCTCGCGCTCCACCATCCTGAGGTCGCCCACGATGGTCACCAGCACCTCCTTGACGCCTTCATCGTGCAGCGCGCGGCCGAGGTGATGATGGTCGATCACGTAGTAACGTGCATCGGGGCCGTAAACGACGGGGATCATGTGCTTGCCGAGCAGATCCGCCTGCTTCGTCGTGTCATGCTCGCGCCAGCGCTTCCGCTTCTCCTTGACCTCGCGCATGCCGACCGTCATCTGCGTCGGCCGGAGCGACAGGATCGGAACCGGATGCACTCTCGGCTCGCGCGCGTTGGTCGTGGTCATGATCGAAGCCCCTCGGATGGATGCAACTAGCGGTTCGGGTTCCCGCCACTATGCCATGGGCCCCAGGGCGGCAAAATCCGTTCGAAGCACGCGCAGATCACAAGTCGATACCGATCGGACGAAGGACGGTGTCGCTGTGCCCGCATTGCAGCGCAACGCGCGGATCACGGGCGCGACGGCCGGTTTCCAGATCGCTGCACACCGGCCCGTGCACAAATGGTACGAACGCACGAATACACGCGGGCATTGAGAAGTTTTTCTGCAACGCGTGCCTCACCTATGCTATCTAAATTGCTGCTTCGGAGTGATCCCCGCCCCATGAACAACCAGCGGCCCATAAGCTCTGATGAGGAGCACCGGGTGCTCCAGTTCAGGCCGCGCACCCCGCCTTCCCCAAGGGTCCAGCGCGGCGATGCCAGCGTGCAGCCGCTGCGCGCCACGCCCGAACGGCTGGACCTGTCGCGCTACGAGCAGCCGCGCGCCGAGCCCGATAATTTCCGCCAGCGCATGCTTGCCAATATCGCGGCGCTCGCCTTCACCATCGCGCTGACCGCGATCGGGATCTGGCTCGCGGTCAGCATCGCCGACCTGCGCCGGACTCAGGATTGCGTGCTGATGGGCCGCCGCGACTGCGTCAAGATCACGACACCGCACATTTAGGACCGGCCCGGCGCGGACCTCGCGGCGGAAGGGTCCCAGCCGGCATCCCCAGCCCCGTCCGTTGCTGTCCCCCGGGGCCTGCCCGGCTCCATTGAACTCAGGGCGGCGCTCCGATATACGGGCTTTCGACCCGGCCAGAGGGGGGTTTGAGGGCGTCATCAGGGGCGCGATGCCCAGCCACCGTGCCACTCTGGACAATCTGACAAATACCTGCAATATATCAAAGGCTTAGTGATGTCCTCCACATTCGATCAGGTCGCCACGATCATCGCTGAAACCTGCGACATCCCGCGCGACACGATCACGCCGGATAGTCATGCCATCGATGACCTCGGCATCGACAGCCTCGATTTCCTCGATATCGCTTTTGCGATCGACAAGCAGTTCGGCATCAAGCTGCCGCTGGAGAAGTGGACTCAGGAGGTCAACGACGGCAAGGCGACCACCGAGCAATATTTCGTGCTGAAGAACCTGTGCGCCCGCATCGACGAACTGGTTGCGGCCAAGGGCGCGAGCGCCTAAGGGCGCAGTCATGCAACTCGAATACTTCCACATGATCGATCGCATCGTCGACCTCAAGGTCGACGAGAAGACGATCGTCGTCGAAGCGCAGGTCCCGCAGGAAAGCACCATTTTCGAGGGGCACTTCCCCGGTTATCCCTTGATGCCCGGCGTGCTCCTGATCGAATCGATGGCGCAGGCCTCGGGCTGGCTTCAACTCGGCGTTTTCAGGTTCGAACGCATGCCGATCCTGGCCGCCGTGAAGGAGGCCAAGGTCCGCGGCTCGGTCTTCCCGGGCGACCTTATGAGCATCGAGGCGAGCCTCACCCATGAAGGCTCCGGCTATGCCATGACCGAGGCCAAGATCCGGGTCGGCGGCAAGCTGCGCGCCAATTCCGCGCTCACCTTCACGTTGATCCCCTTCCCCAATGCGGATATGCGCGGATACATGGCGAAGGTCGCCGAGCGCGTCGGGTTTCCGCAACAGGTCCTATCGCAATGACTAACACCGCTTCGAGGCCCGGCCAGACCGAGGTCTGGATCACCGGCATTGGGCTCGCCACCTCGCTCGGCGAGGGCCTCGACGCCAACTGGGCCGCGCTTTCTGAGAAGCGCATCAATGTCGACGAGAAGGTCTTTGCGCCCTACATCGTGCATCCCTTGATGCCCGTATCCTTCGACAGCCAGATTCCGAAGAAGGGCGACCAGCGCCAGATGGAAGCCTGGCAGCGCATCGGCACCTATGCCGCCGGTCTTGCGCTGGATTCCGCCGGCATCAAAGGCAACAAGGACATCCTGTCGAAGATCGACATGGTCGTCGCCGCCGGCGGCGGAGAGCGCGACATCAACGTCGATAGCGGCATTCTCACCGCCGAGGCCAAGGGCGCCAACGCGCCGGGCTTCCTCAACGAGCGGCTGATGAGCGATCTCAGGCCGACGCTGTTCCTGGCCCAGCTCTCCAACCTGCTCGCCGGCAACATCGCCATCGTGCACGGCTTAGGAGGCACCTCGCGCACCTTCATGGGCGAAGAGGTCGCCGGCGCGGATGCCGCCCGCATCGCGCTCGCGCGCATCGCCTCGGGCGAAAGCGACATCGCGCTGGTCGGCGGCTCGCACAATGGCGAACGCAAGGACTTGCTCGTCCTCTACGAATTCGGCGACTTCAACCTGAAGGACAAGTTCGCGCCCGTGTGGGCGCGCAAGGACCATCCCGGCTTCGCGCTGGGCTCGGCCGGCGCCTTCCTGGTGCTGGAATCGAAGGCCCATGCGGAAGCGCGCGGCGCCAAGCCGTTCGCAAAGCTGTCGAGCGTCGTCGCAGACCTCGCCAAACGCAAACAGCCCGGCGACATGACCGCGACACTCGAGAAGCTGTGGGCCAAGCTGCCCAGGCGCGAGGGCAAGGGCGCGATCATCACCGGGGCGACCGGCGCGGAGCCCGCGACCTCGGACGAGCGCGACTTCCTGAAGAGCCATGCCGACTTTCCGGTGCGCTCGACCGGCACGGTGTTCGGCCACGCCATGGAAACGCAATTTCCGCTCGGCATTGCCCTCGCAGCACTGTCGATCTCGCGCGGCGCGCTGTTCCCACCGAATGATTCCACGGGGACCGAGATTGAAATGCAGGGCGCGCCCACCCAGATCGTGGTGGTGGGAGCCGGACACTGGCGCGGCGAAGGCATGGCGCTGGTCGAGGCAGTTTAACCAGCTCAAGCGGGGATCGACATGACTGCACCACGCGACAAACTCGGGCGTCCCGTCGTCGTCGTCACCGGCATGGGCATCATGACCTCGCTCGGTGCCGGCAAATCCGACAATTGGGCAAAGCTCGTCGCCGGCGAATCCGGCATCCGCACCATCACGCGTTTTCCGGTCGACGGCCTCAAGACCACGATGGCCGGCACGGTCGATTTCGTCAGCGCCGATCCGTTCTCGTCCACCGCCCTGTCCGAGCGGATGGCCGAGCTGGTGACGCAGGAAGCGCTGGAGCAGGCCGGCATCGGCGCCAAGGCCGATTTCCCGGGTCCGCTTTTCCTCGCGGTTGCACCGGTCGAGGTCGAATGGCCGCAGCGTCGCGAGCTCGGTCGCGCCGTCGGCCAGCAAGACATCAGCTACGACGATCTGCTCCGCATCTCCGGCGGCGGCAAGTTCAGCGCCTATCATCATCGCTTCATGTTCGGCTCGGTTGCCGCCTCTCTCGCCGAGACCTTCGGCACCAAGGGCTCGCCGATCTCGCTGTCGACGGCCTGCGCGTCCGGAGCCACCTCGATCCAGCTCGGCGTCGAGGCGATCCGCCGCGGCGAGACGGACGCGGCGCTGTGCGTCGCGACCGATGGCACCGTCAACCCGGAAGCGCTGGTGCGCTTCTCGCTGCTGTCGGCGCTGTCGACCCAGAACGACCCGCCGCAGGCGGCCTCCCGGCCCTTCTCCAAGAACCGCGACGGTTTTGTCATGGCAGAAGGTGCCGGCGCGCTCGTGCTTGAAAGCTATGAAGCCGCCACCGCGCGCGGCGCAAAGATTCTCGGTGTGATCGCCGGCTGCGGCGAGCTCACGGATTCGTTCCATCGCACCCGCTCCTCGCCCGACGGCAAGCCGATCATCGGCTGCATGAACAAGACGCTGGCCGACGCCGGCATGGCGCCGGACCAGATCGACCACATCAACGCGCACGGCACCGCGACGCCCGAGAACGACAAGATGGAGTTCAACACGACGTCGGCGGTGTTCGGCGAGCTCGCGCAGAAGATTCCGGTCACCTCCAACAAGTCGATGGTCGGCCACACCATCTCGGCCGCCGGCGCGGTCGAGGCGATCTTCTCGCTGCTCACGCTCGAGCATCAGCGCATTCCGCCGACGATCAACTACGACAATCCGGATCCCACGATCCTGTTCAACGTCGTCGGCAACAAGGCGCGCGATGCCCGCGTCACTGCGGTGATGTCGAACTCGTTCGGCTTCGGCGGCCAGAACGCTTCGCTGATCCTGACCCGCGAACCGGCCTGACCGGACGCATGAGGCTGCTTCCTGCGAGCACGAAGGCCCGCGCGCGGGAGGCTGCCAAATCGCTCGGCGGCAGCCTGATCGGCGCCGCGACCGTCGCGATGCTGCGCACCACGCGCTATTTCGATCCCGCCAAGACCTCGGACTTTTTCGCGCGTGCCGTGAAGCTGATCGGACCGCGCCTGCGCGAGCACCGCATCGGCCGCGCCAACCTCGCCGCCGCCTTCCCCGAGAAGTCACCGGAGGAGATCGAACGGATCCTGATGGGCGTCTGGGACAATCTCGGCCGCGTCGGCGCCGAGTTCGCCCATATCGACCAGGTCTGGAATTACGAGCGCGATGCCCCGGAGAAGAGTCGAATCGAGATTTCCCCGCGCAGCATCGAGCTGTTCGACCAGATCCGCGACGACGGCAAGCCGGCGCTGATCTTCGCCGCGCATCTTGCGAACTGGGAATTGCCGGCGCTCGCCGCGGTCGCGCATGGACTGGACACCGCAATCCTCTATCGCCGCCCGAACATCGCCTCGGCCGATCGCATCATCCAGGAGATGCGCCAGGTCAACATGGGCACGCTGATCCCGGCCGGCCGCGAGGCGCCGCTGCGGCTCGCGCAGGCGCTGAAGGACGGCAAGCACGTCGCCATGCTGATCGACCAGTATCTCACCGCTGGCGTCGAGGTCACGTTCTTCGGCCGCAAGACCCGCGCCAATCCGATGCTGGCGCGCCTCTTGCGCCAGGTCGAATGCCCGATCCACGGCGTGCGCATCATCCGCCTGCCCGACGGCCGCTTCCGCGGCGAGCTCACCGAAGAGATCCAGCCGGTGCGCGATGCCGACGGCAGGATCGACATCCAGGGCACGACGCAGGCGATCACCAGCGTGGTGGAAAGCTGGGTGCGCGAGCATCCCGAGCAGTGGCTGTGGCTGCATAGAAGGTGGCGGTAGACGCTGGCGCTATTTGCTCAGCGGCCGCATTCGGACTCGGCCAGGCTCGATCACAGAAAAATGGCCCGCCCAATCGTCACGGGCCAAGATCAGGTCGGCGAGCACCTTGCCAATCCGCCCGGGTGCCGACGGTGGGATGCGCAACAATACGATACCGCATGCGGTCGGGAGCGACGACGCTTTAGCCAACTCCCCAAAGTCCCTATCAAAGGTGATTAGGATCCGTTGTTCGTGCGACGCCTGCGCCAATACTTCGCGATCGCTGCTACCAGGCGCCGAAGCTCTGATCCAGATGACGTCGTGACCTGATGCACGAAGTGCATCGACGGCGGAGCCAGGAAAATTCTCGTCCGCGAGAAAACGCGTCTCAAGCTGCGGTCGGGTGAACCCGTTCGCCGCTAAGGGAATCGCGTGCGTAAGCCAGACACGCGAGAATGTCCTCGCGCGAAAGGCCTGGATAGTTGGCCAAAATGTCGGCTTCGCTCCAACCGTCTGCCATCAATCCGATGATGAACTCGACCGCAATGCGGGTCCCACTAATCACGGGCTTGCCAGCAAGGACATCAGGTGCGAGCGAGATGCGAGAATGATCGGTCATTGCTCAAGGCCTAGTTCGTTCAATCTGAAGCAGATAGTACACCAATTCCCGCCGCACGGCGAATTTGGAACCCATCTGCCCTACCTCCCCGTCTTCACCTTCGTCCAGAGCCGATTGATGATCCGCTGGGTCGCCGGCTCGCGCGCCGTAATGACGAACAGTTTTGAAAGCGTCGCCTCGTCCGGGTAGATGTTCTTGTCGTTTAAAATCTTCGGATCGACCAGCTTCTGGCTGGCGAGGTTCCCGTTGGCGTAGGACAGGAAGTCCGAGTTCTTGGCGGCGACGTCGGGCCGATAGAGATAATTGATCAGCTCGTAGGCCTCTTTGACGTTCTTCGCATCCGCCGGGATCGCGAGATTGTCGAAGAACATCTGCGCGCCCTCCTTCGGAATGGTGTAGCCGATCTCGACGCCGCTCTTGGCTTCCGCCGCGCGGGCACGGGCCTGCATGATGTCGCCGGACCAGCCGACCACGAAACAGATCTCGCCGGTGGCGAGCGCGCTCAAATATTCGGACGAGTGAAACTTCCGCACCGACGGGCGGACTTTTGCCACGGCGTCGGCAGCTTTCTCGAGGTCGGCCTGCTTGGTCGAGTTCGGATCGAGCCCGAGCCAGCTCAGCGCCGCCGGGAAGATGTCGTCGGCGGAGTCCAGCATGTGCACGCCGCAGTCTTTGAGCTTTGCCAGGTTCTCCGGCTTGAAGACGATGTCCCAGCTGTCGATCTTCGCGTCCGCCCCGAGGATCTGCTTCACCTTGGCGACGTTGTAGCCGATGCCCGTCGTGCCCCACATGTAGTTGGCGGCGTAGACGTTGCCGGGATCGTAGGTGGCGAGGCGCTGCGTCACCACGGGCCAGGCATTGGCCAGATTCGGGAGCTTCGACTTGTCGAGCTTCTGGAAGATGTTGGCCTTGATCTGGCGCTGCAGGAAATAGGCGGTGGGCACCACGACGTCATAGCCGGACTTGCCGGCCATCAGGCGCGTCTCCAGCGTCTCGTTGGCGTCGAAGGTGTCGTAGACCACCTTGATGCCGGTCTCCTTGGTGAAGGCCTCCAGGACGTCAGGCGCCATGTAGTTGGACCAGTTGTAGAAGTTGACGACCCGCTCCTCGGCCCCCGCGGGAGCGGAGAGCAACGTCAGTGCCGCGGCGATCGCGAAACCAATCCCGGAGCGGCCGACGTTCGTCATCTCGATCTACCTCTTGCGTCCACGCACCGCGTCCGACAGCCGCTCCAGCGCGGTGTCCAGCGTCTCGTCCTTCTTGGCAAAGCAGAAGCGCACCACCGAGGTCACCGGGTCCTGCTCGTAGAACGCCGAGACCGGAATGGCGGCCACCTTGTAGTCCTTCACGATGCGCCAGCAGAACTCGGTGTCGCTTTCGTTGAGCCCGAGCGGCGACAGGTCGACGGTGAGGAAGTAGGTACCTTGCGACTTCAGCACGGGGAAGCCGAGGCTCTCCAGGCCCTTGGTCAGGCGGTCCCTGCTCCGCGTCAAATCCTTGCGCATCGACAGGAAGTAGTCGTCGGACTTGCTGAGGCCGTAGGCCACCGCGGCCTGCAGGTTCGGCGCGGTGGTGAAGGTCAGGAACTGGTGCACCTTGGCGGCGACGCGCAAGAGCTGTGGCGCGGCGCAGACGAAGCCGATCTTCCAGCCCGTCAGCGAGAAAATCTTGCCGGCCGAGCCGACCTTGATGGTGCGCTCGCGCATGCCGGGGATGGTGATCAGCGGGATGTGCTTGTGCTCGTCGAAGGTGACGTGCTCCCAGACCTCGTCGCAGATCGCGATGACGTCGAACTCCTGGCAGTAGCGTGCCAAGAGCTCGAGGTCCTCGCGTGGATAGACCACCGCCGAAGGATTCAAGGGATTGTTGAACAGCACCGCCTTGGTCTTTGAATTGAACACGCTTTTCAGCATGTCCTCATTCAGCCGCCAGTGCGGCGGCTCCAGCCGAACCAGGCGCGGAATGCCGCCGGCCTGGCGGATGATCGGCAGATAGGAATCATAGACCGGCTGGAAGCAGACCACCTCGTCGCCGGGCCGGACCACCGCGAGGATCGCCGAGGTCAGCGCCTCGGTGCCGCCTGATGTGACCATCACCTCGCTCATCGGGTCGAGCTTGAGGCCGTGCCAGTGGCCGTAATGGGTCGCGATCGCCTGGCGCAGCTCCGGCAGGCCCATCATCGACGGGTACTGGTTGTAGCCGTTCAGCGAGGCCTCGGCCGCGGCGCGGCGGATATCCTCGGGGCCGGGATCGTCAGGAAATCCCTGGCCGAGATTGATGGCATTGTTGTCGCGCGCGGCCTGCGACATCGCCTCGAAGATGGTGACGGGAAGGTCGGCGAAGACCTTGTTCAGCGAAGAGCTTTTGGACATCGATCGGATCAGCCACCGACCTTGCTGGGAAGCCCCGCCGCCTTCCAGCCCAGCATGCCGCCGGCCAGATGCTTGTCGTAAGGCAGGCCCGCCGCCTGTGCCGCCAGCGAGGCCGTCACCGAACGCTTGCCTGAGCGGCAGGCGAACACGACCTCCTTGCCTTGGGGATCGGGGATCGCCTTGGGATCAAAGGTCGAGAGCGGAACCACGACGCCGTAAGGATAGGCCTCGGCCTCGACCTCGTTCGGCTCACGGACGTCGACCAGGAGATAGCGCCCTTCCGCGACACCCTTGGCGACCTCGTCCGGGGTCAGATCCTGCACTTGATTTGCCACATCATCCTCCAACGTCGCGGGCCGCGTGCCGGGGCGATCCCGGCCGGCGGCAACCTCGCCTCTCGGGAGACGAAAATCAAGCGCCACAAAGGCTTGAGCCGCGCAGCGCAAGTTAAAGCTAAATCGCAGCGACTTGAAGTCCGGCTTTCGGGGCTCACACTCGATGTCATCCCCCGCGAAGACGGGGAATCCAGTACGCCGCGGCGGATGCGGCGAGAGCGAGCTCTTCAACGCCGGCCTCTGGAATACTGGATCGCCCGGTCAAGCCGGGCGATGACAGCGGTGGAGTCAGATCGTCACCTGGGTTCCGACCTCGACCACGCGGCCGGAAGGGATCTGGAAATAGTCGGTGGCATCGTTGGCGGAGCGGCTGAGCGAGATGAACAGCCGGTCCTGCCAGCGCGGCATGCCGGAATGGGCGGCGGGCTTGAGCGCCCTGCGCGACAGGAAGAACGAGGTCGACATGATGTCGAACTGCCAGCCCAGCTTGCGGGCGATCGCGAGGGCCTTCGGCACGTTGGGCGATTCCATGAAGCCGAACTTCAGCGTCACCTTGGAGAATGTCGGTGAGATCTGCTCCAGCTTCACCCGCTCCGCCGGATCGATCCGCGGGGTCTGCGCGGTCTCGATGGTGAGAATGACGTTCTTCTCGTGCAGCACCTTGTAGTGTTTCAGACTATGCATCAGCGCGGTCGGCGCGCTGAGCGGATCCGAGGTCAGGAACACCGCGGTACCAGGCACGCGCTGCGGCGGCCGCTTCTCCAGCATGGCCACGAGATCTGCGAGCGGGAACTCGAGCTTGCGCGACTTCTCGAACAAAAGCCGGCTGCCGCGCCGCCATGTGTACATCAGGATGATCATGACGGCACCGAGGGCCAGCGGCACCCAGCCGCCCTCGAACACCTTCAACAGGTTCGCGGTCAGGAAGGTCAGGTCGAGAAACAGGAACGGCGCAATCAGCGCGCCGGCGGCGAGCCCTGACCAGCGCCAGCCCTTCCAGACCACGACGAAGCCCATCATGGCCGTGACCACCATGGTCCCGGTGACGGAGATGCCGTAGGCGGACGCCAGCGCGCTGGACGAGCGGAACAGCAGCACCAGCAGCACCACAGCGACCAGCAGCAGCTGGTTGATGCGCGGAATGAAGATCTGGCCGGAATGGGCTTCCGACGTATGGCGAATTTCGAATCGCGGCAGCAGCCCGAGCTGGATCGCCTGGCGCGTCAGCGAATAGGCCCCGGTGATGACGGCCTGGCTCGCGATGACGGTCGCCATGGTCGCCAGCACGACCATGCAGCCGCGGAAGAAGCCTTGCGGGAACAGCTGGAAGAACGGGCTCACGATCGCGCCGGGATCCCCGAGCACCAGCGCACCCTGCCCCAGATAATTCAGCGCCAGCGAGGGCAGCACGATGAACAGCCAGGCGGTCTGGATCGGCCGCTTGCCGAAATGGCCGAGATCGGCATAGAGCGCCTCGGCGCCGGTCACGGCCAGGAACACCGCGCCCAGCGTCACGAAGCCGATGATGCCATGGTGCAGCATGAAGTTCACCGCGTAGAGCGGGTTCAGCGCGTACAGCACCTGCGGCTGCTGGATGATCGGATGGATCGCTGCGGCCGCAAGGACCGCGAACCAGACGCACATGATCGGGCCGAAAAAGGCCGCAACGCGCGCCGTGCCGCGGGACTGCACGGCGAATAGGCAGACCAGGATCACCACCGTCAGCGGAACGATGTAGGGCTCGAACCTCAGCGTGACGTCCTTCATGCCCTCGATCGCCGACAGCACCGAGAGCGCCGGCGTGATCACGGCATCGCCGTAGAACAAAGCTCCGGAAATGACGCCGAGCAGCACGATGGTCGCCCCACCGGTGCCAACCGCCCGCTGGGCCAGCGCCATCAGCGCCAGCGTGCCGCCCTCGCCATTATTGTCGGCGCGCAGCAGGATCACGACGTATTTGAGCGTCACCACCACGATGAGGGCCCACAGGATCAGGGACACCACGCCGAGCACGGCTGCCGGCGTCGGCAACCCCTCCGCGCCCGAGGCGGCCATCACGGCCTCGCGGAACGCGTAGAGCGGGCTGGTGCCGATATCGCCGTAGACAACGCCGATACTGCCGAGCGTCAGCGCGCCGAAACGGGCGGTGGTGTGGGCATCGCCATGCCCATTAGCCGCCACCGTTTCCGGGGCGGGAACTGCTATGTCGCTTGTCATGGGAGAGCCCAGTGGCCTCTAGAATGCTTCACTGCACAATGGCGGAAGAGCGCGCGGCTTATAGTCCTGCGCCACCGGCATAGCCTAGCCCGATTCTGGGCCGTGGCCATGCAGATATGCATGGCTGCACCAGTTGCATTCTAGATGGTGACCTGAGTTCCGACTTCTACCACCCGGCCGGTGGGAATCTGGAAGTAGTCGGTGGCATCGTTGGCCGACCGACTCAGCGCGATGAACAGATGATCCTGCCAGAGCGGCATGCCCGACTGCGCCGAGGCCTTCAGCGATCGTCGCGACACGAAGAACGACGTCGACATGATGTCGAACTGCCAGCCCTGCTTGCGCGCGATCGCGAGCGCCTTGGGCACGTTCGGCTGCTCCATGAAGCCGAAGCGCAGGCGGACCTTGGAGAACTTGTCGCTGATCTTCTCCATCCTGAACCGCTCCGACAGATCGACCCGGGGCGTCTGCGCGGTCTCGATGGTCAGGATCACGTTGTGCTCGTGCAGCACCTTGTTGTGCTTGAGATTGTGCAGGAGCGCGGTCGGCACGAACGAGGGATCGCTGGTCAGGAACACTGCGGTACCCTTGACGATGTGTGGCGGCCGCTTCTCCAGGCTGCGGATCAGATCGTCCAGCGGCACCTCGATCCGTCGCGTCTTCTGAACCAGGATTCCGGAGCCCTTGCGCCAGGTCCAGATCGTCCCCGCCATGACGATGCCGAACAGCAGCGGCACCCAGGCGCCTTCGAGCAGCTTGAGCAGATTGGCGCTGAAGAAGCTCAAATCGACGACGACGAAGGGGATGATCACCGCCGCAGCCGCCGCCGCACGCCAGTTCCACAGCTTCCAGATCACGACGAAGCCCATGATGCCGTCGGCCACCATGGTGGTTGAAACCGCAATGCCGTAGGCCGAGGCCAGATTGCTGGGGGTATGGAACAGCAGCACCAGCAGCATCACGCCGATCAGCAGCAGCCGGTTCACGCGCGGCAGATAGATCTGGCCGGCATGGGATTCGGAGGTGTAGCGCACCTCGAAACGCGGCAGGAGGCCGAGCTGCACGGCCTGATAGACCAGCGAATAGGCGCCGGTGATCACCGCCTGGCTCGCAATCACGGTGGCGGCCGTCGCGAGCCCGACCAGCGGCAGCACCAGCTTATCGGGCACCATGCGATAGAAGGAATGCTGGATCGCGCTGGGATCGGACAGCACCAGCGCACCCTGCCCGAAATAGTTGATCAGGAGCGCGGGCAGCACGAAGAACATCCAGGCCGACTGGATCGGCTTGCGGCCGAAATGGCCGAGATCGGCGTAAAGCGCCTCGCCCCCCGTCACCGCCAGGAACACGGCACCGAGGGTCACGAGGCCGATCGTGCCGTGCGACAGCACGAACTGCACCGCGTAATAGGGATTGATGGCCGCCAGCACCGAGGGGTCGTCGGCGATATGGACCGCCCCCATGACCGCGATGACGGTGAACCAGATCACCATCACCGGCCCGAAGGCCGAGGCGACCAGCGCGGTCCCCTTGCTCTGGACCGCAAACAGCAGCACCAGAATGAGGACGGTGACCGGCACGACATAGTGCTCGAGCGCGGGGGTTGCGAGCTTCAGACCTTCCACCGCCGAGAGCACCGAGATCGCCGGCGTGATCATGGAATCGCCGATGAACATCGAGGCGCCGATCACGCCGAGCGCAAGCAGAACCCAGCTTCGCCGCCCGAGCGCGCGCTGGCCGAGTGCCATCAGCGACAGCGTGCCGCCCTCCCCGTTATTGTCGGCGCGCAGCAGCAAGAGGACGTATTTGGCGGTGACGACGATCAGAAGCGCCCACAGAATCAACGATAGGACGCCCAGTACGATGATGCGCGAGACCGGCTCGCCATGGGCCGCGGCCTTGACCGCCTCGTGGAATGCGTAGAGCGGCGAAGTGCCGATATCGCCGAAGACGACGCCGATGCTCCCGAGCGTAAGGGACCAAAAGCCCGACTTGACCGGCCCTTCATGGGTCTCAGTCGATGTGATGCTCGCCGTCATGAGGATGGAAAACGCTTCGTCCCTGATTTTGATCCGGCGCCTTTTGACGCTTCCGCCGCGCCTGTCAATCGCCCATCACCTTAGCAGGCGCAGGGACAGAAGCTGTGACGCGGCTGCAACGTTCATCGCCAGCGCGACGACATGCCTCAGGTAAGATGGTAGCGCAAGAGGGTTACGGCTTCAGATTCGGCGGCAGCGGCGGATCTTCGCGCATCAGGGTGATGGTCACCCGCCGGTTCGCGGCGAGCGAGGGATCGTCCGGAAACAGCGGCTGGGTATCGGCCTTGCCGGAGACGGCGAAGATGTGCGACGGCGGCAGGCCCTGGCGTTCGAGGATCTGACGCACCGCATTGGCACGGTCGGCCGACAGATCGAAGGCGCCGTAGTCGCTGCGGGTCGGCACGAACCCCGCCGCGGTGTGGCCGGCGATGGAAACGCGCAGCGGCGTCGCCTTGAGCGGGACCGCGAGCTTCTCGATCAGGCGGCGGGTGCGGTCGTAGGGCACCTTGGAGCCGTCGGCGAACATCGAGCGGCCGTCCTGGTCGACGATCTCCAGGTTGAGGCCCTGCTTGGTCTCCTCGAACATGATGTGCTTGGACATCTCGGTCAGCTCCGGCATGTCCTGCAGCGCCTGGCGCAGCGAGGCTGCCGCGAGCGCGAAATTGCGATCAACCTTGATCTTCGCGCCGGACGTCTTGTCGCGGTCTTCCTGGTCCGGCGTCGGCGTATTGGAGGCGTCCTCGGGCTGGATGTGATCGACGTTCTTCAGCCGCGGACGGGTCGGCAGGCCGTCGGACTCGACGATACCGGCGTAGCGCGCCTCGCTCTGCACGCCGAAGGCGTCGCGCATCGAGCCGGCGACGATCTTCAGCTTGTTGGCGTCCTGCGTCGAGAACGCGACGAGCATCACGAAGAAGCTCATCATCAGGCCCATCAGATCGGCGAAGGTCACGAACCAGCCGTGACCGCCTCCATGCGCATCGCCGCGTTTCTTCTTGGCCATGTCTCAAATCCCGGCGGGCGGCTTACGCCGGCACCGGCTCGCCATCGGCGTGACGATGCTTCTCCGGCAGATAGGCCAGCAGCATTTCGCGCACGAGCGTCGGGCTCTTGGAGTCGCGGATCATCAGGATGCCGTCGATGATCAGAGTGCGGTTGGTCTCCTCGTCCAGCAGCTTGCCGTGCAGCTTGTCGGCGATCGGCAGGCAGAACAGGTTCGCGACCAGCGCGCCGTAAAGGGTGGCGAGCAGCGCGGTCGCCATGAACGGGCCGAGCTTGGAAGGATCGGTCATGTTGGCGAACATCTGCACCATGCCGATCAAGGTGCCGATCATGCCGAACGCCGGAGCGCAATCGCCGATGGCGCGGTAGATCTTGCTGCCCTCGTCGAGATGCATGAGGAAGTTGTCGCGGTCGCGCTCGAGATTGTCGCGGATGAAGTCGAGGTCGTAGCCGTCGGCGACGTAGCGGATGCCCTTGGCGAGGAAGGGCTCGTCGGTCTCGACCTTTTCCAGTCCGACCGGGCCCTGCTTGCGGGCGATCTCGGCGATGCGGGCGAGCTCGTCGACGAGGTCGTGCGCCGACAGCCGGCTCATGGTGAAGGCGAACTTGGCGCCGAGCGGAAGGCCGTGCAGGAGCGCCGAAAGCGGAAACCGGATCATGGTGGCGGAGATCGAGCCGCCGAAGATGATGATCATCGCATGTTCGGAGATGAACATGTGAAGATCGCCGCCCATGAAGATCATCGCCACGATGACGATGGTGCCCGCAATGAGCCCGACGCTCGTCATGATATCCATGGGAAACTCCGACGCGTACGCAACAACGGCCGTCCTGGCCGCTGGCGCGGCCCAACCCCGAACCGCATCGGAAACCCTAGAGCGCCGCCCTTAAAGCCGCGTAAAGGTTAAGTCTGGACCGCGTGCCGCCCGCCGCCGCAATTGCCGTCCAGCGATAGGAATTTCAACATTTCGCTAACCATAAGGAGCCGCGCCACGACGTCACATCGGCTGCGGCCCTCCGCCACATCGTGGTCGGGGATCAGCTGGTGTTTGCTGGCGTTGCGACATGGCCGATCGTGGAGCCATCGCAATGTTGACGCTGTTCAGTCTTCTCACGGCGCTGCCCGCGGCGCTGGCGTTCCACCTGCTCGAGCCGGAGCTCGTGCTTCCGGCGTTCAGCGTGCTGCTCTTCGTCGAGGCCGCCTTCGCCGTGATCGCAGCACGGTTGATGCACAGCCCCGACAGCGCAGACGACCTAACAATGTGGGATTTTGCCGGCGGCTTCACCCTGATCGGATGCGCCGCCGCCGTGCTCGGCGAGCCCGATCAGGCCGCCTTGTTTCTGACCGAGCAAGGCGATCTACGGCCGGATTCGCGGCCGTAGATCGCCCCATTGGCCGTCAATGGATCTCCGCCGAGCGCTTCAGCGCCGCCTTCAGCTTCTCGAGCGAGAAATCCGGACTGCGGGCGATCTCCAGGATCGGCGTCTCGCGGCGGCCGCAGAGCTCGGCGGCCTCCGGCAGCTTTGCGGCAACGTCGAGCGGGATCACGATGGCGCCATGGCGGTCGGCGTGGATGAGATCGTCCGACTTCACGGTCATGCCGGCGACGCGCACCTCGCCGCCGAAGCTTTCCGCGTGCACCCAGGCGTGCGACGGGCCGATCGAGCCAGCCAGCGCCTGGAAGCCGGGCGCCCATTGCGGGATGTCGCGGATCGAGCCGTCGGTGATCACGCCGAGGCAGCCGAGCGCCTTGTGGACGTTGCTCTGCACCTCGCCCCAGAACGCGCCATAGCCGACGTCGGGTCCGTCGATGTCCTGGATCACCGAGATGCGCGGGCCATGGCCGGTGCCGACATATTCGTAATATTCGATGCGGCGCCTGGACTGCTCCTCGGCCGGAAGCGATGATTTCAGCACCGAGCGGATCGCCACCGTGCGGGCATAGCCGACGATCGGCGGCAGGTCGGGGAACGGGCAGACCAGTTGCTTGGTGGTGTAGCCGATCAGCCGCCGCTCGGGCGCCACGATCTCCATGGCATTGCAGATCGTCGGCGTGTCGTAGCGGCCCAGCGCTTCGAGGACGGAAGCGGGCAGCGGCCCGGTCGCGGAATTGGTCACGGCGTTCTCTCCCAGATTGGCGGCGGTTGATAGCGCGATGCCGCCGGCACAAGGGGCGATATAGCCGAGATCGGGCCTCGACCCAACTCAGGCAGGCCTCATGGCAGATATCCGCGTGCGGCCGTTAGAGCATGATCCGGAAAAGTGTGTAGCGGTTTTCCGAAAAGATCATGCTCAAACAACAACCTAAAGCGCGAGGAATCCCATCGCGCTTTAGTGCAGCCGCCCGGGCCTGTCGTCCTGGGGCGGCTCCGACAAATTCGCCAGCGTCGGTGCCGACGGCGGTGACGGGACCTCGCCTCCCGCCGGCGCGGTGGCTTCCACCGCGCGCGCCTGGTCGCGATAGGATTTGTAGCCGAGCGGCAGCGCGAGAAGGTACAGCACCGTGCCGATCGACAGCACGTGCCAGGGATAGGCGATCAGGAGCGCGATGAAGACGATTACGGCGACGAAGGCCGGCAGCACCAGCTCCGGCGGCACGCGCATGCGCTTGGTCTTGCCGGAGAACACCGGCAGGCGCGACACCATCAGGAACGCGATCAGAAGCGTGTAGGCCGCGGTCACCGCCGCAGGCGTGCGGCCGAGATCGAGGAATGCGACATAGATCGGCAGCAGCACGGTGATCGCGCCGGCGGGCGCCGGCACGCCGGTGAAGAAATTGGCGGCGAAGGCCGGCTTGTTCGGATCGTCCATGGTGGCGTTGAAGCGGGCGAGCCGCAGGCCGCCGGAGATCGCGAACACCATGGCGGCGATCCAGCCGGCATTGCCGAGCTCGTGCAGCTGCCAGAAATACAGCATCAGGCCGGGCGCCACGCCGAAATTGACGAAGTCGGCGAGGCTGTCGAGCTCGGCGCCGAACTTGGACTGCCCCTTGATCATGCGCGCGATGCGGCCGTCGATGCCGTCGAGCGCGGCCGCGAACACGATGGCGTAGACGGCGAGCGACATCCGCCCTTCGATCGACAGGCGGATCGAGGTCAGGCCGGCGCAGATCGCCAGCAGCGTGATGACGTTGGGCACCAGCATCCGCACCGGAATGGGGCGGAACCGCCGGCGGCGGACGTCGGGATCCCTAGAGTCGTAAGGCGTCATGGCTCGTCCTTATCTCGAGGCGAGATATAGCAAGCCAAGCCGCCCTCCGCCATTGCGGCGGAAGGCCTGCAAGCACCGACTATTGGTTAATTGGCGCGGAACGCGCGGCCCGGGTCGTCGCCGGCAAGGTCGGCCAGGATCGTCTCTCCGGCGATCGCGGTCTGCCCTTCCGAGACCAGCGCCTTGGTGCCCACGGGCAGGTAGACATCGAGGCGGGAGCCGAAGCGGATCAGGCCGAAGCGCTCGCCGGCGCCGATCGCCTGCCCCTCCCTGACGAAGCAGACGATGCGCTTGGCGACGAGGCCGGCGATCTGGACCACCCCGATCCGGGACGTCGGCGTCGTGATCACCAGCGAGTTGCGCTCGTTGTCCTCGCTCGCCTTGTCGAGCTCGGCGTTGATGAAGAGGCCGGGCCGATAGGCGATGCGGTCCACCCTGCCCGCCACTGGCGCCCGGTTCACATGGCAATTGAACACGCTCATGAAGATCGAGACGCGCGGCAGCGGCCGGTCGCCGAGCCCGAGCTCGGCCGGGGGCAGTGCCATGGTGATCATCGAGACGCGCCCGTCGGCCGGCGACACCACGAGACCCTCGCGCACCGGCGTCACACGGACGGGATCGCGGAAGAACAGCGCGCACCACACGGTCAGGACCGTGCCGATCCACCCCAGCGGCGACCACAGCCAGAACAGGATCAGGCTCGCCACCGCAAAGCCGCCGATGAAGGGATAGCCCTCCTTGTGGATCGGCGGGATCTGACGCTGGATCGAATCGAGAATGGACATCGCTATCTGCCGTTCGGGGTTGATGGCACGGGTCGTTGCGCGGGCTTGTTTAGGCCAGACTTGGGACCGGAGACAAGGTCACTCCGCCGCAGCGGGCGTCGTCAGGATGTCGTCGACCGGCGGCGGCTCCCGGTTGGGCGCGGCATTGGTGTCGGCCATCTTGGCCAGTTTCTCGCGGGCCGCCTCGGCCTCGCGCTGCCTGTTCCACATGCTGGCATAGAGCCCGCCCTGCGCGAGCAGGCTCGCGTGAGTGCCGCGCTCGGCGATGCGTCCCTGGTCCAGCACGATGATTTCGTCGGCGCCGACGATGGTGGAAAGCCGATGCGCGATCACCAGCGAGGTGCGGTTCTTGGCCACGCGGTCGAGCGCCCCCTGGATCTCGTGCTCGGTGTGGGTGTCGAGCGCCGAGGTCGCCTCGTCCAGCACCAGGATCGGCGGCGCCTTGAGCACCGTGCGTGCGATCGCCACGCGCTGCTTCTCGCCGCCCGACAATTTCAGGCCGCGCTCGCCGACCTGGGTCTCGTAGCCCTTCGGCGCCATGCGGATGAAGTGGTCGATCTGCGCCAGCCGGGCGGCCTCCTCGACTTCGGCATCGCCGGCGTCCCAGCGGCCATAGCGGATGTTGTAGCGGATGGTATCGTTGAACAGCACCGTGTCCTGCGGCACCATGCCGATCGATGCGCGCAAGCTGGCCTGCGTGACCTCGCGGATGTCCTGGCCGTCGATTAGGATCCTCCCGCCGGAAATGTCATAGAGGCGAAACAGCAGCCGCGAGATGGTCGACTTGCCGGCGCCGGAGGGGCCGACGATGGCAACGGTCTTGCCGGCCGGCACCTCGAAGCTGATGCCCCTCAGGATCGGGCGCGTCGGCTCATAGGCAAAGCGCACGTCCTCGAAGCGCACCGTGCCGGCGGAGATGACCAGCGGCTTCGCGCCAGGCGCATCCTTGATCTCGGCCTCGCGGCCCAGCACGCCGAACATCTTCTCGATGTCGATGATCGCCTGCTTGATCTCGCGATAGACCATGCCCATGAAGTTCAGCGGCTGGTAGAGCTGGATCATCATGGCATTGACCAGCACGAAATCGCCGACCGTGTTGGTGCCGTTGCGCACGCCGATCGCGCACATCAGCATGGTTGCGGTCAGGCCAAGCGTGAAGATCACGGCTTGTCCGGTATTGAGCACGGCGAGAGACGTATAGGTGCGGACGCTCGCCTCCTCGTAGCGTTCGACCGATTTGTCGTAGCGCTGCGCCTCGCGCGCTTCGGCGCCGAAATACTTCACCGTCTCGTAGTTGAGCAGCGAGTCGATCGCCTTGGTATTCGCCTCGGTGTCGGAATCGTTCATCTTGCGGCGGATGCCGATCCGCCACTCGGTCGCGATATAGGTGTAGTACATGTAGAGCGTGACCGTGATCAGGGTCGCGACCACGTAACGCCAGTCGAATTGCCAGAGCAGCACCGCCAGCAGCAGCGAGACCTCGACGATGGTCGGGATCAGCTGCAGGATCACCATGCGCACGATGACCTCGATGCCCTCGCGGCCGCGCTCGAGCACGCGCGTCAAACCGCCGGTCTTGCGCTCGAGGTGGAAGCGCAGCGACAGCTCGTGCATGTGGATGAAGGTGAGGGTCGCGAGCTTGCGCACCGCATGCATGGCGACGCGGGCGAAGATGCCGTCGCGCCATTGCGTCAGCACCGCCATCAGGATGCGCATCACCCCGTAGCTCGCGGTCAGCAGGAAAGGCGAGGCGATCACCCAGAGATGCCAATTGTCGGGCGCGACCGGCGCGGTGTTGGCGCCCGTCAGCGCATCCGTCGCCCATTTGAAGCTGAACGGCACCGCGAGCGTGATCAGCTTGGCGGCGAGCAGCAGCACCAGCGACCAGACCACCCGCATCTTCAGGTCGAAGCGGTCGCCCGGCCAGATATAGGGCCACAGATGCGCGAGCGTGCCCATCAGCGTGGCCCCAGCCTGCGGTCCTGCCGCGGCAGGATCAGGAACGTCGGCGCCGTCGAACGATTGAGGTTGGTCCATCAAGAAACCTGAAAGCCCGCCGGATGCGGGCGCAACTGCGATTAACGATTTTCGCCCGTCATATAGAGCCTTCCCGATGCCCGCGCACCCCGCCAGATGGCGAATCCTGGATCGTTTGTCGCGATTTACCGGTAAATTCCCGGAAGCACCGAATCACCGTTTGGGCTTGACGCCACTTCGCTGCAATGCATCATGGCACCAATGAGCACGATCAAAACCGTCTGTGTCTATTGCGGCTCCGGCCCTGGAACAAATCCCAACTTCATCGCAGCGGCGAAGGCGCTAGGCAGAGCGCTGGCGGAAAGCAAGATCCGCCTCGTTTATGGCGGCGGCTCGCTCGGCCTGATGGGGGCGGTCGCAACCTCCGTGCTCGATCACGGCGGCATGGTCACCGGCATCATCCCCGACTTCCTGCGGATGCGCGAGAACGCCCTGACGCGCGTGCAGGAGATGGTCGTCACGCCCGACATGCACGAGCGCAAGCGGCTGATGTTCGAGCGCTCCGACGCCTTCGTGGCCCTGCCCGGCGGGCTCGGCACGCTCGAGGAGCTGGTGGAGCAGCTGACCTGGCAGCAACTCGGCCGTCACGCCAAGCCCGTGCTGCTCGCCAACATCGATAATTTCTGGGAGCCGCTGTTCTCGCTGGTGTACCACATGCGCCAGACCGAGTTCATCCGCGCCGGCCTTTCGGTCGACATCCTCAAGGCGGACAAGGTCGAGGAGATCATCCCGCGGCTGCGCTCTGCAGCTGCGCAGATTCCCGACAGCCAGCGCGATCTCGCGCCGGAAGTGGCGCGTAAGTTGTAACGCCTACTCTGCCGGGAACGTCACCGCCTCGATCCGGTTGCCGTCGGGATCGGTGACGAAGGCGGCGTAATAGCGCACACGATCGTGCGGGCGGATGCCCGGTGCGCCGTCGGAGGCGCCGCCAGCGGACAGCGCCGCTGCGTGAAACGCATCGACCTCGGCCGTGGTTTTCGCCCGCAGGCAGATATGCACGCCGCTCTCCGGCGCGACAGGCGGCATGCCCTCGCGCAGATTGATCCAGAACTCCGGATAGGTCTTGCCGAACCCGACCGTCCGCGGCCGCGTGACGAGGCGCGTGAGGCCGAGTGCGGCGAGCGTCGCCTCGTAGAATTTCGCGGCGCGATCGAGATCGCTGACGCCGACGGAGATGTGATCGATCATTGGTCGCGCTCCCCTCTCTCCTCGTCATTGCGAGCGACTTGTCCGCCATAGCTCGAAGAGCGACGGCGGAAGCGAAGCAATCCAGAATCTTTCCGCGGAGGCAGTCTGGATTGCTTCGTCGCTTCGCTCCTCGCAATGACGGTGTTTGTGGTCGCGCCCGTCTAAGCCGGCGCCCCCGACTTCACCAGCTTGTAGATCACCGAATCCATCAACGCCTGGAACGAGGCGTCGATGATGTTCGGGGACACGCCGACCGTGGTCCAGCGATCGCCGTTCTCGTCCTCGCTCTCGATCAGCACGCGCGTGACCGCGCCGGTGCCGCCATTGAGGATACGGACGCGATAGTCGATCAGCGTCAGGCCCTCGATGAATTTCTGGTACTTGCCGAGGTCCTTGCGCAGCGCGACGTCGAGCGCGTTGACGGGACCGTTGCCTTCGGCGGCCGAGATCAGATGCTCGCCGGCGACGTCGACCTTGACCACCGCGAGCGCCACCGTGACGCGCTCGCCGAGCGCGTTGTAGCGCTGCTCGACGTTGACGTCGAACTGCTCGACCTCGAAATAATGCGGCACCTTGCCGAGCGTGCGGCGCGCCAGGAGCTCGAACGAGGCGTTGGCGGATTCGTAGGCATAGCCGGCCGCCTCGCGCTCTTTCAGTTCTTCGACGAGACGCGTCAGCTTCGGATCGCTCTTTTCATAAGAGATACCGGCGCGGTCGAGCTCGGCGATGACATTGGAGCGCCCGGCCTGATCGGACACCAGCACCTTGCGGTGATTGCCGACCAGCTCCGGCAAGACATGCTCGTAGGTCTGCGGATCCTTCAGCACGGCGGAGGCATGGATGCCGGTCTTGGTGACGAAGGCGCTCTCGCCGACATAAGCCGCATGCCGGTTCGGCACGCGGTTGAGCATGTCGTCGAGCGTGCGCGACACCTTGACGAGCGTCGCTAGCTTCCCCGTGGTGACGCCGATCTCGAAAGCCTCGGCAAACCCCGCTTTCAGCTTCAGCGTCGGGATCAGCGAGCAGAGATTGGCGTTGCCGCAGCGCTCGCCGAGGCCGTTCAGCGTGCCCTGGATCTGCCGCGCGCCGGCACGCACCGCCGCGAGCGAATTGGCCACCGCCTGCTCGGTGTCGTTATGGGCGTGGATGCCGACGTGATCGCCGGGGATGTGCCTGGTCACGTCTCTGACGATGGCTTCGACCTCATCGGGCATGGTGCCGCCATTGGTGTCGCACAGCACCACCCAGCGCGCGCCGGCCTCATAGGCGGCCTTGGCGCAGGCAAGCGCGAAGGCCGCGTCTTCCTTGTAGCCGTCGAAGAAATGCTCGCAATCGAGCATCACCTCGCGGCCGGCCGCCTTTGCCGCCGCGACGCTGTCGCGGATCGAGGCGAGGTTCTCTTCCTTCGTGGTCTCCAACGCGACGCGCACCTGATAGGCCGACGACTTCGCCACGAAGCAGATTGCATCCGCCTTCGCTTCCAAAAGGCCTGCGACGCCCGGATCGTTGGACACCGACCGCCCTGCCCGGCGCGTCATGCCGAACGCGGTGAAGCGCGCATGATTGAGCTTGGGTTTGGTCGCGAAGAATTCGCTGTCGAGCGGATTGGCGCCGGGATAGCCGCCCTCGACATAATCGATGCCGAGATCGTCGAGCATCGCCGCGATGACCTGCTTGTCGGCCAGCGTGAAGTCGACGCCGTTGGTCTGCGCCCCATCGCGCAGCGTGGTGTCGAACAGATAGAGACGCTCCTTGCTCATTGCCCCGCTCCGAGCGTCTTTTTCATGGTGGTGTTGGCGAGCCACTCGTCATTCACAGTGACGCTGTTGCGCTGCTGGGCGGTGTAGCCGCGCTTGGCGAAGAAGCCCTCCGCGGTGTCGCTGGCGTCGACCGAGAGACTCTTGGCGCCGCGGCCGCCGGCGAGCTTCTCCAGCGCGTCGACCAGCATGGTCGCGATGCCCTGCCCGGCCACGGCCGGATGCACATAGAGCATGCGGATATGATCGTTGCCGCGCAGTGAGGCGAAGCCGACGGGCGAGCCTTCCAGCGTTGCGATCAGCGTCAGGTCGGACGCGAGCCGCTTGCCAAACTCCTCGTCCTCGGCCGCCGCCATCCAGGCTTCCTGCTGCGCCTCGCTATAGTCGTCGCCGGTCAATTCCTCGATGCTGGCGGCGAAGATCGCGGCGAGGATCGGCACATCCGCCGGGAGGAAAGGCCTCAATGCGGGCTTTGGCAAAGTCTGTCCCATCGTCCTCACCACATCCCATAGAGCTTGAGCGCGATCGCCACCGCGCCGGCGAGCAGCGCGATCTTCAGCGCGATGTAATAGAGCCAGTGCCGCGGAAACGGCGTGTCGGGCCGCTTCATCGCGCGATCTCCCAAGTCGTGCCATCCCTGGAATCCTTGATCGCAACGCCCATCGCGGCGAGCAGATCGCGGATGCGGTCGGACTCCTTGAAATCTTTCCGGCTACGGGCGGCTGTCCGCTCCGCGAGCAGGCGCTCGACCTCCTTGGCATCGACCCCGCTCGCCTGCTGCTTGCGTCCTTCCCACTGCGCCGCACTCTCGGACAGGAATCCGAGCAGCCGCAACGAGCCCGCAAGACCGGCGATGTCGTTGCCGCGCAGGCCGTGCAGCGCCGCGATCGCCTGCGGCGTGTTGAGGTCGTCGAGCAGTGGTTCGACCACCGATGCAGCCGGCTCGCCGGGCGCGACGTCGGCCGCCGCGACACGATACCAGTCGTCGAGCGTCCTGGCGCTCTCCTCCAGCGACTTCATGGTCCAGTCGATCGGCGAGTGATAGTGCGTCTTGAGCATGTTGAGGCGCAGCACCTCGCCCGGCCAATCCCCAAGCAGCTCGTGGATGGTGATGAAGTTGCCGAGGCTCTTCGACATCTTCTCACTCTCGACCTGCAGGAAGCCGTTGTGCATCCAATAGTTCGCCATGCGCTCGCGGTGGAACGCGCAGCAGGTCTGCGCGACCTCGTTCTCGTGATGGGGAAACACGAGATCAATGCCGCCGCCGTGGATGTCGAAGTGCTCGCCGAGATGCTTCCAGGCCATCGCCGAGCACTCGATGTGCCAGCCCGGACGCCCCTCCACCCTGATGCCGGATGGCGACGGCCAGGACGGCTCGCCCGGCTTGGACGGCTTCCACAGCACGAAGTCGGTCGCATCCCGCTTGTAGGGCGCAACATCGACCCGCGCGCCCGCGATCATCTCGTCGAGCGAGCGCTTCGACAACGCGCCATAGCGCGGCAGCGCGGAATTGGCCGCATTCATCGCCTGCGGCGAGAACAGCACGTGGTCCTCGGCGACATAGGCAAAGCCTCCGGCGACCAGCCGCTCGATGATCTCGCACATCTCGCCGATATGCTCGGTCGCGCGCGGCTCGACGCTCGGCCGCAGCGCGCCCAGCGCGTCGACGTCGGCGTGAAACTGCTTGCCGGTCTGCTCGGTGACCTTGCGGATCGCCTCGTTCAGCGGCAGGCCGGGAAAATCGCGCGCGGCGCGGTCGTTGATCTTGTCGTCGACGTCGGTGATGTTGCGGACATATTTGACATGCGCCTCGCCATAGAGGTGGCGCAGTAGGCGAAACAGCACGTCGAACACGATCACCGGCCGGGCATTGCCGATGTGGGCGAAGTCGTAGACCGTCGGTCCGCAGACATACATGCGGACGTTGTTCGGATCGAGCGGCACGAAGGTGCGCTTTTCCCGGCTCAACGTATCGTAAAGACGCAATTCCATGACAACCCATCCCTCTCGGCCGGGCGTCCAAGGCTCTCAATGTGTTTGAGAAAAGACGGCTCCAGCCAGCGAATCGCTAGCTCGTAATCTCGCGGCAAATGGCGCAAATGGCGAGGAGACCGTTCATGCGGCCACATATGGGCCACCACGGGCCCCGGCGTCAAGGGCCGCGAAAATGCCGTTTTTGCCTCCGCAAAGGGCGCGGCCGGCCTTCAGGGTTCATGATCCCCTAACCATTTGAGCCCATTCTGGAACCTGCGGTTCCCTGATTTTTTGCCCCCGGTATTTTCATGCGATCCCTGCTCGCGCTCATTTTTGGCGCCTCGCTCCTTGCAGCACCTCAGGCGTGGGCCGAGAGCCGCGTCTTCATCATCGCCGACCAGTGCCTGGCCAAGAGCGACACCAAGGGCGACACATGCGGCGCCTCCGCCGCGCGGACCTATTGCCAGTCACGAGATTTTGCAAAGGCATCAAGCTATCGCCGGGTCGACCCCGACGAAATTACCGGCTCCGTCCCCAAAACCGGCACAAACTGCTCCCATGGCCATTGCGACGAATATGTCGCAATCACCTGCCAGCGCTGAATTCGCTCGGAGCTGGCGGACCTTAGGACCAGTCTTCGGCCCCTGAAACGACGTGACGATGCCGCAGGAAGCGGCTATTGGGAGGGCGCGCTTCGGCCCCCAACTCACTTGGGAAGTCACTTGGACGATCACGCTGGGCCGTGACCTCGCTAGAATGGCGGATATGCCTGAATTCCTCTCTCTCTTCCGTGCCCGTTCCCTCCTTGCCTGCACCGTGCTCCTCGGCACCGTCGTGCTCGCCAATGGCGCATTCGCGCAGGCCGGCCCGCCGCCCCAGCCGGGCCAGAACGGGCTCGGACCCAATCCGATGTGCGTGCGCCTGGAGGCCCAGCTCGCCGCGCTCGATCGCGGCGGCGGGGGTGATGCCGCGCGCGAGGAGCAGATCCGCCGCTATCAGGATTCCCAGGCCAAGCAGCAGGCCGAGCTCGACCGCGTCACCATGCAAGCCAAGCGCATGGGCTGCGATTCCTCCGGCTTCTTCTCGCTGTTCGGTGGCCAGCAGGCGCAATGCGGTCCGGTCAACACCCAGATCCAGCAGATGCGCGCCAATCTGGACCAGATCACCGGCAATCTCGAGCGGCTGCGCGGCGGCAGCGGCGCCAGCCCGGAGCGCGATAACCAGCGCCGCTCGGTGCTGATGGCGCTGGCCCAGAACAATTGCGGGCCGCAATATGCCAACGCCGCGCAATCGCAAGGCGGCGGCAATTTCCTGAGCAATCTGTTCGGCGGCAACAACCCGAACAATCCGCAAGCCATGCCGCCCTCCGATCTCGGCCCGCAATCCGGCACCTTCCGCACCGTCTGCGTGCGCACCTGCGACGGCGCCTATTTCCCGATCTCCTTTGCCACCGTGCCGGCGCGCTTCGGCGACGACGAGAAGACCTGCAAGGCGCTGTGTCCGGCTGCGGAAGCCGTGCTCTACACCCATCGCAATCCCGGCGAGGACATGAACGCGGCGGTCTCGATCGGCGGCCAGCCCTACACGGCGCTGCCGACCGCATTCAAATTCCGCAGCGAGTTCAACCCGTCCTGCTCCTGCAAGGCGGCAGGCCAGACCTGGGCGGATGCGCTGAAATCCGCCGACGACAAGACCAGCGTCGAGCAGCAGGGCGACATCATCGTCACCGAGGAAAGTGCCAGGAAGATGCAGCAGCAGCGGCTCAACAAGGGCGCGCCCCAGCCTGCCAATGCCAAGAAGGGCACGGCGCCCCCTCCGACGACGGCCACGGCGGCACCGCCGGCGGACGCCGGGACGCCCGCGGCGGGTTCAGAGAACAAGCCGATCCGCTCGGTCGGCCCGACCTTCCTGCCGCAGCAGCAGAAGTAGGCCGTCACTCTGTCATGCTCCGCGCAGGCGTCCCAGCGCAGCCGTTCCGCTGTTAAGGCTCACCCTCGCGGCTCCACGGGAAGAGATTGGCCGGAAAGTCTGCTGCGTAGCGCCTGCCCTTCGGCGGCGGCAGCGGTGCGTCCGGTGGGTTCGGATTGGGCTCGACCACCCGCCGATAGAGGTGCCAGGTGGCATGACCGAGCACCGGCAGAACGACGGCGAGACCGACGAAGAGCGGCAGCGAGCCGATCACGAGCAGCGCCGCCACGATGAGACCCCATCCGGCCATCGCAACCGGATTCGCCGCGACCGCTCGGAGCGACGTGCGGATCGCGTCGATCGCAGTCGCATGGCGGTCGAGCATCAACGGAAATGACACGACGCTGACGCACAATGCCACAACCGCAAACAGGAAGCCGACACCGCAACCGACGATGATGAGCGACCAGCCTTCCGGTGTCGTCAGCACGCGCGTTGCGAAGTCGGGAATGCTTGCGGCCGCAGCGTGGCCGAAGATCGCGACATAGATTGCGTTCGCGACACCGATCCAGGCCCCGAACAGCACCAGCAGAAGCACGCCGAGTTCTATCATGGCGCCGAACGACGGTGCGCGCAGCACCTTGATCGCATCCCATGCTTCGACCTCCTCGCCGCGCTCGCGACGACGGCTGAGTTCGTAGAGACCGATCGCGGCAAAAGGACCGATCAAGGCAAAGCCGGCGGCCAGCGGAAACAGCAGCGGCAGCACCGAATAGCCGAGCACCATCCTGAACAGGACGAGACCGAGAACGGGATAAATCAGGCACACGACGATCGCGTGACTCGGCATCGCCTGGAAATCGTCCCAGCCCAGGCGCAGGGCCTCGGTCAAGTCGGACAAGCTGATCTTGCGAATGGGATAGGAGGCCGCTTCGCCGAATGCGTGCCGCCTGATGTCGTGGGAGTACAGAGTGGCCATGTACGGAGCCTCCCGTGCTGAAAATCGCGGTTTTCGACAACACGCGCTCTTCAGCCACGCGTGTCCCCCTGACGAGCAGGAAACGCGATGGGTCGGGTACGGCAACCCAGGTTCAGCAACCGAGCCTGGCCGGACGGAACCCGTCGCGACCTGCCTGGCAAGCTTAGCGCGCGCGGAGCACGGCTGCACTCACGGTTGGGTGAATTGCGCACCAGCACGGATTTGTGCGCTGCATCACCCAAACCCAGACATGCGCACCCATGCTCTTGGGTGGTTTGCCAGCACGGCGATCACACCAATTCGGACACCCACATTGCTCTATTGACGCCGGATTGGGCTGGTATCATTTTAGACGCAGACGCCCTTAGAGTTGATGGTCGCGAGCGTTCTCTTGATTTCGCGATCAGTGGAATGGGCGAGGCAAGAGGCCGGCGATGGCATATGCCAAGAAAGGCCAGCCATCGCGACAGACATGAGCTCCGCCCTGGATTCGTATCCGTAGCCTTCGATGGCAAGGATGGATCAGGATGGCTGTCGCACTGATACTGCTTCTGGTCGCGATCGGCTCGGTGCTGTTTCACATCTACAGCCCGTGGTGGTGGACGCCGATCGCCACGAACTGGGCCTATATCGACCACACCATCAACATCACATTCTGGATCACGGGCTTTGTTTTCGTCGCCGTGATCGCCTTCATGGCTTACTGCGTCTTCCGCTTTCACCACAGAGAGGGAAGACGGGCTGACTACAATCCGGAAAACAAAAGGCTCGAATGGTGGCTGAGCGTCGGGACTGGCGTCGGCGTCGCGGCCATGCTGGCGCCTGGCCTCGTGGTCTGGCACCAGTTCGTGACGGTGCCTGCGGATGCCACCGAGATCGAGGTCATGGGCCAGCAATGGCAGTGGAGCTTCCGCCTTCCGGGCAAGGATGGGAAGTTGGGCACATCGGATGTCCGCAACATCGCTTCCGACAATCCGATGGGCCTCAATCGTGACGACCGGCACGCGCAGGACGATGTCGTGATCGAGAACGGCGACCTGCACCTTCAAGTCGGAAAGCCGGTCAAGGTTCTCCTCCGCTCGGTTGATGTCCTGCACGATTTCTACGTGCCCGAATTCCGGGCCAAGATGGACATGGTTCCAGGCATGGTGACCTATTTCTGGATAACGCCGATCCGAACCGGAACGTTCGATGTTCTCTGTGCGGAGCTTTGTGGCGCTGCTCATTATCAGATGCGGGCCAAGGTCATCGTCGACGAAGAGGGTGAATATCACGCTTGGCTGGAGCAACAAAAAACGTTCGCTGAGTTATCGCCGGCGAAAGCCGTCGTGAAGGCGACGTACCAATCCGGCGGCAAGTAGCAAGCTGCCGCCGCAGATAGATCGGGCGCAAGAGGCCAACGCCTCACCCCCGATGGAAACGACCGAGGAGGTTTCTATGGTCGATATTCCATATGAAGGAATCCGCGGCATCCCGCCTGCCGAAGTACCTGAGGTCGAGCTCTATCATCCGCGGAGCTGGTGGACACGATACGTCTTCTCGCAGGACGCCAAGGTGATCGCCATTCAGTATTCGCTGACGGCCACGGCCATCGGGCTGGTGGCCCTGGTGCTGTCGTGGCTGATGCGGCTGCAACTGGGATTCCCCGGCACCTTCTCTTTCATCGATGCCAATCAGTACCTGCAATTCATCACCATGCACGGCATGATCATGGTGATTTACCTGCTCACCGCATTGTTCCTGGGCGGCTTCGGCAACTACCTGATCCCGCTGATGGTCGGCGCCCGGGACATGGTCTTCCCTTATGTGAACATGCTGAGCTACTGGGTCTACCTGCTCGCGGTCCTGGTGCTTGCCTCGACATTCTTCGTGCCCGGCGGCCCCACCGGCGCCGGTTGGACGCTGTACCCGCCGCAAGCAATCCTCTCCGGAACGCCCGGGCAGGATTGGGGCATCATTCTCATGATGGCGTCCCTGATCCTGTTCATCATCGGCTTCACCATGGGCGGGCTGAATTATGTGGTCACGGTGTTGCAGGCGCGCACGCGCGGCATGACTTTGATGCGCCTGCCCCTGACGGTGTGGGGCATTTTCACCGCGACCGTCATGGCGCTCTTGGCATTCCCTGCACTGTTCGTTGCCTCGGTCATGCTGCTGCTCGACCGTCTCCTGGGAACCAGCTTCTTCATGCCCTCCCTCGTCGAGATGGGTACGCTTTCGAAATATGGCGGCGGCAGCCCGCTGCTCTTCCAGCACCTGTTCTGGTTCTTCGGCCATCCCGAAGTCTATATCGTCGCCCTGCCCGCCTTCGGCATCGTCTCGGATCTGATCAGCACGCATGCGCGCAAGAACATCTTTGGTTATCGCATGATGGTCTGGGCGATCGTAGCCATCGGCGCGCTCAGCTTCATCGTCTGGGCGCACCACATGTATGTGAGCGGCATGTTCCCGCAATTCGGGTACTTCTTCGCCACCACGACGCTCATCATCGCAATCCCCACCGCGATCAAGGTCTACAACTGGGTGCTGACCCTGTGGCGCGGCGACATTCATCTCACGGTGCCGATGCTGTTCGCCCTCGGCTTCATCATCACCTTCGTGAACGGCGGGCTCACCGGCCTCTTCCTCGGCAACGTCGTCGTGGACGTGCCCCTCTCGGATACCATGTTCGTGGTCGCCCATTTCCACATGGTGATGGGCGTGGCGCCGATCATGGTCGTGCTCGGCGCGATCTATCATTGGTACCCAAAGGTCACGGGGCGGATGCTGAACGAGGCCATGGGCAAGTTTCACTTCTGGGTCACCTTCCTCGGCGCCTACCTGATCTTCTTCCCCATGCACTATCTAGGACTGCTCGGGGTCCCGCGCCGGTATTTCGAACTCGGAGATACGACGTTCATCCCGTCCTCGGCCCATTCACTCAACGCCTTCATCTCGGTGGTGGCCTTGACCGTCGGCTTCAGCCAGATGGTGTTCCTGTTCAACCTCGTCTGGAGCTTGTTCAAAGGTGAGGCCTCAGGCGGCAACCCGTGGCGGGCGACGACGCTGGAGTGGCAGACGCCGGAGACGCCCCCGGGGCACGGCAACTGGGGCAAGGAGCTCCCGGTCGTGTACCGCTGGGCCTATGACTACAGTGTGCCCGGCGCCGCGGAGGATTTCATTCCGCAGAACCAGCCGCCGCGCGCGACGCAGCTCGCTCAAGGAGCTGCTTCGTGAGCGCCGTCATCCTGTTCCTGGCTGTGCTTGCGGTGATCGCCGGATGGTGGCTGTCGCAGCAGCGCCTGACGGCCAAGCCCTGGCTGGAGGAAGGCGCGGCCGGCGACTTCCCCGGCGGCGATGCCATGACCTGGCCGGCAGCGAAGGTCGGTCTTGGCGTGTTTCTCGCGGTCGCGAGCGCTTTGTTCGTCCTCTTCATCAGCGCCTACTCGATGCGCATGAGCGTGGTGGACTGGCGGCCGCTGCCGATACCGCGGCTGCTGTGGGTCAACACGGGCGTCCTTGTCCTGAGCAGTGTCGCGCTGCAATGGTCGTACGCGGCCGCGCGCCGCCACGATACTGAGACCGTTATGATCGGTCTGCTCGCCGGCGGAGCATCTGCCGTGATCTTCCTCGCCGGGCAGCTCCTGGCCTGGCAACGGCTCGGGGCTGCGGGATATTTCGTGGCGTCCAACCCGGCGAATTCCTTCTTCTACGTGTTGACCGCAGTGCATGGGCTGCATCTGACGGGCGGTCTGGTGGCCCTGGGCCGAACCTCAGCCAAGATGTGGCGCGGCGCCGAGATCGCCGACATGCGCTTGAGCGTCGAGCTGTGCGCCATCTACTGGCACTTCCTGCTGTTGGTCTGGCTTGTCCTGCTCGGTCTTCTCACCGGCTGGACCGACGATTTCGTCAACATTTGCCGCCAATTGCTGAGCTAGGGAGGCGAGACCAGATGGCTGAGACCGTGCTGACAAATCCGGGGCAATCGCCTGCGCGGCTTGAAGGCTGGCGCGGCATCGCCGCTGACTGGGCGTCCGATCAGCGCGCCTTCAAGAACGTGTCCTGGGGCAAGGCCATGATGTGGATCTTCCTCCTCAGCGACACCTTCATCTTCAGTTGCTTCCTGCTCTCCTACATGACGGCGCGGATGTCGACGACCGTACCCTGGCCCAATCCCAGCGAGGTCTTCGCCCTCAACATCGCCGGACAGCACATTCCGCTGATCCTGATCGCCATCATGACGTTTGTCCTGATCAGCAGCAGCGGCACGATGGCGATGGCCGTCAATTTCGGCTACCGCCGCGATCGCGTGAGAACCGCAATCCTGATGCTGATCACTGCAGCCTTCGGTGCAACCTTCGTCGGAATGCAGGCCTTCGAATGGACCAAGCTGATCATGGAGGGCGTCCGGCCCTGGGGTAATCCATGGGGTGCGCCGCAGTTTGGTGCGAGCTTCTTCATGATCACCGGCTTCCACGGCACCCACGTGACGATCGGTGTGATCTTCCTGATCGCCATTGCGCGAAAGGTTTTTCGCGGCGACTTCGACGTCGAGAGGCGCGGCTTCTTCACGAGCCGCAAGGGGTATTACGAGATCGTCGAGATCACGGGCCTGTACTGGCACTTCGTCGATCTCGTGTGGGTGTTCATCTTCGCATTCTTCTATCTTTGGTGAGGTCGGCGCATGACAAACGCGGCGGTACACATGGAAGGACAGCTCCACGCTCCGGCGCATGGCGCAGTCGCAACGGGAGCCGTTCACGCCAAGGGGCAACAGCACCCGATCAAGCTCTACCTCGTGGTCTGGGGCTGGTTGTTCGTCCTCAGCACGTGCTCCTACCTCGTCGACTACTTTGGCCTGCATGGCTATCTCAGGTGGTCGCTGATCCTGCTGTTCATGATGTTGAAGGCCGGCCTGATCGTCGCCGTCTTCATGCACATGGCCTGGGAGCGGCTGGCCTTGACCTATGCCATCCTGCTGCCCCCGGTCGCGGTATTGGTTTTTGTGTCGATCATGGTGCTCGAATCCGAATACACGCACTTCCTGAGGGTGCTGTTTTTCGCAACCCCGTCGTAGCGCCTGCCGGTGCTCAAGCTGGAGTTCAGCCCTCGAACGCGTCGATTGACGCCGTGCTGCCACGTGACACCAGCGCCTCATCCGCGGCGGGCAACGGCTCGCCTTTGTCACGAAAGCGGTTGGTGATGGGATAGCGGCGGTCGCGGCCGAAATTCCGTCGCGTCACCTTCACGCCGGGCGCGGCCTGGCGGCGCTTGTATTCGGCGACGTTGAGCAGGTGGTCGATGCGGGTGACGATCTCGCGGTCGAAGCCGGCGGCGATGATCTGATCCAGCGGCTCGTCGCGCTCGACCAGGCGCTCCAGGATGGCATCGAGCACGTCATAGGGCGGCAGCGAGTCCTGATCGGTCTGGTTCTCGCGCAACTCCGCCGTCGGCGGGCGCGTGATGATGTCGGGCGGGATCACTTCGCCCGCGGGGCCGAGCGCGCCATCGGGCTTCCAGCTGTTACGCAAGTTCGCCAGCCGAAACACCTGCGTCTTGTAGATGTCCTTGAGCGGGTTGAAGCCGCCGTTCATGTCGCCATAGAGCGTGGCGTAGCCGACCGACATCTCCGACTTGTTGCCGGTCGTCACCACCATCAGCCCGGTCTTGTTGGAGATCGCCATCAGAAGCGTGCCGCGGGTGCGGGCCTGGAGATTCTCTTCGGTGATATCGGGCGGCAGGTTCTTGAAGATGCCGGACAAGATCGTCTCGAACCCGGTCACGGCCTCCGCGATCGGCAGCACCTCGTAGCGGACGCCGAGATGGCCGGCGAGCTCGCCGGCATCCGCGATGGAGTGTGCGGCCGTGTAGCGGTAAGGCAGCATCACGCCATGCACCTGGTCGGCGCCGAGCGCGTCGACCGCGATCGCCGCGCAAAGCGCGGAATCGATGCCGCCGGAAATGCCGAGCAGCACGCCGGGAAAGCCGTTCTTGGCGACGTAATCGCGCAGGCCCAGTACGCAGGCCGCGTAGTCGGCCTTGTCGCCCTCGGGCTGTTCGGCGATCGGCCCGGTGCAGCGCCAGTCGTCGCCGTTTCTGCTGAAGCGCAGCGTGACGATGCTCTCTTCGAAGGCCGGCAGCTGCGCCGCGAGCGAGAGATCGCCATTGAGCGCGAAGGAAGCGCCGTCGAAGACGAGCTCGTCCTGGCCGCCGACCTGGTTGAGATAGACCAGCGGCAGCCCGCTCTCGGTCACGCGCGCCACCGCGACCGACAGGCGCACGTCGTTCTTGTCGCGGGCATAAGGCGAGCCGTTCGGCACCAGGATGATCTCGGCGCCGGTCTCGGCCAGCGTCTCGACCACGTTCTCGTAGTCCTCGGACTCCTCCAGCCAGATGTCCTCGCAGATCGGCACGCCGATGCGGACGCCGCGCACGGTGACGGGGCCGGCGGCAGGGCCGCGCGAAAACAGCCGCTTCTCGTCGAACACACCATAATTCGGCAGGTTGCACTTGAAGCGCAGGCTCGCGATGCGCCCGCCATCGAGCAGCGCGCAGGCATTGTACAGCCTGCCCTCCTCGACCCAGGGCGTGCCGACCAGCATCGCAGGCCCGCCATCGGCGGTCTCGCGCGCGAGGCTTTCGATCGCGGCGCGGCAGGCGGCCTGGAAGGCGGGCTTCTGCACCAGGTCTTCCGGCGGATAGCCGGCGATGAACAGTTCCGGAAACAGCACGAGATCGGCGCCGTCGGACTTGGCCTGCGCCCGCGCCGCGCGCGTCTTGGCCGCATTGCCGTCCACGTCGCCCATGGTCGGATTGAGCTGGGCGAGCGTGACCGCGAATGTGTCGAAACGTTCGGTCATGGCCGCCCCATCCGATCCCGAGTTACAGGAACCCCAATCGCTCGATGACGGCAATGATCCAGAACGCACCGGTCATCAAGAGCGCAATGCCGACCGCGGCCGAGCCCATGTCCTTGACGCGGCCGATCTGCTTGTCGTGATCCATGGTCAGCCGGTCGGCGAGCTTCTCGATCGCGGTATTGAGCAGCTCGACCGTCAGCACGAACGCGACAGAGCACACCAATTCGACCGCGCGCATCGCGGTCGCGCCGATGAACCAGGCCAGCGGCACCGACAACAGCAACGCAAAGATCTCCTCGCGGACGGCCTGCTCCGACTGGAACGCAAAGGCCAGACCGTTGCGGGAATTGATCGTGGCCTTCCAGATCCGCAGCAAGGTCTTACAGCCCCGCTGCGGCCGGAATCGGCTGGGTCTTGCCGGCGCGCTCCTGCTTGAGCAGCTCCGCCACCAGGAAAGCCATGTCGATGGATTGCTCGGCGTTGAGGCGGGGATCGCAGACCGTGTGGTAGCGGTCGTTGAGATCCTCGTCCGTGATCGCGCGGGCGCCGCCGAGACATTCGGTCACGTCCTGGCCGGTCATCTCCAGATGCACGCCGCCGGCATGGGTGCCCTCGGCGGCATGGATCGCGAAGAACGACTTCACTTCGGACAGGATGCGGTCGAACGGCCGCGTCTTGTAGCCGGACGTCGAGCTGATGGTGTTGCCGTGCATGGGATCGCACGACCAGACCACCACCCGGCCCTCGCGCTTCACGGCGCGGATCATGTTCGGCAGATGCTCGCCGATCTTGTCGGAGCCGAAGCGGCCGATCAGCGTCAGCCGGCCCGGCTCGTTGTCGGGATTGAGCACGTCGATCAGCTTCAACAGCTCGTCCGTCTTGAGCGAGGGGCCGCACTTCAGCCCGATCGGGTTCTTGATGCCGCGGAAATATTCGACATGGCCGTGATCGAGCTGGCGGGTGCGGTCGCCGATCCAGATCATGTGGCCCGAGGTGGCGTACCAGTCGCCGGTGGTGGAATCGACGCGGGTCATGGCCTGCTCGTAGCCGAGCAGCAGCGCCTCGTGGCTGGTGTAGAAATCGGTGGCGCGCAGCTCCGGATGGCTCTCGAGATCGAGGCCGCAGGCACGCATGAAGTTGAGCGCGTCCGAAATGCGGTCGGCCAGCTCCTTGTAGCGGCGGGACTGCGGTGAATCCTTGAGGAAACCGAGCATCCATTGATGCACGCTGCCGAGATTGGCGAAGCCGCCGGTGGCGAAGGCACGAAGCAGGTTCAGCGTCGCCGCCGACTGGCGATAGGCCATCAGCTGGCGCTGCGGATCGGGAATGCGCGCTTCCTTGGTGAAGGCGATGTCGTTGACGATGTCGCCGCGATAGCTCGGCAGCTCGACGCCGTTCACCTTCTCGGTCGGCGACGACCGCGGTTTTGCGAATTGGCCGGCGATGCGGCCGACCTTCACCACCGGCACGGCGCCGGCATAGGTCAGCACCACCGCCATCTGCAGCAGCACGCGGAAGAAGTCGCGGATGTTGTTGGCGCCGTGCTCGGCGAAGCTCTCGGCGCAGTCGCCGCCCTGGAGCAGGAAGGCCTCGCCGGCCGCAACGCGGCCCAAGGCCTTTTTCAGATTGCGCGCCTCGCCTGCGAACACCAGCGGCGGAAAGGTCGCCAGCTGCGCCTCGACGTCGGCCAAAGCCCTGGCGTCGGGATAGTCGGGCACCTGTAGCACCGGCTTGCTGCGCCAGGACTCGGGCGTCCACAGCTCGGACATCGCAATCTCTCCGTGAAGCAAAAACCACAACCTGATCTAGGGGTTGCGAGGGCCGCCTTATACACAGGCCGGCCACGCCCCGCCAGTTGTAAATCCATTTCGCAGCGCAAACCCTTGCGGCCAAAGCCGAATTCGCATTTGCTTGGGCCGGCTAAGGAATCCGACGGGACACCGACCGCCATGGACGCGGCACTGGACGACGTTTTCATCGACGAGATCAGCTTCCCGGCAACCGACGGCTATGCCCTGGGCGGCACCCTGTTCCTGCCGCGCGGCGCCAAGTGCCATGCCGTCCTGATCAATTCGGCGACCGCCGTGCCGCGAAAGATCTATCGAGGCTTTGCCTCCTACCTCGCCCAGCGCGGCTGCGCGGTGCTGACCTACGATTATCGCGGCATCGGCGATTCCCGCCTGCCGGCGATGGTCGGCTACAACCAGCCGAAATCGCTGGTCGGCTTCAAGGCCTCGATGTCCGACTGGGCCGCGCTCGACGTCACCGCCGCGGTCAGCTGGATGCGCGAGCGCTATCGTGCCCTGCCGCTCGCTTATATTGGCCATTCCTTCGGCGGCCAGGCGCTCGGGCTGATCGCCAACAACACCGAGATCTCGCGCGCCGCCTTGGTGGCCTCGCAGGCCGCGACGTGGCGGCTGATGACCTCGCCGGAAAAATACCGCGTCTACGCCTTCATGAATTTTGTCGGCGTGCCGCTGGCCCATGCACTCGGTTACGCACCGGGCTGGGCCGGTGTCGGCGAGGACCTGCCCAAGGGCGTCTTCCTGCAATGGACCGAATGGGTCTCGAGCCCCCGCTATCTCTTCGATTCAAAGCTGTCGGCGCTGGCGAATTTCGCGAATTTCAAGGGCGAGCTGCGGGCGCTGTGCTTCTCCGACGATCCCTGGGCGACGCGCCCCGCGGTCGAGCTGCTCACGGGCGGCTTCACTGCGATCAAGCCGGAGGTGCTGACGGTCAGACCGTCCGACGTCGGCGCCAAGGGAATAGGCCATTTCGGCTTCTTCCGCCCCGAGCACCGCGACACGCTCTGGCGCGGCGTCGCGGAATGGATTCAGGGGGAATGAGATTTGTTCACCTCTCCCGAAGGGAGAGGTCGGATCGCATCAAAGATGCGATCCGGGTGAGGGGTTACGGTCTCACCGAATTACCGCGGCCCCTCACCCGGATTGCTGCGCAATCCGACCTCTCCTCGCTGGGGAGAGGTGTAGCGGAGCAAGCCGACCCAGCCCGATATTATCAACCACTAGCGGATGATCGTCGTCAGCGACGAGTAGCGCCGGTTCGGCTTGGCCTCGCTAGGTGCGAACTGTGCGAAGGCGTCGCTGACGCGGACCGCCGGCGGCGTATCGCTCGCGAACCGAAACTCCTTCGGCCGCGGTGCGTAGAAGCTGGCGCGGTAATAAGCGTCGTCGAAGCGTGCCTCCCCGACGCCGAACAATGCGTCACAGACCAGCAGGAGCGCGTAGACTCCCGCGACCGCTGCGACGATCTCCCTGAGAATTGTCATCCGATAGCCCTGCCCTTTTGCGGGCAGGATGCAGATCGGTTCCAAAGGCCTGGTTTAAGGCGCCACGCTTCTTGTCCGCAGCGTTTGCCGGCGCTGAACCGATTGCAGACGATTTTATCGATCTCGAAAGAAGAACCCGCCCGACGGGACGGATCAGGCGGGCTCCAGGATTGGCCGCTCGGGAGGTCTTTGGGCGGCCAGATCAGCCGTGCTCGGCCTCCCTGCGATGGCCGCTCTCGCTGAGGCGGTCGACCCAGGCGATGCCGATCGCCGAGATGATGAAGGTCATGTGGATCAGCACCTGCCACATCACCCCGGTCTCAGTGAAATTGCTTCGCGTCGTGCCGAGGTTGCCGGCCTCGATGAAGGTCCTGAGCAGCGAGATCGAGGAGATGCCGATGATCGCCATCGCGAGCTTGATCTTGAGCACGCTGGCATTGACATGACCGAGCCATTCCGGCTCGTCGGGATGGCCGCTCAGGTTCAGCCGGGAAACGAAAGTCTCGTATCCGCCCACGATCACCATGATCAGGAGGTTCGAGATCATGACCACGTCGATCAGCCCGAGCACGACCAGCATGATCTGCTGCTCGCTGGCGTCGAACGAGTGCAGGACGAGGTGCCAGAGCTCCTTGAGGAACAACAGGACATAGACGGCCTGAGCCACGATGAGGCCGACATAGAGCGGCAATTGCAGCCAGCGCGAGCCAAAGATCAGCTTTGGAAGCAGGCCGACCGGCGGCAGCGGCGCCGAAGGTGCTTTGGGTTCAGACGTCATTGATCACTCCGGATGGCAGACAGGCATGCGTCTCAGAGACTCGCGATAACGGGCGCGAGCTCGAGGGAGCCCCGATAGATCATCTCGAAGGCGACGTAAATGATGATGGCAAGGCCGACATAGCCAACCCAGCGATGCTTCTGGAGCACGCGGCCGAGCAGATCGGCGGCGACGCCCATCATCGCGACCGACAGCAACAGGCCGAACACCAGAATGTAGGGATGCTCGCGCGCGGCACCCGCGACTGCGAGCACGTTGTCGAGCGACATCGAGACGTCGGCAGCGACGATCTGCACCGCTGCCTGGCCGAAGGTCTTTCGCTGCACGGGTGCAGCATCCGGGCCGCCGCCATGGCTGAACGCGAGTTGCCGCGAATGCGCGGATTGCTCGCGCAGCTCGCGCCACATCTTCCAGCATACCCAGAGCAGCAGCACGCCGCCGGCGAGCAGCAGGCCGATGACCTGCAGGAGCTGGGTTGCGACGCCGGCGAAGACGATGCGCAGCGCAGTGGCGGCGGCAATACCGACGATGATGGCCCGGCGGCGCTGCCCGGCCGGCAGGCCCGCCGCGGCGAGACCGATGACGACAGCGTTGTCGCCGGCGAGCACGAGGTCGATCAGGATGACTTGGAACAGCGCGGTCAGCGCTTCGGGGGTGATTAATTCTGTCATGTTTGATCATTCTTCGATGCCGACGGATCGAGCCAATGCGGCTTGCGGCGCTCGATCCAGTCGAAGACCCTTGAACGGGAGGAGCGCAGCGCAGGCACATCCTCGGCGAGCAGCGCGAGGCCGAGCGGCAGCATCCAGACGCCGAGTACCGGCAGGAAGGCGAGCACACCGCCGACGACCAGCAGCGCGCCCGAGGGAATCCTGACCCAGCGGCTCGACGGCTTGAGCAGATATGTCACCGTGTCGGCCATGCGCGGCGGCAGGCGGTCGACGAGCTTGGCCAGGCGCGGGTCCCCACCGGCGATCTGGCCGGTGGTGCCCTCGGTTTGCCTGGCGCGCTCGTTCGAAACCGTGCTCATGCTTACTCCTTGGCGGCGGCCTGCAGCTTGGGACCCGCTGCACTTTCCAAGACAGGCTTGGCGCGCGGCAGCACCAGCGTCAGCAAGCGCAGCAATTTGATCGCCTGGACTTCGTGCGGATGCACGTCCTCGTCTGCGGCGGCAACGCGCTCCGACAGCTCCACCAGATGCGACGAGAGCGGCAGGTTCGAAACCGGCCGCAGCGTGTCGATCACGACATTGGCAAAATCCGGCTCATCGAGCCGCTCGGCCAGCTCGTCGAACATCGCACAGAGCCGTTCGTCGGCGATGTGCGGCGCCAGCTTGCGATCCCTGATGAAACGGATCACCTCGTCTCGTTCGACCGGCGAGACGCGCCGGTCGGCAACCGCAACCAGGGCGCCAACGATCACCAACGCGGCCGCGGCCTGCTCGTTCAGGCTGGACGGCTCCGTGATCTCGATCGGATTTGAGGTTTTGGTGTCAGACATCATAGCTCCCTTTGCTTGCGAAATGGCCGCACGGAGCTGCGATGGAGACGAATGGTCGGAGAGAAGGAACAGGGGCCCGACAATCGGCCGATCCATCGCATTCGCGCGGGACAGGTCATCCGACATCACGAGGTTTGCCGACGTCTGTCGGCGTCCTCGCCAGAGGGGCCCGGATTCTTGTTCGCCTCAGAGATAAAGGTGGACCTGTCGGAATCAAGGCGATCCCGCTGCGACCAGCGGCCGCATCGGATTGGCGTTACTGGTTTTGGTTAAGCAGTCCCTTGCATCGGGAACCATGCAGCCGCACCGAGTGTTGGTGCACCTCGCGACACGTCAATCGACTGGCAGGAACCCGCATGTGCCGCTGGATCGCATACCGGGGCGAAACCACCTCGTTCGAGCCTTATGTCACCGAACCCGAGCATTCGCTGATTGCGCAGAGCATCCGCTCGCTTCAGTCCACGGCGGGCTCGAATGGCGACGGCTTTGGTCTCGGCTGGTATGGCGAGCACCCTGAGCCGGGCCTTTATCGCGAGACGCGCCCGGCGTGGTCGGATGAAAACCTGCGCTATCTCTGCCGGCATCTGCGCTCTCATCTGTTCTTCGCCCATGTGCGTGCCGCCACCGGCACAGCCGTGACGCGGCAGAATTGTCATCCCTTTGCCTGCGGACACTGGATGTTCATGCACAACGGATTCGTCGGCAGCTGGAATCGGCTGCGACGCAAGGTCGAGGCGCTGATTCCCGATGCCCATTACCCGTCGCGGCTGGGCACGACCGACTCCGAAGCCGTGTTCCTGGCGATGATGGGGGCCGGTCTCGAGCATGATCCACTCGGCGCGACGCAATCCGTGCTGCAATCCCTCGTCGGCTTGGTCAACGAAGGTGGGCTTCGCGAACGGCTGCGCTTTACCAGCGCGATCGCCAACGGCCGCGACCTCTACGCCTTTCGCGTCTCGGTCAACGATGCCGCCAACACGCTCTACTTCCGCGAAGACGGCGGGCAGGTCATCGTCGTCTCCGAGCCGTTCGACAAGGAATCGAGCTGGGCGGAAGTCCCGCCGAATCACGCCCTGATCGCGCGAGCGTCCGAAGCCGTCAAAATTGTTCCGTTCGATCCTGCAATTTCCAGTACATCGGGTGCGGAACCGGCCACAGTCAGACGGATTATCGCCCGCAGGTAAGTGACTGCGCCGGTGGCCAATGACATTTGCTTCAGACGTTTCAAAGCTGCTGCGCCTCACCCCCTCCGAGGACAGGCAGCACGTCGTCATCCGTTCTGCCGGCGGCGGCGGCAATCCGGCGGAATATTCCTTCGGCATCGAGGAGGAATACTTCCTCGCCGATCGCCGCAGCTTCGAGGTCGCGATCCACACGCCCAACGAGCTGTTCGAATCGGCAAACTGGTCGACCGGCGGCCAGGCCATGCGCGAGATGCTGCAATCGCAGCTCGAGGTCGCAACCAATGTTCATGTCGATGTGAACGATGCGCGCGAGGAGCTGCGCTTCCTGCGGCGCGAGGTCGCGAACGTCGCTGCGCAATACGGCTTCGTGATCATGGCCTCCGGCACGCACCCGAGCGCGGTCTGGCGCATGTCCCAGCCCAGCCCGAAACCGCGCTACGAGGAGATGATCGAGGATCTGCGCAGCATCGGTCACCGCAACATGATGTGCGGCATGCATGTGCACGTGCAGTTGCCGGATCCCGAGAAGCGCATGGCGGTGATGCGGGCGATGCTGCCGCACCTGCCGTTGTTCATCGCGTTGTCGGCGTCCTCACCGTTCTGGAATTCGCACAAGACCGGATTGAAGGGCTACCGCCTCGCGGCCTATTCCGAGCTGCCGCGCACCGGCCTGCCCGAATTGTTCGAGGGCAAGCAGGATTTCGACGCCTATGTCGGCGCGTTGCAGCGCTCCGGCGTGATCCCGGACGAAAGCCACATCTGGTGGGCGATGCGTCCTTCCATGAAGCATCCGACCCTGGAGCTTCGCGCGCCCGACACCTGCACCTTCGTCGACGACGCGATTGCGATTGCCTCGCTCTACCGCTGCCTGACGCGGCATCTCTATCTGCGCCCTCAGCTGTCCCGGGAGGTCACCGCGGTCGAACGCGCGATTGCGGTCGAGAACAAATGGCGCGCCCAGCGCTATGGCACCGACTGCATCTTCGCCTCCAAGGACGGACCGGTGACGATCTCGGAGCTGCTCACTCGCCTGATCGACGATATTGCGGAGGATGCAGCCGCACTGAACTGCCCCGCCGAGATCGAGCATTGCCGAACCATCGTGGAGCGCGGCAGCTCGGCGGAATTCCAGCTTCGCGCCTATCGCGAAAGCGGCGACGACATCGCAGCCGTGTCACAATGGATTGCTACCTCGACGCTGTCCGGAACGAGCGCGCCTGTTCAACGCAGCGCTCCTGCGTCGTCATAGCGCCCGCGCAAGCTTCGGCGACGAAGTTGCCATTCCTGAATTCGCCGATCGTGGAGAAGCACATGAATCGCATCATATCCTGCACCGGCTGCGGCCATGCGCTTGTCCCGATGCTGACGGCCAAAGGCCGCGCCGAGCCGAGCTGCCTCTGGTGCGAAGGCTTCGACGCGCGCGCCTTGGACATGGCGAAATGGGCTGACAGCCCATCCGGCAAGCCCGCGCCGACGCTCCGTCGATCATTCGAGTGAACCGCACCAGACGCTGAGCCGCCGGCGTTTGCCCGTCGCGGCTGCATGCACTTTTGCGGGACATGCCGACAAATTAGACAAGGCAAGCCGCCCTACCCGCCTTGCGGCACGCGCGGACGAGTAAGTCTCGTCAGCGGCACCTATCGTCTAACCCCCCGTGCAATCTCGATTATTTGCGCGCCGCGTGCAGCCGGCGGGCCGACGCGCTGCATCGCGCTCCGACTGGCCTGAAATTCGCAAGATGACATCAAGCCAAGTCCCTGCCCCGCCACGGTGAGGAGCGGCAAGTTACGTGCGCTCGGCTCCGGGATGAATGGCCTCAGATCGGAGAATGCCATGAACGTGCATGCTGCCGGAGATATCAAATTCACCGGTCTCACCCATCCAAACGGCGCCCGGCTGCGCCTCAACGATCAGGACTTCGTGGCGATCGATCGCGACAAGAATGCAAAATTCGAGGCGACCTACCGGCCGCAGGCCCTCTATAACCGCGCCAACGAAGGCTTCCACGCCAACAACGAAACCTTCCTCCTGCACGAAGTCGCGACCAATCTGCCGATCTATCGGCCCGACACCGGCCCCACCGATTTCCATCTGCATCTGCCGCCGGGCGGCTTTCAGCTCGTGCTGGTCACCTCGGGCGCGTTCACCTTCGACTATGACGGCCGCTGGTACAATGTCGGCCCGGGCGCGGTGATGCTGCAAAGCGCGATCGTGCATCGCCAGCTGTTCTACACCTGGTCGGGCCTGTCGACCGAAGAGAATTTGAAGACGCCGCAGACCGTGGTGCCCGATCCGATCTCGATGGGCTATTCCGGCAAATTCCTCGAAGCCTTCATCACCGATCCCACCACCTTTCCGAATCCGACCATTGTCGGTCCGGATCAGATCAACGAGGACGAAACGCCGCGCGTGGCCTGGAGCCATCCGCTGCATGACCGCCCGGCCGATGCCGGCTTCTGGCTTCAGGATCCCCTGGCGCTCGACGCGCTGTTCAAGCCGCTCACCGATGGTTCTGTCAGGTCGGCGATGCCGGTCTACGTGCGCGATATCGGCATCGAGAGTCCGAGCGGGCATCTCGTCACGGGCCACATCATCGCGACCGACCCGCGTGGCCACGCACTCTTGCCGAAGAGCACGTCGGCCGCAGCGGACGCGACCTGTTTTGCGAAGGGCGAGGTCGTGATCTATCGCGTCATTCGCGGCACGGCCCATTTCAAGAAAAAGTCCGGCGAGAGCTTTGAACTCTCCGCCGGCGACGTGGTGACGGCGGGCAAGGATTCCATCACCCTCATCGGCGTCGGCGAAAACACCCAGGTCCTCCGCCTCGGCCTGCTCAAGGGCATGAACGAGCTTCGCAGCTGGACGGCGACGCAGCGCGACGAGATCGACGGCCTCGCCGGCCAGATCATCACGCAAAAGGACGTGCGTCCCCTGCGCACCGAAGGCAAGCCGGTCGGGTATTTGTATAGCTGAGGCTACTCCGCCGCCTGCCGCACGTGCCGTGCGGTCGGGGTGCGCATGGTGACGAGTTCTTCGGCGGCGGTCGGATGCAGCGCGATGGTCGCATCGAAATCGGCCTTGGTCGCCTTCATCTTCACCGCGATCGCGACGGCTTGCGTGATCTCGGCGGCGGCATCGCCGACGATGTGACAGCCGAGCACGCGGTCGGTCGCGCCGTCGACCACGAGCTTCATCAGCACGCGGGTGTCGCGGCCCGACATCGTCGCCTTGATGGGCCGGAACGTCGTCTTGTAGATGTCGACGTGGCTGAATTGCGCGCGCGCCTCGGTTTCCGTCAGGCCGACCGTGCCGACCTCCGGCTGCGAGAACACGGCCGTCGGAATGTTGGCGTGATCGACCTGCACCTCGCGCTTGCCGAATACGGTGTCGGCGAAAGCATGGCCCTCGCGGATCGCGACCGGCGTCAGGTTGAAGCGGTGGGTGACGTCGCCGATGGCATAGATGCTGTTGACCGAGCTCTTGGAAAAATGGTCGACCGCGATGCCGCCGTTCGCCGGATTGATGGCGACGCCGGCATTCTCCAGGCCGAGATTGGCGAGGTTCGGATGGCGGCCGATCGCGAACATCACCTGATCGGAGGCGAGGCTCGAGCCGTTCGACAGGTGCGTGGTGAAGTCCTCGCCGTGACGGTCGACCTTGGTCACGGTGCAGCCGGTGAGGATGGTGATGCCCTGCTTCTCCATCTCGGCTCGGACATGGGTCCGGACATCCTCGTCGAAGCCGCGCAGAATGTTGTCGCCGCGATAGATCACCGTGACGTCGGAGCCGAAGCCGGCGAAGATGCCGGCGAATTCCAGCGCGATATAGCCGCCGCCCTGGATCACGATCCGCTTCGGCAGCTTCTTAAGATGAAACGCCTCGTTGGAGGAGATCACGTGCTCGATGCCGGGGATCGCCGCGCCATGGTTGGGCGCGCCGCCGGTCGCGATCAGGATGTACTTCGCCGTGACCTTCTTGTCGTTTTCGAGCAGGCGGACGGTGTGCTTGTCCTCGATCACCGCGCGGCTCTTGACGATCTGCGCGCCTGATTTCTCGACATTGGCGGTGTAGGCCGCCTCCAGTCGCGCGATCTCCTTGTCCTTGTTGGCGATCAGCGTCGGCCAGTCGAAGCTCGCGGGCGGAACGGTCCAGCCGAAACCGGCGGCGTCCTCGAGCTCCTGACGGACATGCGAGCCGATCACGAACAGCTTCTTCGGCACGCAGCCGCGGATCACGCAGGTGCCGCCCATGCGGTACTCTTCCGCGATCGTGACGCGGGCGCCGTAGCCGGCCGCGATGCGGGCGGCACGGACGCCGCCCGAGCCGCCACCGATGACGAAGAGGTCGACGTCGAATTCAGCCATTGTCCACTCCGACCCCTTTCAAGAAACGCCTTTCAGATAGGTGCGCTCAGATCTCCTTGCCACGCTTGCGCATCTCGGCACGGAAGGCACCCATCACGGTTTCCGAGAAGCTCTGGGCCCAGCTGTTCATGAACGCCATGCTCTGCCCGATCGCGCGCGGCTCGGCATCGATCAGCTTCTTGCCCAACGGCGACTTGTAGAAAGTGACGAGGTCCTTCAGCTCCTGCTCGGTGAACTCGCTGGCATAGATCTGCGCCATGCCTTCGCCGATCTCGTTCTGGCGGCCGTTGAGCTGCTGGGCCACGATCGGGGCCACCTCGTTGAGGTCCTTCTGGTAATTCAGGTTCTGCTGGATCAGCGCACCCTTGGTCTTCTCGACCATGCCCGGCACGGCGCCCGCATACATTCCGGCGGCGTTCTTGATCTGCAAGATCTCCTTGGCCGCCGCAATTGCCGCGGGCGAGGCCTTTGGCTGGGCCGGCGCCGCGGGAGCCTTCTGGCCCGCCTGCTGGGCCACGGCCGGGGCGGCCGAAACGGCCAATCCCGCAGCGAGAGCCGCAGCCGGCAAGAATTTCAACACGCTCTTCATTCCTGGTCTCCTTTCGGCTTGCGCCGTTCAATCACGCGAATTCCGTCGCCGCCCGCCAGGACGGCCGAGCTGGCCAAACCGATGAACAGCCCGTGCTCGACCACGCCGGGAATGGCGCTCAACGCCTTGGCGAGACCGGGGGGATCCGCAATACGTCCGAGCTGGGCATCGACGATCCAGTGGCCGCCATCGGTGACGAAAACGTGGCCGTCCTTGGCCTTGCGGACCGCCATTTCCCCGGAAACGCCGCATTCGGCAAATGCCTTTTCGATCGCGCGGCGCGTCGCACCGAGCCCGAAGGGGATGACCTCGACCGGCAGCGGAAACTTGCCGAGCGTCGGCACCCATTTGCTGTCGTCGGCAATCACGATCATGCGATCCGAGGCGGCCGCCACGATCTTCTCGCGCAAGAGCGCACCGCCGCCGCCCTTGATCAGATTGAGCTCGGCATCGATCTCGTCGGCGCCGTCGATCGTGAGGTCGAGATGGTCGATCTCATCCAGCGTCGTCAGCTTCACGCCGCAGCGTTCCGCATCAGCGCGCGTCGCCTCGGAGGTCGGCACGCCGATCACCTCGAGCCCGGCGGCGACGCGCTCGCCGAGCAGCTCGACGAAATGCTTGGCGGTCGAGCCGGTGCCGAGCCCGAGCTGCATGCCGTCGCGCACCTCCTCCAGCGCACGCGCCGCAGCCTGCCGCTTCAACTGGTCCATGTTCACGTGTGCGCCTGCCTTGTGAAGTCTCGAAGGTGCGGCCGATTCCGGCCGCTTTCGGCGGCCTATGTAGCCTCGTTTTTTCCCGGAGAACAGGGTCTGGGAACAGGACTATAAGGTGATCTTATGGGCCCGCCCCTTGCGCGGATATGACCGGGCCGGTAGCGCTTGGGAATCATGACCTCCTTCAAGACGACTTCCCCGCACACCATCGTCTTCGATCTCGACGGCACGCTGGTGGATACGGCGCCCGACCTGATCACCGCCCTGAACTACGTGCTCGACCGCGAAGGCCTGCCGCCGGTGCCGATGGCCTCGGCCCGCAACATGATCGGCGCCGGCGCCCGCAAGCTGATCGAGCGAGGGCTGGAAGCGGAGGGCCGCACCGTCACGCCCGCGGACATGGACCGGATGACCGCCGATTTCATCGCCTATTACGCCGACCATATCGCGGTGGAATCCCGCCCCTTCGAGGGGCTCGAGGCCGCGCTCGACCAGTTTTCGGCAGAAGGCCATCGCCTCGCGGTCTGCACCAACAAGCTGGAATGGCTGTCCAAGCGCCTGCTCGACCAGCTCGACCTCAGCCGCCGCTTCGCGGCGATCTGCGGCGCAGATACGTTTGGCGTCCAGAAGCCCGATCCGACCATTTTTCGCGAGACCGTGGCCCGGGCCGGAGGGGACGTGAAGGCCAGCATCATGGTCGGCGATGCCGGAACCGATGTCGGCGTCGCCCGGCGCGCCGGCGTGCCCGTGATCGGGGTCAGCTTCGGCTACACCGACGTGCCGATCGCCGAGCTGAAGCCCGACCGGCTGATCCATCACATGCGCGACCTGCCGGCGGCCGCAATCAGCCTGATGAGCGCTTAACCCACCGCAAGCCGCTGATTTGTTTGATATATTCACAGGATCACCGTCGCTTTCGCGCTTCCCAAGTACCAGCCGACCAGCGTGCCAGTGAACGTGATCAAGAATCCCGGCGATTTCACCACGCCCGCCTCGATCACCACCGTTCCGAACCCGGTGTTTGCGGAACTCCAGCCGGCCGTGCCGCCGAAGCCGGTCCGCAAGCCGCACCGGCCAAAGAAACCGCAGCCGGCCGCGCCCGCCGCGGCGCCGGCCAATGCTGCACCCGCACCGAGCTCCCCTTCCCCGATCTGAATGGAGGCAAGCGCTGAGTTACGTATACCAATCGATTGTCCTAGCCGCGTCCGATGCTTAGATTGCTTCGACCGCACCTTTGAAGCAAAGGTGCGCCCGTCGCCGTAAGGGACAAGGCATTTGCTATGAACGGACTTCCTGCGAGCCCCCGCGCCGCGCTGTCGAGCGCGATGACCGATCCGTTCGGGCGGACCATCACTTACTTGCGCGTCTCCGTCACCGACCGCTGCGACCTGCGCTGCTTTTACTGCATGTCGGAAGACATGACGTTCCTGCCCAAGGCCGATCTCCTGACGCTCGAGGAACTCGATCGGCTTTGCACGGCCTTCATCGCCAAGGGCGTGAAGAAGCTGCGCCTCACCGGCGGCGAGCCCTTGGTCCGCCGCAACGTCATGACGCTGGTCCGCTCGCTGTCGCGGCACCTGTCGAGCGGCGCGTTGAACGAGCTGACGCTGACCACCAACGGCACCCAGCTTGCGAAGCACGCGCAGGAACTCGCCGATTGCGGCGTCCGCCGGATCAACGTCTCGCTCGACACGCTCGATCCGCAGAAGTTTCGCGAGATCACCCGCTGGGGCGAGATCGACAAGGTGCTGGAAGGCATCGAGGCCGCGCGCGCCGCGGGGCTTGCCGTCAAGATCAACGCCGTCGCGCTGAAGAACCTCAACGAGGACGAACTGCCCGAACTGATGCGCTGGGCCCACGGCAAGGGCATGGGCCTGACGCTGATCGAGGTGATGCCCATGGGCGAGATCGGCTCGGGCCGGATCGACCAATACCTGCCGCTGTCGCTGGTACGCGCCCGCCTCGCCCAGCAATTCACGCTGACGGATCTGGCCGAGAGCACCGGCGGACCGGCGCGCTATGTCAGCGTCGCCGAGACCGGCGGCAAGCTCGGCTTCATCACGCCGATGACCCATAATTTTTGCGAATCCTGCAACCGGGTGCGCATCACCTGCACGGGAACGCTGCACACCTGCCTCGGCCACGAGGATGCCTCGGACTTGCGCAAACCTCTGCGTGCATCCGGCGACGACCTGTTGCTTGCGGATGCGATCGACCGCGCCATCGGGCTGAAGCCCAAGGGTCATGATTTCATCATCGACCGCCGCCACGACCGCCCCAGCGTCTCCAGGCACATGAGCGTGACGGGCGGCTGAAAGCGTGCCCCGCGCCTCGCTAACCTAAGCTTTTGACGGCGCGTCAATTTGTCCATTTTCCGATTGACGGCACGCCAAGCCGCTGGTTTGGTGCGACCGCCTTTGCTTGCCCGGCAACATAAGCCGGCCCGCCCGTCGGCGGTCGCGGTCAAGACGGCAAGGCGCGAGGGGAGGACTGACGCTGCAATCGCTTCGGAATATGATCCGTGCGGTCGTGTGCTTTTTCTGCATGCGAGCCGAGCGATGCATGTTGAAGCCTGCCGTGAAGTATTAGGCCGCGACGGAGAGAGAGTAAGATGCGTCCATTGCTGGCGCTGAGTAACGCCATCGACACCCTCAACGAAAAAATTGGGTACGTCTGTAACCTGCTCGTGCTCCTGGCATGCCTGGTCAGCGCGGCCAACGCCATGATCCGCTACGCCTTCAACGACTCCTCGAACGGCTGGCTGGAGCTGCAATGGTACATGTTCGCCATTCTCGTGATGTTCGGCTCGGCCTACACCTTCAAGCGCAATGAGCATGTGCGGGTCGAGATCTTCTATCTGACCCTGTCCGAGCGCGGCCAGCTCTGGCTCGACATGATCGGCACCCTGTTCTTTCTCATTCCCTCCTGTCTGCTGCTTGCCTATCTGTCCTGGCCGTTCTTCATGCAGGCCTATAGCGTCGGCGAGATGTCGGCCAATGCCGGCGGCCTCATCCGCTGGCCGATCAAGTTCGTGATCCCCGCCGGCTTCGTGATGCTGGCGATCCAGGGTGTTTCCGAGGTCATCAAGCGTATCGCGGCTCTCCAGGGCTATGTGACGATCGACGCCAAGTACGAGAGGCCGACCCAATGATTACGCTGGAGATGATGCCGCCGCTGATGTTCGGCGGCCTGGTTCTGGCGATGCTGATCGGCTTCCCCGTGGCATTCACGCTCGCCGCGGTCGGTCTCTCCTTCGGCTTCCTCGCCATCCATCTGGGCTTCTTCGACCTCAACTTCCTCCAGGCCATTCCCGGCCGCGTGTTCGGCAGCGTGCTCTCCAACGAGCTCCTGCTCGCGATCCCGTTCTTCACGTTCATGGGCGCCATATTGGAGAGATGCGGCCTCGCCGAGGATATGCTGGATTCGATGGGCCAGTTGTTCGGCCCGGTCCGCGGCGGCCTCGGCTATTCCGTGATCATCGTCGGCTTCATCCTCGGCGCCATCACCGGCACGGTGGCGGCGCAGGTGATCGCCATGGCGCTGATCTCGATGCCGGTGATGATCCGCTACGGCTATAACATGCGCTACATCACCGGCGTGTTGGCGGCGTCCGGCACCATCACGCAGCTGGTGCCGCCCTCGCTGGTGCTGATCGTGCTCGCCGACCAGCTCGGCAAGTCGGTCGGCGACATGTATCTCGGCGCCTGGGGCCCCTCGGTGTTTCAGATCGTTCTGTTCGCCGGCTACACCTTCGTCCTCGGCCTGATCAAGCCAAGCCATGTGCCGGCGGTGCCGCTGGAGGCGCGCACGCTGACCGGCTGGGCGCTGTGGAAGAAGTGCCTGATGGGCATCATCCCCTCGGCCGTGCTGATCTTCGTCGTGCTCGGCACCATGATGATGGGTCTGGCGACGCCGACGGAAGCCGGCGCGATGGGCGCCGTCGGCGCCATCGTGCTCGCCGCGATCCACCACAAGGACTTCTCCTCGACCGACAACAAGATCTTGATCATCGGCGTGATCGCGGCCGGCATCGGCACCATCGTCGCGATCCTGTTCAGCGAGAATCTGATCTTCAAGATCGCCTTCGCGCTGACCTATCTGGCAATCGTGTGGATCTGCATTCGGGCCGCGCGCATTCCCGACCTGCGCGACCTGATCACGCAGGGCTACCAGTCCACCATGCGCCTCACCTGCATGGTCACCTTCATCCTGATCGGGTCGACCTGCTTCTCGGTGGTATTTCTCGGCGTCTCCGGCGGCGTCTGGCTCGAGCATCTCCTGACCTCGCTGCCCGGCGGCGTCTGGGGCTTCCTGATCTTCATCAATCTCTTCATCTTCTTCCTGGCGTTCTTCCTCGACTTCTTCGAGATCGCCTTCATCATCCTGCCGATGATCGCGCCGATCGCGCAGAAGATCCTCGCGCCGGTGGTGGGACCGGACGCCGCGCTGATCTGGTTCGGCGTGATGATCTGCGTCAACATGCAGACTTCGTTCCTGCATCCGCCGTTCGGCTTCGCGCTTTTCTACCTGCGCGGGGTCGCGCCGAAGGAAGTGAAGAGCTCCGACATCTACTGGGGCGCCGTGCCCTGGATCGGCTTGCAGATGATCATGGTGCTGCTGGTGATCATCTTCCCGTCCGTGGTGACGGGCCTGCTCGACAAGCCGCTCAACGTCGATCTCGACAAGGTCAAGATCGAGGTGCCGCAGATCGAGCTGCCGCCGCTGGATCTCGGCCCGCCGCAGAAGTAGCGGGAACGAGGCTCGCCGTCATGCTCCGCTGAAGCGGCGCATGACGCGCCTCGGCGCGTGACAAGCACCGGAATCGGAGGCATACCGGGCCGTCCCCAACCTCCATGGATGGCCGCGCATGCCCCGATCGCACCCTGTTCCCTCGCTCGTCGCTCCGTTGCTCGCCTCGCTCTGGCTGGCAGGTGCCGCAACGATGGTGCACGCCGAGCCGGTCGCCGAAGTCCAGATGCTGGCGCAAAAGGAGCAGCAGCCGCTGCTCGACACGCTGCGCGATCTCGTCAATATCGAATCCGGCAGCAAGGACCTCGAAGGCCTGAACCAGATCGCCGAGCGCATTGCCGGTCAGCTCAAGCAGCTCGGCGGCACGGTGGAGATCCTCCAACCCACCGACATCTATCGCCTCGACGACACCCCTGAGAAGATCGGACCGGCCGTCCACGCCGTGTTCAAGGGCACGGGGACCAGGAAGATCATGCTGATTGCCCACATGGACACGGTGTACCTGAAGGGCATGCTGAAGGACCAGCCGTTCCGCCTCGACGGCGACAAGGCTTACGGCCTCGGCATCGCCGACGACAAGCAGGGCGTCGCGCTCATTCTCCATACCGTGGCATTGCTGCAGAAGCTGAACTTCAGGGATTACGGCACGCTCACGGTGCTCACGAACGGCGACGAGGAGATCTCCTCGCCCGGCTGGCGCAGCACCATCACCAAGCTCGCATCGGACCAGGACGTGGTGTTCTCGTTCGAGGGCGGCGGCACCGACGGCACGCTGCGCCTCGCCACCAGCGGCATCGGCTCGGCCTATCTCAGCGTGCAAGGCAAGTCGTCACATGCTGGGGCACGGCCGGAGGGCGGCGTGAATGCGCTGTACGAGCTCTCGCACCAGGTGCTGCAGATGAAGGACTTGTCCAAGCCCGAGCAGGGCCTGAAGCTGAACTGGACGGTGTCCAAGTCCGGCACCAACCGCAACGTGATCCCTGCCGAGGCCACCGCCCAGGCCGACGCACGCGCGCTCAAGGTGTCCGACTTCGACGAGCTGCAAAAGGCGCTGCAGGACAAGATCAAGAATCGCCTGCTGCCCGATTCCAGGGTCGACCTGAAATTCGAGGTGCGCCGCCCGCCGCTCGAAGCCAGCGAGGCCTCGCGCCGCGTGGCGGCCCATGGCAAGACGATCTATGGGGAGATTGGACTATCCCTCAAGGTCGATGAGAAGGCGACCGGCGGCGGCACCGACGCGGCTTTTGCCGCGCTGCAGTCCAAAGGCGCCGTGGTGGAAGGCATGGGCCTGTCGGGCTTCGGCGCGCACTCCAACGATGCCGAATATGTGCAGGTCAACAGCATCGTGCCGCGGCTCTATCTGGCGACGCGGATGATCATGGACCTGTCCACGGGCAAGCTGAAATAGCGGCTGCGCTTCTTTCCTTCTCCCCCTTGTGGGAGAAGATGGCGCGAACGCAGTTCGCGCCGGATGAGGGGTCTCTCTCCGCGCATTCAATCGAGAGTGAGACTCGCGGAGAGAACCCCTCACCCGTCTCGCCGCTAACGCGGCGCGCCACCCTCTCCCACAAGGGGAGAGGGTGCAGCGTCACTGCCGCGCCAGTTCTTCTCAACAGGCTTTGGCGCATCCGCCAGCCGAAACCGCAGCGTGAACTCTGCACCGCCGCCGGGGAGGTTCTCCACCGCGACCGTGGCGGCGTGATCATCGGCCACGGCGCGCACGATCGAGAGGCCCAGTCCCGCGCCGTCGCTGCGCCGGCGATCGGCGCGCCAGAAGCGCTGGAAGATCAGATCGCGCTCAGCCTCCGCGACCCCGGGACCGCAATCGCGCACGTGCACCGAGCCGTCCTCGCCCACCTCGACGTCGACCGCGGTGTCCGTTGCGGTGAACTTGATGGCGTTTTCGGCGAGGTTGAAAACCGCGCGCTGCAGCATCTCCGAATTGCCGTGGATCAGCACCGGCGCATGAGTGCCCTTCAGCGCGATGTCCTTGCGTTGCGCGATCGCGAACGGGGCGATCGAGCCGACCACCTCGGCACAGACGGCGCGCAAATCCGCGGTCTCCCCGGGATCGAGCACAAGGGTGTCGAGCTCGGCGATCTCCAGCAGCTGGGCGACGATCCGGCTCATGGCCTCGATGTCGGCATGCAGCGCCTGCCGTTCGGCGCCGTCGCCAAGCGTCTCGATCCGCGTCCGCAGGATCGCGAGCGGCGTGCGCAATTGATGCGCGGCATCCGCCGTGAACTGCCGCTGCACGCGAAAGCCGCCCTCGAGGCGGTCGAGCGCCTGGTTCACGGCGGTGACGAGCGGCACGATCTCGCGCGGAATCCGCGCCGTCGGCAGCCGGATGTCGGTGCGCGCGGGGCCGATATTGCTGGCCTCCTGCGATGCCTTCCACAGCGGCGCGATGGCGCGGCGGAAGATGATGATGTCGGTGGCAAGCAGGACCAGGAGGATGGGAATGGTGATCCACCCGACCCGCCGGAAGAAGTTCGAGACGATGTCGTCGATGATGACGTCGCGGTGCGCGAGGTCCTCGGCAACCTGGATGCGCACCGTCTTGCCGGCAATATCCCGGCTGACGCCCGCGCCCGAGATGGTCTCGGAAAAACGTGGCGCCGCCGCCGCGGCGGTGCGCCGGTGCGAGGAGAACAGCAACCGGCCGTCGGAATCGCGAATGTCGAACTGATAGCGGCCGTAAGCGTCCGAATAGAGCCCCTTGAGGCTGTCGGGCAGGTTGAAGGTCAACGTGCCATCCGGCTGCGCGACGATGCGCTCCGCCAGCACCTCGGCTTGCGCGCGCATGGCATCGCGATGCAGCTGGTCGATCTCGGAGTTGAGTAGCCAGAACAACACCAGCGGCAGGAAGATCGCGACCACCGCGACCGCGACAATGTGCAGGAACACGATGCGCGAGATCAGCGATTTGAACGTCAGCGATCCGGCACGGCCCGCGGCGGGCACGCTATTTCTCCTCGGTCATGAGATAGCCGACGCCACGGATGGTGTGGATCACGACCTTGGCGCCGTGCTCGGCCAGCTGCTTGCGCAGCCGCGACACATAGACCTCGATCGCGTTGGAGGCGACCTCGCCTTCGAGACCGAAGATGTGGTCCTCGACGTTCTTCTTCGGTACCACCCGCCCCTGCCGGCGTAGCAGGATCTCGAGCACTGAGGTCTCGCGCGCGGAGATGATCCGCGGCTGGTCGTCGACGAAGATCTGACGGCTCTCGGTGTCGTAGACGAGGTTGGCGAGACTGAGCGAACGGCCGAGCAACTGGCCGGGACGGCGCAGGATGGCCTCGAGCCGCGCCACCAGCTCCTCCATCGCGAACGGCTTTACGAGATAGTCGTCGGCACCGCTACGCAGGCCGCTGACGCGGTCCTGCACCCCCCCGCGCGCGGTCAGCACCAGCACCGGCAGCGGCTCCATCTTGAGGCGCAGCTCGCGCAGCACCGACAGGCCGTCACCGTCGGGCAGGCCGAGGTCGAGGATCATCGCAGCATAGCTCACGCTGCTCAGCGCCTCGCGCGCCTCGGCTGCGCTGCCCACGATGTCGCTCTCATAGCCGGCCGTCGCCAGCCCGCCGGCAACGAGCCGCGACAGCTCGGCATTGTCCTCGACGATCAGAAGGCGCATCCTAGTCCCGACGAATACCCAAGGTCACCGCACAGCATCTTCGCTCTCTTCCACCATTCCGGCCACCTCGGCCAGCGAAAAGTGCCCGACCAGGCTGGCCGCCTGTCAGGTTCGTGTAAGACAATCAACCCCGGGGCAATCCATCCTGCCTGACAGGCACCGTGAGCACCTGAGCTTTCTAGCTCCGCCCCTCGAAATAGGTGCACAGCAAGGTCGTCTCCTTCTCCCTGATGGGTTTTCGAAAGAGCCGGCACTTGAAGCTACGCTCCTTCCCCGCTCCGCTCTCGATCAGGAACACGCATTGGCTGCAAACGTCGGCACGGTGACGGCGCTTGCCAGCATCGAGCCCATCCAGAACGTGGCGAAGCGTATCGCGCAACCGCGATCGATCGGGCAGTTCGAGGGACACGAGTTGATCCCGCAGGGCGTTGATGGGGTCACGCTCCAGGAACCTCTCCCCTTCACCTGTGATGCACAGCGCAATCGAGCGCTTGTCCTCTGCTGATGGTTTGCGGACCATCAATCCCTTGCTCTGCAGCACGGCGGCGATCTGCGATGCGACGCTGCGGGTCGTGCCAAGGAAGCTCGCAAGAGCAGTCGGCGTCCGCGAAAACCTGTTTGCGCGGGCGAGAAACCGCAACGCCATCCATTCCCGATCGCTCAGACCCGATAAAGTCTCTTCAAAGAGCCAGGTGTCGGCCGATTGTATCAGCAGTTGTACGATTTCAATTGCCAGTCTCATTGAGAGATCCCACGGGAAACGGCCGCCCTGGCACCTCGATCAACGATCGAACGCCGCCGTGTTCGGTGAAAGATGCATTCCCGTCGGGACTGGTTGAATCCGGTATACCGTACCGTGAAGCCGGAGGTTCGAAGCACACCGCAAGCGACTTCAGCCCGATTGCCAGATTCCGATAGCCTGATCGTTCCGTAAAAGGAACACCGAAAAACTACCTACCACGCTTACCTAGAGATGCTGGGCGCAAAGTCTCCAGCGTTCGAGAACATGAGTAGCCGCGTCGGGGCTGAAGACCCGAGGCTGAAGAGGCTTTCCGCGACGATTTCATGGGCAATTGTGACGCGCCCGCCTCTTGTCAGCTTCGTGTAAGTCGATCAGATGTGTTCTGGTGATTTGGGCGAAACCAGCAGAATTCAGCCTCAGGGCGAAAGGATGAGCTTCATGAGCAAACCGTTGAAAACGGAGAGCGAGCTGATTGCAATGGCCAAAGCCGAGTTGAAAGTTCACGCCGACTGTCCGGACGCAATGACGATTTCCATCATTCGCGACGGCAGCTCCTGGGAGTTTCGAGCCAGCGCAGATCAGGCCACGGCGGATCGGCCGGGTTATCCGGAATGTGTGGCCATGCTGGTTCAGATCGGCGATCATCTCAGCAAGCAGTACGACGTCAAGGGTTAGATCGCCGTCACGCTTCGCGCATGCGCGTGTCGGCTTCACAACGTGCGTTCAAGCACCATCGTCGGACCGGCTGCGAACGCACCCGATGGAGAGGATGACGAGGATTGCGCCGAACATGAAAGGATTCCTGGAGCGGCCTAAGATGTGTGGGTCGGCAGCTCATCGGGATCGAATCTCATTTGATCCCGTGGGCCCGCACCGCCGCAATTCGGATTTTTCGATCATAAGTTTCTACCATTGTTTTGCCCGACGTATCAAGCCCTTTCGGCAATTCAGCAAAATCTCGCGCTGAGCCGCCAAGCCATTGATAAACCTGTCCCCGTCTACTGTGCATGGGGTTGTTTTGCAGGTTTTTGTTTGGACGCCCTTCGGAGGCTTGCAACGGCGGCGCCCCGGAGCCATCGCTCCGAGGCGCTGCATGCGACGGACAGCGTGATCAGCTCTGCGACCGCCGCGCCATGAAGATGTCGTAGCCGACCTCGGCGACCTGGAACCAGGCGTAGCCGTCGCTCGTGAACTTGGCGAGCGAGTCGTGCACCTTCTTGAAGTTGGCGTTGGTCGCGCCGACTTCGGCGTGCAGCTCCTTGGCGGCCTTGTAGCAGGCATCCATGATCGCCGGCGAGAAGGCGTGCAGCTTGGTGCCGCCCGCCAGCAGCTTTCTCAGCGCCAGCGGATTGGCGTTGTCGTAGCGCGCCATCATGTAGTTGTTCGCGTAGTGGCCGGCCTGCTCCAGCACGCTCTGATAATATTTCGGCAGCGCGTTCCATTTTTCGAGGTTGACGAAGGCCATCAGCATCGGTCCGCCTTCCCACCAGCCGGGATAATAATAGTGCGGCGCGATCTTGTAGAAGCCGAGCTTCTCGTCGTCATAGGGGCCGACCCATTCGGCGGCGTCGATCGTGCCCTTCTCCAGCGCCGGATAGATATCGCCGCCGGCGAGCTGCTGCGGCACCACGCCGAGCTTCTGGAGCACACGGCCGGTGAAGCCGCCGATGCGGAATTTCATGCCCTTGAGATCCTCGGGCGTGTTGACCTCCTTCCTGAACCACCCGCCCATCTGGCAGCCGGTATTGCCCGCGAGCAGCGAGATGACGTTGTAGCTCTTGTAGAACTCGTTGAGCACATCGCGGCCGCCGCCCTGCATGTACCAGGCCTGGTTGATGCGCATGTTGGGACCGAACGGCACGGCCGAGCCGAAGGTGAAGGTCGGGTCCTTGCCGAAGTAATAGTACGACGCGGTGTGGCCGATCTCGCATGTGCCGTTCTGCACGGCATCGAGCACCTGGAGGCCGGGCACGATTTCGCCGGCCGCGAAGATCTGGATCTGGAATTTGTTGTCGGTCGCCTCCGCGACCATCTTGCACATCATGTCGGCGCCGCCAAACAAGGTATCGAGCGATTTCGGCCAGCTCGTCGGCATGCGCCATTTGATTTCCGGCATCGACTGCGCGATCGCGGGAGCCGCGAGCGTGGCGGCGCCGGCCGCACCAAGTCCTGTGACCTTGATGAAGTCTCTTCTCTTCATGATTTCCTGCCCTGATGGATCTGATTGTGGAGCCTTCTTTCCGAGGCTTGCCGACAGAATGGAACATCACGGGACCGAATGCCATCCCGATCGCACTGCGGCAAAGAAAAAGCCCGGCCTCGCGAGCGAGGCCGGGCCATCCGGTCTTGGGACCTAAGCCGGTAGATCAGCCGCGGGTGCGCGAGCGGATCATGAAGCTGTCGTAGGTGTATTCGGCAACCTGCCACCACAGATATTCGTCGGAGCGGTAGGCCTGCATGGCGTCGATCGACTTCTTGAAGTCGGCGTTCTTGCCGGAGACCTCGGCCCACAATTCGTTGGTCGCCTTGAGGCAGGCTTCCAGCACCTCGTTGGTGAACGGACGGAGTTGGGTGCCGCCGGCGACGAGGCGCTTCAGCGCCGCCGGGTTCTGCATGTCGTAGCGCGCGGCCATCCAGCTGTTTGCGTTGGCCGTCGCGTTGGTGAGGATCGCCTGGTAGTTCTTCGGCAGCGCATTGAACTTTTCCAGGTTGGCGAAGGCGTGGACGGTCGGACCGCCTTCCCAGAAGCCCGGATAGTAATAGTACTTGGCGACCTTGGCGAAGCCGAGCTTCTCGTCATCGTAGGGGCCGACCCACTCGGCCGCGTCGATGGTGCCCTTTTCCAGCGCGGGATAAATGTCGCCGCCCGCGAGCTGCTGCGGCACGACGCCGACCTTCTGCAGCACCTGGCCGGCGATGCCGCCGATGCGCATCTTGAGGCCGGAGAGGTCGGCAACGGTCTTGATCTCCTTGCGGAACCAACCGCCCATCTGGGTGCCGGTGTTGCCGCAGGGGAAGCCGATCACGTTCGACTTCTTGAAGAACTCGTTGGCGAGCTCGTTGCCACCGCCCTGGTAGAGCCACGAATTCTGCTGGCGCGCATTGAGGCCGAACGGCACCGAGGCGAAGATCGCGAAGGTCGGGTCCTTGCCGACGTAATAGTACGAGACGGTGTGGCACATCTCGACCGTGCCGTTCGAGGTCGCATCGAGCGCCTGGAGGCCCGGGACGATTTCGCCGGCCGCGAACACCTGGATCTGGAATTTGTTGTCGGTCATCTCGGCGACGTACTTCGCCACCTGCTCGGCGCCGCCATAGATGGTGTCGAGCGACTTCGGGAAGCTCGACGTCAGGCGCCACTTCACCTCGGGTGAGGACTGTGCGATCGCCGGCGAGGCCACCGCGGTCGCCGCCGCGCCTGCTGCCGATACTTTGAGAAAATCACGACGCTTCATCTTCAGGTCTCTCCTTGCTGGGGCGTTTCCCCTTGGCTTCTCTTATGCCGCCGCGCATTCTGGCGACGCGTTGAGGTCGCGTCGAACCGAAGGGGCTTGACTGCCGTGGGCCTTTAACACGGCCAGCCCGGTTTCGGAACGCGACAATGGCATGACGGGCCTCTACAAAAGTCGCATGCCCCCGGAGCGTGCCGCGGCGACCGGTCAGGCCGCGGCAATGACGCCCTTGAGCTGGTCCCGGACTTGGCCCGCGATGGCGCGGTAGATCGCCGCATGAGGGCCGTCCGGCTCGCTGTCGACGACGGGATTGCCGGCGTCCGAAGTGGCGCGAATCGCCATGTGCAGGGGGATCTCGCCCAGGAATGGCACGGCGAGCTTCTCGGCCTCATGTCGGGCGCCGCCATGACCGAAAATGTCTGATCGCGTGCCGCAATGCGGACATTGGAAGTAGCTCATGTTCTCCACAATCCCGAGCACGGGCACGTTGACCTTCTTGAACATGGCCAGTCCCCGCCGCGCGTCGATCAGGGACAGATCCTGCGGGGTCGAGACGATCACGGCGCCCTTGAGCGGCACGTTCTGCGCCAGCGTGAGCTGGGCATCGCCGGTGCCCGGCGGCATGTCGACGACCAGCACGTCGAGCTTGCCCCATTCGACGTCGCGCAGCATCTGCGTCACCGCCGACATCACCATCGGGCCGCGCCAGATCATCGCGGTTTCCTCCTCGACCAGGAAGCCGATCGACATGATGGCAAGGCCGAAACGCCGAAGCGGAATCATCTTGCGCGCCTCGTTCAGCTCCGGCTTGTCGCGCAGGCCCGTCAGGCGCGGCACCGAGGGGCCGTAGATGTCGGCATCGAGCAGCCCGACCTTGAGGCCGAGGTCGCGCAGGCCGAGCGCCAGATTGAGCGCGGTGGTCGACTTGCCCACCCCGCCCTTGCCGGAGGCGACCGCGATCACGGCGGCAACGCCGGGAATTTCCGATTGCCGCGCCATCGGCGACCCACCGCCCTGCGGCGGCTTGTGGGCATGGGCCGGCTGCACGCCGGGCGTGCCGCGGCTCGGCTGCGGGGGTGGCGGCGGCGCGGAGCCCGGCTTGCGCTCCGCGGTCAGTGCCACCATGACGGTGGTGACGCCGGGAATGCTGCGCACGGCAGCTTCCGCTTCGGCCCGGACGGATTCCCAGGCCCTTGCCTCGGCGGCGTCGACATTGATCGAGAAGAACACCTTGCCGTCGGAGGCGCTGATCGCGCTCAGCACATTGGCATGGGGAAGCGCGACCCCGCGGGGCGACTGGACCCTGGCGAGGCTGTCGAGAACCTGTTGCTGCGTCACGCTCAAAGCGCATCTCCTGGAGTTGAGGATGCCCCATTAGAGCGGAAACGCTCAAAAGGCTACTGCCTGCCGATATCGTCAGCCCTTTCGGCAGGCGCCGCCCCCTGCTCCCGGGCGGCCTCGTAGTTCAGCTCGATCATGACCCCGTTGGGGTCGTGGACGAAGATCTGCCAGAGATCGCCGCCGGGCACCTGGCGGGACTCGAACTTCATCCCCTTTGACGCCAGCCGCTGTTTCATGCCGTCAAAGCCGCGGCTGGCGAAGGCGACATGGTGGACAACGCCGGAATCCGGCTTTTGTGGCTCGGCGGTCGGAGAAATGTCGACGAGGTGCACCACCGGCCTGCCCTCGCTGTACATCCAGGCGCCCGGGAAGGCGAAATTCGGCCGTGCGCCTTTTTCGAGGCCCAGCACGTCTTCGAAGAAGCGGACGGTCTCGGCCAGATTCCGGGTCCGGATGTTGAAATGATCGAGGACGCCCACGCTCACGCCGCCCATGCTCTCGCTCCCTTGTTTTGAAGTCCTTGGGGCCGCCAGCCTAGCACAGCAGGCCGCCAAACGAAGCCGTTGCCCTCTGGCCTCAAGGGTTTATGGTGCGCCTCCGATCCGCCCCGCCGCGGAACCCAGGCATCCCTCGCCTGGCAAGAACCGTAAACCCAAACTACGGACAAGGTACCACAATGGCTAAAGTCGCTTTCCTCGGTCTTGGCGTGATGGGCTTCCCCATGGCCGGACACCTCGTGAAAAAAGGGGGCCATGAGGTCACCGTCTATAACCGGACCGCGGCCAAGGCGAAGGAATGGGCGGACAAGTTCGGCGGCAAGACCGCACCGACGCCGAAGGCCGCCGCCGAGGGGCAAGATTTCGTGATGTGCTGCGTCGGCAACGACAACGATCTGCGCGCGGTCACGATCGGCCCCGACGGCGCGTTCGCCGGCATGAGGAAGGGTGCGACCTTCGTCGACCACACCACGGCCTCTGCCGAGGTCGCACGTGAGCTGGATGCGGCTGCCACCAAGGCCGGCTTCAAATTCGTCGACGCCCCCGTCTCCGGCGGCCAGGCCGGCGCCGAGAACGGTGTTCTGACGGTGATGTGCGGCGGCGCGGAAGATGCCTATTCCGGCGCCGAGCCGATCATCACGGGCGCCTATGCCCGGATGTGCAAGCTGCTCGGCCCCGCCGGAAGCGGTCAGCTGACCAAGATGGTCAACCAGATCTGCATCGCCGGTCTGGTGCAGGGTCTCTCCGAGGGCATCCATTTCGCCAAGAAGAGCGGCCTCGACGTCGCCGCCGTGATCGAGACCATCTCGAAAGGGGCTGCCCAGTCCTGGCAGATGGAAAATCGCTACAAGACGATGAACGAGGACAAGTACGATTTCGGCTTCGCTGTCGAATGGATGCGCAAGGACCTCTCGATCTCGCTGGCAGAAGCCCGCCGCAATGGCGCCAGCCTGCCCGTCACGGCGCTGGTCGATCAGTTCTATGCCGAGGTCGAGAAGATGGGCGGCAAGCGCTGGGATACGTCGAGCCTGCTCGCACGCCTTAATCGCTGATAGCTGACGACCTGAAACGACCTTGCTGATCGCGATCGCCGCCATCTTCGTCCTCGCCTATGCGGCGATCGCGCTCGAGCACCCGCTTCGCGTCAACAAGAGCGCTACGGCGCTGCTCGGCGCGGGGCTGCTGTGGACCATCTACGCGGTCGCAACCGGCGACCACGCGCTGGTCGGCCGCCAGCTCGACGAGTCCGTCGGCTCCACCGCGCAGATCGTCTTCTTCTTGATCTGCGCCATGACTATCGTCGAGGTGATCGACGCTCATGACGGCTTCGAGGTCATCACCTCTCTGATCCGCACCACGAGCCAGGTCACGCTGATCTGGCTGATCGGCTTCGTGACGTTCTTCCTCAGCGCGATTCTGGATAATCTGACGACCACGATCGTCATGATCTCGCTGATCCAGAAGCTGATCGCCCGCCGCGACGACCGTCTGCTGTTCGCCTCCCTCATCGTCATTGCCGCCAATGCCGGCGGCGCCTGGACCGTGATCGGCGACGTCACCACGACCATGTTGTGGATCGGCGGGCAGATCTCGCCGGTCAAGATCATGAGCGCGGTGTTCCTGCCCTCGCTGCTCAATCTGCTGGTGCCGCTCGTCTTCATCAGCTTCTCGCTCAGGGGCAAGAGCATCGCATCGCCGCCGAAAGATAACGGACTGCTCGCCGTCGGCCGGTTCGAGCGCAACCTGATGTTCTATCTCGGCCTCGGCACACTGATCGCGGTGCCGGCGTTCAAGGCGGTCACGCATCTGGCGCCCTTCATGGGCATCCTGTTTGGACTCGGCGTGCTCTGGCTGGTCGGCGAAATCGTGCATCGCCACAAGGAGGAACACGTGCGCACGCCTCTTACGCTGGTGCACGCGCTGACTCGGATCGATATGAGCTCGGTCGTGTTCTTCGTCGGCATCCTGCTCGCGGTCGCCTGCCTCGAGCATGCCGGCCTGCTGTCGATGCTTGCGCGCTGGCTGGACACCGCGATCGGCCGCGAGGACGTGATCGTCGTCTTGCTCGGCCTGCTCAGCGCCGTCATCGACAACGTGCCGCTGGTCGCCGCGACCATGGGCATGTACGACCTCGCGCATTATCCCCCCGACAGCTTCATCTGGGAGTTCATCGCCTATTGCGCCGGCACCGGCGGCTCGATCCTGATCATCGGCTCCGCCGCAGGCGTTGCCGCCATGGGACTCGAGAAGATCGAGTTCTTCTGGTACGCCCGCCGCATCGCAGGCCCCGCACTCGTGGGCTATCTGACGGGAGCGATGGTCTACATCGCGCAGTACGCGGCGCTGCATTGAGCGGCACCGGCGGGATCCAAATTAACGCCGGGTTAACGTAATTCTTTAGCTCCTTAAGTCAGCTCTTAAGGATTTCTTGCCAGAGATAGACAATGCAGAAAGCCCGCGTCCGCCGCGGGCAGGAATCCGTGTTGCTTGATGAGTAACCCCGCTGAAAAGCCTGAGGTCGTGCAGCTTCCGGCCGAGCCGGTGAGCGTGCCATCGGCGAGCAGCCGAAGGGCTGCGGCGCAGCGGGTGCGCGAGGCGCGCGACAAGTTAACGTCGACCAGTGGAACCCGGCCGGCGTTCGACGCCGAGATGCTGCGGCAATACGCCCAGACCCGGCTGTCTGCCTCCTATGTCGTGATGCTGCTGGTGGTGGCGACCGGCGTACTGTTCGGGCTGTGGATGCAACCGATCCCGGCCGCGGCCTGGACCGCCGGCATGCTCTGCATCCATAGCGCCATGATCCGCAGTTGCCGGCGCTTCCTGACCGAGCCGGCCTCTCCGGCCGCGACGCGCGCATGGCGGACGCGCTTCGTCGTGCTCGACCTGCTCTATGGTCTGTGCTGGATGGCGATCCTGATCCATCCCGTGCTCGACATGGTCACGGAAACGCTGATGATGTTCCTGATGCTGCTGGTGATCGCAGTATCGAGCATGCTCGCGGCCAATCTGCCGATCGCAGCCCTTGCCGCCACGGCGCCGGTCGCGGTGGCGATGGCGCTGAGCTTCGTCACGACCGGCTCGCTGGACAATTACATCCTGGCAGCGCTGGCCCTCGCCGCCGAAGGCTATTTCGTCCTGCTGGCGCATCGCCTGCACTCCTCCACCTTCGCCACGCTGGAAGCGCGCGCGGAAAAGGACGCGCTGATCGGCGAGCTGGAGCAGGCCAAGGCAATCTCGGACGAAGCGCGCCATCGCGCCGAAGCCGCCAACGTCGCCAAGTCGCGCTTCCTTGCGCAGATGAGCCACGAGCTGCGTACACCCCTGAATGCCATTCTCGGCTTCTCCGAGGTGATGAAGAGCGAGATTTTCGGCGCGCATGGCGTGGCGGTCTACAAGGAATATTCCGCCGACATCCATAATTCCGGGGTGCACCTGCTCAACCTCATCAACGAGATCCTCGATCTGTCGCGGATCGAAGCCGGCCGCTACGAGCTCAACGAGGAAGCGGTGTCCCTGGTCGGCATCGTCGCCGACTGCCATCATCTGATGAAGCTGCGCGCCTCGAGCCGCGGCATCACCATCCACGAAGTGTTCGAGCAGGCCATGCCGAGGCTCTGGGCCGACGAGCGCGCGATCCGCCAGGTCGTGCTCAACCTGCTCTCCAACTCGATCAAGTTCACCCCGCAAGGCGGCGAGATCTGGCTCAAGGCCGGCTGGACCGCCTCCGGCGGACAATATCTCTCGGTGAGGGATTCCGGTTCCGGCATCCCTGAGGACGAGATCCCGGTCGTGCTCGCCTCGTTCGGCCAGGGTTCCAATTCGATCAAGTCGGCCGAACAGGGCGCCGGCCTCGGCCTGCCGATCGCCAAGAACCTGATTGACCTGCACGGCGGCACGTTCACGCTGAAATCGAAGCTGCGCATCGGCACCGAGGTGATCGTCACGTTCCCGCCGGAGCGCGTGATGAGTGCGCTGGCGCCGCTCTCGGACGATTCTCCGCCGCTCCAGCCGGAGAGCTCCGTTGTGCCGGACGAGAAGCGCCGGCCGCGCCACAAGCCGATCATGAGTGCTGGCACAGGCTCTTAACGAGATGCTTGCAGACATGCCCGACCATCCCTCACTATGTCCGTATGAGCAAAGAAACGCCGTGCGTCGCCGTCTGCATGATGGATCCCAAGACCAAGCTGTGCTTCGGCTGCGGCCGCACCTTGCCCGAGATCGCGCGCTGGCACGCCATGGAAAGCGCAGACCGGCTCGCGATCATGGCCCTCTTGCCGGAGCGCATGACGGAAGCTGGACTGGTGCCGGTCGCGGGATCTCCAAAACACATCTGATCCGCCTGCGTGCCCTTGGAGGCGCGCGATGATCCGCTTCCTGCTCGTCCTGATCATGCTCGCCGGCACGGCGGGTGCCGTCGTCGCCTATGGTGATCCCGACCAGATCGCGCGCGCCAGCCACAAGGTCTCGCACATTTTTCGCGCACAAGCCGCCTCCCCGGCCCCAGCCGTGCAGATCCCGCGCGGCCAGGGCGGCGAATTCACACTGCGTGCGAAGATCAACGGCGTCACTGCACCGATGGTGATCGATACCGGAGCGACTTCGGTGGTGCTGACGTGGGAAACCGCAAAGGCGATCGGGCTGCCGCTCGAGATGCTTGAATATGACGTCGACCTCGAGACAGCGGGCGGCCACACCAAGGCGGCCCGGCTCACGCTCGACCGTCTCTCCGTCGGCAAGCTGGTCGAGAAGTCGGTGCCGGCCCTCGTCGTGCAGCGCGGCCAGATGAAGACCAATCTGCTCGGTATGAGCTTCCTCGACCGCCTGGAAAGCTGGGGCGTGCGCGCCGACACGTTGATGCTGACCGGCTATCCGGAGCTGCAGGGCAACCACCGTCGCGCGCGTGCGGCGGTCGACTAGCTGAGTTACGCCGCCTCCGCCGGCGCGCGGACACCAACACGCATGATCGCTTCGCGCAGCACGTCGAGACCTGCACCCGGCTTCACACCCTGCTCGGCCAGATGGCGGCGGAAGGCGCGCGCCCCGGGCACCGCGTGGAAGGCGCCGACGAAATGTCGCGTGATGGCGTGCAGCCGGGTGCCGTGCGCGAGTTGCTCCTCGATGTAGGGCATCATCGCCTCGAGCGCGTCCTGCATGGTCGCGTGCGGCGCCGGCCTGCCGAAGATCTCCGCATCGACCGCGAGCAGCCGCCACGGCTCCTGATAGGCGGCGCGGCCGAGCATCACGCCGTCGACATGGGCGAGATGCGCCTTTGCCTCGTCGATGCTCCGGACGCCGCCGTTGATGATGACGGGCACATCGGGCATCGCGCGCTTGAGCCGGTAGACGCGATCATAGTCGAGCGGCGGGATATCGCGGTTCTCCTTCGGCGACAGGCCGTTGAGCCAGGCCTTGCGGGCGTGCACGATCAACGCATCGCAGCCTGCGGCGACCACCGCACGCGCCAGCGCATCGAGCGCGACCTCCGGATCCTGATCGTCGATGCCGATGCGACACTTCACCGTGACGGGAACGGCGACCACGCGCTTCATGGCGTCAACGCACCTCGCCACCAGCTCCGGCTCAGCCATGAGGCAGGCGCCGAAACGGCCATCCTTCACACGATCCGACGGGCAGCCGACATTGAGATTGATCTCGTCATAACCGAAGTCCTCGCCGATACGTGCCGCCAGCGCGAGCTCGCGCGGATCCGATCCGCCGAGCTGAAGCGCCACGGGGTGCTCGACCGCGTCGAACCCAAGCAGCCGCTCCCGGTCGCCATGAATGATCGCGCCGGTCGTCAGCATCTCCGTATAGAGCAATCCCCGCCGCGTCAGGTGACGGTGGAACACCCGGCAGTGCCGGTCAGTCCAATCCATCATGGGGGCCGTAGAAAATCTGCGATCTAAGCGGTTCATTTTACTGATATATTTCGCCTCAAGTCGGCCCTATCTGCAATTGGACCGATTGAGAAATCCAATTTGACGAGGCTTCTGCCACCGGGCTCTTCTAGGGTCATATATGCCTGAATTGGAAGCGGAAATCACATATTCGGATTTTCAGTGCACACGTCACGGACCAAGGTACGCACAGGTTCGGAATGGCCAGGTCCGGTCGGTTCGCTTCTCCTACGAAGAAACGCCGATCGGGCCAAGCCATCTCCATGACCGCGCTCTTGCTCTCCCGGCGTCGCCTGTCGGCCGCGACTTCCGTAGTGACAGCCTGTCTCCAGCACGGAGTGCCAACGCTCCGCAGAATGGCGGCGACATTGCTCCTCATCAACTCGCTTGGCAGCTCATGGATTCCGAACAACAGTTCGATTTCCAGCTTCCAGGGCCACATCTGGAGCCATGTGACCGATTTTTATCGGGGCCAAGGTGACGATCGAGACGCCGCGGCCGTTAGGCGCGAAACGGGCGAGACGTCCACAAACTGGCGCGAGCCGTCCGCGCTCGTTGCGCCGGCTTGTTCACGCTACATGTCCGTTCTGGAATAGCATCCCAGTGGGAATGCCGCGGATTCTGCATGCATGATCCACCTCAGCATCAGTATCGACCTTCAAGAATCGCGGCTCGGGTTCGAATTCGGCAGCGACCCGCTCGTGGATCGGATTGGCGAGATTGGACTCTCGCTTCAATCTGCCGCGGCAGGCTGCCGCGCTCGACTGAACAGATCAATCATTGCGCGGTTGAAAGCCGGGATGTCGTCAGGCTTTCGGCTGGTCACCAGACCTTGATCGGTCACCGCATCCTCATCCACCCACTGCGCGCCGGCGTTTCGAAGGTCGATCTCGAGTGATGGCCAGGACGTCATGCGCCGGCCGCGCGCTGCATCGGCATTGATGATGGTCCATGGACCGTGACAGATCGACGCCACGGGTTTGCCCGCATCGAAGAAGCTTTTCACGAACGCGACCGCCTTGGGCTGCATCCGCAAGGAATCAGGATTGATGACGCCGCCGGGCAGTAGCAATGCGTCGAAATCCGCACTTGCATGGTCGAGGTGCACGTCGACGGACAGCTCATCGCCCCAATCGGTGAAGTTCCAGCCGCGAACGCGACCTGTCTTCGGCGAAACGAGGCTGGTCTTGGCGCCAGCGTCGTCAAGCGCCTTCCGCGGCCTGACCAGTTCGACATACTCAAACCCGTCGGTGGCAAGAATAGCGATCTTGTGGCTTTGAAGTGGTCCGGCCATGGTTCGTCTCCTTGTCTAAGCGACGTCAAGCGGAAGCTCGCGCATGTACGCGTTCACCAGTCCCGACCGACGACGCGAGCTTTGTGGTGTTGTGTGGATCGATCACATACTTCTTGGCCGATCCGTCATGGAAGCTCTGATAAGCTTCCACCACTCTCTCGAGCGGTATGACTTCGGTGTTCAGAAGTCTCGTGAGATAGGGCAGCCGATCCCAAAGAATGGCCATCATCAACTCGCGATTGTAATGCATGACCGGGCACTGACCTGCGGTGAAGGATGGCGATTTGACCCAAGCCGCGGGAAAACCCAAAGCCATGAAGCCCTTCTTGTTGAGTTCGTTCGGTGCACCTGGATCGAGATTGGTATAGACGCCGGGAATGCCCATGGCGCCCGCGGGCTTGATCACCTCCATCAAAGTGTTGAGGACAGCCTCCTCCTCGTTCTTTCCGCTGCCGTCGGGCCCATAACCGTGGCACTCCAGTCCGACACAATCTACGGCCGCGTCCACCCAGCGCGAGCCGTTGCCGAGGAGTTTCTCGATCTGATCCGGAATGGGCGTGGCGCTTGAGGGATCAACGACCTCGTAACCGGCATTCTTGACGAGATCGCGCCGCGCTTTGTTGTGGTCGCCGACGATAATACAGGAGGCTCCGAGCAAGTGTGCGCTCGCCGCTGCGCAACGCCCGACCGGGCCGGCGCCGGCAATGTAGACGGTTGAACCGGTCCCGACGCGTGCCTCGACACAGCCGTGATATCCTGTGGGCAGGATGTCCGATAGCAGAGTGAGATCCCTGATCTTCTCGATCGCCTGCTCCTTGTCAGGAAATTTCAAGAGCTGGAAGTCCGCCCAAGGCACCATCATGTATTCGGCTTGGCCGCCCTGCCATCCGCCCAGATTGAAGCCGTACGCTCCGCAAAATCCGAGTTCCTCGTTGGCGTTGAGACAAACATCGGTATGGCGTTCCTTGCAGTTCCGGCATGTGCCACAGGCAACGTTGAAAGGCACAGAGACGATATCGCCAACCTTGATGCGCTCCACATGCGAGCCTACCTCGACCACTTCGCCCGTATTCTCATGACCTAATTGCATTCCTGAGGGTGCAGCGAAGCGGCCATGATAGATGTGCAAGTCGCTGCCGCAGATATTCGTTGTGATCAGTTTTAGAATGACAGCATGTTCGATCTTCTTCCCTTTGGGATCCGCGAGCTTCGGATATCCTCTGTCCTGGACCTCTAGTTTGTAAGGCCCCATAAAGGTGACTGCACGGTTGGTTGCGGCCATGGCTCGCTCCTCAGATGATCCCCTTAAGAGCAGTGGCGCTACTCTTTCGTTCACGAAGATGAGCGCCCCAGAGGAACGGCGCCTTGGCAAACGTCAATCCTGCGCGCTGTTCGTTTGGCCCCATAGTGCCAACGTGGCTCTTTCCTCTAGGCTGCTTCTTCCTGTCGGCAATCGCTTGCGCGTATCAGCCAATACACCACACCCAGCGCGAGGATAACGGTCGCAAGTGCCAGCGTGTGAACGGCATCCGTTTCGTTCAGATCCAGAATGATGATCTTTCGGCAGACGGCAAGCAGCGCGATCAACACCACGGAGCGGATCTGCACCACTGCCTCTCGACGTTCGGCCACCACCAACAGGGACTTCTTGAACTCCAACGCAATGATCACGGTAAAGATCATGCCGAAAACCGCCTGGAACACCTCGAAATCAGACGGATCCAGACTGCCTGCCAGCACCAGCCCGAACAATATCTTCAGGCTCAGTGTCCAGACCGCCGCGACCACCACGATCGCGATCAGGAACGTCAGGAAGAGCACCACAGCGCGCTCAAACCACTGATAAAGCGAAGCCAACCTGACCTCGCTCTTCGTCTCCTGGAATTCATCCATAATCGACATGACGCCCTCTTCTTTGGCCTGACGCGCGTTGTCAGCGGTCAGCCGAAATCTCACGGGACCATATAGGCGAGGATATTCTTCTGCCTTGACTGCTGTCAGCAATGTCCGTCGCACGCGGCGCCGCGCTCTTCAATTTTACTGCGATCCAATTGAGAACTATCAATGCACCGCCCCTTGGCGTTTGCGATGATCCAAAGAGCGATGTGTCCCACCATCGCTGCCCTTCCCGGGCGTCCTCCCTTGACTTGGACCGTCAGCACACAACTGCGCGGTCCTTTCTTTTTCCACGCGAATGAGAGATCAGGCTTCGCCGGCGAGGACCCGCGAATGCTTGTGGTCAAAGATAGAAACCCTTCCAATAGTCCACGGCACGTGTTGCAAGAACTCGCTCGCCTCTATGAAGGGTGCCCCGGGTCCAAATTGTAGAGCGGCGTCTTCTTGGCGCGTTGCGGCGTCATCTTGGCGGGATCTGGCGCTCCGGGAACGCCGCGCGGCCCCAACAGGTCGCGTTGCATGTCATCTTCGGACTTCTCGGGTTCAACCCCGTTCATGGGACGCTCTTTTGGCACGCTCTTCTCCTTGCCTCGGCACAAAGTGCTCGGCGCTCCCGGTTCATCATGCTGCTCGCGAAGCGCCGATTCTGCGATTTAGGGGGACTACCTAAGGCCTCCGCCTTTCGATTATTTCGCAGCGAGCAAGCTTGATAGCTGTCAAGGCATGTCGCGGCGTCAGGTCGCTACTATGTCCGGACCCTGGAACCGATGGCTATTCTTGGAGCTAGACATGACCAGCACGACCGTCAACAGCAACGCTGACTTTAACATCGACTCTGCCTCCACGATGCTTGCCAAGAATTGGTGGCTGTTCCTCCTGCGGGGCATCTTCGGAATCATCTTCGGGCTGCTCGCTTTTCTCTTCCCAGGGCCCACCATGCTATCGCTGGTGTTGTTGTTCTCGGCCTACATGTTGGTCGACGGCGTAGCGGGAATCATTTCCGCCGTTCGTGCGATGCGACGGAAGGATGAATGGGGACTGTTGATATTTGAAGGCCTCCTGAATATCGCGGTCGGCGTTGCTGCCTTTATCTGGCCTGGCCTGACGGTACTTGCCTTTGTCTTTATGGTCGCCGCCTGGGCGATTATCTCAGGCGCGCTGATGATGGCTGCCGGCTTTCGCCTCAAGCTTGATCATGGCCGCTGGTGGATGGTTCTGGGCGGGCTGTTGTCGCTCGTTTATGGCGCGCTGCTGGTCGCCATGCCGCTGATTGGGGCGGTGGTGCTTACGTGGTGGATGGGAGCTTATGCGATGGTCTTTGGTATCGCGCTGGTCGTTCTGTCCTTCAAGTTGCGCGCCCGACAGAACGACCAGACTCGCTCCTCCGCCGTACCGGCGTGAGCGACGGGCCGACGTCCGTCATACGGGATCGTATCGCCGCAGATTGGGCCATGCGTGGACGTAACCAGGCATAGCGTGCCGCCGCAAAGGCGGCATTGCACTGAAAAGGCGGCATCGCACTGAAAGTAAAAAAGCTATGGTCACCGCAGCATTGTTTGTTCGTATCGAGGCACAGCCCGGCAGTGAAGCCGCCGTCGAGAAGTTCCTGAAGAGCGCGCTGCCGATTGTTGAAGGCGAGCCGGCAACCATTTCTTGGTTCGGGCTACGGCTCGGACCGTCAACCTTCGGTATCTTCGATGCCTTTCCGAACGACGCCGGACGCAACGCCCACCTTGCCGGCAATGTGGCAGCTGCGTTCATGTCAGATGAGACCGCCGCGCTGCTGACGGGGCCAGCGACGCTCGAAAGGATCGACGTACTCGCCGCCAAGCTTCCCAGTAACGGAGGTGGATGATACCGGTCCAACGGTCCACGCCGACGTTGCTGATTTTTCCAGCTCTTCGCGATGGGTGCATTCTGCCAATGTCACGGAGGCGGCGAACGCCCACTCTTGCGAGTTCGCGTGGGGTTCTTGCCCGCGCCCTGACGCCCGGCCCGGCTTACCTTTTCGGCACCATGCGTCCGATGACCTCCGCGGTTGCCGCCATGTTTCCCGGTTTTCTTTCCGGGCTGCGCAGTGGCGCGTGCTTTGACCATTTGTCAGCTCTTGGCGCTGGAATTCTCGTTTTGCTTGTCACTTTTCGTGACGGGGCCCTTGCTAGCCTTGTTGCCACCACCCCACTCTTGAGCCTTCCGGCTTTGATCACCGCCCTGTTTCTGCGGTGCATTACCCTTGGTGTTGGGGCTGGCGCTTTCGCCTTTGTTTCTGGATCGATTGTCGTTCTCAGTCATGTTCGCTCCTTTAGCTTCAAATGCGGGAAGGCGAAGCCCGTTCCTCTGAACTAGCGTTCAAAGGGCTCAATGACGCTCCTGATGAAGAGCGAACCCACGAGATCGCTGTTCGACGGGCGCTGAGCTCGGCGCAGTGAAGTGGTCGGCCAAGCGCCGAGAGCTGCCGCGCGCGTCGCTAGGACTGCCGGTGCCGGGCGCTCGCCATACAAATCCAGCGAACTGTCCGATTACAGAGAGCCGACCCCAGGGAACAAAAAAAGGGAACACCTCCCGCCGTACACGATTGGACGTTCGGAGAGCGTCATGACGAATGTTGACACGATTCCGGGCGGGCAAGAAGCCCCAAGCCAAAAGCAGATTTCCAATTCAAGAACGCCTCACGAGGCGCCTCAGAGAGCAGACGGGGACGTCGAATCAGAAGAAGATCGTGGCCGGCAGGCGACCTCGCCGTCGAAAATCCCCGCGAAGGGATGGAAGGACATCCTGTTCCGTGTCCTTTCCAACATCACTAAACACCGTGTCCTCACCCTCGCAGCAGGTATGACCTACTACAGCATACTTGCCGTTTTTCCGGCGATTGCCGCGTTGGTTGCAATCTACGGACTCTTCTCCGATCCCATGAGCATCGGCAAACACCTCGATCAGCTTGGCGGCTTCCTCCCTGGCGGGGCACTGGATATCGTGAAAGAGCAACTGACCCGTGTGGCGTCGAAGGGCTCCAACACGCTCGGCATCACCTTCCTGATCGGGCTGGCAACATCTCTTTGGAGCGCCAATGCCGCCATGAAGTCGCTTTTCGACACGTTGAACATCATTTACGGTGAAGACGAGAAGCGCGGGTTCTTCAAGCTGAATGCCGTTTCCCTGGGTTTTACGGTCGCCGGGATCGTGTTCATGATGGCGGCCTTAGGCTGCATCGTCGCTGTCCCAGTGATGCTCAAATACGTCGGTTTGTCCAACACCGGCGACCTTCTGCTGCGCATCGGGCGCTGGCCGACGATGTTCCTGTTGCTCTCGCTCGCCCTCGCCCTGATCTACCGCTATGGCCCCAGCCGAGAGGCGGACCAATGGCGCTGGGTGACGTGGGGCAGCGCTATCGCGGCACTGCTTTGGCTCGCAGTGTCCGGCTTATTCTCCTGGTATGCAGCGAGCTTCGGTAAGTTCAACGAGACGTACGGTTCGCTTGGGGCCGTCATCGGCTTTATGACTTGGCTGTGGATCTCGGCCATCGTCATCCTCCTTGGCGCCGAGATCGATGCGGAGATGGAGCATCAGACCGCCCGCGACACAACCACGGGGCCGCCAACCAAGATCGGCGCGCGCGGGGCACGGGTCGCCGACACCGTTGGCGCGTCACGAGGTCATTGAAGGGTGGTGTTGCTCGGCTGCGCCATGCCGGGAGCTGCATTCACGACGATGCTGCCAAGCAAGGTCGGACGATCAGTTTAAGAAGCGCCACGTTGGATTGCGTCGAACCCTACATCCGTCAGTTCCACTGTGCGAGCATCGGGAACGCTGACGTATCCATGCTGCCTCAACTCGGAAACCGCCACCGCAACGCTGGGATCCGTCCCGAAATGTGCATCGAGAGTTGCCATTGTCATGCGGGCGCCGGGCTTCCGGTGTGTGTCACGAAAAAATGCGAGGATCTCGCATGCCGTTTCGCTGAGGGGCATTGGTGCCTCCATTGAATCCACTTTCTTCGGCTGATCGGACATGCAAGGCAGGGCCGACACCCAACGAAGAAAGATCTTGGTTCATCAGATCTCTGGCGCAGTGTTCGAGAGCGCCGACTCGATCGATCTTGGTCTAGATCACAGAGACGTTGACCCAAAAGCGATACATAGGGTGTCCAGCGTTACCGGGCCACGAGGGCGCGGTAGTGGCGCAAGTAATCCCGTGCCATCCGCTCCGCCGTGAAGCGCTCTTCGAAGCGCGCGCGGACGCGCCCTCGATCGATTTGTCCAAGCCGCGTCACAGCCTCAATTGCTTCGTCCTCGTTTTGGACGATGAAGCCTGTCACGCCGTCCTCGATAATCTCGGGCACCGAACCGGATTGGTAGGCAATGACCGGCGTTCCGCAGGCCATCGCCTCAATCATCACCAATCCGAACGGCTCGGGCCACCTGATTGGGAACAGCAAAGCAGCAGCTCCTGCAAGGAACGGCTGTTTCGAATCGTCATCCACCTCGCCGACGAGCTGGATTTGTTTGCCGTCAATCCGAGGCTCTATCTTCTCTCTGAAGTACCCACTTTCGGCGCGTGGGATCTTGGCGGCGACCCGAAGCGGCATCTTAGCGGCGAGCGCGATGCGGATAGCATCTTCAGGGCCTTTTTCGGCGGTCAAGCGCCCGAGAAACGCCAGGTACGATCCGGTAGCAAATGAGGCGCGGAACTGGTCGATGGGCAGACCGTGATAAACCGTTCCACACCAGTTTGCGCTGGCGAGCGGGATGCGCTGATTATCAGAGATGGATACAAGCCAAGCTTCTGGAAACTTGCTGGTCACGGCCGGCAATCCCGGGAGATCCAGCCGACCGTGCATCGTCGTGATGAATGGCACTCCTGCTCGCTTGAGGATGGGGAGATGTAGCCAGTCAATGTGAGCGTGAATCACGTCGAACTGGTTAGCGCAATCGGACACTGCTTCCAGTTGGGCAGCCAAAGCCGCATTCGGGTCTGAGCGTGGTCGCCCAAGGCGAAGGGCTTTGGGCCAGACCGGAAAAAGTGTGGCGCGGGTCCTGGAATCTCCGCTCGCAAAGAGGGTGACGTCCTGCCCGTGTTCGACGAGTGCATCGACGAGCCATGCGACCACTCTTTCTGTTCCACCATAGAGCTTTGGCGGGACGCTTTCGGCCAGCGGAGCAATCTGAGCTATCTTCATCAATAACTCCCAACGGCGCTTGCGGGCCCGCGGCAGGCCGGCGAGCTTCGGTGACAATCCGGCTGAAGGTCGCTGCTATCAGCCGGGTATGCTCATTGGACGATCCGAAACCAACGATATCCGTAGCCGTCGAGCTCGATCATCGAGTCCTCGCCGGGCTCCGACGCGTACACGCGATTGCCGAAAAGATCGGTCAGTTTCTGCCCGACCGAGAAGCCATCGACTTGCGCTCGGCACTCAGCTTGCGACAAATTGTGCAATATCAGCACCGATTGACCTTCCCACGCGAATCTCTGAACCAGAATGGAGGGGACATTTGCTTGCAGCAAACTTAGATCGCCCCACCCGATTTCCGAGCAAGCCTTTCGTAGTTCGACCAGACGCCGCAGCCAGTTAAAGAGAGAATCCGGGTCGCGCTGCTGAGCGGCAGCGTTGACCTTGGACGGGGCGTACTCGGCCTCTTGGATCATGTCGTAACGCAATCGAGCCGCAGGCTGAGAGAAACCACCCGTTTCGTCATCGGCCCATTGCATGCAAGTCCGTACCGGCCATCGCTCCGGAAGCGCGAGATCGTCGCCCATTCCCAGCTCATCTCCGTAGTAGATGACCGGTGTGCCAGGGAGACTGAAGAGCAGGCTGTAGGCGAGTTCGATCCGCCGGCGGTCATTGCCAAGGATGCACGCCAGACGGCGACGAATTCCGCGTCCGTAAAGTTGCATTCTGCGGGATGGCGCAAAGGCCGCATAGACTTCCTCACGCTCTTCAGGTTTCAAGCGCCCCAGGTCAAGCTCGTCGTGATTGCGCAAGAACTGGGCCCACTGAGCGAACGGTGGCAACCGAGGAAGTGCGGCCAGACACCACTGCAGCGGTTCGGCAGTTTCGCGCGCAAGCGCAAGAAACAGGTGCTGATTCAAAAGGAACGCGAATAGAAGGTGTATGCGCGATCCACTGCCGAAGTAATGATCGAGTTCCGAAGGAGCAACATTTGCTTCTGCCAGCAAGACAGCATCACCTTTGCGCCATGACAAGAAGTCACGAAGTTCTCCAAAAAACTCGTATCGGCGCGTTGGCGGACGGTCCGCGCGTATCTCCTCCACAACGAAGGGGGCGGCGTCGATACGAAATCCCGACACGCCAAGTTCAAGCCAAAAGCCAACGATTTTGAAGATCTCCTCGCGAACGGCGGAAGATGCAATGTTCAGGTCGGGCTGGTGCTGGTAGAAGCGATGATAATACCAGGCTCGGGCGCAAAGGTCGTAAGTCCATACACTCAGTTGCACCCCCGGAAATACCACGCCCTCCGTGCTGTCTTCCGGTTCCGTGTCTGACCAGACATAGTACTCGCGAAATGGCGAATGAGGGTCAGCGCGCGCCTGCTGGAACCACGGGTGCTGCTCAGAGGTATGGTTGATTGGGAGATCGATGATCAATCTCATGCCGCGCAGGCGCGCTTGATGGCTGAATTCGACGAAGTCGCCGAGCGTTCCGAGTGCGGGCGCGACATTGTAGTAGTCCGTCACATCGTAACCATGATCCAGCCCTGGGCTTGGATAGAATGGAAGCAGCCACAGGCAATCCACTCCCAGCTGGGCTATATGATCGAGCTGCGACACCAATCCCTTGAAATCGCCGACACCATCTCCGTCACCATCTTTGTAGGTGGCCACATTCAAGCTGTAGATCGCGGCGTTCTTGTACCAGAGATCGAGCATCCGCAGCGCTACCTTGTCTACCTTGAACTTCGCAGGCGACCAGACGCGGCCGAAGCGAATTCCGTCGCACGGCTGCTACGTGACTGCTAGAGCGCAATTAGGCAGCGATATTGTCAGAACCAGCGTTCGGATACTTTCTACCGTTTTGGTGCTGCAGTGCATCGCGATCCACAATGCGGACTGTTCGAATCCCAATCAGAGCAATGACACCGCGCTGCTGCAGATCTGAAAACGCACGACACACGGTCTCCACGGACACGGCAAGGTACTCGGCGAGATCATACCGCGTGATAGGAAGCCGTATGTCTCCCTCCTGGTCCCCGTAGCGCTCCTCAAGCAGCAGCAGGAACGCACTCACCTTGTCTGCCGTCGTGACTCCACCGAGGACTACGAGCTGGTGTCGGGTACGTTCCAACGATTGAAAGGTAATCTCTCTCAGTTCCCTTGCGAACTGGCGATCGCGCTCACCGAGATTCTCAAGCCGCGCTCCGGAATAGCTCGCGAGCACGGTCTCTTCCGAAACCGCTTCAATTGCGTCTTCTCTCTGGCTGCTTCCGACAAAAAAGAAGTCGCCCACCAGCATCAGGTCCAGGATCTGCCGCCGTCCATCGGACCGGACCGTCGACCATCGGACTGAACCGGCAATCACGTAGTACCAATGTCCCGCGGTGCCGTCGTCTTCCGGAACCTGCTGGTCGCGGTTCAATTTGACAATTGCCGCCGACCCGTCGAGCCGCTTCAGCGCGTGCGACTGAGCGGCAAGCATCCTTCGATAATAGTCCGCTGGGTGGATTACTGGCTTCATTTCCCTGTCCTTCCCTCTTCAGCGCACTCTCGCGGGGAGCAACGATCCGCTCGCGGGCAATCAACTACCAGCTATACAACCGCGTAAACTTGGGAAATTTTCTTACGTAAAAACACGTAACGGCGCTTGAAACACATCACATGGAGACGTGAGGCGCGATCGACCATGAGACGGGTTGCACCAATGCCAACGACATTTCATCGCTCGGGCGTGGGGCACACAACACGTCTCTGTAGGGATAATTGCCCTCGATTTCTCACTGCACGGAGCTTTTGATCCAGGCGCAGGCTGCCGCAAATGGGTAGCCATGACGGTTGGGCAATCAAGGCATTCAGCCACGGCGTCGATTAAGCGATCTGCGAATTGACAATGGTCAGGGCCGCCCCGGTCCAAAGGGGGTACTCGCTAAGCCACTACCAATCACAGGAGCAAGACATGGAAGCAACCATCACCCGTACCCTTTCGAACTTCATCATCACGCCGAACCCGCCGAAGTGGAGGAAATATTCTGGCTTGGCGGCAGCTGCCGGAATATTGGCTGTCCTCAGCATCAATCCGGCTCTGCCGCAGGCTGGTGTAGCTCTCGTCAAGGTTGACTTGAGCGTCGTCGCTCAGGGCTATCGCATGAGCAAGGTGATCGGCAGCACCGTTATGAACGACAAGAATGAGAAGATCGGAAGCCTGGACGACGTGATTGCCGCAAAAGACAAGAAGCAACTCGACTTCGCGATTCTGCAGGTCGGCGGCTTTCTCGGCGTAGGCGGCCATCTGGTCGCAGTCCCGTTTAACAGCCTCGTCATCGATGACACCGGCAGCAAGGTCACTCTTCCAGGCGCATCCAAGGAAGAGCTCAAGAAGCTATCAGAATTCCACTACCGATCCTCTTGACGGTCGCATCCTATGTCGATGTCAGGACCAACCGACACGATCCTGGACCGTAGGCGTACCCGCGAAGTGACCGGTGTCTTTCACTCGCGACGTGCGCTCGATGATGCGGCCCAGGATCTTCTTCTGACGGGATTCGATCGCTCCGACATCGACGTCAGCGCATCTCCCGACGAGGTGCAACGACGGCTGAATTACGCCGTGATTCCTCCGGCCGATCTCGCCGACCTGCCGGCCACGCCGAGACAGCCCTTCTTTGGTGGCGACGACTTGCTTGGTGCTGAAGCCGTCGCCAGCAGCGTTCTCGGTTGCATCGCAGCGGCTGGATCCGCTCTGTTCCTAATGCTCAAGGGGTATGACCCTCTGGCGGTTGCGATGTGGTCAATTCTTATCGGGATCGTCACGGGCGCCGTCACCATCGTGCCCATATACCGACTGCTGCGCCGCCAGCAAGTCCGAGGCTTGGAGCCGGTCGCAGAATGGGATGGCCTCTTGATATGGGTTCGGGTTCGCGCACCTGAGAAGGAAGCTCAGGCCCAGGAGATTCTGATGCGGCATGGCGCGCAGGCCGTGCACGTTCATGAAATCGATCTGGAAAAGCTGCCGGGAGATCTGCCGCTGCACTCGCTTCGGCCGGACCCCTGGCTGGGTGACGAACGCCTCGGGCAACCGTAACGAGGCCGCGACAAATGCTGCGCCCGCGTCATTTCTCCCAGCCGCCCTCATACCGTCCACAAAGATCATTTTTCGCTATTTTCACCCCGTTCGACTGCACAAGCTCAAGCGAGAAACTCGGGACAGAAGTTGACGGTCGTCATGGCTCGCTTGCTCCTCACGCGTAAATTGCTCCGACCAGCGACGACCGAGCCGCGCCGATAATGCCATTCGCATATGCCAGGAGCCAGTCTTGAGGTCAGACACTGAGATCGAACGCGATGTCCGCGAAGAGCTGAAATGGGATCCAGACCTCGATGCCGACGACATTGCCGTCTCGGTCAAGGACGGTGTTGTGGAGCTCGCAGGCTTCACCCACAGCTACCCCGATCGGCTTGAGGCCGAATCCGCGGCGAAGCGGGTGGCGGGCGTTCGCGCCATAGCTAAAGACATCGAGGTTCGGCTGCCATCAATCGATCAGCGTCCTGATCCTGATATCGCACGCGACGCGGTCGCTGCGCTCAAGTCAGAGCTTCCGATCTCTCACGAGAAGATCACGGCGATCGTCAGAGACGGCTGGATCACGCTCGAAGGCTCCGCCGAACGGCAAGATCAAAAAACCGTGGCTGAGAACGCGGTTCGCAAGGTCAAAGGCATCAAGGGCGTCCTCAACGTAATCATGGTCAAGCCGAGCGTCGAGCCCTCCGAGCTCAAGCAGAAGATTCAGGACGCGTTCAAGCGAAATGCCGAAGTCGACGCCAATCGGATCGAGGTCGAGGCGAACGGAAGCGAAGTGATTCTCAAGGGCACGGTCCGCCCCTGGATCGAACGCGAGGAAGCCGAGCGCGTCGCCTGGTCGGCGCCTGGTGTGAGCAGGGTCGACGATCGCATCGTCGTAAGTCCCTAGATTTGGTCGCATCTCAAACTCAGAAGGAGAAGTCAAATGAGGTTACGTTCACTCGTCCCATCTCGTGATGCAGGAATGCTGACGCGGCCCGACTTCGGCCTGTTCGGCCTGCATCGGGAAATCGACCGCCTGTTCAGCGAGTTTTCGCAGGGTTTGGGCCCCAACGGACAGCAGCTCGTGCCGAACATCGAAATCGCGGAAACAGACAAGGCGATCGAAGTCACCGCCGAAATGCCGGGGCTCGAGCGCAAGGACGTCGACATTTCCATCGAGGACGATACGCTCACCATTCGCGGCGAGAAGAAGGTGGAGCAGAGCACGGACGGCGGCAAGGACAAGAGCGACAAGAATGTCCAGCATAGCGAACGCAGCTACGGCGTGTTCCTTCGGGTACTGCAGCTGCCGCCGGGCATCGACCCGTCCTCCGTCCAGGCGACGATGGCCAACGGCGTCCTGAAGATCACGATTCCAAAGCCCGCAAAGCCCGAACCGAAGAAGATCGAGGTCAAGGAAGCTGCTTGACCGTTGGCGCGGCGAGACGCCAGAGCCCGGTTCTCTCCTCACAGCGAAGGCTCGAAGCGTCTCGCCTCCCATCCCCGAACATCCACGACGGCGCAGCCGTCCGCCGCATTCGAATTGGAAGGAATCTGATCATGGCAAAAGCAATCGGCATCGATCTCGGAACCACCAACTCATGCGTGGCCGTAATGGAAGGCAGCAAAGCCAGGGTCATTGAGAACGCCGAAGGTGGGCGCACCACGCCGTCCATGGTCGCCTTCACGGACGATGGCGAAGTCCTGGTCGGGCAGCCGGCCAAGCGGCAAAGTATCACCAACCCCGAGAACACGATCTACGCCATCAAGCGCCTGATCGGCCGCCGTTACGACGACCCGATCACGGCGAAGGACAAGGCCATGGTGCCCTACCACATTGTGCCGGGCGACAATGGCGACGCCTGGGTCGACGTCCGGGGTAAGAAGCACAGTCCGAGCCAGATTAGCGCTTTCATCCTCACCAAGATGAAGGAAACCGCGGAAGCCACACTTGGCGGCACCGTCACCCAGGCCGTCATCACCGTGCCCGCCTATTTCAACGACGCGCAACGCCAGGCAACAAAAGACGCTGGCCGGATCGCCGGGCTGGAAGTCCTGCGCATCATCAATGAGCCGACTGCGGCCGCCCTGGCCTACGGCCTCGACAAGAAAGGCAGCGGCAAGATCGTGGTCTATGACCTCGGTGGCGGCACGTTCGATGTCTCGATCCTGGAGGTCGGCGACGGCGTGTTCGAGGTCAAATCAACCAATGGCGACACCTTTCTCGGTGGCGAGGATTTCGACAAGCGGATCATCGACTATCTGGCAGACGAGTTTCGCAAGGAAAACGGAATCGATCTCCGCAAAGATCGCCTCGCTTTGCAGCGGCTCAAGGATGCGGCCGAGAAGGCCAAGATTGAACTCTCCAGCGCCACCCAGACCGACGTCAATCTGCCCTTCATCACCGCAGATCAGGCCGGACCGAAACATCTCAATATCAAGCTGTCGCGCGCCAAGCTCGAAGCGCTCGTCGACGATCTGATCCAGCGCACCATCGATCCCTGCAAGGCGGCGTTGAAGGATGCGGGCCTGCAGCCATCGGACATCAACGAAGTCGTGCTGGTTGGCGGCCAGACCCGCATGCCAAAGGTTCAGGAGACCGTGCAGAAGCTGTTCGGACGCGAGCCTCACAAGGGCGTCAATCCCGATGAAGTCGTCGCAGTCGGCGCCGCGATCCAGGCCGGCGTTCTCCAAGGTGACGTCAAGGACGTCCTGCTCCTCGACGTGACACCCTTGTCATTGGGCCTCGAGACCCTCGGCGGCGTCATGACGAAGCTGATCGAGCGCAATACCACGATCCCGACCAAGAAGAGCCAGGTGTTCTCGACAGCGGAGGACAACCAAACCGCGGTCACGATCCGGGTCTTCCAGGGTGAGCGCGAGATGGCAGCGGATAACAAGCTGCTTGGACAGTTCGATCTGGTCGGGATCCCGCCGGCACCGCGCGGCGTGCCGCAGATCGAGGTGACCTTCGATATTGATGCCAACGGCATCGTCAACGTTTCGGCCAAGGACAAGGCAAGTGGCAAAGAGCAGAGTATCCGGATCCAGGCGTCCGGCGGCCTAACGGAGGCAGACATCCAGAGGATGGTCAGGGAGGCAGAAGCCCACGCCGACGAGGACAAGCGGCGCAAGGAACTCATCGAGGCTCGCAACCAGGCCGACGCGGTGATCTACAGCACCGAGAAGGCCCTGAAGGACTCCGAGGGGAAGATTCCAGCCGACATCAAGAGGGAGATCGAGCAGGCGATCGCCGAGGCAAAGCAACGGATGAGCGCGGAGGACGTGACAGCGATCCAGCAGGCAACCCAACGGTTGCAGCAATCGGCATCCAAGATCGGCGAAGCCTTGAACCGCGCAGCGTCCCAAGGCAGCGCTCCCGGCAGCGGACAGGCGGGATCGTCTGGTAGCGGCGAGGACGTCGTCGACGCGGAATTCGAAGAAGTCGACCCCGGCGACCGGAAGGCTTCTTGAAGCCCTTCAATCAGGGCGAACGCGACAGATGGAGCACGACATGGCTACCAACACCATGGATGATGAGCTCGGCGAGCTTCCCGCGGGTGAGCGCAAGGATGGCGACCAGCCGCAGGAGACCACCGCCGAGCGTGACCGCCTGATGCGTGCACTTGCGGACGCTGAGAACACAAGGCGCATCGCCGAGCGTCGGGTCCAAGACGCCCGGCAATATGCGATCGCCGACTTTGCCCGCGAACTGCTACAGGTGGCGGATAATCTGCGGCGAGCCATCGGCGCCGGCTCGCCGGACCAGCGCGCCAAGGACGACGACGGCCTGCTGGGCGGCGTGGTCGCCACCGATCGTATCCTGTCACAGATCCTGAAACGCTTCGGCGTGGAAGAAATCGAGGCTCTGAATCGGCCATTCGACCCGATGAAGCACGAGGCAGTGATGGAAACCGATCGGTCCGATCAACCTCCCGGGAGCGTCGCGGACGTTTTGGAGAATGGCTACATGCTTCACGACCGTCTGTTGCGGCCGGCCAGGGTCGTTGTCGCCAAACCGCCTAGAACAGAATCGCCGTCACCGCCGCAACAATGAACGGCGGTCCGCCCGGTCGGGCCGACGTGTAAACAGGAGCTGGTGTTGGCCGCAGATCCATATGCAACGCTGGGCGTCAAGAAGGACGCGACAGAGGCCGACATTCAAAAGGCCTACCGGCGGCTCGCGAAGAAGCTGCATCCTGATCTCAATCCCGGCAACAAGTCGGCGGAGGACAAATTCAAGGACCTTTCCGCCGCCTACACGCTTCTGAGCGATCCGGACAAGCGCGCCCGGTTCGATCGCGGTGAGATCGATGCATCAGGTACCGAGCAGCAGCCCCGGCGATACTACCGGGATTTCGCCGATCGGGAAGGTTCGACGGGCTACACCAATGGGGCCGGCTTTGCCGATTTCAGTGACTTCGCCGGCAGCGATGATATTCTCTCCGAGATCTTTGGACGCGCCGGCCGCACCACCCGGCGCGGACGCGGGGCTGACCTCCGATATCACCTTGAGCTCAACTTTCTCGATGCGGTCAACGGCGGCAAGCAATCCATTGTTCTGCCCGACGGGAGTACGCTCGAGGTCAACATTCCTCCCGGCACCAGCGACGGCCAGATTCTCCGCCTGAAAGGTAAGGGTCGTCGGGGAGCCGGAGACAGTCCGCCAGGCGACGCCCTGATCGAGATCAGTGTCCTGCCGCACCCCTACTTCGTCCGCAAAGGCGACGACATCCACCTGGAGCTGCCGATCTCACTGAAAGAAGGCGTGCTGGGCGCGAAACTCAAGGTCCCAACCGTGAGCGGCGCTGTCGCGGTCTCTGTGCCAAAATGGTCGAGCTCGGCCGGGTTCTTCGGATCAAGGGACGCGGCGTGCCGCGCGCCGATGGCAGCAGAGGGGACCAGTACGTCACGCTGAAACTGGTTCTGCCAAAGAAGCCAGACCCGGACCTCGAACGGTTTGTGAGTGAGTGGCAGCCTTCCGATAGCCCAAGACAGTCGATGGGAGTGTGATAATGCAGCTCCAGGAATTCGCCGATCGATCTCACCTCGATTCCTCCACGATTGAAGCCTGGGTGGATGCAGAATGGCTGGTTGCGCAACGACCAGAGCATCCGTTTTCGGAGCAGGATCTCGCACGCGTGCGCCTCATTCAGGATCTCAAGGGTGACCTCGGTGTCAACGACGAAGGTATCGCGCTGGTCTTGTATCTGCTGGATCAGATATACGGGCTGCGCTGCCTCCTGCGAGACATCCAGGCCATGCGGATCACAGATTCCGAACGCACGAATTGATGCGTTTGCGACTGAACGGCTACCATAAGCTTGCGCGTGCGGACTTCGCCAATCTCTTTGAAGGTCACGGATCATGCAGTCATCACTTCTCTCAACACTTCACGAGGCAGCGATGTCACGGGATGCCTGGCCAAAAGCGCTTCACAGGCTGATGGATGAGGCGGGCGTGGCGGGTGCGGCGCTGATTGTCACGAACAAGACGATGGGTACGGTCGACGAAAGGCGGTCTCAGTGCCGAGTTCAAATCCCGCTACGTCGACCAATACGCCGCGCTCGATCCATATTCGCCATTGCTGGATGCACGCTGGAGCATGCTCTCCAAGTCTCTTCCAGAGGCAATTTTGCGGAGAAGCGAGTGGTACAACGAGTTTGTACTGAGCTGCGGCGTTAGGGACATCCTGGGAACGCGACTCACGGACACTGCGAGTCATGCCATCATTCTGGGCGTTCACCAGCGGATAGGACGTCCTTTTTCTCAAGATGTTGAACCACTGGTCGCCACGATCACGGAACCCCTGAGGTATGCAGCGCGCTGCTATCTCGATCGCCTGAACGCGGGACAGCCACTTAGCGATCTGCAAACGAGGAAGCCCGCAGAAGGAGGCCGCTTCTTCTTTTCATATTGAGAACGGAACGAACTATCCCGACCAATCCGGTGGCGTTTTCCTCTCGCCTCGACACGCGGCGGAACGTGGACTGACCATTGCTCGTGAGCTGGCGCGGGATGGCGGTTGGTCTGGCTATTCTGTCGTTGTCACCGATGAACGGGGACGAACGATCACGCGCATACCAATCGAATCTTGACCGTAAGCCGAGCAGCGCATTCGAAGCAAAACGGAAAACACTTACGAAAAGCTGACAGCCGTCATGTCGCGCATCTGACGGGGCTGGCGTGTATTGGAAATGAGCTCCATAAGACAGGATACCCAGTCTCCGACCGAACTCCAGGACGACTTCCCATGGCCTCACGTGCGCCTGTCGGGCACCGATCGCCTCGAGAACTTCAGCGATAATGTGTTTTCCATCACGATCACTTTGCTCGTCGCCGAGATCGTCAGGCCGGAATATACGCCCGGCCAGCTTCTGGACAAGCTGGCGGCACAATGGCCCAGCTATATCGCCTTTCTCGCCTCGTTCGGCTACGCTGGCGTTATCTGGCTCAATCATCGCGCCGTCTTTGCTCGTGTTCGCTATTGCGATCGAAGCCTGCATTTGGCCAATCTCTTTCTGTTGCTGACGTCCGGTCTGATCCCCTTTCCGACAGCCATTCTCTCCGCCGCCATTCAGAGCGGAAGCGAACGCGACGCCCAGATTGCGGTTACCGTCTATGCCGCATTAGCCGGCGCCATGTGCTTGGCATGGCTCCTCTTGTTTCACGTCCTGAGCGTACACCGCTATCTTGTCGAGCCCGGCGTAGACCCGCGCTTCTTCCCCAATGAACGGTTTCGTGCCGTGCTCGGCGTCGCCCTCTATGCGATCGCGGGCGCGGCCGGTTGGCTCATGACGCCGAAGCTTGCTCTGTTGATTTTCTTGGCGCTTCCGGTGTTTTATGGAATCACCAGCGAAGGTTTGATGGAGACACAGATCCGGCTTCAACTTGGACGAGCGCGTCGTGCGGAGCGGGCGGCGGGGCGGGCGATCGAACCTAGCAAATCGCCCAGCTGACCGAACTGGCGGCGCTGTAAGGTCACTTCTCGCGTCTATAGCAGTTCGGGCCGTCCGCTCATCAATAAGTACGGGCATTGACGATTGTCAGGGCGATATACCGATCCTCCTTATATTGCGGAGTAGAGATCGACCGGTTTTCGGAAGCTTCCTTACCGAGGGCTTGAAGCAGTTAACTCCTTCGACTTGAGGCCATATGGTCACCGCTACCACGCCCAGCCGCGTGCTCCACGCGGTCCACAATGGGGATGCGAACCCCCTCTTCCAACCATGCCGGCTTGGGCCGTTCAGCCTGCCCAATCGAGTGGTCATGGCGCCATTGACCCGTTCAAGAGCACGACAGCCGGGCAATGTACCGTCTCCACTTGCTGCCTGCTATTATGCGCAGCGCGCCTCTGCCGGCCTGATCATAAGCGAGGCCACCCAGATCTCGATGCAAGGTCAGGGTTATGCCTGGACGCCGGGTATCCATAGCCGCGAACAAGTCGAAGCCTGGCGGCAGGTCACGAAGGCTGTGCACGAGGCTGATGGACTGATCTTCAACCAGCTTTGGCACGTAGGTCGCATTTCGCATCCGGCCCTGCAACCGGACAACATGCTGCCCGTAGCGCCCTCGGCGATCACGCCCGCGGGCAAGGCCTTCATCGAGAACGAGCGCGGCGAGGGAGAACTGGTTCCCTTTGTGCGTCCACGCGCGCTGGCCTTTGAGGAAATGCCATACCTGATCGGACAGTATCAGCGCGCGGCGAGGAATGCGGTGTCCGCCGAATTCGACGGCATCGAGATTCATGCGGCCAACGGCTACCTGATCGATCAGTTCATCGAGAGCGGCACCAACCGCCGCAGCGACGCCTATGGCGGCACAGTTCAAAATCGGGTGCGGGTTCTGCTTGAAATCACGGAAGCCCTGATCCCCATTCTCGGAGCGGACAGGATCGGCGTCCGGCTCTCACCTCTTGGCAAGATGAACGACATCAGCGACGACGCTCCGGAATCGACTTTCGCTTACGTCGCCGAACAACTCTCCGGCTATGGATTGGCCTATCTGCACATCGTTAATCCCGCGCTCGAGCAGATGCAGAATGGCAGGAAGCCGGACCCCTACGCCCTCAACATGGCCAGACTGATCCGGAACAAATATCAGGGAACGCTCATCGTTGCTGGAGGGTTCAACGTCGATACCGCCACACAATGGTTACGCGATGGCCATGCCGACTTGATCGCCTTCGGCCGCAAGTTTATCGCCAATCCCGACCTGCCCGAACGGCTCCGCGCCGATGCACCACTGAACGTAGACGACCCGACGACATACTATGGTGGCGGCGAGAAAGGTTACACGGATTATCCTTCACTGGAACAGGACCGTGGCGAGAAGGCGAAGGCCTGTATTGACCAGCGTTGGCGATGATGCAGCAGAGGGGCCACTCCGCGCGAGAACATTGATCGTCCTCACGGCTTTCTGAAAAAGTATCCTCAAGGGGATTGTCGAAGCACGCCTTGCGGAGTCAAGCCAGCCAATACCAATAGCCGCACAGCTTCTGCAACCTGACGCACTCCCAATCTGTGCATCATTCGCGACCGATGGACCTCAACCGTCCTGATACTGATACCAAGCCTAAAGGCAATTATCTTGTTTGGTTGTCCGCCCGCAATTGCATCGAGAACCTGGCGCTCTCGTTGGCTGAGGACAGCAATCCGGTTCCACGCCTCTAACGCCTCACGAGCCTGGTGTGGACGACCGGACCGCGCCAGCGCGCGTTCAATCGCTTGGAGCAGCACGTCATCATCGAACGGCTTCTCAAGGAAATCCACCGCACCGGCCTTCATCGCCCGAACCGCCGTCGGCACGTCACCTTGGCCCGTCATAACGACAACAGGTATCGTGGAGCCCATTCTGTCGAGTGCCGCCTGCACTTCGAGACCGCTCATGACGGCCATCTGCACATCCAACAGGACACAGCCCCTTGCAAGATTGGGAGCCGCATCCAGAAACTCAATCGGTGCCCCAAACGAACGTGTAACAAAGCCAGCTGACTCAAGCAGGCGTCTAAGTGATCGGCGAACGGCTGCATCGTCATCGACGATGTACACTACGTCACTCGGCATGGTCCTATTCCGTTGGCTCTACAGATGAGAGAGTGAATCGAAACAAGGCTCCGCCACCGGGATTTGGCTCGTACCAAAGCTTCCCATTGTGCGATTCCACAATTGAACGGCAGATGGCGAGACCCAATCCCATACCATCGTGCCGCGTCGAGACAAACGGTTGAAACAGCTTATCGACCACGAGCGGCACCACGCCCCTTCCGTTGTCGGCCACGGATATCTCGATCTCCTTGCTGTTGATTTGCCGCGTCACAACATCAATTTTGGCTTGCGGTGTGCTCGCGACTTCCTCGAGAGAATTACGGATCAAATTTACCAAGACCTGCTGGATCTGAATTCGATTTGCGTAAATATGCGATGCGCGGGGATCAAAAAAAAGACCTACAGAAACCTCCAAGCTCTCTAATCCGGTGCGCGCAAATGCGTTCGCTTCACGGATTAGCGTCTCGATGTCCTCGCTCTTCTTTTCGCTCTTCCCGCGAGTGACAAAGTCGCGAAGACGCCGAAGTATTTGGCCGGCGCGTAATGCCTGCCCGGCAACATCATCCATTATCTCACGCACCGATTCTGTCCGCATCGACCCGGATCGCGCAAGGAGACGTAAAGCAGCGTTGGCGGAATTCGCGACCGCCGTGAGCGGCTGGTTCAACTCATGCGCCAGAGCGGCAGCCATTTCGCCGGCTACACTTAGCCGGCCCGCATGCGAGAGAGCTGACTGCAATTCCCGCGACCGTTCATCCGCCCGCTTGCGCTCTGTGATCTCCGCCATCAGCTCGGCGGTACGCAGCTCCACGCTTCGTTCGAGCGACTCGTTCAAACGCCGCAGTTCGCGCTCGGCTTGTTTTTGCCTTCTCAGATCGCGGCTGACCGTGGCAACGTTCATAGGCCCGTGGCCTCGAGGGTCGTCGATCCTGAAAATATCGACTAAGAATGGGATTTTCTCCCCCGTTTTGAAATTACATAGGTTAAGTTCCCCCATCCAGCGCCTGTCTGTCAAAGCGGCGGGCCAACATTGATTCAGCAGAAGCTCCTGATCGCTCGAGCTAACGAAGTCGACGACGTGCATATCTGAAATATCGTCTGTCGGCTCGATTCCCACCAGCTCGCGGCCTGCCAAATTGACGAATTGGACCCCGCCATTCAGGTCCGAAAAGGCAACAAAGTCGGAAGATCGCTCGACGAGCGCTACAAAACGCCGTTCGTCCGCCTCTGCCTCCCGACGCTGCAAAGCTATTGCGACATTACTTGCAGCGATGCTGAGCATAAGTCGATCGGTCTCTCTCGGAAACCCTGGACCGAACGACCCAGCCACAAGTATGGATCGCCCCAATCCGATCGCGGCCGTTGCAATGTGGGCATTGCCGGGGCCAAGCGGATTGGACATCACTTGAGGCCGCCCTGCGCTTTCAAACCATTCAGGCGAGATCTCGAGCCGGATCGCCTCAGTGACTTCCCGCGGCATTTGTCCGCCCGGCCCATGGGTTACCGTGATTGGCCCTTCGTCCTGTCCGACAGAAAGAGTGACATGTACGAAGTCGACCGACAGGATCGACTGGAGAGCGAGAGCCACACTGTCGGCTATTTCCTTCGCAGAGTACCTCTCCCAAAGGGCAGGCAAGGTCGATAGTGCCACTAGGTCCCTGATGCAGCGCCGGAGTTCGCCGGGATCTGAAAGCTCTTCCACCCAAGGCATTAGCGCGCCGATTCCGATCCGTGTTGCGGGCTTGCTATCTCCTACTCCCAACAGGCGATAGGACCGATCGTTCGGTTCCCGACGCCTTATCGACACCAAGAACAGCGTCTCAAGACTGCTAAGCAACAACCGGTCGCCTATGAGATGCTGAATTCAAGTTAGCAAAACTACGTAATGGACGGCGGCCCTACAAAGTTCATGGTGCTTATGGCGTCCTGCTGCGAGGATTCCGATGCAAGACCGCCAGCCCGGCTCAGAGGCAAGGTCCGGCAAGACCTTCCAAGATGGCATCAACCCACTGACCCGCGCAGGACGCGGCGACGAATCGATGCAAGAGGTTCTGATCAGGGCTATCAAGGCAGCCCAAGCGGATTTCGGCACCGTGCAGCGGTACGACAGCGCGGAGGACTGCCTCAGGATCGTTGCCAATTGCGGATTTCCCGATGAAGCTCTGAATTTGTTTCGAATTGTTCGCCGCGACACCAACTCTACTTGTGCGGCAACGCTGAAGAAACGCATGCGCACAGTTGTTGGAAATATTGCCGCGAGTTACCTGTTTGTTGGCACGAGCGAGCTCGAAGCGCTACAAGAAGTAGGCGTCGCAGCGGCGCATTCGGCGCCCATCATCGTTGATAAAGGCCGGCTCTGGGGCGTGCTCACGGTACATTTTCGTCAGCCCTGGGAAGATGCTGAGTACGATCCCACGCCAATGGAGCGGGTAGCCGTCCGCTTTGCCAAGCGTCTCAAGGATAGAACCTCAGAGCAGACTTTTTCAGACCGTGACGCTCTAACGATCGCACACTCACCCGTTTCGACGAAGACGGGGTCGATAATGCGCTCTTCCGCAGCGCCGATACCCCTCGCTGGCTCCATGCTTCGCGAACACCGGCATGTTTGCGCCTTTTTTTGCTCGGCGGATGACGAATACAATGCGCTTCTGCCGTTTATCTGCGATGGCCTGGATTGCGGTCAGCGCGGTTTCCACGTGCTACCTGAACGGCATGTCGACGATCACGTGACACGACTTCGGAGCGGCGGCATAGACGTTGAGGCTGCGCAACGATCCGGTCAGCTCGAGATCGCGCTGCCGCAAGATACGTATTTGCGTACAGGTCGGTTCAACAAGGAAGACATGCTCAATCTCATCCAGCACGTGCTGCAGAACGGGGCCGCGCTTGGATTCCCGCTTACGCGCATGATCGCACACCCCGAAACCGCCTTGGACAATTGGAAGAGCAGGAATGATTGGGCGGAATATGAAATGCGGCTCAATAGCGTGCTATCGAACTTCGATGATGCGGTCATTTGCACCTTCGACGTCAATCTCCTGACCACCGCCCTGGCGATCGACATTCTGCGCACGCATCCGGTCGTCGTGATAGGCGGCGTTCTCGTTGAAAACACGTTCTTCAGCAAGCCCGAGGATTTCCTTCGCGAGGTGACGGAGCGCACGTCGGCGTCCCAGCCGTATCGGGGATAAAGCATCCAATTCCGTCGCGGCGAAGCTCCCCTTCGCTATCGGGCCTGTGCCGCCAGCAATGCCTGGGCAATTTTAATCCATTGACGAGCATCATGGTCGCAAGCTCGGCATCGTAGAAAAACATCACTGTTCAAACAGGGCGCGAGTACCGATGGACAGCAGCTTTGGGTCATATCCTTGTCCAGAATGCGCAAAGATGCTGCGCCTGGTTCGCAAGCGAGAGACCCGTGCCAGGCGAATAGGCGCCGCTTGCAGCGATCCGATGCAGCGACGGGATATTTGGAACCTCCTCAACAGCGAATTGCGGCCGCCACGTGAGCTCCCTTGGATATCGACCGAGATGGGGAGATCAAAATAGTCAGCCTGCCATTCATCCAAACCTCTGTCAGATACGCCTCGATGCGCCAAATACACGCAGCCGTGGACCATTTCCATCGCGGCGATTTTGAGTGCGCAGCGACCCTGGCCACTGCTGCCTGCGGAATGCTGCCGGCAATCGACAATGCCGCCCTGCCGGCATCTGAAGCCAGTTCGGCGCGCATCGAGACCGTTCGTCACTGGCTCACGCATGGCACGACCCTCGATCCGACTACCGGCAAAAGTAGGCGGGAGGAGAGTATCGTTATGAGAACGGCGGAGGTCGCGGTTGCGATCCATGTGGCGATCACGAGGTTCGACATCGCCTTTCCGGAGCAGAGAACGCCTCAGATGATCGGTTTCAGGCGTGCGTTTCAATTCTGCAAGGAGCACACAATCAGCACGCCGCAGACCGCGGGCAGATAGGCTAAGGTTGGCTGGCAACTCCTTCCTTCGCGCCCTCCGCCGCCGCCAGCCAGTCCTGCCACATCGCAGGATCGACCGGTGACCCATCGACCCATTTCAAACCGGCAAGCAGAAGCGCGATTTCCTCCTGAGGTTTGTCCATCCGACGCCAGACGGTCTCCACGAAGATCCGCATCGCATCGTAAGCCTCAATCAGGGTGATTGTGTCATTAGCCTGCATGGCGGCCAGACCAGTTGTCCTTGGGTTACACCTTATCGGATGCCTGCTGCTCGGCGGCACCATGCTCAATCCCCGGGAGCCCGTCAGATAGTGTAAAGCACCACGTTCGGCAGTTCATGACGCTGCATGCGCGGCTGAAGGCGCATGCTGCCGCAACCATTGGCGCAAAGGCTCGAGGCCGACGGCGCCGGCGCGTTGAGCGATGACGTTGCCTTTGTGGAATAGCATCACGGTCGGAATGCTTTGAATGTTGTAGCGAGCCGCCAGCTCCGCTTCCGCCTCGGTGTCAACCTTCAGGAAGCGAAGCTCGGGTTCGAACTCACCTGCGGCGCGCTCGAAAACCGGCGCCATCGCTTTGCAAGGCCCGCACCATGCCGCCCAGAAATCGACCACGACCGGAATATCGTTGCGCTGGATGTGGGTGACGAAGCTGCCGATGGAAGCCGGCGTCGGATGTCCCGTAAAGAGGTGCTGTCGACAGCGCCCGCATTTCGCTTGGCGCGCATCCTTCCCGACCGGAATGCGATTGGTGCTCGTGCAATGCGGGCACACAATGTGGCGGGCCTCTGTGCTCATGGCTGATTAACTCCCGAATCAGTGCGGCGCCAGAAGTTGCTTACGATCCGGCGGCGAAACGGTTTCATCGAGTTTGCCTATGCGCAATCCAGCAAGCTTACGTGCGATTGCTACAGCAGCAGCTCGAAGATCCGCGCGGCAAGTTCCCAATGCTTCGTCTGCGGATTTTTCAGATCCGGCTCTATAATCTTCAATGCTCGTGCGACCGCGACGCCAAGTCCCCCTGCAAGGTCCGGCAGCATGGCTTCGGTCTCATCGCTATAGCTGACTTGCAGCGGCGACCGATGAGCCAGACGCTCGAGAATCGGCTCCAGCTCTACCGCTTCATCCAGCTTTCTGAATTGCTCGATGCATTCCTGGAGCCCGGCGGTGATCGGGAGGTTCCAGGGCTCGATCAGGACGTCGCCGCCAGCTTTGACGTCGGCCTCGGCGCGCAGCAACAGCCGATAAATCCTGTGATCGATGAATTCTTCGTAGCGCTTGAGGTCAGCCTTGTCGAAGTCGAGACCCGCGGCCTCGCGAAATAGTCGCTGGAGCTGTCGCACGCCCTCTGGGTGCGGCGGTGGCATCTTGTCAGGAGGACGTTGCGCGATCATCGGATAAGTTTGCCATTTTTCGCCGCCAGTCGCATTGACAGACGTCATCCGCGAGGGATCTTCTTCACGAACCGCTTGCAGCTTTTGTCATGCCGCGGCGGCCTGCACCGGCTCTTCGCTTCGGCTGGTCCGAGCGGTCTCGAGAAACGCGTGAATCTGCTGCACAACGGTCGCTCCCTCGCCGATCGCCGCGCCAACGCGCTTGACGGATCCGAAACGAACATCACCCACTGCAAACACACCCGCCACGTTCGACTGGAGCGATGGCACGCTCGCGCCGTCGGCCGATAGAAGGTCGTCAGGAGGTATGTTCGTGCCCGTTCGCACAAACCCCTTGCTGTCGCGGCTGACGTTGCAGCCGCTCAGCCACTCCGTTGCGGGGTCTGCACCGATGAACATGAAGACGTTGCGGATCGTTTTCTCCACTTCCGCGCCGGTCTTGTTGCGCCAGCGGACCCGTTCGAGTTGGCCCTGCTGGTTACCCGACAACCCTACGATCTCCGTGCAGGTGAGCAACTCGATGTTCTCGGTTGCCGCTATCCTGTCGATCAAATATTGCGACATGCTCGCAGCCAGGCTGGGTCCCCGCACAAGAATCCATACCTTTTTGGCATAGCGGCTTAGAAATACCGCCGCTTGACCTGCGGAGTTGCCGCCGCCGACAAGCGCCACCTCCTCGTTGCGGCATAGACGAGCCTCGATCGGGGAGGCCCAATACCAGACTCCCCGCCCCTCGAAATGCTCCAAGTTCGGTATGTTCGGCCTGCGATATCGCGCGCCACTCGCGATCACGACGGTCTGCGCGGTCACGCTCCGACCGTCGGAGAGTTCGATGGCGAATGGATGGTGTTCACAACGAAGGTTGGTGATCTTCTCGGGGATGATCATCTCCACGCCGAATTTCTGTGCCTGCACATAGGCACGCCCTGCCAACGCCTGGCCTGAAATTCCGGTCGGAAATCCCAGATAGTTCTCGATGCAGCTGCTGGCACCGGCCTGCCCCCCGAACGCCCGTGCATCGAAGACGCCAACTGACAAACCCTCGGATGCCGCATACACGGCAGCCGCAAGTCCTCCTGGCCCGGCACCGACAATTGCTACGTCGTACCGGCGCCTCTGGAGATCCGGAGGCACCATCCCCAGAGCGCGCCCCAGGTCAGCTTCACTCGGATTTTTCAGGATTGCCCCGTTCGGACAGACGACCAGCGGCAATTCGTCCGACTTGCAAGGATAGTGCTTCAAAAGCACCTGCGCATCCGGATCCTTTGTGGGGTCGAGCACCCGGTGCGGATAGGCGTTGCGCGCCAAAAATTCCAGCAATCGCACCATTCCGGGATGGCCGTCGTGCCCGACGAGACAAGGGCCGCCGGCGCCGGCCTCGATCAGGAACACCCGTCGCAAAATAAGAGCGCGCATGATGCGCTCGCCGAGTTGAACATCGGCGATCAGCAAAGCGCGAAGTCTCGCCGGCAGAACAAGCAGCGCTTCAACAGGCTCGGTTGCGCGCGCGTCGACCAGGGCGGGTCCACCGGAGAGTTGGGCGACTTCGGCGATAATTTCGCCTGCACCCAATTCCACGATTTTCTCCGCCCGGCCAGGTCGATCCCGAGCTTCGATGGATACCCGACCGGCAATGATGACGAACATGCCGGGCGGACTCTCACCCGTCCGGAATAGATACTGATCGATGGCATAGTGTTTGATCTCGCCGAACCGGCGCATGCGCTCGATCTCGTCCGGTGCGAACTTGGGAAAAATGTGCTCGTGGCGGGACTCAAGCATGCCGTTGCTGCTCGTCTGGAGACCCGCGACAACCGTGTTGGATAGCTCGTCCATCCTGTGCACCTTTCAGGACCACGGCCCCTGCACGGCGGAAGCACTCCAGGGATAGCCTCGCGGCGCGTGCTGCACGGTCAACCACTGGTCCGTCGTGAACGCCTCGATCGCCCAAGAGCCGTTGAATCGGCCAATGCCGGAATTCTTCTCGCCACCAAACGGACAGGTCGGCAAGTCGATGACCGATTGATCATTGACATGGGCCATACCGACCTGCATTCGCTGGGCAAAGTGCACGCCCCGGTGCACGTCGCGCGTGAATACGGCGCCGCTTAGTCCAAAACTCGTTTCATTGGCCACCGCCAAGGCTTCTTCGGCGTTGCCGACCCGGAGGACCGGCGCCACAGGTCCGAATATCTCTTCTGCCGCAATTTCCATCCGGTTCGTGACGTTTACGAACACATGCGGCGGCAACACGAGCCCGTCCGGCTCGCCTCCGAGCACCTGTTTGCAGCCGTCGTCGCTGGCGCGGCGAACACGTGCCATCAGCTTCTGAAGCTGCGAGTTGTTGATGATCGGACCGATCATCGTATCGCCGTCGCGGGGGTCGCCTGTTTTCAACCTCGCCACCCGCTCCGTAAAGCGGTCAAGGAACGTCTGATAGACGGGCTCTTCGACAAGGATGCGGTTTACGGCGATGCAGATCTGGCCCTGGTGCAGAAACTTGCCGAACACTGCGGCCTCTACGGCCTGATCCAGATCAGCGTCGGCGAGCACAACAAAGGGAGCATTGCCACCGAGTTCCAGATCAACGCGCTTGATGATGGACGCCTTCGCGGCAAGCTCTGCGATCCCGCGGCCGACCGGCGTCGAGCCGGTGAACGAAATGACTCGTGGCGCGGGATGACTGACGAAGGCGTCGCCGATTTCGCTGCCGGCGCCGATAACGACGCTCAGGAGCCCTGCCGGCAGGCCGGCCTCCTCAAAGATTTTGGCCAACAACAATCCGCCCGTGACCGGCGTATCACTTGCCGGTTTCACCACAACGGCGTTTCCGACTGCGAGTGCCGGCGCGATGGTGCGATTGCTCAGATGGAGCGGCCAGTTCCAAGGACTGATCGCCCCGACCACGCCGACCGGTTTGCGCCGCACCTGATTTTCCTTGCCCGGAATGTCGGACGGAATGGAGCGGCTTTCGACCGCATGGGGCACCGAGGTCGCCCACAGCATGACGGTGTGCGTCACTTCCCACTCGAGGTTCGCTTTCAGTCGCGTGCTGCCGGACTCCTTGATCAGCCAGTCGACGATTTCGCCACGACGTGCTTCCATCACCTCTGCTGCGCGGCGAAATACCTGCGCCCGCGCCGCCGGTGCTGAGACAGCCCACTCCACTTGGGCCTTCGCAGCTCCTGCAAACGCAGCATCAAGATCGCGACGATCGGCCTGTTTGATCTCGAGGAGGACATCGCCGTTAAAGGGATTCCTGTCGATCAACCTGTGCTCTGCCTGCCCATGGCGCCAGTTCCCGGCGATCGGCAATAGCTCCAACTGATCATAAGGCTGCAGATCTCTCGTTTGAACTTTGGTGCCATCCGGTACTCTGGCTTCGTGTCGGTCGGAACTACGGCTGGCACTGCGCGCGACCATATCCATCTCCTTAGCAGGTTGGGTTTCGAAGCTGACGATGACGCGTCGAGCAACGCTCCACCTTGACAGCCGTCAACCCAAACGCGGGAAAGCATCGCATCGACTGCCTGTGCGGAGTCCACACAAGCGTTCAGAGGCTCTGGTCGAGCGGCGCGGTGCTGCGCGTCAATAAAACCTTGGGATCGGACCAAGTTGCGGCGTGGGCCGATCCGACAAATCGAACATCAATTCATCGACATAACACCAGCCCCAGCCTTCGGGCGGATCATAGGCTTCGATGATTGGGTGACCTGTTGCATGAAAATGCTTCGTCGCGTGCCGATTGGGCGACTGATCACAGCAACCGACATGACCGCAAGTTCGGCACACGCGCAGGTGCAGCCATGGATCGCCGAGTTGCAGGCATTCTTCACACCCAAGGGAAGTGGGAACGACGTCATGAATTCCTGCCAAGTGCCTGCAACCCTGTGCCATGTCATCCTGCTCAGTTGTTGCCTAATGCGTTCTGCCTGATCTCAATTCCTGCCCGCTGCCGAGCGTTGCCCTGGTGCTGCCGGTTATGTCTGATATTCCCTGGTGCAGCGCGCTGCGCCGGCGTCCACGCCATTCAGTTCAACTTCCGCTTCGGCGCCGGCGCCTCGAACTGCGCAATCTCCGCGGTCTGCGGCGCCTTGCCGTTGAAGGTCAGCACGTTGCCTTCGGACGAAATCGCGACGTTGTCGCCGTCCCTGATGTCGCCGGCGAGGATCATCTCGGCGAGCGGGTCCTGGAGGTAGCGCTGGATCACCCGCTTCAGCGGCCTTGCGCCGTAGGCGGGATCCCAGCCCTTGGCAGCTAACCAGTCGCGGGCGGCGGCATCGAGGCTGAGCACGATCTTGCGATCGGTCAGGAGCTTCTGCAGACGTGCGAACTGGATCTCGACGATCCGGCCCATCTCGCTGCGCTGCAGCCGGTGGAACAGGATGATCTCGTCGACGCGGTTCAGGAATTCGGGGCGGAAGTGCGCCCGCACCATTCCCATCACCTGCTCGCGCACGGCCGCGGTGTCCTCGCCCTCCGGCTGGTTCACCAGATATTCCGAACCGAGGTTGGAGGTCATGATGATCAGCGTGTTGCGGAAGTCGACGGTGCGGCCCTGGCCGTCGGTCAGGCGGCCGTCGTCGAGCACCTGCAACAGGACGTTGAAGACGTCGGGATGCGCCTTCTCGATCTCGTCGAACAGCACGACCTGGTAGGGCCGGCGCCGCACCGCTTCGGTGAGCGCACCGCCCTCGTCATAGCCGACATAGCCGGGAGGCGCGCCGATCAGCCGCGAGACCGAGTGCTTCTCCATGTATTCGGACATGTCGAGGCGGACCATCGCGGTCTCGTCGTTGAACAGGTACTCCGCCAAGGCTTTGGTCAGCTCGGTCTTGCCGACGCCGGTCGGGCCCAAGAACATGAACGAGCCGGTGGGGCGGTTCGGGTCCTGCAGGCCGGCGCGCGAGCGGCGCACGGCGGTTGCGACCGCACGCACGGCTTCGGCCTGGCCGACGACGCGCTTGCCGAGCTGCTCCTCCATCTTCAGGAGCTTCTCCTTCTCGCCTTCCAGCATCTTGTCGACGGGCACGCCGGTCCAGCGCGAGACCACCTGCGCGATGTGGTTGGCGGTGACAGCCTCCTCCATCATCTCGCCAGAATTCTCCTTGGCCTCGATGTCCGCGAGCTGCTTCTCAAGTTGCGGGATCCGGCCATACGCCAGCTCGCCAGCTTTCTGGAATTCGCCGCGCCGCTGGGCGTTGGCGAGCTCAACGCGCAAGCCATCGAGCTCCGCCTTCAGCTTCTGGGCGTTCACAAGCTTGCTCTTCTCGGCGCTCCAGCGCGCCGTCAGCGCCGCCGACTTCTCCTCGAGCTCGGCGAGGTCCTTCTCCAGGGTCTGGAGCCGGGACTTGGAGCCTGGATCGCTTTCCCTCTTCAGGGCTTCCTGCTCGATCTTCAGCCGGACAATTTCCCGATCCAGTGAATCCAGTTCCTCCGGCTTGGAATCGACCTGCATCTTCAGCCGCGCCGCCGCCTCGTCCACAAGGTCGATGGCCTTGTCCGGTAGGAAACGGTTTGTGATATAGCGGTGCGACAGCGTCGCAGCTGAAACCAGCGCGGAATCAGTGATCCGCACGCCATGGTGCTGCTCGTACTTGTCTTTCAGACCACGCAAGATCGAAATCGTGTCCTCGACTGAGGGTTCGCTGACGAAGATCGGCTGGAACCGCCGCGCCAGCGCGGCGTCCTTCTCAACGTGCTTCTGGTACTCGTCGAGCGTAGTCGCGCCGATGCAGTGCAGCTCGCCGCGGGCAAGCGCGGGCTTCAAAAGGTTCGACGCGTCCATCGCGCCGTCGGCCTTGCCGGCCCCGATCAGCGTGTGCATCTCGTCGATAAACAGGATGAAGGTGCCTTCGCTCGCGGTCACCTCCTGGAGCACGGACTTCAGCCGCTCCTCGAACTCACCGCGATATTTCGCGCCGGCGATCAGCGCACCGAGGTCGAGCGCGAGCAGCTTCTTGTCATGCAGGCTCTCCGGCACGTCACCGTTGACAATGCGCAGCGCAAGTCCTTCGGCGATGGCGGTCTTGCCGACGCCGGGCTCGCCGATCAGAACGGGATTGTTCTTGGTCCGGCGCGACAGCACCTGGATCGTACGACGGATCTCCTCGTCGCGGCCGATGACCGGATCGAGCTTGCCGTCGCGCGCGGCCTGGGTCAGGTCGCGGGCATATTTTTTTAGCGCGTCATAGGCATTCTCGGCTGTGGCGCTGTCGGCCGTGCGGCCCTTGCGCAGGGATTCGATCGCCGCATTTAGGTTCTGCGCGGTAACGCCGCCCTTCGCCAAGAGCTGGCCCGCCTCGCTGTTCTTGTCCATGGCGAGGCCGAGCAGGAGCCGCTCAACCGTGACAAAACTGTCGCCGGCCTTATCTGCTGCCCTTTCAGCGGCGTCGAAGGCTCGCGCGAGTTCGGGTGCGAGATAAACCTGCCCGGCGCCGCCACCAGACACTTTCGGGAGCTTGTCGAGGGCGTCCTCGGTCGCCTTCAGGATTGCACGGGAATTGCCGCCAGCGCGGTCGATCAGACCGCCAGCAAGGCCCTCGCTGTCATCAAGCAGGACCTTCAGCAGATGCAGGGTGGAAAACTGCTGATGACCTTCGCGCATCGCGAGCGATTGCGCAGATTGGATGAAACCGCGCGAGCGCTCGGTGTATCGTTCAACATTCATCATCGTCTTCCCTCGGCGATGCCGCTCCGCCCCGGAGTGCGATCAGCAACAGGGTGTACCGGTTTTGCGTTCGATCGCGATCAAGGCATTGAAGCTCCACGATCTGGTCGCCCAACCGCCCGCCGTTACTGAATTATGCGCAAGGCACGCACCCGGCATGCTCTTTGGGTTTCCGCAAGCCCGCACTGACATTCGTCAACTCGCAAGGCGGTTTTCGTTGCCGACGCCAAGTGTACTGCGACAGTGGGCGCTCATATCGCCGCGCTTGAGCGGTGGCCCGGTCGTCCGCGCCAGTAACCACTCGGGCCGCGCGCCTCAGCGGAGGTACTTCGCCTTCTGCACGGACAACCCATTTCCCAACTGGTCGATCTCGACCTCCGAATGTCGCAAGATTGCTCTTGATCTCCCGGTTCACACGCCGCGCACAGGCTGCCCTCTAACCCGTTGAGAATTCTGAACTCTCGCTCCAACCCATCACGGGCCAATTTGAGCTAGCTCCAGCAATCGAGCTCCGATTGGAGCTAGTCCGGCGCAACGCGCATTCCCGGCGCGATCGCCTGTCATCGCCCTGCTCGGCACCGAGACACCAAGCCGACTCAAGCTGGTGTTCGAACTCGATCCAGCTTCGTTCCTCATCAAGCCCTTGCGACCGGCCGGCATCTACGCAGCGCTCGTCATGGCTTTCGAGCGGAACGAACGCACAAGCGAATTGAAACAACAAATTGTCAACTCGAGCAGCGTCTGCGGGCACGTCGCCTCGTGTTTGCCGCCGTTCTTCAGGTAATGCATTCGCATACGCTCGCCGAGCCTGCCGCCTTTGCGTTGATCCGCAGAACCGCGATGGAGCAGCGCCAGACGATCGAAGAACTCTCGGCGGAGATAACGGCAAGGGGTATGCTGCCACGCGCGACGGGTTAGATTGCTTCCTGTTGGGAACGAGGAACGGGCCGCAATTTCCTATGCCCCCTTTTTATGTTTTGAATCCGAGTCTCTATTTTCAGACAGTCGCGCAGAACCAAGGCACTGAGGGCATATGTTGGTGTCGGACACACCAACTGCGCGGCGCACTCCACTTTCTCGATCCCGGTCTATCGTTTGCCGCCGCACCAAACACGTGTTGAGCACCGTAGCGACACCCTTCGCTTCTGCACGCGCCACTGCGCTGCCGCGCTCTTTGTTCAGGGCGGCGTTGATAGCCGAGTCCAACCAAGCTAAGCCAATTTCAAGGTACTTGGTCAGGGATTTTTAATGCGAGCGACATTTCTAAAGCTACGCAAGGTAAGAAATAAGAGCTAGCAGCACTACTCCCACTCTATGTCGTCGCAGACCGGCAGCCGTAGAACTCCACGCTGAGACTCATTCAGACAACGCCGAGGCGCCCGAGCGCATTTGGCAAGCCGCGATGGCCTCCTTGGACCGGATCACCGATCATGTTTCAAGTCCCGCACACTGCGCGCGCTGTTAGCGCGCGACCTGGGGAACGTAGTGCTCTAGCTCCTGGTCCGGGAAATGCACGGTGCGTCCGAGCTCGGCGGACCGATAGAGCGCCATCAACATTTCCATGACGCCGACGCCATCATCGAACGTTTCGGCAGGACTGAGCCCGCGCCTAAACGCTTCGACCATGTGCCGATTTTCATCAGTATAGCCGTAGATGCCTGTTTCGTCTTCGACGACCGGCATCAAACCCTGCTCGGCATTCTGCTTCTCGATGAGGTCCTCGCCTTCGGAACCGCTGAGCGTCCGGGCCAGGAACACCTTGAGGCCCGTTGAGAGTGAGGAGAACTCCATCGAATATTCGGGCCCGAGCAATTCGAGCTGGATGCGCAGGCCGGCCCCGACATAGGCCCAGGAGGTCGTTGCCTCGATCAGGACCTGATGCCCATCCATGTCTTCCAGCGTCAGGATGCCACGCGCGAAATCCTCGACCGGGCGTTTCGCAAAATCGATCCCCATCCGCGTCTTCAGATCGGCCGCATAGCGCCGGCGCGTCCATTTGAGATTGGCCGTCGTGGCGCTGGCACTGACCAGCCGCAGGCTGTCGCGGCTCGCGCCGGGCGCCGTCAGCATGAAGCGCGCGACTTCGACCGAATGGCACATCATGTCGGAGAGCACGCCACCGCCCTGCTTGTCGCCCTGCCAGAACCAGGGCTCATGCGGTCCGGAATGTTCCTCCGCGGCACGGGCGAGATAGGGACGCCCGCTTCCAGGTACGGCACGCCGCCAGATGATGTCCTTGCCACGCGTCACCGCGGTCGAGAACAACTGGTTTTCCAAATAGCCGTGGAGCAGGCCAGCATCCTCGACGAGGCTGCGCATCTCGCGCGCCTCGGCGAGCGTGCGCGCCAGCGGCTTTTCGCAGGCCACGGCGCGCAAGGGAGCTCCCGACTTCGTCACCCCATGGATCTCGCGCATGATATCGAGGCGCGTATCGTTCGGCGTCAGGATCCAAAGCGCATCGACCTCACCGGAAGTCGCCATGGCCTCGATGCTATCGAACACATGCGCCGGTCCGAGGCCAAGATTCCGGGCCTTCTCCGCGATGCGCTTTCGTCGCTCGGCGGACCGACTGTAGACACCGCCGATGCTGACATTGCGCACGCCAAGCATGGACTGCAGATGAAATGCGGCAATGAAGCCGCTTCCGACGAGACCGACGCGCAGCACCGGAAGTTCCGCGAACTTCTGCATTCAAGACGCCTCCTTCAGCGACAATCGCCGTCTTTTTTCAATGCGACTTTCTCCGCTGCCGACCCGGAATAGCCGCCAGCAATGTCTGGGTATAGGGATGTTCGGGCCGGCTCAACAGGTCCGCGGCCGGCTTGACTTCGACGATCTCGCCATACCGCATCACCGCGATCCGGTCGCAGACCTGGGCGGCAACGTTGAGATCGTGCGTGATAAAGAGAACGGCGAGCCGCAACTCCTTCTTCAACCTCTCGAGCAGCGCGAGCACCTGCGCCTGGACCGAGACATCGAGCGCCGACACGGGCTCGTCGGCCACGAGCACCTCGGGATCCAGCGCAAGCGCGCGCGCAATGCCGATCCGCTGGCGTTGTCCGCCGGAGAACTCATGCGGGTAACGTTGCACCGCGCCGGAATCGAGCCCGACCAACGTCAGCAATTCCCTGGCGCGCGCAAACGCTTGCGCGGCGGGCACCCCATGCGCAATCGGTCCATCGGCGATGATCTGCCCGACTCGACGACGCGGATTGAGCGAGGCGAAAGGATCCTGGAACACCATTTGGATGTGTTTGCGCGCGGCGCGCAGCTCCGATCCGCGGGCGTCCGAGAAATTCAATTCTCCGATGTGGACGACCCCTGCATCCGCGTCCGTCAGCCGCATGACAAGCCGGCCGATCGTGCTCTTGCCCGAACCGGACTCCCCGACCAGGCCGAGCGTCTCGCCGCGACGAATCTCGAAGCTGACGCTCTTCACGGCGGGAACTTCCGCGGGCGGGCTGAACCAGTCGCTGCTCTTATAAGTCTTCACGAGTCCTGATGCCGCGCAGGCGGTGGGCGCGTCTGCGTCCTCGACTTTTGCCCGCGGAATGCCGCGCGGCACGGCTGCCAGCAATCTCTGCGTATAGGGATGCTGTGCGCGCTCAAGCACCTCGTCGACCGTACCTTCTTCGACGACGCGCCCCTTCTCCATAACAGCGACACGGTCGGCGATGTCGGCCACAACCCCGAAATCGTGGGTGATGAACAACACCGCCATGCCACGCCGCTGCTGGATGTCTCGGATGAGCTTGAGGATCTGCGCCTGCGTGGTGACGTCGAGCGCCGTGGTCGGCTCGTCCGCCACCAGAATCGAGGGTTCGAGCGCCAGAGCCATCGCAATCATGGCGCGCTGACGCTGCCCGCCGGACAGTTGATGCGGATAGCTACGGATGATGCGCTCGGGATCGCGGAGGCCGACTTCCTCGAGCAGCGCGCGCACGCGCACCTCGCGTTCGGCCGGCGTGAGCTGGTGATGCGCTTCGAACGCCTCGATGATCTGGGCACCGATCCGGATCACCGGATTGAGCGCGGTCATCGGCTCCTGGAAGATCATCGCGATCTTCCGGCCGCGCAGGTTCCGCCACTTTGCCGGAGAGAGAGCACGTAAGTCCAGTCCCTCGAACCGGATACTGCCCGCGGTCCAGCGAATGTCTTTCGACAATAGCCCCATCACCGCGGAAGCGCAGACCGATTTGCCCGAGCCGGATTCACCGACGACGCAAAGGATCTGTCGCGGGTGGAGGGCGAGCGAAATGTCCTCGACGGCAAAAGCGCGATCCGCGCCCGGCGGCAACGCCAGGGTCAGGTGCTCGATGGATAGGATCGCCTCTACCATCCCGTTCATGTCATCCGATCCACCATCGTCGCCCGCCCCTTCGCTCAAACTGCCAGCGCGATGCCGTCCTTGCGATGATCCGACGCGCCGAACATGACGCCCCTGGATCTGTCGAGGTGCACGACCTGGCAACCTCCGAGCGGCTCGTCCGCCCAGACCACGCGATGACCGCGCCCGGTCAAATCGTCGGCGACAGCCGCGGGAATCGTTGGCTCGAGCGTCAACACACCATCGAAGGCAAAGCTTCGTGGCACATCAGAGGACTGCTGCACATCAAGGCCGCGATCGAGCACTCCGCTCAGGATCTGGATATGTCCGGTGGCCTGATATTGTCCGCCCATGACGCCAAAAACCATGGTCGGCTTGCCATCTTTCGAGAGCAGGCCCGGGATGATGGTGTGGAAGGGGCGCTTGCGCGGCGCGATCGCATTGGGATGTCCCTCGACAAGGGAAAATCCCGCGCCGCGATTCTGGAGGAGCACGCCCGATCGCGGGGCGTAGATACCGCTCCCGAAGGCGAAGAACAGGGAGTTGATCAGGGAGACCATATTGCCGTCGCGATCGGCGACGGCGACGTAGGCCGTATCGCGATGGACCGGCATGTCGAACACCGTCGGCTCGCTCGCGCGCTCCCTGCTGATGCGGCCGCGCAAGGCCGCGACTGTTCGCTCCGAGAGCAGCGCATCGACGTCGAGCGGATGGAATGCGGGGTCGGCGACCAGCGCGTCGCGCTGCCGATAAGCCGCCTTGGTCGCTTCGGCAAGGAGATGGATGCGATCCGCTTCGCTCAGCGACGGGTCGGCCATGTCGAAGCCGGCAAGAAAGCGGGCGATGAATAGCGCGGCGACGCCCTGCCCGTTGGGCGGACATTGCCAGATCTCGTGGCCGCGATAGTCGGTGGAAATCGGCGTGACGTAGTCGGGTCGCGCGCCCGCGAGGTCTTCGAGTTGCATCAACCCGCCCATCGCCTTCAGCGTTGCGACGATTTCCTCTGCGACCGCGCCTTCGTAGAACGCGCTGCGCCCTTCGCGCGCAATCCGCCGCAACGTCGCGCCGAGTGCGGGATGGCTGAGCCTGGCGCCGACGGCAGGCGCAGCGCCACCGGGCAGGTAGACGGGAATGCCGGCCTGATGTCGTTCGAGACGATTGGCGTAGCGCGCCCAATCCAGCGCGGCGCGCGGGGTGACAACGAAGCCGGTCTCGGCCGCGCGGATCGCCGGCGCCAAGACCTCATCCAAGCTTTTGGATCCATGGTCGGCAGAGAGCCGGCACCACGCATCGACGGCCCCCGGCACCGTGACGGCATGGGGTGAGTCATCAGGAATCGATGTCAGTCCCTGCTGCTGAAACCAACCGAGCTCGGCCTTTTGCGGCGCCCTGCCGGAGCCGTTGACCGCAACGGGCTTTCCGGACGCGGGCGCATAGATTGCAAAACAATCGCCGCCCACGCCGGTCATGTGCGGATCGATGACGCCCTGGAGTGCAATCGCAGCGATCGCGGCATCGACGGCATTGCCGCCGCTGCGCAACATCGCCACCGCCGCGAGCGCAACGGCAGGATGCGAGGCCGCGGCCATGCCGCGATCACCGACCGCGAGCGACCGTCCCGGCACCATGAAATCGCGCTGTCGCCAATTCAAGCGGTTCTCCGAGTCTCGTTCCGGGGCCGTTTGGCCAGTGCAGCGGTAGCCTTCTCGTCGCAGATGATCTCGACGTTGCGGTGCAGTCGAAGCGCCGAGGCCGGGCACGCGGGTCCAATCGGACCTTCGATTGCGGCTGCGACTGCGGCCGCCTTCTCCGACCCTGTTGCGACCAGAAGAATGCTCCTGGCCTGCAGTATTGTCGCGATCCCCATCGTGATCGCGCGCCGCGGAACATGAGCGAGGTCCGGAAAGCCGCCTGCGTTCGCAACACGCGTCGCTTCATCGAGCTCGACCTCGCGGGTCCGCGAGGCGAAATCGGAGCCCGGCTCATTGAAGCCGATATGGCCGTTGGCGCCGATGCCGAGGAGCATCAGATCGATGCCTCCGCTTGCGGCGATCTGCGCTTCATAGGCGGCTGCCTCCGCCGCGACATCTTCGGCCATGCCGTTGGGGAGCCTTGCGCGCCCGGCCTCGATATCCACGTGCCCGAACAAATGTTCATGCATGTAGCGATGAAAGCTTCCCGCCGAGCTCGGCGCAAGACCGACATATTCATCGAGGTTGAAGCACGTCACCTCGCGAAACGAGATCAGGCCCGCACGGCTTGCCGCGACGAGACGGGCATACAGCGGCGTCATCGTCGCGCCCGTCGCAAGGCCGAGGGTCAGCTGCGTCCGATTGCGCATGCAGGCAACGATGCGTTCAGCCCCCCGTTCCGCGGCAGCTGCGGCAGCGGCGCTCCGTACGATCTCGATCCTCGGTGCGTACTCTTTCATGCCGCGACTTCTGCTGCCGCAAATGGCAGCGCGAGGGGGCCCGACCCGCGGCCGATGCCGAACAGCGACCGATGCATGAGGTCGATCGCGCTACCGATCGCGCCGATCAGCGTGGCGCGATTGCCGAGCGTGCTGAGCTCAATGCGAACCGGTTGAAGCATGCAGCGCTCCAGATAGTCGTCGATACGATGCTTCAACTCGGGCCGCGCTCCGATGCTCCCGCCCAGAATGATGATTTCCGGATCCAGCACGCTGTGCACGGCCAGAATGGCGGTCGAGAGGATCCGGCCGATCTCATCGATGGTGATCCGAGCTGCCTCCTCGCCTTGCAGCCGGTCGAAGACGTCGCGCACCGTGCTGGCGGGCGCGCCGCCAAGACCGACATAGCGCTCGACGATGCCGGCGCTGCCGACGGCGGTCTCCAGCGTGCCGTATTTCAGACCACGTGCGTCATAGGGATCGCCGCCAAGTGGCAGATAGGCGATCTCGCCGGCGCTCCCCCGTGCGCCGCGCACAAGGCTGCCATCCGAAAAGATGCCCATGCCGATGCCGGTGCCGAGCGCGATAAAGGCGAAACTGCGGATTGCGCGGCTGCTGCCGCGCCAATGCTCCCCGATCGCAGCGAGATTGACGTCATTCTCGATGAGGACCTCGATGCCGAGTTGCTCGCGCAAGGCAGCCTTTACATCCAGGCTATCAAGTCCGGGAATGTTGGGCGCAATGACGATGCTGCCGGATCCCGGATCAACCATGCCGGGACTTCCCATGACGCCACCCCGCAGGCGCTGCGCAGGGACATTGGCCCGCACCAGCAACGCATCCTTCATACGCCCTATCTGGGCGACGACGGCACGGCCACCGTCGTTGGAGGTGGGTTCGATGCTCTCGGCAACGATCTCGCCGTGCAGATCAGCGAGCGCGACATGCAGTTTCGTACCGCCGAGGTCGATGCCCAAGACGAAGGCGGCGTCCGGCCGAAGCGCGTACGTCACCGCACTTCTTCCGACGTTGCCTTGGATCTGCCCGTCCTCGCGCACCCAGCCGTCGCGCTCGAGCTCGCGCATCACTTCGGAGATGGTTTGCTTGGACAGGCCGGTGCTGCGCGCGATTTCGGCGCGCGAGACTGATCGATCGCGCAGCAAACGCTCGACCACAAGACGCACGGATTGCTGTCGGGCAACGGGCGAAGACGGGGCGTCCTGCATGAGTCTGTCCAATTAGTCCACTCTCAGAACTAAATCGCTCGATCAGCCCTCCGTCAAGGGTGTTTTTTTTCGATTTTCCGTCATATACCCCAGCGGGTTGGCACCTCATTACGTATCAGGACGCCCATTTGTTCGTCATATTTACAAATTGACCCGGCCGTGCTTGTCTTCCACCGCGGAAGCAGAGCCTAGGGACGAAAGGACCTCCGGATGAAACGGATCGGAATCGCGCTGGCGGCATTTTTCACGATTGCATCGAGCCTGGCCTCAGCCAATGCAGCGACGCTGCGGGTCGGCATTCAGGACGATCCCGATGCGCTCGATCCGGCACTTGGCGGCACCTACACGGGACGTTTTGTCTTCGCGGCGCTCTGCGACAAGCTCGTTGATATCTCGCCCGACCTGAAAATCGTGCCGCAGCTCGCGGAATCATGGGAATGGGCTGCAGACGGCAAGTCGATCACGTTCGCGCTGCGCAAGAACGTCACCTTTCATGACGGCACCGCGTTCGATGCGGCCGCGGTCAAATTCAACATCGAGCGTATGAAGACGCTGCCGGACTCCAAGCGAAAGTCAGAGCTTGCGCCGGTCCAGAGCGTCGAGGCGCTCGCCGCCGACAAGGTGAAGTTCAATCTGTCGGAGCCGTTCGTCCCGCTGCTTGCCAACCTCAGCGACCGTGCTGGCATGATGGTGTCGCCGAAGGCCGCCATGGAAAAAGCCGGTGAATTTGCCGCCGCGCCGGTTTGTGCCGGTCCGTATCAATTCGTCGAGCGCAAGTCGCGCGACCTCATTCGCGTCAAGAAATATCCGGGCTACTGGAACGTCGGACAGATCGGCTATGACGAGGTCGTCTACTTCTATGTCCCCGACTCGACGGTTCGGCTGTCACGGGTGAGGGCCGGCGATCTCGACCTCGCCGAGCGCGTCGCGCCGACCGACCTCAAGACCATCCGCGACGATTCCAATCTTGCGCTGCATTCCGGCAAGGGGCTTGCCGTTTCGCATCTGATGTTCAACGTCGGAGCCGGCGCAAAGGCCGACACGCCGCTGGGCAAGAACGCGGCGCTGCGCCAGGCCTTTGAGCTCTCGATCGACCGCAACGTCATCAACAAGGTCGCCTTCAACGGCGAGTTCTTGGCCGACAACCAGATGATTCCGCCCTCCTCGCCCTACTACGACGCCGCACACAAGGCGCCTGCGCGGGACGTCGCCAAGGCGAAGGCGATGATTGCCGCCGCCGGAATGACCCGCGTGCCGATAGAGCTGCAGTTCGAGAACACGGCCGGAGATTCCCGCGTCGCGCAGATCATCCAGTCGATGGCGGGTGAGGCCGGCTTCGACGTCAAGCTGTTGCCGATGGAAACGGCCACGGCGATCGAGCGCTACATGAACGGCAATTTCGAAGCCTATATCGGCAACTGGAGCGGCCGCGCGGATCCGGATCCGACCTTGGTTGCCTTCTTCAGCTGCGCGGGCTCACAGAACGTCAACAAGTACTGCAACAAGGATCTCGACGTGATTCTGTATCAGGCCCGGGCCGAGGCAGACGAGACCAAGCGCAAGGCACTCTACGCCAAGGTCACCGATGTATATCTCGGTAACCTGTCATCGATCCCGCTCTATCACCCGAACTGGTTCTTCGCAGCCCGCAAGTCGGTCGGCGGCATCGTGATGGTTCCGGACGGCCTTCTCCGCCTGGTCGGTGTCAAGCCGACGAACTGAGGCGCACCGTATGCAGCACCCCGGCCGCGTGAGCAACAGTTTGCGTCGATGAAGACCCTGCTTCTTCGGCGGCTCGCCGTCTCGTTGCCGACCCTGTTGCTGGTGTCGATGATGGTCTTCGGGCTGCAGAAGCTGCTGCCCGGCGACCCGGCACTGGCGCTGGCCGGTGAAGAGCACAATCCGGAAGTCGTGGAATTTCTGCGGCAGAAGTATCGCTTCAACGATCCGGTTCCGGTGCAGTATGCCATCTGGCTCAAAGCCGTGATCCAGGGTGATTTCGGAACGTCGGTGCGAACCCGCTTGCCGATCGGCAAGATGCTGGTCGAGAAGCTCCCCGTGACGATCGAACTCGCGACCCTCTCGATGCTGGTTGCCCTGGCCATCGGCCTACCGATCGGCATCTTTGCCGCGTTGTGGCGCGGGACGCCACTCGACTACGGCGCCAGCATGTTTGGACTGGCCGGACTTTCCATTCCGCACTTCTGGCTGGGCATCATGCTCATCCTGCTGTTCTCCGTGAATCTCGGCTGGCTGCCTGCAGGCGGCTTCGTTCCGCCTTCCGAAAGCATCGGGCAAAACCTGCTGACGATGCTGATGCCGGCGCTCGTGCTGGGCACAGGCACCGCTGCGATCATGATGCGCCATGTCCGCAGCGCGATGATCCAGGCCATGAAGCAGGATTATGTGCGCACGGCCCGCGCCAAGGGCGTCCGCGAAGGCACGATCGTGCTGCGCCACGCCCTGCCGAACGCCATGATCCCGGTCGTCACCCTCGGCACGCTTCAATTCGGCGAATTGCTGGCGGGAGCGGTCCTGACCGAGCAGGTGTTTTCAATCCCGGGTTTTGGCAAGATGGTCGTCGATGGCGTGTTCAGCCGCGATTACGCTGTCGTGCAAGCAGTCGTGCTCTGTACCGCAGCCATCTTTCTGTTGATGAGCCTCATTGCCGATCTCGCCTACGCCGCGCTCAATCCAAGGCTTCGATCATGAGCACGATCGAGACGCAGCCGATTGCAGCCCAGGCGCATGGGCGCGGCTCCGAACCTCGCCGGCTGCTCCACGAGCCTTCCGCATTGATCGGCGGCGCGATCATCCTGTTCTTCATCGTGCTGGCCGTGTTTGCATCGTGGCTCGCGCCCTACGATCCAAACACACCCGATTGGATGGCCGTGCGTGCTGCGCCCAGTGCGGCACATTGGTTTGGGACGGACGATCTCGGTCGAGATGTACTCTCGCGTGTCGTCTTCGGCACGCAAGCCTCGCTGGCTGCCGGCATGATCTCGGTAACCGTCGCGGTCTTTGTCGGACTTCCCTTGGGGCTCATCGCCGGCTATTTCGGCGGCCTCGCCGACATGGTGATCTCGCGCCTTGCGGACGCCCTGCTCGCCTGCCCCTTTCTCGTGCTCGCGATTGCGCTGGCCGCATTTCTTGGCCCCAGCCTGGAGAATGCGATGATCGCAATCGGCATTTCTGCCGTTCCGGTCTTCGTCCGCGTTGCACGCGCCGAGACCCTGGTTGTGCGCACAGAGGACTATATCTTGGCTGCCCGTTCCCAAGGGCTCGGTCATTTCGCCATTTTGGCCGGGCAAGTGCTGCCAAATGTTCTGGCGCCCACCATCGTACAGGCGACGCTCACCATGGCGATCGCAGTTCTGGCAGAAGCAAGCCTTGCATTTCTCGGGCTAGGTCAGTTGCCGCCCGCGCCCTCTTGGGGCGCCATGCTCGATGTCGCGCGCCAGTTTCTCGGCGAGGCACCATGGATGGCGCTTTGGCCCGGCCTTGCGATCATCACGCTCGTGATCGGCTTCAACCTCATCGGCGACGGCCTGAACAGTGCTCTAAATCCCAGACACTAGCGCGCGGCGTCCAAGTGCACCGCTGCAATGCGAGAACTCGGCAGCATAAGCTTTGCTGGTAAGGGGAAGGGACTTGCTACCAGGATCCATAGTTCTCAAGCAGCAACACAAAATTGACGCAAGAAGTGCGTTTGCGTGGAAATTCTTCTCAGACGTGCCGCGGTTGCTCTCTCATGGACGCAACGCGCACCAATCTATGACCGAGCCAGTCACTTGCCCCGACTTGAGCCCAATCGACTTTATCACCGGACCCAGGCTCGCGGGCGTCGCTTCAACAAAACGCTAAATTGTCTGCACTCGAGTCACTGTCCGGCTCCAGGCCTTGCGAACGATAGGCTGCCTGCAGAGCTTGGTCCGCCATCGCGCGCGTGTCGCTTACGTGATCCCGTCGACGATCGCATTCGGGTCTTACCGGGCTCATTCTTTGCCGCGAAGCGGTAGTCGACCGCCGCCTTCGCGTCAAACGTCGGCACTACTTAACTAAATTGGATACTGCGGCTAGCTGGCGTGAACAGCCGCGTCCTCCTCAAACGGTCAAGGCAGTACTCTTGTCAGATGCGTGCGCCGCTTCATTCTGCAACCGATCCTTGCATCGAACCGGCCATGCTCGACGTGAAGCTTCTGGTTGCGGCTCAAGAATGAACTAGTTCATACTATCGGGATAGAAAACACCGCTACGTTACGAACTGATCTGCATCGGGCGAGGTCCGGGTCGGAATTTTCTCTGGGTTCCGCCTCGCGCATCCCACGCGAGCACAGGTTGCTCTGGCGGCAAATCCGTCGAGCCTGATTTCGGTCAACGCGTGTCGGAGTTGTGGTGAGGTTCACATGTGCACAGGACTGGGCACGCCCATGTGCAATATCTGCGGCAAATTCTGCGCGCGCGGCGAACTGCCACCAAGCCTCGTGTTAGCCATAGTGTTCGGACACGGTTGTCGGCATACGCACGCACCCGCGCCATTGAACAGTAAAACGCGACTAAATCTATCGCTAAGTCCCGGCCTCGGGCTCCAACCCGATTTGTTGCCCACGACGGGCGGCGGGCGTACCATTCCACGCCGGTTGTCAGCCTAGTGTCGAGAATTTAAGGACCGGCCGGAATACGAACGGCCCAACAGAAGATTTTACTCGGCCGGCCAGAGCTCGGTCGAACTTTTCATAATCTCGCGACCAGGAAGGCTCTTCATGACGGGGGGCATCAGTGAGAGGATAGTGGAGCGCAAGGTCGCCATTCTCGGGCGGCTTGGCGTCCACCCGATGGTTCGCCTCTCGCTCCCGGCGCGCCGGCTTCTCGCCTTTCTCGCGCTTCAAGGCCGGCCGGTCTCGCGCACCGCAGCCGCTAGCAATCTCTGGCTGGATCTCGCCGAAGACGCGGGCCGAGCCAACCTCCGCCGCGCGCTGTGGCACGTTCCGCCCGGCTGGATCGAGACCATGGGCGACGAGCTGGTGCTGTCGGCGGACGTTGATTTCTCGCGCGCACAGGCCACCGCGGCCCGTGCCCTCAAGGGCGAAGCGCTTACCTTCGAGGACATCGTATTGCTATCGAACGACGTTCTGCCCGGCTGGCATGAGGAGTGGCTGATCGCCGGGCAGGAGGCGTTTCGCCTGCTGCGGGTGGAGGCGCTCGAGGCGGCCTGCCGGATCATGACGACGTGTGGCGATCTCGCGCTGGCAGCACAGGCGGGGGTCGCCGCGCTCGCCGCCGAGCCGCTGCGCGAATCGGCGGCCGAAGCGCTGATCGATGCATATCTCGCCCAGCGCAATCGCTACCAGGCGGTCCAGTGCTACCGTTCGCTGGCAAAGCGCCTTGCCTGCGAGCTGGGCGTGGCCCCGGATGAGGCGCTGGCGAAGCGCGTGGCCGGCATTTGTCCCGCCTCACGCACCGCGCACTAGCTTCCCCTTCCCTTTTTGTTTCTTCCTTTTCCGGAGTCTGCAGGGACGGCCGTCGTCTGCCCGTGGACGATCCTGCGACGCTGCGTGGACGCCTCGGAAAGCGCCGCGGCCACGGCAGCAATACGCACTGAGCGCGCGAACAAGACGGCAAGGCGACGGCGGCACACACAGCGGCGGACGGCGGTCATGCTCAACTGCACCGCAGATGTTCAGGAGGCCGGAGTCGCGCGATGCTGAATCAACAAGAGTCATCCCATCTCTTCGCCGCGCAGGAAAACCCGTTCGCTGAAGCCTTCGCCGAAACCGGCAACGGCGCGGCGATCGGCTTCGCTCCGTGGAGCGAGAATCTCACACCATTCACAGCGACGCTCGATGGCGGCGCAAGCCAGTCCGAGACCGACCGCCTGGTGGCCGAAGTCTATGCCGAGCTTCGCGACGAAGCATTCGATGAAGCGCTTGCGTTTCTGGCAGAGGAGACCGAGCAGGCACTCGACGAGCGGTTCGTCGGCGAGACGCCGGCGTCCGCACAGGAGCGCGAACGCTATGCCGACGCGCACCTCGCCCCGGTGCGCTTCGAGGCGCAACAGTATCTGCAGACGCTGGAAGCAGGGATGGCCGGCCTGGACGTCGGCTCCCTTTCAGAGCAACAGCTCGATGAGGTGCTGGAGAGATTCGACCCATCGATCGGAGAGCTGACGCCGGCCGGCGAGGAGTTCATCGGCAAGCTCATCAAGAAAGCCAAGGGCGTCGTCAAGACCGTCGCCAATGTGGCAAAGAGCGTCGGCAAGGTCGCGGGGTCGCTGCTCGGGCCGGTTCTGAACAAGCTGCGCGGCCTGATCAATCCCCTGCTCCGGCGCGTCCTGTCCTTCGCCATCGGCCGGCTGCCGGCACCTCTGCAGCCGCACGCACGCGCGCTCGCCGCCCGATTCACGTCCGAGGCTGCGGAGGAGAGCATCGACGAAGCTCAGGTGTCACCGGCGAACCTGACCGACATGGAGTCGCTCGCCGAATCCTTCGACGCGGCCATCGCGGAGGCACTGGCGGGCGATGCGGCAGCCGAGTTCGAAGGCGAGGCGTTCGGTGCGACGGACGAGAGCGAGATCGAGACGCGGGAACTCGAGGTGCTCGCCGAAGCCCGCGGCGCACTGATCGAACGGCTGCGCGACGCCGACGAGGACGAAGATCTCGCGCCGGCGATCGAGCAATTCGTTCCCGCCCTGCTCGGCGCGCTGCGGCTCGGAATCAACCTCGTCGGTCGACCGAAGGTGGTGGGCTTCCTCGCCAATTATCTCGGCCAGTTGATCGGCAAATGGGTAGGACCGCAGCTCAAAGGGCCTCTGTCGAACGCCATCGTAGATACCGGTCTGAGGCTCATCTCGCTCGAGGCCGAGGACCGGGCGCAGCTCGAGCGCAGCGACGAGGTGGCGCCGGTCGCGCTCGCCAGCGTCGTCGAGGATACGGTCCGCCAGTTCGCCGAGAACGAGGACTACGTGTTCGAGGACGAAGAGCTGACCCAGCTCGCGACCGCAGAAGCGTTTAGCCAAGCCGTTGCAACGCATTTCCCGCCTCGCTTCGTTCGTGCGTCGCTGCAGCAGGCCCCGTCGCTCGGCGGAACCTTCGTGAGCCGCCGCCCGCGTAGCCTCCGGCCCTATCGCAAGTACAACCGCACGCCCGATATCCAGGTGACGTCGCAGATTGCGGACACGCTGCCCACCTTCGGCGGATCGACGGTCGGCGCGGCGATGCGGGCGGCGGGCGCGCAGTTTCCGATCCGCGCGCGCATGCACATCTATCAGTCTGCGCCCGGCACCACGCTCCAGCGCATGGTGCGCACCGACCGGTCGGGCGCAGGCGCAGGCCGCGGCTACATCAACATCGCCAACGTCCATCCGCTGACGCCGGCGGCGGCCGGCGTTCTACTGCGTGAACCGAAGCTCGGTGTCGCGGTGCCCGCCGCATATCTTCGCTCGCGACAGCGGATCGCCGCGGGCCAGCGCTTCTACATTCTGGAGCCGGTCGGCGCCGGCGCGCCGCCAACTTTGCCCGCGGGCCCGGCGGGACAGGCCGCGGCCAGGCGTCTGCGCGCAAGCCGTGCCTGGGCTTCGGTGAATATGCGCCAGGCGCGCATCACCGTCGGAATCTACTTGTCGGAGGCGGAGACGCAGAAGATCGTCGCGGCGATCCGCAAGGGCCAGGGAAGCCTCCCGCTGCTGCAGGCGCTCACCAGGACCTACCAGGACATGGAGCGACTCTCCGCCGGCGGCCAGGCTCCTCTCCGGATGTTACGCGAGGATGGCGAGGACGGCGAGACTTTCGAGGACTTCGCTGCCCACAGGGGCAAGCTGCTGCCGCCCGGCCTGACCGCTCAGCTGCGCCAGCGCCTGCGCGCCTGGGTGATGCCGGCGTTGACGAAATGGGCGCGAGCCAATGCGGAAGCGTTCGTGCGCGCAGCCGGACATCCCGATCCCGGTGTAACGGTTCGCATCCGCCTCACCGCGGTCCCCGGGCTCGACGCGATCCGCAGGATGCTGCGCGGCGGTGCGTCCGCGCCGTCCGGCGCCGCGCTGCGCGGCACACCGAGCATCGCCATCTCCGTCACACCTGGGCGAGGCGGCAAGTGACGCGTGACATCGACCAGCATCTCGTCACCTCGGACCTCCAGCGGCAGGTCGCCCACTGGCTGGCGGCCGCTCGCACGTTTCGCGATGCCGAGGAGTTTGCTTCGATCGAGGCCTGGAAGTCGGTGGAACGCGACACCGGTGCGCCGCTGCGCCAGCAGATCAACGCGGTCGTCGAGGAACTCATCGAGCTCGGTGAGGCGACGCAGCGGGTCGTTGCCGAGGCGCGGAAGAATCCGGCCCGCATTCCAGCCGCCTCGACCGGTGTCCAGCGCTTCCGTCGCCGCTACGTCCAGGTCGACACCACGCTCGATTTCCTCGGAGATGCCGTGAACTCGCGAACAAGTGCGCCTCTGCGCGAGGCGCTCACGACGCTCGACCGGCTTGCGGTCACGAGCATGCAGGGCGTGCTCGAGCGGGCGAGGAAGCCGGTGCCAAGAGTGCTGGTGTACCAGGACAAGGGAACCGGCGCATCGATCCTGCGCGCGGGCGTCCGCCTCTGGGCGCCCGGGGTCATCATGCCGGTCGCCGCCATCAAGATCGTGCGCCACAATCTCTATCGCCCCACCTCGCTCTTTCACGAGACTGGCCATCAGGTCGCTCACCTCACCGGCTGGACGCCCTCCGTGCGAGCGGCCATAGCGCGCGCGCTGAAGGACGATGAAAAGCTTCAGGTGATGTGGACACCCTGGGCCTCCGAGATCGGTGCCGACGTCTTTGCCTTTCTTCACACCGGCTATGCCTCGACGGCGGCGCTCTACGACGTCGTCGGCAATGCCGACACCATCCTGCAATGGCCCGTGGGCGACCCGCACCCGATCGGGTGGCTTCGCACGGTCCTCGGTTGCGCAATGTCACGCCTCTGCTTCGGCGATAAGGGCCCATGGAATGCCCTGCAACGGGCCATGGAAGCGCATTATCCGATCGCCCTCGCCGAAGAGACGCTGCAGCCCCTGCTCGCCCGCTCGAAGGCCGCGATGCCAAGGATCGCAGAAGCGTGTCTCTCAGCGCCCGTACCGGGGCTCGGCGGCCGGCCGATGACCGACGTGCTCGATCCAAAACGCGTCTCGCCCCAGGCGCTTGCCGAGCTCGAACACACCGCTGGCGCAGCGCTCTGGACGTCGCCGGCGTGGCGACAGCGCGAGGGGATACGGATCGTCGCACTCGCCGGCCTGCGCGAGGCCGAATGTCCCGAGACTGCACCGATGTGGATTGAACGCGCACGCAGCTGGTTCGTCAACCAGGCCGAAGCGGCGTGAATTGAGAAAGGAATACGACATGGCCAAGAAGCCTTCATCTTCGGCGGGATCCGAGTCCGTGCTGGAGCTTGCCAAACGCCAATCGGACGGGCACCCGCGCAACGAGGAGATCGACCTCCTCAAGCAGACCATCAACGAACTGCACGAGCGCGATGCGAAGCGCGAGCAGGAGCTGTGCCACTTGAATCAGGCGCTGAGCCGCTTGTCGCAGATGAGCGCGATCGAATGCATCCTGACCAACGGATTCGAGGAACTGTCGACCAAGCTCGCACCGCTGGCGGAGATCGGACCTCATCGCGTTCCGATCACGGATGGCGCTGTGAACGCGCGTCTTGCAAGCATGATCGAAGCCACGGCGCGGCCGCGCTGGTCGGGAGCATCGACCGTGCCGATACCAACGCGTCCCGTTCCATTCATCGGCGAGGTCGTTCCGCGCCCACGCGACAACGAAAGGTACTAGTCATGATCCAGCAGCTGATTGACCGCATGATGGCGCCGCCCTCCAACATGTCGCGCGACGCGGCGGCCGCAATAGTGCTCATGTGCGATCCGTTCGATCTGTTGCTCCACATGGAACAGGTCTGGAACGCCTTTCGCGTATGGGGACCGCCGCCGAATCCGCAGCCGGCCAGCCCGGCCCGGCTGGCCTTCCTCCGCTACGACATCGGCGCATTCGCGCCATTCATCCCGGATCCGTCGTTGGCCGGTGTCCCGCAATGGGACCACCTCGGCTACAGCTACGTTCTGGAGAACACACGCGCCATCCAGATCCTGCGCCGCGTCCTCCGGGAGTATCGCTCCGGCGAGGGATTGGGCATCCCGTCAATCGCGACCCAGCGTTGGCTCGAGATCACCGAGGTGCTGCTGTTTGGTGCCGCCAATCCGCTTGCCCCGTGGCTATCCACCAGTGTCATCCGTCCCGATCCCGAGGCGGTACGGCGCAACGCATACTGGCGGCTCTTCGGCCTCGACCTGGCATTCGGCACCGACGACAACCGGCCGCCCGCCTACGACAAGGCCACGCACGCGAACGCGTCATTCATCCAGGTGTTCGAGGAACTCCTTTTTGAATTGTGGCAGGCGATCACCAACGTTCGCAACACATCCGGCGTGAACGCCTCAGACGACGATCGGATTTTCAGGATCGCCGAAGCACTGCGATTTGCACTGCGCGCCCGGCGGCAAAATCAGTTGCTCAGTCGGGAGGAGCTGGTCGCGGCAACGGCCCTCGGCTGGGCCGAATTGACGCTAAGCGCCAACACGCCGGTGGTCGAGGATCTGGTTGCCAACGCCACGAGCCCCTACGAGCGCCTGCGGATGATCGGCGAGCGCGTTGGGCTCGCACCGCACAGCAGGTCGTCGGCTCTGTTCTCGATGGCTGGCGATCTTTCCCGGTTCCTGCGCATCGTCGAGTCCGGCGTCGTGTCCGGACCTGAACTGGCGTGGGTTCTCTACCTCGAGCAGCCGCCGGTCGGTTCGCCGCCGGGCGCAGCTTCGCCGATCGGAGCTTCGAGCAGGCGGGTCATCACTGAGTGGGCATCCGCAACTGGCAAGGATCTGAAGACACGCGCAAAGCCGATCGAGATGCGGCCGCCGACCCGACCGCCACTGCTCGTCGGCGCACGTTGAGGTCAACGCAGGAGGCAGACGATGCACGGGTCCACGCAGGATTTCCAATCGCTCGACCCGCTCGGCCTCGACGCTCCGTTCGCGGAGACGTCCGAGCCGGAGAACCACAGCGGAATTGAAGCGTTCGCCACGCTCGAGGACAACCCGTTCGTGGCCTTTTCGGGCGAAGCGGAGTGGACTGGTGCGGGCGAATCCCAGTCCCTCGAGGAGGGAGAACTGGGCTCACCCCACTCCTTCGCGAACTGTACGTCGACGCAAAAGCAGCTGCTGCTTGACGTCACCGAACGGTGTCTGCGCGCAGTGCAGCATGCGGCCTCGTTCGTCGGCAGCGCGTACGGACGGCCGGATCGGATGGGCGCAGCCACGCGGCAGCTGCTGCTGCGGCATTTTCACACCACGAAGCACGACGATCTCCGTCACATCGTCACACGGCTGATGCGGATCGAAAAGGCGCTGAAGGATGGAATCAAGTTCCGCGGCGAGACCGACTGCGCCACGGACGGCAAGGGAGCCGTCTGCGGTTATGCCCTGACGACGCAGTTGTTCGGCGGTTTCGGCAAAGTCCACATCTGCTTCGACACGCGGCCGAGGCACTGCAACTTCAGCGCGCTGGCGCCCGACACGCAGGAGGTGACCCTCATCCACGAGGTCGCGCATCGCTATGTCGGCATCAAGGACCAGGCCTACGAGCACGAACCGAAATACGCGACCCTGTCCCCGAAGCAGGCTCTGAACAACGCGGATAGCTACGCCTTCTTCGCCGTCGAGGGCATGACCCTGCTGAGCGAGAGCTTCGAGCCGGAGCTGGAAGGCTCGCTGTCGGAAGATTACGATGAAACCTCGTTCACAGGGCTTGAAGCCCAGCCGTGGAATTCGGATGGCTTTTCCGCGGACAACGATGCCGCGCGAGACGAAAGCTCGGAGCCTTGGGCGCGCGAGCTCGAGGAGGCTCGCGAGCTGGAGTCCGGAGCCAGCCGCTGCGCCGAAGACGAACACGAAGGTGAGGACGAATATCTCGAGTCCGAGGCGTGGACCGCAACAGCGGAGCAGATCGCCTTTCGCAACAATGTGCTCGCCGAGCATATCGCCCGCAGCCGCAAGGCCAGGGGTGCTGCCCTGCCCGACCTGAGCAGCACTCAGGTCGAGACGATCCCGGGCACCAGCGTCAAGACGCGGCCGGAGACTGCGCGGGCCGCAGGCCGCCTGCTCGCCGCTGCAAATGCAGATCTGCAGAAGGCTCAGATTGCGGGTGATGCAGATGCGCTGCGAACGAAACGATTGACGGCAGCAAGCGGCTATCGCGGCAGTGAGCACCAGCGCTCGCTGTGGCTCGGGTATTTCAAGGGCTACTACAACCGGACACGCGCGCACCGCGAAGCTCTTGCCGAAGGTCCACATTCGAAGGCAGCAGCCGCCTACATGCTGAAGTCGAAGGCCTTCGGCGGCTTTGGCCTGGGTGGCCGGATTGCGGCGCCAGGCTACAGCAATCACCAGAACGGAATTGCCGTCGACTTCTATCAGAACAGAAAAGCGGGATTCGAGGTTGCCAACAGTAGCAGTGACGCAGCGCGAGCGGCCTGGCGCAGGAGCTGGTTCTATGGATGGCTGAAGCAGAACGCGGCGGCCTACGGTTTCGAGCAGTTGCCGACCGAGGAATGGCACTGGGAGTTTCGCCGCAAGCCGACGATCACGAGCGAGTTCGAAAGCGAAGCCGTCGTTCCGTCCACGAAGCCGTATCTTGACGGCGCGTTATGGATCTACCGCTCCCGCGTCACCGGCACAAAGATCGCCGTATTCGCGTCGGCTGCGGCCGTTCGAGGCAGCGGGCCGGTCGACATGTTGCTCTACATCCACGGGCTGCTCAGTCCTTGCGGCGTGCCGCGAGCCATGCCTGCGGGCATCGTGACGGAGGCGACCTTCCGGCTCGGCAAGATCGTGACCGACAGCGGCCGGCCGATGCTGCTGATCGTGCCGCAGCTCCAGATTGGGAGCGACGCAGGCTGGAGTGCACACGGCCTCGACCGGCCTGCGCAGCTCAATGCGCTGTTTGCCGAAGTGCTGGGCGAGGCGGACCGCCGCCTCGAGCGGAGCGGCACGCAAATCGGCCGGCTCGTCATTTCCGGGCACTCGCGCGCCTACGGCGTGCTCTATCCGCTCGCCAACGCGAACAAATCCACGGCGCTCGGCACCGGCGCGCTTGCGAAGCTCGTCAAGGTGTGGGTTCTTGACGCCACCTACGGAAGCCCGCCCATCGCGGCGTTCAAGGCGCTCTCCGCAGCCCGGCCGGGTTTGGGCGTGGACATCGTTTACCGCGCCAAATCTCCGACCGACAAATTCGACGGCCGCGCCAATGCGGGCGCGGTGGCGCTGCGCCCCGTGCCAAATTCGATCACCCATTGCGCGCTGCCCGGTAAACTGCTCCCGACCTTGTTGAGCGAGCTCGGCACAGCCTCGGATGGCGAGGCCTTTGAGAATTTCGATGCGATGTCGAGCGCGGAAACACATTTCGAGAGAGCCGACGGGGAATCGTTAGCTTGGCTGGACGTGGACGCAGGCCTTCCTGGCGACAAGCTCGACGAAGACTTCTCCGACACGCGCTGGCCTGAATCGTCCGAGGACGAAATCGAGCACGAAAGGTGCGGATGCGGGTGCGGCGCCCACTCGGCGCCCCGAAAATTCGAGGCCGAGTGGTTCGAACCGGAATCGGATGACGCAGGATGGCCTGCAGGCGTCGGCGTGCGCGCATTCGACACCGAGGCCGGTGGAGCCGCCGACCTCTTGCAGGGCGCCTCGGCTCTTGTGGTCGGACCGACGCTTCGCCGCGGCAACGGCGGCGCCGGTGTCGAAGCGCTGCAGCGCGCGCTGGCGCAACTCGGCCATTCGCCGGGCGAAATCGACGGACGATTTGGCGATGCAACCGAAAAAGCGGTCCGCGCCTTTCAGTCCCGCGCAGGCCTCTCCGCCGACGGCGTGGTCGGCCCGCGCACCAAGGCGGCTATCGCCGCAGCGCTCGGCGGCAAGATCGCGCCGCTACCTACTCCACCTGCTCCCATCCCGCCGGCACCGACCCCGCCTGCGCCGCTTCCTGTCGACGAGGATCTCGATGCCTTCATTGCCAGATTGGCTGCGGAGTGGTCGCGGCGGACGGGCGGAAAGCCTTCGGCCGACGAACGAAGCGCGGCGCTGCGCGGCGACTACGAGGATACGCTGAAGGGCGCCCGCATGCGCTTCGGGACGAAGTACGCCGACGACGTTCTCCGCCGCGCCTGGATGATCAGCCGCGAGGAAGAGATGCGCTTCCGCACCGAGCCATCGGCCGGCTCGCTCGGCGATTTCGGGCCGCCGGCGCAGCGGGTGGAGCTGGTCAGTCACGCGTCGATTGACGGAAGCGACAAGGCGCCTGTCGCGCCGATCATGGTCCGCTTCTTTGCCGAGCTGCGCCGCCGCTACGGCGCAGGCCTCGGAGCGGGTACCTATCGCGGACATGGCGGCGGGAGCTTCAACGACCGCGGCTATTCGCTCGATCTGTTCCTGAACAGGCGCGACGCTCGCGGCTTCTATCTCCGCGACGATGCCTTGAGGTTGCTGCGCGCGGTGAACGAGACTGCGAAGGCGATGCCGGCCAAATGGCGGATCATCTACAACGATTTCGCGGTCGCCGACGAGATCAACCGGGAGACCGGCAAGCGCAACGTGATCTTCGTCGGCACGACGCGCAAAGACAAGAACAAGCGCGTGACGGGGCTCAACTGGCATGGACCGCATCCCCTTATCATCCACTTCCACCTCGACCTCGCGCCGCTGCCGGGCGCGCAAAGCGAAGCCGAGGACGAGGGATGGCAGGAGACTTGGCAAGAGACTTGGCAAGAGAACTGGCAGGAGAATTTCAGCGACGGTGAGGACGTGCGCGCCGCCTGCGAGGGCGAATCTCCAGCCGACGAGACCCTCACCCTGGAAGCCCTGCTCGCGAGCGAAGCGGGAGGCGATCCGGGGCTGGTGGACCGCCTCAAAGGCGTTGCCGAATTCATGCTCGGACCGACGCTGCGCCGGGGCAGCAAAGGCGACGGCGTGAGCAGCCTGCAGCGCGCCCTTGTCGGGCTCGGCTACGATTTGGCAGTGGACGGTGATTTTGGTTCGAACACCGAACGCGCGGTGCGTGGGTTTCAGTCGCGCGGCGGGCTGGAGGCCGACGGCGTCGTCGGCGCGGCGACCAAGGCCGCGATTGGCGCCGCGCTGGCTGGCCGGTCGCTGCCGCCCTCCCCCGCTCCTACGCCTCCTGCGCCGACGCCCTTGCCCTACGCGCCGGGCAAGAAGCTCGCGCCGAAAGCGTTCGTCGCCACGTTCGGCAAGTCAGCCAGGGCTTCGCAGGCGGCGAGCCGCGTACCCGCCCTGGTAACGCTCGGCCAGGCAGCGCTGGAATCCGGCTGGGGTGCGCATGCGCCAGGCTTCAATTTTTTCGGTATCAAGGCAAAAGCCAGCATGCCCGAAAACATGCGGCAGTTGCTGAAGACCAAGGAGGTCATGTCGCGGCCCGACGCCAAATTCCCCGAAGTGATCTCGGTGACGCCGCGGCCCGACGGCAAGTACGACTATGTCGTGCGCGACTGGTTCCGCGTCTATCCCGACGCTGCCACCGCGTTCAGCGAGCACGGCTCATTTCTGGCGCGCAACAAGCGGTACGCCAAGGCGTTCGCGGTCACCCACGACCCATACGCCTTCGCAACCGAAGTCGCTCGCGCGGGCTACGCCACCGGACCGACTTACGAGAGGGAGCTCCATGCCGTCATGCGCATGATCGAGAAGGCGGGTGGCGGGTAAGAATGTCGAACTGAAACCTGCAACCTAAATGGTCCGATCCGGATCGCCAGTCGGGTCCGGGCGACGCGTTCTCGAAGAAGTCAGGGCCGCAGCCTTATCGTGTCCGGAGGTCCACCATTCGCCAGCAAGAGCCGCACGTCGCGACTGGCTCTTGATCATTCAAGCCGACTGCACGGAGATCGGTGATATGCCGCGAGGACCCGACAAGTATGATTCCATGACTGCTCTGTACGATGATCCGAACAATGTCGAAGGGATGGCATATGGAAAAAGATGGCTACGTCATGAGTGGCGCCAACTGGTGGAAGAACAGGTTACGGACAACACGGAAACACAAAAGATCATCATGGCCCTCCACGGAGGTGGCATTGAGACCGGCACAAGCGAGATCGCTCTAGCTACGGCCGGCTATCATCCGGCTACGCTGGCGACCGCAGTTGATGGTCTTGGATTGCTTGACCTCTGGCTGTTTGAAGGGTTGTTGCCCTCCAGCAACGGCGACCTGCATGTGACGGCTTCCCACTACGATGAGCCAATAGCCACGAAGTTGGTCGAAAACGCTCAACGTTGTATCAGCTTGCACGGCTGTACGGACACCCAGGCGAATGGAAGAATTCAGCTCGGCGGACTGGACGACGAGTTGCGCGATATCGTTCTGGAAGAATTGGATGCTGCAGGAATCCCGGCCGAGGTTACCAGCAACCCTATGCTTGACGGCAGTCTCCCAGACAACATCGCAAACAAGACAAGAATTGGCGGCTGCGCCCAACTCGAGATGGGAACGAGCTATCGTAGAAGCTTGTTCGGGATCAACACAAGGCGGCAGCGGAAAAACACGACGAACGCTCAATTTTGGCTACTGGTCGACGCTTTGCGTAAATCCATGAGCCGCGTATGAGCCGTTCCCTACCCGGACGGAATAGCCAGCAGGCTTGTTCGAACCGGGCACGACGGCTTAGAAAATCGATTTTCCAAGCCCAGGTTACGCCGGCGCCCGCCGGCCGTCTCAGGAATGAGCACCCACAGACGGCGCGACGTCGAGGCGGACCGCGACACCGCTGAGGTCCGGGCTCGGCGCCGGATAGAGCTTCATGACGAGCGGATCGTGACCGGGCACGATGTGGTCCGCGTCGGGTGCGACAGCGCGGAGCTTGTCGAAACCCGCCAGCATGTCGCCGACATGAAAGGCGGTCGTGAACGGGCGCTCGCTGGCCATGTTCTCGTAGAAATGACTGACGTCGGAGGAGAGCACAACGAAGCCCAGCGGGTTCTCACGCGGACGAACTGAAGACCGGCCGAATGCCTGCAGGCGCTGCAATGACGAGCATTTTTAGCCGCGCATGACCGGCAGGCCTTAATCCGAAGGAATCGCCTGCCGCCGGCGACCTAGCGGCGGCCTCGCCTGGGAAACAGCTTGTCGCGGATGTAGCGCGAAGTCGGCGTCAATCTGGCGCCACGCGGCTTGCGCCAGACCGCACGATCGATCTCCTTCTTGTCCCCGACCTTCAGCCGTCCCGTTACCTTCTTGGCCAGGAAAATGGCATCACTCATCCGCCGGCCGGTTCGGCTCTTCTTCGCTCTCACTTCCGTCCACAGTTTCAACGACCCGAGCTTGAGCTTGGGAAGCTCCTCCTTGATCTCGCGACGCAGGCAGCTCCTGTCGCTCTCGCCTGCCCGCCTCCGGCCGCCTGGAAACATCCAAAGGCCGTCGCGCCTGCGTCTCACCATCAGCACGCGCCCCTTCCGGGCGACGACCAGCTTCGAGGATTTCGCCATCACGACCGGCCCCGCATCTATCCCTGCTTCCGTTACCCCAGGCTCTTTGGCGAGATGCCGCTCGATTAGGGGCAAATGATCGCCTTGATAATCCCATCGCGCCGCGCGACCTGCTGCTCGAACGCGGCGGGCGTCTGGTCGAGCGAGAAGCGATGCGTGGCGAGCGGCGCCAGCTTGACCTGGCCGCCTTGCACAAGCGCGATGGCCCGCGGATAGACTTCCGGCATACGACGTGAAAACTTGATGGACAGGCCCTTACGACGCGACTCCGCGCCGCTGAGGATGTACTGGTTGTTCTCCGGGATGCCAACGAGAACGATCCGGCCGCCGATACGGGCGCAGCGCGCAGCATGCTCGAAGCCGTGCGAGGAGTCGGTTGCCTCGATCACCAGGTCGACGCCGCGGCCTTCGGTGGCGTCCCCGACCTCGGCGTAGCTGCGGCATGCCACGTCCGCCCCGAGGTCGCAGGCCAGCGCCGTGCGCTGCTCGACGGGGTCGATCGCGATGACCTTCCCGGTACCCGCGAGTCGCGCCAGCTGCACGAGCAGCAATCCCACCGGCCCGCAGCCCAGCACCGCCACGCTTTCCAGAAGCCGCGGGCGCGCCAGATCCATCGCATGGATCGCTACGCCAAGCGTTTCCAGGATCGCAGCGCCGGCCGGGTCGATGCTGTCAGGCACCAGATGCACGGCGGATCGGGGCACGCAGACGAATTCGGCCATCGCGCCGTTGTGAGGCGCATAGCCGAGGAATTTCACATTGGGGCAGAGATTGGTGTGACCGCGATGACACCATTCGCAATGGCCGCAGGGAATGGACGGATCGACCGCCACCAGCGCGTCAGCCGAAAGCCCCGCTTTGCGCGCCGAGTCCGGCGTGAGAACACCCGAGAACTCATGGCCTAGCACGAATGGCCTGACTTGCGTCGGGCCGGTTGTTCCGCCTTCAAGATAGGAATGCAAGTCGCTGCCGCAGACGCCGACAGCCTTGACGCGGAGGATGAGCTCGTCCTCCGCAAGCGGCCTCGGCTCTGGGATATCGAGGACGCGGATATCACGAATGTCCTGGAGCACCGCAGCGCGCATGTCGACGCCATCCTTCTGAGCAATTGTCTCCGGTATGTTACATATGTAATGACGAGGTGACAAATGCTTTTGCACGCCTTTCAGCGCACACGCCGGCTATCGCGCGCTCGGTTTCGAAGGCGCGGATCCCCTTCTCTGCAGAGGAAATCGGGCTATTTCTGCTTGTCGATCAGTTTCAGGGCGGCGACGGCGGTGTTCTCGTCCGTCATCAGCACCTTGCCGATCCGGCCGCGCAGCACCGCGGCGATGATCGGCGCCTTGTTGAGTCCCCCGGCGATCAGCATGGACGTCGGTACGCGCGCCAGCTTCTCGAGCGGCAGCGCAATGGCTCGGCTGTTGATGCTATGATCGATGGGCCGGCCGGCTTTGTCGAGAAACTGCGCCAGGACGTCGCCAACGGCGCCTGCCGCCCGTAGGTGCTCGGCGCGGACGTCCGGCGGCAACCCATGCCGCATCAGCAGCGAGCGCGGGGTCAGATCTCCCATGCTCAACAGCGCTAGATCGATCTTCTCGACGCTGTCCAGCACCTCCTGATAGACCTCCTGAGTCAGAAACGTGTCGCGCGAGCGCCGGCTGCTGACAAAGATCGGCGCGGCCAGATAGCTGCACTGGGCGTGCAGCCGGTGCGCGAGCTCACCGGCAATCTCGAAGGTGTTGAGCTCAAGGCCGCGCGACAGGCCGCCCATCATGGAGACGATGGACAATTCCGGATAGTCCGCCGGTGTGACGTAACGGATGGTCTCGCGCAAGGTCGCGCCCCAGCCGATTCCGATGATGCGCGGCCGCTTCTGTTCGAGGAATTTCGACAAATAGGCTCCCGCCGCCATCCCGATCAGGCTGCCGACCTGCTCGGGATTTTCCGGGCTCGGAATGACGACGGCGTCCTCAAGCCCGCATTCCCGGCGCAATCGATGCTCCAGCTCTGTGCAGCTCGCAAAGGTGGAGTTGAGGCGGATGTTGACGATGCCGGTCTGGCGGGCATCCGACAGCATGCGGTTGACGCGGGCGCGGGTCAGCCCCAGCCGCTCGCCGATCTCGGCCTGAGTCAGGTTCTCCATGTAGTAGAGCCAGGCGACCCGCAGAATGGTCTGGTCAGTCACGGCGCAGCCCCCCGCAGCGGTCTCAAGGCACAGTCAGACGTCGGAGCATTTGAGGCGATCTTTCGTTGGTCGTCAAATCTGTGCCGTGCGGATCTCGTCATGCGGCTTTCGCGCCCGGCACGCCTTCCTCGACCACGAAGCTCGTCAGCCGGCGCACCGCGCTTCCGGCATCCTTGACGTCGTTGAGCGCCTCGAATCCCACGGTGCAATGCCGAACGTCGAGTTCGATGGTCGCATAGCCGCGCTTGTCGCCGCGCGCATAGAGCAGATGCGGATTCTCCGCCAATGCCTTGCGCACGTTGGCTTCGCTCGGTCCGTCCGAGGTGATCGACGTGCCGACGAACTCGGTCGCAATGGTCGGGCGATCCGGGCGGGCGAAGTCATGTTTCAGATCGGCGGTAAAGAAGGCGTGACGGTCGCCGCCGATCACGATCGGATTGCGCCGGCGGTGTGCCACAAGCGAATCAAGGAGCCGGCGGCGGGCGTTGGGATAGCCGTCCCAGCCGTCCATCCAGAAATGCGCGCCGTCATCCCCTTCCCGCTTGTTTTGCGCCATCAACGTCTGCTGCGCGATGATCGTCCAGAGCCCGCGACAGTCGCGCAGACGCGCATCGAGCCATTGCTCCTGTTGTTCGCCAAGCATGGTCCGGACTTCGTCCGACCGGCCTGCACATCCAGCGACCCAGGTCGGACGCCCGCTTCCGACGCAGGCCGATGCCGAGCGATATTGCCGGTCGTCGAGCAGCAGGACGTCGAGCATGTCGCCGAAGCGGTAGTGCGCGTAGATCGTGGCATCCGCGCCGCGTGGGCGCGCCGAGGGCGGCAGCGGCATGTGCTCGTAATAGGCCTGATAGGCTGCCGCGCGGATCTTCAAGAACTGGGCGGAATCGCGAATGGTGTAGGAGCGATCATTGGCATAATCATCCATCACCTCATGGTCGTCCCAGACCGAAAGCCAGGGAAAAGCGGCGTGCGCCGCCTGCAGATCGGGATCGGTCTTGTAGAGCGCGTAGCGGTTGCGGAATTCCTCGAGCGTCGTCGGAATTCCGACGCCGTGCTGGCGGACGTGGCGCGATCCCCAGGATTTCTCATAGATGTAGTCACCGAGATGCACGACGAGGTCGAGATCACGCGCGGCCATGTCGCGGTAGGCGGTGAAATAGCCCTGCTCGTATTGCTGGCAGGATGCGAAAGCAAAACGGAAAGGCCGTGCCGACCCGGCCGGTGCGGTGCGCGTGCGTCCGACGGGGCTGAGCGCCGGACCGGCGCGGAAGCGGTACCAATAGACGCGGTCCGGCAGCAACCCAGTCGCCTCGGCATGCACGGAATGCGCAAGCTCCGTGGTCGTCCGCACGACGCCGTGGGAGGCGATTCGTGAGAAGGCCTCATCCTCCGCAGCCTGCCATTCAACCTCGACCGGTGCATCCTTCATGCCACCGCCGTCGAGTGGTTGCGGCGCAAGGCGGGTCCACAGGATGACGCGATCCTCGCGCGGGCATCCTGAGGCAATGCCGAGCGTGAAAGGATCTGCGCTGAACGACACCGGCGCTCCTCGCACGAACCCGGAGGGCGCGGCGAGCGCAGCGCTCGCCAGCGATCCCACGAGAAACCGACGGCGGGGAATCATGGGCGCTCCGGCATCGTTTCGAGCTGGCGGCGAATGCTCACGGCGAGGTCCGGCCGATCGGTCGTGATCTGCCGCACAGGTTGGGCAAGCCAGTAAGCGATATCCTCCGGCTCGTTGGTCACCCATGCACCAAGACGCTCGGAGCCGAGCAGTTTGAGGGCAAGCGGCAACGCGAGCCCCAGAAGCGATTTTTCGACCGCGACGATGCAGCGCGGAATGACGGCCAACTGAGCCAACGCGGGCTCGATTCCGCCCATCATCTCTGCCGAACGACGATCGAGCGAAACGAGCACCCGCGCCTCCGGCCACAGCCGCCGCACGGTCTCGATCAAGCTGGGCACGAAGCAGGTGATGACCGCACGCTGCTCTAGGCCCCGCCGCTTGATCTGCTCGATCAGCCGCGCCTCGAGGCCCGAATAGGCCTTGCCAAGCGCATCCGTTTTGATCTCGATGTGGAGCTCGAGTGTGGTTTCGCTGAATACATCGAGCACCTCATCCAGAGTCGGAATGCACTCATCGCCCGCATCGCGAAGACGCATTGCCGTCAGTTGTCGCAGACTGCGCTCGCCCACCGGCCCCCTCTCGAATGTGGTGCGGTCGAGCAGCGGATCATGGATCACAACGACACCGCCGTCCGTGCTCTGATGGACATCGAACTCGACCGCATCGACGCTCTCCTTGCACAGGTTGCGGAAGCCCGTCAGGCTGTTCTCCCGCCAAAGATTGCGTCCGCCCCGATGCCCGGCGATGAAAACCATGATCAGCCCCTATTTGCTGCTGTCGACAAGACCCTTGATGAACCAGCGCTGCAACAGCAGGACGACCAACACCGGCGGCAGCATCGTGAGCAGCGCACCGCTCATGGCGACGTTCCAGGCGGGCTCGCTGTCGGAGCGGGGGATCAGACCCTTCAACGCAATGACCGCCGTTGCCATGTCCTTGTCGGTCGTGAACAGCAATGGCCAAAGATACTGATTCCAGCCGAACAGGAACAGGATAATGGCGAGCGCCACCATGTTCGGAACGGACAGCGGCAGCAGGATGCTCCAGAAAAAGTGCAACGGCGAGGCGCCGTCCAGCCTCGCCGCCTCGCACAGCTCCTCCGGGATCGTCAGGAAGAACTGGCGGAAAAGGAACGTGGCAGTGGCCGAGGCGATCAGCGGCAGGATCAGCCCCGGATAGGTGTTGACCATGTTCCACTCCAGCGCGATCAGGACCTCGTGCCCGCTGATCCAGAGCCAGAGATCGGTGACATGCAGCGTGTCCAAGATCCATTGCAGCGGCAGCGCAGCATTTGCCACAGCTTCGAAGGTCGGCACGATCCGGACCTCGATCGGCAGCATCAGCGACATGAAGATGAGCCAGAATGCGAGCATCCTGTAGCGAAACCGGAAGTAGGTGATGGCAAAGGCGGAGAGCAGCGATACTGCAATCTTGCCGGCCGTGATGCCGAGCGCCACGATAATCGAATTGGCGAAGGTGCGGCTAAAATTGCCCTTGTTCCAGGCCAGCTGCAGATTGTCGAAGAACCGCCCCCCCGGCAGCCATGGCAGCGGCACCTTCTGCACCTCGGCCACCGTGAGCGAGCCGGCCACGAATGCGAAATACAGCGGCACGCAAACTATCAGCGCGCCGGCGATCAGGATCGCATGGCAGATCAAGTTGAGGACCGGTGAGCGTTCCACCATGCGGCTAGACTCCGTAATTGACCTTGCGGTCGAAGTAGCGGAACTGTAGCAGCGTGCAGATCAGGGCAAAGCTCATCAAGAGAACCGACTGCGCCGCGGAAGAGCCGAGGTCGAGATTGACGAAGCCGTCGACGAAGACTTTGTAGACCAGAATGTTGGTCGCACCGGCGGGGCCGCCTTTTGTCACGGCATCGATGATGGCAAAAGTTTCGAAGAAGCCATAGATGAAGTTCATCACCGTGAGGAAGAAGATGGTGGGCCCGAGCATCGGCAGCGCGATCGAGACGAAGCGACGGATCGGTCCCGCGCCATCCACGGCGGCAGCCTCCATCAGCGACACCGGCACTGCGAGCAAGCCCACGACCAGGAAGATATAGTCGTAGCAGATGTGCTTCCATGACGCGGCCAGCGTCACCAGGAGCAGCGCATCGGTTGGATTGAGGTTGGGGTCCCATGCAATGCCGAAACTGTGCAGCACCTGCGCCAGCGGGCCGACCGCAGGATTGAACAGGAAGGCCCACAGGATGCCCGCGATCGCGGGCGCGATGGCATAAGGCAGCAGGATGATCGTGCGATAGGCCGAACGGCCGCGCACGATCCTGTCGGTCGCAAATGCCAGCACGAGCGCGCTGCCCAATGTGAGCACGTTCTGCGCCGCCGTGAACCAGAACGTCACCGCGATCGACTGACGGTAGTCGCTGCTCGCGAGCAGCGTCTTGAAATTGTCGAACCAGACGAACTGGACATTGGTCCCGAAGGGATCGCTGAGCAGGACGGATTGCATCAGCGCCCGCAGCGACGGAATGAAGAAGAAGAACAGCAGGATCAGCAATTGCGGCAGCAACAGCAGCGTCGGCAAGCCGGGACCGTCGCCGAAATTGGCTCGCTTCAGTCCGGCCTCCTCACGCCGCCGCGTCTTTGCCGACACGCGCGAGCCACCGGCGGCTGCCGCTGGCACTGCCTTGGACCCGCCGCCCCCGTGCCTTCGCAAAAGCACGGGTGTGCGCGCATCACGCCACGGGATCGACAGGCGCAACGTCATGGACGCTCGGTTTCCGGAGTCTTTCCGGCATTGAGCTTTTCGAACTGCCGCAGGATCTCGTTACCCCGCTTGACTGCATCATCCATGGCCTGCTGCGGCTGCTTCTGGCCGGCGAATACGGCCTCTACCTCCTGGCGCTGGGCCAGCATCGTCTGCACGAAGTTGCCGAAGCGGAATCCACGCGAGTTCTCGTTCGGCGTGCCGCGAGAGAGCTGCAGCACCGCGATTTCCCTCGTCGGATGATTCTTGTAGTAACCTCTCTCCCGCGCGAGCGCATAGGCACGGTTGGTGGCGGGAACATAGCCGGTCGCGCCATGCCACCACATCTGGGTTTCCGGCTGCGCGACGAAGTCCAGAAAGGCTGCGACGGCGTCGTATCGTTCCGGCGTGTGTCCCTTCATGACCCAGATCGCCCCACCCCCGATGGTGCTGTTGAGAGGCGGATCGATGTCGCTCTCGTGCGGCAGGAAGGTGGCGCTCCAGTTGATGGTTGCATTGCGCTCGATGTTGCCGTGCGATGCGGTCGAGTTGACGAAGGTCGAACACCGGCCCGACGTGAACAATTGCTCGGGACTGAAGCCCTGGCCTGCGATCTGCATCACGCCGTCGTCGAGCCATTTCTTGAGCCGCGCGACTTGCGACACCACCTTCGTCTTGTTGTAGACGAACTCGGTGCCGAGCCCGTCGAAGCCGTTCGCGAGCGTGCCGTAGGGCTGATTGTTGATGGCGCTGTAGTTCTCGAGGAGACTCCAGTAGAAATCGCCGGGCAGCACCGTGCCGCACTCGCTGATCCCCTTGGATTTGATGGCGTAGAGCTGCTTCTCCAACTCCTGCCAGGTGTCGGCCGGATTGTCGAAGCCGGCCTTCTGGAAGTGATCCTTGTTGTACCAGAAAATCGGCGTCGACGAGTTGAAGGGCATCGCCGACATCCGGCCCTTGTAGCTCCAGAAGCTTGCCACGGGTTTGATGAAGTCCGAGAAGTCGATCTTGTAACCCTTCTGCTCCACCAGGTCTTGCACGGGGACAATGGCTCCTGAAAGCAACATCGTCATGTAACCGCGCTCTGCGATCTGCACCATCTCCGGCGGCCGCTTGGCGCGATAGGCGGCAATCACCCCGTTGGTCACCTCGTCATAATTCCCCTTTGCGACCGCAACAACCGTGTACTTGTCTTGCGACGTGTTGAACTTCTCGACCAGCTCATTGAGCCGGTCGCCAAGGACGCCGCTCATGGCGTGCCACCACTGGACCTCGACCCGCGCCTGCGCCGGACCAACCAATGCCAACGCGCCGAACAAGGCCGCAATGAATGCGACTTTTCTACCCATAGGCAGCCCTCCCTAGCCGGACAAAATGCTCGGCCTATACATTTGTATTTATATCATGACATATGTGTCGAGATGATGAAAGAGGGTCGAACGTCTCTCTCTCTCTCTCTCTCTCTCTCTCTCTCGCTCTCTCGCTCTCTCTCTCGGGTCGTGCCGGCGTCGGAGGCAGGCCGCGCCTAGGGGCGCCCGGATCCGTCGACAAAGGGGCTACGAAGCGCTTCGAATTGCCCGGCCCACCTTCTGCAGGGCTTCGAAGGCTCCAAAGCGCCGCTCGGCCCAGCCTGCAAGAGGGGCTAGGGGCCGAGAGATGTCTCCCAAGACCGACATTGCCTGCATCGCTTCGCCGAGATTAGCATGGTCGCCGGAGGCGACCGATCCAAGCATCGCGGATCCGAGCAGGACGGCCTCGGGGGATGCCGACGCAGCGACCGTCAGGCCCGTCATATCGGCGAGGACTTGCCGCACGAGGGGACTCTTAGCGGCACCACCGCTGACCACGATCGTGTCGACAGCAATGCCCCTGTCCTGCTGGGCGCGAACGATCTGCCTCGCCCCGCAGCCGAGACCACACAGCCCGGCAAGATAGAGCGCCAGCAGGCTCTCCACATCCGAGCGCATATCGAGCCCGGCAATCAGCGCACGCGCGTCAGGATCGGCGAAGGGCGCGCGATTGCCGAGGAATTCGGGGACGACATGAACCTCGCCGACCAATTGCGGGATCACTCCGGCACCGCCGCGAGATTCGGTTTCCGAGGCAAGCCAATCGGCGAGCGTCTGCTGCTTCTGGCGTGCAGCCTCTGTCGCTTGCGTGGAGTGCGGATGCATCTGCAACAGATGCTCGACGGCAGCGCCGGCAGCCGACTGCCCGCCTTCATTGAGCCAAAGGCCGGGTACCATAGCGGAGAAATAGGGTCCCCACACGCCGGGGACGAAGGATGGATTCGGTGTGGTCGTCATGGTACATGCAGACGTTCCGAACACATAGGCCATGCGCGTCAGCACCGTGCCCGCGGTGCCGCGCGCGCCCACGGTACCGACGCCGCCGGCATGCGCGTCGATGAGGCCGGCAGCGACCGCCGTACCCGGGGTGAGGCCGAGATCGGCCGCGGCCTCCCCCGTCAGACCCGCCGCCAGCCTCGTTCCGCCGGGCACGATCTCGGTGCCGATCCTGCGGAATTGCTCGTCCGCGAGCACGCCGAGGCCGACCTTGCGGAAGAATTGATCGTCCCAACGGTTCTCGTGGCCCAGATAGGTCCATTTGCACGTCACGGTACAGATGGAGCGGGACAGGCTGCCTGTCGCACGCCAGGTGAGAAAGTCGGTCAAGTCCATGAACTGCCACGCCCGGGAAAACGTGTCAGGCATGTTTTCGGCGAGCCACAACAGTTTCGGCGTCTCCATCTCGGGTGAGATCGTCCCGCCGACATAGTCGAGAACCTTCTCGCCGGTCTGGTTGATCCGGCGCGCCTGATCGGCGGCGCGGTGATCCATCCATACGATGACGTTGCGGGAGGGATCGCCGGACGGCCCGACGGGCAGCGGCGCGCCTCCCTCGCCCAGCACCACCAGCGAGCAGGTAGCATCGAAGCCGATGCCGGCAATGCTGTTCGGCGCGATGCCGGACTGCGCCACCGTGCTGCGCACGCTGCGGCACACGGCACGCCAGACGTCCTCGCTCGAGTGCTCGACGACGTCGCCGGCCTCCCGCCAAAGTGCGATGGGGGCGCTGTCACTCGCGAGGAGCACGCCGAAGCGATCGAACACGCCGGCCCGTGCGCTGCCGGTGCCGACATCGATGCCGAGAAAATGGCGGTTAGCAGATGGCTTGCTCATTTGGACGTCGATCAGAGAAGGCTACAGATCGCTGCTCTGCGGGAGAATGACGAGGTCGCGGATGGTGACGTTTCTCGGACGGGTCAACATGAAAAGCACCGCTTGCGCGACTTCCACCGGCTGCATCAAGCCGCCGGCCGCCATCTCCTCCTCGATCTTCGCCTTAGGCCAGTCCTTAATCAGCGCGGTCACGACCGGACCGGGCGCAACGGCGCCGACGCGCAAGCCGTGTTTGGCGACTTGGCGGCGCAGCGTATGCACGAAAGCCTGCACGGCGTGCTTAGAGGCGGTATAGATCGGCTCCCAGACCACGGGGACGAGACCTGCGATCGAACTGGTGACGATGATGTCGCCGCTCTTGCACTCGACCATATGCGGCAGTACCGCATGGACAGACCGGAACAGCGCATTGACGTTCAGATTGAGCATGCGGTCCCAGGCGTCGGGGTCGCCGTTCAGCACCTCGCCGCCGACATAGGCGCCTGCGTTGGCATGGAAGATGTCCAGCTGGCCCACCTGCTCCAGCACCTGCGGCATCATGGCCTTCATGCTCTGCGGATCGGTCAGGTCGACACGCAACGGGATCGCCTGGCCGCCCAGCTCGGCGCAGGCGCTGCTCAGCGCCTCTTCCGCACGATCGATCAGCACCACCCGTGCACCCGCCGCGACGAATGTTCTGGCGCATTCGAGACCGATGCCCGATGCGGCACCGGTGATCGCGGCGACTTTTCCTGCGAGTTCCTGGGCCACGGCTTGTCCTTCTTGTGAGAGTTATTCAAGCCCGGCCATGGGACAGGCGCGAGCGACGTGCCAGCGAATCGACAATGACCGCAACGGCAAGGACCCCGCCCGTGATCATGTACCGGAGCGACGAGGAGAGATCGAGCAGCGTCAGGCCACTCGCGATGGACTGGATGACGATGATGCCGAGGAGCGCAGAATAGGCACTGCCCCGGCCGCCAAAAAGGCTCGTACCGCCGATGACTGCGGCGGCGATCGCGTTGAGGTTGACGTCTCCGGTGCCAGCCTGTTGGCTGGAAGATGCCAGTCGCGCCGCGGCAAGAATGCCGCCAGCGGCTGCCAACGTCGAGCACAGCATGAAGGCGCTCAAATAGACCCGGCGAACGTTGATGCCGGCCCGTCGGGCTGCCTCGCGATTGCCGCCGACCGCAGACATCGATCGACCCCATTTAGTCCGCGTCAACGCATAGTTCATGACCACGCACAAGCCGACGAACAGACCGAACATCCACGGTACGCCCCGCCCGAGATTGAGATAGTAGACGACGAATTCGAGCACGACGGTAACCAGCAGCGCCTTCAGCATCATGCGGCCGGGCGAAGTGGCTGACAGTCCCGCCCGGCGGCGGCGCACGGCCGTGCGATAGCCGGTCACGAACATGATCAGACTCGCGACCGCCGCCAGCGCGTAGGACACGATCGGCGGCATGACGAGCATCTGCCCGAAGTCGACCAGCGGCGATCCGTAAGGAAGATTGATCGAGCCCGAAGAACCGAGCAGATACAGCTGCAGCCCGAGCCAGGCCAGCAAGCCGGCCAGCGTCGAGACGAAGCTCGGCATCCCCAGGCGATTGAACAGAAATGCGTAGAGCACACCGATGGCTGCGCCCAGGACCAGCGCCGTGCCGATGGCGAGGGCGACCGGCCAATCCTGACCCACCCAAAGCACGCCAATCAGCGCCGAAGCGAACCCGCTGACCGAGCCGACCGAAAGGTCGATCTCGCCGACCATCAGGATGCAGACGATGCCGAGCGAGATGACGCCCACCGTCGAGCAATCGAACAGCAAATTGACCAGATTGTTCGGCGCCAGAAAAACCGGGTTGAGGCTCTCGAAGACCGTGCAGATGACGATGAGCCCGACGACCACGGGTAGCGAACCTAGGTCGCCCGATCGCACCCGGTCCACGAAAGCGCTAACGACGCTCCCGAGCGTGTCCGCGTGCTTGAGCCGCTCGTCGCTCCGGTCGAGCGGGCGCGCCGCCGAAACCCGTTGCGTGTCGCTGGTCATCGCTGCTGCTCCGCCGCCTGATGGGCGCGACGCCGGCCGGCGCGCCGCGAGACCGAGTTCTCATCCGCACCGGTAATGGCAGTGACGAGATCCTGATTGGAGGCGTCCGGTCCGAATTCGCCGTTGTTGCGGCCGAGACGCAACACCACGATCCGGTCGGCCACCGCGCGTACGTCCTCCATGTTATGACTGATCATGATGACGCCGAGGCCGCGGGCGCGGACGCGCTCGACGAGGTCGAGCACCTCGGCGGTCTGGGCGACGCCAAGTGCTGCGGTTGGCTCGTCGAGCAGGATGAGCTTCGGCTCGGTCAGCAGCGAACGTGCGATAGCGACGGTCTGGCGCTGCCCGCCGGAAAGCGAAGCCACGGGCTCGCGCACGCTCGGGATCCGCGCCGACAATTCGCTAAGTAAGGTCCAGGCGCGCAGCTCCATGGAGACCTCGTCGAGTCGAAATGGATTTAGCTCGCGGCCGAGGAAGATGTTTGCGACCACATCGAGGTTCTCGCAGAGCGCCAAGTCCTGGAAGACGGTAGCTATGCCGAGGCTGAGCGCCGCGGCCGGGTCGGCCAGGACGACAGGTTCGCCATCGAAGGCGATCGTTCCGGCGCTAGGCTGGTGCACGCCGGCGAGGATCTTCACGAGCGTGGACTTTCCGGCGCCGTTATCGCCCACGAGCGCGACGACCTCGCCGGCATGCACGTCGAGGTCGACATTGGTGAGGGCGGACACGGCGCCGAAATGCTTGGAAATTCCGCGAAGGCTCAGAACTGGCTTGCGCGGTTCGCCCTGCGGGTGATCCACATCCGAGATCGCGGTCATTTCCAAGGTCCCTGCTCGTCGTTCGTCCCGGCCGCCGTCAAGCGGCCGGGATGAACGTAGTTACGGCGTAATGCCTAGCTTCTTGCAGCCGGCGGCATATCGGCCCGTGCAGAGCTGATCGGCCGTCTGGATTTTCTTGTCGATGATCTCCGCCTTCAGGTTTTCCTGCGTAACGACCGCCGGCACGAAGAGCTTCGACGGCGCATTAAAGAGCGTGGTTTCCGCGTTGGGCGTCTCGCCGGAGAGGAATTTCACCGCCGATTGGGCCGCAGCAGCGGCCACGATCTCGCTGGGTTTAGAAATCGTGTTGTACTGATCGCCGGCGATGATGAGCTGAAGCGCGGCGATAGTCGCGTCGTTGCCTGTCACCGGCGGCACCGGATCGATGCCGGCGGCCTTGAAAGCGGCAATTGCACCACCGCCCGTCCCGTCATTGGCGGCCACTACGCCGAGGATCTTCTTGCCAAAGCGGGTGATCTGGCCGCTCGCCCATTGCTGCGCCTTGGGCGGCGCCCAGTCCGGCGTGTCGTATTCCGCGAGAATGGGATAGCCGCTCTTATCGAGGCCCTCATGGATGCCCTTCTTGATAAGTCCCGCAGCGGCATCCGTCGGCGACCCATTGATTTCAAGCACGCCTTCGCCTTCCTTGGCTGTGACGTTGGCAGCCTTGAGATGCTTGACGAGGGATTCGGAGATAGCCTTGCCAATGGCTTCATTGTCGAAGGACACGTAGAAATCGACTTTCGCATCGGGGACCGGCCGGTCATACGCGATGACCTTGATGCCTTGCGATTGTGCCATCTTGACCAGGGAGGCTGCGGCTGTCGAGTCAACGGGATCCAGGACGATCACCTTGGCGCCCTGCGAGATTGCCGAGTTGAACTGCTGCTGCTGCCGCGCCGCATCCGCGCCGGCGTTCTGGTAGATCACCTTGCAACTGGCGCAGAGTTTCTTCATCTCGGCCGCAAAGCCCGGATAATCGTGCTGCTCGTAGCGGGTGGAGGCCTGATCGGGCATAAGGAAGGCCACCGTCGCGTCCTTCACCTCCGCGGCCTGAGAGAAGGTGGCTGTCGTGCCCAGAAGCGACACGGCCAAGGCGATCGTGCAATATTTAGGCGACAACTTTTTCATTCGGACTTTCCTTTCCGGAACTGAATGTTAGAGTGCTCTCGTTCATTCATCAAAGACACACGCCTTCGCTGCTTCCATGACCAGCGATGGACGCCGATGCAGTGAAGCCACCAAAAATCTGGACAAACATTTCCAGTCGCAGGCCGCTATCAGCGGGCCCGCGTCCTTCCTTTCCTTGCCGTAGTGACCTCGTCCCCTTTTTCTCCTTTACCGACTATGCAGCACGTGCCGCGTTGATGTTTTGCGCCAACAATCGTCTAAATCGCGAAGGCGGCATGCCCTTCTCGGCCAGGAACTGACGGTTGAAATTCGAGACGTTGTTGAAACCGACCTCGAAGCAGATGTCGGTGATCGAAGCTTGCTCGTCGCTCATCAAAATCTGGCAGGCGAGATTGATGCGGAGACGTTTGACGTATTGGACCAATGACATGCCAGTGTGCTGGCGGAAGGAGCGCGAAAACGCGCTTTGCGACTGGCCCGCGATTGCTGCCAGCTCAGCTTCGCTGAATGACTGCGTTAGGTTGGTACGGATGAAGGCGAGCGCCTTGTTCATGCCCGCCGACATGTAACCGGACGGGTCGGGGAGATAGTTGGGGCTGGAGAGCGGGCGCGCTTTTCGGGCGCGGCACAGCATCCCCAAAATCATCAGGAACAGCTCGATCCGACGCACTCCATTCGCGCCCACGATCTCCTCCATCAGTGGCGCGACTTGGTCGCTTGTACTGCGGGTGAAGAGCGCGCCGCGCCGGGAAAATTCCAGCAGCGAGGAAAGACCCGAAAGCTCGGGCACGACCTTCGTCAAGTCGCCAATAAATTCTTCACTGAACTGAAGGATGCGGCCGCGGAGCGGGATAGTTTCCCCTGCCGGAAGATCGCTCACCCAATTGTGCGGCAGGTTAGGGCCGGTGAGGACTAGATTGCCGGGCTCGAACTCGCCGATAAAGTCGCCGACGAAATAGCGACCGCTGGTCGCCACAACCTGGTGGAGTTCGTACTCAGGATGGAAATGCCAGCGAACAGTGTGAAATGGGTAGCCATGCGACCACGCCTTGAACGACTCGCCGCGCCGTATCTGGACAACTTCCAGGTCCGGTTCCATGTCCGCTCCTCCCGGCCGGCGCGGCTTGCAATGACCGCCCCTGTTCCGGCTAAATTTGCTCAGCGTTTCCTCTTCCAGGATCGTAGCGAGCAGTGTCGGGGCATGCCACCACGATTTCAGTGTGCAATTGATACTTTTTTGACGTGCGTGACGCGTCGCCCGCGTGCACGCCGCAGAGTCGTGTCACCACGAACTGACGGCGCGCGAGCATCGTGGCGCTCCGCAGGGAGATCGAACCCATCTTCTTGGACTCGAGAGGCCACATCTTTCTATACGCTCTCTCAGCCTACCATCCCTTACCAAAATCGTCCCGAGGCTCCCAACCGTGTGAGCGGTCCGAAAACACCCCAGCCCTACCATACCAAAGGGACATGTCTGGCCGGATAGAGGCCGCCAGCCGGCTGCAGCCGGCCCTGCCGTTCGATGCCTTCATTGCGCCACCGGAGAGGGGAGTTGGCCTCCGCCTGTCAGTGCTGGAGCCGCCCTCCGGGCCGATGATGCGGACCTACAGTCCCGCTCTTTCCGCCACAGTGCGCTTTAAGAGCATGGTGCGCCCTTGAGAATGACCGAAGGACGTGCCGCGGTGGTCTCGGGTCTCGCCGAGCATGCTTCGCCGCTGGGCCGTCAGGCGGCCGTTGTGCGACTACCGCAAATCCCCTGCCGCTTCGCCGGCGCGGGCCGTCTCGTGTTGCATTGAGCGCCAGTAGATTCGTCTGTTCGGCAAGCCTCGATGGAGCTTGGCTTGTCCGTCTGTTTTGCGCGCCGAACCGGGCGAGCGCTACACCCGGACCCGGCTTTCGATTTCGCCGCGCTCGATTGTCAGCGTCACGTCGGCGAAGGTCTCGAGCAGCTTCGGGTTCGACTCCGTGATCAGAAGGGTAATGTCCCGGTCCTGCGAACGAAGCCGACGCAGCGCCTCGGCGTACCTCTGCGCCAGCACAGGGGCGAGGCCCTGGAACGGCTCGTCCAGAATGATGAGGCGGGTGCCTAGCATCAGGGCGCGCCCGAGGGCGACCATCTTGCCTTGGCCACCCGACACGGAGCCCGCCGGGCGACTCGCCAGTTCCTTGAGCTCCGGCAGGACGGAGTAGGCTCGCTCGAGCCGCCGGCGCGCCTCGTCCGAGCGAAGTTTCGCGACGCGACCAGGCAAAAGAATGTTTTCTTCCACCGTAAAGGCCGAGAAGAGACGACGGTCCTCGGGGGCGTAGCCGATGCCTAAGAAGGGCCGGCGGTGCGGAGGAACATGTCCCAGGTCCTGACCGGCCAGGCGCACGGTGCCGCTCGCCTTCGTGAAGCCCATGATGGTCCGTACCGTCGTGGTCTTGCCGGCGCCATTTCGTCCGATGAGCGCGGCGGTCGCACCCGGCGGCAGCGAGAAGCTGACGCTGCGCAGCACCGGCGCATCGGCGATCGCGACGTTGACGTCCTCGAAGTCCAGCATCGCCGTCATATGCCGATCACCTGTTCGCGGACCTTGGGATCGGCCAGAACCTCCGCCGGCGTGCCGACCTTTTGGATCTTCCCGACGTTCCACACCGCGACTCGGTGGGCATAGCGCTCTACCATGTCCATGTCGTGCTCGACGAAGACCGAAGTCACATTCTCCTTGGCGAGCGCGGACGTCAGGATGTCCATGATCTCCAGCTTCTCGGCGGAGGCGACGCCCGAGGTCGGCTCGTCCATCAGCAGCAGTCTGGGCTTCAGCGCGAGCGCCAGAGCGATGTCGACCAGCTTGCGTTGTCCCTCGGGTAGCTCCCTCGCCTTGCGAGACGCGTACAACTTGACGCCGACGAGATCCAGAAGGCGCTCCATTTCAGGCAGCTCAGGCAGGGCGGAAAGAGCCGTGAAGCCGGAAGGGCTTCCCAGCCGCGAGGCCGCGGCGATCAGCATGTTCTCCATCACAGTCTGATCGAGAAAAAGCTGCGGTATCTGAAAGGCCCGCGCGATGCCGAGCTTGGTGATCGTGCGCGGGAGCTGCGCCGTGATTTCCTGACCTAGGAAGGTGATGCTTCCGGCCTGCGGCCGCAGATAACCCGTCGAGATGTTGAGGAAGGTGGTCTTTCCGGCGCCGTTCGGTCCGATGATCGCGAGGTTCTCGCCTTGGAGCACGTCCAAATCGATACCGTCGGCGGCCACGACGCCGCCGAACCGGATCTTGATGCCCTTCGCGGAAAGGAGGACGTTGGCCATCAATGTCCTCCCTGCTTCGCCCGGCCGTAGCGCTGCCTGAGACCTATCAGTCCGTTAGGCGCATAGAGAATGATGACGATCAAGACCACGCCGAGGATCAGCTGCCAGGTGTCGGCCAGGTGGGCCGCCGCATAGAAGCGCACGCACTCGAACATCGCCGCGCCGGCGAACGCTCCGAAGGCGTGGGTGCTGCCGCCGAGGATCGCGATAAAGACGAACTCGCCCGACTTCGTCCAGAACCCGAACTCGGGCGTAGCGATCTGCTGGACGATCGCCACCAGCGTGCCGCCGATGCCGCCGAGAAAAGCCGAGATCACGTAGCCTATCAGAAGCACGCGCCGTGCGGACGTCCCGAGGTACTCGAGCCGGGTCTCGTTCGCTTTGATGGCACGCAGCATGTGTCCGAGCGGGCTATCGAGATAGCGTTGCACGCCGTAGAAGGCGACGACCGCGATCAAAAGGCTCACGTAAAGAATGACGTACTGGAAGATTTCGGGTGTAAAGGACAGCCCCAACAGGGCCGGACGAGGGACCCGGATGCCGTCGGCGCCGTTGGTGTAATGAAACATCTTCTCCAGCAGCGACCACAGCACCATCGAAAACGCCAGATTCAGCATTCCGAAAAAGATTTCCCGGTAGCGCACGACGAAGAGGCCGACGATGAGGCCGAAGACGGCGGAGGTTATGCCGCCCAGCGCGATGAAGAGAACGATGTCGCCGCCACCGACGTACTTGCCCCAGAATGCCGCGGTATACGCCCCGGTAGCGAAGAACATTGCATGTCCGAACGACACCTGCCCCGCCTGCAGCAGAAGAATGATACCGAGAACGACGATGCCCTTCGCGAGGATCAACGCGAACAAGGTCGCCCAGCTCGATACCAAAAGGGGCGCGACGGCGCTGACCAGAAAGAAGATGATCGCGACCGTGGTGACCGGCTTGATGCGACCGCTCATCATATTTTCCTTACCTGCACGGCGCCGAACAGGCCGAACGGACGCACGAGAAGCACCAGCACCATCAGCAGATAGGGAACGAGAACTTCGAATTCCGGCTGGAGATAGATCACGAAGGCACGGGTCAGGCCGATCATCAGCGCCGTGAGCGCGGTGCCCTCGATCTGGCCGAGACCCGCGGTCGCAGCTACGGCAAAGGAAAGTACGATCATATCGGCGCCCATACCAGGGACCAGCGAGGTGGTCGGCGAGGCCAGCGCTCCTCCTAACGCGGCCAGGCTCGCGCCGATGACGAAGGTCACGAAATATACGCGTTTTGCGTCAATTCCGATGGCGGTCGAGGCTTCGCGGTCCTCCGTGACTGCAAGGATCACCGCTCCCGACAGCGTCCTGCGCAGGAAGTAGCGGAGCCCGAACAGCGTCGCCAATGCGACGCCGGGCAGCAGAATAACCTGGTACGACGTGTAGCTGACGCCGAACACGGCGACGTTGGGAAGTAGTCTCAACGGTTCCGCGGCGAAGATGGGCTGCACGCCCCAGATCAGACGCTGCAGGTTGTCCATGATCATGAAGGCGGCGAAAGTGATCAGAAGCTGGAGGACGTCCTCCTGTCCGGAGAGCGGTCGCAGCAGAAACCGTTCGATGAAACCGCCGCATACGATGCCGATCACGATGGAAGCGGCCAACAGCGCGGGATAGGTGAGCCAAGGCGAGATCGGCGCGATTGCAAGGCTGAACGTCGCTGCCAGGTAGGCGCCGAACGCGTACAGCGAACCGTGCGCGACGTTGACCACGCGCAGCACGCCGAAAATCAGGCTGAGCCCGACCGAGACCAAGAACACCAGTGCGGCGTAGCTGATCCCATCGAGGATAGCCAAGATAGCGAGTGTCGAGTTCATGATCGCCTTCGGAAAAGGTCCGTCCTCCGGGACGAGGCTCGGAGGACGGGATCAAAAGTCGAGCGTGCCGTTACTGAGCTTTGAAGGTCGGCACATCCATCTTGACGAAGTCCGGCTTGAGCGTCTTGAGCCACTCAACCGACCGTACGCCAGCCGGATTGGTGATCGTCTTCGGATCGAAGATCATAATGTTGTCGAGCAGCTTGAAGTCGTACCCCGGAACGGACTTGGTGACGCCGACCAGCTGAGCTTCGAGACCCTGGTTGTCCTCGGGCCGCAGCGTAATCGGACGGCCGAAGCCGGTGGCGAACTCGGTGCCCGCCGTCGCGTCGACGACCTGTTCGCGCGTGGGCCAGTTGCCGCCGTTGGACTTGATCGCCTTGTCGTAGGCCGTCTGCAGGGCCTTGAACGCCTGCGCCATGTGATAGACCGGGTAGATCGGCCATGCACCGGTCTTCGCCTTGAAGGCTTCATTGAACGCCTTGAAGGCCGCGTCGTTCTTCTTCTCGGGATGCAGGAACCAGTGGTCTCCGCGCGCGCCGACGATCAGGCCTTCAGGCAAGTCCTTGCCCAACCGCTGGATCGATGATTCGCCGATCCCGAGCACGAAGGTCGACTGCTGCAACAGGCCGCGCTGACCGGCCTGGCGGACCAGCGTGTCGAGATCTCCGCCCCAAGACGTGGTCAGAACCACATCCGGCCGCAGCGCCAACAGACGGGAAACCTCAGTGGAGTAGTCCGGTGCGCCGAACTTCGGGAAGAGCTCCGCCACGACTTGCACGTCCGGCTTCATCGACTTGAGCGCTGTCGAAAAGATCTCCCAGCTCTCCCGACCCCACGCATAATCCTGATTGACCACCGCGATCGTCTTAAAGTCGGGTTTGGTCTTCAGCAGGTAAAGGAGCACGGCCAGCATCTCCGGCGTGCCGTTCGCCTGAGTCCGGAAATTGTAGCGGTACTTCTTGGTTTCGAGGATGGAGGCCGCACCGCAGTCCCACATGAAATTCATGACTTTGAGGTCTTCGGCGACCGGAACCAACTGGGTGCAGCTGCCCGACGAGATCGAAGCAAACGTGGCATCAACCTTTTCGTCCTGCACCACGCGTCGGTAGTTCGAGACGAGCGCTTCGCCTCCCGCGCCTTCGTCGATGAAGGAGAGCTTGACCGGCACGCCGCCAATGCCACCCTTCTTGTTGAGATCCTCCGCGATCATCTCCGCCGCGGCTTTCGCCGGCACACCGAAGACTGACGCAGGGCCCGACAGGAACGTCGTGATGCCAATTTTGAGCCCCGACGGCTTGTTCTGCGCAAGCGAGGTGCCCGTACAGGTCACAACTACAAGTCCGGCCGCAACCGCAGCCTTGAGAAATTGCATCGAAAGTCCTCCCTGTTCTATTCGTTGCGGCCGGCTTCAGCCGCCGTTCGCTTCTTCTTGCAACAACGCTACTATAATTGTCGCGTGTTGCCAGCCCTCTTGGCCGCCATTCGAAAGGCCATGGCCTGTCCTTCGCGTACCGGCCAGCGTTCACGCTTTGCTTGTCGATGGAGCATTTCGCGAGGTCGCGCCCGTAGCGATCTTTTCCGGAGGTATAGCAGCCCCCACTAAGTCCTCCAGCTCGCGTTCCCTGCGCATAATCTCCACCTGGACCCTTCTGCGCTTCGGCAAGCTTCGCATTGTTGAGGCGAGCATCTGCTGCAGGTCCGCAAGCTGGCGGTCGCGCTCGCCGAGGTCGTCCGCGAGCGCAAGACGCGCCTCCTGGCCTTGGTTTCGGCGAGGGCGGTGCGCTGGGTCCGCAACTTGGGCGCTGGTCGAAATGAGCACTGGTTTTGCGCGTGCGAAGTGACGTTCCCTGTGGATTGACCTAGGGATGGGACGCTTCGTTGAAGGCGAGGATAGAGCTGCGGTTACTGGATTCAGCAGGAATGCCCCTACCCCCCAGCCATCCACTCACGCAACGAGCTCGGCCAGTCCTGACCACCGGCCCCGAAGTACGTCGGGTGAACCGAGCCTCCGTCCAGAATTATTGACAGGTCTACTGCGGCGTGATGAACTTAAGTGCATCCTGCCGGCGCCTCTGCGGCTTTGCACAGAAGCGAAACATAACAAAATTCGCGACGAGGGAGGCAAAGAATGACCCGCAAATATTTGACGGCAATGGTCGCTCTTCTCGGGAGCGTATTGTCGAGTACGGCACTAAGCGCGCAAGACCTTAAGCTCTACGCGTTCAGCTCCGGCGCGTTGACTCTCGGCAAAGGATTTTTGGTGAACGGCGCACCCATGGAGCCGGCGATCCAGGTTCCGGTCGGTTTTTACGTGATCAAACATCCGAAAGGGAATGTTCTCTTCGATACGGGCAACAACGATAAGATTATCACCGACCCAGGCTACTGGGGTGCCGCGTTCACCGGGTTGAAGCCGGTCAACACGCCAGATGTCGCGATCGATACGCAGCTGAAGAAAATCGATCTTACGCCCGACGATATCACCTACGTCGTGGTGAGCCACCTCCACCTCGACCACGGCGGCAACGTGGCCAAGTTCCCGAAGTCGACGCTCGTCGTGCAAAAGAGCGAGCTTCAGAACTTCTTTTGGCCGGAGCCCGGCACCGGCTCCAATTACGTTCTCGGCGACGTCCTGCCGCTGCGCGGGAACATGACACCTAGCGCAAACGCGGTGAAGATGTTGCAGCTCGAAGGCGATCAGGACCTGTTTGGAGATGGCACGCTCGTCGTGAAGCGGTGGGTTGCCCACACGCCCGGCAGCCAAATGATGACGGTGCGGCTGAAGAACACCGGCCTCACCATCCTCACCGGGGACAACGTCTATTTCCGGGAGAACGTCGAGCAGAACATACCGCCGAGCACCCCGTTGGTCTATTCGACAGCGGGATTCTACTCGGCCTTCGAGTGGATCAGGCGGGAGATGGCGACTCAAAAGGCAAATTTCTTCACCGCCCACGATCCGGACGCGTTCAAGGCGATGAAGAAGGCGCCGGAATTCTACGATTGACCGGATCGACGCCGACATTGGACCTGCACCTGACCGATCGACCGTGCCGAGCCCCGGCGGGGCTTGGCATTGCGCCGGCTGAAAGCTCGCGGCACGGCGTCGCCGTCGCCTCCGTCGAACGGCTGGGCAAACGTTATGGCCGCCGTCAGGCAGTGGACGGCGTCTCGTTCGAGGTGAACGAGCGGGAAGTGGTGGGCCTGCTTGGCCCCAACGGCTCGGGTAAGACCACCATCTTGCGCGTCATAACCGGCTATCTGCGGCCGAGCGAAGGTACTGTCCGCGTCGACGGCTTCGACGTGGTCCGCGACGGACACCAGGCGCGTGCGCGGATCGGCTACGTGCCGGAGAACGCACCGCTCTACAGCCATATGAGGGTGGACGAATTTCTCCACTTCATGGGACGGTTGCGGGGCTTGCGGGGAAATGCGTTGCACCGAGGCATCGAGTCCGCCCGCGCGCGACTCGCGCTCGAGCCGGTCGGCGACGTCGTGATTGGCCGGCTGTCGCGCGGCTATCGGCAGCGCGTCTCAATCGCTCAGGCCGTGCTGAACGAACCCAAGTTGTTGGTGCTCGACGAGCCGACCAACGGCCTTGACCCGCGTCAAGTCATCGAGCTGCGCGGGTTGCTGCGGACTCTGGCCCGCGACAGCGCGGTCCTTGTCACCTCGCACGTCCTTGCCGAGATGGAACGCGTCGCCGATCGGGTCGCGATCCTGCTCGACGGGCGGCTGCTCACCGTCCACCCCATGGCCGGCGCGGGGCGCGGCACTTCGCTTCGCGTCCGCGCCCGAGCCGATCGGGCGGACGAGGTCGCGGCGGCGTTGTCCGGCCTGGCGGGGATCGGCGGCGTGACCCGGGAGGAGCCGGAGGGCGGCCTCGCCGGCTGGCGGGTGGAGGTGTCGGAGGCCGGCGCAGCGCCCCATGTCGCCGCCGTCCTCTGCCTCGCCGGCATCGCCAGCGTCGAGACCGTTGAGACGGCTTCAGACCTGGAGGAGCTGTTCCTCCGGCTAACGGCGAGCCGAGCGCTCCAGTGACGGCGTTCCTCGCCCTGGTTGCCAAGGAGTTGCGCGCGCTGTTCGTCTCGCCGATCGCTTACGCCGTCATCGCCGTCTTCCTTGTGCTCAACGGCTACGGCTTCGCCGTCACGCTCATCGCCACCAAGCAGGCGACGCTGGTGAACGTCTTCTTTCAGGCGGCCGTGCAGCTCGTCCTGTTCGTGCCGCTCGTTACCATGCGGCAGTTCGCCGAGGAACGCCGGGGCGGCACCCTCGAGCTGCTGCTGACGTCGCCGGTGCGCGAGGGCGACATCGTGCTGGCCAAGTTCGCAGCCTCGATGGGCATGCTGCTCGCGATGGTCGCGCTCACTTTGGTGTATTCATTGATATTGGCGCGGTTCAGCACTCCCGATTGGGGCCCGATCTACAGCGGCTACCTCGGCCTCACCTTGCTCGCCGGCGCCCTAGTCTCGATCGGTCTTGCCGTTTCCGCGCTCACCGCCAACCAGGTCGTGGCCGCGGTCGTTTCGCTCGGCGTGTTCGGGATGCTGTGGGCGATTGACGCCTGGGCCGCGTTGCTGCCGTCGCCGATCGACAATTGGGTGCTCGGGCTGTCGCTGCTGGCGCGCTTCCAGCCCTTTGCCCTCGGCGCCATGTACGCTTCGGATTTCGGCTTCTTCCTCGGGGTGACCCTGCTCGGGCTGTTCCTCGCCGTGCGCGGGCTGGCCCGGCGCTGACGCCATGGAGCACCCGGAGCTCGACTGGAACGCGTTGCTCTGGGCTGGTGGCTGGCTCGCCGCCGTCCTGGTGCTGTTCGCGACCGGGCTGAGGCTGCCGCTGCAGACCGGGCTCGCGGGCTGGCGGGGGCGGACCTATTCGGCCGGAGTCATCCTCATCGCGTTCGGCGCCGCGGTGCTGGCCAATGTCGCGCTGCATCTGCATGACGTGCACTTCGACCTGACTCGCGAGAAGGTCTATACGCCCTCAGGGGCGGCCATGCGGGCCATTGACGAGGTCTCCCGCGAGGTAACCGTCACCTACTTTTATCGCTCGCAGGATCCCGCCGGGCGGCGCGCGCGCGACCTCCTTGCGATCATGGCCCGGCGCAACCCGCTGCTCAAAGTCGTCGCGGTCGATCCAGACCGGGACCCGAGACTGGCGCGCGAGAAGGCAATCCAGATCTACAATGCCGCGGTCGTGGAGGCGGAGGGACGTCGGGTGCTGGTGCAAGGCACGGACGAGACGGAGATCGCCATCGGTATCCAGCGCGCATTGCGCGGGCGCGCAATTACGGCCTGCTTCCTCGAGGGCCACGGCGAGCTGCCGATGGACAATTTCGAGTATCACACGCACCTGGAAAGTGGCGCTGGCCACAGCCACGACGACGCCAGCTCGCAGGTGGTGGAGATGCCGGGCCACGGCGCGGGGCGCCTGCGCCGCGCGCTCGAAGCGCAGGGTTATGAAGCGCGGAAGCTCATCCTCGCCACCGAGGGCGACGTGCCCGCCGCCTGCACGCTCCTCATCGCAGCCAATCCGCGGACCACGTTCCTGCCGGCTGAGAGCGCGGCCTTGCGCGCCTATCTGCGGCGCGGTGGGTCGGCCCTTCTCCTGCTGGACCTGGGTTTCGTGCTCGAACCCGGGCTCGCCCGGCTTGTGGCCGAGCTCGGCGTCCGCCCGGAGCAGGATGTCGTCGTCGATCCGTTGAGCCACTACTCGACCAACCCCGAGATCGTGGCGGTCACGGGCTACGACCCCCATCCGGTTACGCGCTCGGTCTCGCTCACCTTCTATCCCGGCGTCCGTTCGATCACGCTGTTGCCACCGGCGAGCGACCTCCGCGTCACCCCGCTGCTGCTCAGCAGCCGCGACAGCTACACGCGCCCGGTGAAGCCGGTGGCGTCGCACAAAGTGGAGCCTGACGCGACCGGTGAGAAGGACGCGGCCTCCCCTCCGGTCTCCGGCGCGCGCGTGTTGGGCGTCGCCGTAGAAGGGCGCCTAGACCGCGGCGCCGAACCCATGCGCGCCATCGTCGTCGGCGACAGCGATTTCGCCAGCAACTCGTTCTTTCCCTATATGGCGAATAGCGACCTTCTGCTCTCGGTAGCCCGGTGGCTGGCACGTGAGGAGCGCACGACTGCCGTCGCCGCGCGCGTCCCCGTGCCTCCGCTGATCGTGTTGACCGGGCGGCAGTCGAACGCGGTGTTCTTCATGGTCGTGGTTGCAATGCCGCTGCTGGTGATCGCGCTCGGCTTCGTTGTTTGGTGGCGGCGGCGATGAGGCGGCACGTCCTGCATCCCGTCCTCGCGGCGCTCGCGCTGCTCTACCTCGCGGCGATGGTGGTGAGCGGCGCTATGCCGGTGCAGCGCCAGCTCGTTCGGTTCGAGGCTAAGGGCTTGCTCAAGCGCGTGCCCGAAGAGGTCAAGCGGGTGGAGTTGAGCCGCGGCACACGGCGCGTTACCCTGCTCCGTGCGGGCGAGACTGAGTGGGTGACGCCTGATGGCGTCAACATCGGCGCCGCAGGGCTTCAGGTCAGCAAGGCCGTTCAAATCATGCACAATTCCGGGCCGGTCCGCGAGATCGAGGCGGCAGGGCTCGTGGGGAGCGATCCGGCGCCATTCGGCCTCGACCCGCCGCGGCTCTCCGTGAAGCTCTACGGAAGGGACGGCGATCTGGTGCTTGCCGCCAGCTTCGGTGAGTTCAACCCCGAGGGGTACCTCCAGTACATGCGCATCGATGGCAATCCGCGGCTCTACCTGATGTCCCGCTTCGTCGGCGGCGAATGGGCCGAGGTCATGACTGGAGCGGAAGCGCGATGACGCCGCCCGCCTCTCCCCATCGGGCGACGCCGTGGGCCGCTCTTGCCCTGCTGCTGTTGCTCGGAACAGCGCACGGACACGTCGCCGGATCGATGGGCTATGCCACGGTGAGCCTGTCCGGCGGAACTGTCCGATACAGCCTCACGCTCGGTCCCGACGCGCTCGCGGCGGCCGTCGCCGAGACGGCCACCGGCGTATGGCCGCAGCGCCGTGAAAGCTACGCCACGCTGGCCGATTTGGTCGCGCGCAAAGTCTCGATTTCCGCAAACGGGGTGAAGTGCGAGCCGGTGCCCGGGACGGTCACGCCGCCCACGCCAGACCGCGCCAACGCCGTGGTAATCGTCGATTACGCCTGCCCCGGTCCGCCGCACGAACTTTTGCTGCGCGACGACCTGTCCGACGCGCTCGGCAACGACTACCACACGCTTGTCCGTGTCGAAGCCTTGGGGAGCGTGCAGCAATACACCCTCGAACGCGACCGGCGCGAGGCTCGCCTCGCTGTCGCAGCATCGAGCGGGAGCCCGGCGCCCGAGGTTACTGCCGGGAGCGGCGTCTTCGCCTTCTTTCGGCTCGGCATCGAGCACATCCTGACGGGAGTTGATCACCTCCTGTTCGTGCTGGCCCTCGTCCTGGGCGGCGGAGGAATCGGATCCTTGTTCGCCGTCATCACCGCCTTCACGGCGGCGCACAGCATCACCTTGGCCGTGGCGGTACTCGGCGCGGCGTCGCCGCCTAGTTGGATCGTCGAGCCGGTGATCGCGCTGTCGATCGTTTACGTCGCGGCCGAAAACATTTTCCTCACACGCACGGCGTCGTGGCGCTGGGCCGTGGGCTTCGCGTTTGGCCTCGTGCATGGCTTCGGCTTTGCCGGCGCGTTGCTCGATCTCGATCTGCCCCCGGGCGCCCTGGCCGGCGCGCTCGTGTCGTTCAACCTCGGCGTTGAAGCCGGCCAAGTAGCGGTGATCGCCGCTTTCCTGCCGGTCCTACTCTGGTTTCGGCGCGCCGCGTGGGAGCGGCGGGCGGTGACGGCGCTCTCCGCGCTCGTGCTGGTCGCTGGGCTCGCCTTCCTCCTCGATCGCGTCCTGGTCGCCGCGAACTGGTGAGATTCCGCCAAGTCGGGCGACCGCCTCGTTATGTTGACCTCGCAACCAGCCCTGACGCGGTCCATTCTTTGGTCTCGCTCTAGCGGCGTGTCGGCGGCGACCTTCATGATCACAGCGGGATCATTATGCAAGTTTAGGATGTAATTCGACAGTTGCCCGTATACAACGGCAGCGAGTGTGCACGATTGGAGATACTTTATGCCGAAACTGCCGGGCGCCGATTTTCTTCATCGGTTAGCAGATATCGCCGATCGCGAAACCTTGCCACGCTTTCGAACCGACCTTGCCGTCGATTCCAAAACGGGGGCGGGTTACTTCGACCCGGTGACCGACGCTGACCGACAAGCCGAGATTGCGATTCGAGCAGCGATCGAAGCCGAATATCCTGACCATGCTATTCTGGGCGAAGAACTCGGTCTAACCGGAAGCGGTTCTTGCCGCTGGGTCTTGGACCCCGTGGATGGGACGCGTCCCTTCATCTGCGGCCTTCCTGTCTGGGGCACGCTGATCGGGCTCACCGTACATGGCCGAGCCGAACTGGGAATGATGAGCCAGCCCTTCACGCGTGAGCGTTTCTGGGCCTCGTCCGATGGCGCCTGGTGCGAATATGCAGGTAAGCGCCAGCGACTGTCCACCCGAGACGTCGGCACGCTTTCGCGGGCCATCCTGCATACGAATTCGCCTGAGCGTTATCAAGGTGAGCTCAAGCAGGGCTTCGAGCGCCTTGCCGCCTCGGTTCGGATGACTCGCTACGGTGGCGAATGCTATGCCTTTGCGATGGTCGCTGCTGGCCGTATTGACCTCGCAGTCGAACCTTCGCTCCAATCTTACGATATCGTCGCGTTGATCCCGATCATCGAAAAGGCGGGCGGAGTGGTGACGCGGATTGACGGGGAAAGGGCCGAGGAGGGTGGCCCAGTCTTAGCTTCAGCAACTGCCGGTCTTCATGAAGAGGCCCTTCACCTCCTCAATAGCGGGGTTAACGCGCGGACTCAGTGAGCGCCTCGTTCTGCGGCGGCAAACTCCTGCCTGTGTGGTCATTGAATGAACGAAATCATTATCCGTGCCGCCACGCAATGCGATCTACCTGCGGTGTTGAAACTTTATCAGCACCTTCATCCGCATGAGGCTCAACTGGAGACGGCAGCAGCCGAGCGCGTTTGGACGACCCTGCTTGCTTCCAGCTTCATGACCGTGATTGTCGCGCAAACAGCAGATCTGCTCGCCTCTTCGTGCACTCTCGCGATCGTGCCGAATCTGTCTCGCGGCGGTAGATCGTATGGGGTGATTGAAAATGTGGTCACCCACGCAGAATACCGAAAGCTTGGGCTGGGTCGACGGGTTCTTGCGCACGCTCTTGATCTCGCCGCGCGGGCTGATTGCTATAAGGTTCATTTGGCGACAGGTTCGAAGCGTGAAACGACCCTGCGCTTCTATGAAGGCGCGGGCTTCGAGCGCGGAGGCAAAACATACTTCGAAGTGCGACGCCCCTGACGGGCCCTGGCAATTGGACACGACGAATGAGGGGCGCGGCCCTTGTATACGCAGCCCGAGCGGTGGGCGCCGACAGGTTTCTCGCAGTCAACCTGGTTGTTGATGCATACCCGTCTTGTGGTAGCTTTGCCGCGGGGGTACGCGCTGGCCAAGCAAGTACCTCCCTCTAACTTAAACCCCGCTTCCTCTTGGAGGCGGGGTTTTTCCGCATGCAGATCGCGCCAACCGACACGTCGTGACCACGTGTTCAGGCGCAGCTATGCTTACGCATGCTCGAGATCTTCTACATCGTCCAAGAACCCATGTTCTGGGTGGCCTTGGCTTTTGGGCTGGCTCCGATCGTCATCGGCGTCATCATTCTATGGCCAAGCGGCCGAGGTCGCCGGTGATACCTTTCGCGTTCTGGCGAACGTGGCTAAATCTCCCAAGGTGCCGCGGGGATGCCTGTTGTTGGCCCCGATGAACCCTAAATCAGAGCGCCATAAGGTCTGCTTAAGGTGGCCCGAACAGGATCATGCAGGGCTGGCAAAGATAGCCTCTGACCGGGAGCAGGCGCTGGGCCGAAATGACCACTTCGTTTTGTGGTGCGAAGCGACCTTCCCTGTGGATTGGCTCATGGTATCGGCCGCCAATACGCTTTGGCGTGCACGATCAGTGTGTTAGCGTTAATTTGGGCGGCAGGAGCCGTGCCTCTGTGGCTCTGAGTGCTTCCCGCCTGCTGAATTCCCGCCGCGAGGCGGGCTTCTTGTCCAAATCGGATATTGTCCATGGGCTGTTGGTGAAAACGCACAAGCCAGATTGGGACGCTACGAAGTCCGCTGCGCTTTACATGCTCAGGAACGGCCTCGCGAGTTACAAAGAGATCGCGGAGCTTTCCGGCTGTTCAAAGCAGGTGGTGAGGGTTTGGGGCCTCAAAGTTGATGCGCCTCGAGCATGACGCGATCCGCACCGACCCCACCCGCATGGCCCAAGGCATCATGACTGGCATCGGCTTTTTGGGCGCGGGCGTCATCTTCAAAGAGGGATTGACTGTCAGGGGACTAACGACGGCCGCGTCCATTTGGGTCACGGCCGCTATCGGCATTTTGGTTGGAATTGGGTTCTGGTTTGCTGCCTTCGTAGGCGCTTTGGCGACTCTCATGGTGCTCGCGCTATTCAGGCTCATCGAGGCGCGATTGCCGAGCGAGTTCTATGCTCACCACATGCTGCGTTTTGCGCGGGATCGGGTGATGGGGGAAGACGAGGTTCATAAGATGATCGGCGATCACGGTTTTACGATTGCCAACTTGTCATCGCGATTAAGCGAAGGCGGGCAGCAGTTCGAGTACCGGATGACGATCAAGAGCCGCGACAGGCTCAACGCCGAACGACTCGCAAAACATTTGCGCGACCGACCAGAAGTAGTTGAGTTTCGCATCACCCCAACGGGCGACTAAGAAGGCAAGTTCGTTGACTTCCTCTGCGGTGCGGATGTCTCCTATTGGGCCCATCTGCGAAGTCGCGCCTCGCCTGACGGAGGTCCGCTCATGACGGCAGAGCGGACCAAATTTGCGCGACCTGAATTCTTCAACCCTAAAGCAGACATCGCGCGGCAGCATCCGTCGGGGGCTCGGCCGCTGGCATTCTAAAGGGATTGACCGCCAAACCACTAAAGAACAATCTGTTTTACGTCATTCGCCTTGGGTCTAGGCTTCGATGTTAACGCGAGAAGAATATCTTGAACAGAGCAAGGAAAACGCTCTCGCGCTTCTGAGCGCCGGCCGGATACGCGAGGCTGTTTCTTCGATGATGATGGATATCCTCAAAAGCCCGAGCTGCTCAATGCCTCGTGAGATCCATGCATTCGGCATCTGTGCCGCCGCGGTTGGGGACACTTGGGCGGTCAGAGCATACATCGAGGGTTTTATCTGACAGCTGTTTGGCGTCGCCCTATGGCCGCTCGAAGGTAACGAGCCTTGTCTCGATCTTTCCGGACTTCATCCACTCGCCCTCTGCAACTCAGTCATTGAAATGGGCTAGCGGAGCTGCGCCAGCAGACGTATTGCGTCGGCGACCATGCTACTGCCAACACGGGACGGCTGGCGTCGCGCTATGGCGGAGAGGAGTTTGCGGCGGGTCTTGCCGGGGGTGACGGAAGACGGGCAGTCACTCCCGATGACTTCGGCAATGCGCTGCAAGCAGCCATCGTCTGCTTGGTTGATATCGAAACGCTATCGAAAGCGTTCGGCCGAATTCTGCGATTTGAGCAATACGTAGTGCCCTGCCCTTCGGGTCCGCTCGTAGCGGCGAGCAAATCTGTAGCTTGTAACCGTAGTTACTAACGTCAGCCGCGCCTCACCCCGCCGAAAATTTAGAGTCCGCAACGCCTTGGTCATTCCCGTTTGGAGGAGCGGTGATCCGTCGATTGGCCACCACGCATTGCCGCGGCACGATCTTCAAATTGAGGCAGATCTCTGAGGCGGGCTAATACACACTGCCGCTACAGATCGGGTCTGTCCCAATAGCTTCAGCTAGACGGCGCCATTTCGCGCCGTCGCGAACGTCCGCTTTGCGCCCCTAAACTATCTAATTTAACGGAACGGGCGCCCTCAGTGGCTCGAGCGCCCATGCCCACTGCTGATCAGACGCGCCCCGCCAGCTTCGGAGCCCCGCTCACATTGGCTCTCACAAGATTTTTCTTGATCTCCCGGTGCACACGTCGTGCACACGCGTTCTTCTAACTGATTGAAAAACTTGAACTCTCGCTCCAATCCATCATGGGGGCGACGGAGAAGCGATTATATCGAAATCTCAACGATTTACCTGCAACGAAGAAGGTGCGACTTGAGCATGTTACCTGCACCTCCTAGCGCTTTCTAACATCATCCTCAAGCATCGCTCGATCCCACTGCCTCTCTGGCGCGGCTGCTACGCGGCAAGTCCGCCGAACCACGCCCCGAAATAGCCGGCATAAAGCGCCGGGCGTTCGAGATTCATCGAATGCCCGATGCCGGGCACGATCACCAGCCGGCAAACCGGCATCGCTTCGGCCATGGTGCGGAGGTCAGCAGGTGCAATCCAGCCATCGCACTCGCCCCACAGCACGAGATGCGGGTGCCGGATCTCGGGCATACGGCGCTCCAACTCACGGCTCTCCTTCTCCCGCGTCAGGTTCACCGGCGTGCCTATCCAGATCCCGTCCGATACGCCGAAGGTCTGTTCGATGATCCGGTCGAACAGCGCCTGGATCTCCCCTAGCCCCTCGCGAAAGCGGGGGGTCATGTTCGGCCCCATGCTCTCCGGGACAAACAGCGAAGAAGCGGCTGTCGCCATTACGGACCGCGTCAGCTCCTTGCTTGCCATCATGGCCCTGAACAATCCGATCTGGTCGGCATTGAAGGCCATGCCGAGCGGCGTCACCGGATCGAGCGCGAACACACGGCCGAAGCGCTGCGGCTGCTTGAGCAGCATCCTGGCCGCGATGATGCCGCCGGTGGAATGTGTCGCGAGATGGCAATAGCCGATCTCGAGCGCATCGAGCGCCGCCAGCATGTCCTCGGCGTGCTGCGCCATGGAGTAGTTGGAATAGTCGGCCGCCGGCTTCGGCCGGTCGCTATCGCCGCAGCCGCGCCAATCGATTGCAACCACACGCAGACCGGTCGGGAACAACGGCGCGGCGAGCTCGATCCAGTCCTTGCTGGCGAGATTTCCGTGGATGAAGACGACGGTGACGTCGCCTCCTCCCCACTCCCGCCAGCCGAGCTGGACTTCGCCCGCCTGCACCCTCGGCATCGCCGGGCCCTACTTGTTGAGGCCAGCCGTCGGCGCCGCTCCGGGCGGAGTCGGCGCCACTGGCAGGGCAGAGACGACGGCGCCCTTGATCATGCGATCGGTACCGAGCGGCGATGATGTGTCGATCGCCCCCTTGGTCACGAAATCCACGACATCGGCAGCGTATTCCACCGGATTGTCGGTGTGAATGAAGTGGCCGGTCTCCGGATAGACCTTGAGCATCGGCCGGTTGCCGGAATTGGTCATACGAGTCATGAACGGCGTGATGACGTCGCGGCCGAGGTCCGTCAGCCCGTTGAACGCGGGCGTCGGAATGAACGGCTCCTTGTCGCCGAACGCCAGGAAGATCGGCGCTTTGATCTGGGTGACCCGCTCATAGAGGTTCTTCGGGTCATCCTGCTGGAGCTCGGCACCGATCGTGTAGATGTCGAAGATGAAGACGTTGCACCATTGATCGAGCTCCTTCGGGTTGCCCTTGGTCAGCCCGACACGCTGCTCGGTATGGAAGCGGGCATATTCGCTGTCGCTGAAGAAGTAACCGCTCTTCGCAGCCGACACCACGCCGGTGTCGGGATCACGCTTCTTGAAATAGAAGAAGTCGCGGATGTTCTGCTCGCTCCGCGCTTTTTCCGCGGCGAGAATACCGGTCTGGTCCCAGACCTGCTTCCACTTGTCGAAGTCGCGGCCGAGGCCGTCGGCGAAGAGAGGCGCCTTCTTGTCCTTGGCGATGGTGATCTCGCGCGGATATTCCTCGAGGCCGGACGGCGCTTCCAAGGCAAGGCCCTGCACCGCATCCGGCCAGGTCAGGGCGTAGCCCACGACGAACTGGCCGCCGAGCGAGTGGCCGAGATAGTACGCCTTCTTGACGCCGAGTTGGTTGACCACGAGGTCGTAGATCACCTCGCGCATGTCCTGCATGGTACGAGCGGGGTTCTTGTCGAGATTGCCGGGGCCCGACATGCCGTAATGCGGCAGGTCGGGCACGATCACGCGCAGGCCGCTGCGCAGCGCGTACTGCATGATGTTGCCGTAATGGCCGCCGAACGCGCCCTTGCCGTGGATGACGACGAGCACCTTCGGATCCTTGTCGGTGCCGGCATACTCGTCCATGTAGCCGATTTCCCAGGAATTGCCGCTCTTGTCCTTGGCACTGCCGAATTTGACCGGATAGGGATAGGTCACATAGGCCTTCCAGAACGACTTCTTGGGATCGATGGTCTGGGCGACGTCGGGCACGCGGTAGTTCTTGTCGACAAACTTCTGGGCGCGATCGAGGGCCGCCACGTCATCCATGAAAGCGACGAACTTCGGATCGTTCTTGCGCTGGTTGATGATCGGGAACACGCCATAATGCGCGACCGGGCTCTCCTGCGCGATGAGATCAGCGCCGGGCACGCGATCGACAGCCTTCTGCGCCAGTTTGAAGTTCAGCCAGAGGTCGTTGGTGATGTGCATCACCAGCGTGCGGGCCTGAATGCGGCCGAGATACGGATTGACGTTATGGGTCTCGCCGACCCTGTTGCGCCAGACGAGGTCGACGGCATCGTAGAGCTTGGCACGGTTGGTCACGTTGAGACCGGCCTTCTCGTTCGGCGGATCCCAATAGAAGATTTCAGGCTGTACCGCCGCCCAATTCTGGGTCGTACGGAAGGCGAAGTCATAACCCGTCATGCCGAGGATCGACCAGCCGAAGGCCACGCCAGGCACCGGATGCTTTTCCTTTGGGAGCTTGTAATAGTCGCCTTTGGTTGCCTGCCAGACCGGATCGCCCTGGATCGCGGCTGTCATCATCTGGAAGGTCCAGTTGCCGACGGGATCGTCGCCATCCGATTGCGTCGTGCCGCCGATCGGCATCAGGGCGCTGACATATTCCGGATGCATCACGCCCCAGACGTAAGTCTGCGTGCCGCCCATCGAGACGCCGGTCACCAGTGCGACGCGCGCGACCTTCAGCTCGTCGCGCAGCAGGCGGTAGTTCGCCTGCACCATGTCGTAGTAGCTGTATTGCGGAAACTTGATGCCGAGTCCGTCGGACGGCTTGCTCGCGCCCCAAGTGCCGAGCGGATCGACCATGATGACATAATAACGATCCGTGTCGATCGGCCGGCCCGGACCGATGATGGGCACGCCACCCGACAACGCCGCACCCTTGACCCATTGTTCATACATGTCGGTGGAATCGCCGGAATAATAGGAGTTGATCACGATGGCATTGGTGATCTCGCCGGCGGCGTTACGTCTTGCGTTGCCGACGGCGATGTAAGCGGTGCGCAACTTGCCGGCGCCGAGCGATTCCAGCGTGACGCCGCCCTCGCCGCCGTTCTCCCATTTGGAGGGATCGGACAGGTCGTACTTGCCGCCGAGACGGAAGTTGGCGATTTCGTAGGTCTTCTTCAGCCCATCATGCTGCACCTGCGACGAGCGGCGCGTGAAAGGCTGTGCGGTTGCAATCGCCGTTCCAAGCACCAGCACGATCAGGCTCATGAAGCAGCGCTTCATCGCGTCTTGTCCGGCCATGACGCAATCCTCCCTGGAAGATTTTTCTGAAACGCTAGGCAGGGCGGCCGGGGGAGGTTTGATCTAACTCAATGGAATCCGTTCGGAGGGATCGAGGATCGCGGGCATCAAAACACCGGCAGTACCCTCGCGATGCCCTTCCTCAGCCTCGGCTCATATCGGATCCGCTATGAGCTCGACGGGCCGGTGGGCGCGCCGGCCTATGTCCTCGTGAACGGGCTGACGCAATATTCCGAATTGTGGGGCGCCTATCGCGAGGCCTTGGCGGCGCGAGGCTTTCGCGTTGCGACTTTCGATCTGCTGGGCCAGGGCGCCTCCGACAAGCCGAGGCTCTTCATCAGCCAGGACGACCAGGTCGCCGCCTTGCGCCTCCTGATCGACGAGCTGGGGGACGGTCCGGTTTTTCTGAGCGGGATCAGCTTTGGCGGCCTGATTGCACTGCGATATGCGATCGAGCAGGGCAAGCGACTGGCCGGGCTCGTGCCGATGAGCTGCTTTGCGGAGCTGTCGCCACAACTCTTGCTGCTCGGCAATGCGCTGCGGACCGCGCTGATCCTCGGCGGCACAAGTTACCTTCAGGACCTCCTGTTGCCCATGAACCTCTCGGACCAATGGCTGGAGCCGCTGCTGGACAAGCTCGATAGCGTGAAGCGGCAAGGTTGGCTGGTCAACGACGTCTACTCGCTGCAGAACCTGATGGAATCCTTCCTCGACTTCCAGCCGCTCACGCCGCGGCTGTCGGCGATCGCCGTTCCGACCATGATTCTCAACGGCGAGTTCGACTTTCTCACGCCGCGGGGTCTCCACGAAACCTTGCGTGTCGAGATTCCCAACAGCTCTTTGGTGATCATTCCCAAGGCCTATCACGCGTTCACGCTGGAGAAGGGCGCGCTGACGGCGGACCTGCTGGCGCGCTTCGCCGATGACGTGCTGGCTGGGCGATGGCAAGGCAACAAGACCGTCTGGGTGGCGTCGGACGAGCCCGGCGGCGAGCTTACACCGTTTCCCAAGGGTTACGACCATCTGCGTGCCATCCCGGTCAGAAGAGCGATGCCATGAGCGGCTTCCTCGGCCCGCTCGATCCTGACGGCCGCATCCCGCCGCGCCAGCAGACGCGGGTCGCGGCGTTCCTGATCTCGGCGCATGGTGCCCTCGCGCGGCAATTTGCTCTCGCGTTGCCGGCGAGGCTCGAAGCGGCTTGGCAGACCGAATTGAACGCGCAGTTCTATCGCGAGACCGAGATCGTCTCCCTGTTGATGCGCGCCACCTCCTGGGTCCCGGACGTTGCCCTGGGATACATGCTGATGACCTGGGAGACCGCTTGGCTTCCTGCGCCGATCGCAGAGATCACGGACCCTCCCCTCGCCCAGGCGGTTCACCTCGCAACGCTCGCCCATGCCGTGCACGCCGCTATCCGGCCGGCGGCGCTGGTCCCGGTCGAAGCCAATCCGCAGGATCCCTTCGTCATGGCGTTGCGCCGCATCGAGTTCGAGAGCGGCCGGCTGCTGCAAGCGCAGATCCTGTTCCTGAGAGGCCCTAACCTTGCTCCATACCGGGATGCGGTGAGCGCGGCCCTCGAGCAGCGCCACGTCGGTGTTCGCAAGCTCTGGCGCGAGACACTCGAAAGCATCGGCATCGACGCAGCCGGAGCGGAATGATCCGGAAGCCTTGACCCAGATCGCCAACATCCGCACGTTACCGCGCTTCAGCCCATCTCGGCCGACGGGAGTTTCGATCATGACGGCCGTTTCCGTCGAGGAAGCCGTGGAGCGGCTCATCGAATTTGGTCGCCATGCGGTCGCAACATGATGCGAGAGGCTTCCTTCTGCTCATCATCGAAGCCCCAGTGCGAATAGTTCGGATAAGGATCCAGGCCGCATATCAACAGACCAATATACGGAACAGGCTGTTCAACATCGGCCCTGCGTCCTGCTCGGTTTGAGTCGACGACAATGCAACACTTCAAATCAGCAGGTCATGATGCGCAGGTACAGTGGCGTGATGCGGACCGTTATTGCCGTGGTTGGCCACATGTTCGTCCAGTGCATTGGGGAGGATTTTGACGAGGATATCGGGGGTGGCCACCTGACCGGGCTGGACGTGTGGATCGAGCGGAATGTGGACCTCGCTAGGTTCAGCTCTGACGATGAGAGTGAAAGGAGTTGCGTCGCTATCGAATCGGAACACCCGTTCTTGATCGGCGCCGCCGGTCTCGAACGCAGCGTTAGCCGGCTGTGCGGCCGCTAATGCGATTGCAGCAGGTTGCGTAGCGGGCTGCGAGTTTCCGTTCCCTGCGCCATCGCCTCTTGTGGCGCTCGATTCGGCAATCTCGGTTGCTGCTGATGCGTTTGGAGAGGTCGAGGGTAAATTGTATCCCGAATTGCTGTGCTGCAGGTCAGCCGTGGCCGCTGTTGCCGACATGCTTGCGTTCGATGCACGATGATTGTCGCCATCGCCGACACCCTTCTCGGATATGAAGAGAGTCTCAGGTAACTCGGCGGTTGCCGCCGCCTTTGCAGGCTCCGGCTCCGCGACATTTTGCGTGCCAACTCGGTCCGCGCTACCGGCCGCTGCAGCACTTTCGTCATCTTTCGGCCCGTGGGCAGAGGCCGAGTGCCCCCATTCGTTGCTGTGCTCCACGCCGCCGGGCTCTGCCATTTTCGCTGACCCAGGCGTATCCGCCGGAGTCCAGGAATGATGCTCATTGTCATTGCCAACGCCCTTGTCCGGTATGGCCATGGCTTCGGCCGTCTCCGTGGCTGCCTTTGCAGACTCTCGCTCCGATGCGTGCGGGTTGCTGTGGTCCAGGCCGCCCGGTTCGGCCGTTTTCGCTGGCCCTGACGAATCGTCCGAAGCCGGTGAATCATGCGCGTTGTCATTGCCGGCGCGATTGCCCGGCATGGACTTCACTTCGGCCGTCTCCGTGACTGTCTTTGCCTCCCCTCGCTCCGGCGCGTGCGGGTTGCTGTGGCCCAGGCCGCCTGGTTCGGCCGTTTTCGCTGGCCCTGACGAATCGTCCGAAGCCACTGAATCATGCGCGTTGTCATTGCCGGCGCGATTGCCCGGCATGGACTTCACTTCGGCCGTCTCCGTGACTGCCTTTGCCTCCCCTCGCTCCGGCGCGTGCGGGTTGCTGTGGCCCAGGCCGCCTGGTTCGGCCGTTTTCGCTGGCCCTGACGAACCGTCCGAAGCCAGTGAATCGTGCGCGTTGTCATTGCCGGCGCGATTGCCCGGCATGGACTTCACTTCGGCCGTCTCCGTAGCCGCCGTTGCTGCCCCTCGCTCCGGCGCGTGCGAGTTGCTGTGGCCCAGGCCGCCTGGTTCGGCCGTTTTCGCTGGCCCTGACGAATCGTCCGAAGCCGGTGAATCATGCGCGTTGTCATTGCCGGCGCGATTGCCCGGCATGGACTTCACTTTGGCCGTCTCCGGGGCTGCCTTTGCAGACTCTCGCTCCGATGCGTGCGGGTTGCTGTGGTCCAGGCCGCCTGGTTCGGCCGTTTTCGCTGGCCCTGACGAATCGTCCGAAGCCACTGAATCATGCGCGTTGTCATTGCCGGCGCGATTGCCCGGCATGGACTTCACTTTGGCCGTCTCCGTGACTGCCTTTGCCTCCCCTCGCTCCGGCGCGTGCGAGTTGCTGTGGCCCAGGCCGCCTGGTTCGGCCGTTTTCGCTGGCCCTGACGAATCGTCCGAAGCCGGTGAATCATGCGCGTTGTCATTGCCGGCGCGATTGCCCGGCATGGACTTCAGTTCAGCCACATCTCTGGCGCCCGCCCTTTCAGACATTTGCTCGGGAGCGTGCCGCGCCCCTTCGCGGTCGTCCCTGTGCGCTGTCGCGGGGCTCGATTCACCAAACTCGGCTGCTTCTGGTGCGTTTGTAGAGGTTGAATGCACCGGATTGCCATGTTCCACGCGGTCTGTTTCTGCCGTCTTCGCTGACCTTCCCGAAGGGTCCGACGCCGGGGATTGATGCGCGTTCTCATCACCGACATCACTCCCAGGTATGAAGCCAGCTTCTATCTGCTCCGCCCCCGTTTCCTTTGCAGGCCATGGCTCCAGAACATGCTGTGAGTTACTGCCGCCGGCGCTACCGGCTATGCTAGGACCGGTATCTGCATCGATCCGCTGGCTCTTAAATGTAAGACTTTCAACTGCCGTGACCGCCGCAGCATGAGCAAGCACGATCGGTGATGTTCGAGCCGACCCGTCGGCCCGATCGACTCTCTCTTCCGTTGTGCGGGCCGGCGCGAATTCGGTCCTCCAGTCGACATCAGCCAGAATGTCCCAGACTCCAGCGGTCCCGAATGCGCTCTCCCTCGTACCGATAACTGTATGGACACTGTCCGTACTCAGAACAGTTTCGGTTGCAGTCACCGATGTCAGCGCTTCTTCGAGCTGCTCCAAGGTGAGAGCGGCGGCCGCGGCCGTCGGCTGGCCGACGAAATCCGATTCTGCGATGGATACACCCCCCTGCAGATGGATTTCCAACAGGTCGCGATCTCCGATCTTCAGAACATGATCGGTCGCATTCACATAGACGATCGTTTCATTGCTTGCGGAGTCGAAGATCCAAGCGATGGTGTGTGGCGGTATGGACTTGCTTGCTGCTGTCATATGAAGCCTGGCAAGGGCTCCGAAGGCCGCAAGATTGATCCTGCTCGGCCCAGACGCGAAGTGGAAGCCGGAAGAGGTAGAATTGGAATCGGTCGGGTCGCGATGAACGACGTTTTCAGCGACGTTGCCGCCCATCAGCTTATCGCCACTATATCCGCCACTCCCGGCATCGTGACCGAAGTGCACGAGACCAGCAAGTTTTTGGAGGGTCTCCCCTTCTCCGGCGGCGCTTTCGTTTTCAGCGGCCACAAACGCGGAAGACAGGCGAGAATCGTGCGCACGGAAACCCGGGACTGAATCGTCTACATGATTATCGTCGGCATTGCTGATCGCAGCCAGTTTGGTGGCCGCCTTGTATCCGGTAACGTCCACGAAGCTGTCGAGCGGCGCTTTGGCCGGGTCATGCGACAGCAATGCCAAATGGGGATCGCTGAGTGCGTAGATCAACGCACCGGTGAGAGTGGCGAAAGTACCATACCCTCCGTGAACCAACGTCGGATTGGATGTAAGCGGCGAGAATAGATGTTCCGCGGTGGACTCACCGCCAATCTGCGCGTCGTTCATTCCTCGCAGGGAAGGTGTGGCCGAACCGGGCGTGCTTGATCCAACAGAACTGTAGTCCTTCCACGATTTCACGCCTGCGGATTGCTCGGCGGTGCGAAGCGCTTCTATTGCCGATGCCGCGGTCGAGATTTGGCTCGCCCCGACCAGGACACCTCTCTGAGTGAGCGACGGCTTTTCGTCAGAGTCCGCGACGATGACGTGACGGAGAATAGCTCGCTTCCAGAGCTCATATTCGGCATGCTCCGCTGCGGAGCCGGTACTGTCGTCGTGCGGAAGCAGGTCGTTCGCCTCCGACGCCTTAAGTTCGTCCGCAATGGCGACCGCCAGGAGAGCCAGCGAGAGCATGCCGAACCCAGACGGGCGTTGTAGCAATGCGAGGGTGGCGAGCACCGTCCTGTTGGTTATTTCAAGCTTCTGAAATATGTTGTGCAGGTGTACTTTAACGGTTCCATCGGAAACGTTTAGCTGGTGCGCGATCTCCTTGTTCGACATTCCTTCTGACACAAGTCGTACAATTTGACGTTCGCGCGGCGTCAATAGCTCCAGCAGGTTCTCGTTTTTGCCGCTGTCAGTTTCCTCTGCGGTTGGCGAGAGGTCGGACTGCTCCAAAAAGCTACGCTTCGTCATCAGTCGCAGTGATCGCAGCATAGCGTCCGGTGCGACATACTTCGCGATTGCATGACACGCGCCAGCAGCGATGGCCGAGGTTAGATCGTGGTCCGTGTCGGAATCCGTAAAGAACACAAGGCGCGTGGGCAGGCGCTCAGCTTTCGCAATGGCGAGGATCTCGGATGCCGTCAGATCTGGCAGGGTGTCGGCAAGAAGTGCAACGTCGGGTGTCAAATTCCGGATCGCTTGGATACAACTTGTCCCGTCGCTGCACGACGCGACAACGTCGAAGTCCGGCTGTGCCCCGAGAACCGACTTAAGCCCCTGCAGAACGATCGGCTGTCGGTCTACGATCACAAGCCGGATGCGCTTGAATATCCGCTCTTTCGCAGACGTGTCTAACATGGACCCTGCCTCGACCCGGCCGTCTATGTCCTTCGGCATATAGCCGAGGCCGAGTGAGGGCATTAAAATACAACTAATCGAATAAAGAAAGAGATTTAATTGGTTTAACCATACCTAAAATCGTTAGTTTCGAGCGGGAAATGTGCACATTTTGCCGAATGTGTTCATTTTGCCGAACAGTATAGCGACGCCACGCCGTTGGTTGGTTTCGAATGGGCACCTCGAACGCGTCACGGCCGTCATTCCAACACTGTTAGTCCCGGGGCCAGAACACCACCTTAGAAATTGTTCGACCTGAGACGAGACTTCCAGAGCGCGCTCGCGATCCGCACCTGGCGCGCTTCACAACTCGCGGCCTATCAGCTGTTCGGAGAATGATCGTTGGCTGGGACGCTGTTCAGCCGCCGCGCAGGCTGCCGTCGGCGAGTCGACAGCATTGATTGCGCGTCCGCGACAGGTCTGCATTGACGCAAGCTGGAGTCGCGGGCGCAGGCCGTCCGTGCGATTGGCATCCGCCTCAACGAGGGAACCATATCTGTGGTTGCCAGTTAACTGCTGTTGAGCTGCACGCAGGCGAGCAGCTCAACAAGCCGGCATGAGTTCTCGCGCCGGGCATCCGTCGGGGGATTGATCCCATGATGGACCACGCGACCAGGGTTGGTAATCGGTTGTTAGCAGCGTTGCCGCCAGCGGATTTTGCTTTGCTTGCGCCTCATCTGCGGAAGATCGTGATCGAGCGCGATTCCGTGCTCGTCCGATCAGGCGATCGGATCGAGCATCTTCTCTTCCCCCTGAGCGGCGCGATAGCCACTATCATGGAGCTGCCGAACGGGCAGACGGTCGCCACGACGATAGTCGGCCATGAAGGGGCTGTGGGTCTGACCACAGCGCTTGGCGCATCCCACTCGCCCGTGACGGCCGTTGTTCGCATCTCGGGGGCCGCGCTGCAAATATCGCCTGCGCAATTCCTCACGGCGCAACATTGCAGCGCCCCCGTCGGAGCCATGGTGCAGGTCTTCACGAGATCGTTGCTGACGCAACTCCAGCACGTGGCGGCTTGCAACGCATTACATTCCGTCGAATCCCGCCTGGCGCGCTGGCTGCTTCACATTCACGATCGGGCAAATGGCAGCGATCTCCTCCCGCTGACCCAGGAAACGTTGTCGGAATTGCTGGGCGTCCGCCGCACCACCGTCACACATGTCGTGAGCACAATGCGGGCATCAAGAGCACTAAGATCCAATCGACGTGGCCAACTCGAAATCGATCGGCCGCGGCTCGAAGCCATGGCATGCGAATGCTACAAGGTCATGAGCCGCAGAATCGATCGAATAGTCTCGCAGAGCACGGTCGGGCTCGTTCATAGGCCTACAGCGCGGAGCGCCTCCCGCTCGCCTGGCAGCCGAATAGCCGGGACAGGCTCTTAGAACCGGTGAACCGGTTCGTTTTCGCGAACCACCCGCATGTGCCCTCGCCAATCGGCAAAACCGCGTGAGGCTCGGCCGCTGCAAACACCCAATCCTGCGTAGAAGCGAGTTCAAGATTTTTGCGGGCTTTGCGGCCGGGCTCCCCGGCCGAAGCGAACAATGGACGGAAAAGTCCGTCACCCATTCGCCTTGGGTTGCTCGTCACAACAGCCCGACTTCTCGCGACTAAGCAGCACAGGCATGAGCTTTGCCTATGCGAAGCTGGAACGCCCATTCGCGGTCCGAGCTCGGTTATAGGCGCCGCCCGCCCTACGCAGCTCGCGCTGAAGATTTTCCTCTCGACCTACCCGCTCTCTGAGCCTCTCAAGTTCCGCGAGCTGTGCGACCAGCGCCTCGAGACGCTCGCGCAGCATAGCGGCAGGCCCCTCCGCTCGAACGCGGCTATTCATGACACGCCTCCTGATCGACGTCTTGAGGAGAAGTCCCCCACTGACGAGTCGGGAAAACTATGCAATTGCGGCACAATCGCACTAACAGCACTAAACATTTGGCATGCTGCATCCGCCAACGCGTTGCTGCGGCGCAACAAGGGATCACTCGGCCGGGCATTTAGGCAGGGAGAAAGGGTCCAGCCCTGCCAACCATGCTGCGGTGGCCCGCAGGCCCACGCATGGGCTGAGAAGACTGCTATCGGCCGGACTCGGTCGCACTCGAAATCCTCGTGTTAGCTCCCGGGCAATCGGCCTTGCGCTTTTCCTCGTTTTCTTCGTCTGCGCAATCGAGCCCTCCAGTTGCGTTTGGAATTCCAGAGCCGCCGGTTGCGAAAGGCCCTTTCGCACTGCCTCCGCTACCGCCAGACCCACCGCTACCGGTGGATCCGCCACCGCCGGCTACCCCTCCGGCGCGAGATGATCCAGCAGGGGCTCCCCCGCCCCCTGATGACCCGCCGCTGGAGCTCCCCGGCCCTGATACGGACGACCGGTCGTTGTCAAAGAACGACGACTGCCTCCCGTCCTTCCGCGTCACTCCATGCAGCCCCCCCGAGCTTGCAATGGCTCTTGAGGTCAGGGAAGTGGACAGAAGCAGGGTCATCACTGGGGGTGTCACGGCCGCAAACCTTCCGCAGGTTTTCAAAAACGCCCGCCGGTCGTCATCTTCGTTACCGTCCCGGGTCACAACACGCTCTCCTTGGTTTAAAATTCTATTTACGGTATTATATATTAAATGCACTTTCAACCGATAATTTTCTTTATGCCGCTGACGTTATTTAACGTGCGCCATCAACTGATCGTCGGCAATTTCCGTGCTCGTTCTTGCATTTCCTGGCTCACTCCTGCCTGTCGGGCGCCGTTTCGGAGTTGCGCTCGCCATTTAATGCGATTAATTTGTTTTTAACGGAAGTCGAGCGCGGGGCTCGATTGCAACGGATCATGACGATGCCACTGCAATTCCATCGGTCCGTCCGGGACATGGAGATCTGGAGCGCGACCAGCGAGGGCTTCTCGTTCGTGATCAGCTTCGAAAGCCCGAGAGGCCCCGGCTTTCATGGACGCGCCGGCTATTTGGCGAGTTGGCGTCCGCTCCACAAAAACCAGGCCGCAATCAAGATTGGCGGCTCGCCCTTTCGAACGTTAGCCGAGGCCGAAGACGCCTGCAGCGACATGGCTGGGCATCTGGCGCCACGACACCCCCCCGCGCACGCTCCGGAAGAAGCCAGACACCCTCATCATTTCACGCTCGCCGGATCCTGACGCAACAGATCAGGGAGATCCATCTCACGTGACGCGGCATGCAGCTCGTTTCGCGAAATCGCCAATGCCGCGAGAACCGTGCGATTGCTGATGTCCAGCTTTTGGAAGATATGATGAAGGTGGACCTTGATCGTACCGTCGGCAAGGTTCAACCGACGTCCAATCTCCTTATTCGATAGACCCTCCGACACGAGCCGCATGATTTGCCGCTCCCGGTCCGTCAGTTGTGTCAGGAGCTTCTCATCGGGGCGGGCCTCATCTTTGGCTGGCCAGGCGCTCGGCGAGACCGCTGCTTGGCCCTGGGCGGCCTTCCGCAGGGTTGAGACCAGCATTTCGGCATCCGAATCCTTCGAGAGGACGATACAGCCGCCCTCCAAGGCCAGCCTTTGCAACTCACAATCGGCCGCGACACCGGCGAAGAAGACTACCGCGGGTCCTGGGCCTGAATCGTTCGCACGAGCGAGGATCAGCTGCCGGCTGACATCGGGCAGTGCAGCGTCGACAAGCGCGACGTCCGGCACAAGGAATCGGATTGCCTCATTGCAGCTTGCACCATCGCTGCAAGACGCAACGATCGTAAAATCACGCTGCGTCGCAAGAACGCTCCTGATCCCTTGCAAGACGATCGGATGTCGATCCGCGATGACAATTCTGGTGCGGTGCATGCTTCCCCTGCCTATCGCTAACAACCCCCCGTGCGGCCGTTTAATCCAACAATTTCTTCGAAACGCGAAGATGACCAGTCCGCTCGGCCAAAGCGTCACACCGCCTCAAATCCTGGACAGTCCAACATTCGACGACTGCGCCACGGTAACTTGACTGGCAATTGCGCGCAGCACCGTAAGAATGCGGTGCTTAAAATTCAAGGCTGCAAGCTCCTCGACGAAAGCGACGCACTTTCGACAACGCCTGATAGATTAAATCAGCAAATTCCCCCAGAGAATGTCGTCGGCGCACCGATCAGCTAAGGTGTTATGTTGGTCAACATTCAATTAACTTCGTTGGCACCGTTATTACCAACGATATATTGGGCTATTCACGATTCAAATCTAACATTCGACGAAATTTCGACGAACGCGAGACCGTTCAAAAGCCGCGCTTCTGAAAGGAGGAAAAGTAATACTATTCATCAAGGCGAAGCCGGGCAATGAAGCAGGAAAATGGCTGCGTTGCGCAGCCAAGTGTGTAGCAACGATGAAAACCGGTCACCCAAATTGGAGCTGCATATTCGTCGGCAACTTCAACGAGCGGTCATGGAGAGCATCGTTGGCAATGAGTAAGGTGGTCACATGTATTCTTCAGCAGTTTTGCGTCAAACTCATCAGGCTCTCATCGTTCAATTCACTGAATTGCAGAACTTACGTAGCCGCGTGTTGAAGGCCGAGCAGCGATTGCTTGCGCCAAGGCGACGAGTCCGGGGGCGGAGGGCAAAGCGGCCGCTGGTTCGGAGGCAGGGGCCCAGCCGGTAACTCCGACCACCACGTTGCACGCTGGCGCAGCGGCACGGGTGGATCGTGCTTGCCGGACCCCGGTTTGACCTGATAATCCCCCCTCCTGTTTCGGTTCGGAGGTAGTGGGGACGGCTTCCATGGAGAACGATGACTGGGCATCCATGACCACAGCTGAGCTGTGGCGACTTTACGATGAGGTCACTGCTGTTCTTAGTCGCAGGATGACCGCGGAAAAAGCCAAGCTCGAAGAGCGGCTTCGCAAGATTGAGGGGACGGCCGCTTCGGCCCAGAACGGGGAACGTCCTCGGCGCCCCTACCCTCCAGTGTTGCCGAAATACCAGAACCCCAAGAATCCGTCCGAAACTTGGTCCGGTCGCGGTAAGCAACCCCGATGGCTGAAAGCCCAGCTTCGAGCCGGCAAGAAGCTGAATGACCTTCTGATCGACCGCCCGTCCGGACAAAGGCGCCGCCGGGCCGGCTGAACCTCCAACCCGTCACCGGGACGGCGGTGGCGGGACCGGGGCCGCAGGCGCCACTTTAGCGAGTAACGTCCTCTTTCCCGTTAGGACTGCCGTCGCTACCAAGGTTACCCTTGCCATTGTTGCCCTGCACAAGTTTTCCGCCAGAACTAGCGATGGCGGTCGAGGTCAGAGACGTCGAAAGCAGCAGCGTCATCACGGGAGGAGTGACGGCGGCAAATTTTCCGCAGCTTCTCAAGAACTCACGGCGGTCTTCACTGTTGGAGTCGAGCGGGTTCATCGGCGCTATCCCTGCGATGGTCGAGGATAGAAAATAAGCTGATTTGGATGCGTCGCAAGTTAAATATGTTAATCGCCTTTTAAATTGTCTGCCCGCAAACGACATCTTGAGAGCTATCGCGTGCCGACGCCCCCCTCGCGCGCAGAGCGTTGAGGTGAGCTCCTGCGCGAAGCGAGATCCGGAAGCAGCTTATACCAAACGCCTTATATGCACAGGGCGCGCTTGGAGCTATTATAATTTTAAATACATTAAATGATACGGCACCTCTTTAGCCGCCGCTTCGGCGCAAAACGAGGCTAGAGCAGTCCCGGCACATGCGCCCAAACGACCACTTCCCAACTGGCGAGAACGAGGGGCAGTTCATGATCGGAGCCGAGGCCGGTGTAGCATTCGGGCAATTGCGGTCTCGCTTCGACACCACCTTCCGACCAGGCTTCTCATTGCCACGTCTGGGCGCCCTGATGGGCCGCGCCCTCACCGAAACTCTCTTAGACCTTTCGGAACTAACGGTTCTCACCGAGGCTGCGACCGGCGCGTATGCCGTGACGGCCGTTCTTGCGGCGATGGCCGGAGCCAGGCAGGTCTATGCCTTTACGAAAACTACGCGGCACGGCACCTCAGCTGAGGCCAGGGAACAGACCCTCAAGCTCGCAGATTCGGTGGGTGTGGCCAATCGCATCGACATCCTGGAGCAGATCACCCCGGGTATCCTCCATCAAACGGACATCATAACCAACAGCGGCCATCTTCGGCCTCTTACCGCCGCGCTTATTGATGAGCTGCCAAGGGAGGCCGTCATCGCCTTGATGTTCGAGGCCTGGGAATTTCGCTCCGAGGACCTCGACATGGACGCATGCTTGCGGCGCGGAATTCCAATCGTCGGCGTGAACGAACGTCACCCGTCAGTCGATGTCTTCTCGTTTCTCGGTCCGCTGTGCGTGAAGCAACTGCACGATAGCGGTTTATCCGTTTACAAGAATCGCATTGCTCTGCTGTGCGATAACGACTTCATTGGCTCGCTTCGCTCCGGTCTGGCGAGTTCCGGAGCGAGCGTGGACGTCTTCGAGGACGTCCAGACCCTCTATCGCGACCAATGGGACGCAATCATCGTCGCGCTGAGACCGACGGCTGAGCCTCGCATCGGTTCGCCGGAAGCAGCTCACCTCGCTGCGTGCGCGCCCGCTGGCGCCATTGTCGTGCAGTTTTGGGGCGACATGGATCGAACCTTATTGTCAGCAAACGGGTTGGGCGTTTGGCCAACAACGCCTCCGGGATTGGGGCACATGGGCATCCTACTGTCGGAGCTTGGCCCCGAGCCGGTCGTGAGACTGCAGGCCGGCGGCCTGCGCGCTGCTGAATGGGTTCGGCGCAGCGGATCTGTCTCGTCTGACGGATTCGCGCAAATCGTTACCCCAGCATCCGGATCAATCGCTAATTCGCGCTAGGTCCTCGCCTCGATGAGCTCAACGAGCGTGAGCGTCGCGGAGGCAAGAAACACTATGCGGCGCATGTCGAACGCGACCGCCGGCGCGGGTGACGATACAGGAAGATACTGCTGCGCCCTGAAGCTGGCGATCGCGTCGTCGAAGCGAGCCGCTTCGTAAGCAAGATGATAGAATTTGCTGCCGCGCTTCAAGATGCCCGCCACCGGCGATTGTGCGCCGGCCGGCTCAATGAGCTCCAGGCGCGGACCGCCGCCTGATACAAACTGAATCCGAACCTGCTGGATCGGGTCCTCGAACATGGGGCCTTCAGCACTGTAACCAACGACTGCGAGCTCGGGCAGCTCCGCCGCGATCTTTCGACACGCCATTCCCACGTGATGAAAGCGCAAATCCATGCGCTGCTCCTCCCTTCCCTGCCGGCCTAAGGAGACGGGCGGCGTCGAACGGAATCTGGCCGGTTGCTCCGACAGTTAACTTTCTCGTGCATCGAGGAGCAGCGCCGACCAGACCTGTTTTAGCCGTGGATAGTCTGCGCGCGACATCCGAAACGTAATCACGTCGTCGCCGTTCCACCAAGCTTTCGGCGCAACCTTTTCAATCTGGAAGCCGAGGCGGATATGAAAGTTCTTCGCGGCCTTATTCCTGCTTTGAACGTTGGCCACGACGGCCGAAAGCCCCAGCTGCTCGAACGCGAATTCGAGTAAAAGGTCGAACATCTCTGCCAAAAAGAGGCGCGCGCCAGGATCGACGATCAACCGCGCAACTTCGCCCTGTCCCGCCGCGAAATCCAGGTTCGCAAGCGCGATGCTGCCAGCCGGCTTCTTCGAGCGCTTGAATTCGGCAATGAAATAGTAATCGTCCACTCTCGCCTGATATTTCCGGAAAAACTCTTCCTGCTGAGCCAAGGTCAGCTTCTCGCGGGTCAGGAACTTACCGAGAACGGGATCATTCCGCCAAGCGATGATTTGCGCGGAGTCCTCCAGCCGGACCTCTCGGAGAAGCAGGTTATTTCCTCCGGGAAGCTGCTTGAGATGCTCAGCCTTGGTGGAAAGCGTGCTTGGGCTCACCGGCTTCGGTCTGATATTCGCCACCATCTATTTATTACACCTAATAATGTGTAATTTAAATACATTTAATTGACCAGAACCTTATCATCATTTAATGTGAAGGACAATCAAATGATGCCGCTGTTCTGACGGAGGCTCGCCATTCTCGCTGCAGTACCCGTGCCGGACCGGCCCATCAATGATGCCGAACTCAAGTCCCGGGCGTTGTCGGGCGACGCCACGTTCTGGGGGCATCTTGTCGCCCGCTCGCGGCAAGCGACGAGCTTCTCCGAGCTGTTCTTTCTGTCGACGCTTCGAAAAAAGGCGAAGCTTTATGCACCCGAAAGCGTCCAGCCAAGACTCCGCCTCGCCCTGATAGGCGGCTACAACCTTTATCCGTTGCACGAACTGGTTGAACATCTCCTGGCCATTCGTGGGATCGAGTGCGAACGTTTCCTCGGCGAGTACGATAATTTCGTCTCGGAGATCCTTGACGGCTCGAGCTCACTGTACGCCTTCAGGCCGGATCTCGCCTTCATACTGCCGAACGCGAGCCACTCCCGGTTTTCCGGCTCGCTCCTCGATGCCGTCGAACATCAGCGCGAAGCCGCAGTCCGCGCCGCCGAGCACCTCCTCAACCTCGCGCAGACTTTCACCGCGCGCTCCGGTGCGGCGGCGATCCTCGCCAACCTTGCGCTGCCCGGCGACCTCGATCTCGGCTCGTTTCGTTCACGCACGCTTGGCACCGACTGGAGTTTCCGAAAGGCGGTCAATCTCGAGCTCGGGCTTCGGGCCCCAGCTGAAGTGCAGATCTGCGACGTCGAGTTCCTCTCGGCGCGCCGGGGGATCTCAGCCGCGGCGGATGCGCGCGCGTGGTATGAATCGAAGCAGCTCGGCTCACCTGACTTTCTCGTCGACATTGCGCAAGAGCTAAGCCATCTGATCGCCTCCCGGAAGCAGGGCCCCAAGAAGGTCCTGGCAATCGACCTCGATCACACGCTATGGGGCGGCGTGATCGCGGAAGACGGTATCGAGGGAATCGAGCTTGGCGACTCGTCCCCCCGCGGTGAAGCTTTCAAGGCTTTCCAGAGATACCTGCTTGGACTTTCCCAACGCGGCGTCCTGCTTGCCGTATGCAGCAAGAACGACCATGCACGCGCAATCCAGGTATTCGAGAAGCATCCTGAGATGGTTCTCCGGCTGGAGCACTTCGCGGCCTTCAAAGCCAATTGGGACCCGAAGTCCGACAACCTGCAGAGGATCGCGGAGGAACTCCGCCTTGGCCTGGACAGCTTCGTGTTTGCCGACGACAACCCGGCGGAAATCGAGATCGTGCGCCAGTTTCAGCCCTTGGTTACAGGTGTACTCCTCGGGCCGGACCCCGCCGAATTCATCGTTCGCATCCAGGCCGGACGTCATTTCGAGCCACGGACCGTCACCGAGGAGGATCTCGAACGGACGGCGCAGTACAGGCAAGAACGGCGACGTACGGAGCTCGCAGCGAGCGTAACCGACATGCCTGCCTACCTCGCCTCGCTCGAGATGCGAGGCACGATCAAAGAGTTCGACTCGCTCGACGTTCCCCGCATCGCCCAGCTGATCGCGCGCAGCAACCAGTTCAACCTGACGACGATCCGTCGGTCCGAGACTGAGATCCAGGCACTCCTAGGAAGGCTGGACTACCGGTGCTTCACGATGCGGCTCGAGGATAGGTTCGGTGATTCCGGGCTCATCTCCGTAGTCATTGCAAAGATCGAGGACGGCGTCTTCGTTCTCGATACCTGGCTCATGAGCTGCCGCGTGCTGAAGCGCCAGGTCGAGGACGAGATCATGAACGAGATTTTTCGGCTCGCAGAGGTGGCTGGTTGCACGACAGTACGCGGCATTTATCTTCCGACAACCAAGAACGGTATCGTCGCGGAAATTTACGAGGAGTTTGGTTTCGCGCGTACGGAAGACTCCACAGCCCGAAAAGTGTTCGAGCTGGAGGTGAGGAAGTATCAGTTGCGTTCGACAAAGATAGATGTGGCCCGGAGAGCTTATGATGCAGGCTGAAGTATTAGCGAAGTTGCAGGAGGTATTCGACGGCATCTTCCTCGAGAAGGTCGCGGCCACGCCCGAGCTCTCGGCGGCGGATGTCGACGAATGGGACTCGCTCATGCAGATCTCGCTCGTGATCGCCGTCGAGCAGAAGTTTCGCGTCCGCTTTCGCATTGGCGAGGTCGAGGCGGCGCGGAACCTGGGTGAGCTCGCCGACCTGATCGCGAAGCGGATGGAACCATAAAAGGTGGACCTCGAGGGTAAAACGCGGGAATACGTGGCGTAGCGCCGCTTTTGGTGTCTCGCACCCCAATCTGTCGGCGTACTCCGCACCGCTTCGCAAAGCCGCCCCGGCGACCGCTCGTCTGAGAGCGAGCGGACGCCCGCCAACCAGCTTTTCTTGAGTAGAGGCCGACAGCGACTACATCCTTCAAGAGAAATTGACATCCGTGCTCACGCTGGCTGCTTCCCAAGTGCAATAAAGAATGAGACACATTTAATCTTAATTTGGTTTAAATGCACTGTCTGCCGTTTGGTTTGTAAATCACCAAGTTCGGGAATTCGACTGCGCGGGAGAACAAAATGGCGAGTTTGTTCACCACCCAGACGCCGGCTAACACCAATGCCACCGACGGGACTGGGGCCGATTATGAGCTGGGGATGCGCTTCACAGCTGATGCCTCCGGCGTGATCGAGGCGATCCGGTACTACAAGGCTGCGAACGAGACCGGCACCCATATCGGCCACATCTGGTCGGCCACGGGCCAGCAGCTGGCGACCGTCACGTTCACCAACGAAAGCACATCAGGCTGGCAGCAGCAGGCGCTGGCCACGCCGCTCACCATCGCGGCCGGCACGACCTACGTGGTCTCGGTCAACATCAACAGCTACTACGTCTCCACCACCCAGGGCTTCGCGTCGGGCATCAGCAATGGCGGCCTGAATTCGCCCGTTGGCGCCGGCGTGTTCGACTACAGCGCGGGTGTCTTCCCCACCAACGTCTATCAGAATGCAAACTATTTCCGCGACGTCGTGTACACTGCCGGTTCGAAGAAGCCGAACAATCACCCGGGTACGGTGAGCGTCAGCGGGACCCCGACGCAGAACCAGACTTTGACCGCGACCGTGAGCGATGCCGATGGCGTGCCGGCCTCCGTCACCTATCAATGGCAGCAAAGCACGAACGGCACCACGTGGAGCAACATCACGGGCGCCACGGCGAGCACACTGACCCTCGGGCAAGCCCAGGTCGGCAGCTTCGTACGTGTCACCGCCATCTACACGGACCAGCTGGGCAGCAGCGAGACCCCGGTGAGCGCTGCGACCGCCACCAAAGTGGCCAATGTCAACGACGTCGGTGTCGTCACGATCAACGGCACGGCGACCCAGAACCAGACGCTGACGGCCAGCGTCACGGATCCCGACGGCGTCCCGGCAAACATCACCTATCGCTGGCAGAGCAGCCCCGACGGCACCACCTGGACCAATCTGTCCGCCACGACCGCGAGCCTCACCCTCGACAGCAGCCTGGTCGGCAAGCGGATCCGGGTGAATGCCACCTATACAGATCTGCTCAGCACCAACGAGAACGCAACCAGCGCGGCCACGGCGATCGTTGCAGCCGCCAGTGCCACCACCACCCTGTTCACCACCCAGACGCCGGCCAACACCAATGCCACCGACGGAATTGGGGCGGATTATGAGCTGGGGATGCGCTTCACCGCCGACACGTCCGGCGTGATCCAGGCGATCCGGTACTACAAGGCTGCGAACGAGACCGGTACCCATATCGGCCACATCTGGTCGGCCACGGGCCAGGAGCTGGCGACCGTCACGTTCACCAACGAAAGCACATCAGGCTGGCAGCAGCAGGCGCTGGCCACGCCGCTCACCATCGCGGCCGGCACGACCTACGTGGTCTCGGTCAACATCAACAGCTACTACGTCTCCACCACCCAGGGCTTCGCGTCCGGCATCAGCAACGGCGGCCTGAACGCGCCCGTCGGCGCTGGCGTGTTCGACTACAGCGCGGGTGTCTTCCCCACCAACGTCTATCAGAATGCAAATTACTTCCGCGACGTCGTGTTCGCTGCGAGCTCCTCGACGCCCAACAATCACCCAGGTACGGTGAGCGTCGGCGGGACCCCGACGCAGAACCAGACTTTGACTGCGACCGTGAGCGATGCCGATGGCGTGCCGGCCACCGTCACCTATCAATGGCAGCAAAGCACGAACGGCACCACGTGGAGCAACATCACGGGCGCCACGGCGAGCACACTGACCCTCGGGCAGGCCCAGGTCGGCAGCTTCGTACGTGTCGCCGCCATCTACACGGACCAGCTGGGCAGCAGCGAGACCCCGGTGAGCGCTGCGACCGCCACCAAAGTGGCCAATGTCAACGACGTCGGTGTCGTCACGATCAATGGCACGGCGACCCAGAACCAGACGCTGACGGCCAGCGTCACGGATCCCGACGGCGTCCCGGCAAACATCACCTATCGCTGGCAGAGCAGCCCCGACGGCACCACCTGGACCAATCTGTCCGCCACGACCGCGAGCCTCACCCTCGACAGCAGCCTGGTCGGCAAGCGGATCCGGGTGAATGCCACCTATACAGATCTGCTCAGCACCAACGAGAACGCAACCAGCGCGGCCACGGCGATCGTTGCAGCCGCCAGTGCCACCACCACCCTGTTCACCACCCAGACGCCGGCCAACACCAATGCCACCGACGGAATTGGGGCGGATTATGAGCTGGGGATGCGCTTCACCGCCGACACGTCCGGCGTGATCCAGGCGATCCGGTACTACAAGGCCTCGAACGAGACCGGCACCCATGTCGGCCACATCTGGTCGGCCACGGGCCAGCAGCTGGCGACCGTCACGTTCACCAACGAAAGCACATCGGGCTGGCAGCAGCAGGCGCTGGCCACGCCGCTCACCATCGCGGCCGGCACGACCTACGTGGTCTCGGTCAACATCAACAGCTACTACGTCTCCACCACCCAGGGCTTCGCGTCCGGCATCAGCAACGGCGGCCTGAACGCGCCCGTCGGCGCCGGCGTCTTCGACTACAGCGCGGGCGTCTTCCCCACCAACGTCTATCAGAATGCAAACTATTTCCGCGACGTCGTGTTCGCCCCGTCCAACGTCATCGCTCTGCTCAACACTTCCACGATCTACGTCAGTGAAGCGGCCGGCACCGTCACTGTCACCGTCACCCGCTCCGGCGACCTCCAGTCTCAAAACACCGTTGAGTACACGACGAACGAAGTCGGTGCAGGCGGAAGTGCGACGGCTGGATCGGACTTTATCCAGCCCACCTTCAATGGTCGGGCGAACACCGGCCAGATCGTGTTCCAACCGGGAGAGAGCACCAAGAGCTTCACCATCCCCATCGTCAACGATCAACTGACCGAGGGCAACGAAACGTTCGCTGTCGGACTTCAAAATCCCGGCTCCGGATCCCTCGGAGCTCCACGCACTGTGCTCGTGACCATCATCGACGACGACTCACCCGCTACAATCGCAATGGCTGACGTTGTGCTGAGTGTTGCAGAGACTAGTCCGACCGCGACGATCACGCTGCTGCGCAGCGGGCCCGTCAATCAAGCAGCAACGGTCGGCTTCACGACGAGCAGCGGCAGCGCACTCGCGGGATCCGATTACACGACCACATCAGGCACGGTGACCTTTGCCGCCGGACAGGCGAGCCAGACCATCTCTGTGCCGATCGTCAATGATACGACTCCGGAGAACGACGAAACCTTCACCGTCACCTTGAGCAACCCGACGGGCGCCACTCTCGGATCCCAGGCGACGACGACAGTGAAGATCCTGGATAATGACAACCCCGCTCTCGGCAACCTGGTGGGCGAGACAGCGGTGACGGGTCTGAACCAGCCTGCGGCGATGGACTGGACGCCCGACGGCCGCTACATGCTGATCGCGCAGAAGGACGGGGTGGTGCGCGTGGTGGACAACGGCACATTGCGATCGACTCCGCTCATCAACCTCGCGAGTGAGGTGAACGATTTCGGCGATCGCGGGCTGCTGGGAATCGCGGTGAATCCGAATTTCGCAAGTAACCACTACGTCTACCTGCTCTACACCTATGATCCGCCCGAGACGGCGACCCAGAGCGGTCTCGCGGCGGCCGATGGGGGCGGCAACCGACCCAGTCGTCTGGTGAGAGTCACCGTCGACCCCACCACAATGATTGCCGATCCAGCCAGTAAAGTGGTGCTGGTCGGCAAGAACAGCGTATGGGCCTATACCAGCCGTCCCGACGCAAACAGCGGAGGTGATCCCAGCATCGCTCCTTCCGGGATCGTCAACGGCACCACAATCACGGCTCCCGTGAGCCAGATCGAGACAGGAGCGCAGGACAACGATCCCGACAGGTCCGGCATCCAGAACCAGAACATCCGTGATTATCTTGCGACCGACAGCGACTCGCATTCGATCGGTGCCGTTCATTTCGGGCCCGACGGTTACCTCTACCTCACGGTCGGGGATGGCACGTCGTACAACTTCGTCGATCCCCGCGCAGTGCGGGTCCAGGACATCCACAATCTCTCGGGCAAGCTCTTGCGGATCGATCCCGTCACGGGTGAGGGAGCGCCGGGCAATCCGTATTATCAGGCCAGCGATCCAAACAGCAATCAATCGAAAGTGTTCTACTACGGTGTCCGCAACGCCTACCGCTTCAGCTTCGATCCCGTCACGAATCTGCCTGTGCTTGGAGACGTCGGCTGGAACAATTGGGAAGAGATCGATACCGGTCCCGCCGGCTCCAATTTCGGATGGCCCTACTTTGAAGGTCCGGACAGAACAGCCAGCTATCAGAATCTCGCTCAGGCGATCACCTTCTACAACAATGGCAACCGCAACAATTTGTCCGATCCGCCTGCCGTGTTCCCGATCCTGCCTCTCAGCCACGGGGCACCAGACAATGCCCATGTGATCACCGCGGGAGACTTCTACAATCAGAACACGATGTTCTTCGATGACGTCTACAATGGAACGATCTTCGCCGCGACATTGAATGCGAGCCGCCAGGTCGCAACCGTCCAGTTGGTGGACACCGTGCCGGGCATTGTAGATCTGCAGAAGGGGCCCGACGGCTGGCTCTACGGCGCCGACATATACGACGGCACGATCCGACGTTGGGTGGACCCCTCGGCCGCCCCCAACGCGCTGGGCCTCGCGGCGTCATGATGGCGGGCGCGCCTGGAGAAGGTGCAGCTTGAAAGACTTGTGTAGGTCAACGGGGCACGACAGAGCCGTTGCCAACACCGCACTTGCACGCTTGGCTCAGGCGTCCCGCCGGCGCAGCCCAGCGTGATTCGGGCGGTATGGCAGGAGGCATGCTCAAGCTCCCAGGCGGCCAATCGTCGCCCACATCCGGCTATCGCTCGGCATCTGCATGCGGACCCAGCCGTATGGCACTTGCGACCAGGACTTGATCTCGGGCGTCAGATTATCGAGGACCAGATCGCCGCTCCTGGCGCGCACCACCAGCACAAGGTGATGATCTCCAGAATTGGTGACCACCTCGCTCAATAACAGGACCCGCGCCGGCCAGCCGCGTTGCAGCAGTTCGTGACGCTTGCTTACTGCATAGTCGTTGCAATCACCGCGATCGGGGTTGACGATCCACTCCTCACCCGCAAGGCCGAGTTGATTGGGCTGCGGAACAATGGCGCGGTTCACGGCGCGATTGACTGCTTTCAGCTCTGCCCATCGTTCCCTCGTCAACCGGACCGGCCCGCCGCGGAAGAAGCGGCGCGGGCGACATTCGGCGTGATAGCGCAGGCAAAACACCGTGTAAGTGAGGGGCGGAAGAGCGGGGCGCCCCAGCTCGATATGCGCAAGGTCCGCTTGGGAGGCCCTTGGCATGACCAGCAATGCCGCACGCGCCCACTGAACGCCACCGATCACAATTGCTATGGCTGCCGCGATGACCGGGCCCGAGGTTCGCTGCATCTGCGGATCCCCCTCCGTACGCCAAACCGTGTCGGGTCCACCCCGGCGCGCGCCGAGTCACACAAAACGATTTAATGCATCGTTTATAATTCAAATATATTTAAATGACAATAAATATTGAATAAGCCACCGACCGCGAGTACACAGCAGTGACACTGGGGGAAGACGAGCAGAATGAATGAAGGGGATGGAGCGAGACGGCCTCAATCGACGCCCAGTTGTTCTCGGCGAGAGTCGTTGACGTGCGGCGCGCCCCAAGTCGCGCTCTGTGCACCGGTGGACAATTATTTGCCACCAAATATTTTTAATCATTGCTTTAAATCATTATGCGCGCCAAACGGGCCTTCTCGAACAGGACCTCATTCGCATGCCGGTCGAGCTACTCGTCATTCTGGGAGCTGAAGCTTCCATACTCGGCTTCGTCGTCGCCATGACCCTGCATGCCAAGCGAATGGACGTTCTGAGCGGACGATCGTTCGAGCGCCCCATCGTCCCGCATGGAGGGAACGGGCAACCACCGCGCTCGCCCGATCGAAAGGTACGCAATTTAGTGGGGTTGACCGCGAGGTGGGCGATCTCGTCACGTTCGTTCCACCGGATTTGTCACGGCGCGCCGATCGCCCAAATGCTACGGCGGATCCTTCAAATCGGAGTGCAGACGCGGGTCCGGTTTGGGACGCGCGCGCGTCGGGCCGACACGCCCGCCCCTCGTGCTTGCGACCGTCCGGCCTTGCTTTCAGGAACTGGTCGCAACACCGACGCCCAGGGAAAGGGCGCCGGTCCCGAAAACATGCAGTCGAGCGCTGCTGCCATCTTGCACGAGCTCAGCGCTCCTTGAACGCCCGCCCCGCCTGGTCCTGCAGCGGCTTGAGCAAGTATGAAAGCGCGGTCCGCCCTGCCGTCTTGATGAAGACCTCGACGGGCATGCCGGGCAGCAACTTGGCCGAGCCGAGCTTCGCCAGCTCTTCCGGCTTCAGCAGGACGCGGCCTGTGTAGTAGCTGGTGCCGGCACGCTGATCCTGCGTGATGTCTGCCGAGACCATGCTGACCTCGCCATCGATTTCGGGCGTGGTTTTCTGGTTGAATGCTGCAAAGCGCATTGTCGCGGTCTGCCCCACATAGACCTGGTCGATATCCTTCGGCGCGATCTTGACCTCGACCGCAAGCGAGTCCGCATCAGGGACGATCAGCATGATTTGCTCGCCGGGAGAGATCACCCCCCCAACCGTATGCACGCTGAGCTCGTGGACGCGACCGGATTGTGGCGCTCTGATATCGACGCGATTCAACTGATCCACCGCCGCAGTCTTGCGCTCGCCCAGCTCGGAGAGTTTCGAGCGCGTTTCAATCAAGTCCTTGCCGACCTCCGTCCGGAGGTCCTGGTCGATTTGAATGATCTGGAGTCCAATTTCGGAGATCTTGCCCTTCGACTGCGCGATCATCCCTGCAAGCTGGCTGCGCTCGCCCTCGATGCGGGCGGAGTCGCGCTCGAGGGAATTGAGCCGCGTGATCGGCACCAGATTCTTTTGCCAGAGGCTGCGTACGCCCTCCAGCTCCTGGCGGATGAATTCCACTTCCTTCTGCTTGGCCTCGGACTGCCCCGTATAGCCCTTAATCTCGTTTTCCAGCTGCGCGCTCTTCTCCTGCAACTGCGCTTTCTGGCCGCTCCTTGCCTGGCGGCGGAGGTCGAACAGCTTCCGCTCCGCAGTGATCGCACGGCTCGCCTCGGAGTTGCTCTCCTTGGCCCGGTCGAGCAGCACCTTGGGAAACACGACCTGCTCAGCACCATCGCGCTCGGTTTCGAGACGAGCCTGCCGCGCCAGCAGCTCATCGATGCTGTTGGTGACAATCGTCGCATTCGCGAGCGTCTGCGTCTGGTCGAGGCGGATCAAAACGTCGCCTGCATTCACCCGATCGCCCTGGCGCACACGCAGTTCTCCCACAATTCCGCCAGTGGCGTGCTGGACCTTCTTGACGCTCGAATCCACCACGACCACGCCCTGAGCGATGACCGCGCCAGACAACTGGGTCGTCGTCGCCCAGCCGCCGACCCCAAAGGTCACCAGAGCGAGCATGATCATTCCGACGATCATGTAACGTTGGATCGACTGCAACGCCGGCGCTACCTGACCGTTCATCGGCCGCCTCCTTGAGCTTCCGCGACGACCTTGAGCGGTACCGGATTCCGCAACACTCTCTTGAGAACCTCCTCTCGCTTGCCGAAGGACTGAACTCTGCCTTCGCCGAGGCACAAGACATGGTCCACACCTTCCAGCGCCTTCGGCCGATGCGCGACAACGGCCACGATCCCTCCGCGGCGCCGCACGTTCAGGATCGCCTCGGTCAGGGCCTCCTCGCCCTCCGCATCGAGATTGGAAGAGGGCTCATCAAGCACGACCAGGAAGGGTTTGCCGTAAAATGCGCGCGCAAGCCCGATACGCTGCCGCTGCCCCGCCGACAGCGCCAGCCCTCCCTCGCCGATCTTCGTGCTGTACCCGTCCGGCAGGGAGAGGACGAGCTCGTGTGCGCCCGCGGCATGAGAGGCTTCCAGAACAGCGGCGGCGGTTGCGTTCGGGTCGAAGCGCGCAATGTTCATCGCAATGCTGCCGTCGAACAATTCTACGTCCTGGGGCAGATAACCGATGTGCTTGCCGAGGGCGTCCGAAGACCAGTGCTCGAGGGCGGCGTTGTCGAGCCGGATCCTGCCGCGAATGCACGGCCACACCCCAACCAGCGCACGCGCCAGCGTCGACTTGCCGGATCCGCTCGGACCGATGATTCCGACTGCCTGCCCACTCCGCAGCTGGAATGACACTTCGCTGAGAGTGGGTCTCTCGGAGTTCGGAGCACCGATATAGAGGTTCTCGGCGGTAAGGGTTGCAACAGGCGCAGGCAATGCCAACCGCTCCTCCTCGTGAGGCAGAAGCTTCAGCAAGTGATCGAGCCGTTGCCCCGATTGTCGCGCGGCGACGAATCCCTTCCAGTTCGCAATGGCCATTTCGACAGGCGCAAGGGCCCGCGCGGTGAGGATCGATCCGGCAATGATGATGCCGGCCGTCGATTCCTGGTTGATGACGAGGACGGCGCCAACGGCAAGAACCAGCGATTGCAAGATCGCCCGGAAAATCTTCGAGGCACCACCGAGTCCGTTTGCGACATCGCTGGCCCGTTCATGGGCTGCGAGGTACTTCGCGTTGACATCCCGCCAACGCAAGGCCGCTTGTTGCCGCATGCCCATGGCCTGCAGAACTTCGGCATTGCGCCGTCCCTCGAGCGCGAGGGCAGTTCGCGAAACGGCGAGACGCGAGCTCGCCTTCGCTGGGCCTCGGGTACGCGTTTCCGTGAGCATCGTAATGCCGACCAGCACCAGCGCGCCAACCAGCGCGGTGACGCCAATCCAGAAGTGAAAGAAGAAGCAGACGCCGAGATAGATCGGCATCCAGGGCAGATCGAAGAGCGCCGTCGGCCCTCCGCTCGACAGGAAGCTGCGGACCTGATCGAGGTCCCGCACCGGCTGCAGGCCGTCGCCATCCGCTCTGGTCTTCAAAGGCAAGCGAACAAGCGCATCGAAGATGCGAATGCCGAGACTTTCATCGAAATACCGACCGACCCGGGAGCTAATCCTGCTCCGCACGAGATCGAGCCCGCCTTGAAACAGGTAAAGCACCGTCGCCAGAGCCATCAAGGCGACCAGAGTCGGTATGCTGCGTCCGGGCAGCACCCGATCATAGACTTGCAGCATGAAGAACGAGCCGGTGAGCATGAGTAGATTGCTCATGCCGCTGAAGGCCGCGAGTGCCCAGAAAATCCGGCGGCAAGACCGCAGGAAAGCGGACAACTCTGACTGCGACTCGTCATAGTGATCCTCTGGCCGGGGTCGACCAGCGAATATCCGTTGCCGCACCGCTTCGAGCAGGTCCTTTGCCCAGCCGATCAGCTGTGGCGTCTGCAGTTGAGCGTTTTCTGCCCGCTGCCGTCCGGCTGTCCAGAGTGCTGATATGTGAAGAAGTGGAATTCGATAGAGATTCGCGGGCGGGGGGAATACCCCCCGCCGTCCAAAGTCAATCATGGCTGCTGCCCTTGAACTACGCCATTGTTGGAAGATCCCCCAAGAGATCACCAAGGCAGTTGTTGAAGACTACTCTGTGTGGATGCCGTCCCTTACGCGAAGTGGAAGTCGTTGCTGGTCAACGCGCCGACCTTGGTGTTCTTCAGCGTAAGCGTATCGCTCCCCGTCGCGATCACGACATCGGTACCTGACTGGGTCGCGTGGGAGAGAACGCTGGCAAAACTGTCGAACACACTCTTGCTGAACTCGATCGTGTCGTGAGCAGGTCCGCGGGCAACGAAGCCCTTGATCACGTCGTTGCCGAAGTTCGCGCCAAACACGAAAGTGTCGGCCTGGCTGCTGCCAACGAAGGTGTCATCGCCGGACGTGCTCGTCAGAGTCGTGTTGCCCGGCGAAGCAATGAACGTACTGCCCGCAATGGGAGCGGTGCTATTGGTTGCAGTGGACGACGTAGCTACGCTGGAAGTACCGATCTGCCCGTCACTGTTCAGATCCTGATGGAAGCTGGTCTCCAGCGTCTTGAGGCCAGAGTCCGTACCCGAGACCGAGCCCCCCTCCGTGGAGCCGGTCAGGGAGCTGACATGGGAGACGTAGTTGCCGTTATTGTCGGTGTTCCACGCCGTGTACTGACCAGTGCTCGTCTCCTTCCAGGCAACTTGATAGCCCGTCGCCGTCTTCTCCGCACCAATGGGAGTCCAGGTGCCATCCGACCCGTTCACAAACTCCACACCGTTGTCCTTCAGCGTGGGGCCCGATCCGGTGCTGCCGTTGAGATAGTATTTGCCGCCACTCTCAACGAGACTTGTCACACCAGCCGATTCGATGACCTTGCCAGTCGTCGGCGTTGGCGATGTCGGGGTGGTTGCAGTAGAAGTACCGATCTGCCCATCACCGTTAAGATCCTGATGGAAGCTCGTCTCGAGCGACTTAAGGCCGGAGTCCGTACCCGACACCGAACCACCCGACGTGGAGCCGGTCAGGCTGTCGACATGGGACACGTAGTTGCCATTGTTGTCAGTATTCCACGCCGTGTACTGACCGGTGCTCGCCTCCTTCCAGACAACCTCATAGCCCGTCGCGGTCTTCTCAGCACCAATCGGTGCCCAGGTGCCATCCGACCCGTTCACAAACTCCACACCGTTATCCTTCAGCGTGGGGCCCGATCCGGTGCTGCCCTTGAGGTAATATTTGCCGCCGCTCTCAACGAGAGTTGTGGCGCCAGCTGACTCCACGACCGTGCCGGCAGTCGGCGACGAGGGTGACGTCGGCGAGGTCGGTGTGGCTGGCGCGGAGGTGCCGGTGATGCTGGCCGTGAAGGCGGTGGACGCCGCGCCGGTATTGCCTGCTGCGTCCGTTGCCGTCGCGGTAAGGCTATGCGAACCGGCCGCAAGGGCGCTGCTTGTATAGCTCCACCCGCCAGTGCTGCTTGCCGTCGCGGTCCCGATCTGGGTCGTGCCGTCGAACACCTTCACGACGCTGCTCGCTTCGGCACTGCCCGACATCACCACCTGATTGGCGGTGTTCACCGTATGGCCGGCAATGGTCGGTGCAGTCGGAGCCTTGGTATCGACGGTGATTGCCAACGCAGACGACGCCACGCTGGTCTGACCCGACGAACTGGTTGCCGTTGCGGTCAGCGTATGCTTGGCGTCGGTCAGGACCTTTGTGATGTAGTCCCAGGCGCCGCTCGAGTCCGCAGTGGTCGAACCGATCTGGGTCGCACCGTCGTAGAACTTGACGGTGCTGCCGGCAGCAGCGGATCCCTTGAGCTCGATCGTATTGTCGTTGGTGATCTTGTCGCCGGCGGTGCCGCTGTCGGTCGAGAACGACGCGATGATGGGAGCATCCGGCACAGTTGGCGCCGTCGAGCCCGAGCCGCTGTTCGCCGATGTGTTGAGGGTCGCGATAAGGCTCCCGCTGTCATCCACATTGCCGGTGTAAACTGGGGTGTTGCCGGTGAATGCGGTCGGGCCCCAATAACCTCCGCCCATGTGATTGTTCGTGATCGAGACTCCCGTGACCGAACCGCCGTTGAACTGGGCCGAGCTGTAGATGTTGTAGCCACCACCATACAATAGATTGTTGTCGACAACGACGTTCGAGACAGGTCCGAAGTAATTGTCGATCATGATCGCTGCCGTTTGAGTGTGGTCGTTAATGACCGTGTTATGGCGGATCGTGATGTCGTAGTTTTTCCCGTCAATCGAGATACCGTCGTAGTGAGGCGATCCCGATGCGATCATGTCGTGGATGTAATTGTCCTGAATGAGGGTATTCCCTCCATCCACGCCGATCCCATTCTCAACGTTGTAGATGTTGTTGGCGATGAACGTTCCCTGACCCATGATTCCATAGTCGCCGTCGTTGCCCGAGCCGACGCCATTGATCTCATTGTGCTGGATCACCGCACCCGTTACCCCCGTCGCAACCCTCACGGCGTAGAACGCATCCGTCGTGACCTTGCAGTTCTCCAAGGTGACATTCGGAGCGTTGATGTAGACCGATCCATGGATGTCGAGGCCGCTGATCACGGCTCCCGCGGTATTGATGACGAGGTCCCCGTAGTAAGGAGTGAGGGTCACGCCCGCCGACACTCCAGTGTTCGTAGCATCAGGCCACGCAGTCGTCGTTGCCAAGATATTTTTCTCCTTCGCAGTTAAATCGAACGTGCAGCGCACGCAGGTGCGCCATCCCCAAAGGCGCGCCACGGCCGGTGTCATGCTCCATCGGCGGGGGCTTTTTTGGGACAAGATGGGGGCGCCACTTGGGTCATTTTTTGGGTGCAACGCGCGACCAAATTCAACGCGATTAAAAAAACCCGAAGTAACACCGCCATATAAGCCGCGACAGACTGCGAGTGTTCGCGCGTTGCCGCAAGAGCACACTGCCGACTTATTCACCTTTATCTTCGCAGACGGCAACGAGCGCGCAGCTTCTCATCGCCTCCTGGCATTTTCGCAATTTAATTGCGGATATATATTTTTAACAACTTCACCAAAGGCTCGCTTCAAAAAGACCGCCAGACCACGATTGGGTGGGAATCGATTCTCTCCGTTCGACGGATCTCGCGCGAACTCGTCAGCAGAGTTCTGCCGGGGACAGCGGAACACAGGCGCTCTTCTGAGGTGTGGCAGTCGAAGGCTGTCGAGGAGCTATTTGGAGGGAGATCAATTTCGGTTGCGTATCCGTAGCCCTTGAAGCGCGCGAGTCCTCATGCCCGGAAATCGATCGCCGCTGAGGCGAGGCTCGCCGCGTAGTCGCGACACGGCAACAAATGAGAATACAGCCATTCCCTCCCGGTGAAGACGCCGGTTTTCCACTGCCCTGGACGACCTCACATGCGAGCGATCTGGTCTGGACGGCGGAATGGCAATGGGCCACAATATTCTCGTGCATCGAAGTGGAGCCTTGCTAGGCCGAAGATTGTCCCATTTCTACAGATCGGAAGTGATGATCCATGCACTATTTCCGCGAGTCCGTTTACCGAGTACTCGATCTGATTTTGACGCCCGTCGTTCTACTTTTTGCTCCACTTGCAGTCCTCCTTGGTCGCCTCCGTGATCGAGCTCCCTTGTCGAGGTCAATCTGTGACAGATTTCAGTTCGCCATCGTGCGGCATCACTACTATGAGCCGATCGTTCTCGCGAAAGACCTGAAGCGCGACCTAGATCTTCCGCGAGAAATCGCCGGACTGGATCTAAACGAAGCAGCACAGCTTGAGCTGGTCGAGCAATTTAGGTACCGCGACGAACTGCTCAAAATTCCAACCGTTCAAAAGAAACCCGACGAATTCGGATACCACAACGGCTCGTTCGAGCCTGGAGACGCCGAATTTCTCTACAACATGATACGTCACTTCAAACCCAAACGGATCGTCGAGGTCGGGAGTGGCAATTCGACCCTCATGGCCCGCCTCGCGATAGAGGCGAACGGGAGGGACAGCCCGGGCTATCGATGCGAGCAGATCTGTATTGAACCGTTTGAGCAACCTTGGCTCGAATCAGCGGGTGTCACGGTCCTGAGAAGAAAGGTCGAGTGCTGCCCAGACAGCCTTTTTGAGGCGCTGGGAGAGAACGACATTCTCTTCATCGACTCCTCACACATCATTCGCCCGCAGGGCGACGTCCTGCACGAATACCTGCACGTACTCGGCCTCCTCCGTCCCAACGTGATCGTGCATGTCCACGACGTCTTCACGCCGCACGATTACCCTGCTCAATGGCTCCTTCGCGATCGCTGGCTATGGAATGAGCAATATCTCCTGGAGGCCTTCCTGAGTTTCAACGCACATTTCGAGATCATTGGCGCAGTTAACTGGCTTGCACGCAATCACAAGGCTAGGCTGAACAACGCATGTCCGGTTCTGATGCGCGAACCGTGGCGGGAGCCAGGATCATTCTGGTTCCGGCGTGTGGATAAATAGGCGACCTGAGGCCGCAGATGATCTACCGAGGACCAATGGTGCGCCCGGTCGCGCTATCTACGTTTTCCCGCCACACCGGGAGGTTTTTCACAATCGAACTATAGCCCCACCTCCCTCTGCCCATGCGATTCTTGGTGAACGAAACCCCCTCGACCGATCCGCCATTGAACTGCGCCGAGCTGTAAACCGTGTATCCACCGCCCATCAGCAGGTTGCCGTCGACTTCGATGTTGGAGATCGGTCCGAAATAATTGTCGATCATGACCGCGGATGTCTGCGTGTGCCTGTTGATGACCGTGTTGTGCCTGACAACGATGTTGGCGTTGCCGCCATCGATCGAAATGCCGTCATAGTGCGGAGAGCCGGACGCAAGGAGATCATGAATGTAGTTGTCCTGAATGAGCGTATCAGACCCAGACACACCGATTCCGTTCTCCACATTGTAGATGTTGTTTGCGATGAACGTACCCTGACCTACTATGCCATAGGAGCCATCATTGCCGGAGCCACCGCCGTTGATCTCACAGTTCTTGATCACTGTGCCAGTGACACCGGGCTCGATTCTCACGATGTAGAAGGAGGCGGAAGTCACCTTGGAATCGATCAGCGTTACGTTCGGTGCCTTGATATAGACGCGGCCTTCAATATCGAGGCCCGAAATCGTGACGCCGGCCTGGTCCGCTACAACGTCGCCGGAACGCGTTAGCTTGACATGCGGACGCACCCCCGTATTCGTAGGGTTGGGCCATTCGGCCGTGGGTATCGGGTCGCGCTCCGCCGCGCGCGCAACAATGTCGTCTTCCCCGGCGCTCACGACTAAAAGCAACAAGAGCGATTGAATGAAGATCGACCGTCGCATCCGCAGGTGCCCTTGCGTCCGTTATTGTGCCATCCGCTCCTTCGGCCGGCCCATCTCGCCTCTCAATCCAGCGACGAGCCCTTCGATCGCTGCACGGCTGTTGCTTGGGGCTCCCTGCAGTAAGAACCTGAGTGCATAAAGGACGGAGACCGCAACTCTAAGAGGCAGCGACCATGGGAAATGTCGGCGTACAAAGCGAACGCAGTTGCGGTGCTGGAGGTAAACGGAGAGCACTGGTATGGCCGATGAACCTTTGGCGGATCCCGTCGTGGTGCCGCGCTTGTGAACGACGATCGAGTCGGCGGCATAACCGAGTCCCAAATGTCTTGCGCGCAGTCCCCAATCCATATCCTCGTAAAACAGGAAATAGCTCTCATCCATGAGACCAATCCGTTCGATGCACCAGCGGGTCACATACATCGATGCCCCCGAAGGGCTATCCATCGCGTCTTCGACGGCCGCGGTGTTGCAGGATGCATTGAGAAGGTCTCCCAGGCCGATGGCAACGTCTCTCGCGGCCAGCTTCTGCCAGGAGAGCCCACCGCGGAATCTCACGTGATCCGCATCGAGGCTGTCGAGAATAGTGCTGCCCACCATTGCCTTTCGACCGGACTCCGCCCGTTTGTGTAGCGCGGCCAGGGCGGACTCGGTCGGCTGGGTATCTGGATTCAAGATCCAGATCGCCCGCCAAGTGGGAATTGCAGAGAGTGGGCGCAACCACGCATTTATCCCACCGGCATAGCCAAGATTGTCGGAGGCGCACGCAACCCAGACATTTGACGATCTCGCTCGCAGAACCAGGCGCTCCACGCCGGTAAATCGGCTGATGTTATCACCTATTCCGGTTCCGCGAGCCTCGCCCCGCAGGCAAGGGCCTCCCTCGCCGACCAGAGCTGAGACCAAGTGGTAATAGGCATCCTCGCCACCATTCTCGCAAATGAAGACGTCGAAGGCCGGCGAAGTGGTCGCACGGGACAATGCCAGTAGACATTCGACGATGTCATGCGGGTTGCGATAGCCAACGATAAGCACCGCGACCTCGGAAACGAGACTTTCCGCCAACCCATACGAGGCATCCATCTCGGTTGTTTTCAATCCGATCGCCATGGGAACTTCCACGTTGACATTTAAATTATTATATATATTCGATATCTTTAAATGCCACTTATTGCAATTGGATTTATTTTGTTTAATCTGACGCAGTGATTGCCGCGCAATGGGGCCGAGGTCCTATCCTGATGAATCTGAAGCCTTTTGCCCGTTTTGCATATGCAAACATCCCCGGCGTGGCGGCGGCGCGATTTGCCTTCAAGGACGCGGCGGCCTCATACCTCCCGAAACCCGAGTATAGGGGTGTCACGTGGACCGCCAGAGCAGATGGTCTGATTATCGATATCGGGGCGAACCGCGGACAAAGCATTCAGGCCTTCAAGAGGTTTAGACCACAATCGAGCATCGTCGCTTTCGAGCCGGAACCCCTCTCGGCCAAGCGGCTCAAGACTCGATTCTCCGAAGATCGGTCCATCTCGGTATTGCCTTACGCGCTGGGGGCCAGGCCGGGCACCATTACATTCTTCGTTCCATCATACGGTTGGTGGGCGTGCGATGGTATGGCGGCCACCTCCCGCGAGGCCGCGACCGAATGGCTGAGCGATTCCGGCCGCATGTACCGCTTCGATCAGTCCAAGTTGACCGTGGGCGAACACAGAATCGAATGTCGCACCCTCGATTCCTTTGCGATGGCACCCTCCCTGATCAAGGTGCACGCTCAGGGGGCCGAACTGGACATCCTGCGAGGATCAGTACACACGCTAGGCCGATACAAACCAGCACTGATGTGCGCATTTGCATCGGACGAGATTTCTCACTTCGTTTCCGACATCGGCTATCGGCCTTACGTCTTTCAGGATCGACGCTTCGTGAAGGGGCTGGCGCCGCGTTCAGTCACCTTCACGTGGTATTTGACTGACGATCACAGACGCCGCGCTCAGATCGAAACCGCATCGCCGGGCAAGGCGACCCTCTCATGAGCGTCACGGTTACAGGCGGCGAGTTCGGGCTGACGAGAACAGCCTCTCCGAGAGTTCCCGAGCGATGCAGTACGCTGCCGGCTTGGCTGCTGCTGATCGGACTCGTTCTGCCGGCGGCGCAAGTCCAGCTATACCTCGCCGATGCGAAATTGACGATTGGGCGGATCGGAATCCTGCTCCTCATAGTACCTGCGGTGGCAAGGCTAGTCAGGGCCGGTCGTCACATGCTCGCCTCGGACTATCTTGCATTCGGCGTGGCAACATGGATGTTCGCGGCAGCCTACTACACGAGCGGCCCGAGTGCGCTCTCGTCGACGGGCGCCGAGAGCCTCGAGTTTCTTGGGGGCTACCTTGTGGCGCGCGGCTTCTTCTTTGGCCCGGCGGCGATCTATAGCTTCATCCAACCATTCAGGATCGTGACTGCTTACGTCGTCCTGCTGGCGCTCTTCGATAACCTTTCGGGCCGGCTCATTGTTCAAGAAGCGTTTTCTGCCGCTTTCGGCGGCCAAGCGCCACTCTCGCCCGACTTCAGGCTGTACTGGGTAAGAGCTGCCTCGACGTTTGACCACCCAATTCTGCTGGGCACCTACTGCACCGTTGCTTGCGGCATCTTTCTGTTTTCGGAGCAACGCCCGTTGTCAAAACTGCTCTGGGCGGGACTTTGTGTTTTCGGCTGCCTCTTGTCGTTGTCCTCCGCGCCCCTTTTGTCGTGTCTCATTGTCCTGATGCTCTACCTCTATAATGCGGCACTGAAGGAATATTCCGGGCGTTGGTCCGCGCTCCAGATGTGTCTCGCTACCATCGTTGTCGTGATAATGGCCGTCGCCAATCACCCGCTTGGCTGGATCATCTCGCACCTGACCTTCGATCCAGTGTCGGGGTACTTTCGAATGTTGATCTGGGACGCGGCCACCCAAAAGATCATGGAGTCTCCTCTCACCGGATACGCGTTCGACCGACTCAATCACGACATTCTCGATACCACCATCGATTCTGTGTGGCTGGTATTCGCGCTCCGGTTCGGACTTCCGATGATTTTCCTTCTTGCCCTGACAAATATGGCGAGCGTCCTGCCGGTAAAACGCCGCTTCAACGGCGTCATGGAGGATCCCAGCGCGCCAACTCTGCGCATCGCCTTCACCATCGCGGTGGTGATGCTCATGTTCACCGGGCTAACGGTTCATTACTGGAACTACCTCTGGATATTCTGGGGAGTTTGCATCGGCATCAGGGCGTCGCTGCGCGAGTTCTCGATGTACCAGGCTTGAACCCGGCAAACGCGCCAGAATGTTCTCGCGGCAGCACCGTGAGCCGTTTGCGATCGGCGCGTTGAATGCCGATCTTGACGCATCCCAGAAGCTCGGAGCCGATCACGGCGTCCTTAACCGCTCGATAGCCGGCCGCAGCAACTGCCATCCCCGCGATCCCAATCGCCGTTTGCAGGCGAGAAGCCACCAACGACGCGATCGCGTAACCTCCGGGTCCAGCTTCGACGCAAGCGCCGAGAGCCGTTCCGATAACCCAACGTCTCCCTCATTGAAGGCACGGCTCGCACAACTGATCGCGTCGAGCGCTAAATGGCGCATCAGCCAGAACCTGAGCTCATCGGCGTCGGGAAGCACGGCGGCACAGCGATCCAGAAACCGCTCAAACGCCAATTTGCGTTGATGGAAGTCTTGCTCGGCGGAATATCCGCCCGACATGTTAGTTGAATGTCGCCGATACACAGCCTGGATGGCATCGATATACCCGACGGGACCATGCGCTGCGAACCGGAGCCACATCTCCATATCACCGCTGTGCGTCAAATCGGGTAAGTATCCCCCCACTTTCTTCTGCAGGCTCGTTCGCACCACCACGCTCGGCGCCAACACTATATTCCTGGCGCCGCTAATTCTGATGAAATCGTGGCCAGACAGTATCCTTGTTCCGGGCCCAAGTTCCGCCGGCGGTGCCAGCATCTCCTCCCGCCCCTCTTGGAGTGCGACCGCCCCGCCAAACGTGAGGCCGACCGACGGATTGTCATCCATCAGCCTCACTGACCGCTCAATCGCGCCGGGCATTAAGTAATCGTCCGCGGAGAGCAAAATCATATAGTCGGCAGCGGCCCAGTCGATCCCCTCATTGAAGGTAGCAATATGGCCGCGATTAGTGGCATGCCTGCGAAACTCGACCCGAGGATCTGAACAGGCCAGTTCTTGCGCTATTTGAGCTGTACTATCCGTGGACGCATCATCAATGATCAGCAAGCGCAACTCGGGTCCGCACTGCTTCAATATGCTTTCAGCGCACTCCCTGAGAAAATGCCCATACTGATAACAAGGAATGATCGCATCGACGGAACTCATGAAGGTCTCCGGGGAAGCGGCTTGGTTGGTCTCAGAGCCCTGCAAGAGAAACTCGGTTGCGCACGATGTTAGGTCGGCTGTTCATCAGGTGACGAACCGACATACGATCGCGCACACCCAAAGTGGCAGCCAAAATAAAAACACCCTCATTTAATTGGATATTTGTATTTAGGCAATATATTATTCTTTTTAATTGACGTACTGCCATTCCCCGACGGCACAAGACAACGGCATTCGAACCCATGGGCCTCAGTCAAAACGACATCTCTTTGCGCGGACGCGTGACACTTTGGGCCCAACGAAACTCCTGGCGGGTGCCGCGAGGCGTGAGACGTATCGCAAAAAAGCTTTTGATCAGCACCCAGCTGGCTTCCGCAAGTGACGGTATTGTTGACGACTGGTCCAGACCCCTCGTGCCACACGATACGAGCGTCGCACCGAATCCACCGGTTGCGCCCGCCTCGATTCCGACCGGCGGCGTGTGGAAGCGGGACGACTTGCTTGTACCGCCAGGGAGTGTGCACTGCCTGATCGTCACTCCCGTGCTCGACGCCGGCGGGCTTGATGAATTTGTCGCTTTTCTTGCAAGACGCCTCCCTCACTTCGGATTTCGCGTGACGGTTATGTGCGCACATCAATCGGCGGCGCCTGCCGGAGAACTGTTCACAACTTTGCAGAGAGAGGGAACCGAAGCGGTTGCCGCCTCGCCAAACGACGCCTGTCTATGGTTCGAGACGAACCGCCCTGACGTCATCAGCGCGCACGATCCGCCCGGTTGGCTCTTGCGGGCAGCCAGCGCTGCCCGCATTCCGGTCGTGGAAACGCTCCATGGCATTCCAACGCCCATAAGCACGAATTGGAGGGAAGAACGCCGGAGATCGAAGTTCATTGTCCGCTTTGTTGCGGTAAGCGAGCTCGTGAGGCGCCAGTACCTTTCAGGCAATCCGTCCTATCCCGATTCCGCGGTCATCACCATCCCGAACGCGTTCAACCAGACACACCGCCCGGCGGTGAACCGCTCGAAAGCCCGAGCTTGGCTAGGCCTTAACGACGAGTTTCTCTTTCTCTCGCTCGGTCGTCATACGGTTCAGAAGAATGCCTACGGCCTGGTCCGGGCCTTTGCCGAGGTCGCCGAGAATGATCGCAAGGCACATCTGCTGATCGCCGGCCGCCTGGATGATGCAGTGTACACGCGTCAAGTGCGCACTCTTCGCAACACGATGCCTTGCAAGGACCGCATTCACCTCCGGCAGTCGTTTCCGACTCCTTCGATCCTGCTAGCCGCCGCCGACTGCTTTGTTCTAAACTCATTTTTCGAGGGATGGTCTCTGGCCTCTATGGAAGCCTTGAGCGCGGGGCTGCCCGCAATCGTGAGTGATGTCGGAGGCGCGCGTGAGCAAATCGGTATGGACGGCAGCCGCGGATTCGTTGTGGCGAACCCCGTCGGCGATCCCGAAAGGGCGAATTGGCATCGCTCCTGTCTTATGCGATTTCGGCCACAGAAGAATAAGGAAGAACTCGTCTCTGCCATGAAGTCAGTGCTCGCACGTCGAGATCATTGGTCCGCAGTACGCGAACAACTATCCGCGGATTCACAAAGCATCTTCGATCCCGTCATATGTTCCAGACGCCACGCGGAAGTCCTTCTTTCGGCGATTTCACGATCTGCGACCGAAAGTCAGTTCGCCGATTATGGTCGCCCATAGCCGATGGTCCCGAGCGTACTGCGCACCTTCGGGAAGCAAGGCAGTCCACCTCTTACCTATCGTGTTTCTAGCTGATCAGCCGGCTCTTCTTCCAATCTATTCTTGGCTGTGCGACAGGCCCACCAGTCAGCTCACCCGCCATGATGTATTGCTTTGCCAAGTGGTGGGTCAGGAGTCCGAGGGTCAATCGGTCCAACATCATGGACTTTGGACCTTCAAGGCCCGTGATCAGACCATCCTTGACCACCAGATTTGAGTCGTTGAAAAGCTTAACGGCGGTGTCTTCGACAAAGAACCTCAGATGGGTGCGGTCAAGAATTCCAGAATCCGTGTAGGCAAATCGACGTTGGAAAAGCAGCGGAACGGTCACGCTCAGATGCGCGATATTCGGAACAGAAACAATCACGCGACCACCGTCCATGAGGAGCTTTCTGGTGATCGCCTGAAGCGTGCGAGTTGGGTCCGGGACATGCTCAAGCACATCAAGCAACAGAATTAGGTCAAACTTGCTGCCTACTCGGGATATCAACTCGTCGATGTCTCCGATGATCGCGACATCGGCATGCTCTCGCAGGTCGGCCTCGAGCGCTTGATTGAGTTCGACCCCGAACGTCGTGGCATCAGGGTAGATCGACTTAAGCCACAGAAGCGTGAAGCCTGCGCCAGGTCCCACTTCGAGTATGCGGGAGGCGCGGCTGGGTAGCAACGACCGTATCTCGCGGCGAGAGCGGCTATAGTAGTCCTTCGCAGCCGAGACTTGCGCAGGACCCCTGTGTCCCTGCATGTCACCCATTTCGATTCTTTTGGCGGTCTCCAAACTCATTGAGCGACGCTCCTTCTGGAAACCTCCATTCTTTCCATCTCGTGCCCGCCACGAAAGAAAGGCTTCCACGCTTCGTGTCTCTTGGCGGTTACAATCAGGTCTGTCGCAAGTATAGGCGACAGGAGCTGCAACATCGGACCAGTTCTTTTTGGACCGCATCTTTCGATCTTTTCGATCACCAGACCGGCCTCCGCGCACCACCTTTGAATTCTACCGATTGTCGTATCGTGAATCCCTACAGCCTCGAACGTCCCCCACGGCCGAAGGACTTTGCCGGATTTCGCGCATTCCCAGGCGTAACGAAGGCTGGGGCGATTGGGCGCGCAGATGATCACTTTGCCGTCCGGAGCCAAGAGACCGGAAAATAGCCTGAGCAGATAGGCCGGATCACGGACGAATTGCAGAACATCAACGTAGAGCAACCGGTCGAAATGTTCCGCTGCGATTTTCGCGGGTGCCGTCGTGACGTCGCCCAACACGACCTCAGCCCCGAACTGGGCCAAGCCACTGCCCACCACGGGGTCGAGGGGTACAGCTACCACACGGTGTCCTCGTTCCAGGAGTCGACGCTCGTTTGCAGCCGAGCATGATCCGATCGATAATACCACCGCGCCTTCCGGAACACCGGACAACACTTCGTCCCTGGCCGGCTCGTAATAGTCCTTTGAATACATGCCATGCCAAAGCCGGGTCTCGGCGCTGAATAGCGGGACCGCATTGCTGCCCTCACGCGCAATCTGCATCAGGACCGAGAGTTGAGCGTCCAATTGCTGGCGATCGACTCCGAGCCGGTTAATATATTTGTTCGGCAAATGGTGGGCCGAGAAATCATCGATGTTGGAAATCGGTATCAGCTTCTTGAAACCACACTGGGTGTATGGATCAGTTGCAGCGGTGCAAGGCAGGTCGTACTTGCCTTCGTGCGGTCCGACCAGGAATCCGCCGGACGCGATCGCTCTCGCAAGCTGCTGCTGGGTGAGTATATAGCTAGCGGCATGCTCGTTGGTAAATTGGGCGAGGCAGTAATCCCCCCTGATCTTTACCGACGTGCAATCCCAATGAAAGGAGCCATGGGCCTGCGGATAATTCAGTTCGCCGCTTGAAGCTTGCTCGACGAGCATCAACCCGGCAACCTCGTCTTCATGCAGCACTGAAGTCACGTCAAGGAACGCTCTGATGTTCTTTTCAGTTATCAAGATGTCGTCTTCGGAATATATGAAGATGTCGTATTGATCAGCTCGCGCTACAAATTGCTCCTTGTGCGCGAAGGGGAGCGACCACGGATTCTTGTTGGGGAGGCCAACGATGCATTCGACGTCTGCAGCGGGCCTTTTATCAATGTTTGATATGATGACGATGTCCACATCGAACGACATGGACCGGTACTCCTGGATCACCCGATCCAGGTAGGCATTGTTTGCAGTCCCATAGCTCGCGATCACGACCAGAAGTCGCAATGACTTTCGCTCGGCGATCCCCGAAGTCATCGCTCCAACTCTGCCCGCAACGCAGCACTCACCCTCGAGGTATCTTCTGCGTTCATCTGCGCGTAGATGGGCAGCAAAATGGCCCGATCCTGGGCGAGCTCGGATTGGCGCAGATCCTGACCCTGCGTGACATCCGAATATGGCGCCTCACGGTGGGCGCACATGATGCCTCGCCGGGTCGCGATGCCATCATCGAGGAGGTGTTGCATAACGATGCGCTGGTCGAGCCGATCTGGAAGACGCACGCAATAGCTCTGCCAGTTGGATCTGGCCCACGTCGGCTCGGTTGGCAACCGCAGTCCTTCCAGATTGCCGAGCTGTTCGGCATATTTGGCGGCAACGGCCCGCCGGCGTGCTACCAGCTCCGGAAGCCGCTCGAGCTGTTTGCGGCCAATTGCGGCCTGCATATCCGTCATTCGGTAGTTGTAACCCAGAACGACGTACTCCTCGAAGATCACGGACGACGAATTGTGCCGCACCGTGTCCGGAACGCTCATGCCGTGCTGGCGCAGCAGCCTGAACTTGCGGTCAAGCTCGGCATTCGCGGTGGTGAGCATCCCCCCCTCACCCGTGGTGATCACTTTTCGCGGGTGAAAGGAGAAACAAGCAATGTCTCCATGCGGCTTTCCGATCGGCTCCCATTCCCCGTTCATCCGGATCTGCGATCCGGCGGCGCAGGCCGCGTCTTCGATCACGGCGATGCCGTGGCGGCGCGCTATCGGCAGAAGCGCGGCCATGTCACAGGGCATGCCCATTTGATGAACTGCAATGATCGCTCGCGTGTGCTCGGTGATGGCTTCGACCAGCCGAGTGCAATCCAAATTGTACGTTTCGGGATCAATATCGACGAAAACCGGGGTGGCGCCCTGGTGTCGGATGACGTTTGCGGTCGCGATGAAGGAGTGGCTTACCGTGATCACCTCGTCGCCGGCGCCGATGTCCAATGCCGCCAAGGCGAGTTGCAGGGCCGTCGTGCAGTTCGCGACGGCACAGGCGTGCGGAGCGCCGACAAGCGCAGCGAACTCGCGCTCGAACGCGGCCACCTGCGGACCTTGCGACACCCAGCCCGACAGCACGGCCGCGCGCGCAGCGTCAGCCTCTTCCTCCGCAAGTAGCGGCGCAGCGATCGGAATCACGATGCCGCCGCCTGCCGATGATGATCCGAAGCGAGCTCGCGCTCGGATCGCCACCATTTCACGAGATCGGCGAGCCCCTGCTCCAGCGAAACCGTGGTGCGGAAGCCCAGCAAGCGCTCTGCCTTGCCCGTCGAGGCCAGACGTCGCGGTACTGGATTGACCGAGCGCTCCGGCGCGAATTCGGGCGTGAGGCCGCGGTGTCCCATCACCGACGCAAGCACCGTAGCCAGCTCGGTCAGGCTTGTTTCAGTGCCGCTACCGACGTTAAAGACCTCATCGGTAATCTTTGCCCTGGCGGCAAGAATGTTGGCACGCGCGACGTCGCGGACGTGAACGAAATCCATGGTCTGACGGCCGTCGCCAAAGATAACGGGAGGCAATCCAGCTTCCAGCCGCTCCATCCAGCGGATCAAGACCTCGGTGTACCGTCCGTGGATATCCATCCGGCTGCCATAGACGTTGAAATACCGGAATGCCACATAGTCGAGGCCGCATGCATCGTTGAAAGCCCGCAGTAGCCCTTCGTTAAACGCCTTGGCGGCCCCATAGAGAGTTCGGTTATTGTAGGCATTCTGCCGCTCTGTCGTCGGAAACTCCTCGGCCATGCCATATACCGATGCCGAAGAGGCCGCGATGATCTTCTCAATATCGTGCTTGATGCACAGTTCCAGCAGGTCGTAGGTGGCATCCACCATGACCTCCTTGGCCAGACGCGGTTCGGCCGCACAATGAGTAATGCGGAGCGCGGCCTGGTGGAAGACGATATCGGCCGCCTTGACCAACGCTTCCATCAGCTTGCGATCGCGAATGTCGCCATGAACCAGTCTCACCGGCCCACGCCCGAGCGCGCGCCGGAGATTTTCCGGCCGGCCTCTGATCATGTTGTCGAGGGCAACAATCTCGATGCAGCCCTCGTCGCAGAGCAGATCAACGACGTGGGAGCCGATGAATCCGGCCCCGCCGGTGACCAGAACGCGTTTACCCTTGAGATCAATCAAGACGCTCTCCTGTTGTGGGACCATGTCATGAAGCTTTGTGGATGCTCCGACCGGGTGCTGATGGCTACGCTAGGCTGCAGCGCCGCCGCACTCCTCAATATTCCGACAACCTCGGCCGCCTGTTCCGGCAGCAACTCGGGATAGATGGGAAGAGAAAGGAAGTCGTTCGCGAGCATCTCAGTGACGGGGAGATCACCGGCGCGATAGCCGAGTTCTGCATACGCCCTCTGCAGATGCACCGGGACGGGATAGTGAATCCCGGCGCCAATTCCGGCATCACGCAATAGCTTCAGCGCGTCGTCGCGGCACTCCAATCTGACCGCATAGACGTGATACACGTGGCGGGCGTACTGGGGCGGCTGGGGACGCGCGAATGGAAGACCAGAAAGCAGTGCATTGTATCGCTCAGCCAGCGACCGACGTGCATCGGTCCAATGCTCAATATAGTCCAGCTTGACATTCAGTACCGCGCTCTGGATTTCGTCCATGCGATAGTTGTATCCGGCAATGACGTGGTCGTACTTCGCCTCCTGCCCCCAATCCCGCAACAGGGACACGCGGCGTGCGAATTCAGGCCGGTCGGTGACGACCGCCCCACCCTCGCCAAACGCTCCAAGGTTCTTGCCGGGATAAAAGCTGAAGCATCCCAGATCGCCGATCGAGCCTGCGCGACGTCCGCGATACTCCGCGCCGTGCGCCTGCGCGGCGTCCTCGATGACGACCAGGCCGTGACGACGCGCGATCTCCATGATGGGATCCATGTCGGCCATCAACCCGTGGAGATGAACCGGCAAGATAGCCTTGGTTCGCGGCGTTATCGCAGCTTCGACCAAGCCGGGATCCATTGTCCACGTCACAGGGTCGACGTCGACGAACACCGGCCTGGCGCCGCTGTAGAGAATGGCCGCGGTAGTCGCGACGAAGGTCATCGAGACCGTGATGACTTCGTCACCGGGCCTTACGCCCGCCGCCAGCAAGGCAAGGTGAAGCGCCGAAGTTCCGCTGTTCACCGCGCGGCAATGGGCAGTCCGGCAATATTCCGCAAAGCGTCCTTCGAAGGCCGTCACCTCAGGCCCGAGCACAAAGTGCCCGCTCCCGATGACCCTCGCCACAGCCGCGTCGATTTCGGGCTTGATCTGGCTATATTGGGCTTTCAGATCCAGGAAGGGTATCAAGATTCAAGACCTTGGATTGGATTGAAATTATATCCGCATTTAAATATAATCATCATATTAAATCAAGCATTAAATTCGAACGGGATGAATATTAACGACGCTCTTTTCGCTGCGCCTCGAATGAGCCGAGGGCACCCAGGACCGTCTCTTCAGCTGCGGACAGAACCCGAGCGGGCACTCCCGCGACGATGGCGCCGTCCGGAACGTCTTTCGTCACGACTGCACCCGCGCCTATGCAGGCTCTCTTTCCGATCGTCACACCGCAGAGGATGGTGGCGTTCGAACCGATGGACGCCCCCTTGCCGACGTGAGTGCGCTGAAGCGTCCAGTCCGACGCCTGCTGAAGACGACCGTCCGCGGTTGTTGCCTTCGGGTATTTGTCGTTTGTGAACATCACGCCATGACCGATGAACACTTCGTCCTCGATCGTGACGCCCTCGCAGACGAAGCTGTGCGACGATATCTTGCAACGCGCACCGATCTCCGCCCCCGCCTGGATCTCGACGAAAGTTCCGATCCTGCTTTCGTCACCAACGGTGCAACCATACAGATTGACCAGGTCCGGATGCAGGATGCGGACATCGCGACCAAGCTGGGTATCCTTTATTGGCATGTCAGTTTCCCTGTCTCTACAGTCCGGCAAAACCCTTACAGTACTGAGCGTGACGGGCGCAGCCTGGGCGCCATCTCGACGAGACCCGCGGCCGCTTGACGAAGGTGCTGCAGCAGAGGGTGCCTTGTGACGATCAGTCCCCACCCCCAGCAGAAGGCGGCGACCACGAACGCTGACAGAAGGCCGACGAAGAAATTGAGAATTCCTGTCTCGATCAACACCGCACAGACGGCTACGCCCGAGGCGGTCGCCATCGTGACGACACCGCTCTTCAGAACGGCACGGCCAAACTCGCGCGGCCGCAGCGCAAGATGCCGACTGAGATAGTATATCGCTACTGCCGCTTGGAACGGCAAGGTTAGCAACGCGCACGCCGCGACTGCCTCCACGCCAAAGAAGGACGCGCCCAGGAGCGCTAGGAGCGACGGTGGCAGCGAGATGAAGGACGAGACAAGCGCGTCACGCACGCCACCAACCGCCAGGAACACAGGATAAGTCAGGCACGCAGCGAACAATGCCAGATTTGCGAGGCAGAGAATGCGCACTAACGGCACGACCTCCAGCCAAGCCTGACCAAGCCAGATCAAAACGATCGGTTTTGCCATAATCGCTACGAATGTGAGGAACGGCCACTGCACTGCGGAAAGCAGCTGGACCGCGTCCAGATATACGCCCTTTAGATCTGCCCCGGTTGCACGCCTCGTCACGATCGCCGGCATGATGACCGGGTTCAGCACCTGCGTGACGAGCCTGTCAAAAACCTGGGTAAGACTGGTGGCCCGGCTATAGAGACCTACAGCCGAAAAATCGAGAATCTTTGCGAGAAAGAGCTGGGGGGCGAGGTTGTAGAAGATATTGATGGCACTGACGCCGCTGGAATAGAGACCGAATCTGAGGACGTCGCGGTATTCCGATAGCGAAGGGCGCAACACGCCGAAATCCTGATAGGAGCCCAGCAGCGTAGCCGTGAGAACGATGCTCCCCGCCACACCACCCCAGATCGGAGCCATATAGCTGAAGTTCAATACCGCCAGTCCGATCGAAACCAGCGCAACCGTCATGTTGCTTGCAAGATTGCAGATCGCGAGCGTCCCAAACTGCATGTCACGGCGAAACAAGGCGATCAAAGTTCCGGAGACCGGCAGAAGGAGAAGGTTAAGCGTAGAAACCTGGATACCTCGCCTCAGGCTGTCCTGCCCAAAGAGTTGCGATACGACGTCGGCCGAGGCTAACAGGATCAGGGCAACTGCCAGCGAGACCCCCAAGATCACAGTGAACGCCGTGCGAATGGTTCCGCGCGACAACTCATGCTTCTGAATCAGGTAGTTCGCCCCTCCAAATTCCTGAAATGCGGCTGCGACAATAGCGGTAAGCGCGTTGACAACCGCAAAGACCCCGAACTCGCTCGGCGTCAGCAGACGCGAGAGCACCGCGGTCGAGACAACGAACAGCACAAGGGCGGCATAGCGGTCCACCCCAGAAAATAGAACCGAACGATGCACTGAATTCATCGAGACTCCGTTGCGGGGCTCGGCTGGCCAACAGCCACGGCCAAGGCGCCAATCAAGCCGTGGCCCGGGTCTCCTCCGGTAGTATACGCGGCAACTGCCTGATCGGGATTGGCCTGCCCTGTTTGGCGATCGAACGAGAAGCTGCTTCGAGCACCTCGATCACCCGCAGCCCCGACATGCCACTGGAAATCGGCTTCGTCCCCGTGCGGACGCAGTCGACAAAATGCTCGACCTCCGTTTGCAGCGCCTCCTTGGGCGAGATATGCGGAGCCCACATGTCACCAGCGCGATATCCGATCCGGAACTGATGTGCACTCTCGGGAGGCCTATCGAGCGTAATTCCCTTGTCGTAGACCTTAACCTTCTCGGTCGGCTCGAGATCGTCGTAGACGATCATCTTCTTGCTGCCTCCAATGAACGTCTGCCGCACCTTGACAGGCGAGAGCCAGTTGACGCTGACGTGAGCCACGCATGCGTTGGCAAAGAACAAAGTGATATGGGCCATGTTCTCCGGCGAACCGACAACATGGCACGAGCCCGTCGCCGAGACCGCAACCGGCTCTTGATCGAGGATATGATGGATGATCGAGATGTCGTGTACCGCCAGATCCCAGATCACGTTTACATCTCTTTGAAACAGTCCGAGGCTCGAGCGTATGCTATCGTAGTAGTAGATGTCCCCGAGCTCTCTCTTCAGCAGGAGCTCACGAATCTTCTGGACCGCCGGAGTATAGAGAAAGGTATGATCGACCATCAGCGTCAATCCGCGTCGGTCCGCCTCGTCGATTAAGCGGGACACCAGCTCCGCGCTCGGCGCAAGTGGTTTCTCGACCAACACGTGCTTGCCAGCTCTCAACGCCGCCATTGCCAGCTCGTAATGCGTGTGCACCGGCGTAGCGATGGCGATTGCGTCGATCAAGGAGTCCTTCAGCAGATCGTCATATCGAGCGGTGGTCGCTACCCCTGGGTACAGCTGCCTGATGGCGGCCAGCCTACCTGGATCAAGGTCGCTGACGCCGACGACGCGGGCGGCGGGATTGATCGAGAAATTGCGAACGAGATTGGGGCCCCAATAGCCGTAGCCGACGACCCCGATTCCCAGCTGACTATCTCGCATACTGACCTCGATCCATTCGGGAAACTTCGATTTTGTTGGTTAGGTGCGCGCGGGCATATCCTGCCATATGCCTCGCGTATCGATGACGTCGAGGTGCCGGCGCTCGGCCAATGGCACCATTTTGAATTCATCGTGATCAACGAGCAGGACCGCAATTTCGCAGCTGCGCAGGGCTTCGTCGATGGTCACGAATGCGACGCGATAATCGGCCAACTGAGACGGCAGACGGCGCAGATTCGGTTCGACAACCTTGATCCGTTCGCCGTATTTGGCCGCGAGATGCATAGCAATCTCCAAAGCCGGGCTTTCACGCACGTCGTCGACATTCGCCTTGAACGTCAATCCGCAACAGGCAACGTTCGCGTAGGGATGATCGTCGATCAGCGCCTCTGCGTGCTCGATGATCTTCCGTGTCTTGGCGTTGTTCACATCGCGGCTTGTCCGCATCACACGCGCGAGGTCGGGCGCAGAGTCAATGATGAACCAGGGATCGACCGCAATGCAGTGCCCGCCCACACCAGGGCCCGGCCGCAGTACGTTTACGCGAGGATGACGGTTGGCGATATCAATCACCTCCCAGACGTTGATGTCGAACCGGTCGCAAATCAACGAGAGTTCGTTGGCAAATGCTATGTTGGTGTCGCGGAAGGCGTTTTCGGTCAGCTTGACCAACTCGGCCGCGCGCGCCGTGGTGCCGACGCAAGCGCCGCGAACGAACATCTTGTAGAAACGTTGAGCACGCCGCGTGCAGGTTGGCGTGATCCCGCCAATGCACCTGTCATTGTTGATGAGCTCGGTAAGGATCCTTCCCGGCAACACGCGTTCTGGACAGTATGCGACGTAGATCGCCCCGTCGTCCCTGCCGTTGACGCCTATGTGCAGCTCTGGCCTGCGTTCAACGATCCGCTTTGCGATGGCTTCGGTTGTCCCGATCGGCGACGTCGATTCAAGAATGACAAGATTACCTGGCTCGAGAAGATCTATGATGTTTTCGACTGCGGCGTTGACGCTCGCCAAGTCTGGACGGTGCTCGTGGTCGATCGGGGTCGGCACCGCGATGATGAACACGTCGGCCGGCTGCGGCTTTCTGGACGTCGTGAGCGCACCGCTTGACACGACCTTGGAGACGAGACCGTCCAGATCGGGCTCGGCGATGTGAATTTTGCCAGACGCAACGGTGTCGACGATGCGTTCGTTTGTATCGATGCCAACCACCTGCAGTCCACGGCTCGCGATCAAAGCCGCGGTCGGCAGCCCGATATAACCAAGCCCAACGACATTTATCTTCTGGAATTCAGGCATCGAGAAGCACCTTCACGATCCGCTCGCTCGCGTGCCCGTCACCAAACGGATTGTGCGAACGCGCCATGGCAGCATAGGTCTCGTCATCGTCAAGGAGGCGAAATGTCTCTGCAACGATCCTGTCGTAATTGGCGCCGACCAGGCGCGCCGTTCCCGCTTCCACGCCCTCGGGACGCTCGGTTGTTTCGCGCATCACCAGGACCGGCTTCCCGAAGGTGGGGGCCTCCTCCTGGACGCCGCCTGAATCTGTCAGAACCAGATATGACATCGAGAGCAGGCTCACGAAATCCGTGTATTCCTGAGGAGAAATGAGGACAACCCGCGGGTGATCCGACAACCGAGACGCAAACAGGTCTCGGACATTCGGATTCGGGTGCACGGGCAGCACCACGGCGACGTCCTCCCGCTGCAGGATGGTCTCCAACGCGTTCACGATGTTGGTCACGCCGCCACCGAAATTTTCCCTGCGGTGGCAGGTCACCAGGATGATGCGCCGATTGCCGTGACGCTGCTTGATGCCGTCCCAGCGGCACGCCAGTCCCGGATCGGATTCGACCATCGCTTTCGCGAGGATGAGAGCGTCCACCACCGTGTTTCCGGTGACGTGAATGCGATCGTCGGCGACGTTCTCAGAACGCAACGCTCGGGCGGCGCGCTCTGTCGGGGCAAAATGTTGATCGGCGATCGAGCCGACGATCTTGCGGTTCACCTCCTCCGGCCATGGAGCGAAGATGTCGCCGCTGCGCAGTCCGGCCTCGATATGCGAGACCGGTATACGGTGATAGTAGGATGCCAGTGCACCCGTCATAGCAGTCGCGGTGTCGCCCTGGACAATGACCCTGGTGGGCTTCACTTTTTCGAGGAGTTCGCCGACTTGTCCGAGCAGCCGGGCGGTCAGATGATCCAGCGTCTGATTTGTCGTCATGACGTTGAGATCAAAATCCGGAACCACATTGGCCAACTTGAGGACTTGATCAAGCAGCTGCCGATGCTGTGCGGTCGCACATATCGTTACGGAGATGTCCTTACGCTTCTCGGCCTTGAGCCGGTTGATGACCGGAAAGAGCTTGATTGCTTCCGGACGGGTTCCCAGAAGGATGAAAAAATGCTTGCGCACGCTTCACCCCCCGATCCGGCTCGGACCAGGGGGAACGGCGCCGGGCGCACCGAGCGGGTGCCGAAGCCCCTGCCTGATGAGCGCGTGCGCCAGGACGCCCGCAAACAGCGTGTTCGTTTTGGCGTATCGCCACCACATCCGCCCAGGCTCTTGATAGATCCGGTACAGCCATTCGAGGCCGAGCTTCTGAACCTGGACCGGCGCGCGCCGAACGGTGCCTGCCAGAACGTCGAATGCACCACCCACGCCCATGATGAAAGGTACGCCGAGATTGTCGCGGTGAGCGGCCAGAAAGCGCTCCTTCCGGGGCGTCGGCATGCCGATGAAAAGGCAATCGGCGCCGCTGGACTGGATGTCCCGCACGACGTCATTCTCCTGCTCGCGCTTGAAATAGCCGTCGTGCCAGCCCGCAAAGACAAGTGAGGGATGGCTCTCGCGCGCGTTCTGCATCGCCTGGTGCAGTACGTCGGGAGTCGCTCCCAGGAAATAAGGTTTGAAGCCTTCGCGCGCGCATACTGCGAGCAACTCGGCGAGGAGATCCACGCCCGCGACGCGCGACGTGGCCGGAAGCCCCAGCGCTCGAGCGCCCCAAACGATTCCCATGCCGTCCAGGCCGACGATATCGCTGTTGGCGACGTCGGCCGCGAGCACCGGATCAGCCCTCATATTGACGAATTTGGCGACGTTCAGCGCCACATGTTGCAGCCTTATCCGGCTGTGCATCGCCCCGCGCGCAAGATCCACGGTTTCTGCCATTGTCAGCAGGTCGACGGGACATCCCAGGAACGAGGCGCGCATTGGAGTTACCTCTCGGAAAATACGACCTGTTTAAGTTTGCATTTAAGATTATTATCTAGATAATACGCGCGAGATATTTAATTGCAAGATTTAAATGGGACTGACTGCATCATTGGAAGCGGGATATCGGGGCTCCAGCGCTAGAGGACGGACGGCACAACCCAACGCAAATTAAATAGAGGATTTAACTAGTGATTTCAGTCATTATTCCGCATCTGAACCAGTCTGATGCGCTGGAAGTCTGTTTGCGCACCCTGGACGCGCAGAGCCTGTCTCGTCAGGCGTTCGAGGTCATCGTGGTGGACAACGGCTCGTCAACGCCCCCAACGGACATCGTTGCCGGCCATCCTGGTGTACGGCTGCAGCACGAATCGCAGCCGGGTCCGGGACCGGCGCGAAACGCAGGCGTCGCTGCGGCCAACGGCGAGATCCTCGCCTTCATCGATGCCGACTGCAGGGCGCATCCGGATTGGCTGAGCAGCGTGGTGAAATGGTCCAACTTGTCGCCGGCTGGCACAGTTCTCGGGGGCGACGTTCGCATTTGGCGCGCGGAAAATGCGGAGCTCGATGCCATTGCGGCTTACGAGAGCGTCTTCGCTTATCGCTTCAAACTCTATATTGAGCGCCACGGTTATTCCGGCACTGGCAACATGGCGGTGTTTCGCCGCGATTTCGATCGCGTCGGCCCTTTTGCTGGCATCGAGGTCGCCGAAGATATGGAGTGGGGAGAGCGTGCGTTGCGCGCGGGGCTTCGGTTTCGATACACCCCCGAGATGATCGTCTTCCACCCGGCCCGGAGCTCTCTGCAGGAGCTCTACGCCAAATGGGATCGACACATCGCACACTATCGCAACATGGCGGAAGGCAAACCTGTTTGGCAATTGCGCTGGCTCGCGCAAGCCTTGCTCGTCTTCGCATCTCTCGCGCCAAACGCTGTGACCGTGCTGACCAGCGACCGTCTGCATGGCAGCGGCGTCCGCCTCAAAGCCATTGCCGTATTGTGTGCCGTCCGGGCGCACCGCGCCATGACGATGCTCTCGCACCTACGGAGCAGGCGAGCAGTAGCCTGGAATCGTTAGTGCAACGGCAATTCTGTCAGGGGCCGCCAAAAGCGACATTGTGAGTCAGTTCCGGCAAGTCGGTGCGCCGGCCGAATGACCACAGAATCCAGCCCAGCTCGTAGCTGCGGCACTCAAGCCGAACTTCCACATCCGCAGCGTCGATCAGCCGCTCCCCGTGTCCGAGCCAGGCGTTCTTGAGGGCGCGGAACACCCTCGGCGTCCTTGTTGTCAATTCACCCTTGCGAACTTGCGAGCGGATAGTCAGGTTCAGTTCAGGGACGAGCATGGGCCGGCGCAGTTGATTGCACCCAAGGACCCAGTTGAATCCCTTGACCAAGGCGTCCCGCGATTGCCTCTGCCCAAAGCGCTCGGCCCATTCCAGCAGCGCCGGGGCCATTCCATACTGATGGACCGAATAGACTTCGTAATAGTCAATGACGCGGCCGCTCAGCGCGTCGAAAAACCAAGGCCATTCGCCTTGCGAGCCTTGAAGCGCGATCAGATTGCGCACACAAGTATCGGCCATGACAAGTGCGGACGCATCACCGGAAAATTCGCCATACTGATAGCAGGCGATCGAGAGGTAGGTCTGCGTCGCAAAGGACGAGAAACGGCGACGAAGCCCAAACGGTGCATCGAAGAACATTCCCGATTCGCTGTGAAAGCGTTCCTTCAGGAGTCGATAAAGCGGCTTGGCATAGCGCCACCACTCGTTATCGCCTGCCCTCGCCTGAGTCACGACTCCCGTGAGCAACATGCCAAGATCCTGCGCACGGAAGCTCCTCCACCGGGATTCATCGGAAAGAATGGCTCTCAACTCGCATTTAACCGGGTCCGGAATTTCGAGCCCGAGCTCGGCCGCGCTCCATAGCGCCATACCGAAGGCATACTTGCGTACAGGAAGCTTCGTGAGTTGCAGAACGTTGCGATGAAATATCTCGGGTATATCAATGCCACTTGGGATTTCGGCAACGCGCGACATTCCAAGAAGCACATTGAGAGTATAAAATACGTCGCTGCTCGGTACCGATTCGTTTGGTGAAGAACGTCGATCGAGATGGTAGATGTGCGACCACCGGCGGTATTCAGGCAACCAACAACGTTCCAGCCCCTTGAGCGCGTAGTCTACCAATGGTGCATTTCGCGAGAGCTTACTCTCCACGGTAGGCACCACGAGCTTCACTCCAAAATTCGGACTAATCATCATGGTCGATCGCCATTCCAAGCCGGGTTAGTATTCTCGAATGCTTTCATCCAATCCGCGCAGCAGCGGATAAAGGAAGTACGAAATCACGGTGCGCCTGCCGACTTTCAGTTCGGCCGTCACCGCCATACCCGGAATCAGTTGGATGCGCTCAGCCGGAAGCCGAAGGTGCGTGTCCGACAAATCGACCAGTACGCGGTAATAGGGAGCTGGCGCGCGGCGCGCACCTTCGGCCTTCGTATCCGGCGAGAACGTATCCTGACTGATGACGCGGACTTCTCCCGTTGCAGTTCCATACTTCTGGAAGGGAAACGCTTCGAACTTGATCCGAACCGACTGTCCGAGCGTCACCTGACCGATATCCCGGCCCTCGACGTTGACCTCCGCCTGAAGCGGAACGTCGCGCGGAACCAGGACGAACAGCGTTTCGGCTTCGCGAACCACCGAGCCGACGGTCCGGTTCGCGATATCCAGCACCACGGCATCTGCCGACGCCTGCAGGACGATCAACTGTCGACGAAGCTCGGCCTTCTTCAATTCCTCTGCTGCGCTATTGCGCTTCGGCAGCGTCTCCACCAGTTCCTGATAGGTGGTGCGACGAAACTCCTCGGCGAATACTTTCCGATCAGCGCGTGCCTTCTCCAGCCGATGGGTACTATCGGCGATACTGCCGCGAACACGCGCCAGATTGCTTTCGACCTCGAGCCGTGCATCGCGAGACAGTAGGAAGTTCAGCCTCGAACCGACCTCTTTGTCCATCAGCGTGGTTCGCATCGCTTCAATCGAACGCATCGTGTCGAGCCGCTGAAGGAGAACCGCCTCTTCATTCTGTGCTGTCTTGAGATTGGCTTGCGCGGAAGCGATCTGTGCGTCGTAGTTCTGGATCTGCGCCTCGTAGGCGGCTCTCCTCTGCAAGAACAACTTGCCTTGCAGGATCTGATCCGAATTCGTCAGCTCCTTGACGGCGTACTCGATTCCATTCAATTCAGCGCTCAGACGATCGATCGACGCATCGAATCCAGCCACTCTGCCGCGCAGTTGGTCGAAATCCGCCTGCGAAAACGTCGGATCGAGGGTCGCCAGAACGTCGCCGCGGTTGACGCGATCACCGGCCTTGACGTGGATCTCGCGTATTACCGACGTTTCCAACGGCTGCACAACCAGGTTGGGACGCGTCGTGGTGAGTTTTCCCTGCGCCGTGACGATCATCTCCACCTGCGAAACGGAAGCCCAGATGACCGCGAAAGCAATCAGTGCAAGTACGCCGTAAAGGGTGAAACGCGCGAGCCGCGGTGGCGCTTGCTGCTCGAGTTCGGTGGCATCGGACTGGAATTCGGCGATGACTGGCGCTCGCCTCGGCCCCGGCCTGAATAGCTTGCGGCGGCGCTCGACCGGCCTGGCCGGAACAAGAGCGGTCGGCTTCACATCCGCTGATGTCCCTGTCTCCCTCATGCAATCTGCTTCATCTGTTGATTCCACAAGTGCCTGTAAATTGTGCATTTCGACAGGAGGTGGTCGTGGCGATCCACATCGACGATTCGGCCGCGGTCCATCACCAGTATCTGGCTTGCTTCAGTGAGCATCGACAACCGATGCGAGACGATGATGACAGTACGCCCTGCCGCCAAGCGGCGGAGATTGCGCCTGATGATCATTTCGCTTTCGGAATCGAGGGCACTCGTCGCTTCATCCAAAATCAAGATCCTTGGATCGACGATCAGAGCTCTCGCAATCGCGAGCCGCTGCTTCTGCCCGCCGGAGAGGTTCGAGGCATCTTCCTCAAGCATGGTGTCGAAGCCACGCGGCAACCGTTCGATGAACTCGTCGGCGCCTGCGAGCTGCGCTGCAGCGACGACCTCGGCAAAGGTGGCATCACGTTTCACGCAGGCGATATTGTCGCGAACCGTCCCGCGAAACAGGAAATTATCTTGCAGGACGATTCCAAGGTTTCGGCGCAGATGCGCGAGGTCGAGCTCCCTCGAGTCATATCCGTCGATGCGCAGGAGCCCCTGCTGCACCGGATACATGCCCGAAATCAGCCTGGTGAGAGTCGTCTTGCCTGAGCCGCTCCGTCCCACGATCCCGAAGATCGATCCTGGCTCGACGGTGAAGGAGACATCATCAAGCGCCGGCGATCCGTCGGATCCGTAGCGAAAAGAGACACTTTCGAACTCGATTTTGCCGGCAAGGTCGGGCCGCAGCCCATCTTTCCGACCGTCGCGCTCAGGCTTCTGATTCATCACCTCGCCGAGCATTTTCACGGCAAGAGCCACTTCCTGGTACTCGTGCACCATGGTCACGAGCTGAACCAGCGGTCCGGAGACCCTGCCGGCCAACATGTTGAAAGCAACCAGAGCGCCGATGGTCATTTCTCCAGCGAAGACATCCAGTGCTCCGACAGAAATGATTCCAAGCGTCATGATCTTTTCGAGAAATCCGGTGAGCGCCTGGGCGCCTGCGGAAATCTTCTCGACACCAAATCGCATGGTCACGGACTGCGCGCAGCGGCTATCCCAAACCCTGCTCTGCGCTGGCTCCATCCCCAGCGATTTCACGGTGCGCATGCCGTGAACTGTTTCGACGAGGAGAGCCTGCCGCGCACCTTCCGCTTGGTATAGATCGTACAGTCGTCGCCGAAATGGACCCATGAGCAGTCCGACAACAGCGCCGCTCGCGGCGGTGAAGGCCAGGACCATCAAAGTCAATTTGACGCTGTACAGCGCAAGGACCGGCAGGAAGACGAACAACGAGAGCGCATCGAGGGTCGTCAAAAACAGGCGGCCAGTCAGAAACTCACGGATCCGCGCCGCTTGTTGCATGTGCTTGACCAGAACCCCCGCGGCCATATGTTCGAAAAACGTGACCGGCAGCGCGAGGAGATGACCGAACGTCTTCGTCGCAACGCGAATGTCGACTCTGTTGGTCGCATATAGCAGCAAGTAGCGCCGCAGAAAGCCGAATATCGCGTCAAAGACGAGCGCCACGGCCGCGCCTGCCGCGAGTACGTACAGAGTGGTGAAGCTCTCGTGAACCAAAACCTTGTCGATGACGAGCTGGAAAAAGATCGGGACGACGAGGCCCAACGCATAGAGCAGGATGGCGGCAATGGCGACGTCCCTGAACAGCCGCCATTGAAGAAGCAGTTCCGGCACGAACCACCGGAGGCCGAAACTCCTTCGACCATCCTGTGTCAACTGCTCGCGCTTGATCAGGATCGTGTCACCGGCCCACTGCGCACAGAAGCGATCGCGGTCGACAACCAAGACCTCGTGCTTGCGGTCGGCGAGCGGGTCGAAGATGCTGACGACCTCGGTGCCATCAGTTCGCCGCCCCGCACCAAGGACGGCGATCCAGTTGCCATTGGCGAGCCTCGCCAGCGCCGGATAGGCCTCTCCGAGACGAATCAGTGCGCTCCAATCGAGCTTCGTGCTTCTCGCGCGCAGGCCTGCATCCTTCGCCATGCGCAACAGGAGATTCAACGAGAGCGGGCCGGCTACCGCATAGGCGTGCTTCAAGCGCTCGACCGGCAGATCTATGCCATGGTGACTGGATACCTTGGACAGGCATTCCAATGCCGTCTGGGTTGACAATCCGGGTGCGGGCGCGTCCGCAACCCGGTCCTTCGCGCCGCCAGCGGCATCGATTTCAGCGGAAATTCGAAGAGACATTCAGAGACCGTGTGTTGGGCGCCAGCGCATCACGTACTCCCGACGCACCGTTTTGCGATCCAGCTGGCTGGTTCCGCCGGACCACGCCCGCATCAACCAGGCCCTGAAGCGCCTTCTGCATCACGTCGACCGAATTGGCGAAAGCTTCGACCGAAAAGATCAGCCGCTGAGAAAATACGCGCTTCGGGGCGTTGTTGGCGTCACGCTCTGTCGGTGAAAGACTGACCAGATCGATGCGGACGATGGTTCCGCTGACGGTAATTTCTTCGATTCCATCGGTATAAAGTTCGGCGTGCATCTTTACGTCTCCTATGCTGCTAGCTGAGGCCTGAAAACAACATCAACGCCATAGCTCGTTGAGTTGTAGGTGTTGGTCGGGAATAGGCTATCTGTCCCGTACGCAAACACACCGTTGCCGCCGATCGAGCCCGAGGATGGGGCCGTCAGAGGTCCGTTGGTAATTGCGTTGGCGAGCAGGCCTGGATCGGCCGCGTAGTTCCCGGCGGTGTGATAGGAGGCGACATAGGTGGTTCCCGGCATGATCGTCACGGGCGTGGCGAAATTGACCTGCTGCCAGCCGTCGGCCGTCTCGTTGGTAAAGACCGCAGTTGCCAGCAAAGTCCCGGTGCTGCTCCAGAGATCTGCAACGTGAGTGCCCGTGTTGGTTGGCCCCTTGTAGAAGCGAACGCCGATGATATCGCCCGGGGTCGACGTCTGGAATTTGACGCCCAGCTCCACAGACTTGGGATCATTGGCCGCCACAATGCTAGGCTCCTGACTTGCGCTAAACAGGCGCACAGCCGTTGAAGACGCAGCATTCACATCGAGGGCGACGGATGCGCTGGCGGAGCTACCTTGGCCGTCGGAGATGCTGTAGTTGAACGACGCCGGCCCCGTGTAGCCGGTCGTCGGTGTGAAGACCACACTGTTACTTTGGGCGTTGTAGCTGGCGACGCCGTTCACACCGCCGCTCGCGCCCGTGATCGTAAGCGTATTGCCGTCCGGATCGGTATCGTTGGCGAGCAGTGCCGAGGCCGGGATCCCGAAGGGCACGTTCTGCGTGGCGTCGAAGCCGCTGTCGTTCGCGGCGACGGGTGACCGGTTGGGGCCGCCGCTGGAGCTGTTGAACACGACGTCAACCCAGTAATTGGTCGCGTTATAGGTACTGGTTGGGAACAGATTGCTCGTTCCATAGGTATAAAGGCCGTTGACGTTCGCGGGAGCCGTGAGCGGCCCATTGGTGCGAGCGGCAGTGAAGTAGCTGGTGGTGGAGGCGTAGTGGCCGTTGCTGTGATAGCTTGCGACGTAGGTGGTGCCGGCTGTGATGGACACCGGATTGCTGAACGTGACTGTCTGCCAACCACTGCTGCTCTCGTTGGTGAAAGTCGCGGTCGCCAGTAGCGCGCCGGTACTGCTCCACAACGAACCCGTATGGGTTCCGGGGTCATTCGCGCTCTTGTAGTATTTGATGCCGGTAATCGTGCCTGCGACGGACGACGTGAATTGCATCCCGAGGTTGACTTGGGAAGTGTCCGACCCCGATCGGATCGCCGGAGTATCGGTGCTCGAGAATAGACTCACGGTCGAAGGAACCGCCGAAACTGCGATATTGAATGTCTCGCTGCTCGTGAGGTTGCCGAGATCGGCAGCGGACACCGTGACGCTGAACGTGCCAACGTCCGCGGACGTCGGCGTGCCGGTAAAGGTTCGGGTCGATGGAGTGAACGTGAGCCAGCCCGGAAGCCCTGAACTGCCAGCGGTTGCGCTGTAGGTGAGCGAGTCCCCGGCATCGACATCGGTAAAGGTGCCGGCGGGCAACGTTAGCGAAAACGCCGAGCCAACGGTCACGGCCTGGTTGCTAGTCTGGATCGCCAGTACCGGCGCGTCGTTGGCACCATGAATGGTGACAGTAAGCGTGGTCGATGAGGCGGCGCCCACGGCGTCCCGCATCGTATAGCTGAAGACATCGGTCAGCGTATTGGTCGACTGCCGCAAGGCCTGCACGGCCTGATCGTTCTCGTTCACCGTGTAGGTGAAGGCACCCGAGGCAGTGAGCAAGAGCGTGCCGTGCGCGCCCGCGAGAGGCGTCTGGAACGTCCCACTGGTCGTGCCAAAGCTGAATGCAGTGACGGTCTTGGTGTCCCCAGAATCGGGATCGGTGTCGTTGGCCAGCACGTTGCCGGTCGCGGGCGAACCGCCAGTGCTGTTGTTCATGCCACCCTTTTCGATGGCGTCCGCGCTGTCAGCAACCGCGGTTGGCGGGGTATTGTTGCTGGCGGCGGAGCCGTTGAAGACGACATCGACCCAGTAGTTGGAGGATTTGAATGTATTCGTCGGGAACGTGCTTCCGGATCCGTAGGCATAGACTCCGTTGCTGCCAGCCGGAGCCGTCAACTGACCATTGGTAAGCGACGTCGCAAAATAGTTCTGGGTACCGGAATAATTGCCATTGGTGTGGTAGGACGCGACATAGGTGGCGCCTGCCGTGGTGGCGACGGGATTGGAGAAGTTGACCTGCTGCCAGCCGCTGGCTGTCTCGTTCGTGAAAGTGGCAGTTGCAAGCAGGGTTCCGGTCGAGCTCCAGAGATCGGCAATATGGGGACCCGTATTCAACGATCCCTTGTAGAACCGCAGGCCGGTTATTGTCCCATTCACCGATGCGGTGAACTTGACCCCGACTTCGACCGGGCTGGTATCGCCGGAGTTGGGGACGCTTGGCGCATCAGTGGTACCGAACAGGCTCTGTGCGGAGACCGGATAGTTGACCTTGAGCGAGACCTGGCCGGACCCGCTCTGGCCGCTCGTGTCCGTGATCGTGTAGGTGAAGCTCGCCGCCCCGGCATAGCCAGCGGTGGGGGTAAAGGTCACAGTCTGGTTCTGCGAATTGTAGCTTACGCTTCCATTGGCTGGATTGCCGACACTGGTAAGCGAGAAAGCCAGCCCGGACGGGTTGGTATCGTTCGCCAGCAGCGCTGATGCCTGGATGTTCAGCACACCATTTTGGCTAACCGTGAAGCCGCCGTCGGCGTTGGCTTGCGGCACGCTGGTCGAGGAGGAGCCGTTGAAGACGACATCGACCCAGTAATTGGAGGATTTGTACGTGTTGGTCGGGAACGCGCTTCCGGATCCGTAGCTGTAGACTCCGTTGGCGCCAGCCGGAGCCGTCAACTGGCCATTGGCAAGCGATGTCACGAAATAGTTCTGAGTGCCGGAATAGTTGCCGTTGGTGTGATAGGAGGCGACGTAGGTTGCCCCTGCCGTGATGGCGACGGGATTGGAAAAACTGACCTGTTGCCAGCCGCTGGCTGTCTCGTTGGTGAACGTGGCAGTCGCAAGCAGGGCTCCGGTCGAGCTCCATAGATTCGCAATATGGGGACCAGTATTCAACGATCCCTTGTAAAATCGAAGGCCGGTTATCGTTCCGCTCACGGATGCGGTGAACTTGACGCCAACCTCGATAGGACTGGTGTCGCCGGAATTAGGCGCGCTCGGTGCATCATTGGTGCCGAACAGGCTCTGTGCAGAGGCCGGATAGTTGACCTTGAGCGAGACCTGGCCGGACCCGCTTTGGCCACTCGTGTCCGTGATCGTGTAGGTAAAGCTGGCCGCCCCGGCATAACCGGCGCTGGGAGTAAAAGTCACCGTCTGGTTCTGTGAATTGTAGCTTACGCTTCCGTTGGCCGGGTTACCGACACTGGTAATCGAGAAAGCGAGCCCGGACGGGTTGGTGTCGTTCGCAAGCAGCGTCGATGCCGGAATGTTCAGCACGCCATTTTGGCTGACAGTAAAGCCGCTGTCTTCGTGAGCTTGCGGCGACGTCAGGCCTGAATCGCTGAAAACGACGTCGACCCAGTAATTCGCGGCCTTGACATAGGAAACGTTGCTGGGGAAGACGGGGCTACTCCCATAGGCGTAGACGCCGTTGAGGCTGCTACCAGGCACGGTGAGCGCACCTTTCGTCAGGCCGTCGTAGTCGATGAAGTAGTAGTCGGTCGACGAATAGTGGCCAGTGTTCGTGTGATAGGAAGCGACATACGTGACGCCCGCCTGCACATTGACAGGAGTCGCGAAATCAACCTGCTGCCAGCCGCTCGCTGTTTCGTTGCTAAACGTGGCGCTCGCAAGCAGCGTCCCGTTGGTGGTCCAGAGGTCACCGATGTGAGTTCCGGTATTATCAGACGCCTTGTAGAAACGTATGCCGGTGATCTTGCCCGACACAGCGGGGATGAATTTGACGCCGACCTCGACTGCTCCGGAATCGCTGTTTGAGATCACCGCAGGCGTATCAGTCGGACTGAAGAGTGTCAGGTTGGAAGATGGCGTGACCGTGTAGGTCGTGCCCGCACCAGGTGTTTCCAGGTTCAAGCTGTCGTCGACCGCCCTGGTCTTGAGACCATATGTCCCCTGCGCGCCTGTGACGAACGTATATGACCACGTCACGTTCGTCGCGCCAACATTGCTGTTGGTTGGGTGCCAGGTTGTTCCACCATCCGTGGAAATTTCGACGCCGGCAATCTTTCCACCCGCGTCGCTGGCCGTCCCCGTTACCGTGATCGATTGCCCCTCGACAACAGTGGCGGCAGAAAGATTGGTGATGCTGGAGTTCGGCGCCGTAGCGTCTGTCGACCGGATTGCGGCAGTCAAGCTCGCCTGCAGCGTCGCCGGCTGAACCCCCATGTCGGCGAAAAGATTAACCATCGCCTGCTGAACGTTCGGATCAACAGGCGTCGCCGGTCCGTCGTGGTCGCTAGCAAGCGCCCACGGCCAGTTGATAGAACCGGCCGAGAAGATCAGTGCACCACTGACAGGATCACGATGCAGCACGAGATTGTGGGTCGCCGTGCCCGCTCCGAAGGTGTTGCCGTAGTCAAGCAGATACTTCCCGTCCACATTGATTGTGGAAGACGAGACACTGACCAACCCGGCTGGGCGGAATCCATTGTCCGGCGCGATGTCCCACTCAACGCCCAATAAGCCAGGTACGAGCGAGGCAGTCTGCCCGGCTGGGGTTTGCGCGACGGCCGTATTGCGCCAGAAGCGCAATTGGGTCATCGGGTACGGTATCGTGATCGTATCGTACCGAAACGCGTTGACCGCGAACAATGTGCCGGTCAGCTGATTCGAGGGAAGAGGAGCCCCGAACCGCGGGTCGGAAAAGTTTCCGGTCGCCTGTCCTGACGGATCAATCAGCGCATTTGCGTGCGTATCCTTGTAGCTAATGAGCGTGCGATTGGGTGTCGCGCTGCCATCGATGCTGGGCGCTAACCTCGTTTTCCAAAAGATCTCGTTGGCTGTGAGAAACGCAAGGTTCACGCCGGCGTGCGCTGCGGCCTCTACGTTGGCGCGCTGAGCTTCGGTCCAATACTCGTCATGCCCCGCGTCCATGAAGACTTTGTGATTGAGCAATAACGAGCCGTTTGTCGCAGCATCTATCCCAGAAATGTAAGAGACATCGTACCCGTTCTGCTCGAGCCAATAGATGGCCGCGATCTCAGCCGTGAAGGGGGAATCTCCCCCCTCGGAGAAGGTTCCGGTGCCGTCGCGCGTCACGAGGGGGCGATTGTAACTGACCGCGTAGGCCGATCCATTGATGCCGGGGCCGTTCCCGAAATACAGGTTGGCCCCTCCCCAGCCGTTGTAGGCTTGCCAATCCTGATCACTTGTCTGCAGGACGATGTCGCTGTGCGAAGCATCGTTCCTTATGATGAATGGAATCTGGAAAATCTCGGTACCGTTGATGACGTTGGCGATGTAGACGCCCGAGGCGGCATCGGTTGGCACGCTCCAGGAATCGGTTACACTCCAGTTGCCTGCATCTACGAGACCGGTCGACGCGTCCCTTAAGGGAGCGGGTTGGACGACCGCGGCTGCAGCCTGATGCTGCAGGCTCGTAACCAGTCTGGCACCATTGCCACCGTAATAGCCCAGCCGGTAAACATCGACGCGATAATTCGGATTTCCGGTCAGGTTGTTGATCTTGAATTGGACCGTCCCCCCGACATTGGTGCTGATTGCTGTCGCAAACCCCTGGGTCAGAGTCGAATTGTCGCCCGGCTGGATCTCCCAAACACTTCTCGGCGTGCCTGGCTTCTGGTTTTCCAATACGGTGGGATTCGTCGGAGGATCGGAGACGATGGTGCCGCCCAGCCCATCGCTCTTGAAATTCCAGTTCAAGTCCATCCCTGAGAACAGCAAGGTGACATTGGCCGCACCGTTGCTGAAATCCACCGTGCTGATATTCGAGCTACTATCGTAGGAGACGGTCGCCGACATCGACGATGTGAAGGGCAGATCCCTCAGGTCGACTAGATTCCCCGGCGAAAGCGCTGCTCCCGGCGATGAAGCTGTGATCAGCCCGGCGAAGTTGGCCGACTGATCGAGGACAAGCGTACCAGTTCCCGTTTCGAACGACACGGTTATGCCGGAGAACGATCCATTCAGGAACTGGCCGGAAACCGACCCTCCGATCTCCAGGATCGCCTTGTCTGCAATCTCGAAAGATCCAGTACCGCTGACGTCACCCCTAAACTCCCCGGTCGTAATGCGATTGCCAAGGAACGCTCCAACCTCGACTGTCCCATTGTTCAGCACATCGCCTTCGACGACAAACGGCGAGCCGGCCCCCAACGAAAGCGTCGCACCTGCATCGAGGACCAGGCTCCCAATGTCGACATCGGCCGAGCTCGTGACGACATACGTTCCTGCTGCATCGAGGAACGCGGCATCGATGATCCCCGGAAGCCCGGCGCTCCAATTCGTTGCGACATTCCAGGCTCCGTCAGTCGGATGGACCCAGTGAGTGGCGCCAGGGGTGGAAACCGATTGAGATTTCTGCGCCGCTTCGTTCGCCACAGATGAGAACGTTGGCGTCAAGCCATTATGACCGCTCGTCAAAGACGTCGAAGACAGAAGCGCAGACAACCGCGACCGGGAAGGTGCGGCGAAGAGAGCGGGCATAACGCCGCGCAAGCCCGACGGATCACCCGAGTCGGTCCGAAACGTCTGTTCGAAGAACGAGGCGCCCCCCCCGGGAGTGAATGATCCGCTTACTGGCCGATCAACGAGCCGCGGAGCCCAGAGGCCAAGTGCGTCGAAACCCGCGAAAGCGCTCACGAACGGCGATTCCTGCCAAAGGGCTGGAATGTCCTCCCCCCAAACGTACCGAGTTCCCCGGCCGAAGGCGTTCGCCTTTTGAACCAGCATGACCATACCGATTAAATAAATAATCGCCTCTCTATATTTTAATTGCCTTTTAAACTGCGGTCAATTCAATACACATAATTTAACTCGGTTTCGAATATCGACTGAGTGGCGCTAGCGCGAGACGAATTGCGGCAGTCGCATGATTTCGCTGAGATATTTGCCGTAGCCGCTCTTCTCCAGCGGTTGCGCCAGCGCAAGAAGTTGATCGCGATTGATGAAGCCGAGCCTGAACGCGACCTCCTCGAGGCAGGCAATCTTCATTCCCTGCCGCTTTTCCAAGGTCTGCACGAACGTCCCTGCATCGATGAGAGATTCGACCGTGCCGGTATCCAGCCACGCAAATCCCCGCCCCATGCGTTCAACGTGGAGCGCATTGGCCGAAAGGTAACGCATCTGAAGATCGGTAATCTCGAGCTCGCCGCGCGCCGATGGCTCGACGCGGCGAGCGTAGCGAACGACGCGGTTGTCGAAAAAATACAGCCCCGTGATCGCCCAGTTCGAAGCCGGCCGTTTTGGCTTCTCCTCGATCGACACCGGGCGGTCCGCTTCGTCAAACGCGACCACGCCGTATCGTTCTGGGTCTCGCACGTGATAGGCAAAAACCGTTGCGCCTTCTTCGCGACCTGCTGCCCTGGCAAGCAATTCGCTCAGGCCGTCGCCGAAGAAAATATTGTCTCCAAGCACCATCGCTACGCGATCGTTTCCGATGAAGTCGGCACCGACAATGAACGCGTCCGCGAGACCGGCGGGTCGGGTTTGTTCCGCGTAGCTGAGCCGGATACCCCATTGGCTGCCGTCGCCCAGCAATCGCTCGAACTGACACCGGTCTGAAGGCGTGGTGATGATCAGAATTTCGCGGATCCCTGCCAACATCAACGTCGACAGCGGATAGTAGATCATCGGCTTGTCATAGATCGGGAGCAACTGCTTGCTGACCACGCGCGTGATCGGATAGAGGCGCGTTCCGCTGCCGCCAGCCAGCACGATTCCCTTCAGCATCGGTTTCTCCTTCTCCGACCAGCTGGTCCAGACAAGCTTGAAGTGAATGGCGCCAAGGCGCCAAGCGAATCCCGAACACGCGTTCGGCCTTGGATGAGTCAAGGCGCGAGTTCCGAGGTCGACGCGCAGCGGTCGGAAATTGCTCGGTCGTGATCGCCTCGAGCGCCCGAATCCGGGCACCGCGACGGGAACACTCGTGGAAGATTGCCTGCGCAAAATCGTGCCAGCTTGCCTCGCCTTGGCCACCGAGATGAAAGATGCCGGCCGTGGCCCTGCGATCGTCCGTTACTGACCGTTGAGCGATCCGGAGGACGGCGTCTGCAAGGTCGAACGCGTAAGTCGGGTTACCATGCTGGTCACTGACAACCCTTACGACCTGCTGCGTCTCGCATAGCCGCAGCATCGTTCGGACGAAGTTGCTGCCATAGGGACTGTAAAGCCAGGAGCATCTGATCACGGTCGCGAGCGGGTGCGCTGCCAATACAGCAGCCTCCCCGGCAAGCTTGGAAGCGCCGTAGACGTTCAACGGCGCTGGAATGTCGCTCTCGTCGTACGCATCCGGTTTCGCACCGTCGAAGACATAGTCGGTCGACAGATGGATGAGCGGAATGTTCAGTTGCCACGCGACATCCGCCAGCGCGGCCGCGCCATCACGATTGATGCTGAAGGCCCTCGCTGCTTCAGATTCGGCCTGATCTACCGCCGTATAGGCGGCCGTGTTGATGATTGCAGACGGCCCGATCGACGCAATGAGCTTGTCGATCCCTTCCCGGTTCTCTAGATCGAGTTCTGGGCGCCCGAGAGCCACCGCAGGCAAGCCGCGCACTGTGGCAAGATCACGAAGGCACATTGCCAGCTGACCATTCCGTCCAGCAAAGAGGATTGGTCGATCTGTCATCTTCACCTCAGCCTTGGGCCGCCAGGAGACCCAGACGCGAGCCGTCATAGACACCGCTGCGAGCACGCTCCCACCACGCTCGGTTCTTGAGATACCATCCGACGGTTTCGAACAGGCCCTGTTCGAAGGTTCTGGTCGGTTTCCAGCCGAGCTCGCGATGTGCTTTCGATGCGTCGATTGCATAGCGCGCATCATGGCCCGGACGATCCGGCACGAACGTAATCAGAGAACGTCTGCACCCCGCGCCCGGAGACAATCGATCCACAACGTCACAGATCCGGGTGACGACCTCCAGGTTGGATCGCTGGGCATCTCCGCCGAAATTGTACTTCTCGCCGGGCCTTCCTTGGTGCAAAAGTCGTATCAAGCCCGCGGCATGATCATCGACGTGAAGCCAGTCGCGGATATTCCTTCCGTCGCCATAGACCGGCAGAGGCTTCCGATCGATCGCATTGAGGATCGTCAGCGGGATGAGCTTTTCCGGAAACTGATACGGCCCATAGTTGTTCGAGCAATTCGACACGATCACGGGCAGGCCGTAGGTTCGAAACCACGCGAGCGCGAGGTGGTCCGAGGCGGCCTTGCTCGCCGAGTAGGGCGAGCTCGGCCTGTAGGGCGTATCCTCTCGAAACAAGTCGTCCGGTCCCAATGAGCCGTAGACTTCGTCCGTCGACACGTGGATGAAGCGGAAATGCTTCCGCCTCGAAGCTGGTTGACGTTCGTAGTAGGCTCTGGCCGCCTCCAATAGCGTGTAGGTGCCAACCACATTGGTATTGACGAAGGCTTGAGGTCCGTTAATCGAGCGGTCGACGTGGCTTTCGGCGGCCAAATGTATGATCGCATCCGGCTCGTAGTCGGCGAACGCACAATCCATAGTCTCGCGATCGCAAATGTCGGATTGCAGGAACACATAGGTCTCCAGCCTCTCGATGCTCGCGAGCGACGTCAGGTTGGCTGCGTATGTCAACTTGTCGATGTTGATCACTGCGGCACCCACCTGGAGCGCCAAACGGCGACAGACCGCAGAACCAATAAATCCCGCTCCGCCGGTCACCAAGATACGCATACTACCGCCTCCACTAGTCGAAAACGCAACCGAGCTGGCTGAGCGTAGGAAGGGCCTGGTCCTTTGGCGACACCTGGGCTTCTGAGGGTCTCACGGGCCACTCGATCGCTAACGTTGAATCGGCCCAATAGACTCCACCGTCGTGACTTGGGGCATAGACCTGGTCGACTTTGTATAAGACGAGGGTCTTGGGCTGCAGCGTACAGAAGCCGTGCGCGAATCCCTTCGGAATGAACACCTGCTCGCCGCTTTCGCTATCCAACTGGATCGCGATGTGCTTGCCGAAGCTGGGCGATGAACGCCGAAGGTCTACTGCAATATCCAGAATCGCCCCGCTCAACACCCGTATCAACTTCGCCTGGGCGAAGGGCGGCCGCTGGAAGTGCAAGCCGCGCACCGTGCCGATCCGATCCGAGCTGGACTGATTGTCTTGAACAAAGTCATGGAGAATTCCCTTCTCTGCAAACGCTGATCGCTGGAAGGTCTCAGAGAAGTAGCCGCGGGCGTCGGAAAACCGATCTGTGCGAATGACTTTGACATCAGGGATCGCCAAGGATCGCAGTTCCAACATTGGGTACCCTTCTGCCCTCTCAATTCAGATCGGGCTTCGATAAGGTGGACATAATCTCCGTCGAGATTAATTTTCCACCCTCACAGTCCACCACGAAAACGGTCGCACGATTTCGGCGGAAGCCATTAGACCGGACGTAAGTCACGGAATAATTTGGGAATTCGCGAACGCACGCCTAAGCAAAACCGCCAGGACCTGCATTTTCCATCTCCGCCTCGATTAATATATTGTTTATTTAATTTGGCAAGTGAGTTTTTATAAGGTATATAATTCGTACTATCTCGCAGATCGCTTTAAATGCCGCCTGCGGGCGGGCGGCCGCAACGTGACCAATCGTCGGACAGGTACGTGATGCTTCAGAACAATCTTCAACATGCGGATAGGATGCGGCTGCCGGTGAACGGACCGGCTCAACCCGCCCAGGCAGACGGCGGAGGAATCACCGACGTCATCAATTTCGGCATCGGGCTTCTACGGCGCCAGTATCTCGTGATCCTTGTTACTGCCGTACTCGCCACTGCGGCCAGCCTGCTCTATCTCCGTTTGGTTTCTCCAACCTATACGGCACAGGTTCAGATCCTGTTGGCCAATCCCAGGCCTCAGTTTGTCCAGCAGCAGTCACTCGTCGCCGAGCCGGCCTTCGATCTCAGTCAAATCGACACCCAGCTTCAGCTCCTGAGATCAAAGGCCAATGCGGTTGCGGTAATCGAGCAGTTGAAACTGGCCGACGATCCGGACTTTAGTGCATCTGGCCTCTCTTTGCAGGCGCTCTGGCAACGAGTTTGGCCATGGGCCTCGACTAAATCGAAGAAGGATGCGCCACTCGAGACGAATGGCGAACCATCGGACACTCTCGTAGACGCATTCCTCAGTCGGCTTTCCGCTGGACGCGTCGGGTACAGCCACGTCATTGAGATCAGCTTCAGCTCGAGCAACGCAGCTCGAGCCGCGGAGATCGTGAATGCGATCGCCAACACTTATGTTGCAGACCAGCTCAATGCAAAATTCGAGGCCAATCGCAAGGCAACCAGCTGGCTGCAGGAGAGGCTGCGTGATCTGGGCGACCAAGCCCTCGCCGCGCAACGTGCCGTCGACGTCTACAAGGCTCAAAACAACATTGTTTCTCTGGGTGGGAAACCCATCGACGAGCAGCAGATCACGGAGATCAACAATCGATTGGCCGCCGCACGTGCTCAGACATCTGAAGCCACGGCCAAGTTGGCTCGTTATGAAACTCTCCTTGCCATCGACCCGAAAAAGCCGTCCTCGATAGACAATCTGGATGCTATCGGGACCGATGCGCTGAACAGCCAGATCATCACGGGGCTGCGCCAGCAATATCTGGAGCTCACCAGACGTGAGGCCGAGTTGGCCGCGAGGGTCGGTCGTGACCACTTGGCAGTCGTCAATATCCGGAACCGCGCGCGAGAGTTCCGCGTCTCCATTTTTGACGAGGTCAGGCGACTTGCCGAGGTCAGCCGAAGCGAATTCGAACTGGCCAAACAGCGCCAGGAAGAAATCGAAAAGCAATTATCCAAAGCCGTTTCGCAGTCCCGTTCGGTCAATTCTGCTGAGCTGACCATCAAGGACTTGGAAAGCAGGGCAAAGGGCCTGCATAGCTTGTACGAGACTTTCCTTCAGCGCTACATGGGCTCCACACAGCAGGAGACGTTTCCCACCTCGGATACGCGGGTACTTTTTCCGGCTTCGCCACCGGCGAGCAAGAGCAAGCCGAAAACAAGGTTGATCCTGGCGTTTGGCATTCTCGGTGGTCTCGCGCTGGGCATCGGCCTGGCGCTCCTCAGAGACCTCATGGACCGCGTCTTTCGGACCTCTTCACAGGTGGAAACCGTACTGGAGTTGCCTTGTCTGTCTTTGGTCCCGTTGTTGCCGGCCCGCAAATCTCCCAAGCCACCAATCCGCCTCCAGAAAACCGACGATGATGTTCAGCGACGGATCTCTTCGTCTCCAGCCGCAATTCATCAGACGGTGGTCGGGATGCCGCTATCTCGATATACGGAGGCCATTCGTTCCATCAAGCTAGCCATCGACCACAATCCGGCGAAAATCTCTTCCCAGGTCATCGGCATCACCTCTGCGTTACCGAATGAGGGAAAGACCACGATTGCAGCTTCGCTCGCGCAATTGATCGGACACACCGGAAAGAGAGCCATTATCGTCGATTGCGACCTCAGGAATCCCTCGCTGACCGGCATCTTTGCGCCCAAGGCGGCCTGCGGCATCATCGAAGTTGCAAACGGTAGCCGGTCGCTCGCCGACGCTGTTTGGAGGGACCCGACGACCAATCTTGCATTTCTGCCCGCCGTGCGTCGGGGACCTTTGCTCCACACCAGCGAAATTCTTTGCGCGGACTCGATAAGCAAACTCTTCGACCGTTTACGGTCCGAGTATGACTACGTCATCGTCGACCTTCCGCCCTTGACACCGTTGGTGGATGTTCGAGCCACTTCATCTCTGATTGACTGCTACATTCTCGTTGTCGAATGGGGCCGGACCAAAATTGATGTAGTGCAACACGCACTGCACACGGCACCAAACATTCACGAATCTCTGATTGGGGCAGTTCTCAGCAAGACCGATACCAAGGCGATGGCTCGATACGACGGACATCGGAGCTACTATTACCATGATAGCCATTACATCCGTTATGGTCTTTCTGGCTCTTGAGGCTGGTTCATAGCGGCCTACCCGTTAGCTGGCCCGAGGGACCAGCGGAGTGGCCGCACCACACCACGGTGTTTACATGATGGTCCGGCTTGTCATATTGGCCGAGTTGGTGGCGATTGCCGCGGCGTTCGCAATGCCGGAAAGCCTGCAAGGCTGGTTGTTGATGTCGTTGGTACTCGCAACGGCGGCGCTAATGGTCGCGATCTTTCTACCGCCCTCCTCCCTCGGGCTTGCCAGACTGCTCCGTCCTAGTCTCGTCGCTGTACTCGCGGCTCCGGCGCTCTGGATGGCCTTGCAGGCGGTGCCGATGCCGATTGACAAACTCGGCAATCCCATTTGGGCAACTGCATCGGCGACCTTAAACGAGCCCCTCGCTGAAAAAATCACAGTCGACACCACGGCGACCATGTTCTCGCTCGTGCAGTATTGCGCTGTGCTCGCTGCAGCTCTCATTGCTGCAGCCATTGCGCTTGACCGATATCGCGCAGCGCAACTGCTACATATTCTGCTGTCGATAGCCACAATCGTTACCGCCATGTGGTTCGGCAGGGAAACAGCCGGTGTGGCTGGGCCCGACGGCTCAACCATCGCGGTGCTCGGTGTGTTGCTCTCCTGCGCAACGGCAATTCGTGCGGTCGATCAGGTACTCCGACGCAGTCGGCCAGGAACAATTGCGCTAAGCCCGCTCCCTGCGCTGTCCGCCGCGATCATCGCAATGATTATCTGCATGGCCGCGCTGATCATTCGAGCCAACTCAACTGCAGTCGTCGCGGCCCTCCTCGGCTCAGAAATCTTGCTCTCGGTGTTCGCGGTTCGCAGGTGGTTCCCGGGATTGTGGGGTACTGCTGGCGTCCTTGCAACTGCCACGATTATCTTCATTGCCACGGCTACGGTCATTCCCTTCAGAACGAACACCGATCTGACGATCGCCTTGTCAACGAGCAGTCAGGCCGCAACAGAACGGATGCTGCAGGACGTCGCGCCGGCAGGATCCGGTGCGGGTGCTTCGACGGTACTTTTGCCGATTTACCAGGACGCTGGAGTTGGCGACTCGCCAGAAAGGCCAACCGCCGCCGCCACGATCGCTATAGACATGGGGTGGGCTTTTCTCTGCGCGCTGGTGGTTGCTGCGTTGCTCTGCGCTTCTATTCTGATCAGACGTGCTCTGTCACGTGCTTACGATTACGTCTTCCCAGTGCTGGGCGCCGGCGCTTTGATTGCAGTGACGATACTCGCGTTTTCCGATCATGGAATTCTGGGTTTAGGAGCATCGCTTCTGGTCGCTGCGCTTTTTGGCCTGGCTTTCGGTCAAAGCCTCTCCGGCGCAGAACGTGACGCCATATCGTCTGAGACGAAAGCGACGTCCGACCAAATTGCAAATCAAGCACCTGCGCCTCGCCGAAGGTTGACCTCAGCGTCAGTCACCATTTGGCCCCGCGTTAGCCTGATGATGCTTGGTATTGTGTTGATCGTGCAGGCAGCATGGATGGCGCTCCCCGACCGGTACTTCGGTGCAAGATCGTCTTTGCCGTCAGTTCTTTCGACTGCAGCAGCAGGGCCGAACGCGATGTCGAAGACGGTTTCCCTTGCGGCAGCGCGTGAAAACTTATGGATCCGCGGGGGACCAAGCTTTACCCGGGATTCGGCTCTGGCTGCCGACGAGCAAAGGACGGCTCCTCCCATGACTTCGGACGAGTTTGCTCGTGCATTGCGCTCTTCGCCGCTCCGCGGTGACATTTGGCTCCTGCTCGCGGCGACGTCGAAGCACAGTTCGCCCCAGCCCAGCACGGCAGCGATGCTCAGAATGTCATACTATACCGCGCCGAATGATTTGGACCTGCTTCCGTTGCGCGTATCGGTCGCGCTCGCCGCAGATGCCATGGTGCGGGACACTGACCTGCGTGAATTGATCAAACGGGACGTCAGCCTCGTCGTTAGACATCGGCCTGCCCTCAAGCCAGCCCTTGTGACCGCTTACCGGTCAGCCTCGGCTGATGGGAAGATCTATCTCGAGGGCCTGATTTCGGAACTCGATCCGGCGTTCCTCGACCAGGTGCACGCGCGGAGTTCCCGCATGGGTTCTCGATAATCTCAAGAGCCGCGAGCTCAGCCCAAGCCACGATCGCAGATCGGCGACAAAGGGGCACACGTTATTAAATAGGCGGAGCTGCGGATTTTACTTGATAAACCCCTTTAATTAATAAATAATTAATATTAAATCGCAGAGCCCCGGCCATGAATTTCGTGAACCGACATTTCCCCGATCGGGAGGTTACGGATCGTATCAGTCCCGAAGCGACAGTATCCCCCGAGCCCAAATGGCCCCTCCGTTATGACGCGGTCGAGCACGTAGTGCTCGGTGCTGATATTGCGACCATCCTATTTGCGAGCATCGTCTCCACGTTGCTGTACCAAGCGCAGAATGGCCAAGCCGCGGCCAACTTGGGCAACGCGCTTGGCTTGGCGCTGGTTAGCGCGGTTTGTCTCGTTTGCCTGCTGAAGGCCTACGGGCTTTATCAGCCGGTTGAGCTCCTCGCGCTCCGAAATCAGATCCGCGCGGTCTGTTTGGCTTGGATGTCTTCGGTGCTTTTCATTTTGGCGGTGTTCGGCTTCGCAATCCGCCCGGAGAGCTCTCTGCACCGAGGCCTGCTCTTCGCCGTCTTGGCCCTGGGCTTACTTTTGGGTGAGCGGTGGGGAGTTAAGGTGCTTCTCGGGAGGGCCCTGAGCGGCAGGAAGTTCGCCAATACGAATATTGTCCTGATCAGCGATCAACCCTTGTCGAAGAACGTGGGATTGTCCGAAACCTTGTCGATGCACGGGTATCTCGTCAAAGAAAGGTTCAGCTTGCCTCCGTTCGGATTCGGTCCTGCCTGCCGAAGGCGGCTCACGGCCCGTGTCATCGACCACATCCGCACCTACCGGCTCGATCAGGTGGTGGTGGAAGCTGACCCGGAGCGATGGCCCGAATTGCGAGCCTTTGTTGCCGATTTGCGCGTTTTGCCGTTCCCGATCATTTTCGTGCCCGTCGGCACAACGTCCGAATTGCTTCGACACCCAAAGCGAAGTCTTGGAAGTGCCGTTTGTGTAGAACTCCAGCGTGGCCCCCTGACGCCGCTGGAGCGCGCGATTAAGCGGACGATTGACATTATGGGGGCTGGCCTCTGCCTGGCGATGCTCGCCCCGCTGCTTGCGCTGGCTGCAGTCGCGATCAAGCTGGATTCTCCCGGCCCTATATTCTTTCGGCAGCAACGCTGTGGCTTCAACGGCCGAATATTCTTGATCCGCAAATTCCGGACCATGCATGTGCTCGAGGACGGGCCTGTAATCCTCCAGGCCAACCGCGCCGATCGACGCGTTACCCGCGTCGGCAAATGGCTGCGCCGGACGAGCTTCGATGAACTGCCACAGCTCCTAAATGTTCTCGACGGCAGCATGTCGCTGGTGGGCCCGCGTCCTCATGCCGTGGCTCACGACAGTGAATTTGACAAGCTCGTGCGAAACTACGCGCTCCGCCACCGGGTCAGGCCAGGATTGACCGGCTGGGCCCAAGTCCATGGGTGCCGGGGCCCCACCCCTACAGCAGTCATGGTCGAAACACGTGTCCAGTACGACCTCTGGTACATCGACAATTGGAGTATTCGACTGGATCTCGCAATCCTGTTGCGAACTCCCATGGAAGTATTGCGAGGGCGCAATGCCTACTAGGCTCGATCTCGACGTAAGGCGCCGAGCTGCACCAGTTCGTGGCGCAGCAAGTTCTCACGCCCGCTGCCGAAGCTTCGGAGCCGCCTCTCCGATGCGAAACTCCTCGATCCGCCGGCCCGATTTCATGGCAGCAACCAGCCAACGCGGTCGCTTGCCGCGTCCCGACCAAGTTTCGGAAGTTTGCGGGTTACGATATTTCGGCAGTACACGCGGATATTTTCGTCTCTGCTTGCCGTTGGGAGAGACGCCCAACCCGCTCGTTTCGGCTAACGCAGCCATTCCGCCGCCGAGAACCGCCAGACGCTTCTCAAGTTCCTGCTTTTCCGCCTTTATCCGATCCGACAAAATGCCGCTAATCTCCTCATGAAGCGACCAGAGATCATCAAGGGACATCGCTTCTAGTTCGAGCTTCTTGGTCGACATACTGGCATCCTGTGGTTGCGCCCATTTAATACAATCCCGGCCTAGTAATCAAGAAGCTAGGTTGGGTCGGTGTAAAAAAACGTGGAACCGAATGGCAAGTTCGGTGCTCCACATAGCTGCGTCGCCGGTTCCAATCAAGACTAAAAATGTGATTATCCGCTGAATTTAATAGCGGTTGCAGTAACAACACGCGCTGCGCGAGTATCGAGACGCGGTTCAAGCGAGGGGCGTCTCATTAAACGGAAAGCGGAGCGCGAGCTCACTCTGCTCCGCCGCCCCGTCGGCAACGTCAGCATTTGTAGCTTCGACGCCTCGATATCGGCCGCTGCGGCCGAGGGCGCGATAAACCGATTGATCGCCGCTTGAGGACGGATCAGTGGACAGTCGCGAATCTCCAATGCTTCTCTTCGAGGCTCCGGCAAGGTTTTCTCGCCCGCAATAAATACATGAAAATAATCCTCGCAATATATATTAAATAATATATTATTTATTTATTGTCGTGGCAATTTTGAAGACCAAGCCTTGCTCCCCTGCCCATTGTTCGCCGCGATCTTCGACGTAGGTGACAGACAGGTACGCAAGGTGCCGGTCGAACGGTGACGAGAATGCTTATGCGCAGGCAGGATCTCGAAGCCATGGATTTTGAAGAACTTTGGCTCCTCCACGAGGAGCTGACGAAGATTCTTGCTGAAAAGATCACAGCCGAAAAGCGGGAATTGGAAAAGCGCCTTGCGCAACTCAATCAGCCGGATCAATTCGCCGGGGCGGAGGGCGGGGCGACAACGACTGGCTCAAGTCAGCCCCCTCGTCGCAAATACCCGAAGGTCGTTCCGAAATACTTCAATCCCCTCAAGCCCACAGAGACTTGGTCTGGGCGTGGCAAACAGCCGCGCTGGTTGGTCGCAGCGCTCCAATCAGGGCACACGCTGGAGGAGTTCAGGATTCGCGAGAACGGCGAAGCGCCGAGCCGGAATGCTGGTGGTCACGAGCATTGATGGCCCTGCCGCCCGACCGAACGCATTTGTGATCTAGACCTTCCCTGCGCGCTCCGCGAAGGCCGCCTTCAACAGGAACTGCACGGTGTCCACCCTTGGTAGGGACCACAGTCCACGCGGATACACAGCGGCTTGCCCGGCGCCGCGTGCCGCTTTCCGATGATTTCCGAGATCCAGTACCATCATTGCGAGGAAGGGAACGCGTGTAGCCGGAAAACGTGCCTGCATCACCTGTCGCATGAACTGGAGGCGAGGAATCAGTCGGGAGCGCAACGCATGCGGAATGTCGACGCCAAGCAGCTCGGCAAGAGCGATCAGCTGAGTTTCGACCGCGTTCCTCATCAAGTCGCTCGAGGCGAGAGAGGTCAGCTTCTCCCAATCGAGAGGTTCGGCGGAAGCGTTTAGATCGCGCAATTCAACAAGGTGCCGCAGGTCGAGGTCGCCGAGCCAATAACCATAGTCCTGAAACTGATCGTGGACGATCAACGTGACCGCTTGGAAGATAGGCTTGGGGATATATACGCTTGCCCGTCCGAGCGGCGCAGGAACACAATGGTTCAGCACATGCCCGAAGTTCTGGTAGAGGTACGCTGGCCCTGGAGCTGCCTCTTGCAGGTCGATGGACCCGACGTCCTGCGGGCGATTCAGATCGACATGCCATCTCCGGCTTTCGGGAGGGGTCTGCTCATGAATATCGTAACCAATTCCACTTAGCGCGGCGACTGCCGTTCTGGCATCGTCCGGCATGACCATGATGTCCAGATCGGACATAATCCGAACGCCTCTTCGCGCCTCGGGCGCGGTCGCCAGTGTCGATGCCCCCTTGAGTAGAACCGGCGTAATGCCGTGACCATTCAGAGCAACGACGGCCTCTTCGAGTTGAACGACGAGGCGGTCATTGCGCAACCCATTTCGGCGGTGGATATGGCGAATATAGGCGCAGACGTCCTCCGGCAGCATCGATGCGAATTTGTCGACAAAGTCGATGAGCGCCGGCGTCGTCAGGGTCTGATTTGCAAGTCCGATGACGGACGTCCACTCTACTTCGACCGGCGGCATGCCCCGCAAGCAATTGCAGAGGCTCGTGAGCGCGCTGCTATGCCTTGCCATTGCACAATTCCCTAAGCAGATGCCGAGCCTCTCCAGCCTCGCAGTAGGTTAGTTGAAGCGATTGCGCGCCCGCGACCATCCGCTTTAGAGCCAAAAAGCCAGTCTGCGACAGTCTACCATCGCTGGAAAATGCGTTCTCGATGAGCCGCTTCATCGCATCCAAACGATCTATTGCGGTCAGTTCGGCCGGCCCGCTCGCGACCCGGTTCAAGAAGATGATCCAGCCTGTGGAGAAGCTTTCGTTCTGTGCATCCGGAATGGGTACGTACCGCACCCGAACGCCGTCGGAGCGGCAATGCGTCGCGTCGTAGCGATCGCCATGTAGTCGCGAGAGCAAGTCCCACGATCCCTCCTTGAGGGTGATCGCAAACGGGACTCCGCAGATCGTTCCGTCGGCGCCAACCAGCGCGACGTCATCGCCTGCGTACCGGAATCCGGCGTCCACCAGCTGCAGCGTGAGGGTCGATTTTCCAGCTCCCGGATGGCCGCATAACAGCAGGCCCATGCCGTCTTTCACGAGAGAAGCGGCATGTAGGGAGAACACCCAGCGATCGCTTCGAATAAGCCGCTCGGTGACGTGAGCTTTGATCATAGGGGCCAATGCTTCGACTTCGCATCTGGAAATGGTGGAATCCTCCGCGCGCAGGAACACTTGCTCATCCAGCATCATTGCCTCGATCGCGATGTCGCCGTCGCCGCCGGCACTCTGGTCCGAAACACAAAATGGCGACAGCAGCCGTCTCAAGAGGTGCCGATTTGCAGCCCGGACGCTTATTTTGTGCCGACCCAGATGAGCTGAGAAGACGAAATCGGTCGGCATTCGCCAATCGACTTCGAGCAACGCTCGATCGATCCAGACATCTACGGCCTGTCGCGTGAACTGGCGTGCCGCGTGCTCGTCAATGCCTTGCGCTGCAAGCGCCCGATAAACGTCTCCCAGCGAGGCGCCTTCCCCCAATTTACACCAGATGAATGCCCCTACTCGGTCGAGTTCAAAGATCTTCTGCCCGGCTTCGCTGAAGATCATTGCTCGGCCATCCAACAGCGCGAATACTGCATCCGGAGCCGGTCTCAACACTATCTCTATCTCTGCCGACGATCTTTCCAGCACGCCTTCCACCAATGTGAACCCATTCTGCCGCGCCTGTGCCGGCGAGGCGGCGACAGCCTCCGGGATGCGATGTTGTCGCGGCACCCGACAAGCGAACGGCCGCCGCCTGCGACATTCAATCTAGCCCGGCCTGCGACGCTGCGATTTCCATTCACCCGAACACACGCCACCCGGTCCGGCTCGCTTCGACACGTCAATCCGGCCGGTCATGCCGCGAGCTGACCGTCCTTGCCCCCGTCTTGAGGAGAAATGTTCAACCCCTGCTCTCCAGGGAGGCTCGCTCTGGCGGTCAACCGATGAGCATCCAAGAGGTACCGATAAGCTTCGCGATCGGCACTTCGTTCTCTCAGAATACGCTCCTTCTCGCCAATGTTGACCAATTCTGCGCGCATCTGAGCCAACTGCAGCGGCTCCGAGGTGAGGTTGTACTCGTTAAGAATTAATTCCCACATCGTCTCCTCCAGCCGAAGAAACCTGGACGACTTTAGCTTACGTGATCGGCAGCAATTAACAACGAGATTTACTGATTTTTCTTATAATCAAAATTTGTTTCATATTTGAACCTGGTGCGACCATTCAGCACAACCGGTAAAGCGCAGCACGCGCCGAACTGACTTGAGAATGAGGGCTACTGAAGCCTGGAGAAAAGGACTGACGTTCTTCGGCAATGCATCGCGCTGCGCATAAAATAAATCAGCCGAGAGTCGCAAATCAGACCGACAACGCCAATTTTAATTTGCACATTAAATGAAAAAGAGAATAGTTAACGAACTGCACCGAGGGGAGTGACACCAGTGATCCGGTTGGCTGACCTGTCCGTCGAGGGGAAATTGATGGTTTCGTTGCAGGGGGAACGTTCCGCACGAAGTCGCGGGTATTTCGACACGACGATTATTTGGCGCCTCCCAGAAGCTTTCGGTTGAGGTCGGACATCATTCAGTATTGCGGCGAAAGCCGGCAGTATCCCAAGAATTCGCCAAGCAGGAATCCGGTCGGTTGGAGAAGCGTCGTCACGAGCAAGCTGCCCTTTGCTCGAACAACGACCCCAGGTGCGATGCCCCCCAAGTCACCCGCACCGACGAGAGCGCACTCCAGCCGGCCGGCCCTTTTGCTCGACAAATGCCTGTTTCAGGGAGGCTCGTATGGGCATGATCATGGTCAAGTGTCCGCAATCCGGCCGCGCGATTCCTACCGGCATCAAATCCGATCGTGAGACTTTCCTGCGAAGCATCGTGTTTTTCGGCAATACTCTTTGTCCGGACTGTCGGGCCAATCACAACTGGTTTGCCCGCGAGGCCTGGGTCGAGGAGGCGATCGTCAGAACGGTAGCGGCCGCTGGTACGGCGCCAACGTGCTGATGCAAATGACGCGCGCGCTTCGGAGAGCGTATCCAAATGCTCCTTCCGATAGCGCGTTGCTGCTGCAACGCATTGCAACCACTGAGAATATTTTCGCGCATTGTCGCAAAGCGAACCGACGCCTCCGGCGGCCATCGCTTAGACGTTGTTGGCATGTCGCCACCAATCCGAGCTTCCGTCAGGAATTCGGCAAGGGCCTGTTTGGGGGTGTTGTAGTGAGTAGTGGGGTTTGCAGCCTGGCCGTTCTGCGTGACACAAAGATCAAGCTCGTGAGCCTGCTGGCTCAATTGAGGCGGCTCCGCGAGAGAGTACGAAGGGCGGAAGCACGGCGCTCCGGACAAAGACGACGATCAGCGTCGGCATCGCGCGCCCGAAGGGCCCGAGCATGAGACATCACACGCAAGGTATCCGCAGCTCAAGGCATTTCTGACGACCGTGCTCCCTGGAATTGAAGACCAGCATGGAATTGCAAGCGTTCTTTCTGGATCTTCGTTGATGTAGGGGAGTTCGGCGCTCCCGGCGTCTCAAGGCCGCGGTCTCGCGCCAATCGCGAGCGCCGCGAAGCGCGTTATTGTAGCGCAGATTGCTGCAATTCGTATCGCCATGCAGCAACTCTGTGCAGCGCGGCTGCGTAGCCCCGATCTCGCTCCATGCCGAGCTGCGGTAAGCGCGGCACTCGAGAAAGCTTCGGCATCGACGCAGCCGGAGCGGAATGATCCGGAAGCCTTGACCCAGATCAAGGGAGCCCGCCCCCCACCCGCCAACATCCGCACTTTACCGCCCTTCAGCCATCGTCGGCCGACCGGGAGTTTCGATCATGAAGGCCGTATCCGTCGAAGAAGCCGTTGCGATGATCCCGGCGGGCGCCAGCGTCATGGTTGGCGGCTTCATGGGAGTCGGAACGCCGGAGCGGCTGCTCGACGAAGTCGTGCGCCAGAGGAAGACAGGTCTGACCTTGATCTCGAATGACGCGGCCACGCCCGGCAAGGGCGTCGGCAAGCTGTTCGATCAGGCCCTGGTGTCGAAGCTGACGGCAACGCATATCGGCCTCAATCCCAAGGCGCAGCAGCAGATGCTGGCGAACCAGATCGCCGTCGATCTCGTGCCGCAAGGTACGTTCGTCGAGCGCATCCGCGCCGGCGGATGCGGTCTCGGCGGCGTGCTGACGCCGACCGGCGTCGGAACGCTGGTGGCCGAAAGCAAGCGTCAGATCGAAGTCGACGGCAAGCCGTTCCTGCTGGAGACGGCGCTGCGGGCGCAATTCGCATTGGTGCACGCCTTCCTCGCCGATTACCTTGGCAACCTCGCCTACGCGCTCACGTCCCGCAATTTCAACCCAGTCATGGCGATGGCGGCCGACACCGTCATCGTGACAGCGGAGCATATCGTCCCGGTCGGCGTGATTGCACCCGATCACGTCGTCACCCCCGCGCCGCTCGTCGACTATCTCATCACCAATGGGTGACACCATGGATCCCCAGATCATCATCGCCCGGCGCGTCGCCAAGGAGCTGAGGAACGGCAATCTCGTCAATCTTGGTATCGGCATTCCAACGCTGGTCGCCAATTACGTGCCGTCGGACCTGAAGATCTTCTTCCAGTCGGAGAACGGACTGATCGGCACCGGGCCGATCCCCGAGCAGGGCATGGCGCATCCGACACTCACCGATGCCGGTGGGCGCCCGATCAGCGCGCTGCCGGGCGCCTCCACGTTCGACAGCGCGATGTCGTTCGGACTGATCCGCGGCGGCCACGTCGATATCACCGTGCTCGGCGGCCTCCAGGTCGATGCGCATGGCCATCTCGCCAACTGGATGATCCCGGGCAAGATGGTTCCCGGCATGGGCGGCGCAATGGACCTCGTCACCGGCGCCAAGCGCGTGATCGTCGCCATGCAGCACGCCGCCAAGGGCAAGTCGAAGATCGTGGCGAAATGCTCGCTGCCGCTGACCTCGGCACGCCCGGTCGACCTCGTCGTGACGGACATGGCCGTGATCGGTTTTCCCGATGGCAAGGCGACGTTGCTGGAAACAGCGCCCGGCCTGAGCGTCGGCGAGGTCCTGGCGCTGACGGAGGCCGAGCTCGCCATTCCCGACAATGTTCCGGAAATGAGGATCTAAACGGGTCAGCCCATGCGGATATTCAGCGACTTCGACGAGATCAAATCCGCGGTCGGCACCGAGATCGGTGCCAGCGACTGGATCGAGATCACACAGGACCGCATCAACCAGTTCGCCGAGGCGACCTGCGACGAGCAATGGATCCATGTCGACCAGGAGCGCGCCAAGCAGGAGATGCCGGGCGGCAAGACCATCGCCCATGGCCTGCTCTCGCTTGCCCTTGCCCCGCTGTTCATCCGCTCGGTCATCGGCCTGAAAGGCCTGCGCAACACGCTGAACTACGGTGCCGACCGCATCCGATATCTCGCGCCGGTGCCGGCGGGCTCGAAGCTGCGCGGCCGGGTCACGATTGCGGAAGCAGAGGACGTGCCGCCGGACGGGCTGCGCGTCAACTACCACCTCGTGATCGAGATCGAGGGCGGCAAGAAGCCGGCCTGCGTGGCCGAATTAATCGCACTGCACTATCGGTGAATCAAAAAGTCGAAAAACAACCCCATGCACAGTAGACATGTGGCTGATTTGACTGAGGTTTCCTGTTCGCCCCGCTGTTCACCCAGAGCCGGGTTGCGTCGTCGGGCAAAACACCTGCAATATGCCACCATCAGCCCATGGGTCGCCGGACCGCTCAGCGCGGCGGCAACGCGCGGATCAATCGATGATGTGATAGCCACCGTCGATGTACAGCACGCCGCCGGTGATCAGCTTGGCGCCGTCGAGCGCCAGAAACGCGGTGGCATTACCAACATCATCGATGCTGACGAGGCTGCGCGACGGCGCCTTGGATTGTGCCTTGTCCATCAGCTCGTCGAACTCCGGAATGCCCGAGGCCGCGCGGGTCGCTAGCGGTCCTGGCGAGATCGCGTGCACGCGGATGCCCTTGGGGCCGAGCTCGGCCGCGGCATAGCGAACCGCGGCCTCGAGCGCCGCCTTGGCGACGCCCATGATGTTGTAGTTCTCCACCACCATCTGGCTGCCGTAATAGGTCATGGTGAACATCGTGCCGCCGTTCTTCATCAGGGGTTCGGCAAGATGTGCCATCCGCAGGAACGACCAGCAGGAGACGTCCATGGTCTTCAGAAAGCCGTCGCGGCCGACATCGACCACGCGACCATGCAGTGCTTCCTTCGGCGAGAAGGCGATCGAATGAAGCAGGAAATCGAGTTGCCCCCACTCCGACTTGATCCGCTCGAATACCGCCTCGGTCTGGCCTTCGACCATGACGTCGAGCGGCAGGAAGATCGGCGCTTCGAGGGCCTGCGCCAGCGGCTCGACGTGCTTCTTGGCACGATCGTTCAGATAGGTGACGGCGAGATCGGCGCCGAGGGCGCGAAACGCCCTGGCGCAGCCCCAGGCGATCGACTGGTCGTTGGCGATGCCGACGACCAGGCCCTTCTTTCCCTTCAGAGCGACCTTGCTGTCCGGAAATACTGGAATCATGACACCCTCTCTTGTCTGGGGTTGGGCGATTGCCTGTTCATCAACAGCGTCAGCGTGTGCTGCGCGATCATGAGCTCCTCGTCCGTCGGGACGACGTAGACCGGAACGAGACTCGTCCTTGTCGATATCAGCCGCGAATGGCGCGTGTTTTCGGCAGGGTCGAGTGCCACGCCAAGCCAGCCGAGCTGCTCCGCCACACGTGCGCGGATGCCACTCGAGTTCTCGCCGATGCCGGCGGTGAAGACGAAGGCATCGATCCCCTGCAGCGCCGCCGCCAGCATGCCGGCATTGAGGCCGATGCGATAGACGAAATAGTCCACCGCCAGCTTCGCTTGCGGGTCAAGGTTCGCCTCCAGCTCGCGCATGTCGTTGCTGATTCCGGAAAGCCCCTTCAATCCGCAATCGCGATAGAGAAAATCCTGCACCTTCGATGCCGTCATCCCCTTCTCGGACAGCAGATACAGCACGACGCCCGGATCGAGCTGGCCCGGGCGCGTGCCCATCGGAAGCCCGTCGAGCGCGGTGAATCCCATCGTGCTCTCGACGCTCAGCCCATTCTTCATCGCGCACATCGACGCGCCACTGCCGAGATGGGCGACGATCACCCGGCGCTTTGCGATGTCTGGCGCGATCTGCGGCAGGGTCCTGGAGATGTACTCATAGGAGAGCCCGTGAAAGCCGTAGCGCCGCACACCTTCGGCGTGGAGCTGGTGGGGGATGGCGTAATGATCGGCCAGCGGACCGTGGGTGCGGTGAAACGCGGTGTCGAAGCAAGCGACCTGCGGGATCGCCGGGAAATTGGCCAGAATCGAGCGGATCGGCGCCAGATTGTGCGGCTGATGCAGCGGCGCCAGCGTGGCGAAACGCTCCAGCCGCGCCACCACGCCGTGGTCGATCAGAACCGGCCGCTCATAATCAGGCCCGCCATGGACGACGCGATGCCCGACCGCCAACGGATGGATACGCGCTTCGTTCCGGAGCCATGTCCCCGCGATGTCCATCGCCGCCGGCACGTCCGGAATGGCCTCGATGGGATAGGCCCGATCCGCCATGGGATCGTTGCCTGGCCTACTTGCCCGCAAGCGCGGCCGGCTGCCGATGCCGTCCACCTGCCCCTTGATCAGGCGGCGCAGAATGCCCTCTCCCTCGATCGCAAAGACCTGGAACTTGACGCTCGAGGAGCCGGCGTTGACGACGAGGATGCTGTCCATGGCGGTCACGCCGCGATAGTCGGCGCCTTCTGGCGCCGCGCGTGAGCATAAAGTGCAGCAACCGCGCACGATGCCATCCGCGCTCTTGGGCTGTCCGCACGCGAGGTCAGAACCACGGGTACACGCGCGCCGAGCACAATGCCGGCGCCGTCGGCCTTGGCGAAATAGGCGAGGTTCTTGGCCAGCATGTTGCCCGCTTCGAGGTCGGGCACGACCAGGATCTGAGCGCGGCCGGCCACCTCGGACTTGATGCCCTTGATCCGCGCCGAGTCGAGGTCGATCGCGTTGTCGAAGGCCAGCGGCCCGTCGAGCACGCCGCCCGTGATCTGGCCACGATCCGCCATCTTGCAGAGGGCCGCGGCCTCGATCGTGGACGGAATTTTCGACGTGACCGTTTCGACTGCGGAAAGAATGGCCACCCGCGGCGACTTGCCGAAGCCCGCCTGATTGTAGAGGTCGATCGCGTTCTGAATGATGTCCCGCTTGGCGTCCAGATCGGGGAAGATGTTGATCGCGGCGTCAGTGACGAAGATCGTCTCGGCGTAGGCCGGCACATCCATGACGAAAACGTGGCTGATGCGCCGATCAGTCCGCAATCCCCCGACCTTGGCCGTGACGGCTCGCATCAGCTCGTCGGTGTGAAGGCTGCCCTTCATGAGCAATTCGCCGCGCGCGGCATGGATCAATTCGACACCCTTCGCGGCGGCATCGTCGCTGTGTGCGGCATCCACGATCTCACAACCCGCGATGTCCAGGCCGAACCTGGCAGCCGTATCCCTGATCTTGCGCTCCGACCCGACCAGGAGCGGCCGGATGATGCCGGCAGACGCGCTGTCGACGGCGCCCCGCAAGGATGTCTCATCGCAGGGATGCACGACGACGGTCGGCGTCGGCGGGATCGCCTTGGCCGCGGCGATCAGGCGGTCATACTTGCTGGGAGACTGCGTGGCCGTCGCATCTGCTGACATGATGTCGCTCCCGATCCTCACAACCCGCGTTACGAAGCCTTCGCCTTAGGGTCGAAAGGGGCAACGTTCGACGCCCTTTCGGAACCTTCCGCGGTCTCGAGGCCAAACAGGCCAGCGATCTGCCGCAGCCGGTTTGCGCGCTCGCCCGTGACATCCGCACTGGCTGACAGCACCTGCTCAATCGCTTCAAATGCTGCGCGACGAACGTTCATGTCGTCAGGCAGCAATTTCGGTATTGCGGCGAGCGCCCATTCTCGATCGAGCAACAGCATGAAGAACTGCTCGCGTACCAGCATCTTGAACTCGGCAAGCGACATGCGTGCGCCGCCATGATCCCTGCGAACCTGGCGCAGAGCCTCGATGCTGCGTTCGTCCACCATCCCCCGTGCCGAGCCGACATAGAGCAAAGCGCGCAGCGCCGCTTCACGGAGGCCGCCTTCACCGATCCGCGACTTCAGATCGGCGATGCGCTTCTCGAGCATGGCGCGATGCTCGGCGGACATCTCACGCCGACGCGACGGCGTGGACGTCGGGTCGATCCCGACCGCCGCCTGGAGCGCCGGGGACCCGTAGACGCTGAGGAACATCGCTTCGCTGAGTGCCTCCTGTGAATCGCGCCAGCTGTCGAGGGCGTGAACGACCTGCTTCGAGATCTGCTCCTGGAACGCCAGGAACGGATTGTCCGCAGCGACCGGCTTGCGCTCCTCGGCGGCCTTCTCGGCCAATGATTTCACCGCCGCCATATAGGGATTCTGGCTGCTGAACAGCTCGTATTGCAGCCGCAGCGGATGCATGTTGTGAGCCCATTCCGCCATCCTTGGCGTCACCATGCGCTTGACCCACGGCTGGACGAATTTCTGATAGGCCGCCAGGTTGATTTCCGAAATCCGCTTGGCGGTGGCAAAGCGTCGCTCGTCCTCGGGCGAATTGCCGCCCATGGCGCGGATGTCGTCGAGCGTCCGTGCCTCGCATCGCATCACCCACTGGCCGACGACCAGATCCGAACTTGCGGTTTCCTCGTCCTTAGCCTCGAATGTTGCTTCATAGAGCCCGGGCGGCAGAACGTCGATGAGGTCGATGTTGCTGGAAAATTCCGCGTGCTCCTTCTTGGCAACGCCGCCGGAGACGAAGATGCCGAGATGGCCGATGCTCTGGTGCACGGTGTAGACGATGGTCTGGCCGTAGGCCCTGATCTCATCGACATCGGCATAGCAATCGAGGATCCAATGCAGCGCCTGCTGCGGCGGTGTGATGTTGTCGCCCTCCGAGCAGAACACCACGATCGGGGATCTGATGTTGCGAAGATCAACCTTCCGGCCATCGGACATTTCGATGTTGCCGGCGGCGAGGTTATTGCCGACGAACAGCTCATCGACGATGAACTGAATCTCCTCGGCGTTCAAATTGACGTGGCCGCCCCACCAACGCTCGAATTCGAGGTAGCGATCTGCCTCGCTGTCGACTTTGGAATAGACGTTGTACTGCTTGGTCCAGAGCGTATTCGAAGGGTTCTGGTTCTCAAAGTTCTGCACCAGCCATGCACCATCGAACTTGCCGGCGCCGAGATCAGACGTCAGGGCCGTCAACCAGCTTCCGCCAAGTAGCCCGCCCGAGTAGCGCATCGGATACTTTCCGTGCACGCCGGCCCAATAGGCCAGTGGCGCGCCGGCGATGATCAGCGGGCCGAACAGCTCGGGACGCAGCGAGGCCAGGATCATGACGGCCCATCCGGCCTGGCAATTGCCGATCACGCAGGGCTTGCCGTCGGCATCCGGGTGAAGGCTCATGACCTTTTCGATGAAGATGGCTTCGGCACGCGCGATGCGCTCGATGGTCTGACCGGGCATCGGGTCCGGCAGGAATCCGATGAAGTAGCAGGGATGGCCTGCCTTCATCGCCACCCCGATCTCGCTGTCGGCCTTGAAGCCGCCGATGCCGGGGCCGTGGCCCGCACGTGGATCGACCACGACGAACGGCCGCCGGTTCATGTCGATCTCGACGTTGGCAGGCGGAACGATGCGTACCAGCGCGTAATTGACGGGTTCGGCGAGCTGGCGCCCGTCCATGATCAATTCGGCCGCATATTGCAGAACATGCGGGGCGGTTTGCGCGACATGCTCCCTGTACTGATCCCCGCGCCGGCGCATGATATCTAGGAACAGAACACTGCGCTGTCCCGCGTCGACCAGGTATTCGACTGCCGAGGCGACCAGCCCCGACATGGGACCGCCCGGAATTTGTACGTTGTCCATGGACATGTTCTCGACCTCTCCGTCGCCCTCGCCAATTGACGGCGCTGGGGGAGGACGAACGTTGATCTAGGTCAAGATGATCTGCACGCTTGGGAGGCCTTTATCCTGCATCACAAGGCATGAGACCCGGCTGGACGGTTTGGACGAGCAACATCGTCATGTCACAAGCTGCAACTTACAGCGTCCAAACCGTCCTGAAGGACGGCACTCCGATCCAGATCCGCGCGCTTCGCGCCAGCGACGAGGCGGATATGCTTGCTGCCATCGCGCGTACCGGCCCGCAGTCGCTGCAGAGCCGGTTCTTCGTTTTGAAACGGCACTTCTCGGAGAAGGAGCGCGCCTACTTTATGGACGTGGATTTCAGCAATCACGTTGCGCTGGCCGCTCTCGCAGAAGAACAGGGTCGATACGCCATTATCGGCGGGGGCCGGTACGTTGTCGTCGAGCCCGGTCAGGCCGAGATGGCCTTCGTCGTGGTGGATGCCTGGCAAGGTCGCGGCGTAGGCTCGCTGCTGCTGAGACACCTGACAGACATCGCGCGCGAACAAGGCATAAGAGAGCTCACGGCCGAGGTTCTGTCCGACAACACGCCCATGCGCAGCGTGTTCGCGAAGGCGGGATTCAGGCCTGGACGGAGTGAAGATCCGAGAACGGTGCGCCTGTCGCTCTCACTTGCATCCGCGCGCCCGGCCTGAGCCTTCACCTCAAAGCGATCGTGATCTGACTGATATTGGCCGCCAGCTCGAGTCCCGCCTTCGGGCCTTGCAACACCATCGTGACGCCCTTTTCGTTGCGGAGGTGCACACCGTTGGCACCGCCGACCAGCGCAAAGCCGCCGCCGACGGAACTGTAGGTGCCGGCGAAATCACCGACCTCCCGGATGCCGGATGCCCAGCCGTCGAGACGGCCGAAAGTTGCACCGACCGTGATGCCGAAACTCAGGCCGCTGATCTTGAAGGGATAGGTCTTGCCCCGGTACGTCAACACGCCGCTGCCGGCGCCACCGCCGACCAGGAGGCCTGCCTTGACGATCTTCACTCTGACCTGACCGGCTGCCTGCGCGAAGGACGGCGTCGCCGGCGCGGTCAGCCCGACTGCGAGCAGAAGCAACACGATCAGGCGAAATGCGCGCCCGCGCAGGCGCGGCTCAGGGTTTTGCGGCATCGACCTTCTTCCAGGTCTGGTCGGGATCGAACAGCGTGATGCGCTGCGCGATGAACTCGGTGCGCTGGCCGAGATCCTTCTGATAGACGACGCCGTCATGATTGACGAGGAAGGTCATGACGCCCGAATTGCCGTATTCCGCGGGCCAGGCGATCAGGGCGAAGCCGCCGATCATCTTGCCCTTGACGACGTAGTTGAGCGCGCCGCCGGGCGCATCCCGCCCCTGCCCTTTGAGAATCCGGAAGTAATAACCGTGATAAGGTTCAGGTCCGACATCGTTACCGCGATAGCCCTCCTTCGAGGCTTCGGCCGCGAGCGCACCGAGCGGGCTCGGATCGCTGTCGTCGCGCCAGAACAGGCCGTCCTTCTTGCCGGGCGAGGAGACGATGCGCTGCGCGTAGACGCCGACGCCCTCGCCGCGGTCCTTCTCGGCATATTCGTTTTGCGCGTCGACGAAGGCGAGCGCGGTCTGGATCGCGTCGAGTTCGTTGCGGCCGATGCGACGGCGCAGCACCTCGATCCGTCCCTCGTCGGTGTCGAACGCCCAGCCCGTCCTGGTGTTGACCAGCGGAATCGGGAACGGGAAGTCGTCCGGCCCGAGTATCAAGGTGGCAGACTTGTTGCCCTCCGCCTTGATGCTATGCTTGGTGTCATACATCGAGGTGAAACGCTGACGTATATCGTTGTCGGCGACCTCGTCACCGGATGAGACGATGTCCTCCGCGTTCTTGCCGAGCACTTTCAAAATGTCTTTCGGGCCGCTCTTGACCGCGGCGGCAAGGGCAGACGCGGCCTCTTCCGGTGTCTTGTAGGATTCCTGCGCGAGAGAGGCCGATCCGAGCAGCGCGAGCGCGAACACGCCGGGGAGCAGCGCACGGTTAAACGATTTCAGAGCAGTCATGGCATCACCTCCGCAGGAAGCTTCGCGCCGCCGGCGAGCCAGTCGCGATAGGTGCGGAACGTCAGCCCGAGTTTCTCGTAATGGACGCGCAGATAGCCGTCGCTGCCGCGGGTCACAGCATCGGGCATCACCTGCTCGACCTCCTGCGCCATCACGCCGACATAGGCCTTGTCGCTGCCGAGGTAGCTGAACCGATAATAGCCAAGACCGTTCGAGAGATGACCGAGCAGGACGACATCATGCTTCAGCGCGATGTCGGAACGCCGGCCACCGCCACCACCACCGCGGAAGCCGCCTCCTCCACCGCCGCCACGCATCGCCATGCCGCCACCGCCACCGCGGCCGGCAAAGCTTGGTCCGCCGCCGCCACCGCGCGGCATGCTCGCCATGCTGCTGCGGCCGCGCGCGGATGCGGCGGCAGCCGAGCGGCCGGAGGAAACGTTCATGGCACCGCCGCGGTTGCCGCCGCCGCCACGATTGGCCGCACCGCCGCCGGCGCGGTTCGCGGCCTTGGCGCGATCGCCGCCGCCCTTGCTCGCGCCCTTGTTCGCACCTTTGGCACGATCACCCGCACCGGCACGATCGCCGCCGCCGGGCCGGTCGCCGCGATTGCCGGCACGATCACCTGGACCGCCGCGATCGCCCGCACGATCTCCCGCCCGGTCCCCGGCACCCTGGTTGGGCCGCAGCACCTGGTTGCCGTCGCGGCCGCGGAAATCCATCCGGTCCGACACGCCGGCCTTCAGATTGTTGTTGCCGAAGCGCTGCTGAACATTGCTGTTGTTGTAGCGGACACCACCGCGATGCGCCGGATTGTGCTGCCAGCCATTGCCGATGTTCGTGGTGCGATGGTTGACATAGACGTTGCGGTTGCCCCAGTTGAAGCCACCGCCCCAGTAATTGCCCCAGCGTCCGATCGCCCAGGCCGTGCCGAAGGCGAGACCGGCGGCGACCATGCCGGCGCCGATGTAAGACGGATAGCCCCAATAATACGGCGGATATTCCGCATAGGGCCAGCTGCCGTAGACCGTCGCCGGGTCGTAATACGGCACGTACATCGCCGCGGGATCGGCCTGCTGGATCAAGACGACCTGCTTGCCTTCCTGAGACTGGACGCTGACCTTCTGCTGCTTGGTGGTGACGAGCTTCTTGTTGTCATAGGCCTTGTTGCGCAGACGCTGGATCGCGTCCATCACGTCGGGCTGCTGCGCGAGGAAGGCATCGCCCAGCTTCTTGGTCCAGTCGAGCTGGTCGCTCATCATCGCGAGGACGTCGGCGGTGCTGGCCAGCGCCTTGACGCTGTCGTCCCAGCCCTGCTTCTCAACTTCCGTCTTCAGCGCATCGCCCTTCAGGCTCTTGCGCTCCTTCAGCCAGCGGTCGGCCTGCACCACTTCCAGCGGATAGGTCGAGGCAGCCAGTACATTGGCGAGCAACTCGTCGGGATAAAGCGCGATCGGCGCGACGAGGGCCTCGAGCTGCTCGGGCTTCAAGAGCTCGGCCGTCGGCGCAGGTGGACTGGCAGGCTGCGCCTGCGGCGCCGGCGCTGCAGGTGTTGTTGGGGTCTGCGCCGCTGCGGCGACCGAAGTCGCCATCAAGAGCGCCAGCGCCATCAGGGTCGTGCCGCAACGAAACATTACATCCTCCGTCTGACTCCCAGTGCGGGAGGATCAAGCCGGGCCGCAGGCATTTGTTGATCGAGATCAACGAAACCAGGCCGTCGCGGCTGCCGCAGCGCAAGGACGCACGAGCATTCGACAAGGATTTTCGGTCGAGACAGCCCGCCCCTGAGCCACGCGGATCATTTCTCAGCCAGCGATCGGAAGCCGGATGGTGAACAGCGCACCGCCCGCAGGCTGGTTCGCAGCAGCGATCGTGCCGTGATGAGCCTCGACGATGGTCCTGGCGATCGCAAGTCCCATGCCCATGCCATGCGGCTTCGTCGTAAAGAACGGATCGAAGACGTTTGCGACGTCGGAGGCGGCCATTCCAGGCCCGGTATCGGTGATCCTGATTTCGGCCTGATGGCCGGTGCGCAGGGTCGCGACGCTGACCTCCCGCTTTCCGGTGTCGGCGTCGGAGATCGCATCCATCGCGTTGATGATCAGGTTGAGGAGGACCTGCTGAAGCTGGACCGGATCGCCCTTGACGTGAAGGCCGGCCATGACCGGCAGATAGCTCAACGTGATCCGGCGCCCCTGGGCGAGCGCCTTCACGAGACCAATTGCTTCGCGCACCGTATCGTTGAGCTCGATGTCCTTGACCTCGAACGGGGTCTTTTTCAAAACGCTACGGAGCCTGCGGATCACCTCGCTCGCCCGTTGGTCGTCCCTTCTGATGTCGGCGAGGATCTGCTGGATCTCGACCAGATCGGGCTGGGCAGCCTTCAGCATGAGCTCTGCCGTTTCGGCATTGGTCAGAATCGATCCGAGCGGCTGGTTCAGTTCATGCGCGATCGAGGTCGTCAGCTCGCCAACCGCCGAGTAGCGGTTCACGTGGGCGAGTTCCGTCAGGCGCTGACGCGATTCGACTTCGGCAACCCGCCGGCGACGACGCTCGTGCAGGAGCCCGCTGATGAGTCCGGCCTGGACCAGGAACACGGCCGAGATCATCAGCATCTGCCAGCGATAGCGCTGCCAGATACTCGGCTCGCGAAACAGGATGGTGCTTCCCTTGGGCAGGCTACTCTCGCTGATGCCCCAGCGCTGCAACTCCCGCCAATCGTATTTAGGAGCGGCATATGCGATCGGTTCAATTCTGACGTTTGCAGGCTCTTCCCCGCCCAGAATTCGCAGTGCCGCATCGGCGGTCTTTTGGCCGAGTTCAGGAATTGAATGCATCGGACCGCCGACAATGTCGCGTCCGAAGAACGACTCCTCAAAGCAGAAAATTGGGGCGTTCGCGACGGCCTGAAGGCGATGCAGCGCCAGATTTCCATCATGAACGACACCCGCCGCGTCGACCGACATCAACCCCCAGAACAGAACCGTGTGCGGGGGAAGCGTCGATGCCCGTTTCAGGATGTCCTCGAACGACAGATCGCCGTACCAAACGAACGAAACCCGGCCTTCGAGCGGCTTGACGTCCCTCTTGACCTCTTCGAGCCAGAATTTCTCCAACGCAGACGCGCCAATGACGAGGGCTATCGTCTGCGTGTCCGGCAGCACCTGCAGAACGTTGCGGAAGGCCGTGACAAATTCGTTACGGACTGACACTACCGCGTCGTTCCGGGTCAGGCGTGAGCGGTCGATCAATCGTTCCTCGACTGTCGTGAGGACCATTGGCGCCTTCGGAAACAGCTTCTCGCGATGCCTTTGCACGAATCCGGCCGCTGGCCCGCCAATGCTCATCACGATGTCAGGTGGCCGCCCTTCGTACAGCGAACCAAGATATTCGACGAAGGGCCCCTCAGGACCCGGCGCGATGAACCGGGCCGTAAGAAGCGTATGTTCCTGGATATCGAGCGGCCAGGGAGAGCGCTCCTCGAGATTGGTCTTGATGCTGCGTGCGTACTCGCTCCAGGGCAAGAAATCGCGCCCGAAGGAATGCAGCATCAGCACACGCTTGGGCTCGCTGCGCGGTGCCGGGGCCGATTGCGCGCGCACAGGACTGCATAGCGTGCACCCGGCGAGCAAGAGGCCGAGACAAAGCCACGCAGCCGCAACCGGCCTGACCGCATCCCTGGACATGCGCCCGCTCAGCTCCACTCCCCGCAGCTTTCGCTGACTGCGATCTCCGGCAATTTTAGCGCGGATTGCAGCGCACGGACAGCCCCGAGGCGGGCCTCAGCGGCGCGTGACGACCCGCCCATAGTCTCGTTCGTCCGCTTCTCTCGTTCAATGGCCGCCGCTCAGCACGAGTGTCTGGATCGGCAGCAACAGCGCCTGAATGCGCAGCAGCAGCGCATGCACGAGGCCGACGCCATCCACGACGTGCAGCGCGATCTTCCGGCTGGTCGGGGTGTCCTTGGCCGAGATCTCCTCGTGGTTGCTGGTGTAGGCATTGACGATGCAGCTCGAGCCCGGCGTGACACCGTCGAGGCCGCCCTTATAGAGCGGCTCCAGAAACACGAGGATCGTGCCGGGGCGGACGGCATTCTGCGGATCGATGAGCTGCTCGCCGGAGCGGAACTGTCCGGCCGCGATGTAGTCCTGCACTGTCGTGATCACCATGGGGATGATCACCCATGGCCTCGAGATGCAGGCCGCTTCCGCGACCATGCCGGTCTTCATCACCTGCGCCTCGATCTGGCCGAAACCGGCCTGGAGCGCCTTGCGGCCCGCACCCTCCGGAACGAGAACGCCGGCCGGACGCATCAGCTGGTTGACGACGTCGCCGGGGCGAACCAGGAACTGCTCGACGCGCCCGTCGACGCCGGCGCGTACGAGGGTCTTGTCGAGATCGACCTGAGCCTGGTCGAGCGCGGCTTCGGCGCTGGCCTTTTGGGCCGGCAGCAGGACGGAGACCTGCAGAGATGCGGATTGTTTCACGGCCGTTGCGGCGTCGACGCCCGCCTGGCGCTGGTCGACCAGGACCTGGAGCTTTTCGATATCCCGCTGCGGAACGATGCCCGGATTGCGGCGCTGGAGCTCGGACTTGACCTCGAGTTCGTCCTTGGCCTGCTGGTAGTTGGCCTTCGCCTCCCCGATCTGCGCCTCGGCCTTGACCACATCCGCCTGTGCGGTCTGCATGGCGGCATCGACCTCTGCAACCTTCCGCTTGGCGGTCTCGAATGCAGCCTGCTGCTTCGAGCTGTCGAGCGTGAACAGAACATCGCCCTTCTTGACCGGCGCGCTGAACCCGACTTTCACCTCGGCGACACGGCCCGAGCCTTCGGGCAGAATCGGCACGGTGCGGAAGTACAACGTCGCGGATGAGGTTGCGGGATGGAAGTAGAAGATCATCGTAATCAACGAGATCGTCAGCATCAGGCAGGCGGTGATGCCCCAGCGCAACTCGTACCAGATCGAGAAGAAGGTGATCTCCTTGCCGAACCGCTTGCCCTGAACATAACGGCGGTAGAGGTAATCGGGCAGGATCGTCAGCAGCGAACAGAACATCAGCTCAAACATGGCTGTGCTCCTTCTCCTTGGCGGGTCCCGGCTTATCCTGCAGAAGCGGCGTCGCAGCGGCCTCGGGCAAGACATCCCCGCCATCGGCAACCGGCGTTGCGTCAGCGATCTTTTCGACGGATCCGGCAATGCTGCGCAGCGGCGTGCCGAAATCCGGGATGTCGATCAACGCGAGGAGCAGGCCGGCGATCCAGAAGATGTGCATGTGCGTGAACAGAGAGATCAGGCCGAGCACCGCAACAAGCTCGAACTGCAATTTCTGCGATTTGTGCGCCATCCGCTCGGGCAGGCTGTGCAGTTTCCAATAAAGCGTGCCGACCCAGAGCACGGTCCCGATCAGGAATACGCCCATCACCACCATCAGCGTGTCGGTCCCGCTCCCGGGCGCCAGATAGAACGGCAGATGATGCGGTGCCATCGGATGAAGCTGGTCGCTCAAGCGTCTCTCCCGGTCAAGACATGCATGTGCAGCACTGTGTGCGGATAGGTCCGCGTTTGCTTGATTTGAATCAAGGGAACGCTTTTGCGCCGGACCTAGCGTTTTCTGCGTGCTGATTGGATAACCATCAGGAGCCGCCCGCCATGACCGGCCTAGACGATCTCATCCCCAACGCCGCCCAGATCCGAAAGGAAGCCGCTCTCAAGGAGGCTGAAAAGGCGGAAGAATATGTCCGCCTCGCCGCCGCCGCCGAGGCCGAGAAGCGTGCGCTGATCGAGCGCCTGAGCAAGCCGTCGGGCAAGACCGAGGAAGAGAAGATCAAGCTCGCCTCGACCATCATCCAGCGCGCGGTGCGAAACGGCCTGACGGAAGTGCTGGTCTATCGCTTCCCCAACTCACTGTGCACGGACAAGGGCCGCGCCATCAATCAGATGGAGAAGGGCTGGGAGAACACTCTGACCGGGATCCCCAAGGAGATCTTCCAGCTCTGGACCGATTACCTGAAACCGCGCGGCTATCGCATTGCCTATCAGGTCATCGATTTTCCCGGCGGCGTGCCGGGCGACATCGGCGTGACCATATCCTGGGACGATTAGGACGGGTAGGCATGGCCAAGGACGCAGCTGCAGAGCGGATGAAGCGGAAGGATTACGAGAAAGCGCTCGAGAAGCTGCAGGTCGAGCTGTGCCACCTCCAGGACTATGTGCGGGAGAACAAGCTCCGGGTCATCATCCTGTTCGAGGGTCGGGACGCCGCCGGCAAGGGCGGCACGATCAAGGCGATCACCGAGAAGGTCAGCCCGCGCGTATTCAGGGTCGTCGCCCTCCCCGCGCCGTCCGACCGCGAGAAGACGCAATTGTTCTTCCAGCGCTATATGGAGCGGTTTCCGGCCGGCGGCGAGATCGTGATCTTCGACCGGAGCTGGTACAACCGCGCCGGCGTCGAATACGTCATGGGCTTCTGCACCCCCGCCGAACACGAGCGCTTCCTCAACCTGTGCCCGCAGATGGAGAAATACGTCATCGACGGCGGCATCATCCTGATCAAGATCTGGCTCGAGGTCGGCATGGACGAGCAGGAGCGCCGCTTCAGGGCCCGTATCGACGACCCGGTCCGGCAGTGGAAGCTCAGTCCGATGGACCTGGAATCCTTCAGGCGGTGGTACGACTATTCGCGGGCGCGCGACCTGATGCTGAAGAAGACCAGCACGAAGGAAGCACCCTGGCACATCGTCCGCTCCGACGACAAGCGAAGGGCGCGGCTGAACTGCATCGCCCACCTTCTCGGCGCCATTCCCTACAAGCGCATCAAGAAGGACACGATCAAGCTGCCGAAGCGCTCCGACAAGGGACGCTACAACGACCAGACCAGCCTCAAGGGGATGAATTTCGTCGCGCAACGCTTTTGAGCAGCATCAGGCCGCTAAAGCGCGATGCGATTAGGATGAATCGTCGTCGCGCTTTGCCGTCAATCGCTCAATAGCCATACCGGTTTTGCTGCGGGCAGACCCAATTGCCGTAGGTGTCCTGATAACAGCTGTTGTTGTAGTAGCCGTAAGCGCCGTAAGCGCCCGCTGCTGCAGCCCCAACCGCGGCAGCGCCGGCCGCGCGGCCCCAGCCGTAGCCGTAGCCAGGACGATATCCCGGATAACCGGCGACGGGACGACCCGGGCGACCTGCGACAGGATAGCGGCCGGGACGACCGGCTATCGGATGAGCAGGGCGCGGACCTCCGGCGACGCGATGCCCGCCATGGATGCGGCCCGCGTGAACAGCGCCACCGCGGACACCTCCGCCATGAAAGCCACCTGCACGGGCGCCGCCGCCATGAAAGCCGCCACCACCGCGACGAGCGAAAGCATCGTCGGGAATGAGGCTGACGGTGAGCAGGACAAAGGCCGCAAGAGCAGCCAGAAGATAACGAAGCATGGCATCTTCTCCTATGATTGGGGTGCCATCACTCGCTGTTGGATGATGCCGCCGCACGACCGCGATAGGCACCCGACGATAAGGTCGGGTACCGATCCGATTCGAGCTTGATTTGAATCAACAAGACGAAGGCTTTGTGAGGCGGGCTCCTGCAGCGCGCACGTGAACGGGCGCGCTGCGCGGCTCGTTCAGCTCGATTTCAGGCGGATTGTGACGCCGCCGACGGCAGCCGATACTTCCGCGCCGACCTTGGGGCCGCTGAGCTGGAGGATGACGCCATTGCTGTTCTGCAACTGAACGGCGCCAGCACCTGCGGCGATTGCCCCACCCGCTCCTCCCACGGCATAGGAGCCTTCGATGGATGCCGGCCCCTTCAGATTGAGCGCCCGGCCGACGAACTTCGTCGTCGACGCCCCGATGGTGAGGCCCACGCTCATGCCAGACACCGTGAACGGATACTTCTTGCCCCGGTAGACCAAAACGCCCTCTCCGCCACCGGCGCCGACGATGAAGCCTCCCTTGGTGAAGACGACCGCAACCTGGCCGGTATCGGCATGCGTTGGCGTGCTGAAGCCGGCAACGGTTGCGAGCGAGGCGACCAGGACGGCGCCGAAGATCAGTTTTCTCATGACGTGTCTTCCCCTTATTGAGCCAGGATCATGGCGAAGTAGCCGAAGATGGTGAGAAGGATGCCCGAGACGGCATAGCCGACCGGGAATCCGATCCAGGGCACGGAGCTCTGGATCTCGACCGCGGCCTCGCGGCACGGGCCGGAATGCGAGCGCGCGCCGGCAACGCCGCCCATCAGCACCGCCGGATTGATCTTGAAGACGTGGAATCCGATCGCCCAGACGATGAACGGCGGGATCGTGCACGCGATGAAGCCGACGATGAAGATCTTGAGCGCGAGCGCGCCGGTGAGCTGAGCCAACAGGCCGGCGCCGGCATTGACGCCGACGATCGCGACGAACACGACGAGGCCGAGATCCTCGAGCACGTTTCGCGCCGCATTCGGCGTATTGCCGAAGAAGCGCAGACGCGACACGACCGAGGACACGATCACGCCCGACAGCAACAGGCCGCCGGCATTGCCGAGGCCGACCTTGGCGCCGAAGGCCGGGAATTCGATCATGCCGATCAGGAAGCCGATGATCATGCCGACCGACAGGGTCAGCAGGTCGGTCGAGGTGTTGGCGCGCGCGATGCGGCCCCACATCTCGCCGAGCTCGTTGACCGCCGACTTCAGGCCGACCACCGAGACGATGTCCATGCGTTCCAGCTTGGTCTTGAGACCGGCCGGGATCTGCACGCCGCCCCGTTCGACCTTGGTCACCTGCAGCTGGCCGGCGATGGCCGTGTCGCGGAAGGATTCGAAAGTACGCCCGACGACGTCCTTGTTGAAGACGACGATTTCAGCCTGGTCCATGGGTATACCGAGCGTCTTGGCGTCGGCGACCTCCGGACCGATCAGGCCCATCTTCTCGGTCAGATGCTCGGTCGAGCCGCCCAGCGCGACGATATCGCCCTTCTGCAGCACGAGCTCGGGATCAGCACCCTGCGGCTCGCCATTACGCCCCACGTTGACGATCCGATATTCCGGATTGACCGCGCGGAATTTGGCGATGCTCATCCCCACCGTCGCGGGATTTTCGAGCCGGTAGGCCCGCAGACCGAACTGACGATAGCCGGTCAGAGCGCCGCCTTCGAGATCCTTGACGCCGAACTCCTGCTCATACTGCTTCGCGGCAGCCTTGGCATCGACGCCCCACCAGCGCGGGAGATATTTGCAGATCAGGATGATGCCGACGGTGCCCCAAATGTAGGTGATACCGTAGGACAAGGCGATCATGCCGGAGGCATCCTCTGGCTTCATCCCGGCAGGCAGTTTCACGACGCCCGACGTGACGGCCTGCTCGGCCGAACCAATCGCCGCCGACATGGTCTGCGAACCCGCCAGCATGCCGCCGGCCGCACCGGGCGGAAGCGCGAACAGCTTTGCACCGATCACAACGAGCGCCAGGCCGATCACGCTCGACACCACGGCGAGGAACAGGAACTTGATGCCGTCGCCCCTCAGGCTGTTGACGAAGGAGGGACCGACGCGCAGGCCGACGCCGTACATGAAGAGATAGTAGAACAAGCTCTTGGCAAAGTTATTCAGCTCCAGCTTCACGCCATAGCTGGATGCCCAGACCGAGAGGCCCGCGCCGACCACGATGGCACCGGCGACCATGCCGAGGCCATAGCCCTTGATGCTGGCCCGGCCGATATAGACGGCGAGACCGACCACGAAGAACAGCAGCAAATAGGGGTATTGCTGCAAGAATTCGAAAAATGCCTGCATGTTCGTCCCCTCCCGGCCTATGACGCGGCCTTGAGCTTCGGCTGCGCGCTCGGCTTTGGCCTGCCGAGCTTGGCCAAGGCTTCCGTCCGTACGAGTTTCAGCCCTTCCTTGGCGTCGTAACCATGGATCTCCTTCACATCGAGCTTGCGCATGAAGTCGATGGTCTCTTGGGTGATGACCTGGCCGGGCACCATGATCGGGAAGCCCGGCGGATAGGGAATGACGAAATTGGCCGAGACGAGCTCGGGACCGGCCTTCAGACGCCGGTCGATCTCGGGGTCGTTGAGGCGAATGTGCTCGCAGCCGGCGACGTCATAGGCCGCGTAGAAGCCGCTGCGGATGTCGCCTTCATTGGTCTTGGTGCCGGCATCGCCGCGGAAGCTCGGGTGGAAATGCGAGAAGTTCGGCAGGTCGGGCACGTCCTTCATGAGGCTCGTCACCCGTGCCTCGAAGACCTTCCGCGCATTGGCACCACCCTGGGCAAGGCCGCGGTCGATCTCGCCCGCGATCTCGGCGAGCACACGGACCAGATGCGCGACATCGCTGCGGGTGTTGTTGATGTTGGACTGGACCAGCACCGAGTTGCGCGAGGTCTTGTTGACCTGGATGTTGTACTCGTTGGCGAGAATGCCCTTGAACTGCGTGCCGTCATAGCCGGCCATGCCGCACACCAGCGTCATGCGGGTCGGGTCGAGACAGAACTCGTCCTCGTTCAGGCTCTTCAGCGTATTCGCCCAGTTGACGCCGGGGGCGAGGAAGTCGGTGAAGCCGCTTTGGCGATACTGCGCCGGCACCATGGCGTCGGCACCGAGGATGCGGAAGTATTTCGAGATCAGCGGATTGTTGTTGACTGCCTGGCGGATCGCGAACGCAATCTCGATTGCATTGGCGACGAGGCCATAGCCCTCCAGCTCCATCTGCCGCCGCGAGATGTCGAGGCTCGCGATCAGCTGCTGGTTCGGACTTGTCGAGGCGTGGGTGAACACCGCCTCCTTGAACTGCTGCTCGACGGTGTGGAATTCGACGTCCTTGACCGAGAGCATCGAGCCCTGGCGGATCGCCGACATCGACTTGTGGGTCGAGTTGGTCTGGTAGACGCGCAGCCGGATCTGTCTGGGATCCGGGATCAGGCGGGTCTTGAGCAGCGCCTCCTCGGACGGGTTCTTGCCGAGCTCGGCCTGCTGCTTCTCATAGGCCTCGACCGACTTGGGATGGCGCATCCATGCCTCGATCTCGTTGGCGGCGCCAAGTCCGGTACGGCGGCGCAGGAACGGCGAGAACCGCGCGAAGCCGAACCAGGCTTCATCCCAGAGGAAGATCAGATCTGGCTTGATGGCGAGGCATTCCTCCATCACCCGCCTTGTGTTGTAGATATGGCCGTCGAAGGTGCAGTTGGTCAGGTCGACCATCTTGACCCGGTCGAGCCGGCCGTCGGCCTTGGCTCCCAGCAGCGCCTGCTTGATGGTCTTCAGCGGCACCGCGCCGTACATCGAATATTCCGTCATCGGGAAGGCTTCGACGTAGAGCGGCTGCGCGCCGGCCAGCACCATGCCGTAGTGATGCGATTTGTGGCAATTGCGGTCGACGATCGCGATGTCGCCGGGCGCGAGCAGCGCCTGCACCGCCATCTTGTTCGACGTCGAGGTGCCGTTGGTGACGAAGAAGACGCGATCGGCACCGAGCGCCCTCGCCGCCTTCTCCTGCGCCTTCTTGATGTTGCCGGTCGGCTCCAGCATGCTGTCGAGACCGCCGGTGGTGGCGCTGCTCTCGGCCAGGAACAGGTTCGGGCCGTAGAACTCACCCATGTCCCGTATCCAGTCGGACTTGAAGATCGACTTGCCGCGCGCGATCGGCAGCGCATGGAAGGTGCCGATCGGACGCTGGGCGTATTTCTTGAGATTGTCGAAGAACGGGGTGTCGTAGCGATCCTGGATGCCTTCCAGGATCGACAGATGCAGTTCCAGCAGTTCTTCAACGGAATAGAAGATGCGGCGGACCACATCCGCCTCGGGATTGCCGGCGAGCTCCTCCACGTCCCGGTTCGAGATCATATAAAGGTCGAGCTCGGGCCTGACGCGCTTGATGATCTGGGCGAGCCGCAGCGCCGAGGCATCGGTTTCGTCGTTGAGACCGGCCGTGGCCATGATCGAGCGCAACACCGGCGCATCGTGGCGCGAACGCAGGCCGAAACCCTCGTTGATGATGACTGCTCCGATGTTCGGATTGAGCATCGTCGCGCAGAAGGCGTCCTCCAGGCTGCCGACGATGACGGGTTCATAGATGAATGCGTCGACCGGGCGCCGCAGCTTGCGCCATTCGGCGGCCAGCGCCGGCCATTGGCTGGATGATACGCCGGTGACGATCAGGGTCTCGAAATACGGCCTGCGCGCGCCGTGCGCGCCAAAGGCCGGCGGCACCAGTTCGGGTGCGTCACCATTGCCGTCGTCCTTGGCGTTCCAGTCGCCGGCATGCTGGCGGAAGGACCGGGTCGCCAGCGCCTGGGCAATTCTCGTCGCAAGGGCGAACGATGACGCGCCGTCGCCGGCGGCCGCAGCTTCCCGCAGCGCCGCCATGAGGTGCGGACCGGGATAGCCGTGAAACTCTTCGGTGATCGAAAGATCGGCCAGTGCCGCGTCATAGGCTGTGCGATTGCCGACGCGCGCCCAGGTCTTTGCTGTTTCCACTAGGTCGCGCCAGTCGTCTGCCCGTGCACCAGGGCCGGAAAAGAACTGGTCGATACGCTTCTGTGCGGGCTTGGCGTCTTTGGACATCTCTCTCTCCCGATCCTTTTTACCGAAGGTAATGCGGGATGGTGGGTGCGGCGCTGCTCGCTCCGTTGATCCAAGTCAACGGTCGCATGCATTATGCGACCCGATGCCATGCGTTCGCAGCGCAACACGACAACATCAGGCCATTCGTTGTGCGACACTCGCCTGATCATCGCCGGGCAGGTCACCAGTGCCAGCGGCGTCCGTCAGCCGGCATTGTCGTTCAGCGCCGATCGCGACAGGCCGCCCGCAACGGGATAGCCATGGCCGAAGGCGGCCGCGAGGTTCGGCGCCCAGTCCCAGAAACTCCTGACGGACATCGAGCGGTTCATCGCCCGTCCTCCGAACGGGACGCTTCGCAGCGCAGCAACACAATCAACAGCGCGACCACGGGCAGGCCCAACGCGAGATCGGGAATGTTCTTGGTGGCAAGAGCGCCGGCCGCGGCACCGAAGCCGAACACGGCACATAGTGCGAAGAAGATGCCCGAACGCCGCAGCGTTCCCAGTGGCGCGCCCCCTGCTGCGACTGCGAAGACGTTCTCGATAGCCTGACGCATATTGCCGGTGATCATCACCGTGCTGCACGCTGTGCCTTCGACCTTGAGGAACATCGCGGCCTGCATCGCCGCCACGGCGGAAATACCGAGCGTTCCGGCCAGATCGGGCAGCCGATTATGCAGGATACCGATCGCTATCAAGAGCAGGATCTCGATCAATGTGCTGATCGCGCTGGCCCGCTCGCCCGCGACGCGGCGCAGCCAGGCTGCAAGCACGATTCCGATCGCGAAAGCCAGGATTGGCGGAACGAAGTGCAAGGCCTTCGCCCAGTTGCCGGCCGTCGCATAGACCCAGAGGAAGACCAGATTTGCGGTCTGGGCGTTCGCCATCACACCGTGGATGATCCAGGTATAAGCGTCGATATAGCCGCCGGCAAAGGCGAGCAGCAGGACGATCTCGACTGTCTCATCGCGGCGGATCGCGCCGGCTGCGACGTCAAAGGTACTCATGTCGGCAATACGGGCTGTCGCGCACATTCCATTGCGTCATAGGCGCCGCCACGTTGCCGCGAAGGCTTGATCTGGATCAAGCAACACCCCCGCCGCCATCAATCAAATCACGCCAAAGCGCCGGGGAATGCCATGGAAACCGTCAGGTGGATCATTGCCACCGCACCGGAAATTTTCCTGCTGCTCGCGATTGCGATCGGCACCATCCTCGGCCGCATCAGGATCCGCGGCTTCTCGATCGGAACCACCGCCTGCATCCTGATTGTCGCCGTGCTGATCGGACAACTCGGGAGTTTCACGTTCCCGCCGATCCTCAGGGCGATCCTGTTCAGCCTGTTCGTGTTCACCATCGGCTACCGTTCTGGACCGGAATTTTTCGCTTCGCTGAGCCTGCGGACCCTGGCGCAGGTCGTGCTGGCGCTGGTGATCGGCGCCACCGGGCTCGTCCTGGTGCTCATCTTCGCTCGTGTCTTCACGTTGGATACAGGGACAGCGGCGGGACTGACGGCCGGGGCGCTGACGCAATCCTCAGTGATCGGCACCGCATCTGGCGCCCTGGCGCAGCTCGGCCTGCCTAGCGACGTGCTGAAGCAGCAGGAAGCCAACATCGCGGCGGGCTACGCAGTGACCTACGTGCTCGGCTACATCCTGACGCTCCTTTACGTGCCATTCATCGCGCCACGGCTGATGCGGATCGATCTGAAGGCAGAGGCGAAAAAACTCGAGGCGGAGCTCGCCGGCGGTGCGCCGCCAAAGACGGAAAACCTGTCCTATCGCAAATTCCAGGCCCGCGCCTATCGCGTGTCGGCCGGCGCTGGTCGCACCATCGGTGCCATCGAGGCGGAGATCGGCGGCCGCACGGTCGTGGAGCGGATCGTTCGCAGCGGGGCCGACATCAAGCCGCAGCAGGACACCGTGCTCGAGGCCGGCGACGACATCGTCATTGCCGGTCCGACCGCGGCGATCGTCGCAGCCAAGCCGATTCTCGGGGCCGAGATCGACGCGGGGGAACTGCTGCGCAACCTGCCCGGCAACGTGATCGAGGTGCTCGTCGAAAACCGCCAGCTGCACGGCCGCTCGCTGCGCGAGATCGTTGACCGGCTCGGTGACAATACACGCGGCGTATTCCTGCGTGCGCTGACGCGCATGGGCCGCGAAGTGCCTCTCGGTCCCGACACGCGGGTCTACCTCGGCGACGTCATGACGCTGGTCGGCAGCACCAGCAATATCGCGCGGGCAACGGCGCAAGTGGGACACGCCCTGAATACGAGCGACCGCACGGACATCGCCTTTCTCGCCGCAGGCATCGCAGTGGGTCTTCTGGCCGGCCTTGCCAGCTTCAAAGTCGGCACTGTCGCATTGACGCTGGGTGGCGGCGGCGGCGCGCTGATCGCAGGGCTCGTCTGCGGCTGGCTGCGGACGCGCCGGCCCGGCATCGGCGCAATGCCGCCGGCGGCGCAGCAGACCCTGAGCGACATCGGCCTCGGCGGCTTCATCGCGGCGATCGGACTCGGCAACGGCCTCGCCGCATGGTCGGCGATCCAGGCCCACGGCCTGTTGCTGGTCGGCATGGGCATCGTCGTCACGCTGGTTCCGATGGTGGTCGGAACGCTCGTTGCCTATTATTTGCTGCGCATGAATCCCGTCGTGACCTGCGGTGCGCTCGCCGGCGCGATGACGGTCGATGCCGCCGTCACCGGCGCGTGCGACGTTGCCGAGAGCCAGACCCCGGTGCTCGGCGTCGCCGTCCCCTACGCGGTCGGCAATGTCGTGCTCACGGTACTCGGCCCGATCGTCGTGGCCGCAACCTACGCAGGTTGAGGGAGACGGGGATGCGACGCGGACCTGCCTTGCTCCATTGTCTCGCGATCACCTTCCTCGCCCTCTTCATGGCCGTATCGCCCACGCGCGCCGGGGACGAGGTCCGCATCCAGGAGGAAATCTGGGCGCTGCCCCTGCCGCTGCCGATGTTCGCCTATCTGGTGCGCCCGGTCGGCGACGGACCGTTTCCGCTGGTGATCATGAACCATGGTGTCTCGCTCAACCCGACCAATCGCAGCTTTTTTCCGCTAGTGGAATTTCGCGACGCCGCCAAATGGTTCGCAAGGCGAGGCTATCTGGTGGTGGCGCCGGTCGGCAGCGGGTATGGCGCAGCAGCGATCGATATCCCCGAGCGGGCGCTCTATGGGCCGTTCTTCTCGAAGGTCGGCAAATGCACCAATCCGAACTTCCATGATGCCGGCCTTGCGATCGCCCAGGTCGATCTCTGGATCATCGACTATATGGCCGCCGAGAAGCGGATCGTCCCGAAGGACGTGATCGTAGTCGGGCAGTCCGCCGGCGGCTGGGCTGCGATCGCCCTGTCGAGCATGAACCCGCCGCAGGTGAAGGCCATCATTGTCTTTGCCGGGGGCCGCGGTGGACGCGTCGACGGCAAGCCGAACAACAATTGCGCTCCCGACCGCCTGGTCGAGGCCACCGCCGATTTCGGCCGCACATCGCGCGTGCCGATGCTGTGGATCTACATCGGGAACGACACGTTTTTCGGTCCCGAGCTGTCAAAGCGCATGCACGATGCCTTCATCGCCGCCGGCGGCCGGGCCGAATATCACCTGATGCCGCCGTTCGGCAACGAGGGACATTTCTTCATCGGTTCGCCGGACGCGGTTCCGCTCTGGTCGCCATTGGTCGCCAAATTTCTCGATGCGCAGAACTGAGTCTCGATCTCGGAGTTGCAGCGATGGCCCGTGCTCTTGATTGTCTCTCTGGCCTCCTGATGGTTGCAGCAATCGGGGCCGCCACGATCTCGAGTGTCGCTTCGCCCAAGGCGGCGCAATCCGAAAAGCCCTCCGAGTTCGCAACGCGCGGCCAGCGCGATGCCAACGACATCAGCTATGGCAGCTGGCAAAAATTGTGCTTCAAGGCCGGCGGCGCGCCCACCCTCTGCCGAACCTCGATCACCGGCCGGTTCGCGACCGGGCAGACGGCCGTGCGCATCGATCTGATCGAGCGGGAGGACGCGCCCACGGCCCGCCTGCAACTTTTCGTACCGGTCGGGATGTACCTGCAACAATCGCCTAAACTAGCCATCGACCACGGCGCCGCGTTCCGCATTCCCTATACCTGGTGTCTCACCAATCTATGCATCGCGGCCGACGTCGTGGCGCCAACAATCATCGCGGAGATGGAAAAGGGTCAGACGCTTCTGCTCGAACTCGTCGATTCCAATCTTCTTGCCCTGACGACCTCCATTCCCTTGGCGCAATTTGCCTCCGCTCACACGGGGGCGCCGTCCAGGACGTTCGAGCAACATGTCGACGAATGACGTCCGGCGCGGAGCTACAAGACGAGGGCGCGCTCGACGGACTCGATCAAGGACTGCGCTGCAAAGGGCTTGATCAGATAGGCAATGCAGCCTGAGGCCATCGCCGCGGCGCGGTTTGCCGGGCTGTCATTGCCGGTGACGTAGATCACCGGCGCCGCGATGCCCTTCTCGGCCAGGTCTCGTCGCACCTCGATGCCGGACTTTGCACCCAGATTGATGTCGAGGATGATGCAGATCGCGGTGTGGAACCTGCCGTGATCGAGCAAGGCGCTCCCGGTGTCGAAAAGCGTCGTGGCGAAGCCGTGTCCTCGCAGAAGCCTGTCCATGCTGGTTCGCATGGACAGATCGTCATCAACGACAAAGACGGACTCGCGCAGGGGCAAGGCGATTGCCTTTCCGGAAGACCACGGTGGGATATTGGATACGATTGCTCCGCATTTTGACGCGGCTATATGCGCATTATTGCACACAGCTCGTCGCGCACTGTCAACACGCCGCGGCATTGTCCTTTGGGACATGCACATCAAGGGAACTCGCGCCGTCCCGAAGCCGTCAGCGTTCGTCCGGATCGAGCATTCCGAGACGCTCTGCGATCGAAACGAGCTCCGCCAGCGAGCGAACCTGCATCTTCTCCATCACTTGATGGCGGTGCGCCTTCACCGTGCGCTCTGTGGTCCCCAGCTCATGCGCGATCTGCTTGTTGATCCGGCCGCGCACGATCAGATCAAACACCTGCCGCTCGCGCTGCGTCAGCGCGGCCAGATGACGACGAAGCAAATCGAGCCTGCTGGCTTGGGCGCGCGCCGTCCGCTGACTGGCCAGCGCCCGCTCGATGGCATCGAGCAGTTGCTCGGACGACACCGGTTTGGTCAGGAAGTCTTCCGCACCGGCCTTGATCGCACGTACCGTCGTTGGCGTGTCGGCATGACCGGTCAGGAAGATGATGGGCAACATCGAACCGGACGCGACCAGCCGGGCCTGCAGGTCCGGACCGCTCAGGCCAGGGATCCGGACGTCGAGCAGGATACACCCGACCTGCTCCTCATCCGATAGCGAATCCAGCAGCTCCAGTGCGGAAGCATAGGTCGCTACCTCGTATCCCGCGAGCTTCAGCCGGCGCTCGATCGCGGTCCGAAAGGACGCGTCGTCGTCAACAACGTGAACAAGGCCTGGCAACTCTACCTCTCGCCAAAAATCAATTGGGACGCCCGACGTCCTTCTCATTTTTCAAATCGATCTTCACGTTTGAAGGTCGAAATATCTGCTTCGCAATATGTCGCATCGCCCTGTGGCCGGGCTTATCATCCAGCGCAGCAATCGCCAGTGCTGTCCTTTGGTACAATGAACCTCGGGACAATGGATAAGAATACTTCCTTGGCCGAAAATCAACTTCGGCGGGAGTGGGATTGCGCGGCGCATTCTCGGCAAAGTATTTCGTTTGACAGACCAATTCGGCGGAAAAGCTGAGGAGTTGGCCTATGTTCGTTCGCATCACGACGGATTCGACGCTGCGTCCCAATACTCTCCGCGACCTCGGCATGGCAAGTCATTCAAATGCGCTGGTCAATTTAAGCGAATTTTCCTACCGAAAAGGCTCCGAGATCTACGGCGAGAAGGAGCCGGCCGAGTATGTCTACCAGGTCAAGTCCGGTGCGGTGCGAAGCTACAAACTGCTGTCGGACGGCCGCAGACAAATCGGCGCATTTCACCTCGTCGGCGATATTTTCGGGCTCGAGAACGGCAGCGAGCATCGGTTCACGACGGAAGCCATCGTCGACACCACGGTGCGGCTGATCAAACGCCAAAGCCTGGAAACCGTGGCCGAGGGCGATGCCATGGTGGCCAGAAACCTGCTCAGCATGACCACGAGCAACCTCCAGCACGCGGAAGACCACATGCTGCTTCTCGGCCGCAAGACCTCCCTGGAGCGCGTCGCCGCGTTCCTGCTCGAAATGGACAAGCGCCTGACGGCCGCCGGCGTCATGGCGCTTCCGATGTCGCGACGCGATATCGCCGACTATCTCGGCCTGACGCTGGAGACCGTCTCGCGGGCTTTGTCGCGACTGCATGAGCTCGGCGTTCTCGGCTTCATCGGCAACACCCAACGCCAGATCGTTCTGCTCGACCGGCACCAGCTCGCAAGCCTCGATCTGCAGTCCTGAGCCGGCGAAAGGCCGTTCACGATCCGCAAGGTCGCGATTGACCGAGGCGACAGTATCAGGTGCGCGGCAGGTCCGCACCGGGTTTTTCCGTGAGCCCGAGACGGTCGAGCGTCTTGAGCAAGACTTCGAACAGAATGGCGGCGGACCAGCCGAACAGAAGAACACCGTTCATGGCAGTCAGCGGGCCGATCAGCCGCCATTCGCGTACCGGCGTGATGTCGCCATAGCCGAGCGTGGTGTAGTTGACGAACGCAAAGTAGAGCATATCCGCGTCGGCGGCGGCGGCCTGGACGACATGATAGGTCACCGCCCATGTCAGAATTTCGAGCATGTGGGCGGCCTTCAACACGACGGCGACCGCGATCATGGCGCTCATCAGGTGCAATCGCGGCCGCCTGGTATGGCGCGGGACGGCACTGCGGGCGATGGTGACGGCGACCACCGTCACGAGCGCGTGGATTCCGATATTGATCACGCTGACGAGCGTGCCGACAAGGAATTGGAGCATCATCGGGTTGAAGCCAACCTTTCAATCTAGGTCAATCGCGCCTCGACGGCATCCTTCGCGACAACGGTCGCCTGATCGACGCGTGCTGACGCAGCGCGGCCGATCCCCATCCACGCGGTCGAAAGCTCCCAGGCCACCGACAGGATGATCGGCCCAATGAACAGGCCGATGATCCCATGCGCGAGCGTACCGCCAATGACCCCGATCAGGATGACGAGCGTCGGCGTCGTCAGGCCCCGCCCCATGAGGAGCGGCTTCAGCACGTTGTCGAGCAGGCCGACCACGACGAGATAGACCGTCAACAGCACGGCGACGGTCACGTCCTTGTCCATCCAGATCCAGACCAGCACGGGGAGAAGAACGGGGGCGGCGCCGATCTGGACGATCGACAGCAGGAGCACGACGAGCGCGAGCAGTCCCGCGCTCGGAATCTCTGCGAGCTTGAAGCCGATGCCCGCCAGCAGGGCCTGAAGGATGGCGACGCCGATGATGCCCTGCGCGACGGCGCGTATGGTGGCGCCGGCGAGCTCGAGGAAGTGCTCGCTCTGGCCGGGCACGATGCGCAACAGGAAGCCGCGGAGCGCGGCGACGAACTGCGCGCCGTGCGGAAGCAGAAAACCCGCGACGATCACCGACAGCAGGAATTGGAGCATTCCAATTCCGGTGTCACCGGCAAACGACAGCATCATTCCGGCGAGCGGTTTCAAGTACGGCGTCACCTCGCGCAACGCCGCACGGATGTTCGTGTAGGCCTCGTTCCAGATCGCGTAGAGCTGAGGACCGATCAACGGCCAGCTCTTGATCTGCTCCGGGGCGGCCTGGAGCGCGAGATCGCCACTGCCGATCTGGCCCGCGAGGTCCCGGATCCCTTCGACCGCACTGAGGCCGAGCCAGGCGGCGGGACCGATGACGGTGCCCAGCGTGACCAGGGTGAGAACGGCTGAGGCTGTCCGGGGCCGGCCACCGAGGCGTTGGGCGAGCCAGGCGAAGACGGGATGAAACGCCACGGCCAGCACGGCGCTCCAGCTCAGGATCGGCACGAACGGCCGGATCACGAGGAAGGTCCAGAAGATCAGCAGCCCGAGCAGGCCCAGCCGGATCACGAGCTGGACAACGTCCTCCGCGGACAGAAGCTGGCGAAGCGTCTTCAAGGCTCATTGCCTCCGGGCCGGCAGACGGCTGCTGAGCAGCTAGCGGGGCGGCCACCGCGGAGGCTTGATCCAGATCAAGCGAGGCGTTCGGTCGCTAGCGCGATCGGCGACAGGTGCCCCGCTATGTTGAGGTGCTGAGGGCCTCTTCGGAGAGCCAACGCGCAACCGACGTAGCAGCTCTGCTTCGTTTTTGCTTTGGCCTTTGCAGCAAAACAGTTTGGCCCGCGCTGGCGACGCAAGGACCGACCTGAACGAGGTGGCCGGACTCAAGGTCTCCCTGGACAAGTGAACGACGGACCAGCGCTGCGCCCGCACCGTTGCGTACCGCCTCCACGATCAATCCAGCGTCGCTGCACTGAACCATGCGACCAGTCTGTCGACGTTCGTATCCTGTCGCACTGTACCATTCCTGCCAGGAATGACCGGGCGCTACGCCCAAAAGGCCGCAGTCATCATCAAACAAAACCGTGTCTTGAAACGGATCTGCTTGAGCAGACTTGACCATTGTCGGCGGGGCGACCGCAACCAATACGTCTTCCTCTCGGGTCATCCGGTCGCCCACAGCCGCATTGGTAGGCTGCACACGGATCGCGAGATCGAATTCTCCGTCATCAAGGGAGACTCGGGCGTCCGTGGCATGGACGTAGAGGGAGATCTCGCGCAACTCCATGGTCAGGGCTGACAAACGAGGCATCAACCAGCAGCGCGCGTAGGATGGCGCGATGCTTAGCCGAACGACGTTCTTCCGACTTCGCGACCAATCGGACGCGAGGCGTTCCTCCGCGGCTGCCAGTTGCTCAAGCAGAGGCACGACCGCCTCAAGGTAGGCCTCGCCCGCCTTGGTAAGGGCGCTCGACTGACGGTCGAACAGACGGACGTCGAGACGAGCTTCCAGGGCCGCAATTCGTTGGCTTACGGCGCTCTGGGTAAGTCCGAGTTCCGCGGCCGTCCGTCCAAAATTCCGAGTGCGGGCCAATACGGAGAAAGCGCGCAGCAAATGGGTCGGCGAAAGGTCGCGGCGCACGGGCATTAGCGAGGCTTCTCTCTCGATTAGGGAAATCGATTCGACACACCCCGTCTGATCTGGCTAGCTTTCAGCAACTTGGGGGTAAGTGATGTTCGACAGCTTCCGAACGTTAGCACGCTGGACAGGCTGGGCCAATCAGCGGATTTACTCCGCGTGCTCCGAATTGGATCCGACCGAATATTTTCGCCCCCGCGCTTGTGCATTTGGATCGATCCATCGCACGCTGAACCATCTGTTGGCCACAGACAGAATTTGGCTCGCTCGATTGACCGGCGAGCCGCACAACATTCCATCGCTCGATTATGAGGTCTGCGTCGATTTCTCCAGCCTCCGCGATGCCCGCTTCGTGGAAGACGTGCGGATCGTCGAAACTACCGACGTCATCTTGGATAAGGACGGCTGCGCTGGGGACCTGTCATTCAACAGCATGAACGGCACGCCAAGGCAGATGCCGATCCATCTCGTGTTGTCGCAGCTCTTCCTGCATCACGCCCACCATCGCGGACAGGTCCACGCCCTGCTTTCGCAGACGGCCGTGACGCCGCCAGCGCTCGACCTTACCTACTTCCCGGGGGCAGCGGGATAGTCAGCGTTGCTGGGCTGAATGGATCGCGTCTGGTAAGCCGCGGTCCAACGGACTTTTCAACTCGGACCGGCGCCCCTCACCTCAGGACACAACCTGGCGCGCACAAACCTATGCGTCACCGAGGGGCATAGCCACTAGCGATACAAATCGATTTTCACTGAAGGCCGCATCCCGAGACGTCGCGCCGCGCCAGAGTTACGATCGCCGTGGCGGCCGCCTTCAACCCATCCTCCCGCGCGATGGACTCGGCGAGCGCCGTGGCACTGGCGCGTGGAGCGTCCCTGTTCGCCTCGTCGATGGCGCGCGCAAGCCGATCCGCACTCAGGCTTTTGGCGGGCACAGGCGACGGGGCAGCGCCAGCTTTGTGCAGGCGATCGGCCCAGAAAGGCTGGTCGCTCGCGAATGGGACTACCACCGAGGGCACGCCGGCACGGGCCGCGGCGTGGGTAGTGCCGGCACCGCCATGATGGAGCGCCAACGCCACGCGGGGAAATAGCCAGCCATGTGGCGCGTCCGCCAACAGATGGACATTAGCGGGCAAGTCGGCGGCCACTGCGCCGCCCCAGCCGGGGTAGAACAGCGCGCGCCGACCGCGTAGCGCCGCCAGCGCCTCGCGCATCAACTGCGCGCCGCCCAGGCCCCCCATGCTCCCAAAACCGAAATAAATTGGCGGCTCGCCTGCGGCGAGGAACTCGCCCAACGCTGCTGGTGGCGACCAGTCCGTCACGGGCGCCAGCCACTGGCCGCAGATCCGCGCGGTTGGCGGCCAGTCGGCTGGCTGCGGCACGAGGCTTGGGGATATGCCGTAGAGCATCGGATGGTCGGTCCAGACACTGCGGCGTGGCGGCAGCCCGCACACGGCAGCGCGGGCCGCGTTGACCGATGTTTTGAAGATGCGCCAGAGCAATGCATTGACCAGCCTGTGGCTCGTCCGGTTCAGCCAGCGCGGCACAGTACCCGGGCGCACGAATGGTGAGGCGAATTCACGCGTCGGCGTAATCGGGATGAGCCCGGTGCCGATGGCCGGAATTCCGAAGGCCTCCGCGGCAGAAAGGCCCACGAAGGCGGCCAGACCGCCGAGAACCACGGCGTCGCAATCTTCTGCGGCGGCGGCCGCGGTGCGGAGCCACGCTTCGGATTTGGCGGTGGCGATGCGGGCAAATGCGCTCGCCGTGTCAGCGAAACCGCCGCCGCTTTTAGCAAGCGTGTCCTGCCGGAGCGCGGAGCGAATGTCGCCGGCGAGGCCGGTTGCCGGTACACCGAGGGCCGCGGCGTAGCCGAGCGTGGCGACGTCGGCCAGCAGGTGGACACGGTGGCCGGCATCCATCAGTGCCCGGCAAAGCAGCGCCATGGGGCGCGTATCGCCCTCGGTGCCATAGGTGACGGCGACGAACTTCACGTGGCCTTCCGGATATTAGGTTTTATACGCGTTCATGTCGGGCCGTTATCAGTCATTGACCGCCTGACCTCAACTTCGACGCAGGTTGTCTCGGCGTATGCTCCGACGTCGTTGGCGAATGATTCTTCGCCTGATACATTTCGAGCGCTTCCGCGCAACGCATTATGGTGGGGGCGATCAAAGGCCGATATGCACGCCGCAGGAGCCACCCCGGAAACCCGACACCGCGCTCCTCCATCGCGACACGAGCCCGCGGATGGAATATGAAACCAGGCCCTGCCGGGCGATAGCGACGCGGATGGACGCCGAACTCTATTCGCTCGATATGTTTGACGTTCTTGTAGCCGTAGTGGGCCGGTGCCACCAACCGCAGCGGCGCTCCATGGGCCACCGGGAGCGGCGCGCCGTCCAAACGATCGGCCAGCAGCACCTCCGGCTGCAACAGGTCGACCAGCGGCAAAGCGGCGTGGTAGCCATCGCTTCCGCGGAACACAACCAGTTGGTCTTCGCACCCTTGAATTAAAGCGAACGCGGTGCAGAAGTCCCGAAAGCCAACGCCTTCCCAGCGGTGGCCGAGACTGCTCCAGGTTGTGACGCAATGGAAGTCGCTGAGCTGGATCGTTCGCGGCAACGCTCCCCAACGATCCGGCCCTACTTCGCCGACGACACGACCATCACTGCTCAATTCAATTCGCACCGTGTCTGGTTTCCTGGGAAAGCGCTTCGCGAAGCGCGGTAAACCGAAACGCGGAAAGGAAGCGATCGGGCGCTGGCCAGGTGGCAAGGTCATCGCCCGTGACCTCGAAGGCTTGCGTGAGACGCCCTGTGCTCCGACGCATTCGGCTGACTGCGCGAGTTAGCGTTAGGGCCGATCGACCAGCGAACTCTGTCGTGTCTGACCTGATCTGCCAATGAGCACGTGACGGCGACGGTCATCGGTAACCTCCTGGTTTGCACGGCGTTCGCGACTCTACTTGTTTTTAATTATAGAATCTAGTATCTAATTCGGATGCCCAGGCCATCGAAGTTCACCGAACATCAGATTCTGGATAGCGCAGCGCGTATCATCGCGAACTCTGGCATAGCCGCCGCCACGATGTCCGCGATCGCCCATGCGCTTGGGGCGCCGTCCGGATCGATCTATCACCGGTTTCAATCACGCGATGAACTGCTGGGCCGCCTGTGGCTCGGTAAGATTGCGGCATTTCACCGGGGGTTTTCAGCGGCGCTCCAACACGACGATCCTAACGAGGCCGCCATCGCCGCCAGTCTGTTTGTTCCTCAGTGGGTCAGGTCGGATCGAACAGGTGCTCGGATCGCGATCATGCATCGGAGGGAGGAGTTTGTAGGAGGTGGCTGGCCGCCAGATATGGAGCGCGAAGCACGGCGCCTGGGAAAGGAGTTTGACGTTGTCCTGGACGACATAGCCCGACGGCTATTTGGCGAGGTTTCGCCCACGTTGAGACGCGCGACTAGATTCGCGATCATTGACATCCCCTATGCCGGGGTGCGCCCGCACATCTCGCGCGGTGAAGCGCCGCCGCCCGAGATCGACAATCTCGTGCGCGCGGCAGCAACAGCGAGCATTCGCGCAACGCGCGAAACCTGCGCTGAACTAACCGGAGCACGTCGCCCCACCGCCCCGTGATCGATGCCCAGTCAATCTCCTACGAATGCGCATGGGCGCATGGTCGCCTCGGCTTCCATTTCGCGGAGGCAACATTCCAGGCCAATCGCTGCGCCTTCGTGTCCACCGGATGTGGGCGAGCCAGTGCTTTTATTCATGCATCACAAAACTATCCAACACGCGCGTAAATTCCGACTGGACAATGCGAGCGACCCACACACAGAGAATTCCATGATGGCAACGAAGGTTTTGCAACGAATTGGCTCGGCACTCCTCATCACACTGGGCGTTGGTCACCTCATCCTCATGATCATCTTCCGAGGGCCAAAAATGCTTGATTGGGTCGCCCAGGGCCTTTGGGCGGCGGTGCCGCTCAAGGGCACGCAGCCCAGTATCGAATCGTTGCAGAACGCAGTCGTCTTCTGGGCAAGCATAGGCAGCTTTGCGATACCCTCGATGTTGCTGGGCGTTCTCCAGTGGACGCTTGCCGGAAGGGGCATCACGCCTGGGGCGTGGCTCGGCTGGACGGTGACCATCTGGTTCGCATTGTTGACGTTGCTGCTGGTCCCATCTCCGGGGATCTTGGGCGTGACAGCCGGCATCTTGTTCCTTGTCGCTACCCGGCAGGCGCGGCCCACTTGACCATGAAGACCCTCGGAACCAAGCACGAGCAGGAATCGGCGCTGACCGAGATGGATCGATTTGGATGCTCGGCCGACACGGAGTCCCTTCAGCCGCTATGCACCCCGCGCCTGGGACGGCCAGGGGAAATAGCTGTCTACCGCCCCCAAAAAGAAGCCGTGTCCGAAGGACACGGCAAGTTTCAGGGAGGGTAGACCGGGAAAATTCCCGATGCATGCGTGAGACGTGGCCCCAGCCAATCATCCGCCGGAGCACGATCGAAATCATCAGCAGTCGTTAGCAGCCGCCGTCACCATTTCAACGCGGCCGTGCGCACGGGATGGTCCCAAAGCGCACGGGTCTCGGTATCGAGCAGACTCACGGTGAGCGAGCACCCCGCCATGTCCAGCGAGGTGACATAGCTGCCGACCAGCGAGCGGGCGATGCGCAGGCCGCGCCTTTCGAGCATCCGCCGCGCCGCATTGTACATCAGATAGAGTTCGATCGCGGGCGTTCCGCCAAATCCATTGACGAGAAGCAGGGCTTCGTTGCCCTCGCGGGCGTCGAGATCCCCGGCAATGGCAGTGGTCATCTCAAGAGCGATCGCATCGGCACGCTCCAGCTTGACGCGGCGGCGTCCCGGTTCGCCATGGATGCCGACACCCACCTCCATCTCATCGTCGGCGAGCACAAAGGTCGGCGTGCCTGCAGCCGGAACCGTGCAACTCGTTAGTGCCACCCCCATCGAGCGCGTCCGGGCGTTGACGCGCTCGCCGAGTGCAACGCAAGCCTGGAGGTCGGCCCCCTTCTCGGCCGCCGCGCCGACGATCTTCTCGACGATCAGAGTCCCGGCCACACCCCGGCGGCCGATGCTGTGGGTGGAATTCTCGACCGCGACGTCATCGTCGGTGACGATGGTGGCCGTGCGTCCCTCAGAAATCTCGGCCGCCATCTCGAAATTCATGCGGTCACCCGCGTAGTTCTTCACGATGAAGAGCACGCCGGCCTCGCCCGAAACGGCCTGCGCCGCCTCGACGATCTGGTCCGGTGTCGGCGAGGTAAAGACCTGTCCCGGACAGGCCGCATCGAGCATGCCATAGCCGACGAAGCCCGCATGCAGCGGCTCGTGCCCGCTCCCGCCGCCCGATACGAGCGCGACCTTCCGCGAATTGAGCTCGCGGCGCCGCACGAACTTCCGCTCGGGCCCGAGCGTCACGAGATCGGCATGCGCCGCAGCCAACCCGTCGAGGCTCTCCGCGAGCACGCCATCAACCGAATTGATGAACTTTTTCATGGTCTCCTCCCCGCTTCGTCTCCCTGAGCTTGGCGCTCATTTTTCCCGTATGATCGCACTCAAGCGCCGCGCGAATTCCTGCAGCAGCGCATCGAGCTGCGCATTGCGCTTCGAGCTGCCGAGGTCCGGCAGGTGCAGCGTCAGCGTCCGTTCATGCGCCCCCTCCGTCAGGCGGCCGATCCGGCGCGGGTGCGCACGGGTGTAGGCGCGAAGGAACGCCGCCTTCGCCTGCGGCGGGAAATGGCAGACGTCGAAGATCGTGTTCAGGTGCTGCACGGGAATCGGCACCGGATAGGCCGGGTTGCTGATCTGGCTGACAAAGCTGCGGTTCTTGCCCATGGCATGGGCCAGGCGCAGCCGCATGCCTGACGGGCGGCTCTCGAGCACCTCCTTGAAGATGCGCTTGTAAACCGCAACGGCGCCGGCCTCCGCCGGTTCATCGATCGCCATGTCAGCCAAGCCCGCCTCCGCTGCTCAAGCGGTCGATGGTCTGCTTGATCTGCGCCAGCGCCGATGCATTCACCGACAACTCGCGCAGGCCGCAATTCAGGAGCGCGGGCAGGCAGCGCGGATCGCCCGCCATGTCGCCGCACAGGCTGACGCTGGTGCCAGTGCGGCGTCCGTGCTCCGCGGTTCGCGCGATCAGTTCGAGCAGGGCCGGATGCAAGGGGTCTATCAAGGGGGCGAGAGCTCCATTGGAACGGTCGCACGCAAGGACATATTGCGCGAGATCGTTCGAACCGATCGAGAAGAAGGAGGCCTTGAAGGTCGCGATCGCCAGGGCCGCCGCCGGGACCTCGACCATGATTCCCAGCTCCGGAAGCATCGCGGCAATGCCCTCGGCCTGCAAGCGCTGCACGATTTCGGCGAACAGCTTCCGTCCGGACTCGAACTCGTCCGGCGCCGTGACCATCGGAAACATGACCCTGAGATTTCCATGCACGGCCGCACGCGCCAGCGCGCGGAGCTGCACGCTGAAGATCTCGGGGCGGGCGAGGCAAAGCCGCAGGCCACGCACGCCCAGAAAGGGATTGGCCTCACCGTCGATGGTGAATCCAGGTACCGGCTTGTCGCCGCCGGCATCGAAGGTGCGAATGGTAACCGGGCGTCGATCGGCCCAGCGCAGAACGGCATCGTAGGCGCGATACTGCGTCTCCTCGTCCGGCAGGCCGCCGCGCTCGGCGAGCAGAAACTCGGTGCGCATCAATCCAATGCCGTCAGCATATTGTGCGTCGGCATGATCGAGATCCTCGACGCGCTGGATGTTGATGAGCAGCTTGATCCGCTCCCCGCGCCATGATGCGGTCGGCCGTCGCAGGATCGCCCGCGCGGACGCCCGGCTCTTGCGATGAATTTCGCGCCGCTTCTCGAATAGCCGGAGCTGCTCGACGCTGGGATCGAGCTCGAGAGTAGCGCCCTCGCCATCGAGCAGCGCCGTCGCGCCGATCTCCGGAACGGCGCCGAGCTGCACGACCATGGGGATGCCTCGCGCGCGCGCCAGCATCGCGACATGACTCGTAGGGCTACCGCGCAGGAGCGCAAGACCACCGCCGGCCGACCAGTCGATCTCCAGGAAACGCGAGGGCGGCAGATCGTCGGCGCAAACGACGGCACCGCTCGGTATCTTGGGGGCCTCGCCCCCGCCTCCGCGCAAGATGCTGATGATGCGGTCGCGCAGATCCGCAAGATCGGAGCAACGCGCCTTCAGATACTCGTCCTCGGCCGAATTATAGTCCGCAATCTGCTCGTCGAGCGCGGAACGCCACGCGACGTCGGCGGCATCCCCTTCGCTTATTGCCGTGAAGATCGCTTCGATGAAATCCTCATCCTCCAGCAGCGCGACCTGGAACTCGAGAATCTGCGCGGCCTCACCTCCCGCGATCGCGGCGAGCTCGGCGATCTGCCCGCTCGCCGCGTCGATCGCCTTGCGAAGATCGAGCGCCTCCTCGACCAGCGAGCCTGCGATCCGCTCGCCATTCGTGCCCGCATCGACACGGACGAGCGGGCCGTGGGCAAAGCCGATCGAGGCGGTCCTGCCGCGATAAGCCAGTCCGGCAGCGCTTCCCTGCATGCTACGACGCCTCGTCCGGAAAGTCTGTTGCGATCAGGTTGACCAGGGCGGCGACGGCAGTCTCCGCGTCGCTGCCCGACGCCTTGATCTCGATCGTGCTGCCGTAAGCCGCGCGCATGGCCATGATCTTGGCTACGCTCTTGGCATTGATCCACTCGGCCGCGCCCGCGACCCGGACGGAAATCTGGGCCTGGAACTTCTTGGCCAGCTTGGTCAGCTTGACCGCCGGGCGTGCATGCATGCCAACCGCGTGCACCAGCCGCACATTCTCGGTGATAATCTGGCCGTCCGCTTTATCCAACATCGCCTCATTCCATCATCGTTTCGCCGACGCGTCAGTCGGCAGAGAGTTCCTCGGCCACGGCCTTGACCTGGGCCAGCGAGCTGCCGCCCGCCGCCTCGGTCGCCGCCATCACGGCGCCCTCGACGATCGGCGCGTTGCATACGACAACGAGATCGCGGCGTGCCGGCTCCAGCATTTCGACCGCCATCTCGCTGTTTGTTTCGGCGCCGCCGAGATCGACGAGGATCGCGACGCCTTTCGCCGACCAGGCATCGTTGATGGCATCGACGATCAGCGACACGCTGGTGCCGAGCCCGCCATCGGGATTGCCGCCGCAGAAGGCCACCTTGACCTCGCTACCGACCATCTGCCGCACCATGTCGGCGGTGCCTTTGGCGATGTCCTTCGAATGCGAGACGATCACGATTCCCACGGCATCAGTCATTGCTTTCCCTCCAGGCTCGCGCATACCGCCTGCACGAGAACACAGCTCGAGCGCGCGCCGGGGTCGATGTGACCGACGCTGCGCGGCCCGAGAAACGACGCCCGCCCCTTGGTGGCCTGCATCGGCGCGGTCCGCTCGACCGCCTCTGCGGCCGTTGTGCTGACTCGCGCGATCAGGTCCGGTTGGCCGGCTCCATTCTTCAACGTCTCCAGCACGGGAACGAGCACGTCGAGCATGGTCTTTTCGCCGGCGTGCGAACGGCCGCGGGAGCTGACGGCGTTCACGCCGCTGCCGAAGACATCGGCGATGTCCTCAGGCAGGTGCTTGTCGTGCGAGAGGGCCTCGCCTGCGGCGAGGAAGAAGCTGCCGTAAAGCGGGCCGGAAGCGCCGCCGACCGTCATCACGAGCGTCTTGCCGATCGTCTTCAAAGCCTCGTCGAATGGCTGTTCGGAGATCGCATCGAGCTTGCCGAGCACGGCTTCGAACCCGCGCTTCATATTGTATCCGTGGTCGCCGTCACCGATCGCCTGGTCCAGGCTCGTGAGCTCGGGCGCGCTGGCAATGACCCGCTCTGCGGCCACCCTGACCAGCGATTTGAACGTCTCGGGTTGCAACGACATCGCGTTTGATCCTCTAATGAACCGCCGGGAGGCGCTGCCCGGCGCCGTCGAAGCAGAGCGGTTGCACCAGATCCAGCTCGACCTCCTGACCGGCATGCAGCAGTTGATGCGGATCCGCAAGCGTGACCAGCATCTCTCCCTTATAGTCCAGGTGAACGTGATTCTGCTCGCCGAGGTGCTCGACCCGGTGCACCCGGCCGACCATCGGCCCGCCATTGCGCGCCGCGAGGCGGAGGTGCTCGGTGCGGATGCCGACGGTCTCCGTTCCCGGCGGCAGCGGCACGTCCGACAACAGCCGCGCGGGGAGGAAATTGATCTGGGGAGTGCCGAGGCGCGAGGCGACATAGCTCGACGACGGACTCTCGTAGATCTCCCGGGGCTTGCCGAGCTGGAGCAGCTCGCCGTCCTTGATCACCCCGATCCGGGATGCCATCGTCATGGCCTCGACCTGATCGTGGGTGACGTAGAGGATGGTCGCACCAAGCTCGAGCTGGATCCGCTTCAGCTCCAGCCGAAGCTCGGCACGGAGCTTGGCGTCCAGCGACGACAGCGGCTCGTCCATCAGATAGATCGAGGGATCGCGGACCAGCGCACGACCGATTGCCACCCGCTGCATCTCGCCGCCTGAAAGTCGGGCTGCGCGATTGTTCAGCTTGCTTGCGATATGCAGCAACTCCGCCGTCTGCTCGACCCGCTTCTTGATGATCGGCTCCGATATCCGTCGCGCGGGCGAGCGCAACGGGAACGCAAGGTTGTCATAGACGGTGAGATGCGGATAGAGCGAATATTGCTGGAAGACGAAGGCAATATCGCGCGCTCCCGGAGGAGCCAGCGTCACGTCGCGTCCGTCGATCATGACCGAGCCGGAATCGGGAGTCTCGAGCCCGGTGATCAGCCGCAAGGTCGTGGTCTTGCCGGCACCGCTCGGTCCGAGCAGCACCATGAATTCTCCGTCGTTCACCGAGAGCGAGAGCTCGCGCACCGCCGCCACCGTGCCGAACCGCTTGCTGATGTTGCGTAGGGCGACGTCAGCCATGGTTTGCGCTCCCCTCGTTGGCCGTTCGTATCGCAAGGCCGCTGGCGACGTCGAACAAGGCGAGTCGTTCCGAACGGAATTCAAGGCCGACTCGCTCGCCGATGCGCACGGGCGCGCTGGAAGGCAACCGCGCCGCAATGCGCCCATGCGCGGTGTCGACGGTGACGATCTGGGTGGTCCCAAGATACTCGGCGCCAAACACCTCGCCGCGGACGGGTGCCGCGTCGGCGAAGCGGATATGCTCCGGACGAACGCCGAGCGCCATACGGGCGCTGGCACGATCCTCCCGGATCTCCGGCACCGCGATGCTCGTGTCATGGAAGCTGATCGTTCGATCGCCAGAGCGCAGACCTGCATCGAAGCGCAGAAAATTCATCGGCGGTGAGCCGATGAAATCGGCCACGAACATGCTCGCGGGCCGATCATAGATCTCCTGCGGCAGGCCGATCTGCTCGACGCGTCCCTGGTTCATGACCGCGATCCGATCCGCCATCGACATCGCCTCGAGCTGGTCATGCGTCACGTAGACCGTGGTCGCCCCGATGCGATCGTGCAGGTCGCGGAGCTCGCTGCACATCAGATGACGGAACTCGGCATCGAGCGCGCCCAGCGGCTCGTCCATCAGAAAGGCCTTTGGCCGCCGCACCATGGCGCGGCCCAGCGCAACCCGCTGCCGATCGCCGCCAGACAGCTTCGACGTCTTGCTCGACAGCAGATGCTCGATCCGCAGCAGTTTGGCTGTCTCCTGCACACGCTGGTAAATATCGCGCCGGGCCATGCCCTGGCACTTGAGGGGAAAGCCGATATTCTCGGCCACGTTCATGTGCGGATACAGTGCGAAAAGCTGAAATACGAAGGCGATATCGCGCGCGGATGCGCGCTGGAAGGTGACGTCCTCATTGTCGAGCAGGATCTTGCCTTCAGTCGGCAGCTCCAGGCCCGCAATCATGCGCAAGGTGGTGGTCTTGCCGCAACCGGAGGGGCCGAGCATCGCAAAGAAGGTGCCATCCTCGATCGTAAAGTTGGAGCCTTGTACGGCGGTAAACTGATCGAACGACTTGCGCAGGTTTTCGACGCGGATTTGTGCCATGTCTGCCGCCTTATTCCGGAAAATGGCTCACGACGACGTAGCCGAGCGTGCCGGCCAGGATCGTCACGAAGGAATAGCCGTAGAGATCGATCGACCAGGGTTGCACCAGCATGACGATGCCTCCGCTGATCAGGGTCATCGCAGCCGTCTCCCAGGGGCCGCGCCGGAACCAGCGAGAGACCACGCCTTTGGCGACTGCAGCAGAACCGCTCATTTGCGCACAGCTCCGAAGGTGATGCCGCGCAGCAGGTGCTTGCGCAACAACACGGTGAACAGGACGATCGGCACGACGAACAGGGTGGTGGCCGCGGCAACGGCCGGCCAATCCTGCCCGCCCTCCCCGATGATGAAGGGGATGAAGGGCGGCATGGTCTGCGCCTCGCCGCTGGTCAGGAGAACCGCGAAGGCATATTCGTTCCAGGAGAAGATCAGGCAGAAGATCGCCGTGGCTGCGATGCCCGTGACGGCTTGCGGCAACACCACCTTGCGCAGCGCCTGCAGCCGCGTGTAGCCGTCGACAAGAGCGGCCTCCTCGTATTCGCGCGGGATCTCGTCGATGAAGCCCTTGAGCAGCCAGACCGCGAGCGAGACGTTCACGGCAGTGTAGAGCAGGATCATTCCGAGCCTGGTGTCGGTCAGATTGAGCTGCCGGTACATCAGATAGATGGGGATTGCGACAGCAACGGGCGGCATCATGCGCGTCGAGAGAATGAAGAACAGAAGGTCGTCAGCCAGGGGAATGCGAAAGCGCGAGAAAGCGTAGGCCGCGAGCGTGCCGAGAAAGACGGCCAGGAAGGTCGAGCCGAACCCAATGATCAGCGAGTTGACGAAGCGCGGCACGACCTTCGACGGTCCGGCAATGACCATGTCGCGCTGGCGCACGAGCTTGTCGTACCACGTCTCCGGCGGCGGCAGCTTGGCGATGAAGTCCGGCGTTTGCCGGGTGCGCACGGTGAACAGGTTCACATAGCCTTCGAGAGTCGGCTCGAAGAAAACCTTGGGCGGATATGCGATCGCATCGCTCTGCGATTTGAAGGCGGTGGCGACGATCCAGACCAGCGGCAGGATCGTGATCACGGCGTAGAGGATGACGAGGCTACCCGCCACCATCTTTGCGCGCGGCGACGCTTCGACGATGGAGTGCGCGGAGGACTTGGTGAGGACGGCGGTCATCGTTGCTTCACCTTATTGAGCGCTTTGACGTAGATGTTGGCGGCACCGAACACGGTGACGAACAAGATGATGGCGAGCGCACTGGAATAGCCGGTGCGCCACTTCTCGAACGCCGCGCGCTTCAGCGTGATCGACACGAGCTCGGTGGTCGAGCCCGGGCCTCCGGACGTCAACAGATTGACCATGTCGAACATTTTGAAATTCTCGATCGCGCGGAACAGCACGGCGAGCATCAGGAATGGAACCGTCATCGGCAGCGTGATCGACCAGAACTGCCGCCAGGCCGAGGCGCGATCGACTTCGGCCGCCTCATAGATGTAGTCGGGAATGGAGCGAAGCCCGGCGAGGCAGATCAGCATGACGTAGGGCGCCCACATCCAGGTGTCGACCAGCACGATGGTCCAGGGTGCGAGCGAAACCTGCCCGGTCATGCTGAACGAGCTCGGCGGCACGCCGGTGAACAGACTGATCAGATAGTTGAATGGCCCGATCTGCGGCTGCAGCAGCAGCGTCCAGAAATTGCCGACCACGGCCGGCGACAGCATCATCGGCAGCAGGATGATCGTGGTCCAGAAGCTGTGGCCGCGAAACTGGCGGTTGATCAGGAGCGCTAGGCCGAAGCCAATGACGACCTGAAACGCGACGGACCAGATCACGAACTGCGCCGTGGTCTGCAGCCGGAACCAGACGTCCTCGTCGGTGAGGATGTCGGTGAAATTGTCGAGACCGACGAAGCGCAGCGGAAGATAGGACATGCTGAGATTGAGGCTGGTGAAGGACAGCCGGATCATCCACACCAGCGGAAAGATGTTGATCGCCAGCAACAGCGCGATGGTCGGCGCGACGAACAGCCAGGCGATGGTCCGGTCCGACAGTCCGCGGACAGGTCGCGCAGTGCGAGGTTTGACGGGCTCGCTCATGCCCGGAAATGTAGCATCGTCGGGTTGAAGGATCGTGGTCATCTTGTCCATCGACTGGCTGGCTCGGGTTCCCCGAGGCGCATACGCCCCGGGGTACCGTTTCGGTCGAGGCGAGGCCTAAGACCTATTGCGAGGCGACCTGCTTGCCCTGCTCCTTGAAGACCTTGGTCCAGTCCTTGACCAGGAGATCAAGCGCCTGCTGCGCCGTGCCCTTGTCGGCGACGACGTAGTCATGCACCCGCTTCTGCATGTCGAGCAGCAGTTGCGCGTAGGACGGCTCGGCCCAGAAGTCCTTGACAATGCCCATCGATTCCAGGAATTGCGGCGCGAATGCCGCGCTCTTCGGGAAGTCGGGCGCGTCGACCACCGCCTTCAGCGCCGAGTAGCCACCGAGCTGCCACCACTTCTGCTGCACGGCGGGCTGCGCAAACCACTTGATGTAAGCCAGCGCGTCGTTCTTGCGATCGGAGGTCGCTACGACCGAGATGCCCTGTCCGCCGAGCTGGGTGAAGTGTCCGTTCGGGCCGGCCGGATTGACGAAGAAGCCGATCTTGTCGCCGCCGACATTAGGATCCTTGTAGAGGCCAGGGAAGAACGCGAACCAGTTCATCTGCATCGCCACCTGACCGGACTTGAAGGCGTCGAGCCCCTCCTGCATGTAGGCGTTGGTCATGCCCGGCGCCGTGCAGCACTTGTAGAGCTCCTTGTAGAACTCGAGCCCCTTGGTCGCCTCGGGCGAATTGACGATGCCCTGCATCTGGTACGGCTTCTTGGGATTGTCGTAAGCGAAGCCGAAATTGTAGAGCACGTTGGTCACGCCCATGGTGATGCCTTCGGAGCCGCGCTCGGTGAAGATGTAGGCGCCATAGACCTTCTTGCCGTCGATCTCGCGGCCCTGGAAGAACTCGGCGACCTGCTTCAGCTCGTCATAGGTCTTCGGCGGCGCCAGGTCGCGGCCGTACTTGGCCTTGAACGCGGATTGAATTTCGGGCCGCGAGAACCAGTCCTTGCGATAAGTCCAGCCGACCGCATCCGCCATGGCCGGCAGCGCCCAATAGTTCGGCGAGTTCTTCGGCCACTGCGAATAGCCGACGACGGTCGCCGGGACGAAGTCGTCCATCGAAATCTTCTCCTTGTCGAAGAAATCGTTGAGCTTCACGTACCACTTGTTCTCGGCGGCGCCGCCGATCCACTGACTGTCGCCGATAATCAGGTCGCAGAGCTTGCCATGGGAGTTGAGCTCATTGAGGAAGCGATCGGCATAGCTTGTCCACGGGACGAACTCGTATTTCATCTCGATGCCGGACTGCTTCGTGAAGTCCTTGCCGAGCTCGACCAGCGCGTTGGCCGGATCCCATGCCGCCCAGCACAGCGTGAGCTGCTTACCTTGGGCCGCAGCTTCGCCTCCGCCAAATCCCCCCAGCAGCGCCACCCCAAGAACCGTGGTGGCCGCCGAGCCTCTCAACCAATTGAATGTCCGCATATCCGTTTCCTCTCTCGTTGAAGCATCTAACCCGCTCGGCGCGTCCTGCCGGAACGACGCCAAGACCCTGAAACCGAGTTTGAGGAGCGATGAATGAAGGACGAGACGGACCGCTTCCGGAGACGGCTCCGGAATGGCTTGGGCTCCTCCCACACATCGGCCCGATGCGTGATGTTTAGTTTTTTGTAACACTAAACGTATTACTAAATTTCGGAGATCGTCAAGCCCCGTTGGTCGCGAGTCTGGCGAAAGGCTTACGGCGTTCGCGTGTAAGCGAGATGTTCGCAGTCGCAGCGAAAACGTCGGAAAATTTGCCGAATGCGACCGCCGCTGTCGCCTGCCAGGAGCAATCCAGCCCATCCGAACAGCAGGAGAGTCGGAAGGTCGGCCCTAGCCGCGTGTTTAGCAAACTACTTTACTGAATGTTCAATGAAGCAACTTCGGCGGCGCGAATAGCTCCCTCGTCGTCCGAAATCCGACGATGGCCGCTTCGCGGCTTAGAGCACGCCGGCGACGCGCAGTGCCTGCTCGAGCGCCTGCAACTCACCGCGTGTCGCCACCGGCTGCGGCGGCCGCGCCGCGTCGCACGACAATCGTCCGAGCAGCTTCAGGCAGGCCTTGAGGCGCACGGTCGCGCGTCCTCCGGGCGGGTCGCGGTAGATCGCAACGGCAAGCGGATACAGCTTATCGTGCGCGGCGCGCGCCCGCTCCCAATCGCCGGCTTCCGCAGCACTCCAAAGGCCCACCACGAGTTCCGGGACGACGCAGGCAAGGCTGACCTGGCTGCCGGCCGAGCCGACGATGTAGCTTGTCAGCAAATGCTCGTCGCCCGAGCCGAGCACGACGAAGTCCGGTCGCAGCTTGCGTATCAGCCTGAGGTTCTGTTCGTAGGCCGCAACCTCCCAGCTGCCCTCTTTCACCGCGACGAAGCGGGCATCGGCGACCAGCCGCGTCAGCAGCGGCGGCGCGTAGGCCATGGCTCCCGCGCCGACCGGCGCGGCGTAGAGCATCAAGGGCCCTGTCGTGGCATCGCGGATGCGGCGGTGATGCTCGATCACGCAATCATCGGCATGACCAAGCGCCCAGCTGTTGGGAGGAAACACCAGCAGCCCGTCGGCGCCGGCCTGCTCCAGCGCAGCCGCCTCGCGCGCGGCCTCCAGGCTCGATTCATGGTTGACCCCGGAGACGATCAGGCAGTCCTTCGGCGCGTGCTGACGCGCCAGCTCCACCACGCGCCGCTTCTCGGACAGCGACAGCACGAAGTTCTCGCCGGCGTGGCCGTTGACGAGGAGCCCATTGATTCCAGGCGTAGATGCTACCGAGGTGAGATGGCTTGCGAGCTGCGCCTCGTCGACCTCGAAACCGGGCGTCATCGGCACGATGGTGGCGGCGTGAATGCCGCGCAGGCGGTCGCTGAATGTCCGCATCTTGGCCGATTAATGGATGATCTGATCGAGGAACGTCCGTGCCCGTTCCGACTTCGGATGCTTGAAGAACTGCTCCGGCGCAGCCTGCTCGACCACCTTGCCCTCGTTCATGAACACGATGCGGTCGGCGACCTCGCGGGCAAAGCCCATCTCGTGCGTGACGCACAGCATGGTCATGCCCTCCTCCGCAAGCTTCTTCATAGTCTCCAGCACCTCCTTGACCATCTCGGGGTCGAGCGCGGAGGTCGGCTCATCGAACAGCATGATCTTGGGACGCATGCACAATGCGCGTGCGATGGCGACGCGCTGCTGCTGACCGCCGGAGAGTTGCCCGGGAAATTTCTCCGCCTGGTCCGGAATCCGCACCTTGGTCAGGAAATGCATGGCGAGATCCTTGGCCTCGACCGCACTCATCCCGTTCGCGGTCGTCGGTGCCAGAGTGCAGTTCTCCAGCACCGTCATGTGCGGGAACAGATTGAAGCTCTGGAACACCATGCCGGTGTCCCGCCTGACCGCATCGATGTTCTTACGCTGATGATCGAGCTCGACGCCGTTGACGTAGATCAGGCCCTCGTCGTGCTTCTCGATGTGGTTGATGCAGCGGATAAGCGTCGATTTGCCCGAGCCTGAAGGACCGCAGACCACGATCTTCTCGCCCTTGGCGACCTTGAGATCGACCTCGTTCAACGCGGTGAAGTCGCCATAGTGCTTGTAGACCGCCTCCATGCGGACCGCAGGCAACTCACGGAGCTGCGGCTGCATTGTTGCACTTTCGGCCCTCGCCATCGATGTCTCGCTCATGCCCGAGCCTCCACACTCGCCTGTGCAACCGGCGCGCTCGCTGCGACCCGCCTGGTTTTTGCGGCACTCGATCGACCGAAATGCTTTTCGAGCCGGCGCTGAACCGCGTCCCAGACCGAGGTGAGGATCAGGTAATACGCGGTTGCAGCGGCATAGACTTCGAGGATCTGGAAATGCTCCTGCATCAGCATGTCGCTGCGGCGCATCAGCTCCTCGACCGAGATCACGGAAGCAAGCGAGGTCGCCTTCAACAGCGAGTTGATGGAGTTGCCGAGCGGCGGGATCATCAGCCGGAACGCCTGCGGCAGGGTCACGCGGCGGAACGTGACCCAGGGCGACAGGCTGAGCGCCCAGGCCGCCTCGCGCTGCCCCGCCGACACCGCCATGAAACCGCTGCGCACGATCTCGGCGAGATAGGCCGCCTCATTGAGGATCAGGCCAACGAGCGCGCAGGTGATCACGCTGAACTTGATGCCGAGCTGCGGCAAGCCGCTGTAGATCACGACGAGCTGGATCAGGAGCGGCGTGCCGCGGAAGAACCAGATGTAGAAGCGCGCGGCACCCGCGAGCACCGGATTGGACGACATGCGCAATAGCGCGATGCCCATGCCGAGGATCAATCCGCCGACGACCGCCGCCACCGTCAAGCCGATGGTGACGAGCACTCCCTTCATCAGGAAGTAGTTGAAGAAGTAGCTGACGGCGGCCGTCGGACTGAAAAGGCTCATCGGCTCGTCTCCGTAGGTTTCAGGCCGGACCGGGGCCGGCGATCGCAAGCGGCTGGTCAGCCGGCATGGCGGTCAGACCGAACTTGTCGAACAGCGCCTGATAAAAGCCGTCGGCGCGCATCGTGTTGAGCGCCTTGACGACGGTATCGGCGACCGTCTTGTTGCGGAAACCAAGCGTGGTCCTGGCCGTGCCGAGCCCACTCAGGACTTCCTTCACGCGACCACGGCCGACGAGATCGCGTGCCACGCTGTCGACCAGTAGCGCATTGTCGACCTGGCCCGCGAGCAGCGCGCTAATGACGTTGGTCGCGGTCGGGAACGTCCGCATCTCGACGGCTGCTCCGCCTTTCGCCACGCTGGCATCGCTGAGCTTCTTGAGCCAGTTCATCTGGTAGCTGCTGACCTCGACGGCGGATGATTTTCCGATCAGATCGTTTTCGGTAGCAATTTTTGTGCCGCTGTCGGGTGCGACCACGACCGAGATCGCCTGAATGGCATACGGCACCATGTACATCAGCTTCGAGCGTTCCTCGGTCCAGAACATGCCGGTATTGACGCCGTCGATGCGCGCTGCGCCCAAGGCGGGAATCATCGCCGGAAAATCCATCCGGACGAGTTCGACGGGAAGACACAACCGCTTGCCGAGCTCGGCGGCGAGCTCGACGTTGAGACCTTGCAGCTGACCGTCCTTGTCGACGAATTGCTGCGGCGGGTTGGTCGGGTTGATGGAGAGCTGCAATTTGCCCGGCGCGATCAGATTGTCGTCGGTGATCGCGGGCGTGCAGGCGGCATGCACCGCCGTGGATGCGAGAACGAGTGCGGCAGCCGCACCCAAGCGAAGCAATGTCGAGACCATGGATACCTCCAGTAAGACGCCAATGACCGATACAGTTCCTCGCCCGGGATTCCCCTCGACGCTTATTGGATGCGGCCGGCCGGATCTCGCGACACGGCAGGCAGCATCGGCTTCGACCTGCTCAAGCCGGTCCCGACATCGGCCTGAGCTGGATGCGCATGAAGTTCCTCACCAGGGCTTCGAACGGACCAAAGCCCTTCACCTTCAGGAATTCCGGCGTCTCGAACGCCCACCTGCCCGCGACCTCGTACATCGCGGCATATTTCGGCCCGTCGCCCACCGAGACGAAGCGCTTGGCCGAGAGCCAGCCGGGACAAGCGAGCAGATCGGGAAAATGCTTCTGCTCGTACCAGGCGTTGAACGCAGCCTCGTGCTCGGGATCGATGTCGACCCGCACGATATGGATGAAGGCTTCGTCCGGCATCAGCTCGCCCCTCACGCTAAGTGCGGATGTCGCCGGCCGCGCGCGCCGCGCCGACCGTCGCTGCGATGGCATCGCAGAGCGCGGGCAGAACCGGCAGCAGCGGCGGCCGCGGATCGGCGTTGCGGATCAGGCCAAGGGCCTTCAGCCCGACCTTCATGCGGGTGTGCATGTCCATGATCGGCGCAGGCCCGTAGATGGCGCGGACGATCGGATAAAGCCGATCGTTGACGGCGCGCATGGCCTTGAGGTCGTCTGCGAGCGAGGCCTGCCACAGCGCTACGAATAAATCCGGCGCGAGGCTGACGAGGCCGGAGAGAATGCCGTCGCCGCCGACGGCGAGCTGCGGCAGGAACCAGTTGAAGTTCGACGGTAGGATCGCGACGGAGGGATCGGCCTGCTTCACCGCCCGCCGGTTCTCGTCATAGGCGAGCATGGTGTCGCTGCCTTCCTTGACGGCGATGACGGTGTCGAGTGCGGCGATCTTCGCGAGAGTTTCCGGCGAATAGCCGAAGCCGGATGCCAGTGGGTACTGGAAGATCGAAACCGGAATTCCGATCGCGGAGCTGACTGCCTGCACGAAAGCCAGCGGCGCGCGTGAGGTCGCCGAGGCGCCGCCGCCGAGCGGCGCGGGCGGGAACAGCACGGCGCAATCGGCGCCGGCCGCTTCCGCGAGTTGGGCCTGGTGAATCGCTTCCGCGGTCGAATGCGCGATGATGCCCGCCAGCAAAGGCTTGCCGCCGATCTGCTTGCACGTCCGCTCGATCACAGCCTGGCGTTCGTCGTCCGACAGCGATCCGCCCTCGCCGGCATGGCCATTGACAAACACCGCCGCGACTCCATCCGGACAGGCGCAATAATCCAGCACGCGGGAATAGCCGTCCCAGTCGATCGAGCTGTCGTCTCTGAAGGGCAGCACGGTCGCGACCGTGACGCCGCGCAGATCCGGTTTCTTCCTCGCCTTGCTCATGACGGTTTCCGTCGCGGAAATTTCAGGCTAGCGCGCGCCTTCAGCACTTCGAGGCCGCCCTCGTTACGGGCGCTCGCTTCCCAAATGATGGTGCGGGTCTCGTCGTGCTGCTCGGCGATCCAGACATCGAAGGTGAGCGTGTCGCCGTAGAACACGGGACCTGTGAACCAGAACCGGTCCTCCACCGACACGCCGATGGTGCCGACCAGCTCAGAGGTGAGAATGCTGGTGCAGAGGCCCGCAACCATGATGCCCGGTGCAAGCCTGCGGCCAAAGCGCGTCGCGCCGGCATAGACCTCGTCGACATGGACAGGGCCGAAATCGCCGGTCGCGGCGATGTAGAGCGCGCCATCGGCCTCGGTGATGGTCTTGCTCAGGCTGACCCTCTCGTTGACCTTGAGATCGTCGAAGGATTTTGGCTCGTACATGGCTCAGCCCTTCGCGAAGGGAACCAGCGTTGCGGTGCCGTCCACCACGGTCGCGCCGGAGGGCGACAGCGTGCAGGTGACGCGGCAGACCGCGTCATCGCCGTCGACCGAGACGATCTCGGCTTTGGCCTCCACTGAGTCGCCGACGATCACGGGCGCCGCAAAAGTCAGCGCGATGCTGCCGATCCGCCGCGTGGGCCCACCGAGCTGGCTGAGACAGGTGGTGGCGAGACCGCCGACCGCGAGCTCGAAGGCGACCATGTTCGACGCGCCGGCTTTCTTGGCGCGGACGACATCGACATAGAGACCGCCGAGATTGCCGCTGATGCCGGTGAACATCGCCTGCTCGGCCACCGTCATGGTCTTGCGAAAGGCAAAGGCGGCGCCGAGCTTGAGAGGTGCGTGAGACATCGATCGCTTCCCTAAAGCTGCAGGCCATTCTTGATGGTGCTGCGCGCAACCAGCATGCGATGGATTTCGGAGGTGCCGTCATAGATGCGGGTGACGCGGGCGTCGCGATACATCCGCTCCAGCGGCAGGTCCTTGCTGAAGCCCATGCCGCCGAACACCTGGATGGCGCGGTCGACGACGCGGCCCTGCATCTCCGACGCTGCGACCTTGATCATCGAGACCTTGTCGCGCGCATCCCTCCCCTGATCGATGTCCCAGGCGGCGTTCATCACCATCATCTTCACGCCGAAAATCTCGGTGGCGGAATCGGCGATCAGCTTCTGCACCATCTGGAAATCGCCGATCAACTGGCCGAACTGGCGCCGCTCGCCGGCGTGCCTGCGCATCATCTCCAGCGCGCGCTGCGCCATGCCGACCGCGCGTGCGCCGATATGAGCAAGCCGGATCTGGAGCACGCTCTGCATGATCAGCTTGAAGCCGCCGCCGACCTCGCCGAGCACGGCCGCCTTCGGGATGCGGCAATCCTCGAAGCTCAGCTCGGCATGGCCATAGCCGCGATGGCCCATCATCGGCTGGGTGCGTGCGACCTTGAAGCCGGCCGTAGCTCGGTCGACCAGGAACAGGGTGATGCCGCCGCGGGCGCGCTTGTCCTTGTCGGTCAGCGCCATCAAGATGATGTAGTCGGCGATGTCGCCGTCGCTGATGAAATGCTTGGTGCCGTTGAGCACCCATTCGTCGCCATCGAGATGCGCCGTGGTGCTGATCGACGCGGCGTCGGAGCCCGCGCCCGGCTCGGTGATCGCCATGGCGCAGATCTTGTCGCCCTTCACCGTCGGCAGCAGATAGCGCTCGACCTGATCGCCTTTGCAGGCCATCAGCATCGGATAGACCTGGCCGAACACGCGGCGGATCAGCGCATCTGACGTCTTGCCGAATTCTTCCTCGACCAGGCAATGCTCGATGCAAGTTAGCCCGCCGCCGCCGACATCCGCCGGCATGTTCATGGCATAGAGGCCGAGCTTCTGTGCCTTGGCCTTGGTGACCGCAAGCGCTTCAGCCGGCACCGTGGCCGTCTGCTCCACGACGTCTTCGAGCGGCTGCACCTCGGTCTCGACGAAGCGGCGGACGGTATCGACCAGAAGGCGCGTCTCTTCGGGGATTGAAAAATCGATCATCGCGCCACTCCGACGGCCTTGCCGGCAACCATCGCGTCGATCTCCGCGGCGTCGTAGCCGATCTCGCCTAGCACCTCGCGCGTCTGCGCGCCCAGCCGCTGCGGCACCAGCCGCACCTCGGGCGTCTGCCCGTCATAGCGCGCGGGATGCGCGACCATCCGGATCGGCGCGCCGCCGGCACTCTCCGCGCTCTTGAACACGCCGAGATGGTTGAGCTGGGGATCGGACTCGAGGTCGCGATAATCCTGCACCGGCGCGTGCCAGATCCGTGCGGCTTCCAGCGCGGGCAGCCAATCTGCCGTCGACTTCTGTTTCAGGCGCGCCGCAACGATCCGCGTGATCTCCTCACGCTTCGAAAAGCTATCGCCCTCGCCGAACTGCTTCAGCTCCTCGCTGTCGAGCGCGACGCCGAGCGCCTTGGGCGTGGCCATGGAGATCGCCATGTGACCATCTGCCGTCGCGTGAATGCCATAGGGACCGGGGCTGAACCAGGCCGCGATGCCGGCCGGACCGCGCGACGTCGGCGATGGCGCGCCATTCAGCCATGCCGTCAACGGCTCGACCTGGAGATCGAGCGCGGCCTGATAGAGGTTGACCTCGACGAGCTGGCCCTTGCCGGTCTTCGTTCGCGCGAACAGCGCCGCGAGGATGCTCATGGCATAGAGCGAGGCGGCATGCTGATCGACGATGACGGCCCCGACCGCCGTCGGCTGGCCATCGGCGCGCCCCGTCCGCATCGCAAGACCCGACATCGCCTGGAGCAGGAGATCCTGGCCGGGACGATCCTTGTACGGTCCTTCCGAACCGAAGCCGGTGGCGACCGCATAGATCAGGCCGGGGTTGATTTCCTTGAGCGTGTCGTAGCCGAGACCGAGCTTGGCCATGGTGCCCGGACGAAAATTCTCCATCACGACATCTGACGTCGCGACCAGCTTCTTTACCGCGGCAATGCCGTCGGGATGCTTGAGATCGACCGCGAGGCTGCGCTTGTTGCGCCCCGTGGCCAGATGATTGACGCTGTCGCCTGCGACGAAATGATTGGCGACCGCCCAGTTGCGCTGAAACGCGCCCTCGATCGGTTCGACCGCGATGACATCGGCGCCTAGATCGGCCAGCGTCTGTGCGGCCAGCGGGCCCGCGAGGTAATGATTGAAGCTGAGGATCTTGACGCCGTCGAGCAGATTCATCCGTTCACACCTCAAGCAGCCGCAACCGGCGCGCCGCGCCACACCAGATCGAATGTCTTGACCAGGGCACGCGCGGCCGCATCCTGCGCAGCCGGCAGCGGCAGGCGCGGCGGACGCGGAAGGCCGGCCGCAAAACCCATATGATTGAGCAGCGCCTTGCTGCCGGCGACATAGGCCTGGCCGCCGACGAATTCGATCACCGGCAGGTATTTCAGATAGAGTTCGCGCGCTTCCTTGATCGCGCCGTGGTCGGCCACGAGGCTGAAGATGCGGGCCATCTCCGCCGGGACGACGTTGGAGGCCACGGCTACCCAGCCCTGCGCGCCCTCGACGAAGGACTCGAAGCCGAGGATGCCGCCGAACACGGTCATCCGGTCGCCGCAGAGACGGATGATGTCGCGCACCCGCGTCACCTCCAGCGTCGACTCCTTGATGTAGAGACAATTGTCGATCTTGGCGATGCGCGCCACGAGATGTGGCTTGAGATCGACATTCGCGGTCGCCGGATTGTTGTAGACCATGATCGGCAGCGAGATCGCATCGGCAACCGTCTTGTAGTGATGCACCAGTTCGTCGTCGGTCGGCGTCGAATAAAACGGCGGAATGATCATGACGCCGTCGGCGCCCAGTTTCTCGGCACGACGGCTGAGGCGCACCACCTCGCGCGTGTCCTCCGCGCCGGTTCCGATCAGCACCGGCACGCGCCCCGCAGCCTGGCGAATGACGACTTCCGCAACGAGCGCCTTCTCGTCATCGTCCATGGACAGGAACTCGCCGGTCGAGCCGAGCGGGATCAGCCCGTGGATGCCCTGCGCGATCTGCCAGTCGACGAAGGCGCGCAATGCCGCGACATCGACCTCGCCAGCTGCCGTGAACGGGGTGATCATGACGGTGTAGGTGCCGCGGAACGTCTTCATCGCGGTAATGCCGGGCGCTCGGGTGAATCCAGACGCCGCGGGCAGACTGCGGAATATCCGCAGTTCTTATGCAAACGTTTGCATAAATGGCTCTGCATTGGGCAACACCATCCATTTTTTGAGCTTGATCCGTGTAGAATAAGCTCATAGCGTTTCTGCAATCGTTTGCAGTCTATCGGCAGGTTGGATGAGCGTCACGCTCAAAGATGTGGCACAGGCGGCCCGCGTTTCAGTCAGCACGGCTTCCCGGGCGCTGACGGGAACCGGCCTGACCAGCGAACGTACGCAGCAGCGCCTGTTGCGCATCGCGCGCGAGCTCGGCTATCGGCCGAACCCGATCGCGCGCGGATTGAAGACCGGGCAGTCGCGGCTCGTTGCTCTTCTCGTCCACAATCTCACCAACGCCTCGTTCCAGGTGATGGCCGAAGTGGTGCAGGCGCGCCTGAAGGCGCTGGGCTATCAGATGCTTCTGTGCATCGGCGGCGACGATCCGCAAGCCGAGAGCGACACCCTCACCACGCTGGTCGATCATCGCATCGACGGCTTGATCGTGGTGCCTACAGGCAAGAACGGCGCGCAGCTCGAGACGCTCTCCAAGGACGTGCCGATCGTCTGCCTGGTGCGGCGCGACGATGCGACCGATCTCGAGACCGTGCTCGCCGACGATCCGCAAGGCGCTTATCTGGGCACGCGTCATTTGATCGAGCTCGGGCACAAGCGCATCGGGCTGATCGTCGGTCGTCAGGACACCACGTCCGGCCGCGAACGCTTGTCCGGCTATGTCCGCGCCCTGCGCGAGGCCGGCATCGCCAGGGACGACACATTGATTCATGCCGGCCACTACGTGCCCGAAACCGGCGCGACCTGCGCGCGCAAGCTGCTCGACCTCCCCCGCCCGCCCAGCGCGATCTTCGTCGCCAATCACGAGGCAACGCTCGGCGTGCTTCGCGTCACCGCGGAACGGAACATCGCCGTTCCCGATGATCTCTCGCTGCTCTGCTATGAGGACATGCCGTGGTTCGAATGGCATCGCCCGGCGATCAGCATCGTCGACAACGGCGCGCGCGATCTTGCCAATCTCGCCGTCGACCGGCTGCTGCATCGCATGGACGCCAAGGGAAATAGCAAGGGCAATGGCAGTGATGGCGTGCGCGAATATCGCGTCGGCGCGCGGCTGGTCCAGCGCGACTCCTGCCGCCAGATCGACGCACCAGCTCCTGCGAAATCCGGCAAGTCCAAATCGTCTTCATCCAAATCGTCTGCAGCCAAGTCCGCGAAGGTCTGATCGATGCCCTATGTCGAAGTGCTCGCCCCGCCAGTCCCATCCGAGCGCAAGGCCGCGCTGGCGCGGTCGGTGACCGACGGCCTGATGTCGGCGTTCGGCGTCACCGCTGATACGGTCACGCTCTATTTCCTGAACATTGCGCCCGACGACTACGCCCACGCCGGCAGGTTCGGCGCGGAGGCCACCGGTCAGCGCATCCTGCTCAAGGTCCACGCCTTCCGCCGCAGCGAGGCCGAGCGGCGCGCTGCCGCCATCGCGCTGACCCGCGCCGTATGCAGCGCTTATGGCGTGCCGGGCGACGACGTCGCGGTCTACTTCTGCGATCGCGACCGCAGCGAAGTCTCCCACGATTCCAAGCTCGCCAGCGACTGACGGGGAGCACGCCATGGACCGCTTCTACAGCCAAGACCAGAAAGCCCTGCGCGAGACCGCCCGTCGCTTCGCAGAAGCGGAGATCCTGCCGCGCGCTGCGGCGATCGATCGCGAAGACCGCTTCGACCGCGTGCTCTACAAGGGCATGGCCGATCTCGGCCTGTTCGGTATCTGCCTGCGCGAGGGCGCCGGCGGCGCCGGTCTCGATGCGGTGGCGGCCTGCATCGCGATGGAGGAGCTGGCGCGCTGCTCCGGCGCGGTCGCCAACGCCTTCGCGATTCCGGTCGAGGCCGTGCTGTTCTTCGATCATCACGGCACCGAGGCACACAAGGCGCTGATCCCAAAAATTCTGAGCGGCGACATCATTCCCGCGACCGCCGTCTCCGAGCCCGATCACGGCTCCGACGTCGCTGGTATCCGCACCAACGCGGTACGCGAGGGCAGTGGCTGGCGGCTCAACGGCACCAAGGCCTGGGTGACGCTCGGCGGCGTCGCCGACCGCATCATGGTGTTCGCGCGCACCGGCGCAGACGCGGGCCACCGCGCCATCTCCTGTCTTCTCGTCGACGGCGCCCTGCCCGGCATCGCGCGCGGCAAGAACGAGGAGCTGCTCGGCATGCACGGCCTCGACGACTGCCAGATCACCTTCTCCGACGTGCGCCTGCCGTCGGACAGCGTGATGGGGCCGGAGAACCAGGCCTTCAAGATGGCCATGAGCAATTTCAACTTCAGCCGGCTGATGATGGCCTCGATGGCGCTGGGCATGGCGCAGGCCGCGTTCGAGGACGCCACGACTTACGCCAAGGACCGCAAGCAGTTCGGCCAGGCCATCATCGGCTATCAGGCGGTGCAGTTCATGCTCGCGGACATGTCGACCGACATCGCGGCTGCGCGCCTGCTGATCCATCACGCCGCGCGCCTGCATGATGCTGGCGAGCCAATCGCCAAGGAAGCGGCACAGGCCAAGCTGTTCACCACCGACATGGCGATGAAGCACGTCTCCAACGCGCTGCAGATCCACGGTGGCAACGGCTATTCGCGCGAGTACCGCATCGAGCGGATCTTCCGCGACGTTCGCCTCGCCCAGATCTACGAAGGCACCAACCAGATCCAGCGGCTGATCATCGCCCGCCAGGTCGAGAAGGAGGTCGCGTGAGGGCATGCTGAGCATCATCACAGCGGCGGAGGCCGCCGGCCTCATCCGCGACGCCGACACGCTGATCGTCGGTGGCAATGGCGGCACCGGCGCCGCCGAAGCCATTCTGGATGCGCTGGAACGGCGTTTCCTCGGCGGCCAGGGCCCGCACAATCTGACGCTCATCAACATCACCGGCGTCGGCGCCGTGACCGAGAAGGGCCTCTGTCATCTCGCCCATGAAGGCCTGATCGCGCGCGTCATCGGCGGCAATTTCGGGCTCCAGGTGCCGTTCATGCGCCTCGTCCGCGACGAGCTGATCGACGCCTACAATTTCCCGCAAGGCGTGATGAGCCAGCTCTGCCGCGCCATGGCCGCCAAGCATCCCGGCGTGCTCACCCATGTCGGCCTCAACACCTACATGGACCCGCGCCAGGATGGCGGGCGCATGAACAAACGCACCACCGCGCCGCTGGTCGACCTGCTCGAGCTGCACGGCCAGTCCTGGCTGCTCTACCGCGTCCCCGCTCCCCCCGACGTCGCCATCATCCGCGGGACCTCGGCCGATGAGGACGGCTATATCAGCATGGAGCACGAGGGCACGACGCGCGAGGATCTGTCGATTGCGCAGGCCGTGCACAACGCCGGCGGCACCGTGATCTGCCAGGTCAAGCGCATCGTGAAGCGCGGCTCGATCCATCCGCAGATGGTGAAGATCCCGGGCTTCCTGATCGACCATGTCGTGCTCGAGCCCGAGCAGATGCAGACCTACGGCACCGCCTATGACCCGGCGCGCTGCGGCGAGACGCGGGTTCCGGAGGCGATGATCACGCCCGATCCGCTCACCGAGCGGCGGGTGATCGCCCGCCGCGCCGCTTTCGAATTGCGCCCGCGCGACGTCGTCAATCTCGGCGTCGGCATCTCCGCGATGATCCCCAATGTCGCCGCCGAGGAAGGCATCTCCGACCTGATCACGCTGACGGTGGAATCCGGCGTGGTCGGCGGCGTGCCCGGTCACGCGCGCGAATTCGGCACCGCCATCAACCCGCGAATCATTCTCGACCAGGCCTATCAGTTCGACTTCTACGACGGCGGCGGCCTCTCCTGCGCCTTCCTCTCCTTCGCGGAGGTGGACGTATCAGGCAACGTCAACGTCACCCGCTTCGGCGAGCGCCGCGACGGCTCCGGTGGCTTCATCGACATCACGCAGAACGCCAAGCGGCTGATCTTCAGCGGCACCATGACCGGCGGCAAGTTCGACATCGGCGTCGAGAACGGCCGCCTCGCGATCCGGCGCGACGGCGCTTTCCGCAAATTCGTGCCGCAAGTCGGCCAGATCAGCTTCAGCGCCTCACTCGCCGCGCAGCGCGGCCAGCACGTCAGCTACGTCACTGAGCGCGCCGTGTTCGAGCTGGAGAACGGACACGTCACCCTCGCCGAGATCGCGCCTGGCGTGCGGCTGGAGGAGGACATTTTGGCCCATATCGGCTTTCGCCCACGCATCAGCCCGCAACTGAAAGACATGGACCCGCGCATCTTCCGCTCCGGGCCGATGGGGATTGCGCAGAGCTTCAAGGCGCTCCCGGCGCGGCCACGGAAGGTCGCCTGAGGGACCAGCATGGACACGAGCGCCCCGACCAATCTCCGCTACGAAGATATCGCGCTCGGCGCGGAGTTCGAGACCGCCGTGCACACCGTGACGGAGGCCGATATCGCGGTTTTCGCCGACGTCACGCGCGATCATCATCCGCTCCATGTCGATGGCGCCTATGCGCGCTCCCGCGGCTTTCCCGCGGTGATCGGCCATGGCCTGTACGGCCTGTCGCTGATGGAAGGGTTGAAGTCGGAGCTGAAGCTCTATGAGGAGACTTCGGTCGCCTCGCTCGGCTGGGACGGGGTCAAATTTAGGGGACCCATCGTCGCCGGCGATCGCTTGCGGGTGCGCTTCCGCTTCGTCGAGAAACGGCCGACCAAAAACCCCGCGCGCGGCATCGTCGTCGAGACGCTCGACCTCCTCAACCAGCGCGACGAGGTGGTGACCGCGGCGCGCCACATCTCGCTGATCCTGACCCGGCAAGCCGGTGCTGCGGCGGCCACATGACGAGACAATGAAGAAGACTTTGGGCCGGAGAACGGCTCCTCTTCCACCCACGATTTGATCGGAGTATTCGGATGCGATTTGTAAGAACCTTCTCCGCCCTCGTCCTGCTGGCCGGCTTGACGCAGGCCGCCGGAGCCCAGACCTGCACGCCGAAAGTGCCGGCCTCGAGCCTGATCGAGGCGCCGAAATGGCAGATGTCGATCAACCCGACGCTGCCGCCGCAGCAATTCGTCGACGACAAGGGCGAGCTGCAGGGCCTCAACGTCGAGCTCGCCCGCGAGATCGCCAAGCGCATCTGCGTCGAACCGGTGTTCCTGCGTATGGACTTCCCGCCGATGATCCCGGCGCTGCGCTCTGGCCGCTTCGATGCCATCAACACCGGCCTGTTCTGGACCGAGGAGCGCTCCAAGATGCTTTACCTCGTTCCTTATGCCCAGCAGGCGATCAGCATCTACACCGACCCCTCCTCCAGCCTGAAGCTGGAGAAATTCGAGGACCTCGCCGGCCGCGTGGTCGGTGTGGAATCGGCGACCTACACCGAGCGCAAGGCGCGTGAGTTCAGCACGGCGATGGAAGCCAAGGGCTTCAAGCCGATCGAGCTGCGCACTTTCACCACCGTCACCGCCACCTCCGCGGCGCTGCGCGCCGGACAGCTCGAGGCCGCGCTCAACATCAACGAGACCGCCAACTCGCTCGAGCAGAAGGGCATCGCCAAGATCTGGGTCCGCGACATCGCGGGCACCGACATCACCTTCGCCTTCCGCGACAAGCTGCTGGCCCAGGCCGTTGCCGAGGCACTAACGGCGATCCGCACTGATGGCACCTATGACAAGCTGTTCGACAAGTTCGGCATGACCAAGCTGAAGGCGACGACGTTTGCGATCCGTGGGGATGGGCCGACGAATTGACAAGCAAGCGCCGCCTTGATGTCCCCGCGCACGCACCGCGCACACGTAACCGTCTGATCAACTGATGAGGCGGACTCGCGCTCCGTGATGGGCGCCATGGAGAAGTGATAGCGCTGATACTACAAGGAGTTATCATCCAACCGGGATGCGCGTTCAGATCGCAGCGCCGGGCACCGCCGCTCGGCGGCCAGTAGCACGGAACTTGCATAAATTCTGGGCGACATGGACGCCGCATGAACCTCATCAGCCTCGACATCCGCATGCTCCGGTCGCTGATCTCGGTGGTCGAGACCGGCAGCATCACCGAGACCGCGCGCCGGCTGGGCCGCACCCAGCCGGCGATCACGCTGCAATTGCAGCGACTGGAGGAGCTGACCGGCAAGCAATTGTTCGAGCATGGCGGCCGCAGGCTGACGCTGACCGACGACGGCACCACCGTTCTCACCTACGCCAAGTCCATCCTGCGGTTGCATGACGAGCTCATCTCCCAATTGGCGTCGCAGGAGATCGAGGGCCAGGTCGTGCTCGGCACGCCCGACCTCTATGCGGCGTTCATGCTGCCGTCGATCCTCAGCGTGTTCCGAAAATCCTTTCCGCGCGTGCAGGTCGAGCTCAACTGCGCGCTGTCGACGCCGCTGGTCGGCCTCGTCAAGCGCGGCGATGTCGACATCGCGCTCGTCACCCGCATGAATGATTTCACCGGCGGCCAGGTGGTGCGGCGCGAGCAATTGGTGTGGATGACCGGCGAGCAGTCCGCCGCGCATCAGGAGCGTCCGATTCCGCTGGCGCTCCTGCCGCCCGGCAACATCTATCGCGACTACGCCATCGACACGCTGGAGCGGGCGAATTTGCGCTGGCGCATCGCCTGCGTCAGCGAAAGCGTCGGCGGCCTCCAGGCCGCAGCCTTCGCCGGCATGGCCGTCACCGTGCTCGGCCGCAGCGCGCTGGTGCCGGCGATGCGCGAGATCGGGCCGAACGAAGGCCTGCCTCCGCTGCCGAAGATCGAGCTCTTGCTCTACAAGTCGAGCGGCGCGACCTCGAAAGCAGCGACCGCGCTGCACGATTATCTCGCGCACTATCTGCGGCTCGATGAAGAGCTGAGCGGCCGCGGCGCGCCAATCGAGCTGTCCTAGCGCCGCAGCGCCAGCTGCGGCCAGAACTTTGCCCAGGGTTGTGCCGCTTCGAACGCGGCGGCGATGCGGAAGATGGTGGGCTCGTCGAGCCAGGGCGCGACGATCTGAAGCCCGATCGGCATTCCGTCGCGGTCGAAGCCGCACGGCAGCGTCGCCGCCGGAAGCCCGGCGAGATTGATCGGCCAGGTGAAGGGCGACCAGCCGAGATGCGGGTCGACCTCGCGGCCGTCGATCTTGCCGACGCCGATCTGGCCGGCCTCGAACGCGGTCACCGCGACGGTCGGCGTCACCAACGCATCGACGCGCTCGAACAGTTTGACGAAGGCGTTGCGCGCCTGCCCGCGGCGATAGCCCGCTTCGACGTAGTCCGTCCCGCTGTAGCGCCGGCCGACGCCGACGACATCGCGATAGGCGGCTTCGGAGCCGGCGAGATCGGCCGTGGTCTTGCTCGCAACGGCCGCCGCCTGCTCGGTGAAGGCGATCGGCCTGAGCGTATGCTCCAGAATGCCGGGATCGAGCGTGGGGCCATCCATGGTGACCTGCGCGCCGCAGGAATCGAGAACGGCGAGCGCCTTGCCGAATGCAGCCGTCACGTCAGGACTGACGGCGGCATAACCGAAATCGACGCTGGCGGCGATGCGAATGCCGGTCAGCGCTGCGGCGTCGGTATCGAACCGGCGGGACGGCACGGGAAGGCTTGCGGCATCGCGCATATCGTAAGCAGCGATGATCTCCAGCGTCAGCGCAGCGTCTGCCACCGTACGTGTGATCGGCCCGGTATGCGCGAGCGAGGCCCAGGACGGCGGCGAGAAGCCGGGCGAGCGCGGGACGAGCCCGAAGGTCGGCTTCAGGCCGAACACGCCGCAGAACGACGACGGCACGCGGATCGAGCCGACGCCGTCGGTGCCGATCGCGATCGGACCACAGCCTGCGGCAACGCCGGCCGCCGCGCCGCCGCTCGATCCGCCGCTGGTGCGGCCGGGATTCCAGGGGTTTCGCGTGGTGCCGGTGACCGGGCTGTCCGCCGTGAGCTTGTAGCCGGATTCGCACGTCGTGGTCTTGCAGGTGATGATGGCGCCGGACGCTTTCAACGCGGAAACCACGGCGGCATCGACCTCGGGCACGAACGCCTTGTTCATCGGCGAGCCGGCATAGGCCGGCACGCCCGCGACGAAGACGAGATCCTTGATCGTGACGGGCACGCCGGCCAGCGGCCCCATGACTTCGCCCGCGCGCATCTCCTTGGTGAGACGATCAGCCTCCGCCCGCGCCTGCTCGTACATCGGAGTCACGACTGCGTTGCAGGCTTCGTTCGTCACCTCCAGCGCGGCGATGGTGTCGTCGACGACATCGCGCGGCGTGAATGCCTTGCGCCGATAACCGGCCACGATCTCGGTTGCAGAGAGCGCGCCAAGGCCAGTCGGCGCCGGCGGGAAGGCCGTTCGGCCGGAACCATCAGTCATCATGAACCCTAAGAGAGCTAGCTGAGCGCCGCTTCGACGGCGCGTTTGGCCATGACCGTGACGAGATGCGCACGGTAATCGGCTTCGGCATGGATGTCGGAGGTGAGGCCGTCGGTGTCGATCTTGATCGCCGCGATCGCGGACGGATCGAAATGGCTCGACAGCGCCGCCTCCATCGGCGGCACGCGGAACACGCCGGGCCCGGCGCCAGTGACCGCCACACGAACGCCATCGGCAAATTTCGCGACGAACACACCGACCAGCGCGTAACGCGACGCAGGCGCCTTGAACTTCGCGTACCCCGCCTTGACCGGCAGGGGAAAGCGGATCGCGGTGATGATCTCTCCAAGCTCGAGCGCGGTCTCGAACAGGCCGAGGAAGAACCTGTCTGCCGCGATTTCGCGCTTGCTCGTGACGATGGTGGCGCAGAGGCCGAGCACGCCCGCGGGATAATCCGCGGCCGGATCGTTGTTAGCAACTGAACCGCCGATGGTACCGCGACTACGCACGGCGGGATCGCCGATCATCGAGGCTAGCGCGGCGAGCCCGGGGATCTTGGCCTGCACCAGCTTCGAGGCTGCCACCACCGCATGCGGCGTCATGGCGCCGATGGTGATGGTGGCGCCGTCGTCGGTGATGCCCTTGAGGCTTCCGAGCTTCGACAGATCGACCAGCGCGGCCGGACTGGCCAGCCGCTGCTTCAGTGTCGGGATCAGCGTCATGCCGCCGGCGACGAGCTTGCTGTCCTCGATCGAGGTCAGGAGCTTGGCCGCATCTGGAATCTGGTCCGGCTGGTGATAGGCAAATGGCTTCATTGTTATCCTCCCTATTCCGCGGCGACCGGCAGCGACGCGTTCTGCAGCAGGCGCCAGATCCGGTTCGGCGTCGCCGGCATGTCGACATGGGTGACGCCGAGATGCGATAGCGCATCCACCACCGCATTGATGACGGCGGCGGGCGAGCCGATGGTGCCGACCTCGCCGCAACCTTTCACGCCCATCGGCGTGTGCGTGCAGAGCGTCGAGTGGGTCGCAACCTTCATCATCGGCAGATGATCGGCGCGCGGCATGCAGTAATCCATCAGCGAGCCCGACAGCAGCTGGCCGGAGCCTTCGTCATAGACTGCGTTCTCGAACAGCGCCTGGCCGACGCCCTGCACGATGCCGCCGTGCAGCTGGCCCTCGACGATCATCGGGTTAATGACCGTGCCGACGTCGTCTACCGCCGTATAGTTCACCAAGGTCACCGTGCCCGTCTCGGGATCGACCTCGACCTCGGCGATGTGGCAGCCGCCGGGATAGGTGAAGTTGACGGGGTCGTAATAAGCCTGCTCTTCAAGCCCGGGCTCCAGCACCTCGAGCGGATAATTGTGCGGCACGTAAGCTGCGCCGGCGATCTCCTCGAACGTCTTGATGCGGTCCGTGCCGGCAACGGAAAACTTGCCGGCCTCGAACTGGATATCGGCCTCGGACACTTCGAGCAGATGCGCGGCGATCTTCTTGCCCTTGACGATCACCTTGTCGGTCGCCTTCGACAGCGCGGCGCCGCCGACGACCAGCGAGCGCGAGCCATAGGTGCCCATGCCGAACTGGACGCGGTCGGTATCGCCGAACACGATGTCGACGTTCTCGAACGCGACCCCTAACTTGTCCGAGACGATCTGCGCGAAGGTGGTCTCGTGGCCCTGGCCGTGATTGTGGGTGCCGATCATGACCGTCACCTGGCCGGTCGGATGCACCCGCACCGTGGCGCTTTCGTAGAGGCCGCCGCGCGCCCCCAACCGTCCTGCGAAGCGCGACGGTGCCAGGCCGCAGGCCTCGACATAGGTGGAGTAGCCGAGCCCGCGGAACTTGCCCTTGCTGGCGGACGCCGCCTTGCGCACGCCAAAATTCTTGACGTCGGCGGCGACCAGCGCGCCGTCGAGACAGCCCATGGGATCGCCGGAATCGTACTGCACCAGCACCGGCGTCTGATAAGGATAGGCCTCCTTCGGGATCATGTTGCGGCGGCGGATCTCGACACGGTCGATTCCCATCTCGCTGGCGGCGACATCGACGATGCGCTCCAGCACGAAGGTCGCCTCGGGTCGGCCGGCGCCGCGATAGGCGTCGACCGGGACGGTGTTGGTGAAGACCACCTTCACGTTGCAATAGATCGCCGGCGTGGTGTAGACGCCGCTGAGCAGCGGCCCATAGAGATTGGTCGGGATGTTCGGTCCGAAGGTCGAGAGATAGCCGCCCATATTGGCCAGCGTTTTGACGCGGAAGGCGAGGAATTTTCCAGTCTCGTCGAGCGCGAGCTCGGCCTCGGTGACATGATCGCGGCCATGGCGATCGGAGACATAGCCTTCCGAGCGACTCGCCACCCATTTCACCGGTCGCCTCACGCGCTTGGCCGCCCAGGTGATCACGGCCTCCTCGCCGTAATGGAACTGCTTGACGCCGAAGCCACCGCCGACATCGGGCGCGACCACGCGCAGCTTGTGCTGGGGGATGCTCAGCACCAGCGCGCCCATCAGGAAGCGCACGACGTGCGGGAACTGGCTGGTGGTCCACAGCGTGTAGCGATCCGTGCCCGGCTCGTATTCGGCGATGGCCGCGCGCGGCTCCATGGGGTTGCCGATCAGACGATTGTTGACGAGGCTCAGTCTTGCGACATGCGCCGCCTTCTTGAACGCGGATTCGACCGCGGCCTTGTCGCCGAGCTCCCAGTCGCAGCAAATGTTGTTCGGCACGTCATCGAACAATTGCGGCGCGTCGGGCCTGATGGCTTCGAGCACGCCGACCACGGAGGGCAGCACCTCGTAGTCGACCTTCAGCAGGTCGGCCGCCGCGTTGGCCTGCTCCGGGGTTTCTGCGACGACGAAAGCCACCATATCACCGACGAAGCGCACCTTGTCCTGCGCCAGCATCGGGAACGGCGGCTCCTTCATCGGCACGCCCTTGGCGTCGGTGATACCCCAGCCGCAGGGCAACGAGCCCAGCCCATCATCGGCGACATCGTCGCCGGTCAGGACCGCGATGACGCCGGGCGACGCCAGAGCGGCACTTTTGTCGATCCCGCGCAGCACCGCATGGCCGTGCGGCGAGCGCACGAACACGCCAGCGGCCATGCCGGGGCGCTTGATGTCGGAGACGTAGTTGCCGCGGCCGGTGAGGAACCGTTGGTCCTCTTTCCGCTTTGGCGCTGCACCGATGCCGATCACATTGCCCATGGTCACTCTCCCTTGGCAGCGTGCATGGCGGCAGCGCCGGCCATGACCGAGATGACGATGTTCTGGTAGCCGGTGCAGCGGCAGATATTGCCTTCAAGGCCGTGGCGGACATCGGCCTCCGTCAGGTCCGGCTTTTCGGTGGCAAGCGCGACGGCCGTCATCAGCATGCCCGGTGTGCAGAAGCCGCACTGCAGCCCGTGGTGCTCGCGGAAGGCCTCCTGCATCGGATGCATCTGGTTCGAGCCGGGGGCGCCCGTCAGGCCCTCGATCGTGAGCAATGTCGCACCGTCGAGCGCGGGCGCGAGCAGCGTGCAGCTCTTCACCGGCAGGCCGTTCAGATGCACGACGCAGGCGCCGCATTGGCTGGTGTCGCAGCCGATATGGGTGCCGGTGAGATGGAGCTGCTCGCGCAGGAGCTCGGCGACGAGTGTTGCCGGCTCGACATCCACGCTTGTTGGCCGTCCGTTGAGGGTGAAGGATATCTGCACGGTCATGCTCCTGTGCGCGACGGGTCTTTAGGCGAGTGGAAGTGCGCTGCCGGTAGCCCATGTGGCCATCACGACATCGCCGACGGTGAAGGGATCTGCAAAGAAGGTCTTTTCCGGCACATAGGCGACGAACTCGTCGTCCGGCACGGTGTCGAGCATGACCTTGACGAAATAGCCCTGGTATTCGATCGCGAGCACGCGGCTCGGCAGCGACGTGGTACAGCCCGGCGGCAGCGCCTTGCCGGGCCTCACCAGCGCGACGTCGTCGCGTCGCACGGCGATATCGACCTTGTCCCCGACGCTGACGGTCGGGCGGGCCTGGAGCGGCACCTCGATGCCATCAGGCGCGGCCTGCGCGAGCGTGAAGCTCGCACCGTTCACCTTCTCCACCCTGCCCGACAGCACGTTCTGGCCCCCCATGAACTCGGCGACATAGCGATCGTGCGGATGGGCATAGACCTCGCGCGCCGCCCCGGCCTGCTTGATCCTGCCCTGCTCCATCACCACGACGAGATCCGCAAGGGCGATCGCCTCGAGCTGGGTGTGGGTGACGTGAATGAAGGTGATGCCGAGCTCCCGCTGCATCCGCCTGAGCTCCTGGCGCATCTGGACGCGGAGCTGCTCGTCGAGCGCCGACAGCGGCTCGTCGAGCAAGAGCACGCGCGGCTCGGTGATCGCCGCGCGCGCCAGCGCCACGCGCTGCTGCTGGCCGCCGGACAGCTGGGCCGGCAGGCGATCGGCGAAGCTCGTCAGCCGGACCTTTTCGATCATGGCATCCGCCGCGCGCAGACGATCCGCCTTGGACTGGCCACGCACGCGCAGCGCAAAGGCGATATTCTCTCGGACCGTCAGGTGCGGAAACAGCGCGTAGGACTGGAACATCATCGCGGTGCGGCGCTGCACCGGCGCGAGGCCGACGACGTTCTGCCCGCCGATCACGATCTCGCCCGCCGTCGGGTCCTCATGGCCGGCGATCATGCGCAGGATGGTGGTCTTGCCGCAGCCGGAGGGGCCGATGAAGCAGCAATAGGCGCCATCCGCGATCTTGAGATTGACGCCGTCAACGACGTAGGTCGCGCCGTCAAAGCTCTTGCAGACGCCTGCCAGTTCGATATCGCCGCGATCGTTCTTCATTCCAAGCTCAACCTTTGGACCTGCTGCCGCGCTTCTTCTGGATCAGCACGATGGTGCCGAGGCTGGCACCGATCACGATGAAGGAGACGATGGTGGTGACCGTGCCCAGCGCGTAAAGCGAGGGCGATGTGACGTTCAGCGTCATGCTCCAGATTTCCAGCGGCAGGGTGTTCAGCGAGCCCGCCGTCTGGAGGCTGCGGGCAAACTCGTCATAGGACAGCGTGAAGCCGAACAGCGCGACCGCGACGAGGCCAGGCGCCAGTACCGGGATCATCACCAGCCAGATCGATTGCCAGCGGCTGGCGCCGAGATCGTAAGCCGCCTCCTCCCACGCATGGTTGAAGCGCGACATCACCGCGAACATCACGAGCACGCCGAACGGCAGCGTCCAGGATAGCTGCGCGCCGAGCGCCGAGGTGTACCAGCTGGCATTCAGACCGAGCGCCTGGAACAACAGGCCCGTACCGAGGCCGAGCACGAGGCCCGGCGCGACCAGGCTGCCGATCATCATGTAGAAGACGAACGTGTCGCCGCGAAAGCGCTTGCGGAAGCCGAGCCCGGCGAGGAACGACACCACCACCGTGATGATGGTGACGATCACGGCGAGCTTGATGGAGCGGTCGAACGAGCCCTTGACGTCGCCGGTGCGCACCTGGGTGAAGAGATCGACGAACCAGTGCATCGACTGGCCCTTCATCGGGAAGACGAGGCCGCCGCGAATATCCTGGAACGACAGGATGTAGATGCAGAACATCGGACCATAGAGCGCGAGCACGTAGAACGTGAACAGCACGGCCAACACATAGAACGTCCAGGGCCGCCCACCCTTGCTCGGCGCGATCGCCTTGCTGGTTGCAGGCGCAACCGTCTCCGGCATGTCGGCGAGAACCGCGCTCATCACGTGATCTCCTGCCTGACGTCGACGGTGCGCAGGATCAGCGAGACGATCGCGACCAGCACCAGCGTCAGCAACACGGCGCTCGCCGCGGCGGTCGGATATTGCAGCACGCCGACGTCCTCGTAGAAGGCGCTGACCACAGAGGCGGAGCCGCCGCCGGACATCACCTTGACCACGAAGAAATCGCCCATGACGATCGAGACCACGAAGATGGTGCCGAGCGCGATGCCGCTCTTGGACATCGGCACCACGATCAGGCGCATGATGTCGAAACGGCTGGCGCCGGCGTCGATTGCGGCCTCGATCAGCTTCTTGTCGATCCGCGCCATGGAATTGAAGATCGGCACGATCATGAAGATCGTGAGCTGATGGACATAGGCGATGACCACCGCAAGGTCGGAGAACAGCAGCACTTCCAGCGGCTGGCGGATCACGCCCATCGCCAGCAGCGCCTGATTGATCAGGCCTTCCTTGCCGAGCAGCGGGATCCACGAAATCATCCGGATGATGTTCGAGGTCCAGAACGGCACCGTGCAGAGCAGGAACAGGCCGATCGCCAGCAGCTGGTTGCGGACGTGGAAGACCAGGAAATAGGCAACGAAGAAGCCGATGATCAGGGTCAAGATCCAGGTCAGCACCGTGAACTTGATCGTCGCCAGATACAGCTTCAGCGTCAGCGCCGAGTGCAGCACCTCGACGTAGCTCGCCAGTGTGAAGCCCGGGGTCAGGCCGCCAAAGCCGTCGGTGGCGAAGAAGCTCGCCGCCAGCACCACCAGGATCGGCGCCGCGAAGAACGGCACGAGCACCAGGACCAGCGGCGAGACGTAGAGCCAGCCGGCCAGATTGGATCGCGATGGAGTTGGACTTTGAGCTGGACTATGAGTTTGACTTGGCTGCATGTCGGCGAATGCCTCGACGTCGATCTGATCCGCCGGCGCGTCGCCGCGCCGGCGCCTTTCGTCAGGGAAAGCAGGTTTCAGGCCACCTTGAAGTCGTTCCAGCGCTTGTTCATGTAGGCGGCCTCGTCCATCAGCGTGTTCCAGCAGGAGATGTTCTTGACGCGGTCGAGGAACGAGCCGCCGTCACGCTTGGTGCCGGCCTTCTCCATCGCAACGCCATAGGGATCGTTGACCACCTCCGGCGCGGGCTGGCCCTCGTACCAGAACGCCCATTCCGCCGGGGTGAGGAATTTCTTCGCAGTCGAGGGCACCAGGCTGTAATAGCCGTAGCGTGCGACGAAGCCGCCCTGCCAGCCCGAGAGGTACCAGTTGAGATATTCATAGGCCGCATCGAGCTTCTTGCCCGAGAGGTGCTTCATCAGGCCCATGCCGTTGCACCAGCCGCGGTAGCCTTCCTTGCCGTTCTTGACGTTGACGGGCGCGTAGACGCAGGGAATTTCCTTGACGCGGACGGCCGCCACCGCCGGCGACCACATCGACTGGATGATGACCTCGCCCGCCGCCATCAGCTGCACCGACTGGTCGAAGGTGGTCCAGGTCGCGCGGAACTGGCCCTGCTTCTTCAGCTCGATCAGCTTGTTGCAGGTGAAGTCGATCTCCTCCTTGGTCATGTTGCCCTTGTTGCCGTACTTGATCAGCCCGGCGCTCTCGAAGCAGAGCGCGGCATCCATGATGCCGATGGCGGGCACGTCGAGGATCGCAGCCTTGCCCTTGAACTTGGGATCGATCAGGTCCTTCCACTCGGTCACTTCATGGCCGACGAGATCGGGGCGATAGCCGATGGAATCGGCATTGTAGACCTGCGGCAGGAAGGTCGCCCATTCGGTGACACCGTCATTGAGATCAGTCGCGTCGGGCTTGGCGATGTACATGGCCTCATAGGGCGAGATGCCCTGGCGCGGGATCTTGTGGCCGTCGATTTCGCCCTTGGTGAAGATCGGCAGGATGTTGTCGAACTCCTTGATCTTCTTGACCTCGATGCCCTGGATCACGCCGCGCTTCGCCGCCAGCTTGGCTTGCCAGCCCTCGAGATCGGCGATGTCGACCGTATTAGGCTGGCTTATGAAGCGGTTGATGGAGGCGGAGGTGTCGAGATTCTGCATCGTCACCTTGAAGCCGAGGTCCTTGGCGGCCTGGTCGCCGATCGCCTTCACCACCGAATAGGAGACGCCGACATGGCGCAGCTCGATGTCCTTGATCTCCTGCGCCCAGATGGTCGGGAATCCGCGGATCGCATCCGCTCCCGCGGCCGCGCCTGCAACCGCTGCGGCACCCTTCAACAGCGTGCGGCGGCTCAGCTTTTTTGCTTCCCCCGGCTTCGTTCCGGCATGGCCGGCAGCAGCATTCCCCTTATCCCTGTCAAGCATGGCAACCCTCGTTGGTTACAATGAGCGGCCGCAACGACCTTCAGCGATCCCTGCGGATGTGATCAGTTGCGCTTGAGGCTATGGGCGGGATTTTGCGAAGTAAAATTGGAAGTAAAAATTCGCGACATAAGCGCGACTAATGAATCAACTCTCTGCATTGCATCTCGGCACGGCAGCTCAGGAAGGCGGCAGGCGGGTATACCGGGCGCGAGGAATGCAAACTTGGTGATCTCATCAGTTCGGAAAATTGTTCGTCATCCGACACGCCTTCGCGTTCTCGCGGCGCATTTCGCCCGAGCTTTGCTTGATCTCGCCGCCCTGATATCCAAGAGGGCGCAGGGAAGACCGGGTGCCGACCGGCACCCGCGGTCCGCTGCGCGAAGATGCACACGCAGGAAGAACCGCACAGCAGCATACAGGTGTAGCCAAACACTCGGCCTTCCCTGCGCGATGGCCGGACGGCTTATGCCGCGCTCTCCCGGGAGCCGAATTCCTTCTGGCCTCCCTCACCTTCGCGAAAGTCGCTGACACCACGCCGGTTGACGCCAATGTCACGTTCGCCAAGGCTTGACCGTAGCAACGACGGCCAGGACCACACGGTTTTGCCGTACGCGCGGCCCGCCATTTCGCCGCAGTTTTCCCGAGCTCCGTCGACAGAGCCGGAAACTTACAGACGAGACGAAGCCTAGCAGCGCCGTTCGTCCGCGCGCGGCCGCGGGCTCACCGGGGACTACCCTCCCTGCCCGCACCTCTCGCGCCCGACGCTGCCGCGTCCACCGCAAGCCCGGCTCGCGAACAAGACGACGACGCGATCGCCCCTCTTGGATGAGCCGGGATGAGCGACACATACGATATTTCCGAATTTCGGTAAAGAAGAATGTTTTTGCCGAGAGGCCTTGACAGGCGAACGAAACAGCAGGGCGCCATCAGCTCGATGTGAGGACACACATCCAGATCAAGCCGCAGCCGCCTGGTACAAGCACTCGCGAAGCCAGGCGTGGCCTTTGTCCTCCTGATTGCGCGGATGCCACAGCGCGACGATGCGAGCAGGCGGCAGATCGAGCGGCGGGGGCGTGAGATCGAGCTCGTGGGCGAAGCGGATCAGGAAGCGCCGCGGCAGAGTGCAGATGCAGTCACTGTGCGCAAGGATGACGGGCGCCAGCGCATAGGTCTGGATCGAGACGGCGACACGCCGCGAGCGGCCGAGCTCGGCCAGCGCGTCGTCGACGAGGCCCGAGAAGCCGCCGCCATCGGCGGAGATCAAGAGATGGTCGAGCGCGCAAAAGCTGTCGAGATCGAGCGGGCCGTTGCCGCGGGGGTGACCTTTGCGCTGTGCGGACAGGAAGCCGTCCTCGAACAGCGGCCGCTGCATCAGCTCGCCCTGTGCGCGGTCGGCGCCCGTCACCAGGATATCGATCTCTCCCCTTTCGAGTTGATCCACGACATCGCGGGCGGGGTGAACGAGGGCGAGCCGCGCCCGCTCCGCCATCGCGGTCAAGCTTGCCACCAAGCCAGGTGCCAGCGTCACGGCCGGATTTTCGTGGATCGCAACGACGAAGGTGCGCTGGCTCCTGGCGGGGTCGAACACAGCCGGCCCCTCCACCATGCGACGGAGCTTGCCGAGCACATCGGCAAGCTCGGTCTGGAGCTCCACAGCCCTCGTCGTCGGCACCACGCCGCGCCCGCTCGCCGCGGGCACGAACAGCGGATCGGCAAAGATCTGTCGCAGCCGGTTCAGCCGCGCCGAGAGCGCAGGCTGCCCGATATTGAGCCGGGAGGCCGCGCGCGTGACGTTCCGCTCGCGCAAGAGAGCCTCCAGAGCCAGCAACAGGCCGAGGTCGATCTCGGCGAGATCGTTGTCGTCGGCCGGCCGACCCCGGCCATGTTCCGCATCCCGCATAGGTGCCACCTCCGTCCAGGGCACATCGCGACTCCGACGAGCCGCGACACGAGGGTTACGGCCAAAACGGCGACGTGAAAAGCCGGGCCAGCGTGCCTTCCGATATCGACAACGTCGATGGGACCTATCGAGCCCGCAGCTCTCCTCAGGGCGCGGCGCGCTTCGTACCTCACGGTGACCGCAGCACGGGCAATCAGGCCCCCTCAGCGCGGCCCAGCGGAGGACCTCTCGATGATTCAAGCGGCCAAGACCTATCAGATCGGCGAAGCATCCGTCACGCGGATCGACGAGTTGCGGCTTGCCGCATTCAAGTTCGGCGCGCTCTATCCGGAAGGCGAGCCGCAGGCACTGGAGCGCCATCGCGACCGGCTGGAGGCGGGTTCGTTCGATGCCGCGACCGGCACCTTCATCCAAAGCATTCATAGCTGGCTGGTCAGGACGCCGCACCACACGATCCTGATCGACACGGCCACCGGCAACGACAAGAACCGGCCGGAGATTCCGCCGCTTCACCGGCTCAACGAGCCGTTCCTGGCACGGCTGGCCGCAGCAGGTGTCACGCCGGAGCAGGTCGATTACGTGCTGCTCACCCACGTGCATGCCGATCACGTCGGCTGGAACACCCGCCTCGTCGACGAACGCTGGGTCCCGACCTTCACGAATGCGACCTACGTCTTCTCCGCGATCGAGCAGGCCTATGGCGAGAGTCTCGCGACCGGTACAGAGCCGACCGGACCGGCCCGCCCGGCCCCGTCCCTCGGTCCCCCGCTGCGCAAGCCGGCCGACCGTGTCTATGACGACAGCGTCCGGCCGGTGATCGAGGCCGGGCTCGCCAGGCTCATCGCGGTGGACGGGAGCGAGGCCATCGAGGGCATCTCGTTCGTCCCGACGCCCGGCCACAGCGTCGATCACGCCTCCATCCGCCTCGTCTCGCGCGGCGAGGAGGCGCTGTTCGCCGGCGACGTGATGCACCATCCGCTCCAGGTCTATGAGCCTTCGCTCAATTCCTGCTTCTGCGAATTCCCGGAAGCCGCAACGCGCTCGCGCGCCTTCGTGCTGGAGGACGCTGCCGAGCGGGGCGCAACCGTCTTCACCACCCATTTCGCACAGTCATCGGTCGGCCGCGTCAGCCGGACCGGAGGACGCTTCACCTGGCAATTCGTCTGAACGGAGAACGACCATGAACCAGCACGCCAGCGCGCGCGCCGACAGGCCCGAGATCGTGGTCGAGGATCTCATGATCCCGAGCGACACCGCCGGAATTTCGCTTCACCTGCGCAACAAGCGCCCGGCGACGCTCGAGACCTTCTCTGCCGAGCGAACCATCCTGATGATGCACGGCGCGACCTATTCGTCGGGAAGCCTTTTCGATACGCCGCTCGGCGGCCGCTCCTTCATGGATTATCTCGCCGCCCAAGGGTACGACGTCTTCGCGCTCGACGTGCGCGGCTATGGCCAATCGACCCGCCCGCCCGAGATGGACGCGCCGCCGGAGCAGTCCGAACCGCTCGTGCGCACCGAGGCCGGCGTGCGTGACCTCGCCAGCGCCGTCGCGTACATCCTCAAGCAACGCAAGATCGCGCGCCTCAATCTGGTGGCCATGTCCTGGGGCGGCTCGGTGGCCGGTGCTTACACCGCAGGCAACAACGACAAGGTGGTCAAGCTCGCGCTGGTCGCGCCGCTCTGGTTGCTGCAGGGTCCGGCTCCGATCGATGCAGGCGGGCGCCTCGGCGGCTATCGCAGGGTTCCAGTGCTGGACTTCAGAACGCGCTGGCTTTCGGCTGCGCCGGAAGCGGCACGATCGCGCTTGATCCCGGCGGGCGGCTTCGAGCTCTGGGCCAACATCTCGCTCGCGACCGACCCGTTAGGCAGCGCCCAAACGCCTCCCATCATGCGTGCGGTCAATGGCCCGATCCTGGACATTCGCGAATACTGGGCCGCCGGCAAGAGGCTCTATGATGCCGGCGACATTCGCGTCCCCGTGCTCCTGGTCCACGCCGAATGGGATCAGGACGTGCCCATCGCCTCGGCGCAGGACTTCTTCCTCTCACTGAAACATGCGCCATACCGGCGCTGGATCGAGATCGGCGAAGGCACGCACATGGTTCTGCTGGAGAAAAACCGTCTGCAGGCGTTCGACGCCATCAACCAGTTTCTCGCCGAAGATTATTGTTAACGCGCTCCTCGCTTCCGCCTGGGACACTTTTGCGGCGCGGGCCCCTGCTGCACCGCGAAATCACTCGCGCCGCAACATTCAAAAATGAGACTGCCAGTCAAGCCGAGGGAGGCCGCAATGCGTGCAGCGCATCCGACTTCGGTTAGCTTTCCTCCAAAGCCGCGGGCTTGAAGAGCCACGGGCATGCACGGTTCGTCGCGGCAACAAGCGATGACACAGGGGAGGAGCACATGTCGAAATGCAGCATCGGACTGCTCGCGTTGAGCAGCCTGTTTCTTTCGGGCGCGGCGATCGCCCAGGAAAAGATCAAGGTGGGCGTGACCGCGACGCTCGAAGGCACCTACACGGTGCTCGGCGAGGACGGCATGCGCGGCCATCAGACCGCGCTCAACGTGCTCGGCAAGAAGATCGGCGACAAGGAACTCGAATTCATCGTCGCCTCTACCGACGCAACGCCGGACTCGGCCGTGCGCGCGGTCCGCAAGCTGATCGAGCAGGACAAGGTGCAGATCCTGCTGTCGCCGCTCTCCGGCGACGAAGGCATCGCGGTGAAGAATTTTGCCAAAACCCATCCCGAGCTGACGTTCATCAATGCCGCATCCGGTGCGCAGGAAACGACCTATGTCGACCCTGCCCCAAACTTCTTCCGCTACAACATGGACGGCGCGCAGTGGCAGATCGGCCTCGGCAAATACGCCTATGAGGAAAAGAAGTATCGCAAGATCGCGACCGTCGGCGAGGACTATTCCTTCATCTACACCCAGGTGTTCGGGCTGGTGCTCGAGTTCTGCGGCGCCGGCGGGCAGGTCACCAACCGGCAATGGGTGCCACTCGGCACCAAGGACTTCGCCTCGGTCATCGCCGCCCTGCCCGACGACGTCGATGCCATCTATCTCGGGCTCGGCGGCGCGGATGCCGTCAACTTCCTCAACCAGTATCAGCAGGCCGGCGGCAAGGCGCATCTGATGGGTGGTTCCATCATGATCGACCAGACCATCCTGTCGTCGAAGGGCAACGCCAAGAATGCCCTTATCGGCACCATCGCGGCGAGCGGCCAGGCCGACACCTGGGAGGATCCGGGCTGGCAGAAGTTCGTGAAGGCCTATCAGGACGCCTTCCCGCCCAACAAGCGCTTCCCGAGCCCGTCGCTGCTCGCCACCAACTACTATAATTCAACCATGGCGCTGATCCTCGCACTGCGTCAGGTCAATGGCGACCTCTCCAACAACCAGGCCAAGTACAAGGAAGCACTCGCGAAGATCGAGCTCGACGCGCCGAACGGCAAGATCAAGCTCGACTCCAACCGCCAGGCGATCGGTACCAACTTCGTCACCGAGGTCGTCGACGACGGCAAGGGCGCACTGTTCAGCAAGGTCGTGAAGGTGATCCCGAACGTGAACCAGACGCTCGGCTACGATCCGGCCGTGTTCTCCAAGATTGGCCTGCCGAGCCGCACTGTGCCGGAATGTAAGAAGTACTGACGCATCACATCAGGCACGCAACCGGGGAGCGACTCGCTGACGCGGTCGCTCTCCGCTCTTGCAATCTTGGCGGTGTTGTTGAAGGCTGGCCGAAAACACAAGAACGTTCGGGAGGGGAAGGCATGAGCCGTGCGCTCGCCGTCTTCCATGGCCGCTTCGGCCGGGCGACGGTTTATCAATTGAACCGCCCTTTCAATATCCACGCCCATCGCGAAGGTCATCTGATCTTCCATGTCGGCGGCATGCCCGCATGCATCGATGTCTCCGACGGGCATTACGATCTCACCGAGACGTCGGTCGTCGCCGTCAATCCCTGGGAACCGCACAACTTCCTGCCAACCGATCTCGACGGCGGCGCCATCTTCTTCGTGCTCTACGTCAACGCCGAATGGTTTGCGCCGGATGCCTCCGGCTCCGACCGGTTGCGCTTCGGCCGCACCCAGTTCAGGCGCACGCCCGCGCTCGACAAGCACATCAGGCGGACCGCCGCGCTCGTGTGCGGCGCACCATCGCTCTCCAGCCTGGATTCCGAGCTGAGGCGGCTGATCGACATCTGCTACGACGAAAGCTGGCAGCAGGCCGAGATCGCGCGCGATCCGCGCGCAGGCGGCGTCACCGACTTTCGCGTGCGCAAGTGCATCAAGATGATGTCGGAAAGCCCCGGCGCCGAAATCGAGCTCGACACCATTGCGCGCGAATCCGGCCTGTCGCGGCCGCATTTCTACCGGCTGTTCCGCGTGCAGACCGGCGTCACGCCGAACCTCTATCTCAACACGCTGATCATGGAACAGGCGCTCGAAGCGCTGGTGGCGAGCGAGACGCCCATCGCCGACATCGGCTTCGACCTCGGCTTCTCCTCGCAGAGCGGTTTCACGCGTTTCTTTGCCGCCAATGTCGGGATGGCCCCGACCGATTATCGTCGCGCCGCCAAGGTTTTGCGCGCCTGAGCGCAGGCCACGAAAAGATACTCACGATCAAACGTCGCCCTCGCCGCCTGGCTAGGATGCCGGCAACGCGATCCCGAAAGAGGATCGCGAGTCCAGGGAGGACGTTCGTCCATGGCAGGGCCAGCAGCCGGCAACGGCTTGCATGCCCCCTCGCCCCGCTTGCGGGGAGAGGGTTGCGGTGAACCCGCGCCTTCGGCGCGACCTCTCTACGCACGCGCAAAAGCTATCACACACGACCGCTTGGAAGGGTCTGCGCAAGCGCCTCGTCCTTCGAGACGACCGCTCCGCGGTCTCCTCAGGATGAGACTAATCAGCATTGGGCCCGCTGAAACTGCTGCCGAATACTCTGCCCGCATCCTGAGGAGCCCGCCAAAGCGGGCGTCTCGAAGGATGGGCTGCGGAGCCTCCGCCTCCGATATGCGATTGCCCCGCCGCGAGCGGGGCGAGGTGAAGCCATGAGCCGCTTCGTCGAACGCCATCCGGCCTGGGCGCTGATCACGATCATCGCGATTGCGGTCGTGCTCTGGCTGATCTTCGCGGTCTGGCCGCCGGGGCTGGAAGAGGCGATCGGCCGCAAGCGCGTCTTCCTCAACGCGGTGTTCAACGGCATCACGCTTGGCGGCCTCTACTTCCTCGTCGCCAGCGGCTTCACCCTGATCTTCGGCCTGATGCGCAACGTCAACCTCGCGCACGGCTCGCTCTATCTGTTCGGCGGCTATGTCGGCTACGCCATCAGCACATCGACCGGCTCGTGGATCCTCGGCTTCATCGTCGCCTTTATCCTGACCGCCTTCGTCGGCGTGCTGCTGCAGGTGATCGTGTTCCGCCGGATGGAGGGCCAGGATCTCAGGCAGACCATGGTGACGATCGGACTGTCGATCGTGTTTGCCGATCTCATGCTGTGGGCCTGCGGCGGTGACTTCTACCAGATCCAGACCCCGAACTGGCTGATCGGTCCGATCGAGCTGCCGCTGGTCACGGCGATTAAATCCTCGGGCGAGCCGGTCTATCTCAGATATCCGCTCGTCAGGCTCGTGATCTTCGCGGCCTCCGTGGTCATTGGCGTCGCGATGTGGCTCGCGCTCAACCGCACCCGGATCGGCATGATCGTCCGCGCCGGCGTCGACGATCGCGATATTCTCGCCGCGACCGGCGTACGCATCCAACTCGTCTTCGTCGCCGTGTTCGCCTTCGGCGCGGGGCTTGCGGGCATCGCCGGCGTCGTCGGCGGCACATTCCAGTCCTTATCGCCCGGCGAAGACATCCGCTTCCTGCTGGCGTCCCTCGTCGTCGTGATCGTGGGCGGCATGGGCTCGATCCCGGGCGCGGCGCTCGGTGCGGTGATCATCGGCCTCGCCGAGCAGCTCGGCTCGGTCTACATCCCGACCTACGCCATCGTCGTGACCTTCCTGATCATGGTGGTGGTGCTGGCGATCCGGCCGCAAGGCCTATTGGCGAGGCGCTGAGATGTCGCTCGCCCACGAAGCCCCCGTCGCCGTAGGCCGCGCCACCAAGGCGCAGCGGCCGACCCGGACATGGCCGGAGATCAACAACCCCGCCGCCTGGGCCGTCGCGGCCATCCTCCTGGTCATGCCGCTGATCGCGAGCGGCTTCTTCCTGATCGAGATCTTCGCGACGACGCTGATCCTCGGCACCATGGCGCTGAGCCTGATGTTCCTCGCCGGCTATGGCGGCATGGTCAGCCTGATGCAGCTCACCATTGCAGGCTTCTCGGCCTACATGGTCGCCGTGTTCGGCGTCAGCGGCAACGCCAATATCAGCCTCGGCTGGCCGTGGTGGCTCGCAGTGCCGATGGCGCTGGCGCTGGCGACCGCCTTCGGCACGCTCGGCGGCGCGCTCGCGGTGCGCACCGAAGGCATCTACACCATCATGATCACGCTCGCCATTGGCGCCGCCTTCTACTATTTCACCAATCAGAACTGGGCGATCTTCAACGGCCATACCGGCATCAACAACGTGGCCACGCCGCACTTCTGGGGCGTGAACTGGCGCGCCGACATTCCCTTCTACTATGTCGTGCTCGCGGTCGCCGCGCTCTGCTACTTCGCGGTGGAATATCTCTCGCGCGCCCCGTTCGGCCTCGCGCTCCAGGGTGTGCGCGACAATCCGCGGCGCATGGCGGCGCTCGGCTTCAACGTCAATGCGCACCGCGTCGCAGCCTATGCCTTCGCGTCTTTCGTCGCGGCGCTGGCCGGCGTGCTGCAGGTCTGGAACTATCGCCAGATCTCGCCGGGCTCGGTCAGCGTCGGGGCCTGCATCGACGTGCTGATCATCGCCGTCGTCGGCGGCATCACGCGCCCGATCGGTCCCTACATCGGCGCGCTGATCTTCGTGCTGCTACGCACCTTCGCGCTCGACTTCCTGGTCCGGCTCGGGCTCGACGGCAACCGCTTCCGCCTGCTGATCGGGCTCGGCTTCCTCGCCATCGTGTTCTGGTCCTCGGACGGGGTCATCGGCCTCTGGCAGCGCTGGCGTCAGTATCAACGTCGGGACGCGAGCCGCTCCAGTGGAGGGCGCCGCCATGGATAGCGTCGCCCAACGCCTCTCCGTCGTCGGTGCTGGCGCTGCACTGGAGCTGCGCGGCGTGACGCGGCTGTTCGGCGCGCTCGCGGCGCTGACCGACGTCACCATTACCGTGCGACCGGGCGAGCGGCGCGCCGTGCTCGGCTCGAACGGTGCCGGCAAGACCACGCTGTTCAACTGCATCACGGGCGACTTCCCGCCCTCCTCCGGCACCATCCGCTTCTTCGGCGAGGACGTCACGCATTTCCCCCCCTATGAGCGCATCCGCCGCGGGCTGCGTCGCACCTACCAGATTTCGGCGCTGTTCCCTGGCCTCACCGTGCAGGACAACGTCTATCTCGCCTGCCGCGGCGTCTCGCGCGGACGTTTCTCGTTCCTGCGCCCGGGACAGAACGACGCGCTGATGCATGCCGCGGACAATTTGGTGCAGGCCGTGCATCTGTCCGCCGTGAAGGACCAGCGTGTCGCCGAGCTCGCGCACGGCCAGCAGCGCCAGCTCGAGATCGCGCTCGCGCTCGCCGGCGCGCCGCGCTTCGTGCTGTTCGACGAGCCGGCCGCCGGCCTGTCGCCGACGGAGCGGGCCGAGCTGATCGAGATCCTGACCTCCCTGCCCGCCCATATCGGCTACATCATCATCGAGCACGACATGGACGTCGCGCTGCGCGTCGTCGAGAGCGTCACGATGATGCACAACGGCCGCATCTTCAAGGAGGGCCTGCCGGAAGAAATTCAATCCGACCCTGAAGTGCAGGAGCTTTATCTCGGAGGCGGCCATGAATGAGGTCCGCCGCAGCGGTGCCGCACTCGAGGTCCGCGGCCTCGACGTCTATTACGGCCACTCGCATGCGCTGCAAGGCGTCGATCTCACGCTGGAGAGCGGCGTGTTCTCCGTCGTCGGCCGCAACGGCATGGGCAAGACCACGCTGTGCAAGGCGATCATGGGGCTGGTCGGCGTGAGCGGCGGATCGATCCGCGTGCGCGGCGAGGACGTCACGCGGCGGCCGCCGGCCCAGATCGCGCGGCTCGGCGTCGGCTATGTGCCGCAGGGCCGCCGTCTGTGGCGCTCGCTCAGCGTCGACGAGCACCTGCGGCTCGCCGGCGGCCTGCGTTCGGGCGCCTGGACCGTCGAGCGCATCTACGACACCTTTCCCCGGCTCGCCGAGCGTCGGGATCACGGCGGCGGCCAGCTGTCCGGCGGCGAACAGCAGATGCTGGCGATCTCGCGCGCGCTGCTCACCAACCCGCATCTGCTCATCATGGACGAGCCGACCGAAGGCCTCGCGCCCGTCATCGTCGCGCAGGTCGAGGAGATGCTGCTGCGGCTGGGCGAAGACGGTGACATGTCCGTGCTCGTCATCGAGCAGAACATCGGCGTCGCCACCGCGATTTCGCGCAACGTCGCGATCATGGTCAACGGCCGCATCAATCGCATCATCGACTCCGCGCGCCTTGCGGCGGACCGCGAACTGCAGCAGCGCCTGCTCGGCGTCGGGCTTCATGCGGAGCTCGAACCGGAGATCGACGTCGCGGCATCCGCCGCCGAAACGAAGCCGACGCCGGTGCCCCGCCGCGACGGGCCGGTGCGCATCTACATCTCCAACCCGACGCTGCCGACTCGATGGTCGCAACCGGTACCGATCGCGCGCATCGAGGCCGCGGCGCGGACGCTCTCGACGCAAGTCGCGCGGCTCGACGAGACGGCGCGGCGCAAGCGCGAGCCGGTGACGGCGCAGGCCTCGGGCCCGCCGGTGGTGCTGGTCGTCGGCACGCTCGATACCAAGGGCCAGGAGCTGCGCTACATCCGCGACATCATCGCCGAAAGCGGCCTGCGCACGCGGCTAGTCGACGTCTCGACCAGTGGCAAGCATTCTTCCTGCGATGTCTCCGCGCAGGAGATCGCCCTGAACCACGGCCGCGGTGGCTCCGCCGTGTTCGGCACCGACCGTGGTGCCGCGGTGACCGCAATGGCAGATGCGTTTGCGAACTGGCTGCGGCGCCAGGGCAATGCCGCCGGCGTGATCTCGGCCGGCGGCTCGGGCGCGGCCTCGCTGGTCGCCCCGGGCATGCGCGCGCTGCCGGTCGGCGTGCCCAAGCTGATCATCTCCTCGGTCGCATCAGGCGATGTCGGGCCCTATGTCGGCCCGGCCGACATCACCATGATGTACTCGGTCACCGACGTGCAGGGGCTGAACTCGATCTCGCGCGCGGTTCTCGCCAACGGTGCCAATGCACTCGCCGGCATGGTCAAGGCGCGGCTTGACGCGCGTGCCGCAACGGCGCGCGAGGCCGGCGGGCTGCCCGCAATCGGCATCACCATGTTCGGCGTCACCACGCCGGCCGTGCAGAAGATCGCTAGCGACCTGCGCGAGGATTTCGAGTGCCTGGTGTTCCATGCCACCGGCGTCGGCGGACGCTCGATGGAGAAGCTCGTCGAGTCCGGCCAGCTCGCCGGCGTGATCGACCTCACCACGACCGAAGTCTGCGACCTCTTGATGGGCGGCGTGTTCCCCGCCACCGAAGACCGCTTTGGCGCGATCATCCGCAGCCGCCTGCCCTATGTCGGCTCGGTCGGCGCGCTCGACATGGTGAATTTCGGCGCGCCCGACACCATTCCCGAACGCTATCGCGGCCGCAAATTCCACGTCCACAATCCGCAGGTGACGCTGATGCGGACGACGGTGGAGGAGAACGAGCGCATGGGCCGCTGGATCGGCGAGCGGCTGAACCAGATGGATGGCCCGGTGCGATTCTTCCTGCCCGAGGGCGGCGTCTCCGCGCTCGATGCCCGAGGCCAGCCGTTCTGGGATCCGGATGCCGACGCCGCGCTGTTCCGCACGCTGGAGCGCACCGTGCGCCAGACCGGCAACCGCCAGCTCATTCGCACGCCTAAGAACATCAACGATCCCGATTTCGCCGCCGCCATCGTCAGTACGTTTCGAACCCTGTTCGGACGCACCGGTGGGCGGCGGAGACTCGCGAGGTGACCGATGGCCAGGTTTGAACGCACGGCGCTGCTGAAGAGGTTTCGCGACATGGCAAGGCGCGGCGAGCCGATCGTCGGCGGCGGCGCCGGCACCGGGCTCTCAGCCAAATGCGAGGAAGCCGGCGGCGTCGACCTCATCGTCATCTACAATTCCGGGCGCTATCGCATGGCCGGGCGCGGCTCGCTCGCGGGCCTGATGGCGTACGGCGATGCCAACGCCATCGTGCTGGAAATGGCGAACGAAGTGCTCCCCGTGGTCGACCAGACCCCGGTGCTTGCGGGCGTCAACGGCACCGATCCCTTCCGCGACATGGACGTCTTTCTCGACCAGCTCAAGGCACTCGGGTTTGCCGGCGTCCAGAACTTTCCGACCGTCGGCCTGATCGACGGTACCTTCCGCGCCAATCTCGAAGAGACCGGCATGTCTTATGCGCTCGAGATCGACATGATCGCCAAGGCGCACGACAAGGACATGCTGACAACGCCCTACGTGTTCAGCGAGAAGGAAGCCGCCGCGATGGCGATCGCCGGCGCCGACATCATCGTCTGCCACATGGGCCTGACGACCGGCGGCACGATCGGTGCGCAGACCGCGCCAAAGCTCAAGGACTGCCCGGCGCGGATCGACACCTGGGCCAGTGCCGCGCTCAGCGTCAATCCGGACATCCTGGTGCTGGCGCATGGCGGCCCGATCGCCGATCCCGCCGACGCCGATTTCATCATGAAGAACACCCGTCATTGCCACGGCTTCTACGGGGCGTCCTCGATGGAGCGGCTGCCCGTGGAGCGGGCGCTGACGGAACAGGTGCGTCAATTCAAGGCGATCGGCGCGCGATAACGCCGAAGGTTCGAGGGAGGGAAAGATGTCAGGGATGCTGGTCGGTGAATTGATCCTCTGGCTGATCGTCGCGATCGTCGTGATCGTGGTCGGCGTTTACATCGTGAACTGGCTCTACCACCGCTCCTCCAAGGAGACCTCGTTCGTCCGCACCGGCTTCCTCGGCGAACGCGTGGTGATCAATGGCGGCGCCTTCGTGCTGCCGTTCATTCACGACTACACCCCCGTCAACATGAACGTGCTGCCGATGGGCATCGTGCGGTCGAAGCAGGATGCGGTGATCACCCGCGACCGCATGCGCGTCGACATCGAGGCCGACTTCTACGTCCGCGTCCAGCCGACCCGGGAAGCCGTCTCGATCGCCGCGGCGACGCTCGGCCGTCGCACCCTGGAACCCGGGCAGCTGCATGCACTGCTGGCCGGCAAGTTCATCTCCGCGATCCGCTCGGTCGCCTCCGAAATGACCATGGAGGAGATGCACGAGCGGCGCGGCGACTATGTCGCGCGGGTCAAGACCGAAGCGGCGGAAGCTCTCGCCCAGAACGGCCTCGAGCTGGAATCGGTCGCGATCACCGATCTCGACCAGACTGACCTTGAGTTCTTCAACCCTTCGAACCGGTTCGACGCCGAAGGCCTGACCCGGTTGATGGAGGACATCGAGGCCAGACGCAAGCTGCGCAACGACATCGAGCAGGATTCGATGATCAAGATCCGCTCCCGCAACCTGGAAGCCGAACGGCAGGCGCTGGAGATCGAGCGCGAGAGCGAGACCGCGCGGCTGGAGCAGGAACGCGACATCGAGATGCGCCGCGCGCTTCAGCGCACCGAAGTCGCCCGCGAGCGGGCCCTGCGCGAGACCGAGGCGGAACAGGCGCAGATTTCCGCGCGCGAGGCCATCGAGCGCGCCCGCATCGCCAATGAGCAGGCGATCGCCGAGGCCCGCATCGCCTCGGAGCGCGAGACCCGCCAGAAGGAGATCGAGCGGACCCGGACCATCGAGGAGAAGGAGCTGCTGGCGCGCGAAGAGATCGAGAAGACCCGGATCGCCAACCAGCGCTCGATCGACACCACCCGCATCGCCTCCGAACGCGAAGTCCGCCAGCGCGAAATCGAGCGGATGCGCACGGTCGAGGAAGCCGAGATAGCCGCGCGCGAGGCCATCGAGAAGGCACGAATCCAGCAGGATCGCGTCGTCACCGACGCCCGCATCGCCAACGAGGAAGAGACGCGCCGCCGCGAGATCGAGCGCACGCGCGCGGTCGACGAGGCCGAGATTGCCGCCCGCGAGGCCACGGAAAAGGCCCGCATCGCCCAGACGCTGATCGTCAATGTCGAGCGCATCTCCTCCGACGAGCGCACCCGCGCGCTGGAGATCCAGCAGGTGCGGACGATCCAGGAGGCCGAGATCGAGGCCCAGCGCGCGGTCGAGGCCGCCCGCATCGCCCGGGAGCGGACGCTGGCGGCCGAGCGCATCGCCGCCGAGCAGAACACGCGGCAGCTGGAGATCGAGCGCAATCAGGCACTGGACGTCGCCGGCATTGCCGCGCGCGAGACCACGGAAGCCTCGCGTATCGCGCAGGAGGAGCGCGTGCGCTCGCTCGAGATCGCCCGCAACCGCGCCGTCGAAGAAGCCGATATCGCCTCGCGCGAGGCGATCGAGGCGGCCCGCATCGCCCAAGAGAAGGCGGTTGCGGCCGAGCGCATCCAGGCCGAACGCGAGACGCGCGCGCTGGAGATCGAGCGCACCGGCCTCCTCGAGGCCGCCGAGCTGAAGCGGCGCGACGCCATCGAGCGGCAGCGCGTCACGGTCGATCTGGCGCTCGAGGCCGAGCGCATCAATTCCTCAAAGAAGCGCGAAGTGCTCAACATCGAGCATAAGAAGGCGATCGAGATCGCGGACGAGGACCGCGTCATCGCGCTGTCGACCAAGAAGTCCGAGCGGATCGACGCCGACCGCCAGGTCCGGCAAGCCGAGATCGTCGCGCGCAAGGAGGTCGAGACCACCGACGTCTCGCGCGAGCAGGCGCTGGAAGCCGCCCGCATCGAGCGGCGACGTGCGATCGAGCAACTCGAGGTCGCCCGCGTGCAGTCGCTGCAGGAAGCCGAGATCGCGGCGCGCGAGGAGGTCGAGCGTGCCCGCATCGCCTCCGACCGCGGCCTCGACGAGGCGCGCATCGGCCGCGAGCGCGAGCTGCGCAAGCTCGAGGTCAATCGCGAGAAGGACGTCGAGACGGTGCTGATGGAGAAAGCCATCGCCATCCATCAGAAGTCCTTGGAGGAGTCCGCCGCGCGCGCCGCCGCCGAGGAGGCACGGATCCGGGCGACTGAAGCCGCCGAGCGCGTCGTCACCGCCCGCGAGAGCGAGATCGCCAAGCGGCGCAAGACCGTCGAGGTCCTGCTGGCGGAGAAACAGGCGGAGGAGACCCGCATCGCGGCCGAGGCCGAGCGTGTGCGCGCCGCGGTCGAGGCGGAGGCGCAGCGCATGCTGAATGAGGCCGAGAACGTGCTGACCGATCAGGCGCGCTACTCGCTGTTCCGCAGAAAACTGCTCGACCGCATCGAGGGCATCGTGCGCGAGAGTGTCAAGCCGATGGAGAAGATCGAGGGCATCCGCATCCTCCAGGTCGACGGCCTCAATGGCAACGGCCATGGCAACGGCAATGGCGGCCGCAGCGCCACCGACGAGGTGATCGACTCGGCCCTGCGCTATCGGGTCCAGGCGCCGCTGATCGACTCCATCCTGTCCGACATCGGTGTCGAGGGCGGCAGTCTCGCCAAGATGCCGGGCCTGATCCGCGAGGCCCGCGACATGCAGGGCATCAAGGAGGCCGCGCGCAAGGGTAGCGGCGGAGGTGGTGGCGGTGGCGACAAGCCGGCGGCCTCCTCGCCCGCGGCCGAGGGTGGCGAGCCGCCGGCCGAGCGCGGGCCGCGGAAGAAGAGCTGAGGTCTTAAGCGATGGCCCGCGTCTATGTCTCCACCGTCGTCAATGCCCGCAACGACCGCGTCTGGGCGCGGGTACGCGATTTCAACGGCCTGCCGAACTGGCATCCGGCCATCGCCGAAAGCCGGATCGAGGGCGGCGAGCCCGCCGACAAGATCGGCTGTGTCAGGGATTTCCGGCTGCGCAACGGTGACCGCATCCGCGAAAAGCTGCTCGGCCTCTCCGACTACGACATGTTCTGCACCTATTCGATCCTGGAATCGCCGATGGGCGTCGAGAACTACGTCGCCACCCTGCGGCTCACGCCTGTCACCGACGGCGACCAGACCTTCATGGAATGGACCGCCGAATTCGACTGCGCGCCGGAACGGGAGACCGAACTCGTCAGCAACATCGGCGGCGGCGTATTCCAGGGTGGCTTCGACGCCCTGAAGCGCGTGTTCGGAGGCTAGCCGTGCCGCATATCGTCAAGAGCACGATCCTGAACGCACCGACCGACGCGGTGTGGGACGTGCTGCGCGATTTCAACGGGCACGACCGCTGGCATCCGGCGGTTGCGACCTCCTCGATCGAACGCGCGCAATCCGCGGACAAGATCGGCTGCGTCAGGCGATTCAAGCTCAAGGACGGCTCGGAGCTGCGCGAGCAGCTGCTGGCGCTGTCCGACCTCGAGCAGACCTTCAGCTACTGCCTGCTCGATACGCCGGTCCCGATGTTCAACTACGTCGCCCATGTCCGGCTGCTGCCGGTGACCGACGGCGACCGCACCTTCTGGCACTGGGAGTCGCGATTCACGACGAAGCCGGAGGACAAGGACCGCATCACCCACATGGTCGCCGAAGACATCTATCAGGCCGGATTCGAAGCGATCCGCCGCCATCTGAAGGAGGCCGCTTGAGCCATGGCCGTGACGGTAAAGACCTTTACGAATGCGAGCGAGGCGGCCGGCGCGCTGTCGTCGGACCGTAGCGCGCGCTATCTCGGCGGCGGGACGCTGGTGATGCGCGCGCTGAACGAAGGCGACGTGTCGATCTCGACGATCGTCCGGGCGCAGGACCAGGCGCTGACCCGGATCGACGCGTCCGGTCCGCGCATCACGCTCGGCGCCGGCGTCACCTTCGCGCGCGTGCTCGCCGAGCGCGATCTCGCCTTCCTGCATGCCCCTGCCCGCTCGATCGGCGGTCCCGCCGTGCGCAACATGGGCACCGTCGGCGGCAATCTGTTCGCGCCGAACCCTTACGGCGATTTCACCGTGGCGCTGCTGGCGCTCGACGCCACCATTGCGGTGCAAGGCGGCTTCGGCTCGCGCGATATTCCGATCGAGGAGTTTCTGCAGGGGCGCGAGCGCCAGGCCGGGACGTTGGTGCTGTCGGTGTCCTGCACGCGGCCGGCCAGCAGCGAGGCGTTCCGTTATCGCAAGATCGCGCGCATCAAGCCGAAGGGCGGCTCGGTGATCACGCTCGCAGCGCATCTGCCGGTCAGCGGCGGACGGATCGCGGGTGCGCGGATTGCGTTGGGCTCGATGGCCCCGACCCAGATCCGCGCCCGCGCCGCCGAGCGCGCGCTGGAGGGCCGCTCGCTGGATGCCGCGACCATCGCAGCCGCGGCCTCTGCGGCCATGGAAGGAACATCGCCATCCGACAACGCGCTCGGCAGCGCCTGGTATCGCCGCGAGATCGTCGGCGTGCATTTGCGACGCCTGCTATCGGGACAGGAATAGCTCGCCATGACAAAGATCCCCCTGCAATTTCGCCACAACGGCCGCGACGTCGCGATCTTCGTCGACGGCGGCACCAATCTGCTCGTCGCGCTGCGCGAGCTGATCGGCGACATGACGCCGAAATTCGGCTGCGGTCAGGGTGGCTGCGGCACCTGCAGCGTCCTGATCGATGGTGAGCTTCACCTCTCCTGCCTGACGCTCGCCGAGACCGTCGCCGGCCGTTCCGTCGAAACGCTGGACGGCATGAAGCAAGGCCCGAACCTGCATCCGCTGCAACGCGCCTTCGCCGACAATTTTGCCGCCCAATGCGGCTATTGCACGCCGGGCATGCTGATGGCCGCAAAGGCGCTGCTCGACCGCAATCCCGCTCCGAGCCGGACCGATGTGATCGAGGCGATCTCCGGCAACATCTGCCGTTGCACCGGCTACGAGCCGATCATCAATGCCATCCTCGCCGCCGCGGGCGGCCGGGCCAGCGCCTGAGGTCAGACCATGCTGGAACTGCGCAAGGACATCTTCGCCGACGAGCGTGACGATAACCTCAAGGAAATCGGCAAGGGCACGCAGCGGCAGGACATGCTCGGCCACATCACCGGCACGTCCAGCTATTTCAATGATCACCAGTTGCAGGGCATGCTGCACCTGAAGGTCGTTCGTTCGACCCAGGCCCATGCAAGGCTGCGCCGCATCGATACCACCGAGGCCGAGCGCTCGGCCGGCGTGCGCCGGATCATCCGCGGCGCGGACGTACCACGCAACCTCAACACGCTGCTCAGCCTGATCAACTTCGGCAAGGATGACGAGCCGTCGCTCGCCGTCGACAAGGTCCGCTACAAGGGCGAACCGATCCTCGCCATCGTCGCCGACAGCGAGCGCGAGGCGTTCGAGGCGATCGGGAAGGTTAAGATCGACTACGAGCCGCTGCCGACCGTGTTCGACGTCGAGGATGCGCTCAAGCCCGGCGCGCCCGTGGTCAACGAGACCTATCCGAAGAACGCCTTCATCTATCACGACGTCTATGATCACCAGCGCCTGCGCTTTGGCGATGCCGACGCCGCGCTCGCAACCGCCGACCACGTGCTCGAGCAGCGCTACCAGATGTCGCCGATCGAGCACGCACCGACCGAGACCAACGGCGCCATCGCGGCGCCCGACACCAACGGCCGCTACGTCGTCTACACCTCGACCCAGGCGCTGTTCTTCTCGGTCGACACCTGCGCCAAGATCCTGGACGTGCCCTCCAACACCTTCCACTTCATCGGCGGCACCGTCGGCGGCGGCTTTGGCGGCAAGGTGGATACCCTGACCGAACCGCTCGCAATCCTCGGCGCCATGCTGACGGGGCGTCCCGTGCGTTACGTGTTCGGCCGCGAGGAGGAGATGCAATACGGCCCGCCGCGCGGCGCCGAGCGCATCTACATCAAGGACGGCGTCATGCGCGACGGCCGCATCGTGGCGCGCAAGATCCGCGCCTTTTTCGACAGCGGCGCCTATACGCGGCTGTCGAGCTATGCCGCGGTCAAATGCGCCGCGCACCTGCCGGGCCCTTACACCATCCCGAACGTCTATGGCGACGTCTATTGCGTCTTCACCAACCGCACGCCGGCGACTGCCATGCGCGGCTTCGGCGTCACCGCGATGGACTTTGCCATCGAATGCCAGATGGACAAGCTCGCAGGCCTCGTCGGCATGGACCCGATGGAGTTCCGGATTCTGAACGCCTATCGCGACGGCGATATGAAGGCGCACCGGCGCGAGGCCAAGAACACCGCGCTGATCGAATGCGTCCAGGTTGCGGCGGAGAAGGCCAAATGGCCGATCCGCGACGAGTTCAGGCGCGCCTCCTCGCGCAAGGACGGCGGCGGCAGCCGCGCCGTCATCCCGCCGACACCGACGGATTCGCGGGCGCGGCCGGCCGCGCCTGCGCAGCAGCGCACGAGCTATGACCGCGCGCCGATGGCGACGACGCGGGAGCCGCCGCGCGAGCCACCGCCGCCGGCGCCGCCTCCTCCCCCGCCGCGCCCGGCCGCACCATCGCACGGCGCGACCCGGTTCTCATCCGTGTTCGGCACCAGGAGGCGCTAGATGGCCAGGCATCGCGGACGCGGCATGGCGTCGATCAACTATCCCATCGGCATGAATCTCGGCGGCGATCCGAGCCAGGCGCTGGTGCATTCCAATCCCAGCGGCAAGTTCACCGTGGCGCTGTCGTCGATCGACCTCGGCCAGGGCATGAAATCGGTGACGCGGCAGATCTGCGCCGAGACCCTGGGCGTGCCGGTCGAGGACGTCTACGTCGACACGGCGGACTCCGACACCGGCCCGCATTGCATGGGCTCGTTCGCTTCGCGCGGCACTCATCGCGTCGGCAACGCCGTGATGGCTGCCGCCCGCGAGGCGCGCGGCGTGATGATGGAGGCCGCGGCCGAGGAGCTCGAGGTCAACGCCGCCGATCTCGAGACCGACGGGCGCGGCAACATCCACGTCAAGGGCGCGCCGCACCGTTCGATCTCGACCAAGGACGTCGCCATCGCCGCGCAGTTCAAGCAGGGCAAGACCATCTCGGGCCGCGGCATCTTCCTCGTCCCGCTGTCGGACGTCGATCCCGAGACCGGCGAGATGTCGCCGGCGACCTGCTATGCCCATGCCTGCCTCGTCGCCGAGGTCGAGGTCGACGACGAGACTGGCGAAGTTGCGATGGTCCGGATGGATTCCGCCTACGAGCTCGGCCGCGCGCTCAATCCGCGCCTGGTCGAGCAGCAGCTCGTCGGCGGCGCCTGGATGGGCGTCAGCCACGCGCTCTACGAGACGCCTGAGCCCTACTATCCCGATCCCGTCCACGGGCCCCGCGACTTCGTCGAATATCTGATGCCCGGTCCCGGTGATATCTGCCCGCATGACATTGCCGTGCTGGAGCGTCCCGCCCCCGATGGGCCGTTCGGGGGAAAAGGCCCTGGCGAGATGTGCGCCAATCCGGTGCTGCCGGCGGTGGCGAATGCGATCTTCAACGCGGTCGGCGTCCGCATCGACGATCTGCCGATCACGCCGGAGAAGGTGCTGCGCGCGATCAAGGCCCAGGGCGGCGCGCGGCCGCAGGCGCGGCGCTAGAGGCTCGGCCGTGGTGGTTCGCAGCAACATCGTCGGCATCGACAGCCCCGCGGCGCTGGAGAAGGCGCTGCGGGCAGCGTATTACCTCGCCGACGAAGGGCTCGCGACCGCCGCCTATCTCGGACTTGCCCTCGGCAAGCCGCTGCTGCTGGAAGGTGCGCCCGGCGTCGGCAAGACGGAAGCCGCAAAAGCCATTGCCGCCGTGCTCGGCCGCCGCCTGATCCGCCTGCAATGCTACGAGGGCATCGACGCGTCTGCCGCGCTCTATGAGTGGAACTATCCGCGGCAAATGCTGGCGATCCGCCAGGCCGGCGATGAGAGCATCGACATCTATGGCGAGACGTTCCTGATCGAACGACCGATGCTGGCCGCGCTGCGCGCGCCCGATTCCACCGTGCTGCTGATCGACGAAATCGACCGCGCCGACCAGGAGTTCGAGGCCTTCCTGCTCGAATTCCTCTCCGACTTCCAGATCTCCATTCCCGAGCGCGGCACGGTCCGCGCCGCCGAGCGGCCGGTCGTCGTGCTGACCTCGAACCGGACACGCGATCTGCACGAAGCGTTGCGCCGCCGCTGCGTCTATCACTGGATCGACTATCCCAGCGCCGAGCGGGAGGCGCGGATCATCATGATGCGCGCATCCAGCGTCGCCGAAGCCACGGCCCGCGCCGTCGTCGCGGCCGTCGAGAAATTGCGGCGCGAACCGCTGAGCAAGGCGCCCGGCATCGCAGAAGCCGTCGACTGGGCCGAGGCCGCGACCCTCCTCAACAAGGGCGGCGCCCGCTGGCCTGATGCCTTCAAACGCTCGATCGGCGTCGCGCTGAAGGACGAAGAGGATCTGCACTTCATCGCGCCGCGGCTCGATGCCATGCTCGCGGAGGCGACCGCATGAGCACCGATCTGCAGCTCCCACGCGCCGCCCGCACCTTTGTTTCATTCGTCGCGTTGCTGCGCGCCAACGGCTTCGCCGTCGCGCCGGAGCAGACCACTGCGTTCCTCGCCGCGATCGCGCTGCTCGGACCACGCAAGCTCGAGGACATCAGGCAGTCTGCGCTCGCCACCCTCGCCCCGCCGCCCGAGCGCCGCGCCACTTTCGACCGGCTGTTCGACCTGCATTTCCGCGGCAGCGAAGCGATCGAGCGCGCCGAAGACGGCGAGGACGACGAGACCGTCCGCCTGCAGGAGGAAGGTCGCGGCGACGAAGAGCCCCTGCTCGCCGACGACGCCAACGAGTCCGGTCTGACCGCGACGCGCGCCGAGGCGCTGGTCGAGCGCCGCTTCGCGCAGCTCTCCACGACCGATGCCCTCCGGCGCCTGGCTCGCGAGGCCCCGCGGCGCCTGCCGCGGCGGCGCGGGCACCGCCGCGTGCGGGCGCGCCGCGGCCCCTTTGCCGACCTCCGCCGCACCTTGCGCGACAGCGTCCGCAGCGACGGCGAGATCCTGCGCCTCGGCCACATGAGGCGGCGGCAACGGCCGCGCAAAGTCTTGCTGCTGATCGACGTCTCCGGCTCGATGAAAAGCCGCACCGAGGAGAACATGAAGCTTGCGCATGCGCTGGTGCAGGCTGCGCCTAACGTCGAGGTCTTCACCTTCGGCACGCGGCTGACCCGTGTCACCCGCGTGCTGCGGCTGAAACGCCGCGAGCAGGCGCTGAGCGCCGCGGCCCATCTGGTCAGCGACTGGGACGGCGGCACCCGGATCGGCGACGCGCTGCAAGCCTTCCTGGCGGTCCCACGGTTCGGCGGCTACGCCCGCGGCGCCGCCGTGATCATCGTGTCCGACGGGCTCGAGCGCGGCGAGCCGGACGCCCTTCGCGACGCCGTCGCGAAATTATCGCGGCGGGCCTGGCGCCTGAGCTGGCTGACGCCGCTCGCGACCGGCCCCGGCTTCCGTCCGCAGACCGAAGCGCTGGTCGCGATCGAACGCTTCGTCGACGATCTCGTGGACGGCGGATCGAGCGCATCCATCGTCGCCCACGTCCTGGCACTGGGAAGGAGAGCTGCGTGAACGGTATTGTCGACGGCCATCATCACATCTGGCGGCAGGCCGACCTACCCTGGCTGATCGGCCCGATGCAGCCTCGAATCTTCGGACCGTACGAGCCGATCCGGCGCGATTATCCGATCAAGGAATATCTCCACGATCTCGAGCACAGCGGCGTCACCCGCTCCGTCTACGTGCAGACCAACTGGGCGCCCGAGCATTTCGAGGAGGAGGCAGCCTGGGTGCAGCGCACCTCCGACGAACACGGCTGGCCGCACGCCATCGTCGCCTACGCCGATTTCGCGGCCGACGACGTCCGCCCGCAGCTCGACCGCCTCAAGCGCTACCCACTGCTGCGCGGGGTACGCATGCAGCTGCATTGGCATGAGAACCCGCTCTATCGCTTCGCGGCGCGTCCGGATCTCTGCGCCGATCCCGTGATTCTTCGCAACGTCGCGCGTCTGGCCGATTACGGCTGGAGTTTTGACCTCCAGGTCTTCACGCCGCAGATGCCGGATGCTGCGCAGCTCGCCGAATCCTGTCCCGGCGTGACCTTCATCCTCCAGCATGCCGGCATGCTCGAGGATCTCTCGCCGGCTGGACGGGCCGCCTGGCGCGCCGGGATGGCCCGGATCGCGACTTGTCCGAACGTGGTCTCGAAACTGTCCGGGCTCGGCACCTTCATCCACCGCAACGATCCCGCGCATATCGCCGCCGTGCTCACCGACACCGTCGCGATCTTCGGCGCCGAGCGCTGCCTGTTCGGCTCCAATTTTCCGATCGAGAAATTGTGGACCAGTTATCGCGAGCTCGTCGGAGCCTTTCGCGCCGCCGCCGCCCCGTTCAGTGCGGAGCAACAGGATGCGATCTTCAGGACGACGGCAACGCGCGTCTATCGGCTTTGACAGACAAGAAACGAGACAGGAGGGAAACGAATGGCGCTGGAGATCAAGATCCTGGACTACGGCGATATCGAGCTGGAATCGAGCTTCCTGGTGCTCGGCCGCGACTGCGGCCGCACCCGCCGCGTCCTCACCCTCGGCTTCCTGATCCTCGGCGGCCCCTATCCGGTCGTCGTCGACACCGGCTATCGCTCCAACCAGATCATGGAAACGCTGGGCATGCGAGGGCTCCAGTATCATGAGAACATGATCGAGAACCAGCTCGCGCGCTACGGCGTGCGCATGGGCGACGTCCGCTTCGTCTGTCACACCCATCTGCACATCGACCACGCCGGCAAGGACGATCTGTTCCCGATGAACACGACCGTCGTGCTCAACCGCAAGGAGCTGGAATATTCCGTCTCCGGCCTGATGCATCCGCAATATCCTGCGCCCGACATCAAGCACCTGATCGACCGCCTGCACACCAAGAGCGCGCTGCGCTTCCTGGATCTCGAAATCACCGGACCGATCGAGCTGATGCCCGGCGTCTATTGCGACGCCGCCAACGCCCACACCGAGGGCTCGATGAACATCATCGTCCACACCGCCGACGGCATTGCGACCATCTGCGGCGACGTGATCTACGATTTCAACGATCAGATCGTCACGCCCTTTCATGAAATCCACGATTGGGAGCCGCGCACCACCGGCAACCATGGCACCACCAAGCGCGCGGAGAAGGCGGCGATCAAGAAGCTGCTCAGCAATTCGCGCTACCTGCTCCCGGTCCACGACCGGCCGGCCAAGATCGAAGGCGGCAATGTCGTGGGGCGGCTGCATGATCAGGTCCCCGGCCCCATTGTTCAATCGCTGCCCCAGCGCAACTGGTTCCCGGCTTGAAATGTCGAGGATCGACCGATGACGCATGTCACCCTGCGAAGCGAGTTCGAGACCCTGATCGATCCCTATGCGCCGGTCGCCCAGATCGGCACCGGCTTCGACTTCACGGAAGGGCCGATCTGGCACCCGGTCGATCATTATCTGCTGTTCTCGGACATGCCGGGCGACGTGCGGCGGCGCTGGGATGCGCGGCGCGGCGTGGTCGAGGTCAAACGCCCGTCGAACAAATGCAACGGCATGACCTATGATGCCGAGCTCAATTTGATCGTCTGCGAGCACGCGACCTCGTCGCTGGTTCGCGAACGCCCGGACGGACGGCGCGAGGTGCTGGCCTCGCATTTCGGCGGCCAGGAGCTCAACAGCCCGAACGACGTCTGCGTGCATTCATCCGGCGCGATCTATTTCTCCGATCCCTGGTATGGCCGCATGCCGGTCTATGGTGTCGAGCGGCCGCGCCAGCTCGGCTTCCAGGGCGTCTACCGCCTCGTGCCCGGCGGCGAGCCGAAGCTCGTGGTCGAGCGCAATTTGTTCGACCAGCCGAACGGGCTGTGCTTCTCGCCGGACGAGAAGCTGCTTTTTGTCAACGACACCGTGCAAGCCCTGATCCGCGTGTTCGACGTCGACAGCGACGGCTCGCTGTCGAATGCGCGCGTGTTTGCGAGCGGCATCAAGTCCGAGCTCGAGCCCGGCCTGCCCGACGGCATGAAGTCCGATCAGCACGGCAATGTCTGGGTCACCGCGCCCGGCGGCGTCTGGGTCTATTCGCCGCGCGGCGAACTGCTCGGCAAGGTCCGCGTGCCCGAACTCGTCGCCAACCTCGCCTGGGGCGGGCCGGATTTCCGCACGCTTTACCTCACCTCGACGCATTCGGTGTATGCGATTCCGACCAAGGTCGGCCCGCGGCATGAGCCCTATATGAGCGGCCGGCGCGCTGGTGGCGGAACAAGCCCGAGCTCATCGCCAGCCGCACCTATTCTGACCGAGGGCGAGATGCGGCTCGATCCGCAACGCTGCGCCATGATCATCCAGGATCTCCAGAACGACGTCATCATGGACGGCGGGGCTTTCGCCGAGTCCGGCGCGCCCGGTCACGCCAAGCAGCAGCACGTCGTGGAGAATGTGCGGCGCCTCGCGGAAGCCGCACGCGCCCGCGGCGTCGCCATCATCCATGTCTGGTTCGTGGTCGAGCCCGGCGCGCCCGGCGTCACGCTGAACGCTCCGCTGTTCGAAGGTCTCGTCGACAGCAAGGCGATGGTGCGCGGAAGCTGGGGGGCGGCCCCGGTTTCAGGCCTCGAGCCACGACCCGGCGATTTCGTCGTCGAGAAGATGCGGATGAGCGCATGGGAAGGCACGCGCCTCGAGACGATCCTGAAAGCGACCGGCCGCGACATGATCATCAACACCGGGGCCTGGACCAACATGTCGATCGAGCACACCGCGCGGACCGGCGCCGACAAGGGCTATTTCATGATCGTCCCCGAGGATTGCTGCTCGACCATGAATGCCGACTGGCACAACGCCTCGATCAATTTTGCCATGCAGAACGTCGCGATCGTGACCAGGGCCGACACCGTCATCAGAGCGCTGGGATGAGCTGTGGCAAAGCTCCTGCACCTGTCCTGCTCGCCGCGCGCCGAGTCCGTCTCGACGGCCGGCGCGCGCGTCTTTCTCGATGGCTTCCGTCAGACCCGGCCGGATTGGGACGTTGACGTCGTGGACATCTGGCGTGAGCGGATGCCGGAATTCACGGGCCCTATCGTCGAAGCCAAATATGCGCGCATGAAGGCTCAAGGCTTCACCGACGCGCAACGCGAGAGCTTTGCCGAGGCCGAGCGAATGGCGCTGCGCTTCTCGCTCGCCGATCGCGTGCTGATCTCGACCCCGATGTGGAACTTCGGCCTTCCCTACAAGCTCAAGCAGTGGTTTGACATCATCGTCCAGCCCGGTCTCACCTTTCGATTCGATCCGGCGCAGGGATATCTCCCGCTGCTGCAGGACCGGCCGACGTTGGTGATTATCGCCAGCGGCAGCGATTTCGCCACCGGCATGAACCGCGGTCGCATCGATATGGCAACGCCCTACTTGCGGGAAATCCTGCGCTTCATCGGGATCAGCAATGTCCGTTTCGTGTTGATCGGTCCAACCACGGGACCGCAGCAGCCGATCGATGCCGCCCGCGAACGGGCCCATCAACGCCTCGCTGCAATCGCCGCGACCTTTTGAAGCGCGATCGATTTAGGTTGAATCGATTGCCGCGGGTCGGTCACCTCTCTCGCTTGCGGGAGAGGTCGGCGCGAAGCGCCGGGTGAGGGCTTTCTCCTCTTGGAGATTGTCCCATTGCGGAAGCACCCTCTCCCCAACCCTCTCCCGCAAGCGGGAGAGGGAGCGCACCTCCGTCGTCGCAGCAAATCAATCCTAATTTCATCGTGCTCCAGAACGCGGTGGCACCGCGTCGAGCTCGATCAGATCAGGCTCGATTTGCCCCGGCTCAGCACCTGGCCTGCGCCTTTGCTGCCGACGATCCGGCCCTGGCTGCAGACCACCTGTCCTCTGGCGATCGTCGTCACCGGCCATCCCGTGACCTCGAAACCTTCCCAGGGCGTGTAGTCCGCGCCGTGATGCAGCTCGGCCTGCCGGATCGGCTTCTTCAACTTGGGATCCCAGAGCACGATGTCGGCATCGAAGCCGACGCCGATCGAGCCCTTGCGCGGATAGAGGCCGTAGATGCGGGCGTGGTTGGTTGCCGTCAGTTCGACGAACTTCTGCAGGGTGATGCGGCCCTTCGAGACGCCTTCAGAGAACAGGATCGGCAGCCGCGTCTCGACGCCGGGAATGCCGTTCGGCACCCAGCGGAACGAGGTGCGGGCGTTCGGCGTCAGCTTGCCCTTATCGTCGTAGCGAAACGGGCAGTGATCGGACGAGAAAGTCTGGAACACACCCGAAGCGATGCCTTCCCAGATCGCCTCCTGGCTCTCGACATCGCGCGGCGGCGGCGAGCAGACATATTTCGCGCCCGTGATGTCCATGTTGAGGCCCTTCATGTCATCGGCCGTCAACGTGATGTATTGCGGGCAGGTCTCGGCGTGAACGGGCAGGCCGCGCTGCTGGGCCCAGCGCACCTGCTCCATCGCCTCGCGTCCGGAGACGTGCACGATCATGATGGGAACGCCGATCACCTCGGCATGACTGATGGCACGGTGCGTCGCCTCGCGCTCGACCGCCTGCGGCCGCGAGGTGCCGTGATAGTACGGCGCGATATGACCTTCGCGCTCCAGCTTGCTGGTGAGGAAGCGGATGGCGTCGTAGCCCTCGCAATGGACCATGACCAGCGCCTCCTCGCGGCGCGCAACGTCGAACACCTCGAGCAGCTGCTTGTCGCTGAGCACGAGGTCGTCATAGGTCATGAACACCTTGAACGAGGTGTAGCCGTCCTTGACCAGGGCCGGCAGCTCCTGCCCGAGCACCACGGCAGTCGGATCGGAGATGATGAGATGGAAGGCGGTATCGATGTAGCACTCACCTTCAGCGAGCTTGCGATAGTTCTCGACACAGGTGCGCAGCGAGGTGCCCTTCTCCTGCAGCGCGAAGGGCAGCACCATGGTGTTGCCGCCGGCCGCCGCCGCGCGCGTCGCCGAGGCGAAGTCGTCGGCCATCACCACGTCGGGGCCTGAAGGCTGCGAGATATGCACGTGGCTGTCGATGCCGCCCGGCAGCGCCAATAGACCCGTCGCATCGATCTCGCGGGCCGCGCCCTCGATACGATCGGCGATGCTGACGATGCGGCCGTCGCGAATGCCGATATCGGCGCGAAACTCGTCGCTGGCCGTCACGATGGTGCCGCCGCGGATGGCGAGGTCGAGTTGCGTCACTGATGTCTCCGTCACTTGATCTTTGGCATTGTGTGGAAGATCCGACCCCATTGCGCAAGGGCCGTCACATCTCCGCCCGCGAGGCCGAGGGTCCGCCACAGCGTCACCGCGACCGAATCGAGCAGGGCGATGTCCAGCTCCCGCTCCAGCGTGGCCGCAAGCGTCGCACCATCGAGATTGGTGCAGAGAATGACGATAGCGTCAGACCCCTCCGCCGCCACCGCCCGGATCATGCCTGCGATCGTCGCCGGCGCGACCTCGCCAAAGGAAAAGTTGTTGCGCAAGCCGAGATGCCGCTCGGCATGCGGGGTGATCCCCTCCTCGGCCCAGACGTCGGCAATGCGCCGCTGCACGTCGTCGGTATAGGGCGAAACCAGGCCGACGCGCCTGGCGCCGAGCGCGCGCGCCGCATCGATGCAGGCCAGCGTCGATGTCGTTGCCGGAACATTCGTGCGCGCCATGATCGCCTCGCACAGGCTACGGTCGCGCCCGATGCCGAGCCAGCTTGCGGACGTGCCATTCCAGGCGATCGCGTCGACCTTGGCATCCGCCAGCAGATCGGCCGCCGGCAACATCACCGAGGCATCGAACTGGCTCAGCGCGGCGGCATCGAGCGCGATCTCGGTGACGCGGAAGCGCGAGAAATGTGCGGTGATGCCGGAGACACCGGCCAGCATGGCGCTGGTGACGGGCTCGAGCACCGAGTTGGAGGACGGCGTGATCATGCCAAGGCGTTTGCGCAAGACTACATCGGTCACGATCGCTCCGTTGCCGTGGAGCGCATGAACGCTCCCTCGAAACGATCATCGGCATCCCCCGTGGTGCGCGCAACCGGCAATTTGCATACTGCATGCAATTTGTTCGATATGCATTTGTTTTAAGCCACATACGTCGCCTATTTGGGCATCGCCTTCGGCTCGGGATGGCTAGGATGAGTTGCAAGCAGGAAATCTCTCGTGCAGCAGAAATCCGAACCGAACCCGGGGCGAAAGTCGCCCAAGCTCAAGCGAATGGGACTGCATGAGCGCGCCGCCGCGCGGATGCGGACGATGATCATTCGCGGCGAGCTGCCGCCGGGCTCGCAGACCCAGGAGACGAAGCTGTCGAAGGAGCTCGGCGTATCGCGCACCCCCTTGCGCGAGGCGATGAAGGTGCTGGCGGCGGAAGGGTTGATCGAGCTGCGTCCCAACCGCAGCCCGCGCATTGCCGATATCGCGGTCGACGGCATCTCGGAATTGTTCGAGGCCCTCGCCGGCATCGAGCGGCTCGCCGCCGAGCTTGCCGCGGAGCGCGCCACCGAGCGCGATCTCGCCCGCCTGCGCACGCTGCAGACCCGGATGGAAGGTCATCACCGCAACGGCAAGCTCGACGATTATTTCGCACTCAACGGCGAGATCCACAACACCATCGTCCGCATGGCGCGCAACACGCCGCTGCGCGAGGCGCACGAGACGCTGATCTCCCGCGCCGAGCGCGCGCGCTATCTCGCGCTCGGCGCCGACAGGCGCTGGAGCAATTCGGTCGACGAGCACGCCGACATCCTCGCCGCCCTCGAAGCGCGCGACGGCGAAGCGGCCGGCCGCCTGCTCGGCGCGCATGTCGCGCGCACCGGCACGGCGCTGCTGGAAGTGCTCGCCGCCTCTCAGGCCAAGCGGACGGTGGCATATTCATGAAGCTGCTGCTGCTCAACCCCAACACCAGCACCGAGGTGACGCAGCTGATGCTGGGGGTCGGGCAGCGCGCGGCCTCACCGGGCACCGAGCTGATCCCCTGCACCGCGACCCGCGGCGTGCCCTATATCGCGACCCGCACCGAGGCGCAGATCGGCGGCGCCATCGCGCTGGAAATGCTGGCCGAGCAGCACAGGAAGGTCGACGCCGCGATCATCGCGGCGTTCGGAGATCCCGGCCTGTTCGCCGCGCGCGAGAGCTTCGACATTCCCGTGGTCGGCATGGCGGAGGCGGCGATGCTGACCGCGTGCATGGCTGGACGCCGCTTTGCCATCGTCACCTTCGCTCAGGCGCTAGGGCCCTGGTACGAGGAATGCGTCCGCGCCCACGGCCTGTGGGAGCGCTGCGCCGGCATCCGCATGCTGGATACGCCGTTTCAGGCGATCTCCGAGGTCGGCACCGAGAAGGAAGACGTGCTGGTCGAGCTCGCCCGGCGCGCCATCGTCGAGAACGAGGCCGATGTGCTGATCTTTGCCGGCGCCCCCCTCTCGGGCCTTGCCGAGCGCGTCGCCGACCGGATCCCCGTCCCCGTGGTCGATCAGGTCATGGCGTCAGTGAAGCAAGCCGAGGCGCTGCATGCGCTACGTTTGCGCAAGGCCATTGCGGGTACGTTCCGCCGGCCCGCCGCCAAGCCGACCATGGGCCTTGCCGATGCGCTCGCCGCCCAGCTCGAGCATCGCGACAGCTGATCAGAGAGGCGGCCGGCGATGCGAAAACTCCAGTTCGTTCTCGAGCATGCGGCCGAAGGCAAACAAGCGGGATTCGCATCGCGGCGGCGCGATGATCTGGATGCCGAAGGGCAGCTCATTCACCCCGCGCGGCGCCGGCAAAGTCAGGACCGGGAAACCGACCAGCGACACGATGAAGGTGACGGCGAGATAATCGATCGGCGTCTCGAGCGCGGCCTCATCGATGGCAGTGACGTCGCTGATCTCATTTGGCCAGGGAAAGACCGACGCAGCCGGCGCGACCAGGAAATCGGTAACAGTGAACAGCTCGCGAAAGCTGCGATAGATCGCGGTGCGACGCCGCTCGGCGGTGAGGTAGTCCTGCGCGGAGAGGTTTGCGCCGGCCTCGATGTTCCAGATCACCGTCGGCGTGAGCTCGGCACGCCGCGTCCTCAGCAACTCGCCGTAAGCGTTGGCGATGTGCGCGGCGCGCAGGGTGCGGAAGGTTTCGATCGCGCCGCTGCAATCGGGCGAGGACGGCACGACATCGGCGGCGCGCGCGAGCGCCTCGCAAGCCGCAGCGAAGCGCGCGCGGACCTCGCGCGCAACCGGCGCGACACCGAAATCGGGCGTGACGGCAATCCGGGGACGGCCAGCGATGGGTGGATCATCACCGGCGCTGCCGCGCGAAACCGGATCATCCGCATCGCCTCCAGCGCAGACCGACAACGCGAGTTCGAGATCGTCGACACCGCGGGCAAGGAAGCCGTGGGTTGCCAGCATGTCCCAGCCCAGCGGCCGGCGCGGCGATGCAATACGGCCGGGCGTCGGCCGGATCGAGGCGACGCCGCAGAAACTGGCGGGCGTGCGCACCGAGCCGCCGAAATCGGTGCCATGCGCCAGCGGCACCATGCCGGCTGCGACAGCGACGGCAGAGCCGCCGGACGATCCGCCGGAGGTCAGCGCGGGATCGAACGGGTTGCGCGTCGGTCCGCGCAATCTGTTGGTGCAGACCGCGCCGAAGCCGAACTCCGGCGTGTTGGTCTTGCCCAGAATGATCGCGCCGGCGCGCCGCAGCCGCGCCACAACGAGATCATCCTCGGCCGGGACGTGATCGCGGAACAGCACCGATCCGTAAGTCGTCGCAAGTCCCGCAGTGTCGGTGAGGTCCTTGATTCCTATGGGCACGCCGTGCAGCGGGCCGACCGGCGCGGAGGCCGCATCGCACATCCGCGCAGCGCGGCGGGCGCCGTCCGCATCAACCGTCACGAATGCCGCCAATTGCGGATCGAGGCTCGCAATCCGCGCCAGATGCGCTTCGACGGCCTCACGCGAGGATACTTCGCCCCTCGCAATGGTGCGGGCAAGCTCGGTGGCCGTGAGGTCGCAAATCGATCGGTCCGATGTCATCGGACCACCATGCCAAAGCGCTCGCCGAAAAGCGACAGGTGCGGGCACGAGACTTGCTTTCTCCTTGGGGGCAACGGGAGGCAACACCATGGCTGATGCGCCAAGCGGCCGATCGCTCGTCGTCGACGCGGTCACCCACCGGTATCCGAGTGGCGCGCTTGCGGTCGAGAACATCAATCTCGACATCAAGGGCGGCGAGATCATCGCGCTGCTGGGCCCGTCCGGCTGCGGCAAGACAACGCTCCTGCGTATCATCGCGGGCTTCATCGCGCAGACGCAAGGGAGGATCATCATCGGCGACGACATCGTCGATGCGCTGCCGCCGAACAAGCGCGCGGTCGGCATCGTGTTCCAGAACTACGCGCTGTTTCCTCATCTGTCGATCAGCGAGAACGTCGCCTATGGCCTCGCCGCCCGCGGCATCGACAAGGCGACGCGCCAGCGCGAGGCGCAGCGCCTGCTGGAGCTGGTGCAATTGCCCGCGATGGCCGAGCGGCTGCCGCGGCAGCTCTCCGGTGGCCAGCAGCAGCGCGTGGCGCTCGCCCGCGCGCTCGCGATCAAGCCGTCGATCCTGCTGCTCGACGAACCCTTCGCCGCGCTCGACAAGAATTTGCGGCTGGACATGCAGATCGAGGTCAAGCGGCTGCAGCGCGTCTCCGGCATCACCACGCTGATCGTGACCCACGACCAGGAGGAAGCGCTGTCGATGGCCGATCGTGTCGCCGTGCTGAGCCATGGCAAGCTCGAGCAGTTCGGCTCGCCATCGGACATCTATGACCGTCCGCAGACGCTATTCGTCAACACCTTCGTCGGCTCCACTAACCGCATGCCCGGTGTCGTGGTCTCGGCGGACCGCACTGCTGCCAAGGTGCGTCTCGATGCCGGCGCGGAGATCATCGCACGGCCCGTGGGCGGTGCACTCAGCGAAGGCGGCCGCGTCACCGTCTGCATCCGCCCCGAGCATCTGCAATTCGTCGGCGACGAGACCGGCTTTGCCGGCGTCGTCGGCATGTCGCTGCCGCACGGCGCCACCGTCGTGCACGAGGTCACCACGGCCGACGGGTCCGGCGTCAAGGTTTCTCAGGCGCGCATCGGCGAGACGCGAGCTTTGGAGAACGGCGCGGCGGTGCGCCTCGCACCGCTTGCCCCATCGCTCGCCAATGCCTTTCCCGCAACGATTTAGATCCAGTCCAGAACGCTTTAGATTCAGTCCAGAGGGGAGTTTGACATGATCATGAACCGCAGAAGCCTGCTGACCACGGCACTCACACTCGGGGCCATGAAGGCGTTTCCAGGCCTGAGCTTCGCCCAGGCGCGGCCGCTGGTGTTTGCGACCTTCACCGGAAGCTGGGAGGAAGCGCACAAGGCCGTGCTGGTGCCCGCGTTCCGCAAAGCCAATGCGGATGCCGCGATGGTGCTCGATCCCATGCTCTCGGTCGACCAGATCGCCAAGGTCAACGCGGCGAAAGCAAATCCGCCGATCGACGTCATGCTGCACGATCCCGGCCCCGCCCTCGTCGCCGTCGGCCAGGATCTGGTCGAGCCCTATCCGGTCGAGAAGAGCGCGTACTACAAAGATCTGATCGCCGAGGCGCAGGAGCCGATGGGCCCTGCACCGTTCTTCCAGGTCGTCGGCCTCACCTACAATCCGGAAGCGGTCAAGACGCCGCCAACCTCCTGGGCCGATCTCTGGAAGCCGGAGTTCAAGGGCCGCGTCGGCATCACCAACCTCAACTCGACGCTCGGCACCGGCTGGCTGGTCGAGATCGCCAAGATGCGCGGCGGCTCGGAGGCCAATGTCGATCCCGGCTTCAAGGCGCTGGAGGAGCTCAAGCCCAACCTCGCCGCGGTCGCCGCCAATCCCGGCGCGCTCGCCACCTTGTTCCAGCAGGGCCAGATCGACATCTCGCCCGGCAATTTCAACGCCATCCAGATCCTGAAGGCGCGCGGCGTGCCGGTCGAGTTCGTGGCGCCGAAGGAAGGCGCGATCGCCTTCAAGACCACGATCCACATCGTCAAGAATTCGCCGAACCGCGAGCTCGCCTTCAAGCTGATCGAGGCGGCGCTGACGCCGGAGGTGCAGACCACGCTGATGAACCCGCCCTATCTGATCGTGCCGACCAATTCCAAGGTGACGATGGGCGGCGAGATCGCGCGTGTGCTGGCCAAGGACACGGCCGAGCTGAAGAAGAAGTTCGTGTTCCAGGACTGGAAGAAGATCAACGAGCAGCGCTCGGCCTGGATCGAACGCTTCAACCGCGAGATCAAGATCTGAGCTATGGGCGCAGCGCCGGCATCACGGGACGTGACGTCCTACGGAATGGGATTGGCAGCGCCGCTGGCGTTGTTCTTCCTCATCTTCTTCGTCGCGCCGCTGCTGCAATTGTTCTGGCTCTCGCTGCACAACGACACGGCCGGGCTCCATTGGGGGCTCGGCCAGTACCTGCACTTCCTCAGCGATCCCTTCAGCCTCGGCGTGCTCGGCTCGACCCTGCTGCTGGGCGCCGAGGTGACGGCCGTCTGCCTCGTGCTCGGCTTTCCCATCGCCTGGCTCTATCAGCGGGTCGGGCCAAAGCTTCAGACCATCATCATCCTGATCGTGCTGCTGCCGCTTCTGACCAGCGTCGTGGTCCGCACCTTCGCCTGGATCGTCATCCTGGGGCGCCAAGGCATCATCAATGCAACGCTGCAATCGCTCGGCCTGATCGATACCCCGCTAAAACTGCTCTACACCCAGTTCGGCGTGGTGATCGCGCTGGCGCAGGTGCAGATGCCCTTGATGACGCTGCCGCTGATCACCGCGCTCGGCCGCATCGATCCCAATCTCGACGATGCCTCCTGCTCGCTCGGCGCCGGAAGCTGGCGCACCTTCTTCCGGATCGTGCTGCCGCTGTCGCTGCCGGGCGTCATCGCCGGCTGCACGCTGACCTATGCCGCCGCGATCACCGCCTTCATCACCCAGTCGCTGGTCGGCGGCGGCCAGATGCTGTTCATGCCGATGTATCTCTACCAGCAGGCCTCGACGTTGCAGAACTGGCCGTTCGCGGCCGCGATCTCGATCATCTTCCTGCTCGCCGTGCTCGCGGTCGTCTCGGTCTTCACCACGCTCGGCCGCATGTCGCGCGGCTATGGAGGCGCATGATGAGCGGCCGCAAGCGCACGCTCGAGGCGATCAGCTTCGAGCTCGTCATGATCGTGATCGCGGTGATCGCGCTTCTCATCATCATCGCACCGTCGCTGGTAGTGCTGATCGTCTCCTTCACCAGCGGCTTCTCGCTGCGCTTCCCGCCGCCCGGCTATTCGCTGCGCTGGTACGTCGAGCTGTGGAATGCCTGGCAGCTGCATTTCGCCGCCAAGAACAGCCTGATCGTGGCGCTGTGGGCGACCGGCCTGTCTGTCACCCTCGGCGTCGCCGCGGCGCTCGCGATCTCCCGGTCACGGACGCTGTCGGCACGGCTGCTCGATTCGCTGTTCATGTCGCCGCTGGTGCTCCCCGCCCTCGCCTTCGGCCTCGCCGCGCTGATGCTGTTCTCGCTGGTCGGACTGCCGGTGTCGCCGCTGACGCTGGTGATCGGCCACACCGTGGTCTGCGTGCCCTACGTCGTGCGCAACACGGTCGCAGCGCTCGCCCAGCTCGAGCCGACCCTGCTTGAAAGCTCGGCCGTGCTCGGCGCGAGCCGCCTCTACACCTTTCGCAGGATCGTGCTGCCGCTGATCCGGCCGGGCATCATCGCCGGCGCCTTCATCGCCTTCATGTCGTCCTTCGACAACGTGCCGGTGTCGCTGTTCCTGCGCGATGCCGCCACCGACATGCTGCCGATCCGGATGTGGCAGGATCTCGAAGGCAAGCTGGATGTCACCATCGCCGCGCTGTCGGGCGTGCTGATCATCGCCACCGTCGCGCTGGTCGCACTCATGGAGCGCGTGACCGGCCTGTCGCGTCGCCTGACCAACTGATCAGGCGCCGCGGAACAGCGAATAGCCCCAGCGCGTGAATTTCAGCGGCAGATGAAAATGCTCGTCAACGTTCTTGATGCGAAAGCGGAACGGCGTCACGGTGAGGAAGCCGTCGTGCCCGCCAAAGAACTCGCCGAGATGAAACAGCACCTCGTACTCGCCAGCCGCGACGCCTACGCCTTGCGCGACGGCATGATCGAGCACGCCGTTCGCGCCGAGCCGCCCGTCGGCAATGCGCTGGGACTCCGGATCGATCCGCCAGATCTCGACGCGCAGGCCCTGCGCGGGCCGTCCGCTCGCCACATCGACCGCGTGAATGGAAATACCGCCTGCCACAATGTTCCTCCCATGAGCACGCCGCCATGGTAGACGGAAACACGGCCGCTCGGCCAGCGCCCGCGCTGCTGCCGGCTCTGTTGCCTGCTTTGGGGGCGATGACCGGGCTTCAGGCCCTCGTGGCGCTGGCCTTGTTCGCACCCGGCGTGGTCGCCCCGCGCGCCCATATCGAGGTCTGGCAGCTCTCGATGTTCTCCTGCGCGGTGTTCGCGGTCGGCATCCCCGCCTCGTTCTGGGGCGGCGGCTTCATCGCGCGCGTTGGCTCGCTGCGGATCGCGAGCCTGTGCGCGGCGGCCATCGTCGTCGGCATGGCACTGGCTTCGCTCGGAACGAGCGCCGCCCTGCTGGCCGCAGGCCTCTGCATCGGCCTTGCCATGGGCCCCGAGACGCCGGCGAGCGCAGCGCTGCTGGCGCGGCTCGTGACCGCCGAGCGGCGCGCCTTCGTGTTCTCGGTGCGCCAGACCGGCAACCAGATCGGCGCGGTCTGCGGCTCGCTGGCCCTGCCCGCGATCGCCATCGCGTTCGGACCGGCATGGTGCTATGCGGCCGTAGCTGCCGTGGCGCTGCTGGCGATCTTGCTGTTCGAATGGTTCCGGCCGGCCTATGCCGGCAAGGTCGCCCCGCCGCCGAAGCTCGATCTCCGCGCGCGGCTGGCGCTGGTGATTGCGGACCGGCGGATCGCGATGCTGGCGTTGGCCTCGATGCCGTTCAGTGCGATGCAGGTGTCGCTCAACACGGTCTTCGTCACGCTCGGCACGCGCGAGCTCGGCCTCAGCCATATCGAGGCCGGCATGGCGCTCGCCTGCGCGCAGGCCGGCGGCCTCGTCGGCCGGCTCGGCTGGGGCTATGTCGCCATGCGCCTCGATGCCTCGCGCGCCGTTCTCGTCGTCATCGGCCTCGGCATGGCCTTCTGCGCCGCGCTGCTGGGCCTCAATGGCGCTTCGCTCGGCCGCAACGGGCAATTCGTCGTTGCCGCATTGTTCGGCCTGACGGCGTCGGGCTGGAACGGCGTCTTCGTCGGCGAGATCGCCCGCCTCGCGCCGCAGGAGCGGATCGGCGAGACCACCGGCGCGGTGCTGACCGCATCCTATGTGGGCCTCCTTGCGGCGCCGGCCCTGGTGTCGATCCTGGATGGCGTGGCCAGCCTCGGCATGGCGTTCTTCGCCCTGGCGTGCCTTGCGCTCGGCGGCACATTGGCGTTGATCTGGGGAGGCCATGACAATGCCAGCACATAGCGCCCGCGAGATCGCGCCTGATGTTGCGGCCGGACGGACGAGCGCCGTCGAGACCGCAAAGGACGCGCTGGCGCGGATCGAGGCGGCCAAGGCCTTGAACGCGGTCGTCACGATCGATCCCGAACGCACGCTCGTCGATGCCGCAGCGGTCGATGCTCGCCTGCGCGCCGGCGAGATCATGCCGCTCGCCGGCGTGCCCATCATCGTCAAGGACAACATCTGGGTCGGCGGCTGGCGCGTGACGCAGGGCTCGCGCCTGTTCGCCGACTTCATCGCGCCGCGCGATGCCATCGCGGTCGAGCGGCTGCGCAAGGCTGGTGCCGTCGTCGTCGGCATCGGCGCGACATCCGAGTTCGCCTGCAAGGGCGTCACCACCTCACAGCTATACGGGCCGACGCGACATCCGCTCGATCCCGCACTGACGCCGGGCGGCTCGTCGGGCGGCCCGGCCGCGGCCGTTGCGGCCGGCCTGGTGCCGCTCGCGATCGGCACCGATGCGGGCGGCTCCAGCCGCAGGCCACCGGCCCATGTCGGGGTCGCCGGCTTCAAGCCGTCCTATGGCGCGATCCCCTATGGGCCAGGTTTCGCCGAGCCGTTCTTTGGCCTCTCCGTCATCGCGCCGATCGCATCCGATGCGACCGACATCGCGCTGGCCTTTGAAGCCATGGTCGGCACCGATCCGCGCGATCCGGATTCTGCCGTCGTGGCGCAGCAGGCCAAAGACATCGGCGGTCAGCGCATCGCATTCTCGCCGCGCCTTGGTCTCGACGTCGCGATCGACGACGTCGTCGCGAATGGCCTCGCCGCCGCCGTCGACCGGCTTTCCGCCGCAGGTCTGCGCATCACACGACGCGATCCCGTCTGGCCGGCAGGCGCCGCGGAGGACGCCATCATGCCGCTTCAGCATGCCGGCCTCGCGGCGCTCCATGGCGACACCTTCCGCAAGGATCCGACTGTCTTCGACCCTGACATCGCCAAGCAGATCGAGCGAGGTCTCTCCTGGTCGGGTGCGGAGGTCGCTGCAGCGCTGCTCGCGAGCTCCGCGATCGCCAATGCCTTTGCGGCGTTCTTCGCTGAGGCCGACCTGCTGCTGACACCGACCGTCCCGTGCGTCGCCTGGCCGCTGACGCAGCTCGGCCCGGACATGATCGGTGGAAAAGCCGCAAGCCCGCGGGCCCACGCGGTGTTCACGCCCTTCGTCAATCATGCCCGCCTGCCGGCGATCTCGATTCCGTGCGGAACGGATCAGCGCGGGCTTCCCTTCGGCCTTCAGATCATCGCGGCGCGCGGACAAGACCGCTCGCTGCTCGCAGCCGCGCAAGAGATCGAAGCGATCTTGCGAGCGTAGTGCCTGACGCAAACGGAGACTCCCATGGTTGAGAACGCTCATTCGACAATTCGGCCGCTCGACCCTCGCGACCACTGGTCCGAGCTGTCCCGGGCGGAGCGCGGCGCGGCCTATGACAACAACGCCGCCGTCAAGAACAGCCCGGCCCTGATCGCCGAGCGCAACGAGGCCTCAAGCCGGATGCGGAGCACGCTGAAATCCCATCTCGACCTGCCCTATGGCGAGCGGGCCAACAACAAGATCGACATCTACCCGGCCGCCAAGCCTGATGCGCCCTGCCTGGTGTTCCTGCATGGCGGCTACTGGCAGCGCAATTCGCGCGAGCTGTTCGCCATGCTGGTCGAAGGCGTCGCCGCGCATGGCTGGTCGGTTGCGATCCCCGGCTATTCGCTGGCGCCCGAGGTGTCCCTCACCGACATCGTCGCCGAGATCCCGCGCGCACTCGACTGGCTCGCGGCGCACGGCGCGTCCTACGGCGTTGCCGGACCGGTCGTGCTGTCGGGCTGGTCCGCCGGCGCCCATCTTGCTGCGATGGCGCTGGACCATCCGCGGGTCCATGCGGGGCTGGCGCTCTCGGGCGTCTACGATCTCGCGCCGATCCGCGATACCGGATTGAACGAGGCGCTGAAGCTGACCGACGAGGAGATCGCCACGCTGTCGCCGCTGCGCCTGCCCGTCACCCGGAAGCGCCTCGACATCGCCTATGGCAGCAGCGAGCTGCCGGCGCTCGTTTGCGATTCAATCAATCTCTTCGACAAGCGCGTGGCGGAGGGAGCGCCGGGCAAGCTGATCGCGGTCGAAGGCGCCGACCATTTCACCATTCTCGAGGCGCTGCGCCGGCCGGACGGTGTCCTGGTGGAGGCCGCGCGGCGGCTGCTGGACTAAAACTCGCGAAAACAACCCCATGCACAGTAGCGATGCCGTTGTTTGCAAAGGGACATTTTTCGAAGGCCCATCGACACCGTCGTGACCGCTTTGACTCGTCGGGCAAAACAGGGGCATGATGTCATCATCGCCCCGGCTGCCACTCCTGCAGCTCAATCCAGATTTTCTCGCCCATGATCCGCGCCGGATAAAGCCGCAACGGCGGACTCGGCCATCCCGCGGTGATCGCGCCATCGCGCAAATCGAACGATGCCGCGTGACGCGGGCAATACAGCCTCCCCGTGCTCACCTGTCCCAAGGCCAGATCGGCCTGTTCGTGCGGGCACGCACGTTCGCAGGCGACGACGTTGCCCTCGTTCCAGATCACGAGCAGGTCGCATCCGGGGACGCGGACGATCGTCTCCGCCTTCAGCCGGTCGAGATCGCAGACGGCAATCCACCCGGCGTCGTCAGCCACCGAGATAGGCCTTGCGAACATGCTCGTTCGCGATCAGCTCGGTGCCGGCGCCCGACAGCACGATGCGGCCGTTCTCGAGCAGATAGGCATGGTCGCACATCTCGAGCGCGGCGAAGGCATTCTGCTCCACCAGCAGCACCGTGGTGCCGGCATCGCGAATGCCGCGGATGATCGCAAAGGTTCGCTCGACGATGTTGGGCGCAAGCCCGAGCGAGGGCTCGTCGAACATGATCAGCCGCGGCCGCGACATCAGCGCGCGCCCGATCGCGAGCATCTGCTGCTCGCCGCCCGACAGCGTGCCCGCCGCCTGCCGGCGCCGCTCGGCGAGCCGCGGGAATTCCGTGTAGATGCGGTCGCGGTCGGCCGCGATTTCACCCGAACCACGACGAAGGTAGGCCCCCATGTCGAGATTTTCCTCGACGCTCATATGCGGAAACACCCGCCGCCCTTCCGGGCAATGCGCGATGCCGCTCGCCAGCACGCGCGGCGGCCTCGCGCCGGTGATGTCGATGCCCTCGAATTTCATCTGGCCCGAGCGCGGCGGCACCAGGCCGGAAATCGCGCGCAGCGTCGTGCTCTTGCCGGCGCCGTTGGCGCCGATCAGGGCGACCAGCTGGCCGGCCTTCACGTCGAGCGAGATGCCGCGCAGCGCGGTGACGCCGCCGTAGGTTGAGACCATGTCGCGGATCTCAAGCACGCCCCGCTCCATGTCCGAGATAGGCTTCGATCACGGCGGGATCGTTGCGGATCACTTCCGGTGTCCCTTCGGCGATGATGCGGCCGTAGTTGAGCACCACGATGCGGTCCGAGACCGTCATCACCATCGGCATGTCGTGCTCGACCAGCAGGATGGTGATGCCGCGGTCGCGAATGCTGCGGATCAATTCGACGAAGCGATGGGTTTCCGAGGCGTTCATGCCGGAGACGGGTTCGTCGAGCAGCAACATCGACGGCTCGGCTGCAAGCGCCAGCGCGACGCCAACGAGACGCTGCTCGCCGTAGGACAGCGAGCCAGCTGCATCGTGGGCGCGGCGTTCGAGCCCGACCCATTCGAGCAGCTCGCCTGCCCGCTGCCGCAGCTTACGCTCCGAGGCGCGCGCGCCTGGCAGGCCGAGGATGGCGTCGAGCAGCCGAACCCGACCCTGCCGGTGCAGGCCGATCAGGAGGTTGTCGTAGACGGTGTCGTTCGGGAATACGCTGGTGCGCTGGAAGGTGCGGATCAGGCCTAGATCGGCGATCTCATGCGGCTTCAATCCGGCGAGCGCAGTGTTGCGATAGGTGACGCGGCCCGCGCTCGGCGTCAGGAAGCCGGTCATGACGTTGAAGGCGGTGGTCTTGCCGGCGCCGTTCGGCCCGATCAGGCTGACGATCTCGCCCTCGCCGACGTCAAAGCTCATGTCGGAGATCGCGACCAGTCCGCCGAAGCGCACCGCGACTTGATCGATGGTCATGGCGATGCTGCGCGCCGTCATCAGGCCGACTCCTTGGCGCTGGTTTCACTGAGCGCGACCGGTGCCAGCGCCGTCGTCCCGCTCCGCCGCCGGGTCAACCGCTGCGCCAGCGACGGCACGATGCCGCGCGGCAGCACGAACAGGATCGCGATCAGCACGCCGCCATAGGCGATCCATTGCGCTTCCGGCGCCATCACAGGCCGCAGCGCAACCGGCAAAAGACCGAAGATCAGGCCGCCGACGACGGGCCCCGCCAGCGAGCCCTTGCCGCCGCTGATGACCATGATCACCATGGTGACGGTGTTGATGAAGGCAAACACTTCGGGATCGATGATCCGGATGTAGTGCGCATAGAGGCTGCCGGCCGCACCGGCGATCGCGGCCGAGATCACCGCCGCAATCGTCAGCGTCCTGGTCACGTCGATGCCGACGGAGACGGCGAGCGTTTCATTTTCCATCAATCCGCGCATGGAGCGGCCGAAATGGGAATGAACCAGGCGCGCGATCAGCAGATAGGCGATGAGCGCGACGACCAAGACGAGATAGTAGTTGTGGAATTTCGTGCGCAGCGTCAGCTCGCCGAAGCCGGGCAGCGGCAATGCAAGGGAGGGAATGTTGGTCAGCGCCAGCGGGCCCTGCGTCAGCTCGACCCAGTTCAGCGCAACCAGCCGGACCACCTCGGCAAAGGAGATCGTCACAATGACGAAATAGGCGCCGCGGACGCGGAACGACAACAGGCCGACGAAATAGCCGCACAATCCGGCAATGATGATCGCCAGCACGAAGCCTATGATCGGCGGCCAGGGCGTGTGAACCAGCCGAAAGCCTCCGGGCAAGCCGATGTCGAAACCGAGCGAGGTCAGCGCGCTGACATAGGCGCCGATACCGAAAAAGGCGATGTGGCCGAGGCTGAGCTGGCCGGTGAAGCCGAGCAGCAGATTGAGGCTCATCGCGCCAATGACGAAGATGCCGGTCGTGATCAGCGCGTTGAGCAGATAGGGATCGCGCAGCCAGAGCGGCACCGAGGCCAGCGCCGCGACGGCGAGAATGGTGACGATCGCCCTCATCCGACGCGCTCCGCGCGTGCGAACAGGCCGGTCGGCCGGAAGATCAGCACCGCGATGATGATCAGAAAGCCCATGGCATCGCGATAGCCTGACGAGACGTAGCCGGCGCCGAGCTCTTCGGCCAGCGCCAGGATGAAGCCGCCGATCACCGCACCGGTGATGTTGCCGAGGCCGCCGAGGATGACGATAGCGAAGGCCTTCACTGCGGCAAGGTCCCCCATCTGCGGAAAGATCACGTAGACCGGCCCCAGCAGTGCGCCCGCGGCGGCGGCGAGGCTCGAGCCGATCGCGAAGGTCGAGGTGTAGATCATGTCGACGTTGACGCCCATCAGCGAGGCTGTGTCGTGATCCTGGAACGTCGCCCGCATCGCGCGGCCGAGGCTGGTCTTGTTGATGAGCAGATACGTCACCAGGATCAACATGGCCGCGGCGGCGAGCACGAACAGGCGCAGCCAGGAGACGGAGACCGGCCCGAGCACCAGCGGCGCCTCCGGGAATGGTGTCGTCACCGATTTGGCGACCCCGCCCCAGATCCACAGCGTGCCCGACTGCATCGCGATCCAGGCGCCGATCATCACCAGCATGGTGGTGTCGATGTCGGAGCCGCGCAGCGGACGCAGCAAGGTCAATTCGATCGCCGCACCCAGTAGCCATCCGGCCAGCACGGCGATGGGGAGCGCCAGAAAGAAGTTGAGCCCGAGCTGCTGCACCACGATGAACATGATGTAGGCGCCGAACGTGTAGAGCACGCCGTGCGTGAAGTTCACGACGTTCATGATGCCGAAGATCAAGGTCAGCCCGATGCCCAGCAGCGCATAGGTGCCGCCGAGCACGAGCATGTTGATCAGATGCTGGAGGAATTCGCTCAAGGCTGTTTCCTCTTGGGGAATCCCGCCGCGGAGACACCCTCTCCCCTACCCTCTCCCGCAAGCGGGAGAGGGAGCGCACCTCCTCGTTGCTGCATCGAACCTAATCTCATCGCGCTCTAGAGCGTCTTCATCTCGACTTTGCCGTCGCTGATCTCGATGAGATAGACGTTCGGCTGGCTCTGACCGCTTTCCTTGCCCTCGGGGCCCGACTTGCGGAACACGATGTCGCCGTTCAGCCCCTTGATGTTGATGTTCCAGAGCGCGGCCTTGATCGCGGCGGGCTCGGCCTTGCCGGCCTTCTCGATCGCGGCCGCCACGGTGCGGATGCCGTCATAGCCGCGAAAACTCTCGGTGCAGCCGGCGAACTCGAAGCCGCGCTTCTTCCATTCCGCGATGAAATAGTTGGTGGCTTCCGGGTTCGGCGTCTTGTCCGGGAACCAGGGCAGGAACGTCGTCAGATGCATGGTGCCGTTGGCGGCAGCGCCGGCTTGCGCGATGATCTGGTCCGGGTTCTGCGAGCCGCCGGTGGTGATGATACGCTTCTTCAGGCCGAGCGCAGCGGCCTGCTTGAAGATCAGGGTCAGCTGGTCGACGGCGGTGGTGACGATCACGGTCTCTGAGTCCGAGCTCTTGATCTTGGAGAGCTGCGCGCTCATGTCCTGCGCGCCCTGATCCATGGTCTCGACAAGGCCAATGGTGATGCCCTTGTCCTTCATCATCTTGCTGAAGTCCTCGGCGGTGCCGCGCCCCCAATCGTTGTTGATGACGAGGAAGTCGACCTTCTTGAGCGCGAGCTTGTCGACGATGCCCTTGAACGCGGCCGCCTCCACCGCCGACGGCGGCGAGATGCGGAAGATGAAGGGATTGCCCGTCGTCGTGATCTTGCCGGAGGACGAGGTCTCCACCACCATCGGCGTCTCGTATTCCATCAGCTTCGGCATCACCGCGAGCGTCAGGCTCGAGCCCCAGGCACCCATCAGCACCGGCACCTTGTCGCTGGTGATGAGTTTTTCGGCAACGGCGGCGGCCTCCGTCGGGTTGCTCTTGTTGTCCTCGATGACGAGCTCGATCTTCTTGCCGAGGATGCCGCCCTTGGCGTTGATCTCGTCGGCGGCGATCCTGGCACCGTTGACGACGTAAGTGCCGGACGCGGCGAAAGCGCCGGTGAGCGGCTCGTTGACGCCGATCTTGATGGTCTGCGCCCCCGCGGCGCCGCCGAACAAGGCCGTCGCCAGCGCGATAGCCGGAACCAGTCCGAGTGTTCGTGTCATGCTGTCTCTCCAAATCCCACGCTGTTGATTGTTATGGCAGTCCAGGCTCAGTCCGCGGCGCCGGCGCGCCGATCATTCCGCGCCACCTTTTCGGTTGAAGGCGCGGCCAAACATGCGTGCGAGCCGGGCTCGCAAAACATCCGAGACAATCGACCAGCCACTAAGCTCTGCCGCGGCCGCCTGCCCGGAAGGCATGCCGGACATGTGGCGGTCGAGATTGGCGGCGAAGTCCGCGACCAGGCGGCGGGCGAGATCGCGCACCAAGCCGGGGCGGCCGACCTGCGCCAGCATTCCCGTGAGCGTGTAGCCGATCGACAGCTCGACGGCCGTCGCCGCGCCGTCTTCGCGCGCAAGCAGGCGATAGCGGATCTCACCTTGCGTCGCCGAATGGCTGCGCTGGTCGGAGCCGATGCCGACGATGCGCCCCGACAGCATTGCGGGATCGCGCTCGACGCGCGCGGCCCCCTCGAAGCTTGCTGCGATCGGCCCGAGCCTGACGCGGATCGATCCCTCCACGCGCTCCGGCCTCGGCGGCGATGTCAGCGACACGCCGGGCAGGCAGGCGGCGATGGCTGCGATGTCGTCGAACATCGCAAACACCTTTGCCGGCGGATGCGGCAGTGTGAAGCGCTGGTCGAGCACGGTTGCCGGGGTGAAGTCGGGGATGCTGACCGTCGCGGCGCTCTCCGATGCCGCAACCGGAGCCTGGCGCGCAGGCTGCAGCTCGTTCCGGGCGGTCGCCGCGCGACCAGAGCCGGCAGGACCAAGCACGGTTCGGCCGCCATCCTCCACCGGCGCGACGTTGCGCGCGCGCCTCGCCTCGATCACGGACTGCACCGCGCGCACGATTCCGACATAGCCGGTGCAGCGGCAGAGATTGCCGCTGAGGCCGACGCGAATGCGGCGCTCGTCGGCATCGGGCAGGCGCAGCACCAGGTCGCGCGCCGAGACCAGCATGCCCGGCGTGCAATAGCCGCATTGCAGCGCATGCTCGCGGGTGAAGGCGGCGCGCAGTTCGGTGGTGATCTCGTCCTCGTCGAGGCCTTCGATGGTGGTGACGTCAGCGCCGTCGCAGGCTGCCGCATAGGTGATGCAGGAGCGCGCCGGCACGCCGTCGAGCAGCACGGTGCAGGCGCCGCAGACCCCATGCTCGCAGCCGAGATGGGTGCCGGTGAGATCGAGCTTGTCGCGGACGAAATCGGCAAGGCTGGTGCGCGGCTCGGCCGAGACCTCTACCGCACGCCGGTTGACCTGAAGCGCGATCGTGGTCATGCCGCGGCCTCCTGGACGGCACGCTTCAGCACACTGACGTGGATGTGGCGCTGCGCGGCATCGTCGATGCCGGCGCTTGCGAGCAGAGCATCGGCGGCACGGACATCGAAACGTTGCTTGTAGTCGGCGGCGATCCGGCCGCCGAACAGCGCGGCCACATCGGTCATGACGATCGGCGCCGTGTCGATCGCACCGATCACGACACGAGCGGTCGCGCCGGCGGGATCGACCAGCACCGCGCCGATCGCATGGGCGAACTCGCCGGTCTTGCGGCAGCTTTTGGCATAACCCCAATGGGACGAAGCCGTGCGCGCCGGCACATGGACCGCCTCGACGATCTCGCCGGCGTGCAGCGCGGATTCCAGCGCACCGACCACAAACGCTTCGACCGCCATCGATCGCGCACCGGCAAGGCTGCGCAGCATCACCCGCGCGCCTAAGGCCGCCAGCGCTGAAATCCAGTCCGCGGCAGGATCGGCGTGGCTGAGCGAGCCGCCGATCGTGCCGCGGTTGCGCACCGCGCGATAGGCGATGTTGGCGGCGACTGCCCGCATCGCGCCGCGGGTCACATCGGCCGTGCGGCCGTCCTCGATATCGGCATGGGTGACGAGCGCGCCGAGCACCAACTCGCCGCCGGAGACTTCTGCACGCTTGAGCTCGGCCAGGCCGGAGATGTCGATGATGAGCTCCGGCTGCACCAGCCGCAGATTGAGCATCGGCCCGAGCGACTGGCCGCCGGCGATAATCTTTGCCGATCCGCTATTTGCGGCGAGCATCGACAGTGCCGCATTAAGGTCGCGCGGGCGCTCGTAGGCGAAGGGCGCCGGTTTCATGCCGCGCTCCTCTCAGCCGCACGCGCAGCCAGCACGGCCGCGACGATCCGATGCGGTGTGATCGGCGACTGCATCAGCTCGACGCCGAGCGGGCGCAGCGCGTCGTTGACGGCATTGGCGATCGCGGCCGGCGGCGCAATCGCACCGCCCTCGCCGATGCCCTTGACGCCGAACTGCGTGTAAGGCGACGGCGTCTCCATGTGGTCGAGGCGCGCGGCCGGGACCTCGGTCGGGCCGGGCAGCAGGTAGTCGGCGAGCGTCGTCGCCAAGGGCTGGCCGGAGGCATCGAACGGCATTTCCTCGTAGAGCGCGGTGCCGATGCCCTGTGCCAGGCCGCCATAGATCTGGCCGTCGACGACGAGCGGATTGACCAGCACGCCGCCGTCCTCGACGATCACGTAGTCGAGGATCTCGACCTCGCCGAGATCGGGATCAACCGCGACGACGGCGGCATGCGCGGCATAGCTGAAGGTGCCGCTGTCGCGCACGGGCTTGTAGCCTTGCGTCACCTCCAGCCCGCCGGGATCGACGTCTGCCGGCAAATCCTGTGGGCGGCGGTACCAGGTGTGGGCGATCGCCTTCAGGCTGACGCTGCCGTTGACGCCGCGCACCTCGCCGTTCTGCAACACCACGGCGGCCGGATCGTGCTGCAATAGTTTAGCGCCGATGCGGCGCGCACGTTCGCCGAGCTCGCGGCAGGCGGTCGCGACCGCACCACCCGCCATCACCATCGAGCGCGAGCCCCAGGTGCCGGTCGAATAGGGCGTCATCGCGGTGTCGCCGAGGATGATGCGGATGTTCGCGACATCCACGCCGAGGATTTCATGCGCGACCTGGGCGAGCGTGGTCTCCATGCCCTGCCCGTGCGAGTGCACGCCGACGCGCAGTTCGAGGCCGCCGTCCGGCGTCATCCGGGCCGAGGCCTGCTCGTGGCCCGGCACCATCGGGATGCCCCAGCCGGAATAGACCGAGGTGCCGTGCGCGGCCTGCTCGCAATAGATGGAGACGCCGACGCCGATGCGGCGGCCGTCGGCCTCGCCCTGCTTTTGCCTGGCGCGGATGGCGTCGATCTCGATGGCCGCGAGCGCGCGGCGCATCGCTTCCGGATAATCGCCGCTGTCGAAATGCTTCCTGGTGATATTGTCGAACGGCATCTGCTCGGGGCGCACCAGATTGCGCAGCCGCACCTCGCCGGGCTCGAGACCGGCTTCCGCCGCTACGAGGTCCAGCATCAATTCCAGCGCAAAGCAGACGCCGGTGCGCGCGACGCCGCGATACGGCAAAATCGGGCATTTGTTGGTGGCGACCGAGAAGGTGCGGCAGCGATAAGCCGGCATCTTGTAGGGACCGGGCAAAATGCTCGCGACCTGCGCGGCTTCGAGACAGGCCGAGAACGGATAGGACGAATAGGCGCCGGAATCCACGGTCGCCTCGCAATCGATACCGCGCAGCGTGCCGTCGCTGTCAGCATAGACCGTGATCTTGTAATGATGCTCGCGGCAATTGGAGCTGGCGACGAGGTGCTCGCGGCGGTCTTCCAGCCAGCGCACCGGATGGCCGCAGCGCATTGTCAGCCAGGACAGGCAGACCTCTTCGGGCAGCAGAATGCCCTTGTGACCGAAACCGCCGCCCACATCGGGCGAGATCACGCGGATCTGGCCCTCCTCCATGCCGAGGCATTCGGCAAGGCCGCTGCGCGTAATGTGCGGCATCTGTGCCGCCGAGTGCAGCGTGAGCTGGTCGAGCCTCTTGTCGAAGGTCGCGACCACGCCGCGGCCTTCCAGCGGCGACATGCATTGCCGCGCGGTCGAGATCTCGCGCGTCACCTTGATCGGCGCGTCGAGCGCGGCGGAGATGTCGACTTCGTAGTTGGTCTCCAGGAAGACGTTGTCGCCCCAATGCTCGTGCACCAGCGCCGAGCCGGGCTCGCGCGCCTTCAGCATGTCATGGATGGCCGGCAGCTCCTCCAGATCGAGCGTCACGGAAGCCGCGATGTCCTCGGCCTCGGCGCGCGTCGGCGCGAGGCACATCGCGACGAGCTCGCCGACCTGGCGCACCTTGCCGGTCGCCAGCACCGGCTGCTCGGAGATCTTGAAGCCCGGAAGTCCCGACACCGCGCGGATCGGCTTGATGCCGACGAGATCGGCTGCCGTGAACACACTGCCGCGATGGCGTTCGGGCACATGGATGCCGCGGATGCGCGCATGCGCCAGCGGGCTGCGCACGAAGGCGACGTCCTGAAGGCCGGCGAGCCTGACGTCGCCGACATACTGGCCGCGACCGCGCATCAGGCGGTCGTCTTCCTTGCGCGGCAGCCGCGCGCCCACGCCCTGCCCGGTCTTTCCGTGCGGAAACTCTCGCTCGTTGCGCACCCGCGCGCCCTCCTTCACGGCCCGGCCTTATGCCGCGACGGCCTGCGGCAGGATCGGCGCGACCGCGTCGAAGCGCGTGCCGGCGCGCAGGCAGAAGGCCGGCTGCAGCAGGCGCTCGGCGATCACCTCATTCTTCTCGTTGTCCTTGAGGACGAAGCGGCCATTCTGCTCGGTGAGCACGGAGACGTCGGCGTCCATGCCGACCTTGAGCGCGCCGATCTCCCCGCTGCGGCCGAGCATTTTGGCCGGATTGGAGGTGACCATCGGCACCACCTGCTCCAGCGACAGGCCGAGCGCCATCATCGAGCTCATCGCCTGGACCAGGCTGAACTTGGCCTGGCCGGCGAAGGGATGGTTCTCGTCGTCCTCGTGCTGGTCCGGCGTTCCCGCCGGCGCGGGCACATGGGTGTTGTAGCCGTGGATGTCGGCGCCGAGCGTGGTCGGAATGATGCCGGCGGCGATCGCCTTCTTCGCAAGCCGATAGGAGAAGTGGCTGCCATGGCCGACATCGACCTTGAGGCCGCGGTCCAGCGCGGCCTGGATCACCGGGTGCACCTCGCCCTCCCGGTTGACGAAGCCGCCGGGATGGCGCGTGAAGGGATGAGCAAGGATGTCGCCCTCGCGCAAGAGCGGGATCACGCGGGTGAGGATGGTGTCGGCATCCTCGCCATTGGCGCCGCTCTCGGGCAGGCCCCAGAGCTGGCCGAAATGCACATAGACCGGCAGGTCGGCGCGCTTGCCGATCTCGGCTGCCATCTCGATGACGCGAATGCCCCAGCGCGCGAAGCCGCCGATCTCGGCATGGGCCTTGATGCCGCGCACGAGATCGAGATTGGCGGTCGCCGCCTTGACGGTGGCATCGATGTCGACGCCGTCGGGGCTGTAGAGCTGCGGATAGAAATGTCCCTCGAGGCCGCCGACGAGATAGGCGGAGATAAACGCATAGACGCGCGAGGCCGAGGCTTCCGCGATGAAATGGCGGAAGCCCGGCAGCGTCATGCAGGACGGACCGCCCTGATCGACCAGCGTCGTCACGCCGGACTGCACGCCGACCATGTCGGGGTTCATGCCGAAGCGGCCGGAGACATATTGATAGACGTGGGCGTGGGTGTCGATCAGCCCAGGCAGCACGAGCTTGCCGCTGACATCGACGATCTCCTTCGCGCTGGTCGGCAGAATGTCGGATGCGACCGCCGCGACCTTGCCATTGCGGATGGCGACGTCCTTGAGGCCATCGACGCCGGAGGCCGGACAGATCACGCGGCCACCTCGCAGCAGAAGATCGAAGCTGGCAGTGACGGACATGGCGCTCTCCTTGGCTCTTGCGCAGGCGGTTGCCCCGCTCTCGAATTACGAAGCATGCTTCGCATTTGGATAAAAGCAAGCTTCGTGCCATGATCCTGTTGTGGCGAGCGCGTTCGAATCGAGCTAAGCGCGAAGGGTTTGGGGTTGGGAGAGCGTGCATTGCGGCAAGCCAGGAAAAGTCGCAGCGGGGGCAAGCACCGCCCCTGGCCATTGTCGGAACGGCCCGGCTATCTGATCCGGCGCTTGCATCAGATTCACGTTGCGCTGTTTCAGGAAGCCTGCGGCGAATTCGAGGTCACGCCGCTGCAATACAGCCTGCTCTCGGCGCTGGCGGTGCGCGAAACCGCCGATCAGACCACTTTGGCGGCCGATATCGCGCTCGATCGCACCACGACGACAGGCGCATTGAAGCGGCTCGCCGCACGGAACCTGGTCGAGCGCGCGGTGAACAAGGACGATCGGCGCGCGCGATTGTGCCGCCTGACGCCCGCCGGCGCCGCGCTGCTGATCAGAATCGAGGGCGCAGCACGGCGGGCGCATCGCGCCACGCTCGGCGATTTGAGCCAGCGGGAACAGGCGCTCTTCATCGAGATGATGCAGCGCATCGTGGCCGGCAATCCCAGTCGCGACAGCGCCGCTGCCCTATTCGACTAGAGGCGGTTGCTGCGCTTTTGAGTTGGGCTGCTCAATTTATCATCGTACCGCTGCCCGGCCGTGCATCGATCGCGACCATCAGGCGTCAGGTCGGGTGTGACGCAGCACGTCGGCGCGTCAGCATCGCCCGCGCTTGAAAACGCAGTCGCATCCGAGGCGAGCCTCGTTGCATCCGGCATCCAAACGTGCCTTGGCCGGCCGCTCCGCAACCCATGGCACGATTTATGCTGCGATGATGCGAAGCGTGCTTCGTATTGGGGGATGTCATGACGGATTCCGAACTTCGCGCTGATATTCACAGCATCGAGCCAATTCCCGACGCGGACCGGGACTCGACCGGGCCGCAGCAGATGTGGATCTGGGCCGGCGCCAACATCGCGCCGGTGAACTGGGCGCTCGGTGCGCTCGGCATCATCCTCAAGCTCGGCCTGATGGAGACGATCGCGGTCATCGTGGTCGGCAACATCGTGGGCTGCGCAATCTTCGCCACCTTCACGGTGATGGGGCACAAGACCGGCGTCAACCAGATGGTGCTGAGCCGGTCCGCCTTCGGCGTCCGCGGCGCCTACCTGCCGAGCATCCTGATGTTCCTGATGACGCTGGGCTGGATCGGCGTCAACACCTACTTCCCGGTCAAGGTCTCGATGGGCATCCTCGGCCAGTTCGGCGTGCCCGACACCTGGCTGGTCGAGATGATCGTCATCACGCTGGTGATGGCGGTGCAGGTGCTGATCGGCGTCTACGGCTTCTACGCGATCCGCACCTTCGAGAAATACACGGTGCCGCCGACCATCGCCATCATGGTGCTGATGAGCGTGCTGGCGTGGACGCGGCCCGGCGTCGTCAACTGGAGCCTGACCACCTCGCTGCCACCCGGCGCGCATCTGGCGATGCTGACGCTGCTGATGACCGCAATCGGCGTCGGCTGGGGAATTTCCTGGGTGACCTGGGCCTCCGACTATTCGCGCTTCGTGCCGCGCTCGACGCCGTCGAAAGCCGTGTTCTGGTACAGCTATGTCGGCATGTTCGTGCCGACGGTGTGGCTCGGCATCCTCGGCGCCACCATCGCCTCGACGACGCTGGACACCGATCCTGCCAAGATGGTGAGCGCGGTGTTCGGCGGCCCGGTCAGCATCCTCGTGCTCTTGATGGTGCTGCACGGCCCGATCGCCACCAACATCCTCAACGTCTATTCGGCGACCTTGGCGGCGCTGAGCGCGGGGCTGAAACTCTCGCGCTTCTGGCTTACCGTCATCGTCGGCATCGCCGGCTATCTGGGCACCCTCTACTTCATCTTCGCGCCGTCCTTTGCGAAGGCGTTCGACAATTGGATGATCAGCCTGCTGTTGTGGATGAGCCCGTGGGCCGGCGTGGTGCTCGCCGACTTCTTCATCAAGCGCAAGGGCAAGATCGAGGTGGCCGAGCTCTATCGCTCGCCGGAGACCAGCGCCTATGGCGATATCAACTGGGCCGGCATGATCGCGTTCTTCGCCGGCCTCGTTGCCGGATGGCTGGTGCAGGACGGCCTCGTCGGCGCGCTGCAGGGACCGATCTCGATCAATCTGCTCGGCGGTGCCGATCTCAGCTGGCTGTTCGGGATCGGTGTGGCCGGCCTCGTCTACCTCGGGCTCGGCAAGTTCGCGACCTCGCCCACACCGGCCGTCGCGAGCCGGGCCGGCGGATAGCCCGCTGACCTCGTCTCTCGTCAGCGCTTCCGTCCAAGCCTCACCATCATGTCGCCGGGCCCAAGCCCTCCGGCGACATGAGGTCGCAATCGCCACAGCTCTCGCCATCGACCAGCGAGGGCATCTGGAGTTCGTGGTCGGCGAAATTGGCGACGATCTGCAGCACGTCGCCCTGCTTGGTCTGCCAGCGTACATCCACGCCGCCCATGCGGGGATCGGTGCCCAGCAGCTGTCGCTGCGCCGAAACGAACCCGCGTTTGATCAGCGGCACGATCTTCTCGCGCCGCATCGTCAATAGCTGCGCCGTCAGCGCCCGGAACCTTGTGCCGGACGGCGACTGGTCGATGCCGGTCCAGTCCAGCCTGGAGGCGAGGAAGGTTTTTTCGTCGCACGGGTCGGGGATCCCGGCGCGCGTTTCGGGCGCCGCGAACGCCTCGAAGTGCGAAAACTCCTTGCGGCGGCCCTCCCGTGTCAATTCGGCAGCTTCGCCCGTCCAGTCGGCGAAGAACAGGAAGGGCGTTTCGACTGCCGCTTCCTCGCCCATGAACAGCATCGGAATATGCGGACTGAGCAGAACCAGGGCGAGGGCCAGCTCCAGTCTGTCCGGACCGACCAACCGGGACAGCCGCTCGCCGAAGGCGCGGTTGCCGACCTGGTCGTGGTTCTGGGCGAAGAAGATGGTCGCTTCGGGCGGCAGGTGCGCGCTCGGCTCGCCGCGCGGCGCCCGGTGCAGGGGAAAGACCTCGCCCTGATAGGCAAAGCCCTCGGTCAGGGATCGCGCGAGATGTTGGAGCGGCGTGTCTGCAAAAGCCCGGTAATAGCCTTCGTCCTCGCCGGTGAGCAGGACGTGGAGCGCGTTGTGGAAATCGTCACCCCATTGCGCGTCGTAGTACGTCGCGCGTCCCTGTGACCGCGCGAGCAGGTGCGCCTGATTGGCCTCGTTCTCCAGCATCAGATGAACGCGCCGGCCCGCCAGCTGACTGCGCAGGGTCTCGGCGAGCTCGACCAGGAAATGACGCTTCGAATCGTCCTTCAGCGCATGAACGGCATCGAACCGCAGTCCGTCGAACCCATAGTCGCGCAGCCACATCAGGGCATTCTCGATCAGAAATCCGCGCACGAACGCACCGTCGGCTCCTTCGAGGTTGACGGCGGGGCCCCATCCAGTGGTGTGGCGCGGATTGAAGAAATTCTCCGCATAGAGATGCAGATAGTTCAGCTGCGGCCCGAAATGGTTATAGACGACGTCGAGATAGACCATGATGTCGAGCGCATGCGCGGCCCGCAGCAGCCGCTTGAGATCCTCCGGCCGGCCGTAGCGGGCATTCGGCGCGTTCAGGAGCACGCCGTCATAGCCCCAATTGTGCCGTCCGGGGACGTCGTTGAGCGGCATCAGCTCGATGGCGGTGATGCCGAGATCGCGAAGATAGGGCAACTTCTTCTCGACGCCGGCATAGGTCCCCTCGTCGCTGAACGTGCCGACATGCAGCTCGTAGATCACGGCTTCCGCCCAGGGACGGCCCGGATAGAGCACCGAGTCCCTCAACGCGGCCGTATCGATCACCTCGCTCGGCGCGCCGACGTCGTCCGGCTGGAAGCACGAGGCTGGATCAGGGACGAGGAGATCTTCGTCGATCCTGAACTGATAGCGCGTGCCGGCGCGCGCGGTCCGGCTGAGCAGCTGACACCAGCCGTCCGCATCGCGCGGCATCTTCCGTGGCGGCTGGCCGATTTCGAGCAGCTCGACGGATCGCGCCGTCGGCGCCCACAAGTTGAACGAGACCCCTTGATCGACGATCTGAGGACCATGGCGCCGACTTTGCTCGGCCTTTCCCAGTCTTTGATTCAAGCCCGTCGCCTTTCGCCGCATGCCCCCTCGGCACGCTCCAAGATCGCTTGCGCGCCTCGGGGCGACAAAGCGGAGCCGCACGCGTTCGTTCCTCCACGGCGCCGACGCCGGACATTTGCAACGCGACGGGAACGGAATCAGCAGCGCGACGGTTACCGTTCCAACAGGAGCTGTCGCCGTGCGCCGCCCGAAGCCGCAACCGATCCGTAACAAGCTCGACCTGACCGACCGCACCCAGGTACGCCTCGTCAAGAAACGGCTCGGACTGTCGGACGCCGAGCTGATCGCGATCGTAGGGCGCATCGGCAACTCCATTCCGGCCATCAGCAAGGAGGCGGCTCTGCAGAAAGCCAACGCGCTGTCCAAGCCGGCCGACGTCGAGTCCATTGCCGGGACGGCGCCGATATCCTGACGGGCAATTCGGGGGCAGAAATTCGGGGGCAGAGATGGACCAGCCAGCACATTCAGACGAGGCCCTGACGCGGACGGCCTCGCGCCTGCGCCGCACCCGGATCACCGAAGGCAGACCCTTCCCGCTCGGCGCCACCTGGGATGGCCTCGGCGTCAATTTCGCGCTGTTCTCAGCCCATGCCACCAAGGTCGAGCTCTGCCTGTTCGACGATACCGGCGAAGCCGAGCTCGAGCGCATCGAGCTTCCCGAATATACGGATGAGGTCTGGCACGGCTATCTGCCCTCCGCCCGCCCCGGCACCGTCTACGGCTATCGCGTCCACGGCCCTTACGAGCCCGACGCCGGCCACCGCTTCAATCCCAACAAGCTCGTGCTCGATCCCTACGCCAGGCAGCTGGTCGGCCAGCTCCGCTGGGGACCGGAGCTGTTCGGCTACCGGCTGGATCGCGCCGACAAGGACCTCTCCTACGACGAACGCGACAGCGCGCCCTTGATGCAGAAATGCCGCGTCATCGATCCCGCCTTTACCTGGGGCATGGCGCGCAAGCCGGAAGTGCCGTGGGAACGCACGATCTTCTACGAGATGCACGTCAAGGGCTTCACCCAGCTGCATCCGCTGGTGCCGGAAGCCGACCGCGGCACGTTCTCGGGGCTCGCACATTCGGAAATCCCGGCTTACTTGCGCTCGCTCGGCATCACCAGCGCCGAGCTGCTGCCGATCCATGCCTTCGTCGACGACAGCTATCTGGTCGAGAAAGGCCTGCGCAATTACTGGGGCTACAATTCCATCGCCTTCTTCGCTCCTGATCCGCGCTACCTGAAGGCGACGTCTGCGAACGAGTTCAAGGCCACGGTCAACCAGTTTCATGCCCATGGCATCGAGATCATTCTCGACGTCGTGTACAATCACACCGCGGAAGGCAACGAGCTCGGCCCGACCCTGTCGTTCAAGGGCATCGACAACGCCAGCTATTACCGTCTGCTGCCGGACAAGAAGCGCTACTACATCAACGACACCGGCACCGGAAACACGGTCAATCTCTCGCATCAGCGTGTGCTGCAACTCGTCGCCGATTCCTTGCGTTACTGGGCGACCGAGATGCGGGTCGACGGCTTCCGTTTCGATCTCGCCACCATTCTGGCGCGCGAACCCTATGGCTTCGATGAAGGCGGCGGCTTCCTCGACGCCTGCCGCCAGGATCCCGTGCTCTCCAGCGTCAAGCTGATCGCGGAGCCCTGGGACGTCGGGCCCGGTGGCTACCAGGTCGGTCAGTTTCCGCCGGGCTGGGCCGAGTGGAACGACAAGTTCAGGGATACCGCGCGCGCCTTCTGGAAGGGCGATCCGGGCACGCTGGCCGACTTTGCCAAGCGCGTCTCCGGCTCCGGCGACCTCTTCAACAAGCGCGGACGCCGGCCTTGGGCCAGCGTCAACTTCGTCACGGCCCATGACGGCTTCAACCTCAACGACCTCGTCTCGTACAACGACAAGCACAACGAGGCGAATGGCGAGGACAATCGCGACGGTCACAGCAACAACCATTCCTGGAATTGTGGCGTCGAAGGGCCGACCACCGACCCGGAGATCATCGCCTTGCGCGAGCGCCAGAAGCGGAATCTGCTGGCAACGATGCTGCTGTCCCACGGCACGCCGATGCTGCTCGCGGGCGACGAGTTCGGGCACACCCAGAACGGCAACAACAACGCATACGCCCAGGACAACGAGACCACCTGGCTCAACTGGATGGGCATCACCGCGAACGGCCGCAGCCTGCGCGAGTTCGTGCGCAAGCTGATCGCCACCCGCAAGGCGTTTCCGATCCTCTACCGCAGCCGCTTCCTGGTCGGCTCACACAACGAGGAGCTCGACGTCAAGGACGTGACCTGGCTGTCGCCATCGGGCGAGGAGATGACGACGGAGCAATGGCAGGACGGCAATGCCAAATGCTTCGGCATGCTGCTCGACGGCCGCGCGCAGGAGACCGGCATCAAGCGCCGCGGCTCGGATGCGACCATGCTGCTGGTCTACAACGCGCACCACGACGTCGTGAATTTCACCCTGCCGGAAGTCACCGACGGACGCAGCTGGCTCGGCCTGATCGACACCAATCGTCCCGACGCGCCGATGGCCGAGTTCGAGTTCGGGCATGCTTACGCGGTGACCGCGCGCTCGCTGGTGGTGTTTGGCCTTGCGAACGACAGCATCGCGACGCGGCGTCTCCGCCAAGGCCTCGGCGCGCTGATGGACATCGCCGACACGCCCCTGCCCGAGTAGCCGCGAGCCGTTCGCTCGCGGTCAGCGATCGACTTCGCCGAAAACGATGAGCCAGCGAGCCAAGAATGGCCGGGACGTCCGCCAGCAATGCCCCTTACAGCGGAAAATCCATCGCTTGAGCCTTTGGAACACCGCATCAAGAGCCGCGTTCAATGTCGAAATTGGAGACTTGAGATGAATGTCGATTGCTCGCCGCCGCTCTCGCGATCAATCCCCGCTACGCCCGCGCGCGCCGTTACAGGAGTTACCGGTGATCGGCCCGACCAACCGACCGGCAACTGGCGCTCGTCTTGACCGACCGTGCAGCTGGACCGGGCGGTGCGAGCGGAGCCGAGCGCCCTCTCTCCGCCGTCGCGTTCTCGGGCGGTCTCGGCCTCGGCGCCTATCACGGCGGTGTGTTTGAAGCACTCACTTCGCTTCGGCTGCCGATCGACTGGGTGACCGGTTCGTCGGCAGGGGCCATCACGGCCGCGCTGATCGCGGGGAGCGCGCGCGACGACCGGCTGCGGAATTTACGCAGCTATTGGCATGCGCCAAGCAGTCCAACCGACGTGCCGAACGCGAGCCGCCATACGTTCGCGTGGCTGAGCTCGATCAGTACGCGCGTGCTGGGCCATTCGGGATTCTTCCATCCCCGCCTCCCGATTCCGGCTTCTCACTACGGCAGCCTCTACGATCTCGGCCCGACCCGCGAACGCCTGCAGCGCTTGATCGATTTCGGACGTCTGAACGGCGGCGATCCGCGCGTCACGATCTGCGCCACCGACGTCGAGAGCGGCGATGCCGTGTTGTTCGACACCGCATCGGAGCGGATCGAAATGGACCATATCCTGGCCAGCTGCGGGTTTCTCCCTGAATTCGCTCCGGTGCAGATCGCCGGCCGCTGGCTCGTCGACGGCGGGTTCTCGCTGAACGCGCCGTTCGACCCGATCCTCGAAACTGCAGGCCCGCTCCGCCTCTATGTGGTCGATCTGTTTCCGCGCGACGGCAAGGTCCCTGACGGGCTCGAGGCCGCGTCGGAACGCAAGAGTGACCTGACCTTCGGCAATCAGACCTTCCAGCGCCTCGGCTACGCTCTCGAAGCCCGTCAGCTCCGCGCCGAGCTTCAGGACCTCCACTACGACGACGAAGTCTATCTTCTCAGCTACCGCCCGGGCCGCGAGGAAGCCGGGCCGGAAAAATCCTTCGATCTGTCTGAGACAGCCATGGCGCAGCGCTGGCGCGCCGGCTTTCTGGACATGCAATATGCCGCAAGCCTCACGCCAGTCCCGAACGAGATCTGCAGCGTGCGGCGGCCCTAAAGCGGAATGGCTTTAGGTTGAATCGTTTGCCACGGGCTCGGTGCAACCTCTCCCGCTTGCGGGAGAGGTCGCGCCGAAGGCGCGGGTGAGGGTTTTCTCCTCTAGGGGGTTATCCCATTGCGGAAACCCCTCCCCCAGCCCTCTCCCGCAAGCGGGAGAGGGAGCGCACTTACCTTGTCGCAATCAAACCTGATCTCATCACGCTTTTAGTGATGTCTGTCGGTGTCGGGACCCGAGCTGCCCGCTGTCTTGCCGCCCAGCCGCTCGCGAATGTCGCGCAGCAGCTGCCTGAGACCGTCATCGGCAGCCATGCCGTCGGGCGGGGCGACGCTCCTCGGATATGAGCCCCGTCGTTTGTTGGTCCATCAAGCTTTGAATGACCGGGCGCGCGAGGCGTTCCTAAGGCGGACTACCCCTCACCGGCTCGTCGGCGAGGATACCCCGCGCACCGTCTGCGCTGCGAAGCGGGCGATCAGGCGCCGGAGCTGCGCCTTGTGCACCAGGCGGGCCGCCGTCCTGGGCGAGACCCAGATGGCTTCCCGCTCTCCCTTCTCGGGCCACCAGCGCTCGCGCCCGTGCACCTTCATGGGGAAGACGGCAACGTTCATGGTCCGCTTGCGATCGCCCTTTCGCTTGCGGTGCTTGAAGCTGCCCAAGGCGCGCGTTGCCACGACACCGACCAGGCCCGCCTCCTCATAGGCCTCGAGCGCTGCCGTCAGATGCGGCTCCTTGTTGCGCATCGGCGATCCCTTCGGGACGCTCCACCGGCGCTTGCGCCTGGTCGTGATCAGCATCACCCGCAGCTCGGACTTGTCCAGACGAAACGGCAGAGCGGCAAATTGCTTCTTTCCCATCAAGCGCCTCCAAGTCGCGTTCGATAAGCGAGCGCCGCAGCCCATGGTTCCTGTTTTGCGCAGCGGCGCCTCATCCACGCAAGGAACACCCTGCCGCCGCCTGGGTTATTTAAAGGGCGGTGGCACAACGCTTGTCGACAGGGACGCATATGCCAAAGGCAACTGAAAACGACCCGCGAGAGACACCGCTTGACGATCCGCGCCAGCAGACGGACATGCCGACGCACCGGCAAACGAACAAGCCGTGGCAAGGCAATCCCGAGAAGGACCAGATCGATCCGAAACGGCCGCCGGTGGACCTTGAGCGTTGGCAGAAATCGAAGACGCACTAGGCAGCGGCCGCTGGCAGTCTGCGGCAGTCAGATTCTGTCGAGATCATGAATGACGGGCCGCAGCGGCCCGCCCGGCTCGAGGTCGAGCGTTGCCAGCGTAATCGGCAGCTTGAAGCGTCGCTTCCCTGCACTGCCCGGATTCAGATAAAGCACGCCTTCCCTGGTCTCGATCCGCACGCGGTGGGAATGCCCTGAGACCACGACGTCGATGCCGCGCTCGGCAGGATCGATCGCCAGCTCGTTGAGGTCGTGCAGAACGTAGAAGGCGCGACCGCCGAGGCGCAGCGTTTGCGTTTCAGGAAAGCGTTCGGCCCACGCGCCCCGGTCCACATTTCCTCTGATCGCGGTGACGGGCGCGATGCGGCCAAGCCCGTCCATCACAGCCTGGGCGCCGATGTCGCCGGCGTGGATGATGTGCGAGACGTCGGCGAGACAGCGCTCCGCCTCGGGCCTCAGCAGCCCATGCGTGTCGGCGATCACCCCAATCCTGAACGTCATGTCAGATCATCGCTTCAGTGCATTACGTCCAACGGCACCCGGCCGATTTCCTCACCATCCTCGTTCGTGACGAGGATCGCGAAGTGACGGCCCTTGAGCTCGGGACGCTGCGCGAGCAGACGCCGCGCAATTTCTTCGGCGACGTCCAGGGCCTGCATGTCATCCGGCAACTCGGCACCTCCTTCGTCTGCCACGGTTTTAGAATCCACCAAATCGAAATGATAGCGCGGCACGTCTGGCCCTCAGCTTTTCCCGCAGGAACGCCCGGTCTCGAAGCTTCGTTCCGGCGTGGGAGCCATCTGCGGTCCAGCAGACAATACGTCGTGACGGTGGACGGAGGCCACGGCTCGTTCGGCACCAAGATCGGCGATTGCGTCAGGGCCTATGCCTTGCCGGAGCGACGGCAACAGACGAGCGGCGGCCTCACGCGCGGCGCCGCCGTGTCCGCCCGCGGGGGCGGTACGGACGGCCAGCCCTCGATGCCGCGAACGCCAGGCCGGCAGCGATCCCGAGCAGCACGAGCCCCTTGCTGAGCACAGCGGCGGGCGGAACTTGCTTCCGCGCCAGCCAGCCGCCGTCCACGGACGTACCCTGCGGACCCGCTTCGAACAAGGTGCCTTCGTTCCTTGCGGAGGGACGCGCGCGCGACAGCAGCCAGCGGAATGCTGCTCCCAGGATATTCTCGGTGATCTCAGGGGCCATCGCATAGGCCAATTGCCCGGCGCGCGCCGGCCACCCCACCGCCACCTCGTCACGAGGCGCGTGGGCGAGGCGCAGGAAAGTCTCGGCCACGTCCTCGGATTGATAAAGCAGCGGGCCGGGATCGAGCCGTCGTCCGGACCTGTTGGCCCCGTGGACGAAACCCGGCGTATCGACGATGGACGGGAAGACGCCGCAGACATGAATGTCGGGATGAGCCCGGAGCTCCTGACGCAAGCTTGCGGTGAAGCCGCGCAGGCCGAACTTGCTGGCGGTATAGGCTGCGGCAAAGGGTGTCGGCGCCCATCCGCCGAGCGAGATGTTGTTGATCAGGACACCACGGTTCTGGCGGAGGAAGATCGGAAGCACCGCGAACGCGCCATGCATGGTGCCGAGCAGATTGACCTCGATGGTGCGGCGATGGAGAGCGATATCTGCGTCCTGATAGGCCCCGAACACGCCGGTGCCGGCGTTGTTGATCCAGACGTCGATGCCGCCGAAGGCCTCGTCCGCCGCACCGGCTAGACGCTGCATCGCCTGCGCGTCAGTGACGTCGGTCGGCACGGCCAGAGCACGGCCTCCGAGCGCCTCACATTCCGCAGCAAGGCGCATCAAGACCTCGCCGCGGCGCGCCGCGAGGACCACGCTTGCGCCCTCGCGGGCAAAGGCCAGCGCCGCGGCACGCCCGATTCCACTGGAGGCGCCGGTGATGACGACGCGCGTGCCGGCCGTGTGCCCCTGCACGCGTCCCGAGACCTCCGCCGGAAGCAGCCAGCGCAGGGATGTTTCGAACCAGTCGCCATGCGCAAAGATCACCCGCTCCGGAGCCAGCTTGACGAGCCGCTGGGCCGCAGCCTGCGCCGAACGGCCACCGAGCCGCAGCAGCAGCCGCAGATAGACCGGGGCCTTGCCGTCCGGCTTGGCAATGCCGAGCAGGTTCGCCGCCGCCGCATTCGACGCGCTGAGGTGGCGGGGATCGAGGTTCTGCACGAGATCGGTCAGAACCAGTGTTCCGCTCCGCCGGTCGAACAGCTCGACCTCGGAGAACATCGGAGCATTCACCGACGATGTTTGGAGGTCGGCGGCCCACTCCTCCGGCGTCGTGTCTCCAATTTCGCGATCGATACGGATGCCGGCCGCCCGCACCTGCCCGCGCGCCGCAAGGCCGCGCGCGGCAAAGATCGCGGCCTGCGGCAGCTGCCTTTGCCATTCAGGCAGAAACATCCAATGCGCGATATTCGGCGCCAGCAGGTACCTGATCGAGCCCAGCCGCTCCAGCTCCTGGCGCAGAGCGGGCGAATAACGCACCGGCGAATGCAGCACGAGGTCGCCATTCGACAAGCGGATGACGGTCATCCGCACGGGCAGTTGCAGGCCGGCGGCGCTGATTGGCTTGTCGTCCAGGATCCAGATATCGTCCGTCACCCGCGACAGGCTGGCGGTCGACACAGCGGCGTCGGAACTTTGCATGAGCGTCTTTCCCTCGCGAAGACGTTGCTCCAAAGCGCGTGGGCGACGCTCGTTCCTCAGCAATGTCTTGGAAATAATGGTCTGGAAATCACGTCGCCGCAGTGGCTCGACCTGCTTCGAGGCGCGCCCGCAGCGCGTCGCGGACTTCGGCGACGACATGGCCCCAATCGCCCGGCCGTCTTTGGTGAAACAGGCGCAGGCTCGGATACCAGAACGAGCGCGCGCCGGATGGAGGCCAGCGCCAGTCGCAATCGGCATGAAGCAAGACCCAGGCCTCGCATCCAAGCGCGCCCGCAAGGTGTGCGACCATGGTATCGACACATACGACGAGATCGAGCTGCCGCAGGCGATGGCCGAGAGCTGTGATGTCGGGCGTGCTGACGTCCCGCGCCCCGACCGCCGCAAGCTCTTCGGTGCTGGCGCCGCGCTGGAGCGAATGGAGCGTGACGCCGAACCCTGCGAGGTTGCGCAACAAGGCGGCCGGCACCTCCCGCCGCTTGTCCCACTCACCGACCTTCCAGACCAGGCCGACGGCCAGACCTTGTCCTCTTCGGGGCGGCGGAACGGCAAGTGGAGGCAGCGCCAGGTAAGGCCCGCGCATCTCGACCTGATCGCGGCGCGCTCGGATGGCGTGCGGCACCTCCATGATCTCGATGTCGACCTCGAAAGCGATCTCGGGCGCACCATCATGCAGCGGGATCGCACGATCGACGCCGGCCGCGCCCTCGAGCAGCGGCAGCAGCTCGGGTTGACACCACAGGGTCACGCTGCGCGCAATCGCACGAAGCGGGCTCATGAAGCGCAGGAACTGGATGGTGTCGCCGAGCCCGTGATAGCAGCGCACCAGCACGTGCTTGTCCTTGAGGTCCTCGCCGCGCCAGATGCGCTGCAGATGGCGCGGACCGGTGTGCTTGGGCGGATGTGCGATCTCCAGCAGATCACGATCGTTGATCATCCAGGCGCGCGCGAAATCGCCCGCCCTGATCGCTTCCGCCCAGCAACCGGGCGCCGTCGACGTCATGTCACCTCTCTTTGACAAACCGGGCGATGAGCCCGTACCGCACCGAACCATTGGCCGACAAACGCGGGCCGGAATGATTGGTTCTTCGCGGCAAATTCGAAGCGGTCGTGCGAGGCGAGCATCATCTTCTTCATCTTCATCATGAAAGCTGTTCGTTCCCGGCTGGCGGCTCGGCATTTTATCCCAGGTTAAGCGCGTCGCATTTTGTCGCGATGAATCGCCCAAGGCTTGCCGCTCGCACCGCCTTTCCAGGAACGAACATACCTTCCGCACGTTCGCCGACGTACTTACACCGACTCTTGCACCGACTCTTGCACCGACGCCGCGTGTTTCCGGAGGGCTTCATTCCATGCATTCTCGTCTTCAAGACAGGCGCCGCGTGCGCGTCGGACTCGTCGGCGTCGGCAATTGCGCGAGCTCCTTCGTCCAGGGCCTCACCTACTACCGGAACGCCAAGTCGAACGAGCCGGTCCCGGGACTGATGAATGCGGACCTCGGCGGTTACCATATCAGCGACATCCAGATTGCGTCGGCGTTCGACGTCAACGCCAACAAGGTCGGCCGCGACGTCGCCGATGCGATCTTCGCGGCGCCCAACAACACGCACCGCTTCTCCGACGTCGCGCCGACAGGCGTGATCGTGCAGCGCGGTCCGGTCCTGGACGGCATCGGCCAATATCTTACAGGCGACGTTCCGGTTGCGGACGTGCCGGAGGCCGACGTGTCCGAAGTGCTGGCGATGTCCCGCACCGACGTTCTGGTATCCTATCTTCCGGTCGGCTCGCAGCGCGCCAGCGAATGGTATGCGGCGCGCGCCATCGAGGCCGGCTGCGGCTACGTCAATTGCATTCCGGTTTTCATCGCCTCCAATTCGGAGTGGCGGCGCCGCTTCGAGGAGGCCGGCCTGCCGATCGTCGGCGACGACATCAAGAGCCAGGTCGGTGCCACCATCCTGCATCGCGTGCTCGCCAATCTGTTCCGTGACCGCGGCGTGCGGCTCGACCGCACCTACCAGCTCAATGTCGGCGGCAACACCGATTTCAAGAACATGCTCGAGCGGGAGCGGCTGGCCTCGAAGAAGATCTCCAAGACCCAGGCCGTGACCAGCCAGTTCGACGTCCCCATGGACCCCGACAACATCCATGTCGGACCGAGCGATCACGTACCGTGGCTCACCGATCGCAAGCTCGCCTTCATCCGCCTGGAGGGAACGACGTTCGGCGGCGTTCCCCTGAGCGCCGAGGTCAAGCTCGAGGTCTGGGACTCCCCGAACTCGGCCGGCGTCGTGATCGACGCGGTGCGTTGTGCCAAGCTCGCCATGGACCGCGGCCAGGCCGGAGCGCTGACCGGCCCTTCCAGCTATTTCATGAAATCGCCGCCGCAGCAGTTCACCGACGAAGAGGCCGGACGGCGGACACGCGCCTTCATCGACGACAAGGCGCTTGCGTGATGGCTGGGATCATCCATCTCGTCCGGCACGGTCACCATGCCCTGCTCGGCCGCATCCTGTGCGGCCGGATGAAAGGCGTCGAGCTCAGCGATCTCGGCTGTGAGGAGATGGCACGCTGCGCCGGCACCATCGCGCCGCGGCCATCGCTCATTCAGTCCAGCCCGCAACGGCGCTGCGTGCAATCGGCCTGCATCCTCGCCGCGCATTTCAGGCTGCCGGTGGAGATCGTCCCCGCCCTCGACGAGCTCGATTATGGCGAATGGACCGGACGATCGTTCGACGACCTGGCGCCGGATCGTCGATGGTCGCGCTGGAACGGGCGACGCGGCACGAGCCGCCCGCCCGGCGGCGAGACCATGCGGTCGCTTCAGAACCGCGTGGTCGCTCATCTGGAGCAGCTGCGTGGCGATCGCAATCTCGGTGCCGCCGTCCTCGTCAGCCACGCCGAGCCGATCCGCGCCGCGCTCCTGCACTATTCGCGCACGCCGCTCGACCAGTTTCTTTCGATCGAGATCGATCCTGCCAGCATCAGCACGCTCCGCGCCGACAGCCGCGGCATGAAGATCACCGGGATCAACCAGCGGGTGGCGGCGTGAAGATCGTCATCTTCGGCCTGACAATCTCCTCGTCCTGGGGCAACGGTCACGCCACCTTGTGGCGCGGCCTCTGCAAGCATCTCGCGCGGTCGGGGCACAGTATCGTCTTCTTCGAGCGCGACGTTCCCTATTATGCCGGTGCCCGGGATCTCCATGAACTGCCGGGCGGCGCGCTCCGGCTGTTCGCGAACTGGGACGATGTGCGGCAGGCGGCAAGCGCCGAAATCCGTGATGCCGACGTTGCGATCGTGACCTCCTATTGTCCCGATGCGATTGCCGCGACCGAGCTGATCCTCTTCGAAGGTCGTGCTGTTCCCGTGTTCTACGACCTCGATACGCCGATCACGCTGGCAAAGCTCGACGCCGGCGAATCTGTCCCCTATATCGGTCCGCGCGGCCTGCAGGATTTTGAGCTGGTGCTCAGCTTCACCGGCGGACCTCACGTTGCGGACGAATTCCGCAATCGGCTCGGGGCGCGGGATACCCGGGCGCTTTATGGGCATGTCGACACAGACATCCACCATCCGGTCATGCCGCAGCCGCATTATCGCGCCGATTTGTCCTATCTCGGCACCTACTCCGAAGACCGCCAGCGCACGCTCGAGGCGCTTTTCGTCGCGCCCGCGCGGGCGCGCCAGGACCTCCGCTTCCTGATCGGCGGCGCGCAATATCCGGACGATTTCCCGTGGTCGCCCAACATCTATTTCGTGCGGCACCTGCCGCCGTCCGAGCACGCACCGTTCTTTGCCTCGTCGCGGCTAACGCTCAACGTCACCCGCCGGGCCATGGCGGAAATGGGCTGGTGCCCATCCGGCCGGCTGTTCGAGGCCGCGGCTTGCGGCGCCCCGCTGCTGAGCGACCACTGGCCCGGAATAGCGGACTTCTTCGCGCCCGGAGAGGAGATCCTGATCGCACGCGACGAGCACGACGCGCTCGCCGCGCTGGCGACGCCGGATGCCGAGCTCAGGCGGATGGCCCGGCGCGCCTATGACCGCACCATGGACCAGCACACATCCGACAAGCGCGCGCGTGAACTGATCGCGATGCTCGAGCAGACAACGTCGGGCCGCGTCAGCCGGCAACAAATCGAGGAGGCCTGATCATGTGGGGCATCGTTCCGGCCGCGGGCCGCGGCAGCCGTATTCAGCCGCTTGCCTTCTCGAAGGAATTGCTGCCGGTCGGCAGCCGGCGCGACGAGGGTACGGACCGCCCCTGCGCGGTCTCCGAATATCTGCTGGAGCGCCTCATCCTCGGCGGCGCCGACAAGATCTGCTTCGTGATCTCGCCCGGCAAGTCCGACATCCTGGAATATTTCGGCGACCATTACGGCAGCGCCGAGCTCGCCTATGTGGTGCAGCCCGAAGCCTCCGGCCTGTGCGACGCCGTGTTCAGGGCAAGCACCGTCGTCGGGCGGCACGAGGATGTCATGGTCGGCCTGCCCGACACGGTCTGGTTTCCCAAGGCGGCCCTGCAGTCCCTGCCCGACGCAGACCTCTCGTTCCTGCTGTTCCCGGTCGAGCATCCCGAATTCTTCGATGCGGTCGTGCTGGACGGCGAGCAGGTGACGGAGATCCAGGTCAAGCAGCCGAATGCAGCCTCGCGCTGGATCTGGGGTGCTTTCAAGATGTCGGCACACGGCTTCCGCCAGCTGCAGTCGCTGTGGCACGCACGCGAACGCGGCGACGAATATTTCGGGACGCTGGTCAACGCCTATCTTGCGGCCGGCGGCAACGGCATCGGCGTCAAGGCCGGCGAATCCTACGTCGATGTCGGCACCATCGACGGCTATCGCACGGCGATGGCCCTGCTTGCCGAGAGCGCCGAGGGCCGCTCCAAGTCGCGGGCCCACGCCTCATCGGACGGGGCCCGACCTGTCATAGTCAACAACGGAGCGATTGCATGACCATAGGCGCCCTCTCCCGTGAGGAAATCCGCCAGCGTGTCGATGCGCTGGGGCCATGGTTTCACAATCTCGACCTCAAGGGCGTGCCGACCGCGCCGTCGCACTTTCTCGGCGACTATCCGAACGTGAAGTGGCAGCGCTTCTCCGGCATCATCCCGGACCGGCTCGAAGGCAAGACCGTGCTCGATATCGGCTGCAATGCCGGCTTCTACGCCATGGAGATGAAACGGCGCGGCGCCGAGCGCGTGCTCGGCCTCGACACCGACGAGGAATATCTGGCCCAGGCCCGCTTCGCGGCCGAGGTCAACGGGCTCAGGATCGAATTTCGCAAGATGTCGGCCTATGATGTCGGGCAGCTCCGTGAACAATTCGACCTCGTGATCTTCATGGGCGTGCTCTATCATCTGCGACACCCGCTGCTGGCGCTGGACCTGATCCATGAGCACGTCGCCGGCGATCTCCTGCTGTTCCAGTCGATGCAGCGCGGCGACAGCCACGTCGATGCGATCGAGAAGAACTACGACTTCTGGACCACCGACCAGTTCGGTTCCTCCGGCTACCCGAAGCTGCACTTCATCGAGCACAGCTATGCCGACGACCCCACCAATTGGTGGGTGCCCAATCGCGCCTGCGTCGAGGCCATGCTGCGCAGCGCCGGCTTTGCCATCGCGGCCCATCCCGAGGAGGAAGTCTATCTGTGCAAGCGCACGGCGCGGCCGCAGGCTGACGGGCCGGTCTATCCGTCACGGGAGGCGGGCCGATGATCGAGGCGGCCAAGATCTGGAACGAGCCCAACAACAAGTCGCATTGGGACATCCTGATCGACCCGGACTGGGCGATGTTCGCCAACCTGGCGCTCGCGGCCGGAAAGGCCATCCGCAGTGCACATCCGACCTTGCCGCGCGTGCTCGGTGGCATCTCGCCGATCGACCCGTCCTTCATGCGCAACATGCAGGCGCGCGGCGTGCTCGATCACGTCGACGCCGTCGCCGTGCACGGCTTTCCGCTCGACTGGAATTTATGGCAGATCGGAGAATGGCCGGCCAAGATCGAGGAGATCAGGGCCGTCACCTCGCTCCCGGTCTGGGTGACCGAGGTCGGCGTCTCCTCGTTCGGCGCCGAGGAGGTGCAGGCGTGGGGCCTGTCGCGCACCGCCGAGCTTCTGATCGGCCGCGCGCCGCGCATCCATTGGTACAGCCTCTATGACCTGCCTTCGGCCTGGGAGGCGACCACCCGGCACAAGGAGGCGGAGGGGTCCTCCTACTACCGGCATTTCCACATGGGCCTGCTGCGCGAGGATGGAACGCCGAAAGCCGCAGCGGAGCTGTTCGGGCAATATGCCGCCGACATGGGCCTGTGCCAGTGGTTTCATTTCGAGGACCATCGCCTCGATGACGCCGTGCGCTGGATGCGCCGCTTCGGCGTGAGGCACTTGCGGACCGGGCTGTCATGGGCCGACAGCTTCCGTCCCAACGCGCTGGACTGGTTCGACCGCCAGATGGATGCGCTGGCCGAGTTCGAGGTCACCGTGACGTTCTGCTTCACGCCGGAACACCGCGGTCTCGAACCGCATCACACCAGCCCGCCGCTCGACGTCAACGAGTTCGCCGACTTCTGCGCGCAGATGATCGAGCGCTATTGCACCAAGACCGGTCTCGCCGCCTCCATTGGCGCCTCTCCACCGATGAGGGAGCCGACATGCGTGCCCTGATCCTGGTGATGGATTCCGTCGGAATCGGCGCGGCCCCCGACGCTGTCAATTACGGCGACGAGGGTGCCGACACCGTCGGCCACATCGCGGATGCGTGCATGGCCGGCCGTGCCAATGGTCCGCAACGGGAGGGCCCGCTGCGCCTGCCCAATCTCGTGGCGCTGGGCCTCGGCGAGGCCTGCCGCCTCTCCACGGGCCGGATCCCGCCCGGGCTCGACGGCCGGACACAACATGCGCGCTATGGCTGCGCCAGCGAGATCTCGAGGGGCAAGGACACGCCATCAGGCCATTGGGAGATCGCCGGCGTGCCTGTCGCGTTCGATTGGGGCTATTTTCCTAAGATCCAACCCTGCTTTCCGCGCGATCTCGTATCGAAGCTTTGCGAACAAGGCGGACTGCCCGGCATCCTCGGCAACTGCCATGCTTCCGGCACCGACATCATCGCCGAATTCGGCGAACGCCACATGCGCAGTGGCGAGCCGATCTGCTACACCTCGGCCGACAGCGTGTTCCAGATCGCGGCGCACGAGGAGACGTTCGGGCTCGAGCGGCTCTACGACGTCTGCGCGGTCGCGAGGCGGCTGGTCGATCCCCTCAACATCGGCCGCGTCATCGCGCGTCCGTTCGTCGGAACGAGCGCTGACAACTTCAAGCGCAGCTCGCACCGGCGCGATTTCTCGGTCCCGCCGCCCGAGCGGACCATCCTCGACCTTGCAGAAACTGCCGGCCGCGATATCGTGACGATCGGCAAGATCGACGACATCTTCGCTCATCGCGGCACCGGGCGAAACCTGCGCGGCGACGGCAATGCGGCGCTTTTCGATGCCACGCTCGATGGGCTGGCAGGCCTTGCAGAAGGCGGGCTGTTGTTCGCGAACTTCATCGATTTCGACACGCTCTACGGCCACCGTCGCGACGTCGCGGGCTACGCCGCGGCGCTTGAAGCCTTCGACGCCCGCCTACCCGAGCTGCTGAGCCGGCTGCGAAGCGACGATCTCCTGATCATCACCGCCGATCATGGCTGCGATCCGACCTGGAACGGCACCGATCACACGCGTGAGCAGGTCCCGATCCTGACGTGGGCCGCACAATCGACGTCTCCGATCGGTCGGCGCGCCGGCTTTGCCGACATCGGCGCGACCGTTGCAAGACATCTCGACCTGCCGGCGCCGCTTCATGGCGCGCATTTCTAGCCGGGATTCACCTGGGTTATTGATCCAGGTTAGAGAACTTTTCGTTTGTAGGTTTCGCAGGAACGAACATTCCTAGCACCGCTTCTAATTCCCAGACGTGACTGGCGCGCAGGTCGCCCGACCGAGCAAAGCGCGCTTCAACTCTCATCATCGGCCGGTCCGAACGGATCGGTCCCATGCGGCACGGAGCGGTGAATGACGCGAGTATTGATCACTGGGGGCGCGGGATTCATCGGTTCGCATACGGCGGACGTGCTGCTTGCGGCCGGCTACGAGGTCCGCCTTCTCGACAATCTCTCTCCACAGGTGCATGGCGGCAACCGTCAGCGTCCCGCCTATCTCGCCGACGACGCCGAGCTCGTGGTCGGCGACGTCACCGATGCCGCCACGGTCGAACAGGCCTTGCGCGGCGCCGACATGGTCCTGCATCTCGCCTCCGCCGTCGGCGTCGGCCAGAGCATGTACGACATCGAGCCCTATGTCAGGACGAACGAGCTTGGCACCGCCGTGCTGCTGCAGGCGCTCGCCAGGCGACCGGTCGCACGGCTGGTGGTGGCATCCTCGATGAGCATCTACGGCGAAGGCCTGTATCGTGATGCCGTTGGAAGCGTCGTCGCCGGCGACGAACGACCGATCGAGCAGCTTCGCAAGGGCGAGTGGGAATTGCGGGATCATGCAGGCCATGCGCTCGATCCCGTGCCCACCCCTGAGACCAAGCAGCCGTCGCTGAGCTCGATCTACGCCCTGAACAAATATGCGCAGGAGCGCATGTGCCTGATCACAGGCAAGGCCTACGGCATTCCGACCGTCGGCATGCGCTTCTTCAACGTGTTCGGTCCGCGGCAAGCGCTGTCGAATCCGTATACCGGCGTGCTGGCCATCTTCGCCGCGCGGCTGCTCAACGGCCGGCCGCCGCTCGTCTTCGAAGACGGCCTGCAGCGGCGCGATTTCGTCCACGTGCATGACGTCGCGCGCGCCTGCCGCATGGCGCTCGAATCCGACCATGCCCAGGACGTCTTCAACGTCGGCTCGGGTCAGAGCCGCACCATTCTGTCGGTGGCCGAGGATCTGGCGCAGGTGATGGGACGGCGCGAGATCGATCCCGAGATCACGCGAAAATACCGTGCCGGCGACATCCGACACTGCTTCGCCGATATCGGCAAATCACGCGACCTGCTCGGCTTCGAGCCGCATGTCGCGTTCAAGGACGGCCTTGAAGAGCTCGCCGGGTACCTCGCCGACCAGATCGCCGACGATCAGGCAGAACGGGCGACCCGTGAGCTGCTGCAACGAGGGTTGGTCGCGTGATGAGTGAGCAAGACAACAGGCCCGTCCTGGTCACCGGCGGCTGCGGCTTCATCGGCTGCAATCTCGCCGACCGTCTCGCCGAGCGGGGCGATCGCGTGCTGGTGCTGGACAATCTCGCCCGCGCCGGCGTGCGCGAGAACGCGCAATGGCTGAAATCCCGGCATGGCGACCGCGTCACGATCACTTTGGCCGATATCCGCGACCCCATTCCGGTGATCGACGCCGTGCGCGAAGCGCGGGCCGTGCTGCACCTCGCAGCCCAGGTCGCGGTGACCGACAGCGTCAGCGATCCCTCGGCCGACTTCGAGGTCAATGCGCGCGGCACGCTGAACGTGCTGGAAGCCGTTCGCCTGCACAACGCTTCGGCCCCGGTGATCTTTGCCTCGACCAACAAGGTCTATGGGCGCCTGATCGAGGACAGCGAGATCGCACTCACCGACCGACGCTACACGCCGGTCAATGATCTGCTCGCGGGGGGCATTTCGGAGAACGCGCCGCTGGATTTCTACAGCCCCTATGGCTGCTCCAAGGGGACCGCCGATCAATACGTGCACGACTATGCCCGGGTGTTCGGGCTGCAGACCGTGGTGATGCGCATGAGCTGCATCTACGGGCCGCGGCAATTCGGCACCGAGGATCAGGGCTGGATCGCGCACTTCCTGCTCAGCGCCATCAGCGGCAATCCGCTGACGATCTACGGCGACGGCAAGCAGGTCCGCGACGCGCTGCACGTGTCGGACGCGGTGAGCGCCTGGCTTAAGGCGCTCGACCACATCGCGCTGGCCCGCGGGCGCGTCTTCAATCTCGGCGGCGGTCCGGCGAATGCGGTCAGCCTGCTGGAGTTGATCGACCACATCACCGAGCTGACGGGCCGCAAGATCAGCTATCGCTTTGCGGACTGGCGACCGGGCGATCAGCCCTGGTACGTGACCGACACGCGCGCGCTCGCCGCCGCGCTCGGCTGGGCGCCGCAAATGCCCCTCGCCGACGGCCTGCGCTCACTCCACACCTGGCTCGACAGCCGCTTCGGATCACAGGACAGAAGCGAGGCCCTGGCATGACGCGGGTCGCCCTCATCAATCCCAACTGGGATTTTTCGGGCAGCATCTATTTTGGCTGCCGCTCGCCTCACCTGCCACTCGAGCTCGGCATCTCCGAGCATTATCTGAAGGTGGCGGGCCACAACACGCTGCTGCTCGATGCGCATATGTTCGATCTCTCCCTCCCTGAGATCGAGGCCGAGCTGCGCGCCTTTGGTCCCGACCAGATCGTCTTCACCACCGCACCGACCTATCTGTTCTGGCGCTGCGCGCCACCCGAGCTGCGCGTGCCCCAGCAGCTCGCAATCGCGGTGCGGGACCTCGCGCCGACCCTGATCGCGGTCGGCCCGCATGGCTCGACCACGCCGAAGACCGCCCTGAAGAAGCTCGGCGTCGACATCGTGGTGATGGGCGAGTGCGAGTCGTCGCTGCTGCGGCTCGCCAATGGCGAACGGGACTTTCCCGGCCTGTGCTTCGCCGACGGTGCTTCGCTCCGGGTCAATGACGGCCCACAGGTGGTCGCGTTCAACGATCAGCCCGTGCTCGAATGGCCGGGCGAGATGATCCGGCGTCACCATCACCATCATCACCGCTTCGAGGCCGAGCCGATGGCGCCGGGCGCCGAGGTGGAGGCCTCGCGCGGCTGCCCCTACAATTGCACATTCTGCGCCAAGGAGAATTTCCGCAACGCCTATCGGAAGCGGCCGCCCGCGATCATTCTCGACGAGATCGATCGTCTGCGCCGTCACGGCATCGAGTACGTCTACTTCATCGACGAGATCTTTCTTCCCAATCGCGAGCTCCTGGAGGGCCTGACGACGCGCGGGCTGAAGTTCGGCGTGCAGACGCGGATCGATTTGTGGAAGCCCGACATGCTCGCCCTACTCGGGCGCGCCGGCTGCGTCTCGATCGAAGCCGGCATCGAGAGCCTCACCGTGGAAGGGCGCGCGGCCCTGGCCAAGAACTGCAAGATGACGACGGATCAGCTCGCGGGCCGGCTGGTCGAAGCCCGCCGCCACGTCCCCTTCGTGCAGGCCAATCTGATCGAGGTGCCCGAGGACGACGATCCCGTCGTGCAGCGCTGGCGCCGCACCATGCAGGATGCCGGCGTCTGGGCCAACGATCCGGTGCCGCTCTATCCCTATCCCGGCTCGCCCGACTACCGGAAGCTCTGGGGCGAGCCCGACGATGTCGCCTGGGAGCGCGCGCACCGGCACTATCTCGCGATGTTCGACCAGTTCAGCGACGTGCAGAACGATCGCCCGGTCCCGCTCGACACCCTCGAACTCCAGGTGGCCTCATGAGCCGTGGCGCCGACATCAGGGTCATGATCACGACCGACACGGTCGGCGGCGTCTGGACCTATTCCTGCGCCCTCGCCGCCAGTCTCGCTGCGTCCGGGGCCGACGTCACGCTCGTGACGCTGGGCCCGCGGGCGCGTGTCGATCAGCGTCAGATGCTGCGTGAGACCAGTGTGCACCTGATCGAGACGGACCTCGCACTCGAATGGCAGGACCCGGAGGGGCGGAACGTCTCCGACGCAAGGCGCGTGCTTGCGAACCTCGAAGCCAGATTGGTGCCTGATGTCGTGCATCTGAACAGCTTTCGCGAGGCGACCTTTGCCTGGCACGCCCCGACCGTACTGGTGGCGCATTCCTGCGTGAACTCCTGGGCGCTCGCCTGCCACGATACGGCCTGGCTCGGCGAACCCAGATGGCGCCGCTACAGCGAGCGGGTCGCCGCGGCGCTCGACATCACGCAGGCCTGGGTCTGTCCGAGCCGGGCCTTCCACGACGACATCACCGCGATCTACCAGCCGCGATCGCGCGGCGCGGTGATCTGGAACGGAATTGCGCCACGCGCCCCTTCTGGACGAAAGCAGGGCGTGATTTTCGCGGCGGGACGGCTGTGGGATCGTGCCAAGAACATCGAAGCGCTCGCCACCGCCGCGCCCGGGCTGGATTGGCCGGTCGAGGTGGCCGGTCCTATCGACGCACGTCTGCCAGCTGACGTCACCTGGCTCGGAGAGCTGCCGCACGGTGCGCTGGAGGCGCGCTTGCAGCATGCAGCGATCTTCGTCAGCCCCGCACTCTATGAACCGTTCGGCCTTTCGGTGCTGGAAGCCGCTGCCGCGGGCTGCGCGCTGGTCCTCTCCGACATCCCGACGTTCCGGGAATTGTGGCGCGGCGCCGCCTTGTTCGTCGATCCCGCCGACAGCGTCGCGCTGCATCGGACACTGGCAGAGCTTTGCGCTGACGATAGGGGTCGAGCAAAGCTGCAGCGCGCTGCCTACGAGCAATCCCTGACCTATTCCTTGACGCGCATGACGAGCGCTTATCTCGGGCTCTACCAGGACCTGATCGCATCCAGCCGGACGAGCGCGGCGGCTAGCCAGATCGAGGTGCGCGCATGAAATGCGTCCTGTTCTACCATGCCTTCACCTCCTGCTGGAACAACGGCAACGCGCATTTCCTCCGTGGCTATGCGCGCGAGCTCCATGCGCTCGGACACGAGGTCGTCGTGTTCGAACCCATCGACGGCTGGAGCCGGCTGAACGCGATCCGCGAAGGCGGCAGTCATGCCATGGACGACATTCCCGTGCTCTTTTCCGGCATCGACATCCGCCGCTACGATACCGGCCTCGATCTCGCGCGGGCGCTTGACGGCGCCGATCTCGTCATCGTGCACGAATGGAATTCGCCCGACCTCATCGCGCAGATCGGGCGCAGGCGGGCGCAAGGCGCGTCCTTCACCCTGCTGTTTCACGACACCCATCACCGCGCGGTCAGCGCACCCGAGGAGCTTGCGCAATTCGATCTCGACGGATTCGATGGCGTGCTCGCTTTCGGCGAGGTGCTTCGGCAGATCTATCTGAAGCTCGGCTGGGCCGACCGGGTCTTCACCTGGCACGAGGCCGCCGATGTCGCGCTGTATCATCCGCTGCCGCAGGTCGAGCGGACCGACGATCTGGTCTGGATCGGCAATTGGGGCGACGGCGAGCGCAGCGCCGAGCTGAACGAGTTCCTGGTCAAGCCCGTGGCGGAGCTGAAGCTCCGCGCCAGCGTTCATGGCGTCCGTTACTCCGATGACGCGCTCCACACCATCCGGAGCGCAGGCATTCGTTATGGCGGCTGGCTGCCGGCGCACTGGGCCCCCGTCGCCTTCGCCGGTGCGCGCGCGACCATCCATGTGCCGCGCGGGCCTTACGTCGCCCTGCTTCCGGGCATCCCGACCATCCGCGTGTTCGAGGCGCTGGCCTGCGGCATTCCCCTGGTTTCAGCACCCTGGTCGGATGCGGAAGGCCTGTTCCCCGAGGGCGCCTATCTCAGCGTTGCCGATGGCGCGCAGATGAAGCATGCGCTTCGGACCGTCATCGACGATCCCCAATTCTCTGCCGCGATGGTGGCGACCGGCCTGAAGGTCATCAGGGATCGTCATACCTGCCGCCACCGCGCCGAGCAGCTCATCGACATCGTCACCGACCTCAGGGATTCGGGCCGCTCGGCACGGCCTCAGCACGACATCGGAGCCGTTGCATGAAGATCTGCTTCTTCGGATCCAGCCTCGTCTCGTCCTATTGGAATGGCGCCGCCACCTACTATCGCGGCATGCTGAAGGAGATCGCAGCGCTCGGCCACGAGGTCACCTTCTACGAACCGGACGCCTTCGAGCGCCAGTCGCATCGCGACATCGACGAGCCGGATTGGGCTAGGGTGGTCGTCTATCCCGCGACCGCGGACGGCTGGCGCCGCTCGCTCGACACCGCCGCACAATCGGCCGACATGCTGGTCAAGGCCAGCGGCGTCGGCGTCTTTGATCTCGAGCTGGAGAACGCCGTCGCCGAGCTGCCCTCGCGGCTGACGCGGATCTATTGGGACGTCGATGCTCCCGCCACGCTCGAGGCGATGGAAAGCGATCCGCAGCATCATCTGCGCCGCGCGATCCCGTGCTACGACATGGTCCTGACCTATGGCGGCGGCGAGCCCGTCGTATCCGCGTATCGATCTGTGGGCGCGCGGGACTGCGTGCCGATCTACAACGCGCTCGATCCGGCCACGCATTTTCCCTCGCCGTCCAATCCACGCTTCGCCTGCGATCTCAGCCTGCTGGCGAACCGCCTGCCCGACCGCGAGACGCGCGTCGAGCATTTCTTCCTCGACGTCGCGCGCCGCCTGCCTGAAAAGTCCTTCGTGCTCGGCGGCTCCGGCTGGGACGACAAGGACGCCTCCGCCAATCTGCGCAAGGTCGGCCATGTCGGCACCGCCGATCACAACGCGTTCTTCGGCTCCGGGCTCGCCACGCTCAACGTCAATCGCGACAGCATGGCGCGCTACGGTTTCTCCCCGCCAACGCGTGTGTTCGAAGCGATCGGCGCCGGCGCCTGCCTGATCACCGACCAATGGGCCGGCATCGATCATTTCCTCGATCCCGGCCGCGAGGTGCTGGTCGCCGCTGACGGGGCCGAGGTGGCAGAGCACCTCGCCACGCTCAATCCGGAGCGAGCCCGGTCGATCACCCGCCGCGCCCGCGCACGCATCCTCAGCCAGCACACCTATCGGCAGCGCGCCCGCCAGTTCAACGATCTCTTCGTCGCCAACAGCTCCCGAATCGAGGCAGCAGAATGAATCTCTCCATCGTCGTCATCGGTCTTTCGGTCACTTCGTCCTGGGGCAACGGTCATGCGACGACCTACCGCGCCCTGATCGAAGCGCTGGCGCGACGAGGTCACCGAGTCACGTTCCTGGAGCGGGACGTGCACTGGTATCGGGATCACCGCGACCTGACCAAGCCCTCTGCCTGGACGGTCGAGTTGTACCAATCCTTAAAGGATGTTCCGCGCCAGTTCGGCAAGCTGATCCGCGATGCCGATCTGGTGATCATCGGCTCATACGTTCCTGACGGCATCGCGATCGCCGAATGGACCACGACCCACGCGAGGGGCGTCACGGCGTTCTACGACATCGACACGCCTGTTACCCTGGCGCGGCTGGAGCAGGGACTCGACTATCTCTCGGCGGCAATGATCCCACGCTTCGATCTCTATCTCTCCTTCACCGGCGGACCGGTGCCCGGCATGATCGAGCAGAGCTACGGCAGTCCGCTCGCGCGCGTGCTTTATTGCAGCGCGGATGCGGAGACCTACGCACCGAAGCAGGCGCAGCCGAAATGGGCGCTCGGCTATCTCGGGACCTACAGCGAGGACCGGCAGCCCGTTCTCGACGAGCTGCTGCTTGCACCGGCGCGCACGCTGCCGTCGGATCAATTCGTCGTCGCCGGCGCGCAATATCCGGAAGACATCGCCTGGCCCGCCAACGTCGCCCGGATCGAGCACCTCTCGCCGAAGCAGCATCCGGAGTTCTACGCGGCGCAGCGTTTCACGCTGAACGCCACCCGCGCCGACATGAAGGCGCTGGGCTTCTCCCCGAGCGTCCGGCTGTTCGAAGCCGCTGCCTGCGGCACGCCCGTGATCTCGGACCGCTGGCCCGGGATCGAGACGATCTTCGCGCCGTCGAAGGAAATTTTGCTGGCAACCAGCCCACGCGAGGTCGTCGAGATCCTGCGCGACATGCCGGACGAGCAACGGCGCACGATCGCCCACAACGCGCGGCAGCGAGTCCTCGCCGATCACACCCCCGACCATCGCGCGCGGCAGCTGGAGACCTATTACGCCGAGGCAGCCGCGCGGCGCCGCCGCAAGGCGGCGCCACTCCCCGTCGTTCGCCCCATGCAGGTCGCCCAACTCTGAAAGGCCACATCATGACGCTCCAGACCCGCATCCACGCGTCCCTCCGCTCGCCGACGGTTCTGGTCGCCGGCGGCGCCGGCTTCATCGGATCGCATCTCTGCGACGCGCTCCTGCAACGCGGCAGCATGGTGATCTGCCTGGACAATTTGTTCACGGGAACCACCGACAACATCCGGCCCCTGCTCAATCATCCGAACTTCCGCTTCATCGAGCATGACGTGCGCGATCCCATCAAGATCGAGGGCGAGATCGACCGGATCTACAGCCTCGCCTGCCCGGCTTCGCCCCGCCACTATCAAGTCGATCCGGTCGCGACGATGAAGACCTGTGTGCTCGGCTCGATCAACCTGCTCGAACTGGCGCGGCAGAAGGGCTCCCGGATCCTTCAGGCCTCAACCAGCGAGGTCTACGGCGACCCGGAGGTGCATCCGCAGCCGGAATCCTATCTCGGCAACGTCAATCCGATCGGGCCGCGGGCCTGCTACGACGAGGGCAAGCGCGCTGCGGAGACGCTGATGTTCGACTACCGGCGTATGCACGGGACGGAGATCAAGGTCGCGCGCATCTTCAACACCTACGGGCCGCGCATGCTCGAGAATGACGGCCGCGTCGTCTCCAACTTCATCGTGCAGGCGCTGCGCGGAGAGCCGATCACGATCTACGGCCAGGGCACGCAAACCCGCAGCTTCTGCTTCGTCGACGATCTGGTGCGGGGGCTACAACTCCTGATGGAGAGCCCCGCCTCGGTCAGCGGTCCGTGCAATCTCGGCAATCCGCACGAGGTCACGATCGAGGCGATCGCCCGTGAAGTGCTGGCATGCACCGAATCGGCCTCCCCGCTGCGCTTCGAGCCCCTGCCGAAGGACGATCCCAGGCGACGCAAGCCTGTGATCGATGCCGCCGAGAAGATCCTGGGATGGCGTCCGAAGGTGGCGCTGAAGGACGGGCTTCAGGCGACCATTGCCTATTTTGCGCTCCGCCTCGCCGGGGAACCGCCCACGCTCGTGCCGGCCATTGCCGCGCGCAGGACGCGCCAACCCGCACGCGCCCGGCTGACGATGTCCGAGCAGTCGTAAGACGTCGCTCGAACGGTCGCGTAGGTCGGGCAGCCTAGGCCGCCTCGGTCGCATCAGTGCATTCCAGAACCTTGGTGCCGGCGCGGCGACGGCCGTTCGCGAACATGCGGCGATAGAGCACGACCGAGACGAGCCATGCGGCCGCGAACAGCGCGATCACGACAAAGCCGACATTGGCAAGCGACTCGTTGAGGTCCTCGACCAGCGCCCATGCGCCGCCGGAGAGGCCGAGCCGATCGCTGATCAGGCCGAGCGCCTCGATGCCGCCGATGAACAGCGCGACCGCGACGGAGGCGCCGGTGATCGTGAGATTGTACCAGAGCTTGCGCAGGGGATCGACGAAGGCCCAGCGATAGGCGCTCACCATCAGCGCGGAATCCGCAGCGTCGACCAGCGCCATGCCTGCAGCGAACAGCGCGGGGAAAACCAGCACGTCGGCGAGCGAGGCGCCGCGCGCGGCTTCGCTGGCGGAGATGCTGAGCAGGCTGATCTCGGTGGCGGTGTCGAAGCCGAGGCCGAACAGGAAGCCGAGCGGGTACATGTGCCACGGCTTCGTCACCAGGCGGAACATCGGGCCGAGCAGCCGCGCCAGCACGCCGCGGCCGGCAAGCAGCGCATCGAGCTGCGCAGCGTCGTGAACGCCCTGCTCCCGCGCCGCGCGAAACGTCCGCCACAGGCCGGCGAAAATGACGAGATTGATCGCGGCAACCGCGAGCAGGAACAGCGCCGAGACCGAGGTGCCGATGAGGCCGCCGACCTCCTTGAGCAGGCTGTCGCCGCCAAGGCTCACGACGCCCAGTGCCAGCAGCATGGTCGCCACCACAACCACGGTGGAATGGCCGAGCGCGAAATAGAGGCCGACGCTGCGCGGCGTCTCACCGGCATGCATCAGCTTGCGCACGACGTTGTCGATCGCGGCAATGTGGTCGGCATCGACGGCGTGGCGCAGGCCGAACACCCAGGCCAGCAACGCGGTCGCCATCACCGTCGGCCGCTCGCCGAACAGCGTGAAGGCCCAGGCCCACGCGGCGAGATTGGCGGCGACGAGCCCGCCGAGCAGCGCCACCATTCCGGGCTCGACCGCCCGCAAAGTCCGCATCGCTGCTCGTTCCATTCGCCCGCCTTTACGGTATGAGGTTTATCAAAATCTCTCATACTGGCAAGAGCAAGAGCCGGACCAGTTGCGCGCTGACGCCTGACGAACCGACGGAATGGGAGCCAAATGGCTGGCCTGATGGAAGAATTCGGCTTCCAGAACAGGCTCTGTCTCCACACAAGTGGAACCGATCGTTGTGAAGCGGCTCACATCGGGTTTGACGATCCGGATGTATTCATCGTGCCGGGTGGAGATGGCAGACGGAGACGCGCATGAAACTCCTCATGCTCTCGCTTATTGCAGCCATGCTTCTCGCCGGTGCGGCCAACAGCGTGTTCAGGCCGCATGCCGTGCCTCATTTCGGTCAGCACGGCATGGAGTCCATTCAAGACATGCAGACAGGAAAGGCCGACCAGCTTCCCGAGCAGGAGCTGCAGGATCGCTCCGTCTTGTTTGCGAAAGAGCCGGCGCGGTAGGCCGGCGCGTCTGCGTCGAGGATCGCCCTATTCGGCCGCTGCGGTCGCGGGTTGCGGCTGCCCGTCGTTCGGTCCCGTTCGCGCCTTCTGCTCGTCGAGCCAGAGGCTATGGTGCTCGCGCGCCCAGTTGACGTCGACTTCGCCCGAGCCCATGGCCTCGAACGCGCCTTCCATGCCGATCGTGCCGATATAGATGTGCCCGATCATCGCCGCGACGAACAGGACCGCCACGATGGAGTGAACGATCTGGGCCATTTGCATGCCCTCGATCCCCGTGCCGTAGAACGGGAACATCAGGGCGTAGCCCGACGCTGCGACCAGTGCGCCGCCGATCACGACGATCCAGTAGATCATCTTCTGGCCGCCGTTGAAGCGGTAAGCCGGCGGATGGTCATGTCCGATCAGCCCGCCGCCGCGCTTGGCCCATTCGATATCCACCTTGTTCGGGATATTGCCGCCGATCCACATCAGGAAGATCAGGACGACGCCGAGAGTGAACGGGAAGCTCAGATAATTGTGCGCGTACTTGGCCCATTGCGACCATTCCGAGAACGCTTCGAAACCGATCAGCGGCAGCAAGAGCGGCCGGCCGAACGTGATGTTCAGCCCGGAAATGGCCAGCACGATGAAGCAGGTCGCCGTCAGCCAGTGCACGAACCGCTCGAAGGCGTTGAAGCGCACGATGGTGCGGCCGGACCGTCCGGCTTCGAGACGCACCATCCCGACGGTGAGATAGAAGATCACGACGGCCGCGATCGCGCCGAGGATGGCGATGCCGCCGATCCAGCGCAGCGTCACATTGCGGAATTCCCGCCATTCCCGTCCCTGCGGCTGCTCGAGCACGCCGGAGCGCTGATCGGGAATACTGACGCGGCCCTGGATCCGGTTGAGCTCCTGCAGGAGCTGCTGCTCCTTGACCGAGCTCGCGGTCGGGTTGACCTGCTGAGCGCTCGCGGGCGCCATGTTCACCAACAAAAGCAGCGCCCAGGCGCCCAGCGCCAGACGAACGAACCTTCCAAACGACGCCATCACGTCCTCCCCGGTCTTGCGCGCCCGTCAGCTGCCCACGTCAGGACTCGATTGTCTCGCGATATGCGGTCTTCCAGCCCCACGCACCCGAGCCGTAGCCGCGCTTCATGACGCGCTCCTTGTAAATCTGCGCGATGATCTCGCCGTCGCCGGCAAGCAAGGACTTGGTCGAGCACATCTCGGCACACAGCGGCAGCTTGCCTTCGGCCAGCCGGTTCGCACCGTATTTCTCGTATTCCTCCTTGCTGCCGTCGGCCTCCGGGCCGCCGGCGCAATAGGTGCATTTGTCCATCTTGCCGCGCGAGCCGAAGTTTCCGACCTTCGGATATTGCGGCGCGCCGAACGGACAGGCGTAGAAGCAATAGCCGCAACCGATGCAGAGGTCCTTGGAGTGCAGCACCACCGCATCTGCCGTGGTGTAGAAGCAGTTCACCGGACACACCGCCGCGCAGGGCGCGTCCGTGCAGTGCATGCAGGCCATCGAGATCGAGCGCTCGCCCGGCTTGCCGTCGTTGATGGTGACGACGCGCCGCCGGTTGATGCCCCAGGGCACCTCGTGCTCGTTCTTGCAGGCGGTGACGCAGGCGTTGCACTCGATGCAGCGATCAGCGTCGCAGAGAAATTTCATCCGAGCCATGTGCGTGCTCCTCTCAGGCTGCGACGATCTGACAAAGCGTGACCTTCGGCTCCTGCATGCCCGTTGCAGGATCGTAGCCGTAGCTCGTGATCGTGTTGGCGCTCTCGCCCAGCACGATCGGATCGGTGCCGGCGGGATAGTTCTTGCGCAGGTCGTTGCCGCCGAGCCAGCCGCCGAAATGGAACGGCATCCAGGCGACGCCCTTGCCGACGCGTTCGGTCACCAGCGCCTTCATCCGGGCACGGGAATTGTTCTCGGCGCCGCTCACCCAGACCCAGCCGCCGTCCTTGATGCCGCGATCGGCGGCATCGGCCGGGCTGATCTCGATGAACATGTCCTGCTGCAATTCGGCGAGCCACGGATTGGTGCGGGTTTCCTCGCCGCCGCCTTCGTATTCGACGAGACGCCCGGAGGACAGGATCAGCGGAAACTGCTTGGCGATCCCCTTCTCCACCGCCGCCTTCTGCACCGAGAAGCCGATGTTGGGCAGGCGGAACTGCTTGGCGTCGGGCAAGGTCGGATATTTCTCGACGAGGTCGACGCGCGGCGTGTAGATCGGCTCGCGATGCACCGGGATCGGGTCCGGCAGACCGAACGCATTCATGCGCGCCTTGCCGTTGCCGAACGGCACGCAGCCATGCTTCAGCGCGACGCGCTGGATGCCGCCGGAGAGGTCGAGCGCCCAGGACACCGCATCCGGATTGGCCGAGTTGACCCGCTGGATCGTCGCCATTTCAGCCTCGGTGAGATCCTTGTCCCAACCGAGCTTCTTCAGGCTTGCCAGCGTGAACTCGGGATAGCCGTCCTCGATCTCCGAGCCCTTGGAGAAGGACTTGTCGGCGAGCAGGCTCACCTTGCGCGTCGTGCCGTCCGGCAGCTTCTCCTCGCGTTCGATGCCGAAGCGCGGGCGGAATGCGCCGCCGCCGTCCATGACGTGCAGATCGTTGTTGTAGAGCAGCGGCGAGCCGGGATGCTTCACCTCGGGCGCGCCCCAGCACGGCCAAGGCAGGCCGTAATAATCGCCGCCGACTTCCGGATCGTCCTTGGGCGCTCGCATCGTCACCAGGTCGAACTTGTGCTGGTTCTTCATGTGCGCCTTGATGCGCTCCGGCGACTGGCCGCAATAACCGGTCGACCAGCTTCCACGGTTGATCTCGCGCAGCACGTCCTCGGCGACCGGGAGATTGTTCTCGACCTTGATGTTCTTGAACATCTTGTCGGCGAAGCCGAACTTCTTCGCCATCAAATAGATGATCTCGAGGTCGTCCTTGGATTCGAAGATCGGCTTGACGATCTGCTCGCCCCATTGCATCGAGCGGTTGGAGGCGACGCGCGATCCAGTGCATTCGAACTGCGTGGCCACGGGCAGGATATAGACGCCGTCCTTGCGCCCGGCCTCGACCACCAGGGCCGCCCAGGTGGTCGGGTGCGGATCCGCGATCACCAGCAGTTCCAGCGCCTTCAGGCCCTTCAGCGATTCGGGAATGCGCGTGATGCTGTTGCTGGCGTGGCCTTGCACGAACACGGCCTTGACGTTGTCCTTCTGCGCGACGTCGGCCTTGGGCAACAGCGCGGCATCGAACCACCGCGTGAGCGGGATGCCTGGCGTCTCCATCTGCTTCTTCTCGTCGAAGCGGGAGACGAGATAGTCGTAATCGACCTCCCAGACCCGGGACCAGTGCTTCCAGGCGCCTTCCGCGAGGCCGTAGTAGAACGGCAACGTCACGATATCGAGGCCGACGTCGGTCGCGCCCTGCACGTTGTCATGGCCGCGCAGAATGTTGGCGCCGGCCCCGGCCTTGCCGACGTTGCCCGTCATCAGCAGCGCGATGCAGCTCGCCCGCACGTTGGCGGTGCCGACCGTGTGCTGGGTCTGGCCCATGCACCAGATGATGGTCGCGGGCTTGACCGTGGCGAACGTCTTGGCGACGCGCTCGAGCTGCGCGGCGGGCACGCCGGTGACGCGCTCGACCTCCTGCGGATTCCATTTCTCGACCTCCTTGCGCAGGTCGTCGAAACCGTAGACGCGCTGGGCGATGAATTCCTTGTCCTCCCAGCCGTTCTTCAGGATGTGCCACATCATGCCGTAGAGCACGGGAATGTCGGTGCCGGGACGGATCCGGACATATTCGGTGGCATGTGCCGCGGTGCGCGTCAGACGCGGATCGAAGACGATGAAATTCGCCTTGTTGATCTCTTTGGATTCGAGCAGGTGCTGCATGCTGACGGGATGCGCTTCCGCCGCGTTGCTGCCGATGAACAGCATCGTCTTGGAGTTGCGCATGTCGTTGATGCTGTTCGTCATCGCGCCATAGCCCCAGGTATTGGCGACGCCGGTGACGGTGGTGGAGTGGCAAATCCGCGCCTGGTGATCGGTGTTGTTGGTGCCCCAGAACGCGCCGAACTTGCGGAACAGGTAGGCCCCTTCGTTGGTCATCTTGGCCGAGCCCAGCCAATAGACGGAATCGCTGCCCGACTTCTCGCGAACCTGCAGCAGCTTGTCGCCGATCTCGTTCACCGCCGTGTCCCACGACACGCGCGTCCACTGCCCGTTCACCAGCTTCATCGGATAGCGCAGGCGGCGATCGCTGTGCACGAGCTCGCGCACTGACGCGCCCTTGGCGCAATGCGAGCCGCGGTTGATCGGCGAATCCCAGCTCGGCTCCTGCCCAATCCAGACGCCGTTGAGCACTTCCGCCGTCACCGTGCAGCCCACGGCGCAATGGGTACAGATGCTCTTCTTGACGGTGGCGCCGGCCGCGAGCGGGCCGGCTGCGGCCGCCTCCGCCTTGCGCACGTTGCCGACCGGCATGGCCCCGAGCGCGGCGAGCGCGCCGCCGGCAAGGCCCGACTTTCGCAGGAATGTGCGGCGATCAAGTCCCCCGCCTTGGCCCGCAAGGGATTCGGCCACGGAACCTCGGCGATCGGAACGCTGGTGTGTTCGCTTGATAAGCACGGGCAGCCTCCCCTCTCAAGCCGGATAACGGTTGACGCGGTAGAACGTCTTGACGTGATCGGATTCCTTGTAGCGCGCCTTGCGCTTGTCATCGTTGGTTTCGCTGTCGGCCTGGGCAGGCCCGACCAAGGGCGTCGCAAGCGTCGCGCCGACACCGGCCGTGCCCAAGCCGACCTTGCGAAGGAAATCGCGGCGTCCGACCTTTGCTTTCGTCTCGTCACTCATCGCATCTCTCCCGGACCGAAGCGCCTCGGTCAGCTGGCGAATGTGAATGCTTCCGTCTCGATTTCGATGAAGGTGCGGCCGAGCGCACCGACTGCGCGATAGAAACGGGCATCTCCCGCGTTCTCCATGTCGGCGAACAGCCGCCCCATCCAGGGCGAAACATGCTTTTCGAAGAAGGCACGCTGCGCCTCGGGCGCGGCATCGAAGCGGCCATCGGCAAGACCCGACATGATCTCGCACAGGATGGCGGCGTGATCTTCGGGTTCGGAATTGTTGGCGATACGCTCGATGCCGAGCGTCAACAGGTCGCCGCGCAAGCGCGACAAGGGCCGTTCGTTGAGAAAGCCCGTGAGATAATAGGAGGCATAGGGCAGCAATTCGCCACGGCCGAGCCCGACGAACAGGTCGAAATATTCCCGCTCGACTTTGGCCGGGACGGCGCTCGAGGCGACGTCGGCGAGCGCCGCATGCGCGCGCCCGAGCGGCGTCGCGTCACCGCTCAACGCGGCGAGTTGATCGAGCAGACGCTTCGACGGAGGCGCAGACAGCAGCACCGCCAGCAGCGCGTATTCGCGCGCGCGCGCCGCGTCGATGGGATCGACGAACTCGGCGGAGCCGGCTTGCTCGCCGTAAAGATCGGGCCGCAGATCGTTTCGGGAAACGCCGGTCGCCATCTCGACCGCAACCACCCGTTGTGCGGGCACACGGGTCCAATTCGACACGGACGGCTGACTGATGCCTATTTTGCGTGCAAGCTGAGCGATGCCGCCCGCAGCATCGATCGCGCGATCAAGTCCGTCATCACGCACGTGGACCTCCCATCCAAGTCCCGTCTGCTTGATTATCGCTTTTGTTACAAAGCAGTAGGCAGCGTAATCTCGGTTCCAGCAACGGTCAATCGCCTGCCATAGCCTGTACCTATAGCCTTTGGTCGTGGTTCAGCGCGGCAGTGCACCGCCATGCGTGCGGGACCTGACGGGTTCCGCAGAAATCGCAGATGTTTCACCCACTGGCGGTTGCACTGCAGCAGCGATTGCCTGCTGCTCCGTCTCATCCGGCGGCTCAACGACATTGGCAGGAAGTCCCGCATCGGCCTGATGCGATTCCGCCGGAGAATTTCCCGTTTCGATCGATCCCTCGGCGAGAGACTGGGCCGCCTCCCGGACGCCGCCGACAATGCGATCGACCAGTGCTGCCAGCTCCTCCGAGGAGCAATCCAGCGGGCCAAAGCCCGGCATCGCCGTTGGGTCGTTGAAGTCCCATGCATTCTCCGCAAGCCCGACGAAGTCGCGAATCGCGGGATCGGTCGCCCAAGCGCGGCGAAGAGCCGCACGGCTCAAGTCGCGAGGAATCCCCTTGGCGAGGAAGGCCGTGATGTCGGTGGCGGCATTGATTTCGTCGATCGACGGCAGACTCGACAGATCGAGTTCCGTCTCGTCCCCTTTGGTTTCCGATGGCGACGCGGGCTGCGCCGCGGCAGGCTTCGCCGGCTCCGCTCGCGATTGCTGTTTGCGGCGGGACCAACGCGCAAGGAAGTCCTCCTCACTCATTCCTGTCCGCCTTCATGTTCGCGCCGCGCCAGCGCCTCCGGGTCGGCGCGGCGCCGCTTGCGCTTGACGAATTCCCGCTCGACATGGTGCTCGGCCACGAAGCTTTCAATCGCTTCGCGCAGCACCTCCGGCATCGGCGCGGCCTCGACGAGATTGTCGGCGGCTTCGGTATAGCCTTCGCCCTCGGCGGGATCGGCGGTCACTGCGGTGACGGCATAGGGCCAGGCGCCCTCCGAGGGTGACAGCACGATCCAAATGCTCGGACGGCCGGAGGCGAGATTGTCGCGATAGCGCGCCGTTTCCGACGGATAGAGATCGATCGTCGCGCTTCCGGCATAGAACAGGGTCGTGCCGTCCTGCTCGCGAAGCACGGTCCAGGGTTGCGTCGACGGCTCGTCCGGCAGGACGGCAATTCCGCGCCAGATGAAATCGACCCAAGGCGAGTCGGCCTTGCGCCGCTCGACCACGACGCCGACGGCAATCGAGAGGGACGGCAATGCCGCAGGGCTCATGTCGCCATCTCCCGGCGCTTCACCGGCAGCCCGGTCAGCAGATTCTGTGGCTTCATCCGGAGCTTCTGATCCGCCGTCATCGACAGGATCAGGTAGACCGGTTCATCCCCGACCTCGTCGAGGGCACGGCCGGAATCCGCAAACGTCAGCCGGAACAGCGCGAGCACACGATCGGCCTCGCGCTCGCCGAGCTCTTCGCCGTGCCACAGACGGTCGCCGAGCCTCGTGGCATCGGCATCGAGCCCGACATACCACGCCAGCTTTGCCTCGTGCAGCGCCCGTAGCGGCTCGATCACGACGTCGATGCCGAGCAGATGGGAGACCCAGCGCGTCATCGCCTGCGCCAGCGCTACAGGTCCGCGGCCGTCCGCGGTCAGGTCGAGAGCCATGTCGAACTGATCGCTACGGTGCCAGTATTCCTCCGAATTCTCCTCGCCCAACACCTCCACCACCGCATCGGTGGTGGCGCCCAGCATCGACATCAGCGAGAGCACCGGGGTCGGGCTCCGGCCGCCGACGACCTCCTCGTCGCCCAGCAACAAAGCGTGCTCATGCGGCAGGACGCGCTGGGTCCGGAAGAACAATTCGGCCGCGCGCAGCACGAACGGGTCGTCGCAGCCATCGAGCGCGTTGCGCAGGATGACGTGGACGAGCTGGTTGACGAACAGCGGCGGCAGATCGTTCGCCCCTGAGCGCACCCAGGCAAGATAGGCGGCTTCGAGCGTCGGATGCCGCAGCAGAAGATCGCGGAACGCCAGTACGAACTGCCAATTCTCCAGGGCATCCGCATCGAGGATCGCGGCGATCTCGGCGGCGCTGACCGCCTGGCGCGGGTCGGCGAGCAATTCGCGATGCAGCCGGCGTTCGACCGGGCACGCCTCGTCCGGCGGCATCAGCTCGGGACGGGCAAAATAGGCTTTGAGAAATTCGTCCGTGACACGCAGCCCGCCGCCCTCGTCTCGATCGAGCAGGTGATGACCACAGGCGATCCAGAAATCATTCATCTGTCGGTCGGCTCCCGGCCCAGATCCGCAAGCTTGAGATCGCCGTCCGGCTGGACGTCGTCCTCCATCTCCATGAACGAGAACGCCTTGCTATGCCCCTGCCCCTCCCGGAGCTGCAGCCGGCGGAACGACTCGCGGACCTCACCGTCGCTTGACGTGCGGTGCACTGCAATAAGCGAGCTGATGGGATGGCTGCAGAGCGACTGCGCGAAAGCGACCTCCTCTTCCGCGGCCGTTTTCGCCGCCGCCATGTCCGGCGCGCCGAAACGATCGACGAGTTGCCTCGCCAGGAGATCGACGAGGCCGTGGTAATCGTCTGCCGTCGCCGGAACGATCTGCGCCAACGTCGACCAGCCCCAGGATTGCACCCCGAGGAAACCGCCGCGAAACGCCGCGCGTGCCTTGCCCTCGAGCGTCGCGCCATCGCAATCCCAGAAGCGGAAAGCGCCGGAGACGGCCCATTCGCCCGGCTCTGCCGCCACGTCGAACACGAAGGTGTCGGAGGGATCGAGCGCGATGGTACGCAGGAGCTTCACAGGCGCGGTCCTCCGAGGGCCGGATCGAGCCAGGACGGGCCCGCGAGCGCCCGGACGAGGTCGCTCCGTTCGATCCTCTCCGTCCCGACGCGGCGCGTCAGGAGGTCGCCGCGATCATCGATGCGCTGCACCGTCTGCCTTTCACGCGGCATCCGGGTGAGGTAGTCGCGTGCGACACTGTCAAAGCCGTCGACCCGCCAGCCGTCCAGCGCCAGCATCAGGTGCCGGGCGAAGCTCTCGGTGATCTGCGCTGCGCCCGCCTCGCCAAAGCCTTCCTGGTCGAGCGCCGAGGCCAGCGGGTGGACGCCTGGATCATCATCGTTCATGGCAACCGTTCGTATCATGGCGCCGAACACCAGCCAGGGCGGCGGCGCGTCCTCGTCAGCTCCGGAAAGCCAACCCAACCGTCCGCCGCCGACCAGCCCCCCGTCGATCCTGACCGCATCCGGCCAGCCGATCGTGATCGGCTTGCTCGGCGGCGCGTAGGCGCGAAGCGCATCCGTGAGCGCGACCATGCCGGCGTAGAGCGCGCGCCGCGCGCTGCGCAACGGCTCGGCCGGCTCGAGCACCACGGCGAACTCGGCGAGGTCAAAGCGGCCGACATAGACGAGCGTTCCGGCGCCGCTCTCCGGTGCGATGCGGCATGCATGGGCAAAAGCGTCGCCGCTCTCGCGCAACCGCACCAATGTGAAAGGCGGCGGCAGGTGGATCGGTTCCGCCGCGGAAACATGGCTCACTGGGATCGACGGCAGGCCGTCCTCCGCTTTCCTTTTCTTCCCGATGGATAATGTCTATACGAGGCGAAGGGCCGGCGCGAGTCCGTCGTCGGCGTCCGAATGGCGGAGGGTTTAACCTGGAGCAGCCGTCGAAGACCGTCCTGATCTGTTCGTGCGAAGACACGATGCCCCTCGACGTGGCTGCGATCCGGCGCGGATGCCCGAATTGTGAGGTCAAGAGCTTTCGCCACCTCTGCGGAGCGGAGCTCGAATCATTCCGCAAGATGGCCGCGACAGAAGGCGTGTTGACGGTCGCCTGCACGCAGCAGGCAGCGCAGTTTTCGGAGGAGGCCGGCGAGCGGCCTGACGCGATCAGCTTCGTCAATATCCGCGAAACCGCCGGCTGGTCGCGCGGCGGCGCGCGCGCCGGGCCAAAAATGGCTGCCCTGCTCGCATCCGCCGCCATCCCCGCTCCGGACTATCCGCTTGTCACCTTGTCGAGCGAGGGCGTCATCCTGATCTACGGGCGCGATGAGGCCGCGATCGAGGCCGGCCGCCTGCTTGCCGATCACCTCGACGTCACGGTGATGCTGAAGCAGCTCGATGACACAGTTCCGCCGGCGGCAACGGTGTTCCCGATCGTGAAGGGCACGATCCGCTCCGCGAAGGGACATTTCGGCGCGTTCGAGCTTGCAATCGACGACTATGCGCGTCCCCGCCCCTCCTCGCGCGATCGCTTCGTATTCGAACCGCCGCGAAGCGGCGTCACCTCGCGCTGCGATATCGTGCTCGATCTTTCCGGCGGTCCGCCACTGTTTCCCGCCCACGACCTGCGTGACGGCTATCTCCGCGCCGACGCGAAAGATCCCGCCGCGGTGCTGCGCGCCGTGCTGACCGCGCGCGATCTCGTCGGCAGCTTCGACAAGCCCAGATATGTCGAGGTTGCGCCTGCGCTTTGCGCCCATTCGCGCTCGAAGCGCACGGGCTGCCATCGCTGTCTCGATCTTTGCCCAACCGGGGCGATCACGCCGGTCGGCGATCATGTCGCCATCGATCCGAACATCTGCGCGGGCTGCGGCCAATGCGCGGCGGCCTGCCCCACCAGCGCGGTCTCCTACGCGCTGCCGCCCGCCGATACGCAGCTCCAGAGACTTCGCGCCATGCTGCTCGCCTATCGCGAGGCCGGTGGCGCGGATGCGGTGCTACTCTTTCATGACAGCCCGCACGGCACGCCGCTGATCGACGCACTCGCGCGGCATGGCGACGGCCTGCCGGCAAACGTGCTTCCCTTTGCCGTCAACGAGCTCACGCAGGTGGGGCTGGAGGCGATCGTCGGCGCCTTCGCCTATGGCGTCTCCGCCGTGCGCTTCCTGCTCCGTGGCAAGCCGCGCCACGACGTGACCGGATTAACGCAGACGATCGCGATGGCGGATGCGATCCTCGGCGGCCTTGGATTTGCGGGCGTTCGCATCGCGACCGTCGAAACCGATGATCCCGACGCGCTCGGCCAGCATTTGACCGATATCGGCGCGCTCACTGCGGTCGCGACGCCGGCAACCTTCAAGACCGTCGGCAAGCGGCGCGATCTCTTGCGGTTCGCCCTGAGCGAGCTGCATCGGCTGGCGCCGCAGCCGGTCGACGTCATCGCGCTGCCGCAAGGTGCGCCGGTTGGCGCAATTGCCGTCGACACCGATGGCTGCACGCTGTGCCTCTCCTGCGTCTCGGCCTGCCCGACCGGCGCACTGCGCGACGATCCCGAGCGGCCGGTGCTGAAATTCGTCGAGGACGCCTGCGTGCAGTGCGGCCTGTGCCAGAGCACCTGTCCGGAAAAGGTCATCAGCCTCAAGCCGCAGATCGATTTCCGCGCGGCGCGCGCGGCCGCCGCTGTCATCAAGGAAGAGGAGCCCGCGCTCTGTGTCCGCTGCGGCACGCCCTTCGGCGTCAAGAGCACGATCGACCGCATCGCGGCCAAGCTCGAAGGCCGGCACTGGATGTACCCGGCCGGCGACAAGCGGATCGAGGCGCTCAGGATGTGCGCAGATTGCCGCGTCGTGGTCATGAGCGAACAGCAATTCGATCCGTTCAAGGGCGTTCCGGAACGAACGCCGCCGCGAACGACGGATGATTATCTCCGCGAACGCAACGGCAAGGACTAAACAAGACGAACAGACATCTTCGCAAGGTCGGAAACCAGGAAGCATCACCATGTCTCGTTTGATCACAGCTCTGTCGACGTCCATGATCTTCATCGCCATCGCCGGCGGAGCGGCCGAAGCTGCCGCGCCTCCGCTGACCAAGGCGCAGAAAGTGGCCGTGAAGCAGGCAATCGTCGCATGCAAGGCCGAAGCCAAGGGCAAGAAGATCGCGTGGCTGTCGCGCCGCAAATACGTCAACCATTGCGTGGCGGAAGCGCTCAGGGAACACCCCACGATCGACGTCATTCAGATCCTCAAGGCGCATCCGGAAATGAGGGATTTCCCGATGGACAATTGGGACTCGATCTGAGCGGATGTTAGCGCGAGGTCGCGCGGCCCAGAAACTCGGTCAGCGCGCGTCGGTCCTCGGCCGAGCCGATGCGCTGCTCCGGCATCTTCGTGCCGGGGGTGTAGGCATTCGGCCCGATTTCGAACAATTTCGCCACGGTTTCCGGCGTCCAGACGATGTCCATCGTCTTCAGCGCATCGGAGAAGCGATATCCCGGCAGCGAAGCAATCTTGCGGCCGTAGAGTCCCGCAAGCGTGGGACCCGCACGCTGGACCTCCTTGTCCGAGAGCGTGTGGCAGGCAACACACGCCCGAAACACATCGGCGCCATGATCGCCGGCGTAGGCTGCGAGCGGGTCGGCCGGTGTGCCGATCAGACTTGAACCGATGGGATCGCCGGTGCGCGCATTCCAGCGCCTGATCCTGCCGTCCGCACCACCCGTCATCAGTGTCTCGCGATCGGGAAGGAAGGCGACCGCCCACACCGGCAGCCCGGGCCCAACCAGCGTGCGCAGCAGCTTGCGCGACTTGCGATCGATGATCGCCACTGTGCCGCCGATGCCGGCCGCAGCGATCAGCGCGCCGTCCGTCGACATGGCCAAGGCCACCACCGGTGTCGGACCGGCCACGACCTCGCCGCTGACCTTGCCGTCCGCAGTCAGCATGCGCAGCTTGCCATCGACGGCGCCTGTGACGATTTCACCATCCGGCGCGACAGCCACCGCGTTCAGTGGCGCCGGCAACGTCACGATGTCAGGCTGGCCATCCGGCAAACGCCAGATGCGCAGCGCAAGATCGTAGCCGACGCTGACGGGCCTGCCGTCGGGCAGGAAAGCGACGCCGTTGACGTTCTGCGTATGCCCTTCGAGCACGCGGGATGTGCCGTCCGACAGCGACCAGAGCCGCACTGTCCGGTCCCATGACGCCGATGCGAGAAGCGTCCCATCGGGCGATACCGCGAGCGCCGCGAGGGGTGCGACATGTCCCTCCAGCACCCGGTCCGGCTCCGGCCGCCCCGCCGTCCATACCGCAATGCGCGCATCGGCACCGGCCGTGATCATGCGGCTGTCTTTGAGAAACGCGACGGCATTGACGCCGTCGGCATGATACCGCAGCACTTGCTCGGCAGTATCCGTCTTGAGCGACCAGCGGATCACGGCCGTGTCGAAGCTGCCGGACAGAAGGCTGTCGCCATCGGGTGAAATGGCGAGAGACCGTATCGGGCCGCCGTGCCCGACCATGTCGGCCTGCACCGACGATGCGGCAAAGAGGGCCCACAGCACTGCGGCCACCTTCGTGCACAGAGCTGATCTGTTCATTCCTGGCCGCCTGCTGACATTCACCCTTTCGAGATTGCCAGAAGAGGCACCGGAAATGAATATCCTGAAACGGGCTACTTGGCCGGTGCCGTCGTGGTCTTGGACGAGCCCTCCGGCGCGGCCTGCATTCCAGGGGGACTCTGGCCCTGGGGACTTTCGGGCGGCGCACCACCCGAGCCGGTATTGATCGGGCCTGTCCAACCTTGCGGCTGGAGCTGGCCCTTGTCTTCGGGAGGCGTTTGCGGCGCCGACGAGTTGGGTTGGGCGGGCTGGGCCAGCGCACCCTCGACAAAGCAAAGTGCTGCGAAGCACAGGATCGTTCTCGGTAACTTCACGCAAGGCCTCCGATGCGCTCACCAGGCTTGCAGAGAACTTGCAAGACCTGCATCCGTTCCGAATCGTGCAGCGCAACAGCGAGCTCGCGGAATCCTCCGCTCGAACGGCGATCGCCGCGACCGGCTTGCTCGCCGCAAGCCCTGTCGTATAGATGGCCTGGTCCAACCGAGGGAGGCTGAGGATGAAGGCTTTTTTGCTTGGCTGCGTCGCGGCCGTCGTGATCGCGCTTGCCGGGATGATGATCCTCGATCGCATGCAGGAGCCCGCCGCGCAGGCGTTTGCGACCACCGGGGTGCGCCTCTGATAGGTCCTCACTCGCGCTTGAACCCGATCTAGTTGAGGATGGGAGCGAAGGGCACGAGTTCGACCTAGCGAAGCATAGCCTGCAGCTGAGGATCAGAGATCCCTACGCTATGCGGACGATAGCGTCGTGCGAGGCGGCCTCCACGCGCCTTAAGCATTTGTTAACCATACCAGCATGGTTGAACGCATTGGCGCAAATCGCACGATACCGGTGTCTGACCTGTAACGCCCTTGCTATAAGCGCAGCTACGGTTCGAGCAACGCTCGCGAACGACCCGGTTTTCTTGATTGCTCATGAACAAGCTCAGCAACACCTTCGACATCGCCATCGAGCCGTCGTTCGACTTTCTGTCTCCGGACTACGCCGAGCTATTCGATCGCTCGGCTGCCACAGCGTTCCAGCATCCGGTCTGGTTGCATAGCCTCTACGCCAGGCTCGCGCCGGAAGCGGGCGCAACAGCTCTGGTCGTCGTGGTGCGCCACCGCGACACCGGCGCCCTTGCCATGGTGCTGCCCCTGCTTCGGATCCGACGCGGTCCGATACGAACCGTCGAGTTCGCCGACCTCCGCGTTTCCGACTATCTGGCACCGGTTTGCAGCCCGGACGTGTTCTCACGATTGCTCCAGGATGCGGCTGCATGCGCGCAGATTCGCCGCCTTGTCCGCCCCTTCGATCTGCTCCGAATGGCCAAGCTGCCCGACGGACGGCTTCCGATCGAAGACCTCCTTGCCACGTCCCGCCGCGTCTCGATGAACACCAATGCCTACGCCACGGTTCTGGTCGCGCCGTACGAGCAATGGCGGGCCAGCGCGATGGATCGCTCCTACCAGAAGGAGCTCGCAAAGAAGTCTCGTCAGCTGCAGAAGAAGGGGGCGCTGAGCTTCGCATGCTGCGGCGACAGCGCCGCCGTGCTCGAGGCGATGGACGTGATGAGGAAGTTTCGCGGCCCGCGCTTTCACGCACAAGGCGACGGAGACCTGCTGCAGCGTCCCGAATATTACGGCTTCTATTCCGACGTCGCCCTTCGCGGCCTCGGCTCCTTCGTCCGCCTCTATGCCATGAAGATGGACGGCGAAGTGATCGCCGCCGTGCTCGGATTGTGCCACCGCGGCAGCTTCCTCGTCATCATGAGCGCCTTCGACATTGCCGGTTACAAGAGCCAGTCCATCGGCGCGCTGATGTTCGAACAGGTGGCGCGGGATTGTATCGAGCGCGGAGATCAGATGCTCGACTTCACCATCGGCGACGAGCCATACAAGAAATCGTTCGGCGCACAGCCTTCGCCGGTGTGGGAGGTCACGCAGGCTGGCAGCGCCGTAGGCGCCATCGCGCTCTTCGGGCTGAAGCAGGCGCCCTGGCTCAAGCTGGCGGCCAAGCGGCTCTCGGATCTGAAGGTTCAGCCTGCCCACACTCCGAGGCCGACGCGCTGACGGACGGGGGCCCTAGAGCTCAGGCGCGCAACGCGCCGCGGACACGCCCAAGCCAGCCCGGGTGCATCTGATCGACGCGGTGTGCAAGACTGCGCCGGAGGAAGTGCAACCGTCGCCGCACGTCCCAGCCGATATCGTTGCGCGAGGTCAGCGCCTGGCGGAAGCGTGCCATCTTCAGCGACTGCTGATCCGCCGCGATCTTGTCGCGATCGGCATAGAATTGCGAGATCTTGTCCAGGCCCATGCCTGCGGTCATGAGCCATTGCGGCACATATTCGGTGCAAAGACGATCGACGTCCACCAGCAGGCGGGCGACACCCGTTCCGGCCGCGGGACAATTGGTCTGGAACGCATCGCCGATGAGCACGATTCCGGGCTGGAGATGCCCCTCGACGACGGTCAGGTCCATCACCCAGTTCTGGACCCGATCGGTCACACGGAAATCGCCGAGGTAGCTCCGCAACCCCGGCAGCAGACGCAAGACTGTCGCTTCCGGCTCGCGGCGCAACTCGCGCATGATCGGATCGGTCGGATCGCGGAACATGAAGAGATTGGCTCGCATTCCGGCGCGGACGGGAAATAGGCTGAGATAGTCGATGCCATCCGCCGTGCGTTCGCCGTAACAGGTCAGCGCCTCGAAATCGAACGGGGTGCCATCCTTGCGAGCGATCGTGAAGCCGAACGACACCGAATGGCGCTCGGCCAGCACGCGCCGCCTGATGCCGAGCTTGTAGCCCAGGACTCCCGCCATGCCCGTGGCCAGAACGACGAGGCGCGCCCTCATGCGCCGTCCGGAGGCCAGCTCGACATGCTGGACGTCGTCGCTAGGACCGATCGCCGTGACCTCGTCGACGATCAGACTGGCGGGATCGGGAATCTGGCGACGCGCCATGGCGACGAGATCGGCATAGGGAAATCCGTAGGCCTGGCCGACGCTGACATCGACCACCTTGCCCTCGCGGATGTTGAGCACTTGATCATATCGGCACGCGACATCTCCGAGTGCGTCGAGGAAGCCGAGCTTGCGGAGCAATTCCAGCTGATGGCCGCCGATCTTCTCGACCCGGAACTCGTCCGGATAGACCGCCCGCTTGTCGACGAGCGCGACGCGATGCCCTGCCCGCGCCAGCACGGCCGCCGCAAGCGATCCCGCAAGGCCGCCACCGACGATGGCGACGTCCGAATCGATGGTTGCGCTCTCGCCTCCATCGACTGGCTCGGTCACGGGTCTCGTCATGGCTCCGGCTCCCACGATTAACGACGTCTGCAGTGCAATTCTCTCGCCTGATGTCGCATCGCAGGGCCGAGTGCGAACATTTCCTGAGATTGAGGTTAACGACCGGACGCGCCGAGTTCGCTGCCTCGCCGCGGCACGCGTCTTGCTGCGTCGAATCCATTCCGCGCGCGAGCGCCAGATCTCGTCTTCTCGGTCGTCGATGCGCTACAAATGCCGGCAGTCGCGCGGGCCTGAACTTGCAGAACCAGGACAATGGAGACGGCGATGTTCCAGAACGAAGCAATGGCATCACCGCGATATCGCCGCGACCGCCGAAATCCCGCAGCTCGTCCATTAACACTCGCGATTTCTCGACATGCTAGGTTGCCGCCGGTATCGGAACATGTCCCGTCAGGGGAGCGCAGCCCCTTAACCCTTCCATGATCGCATCCATCCTCCAGTTCATGCGGCGCGACGTCACGCGCGGTGTCGTCGGGACCATCCTGCTCAAGGTCGGCAGCGGCGTGCTCGCGTTCGCATTGTTCTCGCTGGCGGCGCGGACGATGTCGCCTGACGGCTTCGGCATCTTTGCGACCTGGCTTTCGGTGGCGCAGATCGCGGCCGTCGTGGGACTGGTCGGCCAGGAATCCTTGCTGGTGCGATTCCTGAACGAATATCAGGTCGGCGAACGGCCGGACCTTACCAAAGGCGTCCTCCAATCGAGCTTGAAGATCACCTCACTCGCAATGCTGATCGTGATCGGCGGCATCGCGATCGCCGCGAGCGTGAGAGGCGACTGGTGGGTGCTGATCCTCGCGGTGTCGGCCTACACGGCCGTCAATGCCGGATTGATGCTCGGCAGCCAGATCGCCCGCTCGCTGGTCAGCATTCTCATGGGTGAAGGAAACCGCGAGTTCCTTTGGCGGGCCATCGTCGTCCTGTTCCTGCTCGTCATGCTGCTCGCCCATCGCCAACTCGATCCGGCCGAGATGTTCGCGGCGATGACGGTCGCCATGTCGGCCGGCCTTGTTGCGCAGATCGTATCCGTCGCCCGCGTGCTGCCGGATCTGCGCAGTACGCCGGCGCGCTCCGAGACGTCACGCTGGCGATCGAGTGCCCTGCACTTCTGGATCGCATCGATCCTCGAAGTCGCCAACCAATATCTCGACGTCATTCTGGTCTACTGGATGCTGGATCCGACGACCGCAGGAATCTACTTTGCCGCCTCGCGCCTCGCCAACATTTTCGCCATGGTTTCCGCGGCACTTTACACGTTCGGTGCGCGCCGGCTCCCGTCGCTGTATTTCAGCAAGAACCACAGGGAGTTCGAGCGGACCTCGCGCTTGATGGCGGAAGTGACTGCGCTCTGCGTCGTCGCCGGTCTCGCCACGATCTGGATCGGCGGCCCCTATCTCCTCAACCTGTTCGGACCTCATTTCGCCGAGCAGCATTCGGTCCTGATCGTGCTCGCAATCGGAACCGCCATCCAGGCAGCGGGCGGCCCGTCGGCTGCGATCCTGCAGCTGACCGGCCATGAACGAATCTATGTGCCGGTTGTCGCCGCCAGCGTCGCGCTGCGGCTCGTCGGATTTCTCGTTCTCATTCCCTTCCTCGGCGTGCTTGGCGCGGCGATTTCGACGACCGTGTCGCTCGCGCTCGCGACCATTGCGCTGAACGTCCTCTGTCGCCGGCGAAGCGGGGTCGATCCTTCCGTTCTCGTGCTGTTGTGCTTCCCTGCATCGAGGCGCGGCAACTACGCAGTTCGCAGCGCGGAATCACGTGATTAGGTGTCACGTGCCGCTCGGATCATCCGCGCAGGACCGATTGGTTAACGCGCCCGCTGTGCGCCAGCCGGGAACCAGCTGAAATGCTGCGCGAACGACGTCGTCGCCATAGCCTCGCATTAACTCCGTTTGTTGCAAGTCGGTGTCCGCGAGACGCCCGCATGATAGGTACGGAGTTAAGAAGGTGAAGATTTCCTTTCTTTAGCGGGTCGGGATCCGTGCTCCACTATCAGCCGAACAAGGACTTGGGCGAGACGAGCGCGACGGCACCTGCGCGGCCGGACGGCGATGGGCGAAAACTTCACGTGCTTCTCGCACAAACCCAGGCCGAGAACGCCGGTGCACAGGAGATCTCCCGGCTGCTCGGCGCCGGCCTGACCGCGCGCGGTTACCGGGTCACCAACCTGTTCTTCTTCCGCAAATCGGACTCCTTCGACGAGCCGCCCGATACGCTCTACTGCGCGCCAAGCCGGCCGGGCAATCCGCTGGCGCTGCTGCGGATGCTGTGGACGCTCGGCCGCCACATCAGATCCACCAGGCCCGACGCCGTCCTGACGTTCCAGCATTTCGGCAACGTCATCGGCGCCGGCGTCACGCGCCTCGTCAGCCGTGCACCGGTCGTCGCCAATCAGGTTTCATCCGCGCTGGCGATGAGCCGGCCGGTCCGCACCGCCGACATCGCCATGGGCAGCCTCGGCTTCTTCGATTGCATCACGCTCAATTCGCGGGACATGGAGCGCGAATATTCGCGCTACCCCGCGGCCTACCGGTCGCGCATGGTGCATGTGCCGCACGGCTTCGACGACAAGGCCCTCACCCTGTCGAAGGAGGCGGCGCGGCAGCGATTCAATCTGCCGCCGGATCGCGTCCTGCTTGGCTGCGCCGCACGGCTGCATCCGCACAAGCGGCTCGATCTGGCGATACGTCTGCTGCCGGATCAACGGTCCTGGCATCTTGCGCTCGCCGGCCAGGGAGCCGACGAGGCCCGGCTGAGGCAACTGGCGAACGACTTGAACGTCTCGGACCGTCTGCATTTGCTCGGGGAGATTCCTCCCGGCCGGATGGCGGACTTCCTCGCCTGTCTCGATGTGTTCGTCTTTCCGACCCAGGCCGAGACCTTCGGTCTGGCTGCCGTCGAGGCCGCCAACGCCGGCGTTCCCTCCGTTGTGACCGATCTTCCCGTCCTGCGCGAAGTGTTGTCCTACGAAGGCAGACCGACTGCACTCTTCGTCGATGCCTCCGATCATGCGCAGCTCTCCGCGTCCGTCTCGAGGCTGCTGACCGACACGCAATTGCGCGACGACCTGCGACAAAACGCCAAAGGCCTGCGGCTGCGCTATTCGGTAGATGCCATGGTCGAAGAATACGTCCGAATTCTCGACCAGGTCGTTTGACCTGATTCGCTGGAACAGATTGGCTCGACATGATCATCGAGTTTCGCTGTGAACGTGAGTACGCGCGACGCTGGATGGACCGCAGGACGCTGTCGGTCGACGGCCGGGACGTGCCGGTGCAAGTTGCATGGACGGCAACGGCGGAGTCACGGCCGGCGGGTCTCGATGCCCTGTTCAAGCTCGAGCGCCTGGTGTTGCACAAGGGCAAGCACAGCAGCGCCGACAGGCTGACGATCGGCTCCGAACCAGCACGCGCCAGCGTCGGCACGGCTGACGTGATCGTCGATTTCACAAGTGCCCCGCGCGATCCGGCCAGCCCTGCCCGACTGTATCTCCGGCCGCTGTTCAATGGCGTCGCCGGTGAAAATGCCGCGCTCGCCGCCATCCTCGCCGGCGACCTGCCGGTGATCGAGATCGTCAACGAGATCGACGGCTCAGTCCTCGACCGCGGCCATCCGTCCGGAGAGATTGCCGCAGGCCTCAGCGGTGGGCTCGAAACGATCATGGCGCGGACTCTGACCATGCTGGCGGCGATCCTGTCGGGAAGGCCGCGCATCGTGCCGCAGCTGCCGCACCCCGCTGGAATTGGCTCGCGACGCGGCGCGGTTGGCTACGTCGCGCGCGGCCTTGCCGTATCGATCGCCAAGGAGATCTATCGGCTCTGCTGCTATGCCCCGCATTGGCATATCGGATGGCGCTTCAACGACGGCGCGGGCGTCTGGCAGACCGGAGACCTGTCGGGTCCAGGCTGGAACGTTCTGAGAGATCCTGGAAACCACTTCTATGCCGATCCCTTTCCCGTCACCTGGCAGGGCCGGACCTTCGTCTTCTTCGAGGATCTCGATCACCGCGTCGGAAAAGGCATCATCTCAGCGATCGAGTTCGCCGACGCGGGGCCAGTCGGCGAGGTGATGCCGGTGCTCGAGGAGCCCTGTCACCTCTCCTATCCGTTCGTGATCGAGGACGATGGCGAGCTCTGGATGATCCCGGAGAGCTCGACCCGCGGGGACGTCGCTCTCTACAAATGTGTTCGGTTTCCGGACAAATGGGAGCGATACGCAACGCTCCTTTCCGGCCTCGAGCTGGCCGACGTCACGATCACGCGCCACAACGGCCTGTATTATCTGTTTGGCGCCTGGCGCGACGGAACGGCTGGCTATTCGGATTCGCTGGCGATCTACCACGCCGATCGACTCTTGGGGCCCTGGTTGCCCCACGCCAGCAATCCCGTCCTGATCGACCGTGCAAGCACGCGGCCGGCAGGAAACTTCGTCACACTCGATAACAAGCTGTGGCGACCGGTCCAGGACTGTACCGACGGATACGGCGCAGCGCTTGCCCTGGCGGAAGTGGTCGAACTGTCGCCGACGGCATTCAAGCAGATCGTCCGCCATGCTCTGAAGCCCGGACCGGCATGGCCCGGCAGGAAGCTGCATACCCTGAACCGCTGCGGTCGCCTCGAGCTGATCGACGGATCGCGCGTCCAACCCAAGACCAGTCTCTTCGCGAGCGCAATTCCGTCGGCCGCCTCGCCTGCGCGAACCAATCCCTCCACCGCGCGCTAGCTGCCGCTTGCTAGCCCGGCGTCTTCGCGTGCACCGCGCCCGAGTGCGCGGCCAAGCACGCGGGCGATCGTCCCGGCCTGCGATGCGCTGCCGCGCCAAGCCACGATCTGGTCGGGACGTATCAGGGCGAGATCCGCCTCGTAGAGATCGCGAAACGATCTGGGCAGCGTGACCAGCCTTACATCGGCCCCGATCCCGCGGACGGTCTCAGCGAATGACGCATGGGCCGACATCACGTCCCCAAACTGAAGCAACGTCCATTCGAAACCGAACAGGTCGTACAGCGACATGCCGTCCTCCAGCCACGCATGCGGTGCGCGGCCGCCGGGACAGGCGGTGGGAATGTAGACGTTGGCGGCATCCGGCGGCGGCTCGCTGCCGTCGGGGACGATGATCGGCGAGCCGTCGTAGCGCCCGCCGAAGGTGACGCCGGGGATGTTGAACTCGGCGCGGGCGTGCTGATCGAGATAGGCGCCCGCGATCCGCCGCGCTTCGTGGCCGGCGTCCGTCGCATCCTCGATCTCCGGCGCCGGCGCGAAGAGGCCGAGCGAATCGGCGAAGCGCCGCGCATAATCGGTGTTGCGGAGCGCCACCGGACGCCGCTCGACCTCGTAGCTGCCGAGCAGTGCCGCCGGGCTCACGCCCTTGACGACGCTTGCGAGCTTCCAGCCGAGATTGACCGCATCCTCGATCGCGGTGTTGTAGCCGAGCCCGCCGGTCGGCGTGAACAGATGCGCCGCGTCGCCGCCGAGGAAGATTCTGCCCCGCTGCATCCCGTTCGCGACCAGTGCGTGACCGGCGGTCCAGGTCAGGAAGGACAGAACTTCGCAATCGATCGGCGCACCGCAGGCGCGCTGGAACGCGGCTTTGGCCTCGTTGATCGTGATCGCACTTTCGTCCTCGCCCAGCCGCAACTGGGTGTGGAACGCAAACTCGTCGCGGCCGTTCACCGAGGCCATGAAGGCGCGGCGGTCGCCGTTGAAGCAATTGTACATCCACGCTTTCGCGTGGGGGACGCGTGCGTAGAAGTCGGGCGAGCGGAGATAGACCGCCAGCATGCGGCCGCCCATGAAATCGCGCTGCGTCCCGGTCTCGCCGCCATAGACGATCCCGAGCGATTGGCGAACCATGGAGCGCGGCCCGTCCGCCCCGACCAGGAAGTCGGCGCCGATCCGGAAGCGGCTGCCATCGTCGAGACATTCGACCTCGCCGACGATACCGTTCGCGCTTTCGGTGTAGCCGATCAGCCGGTGACCGTAGTTGAGCTTGATGCCGGGGAGCCGTTCGGCGTGGCGGCGCAGCACCGCCTCGACATATTTCTGCGAGACCCGATGCGGCAGCTCCGCCGCGCTCCAGGACCCCGAGAGGCCCTTGATCAGCTCGCCCGCCCGCGACGCCGACGGCAGCGCGAGCCGCGCCAGCTCGTAGCCGGTATAGCGCGTAAAGTAGGCAACATCGGTCGGGTAGTCCGCGGGCAGACCTTCGCGTCTGATCTCGTCGGCAAAGCCCAGCCGTCGATAGTGCTCCATCGAGCGCGCCTGCGTCGCATTGGCTTGCGGATTGAAGGCCGTGCCCGGCTTTTCATCGACCAGGATCGCGGACACCCCGCGGCGGCCGAGCTCGTTCGCCAGCATCAGCCCAAAAGGGCCCCCGCCCACGATGAGCACCGCGGCCGTCAGACGAGTCTCCAAGACGCTTCTCCCTACCAGCATCATCCAGCATGGTAAGGTCACCTGACTATTTCGTCAAGTTGCCTGACTAATCGGGATCGTCGAGCGTATCGAACTCCGTGCCATACGCCGCGAGCCCCTTCAGGATCGAGTCCATCGTGCCCTTGCCGAGCTCGGCGCGCATCTCCCGCTCGGCGACGTCGACGGCATCGCGGAACGCATCGAGCCATTTGCGCCCCGTGGGCGTGAACATGACGATGCGCGCGCGCCGGTCGGTCGGATCGGCGATGCGATCGACGAGGCCGAGCTCGGCGCATTGATCGACCAGCTCGCCCATCGCCTGCTTGCTCATGGAGGCGCGGCGGGCGAGCTCGGTGAGCCGCGTCCCCTCCACGTCGAGATTGCGCGTGAGGCTGACATGGGCGATGCGCGTCTCGTCGTGGCCCCGCTCGCTCATCAATTCGAGCACACGGCCTTCGAAGCGCCGCACCGCGTTATTGAGCAGGCGCCCGATATTGGCGTGCCGCCACGCCGTGCCCGACGTCCTGGATTTCACCGCATCTGCTTTCCGAATCAACCGATCGAGATCGTGGAAAGCTAGCACAGGCATCGCTGCGTACTACCGGTGAGCACGCAGGGTATCGGCGGCGGGCGGCGCGATTAAACCGCCGCCCGTCATCTCTCATGCTTCGAACGTCTCCAGCAGCGGACGATGCCTTACTGGGAGCGATCCGAGGTCCAGCCCTTGTACTCGGCGACGTTGTCCCTGGTCACGAGCTTTGACGGCAGCAGCTCGACGGTCGAGGCCGGCTTCTGGCCGTTGAGAATGCCGACGCCGACCTGCACCGCGCGCCGCGCCATGAAGAACGGGTCCTGCGAAGCGGAAGCCTGGATCTGCGGCGACTGCGGATCTTTCAGCGCGGCCTCGATATCGGGCGCGCCGTCGACGGCCGTGATGATCATGCCGCTGCGGTTCTGCTGGCGCGCCGCAAGGTCGGTGCCGATCGCCTGCGGATCGTTGATGGCGAAGATGGCATCGATCTTGGGGAAGCGGGTCAGATAGCCCTGCGCGACGGTGAGACCGCCCTCGCGCGAGCCCTTGCCGTCCTGGTCGCTGGACAACACCTTGATGCCGGGATTTTTCGAGAAGACATTCTTGCAGCCGACGACACGGTCGATGACGGCGGAGACCTGTGGCCCGTTCTCGATGATGACGTCACCCTTGCCGCCCAATTTGTCGACGATGTACTGGCAGGAGATCTCGCCGGCCTGCACGTTGTTCGTGGTCACGGTGGCATCGGCACCCTCAGCCGCGGTGTCGACCGCGACAACGACGATGCCCGCGGCTTGCGCCTTCTTGATGGCCGGCCCGATCGCCTTGGGATCGCCGGGATTGAGCAGGATCAGGTCGACGCCGGCGGCGATGAAATTGTCGATCTGGGTGACCTGCTTGCCGAGGTCGTATTCGAAACCGACGGCCGTGATCTTCACGTTGGGATTGGTCTTCTTGGCCTCGAACTCGGCGCCCTTCGACAGCGCGACGAAGAACGGGTTGCCCATCGATCCCAGCGAGACGCCGATCGACTTGAGCTCCTTGGCGAAGGATGGTGTGGTGGTCAGGGCAAGCGCGATGGCGGCGCCGGCGAGCATGATCGTCTTCAACATGGACTTCCTCCCTGGTCTGTCTTCGTCCCCGGCGCGGCAGACCAGTTGCCGCAACGGAATTTCGTATCACGCCATGCGCACATCGTTGCGCGCCCGGCGTCTCACGTTCTCGCGGAGCCTTGCAGCCGGTAGCGGTCGAGCGCCACGGCGCCGATGATCACCAGGCCCTTGATCACATATTGCCAGATGTCGGAGACTCCGATGAGGATGAGGCCGTTGGACAGCACGGCGATGATCAGCGCGCCGACCAGCGTGCCCCAGATCGAGCCGATGCCGCCGACGAACGAGGTGCCGCCGAGGATCACGGCGGTGATCGCATCGAGCTCATAGGACTGGCCGAGCTGGAGGCCGTTGGCCGCATAGAGGCGCGCCGCCTGCATGCCACCGCCGAGCCCGGCGAAAAGTCCGGAGATGCCGTAGACGAAGATCAGGACGGCCCAGACCTTGATGCCGGCCAGCCGCGCCGCGCTCTCGTTTCCGCCCACTGCATAGATATGCACTCCGAGCACGGTCCGGCGCAGCACCAGCCAGGAGACGAGAATGACGAGCAAGGCGATCACCGAGAGCCAGGGGATCGACGCGACGCCGGGAATGAGCGTCAGCGAGCCGTTGCCGATGAAGGCATAGGGAATGGAGGGATTGAACACGGTGGTGTCGGCCCCGAGCAGCCGCGCCAGGCCGCGCACCGCGGTGAGCGAGCCGAGCGTGACGATGAACGGCGGCAGGCGAAGCAGCGCAATCAGCGCGCCGTTGACGATTCCGAAGCCGAGGCCGGTGAGCAGCGCGGCCGGCAGCCACAGCATCCCGAGCTCCGGCAGCTTGGAGAGCGTCAATCCCGCCATCGCGGAAGCTGCCAGGATCGAGCCGACCGATAGGTCGATGCCGCCGGTGAGGATGACAAAGGTCATGCCGGCGGCGAGCACGGTGTTCACAGCGGCCTGCTGCAATACGATGCCAAGATTTTGTCCGGTGAAGAAGCGGCCTTCGGACAGCACATTGAAGCCGATGCAGAGGATCAGCAGCACCGGCAACATGCCCAGCGCGCTGATCAGCATCCGCATCCGCTGGCGCCTTGTTTCTGCGGCAGCGCCGTTGGTCGTGGTCGATGCCGGCTTCGCCCCCACACCACCATTGTCAGGCATCGAGATGCTCCATCCCCGTGGCTAGCCCCATGATGTCTTCCTGCGCCAGCGGCGAATTCGGGCCGCGGGTGACCTCGCCGGCGATGTGCCCCGCACGCATCACGACGACGCGGTCGCAGATGCCGATGATCTCGGGCAGATCGGATGAGATGACGAGGATCGCGGTGCCGGCCTTGGCGAGATTGTCGATGATCGAATAGATTTCAGACTTGGCACCGACATCGACGCCGCGCGTCGGCTCGTCGAGAATCAGGACCTTCGGTGCGATGGCGAGTAGCCGCGACAGCAGCACCTTCTGCTGGTTGCCGCCTGACAGGCCGCCGGCGGGAACGCCGGCATTGGTGGCGCGAATGCTGAGGCCCGCAAAGGCGCGGTCGGCGCGCTCGCGTGCCTTGTCGCGATCAAGAAACCAGCCGAGCTTCGCATCGCGGCCGAGCACGGCGAGGTTGATGTTGTCCAGACACGACATGTCGAGAAACAGGCCGAGCGCCTTCCTGTCTTCCGTGAGATAGGCGATACCGGCCTCGAGCGCCTCGCCCGGCGTGCGGATATCGACCGGACGCCCCTCCAGCTCGAGCCGGCCCGAGGTTTTCGGCGACGCACCGATGATGAGATGGGCAAGCTCTGTGCGGCCGGCGCCGATCAGGCCGGCGAGGCCGACCACCTCACCCGCATGCACGGTGAGCGAGCAGCCCTTGACGCGCTGGCCATCGGCCATGTCGATCGCCGCGAGCACGGGATGCCCCCGCCCCGCCTCCGGATCATGGTCCTTCTTGTAGAACGAGGAGACGTCGCGACCGACCATCAGTCGCACGATGGTGTCGGCGCGAATTTCGGGCTTGTCGAGCGAGCCGACCAAGCGGCCGTCGCGCAGCACGGTGACGCGGTCGCCGAGCGCGTAAACCTCGTCCATGCGATGCGAGATGTAGATGATGGCAAGCCCCTCGGCGCGAAGCTGGCGGATCAGCGCGAACAGCCGCTCGCTTTCGGCGGCCGACAAGGAGGTGGTCGGCTCGTCCATGATGAGAATCTTTGATCTGACATGCAGCGCCCGCGCGATCTCGACCAGCTGCCGCTGGCCCATGGACAGATGCGCCACCAGCGTCGAGGGCAGGAAGTCGGCGCCCAGTCGTTTCAGGATCGGGCCGACGCCCTCGCGCATGGCGCCGCGCGCCAGCAAGCCCGAGCGCGACATCTCCCGGCCCAGATAGATGTTCTCGGCAACGCTGAGATTGGGAGCGAGCGACAGCTCCTGGTAGATGATGGAGATGCCCGCCGCGCGGCCGCCGAGCGGGCCTTCGATCCGCACCACCCTGCCCTCGATGCGGATCTCGCCGCCCGGATCGGGCCGGTAGGCGCCGGACAGGATCTTCATCAGCGTCGACTTGCCGGCGCCGTTCTCACCCATCAGGGCGTGAATTTCACCGGGATGGACGGTGAGATCGACCGCCCGCAGCGCCTTGATGCCGAAGAAGGTCTTTGAGACCCCGCGCATCTCGAGGATCGGATCGTTCATCGTGCCTCCCGGCGCACAATGCGTTTCCCACCCGCGTCTCGTTTCTCGGCAACGCGGTTTGGTCATTAAACAAAAGCGGTGACGCAGGGCAATACCGAAGGCGAGTATACCGAAGTATGCAAACCAGATTGGGCCAGCTAGTTGCGCGGCCGATACAGTTCGCGCCAGGCGGGAAGCCGTTCGACGTAGGCATCAACCAGTGCAGCGTCGGGCTCGAATGTTTCGATGCGCTGCGGCCGCACGCATACGTCACCGATTGCCTCACCCGTGACAGCAAGCCGCCCCAATCTCGCCGCACCGAACGCGGCGCCGGTCTCACCTCCGGCAAAGCGATGGACCGGAACATTGAGCACATTCGCCAGCACCGAGAGCCAGAAGGCCGAGCGCGAACCACCGCCAATCACATCTGCTTCCGCGATCTCAAGGCCGGCATCCGCGAGCGCATCGCAGCAATCGGCAAGCGCGAAGGCAACGCCTTCGAGCACCGCCTGCACGATCGCCGCGCGATCGGTGCCATGGCTCAGACCATCCAGCATGCCGCGCACGACGGGATCGTCGTGCGGCGTCCGCTCGCCGGCGAGATAAGGCAGGAAGCTCACGGGCGACGGTGCCCGCGGTCGCGCTCCAAGCGGCGCCAGCAGTTCCGCCTCGGTGGCGCCGAACAGGCGCGCGAGCCAGGCAAGGCAGGAGGCGGCCGAGAGGATCGCGCCGGCCTGAATCCACATGCCGGGAATGGCGTGGCAGAACGTGTGCACGACGCGATCGGGATTGGCGGCGATCCTGTCGGTCGGGGCCATGAGGGCCCCCGAGGTTCCCAGCGACACGAATGCGGCTCCCGGCCGGACTGCGCCGATACCGACGGCGCCCGCCGGATTGTCGCCAGCACCGCCCGCGATCACCGGCTGCCTGACCATGCCCCAGCGCCGCGCGAGCTCGCTGCGCAGCGTGGTTGCGGGCGCGCATCCCTCGACCAGGCGCGGCATGTGCGCGCGTGACAAGCCGGTCGCTTCGAGTGCTGCGTCCGACCAATCGCGGCGCGCCGCGTCGAGCCACAGCGATCCCGAAGCATCCGAGACATCCTCGACGGACTCGCCCGATAGCACCAGGCGCAGATAGGCCTTTGGCAGCAGAACGAGCTTCGTCGCCGCGAAGATCTCGGGCTCGTGCGCGGCGATCCAGAGCAGTTTTGGCGCGGTGAAGCCCGGCATCGCCTTGTTGCCCGTCACCGCGCGCAAGGCGGGCCAGCGTTGCTCCAGGATACGGCACTCACTGGCCGATCGTCCGTCGTTCCAGAGGATGCAGGGCCGCAGCGGCCTCAAGCTCTTATCGAGCAGCGTGGCGCCATGCATCTGGCCGGACAGTCCGATGCCTTCGACCGCCGCCAACGCATCGGCGTGCGACGCCTTGAGGGCATCCAGCGTGGCAAAGGTCGCATCGATCCACTGCGCCGGATCCTGCTCGGAATAGCCCGATTGCGGCGAGACGGTCGCGAGCGGCCGGCTCTCGCTTGCGATCACGCGCTGGGCATCGTCGACGAGAACCGTCTTGACCGCCGACGTGCCGAGATCGATGCCGAGATACATGGATGCTTCCCGTTCACTTCGCCGCGTCGATCCAGATCCCCGGCTCCGAATGCTCCCGGATGTAGCTCACGAGGAAATCGGAGAACACCCTGATCTTGGCGGGCAGCCTGACCCGATTTTGATAGGCGATGTTCATGGTGAGCAACGGCAGCTGCCAATCCCTCAGGACAGGCACCAGCCGGCCGGCCGCAATATCGCCCTGCACGATATAGAGCGGCTGGATCAGGATGCCGAGCCCGGCGCGCGCTGCACCGCAGATGATCTGGCCGTCATTGCTGTCGAGCGTCGGCGCGATCCGGATCGTCTGCGTCGTGCTGCCCTGGCTCAGCCGCAGCGAGTAGGGATCATTGGCGAGGTTGTAGATCAGCATGTTGTGACGGGCGAGATCAGCGGGATGCTCGGGCCGGCCGTGCTTCTCCAGATAGGACGGAGCCGCCGCAAGCACGCGGTGCATCTGGCCGATGCGGCGGACGATGATGTTGGAATCCGGCTCGTGCTCCCGGGTCCGGATCGCAACGTCGATGCCGGCCTCGATGAAGTCCAGATAGCGGTTTGCGCTGATGATCTGCACGCTGAGATCAGGATAGAGCGCGCGGAAGGCGGGCAGCATCGGCGCGAGATAGATCATCGCGAAGGACAGCGAAGACGTCACGCGCAGCATGCCCTTCGGCGACAACGCGCGGTCGGAGACGGCGTCCTCGGCTTCGGCGAGCTCGTTCAGGAGCGTGCTGCAACGCTGCAAGAGCTCCTGCCCGGCTTCGGTCAACCATTGCCGGCGCGTGTTGCGCTCGATCAGCCGGACCGCCAGCCGCTCCTCCAGCGCACTGAGATGGCGGCTCGCGGCCGCGTTCGACATCCGCAGGATTTCGGCGGCCTTGGAAAGGCTGCCGAGCTCAGCGGTTTTGGAGAAGACCTCGAGTTGGAGGAGCCGGTCCATTTTTGCGAAAATAGGAAAAGAGACTTACAAATTTTGACCTTTATTTCCGTTTTCTGCAAGGCAAAATGGCGCCAACAAAGCACCATTGCAGGCGAGGAAATCAGGAAATGTCGGGCCCGATCAGGCACATCGTGATGTGGCGGCTGCGCGGGGAGAGCCCCGAGGAGCGCTCCGCCGCCCGGCTCAAGGTCAAGACCCTGTTCGAGGGCCTCAAGGGCCGGATCGACGGCCTCACCCATATCGAAGTCGGCATGGACGTCAGCGCGGTCGATTACGCCTGCGACGTCGTGCTGTTCTCCGAATTCACCGACCAGGCGGCGCTGGCCGCCTACGCCAACCACCCGGAACATCTGCGGGTGCGCGAGGCGCTGGGCGACTTGCGGATCGGGCGCTTCCAGGTCGATTATCCCATCAAAGAGACCGGCGCATGATCGGTTCGTTCACCTTCGAAAACCTGCCTTGCCGCGTTGTGTTCGGCAGCGGAACGTTGGCTAACGCCAAGGCCGAGGTCGAGCGGCTCGGCGGCGAGCGTGCGCTGGTGCTGACGACGCCGCAGCAGGAGGCGCAGGGCAAGAGCTTGGGGGCCGCGCTCGGTCCGCTCTATGCCGGCATCTTTCCCGGCGCCACCATGCACACGCCGGTCGAGGTCACGGAACGCGCGCTCGCGGCGATGAAGGCATGCGAGGCCGATTGCGTCGTCTCGCTCGGCGGCGGCTCGACCACCGGACTAGGCAAGGCGCTGGCCTTGCGCACCGGTGTGAACCAGCTCTGCATCCCCACCACCTATGCCGGCTCGGAGATGACGCCGATCGTCGGCCAGACCGAGAACGGGCTGAAGACCACGGTGCGCGATGCGGCCGTGCTGCCGGAGACCGTGATCTACGACGTCGACTTGACGCTGACGCTGCCGGCGGCTCTCGCCGCAACATCCGGCATCAATGCGATCGCGCATGCGGTCGAGGCGCTCTACGCGCGCGATGCCAATCCCGTGACGTCGCTGATGGCGGAAGAAGGCATTCGCGCGTTGGCGCATGCCCTGCCCGCCATCGCCGCCAAAAGCGACGACCGCGAGGCCCGCACCGAAGCCCTTTATGGCGCCTGGCTGTGCGGTGTCTGTCTCGGCACGGTCGGCATGGCACTGCATCACAAGCTCTGCCACACGCTCGGCGGCACGTTCGACCTGCCGCACGCCGAAACGCATACCATCGTGCTCCCGCACGCGCTGGCCTACAACGCCCCGGCCGTGCCCGATGCGATGGCGCGCATCTCGCGGGCGATCGGTGCGGCCGATGCATCGCAGGGACTTTACGATCTCGCCAAGGGGCTTGGTGCGAAGCTGGCGCTACGCGATGTCGGCATGCCCGAGAGCGGAATCGACAGGGCCGCCGATCTCGCCGTCACCAACGCCTATTGGAACCCGCGCCCGCTCGAGCGTGGCGCCATTCGCGACTTGATTGCGCGCGCCTTCGCCGGCGAGCCGCCAAGCGCCGTCAAAGCGGCGGCGTAAGGCAATGCGGCGCACGCTGATCAGATCGGCCATTGTCATCAGCATGGATGACGCGATCGGCGATCTCCTGACCGGCGATGTGCTGGTCGAGGGCAATCGGATTGCCGATGTGCGCCCGTCGATCGACGTTGGAGCCGACACCGAGGTCGTCGACGGCGCGGGCCGCATCGTCATTCCAGGCCTGATCAACGCGCATATGCACACCTGGCAGACGGGCTTGCGCGGCTTTGCCGCCAACTGGACGCTGCTGGAATATTTCCGCCGCATGCATGCGGGCCTCGCGACCGTGTTCCGGCCCGACGACATCTACATCGCAACCCTCGTCGGCGCGCTGAACCAGATCAACCACGGCGTCACCACGCTGGTCGACTGGTGCCACAACAACCCGACGCCCGATCACACTGACGCCGCCGTGCGCGGCCTGATCGAAAGCGGCATCCGCGCCGCGTTCTTCCATGGCTCGCCGAAACCGGAGCCGAAGCCGGGCGAGCCGCATTTCTCGGAAGTGCCGCATCCGCGCCGCGAGGTCGAGCGGCTGCTGGCGGGCCCCCTCGCCGACCGCGACGGCCTCGTCACGCTCGGGCTCGCCATTCTCGGTCCCCACTATTCGACGCTCGACGTCGCCATGCACGATTTCCACCTGGCGCGGGAGCTGAACTTGACCGCCTCGATGCATCAGGGCGGCGGTCCGGCCAAGACGCCTGGCGGCTGGGAGAAGCTGCTCGAGGCCGGCCTCGTCGGCCCCGGCGTCAATATCGTCCATGGCAATGATCTGCCGGATGATCTGCTCGATCGTCTCGTCGATCTCGGTGTGTCCTTCTCGGTCACACCCGAGAACGAGATGATCCAGGGCCATGGCTTTCCGATCACCGGACGCCTTCTGAAGCGCGGCGTGCGGCCGACCATCGGCATTGATCTGGAATCCGTGCTGGCGGGCGATCTGCTCTCCGCCGCGCGCGTTGCGCTGTCGATGCAGCGGGCGCTCGACAATGCGGAGTCGCGCAAGACCAGTGACACGATCCCGGCGACGACCACGATTCCGCTGCGCGAAGCGCTGCGCTGGATCACGACGGAAGGCGCCCGCATGCTCGGGCTCGAGCACCAGATCGGCTCGCTGACGCCGGGCAAGCTCGCCGACCTCGTGATCATCAACGCCTCCGATCTCAATCTCCATCCGGTGCACGATCCCGTCGCAACCGTCGTGATGCAGACGAGCCTCGCCAACATCGAGGCCGTCATGATCGGCGGCGCCTGGAAGAAGCGGAGCGGCCGGCTGCTGGTCGAGGGACTCGAGACGAAGAAGGAGCTGCTGGCGCAATCCGGCCGGCGGCTGGTGCAAGACATCGAACGACAGGGACGCGCCGCCTGAAGGCGCCAATGGACAAGAACAATGACTGACGCTCTGAAAACAGTTGCTTTCATCGGGATCGGCAAGATGGGCCTGCCGATGTCGGTGCTCGTCGCCAAAGCCGGCTACACCGTCACCGGGTTCGACCAGAGCCCGGCGCGCATCGACGAGGCACGCGCGCAGGGCATTGCGATCGCCGCCTCGCCGGCCGAGGCCGTGAGCGGCAAGGCCGCCGTGATCACCTCCCTGCCCGACGACGCCGCTTTGCGCGGCGCCTTGCTCGGCCCCGCCGGCCTGATCGCCGCGATGGCCCCCGGTGCCGTCTTGATCGAAACCAGCACCGTGAGCGTCGCAGCCTCGGCTGAGGTTGCGGCCGTCGCAGAGGCGCACGGCATTGCCTATCTGCGCTCGCCGGTGTCCGGCAATGCCAGCATCGTTCACACCGGCGCGCTGACCTGTTTCGTGTCGGGACCGACGGACGCGTTCGAGCGCGCAACGCCGCTGTTCGCAGCTTTCACCCGCGCCCAGACCTATCTCGGCCCCGCCGAGGAAGCGCGCTACGCAAAACTCTCGGTCAATCTGATGATCGCGGTGTCGGCGGCGATGATGGCGGAGAGCCTGGCGCTGGCGCGCAAGGGCGGCATCGCCTGGCAGGACATTTTGAAGGTGCTCGACGACAGCGCGGTGGCCTCACCCATGGTCAAGTACAAGACTGCGCCGCTGCGGACCCGCGACTTCGAGTCCACCTTCTCCTGCAAGCAGATGGCCAAGGATCTCGATCTGATCCTGGGCGCCGGCCACGCCGTCGGCGTGCCGCTGCAGCTCGCCGCGCAAGTGCGCGAGACCTATGGCTCGCTGGTCGCCCAAGGCGACGGCGACACCGACTTCATTGCGACCGTCAAGCATCTCGAGCGGCTGTCCGGCCTCGGCGAGCCGAAGCTGTGATCAACGGAGACCGACATGCGTAACTTCAACGAGAACACGATCACGGACGCGGTGCTGGAGCGGATCGCGGGCGCGACCGATCCACGCATCAAGCAGGTCAGCGAGGCGCTGGTGCGTCACCTTCACGCGTTCGTCCGCGAGGTGCGGCCGACCCAGAAGGAATGGGAATACGGCATCGACTTCCTAACCCGCACCGGGCACATGTGCACCGACAAGCGTCAGGAATTCATCCTGCTGTCGGACACGCTCGGCGTCTCCATGCTGGTCGACGCCATCAACCATCCGGTGCCGGAAGGCGCGACCGAGACCACGGTGCTCGGCCCGTTTTTCGTCCAGGCCGCGCCGGAGAAGGACAGCGGCGCTGACATCTCCGGGTCGATGGAAGGCGATCCGATGCTGGTCACCGGCTCGGTCTCGACCGTGGACGGACAGCTGCTGGCCGGCGCCATCGTGGACGTCTGGCATTCCGACGACGACGGCTATTACGACGTGCAGCAGCTCGACAAGATCGGCGATCTCGCGATGCGAGCCCGCTTCCACACCGACGCCAACGGCCGCTTCCATTTTTGGTCGATCAAGCCGGCCGCCTACCCCATTCCGCATGACGGACCGGTCGGCGAGATGCTGGAGGTGCAGGGACGCCATCCCTGGCGCCCGGCGCACGTGCACTTCATGATCTCAGCGCCCGGTTTCGAGCAACTGGTGACGCACGTCTTCGTTGCCGGCGACCAATATCTCGACAGCGACGTGGTGTTCGGCGTCAAGGACAGTCTGATCCGCGAATTCGTCCGGCATCCCGCGGGCCGTGCGCCGGATGGTCGCATGGTGGAGCGCGACTATTTTCATCTCAACTATGATTTCGGCCTGAAGCAGGTCGCAAGCAACGCAAGAGCCGCTTAAGCTCAACGACGGACCAACAAGAGTCCGTAAAACAGGGACGGGAGCTGAGGATGGGACCGCGGGTCAGCACGGGCACATTGGCCGATCGCCTCACCGGCATGATCGGCCCGCGCGTGAGCGTCGCGCGCGGCGTGCTCGATCAGCACGGGCAGAGCGAGTCGCATTATCAGAACTGCCGCCCGACATCGTGGTCTTCCCCGAGACCACGCAGGAGGTCGCCGAAATCGTCAAGCTCTGCGCGAGCGCGGGCATGCCGATTGTCCCGTTCGGCGCCGGAACCTCGCTCGAAGGCAATGCGGCCGCGGTCGCCGGCGGCGTCTGCTTCGACTTCGCGCGCATGAACAAGGTGCTCAGCCTGCACGACAGCGACATGGACGTCGTGGTGCAGCCCGGCATCACGCGCAAGCAGCTCAATGCGGAGCTGCGCAACACCGGCCTGTTCTTCCCGATCGATCCGGGCGCCGACGCTTCGATCGGCGGCATGACCTCGACGCGCGCCTCGGGCACGATGGCGGTGCGCTATGGCACCATGAAGGACAACGTCATGGCGCTCGAGGTCGTGCTGGCCGACGGGCGCATCATCCGCACTGCAAAGCGCGCGCGGAAGTCGGCCGCGGGCTATGATTTGACGCGCATGTTCGTCGGCGCGGAAGGCACGCTCGGCATCATCACGGAGATCACGCTGAAGGTCCATCCGGTGCCGCAGGCGATCTCGGCGGCAGTCTGCAGCTTCGACACCCTGCACGACGCCGTCGACACCGCGATCTCCGTGATCCAGTCCGCGATCCCCGTGGCGCGCATCGAGCTGCTCGACGACGTCATGATGCGCGGTATCAACGCCTACGCCAAGCTCGGCTATCGCGAGGCGCCCACCCTGTTCTTCGAATTCCATGGCTCGGAGACATCGGTCGCCGAACAGGCCGAGGCCGCGCAGGCGATCGCGGCCGACCACGGCGGCCATGGCTTTGCCTGGGCCAAGGCGCAGGAAGACCGCAGCCGGCTCTGGCACGCCCGCGACAACACGCTCTATGCCGGCCTCGGCCTGCGGCCCGGCGCACGCGCGGTGATCACCGACGTCTGTGTGCCGATCTCACGGCTGGCGGAATGCCTGACCGAGACGCGGCGCGATGCGGACGCGCACGGTTTCACCGCACCGATCGTCGGCCATGTCGGTGACGGCAATTTTCACATGCTGATCCTGATCGACCCGACAAAGCCGGAGGAGACCGAAGGCGCCAAGGCGCTGCAGGCCCGCATGGTCGCGCGCGCCATCGCCATGGACGGCACCTGCACCGGCGAGCACGGCATCGGGCTCGGCAAGATCGATTATCTCTCCGATGAGCTCGGCGAGGCCGTGGACGTGATGCGATCGATCAAGACGGCGCTCGATCCCGCCGGATTGATGAACCCCGGAAAGATCTTTGCTGGCGGAGCCAAAGCATGAGCGACGCGCTCCCGATCGAGGTCACCTCACCCACGCCGCTGCTGGAGCTGCGCGGCATCAGCAAGGAATTTCCCGGCGTCAAGGCGCTGGACGACGTGTCCTTTGCCGTCTACCCCGGCGAGGTCCACATGCTGCTGGGCGAGAACGGCGCCGGCAAATCGAGCCTGATGAAGGTGCTGTGCGGCGCCTATCGCGCCGACGCCGGCGAGTTCTATTACAACGGCAAACGGGTCGCGATCTCCTCGACCGCCGATGCGCAAAAGCTCGGGATTGCCGTGATCTTCCAGGAATTCTCGCTGGTCCCCCATCTCGACATCGCCCAGAACATCTTCCTCGGCCGTGAGCCGAAGGGCCGCATCCCCGGCACCATCGACCGCCGCCAGATCCTCGCCGATGCCAAGCGCGTGCTCGACACGATCGGCTTCGACATCGATCCCTCCACCACCGTCGACAAGCTCGGCGTCGCGCAGCAGCAGATGGTCGAGATCGCCAAGGCGATCAGCCAGAACGCCCGCATCCTGGTCATGGACGAGCCGACCGCAGCGCTGTCCGACCGCGAGACCGAGCTCTTGTTCGCACTGATCGCGCGGCTGAAGGCGGACGGCGTCTCCATCGTCTACATCTCGCACCGTATGGCCGAGGTGTTCGCGCTCGGCGATCGCATCACCGTGCTGCGCGACGGCCGCCGCATCGACGGTGTCCGGCCCGCCGACGTCACGCCGGATCAGCTGGTCCGCATGATGGTCGGCCGCAACGTCGACATGACCTACCCGCGCCATTTTGCCGATAAACCCGGCGAGGTGTTGCTGCAGGTCAAGGGCCTGAGCGCGCCGACCGGCATTTCCGACATCAACATCGAGGTGCGCCGCGGCGAGATCGTCGGCCTGTGCGGGCTGGTCGGCTCCGGCCGCAGCGAGGTCGCGCGCGCGATCTTCGGCGCCGATCCCGTGACATCGGGCGAGATCATCTTCGACGGCAAGAACATTTCCGGCGAGCCGGATCTCGCCGCCCGCCGCGGCATCGCGCTGATCCCGGAGAGCCGCAAGAGCGAAGGCCTCGCGCTGCTGCGATCCGTCAGCGACAATCTGGTGGTGTCGGCGCTGAGGAAGCTGTTCCCGAGCGGGCTGTTCGACCAACGCTCGGCCCAGCGTACCGCCGACGGCCTGATCCGACAGCTCCGCGTCGCGACACCGAGCGCACGCCAGACCGTCGGCCTGCTCTCGGGCGGCAACCAGCAGAAGGTCGTGATCGGAAAATGGCTCGCCGCCGGCTCGAAACTCTTCATCTTCGATGAGCCGACGCGCGGCATCGACATCGGCGCCAAGTCGGAAATCTTCGCGCTGATCGACCGCCTCGTCGCGGAAGGCGCGGCGGCGTTGATGATCTCGTCCGAGCAGGTCGAGATCTGCCATGTCTGCGACCGCGCCTATGTGATGCGCGAGGGGCGCATCGCCGGGCACCTGACACGCAACGAATTGACCGAGGAGAATATCGTGCGACTGGGGATGCATCATGCGTGAAGCCGCGGTCGTCGCCCAACCCAATCCGCTGCAACGCATTCCCGGCGTTGCCATCGTGCTGGTGCTGCTGATCGCGCTGTTCAGCGCGATCGCGCCCGGCTTCCTGTCGGTCGCCAACCTCTCCAACGTGCTGGTGCAGTCGACCATCCTGACCATGCTCGCGCTGCCGATGACGCTGATCATCATGACGGAGGGGCTGGACCTGTCGATGGGCGCGGTGCTGACGCTGACCTCGCTCTGCGTCGCGATCGTGTCGCTGGCGACCAAATCGATGCTGCTGGGCCTTGGCGCCGGCCTTCTGGTCGGCGCGGCCTTTGGCGTTGCCAACGGGTGGCTGGTCGCTATCCTCGGCATTCCGCCCTTCGTCGCGACGCTCGGCACGCTCGGCATGGCGCAAGGCCTGTCGCTGATCGTCAGCGACGGCCAGAGCGTGGTCGGCATTCCCCACAGCGTGCGCGACATCTATTCGGCGACGCTGCTCGGCATTCCCGTGCCGATCGTGATGGCGCTGGTGACCTACGCTGCCTTTCACGGCCTGCTCTATCACACCCGCTTCGGCACCTATATCTTCGCCCTCGGCGGCAACCGCGAGGCGCTGCGCTATGCCGGCCTCTCGCCCAACAAGCTGCTGATCGCGGTCTACGCGATCGGCGGCGCCATGGCCGGCATCGCCGGCCTCTTGATGACCGCACGCATGAATTCCGGCCACCCCACCGCCGGTCTCGGGCTGGAGTTCGATGCCATCGCGGCCGTCGCTGTCGGCGGCACCTCGTTCGAGCGCGGCAATGGCTGGCTGCTTGGTACCCTGCTCGGGGTCCTCTCCGTCGGCGTGTTGCGCAACGGGCTGAACCTGATCTCGCTGCCGTCCTCGGTGCAGGTCGCCAGCGTCGGCGTGCTCGTCATCGTTGCCCTGTTCCTCGACGGCCTCAGGAGCCGCACATGACCGATATCACCAAGGCCGCTATCGCGCCGCCCCGCTCCTTCCTGTCGCAGGACGCGGTCCAGCTGTTCTATCGCCTGCTCGCGGCTTTCCTGATCTGCGCGGTGCTCGCCGTGCTCAGCGATTCCTTCCTCAGCCTCGGCAACATCCTCAACGTGCTGAGGCAGGCGAGCCTGACCTTCTTCATCGCCTCCGGGCTGACGCTGGTGGTGCTGACCGCGGGCCTCGACCTCTCCGTCGGCGCCAATGTCGCGCTGTCGGCCTGTATCGCGGGAACCGTGATCCACAAGACCGGCTCGCCGGCGCTCGGCATCCTCACCGGCCTTGCCTGCGGCGGCATCGTTGGCCTGCTCAACGGCATCATGGTCACGGCGCTGCGCATCCCATCCTTCATCGCCACCTATGGCATGCTCTGGGTGCTGAATGGCCTCACCTATTGGTACATGGCGGGCGAGACCCTGCACGGCTTCCCGACCGGCTTCCGCCAGATCGGCAGTGGCTATCTGTTCGGCCTGCCGATCCCGGTCTACCTGCTGCTGGTGTTCCTCGGGATCGGGACGTTCTTCGCTCAGCGCACGATCTGGGGTCAGGAGATCTATGCGATCGGCGCCAATCCGGTCGCGGCGAGGCTCTCCGGCATTCCGGTCGCGCGGCGCCTGCTGCTGGTCTACGCGGTATCGGGCACCATGGCGGGACTTGCCTCGATCATCTTCCTGTCGCGGCTCAATTCGGCCGAGGCCGACATCGGCGAGAGCCTGACGCTGCCGGCGATCGCGGCCGTGCTGATCGGCGGCACCTCGCTGTTCGGCGGCGTCGGCACCGTCTTCGGCACGTTCATCGGCGCGCTGATCCTGACCCTGGTGCTGAATGGCATGAACCTGCTGTCGGTCAGCGCCAATTGGCAGCCGCTCGTCACCGGCATCATCGTCATTCTCGCCGTCTGGCTCGACATGAAGACCCGCCGCCGCGCGCAATGAGTTCTAGCAATCCAACAAGCAAAATGAGGGATGGAGGCAACATGAAACAAGGACTGGGCTATCTGGCACTGCCGCTGCTGATGGCGGCCGCGTTCACGACTGGGGCACGTGCCGACGGCGAGACCATCGCCGTCTTCACCAAGAACCAGACCAATCCGTTCTTCCAGACGGTGCGGGTCGGCGCCGACAACATGGCGAAGACGCTGAACGCGAAGACGCTGCAATACATCCCGACCAAGCCGGACTCGATTCCCGAGCAGCTCAGCCAGATCGAGGACGTCGTCGTGAAGAAGCCGAGCGCGATCGTGTTCACGCCGGTCGACTACAAGGCGATGGTGCCGGGGGTTGAGAAGATCAACGAAGCGAAGATCCCAGTCGTCAACATCACCGACCGCTCTGCCGGCGGCAAGTTCCTGTCCTTCGTCGGCGCCGACGATTACAGCCTTGGACTGGAGACCGCGCGCTTCCTGCTCAAGACGCTCGGCGGCAAGGGCAACATCGTCATCATCGAGGGCGTCAAGGGCTCGCTGACCAATGTCGACCGCGTGCGCGGCTTCAACGATGCGCTGAAGGAAGCGCCCGGCGCCAAGCTCTTGGCCTCGCAGCCCGGCAACTATCAGCGGCTCCAGGCGCTCCAGGTCATGGAGAATTTGATGCAGTCGAATTCGCAGATCGACGGCGTGCTCGCCGCCAACGACGCCATGGCAGTCGGCGCGATCGAGGCGCTCGACGGCGCCAACCGCAAGGCGCAGGTGATCGGCATCAACGGCACCAAGGAGGCGATCGACGCGATCAAGTCCGGCAAGCTGCTGGCGAGCGGCGACTACAACGGATTTGCGCAAGGCTGCCTCGGCACCATGATGGCGATCCGGTCGCTGCGGAACCAGCCGGTCATCAGTGAGATCGTGCTGAAGCCGACCGTGATCACCAAGGACAATTTTGGGCCGTTCGACGTGCCGCTGGAGCAGCGGACCTGTCCGACCTTCGAGGACGCCGGCAAGCTCAGCGCGAAGTAGACGACCCGATCACAACAAGCCCGGACGGCCGCAGCCCGCGGCCGTCCCAAGAACTGACGCAAGAAACGGAGACACGATGCTGTTCGCCATTCACGCCGTCGATCGCGCCGACGCGTTGCCGACCCGGCTCGCCAACTACGATGCCCACAAGGCCTTCCTCAGCGACACCTCACGCTGGGGCGTCAAGATCGTGATGTCGGGACCGCTGGTCTCCGACGATGGCCAGACCATGATCGGCAGCCTGTTCCTGATCGAGGCTCCTGGCCGCGCCGAGGTCGAAGCCTTCAACCGTGCAGATCCCTTTGCCGCGGCCGGCATCTGGGAAAAGGTGACGATCACGGGCTTCCTGCGCCGGCAGGGATGAGCCCCTACGGCGGCTCTTCGAGGTGACAGGCCACCCACTGCTCCGGTCCTGTGGCGCGAAGTACCGGCTCCTCGGTCCGGCAACGATCGAAGACGAAGGGACACCGGGTATGAAAGCGACAGCCCTTCGGCGGGTTGATCGGGCTCGGCACGTCGCCCTTGAGGATGATGGGATTGCGCTGGGCTCCGGGCTCCGGCAGCGGCACGGCCGAGAGCAGCGCCTTGGTATAGGGGTGCCTCGGCGCGGCAAAGATCTCGCGCCGAGGTGCCACCTCGACGATCTTGCCGAGATACATCACCGCCACGCGGTGGGTCATGTGCTCGACGATGGCGAGATCGTGGCTGATGAACAGCAGCGCGAGGCCGAACTCGCGCTGGAGATCCTGCAGCAGATTGACGATCTGCGCCTTGACTGAAACGTCGAGCGCGGAGACCGCCTCGTCGCAGACGATCAGCTCCGGCTCGGCCGCGAGCGCCCGCGCAATGCCGATGCGCTGACGCTGGCCGCCGGAGAATTCGTGCGGCCTGCGGTTCAGCGCCTCGCGCGGCAGGCGCACCGTGTCCATCAGCGACGTGACACGGACCTCGAGGTCCTCCGCGGACTTCGCGAGGCCGAAATTGCGGATCGGCTCGGCGAGAATGTCGCGCACGCGCATGCGCGGATTGAGGCTCGAGAACGGATCCTGGAACACGACCTGCACGCGGCGGCGCATCTGGCGCATCGTGCTCGGTGCGGCGTCGTCGATCCGCTGGCCGTCGAGGATGACCTGCCCCGAGGTGATCTCGAACAACCGCAGGATGGCGCGGCCGACCGTCGACTTGCCGCAGCCGGACTCGCCGACCAGCGACAAGGTCTCGCCGCGCGCGATCTCGAACGACACGCCGTCGACCGCATAGACGAATTCGGTTTGCCGCCCGAAGAGGCCCTTGTTGATCGGAAAATGCTTCTTGAGGTCGTTGACCTGGAGCAGCGGAGGACTCATGCCGCGACGGCTCCCTTGGCAGCGTAGTGACAGGCCGCGATGTGGCGCGGGCCTTTCTCTTCCAGTCCCGGCGCATATTGCCGGCAGAGGTCGGTCGCGAGCGCGCAGCGGCCGGCGAAGACGCAGCCCGTGATCGGTTTGCGGAGGTCAGGCACCTGCCCGGGAATCTCGGCGAGGCGGGTCGCGGTGCCCGCGAGCGAGGAGCCGAGCTTCGGTACCGCGCCAAGCAGGCCTTGCGTATAAGGATGGCGCGGGGAACGGAACAGCTCCGCCACCGGCGCCTCCTCGACCTTGCGGCCGGCATACATCACCATGACGCGCTCGGCGATCTCGGCGACGACGCCGAGATCGTGGGTGATCAGGATGATGGCGGCACCGACCCGACGCTTCAGATCCAGCATCAGCTTGAGGATCTGCGCCTGAATCGTCACGTCGAGCGCGGTGGTCGGCTCGTCCGCAATCAGAAGCTTCGGATTGCAGGCCAGCGCCACCGCGATCATCACGCGCTGGCGCATGCCGCCGGACAGCTGGTGCGGATATTCGCCGACGCGCCGTTTCGGCTCGGGAATGCCGACCAGGGTCAGCATCTCGACCGCGTGCGCCTCCGCCGCCTGCTTGTCGAGGCCCTGATGGATCATCAAGGTCTCGCGGATCTGGCGGCCGACGGTGAGCACCGGGTTGAGGCTCGTCATCGGTTCCTGAAAGATCATCGAGATGTCGTTGCCGCGGATCGCGCGCATCTCGCGGTCGGACAGCTTCAGGAGATCCCTGCCCGCGAAGCGGATGCTGCCTGCGATCCGGCCCGGCGGCTCCGGGATCAGCCGCATCAGGGACATCGACGTCACCGACTTGCCGCAGCCGGACTCGCCGACGATGGCGAGCGTCTCGCCCTCGTTGACATGGAAGGACACCCCGTCGACCGCGCGGTTGATGCCGCCGGGCGTGCGGAAATGGGTCTGGAGGTTCTCGACTTCGAGCAAAGCCATCGCGATCAGCCTCGATCCATCAGAGGCAACATCACAGGCTCTTGGCCATGCGCGGATCGAGCGCATCGCGAAGGCCGTCGCCGAGCAGATTCACGGCGAGCACGGTGACGGACAGGAACGCCGCCGGGAAGAACACGATGTAGGGCTTCACCTGCCAGAGCGCGCGGCCCTCGGCCATGATGTTGCCCCAGGACGGGATGGTCGGCGGCGTGCCGGCGCCGATGAAGGACAGGATCGCCTCCGTGATCATGGCGCTGGCGCAGATATAGGTCGCCTGCACCAGCATCGGCGCAACGGTGTTGGGCAGGATATGGCGCAGGATGATCATCGGCGTGCGGGTGCCGCAGGCCACCGCCGCGTCCACATAGGGCTGTTCGCGCAAGGACAGCACGACGCTGCGGACGAGGCGCGAGACGCGCGGGATCTCGGCCACGGTGATGGCCAGGATGACGTTGCCGACGCTGCCGCGCGTCAGCGCCATCAGCGCGATCGCCAGCAGGATCGGCGGGATCGACATTAGCCCGTCCATGAACCGCATCAGGATGCCGTCGGCCCAGCGGATGAAGCCGGAGACCATGCCGATGGCAAGGCCAATCGCCGACGCGAAGATCGCGACCGACAGGCCGACCGTGAGCGAGACGCGTGCGCCGAACAGCACGCGCGAATAGATGTCGCGGCCGAGCACGTCGGTGCCGAACCAGAAATCGGCCGACGGCGCGCGGGTGCGCTTGGCGGGCGCAAGCGCGGTCGGGTCGACCGTGCCGAGGTAAGGCGCAAAGACCGCGATCAGCACCAGGGTCAGCAGCAATGCGCCGCCGATCGCGACCGTCGGATGGCCGCGCAGCAGGCCGACGAAGCCGCGCCGTATCCTGACCGGCCGCAGGATCTCGGGCAGTTGCGGCGCAAGGACGAGGCCGGCCGGAAGCGATTGCGGATTGACGGTGGTGTCGGTCAATAGCGGATCCTCGGGTCAACGAGCGTGTAGACGACGTCGATCATCAGATTGACGAGGACGTAGACGAAGCTGAACAGCAGCACGATGCCCTGGATCACCGGATAGTCGCGGCGCAGGATGGCATCGATGGTGAGGCGGCCGAGGCCGGGGATCGCGAACACGCTCTCGGTGACGACCGCGCCGCCGATCAGGAGCGCGATGCCGATCCCGATCACGGTGACGATCGGCACCGCCGCGTTCTTCAGGGCGTGAATGAACAGGATGCCGCCCTGCCCGAGGCCCTTGGCCTTGGCGGTGCGGATATAGTCCTGTTGCAGCACTTCGAGCATGGCTGCCCGCGTGATGCGGGCGACCAGCGCGATATAGACGCAGCCGAGCGCGACCGCCGGCAGGATCAGGTTCTCGAGCCACGGCCAGAAGCCGGAGCTGAGCGGCGTGTAGCCCTGCACCGGCAGCCATTCCAGCTCCAGCGCGAAGATGTAGGCGAGCATGTAGCCGACCACGAAGACGGGCAGCGAGAATCCGAACACGGCAAAGCCCATGATGACGCGATCGATCAAGCTGCCGGCCTTCCATGCCGCCACTACCCCGAGGGGCACCGCCACCACGACCGTCAGCAGCAGCGTGACGATCATCAGCGACAGCGTCGGGCCGAGACGCTGCCCGATCATCGCCGAGACCGGCAGGTTGGTGAAGATCGAGGTGCCGAGATCGCCGTGCAGGATGCGCCAGACCCAGCTTCCGAACTGGACCAGGAAGGGCCGGTCCAGCCCGAGGCTCTGGCGGATGCGCTCCACATCCTCCGGGCTTGCCTGATCGCCCGCGATCACCACGGCCGGATCGCCGGGCGCGATGTAAAGCAGGCTGAACACGAACAGCGCGACGATTGCCATGACCGGCAAGGTCGCGACGATGCGACGGAGGATGTAGGAGAGCATCTTGCTTCAGCGCACGATCATGCAGATTTCGACACGCCCCAGAAGAACGGCAGCGGCCCCTTGGTGACGCCGGAGACGTTCTTGCGCCAGGCGGTGTAGCTCAGGAAGAAGCCCGTGGGCGCGTAGACCACGTCGTCGAGCGCCGCCTTGTTGAGGCGACCGATGGCAGCCTTCTCCTCGTCGAGGCTCTTGGCCTCGAACCAGGACGCGACCTCCTTCTCGGTGCCGGGGCTGTTCGGCCAGCCGAACCAGGCCTTGTCGCCGTTGGCGCGGATGGCGGTGTAGGGAGCCGGATTGATGCAGTCCGCGCCGGCATGCCAGGTGTGGAACATGTTCCAGCCGCCCTGTCCCGGCGGCGTCTTCTGCGCGCGACGGGAGCCGACCGTGCCCCAATCGGTGGCGACGAAATCGACATTCATGCCGAGCTTCTTGAGCAGGTCCGCGGTGACGTCACCCATTGCCTTGGTGATCGGCTGATCCTGCGCCACGATGCAGGTCACCGGCTGGCCGGAATAGCCGCTCTCGGCGAGCAGCTTCTTGGCCGCATCGAAATCACGCTTGCCCTTCAGGATCTCGCCGCCGACTTCGCTGTAGAGCGGCGTCTCCGGCGTGAAGAAGCCGGGCAGCGGCTTCCAGAGCGCGGTGTCGTCGCCGACTATCGCGCGCATATAGTCTTCCTGGCTGAGCGCCATCAGCACGGCACGCCGCGCCCGCACGTCGTTGAACGGCGCGAACAGATGATTCATCCGGAACGAGCCGATATTGCCCAGCGGATCGCCGATGTCGACGCTGATGTTCTTGTTCTTCTTTAGGACAGGCACGAGGTCGGCAATCGGGTTTTCCCACCAATCGACCTCGCCGTTCTGCAAGGCAGCGGCGGCCGTGGCCGGATCCGGCATCACGATCCATTCGATGCGATCAAGCTGCATCTGCTTGCCGCCCGCGAGCCAGGACGCCTTGTCCTGCCGCGGCACGTAGTCCGCAAATTTCTCGAACACCGCCTTCGCGCCCGGCACCCATTCGCCCTTGACGAACTTCATCGGCCCGGAGCCGACATAGTCGGTGATCTGCTTGAACGGATCGGTCTGCGCGATGCGCTCCGGCATGATGAAGCCGCAAGGCGAGTTGTTCTTGGCCAGCGCGTAGAGCATCTTCGGGAAGGGCTGCTTGAGCACCCATTTGAAGGTGCGATCGTCGACCGCGGTCAGCTCCTGCTGCAGGGCCTTGATCATCAGCCCCATCGGATCGCGCGCCGACCAGCGCGTCAGGCTTGCCACGACGTCCTTGCTGAGCACCGGCTCGCCATCGTGGAACTTGAGCCCGGAGCGCAGCTTGAACGTCCAGGTCGTGCCGTCGTCGGTCACCTCCTCGGACTCGACCATCTGGCGTTGCGGCTTCAGCGAGGAATCGATGCCGTAGAGCGTGTCCCAGACCATCGCGGCGGCATTGCGCACGACATATTGCGTGCCCCAGATCGGGTCGAAATTGGCGAGATTGGCCTGCGGCACGAAACGCAGGGTGCGGGCCGCGGCGCCCTGAGCGATCGCCGGGGCCGACAGGCCGCCCGTCAATGCCAGACCGCCCGCGCCCGCCAACCCCTTCAATACCGTCCTGCGATCCATGAAGTCCTCCCAGTAATGCCGTGATGCCAGCTGTTCATTGGCAAAGGGCAAGTGAAACCGAGCCCATTTGCAAGCAAATGGTATGCCACTAAATGCGCCATCGCCAGTGGGATCTCACCGCCATTTGGGCTGATCCCGGCCTCAAAGAGCGGCCGCCAGGGCCGGCCCGGCCTCGAAATGCGGAATCGCCTCGACCAGCTTGCGCGTGTAGTCGGTCTTCGGATTATCGAACAGGGCCCGGCTCTCGCCCTGCTCCACGATGCCGCCGTTGCGCAGCACGATGGTGCGGTCACACAGCATGCGCACGACGTTGAGATCGTGGCTGACGAACAGCAGGGCAATGTCGTTTTCACGCCTGAGGCGATCGAGCAGCTGCAGCACAACCGCCTGCACCGAGACGTCGAGCGCGGCGGTCGGCTCGTCCAGCACCAGAAGCCGCGGCCGGCAGGCGATGGCGCGGGCAATGCCGACGCGGGCTTTCTGACCGCCCGAGAGCTGATGCGGAAACCGCGGCAACAGATCGAGCGGCAAGCCCACCCGCTCGGCGCATTCCTCCACCCGTTTGCGCAGCCCCTCGCCGGCGCGCATGCCGTCCAGACGCATCAAGGGATGGGCAATGCAATCGAACGCCGTGAAGCGTGGGTTGAGGCTCTCGTTCGGGTCCTGAAAGACCATCTGGATGTCTTTGCGCAGGGGCGAGCGGTGGAAATCGCGCGCCGCCACGTGCCCGATCGACTGCCCGCCGAACACGATGTCGCCTTCGCTGGGATCGATCAGGCGGCAGATCATCCGCGAGGTCGTGCTCTTGCCGGAGCCGGATTCGCCGACGAGACCGACGCTCTCGCCGCCGGCCATCGTCATCGAGAAGTCGGCCACCGCGGCAGAGCCCTGATCGAAGCGCTTGGCGAGCTTCCGTACTTCCAAGAGCGGCGGCGTGCCGTGCGCCAGCGCAGGCCGTGGCTTGCCGAGAACGGCCGTATAACGCTCGCGCTCCTCCTCCGTCACGAGATCTTCGATCCGTGACGTCGCCGTCGGCGATGCCGCAACCAGGCGCCGCGTATAGGCGTGCTGCGGCGCGCCGAAGAGCGTGCTGGGGCTCGCCTCCTCGACGATGCGGCCGCGCTCCATCACGGCGATGCGGCGGCAATAGCGCGCCGCGAGGCCGAGGTCGTGCGTGATCAGGATCGTCGCCATGCCACGCGCGGCGGCAATGTCTGCCAGGAGATCCATCACCACCTTCTGCGTGGTGACGTCGAGGCCGGTGGTCGGCTCGTCCGCGATCAACAGCGCAGGATTGCAGGAGATCGCGATCGCGATCATGACGCGCTGGCACATGCCGCCGGAGAGCTCGTGCGGATAAGCGGTCATCCGCGCCTCGGGATCGCGGATCTGGACCGCGCGCAGCAACTCCAGCGCCTCGGCGCGCGCGGCCTCTTTCGAGATACGCTTGTGGGTGAGGATCGCGTCCGCGATCTGCAGGCCGATCGCACGGATCGGATTGAGCGCCGCCCGCGGGTTCTGGAAGATCATCGACATTGCGGCGCCCTGCAACTGTCGCAGATCATCGCCGCGGAGCTTGGTGACGTTCTGCCCGCGAAACAGGATCTTGCCGCCGGTGACGCGGCCGGCGGCATCGAGCAGCCGCGTCGTCGCAAAGCCGGTGACCGACTTGCCCGAGCCGCTCTCGCCGACGAGGCCGAGCATTTCACCGGCCTTGACGGTGAGCGTCACGCCGCGCACGGCCTCGACCATGCCCCGCCGCGTCGAGAACGCGACGTGGAGGTCGTCGATCCTGAGCAGGTCCTCACTCATGTGCGCATCCGGGGATCGAGAATGTCCCGCATCCCGTCGCCGAGGAGGTTGAAGCACAGCACCGCCAGCATCAGCGCAAGGCCCGGAAACGCCACCAGCCACCAGCGTCCGGTCGAGATGAAGCGTGCTCCCTCTGCGACCATGATGCCCCATTCCGGCGTGGGCGGCTTGACGCCGAGGCCGATGAAGGACAGGCCGGCGGCATTGAGAATGGCCCAGCCCAGATTGAGCGAGATCTGCACCGCCATCGCCGGCAGGATGTTCGGCAGCAGGAAGCGCAGCACCACCGAGAAATGGCTCTCGCCGCAGGCACGCGCGGCCTCAACCCAGCCGACATTGCGCCGGACGTTGACCTCGGCGCGCGCGAAGCGGATGTAGAAGGGAAGATTGATGATCGCAGTCGCGATCACGATGTTCTCGATCCGGTTGCCGAGAGCGGCGACCATCGCCATCGCCAGCACGAACAGCGGAAACGCCATCATCACGTCGACGAAGCGGCCGACGGCGCGATCGAGCCGTCCGCCGGCATAGCCACAGAACGCGCCGACGACGGCCCCGATCACGAAGGAGATGCCGACCGCGGAGATTGCGATGGCAAGGTCGAGCCGTGCAGCGATGATGAGACGGCTGAACACGTCGCGGCCGAGCTGGTCAGTGCCGGCGAGATGCGTGGCGCTCGGCGGCTGCAGGGCTTCCGAGACATTAGAGACCACGGGATCATAAGGCACGATCCAGGGACCAAAGATCGCAACCAGGACGAACAGCGTCACCCCGGCCGCGGCCACCGCCGTCAGCGGGTTGCCGCGCAAAATCCAGACCGAATGGCGAAGTGTGGCGCTGGTCATTCGATCGACACCCTGGGATCGGCGATGCCGTAGCAGATGTCCACGACGAGATTGACCAGCACGAACAGGCTGGCCATCAGCAGCACGAAGCCCTGCACCGGCGCATAGTCGGACGACAGCAACGCGTCGAGCGCATAGGAGGCCACGCCCGGCCAGGAGAACACTTTCTCCACCAGCACATTGGCGCCCAGCATGGTCGAGAACACGATGCCGGCGATGGTGATGACGGGCAGGATCGCGTTGCGGAGCGCATAGGTGACGACGACCTTGCGCCAGGACAATCCGACCGAGCGCGCGGTGCGCACGAAATCGCTGCCGAGCGAGACCAGCATCGAGGCGCGCGTGATCCGCGCCAGCGGCGCGATCACGAACAGCGCCATGCTCACCGCCGGCAGGATCAATTGCCTGCAGGCCGCCCACCAGCCCTCAACGTCACCGGCGAGCAGGAAATCGATCGAGAGGAAGCCGGTGCGTTGCGGCGGCAGCGAGGTGAAGACGTCGATCCGCCCGGTCGGATCAGGCGCCAGCCCGAGCAGATAATAGAAGACGTAGATCAACAGCAGGCCCGAGACGAAGGTCGGCACGCAGACACCGAGCGCGCAGAACAGCCGCACGCCGTGATCGATGATCGATCCCGGCCGCAGCGCCGCGATGACGCCGAGCGGCACCGCCGCGATCAGCGCGATCAGGAGTGCGGTGAAGGTGAGCTCCAGGGAGGCCGGCAGCCGCTCGCGGAGGTCCTTCAGCACCGGCTGGCCGGTCATCATCGAGCGGCCGAGATTGCCGTGGCCGATGTCGGAGAGATAGAACACGAGCTGCTCCGGCACGGATTTGTCGAGCCCCATCTGCTTGCGGATCTGCTCGATCTCCTCCTTGCCGGCATTGGGCCCCGAGGCGAAGAACACCGCGGGGTCGCCGGGCAGGACGCGCATCAAGAGGAAGGTGAAGACCAGCACACCGAACAGCGCCGGCAGCGACGACAAGAGCCGCCTGCCCGCCCGCACCATCGTTGCACCAAGACCGGTCGTCACCATTCAGTGTCCCTGCTGGCCGCTGATGTCACTTGCGGCTGACATCGCGATAATCCACCTGGCGATGGAACTCGTAAGTGTAGCCTTCGATCGACGGCGCCATCACCGCGTCCTGATTGGGTTGCCACAGCATGATTTGCGGCATCAGGTCGAAATGCATCGCGTTGAGCTTGCGGCCGGCTTCCTCGTACTTTGCCTTATCCGGCTCAAAGCGCGCCTCCTGCGCAATCGCCGCAAGGTCGGGGTTGTTGATCGAGCTGTAATTCCAGCGCTGACTGCCGGTGTAGAAGTTGCGGTAGAAATAGTCGGTCGACGGCAGCCAGGCGACGATCCCTTCGGTGAAGAACGGCAGCTTCTTCTCGTTGATCTGCGTCGACATCTGCGCGTCCGGCAGCTTCTGGATGTCGACCTTGATACCGATCTTGCCAAGCGACTCCTTGACGAGGGCGGCCATCGGCTCGGCGGTCGAAGCCTGGCCGACGTTGAAGCTGAAGGTGGTCGAGAAGCCCTCGGGAAGACCAGCGGCTTTGAGGTACTCCCTGGCCTTGTCGAGATCGAGCTTCAGCGGCTGCTGGAACGGATAAATGCCGTTCGCCGGCTTGCCGTCCGCCCAGGTCGCGCCAAACAGCGGCGCCCCCCGGCCGAACAGAGCGGCCTTGAACATGTCGTCATAGGGCAGCGCGGAAGCGATGGCGCGGCGAACATTGACGTTGTCGAAGGGCGGGATCTGGTTGTTCATCGAGACGAAGGTGACCGCGTTGTATTGCGGCGTCGAGATCACCTTGAGCTTGCCCTTGGCCTCCAGCGACTGCACGTCGCTCGCCTGCAGGTCGAGCACGAGATCGGCATCGCCGCGTTCGACGAGGTTGGCGCGGGTCGCCGGCTCCGGCACCGACTGCACGATGATGCGCTTGAAGAACGCGGGCTTGTTGGCCGAGCCGCGATTCCAGCTCTCGTCGCGCTTGAGAATCACCTGCTCGCCGGGCTTGAAACTCTCGACCGCATAGGCGCCGCTACCGGCAGTGTGCTCCTTCAGCCAGGCCGTGGCCCAGGGATCGTCAGCCGTCGCGTGCTCTTTTGCCACTTTCGAGTTGATGATCATCGGATAGACGGTGGCAAGATTAGGCAGCGCAAGCTTGTCCGGTTTTGGCAGCGTCACCTCGATGGTGAGGGGATCGATCACCTTGAACTGATCGGCTGACGTCAGCGAGCCCGTCAGCAGCTGCGCCTTGCCGAGGATCGGCGCGGTGACGCAGCGGTCGAGCGACCACTTCACGTCCTCGGCGGTCACGGGCGAGCCGTCCTGGAATTTTGCATCCTTGCGCAGGCGGAAAGTGATCTTCAGGCCGTCGGGACTGACGTCATAGGATTCGGCGAGCTCGCCGGTGATCGTGTCGAGGTCGAACACCCATTTGCCGTTGAGCTGCTTGCGGCCGAATGCCACCAGCCGGTCATAGGTGCTCATGCTCAGCGCGAAGGATTCGCGCGTCGAACCGGGAATGTTGGGATCGAGCGTGTTGACGGAGGCGCCGGTGACGTAGCGCAAGGTCTCGGCCCGGGTTTGCGCCTGCGAAGGCGCGGCGGCGATGAGCAACAGCGCGGTGGTGGCGAGGACGGACGACGCCAACCTGAAAGACACAAAACGCATTGGTTTTTCCCTGAATTTCGAACGAGAACGCCAGCAAGGCAGGTTCAAAAAGAAGCAAGTTGCGCGCCAGTCTCATCGGGCGTTTTTGAGGACGCATCGTCGCGGCGGCGCATGGATGATCACAGCGATTCCCCCATTTTTCGCGCCGGCCGCGCAACCACGGCCTGCGGCACGTCATAGGCGCTGAGCGAGGCCCAGTGACGCGCGATATCGGCGCGGAACAGGCCGCGCGTCAGGCCGTGGACCAGCTTTGGAACAGCGGTCGTCATCGCGTTGATCGACGATCCCGACGGACCGAAGCTCATGGTGGAGGCGATGGCGAAGAGATGGACGTCGGAGATCCACGGCGTCGTTCCCGGCACGCGCTCGGTGAAGGAATAGTCGTCGGCAAGATAGGGAAAGCGGCCGAGCCGTTCGTTGCGTTCGTCTTCCGGCGGCTGGTAGCGGTCGGTCCAGATGGCGATGTTGCCGGCGAAATTGGCGAGCTCGCCGCGACCGGCAAAGTCCATGTCGATGCCGGTACCGCAGATGACGAAATCGGCCGTGATGGCTCCGCGTGGCGTCTGGAGTTCAACGCCTTTGCCGGTCTTGCGCGCGGCTTCGACCGGCGCGCCCTCGTGCAAGATGAAATTGGCGTGACGCGCGCAGCGGTCATAGGTCGGTTGCGGAAATCCCTCGCGCATTTCGAGGATCTTGCGCATGAAGCGCCAGCGCCAGGCATCGTCGAGATCGCTAAGATGACGCAGGAAGCCGCGAAAGGTCAGCCAACGATAGGGCTGGATGACCTGGATCTGCGCACGGCGGCACAGCAGGTGCACCTCGGCGGCTCCGGCTTCCAGCGCAGTCGCCGCATTATCGAAAGCGGAGGCGCCGGCACCGATGACGGCGACGCGCTTGCCGCGCAGGCTTTCGAAATCGATGTCGTCGGCAACGGTTGCAACGGAGCTCGCCGGCAGATGCGCTAGCTGCTCCGGGATCATCCAATCGCCCATGCCCTCCTGCCCCGTCGCGAGCACGATCTTGCGGGCATAGAGCGTTTCGTCCCCTCCTGCCCGTTTCACGCGCGCAGCAAGAAGGCCGCCAGCCGCCGGCGCGATCTCCAGCAGCTCACAAGCATTGCGCACCGGCAGGCCGACCGTGCGCCGCAGCCAGAGCAGGTACTCTGCCCAATGCTCCCGCGCGATCAGGCCGAACTCCTGCCAGCTCGCCTTGCCGAAGCGGGCCTCGTGCCAGGATTGGTACGTCAGGCTGGGGATATCGAGATCGGGCCCGGTATAGTCCTTCGGGCTGCGCAATGTCGGCATCCGGGCGTAGGTGAGCCACGGGCCCTCCTTCCCCTCCTCGGCCTTGTCGATCAGCAGAATGTTGCTGACGCGCGAGCGCAGCAGGCCAAAGCCGATGGCGATGCCGGACTGGCCGGCGCCGATGATGAGGACATCCAGCGCCGGCTTGCCATCGGGTCCCGTTTTGGGATCGAGCCAGGCAGCGCCGGGATGCGCGATCCTGGAGAGATCGGCGCGAATATCGGCTTCGAGCTGGGTGAGCGCCTCACTCATGCCGCGAGCCAGCCTCCGTCGACCACCATCACGGTGCCGGTCGTGAACGAAGAGGCGTCGCTGGCGAGATGCAGCGCGGTCTGCGCGATCTCCTCGGCCTGGCCGAACCGCTTCATGGCGTGCCGGTTGCGCGAGGCTTCGCGCACTTCGTCCGGATTGGCGTGGCGGGCAAAGCTGCGGCGAAGCATCGGCGTGTCGATCGCGCCAGGCGCGATCGCGTTGACACGGATGCCGTCGGTGGCGAAGTCCACCGCCATGGTCCGGGTCAGGCTGATGATCGCGCCCTTGGCCGCGATATAGGCGCTGTTGCCCTTGCCGCCGGCAATGGCGAGCTGCGAGGCCAGCGTGATGATCGAGCCGCTGTTCTGCCGCTGCATCTGCGGCACCGCGGCCCGCGCCCACAGCCAGGTGCCGCCGACATTGGCGCGGAACACCGCATCCCAGTCATCCAGGTTCGTCGTCAGCACCGTGCCGCCACAGGAGAAGCCGGCTGCCGTCATCAGGATGTCGAGCCGGCCGTGCCGGGCCACGACGTCGCCGACGACCGTCTCGGCGAATGCGGCATCGCCGACGTCGCCGACATGCATCGTTGCCTCGCTCACCAGCCTCAGCGTGTCCTCGAGGCCAGCGGCATCACGATCGACCAGGGCAAGGCGCGCGCCCTCCTCCGCGAACAGTTTTGCGCTGGCGCGGCCGATGCCCGAGCCCGCGCCGGTGATGATGGCGGTGCGCCCATTCAGCCGCATCTCAGATCCACTCCTTGTGCTGCTCCAGCCAGGCGCTCATCGCGGCAGCGGACTCGGCGCAGCCGAACCGCGCGCGCCAACCGAATTCGTCGGCCATTCGCGTCACCGACAGCGGCGCGCGATAGGGCCCGTGCAGCTTGATGGCCGTCTTCTCTCCGGGCGCCGCCAGCCGGCACTCCAGGCCGGGATGCAACGCTGCGAACGCCTCGCCCCATTGCAATGCGGGCCACGCCCCGCCGTTCGAAATGTTGTACAGCCGGTGACGAGGGCGCTCGGCTTCGACCAGAATCGCGACAGCTTCGGCAGCGTCCGGCGCGTAAGTCCAGTCTCGCAGACCCGGCTCCGGCATGATGGCCGGCTCGCCGCGAGCGAATGCGGCCAATATCTGATATTGGAGGCTCGGCGTATCGCGCACGGAACCGGGGCGCTCCCACGGCCCGAAGACCGCAGTCAACCGCACACTCAGGAAATCACCGCCAAAAAGTTCGGCGTGCCGTGCCACCGATCGTTCCGAGGTGAACTTGCTGATGGCGTAGAACGAGACGGGATCGCAGGGCGTTTCCTCGTCCAGAATGTCGACCCGCGCACCCGCCGCGCCATAGGCCGAGGCCGACGACAGATTGACGACGCGGCGAACGCCATGGCGGATCGCGGCTTGCAGGATCGGGATCTGGGCCATGACGTTGATCTCGAGAACGCGCGCGGTCGATGCCCTTTCGAGGTCATCCCCGGCGGTCACCGCGGCGCCCAGCACGATCGCATCGCAGCCCTTTGCGATAAGGGCATCGATGGTGTCTGCGTCGGTGACATCGCCCTGCACCGCTTTGAGCCGTGCGCCGTAGTCGGCAAGAGATCGCTGCGCGGATGGCGGCAACGGTGCACGATCATACAGCGTCACCTCGTGCCCACGCGCGAGCAGCACCTCGGCCAGATTGAGGCCGACAAAACCGGTGCCGCCGAAGATGATGATCTTCATCGCGCGCGATCCACCATCACAGCAGCTTGGCTCCAAAATTCCGCTCCGGATCCATGTCGGCAACGAGCCGGCCGGTCGGCCTGGCCGCCTCGCCGCCGCTGCGCGCCAGGAATTTTCCGCTGCCGGCGCGCGCAAGACACTTGTCGCCCTCGATGATCACGCGGCCGCGCGAGAGCACCGAGACCGGCCAGCCCTTCAGCTGGCGGCCCGCGAACGGCGTGTAGCCGGCGAGATCGTGCATCATCTCGTCGGCGATGGTGACCTCGCGGGTGGGATCCCAGATCGCGATATCGGCATCGGCGCCGACGGCGATCGAGCCCTTGCGCGGATGCAGATTGTAGATCTTTGCCGGCGCCGTCGCGGTCAGCTCGACGAATTTTTCCAGGCCGAGCCGTCCCTTCGACACCATCGCGTCGAACAACAGCGGCAGCCGCAGCTCCAGGCCCGGGAGGCCGTTGGCGACCTGCTTGAAGTTGGGATTGGGACCGGCGCGCAACTTGCCGGTCTCGTCATAGCGATACGGCGCGTGATCCGACGAGATGGTCTGGAGATCGCCGAGCGAGAGCGCCTGCCACAGCGCCTCCTGGTCGGCATGCGTCCGCGGCGGCGGGCTGCACATCCACTTCGCGCCCTCAGCACCCGGCTTGTCGAGATCCGCAGCGGTCAGGAACAGATATTGCGGGCAGGTCTCGGCGAAGACCTTGAGCCCCTGCCCGCGCGAGTCGCGGATCACCTTGGCACCCTCGGCTGTCGAGACATGGAAGATCATGATCGGCTGGTCGATCAGCGCCGCCATGCCGATCAGCCGGGTGAAGGCTTCCGCCTCCGAGACGCGGGCGTGGCTGACGGCGTGGTATTTCGGCATCGTGTAGCCGCGCGACAGCAGCCGCTTCACCATCCAGGCGATGATGCCGTGGTTTTCGGCATGCGCGCACAGCATCGCGCCGGACTGGCGCGCAGCGAGCAGGATGTCGAGCAGCGGCTCGTCGTCGACCTTGAGGCGGTCGTAGGTCATGAAGATCTTGATCGAGGCATGGCCCTGCTTCACCAGCGCGGGAATGTGCTCCTCGACCGTCTCCTTGGTCGCGTCCGCAATGATCATGTGAAAGGCGTAGTCGATCACCGCACCCTTCTTCGCCAGGGCGTGATAGTCCTCGACGACCTGCGGCAGCTTCATGCCGACATGCTGAGCCGCGAACGGGATCACCGTGGTGGTGCCGCCGAAGGCGGCGGAGACGGTCGCGCTCTCGAACGTATCGGCGTTCATGATGCCGGCGGCCGACAGCTGCTCGATATGGGCGTGGCTGTCGACACCGCCGGGCAGCACCAGCTTGCCACGGGCGTCGATTTCGCGCTTTGCGGGCGGAAGCCCGCGGCCGATCGCCGCGATGGTCTCGCCGGAGATGGCGACGTCGGCCTCGAAGACGTCGGTCGTGGTGGCGACGCGGCCGCCGCGGATGATCAGGTCGTAAGCGGGTTCAGTCATGAGGCACTCCGTGATAGGCTCAAGGCACGTTCGCTAATTTTCGCAGGAAGATCATCATGTCCCGGCCGCGCATTCTCGTCATCAACCCGAACTCCAACCACAAGGTCACGCAGGGGTTGGAGGATGCGTTGAGGCCGCTCGATTTCGAGGGCGGGCCCGAAGTGGTCTGCCAGACGCTGGCCGAGGGTCCGTTCGGCATCGAAAGCCAGGCGGACGCCGATAGCGTTGCGATACCTTTGCGGAAGCTGGTCGAAAGCGACAACAGCTCGGCCGCCTTCGTCATCGCCTGCTACAGCGATCCCGGGCTCCAGGTCTGCCGTGAAGGCACCGACCGGCCGGTGTTCGGCATAGCCGAGTGCGGCGTGCTGACGGCGCTTTCCCGCGCCGAGACCTTCGGCGTCATCGCCATCGCGCAGCGCTCGATCCCGCGGCACATGCGCTATCTCAGGCAGATGGGCCTGACCGACCGCTTTTCCGGCGAGCGGCCGCTGAACATGAGCGTCGCCGAAACCGCCTCCGGCGAAGGCACGCTCGCCAAGATGATCGAGGTCGGCCGCGCGCTGCGCGACGAGGACGGTGCCCGCGCCATCGTGATGGGCTGCGCCGGCATGGCCCGCCACCGCCGTGCGCTGGAAGACGAGCTGCGCATTCCCGTGATCGATCCGACACAGGCGGCCGTCACCATGGCGCTGGGTACGGTGCGGTTCTCGGCCCACTAGGCGTCCTTCAGCTCTTTGATTTCCTGGCGCGCGAGCCATTGCGCATGGCTCTCGCGGACCAGGGCAAACGTGTCCCGCTGGGTGGTGTAGAGGTTGCCGAACATGCGGCCGATCGGCCGGTAGGCGTCGAGATCGACATACATGTTGGCGGTGTCGACGAGGCCCTCGCGGGCGTGAACCCGCAAGACCTCGCCGACCAGGAGCTCGCGATCGGGCGAGAAGGTCAGCACGACATGGCGCCGGCATTCCAGCGCGAACGGCGCCGCAGCGAGGCGCGGCACCTTCACGTCCACGGAGGGAAGCGTCGCCAGCCCCGTCGCGGCGACCTCGCTGTCGCCTGAGGGGAAATCGACCGCGCAGTCGTTCATCGCGACCGACAGCGCCTCGTCCACCATATGCACCACGAATTCGCCGTCGCGATGGATGTTGCGGGTGGTGTCCTTCGGCGAGTGGTCCGGCTTGTGCTGGAGCCCGAGCACGATCAAGGCCGGGCTTTCGGAGAACACGTTGAAGAAGCTGAACGGCGCGGCATTCACCGCCCCGTTCTCGTCCAGCGTGGTCACCAGCGCGATCGGCCGCGGCACCACCACGCCGCAAAGCAGCTTGTAGCGATCGCGCGGATCGAGCTCACGCAAGGAGATGCCCTTGTCAGCCATCGGGGTCAGTTCTCCGGCGGCGGCACCGCGCCGGTCTGGCTGGTGATCAGGCCGTAATGCTCGATGCGGCGATGCCGGGCGAAATCGAAGATCGTGGTCTTGCCGAAGGTGGTGGCGTCGAGGTCGCAGGCGTGAACCAGAACCTCGTCGTCGTCTGTCTTCGCCTCGGCCACGATCTCGCCATTGGGATCGACGATCAGGCTGCCGCCGAACAGCGGGTGACCGTCCTCATTGCCGGCCTTGGCGACCGCGACCACCCAGGTCGCGTTCTGATAGGCGCCGGCCTGCACCGAGAGGCGATTGTGGAACAGGCGCTTCTCGACGCCCTCCTCACTCTTCTCCGCATTTACCGACGGCGTGTTGTAGCCGATCAGAACCATCTCGACGCCCTGCAGGCCCATGACGCGATAGGTCTCGGGCCAGCGGCGGTCGTTGCAGATCGCCATGCCGATGATGCCGCCGAGCTCGCGCCAGACCTTGAAGCCGAGATCGCCCGGCTCGAAATAGCGCTTCTCCAGGTGCTGATGCGAGCGCTTGGTGTCGTATTCCACATGGCCCGGCAGATGCACCTTGCGGTATTTGCCGACGATCTTGCCGGATTTATCCGTGAGGATCGCGGTGTTGAAATGATGACCGTCCGGCGTCAGCTCGGCATAGCCGAAATTCATCGCCATTCCGTGCTGCGCCGCGCGCTCGAACAGCGGCCTGGTTGCCGCGTTCGGCATCTCGCGTTCGAACCAGATGTCGAACTCGGCGCGGTCCTCGACGTACCAGCGCGGGAAAAACGTCGTCAGCGCCAGCTCGGGATAGACGATCAGGTCGGCGCCCTTCGCTTTCGCCTCGTCCATCAGCGCGACCATGCGCTTGACCACGGCCTCGCGGCTGTCGGCTTTCTGGATCGGGCCCATCTGGGCGGCGGCGACATTGACGATGCGCATCAGCGAGTTCCTGGTGATGTCTGGGGGGAAGGGTCGGCTCGTGGGATCTTCCGCCGCGCCGAGCATAACGCGGCTCCGTGCCGATATTCCAGCCAAGCAGCTTTCATGCCGTCCGCCCCCATTCGGCATCCTGCAACAGCCGCCAGTTGATTTTGTTGCTGGCGGTGCGCGGCAGGGACTCGACGAAAACGACGGCGCGCGGCGCCTTGTAGCTTGCCATCGCGCCGCGTGCCCAGCCGACGATATCATCGGCCGAAGTCGTCGCGCGCGCGGCGTCATCGAGCACCACCAGCGCCTTTACGGTCTCACCGCGATAGCCGTCCGGCGCTGAAATGATGCAGCATTCCCGGATGGCGCGGTTCTGGTACATCGCCGCCTCGACCTCGGCCGGCCACACCTTGAAACCGCTGACATTGATCATCCGCTTCAGGCGGTCGACGGCGAAGAAATAACCGTCGGCATCGCGGTAGCCGAGATCGCCGGTGCGCAGGAACCGCTTGCCGTCGCGTTCGATGAAGGCCTCAGTATCCGCCTGCGCCCTGTTCCAGTAACCCTGCAGCACCTGCGGCCCATGCACGATGATCTCGCCGACCACGTGGTCGTCGAGCTCGATCAGGCTTTCGGGATCGATCACCCTGGCGTCGGTCTCGTGCACGGCGATGCCGAGGCATTGCCGCTTGGGTGCGGCCATCGGATTGAGGTGCGTCGGGGACATCGTCTCGGTCATGCCGTAACCCTCGACGAAATCCAGGCCGAACCGCCCCTTGAGCCGTTCGGCGACCGCGGTCGGCATCGCCGCGCCGCCGCCAGTCAGCACCTTGAGCTTGGCAAAGCATTTTTCGCGGAAACTGGCGCTGGCGAGCACATCCACGATCATGGTCGGCGCGGCGTTCCAGAACGTGACGCCATAGGTCTCGAACAGGTCGGGGAGCAGATCCTTGTCCCAACGCGCCATCAGCAGCAGCGTGGCGCCGGCGACGATGGCGGCATTCATCGAGCCCTGCATGCCCGCGACATGGAACAGCGGCATGAAGCCGGTCATGACGTCACCGCCATCGAGCCCATACCAGCGCGCCTGCAACACGGCGGTGAACAGCGCGCTGCGATTTGTATGCATGCACGCCTTGGGCTTGCCCGTCGTCCCGGACGTGTAGGGCAGGATCATGAGATCGTCCGGCCCCGCCTCCATCGCACCCGGCTGCAGGCCTTGCGCGATCGCGGGCGACCACGAATGCCAGCCCGGCGACGACGGCACTTCCGACGGCGCGTCGGTCACGCAGCGCGGCAGCGTGTAGGGCGTGGCGGCTGGAACCTCGTCGCGATATTGCGCGACGATTGCATGCGTGATGGCCTCGCCGATCAGCGGCGCAAACACATCGCTCAGCTCGCTGCCGATGATCGCGACCCTGGCGCCGCTGTCCGCAGCGAGATACGCGATCTCGGCGGTCTTGTTCATGGGATTGACCGGCACGATCACGGCGTCCGCCCGCATCGTCGCGTAATAGGCGACGATATATTGCGGCGAGTTCTGCAGCGCGATCATGACGCGGTCGCCGCGCTTGATGCCGCAAACGCCTTGCAGGAAGCCGGCCATGGCATCGACCCGGTCGCGCAGCTCGGCGTAGCTCAGGCTAGCGCCGTAGAACACCGTCGCCGGATGCGAGGGACGTTCACGTGCAGCACGCGCCAGCGCGTCGTAGAGCGTCCCCTCCGGCATCGCGAGATGCCAGGGCTCGTCCGCCGGCCAGGCCGGTGACCTCAGGGACGTTGTGTGGCTCACCCGTGCTCCTCGTCAGCGACATCGAGACCGTGGTCGAGCGCGTCCAGAAGCTGGTTAGCCTCGCGCTCGGAGATGATCAGAGGCGGTGCCAGGAACAGCGAGGTCTGCTCGCCGCTGGTGCCGATCACCGCGCCGGCCTCCAGCGCGCGCTCCGCGACGCGCGAGGCGATCGGCACCTCCGTGGTGTCGGCATGCCAGGTGCGCCAATCCGGGCCATGCAGCTCGACCGTCCAGTGCACCCCCTGCCCCGCCACGCGCTGCACGCTCGGATGCCTTTGCGCGATCGCCAGCAGGCGCCGCGCAAACAGCCTTTCGAGGCCCGCGACGTGCTCCAAAATCTTGTCGTCGCTGACGACCTTCAAATAGGCGCTCACCGCTGCCATGCTGATCGGATGGCCGCGCAACGTGCCGTAATTCTGCCAGCTCGTGCCCTTGAGCCGCTCGACGATGTCCTTCGACACCACCACCGCAGCCACCGCCGCCGCGCCACCGCCGAGCGACTTGCCGAGCGTCACGATATCGGGGCGGCTCTGCGCGCCCTGGAATGCGAACCAGCGGCCCGCGCGGCCTGCGCCAGTGACGACCTCGTCCGCGATCCAGTACGAACCGGCCTCTCGCGCGCAGCGCGCGACCTCGTCCTGATAGGCGCCGTCGTAATAGATGCCGCCCTGGGTGTAGTCGATGATCGTCGCCGCGGTGTCCGACAAGAGGCGCGGCGCGTCTGCCAGATATTCGCTGGGCGGCGCGTTGTTGGCCGGCGCGCCATAGATCGCGCCATTCGGCGCCGGGAGAATCCGCACCGGTGCCATCGGTGCCGGCAATTTTGAGCCGCCGGCGTGCACCGCTAGGCCGCCGTGCCATTGCGGCTGCACCGTCATGCTGCGCGACAGGCCGGTGATGCCGTGATAGGCGCGCTCGCGCGTTGCCAGCGCGGAGCGCTGCGTCAGCGCCTGGCACAGCGACAGCGCCATGTCGTTGGCCTCGCTGCCGCTGATGCAGAAGCGCACCGCGCCGACCCAATCCTCTTCGCCCTTGAAGGCGGTCGCCATCAGATCGTCGGCAGCCTGCTCGCGACCGATCCAGGTCCAGCCTTCATTGACGACAGGCGTATCCGCCGCGCGGCGGATCGCCTCCACCATTGCGGGATGGCGGTGGCCGAGACCGCCGCCGGTGTTGCTGCCGTCGATCAGCTTGCGGCCGTCCGCAAGGTGAAAGTAGACGCCCTCGCCGCCGACCACGGCCATCGGTGCGGCCTCGCCCGCGTTCAGCCCGGTTCGCAACAACCTGCTCATGGCCACTGCCTCACTTCGCTGTCGCGGCGCCGTAGCCGCCGCCACCGCACATCTCGATCGTGACGAGATCGCCTTGCTGCAATACGAGGTTCGACTTGCCGTCGATCGTGACGTTTCGGCCCTGCCGGACCAGCGAGATGCGGCAGGCCTTGCCGGGATAGCCGCCCTGCATGCCCCAAGGCGCCATCACCATGCGTTCGATGCAGGTGGTCAGGTGCATCGATGGCGCCAGGATGCGGTAGGTGCGGACGGAGCCGTCCCCACCGCGATGCGCGCCCGCGCCGCCGGAATTCCGGCGGATGGCCTGCTGCTCCAGCCGGATCGCGTAATTCGCCTCGATCACCTCCACCGGCGTGTTCGAGGTGTTGGACAGATGCACCCGGGTGGCGGAGGTACCGGCTCGATCGTGCCGCGCGCCTTCGCCGCCGCCATGGACCTCGTACAGCATCTTCCACGACCCGTTCGGCCGCGGCTCGGCGAAGAATAGCACGCCGGCGGTGGTCGCCCCGCCCGCCGACAGGCGCTCGGGAATGGTGTCCTGCATGGCGCGGAAAATCGCATCGACGATGCGCATGGAGGTCTCGTGATTGCCGGCGGCAACCGAAGCGGTCCAGCCGGGCTCGAGGATCGAGCCCGGGCGCGTGATGATGGTCAGCGGCCGCAGCGCGCCGGCGTTCTGCTGCATGTCGCGTCCGCTCATGATGCGCGCGGCATAGGCCACCGCCGAGCGCGCCATGAACGGCGTCGTGTTGCAGAAATTGGAGACCCGATCGCAGCTTCCGGAGAGATCGAAGGTCGCTTCATTCCCGCGAATGGTGATCTTCACATGGATCCGCGCCGGCGCATTGTTTGCGCTGCCGTCGTCGAGATAATCCTCACCCTCGTAGACGCCATCCGGCAAGTCGCGCAGCGCTTCCCGCATCTCGATTTCGGAGAGATCGTGCAGGCGCGACTGCGCCGCCATGAAGACCGCCTTGCCATGCTCGCGGCAGAGCTCGACGATGCGCTTCTCGCCAGCCTTGGTCGCCGCGATCTGGGCGAGCAAGTCGCCCTCGCAGGATTCGGCATCGCGAACGTTGGCTTTGAGCAGCTGCACGATCGGCGTGTTGAGGCCGGCAGCAGTCGCGATCAGCACCGGCGGAATCCGCATCGCCTCCTGGAACGTGTCGACCGCCTTGGCGAAATAACTGCCGGGCCAGGTGCCGCCGATATCAGGCCAATGGGCGAGGCTGACCGCGAAAGCCACGATCTCGCCGTCGAAGAAGACGGGCCGCACGACCTTGACGTCATTGAGATGATTGCCGCCGAGCGCGCCGATATTGTAGATGACGACGTCGCCGTCGTTCAGGCCATCGCGCGGCATCACCTTCAGGAGTTCGGGGATGGTGTAGGCCATCGCGCCGAGATGGATCGGAATGTCGCGGCCCTGTCCGACCAGGCCGCCGTAGCCGTCGGTGATCGCCGACGACAGGTCGCCGGCTTCGCGCAACAGCGGCGAGCGCGCCGAGCGCGTCATGACGAGGCTCATCTCCTCGGCCGCGGCCGAGAGCCCGTGCCTGATGACCTCGACGACGAAGGGATCGAGCTTCATGCCGCCCTCCGCCTCAGGAACAGATTGCCTGATGGATCGGGCCTCGCCTGCCAGCCCGGCGGCACCACCACGGTCGACCAGGCGTCTTCGATGATGGCGGGACCATTGATGGTCTCGGTGAGCGAGGCGCGGTCGACGATCGCGGTTGCGATGTCATGGAAGCCGTCGAACGAGCAGGTGCGCGTGCCCGTAGACACCGCCCTCGCCGCTGTCGCCGGCCGGCTGACAACGGTTGTCGACGGGCGCCGGGCCTGCACCCGCACGGATTCGATGACGCAGGGCTCACCGGTCGCATAGCCGAACAGCTCGTGATGCCGCGTCAGAAAGTCCTGCTTCAGCCTGACAACGTCGAGCGGCAGCGTGAACGATACCGGAATGGCGTCATTCTGCGCCGCATAGCGCATCAAGGCCACCAGCTCGACCTGGATCTCCGCTCTTGCAACATTGTTGGCGAGAAGCGGCGCCGAGGCATCGGCAATCAGGGTTTCGATCCGCTCCGAGACGCCGGCGAGATCGATGCCGTCGAGGGCAGCGCGAAGGGTCTGCTGCTGCAGGAAGCTGAAATCGGCGGTGAGGCAGCCCAGGGCCGAGAACGCACTCGAGGCACTGGGCACGACGACCTCCGCAATCCCGTAGAGATCGGCGAGGCCCGCGGCATGCATCGGGCCGCCGCCGCCGAAGGCCAGCAGCGTGCAGTCGCGCCCGTCGATGCCGCGCTCGACCGTGACGCGGCGGAGCGCGCGGGCCATGGTCGCGTTCGCGACCTTGATGATGCCGAGCGCCGTTTCGGTCAGGCTCAGTCCGAGTGCGTGCGCAATTGGCGCGATGACACGCTTGGCGCTCTCGATGTCGATGCCGATGCGATCGCCAAGCTTGGTCTCGGGATTGAGATAGCCGAGCACGGCATTGGCATCGGTGATGGTGGGCTCCGTGCCGCCACGGCCATAGCAGGCCGGGCCCGGCTCGGAGCCGGCGCTCTCGGGCCCGACCGTCAGCCCGCCGGGACCGTTGCGCACGATCGATCCGCCGCCCGCACCGATCGAGTGCACCGCCAGCATCGGCTGGCGCAGCGGCTTGTCACCGAGCATGCGGCCGTCGGTCATTTCGGCCTGGCCGTCGACGATCAGGCACACGTCCGTCGTGGTGCCGCCCATGTCGAAGGTCAACATGCGCGAGCAGCCGAGCTGGCGCGCGATGCTGACCGACGCCGAGACGCCCGCCGCCGGCCCCGACATCGCCATCACCAGCGGACGCCGCTTCACCGCCGAAATCGGGACCATGGCGCCGGCGGAGTGAAACACCTGCAGGCCGGCCCCGATCGGCAGCCGCTGCTCCAGCTCGCTGAGATATTCCACCGCGATCGGCATCGCGGCCGCGTTGAACACGGTCGCCGAGGTCCGCTCATATTCGCGTGCCTCGGGATTGACCTCGTGCGAGAGCGAGACATGGGCGACGAGGCCCTTGAGCCGCTCGCCCAGCATCTTTTCATGCACCGGATTGGCATAGGCGTGAAGGAGTGCGACCGCGACGCTCTGAACGCCGGTCCCTTTCAGCCACGCCACCAGGCGCTCGATCTCGGCTTCCTCGAGCGCCTTCAACACTCGCCCCTCATGATCGAGGCGCTCGGCGAGCCCGAAGCATCTTTCAGGCGGCACCAAAGGCGGCGATTTCGGCGGAATGTCGAGCCGGTAGAGGTCGCGCCGGCGATAGCGGGCGATCTCGAGCACGTCGGCGAAGCCTTCGGTCGCGACCAGCGCCACCTTCGGCAGCCGATTCTCGACGATCGCGTTGGTCACGCGCGTGGTGCCGTGGACGAAGCGCCTGACCTCGCTCTTGCGCAGACCCACCGCCTCGATCGCCTCCAGCATCGCCCGAACCGGTGCGTCGGGGCGCGACGGCACCTTTGCAATCCGCGCTTCCGCGGAATCGCGCCGGATGGCGATGATGTCGGTGAAGGTGCCACCGATATCGGTGCCGACCTCCCAGTGATTGTCGGAGTAGCTCATCTGCACAGTCAGCTACGCGTGACGTCCGGACCGGACGCCAGGTCCTTTCCGGCCATTGCCGCATCCAATGCCAAAGCGAGCACGCTCATCGTCATTCCCTGTCATGCCATCACGGGCGAGCGTGCGACAGAGCGATGGCCGCGGGATAGGGTCGGAGTTGTCGCAAACCACCGAGCCAGCGAGCCGCCGGCATTGCGCGGCGCACCATCGGCTGCACGTTTTGGTGCAGCGCTGCTCGCCCAGAGAGCAGAAGCATACGAAGCCAGAAATGTGCAGCGCACCCTTGGATTCTTCGACACAAATGGGAGCGCCCGTTGCACTGCAATCGGAATCGCGCAAGTCCGTTTGTCTAATTTGCAGGCGATCAATCTGCGGTGCAGGAGAGAGGGCTGACCAGGAGCTATGCACGCAGGTCGGCTCAGCCTCTCTTTATTGTACGGTCAGTAAGCGAGGACGTCACCGGCCTCAGGATGCCAGCGACGCCCGCAAGCGTCGCCATCCGATGACGACGCCGGTGATGGAGAACATCAGTCCGAGCGTACAGAGGCTGACAATGAGAGCGTCACGCAGCCGCGCGTGAGCCAGCAGAATCGGGAAATCAAGCGTGTGCAGCGCACTGTAGAGCCAGCGATAGACGCGCCGCGACGGGTCCAGTCTTTGCAGCACCTTGCCATCGGCAGCATCGACATCGAACCAGAGATCGCCGCAGGTCGTGCGGTAGACCGGAGCTCCCGGAATAGCGGACTGCGCCGGATAGTCGTCGTTGCCGGCGAGCAGGAACGGTGCGGCACAGCCGGCGCCAAGGCGCGCCGTCAGATCCCCGATCTCCTGCGTATCCAGGTATGCCGCCTGCCCATCTCGCGGCGCGTCCCCGGCCCTGATCAACGTCTGATGGCCAAGGGCGAGCCGATCGCGCCGATAGACCCTGCCGCCGAAGGCGAACCATTCGACCTCGCGCGCCGACGGCGATATTGGCGGCAGATCGAGCGGTGAAGCGTCTCGCCAATCCGGGGCGGCATCGACCACGCCCGCCTCTGTCGGCGTCAATTGCCCGCGCGAGAACAGGCGGCCGTGATCCATCGAGAGCCAGCCGCTGAAGATCCAGCTCAGTACGAACAGCGTCGCCGCGAGGCCGATCAGGTGATGCAGCGCATGCCAGCCACGGTAAGGCGAGGAGATTTGGCCCTTGCGAAACCTGATCCGCACGATTCCGAGCACCGCGCCAAGCAATGCCGCAATCAGGGCCAGCAGCGACAGCGTCCAGACCACGCGATCCCACACCGCCCAGCTGCTGCGCAGAACCGTCGGATAGATCCAGTGCAGCACGCTGCCGGCCCAGTTCCACGCGCGCTCACTGCGCGTCGTATCTAGGACGACCTCCCCGGTCAGCGACGAAACGTAGACCTCCGTTCCAGGGGCATCGCCGAGAGCGGCGCGAAACAAGGGGCGATGGCGATCAAAACCGTTCGGCACGCTCCATTGATCGTGGTCCGACCGCGCGACGATCGCGGCGCGTGGCGCGTCGAGCCCGCGCTGACGGGAATAGCCCTGCACGATGGTGAGCGCGACATCGGCGGACGTCACCGATGCGTCTCCTCTATCGGAGGCGCGGACCGCTCGCGAACCTGCGGGGCCCGAGACGACGTAGACCGGTCCATCACTGCGCTGGATCAGCCGAACACGCGTCCCGTCGGTGATTCCGCTCGCAGCAACGGCGTCCGCGACCGAGATCGTTGTCCCGCCACGGTCCAGCGGCGCGAGCCCGGCAAATCGCTCCGCTTCCGTCAGCGACGGAAACGGGACGAAGTGCATCACGATCCCGCTCGCGAACCACATCGCGAACAGCAGGCAGAACGCGATCCCGAGCCAGCGATGCGAGAGGACGATCGCGCCCATCATGCGCTCAAGGCCTCACCATTTGAACGCGGCCGAGACCTCGTAGGTGCGCGGCGCGCCCAGGAGGATCTGGTCGGGATAGAACGGATCGCCCCAGATCGCATAGCGCTTGTCGGTGATGTTGCGGACGCGGAAAGTCATGCGGGCCTGGTCGACCGCATTGAACACGGCCTTGGGGATATCGACGAAGGCGTAGACGTCGGCCACGGTGTAGGCCTTCATCGTCACGACGTTCGCGTCGGTGTTGTAGCGGTCGCCGACATGACGGCCGGTGATGCCGAGCTCCACAGGCCAGGGCGTGAAGAACCGGTACGATGCGCCGGCATTGGCCACGATACGCGGTACGTTCGGCGGCGTATTGCCGGAGAACGAGCCACCGACGAAATTGTAGTCGGCATAGCGCGCATCGACATAGGCGATGTTGCCCCACAACCGAAGCGGCTCGATCGGCCGCACCGAGGCGGCAAGCTCGACGCCCTTGGACTCCTGCCGCCCGGCGATATTGAGCGCCTGCCCGCCGGCCGCCGCATAGACGTTCTTGCGCAGGATGTCGTAGGCCGAGAACGACCACTCCGCCCTATTGTCCCAGAACAGATGCTTGACGCCGGTCTCGTAGGTTCGCGACGTCGTCAGGTCCAGTGGCTGGGTCGGCAACAGCAGGAAGATGTTGTTGGCTGCGACGTCGGCCCCGGTGGCGTACTGGCTGAAGAAGGTCAGGCCGGGCACGGCCTCCCAGGTGTAGCCAATGCGGCCCGTCACCGGCGCCCAGTCTTTGGTGTACGGAAAGCCTGCCTTCTCCAGCCCGGCCTTGTCGGTCGAGTTACGGTCGAGTCCGATGTGCTCGACACGCAGGCCCCCGATCAACGCGAAGCTGCGCGTCAGCTTCAACCGGTCCTCGAACGACAACGCCTCGTTGTCGATGCGCGCGGTCTGCTGCTGTGTCGTGAGCAGGCCGTAGAAGCCGCGGTTGGGATCGACCAGCGAAACGGAATCTCCGGGAAAGTTTGCCGCGCCGGGCCTGACGAAATCGAGATAGCTCGACGAGAGCGTCGTGACCAACCGGTTGTCGAATCCTGCGATGTTGGTATCCCAGATCAGGTCGGTGATGTTGCCGACCAGCCGCTGGCTATGGGCGACATAGAAGCGTTCGCGATCGACCAGGTTCGTGGTGGAGTTGAATGCCTCGATCTCGTTGTTGAACCAGGTCCGTTCGGCGCCATAGCCATAGGCCTGACTTTTCAGCGTGAGGTCAGGCGCGAGCTTCAGCTCGAAGCCGCCGCGCAGCCACACTTCCTGCGCCACGTTGCGGTTATCGAGAACGTTGTAATTGGTGTTGAAGGTGCGGTCGTCGATGGTGACGGCACCGAGATTGGTACCGTTGTAATTCGAGACGTAATTGCCGGAGACGATCCCCGTCGTCGCATGCGAACCGCTGAAGGCGACCGGCACCAGCGGCGCGCCCCAATAGGCCTTCGAGCGGTCTTCGCGATACTCGACCGCACCCCAGATCTTGAGGCTGTCGGAGACCCGGTAATTGAGCTGGCCGGACGTGCCGAACGTCTTGACGTTGGTGTCGTCGGCAAAGCCGTTGAGCGTGGAACGGCTGATGTCGAAGCGATAGTCCAGCCCTTGCACATTGGTGCTGCCGCCTGAGCCGTAATGGGCCCGGAACGAATTCAGCGAATCCCAGGAGAAATTTGCCTCGTTGCGGATCGCTCCCGTGTGCGGTTGCTTGGTGACGAAGTTGATGGCGCCTCCCGCGGCACCCTCGCCCGAGATCAGCGAGGCCGGTCCTTTGAGGAATTCCACGGCCTCCAGATTGGCGGTGTCGACGATCCGCGAGGTCATGTTCTGCGGACCGATCTTGATGCCGTTGTAGAGTGTGTTGATCTGGCTATTGGTGAAGCCGCGCATCGAGAAGGCGGAAGGTTCGGCCGGGTTGTCGCCGGAGGTGACGCCGACGGCGCCCTGCGCCACCTCGGACACGGTGCGATAGCCCTGCTCGCGCATGGTTTCGGCCGAGATCACCTCGACGGTCGCGGGCGTCTGCCGCACCGTCAGGCCGAGCCGCGAAGCGCTTTCGGCAACGGCATTGGTGTTGAGCGGCGTTTGCGCCGTCAGATCCGGCATGACGGGTTTTGGCGCTGCCGATACCGCCGCCGGCCTGCGCGCTGCCGCGCGGCGCGCGCTCGCCACCTCTCGTGCTGCCGGTCTGGCCGGCTTGCGCGCCTGGGCGGGCGAGACCTCGACGGGTGGCAGCGGCTCTCGGACCTGCTGCGCCAGAGCGGCAGGCGGATCGAGAACGGCGAAGGACGTGAACGCGGCGGAAACCAGCAGGACGCGGCGCGGTCGTGCGATACGGATGGAAGACACGGTACAAACCTCGGTATGACGTCAGTGGCACGTCACAGCGAACGAGGTCTCACCTTTTGGCCTTGCAGCCGTCCGATGAAGCCGAATGTCTGTACTCCCCGACCGACATCTTCGCGTGTGACCACGGCTGACGGCAGGTCTCCTGGCTCGCGGGTCGTGACCTCTTCGTCGCCTTCCCGGGACCGAGGACCCAGTGGCTCGTGACGAAGGATTCACCGCTCACAGTTGCGGGGGCAGCCGCGGCATTGGGGACAATTTTCCCCGCACCGCATTCCCTTTTCATTCCCTCTCGGGAAAACCGTCGCGAGCATCTAGGATTACCACCAAGACAGAGTCAATGTCCCAGTTGCGGCGTCGTGGCGACCGCACAAGCTTCCTTGGAGATGAGCATGGAAGGCGAGACCTTCCTCTGGTTGATACGGCACGCGGTTGTCGCGGGCGTAGCCGGGACGATCCATGCAGCCGATGCGCCGGCCGATCTCGGCGATCGCGCGGCATTGGCGGCTCTCAAGCAGCGCTTGCCCGCGGATGTCGCCGGCTATGCCAGCCCGTCGCGGCGCACGGTGGAGACGGCGCGCGCGCTGGGGCTGGAACCGGAGCTGGTCAGCGAATTCCGCGAGCAGGATTTCGGCGATTGGACCGGCCATCGGCATGACGAGCTCGCCGCGACCGGCGGCGAGATCTACGCGCAGTTCTGGCGCGATCTGGCGCGCGGACGGCCGCCGAACGGCGAAAGCTTTGCGGATCAGGTCGCCCGCGTCCGCCTCGGCCTGTCGCGGATCGGCGCAGGCTCCGCGGCGCTGGTCGTCCATTCCGGCACCATCCGCGCCGCGCTCTGCATCGCGCTCGATCTCGCACCGGAAGCGGCGTTGCGCTTCGTGATCGATCCGTTGTCGCTGACCCGGATCGACCGGCTCGCCAGCGGCTGGCGCGTCGTCTCGGTCAATCAGCGGATCAGCTAGGCCGATCCGGTACGTTGGCCTGCGCAAAGGTCGCCATGCCGTTGTGAAGTGCGCAGGCCGAGCGCACCAGCGGCAGCGCAATGGCGGCGCCCGATCCCTCGCCGAGCCTGAGATCGAGGCTGATCAGCGGCTGCACGTTCAGCGCGCGCAACACCAGCCGATGTCCTTGCTCCGCCGATTGATGCGAGGGCAACAGGAACGGCTGGCAGGAGGGATTGAGCCGCGCCGCCGCCAGCGCCGCCACCGAGACGATAAAGCCGTCGATCAATACGGGAATGCGGCGTTGCGCGGCCGCGATGATGGCGCCCGAGATCGCCGCGATTTCGAGGCCGCCGACCGCGCACAGGATTGTCTCGACCGAGGCTCCGGCGACGCGATGGCGTGCGATCGCCGCATCGATCACCCGCGCCTTGTGTACGCGGCCGGCCGCATCGACGCCGGTGCCGCTGCCGGCGATCTCTTCGGCGCTCACACCGAGCAGGCTCGCAGCAATCGCAGCTGACGTCGTGGTGTTGCCGATCCCCATCTCGCCAAAGATCAAGAGATCAGGCCGGCCGGCCTCAGCGCGCGCCACCGCGCGCTGGCCGGCCTCAAAGGCGAAGACCAATTCCGCCGGGGTGAGCGCGGCCTCGACGCTGAAATCGCGCGTGCCGCTGCGCGGCTTGTCGGTGACGATCCCGGCCATCTGCACCTCGGACAGCGTGCCGGCGTCGACGACCTCGAGGCTCGAACCCAGCTCGCGCGCCAGCACCGAGATCGCGGCGCCTCCAGAGGCAAAATTCGCCATCATCGCGATGGTGACGGCTTGCGGATAGGCCGACACCCCCTGTGCGACGATGCCGTGGTCGCCCGCGAAGATGATGATCGGGACGCGCGCGGCGCGCGGCTGCTCGGTGGCCTGCAGGCCTGCGAGCTCGATCGCGAGCTGCTCCAGCCGGCCGAGCGCGCCCGTCGGCTTCGTCAGTTGCGCCTGCCGCGCAATGGCCGCCTCGCGATGGACCGCGGAGATTTCGGGGCAGTTCTGGGTGACCCATTCGGGAAGCATGCTGCCTCGCTCAACGCCTGCGTTTGAGAATGTAGCTGTCCATGATCCAGCCGTGCCGCTCACGTGCGTCCTGCCTCGCGGCGGCAATGCGCGAACCCACTTCGGTGAGCGCACCGGACATGAGGATCTGATCGGCCATGCCGAGATAGGCCCCCCACCAGATGTGAAGCCCAGCCGGATCGAGCGACTGGAACGCCGTGCCGCCGTCGAGCATCACCACGACTGTGTCGACGCCCTGCGGCCAGCCGCCTTCGCGCAAGCGCCGCCCCGTCGTGACCAGAAAGGGCTCGCCGATGTCGTTGAGCGGCAGCGCATGCGCCGCACACAGCGCCTGGATCGAGGTGATGCCGGGCACGACTTCGATTGTCGGCAACGGATTCAATCGCCGCGCAATGCGCAGCGAGGAATCGTAGAGCGACGGGTCGCCCCAGATCAGCAGCGCGACCTTGCCGTCACCGCCGAGATGGCTTGCAATGGTCCGCGACCACGTGGCGGCAACGGCATCGTGCCAATCGTCGACGCCCTTGCGATAGTCGGCCTCGGTCGCGTCGCGCACGGGAAGATCGAATTCGGCGATGCGCGTCGCCTTGTTGGTGAGCACGTCAGTGCAGATCGTCCGCCTGAGATCGGCGAGATCAGACTTCGCGCTCCCCTTGCGCGGGATCAGGACGAGATCGGCCGCGTTGATGGCGCGGGTCGCGGCGCGCGTGAGCTGCTCGGGATCGCCGCAACCGATGCCTATCAGAGAGAGCGTGAGCATCGGGCGTACGGGGCGACCATGACGGCCGCCCCTTGTCTCTTAAGCCGCGTTGTGCAGGCGAGGCGTGACGAGGCCAGGCGCGGTGACACCACGCAGAGACTTCGCCAGCGCCAGCACGGCAAGATCGGCCAGCGGCTCGATCACGATGACCAGTGCGTAGGACGCCGCGAACGTCGCGATGCTGGCGAGGTTGCTCATGGCGAAACCGGAACCATAGAGCGCCCAGAACGCCACCCAGGCGATCACGCCGGCCTGGTAGGTCGTCGAAAGCGCCAGCGCCTGCCGATACTTCAAATCAACATAGGCGCTGTTGCGCGAAATGATCCGGGCAGCGATTGCCTGGATCGCGAACAGCGGCACCAGCAGCGTGGTGACGTTCATGCCATATTGCGGGATGTCAGCGGGCTCGAAGAAAACGCCCTGGAGCAGCAGGCCGAGCGCAAGGCCGAAGGCCGCGGGAGCCGCGCCGAACAGCAGGAACAGTGTCGAGCCGAGAATGAAGTGCACCTCGGAGACGCCGACCGGGAAGTGCGGCAGGATCTCGAAGAAGGTGAAGACGAGAGCGGTGGTGGCGAGCGTCCGCGCCGCGAACGACACGACGCCCTGCTCGCGCACGGTCTCGACCGCAAGCTTCAAGGCAACGCCGCCTGCGGCGATTCCGGTTGCGTAACTCAACACGAGCTTGGCGCCCGTCACGACGCCGGGTTCGATATGCATGGCTCAATTCCTTCCTGCCGTCACACCCGACGGCCTTGGCCTCAACACGTGCACGGCCGGTCTCCTGGCTCGCGGTTCACTGGGTTCTCCGGCCTTCCCGGACCTTGCAGTCCAGTGGCGGTTCGGAGCCCCTCACCGCTTACAGTCGCGGGGGCGGCTGGGGTTTTGGGCGCCGCAACTTGGTCCGCCCATCCCCATTCCCGATTATGCTCCGGCGCTTTGCGCCGCGTCGAGCACCATGCCGCTCTTGTGTGCCCCTTTCGCATTGCGGGCGTCAAGGGGCGAACCGCTGCCGGAGCCGTCATGCCGGATATTCTCCCGCCAGCGCGCCGAACAGGATCACGGCGGCGGTGGAAGCGGCGCCGCCGCGGCCAAGCTGCTCGGCAAGCTCGGCAATCGTGGTACGGACCAGCCGTTCGTCGGGACGCCCGAGAGATTCGGCGAACAGCGCCGGGGTGCTGGGGGCGAGACCGTGCGCGATCAATTTTGCGGCAAGCGCCGGAAAAGTGCGCCGGCCCATATAGACCACGGTCGTGGCCTCGGGATCGGCCAGCGCGGCCCAATTCAAATTGGGCGGCAACTCGCCGGTGACATCAGCACCGGTGATGAACTGCACCCGGCGGGAGGTATGCCGCCGGGTCAAGGGAATGCCGGCCTCGGCGGCGGCGACACAGGCGGATGTGACGCCGGGAACGATCTCGTAGCCGATGCCGGCTTCGCGCAGTGTTTCCAGCTCCTCCTCGAGCCGACCGAAAATGCCGGCATCGCCGGACTTGAGGCGCACCACGCGCGCGCCGGTTGCGGCGTAGTCGACCAGGAGACGGTTGACGTGGTGCTGCTTGGTCGAAGGACGCCCGGCCCGCTTCCCCACCGCGACGAGATTGGCACCGGGCCGGGCGAGATCGAGGATCGCGCCGGAGGCAAGGTCGTCATAGAGCACGACATCGGCCTCGCGCAGCCGCGCGGCGCCCTTCACCGTGAGGAGCTCGGGGTCGCCGGGGCCGGCGGAGACGAAAGAGACAAAACCGCTCACCGGTCCTCCGCGATCAGATGGAAGAACGTGCCCGTGGCATGGCCACGGCGCGAGCCGGTCTCGGCGATGACCGCGCCGGTGGCGTCGTGCACGACGGCCAGTGGCGTATCGGGTTGGGCGAGGATGGTCGAATAGTGGAATTCGTGGCCGCGCAAGCGCGCGCCCGGCCGATGCCCCGGCATCGGCGCGGCGAGTTCGGCAAGACGATAGCCGAGATGCATGCGGCGCTTGGCAAAGCTGGTCTCCAGGCCGAGCAGTCCCGCCATCTCATGGCTGATACCGTCAGCGTCGGTGAGGCCTGCGCCCAGCACCATATAGCCTCCGCATTCGCCATGCACGGGCCGTGTCTCGGCGAAAGCGCGCAAGGAGCTGCGAAAGCGCGCATTGGCCGCGATCGTTCCGGCATGCAGCTCGGGATAGCCGCCCGGCAGCCAGCACACGTCGGCGCTCGCATCGGGCGCTTCGTCGGCCAGCGGCGAGAACGGCACGATCTCCGCGCCCGCCGCGCGCCAGGCTTCCAGCATATGCGGATAGACGAAGGAGAATGCCGCATCGCGGGCCAGCGCGATGCGCTGCCCGGGCGGCGTTACGTTCATGTCGTTCGCCGCAGCTTGCGGCGACCATTTGCCTGCCGATTGCAACACCGCATCGAGGTCGACGTGCTCCGCTACGAAGCGCGCAGCCTCGTCGATCAGCTTGCCGATCTCGGCCTGCTCCTCGGCCTGCACGAGGCCGAGATGCCGCTTCGGCAGGCTGATCTCGGCGTGACGCGGCAGCGCCCCGAACACTTTGATGCCGGCCTCGTTCAGCGCGCGCCGCACCAGATCCTCATGGCGCGGGCTGGCGACGCGATTGAGTACGACGCCGGCGAGGCGCACACCGGCGCGGTAATCGCGAAGGCCCGCGGCGATCGCTGCCGCAGTCTGCGCCTGGCCGGAAGGGTCGATCACCAGAACCACCGGCCAGCCCAGCATCTCCGCGACATCAGCAGTCGCTCCCGTGCCGGAAACACCGCGCGCAGCGACACCGTCGAACAGGCCCATCGATCCCTCGGCGAGCACGACATCGGCATCGGCGGCACGGCTGACGAGATGCGCGATGGTGCCGCGATCCATCGCCCAGCTGTCGACGTTGACCGAGGCACGCCCCGTGGCCGCGGCGTGGAAGGCGGGATCGATGTAGTCGGGCCCGCTCTTGAAGCACTGCACGTTCAAGCCGCGATGGCGCCAGGCGCGGGCGAGCGCCAGCGTCAGCGTGGTCTTGCCGACGCCGGAGGCCGGCGCGGAGATGACGAGGCTCGCAGGCATCACGACGCCTCCGGAAAGCGCGGCTCGGCACCGACGGGCCGGTAGCGGCGGTCGTAATCGGCGGCGTAGAGGCGGCTCTCGTCGAAATCGGCCGCGCCAAGCGTCTTGCCGACCAGGATCAACGCCGTGCGCTCCATTTCGGCACCCACGGCCGCATCGAGCGTTGCCAGCGTCGCGCGCACAATGCGCTGCTCCGGCCAGCTCGCGCGCCAGACGATCGCGACCGGGCAATCCGCGGCGTAATGCGGCGTCAGCTCGGCGACGACCTGGTCGAGCAGGTGGATCGACAGGTGAATCGCGAGCACCGCGCCGGTCGCGGCGAACGCGGCGAGCTTCTCGCCCTCGGGCATCGCGCTGGCGCGGCCCGGCGTGCGCGTCAGCACGACCGTCTGAGCAAGACCGGGCAGCGTCAGCTCGGTTTCCAGTGCCGCTGCGGCAGCCGAGAATGAGGGAACGCCGGGTGTCACCGTGTAGGGAATCCCAAGCGCGCGCAAACGGCGGAGCTGCTCGCCCATCGCGGACCAGATCGAGAGATCGCCGGAATGCAGCCGCGCGACGTCCTGGCCTGCCGCATGTGCGGCTGCGATCTCGGCGATGATCTCGTCGAGCGACATTGGGGCGGTGTTGACGATCCGCGCTCCCGGCGGGCAATGCGCCAGCACGCCCTCCGGCACCAGCGAGCCGGCATAGAGGCAGACCGGACAGGCCGCGATCAGATCGCGGCCGCGCAAGGTCAGCAAGTCAGGCGCGCCCGGGCCGGCGCCGATGAAATGCACCGTCATGGGCCGTCTCCTTCGGCAATCGCGGCGGTCGCGGTGCGATCCTGCGAGACAACGCGTGTCACAATGAGCCGCGCCCGAGGGCCAGCCGCAGCGAGTGCTGCGGCCTCGGCGACCGATCCCGTGCCGAACCCTTCGGTGATCCGCTGCGACTGCGTCGGCGTATCAATACCGGCCAACGCGTCGGCCGGGACAGCCTTGATCGGAACGCCACACTCCCGCGCGAGCTGCTGCAGCGCCTCTGCATCGGCCTTGTCGCCGACGGTTGCCACGGCCGCAAGACCGTCGGGACCGCCGGCCGCCACAAGCGCCTCCCGTAACGAGGCCAGCGTCACATTTTTCTTGAATCCGAGCCCGGCGACCTTCATCGGACCGTACTCCATTGCACCACCGGCCGCGTCGCCTCCCACGCGCGGTAACGACCGAGCGGAGCGGAATGCGCGATCTCGACCCGCATCAACTCGCCGCCATGCTGTTGATGCAGCTGGCCGAGCAGCGCTTCCGTCTCCAACGTCACGGCATGGGCCACGAACCGCGTGCCGGGCGTAATCCGCGACCAGACAGCTTCGAACATCGCGATATCGAAGCCGCCCCCGACGAACACAGCATCCGGCCGGTCCAGCGCAGCGAGCGCGTCGGGCGCGGTGCCCGCAACAACCGTGATCTTGTGTTCCACCCCGAACGCCTCCGCATTGCTGCGGATGTTGGCGGCGCGATCCTCGCGCGCTTCGACGGCAATCGCTGACCCGCCCCCCAATGCCCATTCTACCGAGATCGACCCCGAGCCCGCACCGATGTCCCACAACCTCCTGCCAGGGCATGGACCGAGTGCCGAGAGCGCCAAGGCGCGCATCGGCCGCTTGGTGATCTGACCGTCGTGAGCAAAGAGAACATCCGGTAGTCCCGAACTGCGAGAGAGACCGTTCGCCCCTCTTGCCTCCAGCGCGACAGCAACGAGGCTTCCGGCGGAAACGCGCGTATAGGTCTCCGCGTGAAACTTGCGCACCTTTTCATGGGGTCCGCCAAGCGCGGCGAGGGTCCAGAATAGCGAAACACCCCATCCGCGCTCCGTCAGCCACCTCGCGAGATCAACGGCGGCCTTGCCGTCTCGCACGAGACAGATGATCCGCGCGCCATCCGCCAGATGGGGTACAAGCCGTTCGAACGGCGCGGCATGAAGGCCGAGGCAAACGGCGGATTCGAGCCGCCAGCCCAACCGCGCCGCGGCGAGGGAGAAGGTCGATGGCGCGGGGTGCGCGATCCACTCATTGGCATTGAGCTTCTCGGCGAGAGTAGCGCCGGCGCCGTGCCAGAACGGATCGCCGGAGGCGAGCACCACCGTCGGTCGGCCGCGGCAGCTCAGCACGACATTCGCATCGAACGGCACCGGCCACGGCCGGCCGCGGCTGCCAACCTCGGCAAGCGCGAGATGGCGCTCGCCGCCGAACACGGTTTCGGCCTTGGCAAGCGCCTTTCGGCTTGCCTCCGACAGCCCGGCAAGGCCATCTTCGCCGATACCGATGATGGTCAGCCAGGGTTCACTCATGATTCGCGCCCTCGTTCTGGGCGGAACGGCCGATGCGAGCCTGCTCGCCGCGGAGATCGCGCGCGCCGGCATCGACGCCGTCTATTCCTATGGCGGCCGCACCCGCGCGCCGGCCGATCAACCGCTGCCGACCCGCATCGGCGGTTTTGGTGGCGTGAGCGGGCTGGCCGACTACATCCGCCGCGAAGGCATCACCCATGTGATCGATGCGACGCATCCCTTCGCCGCAGAAATGAGTCGCAACGCCGTCGAGGCGTGCGCGGAAACCGGCACGCCGTTGCTTGCGCTGGAGCGCGCGCCCTGGATCAAGGCACCCGCCGACACCTGGATCGAGGTGGCGGATGTCAACGCTGCCGTCGCCGCGCTGCCTGACGCCGCTGCAAACGTGTTCCTCGCCATCGGCCGCCAGCACATTGCGCCATTCGCGACGAAGCCGCAGCACGCCTACACGCTGCGCTTCGTCGATCCGCCCGACGCGCCCCTGCCCTTCGCGGCCGATGTGATCGTGTCGCGCGGCCCGTTCACCTTCCACGGCGAGCTGAACATGCTGCGCACACGCGGCATCGGCTGGATCGTCGCCCGCAATTCCGGCGGCGACGGCGCGCGCGCCAAGATCGATGCGGCCCGCGGGCTCGGCCTTCCCGTAATCATGATCTCGCGACCAGAGCTGCCCGAGCGCCGACGGGCCGAGCGCGTCAGTGACGTGATGCAATGGCTCGGTCATTCTGCCCGCCTCGGCGCATAGACCCAGCGGCCGACACGGCGTGTCTGCGAATTGCCGACGATCACCAGCGTGCGCATGTCGGCCATCTCGGGCCGCGCCTCTTTCAGCGTAACGGTCACGATCTTCTCGTCAGCCGCACTGATCGCGCGCGCGAAGATCACGAGACGCTCGCCGCAGCCCGCCTCGCGAAGCACTGCCAGCGCCCGGCCGAATCCTTCCGGCCGGCTTGCCGAGCGCGGATTGTACATCGCGATGGCAAAATCGGCTTCCGCCGCAAGGCGCAGCCGTTTCTCGATCACCGCCCAGGGCTTGAGGTTGTCGGAAAGGTTGATCGCGCAGAAATCATGGCCGAGCGGCGCGCCGGCGCGTGCCGCCGCCGCCAGCATCGCGGTGACGCCCGGCAGCACGCGGATCGGCAGATCCCGCCATTGCGGCGCCCGTTCGAGCGCCTCGAACACGGCCGAGGCCATCGCGAACACGCCGGGATCGCCGGAGGAGACGACCACGACCTGCCCGCCTTCAGCGGCAAGCCGCAGGGCTTCGCTCGCACGTTGCAGCTCTTCGCGATTGTCGGAGGGATGCAGGGTGAGCCCAGGCCGCGGCGGCACGCGCGAAACATAGGGCGCATAACCCAGAATATCGGTCGCCGTCGCGAGCGCGGCCGTGACCTCGGGCGTCACCAACGCGTCGCTGCCCGGCCCGAGGCCCGCGATGGTGAGCGTGCCTGTCATTCGGCGGCGCCCAGATGCCGGCCCTTGCCGTGCACGAGCACGATCGCGAAATAGGGACAATCGGCCGCATCGATCTCGGCGAGCCGCTCCACCCGCTCGTCCGGCATGGTGCCGCGCTCGACCAGCCAGGCATCGTCCAGCCGCCCGGCAGCTGCGAGCGCACGGCGCACCTTTGCGAGATTGCGGCCGGTCTTCATGATGACCAGCGCATCGGAATCGCGCATGCGCCGTTCGAGCTCGTCTTGGGGTAGCGTCCCCATCAGCACCGTCGTGACGTCGTCACCGAGCGCGATCGGCTGGCCGACCCCGTTCCAGCAACCGACCATGCCGGGAATGCCGGCGATCACCTCGATCTCGACGCGGCCCTGCAGGCGCGTGTGCAGATGCATGAACGATCCATAGAAATAGGGATCGCCCTCGCAGAGCACGACGACGTCGACCGCGCGCGACAGCCGCGCAAGGCGCTCCGCCCATTCGTCGTAGAAGCCTGCGAGCAGCTGCACGTATTCGGGGCTGTCGAAAGCGATCTCCGTCGTCACAGGATATTCCATGGGATATTCGGTGACGCCGCCTGCCAGCATGCCCTCGACGATGCGGCGCGCCTGTCCCGGCCTGCCCTTCTTGCGGAAATAGGCGACGTGGCTGGCGCCGCGCACCGTGCGATCGGCACGCACGCTCATCAAGTCGGGATCACCGGGGCCGAGACCGCAGCAGATGATGCGTCCCATCTCTATTCGCTCCGGCTCGCCAGCGCGTTCACGGCAGCAACCGTGATGGCGGAGCCGCCGAGGCGGCCGTCGACGGTCAGCGCCGGCGCCGGCGGATCGGCCATCAGCGCGGCCTTGGACTCGGCCGCGCCGACGAAGCCGACAGGACAGCCGATGATCGCTGCCGGCCGCGGACAGTCGCGATCCTCCAGCATGTTGAGCAGATGAAACAGCGCGGTCGGCGCATTGCCGATCGCGACGATCGCGCCGTTAAGATACGGTCGCCATAGTTCCAGCGCCGCGGCCGAGCGCGTGTTGCGCATGGACTGCGCGAGCCCGGGCACGGCGGGATCGCCGAGCGTGCAGATCACGGCATTGTCCGCGGGCAATCTCGCGCGCGTAATGCCTTCGGACACCATGCGCGCGTCGCACAGGATCGGCGCACCCTTCTGCAAGGCCGCGCGCGCGGCAGTCGCCATACCGGGCGTGAAGCGGATATACGCTTCCAGACCGACCATGCCGGCGGCATGGATCATCCGCACCACCACCTGCTCCTCGTCCGGCGTGAAGCGCGCAAGATCGGCCTCGGCCCGGATGGTCGCAAAAGATTGCCGGTAGATCGCCGCGCCATCGGTCTCGTAGGTGTGCGGCATCAGTTCCCTCCGACCAGGATGGAGGGATCCCTGACGATGTCGGCGCCGTTCAGCCCGCGCAGGATCGGCGCGTCGCGGGCCGAGCCGTCGCGGACGAGATCGAACCCGGCACGCGTCGCAATCAGCGTGACCGCAGCCGCGCCGGAATGGGCGCAGCCCTTGCCGCAGCCGGAGACGTGCAGCCGCGCATCGGCGGCGATGCGCGGCGCCAGCGCTGCTGCCAGCGCGCGCGTATCGGCATGGGCTTCGCGGCAGCGCGGCGCGCCGCTGCAGGCAATGACGCGCAGCGCCGGGTCATAGGGCTCGGTGATGAGCCCCGCCCCGCTCGGCATCTCGCGCTTGCCCTCACTGAGCACCATCCGCCAGGGGGTCATGCGCAGCGCATGGCCGCAGGCAGAGAATTGATGAAGTGTCGCGTGCAGCATCTGCCCGAACGCGACACCGACCATCGCGCCTTGCGGATAGGGCCCGGGCCGCACCGCGGCCATCACGGGGGCCGGCTCGGTCTCGCCGCGCAACGATTGAGGCAACACGGCACCGGATGCGACGTGGGCTGCCATGCGCCCGCGCCCGTCCTTCGCACCGCCGGAGATGATGAACCAGCTTGCGAGCGCCAGCGCCGCGCTCACAGCCTGGCCGCGATCGACGGAGCGGCCGAGCTTGGCGCCGTCGGCCCGCACGAGGAGACCGCCCGAGCGGTCGCGCTCGATGCGGATGTCGGCGGAATCGGCGGCGAGAACGCGCGACCGTCCGTCATCGATGGCGAAGCCGAACTTGGTGGGAAGCGCAAGGCCGGAATGGACAAGCGCCTCCTCGAGCTCCGCCGCAAGCGACTGTGTTTCGTCACCGCTGCTCCAGAACGGCGTCACCAGGATGTTGCGCCTGGCTTCGATGTCGGCGTCGGGATCTAGCAGTGCCAGTCGCGCAAGACCGTCGAGCAACGGCCGATGGCCGTCCTCTTTGACACCCCTGATCTGCAGATTGGCCCGGCTCGTGACGTCGACCAGACCATTGCCGAAGCGCTCGGCGAGTTCCGCAAGCCCGGAGATTTGCGGCGCTTCAAGGCGCCCGCCGAACGGACGCACGCGCACCACGAGCCCGTCGCCCGATTGCATCGGGCGCAGCGCGCCGGGACACCAGCCCTTGACTGTGGCCGCGCTCATGACGCCTCCTTTAGCGCCGCTGCAATCGAATTGCGGCGGGTTCGCCAGAGCGAGGCTTCGTGCAGGTGCGTGAAGCAGTTTTCCATTGCGGCGAGCGCCGCCGGATTTTCGTGCGCCATGAAGGCGCGGACGTCGTCGTTGCCGAGTGTCGCGTAGTAATAGAGGTCGAACAGATGCGGCGGCACGGCGCCAGCGAGATGCGCGAACGCCGCCATGTGCTCCAGCGTCGCGGTGATCTCGGCGGCGCCACGAAAGCCATGGCGCACCATGCCGGCGATCCAGGCCGGATTGGCCGCGCGTGCCCGGACGACCCGTGAGATCTCCTCCGTCAGCGTGCGCGCATGCGGCTCGCCGGGCCGTGTCGCATCGAGGTGATAGAGCGACGGCGCGCCCGCGCCGAGATGCGCGGCTGCCGCAGCGACACCTGCCTCATGCGCGGCATAATCGGCGGCGAGCAGCAGATCGGTTTCGGGCACGTCCTGGACATGGACAAAAGCGTCGGCGGACGTGAGACGCTGTTCAATACCTGCGCGATCCGGCTGCATCGCGCCATCGGCAGAGAACGCCCAGGACGACGCCGACAGCCAGGCTTCGCCGGCGGCCTCGCGCGTCTCCGGCGTGAACGCATCCGGGATAGCCGAGAGCCCGACGCCGTATTGTCCGGGCCGCGGCGCGAACACGCGGGACGCGCGGTGGCGATACGGATTCTCCTCACCCTCTTCTTCTCGCGACGCAAGCGCTTCGGAGGCGGCTTCGAACAATTGCGCCAGACCCGCGAAGACATCGCGGAACAGGCCGGATACGCGCAGCGTGACGTCGATGCGCGGACGGCCGAGCTCGGCCGGCGCGATGATGTCGTAGCCGGTGACGCGGCCGGACGCATGATCCCAGCGCGGCGCAAGGCCGGCCAGATGCAGCGCCATCGCAAACTCCTCACCGGCGGTACGCATCGTCGCCGAGCCCCAGAGGTCGACCACGAGCCCTTTCGGCCAGTCGCCGTGATCCTGCAAGTGACGACGCAGCAGCTCTTCAGCAAGCTTGATGCCTTGCGCATGCGCCGACGGCGTCGGCACCGCGCGCGGGTCGACGGCGAAGAGATTGCGCCCCGTCGGCAGCACGTCCTGTCGACCCCGATAGGGCGAGCCCGATGGTCCCGGTGCAACGCGCTGTCCGGCGAGCGCGGCACGCAACGCATCCCGCTCCGCTTCGCCGCAGGCGCCGCGGCCGAACACGTGCAGGCCGTCGCCGAACTGGCTCTCCTTGAGGTCGCAAACGAAGCGATCGATCCGCGGGATCGCTTCGGCCGGCGCGGCCGATGCTTCGAGACCGAGATCCTCTTCGAGGCCGGCTGCCCGCGCCTCGTCGCGGATCGCCGCGATCAGGCGCTGACGACGGGCGGGATCGAGACCGTCAGCGGTCGAATATTCATCGAGCAGCCGTTCGAGCCGGCGCAAAGCTCCCGGCACCGCGGATGTCTCAAGTGGCGGCGGCAGATGGCCGATCGTGACCGCGCCGATGCGCCGCTTGGCCTGCGCGGCCTCGCCGGGATCGTTGACGATGAAGGGACAGACGACGGGGAGATCGCCGATCAGCGCTTCCGGCCAGCACGCTCGCGACAGCGCCACGGATTTCCCGGGCAGCCATTCCAGCGTGCCATGTGCGCCCACATGCACGACGGCATCGCAGCCCTGCTGCCTGAGCCAGAGATAGAACGCGACATAGGCGTGGCGCGGCGTGCGGGCGAGATCGTGATAGTCGGCATCGCGCGAGGCCGCATCGCCGCGCTCGGGCTGGACCGCGATGATTGACTTGCCACACTGAATCGCGGCGAAGTGGAACGCGCCGTCGCAGCAGCTCGGATCATCCTCCACCGCGCCCCAGGCTTGCCCGAGATCGTCCTGAAGAGATTGCGGAAGACGCGAGAGTTCTGCGCGATAATCGGCGACGCTCCAGGTCAAACTCTGCTTCAACAGTTTCTCGCCGAGCGCATCGACCGACGCAACGTCGAAGCCGAGCTCCGCGATATCGGAGATCAACGCCTCGACCGACGCCAGCGCATCGAGACCAACGGCGTGCGCGATCTGGTGCGGACGGCCCGGATAGTTCGAGAGCACGATCGCCAGCCGCTTCTCACTGATCGGCTTCTCCGCGAGGCGCCGCCAGGCCGCGACGCGCGCGGCAACGGCGTTGACGCGCTCCTCGTCGGGCCTGTGCGCCAGGTGCGCGAACTGCAGATCGGGATCGTGCTCTGCCGCCGATTTGAAGCTCACCACGCCCGCGAACAGGCGGCCGTCGACTTCGGGCAGGACCACATGCATTGCCAGATCGCCGGGCGACAGGCCGCGCAGCGATTCCGCCCAATCCTCGCGCCGCGCCGTCGAGAGCGCGACCTGGAATACCGGACAGGACGCGGCATCGAATGGCGTCGTGCCGTCATCGCCAAGGGCCGAAAACGCCGTCGCATTGACGATCGCCGCCGCAGGATGTTGCGCCAGATGCGCGCGCAGCCAGTCGGCAACGCCTGGCGCCTTCAGCGAGGTGACGAACACGCCGTAGGCGTCAAATCCCTTCTCGCGCAGCGCGGCAATCAACGCGTCAACCGGCCCGGTATCGGCGGCCGTGAGATAGGAGCGATAGAACGTCACGAATGCGCGCGGCTTCCCCTCGCCGCCCGCAGGCGCAGCGATGACACCGCGTACGGGATCATAGAATCCCATCTCGGGCACGGTCATCTCTCCGATGACCGGGCCGGCATAAAGGCCGGAGGCGAGCGCGAGCTGCGCGATCGCGGCTTGCGCTGCGACTGGGCCGCCAGTGTCGCAGAGCACCTTGAGCCGACGCAGCGTCGAGACCGGCAGGGTCGAGTACGCATCCAACCGCGTGTCGTCGCGGCTGTCCGCCGGCAGCACGGCGAGCACGATGTTATGCTCCTTCGCGAGTTGCTGGAGCGCCGCAAGCCCGTACGCCCAATAGGACTCCCCGCCGATCAGGCGCACCAATATGCCGCGCGCCTGGGACAGCGTGCGCTCGATATAGGTGTCAACCGACAGCGGATGACGCAGCTCCGCGAGATTGGCGAGCCGCAGCGACGGCAGGCTGCCCCGGCCACGCCGCCAGCCCGCCGCAAACGCGGCAAGGTCGGAATCCGAATACGAGAGCACCACGAGATCGGCCGGGTCCTGGCCGATGTCTCTTGGCGTCGCGATCTCCTCGAGACCGCGGCTCTCGCGGAAGACGACGTGCATCAGATGCCAGATCCTGAAAGACCAAGTCCTGCCTTGATGGCGGCCTCGTCGATATCGCCGTGCTCGCCGATCACGACGAGCTTGGACTGCCTGTGACCCGCGCCCCATGGCTTGTCGAACTGGTGGCGCACGCGCTCACCGACCGCCTGCAGCAACAGCCGCATCGGCTTGCCAGCGACCGCGATGTAGCCCTTGGCCCGCAGCACGTTCTGCTCGCGCGCCAGCTTCTGCACCGATGCGACCAGCGCCTCGATATCCGCCACCTCCGGAAGGTCGATCACGACGGAGGCGAAATCATCATGCTCGTGCTCTTCCTCGCCGTCATGATGCGAGGGGCGCGCGGCGAGATCATTCTCGGCGGCAGCGCCGAGACCGAGGATGACGCGCGCATCGATCGCACCGTCGGTCACCGGCAGCATCGGCACGCGGCGCGGCATCTCGGCGGTGATCGCCGCCTTTGCGGCTTCGATTCCCGCCGCGCCCGCAAGGTCGGCCTTGGTCAGCAGCACGATGTCGGCGCAGGCGATCTGGTCTTCGAACACCTCCGACAGCGGCGTCTCGTGATCGAGATTTTCGTCCGCCGCGCGCTGCGCTTCGACCGCAGCCGGATCCGGCGCGAAGCGGCCGGCCGCGACAGCCTCGGCGTCGGCCAGCGCAATCACGCCGTCGACCGTGATGCGCGAGCGGATCTCCGGCCAGTCGAACGCCTTCAAGAGCGGCTTCGGCAATGCCAGGCCGGAGGTCTCGATCAGGATGTGATCGGGCCGCACCGGCCGCGCCAGCAATTGCTCCATCGTCGGAATGAAATCATCGGCCACCGTGCAGCAGATGCAGCCATTGGCGAGCTCGACGATGTTCTCCTCCGGGCAGTTCGCATCGGCGCAAGACTTCAGGATCTCGCCATCGACGCCCTCGCTGCCGAACTCGTTGACGAGCACCGCGAGCTTCTTGCCGCCGGCATTGCTGAGCAGATGCTGGATCAGCGTCGTCTTGCCGGAACCGAGGAAACCGGTGACCACCGTAACCGGGACTTTTGCGAGCGAGTTCATTCAGCGGCCTCCGGCACGACGGCAATGGGGGGAATGCGGGCAAGCGACTGCTTGCGGAAGATTTCGGGACGGCTGCGCCAGGGCACGATGCCATCGGGCGCGGCAGCGTAGGCAGCGGCGCCTGCGACCACGTCCTGTGCGTTCGCATCGGACAGGCGACCATAGACATAGGACCAGCGGCCGGGCGCGCTGAGCGCGACCGAGCAGCCCTGGCTGCAGGCCGACAGGCATTCGACGGGAACCACGCTGACGCCCTCCGGCACGCCGGCCTCGAGGATCGCGCCGTGCAGGCGCTTGCCGGGCGTCGTCTCGCCCTCGCCCAGCGTCTGGCCGGCGCGGCAGGTGATGCAGACATGAAGTGTGACGGTCATCGCCTCTTCCAGATAACAGCGGGAGGCGATGAGGCGCACGGACCATTCTCCTGAAGGCCCGCTTCCCCGTCGCGGAACACCCCGTCCGCCGGTCCAAAACTCGTCCGCGCTGGCAGGTCTCCCGGCTTGCGGAGCAGGGTTTTGGCCCTTCGATCCCCGCCTTCCCGATTCCAAAAGGAATCAGTGGCTTCGGGCATCTCTCCGGTCACGGTCGCGGGGGCGGCTGCAGTTTGGATCCAAATCTTGCCGATTCGGACCCTATCGCATTCCCTCTTCGCCTGTCATAGGACAGGAACCAACGCCGGGCCACCATTTGCCGGTGGCCGCCACTTGTCAAGCCGAAGGACCGGGTCCCATGACATCTGAACCGGATACCCAATTAGCCGAGGATACCGACATCAGGCACGCCCAGAAAATGGCGAAGAAGAAGGCCGCCCGCGACAAGATCATGGCGACCAAGAGCGGCGAAAAGGGCCTGATCATCGTCCATACCGGCGCGGGCAAAGGAAAATCCTCCTCGGCCTTCGGCATGATCGTCCGCTGCGTCGCGCATGGCTTCCCTTGCGCGGTGGTGCAATTCATCAAGGGCGCCTGGGATACCGGCGAACGGCGCCTGCTCACCGGCCATTTCGGCGATCTCTGCCAGTTCCACGCGATGGGCGAAGGCTTCACCTGGGAGACGCAGGACCGTGCCCGCGACATCGCCGCCGCACGCGCCGGCTGGGAGAAAGCCAAGGAGCTGATCCTTGACGCGAACTTGCGCATGGTCGTGCTCGACGAAATCAACATCGCGCTCCGCTACGACTATCTCGACATCGCCGAGGTGGTGGAGTTCCTGACGACGCAGAAGCCTGCGATGACGCATGTCGTGCTCACCGGGCGCAACGCCAAGGACGAGCTGATCGAGATCGCCGACCTCGTCACCGAGATGACGCTGGTCAAGCATCCGTTCCGCTCCGGCATCAAGGCCCAGGCCGGCGTCGAGTTCTGAAGGCACGATGGCACGCGCTTTGATGATCCAGGGGGCCGGCTCGGACGTGGGCAAGTCGCTCATCGTCGCCGGCCTCGCGCGCGCCTTCACGCGCCGTGGTCTGCGGGTGCTGCCGTTCAAGCCGCAGAACATGTCGAACAACGCCGCCGTCACCGTCGATGGCGGCGAGATTGGCCGCGCCCAGGCATTGCAGGCGCTCGCCGCAGGTGTCGAGCCGCACACCGACATGAACCCGGTGCTGCTCAAGCCCGAGACCGATGTCGGCGCGCAAGTCGTGGTCCATGGCAAGCGCATCGCGACCGCACGCGCGCGCGAATACGCGGCGATGAAGCCGTCGCTGATGGGCGCGGTGCTCGAGAGTTTCGAACGCTTGAAGGCGCGGGCCGATCTGGTGCTGGTCGAGGGCGCCGGCAGTCCGGCCGAGGTGAATTTGCGCAAGTCCGACATCGCCAATATGGGCTTTGCCCGCAAGGCGGATGTGCAGGTCGTGCTGGTGGGCGACATCGATCGCGGCGGGGTCATTGCCCAACTGGTGGGCATCAAGTCGGTGATCGATCCCGACGACGCCGCGATGATCTCCGGCTTCGTCATCAACAAGTTCCGCGGCGACCCCACGCTGTTCGACGACGGTTACAGGCTGATCGAGCAAAAGACCGCATGGCGCGGCCTTGGCGTGCTGCCCTGGTTCGCGCGTGCCGGCGAGCTGCCGGCCGAGGATGCGCTCGGCCTGCGCGACGCACGCAAGCCCGGTCAATGCAAGATCGCCTGTCTCGCACTGTCGCGGATCGCCAATTTTGACGATCTCGATCCTCTCAAGCTCGAACCGGGCGTCGATCTCGTATTGGTGCGCCCAGGCGAAGCAATCCCGGGCGACGTGCGCCTCGTTATCGTCCCCGGTTCCAAATCCACCCGCGGCGACCTCGCCTTCCTGCGCGCGCAAGGCTGGGACATCGATCTCCTCGCGCACCACCGCAGGGGCGGCCATGTGCTCGGCCTCTGCGGTGGCTATCAGATGCTGGGCCGCAGCGTCGCCGATCCCGAGGGCATCGAGGGACCTGCGGGCGACACGCCGGGCCTCGGGCTTCTCGATGTCGAGACGGTGATGAGCCCGCAAAAAACCCTCACGCGCGTTGCGGCCGTGCACGCCGCGACGGATCAGCCGATCCAGGCCTACGAGATTCACATCGGCCACACCGACGGCCCGGATCGCGCCCGCCCCTTCGCGAAGCTGGGCGGCGAGCCCGAAGGCGCCATCTCGCACGACGGACGCGTGCAGGGCAGCTATCTGCACGGCCTGTTCACGTCGGATGATTTCCGCAAGGCATACCTCGCTAAGCTCGACATTCCCGCGGGCGACGAGCCCTATCACGACCGGGTCGAAAGCGCGCTCGAGGCACTGGCCGATCACATCGAAGTCCATCTCGACGTCGAAGGCCTGCTCGCACTAGCGCGCTAGGGCCTCGGCCAGGCGCGTCCATTCGGCTTCCCTGCCGGGAAGCCCGAGGCGCAGCCATGTGGGCTGTTGCGCGAAGACACGGGACCAAATGTGGGCGCGCGCGAGCCTCTCTTGCGCGGTCTGCGCGTCAGGCGTTTCGTACAAGCGGAACAGCGGTGTGCCGCCGATCAGCCGCCAGCCTTGCGAATGCGCCATCGCGTCGAGACGACGACAGTCGCGCGCGAGCCGCGCCGACGTCGCCTCGGCCCAGGCCTTATCGCGCAAGGCTCGGCAGCCGATTTCGATCGCCGCGCCTGAAACAGGCCATGGGCCCGACATCGCGGCAAGCCTGTCGATATCGGCGGCATCACCGATTGCGAAGCCGAGCCGCAGGCCGGCCAACCCATAAAACTTTCCAAAGGACCGCAGCACCAATAGTCCCGGCCGATCCGCGTCGGGCGCAAGCGACAATTGCGGATCGGCATCGGCAAAGCTCTCGTCGATGACGAGACGGCCGACGCGCCGGAGCAATGCCAGCAAGTCCTTCGGCGCATGACGTCGACCGTCGGGATTGTTGGGATTGACCACGATGCCGAGGTCCGCACCCGCGAGCGCATCGAGCTCCGCAGCCTCCTGGACATCCCAGCCCGCGGCCGATAGCACCCCGGCATATTCGTTGTAGGTCGGTGCGAGGATGCGCGCGCGCCCTGGCACCGCAAGCTGCGGCAGCAATTGGATGGCGGCCTGCGCACCGCCCATCGCAACGACCGGGGCGCTCGTGCGATAGGCCTGCTGCGCGGCGCGATGCAGAGCCTCGATCTCGGCACGCGACGGCAGCGCGCTCCACGCGCGCGCGCTCACCTCGCCGACGGGATACGGCAAGCGGTTGATGCCCGTCGACAGGTCGATCCAATCCTCCGCGCGTCCGCCAAAACGCTGCTGGGCCAGGTCCAGATTTCCGCCGTGCTCACGCATGCCCCGTTCTTTCACGCGAAGGCCAGGATCGCAAGCAGGCCTGCGACCAGCGACATGGCACGACGGTAGACGGTCAGCGCCTCCGCGATGTCGGCGGCGCGCGGATCGCGCGCACCTTCGTTCAGCCAGGGCTCGTCGGTCGGACTGCCGTGATAGATGCGGGGACCGCTGAGCCGCACACCGAGTCCGCCCGCCATCGCCGCTTCCGGCCAGCCGGCATTCGGCGAGCGATGACGGCGCGCATCGCGCGTCATGCACGCCAGCGCCTCCGACCGCTGCGGCGCCAGCAGCACGAACAGGAATCCGGTCAGCCGCGCTGGAATGAAATTGGCGACATCGTCGATGCACGCCGCCGCCCAGCCGAAGGCTTCATGCCGTTCACTGCGGTGACCGATCATGGAGTCCAGCGTGTTGATGGCCTTGTAGCCGAGGATCCCGGGCAAGCCGAATAGCGCGCCCCAGAAAACCGGCGCGACGATGCCGTCGGAGGCGTTTTCGGCAAGGCTCTCGATCGCCGCGCGCGCGATGCCGGCTTCATCGAGCGCTGCGGGATCACGGCCGACGATGCGTGAGACGGCATCGCGCGCGGCGGCGACATCGCCGGCCAGCAAAGGCGTGGCGACGGCAGCCACATGATCATGCAGCGAGCGCAGCGCGACCAATGGCCAGGCGAGGATGCCAATCAGCACGATCTGGATCCAGCCCGAAGGCAACAGCGATTGAAGCGCCCAACCGAGCGCAGCGGAGAGCGCGATCACCGCAAGCGCGCCGGCGACGCCGGCGGCTCGACGCAATGCCGGCGGATCGGACGCGCGATTCCAGGCGGTGTCGATGGCAGCAATCAGCCGGCCGAGCCAGGTGACGGGATGGCCGATCCGCGCGAACAGCCATGCCGGCCAGCCCAGAAGGGCATCCACCGCCATCGCCACCACCATCGCGCCCGCAAAGTCCACATCGGTCTCCTGTCCCGCCCCTGTTGCGCAAGACGGCGGCCGAGCGCAAGCCCCTCGCCCCCTGATTTCGGCTTTGTCTTTGGCCGCGTTTGATGATTAGTGCTCATCGCAGGAGACCTTCATGGCCGTCATTCTGATCACCGGCGGGGCGCGATCGGGCAAGAGCACCCGGGCGGAAGCGCGCGCGCGCAGCTTTGCCGGCCAGCCCGTCTACATCGCGACGGCCGAGGCGCTCGACGGCGAAATGCAGGAACGCATTGCAAGACACCGCGCGCGCCGCGGAACCGATTGGATCGAGCGCGAGGTGCCGCTCGATCTCGTGCCCGCGCTGCTCGCAACCGATGGCGGCGGCGCAAGGCTGGTGGATTGCCTGACACTCTGGCTTTCCAACCTGATGCATGCCGGGCGCAACTGGGAGCACGAGGTGAACGCGCTTGCCGCGACCCTCTTCAATCTCAAGAGCCCGGTCGTCCTCGTCACCAACGAGGTCGGCCTCGGCATCGTGCCCGACAATGCGCTGGCGCGCAGCTTCCGCGATGCCGCCGGGATCATGAACCAGATCATTGCCGGTGTCGCCGACGAGGTCGAGTTCGTCGTCGCCGGCCTGCCGATGAAGCTGAAATGATCCCGCGCGCCGAGCTGCTCAAAGACATCTTTGCCGATCTCAGGATGGCGACATCGTTCGTGACGATCCTCCCGGTGGCATCTTCGAAGCCCGCCGGTGACGGCGCGATCGCGCGCGCGACCTGGGCGCTGCCGGTCGCGGGACTGCTGGTCGGCCTCGCCGGCGCCCTCACTTACAAGATCGCCATTCGCCTCGGACTGACGCCGAGCCTTGCCGCTTTGCTTGTGCTGGCCACGACAGCCCTCATCACCGGCGCGCTGCACGAGGACGGACTTGCCGACACCGCGGACGGACTTGGCGGCGGCCGCACGCGCGAGCGCAAGCTCGAGATCATGCGCGACAGCCGGATCGGGACCTATGGTGTCTGCGCACTGATCCTGTCGTTCGGTCTGCGCTGGAGCGCGCTTGCCACGATCGCAAATCCATGGGCCGTCATGCTCGCGTTGTGCGCGGCGCACGTGGCTGCCCGCGCCGGCGTGCCCGCCTTCATGTCGCTGGTACCGCCGGCGCGGCCTGACGGTTTATCGGCCAGCGCCGGAGCACCGCCCGGCCGCAGCGTGGCGATCGCCTTCGCGCTTGGAACGCTCGCGCTTGCCCTGGCGTTGGGGCCGGGCAAGGCGCTGGTCGGCCTGATCCTGCTGTCGCTGGCCGGCCTGATGCTGGCGCGGCTTGCCATCCGCCAGATCGGCGGGCAGACCGGCGACATTCTCGGCGCGTTCGAGCAGACGGGCGAGATCCTGATCCTGCTGGTGGCCGCGTCCTTCCAGATGGGGCGATGACCTCATGGTCGAGTTCGACGATACCTTCCGCCAGCACTTGCGCGAGCTGTTCGTGTGGCGCCGCGACGTGCGCCGCTTCCGCAGCGATCCATTGCCGGAGGGGGCGATCGATCGCCTGATCGAGACAGCCTGCCTCTCACCGTCGGTCGGCCTCAGCCAGCCCTGGCGCTTCGTCGTCGTCAACGATGCCACGCGGCGCCGGGCGGTCGCCGACGATTTCAAGGCGTGCAACACCGACGCGCTGAATTGCTATTCCGGCGAACGCGCGGCCCGCTACGCCACGCTGAAACTGTCGGGCCTCGAACACGCCCCCGGCCACCTCGCCGTGTTTGCCGACAAGGCCAGCGACATCGGCCACGGCCTCGGGCGCGCGACCATGCCGGAGACGACCGAATATTCCGTGGTCGCCGCCATCACCGCGATGTGGCTCGCCGCCCGCGCCGAGAGCATCGGCATCGGCTGGGTCTCGATCCTCAATCCGAATCGCATTCACGCCATCCTCGATGTGCCTCAAACCTGGAAATTCATCGCCTATCTCTGTGTCGGCTATCCGGAAGCCGAATGTGACCAGCCCGAGCTGGAGCAGGCGAAATGGGAGCACCGGCGCGGCGCGGAGGAGTTTACGCTGCTGCGCTAAGCGGATCGCGCCCCGGGCAGAGACCAGCAGTCGATCCATCCTCCGTCATTGCGAGCGAAGCGAAGCAATCCAGAATCTCTCCGCAGAAAGGGGCTGGATTGCTTCGTCGCAAGGGCTCCTCGCAATGACGGTGGTGAGAGAGTGGGGCTCGCAATGACGGGGAAAAAGCGTCAGGCCGCCGCTACGACTTGCTCCTGCCGGCCACCGCCGCCACCGGCGCGGGGCTTTCCGGCTTCTGGAACATCAGCAGCGGCCGGAAGATGACGCGGCCATAGGCCTCGTAATGGTTCTGGGTCGAGACCGCCATCTTCAGCGGCGTCGCGTAATTGGCCTCGAAGGTCATGAACGGCGCGTAGGTCCAGGAGAAGCCAACGCCGACCGAGGCCATTTCGGTGACGCCGGGGAAGGTCGAATACACCGCCCCCCAGTCGGTGAAGACGTAGGTGTCGAAACCCCTCAACCATTGCGACCAGTTGTAGTGCAGCTCGGCGTTGAAATAATAGCCGCTGTCGCCGGACGCCGCGCTGGAGGGATAGCCACGCACGGTGGTCGGACCGCCGATCGAAAAAATCTGATCGCCCGGCAGCAGCTTCTCCTGCGTGTACTGCCAGCTCGCCAGCACGTTGGCGCTGAAGTTCGCGGGCCCCGCGGCGCTGGTCGCGATCAGCGAGCCGGTATAGGTGTTGAACGCGCGGTTGTTGCCGAGCACATAGTCATGCCACGCGATGTAGTTCACCGCCGGCGAGACCGTGATCGAATAGGTGTTGCCGGACTTGGTCACCGAGACGCCCGCCGTGGTCTTGTCGTAATGATCGTCGGTGACGGCGACGGTGGCAAAGCGGCTGACGGTCTTGCCCTCGGTCAAGGCGGCGTTGAGCAGCACCAGCCAGTCCTGGGTCACCCAGACCGGCTGGCTGAGATTGACCGACGCCTGGCTCGAGCGTCCGGTGACGTCGAGCGCGACGAACGGCCCCTGGATGATCTTGATCTTGCCTTCGGTGTAGCTGACGCCGACACGCCCGCCCCAGGGATTGAAGGGAATGCTGTAGGCGACATTGCCGTTGAGATTGCCGTCGGAGCGGACGCCGTAGAAGGTCAGGCGGTCGTCGACACCGAACAGGCCGTGGCGCTTGTAAAAGGTGCCGCCTTCCCAGCGCCCGGTGTTCTCCACGCCCTGATTGTCGACGAAGAGCTGCCAGGTGTCGACCGGCGGCTCGATCACCGCGAACTGGAGGTCGGTCAAGCCGAAGCTCGAGCCGGGCTGCAGCAGCGCCTTGATCTGCACGTCGTTGGTCCGGTTGAACCAGATCACGTCGCGGTTGAGCTTGGGAACGTCGAGCACCTCCCCTTCGGGCTCCTTCACGCGATCGAGGATGTAATCGGTGCGGGTCTGCTTGTTACCCTCGACGGTCGTCTTCTGGAGCCGGCCCTCGGTCAGCTTGACGCGGACGATGCCGCCCTTGGCGTCCTGCTCCGGCAGCGTCGCGATGCCCGTGACGATGCCGCGCGCGACATAGATGGCATTGATGTCGGCGACGAGCTGCAGCAGCGCGGCGATGTCGACGTCCTTGCCGACATATTTCTTCGCGATCTCGTCGAGCTCCGCCGGCGTGATGAACTTGGACTCGTCGAACGTGACCTTGCGCAGCCGGAACTTCGGCCCACCCGACTTCAGGAGCTGGGACTTCTCCCGCTCGCCGCCGATCACTGCGGGCCCGGTGAGCTTGGGCGGCGCGCTCTGCTGCTCGAGCTGCCGGCGCTGCCGGTCAATGTCCTGCTGGATCGCGCCGGGATTGATCGACTGGGCACGCGCGGAGGCGATGCACGATGCTATCAGCACGACCGCCAATGCTGCCCGCAGAATCCGCATGCCCAAGCCCGTCACCATGCCTCCGCCAGGCGACCGATTGCCGGCTTCACTGTTTCGATCGCCGCATCCTTCCAGCCCGGACGTCCCGCGCGCTGTCCCTTCTGGCGCAGCTTGCGCATGTCGCTGAGCCCTTCGATGTTGACGGCGGGGCCGGACCCGACCGCCTCGACCGGCCGGGGCGTCATCAGCGCGTCGAGCCGCGCCTGGCCGGAGAGGCCGAGCAGGTAGAATGTGCCCCCGTCCTTCTTGGCGAGCCAGGTCTCAATGTTCTGGTTGCCCTCGCCGTCGACCGAGATGTTGCGCACCATGCTGGCGCCGGTGAAGACGTTGCAGCAGGCGTGACTCGGCCCGTAATTGGTCACCGTCGCCGAGACGTCGCCGGTATAGAACACCACATAGGCATTGCTGACATTGGCATTGCCGACCTGGCTCATCGTGAACACGCCGCCCGGCTGGTAGAGCTGGAGCGTCGGCCAATTGGACGGCGCCGGCGTGCGGTTGTTCAGGAGTATCTGCTGGGTGGCCGTGGTGAGCATGAGCTGGCCCGGCACGTAGCCGTTCAGGATCGAGACAGCCGGCGCATCGGTCCAGAAGGTCGCATCCACCACCCTGAACTGGTTGATGATGATGTGGTCTGGGTCGATCGAGACGTCGGCGGACTTCGCGACGCCGCCGTTATAGCCGGTGATGTTCATGACCAGCGGGATTGCCGGCGTCGAGCGGATCTGCTCGCCCTTGACGTTGATCGTATCCGCCGCGAGGTCGAGCTCCTTCACGACGCTGACCCAGCCGATGGTCAGGTCACCCGGCGAGGTCATCTTGATGGTCTTGCCGCTGATCCTGTCGAGCGAGACCGGGCCCGCCGAGACGAAATGCGTGTCGCCGTTGGCGGAGATCGATCCGCCGCGGATCGCACCCGTATCGGAGCGCAGGTCGATGTCGCCGAAATCGCCCGGGATACCGGTCGTGGTAAGCTGGCTGAAGACGATGTCGTTCACGGCGTGCAGGGTCTGCGTGCGGCCGCTGACAGCGGTGCCGACGGTGATCGCTCCGGCCGTCGCGGTGACGTCGAGCGTGCCGCCGACATTGAGATTGTCCCAGTGAACGACCGTGCCGCTGAGGACTGCATTGCCGGTCGAGGCCGTGAGGTTATGGCCGGTATTGGTGCCCGCCGCGATCAGCCGCGCCGAGCCATGGGCCGAAACCGAACCCTGTGTCGGCACGCCGCCCGAGATCACCGTCTGCGCGAGGATGAAGCCGTTGTCGGCGGTGACGTTGATGTTGCCGACGTCGCCGGCGATGCCGGTCGCCGTCAGTGCGTTGAAGGTGACATTGTCGCGGGCATGAGTGGTCTGCGTGCCGCCGCTCTGCGCGGTCTGGAAGATGATGCTGCCCTGGCTCGCCGTCGCAGCCAGCGTCGTTCCGACACTGAGCGCGTTCCAATCGATCGGGCCGCCGTTGGCCGTCAGCAGCCCCGAGCCGGTCGAGGCCGCGAGCGTGTTGCCGGTGATGGTCGTGGCGGCCAGCAGCGTCGCCGAGCCATGGGCCGAAACCGAGCCCAGCGTGGTCGCGCCGCCCGAGATCACCGTCTGCGCCAGGATGAAGCCGCTGTCGGCGGTGACGTTGATGTTGCCGACGTCGCCGCTGTTGCCGGTTGCCGCGAGCGATTTGAACGTCACATTCTGGGTCGCGTGGATCGTCTGCGAGCCGCTGCTATAGGCGGTGCCGATGACGATGCTACCGTTGTTCGCGACCGCGCTGAACCTGCCGCTCGCACCGGTTGCCGTGCCCGCCAGCACCTGATCGAGCGTCAGGCCACCGGTGCCGATGATGTCCACGCTGCCCTTCACTGCCGACAACAGGCTCGCCTCGGTGTCGGTGAGAACCTTGACGTAGATGTCGCCGGCGCTCGTACGCGCCGACAGCCGCGCGGCACTGAGAATGAACCGGCTGGTCGCGTTGCCGATGCCGTTCGATGCGCTCAGCGACACCTCGGCGCCCGCGCCGGAGGCGACGAACTTGGTCCGGCCGTCGCCATTGTCGACGATCGCGCCGAGCGAGGCGACGCCGCCGGCGGTGACGATGATCGAGGGCGCGTTCGATGCTGCCGCGTAGGACAGCGACGAGTTCAGCTGGCCGATCGTCGCATCGCCCGTGGTGGTCACCGAGATCAGTCCGGCCGCGTAGATGGCCGAATAGGCGCCCATCGACAGCGTCGCCGCGACGAGCGTAACACCATCGGAGCTGCTGGTCGCAACCACCGGCGCCGCGCTGGTGCCGGCCGCAAAGGTCATGCCGCGGTTGGCGAGCAGCTGCATCAGACCGCCGCTGGTGATGCTGGTGTTGATGGTGAGCGCACCGCGCGCCACGTTCAGCGTCAGCGCACCGCCGGCCGTCAGCGCCCCATAGGGGCCGCTCGTGCCGACCGCGAGATCGCCGGTCACGGCGAGGATGCTGAGATCGCCGACCGACGAGCCGGTCACCGCGCCGGAGACGTTCACCTGCAGCGGCTGGAAGGTTGACCCGTTGAAGCCAATGCTGCCGCCGGCGCGCAGATCGAGGTCGGTGCCAAGGATGTGGATCGCAGAGCGGTCCGTGAAGCCCGCCTCGGCGTAGATGCTGCCGGTCGCGGCGAGCTGGATCGCATTGCCGGCAGCGATGTTGCCGAGGATGAGATCGCCGGTGGTCTGCCTCACATAGATGCCCTGTGCCGACGAGACCTGATCGAGCTGATCGTTGCCAGGGTCGGCAAACGCGATCTGGAGCGCGTTGGCGTTGGCCGCGGGATTGCTTCCGGCGGCCCCGGGGGCGCCGACATTGCCGCGCTCGGCGATCAGGGTCAGGTTGGCGATATCGCCCGAGATCACGGCCCCGCCCGCATTGGCGGAAATGCTGTTCACGGCGTCGAGCTTGACGTCGCCGCGGCCGGTCACCTCGATGCCGTTGGCCTGCGCGGCCGTGATCGGGCCGTAGCTCGCGGTGACGCCGCCGAGCGCGAGGCTGTTCTTGCTGCCGAGATAGATGTTGGTCAGCGCCTTGGCCGAGATCGCGATCGGATTGTCGACCACGACGAGGTTCTGCTGCGACAGGCTGACCGTATAGGTCGTGACGTGGGTCGTCGGATTCGTGACCGCGCCGACGGTGAGCTGGCCGGGACCGGCCGTCGCGAGCAAGCCCCTCTGCTCCGGCGTCAGCGACGAGGAATCGACGCTGGTGAAGGTGAAGGTCTGGGGCGCGGCCGAATTGCCGACCGAGCCGCGCGGCGCGTAGAGCATGATCTGGTTGGCGCTGACATTGGCGATGACGTTGTCGTCGATCGGCGGCGGCGCGGCACCGACGGCCGACGACGACACGGTGTAAGCGAGCTGGCTCTGGGTCCACTGCGAGCCGGCGGTGATGATGCCGTAGACCCGTTCGGTCGACGCGAGCGTATAGGTGTAGCTCGCATTGTAGGCGTTCAGCGCCGTCTGCAGCGCCGTATTGCTCGGCATGCGCTGATCGGCCGTCGAGACGCCCTCGAACAGCTTGGTGAACAGGGTCGACGACAGCGAGCTGCCGAACAGCGTCCCCAGCGGATCCGTGGGCGCGCTGCCGAGCAAGGTCGTCAGCGAGCTCCTGAGCTGGTCGGTCGTGATCTGGCCGAGCAGGAACTGATCCCGCAGGAACCGCGTCGTGGCCTCGGTCTTCATCTGCGTCGCCGTGACGCTGGCGGGATCGATGCCGAGCTTGGCCGCCACCTGCGCCCGCAGCACCGTCTGCCCCACCGAGGTCGGAGCGTAGGTGCTGCCGTTCGGGAATGCGATGTTCTTGAGCTGGAAGTAGTCGTTGTAGGCCGAGGTCACCATGGACTGGTAGCTGTTGACGGCGTTGGTGGCGGCGTTGCCGCTGAGCAGGTCAAGGCTGGCCCAGACGCCCTGCAGATGCTGGCTCTGCGCCGGGGTGAGACCGACCGCCGCCCGGCCGTTGAGGATGCTGGCCTGGTTGCCGTCCGAGCCGGCGGCTTCGAGGAAGACCGGGCCGCCGGTCGACTGCACCGTGCCGAGGCGCAGATCGCCCTTGGACTGGACGATGTAGGTGCCGGTGGCCGAAGCGCTGTCGAGAACACCGCCATCGACGGTGCCGTCGGTCTGCGTGGTGCCCGTCGCCTGGATCACCAGGGGGTTGATGTTGGTCAGCGTGGACGCGCCGTTGACGACGGCGCTGGTCGCGCCGATCGCGCCGGCACTGGAGTTGATCTCGACATTCTTGCCGATCACGACCGGGGTGGCGACGTTGTAAGCGGCCGCCGAGTTGATGTCGCCGGTCGCGGAGATGAAGACGCTGCCCTGCGGCGCGCGGCCGGAGACGCCCGAATTGACGGCGACTTGGTTGATCGAGAGCGAGCCGACCGCCGCGATCGCGATGTCGCGATCGATCGAGGTGGCGGTCAGGTTGCCGCCGTAGACCTGCACCTGGACGGGAACACCGTTTGCGCCGATCGAACCAATGCCGCCATCGGCCCGCAGCGTCACGTTCTTGCCCGAGATCATCGGGTTGTTCGCATTCGCCCCGGACGTGATGGCCGAATTGGCGCCGGTGGCGATCACCGTCGTCGACCCCGAAAGATTGTTGATCGGCCCGTTGATGACGATGCCGGAGTTCGAGCTGACATTGACCGTGCTCGCACCGCCGCCGCTGAACTGGATGTTGATCGGGTTCGACGCCTTGACCGTGTTGGTCAGCGTCAACGTCAGGTGATCGTAGATCTGCTGAAACCAGTCGAAATGAGCGTCCGCGCCACAGCACTTGCCAGCCCCGGTGTTGTAGCCAGCGTTATGATAGCTGCCGGTCGCCGTGACCACTTCCTGGAAGTTCGCAGTCTGCAATTGGCCGGTGTTGCCGCCCCCGCCCGTGGCCTGCATCACGTTCTCGACCAGGTTGATGGTGCGCGTCCAATTCTCTCCGGTCGCCGGATTCGGCGTGTAGTGCCAGCCATAGTCGAACTGCGTGCTGGTCACCGGACGATCGAGCGTCGCCGTGTCGACCCACTGGTAGTACATGTTGGGCTTCACGGTGTACTGGATGCCCGCTGTGCCGCTCATGCCGGCCAGCATCGAGCCGGTGTACGCGCTCGCGTTGACGCCGGCCGTCCGGTACATCGACACCTGCTGACTGCCCGCAGCGGAGGGATTGTAGACGTACCAGGTCGTCTGCTGCTGGAGCTGATCGACGATCTGGATCACGCTGGGCGCGCTGACGCCCGTGTTGATGGTGTTGGTGACGAGCTGGAGCCCGGTCGTATTGTTGACCGTGATCGAGCCGGCACCGCCCTTGACTGCGATCGTGCCCTGAGGCGTGCCGTCGGTCGAGGTCGAGATGATCTTGCCGTTCAGATAAACGTAGCCGCCCGAGCCCTGCACCACGCCATTGACGAGGATCTGGTCGGTCAGCGCGTTGTACCGCACTCCGATTTTGATATCGCTGCTCACCAGCGGCGCGGCGGCGGCCGTGATGTCGTAATAGCTGCCGTTCCGCGCGTTGGCCTGCGCCTGGGCGAAGGCCGCGCTGTTGCCCTTGAGGTCGTTGATGGCGGACAACGCGCCGCTGCCGATGTCGATCGAGTAATTGCTGCTCGTGCCGCTCTGGATCAGGCCGTTGACGTTGATGACACCCGCCGAGATGATGATCGCCTGTCCGAGGATGAAGGGCGCGTTCGCGGGATTCTGGTATCCCGAGGGCGTGGTTGAGGCCCAGTTCGTGATGGCGTTGGTGTTCGCGGTCCTCGGCGTGATCACATCATTCTGGATATTGACGACCTGGAAATAGGTTCCGCAACCATCACAATTGAACGGTGAGTAATACGTGTAGGTGCGGGTCGAGGTCGAACCGTCGGGGTTAGTAATAGTCACGTCGCGGGTTGTGTTGCTGAAGACGCCCTGGCCGGCATAGGTGTTGCGCTCCCACGGCGCGGTGACGATCGGTTGGACCGTCGGCCCTTCCATCGCCGCGAGCGTGGCGGTGCTGCCCACGCTGCCGCCGCCTCCGTTGGGCGTGCCGTTACCCGTCGGCAGGAAAATCGCCGAATAGAGCGACAGGCCGTCGTAATAGGTCATCAGCATGCGCGCGGTGAAGACCGTGCTGTTGGCGGCCGTTTGCTGAACGCCCGTGTTGCCGTCGACGCAGCAGTAGTAGAAATACGGGTGATTGCCGCCCGCGCCGATATGCGGGCTGTAGGCGTAATCGCCATAGGCCCCGAGGAAGGTCGCCGCTGCCATCACGGCCGTCAGCGTGTCGTTGCTCGCCGGCTTGTACTGGACGCCGGCCCATTGCGCGGTGACGTCGTGGTTGGAATTGTAGAAGCTGCCGATGCCGCCGAGGAAGATGAACGAGCCGTTTGGCGCCACCATCTGGATGGTCGCGGCATTGAGCGACTGCGACGCCACGACGCTGCCGAGTTGGCTGGTAATCTTGAGCAGACCGTTCTCGTTGCTGACGATGCCATCGAAGTAGATGTCGGGCTTGCGGGTCAACTGGTTGCCGTTGTCGTCGACGCCAAGCCCGGTGCTGGGATCGACCCGGTTGTAGGTCGCTGAGATGTCGATGATCGGCGTTGCGCTCGGCGTGGCGGTGAAGGTCACGTTGGAGTGCGAATCCGGGTCGACATGGTCGATCTGTCGGTAGGTGATGTTGCCGCCGGTCACAGTGGTAACCGTGAGGTTCGCAAAGTCCATGAAATCGAGGCCGCGGTTCTCGACCTTGATCATGGGCGAGCCTCGCGCGATGACCGCTGGCGCCGAATGACCGGCGAGGCTGTTTCCGGTCAGCTTCTGCGCCAGGATCGAGACATTGCCTGCTGACGCCAGCATGTCGCCGAAGGCAAAGGCGTTGCCGCCGGCATCGGAGGTATATGGCGCCTGCTGGATCAACGCGTTGATCTGACGCTGGATGTCGCCGGTCGGATCGGCCCCGGACGGCGTCATTGTGGCGGGATGTGTGGACGTCGACGCCGCCAGCGCGGTCCGGATTTGCGTATCGGTCAGGCCGGTCAGCGTGCCGAGCTGGTTGACGATGTTCTGGTAGGGATTGAAGCCGCCGACGATCGTGTACTGGACCGTCTGGTGGTTCCAGCTCTTTACCGGGCTGAAATGATCGACGTCGGCGACGTATTCAAGCGTGGATGACAGCGACGAGTACGGGCTCGTCGTGCTCAGGGTCGGCGCGCTTGCACCGAGATCGATCGTGATGAGCACGTCGCTGTTGATGCCCGCCACCACAAGGCCGTTGAGCGCGACGTCGCCGGTTCCGCTGGTGTGGCTGTGGTTGTCGCTGTTCTTGGCGCTGAAGATGTCGAGGTACGGATTGTAGTTGCTGCCGTTGCCGGACGCGGTGACCTGCCCCTGCGTCGCGCCCAGATAGATGTCGCGCACGCCGAGCACGCGCGAGCCGTCGGCCAGCGTCAGGCTGCTGTCGCCGCCCGCATTGGCCGTGCCGCGGTAGAGGGTCGAGATCGGAATGGCGGTGTTGTTGTAGACGACCGTCGTCGCCGTCGCCTGGATGCTGCTGAAGGTGATGGTGTCGCCCGACATGCCGGCGAAGATGTTGATGTCGCGCCAGGCCTGGATCGTCGTACCGCCGTCGACGGTGACGTCCTGGTCGGCGTGGACCCAGGTGTTGGTGCTGGCACCGACGCCGGCGATCGCGCCGTAGAGACTGGCGTTGGCGTTGTTGGACGCGGCCATCTTCGCAGCCGTGCCGATGAAGATCTTGCCGACGCTGAACAGCTCCCGGGCATGGATGTTGACGGCGAGCGTGGCGTTCGCCGTCATGTTGGACACGGCGCCGCCGCCGGCGAAGAAGCTGGCCGTGGCGAGGCTCGCCGTGTCCCTGGTGTTCAGCGTGTTGTAGGCCTCGATGTCGATCACGCCCGTCGACGTGCGCGGGTCACCGTTGAGGCTCAGGATCGTCCCGGCGCCGATATTGGTGGTGACGGTCTGGGTGACATGGGAATCGCTCAGCGCAGCCGCCCCCGAGAACGAGCCGCCGGAGCCCGAACGCGCGCCGCCGCCGGCCTGGTTCACGATGTCGTTGGAGATGACGACGATATCGCCGCCATCCGTGTTGATGATCAGATGCGTTCCGATCTCGGCGGTGGTGGTCGAGGTGACGTCATTCTGCGCCTTGCCGGCGGAGACGCCGGCCGTGGACGCCTGGTAGGCGTCGCCGTTGGCCGCATAGTTGGTGGTGTGCGTGGCCTTGACGCTGAGGCCGCCGAAATAGAGCGTGTCGTCGGTCGTACCGCCGTCGAACCGCGCATTGGTGACCGCGGTCGAGCTGGTCGTGGCGACCGCCGCGGCGCCGGCGTAGGTGCCGCCCGCACCGACCGTCGCGTTGGAGACGTTGGTATCCTTGCCCGTGGCGGTGATCTGAAGGATGCCGGTGTAGTTGGCATGGTTCAGGGTATCCATGTCCGCGGGCGCGCCGAGATAGGCGTAGGTGTGCGCGTTCGAGGACGTCTGCGCGACGGTCGCACCCAGCGCCAGGAACCCGGTCGAAAGGCCGGTCGCTTCCGCATATTGGGCGCTGTCGTTCTCGGCGGCGATGACCACGTCGGCATTGGGAAGCCGGATCCCGACTCCGCCATAGGCGCTGACCGTCGCGTTTTCCGACGCCCTCGCCAAGCTGCCCTGCGCGCCAATCAGCGAGCCGCCGCCACCGGCGAGCGCCTTGGCGTAGGTCGTCGTGCCATAGATCGTCGTCGTGGTTCCGTCGGTGTTGGTCTGCGTACCGATGATTGGGACGAGCGCCATCGCGGTCACGCCCAGCGCGCCGCCCGAGAAGACGGTGTTGTCGCCGACATCGGCCGTTACGGTGGCTCCGACCGTCGACTGGGCGATCGCGACGCCGACCGCACCGCCACCCACCGAGACGCCGATTGCCTCGCTCGACAGATTGGGCGTGATCGATGCCGTCACCAGGGTGCCGACACCCGTCGCGGACGTGGTGATCGAGGAACCAGTGCCGATCTCGGCGGTCACGCTCGAATTTTCGTGCGCCTCAGCGTCCGCGCCGACGCCGGCGAGGATGCCGCCGCCGAGCGCCGTTGCGGTCGTCGACAACGTGCCGGCTCCAGCCGCGCCCACCGCCAGCGTCGAGGCATTGACCGTGGCGTTGTCCAGGACCTTCGCCGCGACCGAGCTCGACCGTCCGGCCGTCGCCACCGAGGCGCCGACCGCCGCGGCTCCGGCAGTGACGCCGCCCGTGAAGACGACCTGGGTCGTGGAGTCCTGCGCCATGACGGCGACGCCGGTGCCGCCCGTGCCGGTGACCTGGCCGCCGAGCTGGGCCGTCACGGTGTTGGCGACGTTGCCGAACGCCACCGCCGCCTGGGCGCCGAAGTAAAGCGCCGCGCCGCCCGCGATCGCCTCGGTGTCGATGGTCTTGCCGGCATAAGGTCCGGTGTTGGCATCCCTGACGACCGCTGCAACCGTCACGGACGGCGCGGACACGATCGCGCTCAGATTGGCGAGCACGCTGCTGTTGACGCTGGTGTAGCCGATGCCGGCACCGATGCCGACGTTTTTCGCAAAGCCGGCGCCGAGCAGGTACATCTTGGCCGCATTGGCGCTGGTGGCGCCCACATTGATCTGCGTGCCCGTGACGTTGCCGCCGGCGATCTGCGCGGTGACGCCGTCATTGCCGCCGGTGAGCACGCTGCTGACGTTGTAGGTCGACGTCACGTTGGCGCTGTTGGGATTGCCGGCCGTCCCGCTCGCGACGGCGTTGCTGCCCTGCGCGGTGTTCGTCCTCGCGTTCACCGCGGCGATCGTGCCGTTGCCATTCTGGTTGAGCTGGCCGGTCTGCTGCCCCTGCGTATCGGGGTCGGCGGTATTGGTGCCGATGATGATGACACCGACGGTCGCACCGATGCCGACGCTGCCGCCGATGCCGGCCGTCACGGCGTAGGACAGCACTTCCTTGGTGCTGAGCGCATTGACGTTGATCGCGCCGGACGAATTCAGATTGCTGTTGCGGCTTTCCGCGATGGTCTGGCTCTTGAAGACGATGACGTTGGCCGCGGCTCCGACGCCGACCCCTGCCCCGCTGGCGCCGACCGCGAGCGCGCCGGCGATCTCCTTGATCGCCACGTCCTCGTTGGCGTTGATGGTGACCGCACCGGCCGCACCGCCGGTCACCGATTGCAGCGTGGTGTCGTAGACGCCGGCGATGGTGGTGTTGTTGGCGATCTCGATATTCGCCATGCCAGCGATCGCGGCCGTTCCCGTCGAGAGCGCGCCGCCGATCGCATAGGCCTCGAAGCGGTTCTTGGTCTTGGCCTGGACGTCGAGCGCGCCGCTCAGGTTGAGCGCGGTCGTGTGCGGTGTCGTGCCGCCATGATAGGCGAATTCGTCGCCGACATAGGCCTCGGTCCGGTTCGAGGAGACCTGCACCAGGAAGGCCGCGCCGATCGCGGCCTGGCTGCCATAGGCGCCCGAGCCGTTCGCGGAGAAGATGCCGGTGTTGTTGTTGGCGTTCACCGTCAGCGATGCCGCCGTCAGCGCGCCGCCGTCGACATAGGCTTCCGTCGTTGCCTGGAACACGTTCAACCCAACCGAGCCGGTGTTGAACCCGACCGCGATCGAGGACGCATCCTGCTCGGCATTGGCTTTCACCGTGACCGCACCGACGGTCGGGCTCGACGACTGCACTCCTCCGACCGTGGCATTGGTGATGGTGGCGAAGGTGCTGCGCGACATCGTCGTGCTGATGACGGTGGCGCCGCCACCGCCATTGCCGGTGGGCGGCACGATGCCGGCGCCGAACGCGCCGGAGTAGGAGAAGCTCGACGCGGCGACCACGATCTTCGGCGCCAATGTCGACGAGGTCAGGCGCGTGTCGATGGCGGCGCTGTCGATATACGCTCTCGTCGCCCCGCTCATCACGTTTGTGATCGGGTTGATCATGATGGCGATGCCGCTGCTCGCGGCAAGCGAGGCGACGTTGGTCACCACGGCTTGGTGCGAGCTCGCGACGACGGCAAGGCCGCGCGCGGTGTCCTGGTTCTCCGAGAGATCAGGTGTCGTGTCCGTCGGGGCATGGGCGGCGCCGAGATCGAAAGCATGGACCAGCGTGCCGTTGTTGACCGCCAGCGTGTCGGTCGAGCTGGTTCCGAGCGCATCGACCTTGGTGTTCACCCCGCTGATATAGGCCGCCGTGGTCCCGGTGATCTGGTTGGTCACCAGCGAGCCGGCAATGCCAGCCGCACCCTTGCTGATCGACAAGGCGCCGGCGAACACGGCCGCCTTGTCGTTGTTGCCGGCGATCACGCCGACATTGTTGGTAGCGGTGACGTCGGCGCCGTTGATGCCGTTGGTGCCGGCCGCGGTGATGCTGGCGGTGACGTTGGTGCCCATCAGATTGGTGGCGACCGAGCCTGCCAACCCCACCTGCGAGGACATCGCGACGCCGACGGCAACCGTCGAGATGCTGGCGTTCGAGTTCGCACCGATCGCGACGTTGCCCGAGGCGGTCAGCTTGGAGCCGGTGACGCCGGCGCTGACAGTGTTGGCGATGCTGCTGTTGACGAGCGCCAGGCCCGCGGCGCTGCCTTGCGTCGAGGCGCCCGCGACCGCGGCGGTTCCGGTGATGCTGGAGTTATCCGTCGCGGTGACGGACACGTTCCTGGCCGTGACGCTCGATTGCGTCGTGCTCGACTGGCTGTTGCCGATGGCCGCCGAAACAGTGTTGGAGATGCTGCTGATCGTGGTGCCGCCGACGCCCGCGAACTGACCGGTCGCAAGACCAAAGCCGATCGTGACCGCCTGGATCTTCGAGGAATCGACCGCGCTCACGCTGACAGTGCCGTTGCTGCCGGCCGTCATCAGGACGTTGGCGATGGAGGCCGAATGCGTCGTTGCGATCGTGTTGTAGACGATCGAGGCGCCGACATTGTTCTTGCCGGCCTGGATCAGGCCCGCAACGGAAACGATGCTGGCGCCCGGACCGTTGCCCGTGCCGTCGTTGAGCGCAGCCGCGCTGAAGTCGATGCAATTCTGCCCGCCCGTGCCGCCGGCGACCGTGCAGGTATCCGAGGCGAGAAGATTGTTGTTCGACTTCTTGACGAGGTTGCCGAGCGCCGTATCCAGCGCCGACACGGCGCCGCTGTCCGCCAGCACCGTCACGCGGCCGACGTTGATGTTCACCGTCGCGCCGCTACTGATATAGGCCGTCGTGGTCGGCGTGATCTCGCTGACCACGACCGCGCCGGCAAGCCCGTTGGATCCCGCCCCGCCCGACGCCGCACCGGCCGCAATCACGCTGGCGCTGTCGGCCATCACCAGCAGGGTGTCGTAGTTCGAGATCGAGCTGCTGCGGATATGCGCGTCGGACGCGTTTCCGCCGGTGGGATCGCCGATCGAAGCATAGGTCAGCCCGATGCCCACGCCGGCCTGGCCGCCCGATATATAGAGCGAGCCGCCACCGATCGCGACGTTCGTGGTCTGGTAAGCATCGACCTCGAGCGCGCGGTTGACGCCGGAGGACTGCCCCGTGATCGTCGAGCTCTCGATATAGGCGTTGGCACTGTCGGTGATGATGCCGACGGAAGCCGACAGCGAGGCCGCGTTGGATTTCGATCCCGCAACGCCGATGGCGACGACGGTTTCCGAGCCGCCGTTGAGCGCCTGCACCGTCACCGAACTCTGGTTGTTCACGGTGGTGCCGTAGATATAGGCGAGCGTCGTATTGTTGGACATCGCCGCCGCGATGGCGCCGCCGATCGCAGCGCCCTGAGCGGACGCTCCGGCCAGGTTGAGCGCCGCAGAGCCCGAACCGTTGCTGAGAATGGTGTCGTTGAGCGCCTGGACGATCGTATTGGTCGTGACAGCGGTGGCCGTGGTGTACTTGTTGACCGTCGTGTTCCTAATATAGGCGCTGGTGCCGAGCGAGACGTCGCTCACCGAGGAGCTTCCGGCGAGATCGATGCTGAAGCCGTCGGTGCTCGATCCCGACGTCGAGCCGATCTTGCTCGCGGCCGTCGTAACGCCGGCGGCCCCTCCGGTCGCCCCGGCTCCGGCGGCGCCCGCCTTGTCGGAGAAGCTGGATGCGGCCGGCTCGGAGATCGATGCCGCGACGGCAGCCGCGGTGATGCGCCCCGAGGTGGTGGCGCTGATCGTGAGATTGTCGACATTGACCGCGCCGCTCCCGCCGCTCGTGCCGGCGAACGGATCGTTGAAGCTGAACACGCCTGGGCGGATGTCGGAATGGTTGTCGCCGATATAGGCGGCGGTGTCGGTATTGGCTCCGAGATAAGCCACCGACAATCCGACTGCGGAGCCGCCGCCTCCATTCCGGCTCATCGCCCCGGACAGTGTCACCACCGACAGATCCTGCTGCGCCAGGATGCCCACGGTCGGAGCATAGACGGTGGCCTGGCTCGAGATCGACGCATGCGTCGTGTTGTTCAGGAAGCCGAGCGAGGTAATGCCGTTCAGCGCCAGCGCGCCCGCGGCCTTGCCGGACGACGGCGCAACGGCGACGAACTGGTCAGAGGTGATCGCGTTGACGGCGATATCGTCCGCCGCCCGGAGCGTCGCGCGGTCCGAAACGCCGGCAATGGTGTTGGTGTTGAACTGGACGAGATTGAGCGCACCGCCGACAGAGGAGCCGCCCGAGGTGTTGCCGGTCAGGAAGCCGAGCGTGCCGACATTGCCGGCAGCGTCGATCGACGCCGTGGTCGTGGTTGCCGCCACCTGGATGCTGGCGTTGTAGGTGTGGACGTCACCATTGTCCATCCCGGCCGCCCAGCTGCTGCCGCAGGTCGCGCTCGTGCAGGTCGCCGTCAAACTGGCGCTACCTGCGACCCACGCCGTCGTGTTGTTGTTCACGACGAAATGGTTCAGCGAACCGGCGATGCCGATCGTGTCGCCGGCGTCCGCCGTCGCATTGGCGTAGCTGGTCAGAATGTTGCCGCCGACGCCTAGACTGCCGTTGAGGTGGCTCAGAGTCGCACCTAACCCATCCCATTTCAGCCAGGTGTTGGTGATGGGCTGTTCAGTGGTGGCATCGACGGCGATGTTCGCCGCGTTGATCAGCGTACCGCTGCCGACATAGGCGTTCGAATTGTGGGTGAAATTGCCCCAGGCGACCGCCGCGCTGATGGCCGTGCTCTCGCCGGACACCACGTCCTTGGTGATCGCGCTGGCCGTCGCATTGCTGCGAACGCCGCGATCGATGACGTTGCTGGCGACGGCGACGTTGCCGCTGGCATAGATGCTCGGCGCGCCGCCGCTCGGATTCTGCGCGATCGCAGCGGTCGCGCTCTGGGTGCTGTTGGCCAGCGAGAGCGCACCTGCGGCCTTGAAATTGAAGTTCAGCGGCACCAGCGAGGACATGTGGTCCTGGATGATCGACGTCGGCGCGGTGACGGCGCGCAATCCTCTCTCGATCGCCGCGATCAGCGCCGGCAGGCCGGCGATGGACGACGCCATCGTGGAATTGCTGGTCGTGTCGGACGTCGCCTCGACCAGAACGGAACCGTTCATCCGGTTGGCGGTATCGGTTCCGAGCGATGCGCCGAGCGTCGCGGTCACTGACGTCGTGATGTCGCTGATGGCGAACGCACCGCCGACGGCGCCGCTCGCCCCTAATCCGGGTGCCGCAACCGACGTTGCGCTGGTCGAGAAGGAATTGTTGTTGATCGCGCGCACCTTCAGCGTGCTGCCGCTCGTGTTCACCGTGCCGGCTGCGATATGCGCGCCGCTCTCGACGTTCGCGACCGTCGTCACCGATCCCTTGGAATAGGCCACCGTCGGGACGATCTGCGCGCTCGTCGATGCCGCGAGGGCAGAGACGGCGATGGTGGCGTCGTTCAGCGCCTTGATCTCGAGGTTGCCGCCGGCATTGATCGTCGCACCCGAGGCGACGTTGGTCGTGGCGATGCCGTCGATCTTGCCGACGACCACGCCGGCCGCAACCGGCGTGAGGCTGCCGAGCAAGGTGGACGCGATCGCCGGGTCCGAGGCGGTTTCCGATGCATGCGCTGAAATGGTGACATCGCCACGGCCGTTGATGTCGGCATGGCTGTTGATGTTGATGGTCGCGGTGGCGCTTGCGGCGACATAGCCGCCATTGAGGCCCAGCAGCGAGCCGGCAAGCGTCGAGCCGACGAGCGCCAGGGCCCCGACTGGCGAACCGTCGAGGAAACTCGATACGGCGGTCGAGGTCGCGGTGATCGAGACGGTGCCCCCGGTGATCTTGCCGTCGACAATGATCGCGGTCGCCGCGGTGGCCTGGCCGGACAGCTTGATATCGCTCGCCGTTGCTCTCAGCGTCACATTGCCGTCGGTATAGGTGGTCCCGCCGAAATTGACCGACTGGGCCAGGATCTGCGCGCCATTCCTGATCTCTATGTTCGGCGCGTCGATGATGACGTTGTTGGCGTTCCCGGTCGAATGGCCGGAGCTATCGAGCCGGCGGGCGTCGATCACCGCATGCGCGGCAAGCGTGATCGAATTGTCCGCCTGGATGAGGTAGTCGGCGCCGGCACTGAGCCCGGCCAGCGCGTTCGCGATCGAGCTGTTCGACAGGGTCACGCCGGTGTCGCCCTGGCTGGCGTCGCCGACCACCAGGTCGATCGGGTCGAACAGCAGCGTGCCGGCCTTGCCGTTCGGCGCGGTAAGGTTGACGGAAACGCCGCGGCCGACATCGATGATGCCGTTCGCGCTGAAATCGACCAGGCCCGCATTGCCCGTCTTCGCGCTGGCGTTGAACCTGGCCCCGCCCGCCACGGTCAGGTTCTGCGCCGCCTTCAGGCGGATCTCGCCGGCATCGCCGGACTTGCTCGCGATATTCAGCCTGGCGTTCCTGCCGATATCGATGTTGTTGCCGGCCTGCACCGTGATGTTGCTCGGCATCGTGGTCTTGCTGCGCGCGGTCAGCCGGCCGTTGACCCTGGCGTTGTTGACGGCACCGATATGGATCGAGCCGTTGCTCACCGTGATGGCGCTGGCGCTGCGCAGGCCCTTGGAGTTGACCGAGGCCGCGAACTTGGCGGCATGGTCGAGATTGGCGATGTCGCGCTGGCTGGCGCCGCCAACATAGACGTTCTGCCCGGTCAGGCGCACGCCGTCCTGAGCGTTGATCCGGCCGTAGATGCGGATGTTGCCATCCGGCGAGACCGGGAACGAGCCAGCCATCAGATTACCGACGGCCGTGCCGTTGATCGCGCCTCCGGGACCGATCAGGCTGTCGGTGAACTCGCGCGTCGGCGTCGAGACGTTGAGGCTGCCGACATTGACCACGCCGCTGCGGCCGACCACGAACCCCTTGGGATCGGCGAAGTAGACGTTACCGCCGATCGCGCCGTTCATGTAGGAATTCAGCGTGCCGTTGATGTAGACTGGCGCGTCGCGAACGATGTTGACGAGGTTTTGCGTGCCGGTCGGCAGTTGCAGATTGACGGTGTTGCCCTGCCCGACGCTGAACTGCGAGAACGAGTTGAAGGCATTGTTGCCCGAGACCGTCGACGTCGTGACATTGGTGACGCTGCCGGAGGTCTGAAGGCTGGTTCCAGTCCGTCCGTCGGGAACGATGACGTTCGCGGTCTGCGCCTGAACGCGGACGCTGTACACCGGCAGGAAGACCATCTGCATCGCGCAGAGCAGCGACATCGAGCGGAACTGCGCAAGTCCGCGCAGGCCCCGTTCGTCAGTGTCTCGCCTCGCAGATAGCCCGCGCATTTCAGATCCTCTTCATCGGCATTGGCGCCGATCCACGACCGGGTGGGAGAATGTCGCGATGGTCCGCCATCAGAACTGGCCGGGCGGAAGCTTGAAGATGTCGGGGCTCTTGGCGTCGGCGACGTAGAACAGCAGCAGGCTGGTCGGCGTCAGCACGCGGTTGTTCTCCTTGGTCTCGAACGTGCCCTGGAGCAGCAGGATCACCGAGCGATCCTTGGCGTCGCTGCCGCGGAACATGACGATGCCGCCGGCGACGGGCATGTTGACCGCGATGGAGTCGGGCTTGAAGCCCTCGCCCATGAAATGGGCGCGCAGGATGTTGGCGTTGGAGAACAGCTTCTCCGGCGTCATCGCGGTGTCGGTCCCCTTCGACCAGACCGCGCCGACCTGGATCAGCGACTTCGACTTGTAGCCGAGCACGTAGGAGAGCTCGGCGGTGCCGCCGTTCGGCAGCAGCTCCGGAACGGACAGCAGAATGCTGTGCGTCAGCTCGGACGCGTTGTCCTGTGACCTGATGGCGTCGGGCTTGGCGTTGAAATCCTTGGTCATCGCCGCGCGCACGTCGGCCTCGTTCATGCCGAACTTGGCCGAGCGGAAGCCATCGATCGCCTTGATCTTGTCGTCGGCGACTGGCGTCTCGGCTGCAACCGCAGATGTCGCACCGGCAGCAACCGGCGTTCCGGCAGCACTGGCCTTGGGCGCCGGCGCCGCCTTCTGCTTCGGCACGGCGCCCTGGGCCGCGACCGGCCCGACTGCAACGGAGGTGAGCAGGCCGACGAGGGCCGGAATGAGATAGATTCTGCGCATCGAAAACCTTCGAAAAACCTGAAACAACGCTTCAAAAATCAGCAGCAGCGAAACCGGCTTCCCCGAGCCGTCGTCGCAGCCGGACGGAAATTGTTGCAGCGCCGCAAGGCGTTACAAGCGTCACGGAGAAGACGAGATTCGAAACAGCGACTCCTTGGCAGCAAAGGCATACGGTATCGGGCTGCCAAACGCTGCGAATGAACATTCACAAGCGCATTTTTTGATCAATTGTGGTCACCAGCCTTTCGCGTTATGCAACCGCCTGGGGAAAATCTTGCGAAGCATTTCATGATCGAGCGGCGCGCTCCTGCCCACACTGTGCCGGCGGTTGCCCGCCGCGATGTCCTTCGCCTTGCAGGTGCATCGGTCGCGGGCTGGATCGCGCTCGGCGCAACGACCGATCGCATGCGGATCGTCGCCTCGCTCACCGCATTGCCGCTCGACGACGAGCTGACCAGACGCGGCATGATCGACAGCGCGAGCTCTCGCCTGGGCAACCTCGTCGCCGGCTTGCGCCAGCGCGGCTGGGTTGAAGGCGTCAACTTCCGCCTCAAGCTTCGTTCGACCTTCGGCGCACCGGACAGGCTGAAGACGGCGGTCCAGGAATTGCTCGACCTCAGGCCGGACGTGATCCTGACCGGGTCGACGGTCGAGACCGCCGCCGTGCTTGCCGCCACCAAGACCATCCCGGTCGTGTTTGCGACCGCCAACGATCCGGTCGGCAACGGCTTCGTCGAAAGCCTGGCGCATCCCGGCGGCAACGTCACCGGCTTCACCAACAGCACCGCCGAGATGGGCGGCAAATGGCTCCAGCTGATCCGCGAGGCCGTGCCCGACGTCGCGCGCGTCGGCGTCCTGTTCAACCCGGCGACCACACCGCGCGGCGGGCGCTTCTTTCTCGACTCGATCGAGCAGGAGGCCGCAGTGTCCGGCGTGTCCGCGGTGCCCGCCCCCGTCAACGCGCCGACGGAGATCGATGACGCCATCAGGCGCTTCTCCGAATCGCCCAAGGCGGCGATGCTTGCGCTGGTCGACAGCTTTCTCGTGGTCAACCGGCAGGCGGTCGTCACGGCAGCCGCCAAATACCGCGTGCCCATGATCTATCCGTTCCATTACTTCATGGATGCCGGCGGGCTGATGAGCTACGGACCGACGCTCGAGGTGCGCTCGGCCGATTATGTCGATCTCATCCTGCGCGGCACCAAGGCCGGCGATCTTCCGGTGCAATCGCCGCGCAAATACGAGCTCTTGATCAACCGCACGGTCGCCCGCACGCTCGGCTTGACGATCCCATTCACGCTGCTCGCGCGCGCCGACGAGATCCGCGAGTGAACGAGCCGGTCGACCAGGGACCTTCGCGGACGCCTCCCGGCCGGTTGTTCAGGAAATATCTCTACTCGATCGTCGCCCTCGCCTTTGCCGCGCTCGCCATCAACACCGGCTTCGACGTCTGGTTCTCCTATCGCGAGCAGAAGCAGCTGCTGGCGGCGACCCAGCGCGAGCAGGCCGCCTCCGCAGCGATCCAGATCGGCCAGTTTATCGGCCAGATCGAGAACCAGATCAGGTGGCTTGCGCGCCTGCCGCCGGAGCTGTCGACCAACGAGGACGAGCGGCTGAACGCCATCCGCCTCCTGCGCCTCTCGCCCGCGATCGCCGAGATCGCCCAGCTCGACGCGCAGGGCCGCGAGCAGGTGCGTGTGTCGCGCCGTGTCGCAGACAGGATCGGCAGCAAGATCGATCTCTCCACGACGCCCGCCTTCCGCGGCGCCAATGACAGCCGGGCCTATTACGGACCGGTCTACTTCTTCGGCGACACCGAACCGTTCATGACGCTCGCCACGCGCGGCACCGGCCGCGCTCCCGATGTGATCGTCGCCGAGGTCAATCTGCGCTTCATCTGGGACCTGGTCGCCGGGATCAGGGTCGGCAACACCGGCAAGGCCCATGTGGTCGACCGCAAGGGCGTCTTGATCGCGCATCCCGATTTGTGGCGGGCGCTCCAGCGCAGCGATCTCTCCGGCCATGCCGACGTCCGCGCCGCGCTCGACGGCGTCGGGCCGCCTTCGGGCGGCCTCGTCAAGGAGGATCTGTCCGGCCAACGGGTGCTGTCGACCTATGCGACAGTGCCTTCGCTCGGCTGGCTGGTGTTCGTCGAGCTGCCGCTCACCGAAGCCTACGCGCCGATCTACGCCTCGATCGGCCGCTCGACCTTCCTCCTCGTCATCCTGCTGGCCGGTGCGGTGTTGGTCTCGCTGGTTCTCAGCCGGCGCATGACCGTGCCGATCCAGTTGCTGACCCAAGGAGCCAAGCGGATCGGCAGCGGCGACCTCAACTCCCGGCTCGCGATCAAGACCGGCGACGAGCTGGAGGCGCTCGGCGAGCAGTTCAACCGCATGGCGGCGCATTTGCGCGAATCCTACGCCACGCTCGAGCGCAAGGTGATCGAGCGCACCTCCGAGCTGGAAAAGGCGCGCGACCACGCGCTCGCCGAGCACGACGCCGCCGAGCGCGCGCGCAGCGCGGCGGTGGCGGCCAACGAGACCAAGTCGCGCTTCCTGGCCGTCGTCAGCCACGAGCTGCGCACGCCGCTCAACGGCGTCATGGGGGTCCTGCAATTGTTGGACGACGGCAGCCTCAGCGAGGCCCAGCGCCGCCACCTCGCCACCGCGGCGGCGTCGGGCCAAACGCTGATCGCGCTGGTCGATGCAGTGCTGGAATATGCGCGCCTCGAAGCGAGCACGGAAATTCTGGAGACGCGCGACTTCCGTCTCGACCAGCTCATCGAAGCCGCTGTCGACCTGATGCGCCCGCAAGCCCGGGACAAGGGCCTGCGCTTCGACCTCGCCTGCGATGCGACGGTCGACGTCGCCGCGCATGGCGATCCCGTCAGGCTCAATCGCATCCTGCTCAACCTGATCGGCAACGCGATCAAGTTCACCCCGAGCGGCGGCATCGGCGTGAGCGCGGCGGCCGAGCGGCGCGACGATCACCTCCTGCTGCGCATCAATGTTCGCGACACCGGCATCGGCATCGCGCCCGAGTTGCACGAGCGGATCTTCGAGGATTTCGTCCAGGCCGACGACAGCATCGCGCGGCGGTTCGGCGGCACCGGCCTTGGCCTTGCGATCGCGCGCCGCCTCACCCGCCTGATGCGCGGCGAGCTCAAGGTCGAGAGCGCGCCCGGCGCGGGCAGCACGTTCACGCTCCAAGTGCCGCTCGGTCTTGCCGGCAACAGCGTAGCGCAAGGCGCGCTTGCGCCGCCGTCGCGGCAGCTCCGCGTGCTCCTGGTCGACGATGACCCCGTCAATTGCGAGGTCGGCGCAGCCATCCTGCACCGGCTCGGCCACCACGCCACGATCGCGAGGAACGGCGCCTCCGCCATCGAGCTCGCCCGCGATCAGGCCTTCGACGTCATCCTGATGGACCTGCACATGCCCGACATGGACGGCGTCGAGGCGGCCTCGCGGATCGGCGAGCTCGGTCTTGCCAAGATGCCGCGCCTCGTCGCCGTGACCGCCGACGTCTCGCGCAGTGCCCGCGATCGGCTCGCGGGCGCTGGCATCGCCAAGGTCGTGAGCAAGCCGATCCTGATCAACGCGCTACGCGAGGCGATCGAGGATGATCAGGCAGTCGAGCCGGCAGCCGCGCAACTCGCGGCCCACGAACTGATCGATCGGGTTTTCCTCGACGACCAGCGGGAGCTGCTGGGCGCGACGCAAATCGACAAGCTCCAGCAGCTTCTCCAGCAGACGGGCGAGCGACTGATCGACGACATCGCCACGGCCGCGGCGGCCGGCGATCACAAGCAGCTCGCGCGATCCGCGCATCAGCTCGGCAGCGCGGCAAGCGCGCTCGGCCTCGTCCGCCTGTTCGAGCGCTGCCGCGAGGTCGAGGAAGCCGCGCCCGCGATGCCGCTGCAGGAATGCCCGAGTGCCGCTCGCGAACTCGCCGCGCTGCGGGAAGCGTCGATGAGCGCGCTTGACGATCTGCTCCGCCCCGCCGAGCAGCGCTTGCTCGGCTAGCGCGAGTCCATAAATCTGCAGAGCGGACGGCTTGCCAGAGCCCGCTATCCCTCGACAGCAGCCAAATTCGCCATGGCGTCTGACCTACGTCAGTATGGTCACGTCATACCCCCGCACAATGGCGATGACCAGGTGCTCTTGCTATCTACCAACGCAGAATGAAACGCAACGGAACCGGCCCCGCGAGCCGGCAGTTGCAGGACAAGTCCGGTGGCGTAGCGCCCACCGGCCTTTCTCCTGATCGAGCGGCAGCATGCTGCTTCGAGACCCTGGCGTCGACCGTCACACTTGGCTGCTGAGAGTACGCCATGAGAAACATCGCCAATCTCCTCACGCGGTTTTGGCAAGGGAGCCAGCCTGCATCCGATGCTCAGGTTGCGGCCGAAGCCGAACACCCAGATCAATCCAGCATGGCTGATTTTGTCCGCATCCTGCAGGCCTACGATCAAGACCCGTGGGGCGACGGCGCCCGCCCGTGACACCGTCGCCGCAGCAGATCAGCGCTGAGGCCGGGCTGCGGACTGTCTCCAGTCAGCTGGTCAACAGGATCAATCTTCCGACTCCAATGGGTCTTGAGCGGGTCGCCCGGCCAGCAACGTGCCGCCGGCCGGGCCAACACCCACACGAGGAATCAACTTCCTTCGTGCCGGAAACCTGTGACCATTGCGCTGTCATGAGCCCGACGTTTTAACGACGAGCTTTATATTTAGCAGGTTGACGCCTTTGAACGGGTTCGGCGCGCTTTCGATTGTTCCCGTACCCGTGGCGTTCGCATAAGCACCTGTGCCCGATAGGATCGTGTATTCGCCCGTTGATTTTCCATCTTTGGCCGAACCAGTGTAGCGCGCCGTGATCGAGCCCTCCTCGAACGTGTAAGTGCTATAGCCGAAGAAGGGACCCGACCCTTTAAGCAGGTCCGAAGTATTCACGAACTCTTTCACTCCGATGCGGCCATCGCTGAAGACGGCAACCCCAAAGAACTTACCAGACACAACCGTCTGTCCTTCGACGTTTGCGGCCTCGATGACCTTGAGGTCGATCGGCTTCGTGATCAGCTTGAACTCAAGCACCCGCTCGCCGGCTAAGGCGGGTGACGCCGCGACCGCCAATGCCAGTCCGGAAAGGAGAAAGGTGAGAGACTTCCGCATAGGCTCCTCCTGCGCTTGTTGAAATCAAGTCGAGAAGTGCCGGCGAGCTACACATCGTGCCGCCGCTTTTCGCTGCGGCATGGAAGACAGCCCTCGGCGACGCCCCGGCAGCGGCTGAAGCTCTCTGGTCCTAAGGCGCGAAGCCGGGACGCAAGTATGAGTCCGAGCGAGCGGAAGAAAGTTCAGGTTTCCGCTGCGGTATAATAGTGTCCAGCCAACTATGCGGGACTCTCAGTTGAGTCGACACGGGCGACATGATCGAGCTGATCAAAACCTGCTTCGAAGGCGCTCTTCGGCATCTGGCCCAAGCTCGACCGGTCTCGCGCTTTGCGGCAAGACCACTGACCTCTTCCCTCTAGCGGGTCGTCGCTTTGCGCCCGCCGGCTTCGTCCTCCTCCCGCCCAAACCGCTCCACCAGGAAATCGATGAGCAGCCGCACCTTCACTGACAGGTGCCGGGTTGGTGGATAGACCGCATAGAGCGCTAGCGGCGGTGCGGAATAGCTGTCCAGCACCGTCCGCAGCTCGCCCTTCCGCAACGCATCGGCGGCGATGAACTCCGGCAGCAGTGCCAGGCCCCGGCCCTTGATCGCGACGTCGCGCAGCACCTCCGCGTTGTTGACGCAGAGCGACCAGGCCGGCTGGATCCAGTGGTCGCCGTCGCTGCCTGTGAGCTTCCACTGATTGCCTGTGAGCAGGAAGCCGTAGGTCAGCGAAGCATGCTCGCGCAGATCCTGCGGATGTTTTGGCGTGCCGTGGCGCGCCAGGTAATCCGGCGAGGCGCAGATCATGCGCGCCACCGGCATGATCTTGCGCGCGATCAGGCTGGACGATTCCAGCTCCGCGATCCGCAACGTCACGTCAAAGCCGTCCTGCACGGGATCGAGCAGATCGTCGCTGAGCACGATCTGGAGCTGAAGCTCCGGGTAAAGCGCCATGAAATCGGCGAGCACCGGCCCGAGCCGCATCGTGCCGAACGACATCGGCGCGTTGACGCGGAGCAGCCCCCGCGGCGCCGATTGCGCCTGCGTCACCGCCTGGTCCGCCGCCTCGATCTCCGAGAGGATCACGACCGCGCGCTCGAAATAGCGCTGGCCGTTCTCGGTCGGGCTCGCGTGCCTTGTGGTGCGGTTCAAGAGCTGGACGCCGAGGCTCTCCTCGAGGTCGGCGATGTACTTGCTGATCGCCGAGCGCGACAGCCGCAGCTGCCGGCCGGCCTCGGCAAAGCTGCCGCTTTCCACCACCTTTACGAAGGCCCGGAGGCTGCCGAGCTTATCCAAGGGGTCGCCCCGCCGATTGTTTCCAAATCGTAGACATAGTCGTCATATTTGCATGGATTGTCTCCAATCCAAAGCGGAACGATATTTCCGGCCAGAGCAAGACCGCTCCCCGAATCTGGAGGACGACAATGTCTGGACTGCACCATGTCACCGCGATTGCCGGCGATCCCATCCGCAATTTCGGCTTCTACACCCGGGATCTCGGCCTGCGCTTCGTCAAGAAGACGGTCAATTTCGACGATCCCGGTACCTATCACTTCTATTACGGCGACGAGACCGGCCGTCCCGGCACCATCCTGACCTTCTTCCCCTGGGCCGGCGTCTCGGCCGGGCGCCGCGGCGTCGGCGAGACCCACCAGACCGCCTTTCGCGTGCCGCAACGCTCGCTCGGCTACTGGACGCAGCGCTTCACCGAGAAGGGCATCGCGTACGAGGCGCTGGAGAAGCGTTTTGGCGAGTCCGTGCTGCCGTTCACCGATCCTGATGGCATGGCGCTCGCGCTGGTCGGCGTCCCCGGTGCCGAGAACGAGCCGGGCTGGAGCAATGGCGACGTGCCGGCCGAGCATGCGATCCGCGGCTTCCATGGCGTGACCCTGCTGCTCGACAGCGCGGCGAAGACGGCGGCCGTCCTCACCGACGTGTTCGGCTTCAAGGAGACCGGGCGCGAGGGCTCGGTGATCCGCTTCAAGGCGCCGGGCGATGCCGAAGGCAGCGTGGTCGACATCTACGAAGCCAAGGGCTTCCTGCGCGGGCACCAGGGCGGCGGCTCGGTGCATCACATCGCCTTCCGCGCGGCCGATGATGCCGAGCAGGGCCAGATGGCGCAAAAGCTCGTGAGCAATCACGGCCTGCACCCGACCGAGCAGCGCGACCGCAACTACTTCCGCTCGATCTATTTCCGCGAGCCCGGCGGCGTGCTGTTCGAGATCGCGACCGACATCCCCGGCTTCGCCGTCGACGAGCCGGTCGCGACGCTGGGGCGTGACCTGAAGCTGCCGAGCTTCCTCGAGCAGCATCGCAAGCAGATCGAGGGCGTGCTGCCTAGCCTGGAAGAGACCGTGTCATGACCGAGACTGCATTCATCCATCGTTTCGAGCCCGCGGCCAGCGCGGGCTCCCCTCCGCTGCTGCTGTTGCACGGCACCGGCGGCGACGAGAACGACCTGCTCGGCCTCGGCAAGATGATCTCGCCCGGCTCTGCCCTGCTCTCGCCACGCGGCCGCGTGCTCGAGCACGGCATGCCGCGCTTCTTCCGCCGCCTCACCGAAGGCGTGTTCGACGAGGAGGACGTACGCCGTCGCGCGAACGAACTCGGCGACTTCGTCGCGGAGGCACGGCAACGCTACGGCATCGCCGCGCCGATCGCGGTCGGGTTCTCCAACGGCGCCAACATCGCGGCGGCGCTGTTGCTGCTGCAGCCGGACGCGCTTGCAGGCGCGATCCTGCTGCGCGCGATGGTGCCGTTGTCCGATCCGCCCAAGGCTGATCTTGGCAACAAGCCGATACTGCTGCTCTCGGGCCAGGCTGATCCAATCGTGCCGGCGAGCAATTCGGCGCGGCTCGCCGCGCTGCTGTCGCAGGCAGGTGCGAGCGTCACCCACAAGGTGCTGCCGGCGGGCCATCAATTGTCGCAGGCTGACGTGACGCTCGCCCGCGACTGGATCAGCAAGGCCGACGCGAAAGCCGCATGATCAAGCAGCGGCGCATCGTTCGAACGATGCGCCGCTGCCATCACTCGAACCAGCCGCGCCGCTTGAACCAGATCAGCGGCAGCACGCCGCTGGCGATGACCGCGAGCCAGGCCAGCGGATAGCCGAAGCTCCAGTCCAGCTCGGGCATGTGCTTGAAGTTCATGCCCCAGATGCCGACCATGATCGTCGGCGGCACGCCGACGACCGACACGATCGTCAGGATCTTGAACAGCTCGTTCTGCTGGATGTTGATGAAGCCGAGCACGGCGTCGAGCAGCAGCTGGATCTTGTCCGATAATCGCGTCTCGTAGTCGCTGAGCGAGACGACGTCCTTGGACACGGCCTCGAGGCGCTTCTTCGACGACGCCGTGATCCACTCGCTGCCGACGTCGCCGGCAAACGCGGCGATGCGGCCCACCCCGAGCAGGACATCGCGCGCCTTGGCGAGGCGCTCGGCCAGCTCGCCGACATTCTCCAGGGCCTCCCGCATCCTGCGACTGGAGCGCACCGGGCGCTGGGTGCGCACCAGCCCGCCCTTGAAGACCCCGCGCGAAAGCTGATCGACCTTGGCGCCGAGATGCTCCAGGACATCGGCACCGCGATCGATCATGGCCTCGAGCAGGCTGACGAACACGCACATGCCGTTCTCCAGGCTGTCATCGGAGCCGACGCGCTTGCCGATGTCGTCGAAGATCGGCAGCTCGGCAAAGCGCACCGTCATCAGCACGTGCGGACCGATGACGAAGCCCACCGGCGTGATCTCGGCCTCGTTGGCCTCCGTGACCCGCACCGCCGGCGAGCTGAGATAGAGCGTGCCGCGATCAAAGATCAGGCGGCTCGACGCCTCGATCTCGCTAAGCGAGTCTTCCGAGGGAATGCGGATGCCGAGCAGCCGCTCGACGAACTGCTTTTCCTCGTCGGTGCCGTTCAGGAGATCGGCCCAGATGATCTCAGAGGGCATTTCCGCGCCGATGCCGTGCCAGTCGTCGGACGGCCACCTGTAAAGCCTGAGCAAGAACCGAACTCCGTGGCCGCATCGTCATGCCGGATGGCGCATGTCCCTCATCCGCGGACTAACGCATGAGAGTTCCAAACGTTCAAGACCTCTACGTGACAGCAATATTCACGCCGCTCACCGATGCTTCCAGGGGACATCGGAGATACCGACCGGAACACGGCCGAGCGATGCACGTTGAACAAACGCGCGGGTGATCCATGGATACGCGTAGTGCATCCCGACATGACGACTTTCCTCGGTGTTGAGGCCTGCGACTTGACCACCGCACCGCCGGCGGCCGACGCGATCCTGTTCGGCGCGTCGGATGCCACCCCGTACCTTGCGGGTCAGACCAGCCATGCCGCAAAAGCGCCGGACGTCATCCGCCGCGCGCTGCGTCACTACGAGAGCGATCTCACCCGTTGGGATTTTGACCAGGACGCCGAGTTGCTCGATTCCAGCAAAACGAGGGACTTGGACGGCGGAAACGTGCCGACCGACCCAATGACTCCGCAGAGCAACCGTGAGGCGATCAGAGCAGCCGCGCAAGCCGTTCTTTCGGTTGGCGCCGTTCCGATCCTGCTGGGCGGTGATGACTCCGTCCCCATCCCTTTCTTCGAGGCATTCCAGGGCAGCAAGGGACTGACGATCGTGCAGATCGACGCCCATCTTGATTGGCGGGATCAGCGAAACGGATCGGGCTATACCTTCTCCAGCACGATGCGGCGCGCCAGCGAACTACCCTGGGTGAAGCGCATCGTGCAGGTCGGCTTGCGCGGCATCGGCGGCTCCGGTCGTGCCGAATTCGATGATGCAAAGGCCTGGGGCGCGAAGATATTCACGGCAAGACATGTCCAGCATCACGGGATCGCAAGCGTGCTCGACGCGATCGAGGATGACGCCGAGTGCCTGATGACCATCGATTGCGACGGTCTCGATCCATCGGTCATCCCGGGCGTGCTCGTCCCACAGCCCGGCGGACTGTCCTATTTCGACGTGGTCGATCTCATACGGGGAGTCGCGGCAAAGTCCAGAATAGTCGGCCTGGATGTCGTCGAATTCGTTCCCGAGCGCGATGTGCAGAATTTGGGAGCGATTGCGGTCGCGCGGATCATCTGCAATGCACTGGGTTGTGTTCGGCGGCGGAAGGTATAGCTGCTACGGCATATGAATCGTGGCGGCGACCGGTGCGCACGCCTCGTCCTTCGAGACGGCGCTTACGCGCCTCCTCAGGATGAGGCTCATCAGCGTCGGTGCCTGCTAGAACTGCAGCCACGCACTCCGTCCTCATCCTGAGGAGCCCGCCAAAGCGGGCGTCTCGAAGGATGGCCGCAGCGAAGGCTCTCAAATGCTCCTGGCGCAACAACATAAATCTAGGTCCACCATCCGTCACCGGGATAGGCAACACTATCCGCGGAAGAGATTTCCATCCCCACGCCCCTTCGAAGACGGCTGGCGTAGAACGCGAGAGGCGCTCCCTCATCGTGTCGGCACCAGCGCACCTCGCCGATGAAGAGCGTGTGGTCAGCGATATCGATCGATTGGACCACATCGCAGGCGAACTGCGCGATTGCCTGCGGGAGCACGAAAAATCCTTGGCGCGGGACGAGCGGCGGTGCGTCGCGCAACAAAGGCCTTCCGGCAAAGTGCGCGCACAGCGCAGCGTCTTCCGCATGCAGGACATTGACCGAATAGATGCCGGACTTGGCCACAGCCTGCCACGTCCGCCCGTGCATGAGAGAGACAAGCACAGTCGGCGGATTCGCTGAAATGGTCGTGAAGCTGTTGGCGGTCATGCCGAGCGGCGCGCCATCCTGGTCGACGGTTGCGACGACCGTAATGCCCGTCGCGAACCGCGATGCGGCTGCCCGAAAACCGGCCGGTTCGGCATGATGGCCCATTACGCGCCTTCGATCTTGAAATGGCAGAGCGTCGCCCCCCTGGGCGAATAGTTCGGCACGTCGGCTGCGACCTTCCGGCCGATGCTTGAGCCGAGCGCCGCCTCCATCGCAGCAGCGTCGGGGAAGAATGCCTGGAAGATGCAGAAAGGCGCCTCCCCCGGTCCGAGTCGGTGGGGGAAAGCGTAATGATGACGCACCAGACCGGGCAGTGTCGCTGCGAGGGGGACGTGCTTGTCGACGTAGTAGCCCCTGAAGGCCGCTGGATCGTCGGGCGTCGGGTAAAGAACGGTCAGGCAGTGCATTGGCGTTCCTCTCAGACATGGTTCAGCCAACCGCCCGGGAGCAGGACTGCTTCCGTGTGGCGGTTCGCCGTCAGGCGGCGATCCTGCCGCTTCTGTCGATCCAGGCGTGGATGCGCTTGTCGCTCGCCAGACGATCCCACTGGCGCTCCGGATAGTTGAAGTTCTCGGTGAACTCGTCGCAAAGCTCCCGGTCCTGCGACATGGCGAAAATCAGCCGGCCCATGGCTTCCGATGGCGGCTGCAACATCATGTTGGTCCAGCGGGCAGCGGCAAGCACGCGGTTCTCGCGTGCGCGGTCGACGTCCTCGACGAAGCGCGCATCGAATGCCACCGCCTCGACGATCGCCTTGCCGAGCTCGAAGGCCGCATATGAGGCCATGTTGGCGCCCTGGCCCATCAAGGGATCGACGACGGAGTGAACGTCGCCCAAGGCAATCGCAAGCTTGTCGCCGTCGAAAGCCACCCAGGACTGCCGCACCGTTGGCACCACCGCGCCTTGCAGCAGGTCGAGCGGCTGGGCCAGCCCGAAGCGGTGCGTGTCGATCCGGTCGTAGGTGTGCGGATGATGCTTTTCCAGCTTGTCCAGAAGGGTCTGGCGGAATGCTGCCGGGTTGGCATCGTAGCTGAGCGAGACCAGGTCGGCCATGTCGCCGCCGGGAATGTTTTCCATCAACAGCGCCGTTTTCATGCCGCCGAAGGTCAGCGTGGGAATGACGATCATCTCGCCATGGCCGGGCGAGACGGACAGGGTGACGCCACGCGGATCGTCGCCATCCGGGCTGCCGTGATCGACGCCGTCGTACAGGCCGACGCAAAGCAGGCGCTGCGGCCGACTGTACGGAGAGAGTTCGGGCCGGTGAGCGAACATGCGCCCGAGGGCGCCTTTGCCGGTGGAGACGACGAGAAGGTCGAAGCGCGAGACCAGCGCGGGGATGTCGTCATCCTGAATGCTGGCATATTCGATCCGACCGCCACGATCCTCGAAGTCCTTCATCAGTGCCGGCAAGTAGATCCGATAATCCACCGCGCGGCTCGGCCGCCGAAATGCACCGCGGAACAGGAGCCCACCGTCCGGGAAATTGAAGTAATGATCGTGGTGGTGATAGACCAATTGGGGATCGTCCCAGTGGTTCACGCCGAGCTCGTTCTCGCGCGCGATGGTGACGCTGTGATGCGCGACGGTGTTCATCAGCCGTGTCGCCGCATATTGCTCCGGGGCGCGGTCCGTCAGCACGGTTGCCGCGATGCCATGCTTCTGCAGGTAGAGTGCCAGATGCAGGCCGCCGATGCCGGCCCCGAGAATGCCGATCGATTTGCTCATTCGTGTCCTCCCCTGAACGCGAGAAAGGCTAGACCGGACCAGCCATGCCGTATATGGAATGGTGAGAATATTATAAATTCCGGCGAGGAATGAATGGACCGGATCGAGGCGCTGCAGACCTTCATCCGGGTGATGGAGGCAGGCAGCTTCACCCAGGCCGCCGACGACCTCGGTTTGGGGCAACCGGCGATCAGCAAGCGGATCGCGCTGCTGGAAGCCGAGTTTCGCTGCCGGCTGTTCGTGCGCACCACGCGCAAGGTGCGGCCGACCCCGGAAGCGGACCGCGTGTTGAAGTACGCCAAGGACATCGTCGCGCTGCTCGAGAGCGCCGGCGCTCCGACGCAGAGCCGGATCGGCAATCCGTCAGGGACGTTGCGGATGACGGTGCCGACGTCGTTCGGCCGCTTCTTCTTCCGTGAGATCTTCGCCGAATACACCCGTCGCTATCCTGATGTCCGGCTGGACGTCAGTTTTACGGAACAGTTTGTCGACCTCATCGAAACCGGGACCGAGCTTGCGATACGGATCGGCAGCCTCAATTCCAGTTCGTTGGTGGCGCGGCGGGTGGGCACGATCAAACGCCGGCTGGTGGCGGCGCCCGCGCTGCTCGCGCGTCATCAGGTGCCCTCGCTGCCGGATCATCTGCGCCGCATGCCCTGCGTCACCTACTCGCGCCTGTCGCAGAAGAATCAGTGGACGTTCGAATCCGAAACCGGCCGTTACGTCGTGGACATCGCGCCGGCGATGACCTGCGACGATGCGGACGTGATGACGTTGGCTGCATTGGAGGGGATCGGCGTCGCCGTGCTGCCGAACTGGTGTACCGTCGAGCACATCGCGGCCGGCCGTCTCGTCCATGTGCTGCCCGACTTCGTCGTGCCGCCGCTGCCCATGCATGTCGTCTATCCCGACCCGCAATGGATGTCACACCGGGCGCGACTGTTCCGCGATCTGATCATCGAACGTGCGGACGTCTTTGCACTCGGATGATCGCTTTCGGCACCCACAGAAACTGGCTCATTCGATTTGCCCAGCGGTCGGGCGCTTCCGGTTTACCCCGGTTTCCGGACAACTCGTCGCTACGCCCTAACGGAAGCGATGGGCCATGAACGGACTCATGCACCGCAGCAAACAACAGCTCTATTCGATCACTTCATCGGCGCGGGCAAGCATCGACGGCAGCAAAGCTAGGCCGAGGGCCTTGGCGGTCCTCAAGTTTACGACGAAGTCGAACTTGGCCGGCTGCTCCACCGGAAGATTAGCGGGTTTTGCTCCACGCAAAATCCTGTCGACGTATTCGGCAGCGCGGCGATACAAATCCGTAAAATTCGGCCCATAAGACATGAGGCCACCCGCTTCGACGTGCTCTCTGGCGTTGTAGATTGTTGGCAGTCGCGCTCCCATTGCTAAAGTCTGGATCTGATCGCGGTGGGTATTCACAAGCGGATCGGCAACTATATACAATGCCCCTGCACCACCTTTTAGCGCCTCGAAGGCAGACGGGATGTCCTCTGCTTGACGAATTGTGAGGATGTCGGTCTCAAGACCAAGCCTCGCCGCCGCCGCTTGCACCTCACTAAGCTCCAGTGCAGACAAGGAATTGCCAATGTTCCCAATAGCTGCCAAACGCCGAAGACTTGGCATGGCCTCGCGCAAAAGTTCTAGGCGCTTGCCGGCAAGATCGGTTGCTACCGTCGAGAGGCCCGTGACGTTGCCGCCAGGTTTCGCCAAACTCGCAACCAGTTTGTTTGCAACTGGGTCTCCCGCCACCGCGAACACGATCGGAATAACCGATGTTGCCTGCATCGCCGCGATAACGTTTGCGGTCCCCGAGGTTACAATGACATCGACTCTAAGCCGAACGAAATCCGTCGCAAATTTAGCGAAGCGTTCACTGTTTCCTTCGCCCCACGCATACTCAATCGCGACGGTTCGCCCCTCGATCCATCCGAGTTCACTCAGTCGCTTCAAGAATGCAGCAAGCCGTTGGCGCTCGACCGAAGGGGTGCTCTGACCCAAGAACCCGATGGTTGGCAATCGAGGGGATTGCTGCGCGCGGCCCGTTACCGGCCGCACGGCCACCAGACCAGCAAGAGCACCAAGCAAATCCCGGCGCCTCATACCTACCTCAACCGCAGACGACGGCATCATATGACTGAGGCCAGCGTTTTGGTAGGGATGAAACCGGCTTCGCCGCGGTCCGATGTCCGAGTTGGGTCAAAGTGCGAAGAACTCAAGTGAGCAAATCTGGTCCGCTATGCCTCGGTGAGCGAACCTCCTGGCGAGGTGCCACCACTTCGCCGATGGGCCGACAGCGGACCCATGCGCTGCAGCAATTGCGACCCTATTCGATCACCTCATCAGCGCGGGCAAGCAGCCCCGGCGGCACGGAGAGGCCGATCGCTTTCGCGGTTCTTAGGTTGATCATCAGTTCGAACTTTGTGGGCTGCTCCACCGGGAGGTCGGCGGGGCGTGCGCCTTTGAGAATGCGGTCCACATAGACCGCAGCACGCCCGATGAAATCGGACATGTTCACCCCATAGCTCATCAGGGTGCCGGCCTCAGTGAACTCCCGGAGGAAGGTTATGACCGGCAATCGCGCCGCTATCGCAAGTTCGGCGAGCTTGGCGCGATGGGGCGTGAAAGGAGATGTCATAATTGCAAGGCCATCCATGCGGGCCCGCGCCATCTCGGCAAACGCATGATCAAACTCTTCAGGACCTCGCGCTTCGAACAATTGAAGGCGAATGTTCAACGAGTGCGCGGCGATCTGAAGCTCCTCCATCTGCAATGCAAGACCCGCGTCGGCCGGGTTGCCAAGGACCGCAACTGCGGTGATGTGAGGAGCGGCCTGCTTCAGAATTTCCAGAAGTTTGCCGATAATTTCCATCCCTACCGAGGCGGTCGTCCCGGTGACGTTTCCACCGGGCTCGCTAAGGCTGGAAATGAGTCCCAGCTTCACGGGATCGGTCGGGAAAGTCATGACGATCGGAATACGGCTGGTCGCGTTTTTTGCTGCCAAGACCGCTGAGGTGGCCGGTGCAACGATCAGGTCTACGTTGAGCGCCACCAGCTCCCTTGCAAGCTCGGGCAACCAGTCGATGTTTCCCTCAGCCCATCGATATTCAATGATGAAGTTCTCGCCTTCAACCCAACCCAGTTCGCGCAGCCTCCGCAAGAACGCCTGGAGCGGACGCTGGACTGATTCCCGGGTGGGGGCGCTTAGATAGCCGATGCGAAAGACCTTCTTCTGTTGCGCAAGGCCGGTCGCCGGCAAGGCCACCGCGGCTCCCAACACCAGGATGAACTCCCGCCGCCTCATTGAGCCCCCGCTAGGAACCACACCATCGGCGCCTGCAGCCTACCACTTTGTGGCAAGACGGCGAGCAAGAATGGGGCAAACAACCGGCTCTAGATCCTGCTAGCGAATGTCCGCATTGTCCACAAGCGGGTATCGCCGCGCTCCCCGACCTTGGTCGGGTTTCGGCCGAAACAGCCGACATTCCGATGCTTGAGATAGAACAGCTAGCGGCCAACAGCGGAAGTGCTGGTGGAATGACCCGCCGTCAGCGCGACCTCTCAATGTCGGCTTCAGTCTCGATACTACTTCCACATGCGACGCAAAGAAAAACGTGACGCATTGTCGGACCATCTTTCACCAATTGGGAGCGGGACCACTTCATGATAGTCCCGCACCCAGAGCACATTGGAGGTCTCATTCCGCTGGAATAGGCATCCGAACTTGCGATATCTTCTAGACCTTGTGCGACCGAGCTATAGCTCTTGGCGATATGTTGTAATGTTTCGCGCCTAGACTCATTGCCGACTTGATCGGCCATCTGTAAAGCTTCGGCGGCCTTGTCCCGAAAGCGCGTGGCGTTTTCCAAACCAGTACGCGCCTTCTGACGGAGTTTGCCGGGCGAGGTCAACCACTCGCTCATATGCGAACCGGTTTCGGCCTGGCGGGCCTTCCGCGGAAGTTGCTCGCGCTCGGGGCCGCGCGGCAGAGACTTCGCCTCGTCGCGCAGCCGATTGGTTTCCTGACGAAGCCGTTCTTCGAGAGAATGGCTCTGCTTGAAGCGACGGCGCTCTATCATGGCGCTGCTCCATTGGTAAGTTAAGCGGAGCGCAACTGGCGTTCACACACACCGATAGAGGTCTCGGACCACTCAGTGATGGAACAAAGTGGAGCTTAGAAGAAGACAAGGCCAACGGTTTATTTCGTTCCGCACACGGAACTATCCAGGAACTACTCAAAAGGAGCCGAATTGGCCAATACCCACATTCGCTTTAGGAACGGCCAACCCGGCGGCTCATTGAAGATTGAGGGACGTCAGTGCCGCGACACGCTGGCGCCAGCACGTTAGTGCCGCAAGGCTACAGCCATGCACGACATGCAAACCCACCTAGAAAAACTCCTCACCGAAGCGGAGGAGTGCGCGCTTATCAGCAGACGCCACGCAGCCGACCAGTCGAAGAAGGAGTTGTTTGCTGATCTCTCCTCGAACCTATTGGGGCTCGCCACCAAGTTGGAACGCGCGATCCAAGAGCGTCAGGACTGGTCTAACAGGTAGGTGCATCGGCGAGCCTTGCCTGCGTCTCGCACCTGGCGCTCAGAGAGTAGGTCTAATCGCGACAGGCGATCGGTAGTCAATGATCAGGTTCTTCCCTTCAATCCGGCCATGATCGCGCAAGCTTCCCTGCCCACGTTTGAACAGCGGCAACTACATGGTCGCACCATCAAGATAGCCAATCCGGCGAGCGGCCCCTCGGCCCACCAACGCGCGGCGAGACAAGCAGTGCCGCACTAGTTGCCGGAGTTCCTAACTGGCTGCTCTGCTACGTCTCGCAGGGTGCGGACCCGCTCCGCCCGGCGCGCGAGTTCCTCATAGGTCTTAGCGACGTTACGCAAGCTTTTCCTTGTCTCAGGATGCTCGCAGTTGTCCGCCTTCGCCCGAAACTCCTCCGCTCGCATCTCCCAGTAGTGAGGCGAGTGCATACGCTCGATACCCATGACGCCAAATTTCCTGAATTGGTCGTTCATGCTGATTAATGTACGTTCAGTCCAAGTGTTCCGCTCCTACCCAGGGAACGGTTAGGTCGTTCCTCAGCCTAGTGAGCAAAAGCGATAAGGATCACGCCGGAGAGCCGGCCTGGGTCAGCTTCGGGTCACAAGCGGCGGTCGGGCAAGCTCTAGCCCGCGTCCGCTCTGGCTCCCTTAGCCGACATAGCAAATGCCTCAGCCCGGTTCGGCTAAGGGCTAGGAGCGGACATGGCAATTCACTGAGGCTTAACGGGCGTTGCTAGCCGACCTAAGACAGCCTGAGCTTCGTCAAAAATCTCCTGCACGATCTCCGCTGCAGGCTGTGTCTTATGGACGAGCGCAACGCTCTGCCCGGCCCAGAGCGACAGTGCATCGATGTCACCCTCGGCATCGGCTGCTGGTGTATAGGATCGATAACGGACGATTGGGCCACGAGATTTCGAGGTGGCGACGACCTCGCCCTCACCCGGCCGCTTTCCCGAAACTGGACGCCCGGCGGCTTCCCAAGCCGCGACAGTGCTGTTGCGCAATACACGGTGAGGAGCCTTTGGCCATCCGATGTCAAATAGCTCTTCGAGATAAACGGTATCGTCTTCTGTTGCTCGAAATATTCGCTCGCGATAGTGGGGATGAATTTCCACTTCAGTGCTCGCGAGGAAACGGGTCCCGATCCAGACCCCCGAAGCGCCGAGCGCCAAGGCAGCGGCAAGTCCACGACCATCCGCAATGCCTCCCGCCGCTATGACTGGGACACGGCCAACAGCATCGACCACTGCGGGTACAAGTGCCATCGTCGCGACCTTCCCACGCACATGGCCACCTGCCTCCCATCCTTGTGCAACGACGATGTCAACCCCGCATTCTACTGCTCGGCGCGCGTCCTCGGCGGTGCCAACCGTATGAAGTACGACAGCGCCGCCCGCCTTCGCACGGGCCACAAGCGCGGAAGGGTCGCGCCAGAAGAAGGAGATAATCGGCACGCGCTCCTGCAGGCAAGCGTCAAGGCGCTCTTCTTGCGCGAACTCTAGGTTTAAATTGACGGCGAATGGCTTGCTTGTAAGGGCTTGAGTTTCGCGAATTTGCCGACGCAACGTTTGTATGTCCGCTCCCCATAAAGCCAAGGTGCCCAGCCCACCGGCATTGCTCACTGCTGCAGCAAGAGCGGGACCGACCGCTCCGCCCATTGGGGCTTGAATGATAGGAAGTTCGATCCCAAGACGCGTGCACGCTGCCGACATCACGAGTGTGGTCCTCCAGTTTCAGAGCACAGCAAATCAAAGCATGAAGGGCCGCCCGCCGACTAGGGCTGGCTTCCGCTTCAGGTCACAAAGCGCCCTCCCCAGGGCAGGACGGCGCGTCCGCTGCATCTGCGAGAACAGACAGCGGATTTGTCAGCACATGCCAGAGCGGCGCACCCACAGTGCACTCTAAAGCGCCGGCAGGCCGGGCGGCGGCTTGCGCTTGGCGGAGGCCTGTTCAAAGGCGTAGGCCAAGCGCAGCAGCTTGTGCTCGCTCCAGGCGCGGCCTGCGAAGGTGACGCCGAACGGATAGTCGGGCGTATCCTTGCCGTCATCTGTCCCCGAAACGAACCCGCCCGGCACCATGACGCTGGGATAACCCGCCTTGGCGGCAATTGCGGCGCCGTATGCGCCGGGGAACAGGACGGCGTCGAGCTTGTGTCGGCTCATATAGGCATCCATGCCGCGCGTCTTGGCCGAGAGCAGGTCCATGGCGCGTGCGGATTTGTACTCGCGCTCGCTGAGATCGCCCCTGGTCATCTCCGCGGCGAGAAAGTGGTCCTGGCCGAAACGCAACGCCCTGTCCGCATTCGCCTCGTTGAAGGCGACGATGTCGGTCATGGTCTTGATGTCGGTGTTGGTCGCCCACTCCTTCAGATACAGATTGAGGTCGTGCTTCATTTCATAGAGGAAGACGACCGGCGGTCGGGCGATCGTGCCTTTGTGGGCGCTCAGCGGATTGCGGTTGAGCACGGCCATGGTCGTGCCGGGCCCGCCGATCCAGCCGGGCGTCGGCATGCTGGCACGCACGATGACGGCGCCGAGATCCTCCAGCACCTGGATCGCTTCGGCGATCAGCTTGACCCTGTTGGGCAGCAGCTTGCCGTAAAAGCAATCGTTCAACGGGTCGGCAGGGTCGCTCGGCACGCCGATGCGCGCACCTTTCATGACGTCGGCGGCAAGGCCGTCGGTGAAATCGGCCGGCCGCCGCAGCTTTTGCGTCGTCGCGTCGAGCGGATCCTTGGCCGCCAGCACGTTCAGCAGCAGCGCCGCGTCGCGCACGGTCCGGGTCATCGGCCCGGCGGTGTCCTGGCTGTGCGCGATCGGCACGATGCCGGCGCGGCTGATCAGGCCGACCGTCGGCTTCACGGTGACGAGGCCGTTCTGGCTGGCGGGAAACAGCAGCGAGCCCGAGGTCTCCGTGCCGATCGAGGCCGCGCACAGACCTGCCGCCACCGCGACCGCCGAACCCGCGCTCGAGCCTCCTGGGCTGAGGATCGGGATACCATGCTCGTCCATCTGGTCCGGCGCATAGGGGTTCTTGACCTGACCGCCCAGCGACGAATAGCCGGCGGGCATGTCGACCGCGAGCATGTTGGAAAATTCGGTCAGGTTCGCCTTGCCGAGGATCACCGCACCGGCCTCGCGCAGCAGCTTGACGAGCGTCGCATCGTCCCGCGCACGCGCGCCTTCCAGCGCCAGCGAGCCCGCCGTGGTCGGCTGCGCGTCGCCGGTCGCGATGTTGTCCTTCACCAGGATCGGGATGCCGGCCAGCGGCCGCTTGGCCGACGGCTTGACGCCGTCAAGTCTGCCTGCGATCGCGAGCGCGTCGGGATTGAGCGCGCGTACCGCGTTGAGCTTGGGCCCGCCGCGGTCGTAGGCTTGGATGCGCGCGAGATAAGCTTTGAGCAGCGCCGTGGCAGTGACATGCCCATCAGCCAAGGCATGAGCGATATCGCTCATCGACGCATGATCGAGCCTTGCATGATCAAGCTTTGGGGAGATCGGCGCCTCGGCGCGGACGGCCGCCGCGGCAATGCCGGCATCGCGGCGGGATGGCTTCTTCACGGCTGTCTCGCCTTGCGGCGCGTCCCTGACCACGAGACCGCGACGATGCCATCATGCCAGTGTTTTGCCCGACGGGTCAACGACCGGCGCATCACCTGATCACGCGCGACGCAAGCGCGCAAGCCATTGAAATGACTAACCCCGGCTACTGTGCATGGGGTTGTTTTTCAGGTTTTGGTTGGAGCTGTGTCCTCTCCCACGCGTGGAGAGGACACGGAAACGGACGCCGCCTACTCCCAATACCACGTGGAGAAGTCGTTCTCGAATTGCGGCACGTCCTTCCAGACGCCCTTCAGCTTCTTGGCTGTGATGGTGATGAGCTGCGGCTGGTACAGGTAGGCGGAGACCGCGTCGGTGGCGAGCATGCGCTGGGCGTCGCCGAGCAGCTTTGCGCGGGCGGCTTCGTCCGGCGTCGAGACGATCTGCTTGTAGAGCGCGTTGAAGGCCTCGTTGTTGTAACCGAGGTAGTAGTCCGACTCGGTGATCTTGACGAGGTCGAACGGCTCGACATGGCTGACGATGGTCAGATCGAAATTGTGCGGGCCATTGCCGGCGAACACCTGCGACAGCCATTGCGCCCACTCGACGTTCTCGATCTTGGCGACGATGCCGACCTTGGCGAGCTGGGCTGCGGCGATCTCCCCGCCCTGCCGCGCATAGGACGGCGGCGGCAGCTTGAGCGACAATTCGAGGGGCGTGGTGACGCCGGCTTCAGCGAGCAGCTTCTTGGCTTTCTCCGGATCGTACGGGTTGATACCGGTGGTGTCGACATAGCCGAGCGCGCCCGGCACGTAGAAGCTGCCGATCGGCGTGCCGAAGCCGTCGACGGCGCCGTCGATCATGGCCTTGCGGTCGATCGCGGCAAGGATGGCGCGGCGGACGCGGACGTCGTCGAGCGGCTTCTTGCGGTGGTTGATCGCAACGATGGTCTTGGCCCGGGAGCCGCCGACCTGGACGTTGAAGCGCGGATCGGCCTTGAACTGTGCCAAGGCGCGCGCCGCGGCGACGCGCGGGAATGCATCGACGTCGCCCGACAGCAGCGCCGCCACCTGCGCCGCCGGATCTGAGATGAAGCGGATCGTCACCTTGGACAGCTTGATCGCGGAGGCGTTGCGGTAGTCGGCCCATTTGTTCAGCGTGATCGAAGAGCCCTTGGCCCAGCCGCCAAGCTGGTACGGTCCGGTGCCGACCGGCTGCGTGACATTGGTACCCGCGCTCTTCGGCTCGACGATCGAGCCGCCCGCCTGGCCGAGCAGGAACGGCAGGTTCGGCTCGGAATATTTCACGGTGATCACGACGGTGTCGGCGTCGGGCGTCTCGACCTTCTCGAAGGCCTGGTACAGGCTCTTGTCCTTGTTGGTGCTGGTCGGCGCCGCGTTGCGCTCGAACGAAAACTTCACCGCCGCGGAATCGAACGCTTCGCCATTGTGGAATTTGACGCCCTTGCGCAGCTTGAACGTATAGGTCTTCAGATCGGGCGAAGCGGTCCAGCTCTCGGCCAGCAGCGGCGAGACCGAGCCGTCCTCGTTGATCTTGGTCAGGGTCTCGTAGATGTTGTAGAGCGTGACCTCGGCGATCGCGGCCGCGGCGGCGTTGGTGGGGTCGAGCCCCGGCGGCTCCAGCGCCATCGCCATGACGACGCTGTCCTTCTTGCCCTGCGCCAGCACCGGCAAAGGCGCCGCGACGAGCGCAGCGGCAAAGGCGACGATCGATAGTTTCCTGAACATGCGCAAACTCCCCGGCCAATCCTGTTTCCAGCTTAACGCCAATCCTGCCCCGGACACTAACCTTCCATGGCCGCCTGCGGCAACGCCATCACGGCCTCGGCCTTGTGGCAGGCGGCAAGGTGTCCCTCGCCCACCTTGCGTAACGCAGGCGGAACCTCGCGGCAATGCTGGTCGGCAAGGGCGCAGCGCGCGGCATAGGGGCATCCGGCCGTCGCGGCCGATTGCGAGGCGATCGCCTGGGCCCCGCGCCGGCGCCGGCCACCCCCGGCACGCGCCCGCGGCACCGCATCCAGCAGCGCCCGCGTATAGGGATGGGCACCGCGCTCGAACAGATCCTCTGGCCGGCCCTGCTCGACGATGCGGCCGAGATACATCACCGCGACCTCGTCGCAGAGATAGTCGACCACGGCGAGGTCGTGGCTGATCAGGATGTAGCTCAGGCCGAACTGCTCCTGGAGGTCCTGCATCAGGTTCAGCACCTGGGCCTGCACGGAGACGTCGAGCGCGGAGACCGGCTCGTCGGCGACGATCAGCTTCGGCTGGGTGATCAGCGCACGCGCAATGGCGATGCGCTGGCGCTGGCCGCCGGAGAATTCGTGCGGATATTTTTCCATGTCCGCATCGCGCAAGCCGACCTGGCGCAACACCGCTGCGACGCGGTCGCGGAACGTGGTGCGGACGGCACCTTCCAGCACGGTCAGCGGCTCGGCGACGATCCGCGCGATGGTCTGGCGCGGATCGAGCGAGCCATAGGGGTCCTGGAACACCATCTGGAAATCGCGCCGGGCGCGGCGCAGCTCGTCGGCCGGCAGGCGATTGAGATCCCGCCCGAGCAGCGCGACCTGCCCTGACGTGGGCCGCTCCAGCGCCATCACGACGCGCGCGAAGGTGGATTTGCCGGAGCCGGACTCGCCAACGATTCCGAGGCTCTTGCCGGCCTGGACCTGCACGCTGACACCGTTGAGCGCGCGCACCTGCCCCGGCGGTCGGAACAGGCTCTCGCGCGGCAGCGTGTAGCGCTGTTCGAGATCCCGGACGTCGAGAAGCGGCGCGGTGCTCATGCGGTCAGCGCTCCGACGCGTTCGGCCATCGACACGTCAGTTCGGATGCAGCGCGCAAAATGGCCGGGGCCGACACCCACCATCGGCGGCAGCGCGGCGCGGCACTGGTCGATCACGAGCGGACAGCGGTCGGAGAAGGTGCAGCCGGACGGCAGATCGGCGAGTTCCGGCACCGTGCCCGAGATCGTCTTCAGCCGCGTCCCCTTGCGCGCGCCGAGCTTGGGCCGGGCACGGAACAGGCCCTGCGTGTAGGGATGGCCCATGCGACGGAAGACTTCGTTGGTCGGCCCGCTCTCGACGACGGTGCCGCCATACATCACCATCATGCGCTGGACGTTCTCGGCGATGACGCCGAGATCGTGCGAGATCAGGATCATCGACATGCCGCGCTCCTCGACGAGGTCGTCGATGAGATCCAGGATCTGACCCTGGATGGTGACGTCGAGCGCGGTGGTCGGCTCGTCCGCGATCAACAGGTCCGGCTCGCAGGCAAGCGCCATCGCGATGGTGATGCGCTGACGCTGGCCGCCGGAGAACTGGTGCGGATAGGCATCGACACGACGTGCGGGGTCAGGCAGCCCGACGCGGTCGAGCAAGGCGATCGCCTCTTTGCGCGCCTGCGCCGCCGAATATCTTTTATGACGCCGCAGCGGCTCGGCGACCTGGTTGCCGATCGTGTGCATCGGGTTGAGCGCAGTCATAGGCTCCTGGAAGATCATGCTGATGCGGTTGCCGCGCAAGCGGCAGTAATCGGCATCCGCAAGTCCGACGAGCTCGTCTCCGTCCAGCTTGATGCTGCCGGTAACGACGGCACTGTCCGGCAGCAGCCCCATCAACGACAACGCCGTGACCGACTTGCCGCAGCCGGACTCGCCGACGAGCCCAAGCGTCTCGCCGCGCTTCAGCGCAAAGCTGACACCGCGCACGGCTTGCGCCGGCCCACGGCTGGTGTTGAGGCGAACGCCGAGATTGTCGACTTCGATCAGCGGCATGTTGGCGCGCTCGGCCATCGTCATCGCTCCCGCGCCAGCCGGGGATCGAGCAGGTCGCGCAGTCCGTCGCCGAGCAGGTTGAGGCCGAGCACGGAGATTGCGATCGCAGCACCCGGATAGACCGCGAGCATCGGCGACTGGAACAGCAGCGTCTGTGCATCGTTCAACATCCGCCCCCAGGACGGCTGCGGCGGCTGCGTGCCGAGGCCGAGATAGGACAAAGCGGCCTCGGCGAGAATGGCGAGCGCGAACTGGATGGTGACCTGCACGATCAGGATCGACAGAATATTCGGCAGCACATGCTCGATGGTGATGCGGAAGCGCCCCTTGCCCGCCGCGCGTGCCGCAAGCACGAATTCGCGCGCCCAGATCGCATTGGCCGAGCCGCGCGTCAGCCGAGTCAACGTCGGGATCTGAAAGATGCCGATCGCGACGATCGAGGTCACCATGCCCGGCCCCACCACCGCGGCAAGCATGATCGCGGACAGCACAGCCGGAAAGGCGAAGGTGAAATCGGAGAAGCGCATGATGATCTCCTCCGTCCAGCCGCGCCGGGCCGAGGCGATCAGGCCCAGCGTGACGCCGAAGGTGAGACCGATGCTGACGGCGATGACACCGACCATGATGGTGGATCGGGCGCCGGCAAGCAGCAGCGAGACGATGTCGCGGCCGAAGGAATCGGTGCCGAGCCAATGCGCCGCCGAGGGCGGGCGGAGCTTTGCGGCGATATCGATCTCATAGGGCGACCACGGCGTCCATACCAGCGACACCAATGCCGAAGCCAGCACCAGAAGGCTCAGCGCGCCACCGAGGACGAAGCTGCGGTGGCGCAGCGCGCGGCGCCAGAACGTGCGCGCCGGCAGCGGACGCGTTGCGACGGGCGCGTCGATGGTGATGGGCGCGCTCACAGGTCGTGCACCTTGATGCGGGGATCGATGAAGGCATAGAGCACATCGACCACGAAGTTGACGATCACGACCATCGCGGCGAGCAGCATCACGCAATTGCGCACCACGATCAGGTCGCGGTTGGCGATCGACTGGAAGATCAGGCGGCCGAGGCCCGGCAGGTAGAACACGTTCTCGATCACGATGGTGCCGGCGAGCAGATTGGCGAATTGCAGTCCCATCACGGTCATCACGGGGATCATGGCATTGCGCAGCACGTGGCTCCACAGCACCTCGCGCTTGCCGAGGCCTTTTGCGCGCGCGGTGCGGACGAAGTCTTCGCGCAGCACTTCGAGCACGGCCGAGCGCGTGACGCGCGCGAGGATCGCGGCCTGCACCACCGCGAGCGAGATCGCCGGCAGCAGCAGCGACTTGATCCCCGGCCAGATGCCGTCCTCCCAGCCGGCAAAGCCGCCTGCCGAGAGCCATTGCAGCCGCACCGAGAACAACAGCACCAGGAGAATCGCGAACCAGAAGTTCGGCAGCGCGATGCCAACTTGCGTCAGCGACATCACGCCGACGTCGCCGAGCTTGTTGTGATTGGCGGCGGTGTAGATGCCGGCGGAGAGCGCCAGCGTCACCGTGATCGTCATCGCCATGATCGCGAGCGGAATGGTCAACACCAGCCGCTCCGCGATCAGGCTGGCGACGGGGGTGCCGTAGACATAGGAATTGCCGAGATCGCCGACGAGGAGGCCCTTGATCCATTGCACGTAGCGAACGGCCAGCGGCTGGTCGAGCCCGAGCTTGACGGTGAGCGCGCGGACCGCATCCGGCGAAGCGTCGGCGCCCATCAGCATTTGCGCCGCGTTGCCGGGCAGCGCGTCGAGCACCAGGAAGATGATCAGCGACGCGCCGACCAGCGTCGCCAGCAGGGTCAACAGACGTCGGAGGACAAAGACGCTCATGCGCGCTCGGCTTCAGTGCTCACCAACGCCACGATCAACATGTCCGGACGCCTTAAGCAAGCTCTTTGCTGCACGCCCATCTCCTCAAGCCGGCCAGCGGGACAGAAGATCGCTTGACGCCTCGAACAGTGCGCTCACGCGCAGCAATTCCGCATCGGCCCGGAAGCGGCCGACCAGCTGAAGCCCGATCGGCAGCCCGTCGCGGGCAAAACCCGAGGGAAGGCTGATCGCGGGATGGCCGGTCATGTTGAACGGCATGGTCCAGGGGAACCAATGCGGCCGGACGCTGTCGTAGTGCCTGCCATCGATCTCGATGCTGCCGAACAGGTCCTGCTTGATCGGCAACGCGGTGCGCGACAGGGTCGGCATCGCCAGGAGGTGACCGCGCGCAAGCAGCGATTGCACGCGGCGGAACAACGCGGTGCGCGCGAACATCGCCTCCTGATAATCGACGCCGCTGACTTCGCTGGCGAGCGCGAGCTGCTTGAGAAAAGCCTCGCTCAGCTCGCCCCCATGCTCGGCCGCAAGCTTGGCAAAGCGCGTGCGCCAGACGGTGTGGTTGATGGCGCGCCAGATCGGTTCGATGTCGAAGCCCTCGCCGGAGAATTCCTCGAGCTCGGCCCCTAATCCGGCCAGCCGGTCGAGGCTCGCCTTGAAACTGGCGGCGACTTCGGCGGAGACCGGACGGCCCGGCGGCGTCAGGCAGTACAGAATCCTTATCCCGCGCAAATCGCCGCGCGGTGCGGCGATGCCGATGAAGTCAGGCACGGGCACGCCGATCGACCAGGGATCGATAGGATCTTCGCCCGCCATCGCCTGCATCATCAACGCGGTGTCGGCGACGGTACGGGTGGTCGGCGTGACATAGGTCTGGTTGCCGAAGACGTCGAGGGCCTGGCTGTGCGGGATCACGCCGTTGCTCTGCTTCAGGCCCACCACGCCGTTGCAGGCCGCCGGAATGCGCGTCGAGCCGCCGCCGTCGGTAGCAATCGCCAGCGGAGCGATGCCGCTGGCGACAGCGACCGCCGCGCCACCGCTGGAGCCGCCGGAGGAACGGCAGGCGTCCCACGCATTGCGGGTCCGACCGAACAAAGGAGAATCGGTGAGGCACTTGCTGCCGAACTCAGGCGTCGTGGTCTTGCCGATCAGGATCGCGCCTGCGCTGCGCAACCGTGCGACGGCGACGGCATCCTCGGTCGGCACATTGTTCTTGTAGGGAACAGCGCCAAAGGTCGTCTTGACGCCCTTGGTGTTGACGATGTCCTTGACGGTGACGGGGATGCCGTGCAGCAGGCCGAGCGGTTCGCCCGCCATCACCTTGCGCTCGGCGTCGCGCGCCGCTGCGATCGCCTCGTCACCGCACAGAGTGATGAAGCAATTCAATTCGGGCTGGCGCGCCTCGGCGCGGGCAAGTACGGCGCGGGTGAGCTCGACCGGCGATATCCGCCCTGCCGCAATGAGACCGCGCAGCTCGGTTGCGGACAACAGACAAGGATCGCCGTTCATCGTCACATCACGCTCCGAAGCGGGCCGCCATTGGCCCGAAGACATTGACAGCGAGAATGACAGTTTTGTTAACTCGCCGTCCAATACGATTTTTGTGGCCAACCCATACGCTCTCGGTATGCCAATGGATCTTCGCCGGCTCCGCTATTTCGTCGCCGTCGCCGAGGCGCGCAGCATCGGCAAGGCCGCCGAGCGGCTCCGGATGGCGCAGCCGCCGCTCTCGGTCCAGATCCGCAAGCTCGAGGCCGAGATCGGCGCGCCGCTGTTCCGCCGCGGCACCCGAGGCATGGATCTGACCGAGGCGGGCCAGGCGTTGCTGGCGCGCGCCAGCGAAGCGCTGGCGCTGGCGGCCGACGGCGCCGAAGCCGCGCGCGCGGTTGCTTCGGGACGGCGCGGCCGGTTGTCGGTGGGCTACATGTTCGTGCTGGCGAATGCGATGCTGCCGCGGCTCATCCCCGAACTGCGCCGCGCGGTTCCCGGCGTCGACCTCAGCTTCGCCGAACTCAGCGCCTCGACGCGCGAGGCCCGCGTGCTCGACCGCAGCGTCACGGTCGCGCTGTGCATGCCCGCAATCAATCATCCCGAGATCCAGGTGGCAAAGATCGGGGCACAGCCTTTCATGCTCGCCATGCCGATCCGCTCGCCCCTCGCCCGCTTGAGCTCCGTGCCGATGGCCCGGCTGCAGGGCTGTCCGCTGATCGCACTGCCGCATCCGGACCATGGACCCGCCTCCTCGGCGGTCGTCCCCTTGTTGCGTCGGCACCAAGTGGTGATGCCGATCGCCAGCCGGGTGGAGACGGTGCATTCGGCGATGAGCCTGGTCCTGGCCGGTGAAGGTCTCGCCATCCTGCCGGCCTGCGCACAGCTCGGCGCGCCACGCGGAGTCGTGTTCAGACCCCTGCGTAACGTCGCCGACTCCCTCGACGTTGCAGTCTGTTGGCGGCGGGACTCGCAAAGTCCGCTGATCGGAACCTTCCTGAAATGTGCCGAGAAGGCCGTCGCGCGGATGTGACGCGGACTACCAGCTCCAATGGATCTCGTGGCTCCAGGGCGGATCGGCACCCGGACGCGTGCAGGTCAGGCCGGCACAATTGGCCGCAAAGGACAGCGCACGGCGGAGCTCGTCCGCGCCGATGTCCTTCAATCGCGGCCGGGCGATGCGGCCCTGCTTGTACAGGGCGAACAGCAGCGCCGCCTGAAAGCTGTCGCCAGCGCCAATCGTGTCGGCCACCTCGACCTTGGGCGCAGCGACTTCAATCTGGCCTGCTCGCGCATGCCAGGCGATGGCGCCGTTGTTGCCGCGGGTGATGACGACAAGGCTCGTGCCCTGCGCCAGCAATGTGTTCGCGCGCTGCTGACAAGGCTCCTCGCCGAACAGATAGGCGAAATCGACGTCCGACATCTTGATGAGATCGGCGCTTCCGGCGAACTCGGCCATGCTAGCGAGATACGCGGGCTTGTCCTTGACGAGGTTCGGTCGGCAGTTCGGATCGAAGGAGATCGTGGTCGACGCCCGCGCGTCCGCAATCAGCGCCTTGGTCTCGGCCGCACCAAGGTCGTTGACCAGCGTGGTCGAGCCGATATGGAGAGCTTCAATCGTGTCGAAAGGAACTGTGCCGCGGCGGTACGTCCAGCTCCGGGTCGCGGTCTCGGCGTCGTAGAAGGCGTAGTGCGATTCGCCTTCGACAATACGGACAAAGGCGAGCGTAGTCTGGTGGTCGCTGCGGGTGGCGAGATCGAGCGCGACGTTCGATGCGGTGGCATGGTCGGCGATCATGCGCCCGAACAGGTCGGTCGAGATGCCGCCGACAAAGCCGGTCGGCGCACCCAGCCGCGCCATGCCGATCGCGACATTCAGGCAGGAGCCGCCGACCGCGGGCATCACGGCCTCGCGTCCGTCGACGTTTCGCGTCGGCACGAAATCGATCAGCGCATCGCCGCAGGCAATCAGCATGTCTTTCAACCTCTCGCGACACTGCTCATCGCCGCGCGGCTGCCGCGATCGACCTCGCGCAGCAGCTTGTAGACCTCGCGCTTGCGGGTGTGAAATGCGGCCATGTCGGGCGCGGTCGGCTCGCTCTTGCGTCCCAGCGCCGACATTTTTGCCATGGTCTCGCCGATCGAGGCATAGGCGCCGCCGGCGACCGCCCCGAGCATCGCGGCGCCCAGCAGGACCGGCTCTTTCGTTTGCGGCAACGCAACCGTGAGGCCGGTGGTATCCGCCATGATTTGGCGAACCAGCGGGCTGCGACTGGCGCCGCCGCCCATGATCATGAGACTGGAGCGCACGCCATGCGCTGCAAAGGCCTCGATCACCTCGGCGAGACCATAGGCGAGACCGCAGAGGCCGGCGACGAACAGCCGCTCCATCGAGGCGATGTCGGTGTCGAGATCAAGGCCCGCGATCACCGCGCGCGTGTCAGGGTCGGCATAAGGCGAGCGATTGCCGATGAATTCCGGGAGCACGTGGACGTCGTGCGCCAGCAGCGCGGCGCGGCTGGCATCGCCGGCGCGCGCGATGATGCGGCGCTCGAGGAAATCGATGAGATCGAGGCCCTCGCTGCGCGCCGCCGCGCTCGCCTCGCCATGGCCGGGATGCGACTTGAGGAGATGATCGATCGCAGCGCCCGCGGCGGACTGCCCGCCTTCGTTGAGCCAGAACTCCGGCACCATGCCGGAATAATAGGGGCCCCACACGCCCGGCACGAAGCACGGCTCCTTCGTCGTCGCCATAATGCAGGCCGACGTTCCCATGATGTAGGCGAGACGGTCGCTGACATCGCTCGCGCCCCCCGATCCGTCGCGGCCGCCGATCGCGCCGATGCCGCCGGCATGGGCGTCAATCAGGGAGGCGCCGACCGGGATGCCCGGAGCGAGGCCTAGCTCGACTGCTGCTGCCGGCGTGAGCCCGGCGCCGAGGCGCGTACCGGGCGCAACGATCTCGGTGCCGATGCGCGCGTATTGTTCGGTGACGAAGTCCGACAGGCCAATGCGCTTGAAGAACGGCGCGCTCCAGCCGCCGCCGTCATGGGCGAGATAGTTCCATTTGCAGGTGACGGTGCAGGTCGAGCGCTGCAGCGCCCCGGTCGCGCGCCAGGTCAGATAGTCGGCCAGATCGAAGAAGTGACCGGCGGCATTGAAACTCGCGCGCAGATGCCGCTTCAGCCAGAGCAGCTTCGGCATCTCCATCTCCGGCGAGATCGAGCCGCCGACATAGCGCAGCACGGCGTCCTCGGTCTCGTTGATCAGCCGCGCCTCGGCCGTGGCGCGGTGATCCATCCAGACGATGACGTTGCGCTGCGCCTCGCCGGACGCACTGACGGTGAGCGGCTCGCCTTGCGGATCGAGCACCACGAGGGAACAGGTGGCGTCGAAACCGATGCCGCCAATGCTGTCGGGGACGACGGCAGCTTCCGCCATCGCCGCCCGCACCGATTTGACACAGGCCTTCCAGATGTCTTCCGACGACTGCTCGACGATATCGCCGGCCTCGTGCCAGATCCTGATCGGATGCCGGGCCGTCGCGAGCAGTGTGCCGGCCTCGTCAAACACCCCTGCCCGCGTGCTCGTGGTCCCCACGTCGACGCCGATATACGCTCGCGGCATTGTCGCTCCCGGTCGCTTTCCGTCCGTTTTGACGTAAGCCTACCAGCAAGTGTAGCCGCCATCCACCAGCACGATGCTGCCGGTCATCAGGCTCGCGGCCTCGGATGAGAGGAACAGGACGACGGAGGCGATCTCCTCGACCTGCCCCATTCGCGCCATCGGGGTTCCACCGATCCAGGCGTCGTACATCTTCGGATTGCTCTTCACGAAGGCGTTGAGCGGCGTCTCGATATAGGTCGGGGCCACCGCGTTGACGCGGATGCCGCGCGCGCCCCATTCGGCGGCCAGCGACTTGGTCAGATGGTGCACCGCGGCCTTGGAGGCGTTGTAGAAGCACTGCTCCTGCGGCTTATTGACGATGAAGCCGCTCATCGAGCCGACATTGACGATGGCACCGCTCTTCGCCTTGAGCATGTGCTTGCCGAACTCGCGGCAGCACCAGAAGGTGCCGTTGAGATTGACGTCGATGACGTTGAGCCAGTGCTCGTCGGTGACGGTCTCGGCAGGCGTCTCGCTGCGCGCGATGCCGGCATTGTTGACGAGGATGTCGACCTTGCCATGGCGGGCGACGAGATCATTTGCCACCTCGGCCACGCGTTTGGTGTCGGTGACGTCCATGATTGCGGTCTCGGTGTCATAGCCCTTCGCCTTCAGGCTGGCTTTGGCGCTGTCGGCGACCTTGCCGTCGCGGTCGCCGATGATGACCTTCGCACCGGCCTCCGCCAGCGCCTCCGCGCAGGCGAGGCCAATGCCCTGCCCGCCGCCGGTGATGAACGCGGTCTTGCCGCTCAGCCTGAACTTTTCCAGGTACATGATCGTCTTTCCGTTTTCTTGCCGTTTCTTGTCAGCCCCGAAGAGCGTTGCCGCTCTCGTCGAAGCGGTGGATGCGCGCTGGGTCCGGCATCAGCGACACCCGGTCGCCGGCATGCAGGCTCAATTCGCCGACGTAGCGCGCCGTCAGCATGCCGAGCGCGCCGGCATCGACGTAGAGGAAGGTGTCACTGCCGAGATGCTCGGCCACCGCAATGGTGCCCTGCCAGCCTCCGCCGCCGTCGCGCTCGATCTTCAGATGCTCCGGCCGGACGCCGATCGTCGCTGCCCCCTTCTGCAAAGCGGGCTCGCCGGTGACGAAGTTCATCTTGGGCGAGCCGATGAAGCCGGCGACGAAGAGATTGGCGGGCCGTTCATAGAGCTCCAGCGGCGAACCATATTGCTCGATCTTGCCGCCGTTGAGCACGACGATCTTGTCGGCCATGGTCATGGCCTCGACCTGGTCGTGGGTGACGTAGATCGCGGTGGTGCCGAGCTGCTTCTGCAGCCGCGTCACCTCGATGCGCATCTGCACGCGCAACGCGGCGTCGAGGTTGGAGAGCGGCTCATCGAACAGGAATGCCTTTGGCTCTCGGACGATGGCGCGGCCGATCGCGACGCGCTGGCGCTGGCCGCCGGAGAGCTCGCGTGGCTTGCGGTCGAGGTAGGGCGTGAGGTTCAGGGTCGCGGCGGCCGCCTCGACCTTGCGGTTGATCTCGTCCTTCCGCAAGCCCGCCATCTTCAGGCCGAAGCCGATATTGCCGCGCACGCTCATATGCGGATAGAGCGCGTAGGACTGGAACACCATCGACAGCCCGCGCTTGGCGGGCGGCGTATCGACGACGTTCTTGCCGTCGATCAGGATCTTGCCGCCGCTGACGTCCTCGAGCCCCGCGATCAGCCGCAGCAGCGTGGTCTTGCCGCAGCCGGAGGGACCGACGAACACGACGAAGGAGCCGTCGGCAATGTCGAGGTCGGCGCCCTTGATGATGTGCACGGGGCCGAAGGACTTTTGCACGCCCTGAAGTGTGATCTGACCCATGATCCCCTCTACTTCACCGCACCGAAGGTGAGCCCGCGCACGAGTTGCTTCTGGCTGAACCAACCGAGGACGAGAATGGGCGCGATCGCCAGCGTGGACGCCGCCGACAGCTTTGCCCAGAACAGCCCTTCGGGGCTGGAATAGGATGCGATGAACGTGGTCAGCGGCGCAGCGCTCGAGGTGGACAGGTTCAGCGTCCAGAACGCCTCGTTCCAGGCCAGAATCAGATTGAGCAGCAGCGTGGACGCCAGCCCCGGAATCGCCATCGGCGTCAGCACGTAGACGAGCTCGCGGCCGATCGTGGCGCCGTCCATGCGCGCGGCTTCGAGGATGTCGCGCGGGATCTCCTTGAAATAGGTGAAGAGCATCCAGATCACGATCGGCAGGTTGCCGAGGCACAGGATGAAGACGAGGCCGATGCGGGAATCGAGCAGGCCGAAGCTCTTGTAAATCAGGTAGATCGGCACCAGCACGCCGACCGGCGGCATCATCTTGGTCGAGAGCATCCAGAGCAGGACGTCCTTGGTGCGCTTGGTCGGCGAGAACGCCATCGACCAGGCCGCGGGAATGGCGATCAACAGCGCAATGAGCGTCGAGCCGCCGGCGATGATGATCGAGTTCATCGCGTGGTGCAGATAATCGCTGCGCTCCTGCACCGTCGCGTAGTTTTCCGTGGTCCAGTGGAAGAACAGGAAGGATGGCGGGATCGCGAAGGCCTCGAGCTCGGTCTTGAAGCTCGCCAACCCCATCCACAGGATCGGAAAGAAGATCAGGAAGCCGAACAGCCAGGCTCCGATCGTCGAGATGACCACCCGTTGTCTCGTCGCCATCCGCGCCATGCTTCAAGCCTCCAGATTGCGGCCGACGATGCGGACGAGAAAGAAGGCGACGACGTTGGCGATCACCACCGCGACGAGACCGCCCGCGGAGGCGCTGCCGACGTCGAACTGGATCAGCGCCTGCGAATAGATCAGGAAGGCGATGTTGGTGGTCTGCAGGCCGGGCCCACCGCCCGTGGTGACGAAGATCTCGGCGAACACCGTGAGCAGGAAGATGGTCTCGATCAGGATCACCACGGTGATGGGACGCGCCAGGTGCGGCAGCGTGATGTAGATGAAGGTCGAGATGGCGCTCGCGCCGTCCATCTCGGCGGCCTCCTTTTGCTCCTCGTCGAGCGATTGCAGCGCCGTCAGCAGGATCAGCGTCGCGAACGGCAGCCATTGCCAGGTCACGATCAGGATCACCGCAAACAGCGGCACGTCGTTGAACCAATCGATCGGCGTCAGGCCGAACAGCGAGGCGAGCCAGGCGAACAGCCCGGACACCGGATGCATCAACAGGTTCTTCCAGACCAGCGCGCTCACCGTCGGCATCACGAAGAACGGCGCAATCACCATCAGCCGGACGAAATTGCGGCCGATCACGGGTTGGTCCATCAGCAGCGCCAGCGGAATGCCGAGCAGGATCGTCAGCGCCAGCACCGAGCCGACCAGCACCAGCGTGTTTTGGAGCGAGGCCAGAAAAGCGGGATCGGTGAGGAAGTAGCGGAAGTTTTCGAGGCCGACGAACGATTCCGAACCGGGATCGAGCAGGCTGTAGTGCAGCGTCGAGAAATAGATCGTCAGCGCCAGCGGGACGATCATCCAGATGAACAGCAGCCCGACGGCGGGGGTCAGGAGCGACCGCGCAAGAAACTGCGTCTGCCGGGTTGCCATTTCTTGGCGCTCCGCTCGGAGGAAGAAGACGGCCATCCAGCAAGGATGGATGGCCGCAAGTTTGAGCTCAGGGAGAGCTCGGGTTCACTTGATGTAGCCGGCGCGCTTCATCTCGCGCTCGGTAGCAGACTGCGCAGCCGTGAGCGCTGCATCGACGGTCATCGATCCTGCAAGCGCCGCCGAGAACTGCTGGCCCACTTGCGTGCCGATGCCCTGGAATTCAGGGATCGCGGCGTATTGCACGCCGACGTAAGGAACGGGCTTCACCGTCGGCTTGTTGGGATCGGCAGCGTCGATCGAGGCCAGCGTCAGTTTCGCGAACGGCGCGACCTTCAGGTACTCATCGTTCTGGTAGAGCGAGGTGCGCGTACCCGGCGGCACGTTGGCCCAGCCCTCCTTCGACGCCACCAGCTTGGTGTAGTCCTTGCTGGTCGCCCAGGCGATGAACTTCTCGGCAGCTTCCGTCTTCTTGGAGCCGGCCGGGATTGCGAGATTCCAGGCCCACAACCAGTTGGCGTTCTTGCCGAGGCCGGTGTTGGGCGCGAGCGCGAAGCCGACCTTGTCGGCAACCTTGGAATCCTTCGGGTTGGTGACGAAGGACGCCGCGACCGTGGCGTCGATCCACATCGCGCATTTGCCGGCGTTGAACAGCGCCAGATTCTCGTTGAAGCCGTTGGAGCTCGCGCCGGGAGGGCCTGCTTCCTTCATCAGGTTCACATAGGTCGTCAGCGTCGTCTTCCATTCCGGCGTATTGAACTGCGGCTGCCAGTTCTCGTCGAACCAGCGCGCGCCGTAGGAATTGGCCATCGCCGAGAGGAACGCCATGTTCTCGCCCCAGCCCGCCTTGCCGCGCAGGCAGATGCCGTAGGTGCCAGCACTCTTGTCCGTCAGCTTCTTGGCGGCGTCGATCACGAAGTCCCAGCTCGGCTTTTCCGGCATCTTCAGGCCGGCCTTCTCGAACAGATCGGTGCGGTACATCACCATCGAGCTCTCGCCGTAGAATGGCGCGGCGTAGAGCTTGCCGTCGGCGGAGACCGCGTCCTTGATCTTGGGCAGGAGGTCGGCGACGTCGTAATCGGCGCCGAGATTGGCGAGCGGCACCAGCCAGCCCTTCTTTGCCCAGATCGGCACCTCGTAGGTGCCGATGGTGAGCACGTCGAACTGGCCGCCTTTGGTGGCGATGTCGGTGGTGACGCGCTGGCGCAGCACGTTCTCCTCCAGCGTCACCCACTTCACGGTGATGTCGGGGTTCTTCTTGGTGAACTCGCCCGTCAACCCCTGCATGCGGATCATGTCGCCATTGTTGACGGTGGCGATGGTCAGGGTCGTTTCGGCCATCGCAGGGACGGCCAGCAGGACAGACGCGCCGCAGACGGCGCCCAGGACATGTTTCACGGTGACCTCCCCTCAATTCGCGTTTTGAGCATATGCCCACGCGTTGGGCGTATGTTCAACGGGGGCGCGCCAGTTGTCAAGCACGCGCGCGGGTGTTTGCGCAACTTATGAGTGCTGCAGTGCGGGAGGGTGGAAGGACCCAGGCGGAAGCGACGGCATTGTTGGGAACGAACGCCGCGGCTTGCTACACCTCCGCGCGAACCGTCCTACCGCTCCAGAATCGCCCTTGCCGTCGCTTCGTCGGTGATCAGGCCGTTGATCAGGCCGCCGTTCAGTGCCGCCGCGATCGCCGCCACTTTGGCCGCCCCGACCGCTGCGCCGATCGTCGTGGTTTTCGCCGGCACTTCCGGCGGGATGCTGGTGAGGCGCTTGTTGGTGCCGGCCTTGAGCAGGCGGCCCTTGGCATCATAGGCCCAACCGGTGATCTCGCCGATCGCGCCCAGGCGCATCATCTCGAACAATTCGTCGCGGGTGACGAAGCCGTCGACGTGCACCTGCGCCTTCTGGTCCATCTGGCCGATGCCGACGAGGCGCAAATCCGCTTTAGCTGCGACCGCTTTCACCTTCGCGATCGGCTCGATGCGCACCATCCTGTTGCGCTCGTCCTCCGACGACATCAGGAACGGCAGCGGCATCGGATAGTGCCGCGCGCCGGTGCGGTCGGCGAGCCGGCCGACCGTGTCGTAGAAGCTCGCCGAGCCGTCGGCGGAGATGTTGCCGACCAGCGAGACGATCTGGTGATTGGGCCGCTCGATCGGCGTGACGCGCTCGACCGCGGCGCGCACCGCCCGGCCGGTCCCAAGCGCGACGATGACAGGCGTCTCCGAGCGCAGCGTGGAATCGAGCAGATTGGCGCAGCGCTCGGCAATGCCCGCCGTGGCCTGTGGCGCGGCAGGATCTGCCGGCACCACCTCGCAATGGACGAGGTCGAACCGTTGCTTCAAACGCGCCGCCAGCTCCATGCAGGCCGCGATGGGATGTTCGAGCCGGAAGGTGATGAGCCGCTCGGCGAGGCACAGCGAGACCAGCCGCTGCGCCGAGGCGCGCGAGACCTGGAGCATCTTTGCGATCTCGTCCTGGGTATGGCCGGCAATGAAATAGAGCCAGCCGGCGCGCGCGGCGTCGTCGAGTCTCGACTTGTCGTTCTCGGCGGCCATGCGGGCTCACATCTCCCAGAAATCGCTCATGCGCGCGAAGACCCGATCGGCTCCGGCCGCGGACAATATAGCGCAGCCATCGCGGCTGCGATAATGGCCGCCGCCGACAAATCCCCAGACGGTCATGCCGGCGGCCTTGCCCGCCTGCACCCCGCTGACGCTGTCCTCGATCACCAGCGTGCGTGTGGGCGGTGTGCGCATGCTCTCGGCGGCATGAAGAAAGAGATCGGGCGCCGGCTTGCCGTGCCTGACCATCTGCGCAGTGTAGATCCGGTCGCCGAAATATCCCCGAAGACCGGTGACGTCGAGCGAGAGCGACACGCGATCGAGGTCGCTGGACGAGGCCACGCAGAACGGCACGGTCAGCGCCGAGATCACCGCCTCCACCCCGGGGATCGGCGCGAGCGATGCGGCGAACGTCTCCAGCACATGCGACTTCAATCGCGGCAGGAAGCCATCTGGCACGACCTGACTGAGATCGCGATAGTGCTGCTCGATCGCCGTGGTGCTGCGTCCGAGAAACAGTTCGAGCGCCTGCTCCTCGCTGAGCAAAAGACCGAATTCAGCCAAGGCCTCGGACAGGCAGCGGCAGCTCAAGAGCTCGCTGTCGACGAGCACGCCGTCGCAGTCGAAGATGATCAGATCGGGGTTTGGCCGGCCCTTGTCCATCCGGCCATTCGATCATATACCCACGCTATGAGCAATAGTTCAGCCGAGAACACGGCGCCGTGGCGTTCCCGCATCAGTGCGCCACCTGCCGGTAGATCGCCGGCAGCGCCGCGGGCAATCGCTTGATGTTGCCGACGATCGCATAGCCGCTGCGCCCGAACAGCGTCGGAAAATAGGATTGCGCCGCCGCGTCGATCGTCCCGCCGAACACCACCATCCCGAGTCGGCGCGCTTCCTGCACAGACCTCCTGGTGTCTTCGACCGCAAAGCGCCCCTCATAATGATCGACGTCGTTCGGCTTGCCGTCGGTGAGGACGAGCAGCAGCTTTTTACGCTGCGGCTGGCGTGCAAGCTCGGCGGCGGCATGGCGGACCGCCGCGCCGATCCGCGTGTAGTAGCCGGGCTTGAGCGCGCCGATGCGGCGCTCGACCACGCCGCTCATCGGCTCGCCGAACGCCTTGACCGTCTCGAGCCGCACCCAGGACCGCCGACGCGAGGTGAAGGTCAGGATGTTGTGGTGATCGCCGCAGGCGGATAGGCCGTGGGCAAGCACGAGCAGCGCCTCCTTCTCGACGTCGAGCACGCGGTAACCATCAACCCAGGCGTCCGTGGAGAGTGAGACGTCGACCAGCAGGGTGACGGCGAGATCGTGCCCTTGCGGGCGCATCGCAACGTGGACACGATCAAGACCGCTGCTGCTGCCGGCGCGGAGGTCGCATCGCGCGCGCACCAGCGCGTCGAGGTCGAGGTCATGTCCGTCGGCCTGGGCCCGCATCAAATCATGGCGCGGCCGCAGGACCTCGAAGCGGCGGCGCACCTGGCGCACGTGCCGGCGCATGGTCTCGTCAGGCGTCCAGCTTTCACCGGTTTCAGACGCGGCAGATGCGAGCACGCGGCAATGATCGGGCAGATAGGAGCGGCTGCGATAGTCCCATTCGGGATAGGTCAAATCCGCAGTCAGCCGCGATGCACCGAGCGCTTCCGGCGGCAGGTCGAGATCGAACTTGAACCGGCTCGCCGGCTTGCCGCGGCGGCTGAGCGTGATCTCCTCGAGATCGTCGGCCGCCTTCTGGGCGTCCTCGTCCTCGCTGTCATCCGAGGGGCGATCGACATTGACCATCTCGGCCATCGCCAGGATCTTTTCGAAACGATTGAGCACGAAGGGATCGCGGCGATTGGCTCCGTCCTCGCGCTCGCGGACGGCGAAGCGCTTGCGATTGTCCTCGCTCGCGGCCTCCGCACTGCCAGCGCACTCATCCTCTCCCGCATGCGTAGGCGACAGCTCGCGGGTCCAGCAATCGCCCCAGACTGGGCATGGCAGAATCGGACGATAGCCCGGCGGAGACTTGCCCGGCAGCGGTCCATTCCCCATCATCGCCGACCACAATTTCCCTGCTGGTGAAGGTTCCGCGCCGAGCAGGGCGAGAATAATCTGCTCGATCTCCTGCTCGATGCGCGGCAGGGGACGCCGGGGCCGCGCCGCTGCGGTCGCGGCGGCAAGCTGCGCGTAGTCGGCGACAAGCCCGGGAAACTGGGTCAGCACGAAGACCGCGGTTTCAGCGGCGCGGCGCAGCACGAGCAGATCGCGCCGGAGCGGATCGGTCTCGGCGATCGCCTCGACCGGCGCAACCGCGAACCATGCCGCGAGCCAACGATAGAGGCTTGCATTGAGTTCGCGGTCGGCGAAAATCCCGATGCTGTCCGGCAGGAAGATGGTCGCGGCATCGCGGCCTGGCTGCTCGATGCGCTCGTCACCGAGACCGATGCGTTGCCGCCAACCGAGCCGGTGCCCGGACTTGCGCGCACGGGCGCTCGCGATCTGCACGCCCGCCTCGCCGCCCAGCGCGCGGAACATTACCGCGAGGCGGCTCCTCACTTCTGCAAGGGAAACCGCATGTTCGGCGTGAACCGGGTAGCTGGCGGTGCCGCCGACCATGCGGTGCCAGGCGCGGCCGACCGTCTCCTCCAGTTCGAGGAAATCGAGCATGGTCGTACCTCAGCCGATCATCGCGCGCGCGACGTCGAGAAGCGCCGCCTTGACGTCGGCATCGTCGGTCAGCGGCTCGATCATGCCCGCGAGCACGGCATCCGCAAGCGGCATGCCGGCCGCGATCAGGGTCGCGCAATAGACCACGAGCCGAGTCGAGACGCCCTCCTCCAGGTCGTGCCCCTTCAGCGCGCGCAGCCGGCCAGCCAGCCCGACCAGCGGCCGCACGCGCTCCGGCGATAGTCCGCTCTCGGCGGCGACCACCGCAATCTCTTGCTCCGGCGGCAGAAAGCTGAACTCGATGGCGACGAAGCGCTGGCGCGTCGACGGCTTGAGCGCCTTCAGCAGCGTCTGGTAACCGGGATTGTAGGACACGACGAGCATGAAGCTGTTCGGCGCGGCAAGCTCCTCGCCGATGCGCTCCAGAGGCAGGATGCGGCGATCGTCAGTCAGGGGATGCAGCACGACCGTGACATCCTTGCGCGCCTCCACGACCTCGTCGAGATAGCAGATGCCGCCCTCGCGCACCGCCCGCGTCAACGGGCCGTCACTCCACACCGTATCGCCGCCCCTGAGCAGATAGCGGCCGGTGAGATCGGCCGCGGTGAGATCGTCGTGGCAGGCGACGGTGTGCAGCGGCAATCCCAACCGCGCAGCCATATGCGCAACGAAGCGCGTCTTGCCGCAGCCGGTCGGTCCCTTCAGCAGCACCGGCAGCTGGTGCCGCCAGGCGTGCTCGAACAGCGCGCATTCATTGCCGCTTGCGACATAGGCCGGCAGCGCCGGCGCGGTAACGGCGTGAAGGGCAGCTTTCATAATCATTCTCCGCAATTCGCATCGAGATGGCGGCCGCGGCGAACCGCGGCCGCCTTTACGCTCATTCGGCCGGCTGCAACGCGCCGGGGATGACGGGCTGCCTGGCGCGGCCGGGCACCAGCACGGCCCACACGAACATCAGTGCGGAGATGGCGACGAACACGCCGGACCCGAGCCGGACCCAGTAGAACATCGAAAGCTGGTCCTGCACGTCCATGTAACCTTGGCCGAGCACGCGCTGGAGGTGAACCTGGACCACGCCAGCGAAGGTCAGCGCGAAGGTCATCACCATCATGGCCGTGCACATGATCCAGAAGCTCGCCATGGAGAGCCACTGGTTGTAGGGCGCACGTCCCTTGAGCTGCGGGATCGCATAAGCCATCACGGACAGGTTCAGCATCACATAGGCACCGAAGAAGGCGAGATGGCCGTGCGCGGCGGTGACCTGCGTGCCATGGGTGTAATAGTTCACCGAGGACAACGTGTGCAGGAAGCCCCACACACCGGCGCCGAGGAATGCCATCACCGAGCAGCCGACCGACCACAACAGCGCAGCGCGGTTCGGGTGCTTGCGGCCGGCCTTCCAGGTCATCTGCACAGTGAAGATCACCATCGTGAAGAACGGCGCGACCTCCAGCGTGGAGAACAGCGAGCCGATCCACTGCCAGTAGCCGGGCGCGCCGATCCAGTAGAAATGATGGCCAGTGCCGAGAATGCCCGAGAACAGCGCCAGCCCAATGATGACGTAGAGCCACTTCTCCACCACCTCGCGATCGATGCCGTTGAGCTTGATCATGAGATAGGCGAGCACGGAGGCCATGATCAGCTCCCAGACGCCCTCGACCCAAAGATGCACGACGTACCACCAATACATCTTGTCGACCGCGAGGTTCGCCGGGTTGTAGAAGGCGAACAGGAAGAAGATCGCAACGCCCCACAGTCCGAACAGCAGGATGTTGGTGATCGTCGTCTTGCGGCCCTTCAGCGCCGTCATGGTGACGTTGAACAGGAACATCAGGCAGACCACGACGATGCCGACCTTGATGATGAAGGGTTGCTCGAGGAATTCGCGGCCCTCGTGGTAGTGGAAGAGATAGCCGACCACGGCCACGCCCGCAGCACCGAAGAACATCCAGAACTGGATCTTGGCGAGCAGCGGGCTGTAAAGCTCGGTCTCGGTTTCCTCAGGCAGCAAGTAATAGGTCGCGCCCATGAAGCCGATCAACGACCACACGATCAGTGCGTTGGTGTGGATCATCCTGACGATGTTGAACGGCAGGAGGGCCGACAGCGTGTTGGGCAGGACGTAGATGGTTCCGGCGACAAGACCGAACAGGACCTGGGCCAGGAACAGCGTCAGCGCGCCGTAGAAATACAGCATCGCGACTTTCTGGGTTTGGTATTTCATCTCGGGTTCTCTCTGTCTGGAAAGAGGAAGGCGCTCAGCCAGCCTTGTTCGGCGGCCATTCCTGGCGCTTGATCTTGCTGGTCCACTGCAGGAAGTCGGCGAGATCGTCGAGTTCCGGGTCGGTCAGGTTGAATTGCGGCATCTGCCGACGACCCGGCGCGCCGGAGGGCTGCGATTGCATCCAGGCCTTCAGCGTCTCACGTGCGGCGGCCGGGTCCTCGTTGCCGCCCCAGCGATCCCAGACATTGCCAACCTCAGGGGCGAAATAGGCGCCCTCGCCCAGCAGCGTGTGGCAGTTGATGCAGGAGTTCTTTTCCCAGACGTGCTTGCCGCGGGCGACCGACGACGTCAGCATCGTCGCGTCCGTGGAGGACGTGGCCATGTAGTAATGGCTGTGCGCCGTCAGCCCTATGAAGATCGCAAAGAAGAAGGCCGAGCCGCCGTAGAAGACGTTCCGAGCGGCCGACTTGGTCAGGCGTTCAGCCATTGCCAATCCTTTCCGGTTTGATTCCGAAGACATGCGATGGTGTGATTTATTGCCGCTTTGCCCGGCACGTTCTTTGTCAGGGCGCAATGAGCGCGTCAGATCAGGGCGGCGACGGCCGAGGCGAGCCAGGCAAGCAGCAGCACGATCAGGATCCAGCTCACGACGAGACCGCGCCAGAGCGCGGGCACGACGCGAAGATCCATGAAATCGAGCGCGATGCGGTGCCCCTTGAGCGCTGCGAAGGCGAGCAGCAGCGCATTGCCGAGCAGCGCCCGCGGCATCAGCGGCGGCAGCAGGATGGTCGCGAGCGCGATGCCGATCAGCACGATCCAGGTGATGTCGATGCGATCCGGCATCGTCATCTCACCAGGTAGAGAATGGGAAACATGACGATCCAGACCAGATCGACCATGTGCCAGAAGGCCGTTCCCGTCTCGATGCCTGATATTTCGGCGCGGCGGCAGACCACGGCGAGAATGACGATGCCGAGGCCGACATGCAGAAGATGAAAGCCGGTCAGCAGGAAGTAGAGCGTGAAGAACGGGCTGGTTTCGAGCCCGACCCCGCCTCCAATTTCTTCGGCATATTCGGCAAGCTTGATCGCGATGAAGAGACCGCCGAGCACGATGGCGCCGACAATCCAGGATCGCGCCACCTGCCGTTCTCCGGCGCGCGCAGCCTTCGTGGCTCTTGCCGCCGCCCAGCCGCTCGATACCAGCACGACGGTGTTGAGGCCTGCGAGATTCGAATTGAGCGCGGCCTGCCCGGCCGCGAACACAGCCGGGTGGATCGCACGGGCGACCGAAAAGGCGCCGAGGAACAGGCCGAAGGCGACGAGCTCGCTGAAGATCAGCACCCAGATCATGGGATCGCCGGGGAGATCTTGCAGAATTCCCCAGCCGGTTTCCTGTTGTTCGCACTCGGTCGTCGACATCGTCTTTCCGGACCAGGACACCGGCCGGACTTAGCCCGGCGTCCCGGTTCCGAATTTGTCGGCGGACAAACTGGGGATCGCCAGAGCACTTGTTTGCGCCGACGCAACGTCCGGCCGGCCGGATCGCGGTACGAACCGGCGCAGGGTTCCCAGGACTGGCGAACGATCACATGAGTGATGCACAAATCGGGCTGATGACTGCGACCCCCATCATCATCGCCTTTGCCATCGCGCTCAGGCGCATGGGGGTCTTGTCGACCGTGGCAACGGTCTCGGCCGTGAGCCTCTCCGTCGCGATCGCGACGGTGCTGTTCATGACGCAGTAGCGGCCCGCGCCCCGAGCGCAATGCAGGGCGTCATTACGATGCTGCACAGCAGGAGGCACCTGCTGCTCGTGGTGTCAGACAGTTCCATTCCTCGGTTTTGGCTTCTTGATGTCGTGCGCTAATATTGCGCTCCACGATTGGATGAGTTGGCCATGCCTGAGATCATCAACCTTGGCGCGCTGCAGCTGACATTCCTACAGAGCAAGGACGAGACCGCCGGCGGCCTCGATCTGTTCGAGATGACATTGCAGCCGAACGCGCGCATGCCGATTCCGCATTATCACGATCGCTGGGACGAAACGATCTATGGACTCAGCGGCATCTCGACCTGGCGGATCGAAGCAAAGGACATTGACGTCGCGCCGGGCGAAAGTCTGTACATCAAGCGCGGCGTGGTGCACGGCTTCATCAACCGTTCGCCCCGACCGGCAACCTGCCTGTGCATCCTCAGCCCCGGCGTACTCGGTCCGCAATACTTCAGGGACATGGCGGGCCTGCTATCGGCCGGCTCGCCTGATCCGGCCAAAATGAAGGAAACGATGCTGCGCTACGGGCTGGTTCCTGTGATGCAATCCTGAGGATGAGCGCGGCGCGAGCGGGGTGGAGTGAGATGGCCAAAGCGTTCGCGATTGGTGGGCACGGCGCGTTGCGCCTTTGCCCACCCTACGAGACCGCCTATCGCCGCTGATTGTACACGTCGATGCACACGGCACCCAGCAGCACCAGGCCCTTGATGACCTGCTGATAGTCGATGCCGATGCCGAGGATGGACATGCCGTTGTTCATCACGCCCATGATCATGGCGCCGACCACGGCACCGCCGACCCGCCCGACGCCGCCATAGGCCGAGGCGCCGCCGATGAAGCAGGCGGCGATGACGTCGAGCTCGAAGCCGAGGCCGGCCTTTGGAGTTGCCGTGTTGAGGCGCGCGGCGAAGACGAGGCCGGCAAGCGCGGCGAGCACGCCCATGTTGACGAAGGTGAGGAAGGTCAGCCGCTCCGTCTTGATGCCCGACAGGCTCGCCGCCTTGGCGTTGCCGCCGACGGCGTAGATCTGCCGGCCGATCACGGTGCGGCGGGTGACGAAGCCGTACAGCGCGATCAGGATACTCATGATCACCAGCACGTTGGGCAGGCCGCGATAGGTCGCGATCAGATAGGTGAAGTAGAGCACCGCGCAGGCCAGCACAACGCTCTTGCCGAGGAAGAACGCATAGGGCTCGACCTCGATGCCATGCGACTGTTCGCGCGACCTTCCCTTGGCACTGGCATAGACCAGCCCGAGCGCGAGCAAGGCGCCGATCAGCATGGATGTCGGATGCAGCGTGCCGGCCTCGGGCAGCAATTCGGGAATGAAACCGGACGACAGTTTCTGGAAAGTCGCCGGGAACGGGCCGAGCGACTGGCCCTGCAACACCGCGAGCGCCAGGCCCTTGAAGACCAGCATGCCCGCCAACGTCACGATGAAGGACGGAATCTTGAAATAGGCCACCCAATAGCCCTGCGCCGCACCGATGGCGGCGCCGAGCGCGAGGCAAGCGAGGAAGGCGAGCGTGTAATCGACCTTGTAGGTCACCATCAGCAAGGCCGCCACGGCACCGATGAAGCCCGCGACCGAACCGACCGAGAGGTCGATATGGCCGGTGACGATGACCAGCAGCATGCCCAGCGCCATGATGACGATGTAGCTGTTCTGCAGCACCAGGTTGGTGAGGTTGAGCGGCTGCAGCAGCGTGCCGCCGGTCACGACCTGGAAGAACAGCATGATCGCAACCAGCGACATCAACATGCCGTAATTGCGCAAATTGTTCTTGATGAAGCTGCCGTGCCGGCGCTCCTCGGGCAGCGAAACCGTCTTGTCGGTCATGGCTGCGATCCTCCCATCTCCGCGGCCGCGGGCGCGGCGTTCCCAATGCTTCGTTCGTTGCGCATGATGGCGCGCATGATCTTTTCCTGTGTCGCCTCCGAGCCCTTGAACTCGCCGACGAAAGCGCCGTCGTTCATGACGCAGATGCGGTCGCAGATGCCGAGCAGCTCGGGCATCTCCGAGGAGATCACCACGACGCCGCGGCCGGCTTCCGCAAGCTCATTGATGATACAGTAAATCTCATATTTGGCACCGACGTCGATACCTCTTGTCGGCTCATCCAGGATCAGGACCTTGGGGTCGGTCATCAGCCATTTCGATAGTACGACCTTCTGCTGGTTGCCGCCGGAGAGCTGGCCGGTCTCCTGGTAGACGTCGGAGCAGCGGATGCGCATCCGGTTGCGGTAGTCGCTGGCGACCTTGAGCTCGGCGATGTCGTCGATCACCCTGCTAGGTGCGACCTGGTCGAGGCTCGCCAGCGTGATGTTCTTGCGGACGTCGTCGGCGAGGATCAGGCCGAGCTGCTTGCGGTCCTCGGTGACGTAGGCAAGACCGGCGTCGATCGCGGCGGCGACGCTTGGCAGCGCGATCTCACGGCCTTCGAGCCGGATAATGCCGCTGACATTGGTGCCCCAGGAGCGGCCGAACAGGCTCATGGCAAACTCGGTACGCCCTGCCCCCATCAGGCCGGCAATGCCCACGACCTCGCCGCGCCTGACGCCGAAACTGACATTCTTGATCACCTGCCGCTCGGGATGGATGGGGTGATAGACCGACCAGTTCTCGACGTCGAGCACCGGCTCGCCGATCTTCACATTGCGCTCCGGGAAACGGTGCGCCATATCGCGATTGACCATGCTGCGGATGATGCGGTCTTCCTGGATCGGCTCGGCATGGCAATCGATGCTGTCCACCGTGCGGCCGTCGCGCAGCACGGTGATGTGGTCGGCGACCTTGGCGACCTCGTTCAGCTTGTGCGAGATCAGGATCGAGCCGATGCCCTGCTCGCGGAACGCCATCAGGCGATCGAGCAGCGCGGCGCTGTCGGCCTCGTTGAGGCTCGCGGTCGGCTCGTCCAGGATCAGCATCCGTACCCGCTTGGACAGCGCCTTGGCGATCTCGACCAGCTGCTGCTTGCCGACGCCGAGATCGGTGATCAGCGTATCCGGGGATTCCTTCAGGCCGACCTGCGCCAGCAGCTCGCGCGTGCGCCGGTAGACCTCGTCGCGGTCGATCACCCCTAGCTTCGACGGCGGATGCGAAAGGAAGATGTTCTCCGCAATCGACATCAGCGGGATCAGCGCCAGCTCCTGATGGATGATGATGATGCCCAGCGCCTCGGAATCGTTGATGTCGCGAAAGCGCCGCTCCTCGCCGTCGAAGACGATGGTACCCTCGTAGCTGCCGTGCGGATAGACCCCGCTCAGCACCTTCATCAGCGTCGACTTGCCGGCGCCATTCTCGCCGACGAGCGCATGGATCTGCCCGGCGCGAACCGAGAAGTTGACGTCGCGCAGCGCCTGCACGCCGGCAAAGCTCTTGCTGACGTTGCGCATCTCCAGCATGGCGGTCATGGCTTTGGTGTCCCTTGCTTTACTTCGCCTCTCTCCGCGTGCGGGGAGAGGTAGAATGATATCGCTGCATCCACATCGTCATTGCGAGCGCAGCGAAGCGATCCAGACTATTTCCGCGGTGGCAGACTGGATTGCTTCGCTGCGCTCGCAATGACGGAGTGCATAGCAACCACTGCCCGCATGGAAAGAGGCCCCTCATCCTAACCCTCTCCCCGCAAGCGGGGAGAGGGGAAAGAGAGAGTCTTACTGGAACTGCGACTTCTTGTAGTAGCCGCTGTCGACCAGCACCTTCTCCCAATTGTCCTTGTAGACCACCACCGGCTTGAGCAGGTAGGACGGCACGGTCTTGACGCCGTTCTCGTAGGTCTTGGTGTCGTTGACGGTGACCTCCTTGCCGGCGAGCGCGGCGTCGACCATGTCAGCGGTCACCTTGGCGAGGTCGCGGGTGTCCTTGAAGATGGTCGAATACTGATCGCCGCGCAGCATGGCCTTGATCGAAGGCACTTCGGCGTCCTGGCCCGAGATGATGGGCATCGGCTGGCCGGCACTGCCGTATCCGACGCCCTTCAGCGAAGAGATGATGCCGATCGAGAGGCCGTCATAGGGCGACAGCACGGCGTTGACCTTCTTGTTGCCGTAGTAGGCGCTGAGCAGGTTGTCCATGCGGGCCTGCGCGGTGGCGCCGTCCCAGCGCAGGGTCGCGACCTTATCCATGCCCATCTGGCCGGACACGACGACGAGCTTGCCGCTGTCGATATACGGCTTCAGCACGCTCATGGCGCCGTTGTAGAAGAAGTAGGCATTGTTGTCATCGGGCGAGCCGCCGAACAGCTCGATGTTGAAGGGACCCTTGCCGTCCTTCAGGCCAAGACCTTGCACGATCGACTCTGCCTGGAGCACGCCGACCTGGAAATTGTCGAAGGTCGCGTAATAGTCGACGTTGGGCGTGCCGCGGATCAGGCGGTCATAGGCGATCACGGTGATGCCTTTTGCTTTCGCCTGCTTCAGCACGTCGGACAGAGTGGTGCCGTCGATCGCGGCGATCACCAGCGCCTTGGCGCCCTTTGTCACCATGTTCTCGACCTGGGAGAGCTGGTTCGGGATATCGTCCTCGGCATATTGCAGGTCGGTGTTGTAGCCGCGCTCCTTCAGCACCTTCACCATGTTGTTGCCGTCGTCGATCCAGCGCGCCGAGGATTTCGTCGGCATGGCGATGCCGACCGTCGCCTTCTGGGCGAAGGCAGCGACGCCCGTGGCCATCGTGGCGGCACTGGCCAGCGCCAGCGCGAGAAATGTCGTCTTCAGTTTCAGCATGTTTCACTCCCTTTGGGTGTCAGACTTTCTTCGTAGTGTCGAGAACGACGGTGGTGTACGGCTTGGGCCTCCTATACGAGCTTGACGTCGGGTTCCGCGCGCCCGCGCGCGTTTGCTTCGAGCAGAAAGGTGCAGCCGGCTTGCGGATCGGCGGCGCGTGCCGTCGCGTCCATGTCCTGCCAGGCCGACGTGACGAGCAGGCGCGACAGGTCGGGGCCGACGAAGGCGGGGCAGCTCGCCTGCTTCGCCGGCACGCTGAGTGACCGCAGGCGCTCGCCCTGCGGCGAATAGACATCGATCCGGCTCGCGCCCCAGCACGCATTCCAGATCTGCCCGTCGGCGTCGCACACCGAGCCGTCGAGACCGCCGATGCCGCTGTGGCGCAGCAGCACCTCCGGCTCGCCGCGCGGCAGGCCGGTCGCGGGGTTCAGCGGTACGGCATAGAGCACCGCGCGCGGGGTGTCGGTGAAGTAGCCAGTGGCGCCGTCAGGCGAGAAGCAGATCGAATTGGGAATGCTGATGCCGGGAAACAGGGTCGAGATCTTGCCGCGATGAAACGCGTAGATCGCGCCCGCCTTCGGCTCGGCTTTCTTGCCCATGGTGCCGATCCAGAACGTACCCGATTGATGCACGCGGCAATCGTTCGAGCGCGTCGCCGGATTGTCCGCTTCGAGTGGACAGAACAGCGTCATCGCACCATCAGCGAGCTTGCGGATGTAGAGGCCGTCTTCGGCGACGATCAGCTGCCGCTCGGCGTCGATGCGCCCGAGCGCGCTCGCCATCCGGCCGAGCGCGTGGATGCGGACAGAACCGCTGCCGAGTTGCGCCTCGAACAACTTGCCTTCGCGAATGTCGAACCACCAGGCCGTGTCGGTGGTCACGTCATAGGTCGGGCCTTCGCCGAGATGGCAAGGATGGTCCGAGAGGACAGTCGTTGGCACCTGCTCCATCATGGCGACCTCACCGAAAAGCGATAGACCGTGTGATGGCGATAGACCCCGCCGGGATCGAGGCGCGGGCTCGGAAAGTCCGGCCGGTTCGGAGCGTCGGGCCAGATATGCGGCTCCAGGCACATGGCGTCCGATTGCCGGATCAGCTTGCCGCCTTTGCCCGCCATCGTCCCGTCGAGATAATTGCCGGAATAGACCTGAAGTCCGGGCTGATCGGTGAGCAGCTCCATGATGCGCCCGGAGAGCGGCGCCTCCAGCCGCGCCGCGAGCGCAAGCTTGCCGTCGCGGCCGAGGCAATAGGTGTGGTCGTAGCCCCTGCCGTTTCGCAATTGCGGGTCGCTCTCGCGGATGCGCTCGCCCACCGGCCGCGGATTGCGGAAATCGAACGGCGTGCCGGCAACGCTGCGCGGCGGCTCCGGCAGCGGAATTGCGGTGGGATCGATTGCGAGGAACTGCTCGGCGGCGACCATCAGGCTGTGATCGAGAATGGACGTACCTGACGTCGCACCCTCGAGATTGAAGAAGCTGTGGTTGGTCAGATTGACGATGGTCGGCCGGTCGGTCCGTGCTTCCATCAGCAGCGACAGCTCGGTCGGGCCGGTGACGCGATAGGTGAGGCGGACGTCGAGCTTGCCCGGATAATTCTCCTCGCCATGCGGGCTGACATAGGTGAGCGTCACCGCGGGCTCGTCGCCCTCGTCGATGTCCGCGATCTCCCAGAGCTTGCGATCAAAACCCTCGAGCCCGCCGTGCAGCGCATTCGGACCGTTATTGACGGGAAGCTGCACCGTCTCGCCTTGAAACGAAAATTGTCCCTTGGCGATGCGGTTGGCATAGCGGCCGACGGTGGCGCCCAGAAACTTCCGTTCGGCGAGATAGCCCGCGAAGGCATCATGGCCAAGCACGATGTCGTCGTATCCGCCGTTGGCATCCGGCGCGATCAGCGCTTGCAGCACCGCGCCGTGGCTGATGATACGCGCCTCGAAACCGCCCTCCCCACGCAGCGCGACGCGCTCGACCTTGCGGCCGTCGGGCAGCGTCCCGAAGACGCCTCTTGTGATTGTTGATGCGGCCATGCTCAATCCACAAACGGTTCGACGATCGTGCGCTTGCCGAGCAGGAAGGCGTCGGCGACGAGACGGAGCGGCGTCAGATCGACGTCACTTGCGCCGGCCGCTGCAAGTTCGACGAAGCGCCGGTAGAGTCCGCGATATTCCTGATCAGGTCCTTCGGCAAGCACCTTGCCGTCGACGGCCATGCGCGCGCCACCGCTTGATAGCGTCAGCCGGCCCTGATCGGTCTCGACGAGGATATCCCAGCTCTGCGGCCCGGTCTGGCGGAAGTCGAACTCGGCAGTCACGGGCAGGCCGCTGATATCCGTCAGGTTCAGGTTCGCCGCGATCGGCGCCTGGCAGTTGGCTGGAAAGGCCAGCTCGGCCGCGGTGACGAACACGGGCTTCGGCAGAATCCTGGTCAGGATCGACAGCGCATTGATGCCGGGATCGAACACGCCGAGGCCGCCCGGCTCCCAGATCCAGCCCTGCCCGGGATGCCAGACGCGGACATCCTCCTTCCAGCTGATGTGCATCGAGTTGATGCGCCGCTCGGCGAGCCATTGCCGGGCCGGCTCGACCGCCGGCGCATAGCGCGAATGCCAGGTCGCAAACAATGTCCGCTTCGCACCCGCCGCCATCGCAATCAACGGATCAAGCTCGGCAACCCCGGTGCCCGGCGGCTTCTCCAGCATGACATGCTTGCCGGCGGCGAGCGCCGCCGCGGCCTGGACCCGTCGCACCTGCGGCGGCGTGCAGAGCGAGACCGCGTCGATCGGCGGCCCCTTCTGAAGCAATTCCTCGATGGTTGCAAAATGCGGCACCCCCGGTAGCGAGGCATTGCGGCTCGCCACGGCGGCGAGCATTGCACCCGGCGTGGCGGCGATCGCCGCCACATGCTGGTCCCGCGCGATCTTGCCGAAGCCGACGATGGCGATGCGAAGGTCTGTCACGCTTGTTCTCCGGTATCGGTCGATGGCAGCGGATCGGCCGGGGCGGTCTCGATCACCGTACTGTCGTGGCGGCGCATGCCATTGTGAATGACATAGACCATGGCCTCGGATGCGGCGTCGGCATCGCCCGCGACGATGGCATCGACGATCCTCTGATGCCACAGCAGCACCGTCTCGCGGTCCTCGGTTTCGACCGGGGCGCTGAGCAGGAACGATGCACGCAGCGCTGCTTCGATGACATGCCCGACCGAGCGCATGAATAGATTGCCGGAGGCGCGCGCCACACCAACGTGAAGCGCGAGATCGGCATCGGCAAAGCCGACCGAGTCGGAGGCTTCACGCCGCATGCGATCCATGCAGCGGCGAAGCTCGCTGATGTCCTCCTCGGACCGCTGCGTGGCCGCCAGCATCGCCGCGCGCGGCTCGACTGCCAGACGGATCTCGGCGAGGTCGTTGAGGAAGCGCTTGTCGATGCCGGCGTCGAGGTGCCAGGCCAGCACGTCCGCGTCGAACATGTTCCAGGCGCCGCGCTCGCGCACGACCGTGCCGACCCGGGCCTTGGTGGTGAGCAGGCCCTTGGCGACCAGCGTCTTCACGCTCTCGCGCAGCACCGGCCGCGACACGCCGAACATCGCGATCATCTCGGCATCACCAGGCAGGCGCGTGCCTTCCGCATAGCGGCCGGCGATGATGTCGACGCCGATCGAACGCGCCACCTCCGCATGGTTGGAGTGGGCCCGCCGCGTCGGGATAACGACGATCCGCGAGGTCATGACGCCGCTCCCATATGTTTCACCGCCGGCCGGCGCACAAGCGTGACCAGCCCCTGTTGCAGGGCGATGAAGGCGAACAGAAGCACGCCGGTCGCGATCTTGGTCCACCAGCTCGACAGCGTGCCATCGAAATTGATGTAGGTCTGGATCAGGCCCTGGATCAGCACGCCGAGGAATGTTCCGACCACCGAGCCCTGGCCGCCGGTGAGCAGCGTGCCGCCGATCACAACGGCGGCGATGCTGTCGAGCTCGACGCCGACGGCGGAGAGCGAATAGCCGGCGCTGGTGTAGAAAGAGAAGACGATCCCGGCGAGCCCCGCGAGCAGGCTCGACAGCATGTAGATCTTGATCGTCATCTTGCCGACGGCAACGCCCATCAGGCTCGCGGTGGCCCGGCTGCCGCCGAGCGCATAGACGTTGGCGCCGAACCGGGTGAGATGCAGCAGCAGGGCGCCGCCGATCACGATCAGGAGCATGATGATCGCGATGGCCGTCAACCGGCCGCCGCCGGGCATCCGCAGTGCAAAATCTGACACCGTCGAATAGATCGGCGCGTTGATCGGCACCGATTCGGTCGACAGCAGGAAGCTCGCGCCGCGCGCCAGGAACATGCCGGCCAGCGTCACGATGAAAGGTGGCAGATCGAAGACGTGGATGACGGCGCCCATCGCCGCGCCAAACGCCGCCGAGAGCGCGAGGATGGCGACGAAAGCGACCAGCGGCGGGACGCCCCAGCGCTCGATAGCCAGCGCGACGAATACGGTGGTGAAGCCGATCACCGAGCCGACCGAGAGGTCGATGCCGCCGGAGATGATCACGAACGTCATGCCGGTCGCGACGATCCCCAGGAAGGCATTGTCGGTGAGCAGATTGCCGACCACGCGGGTGGAGGCGATGTTGGGGAATTGCATGGCGCAGAGCGCAAAGGCCGCAACGAGCACGATCGCCGTGATCAGGACGGGCGGCAGGCCTTTCATGCTTTGGCCCTCCGCAGCCACGTGGCGATTCCGGCGAGACCGGAGAATTTCGGCGATTGCAGCAGCAGCACCGCGAGCACCACCACCGCCTTGACCAGCAGATTGAACTCCGGCGGGTAGCCCGACAACAGGATGCCGGTGTTCATGGTCTGGATGATCAGCGCACCCAGCACGGCCAGCACGAGACTGAATCGGCCGCCGAACAGCGAGGTGCCGCCGATCACCACGGCGAGGATCGCATCGAGCTCGAGCCAGAGGCCGGCATTGTTGGCGTCTGCACCCATGATGTCGGCCGCGGCGATCACGCCGGCGAGCGCGGCGCAGACGCCGCACCAGACGTAGACGGCCAAAATCATTGCGCGTGTGCCGACGCCGGCGAGCTCGCTCGCCCGCGCGTTGCCGCCGGTTGCCTCGATCAGGAGACCTAGCGCGGAGCCACGCACGACCGCGCCGGTGAGGATGAGCATGCCCAACGCAATCACGACCGGCACCGGCAGGCCGAGCACCGAGCCATTGCCGAGCCACACCAGATCCGGCGAGGAGAACGTCACGATGCGTCCTTCGGTGATGAGCTGGGCGATGCCGCGCCCCGCGACCATCAGGATCAAGGTCGCCACGATCGGCTGCATGCCGAGCACGGCGACGAGAAAGCCGTTCCAGAGGCCGCAGACGAGGCCCGCCCCAAGTGCAGCCGCCAGCACGATCGGGAGACTATGACTGTCGGCTAGGCTCGCGGCGATCGCACCGCAGATCGCCATCACGGCACCGACCGACAGATCGATGCCGCGCGTCGCGATCACCAACACCATGCCGAGGGAGAGCAGCGCCACCGGCGTGCCGCGGTTGAGCACGTCGATAAGGCTGCCGAACAGACGGCCATCCTGCAGGCGCAGGTCGAAGAATTGCGGCGAGACCACGCGATCGACCGCGAGGATGACGATCAGCGCCAGGATCTGGGCAAGGCCGCGGCGCGGCAACAGCGCTGTCATGTGTGGGCCTCAAGCGCAACAGCGACGCTATCGGCGGCAATGGCGGCGAGAATGTTGCCAACGTCGATCGCCTCGCCCGTGAGCTCCTCGACATGGGCGCGGTCGCGCAGCACGACCACGCGATCGGAATACGTAACGATCTCATCCAGTTCGGAGGAGATGACGAGCAGCGAAAGCCCGTCGTCGCAGAGCTCGCGGATCAGGCGGATGATCTCGGCATGCGCGCCGACATCGATGCCGCGGGTCGGCTCGTCCAGCACGAGCAGCCGCGGCGAGGTCGCGAGCCAGCGCGCCAGCAGCACCTTTTGCTGGTTGCCGCCGGAGAGCAGGCCGACCGGGCGCTCCGGATCGGGCGGGCGGATGTCGAGCATCTTGACGTAACGGCGCGCGATCTCGTCCTGCTCGCGGCGCGACAGCGGCCGATGCAGCCCGCGCTTGGCCTGGAGCGCGAGCACGATGTTCTCGCGCACGCTGAGCTCGGCGACGATGCCGTCGGTCTTGCGCTCCTCCGGGCAATAGCCAAAGCCGTGACGAACGCCGTCGCGCGGCGACTGCAGCCGAACGGCTGCGCCCGCCACCCTCGCCTGCCCACGATCCGCGCGCTCGGCGCCGAACACCAGCCGCGCCGTCTCGGTGCGGCCTGAGCCGAGCAGCCCGGCCAGACCGACCACCTCGCCGTGACGCAGCTCGAGATCGAACGGCGCGACATAGCCGGCCTTTCCGTAACTCTCGAAGCTCGCACACACCTCGCCGGCCTGGCGCTCACGCGTTGCCGCCCGCGCGGTGGTTTCCGCCAGCTCGCGGCCGAGCATCATCCGGATCAATTCCAGCCGCGGCAGCGAGGCGGTCTCGCGCTCGCCGACGAGGCGGCCGTTACGCAGCACGGTGATGCGGTCGGAGATCTCGTAGACCTGGTCGAGGAAGTGGCTGACGAAGACAATGCCGATGCCGCGCCCCGCGAGCTGGCGCATGATACGGAAGAGAATCTCGACCTCGTGCCGGTCGAGGCTCGCGGTCGGCTCGTCCAGGATCAGCACCCGGGCGGAGAGATCCACCGCGCGCGCAATCGCGGTGACGTGCTGAATCGCCACCGAATAATTGCCGAGCGGCGCGGCGACGTCGATGTCGATGTCGAAATCCGCGAGCAGAGCCTTGGCGCGGCGCCGCATCTCGCCTTCGCGCACGATGCCGAAACGCATCGGCTGGCGGTCGAGGAACAGGTTCTGCGCCACCGAAAGGTTCGGCAGCAAGTTGACCTCCTGGTAGACGGTCGCGATGCCCGCTGCGAGTGCTGCCTTGGCCGAGCGCGGCGCGATCTCCTCACCGCCGAGCCTGACGATGCCGACATCGCGCGGAAACACGCCGGTGACGACCTTGATCAGCGTGGACTTGCCGGCGCCGTTCTCGCCGAGCAGCGCATGAATCTCACCGGCGCGCAGCGTGAAGTCGACCTCCTGCAACGCGCGCACCGCACCAAAGCTCTTGCTGATCCCGCGCACCTCCAGCAGCGGCAGAGCAGGATCAAGGCTGTTTTCCATCGCAACGTCACTCCCACCGGCGCCCGCGGACAGCGCGGACGCCAAGCCTACTCGTTCGCGCAGCGGTTTTGAAAGGGGGTGCCGGACCGCAAGACGCGGTCCGGCGGAGCCCACCTCAGTAACCGAGGCCCTTCTTGCTGTCGTAGATCTTCTGCGGATCATCGGCGGCGGTATAGAGCTTCGACTCGGTCTGGATCCATTTCGGCGGCACCGTACCCTTGTCCTTGAACGCCGCGATGGCATCGAGCGCGGGGCCGGCCATGTTCGGCGTCAATTCGACGGTGGCGTTGGCTTCGCCCGCGGCCATCGCCTTGAAGATGTCGGGCACCGCGTCGATCGAGACGGTGAGGATCTCCTTACCGGGCTTGAGGCCGGCTTCCTTCATCGCCTGGATCGCGCCCACCATCATGTCGTCGTTGTGGGCATAGACCGCGCAGATCGACTTGCCGCCGCCTTCGGCCTTGATGAAGCTCTCCATCACCTCCTTGCCCTTGGCGCGGGTGAAGTCGCCGGTCTGGCTGCGCACAACCTTCAGGTTCGCGTGCTTGGCAATCGCAGTGTCGAAGCCCTTCTTGCGGTTGGCCGCGACGCTGGCGCCGACCGTGCCCTGCAATTCGACGATGTTGCAGGCCTTGTTGCCGACCGTCTTCGCCAGCCAGTCGCCGGCGACCTCTCCTTCATGCACGCTGTCGGAGGTGACGGCGGTGAGATAGAGCTCCTTGCCGGAGGGATCGATGTCGCGGTCGAGCAGCACGACCGGGATCTTGGCCTCCTTGGCTTCCTTCAGCACCGAATCCCATCCCGTCGAGACGACAGGCGCGAGGAAGATCGCATCGACATTCTGCGCGATGAAGGAGCGGATCGCCTTGATCTGGTTCTCCTGCTTCTGCTGGGCGTCGGCGATCTTGAGGTTGACCTTCCGCTTGGCAGCTTCCTGCTTGGACACGGACGTCTCGGCCGCGCGCCAGCCGGATTCCGATCCGATCTGCGAGAAGCCGATGGTGAGCTCGCCGGCGCTGGCCGGGGTCGCGAGCAACAAGGCGGCCATGGCGCTGGCCGCAAAGAGGGCTTTAGGGGTCATCAGGCGTGTCTCCCAAGATGTTATCCGGGGCGCCCATTGGTATCATGGCACCCACAGGCCGGCCTTCGGGCCAGCGGTGGGCACTATTTCACGGAAGTGGAGTTCCGACTAGTCATATTATTTGACTATTTGGAGGAAAACGCACGTAGGTGGCGGCGAGCTGATTATGACACGCTCAGCGCGATTTCGTTCCCCTCATGCAACGAGGAGATGAAAAAATAAGGCGGGCTCGTTTGAGCTTCAGCTTTCAGCGCGGCGAAGATGCGACCTTCGCCCGCTTGCGGGAGGCGAAGGGCAGCAGCGCTAAATCAGCTTCCGCTGCGCCAGGTTCTTCATCAGCGCGCCGATGCCGAACGTCCAGGGCTCGCACTCGTCGCTGGTGCGCATGCGGTTGACGAGCTTGCCGAGCTGAGGCGCCGCGATCGTGACGATGTCATCGCGCTTGTGGGTGAATCCCTGCCCCGGCGCATCGCGATCTTTCACGGGCGCGAACATGGTGCCGAGGAACAGCACGAAGCCATCGGGATATTGATGCACCTTGCCGATGGTCTGCGCGACGAGATCGGTCGGATCGCGGCTGATCTTGCTGATCGAGGAATGGCCGTCGAGAACGAAACCGTCCGTGCCCGTGACGTTCAGGCTGATGTCCAGCCTGCGCGCGTCGTCGAGCGTGAAGGTGTCGTCGAACAGACGCAGCAGCGGGCCGATCGAACAGGACGCGTTGTTGTCCTTGGCCTTCGACAACAGCAGCGCCGAGCGGCCTTCGAAGTCGCGCAGGTTCACGTCGTTGCCAAGCGCGCCGCCGACGATCTTGCCGCGGCTCGAAACGAACAGCACGAGCTCGGGCTCGGGGTTGTTCCAGGTCGATTTCGGATGCAGGCCGGCGTCCATGCCGGTGCCGACCGACGACAAGGTGGGCGCCTTGGTGAAGACCTCGGCATCCGGACCAATGCCGACCTCGAGATATTGGCTCCAGGCGTTCTGATCGATCAGCACCTGCTTCAGGTGCATCGCCTGGTCCGATCCCGGCTTGAGTTTCGACAGATCGTCGCCGATCAGGCGCGTCACTTCTTTCCGGATCGCTTCGGCCGAGGCAGGGTTGCCCTTGGCGCGCTCTTCGATGACACGTTCCAGCATCGAGATCGCGAAGGTGACGCCGGCGGCCTTCAACGTCTGGAGATCGACCGGCGCGAGCAGCCAGGGCTTTTGGGGATCGCGCCGGTCCGGCGGGGTGTTGGCCACGATCGCCTCGAGATCACCGATGCGCTCGCCCTTGGTGGCGGCAAGCGCCTTGGCGGGATCGTCCGCCTCGCAGAGCGCGCTGATGGTCGGAAACTTCGCAGTGACGTCGAACACGCCGTCGTCGCGCACGGCGACCACGGCCGGCCCATTCACCTGCGGCAGCCAGACGCGGCCAGCCAATGTTCCCCGCGTGCCGTCCTCGGGGAGAAGGTCTTTTACCGTCAATGTCGTCATGGCCGCGTCCTCGCTGTTTTTAGGGATCGGCCGCGTTCGCAGCGGCCGTTCCCGTTGGCGAAGACCAATAAACGTCTGGCGGGGGAAGTCCAGAGCGGCGACCCGCCGTGCAATTATGCCCCTGCCCGCGCCTTTCGTGCCGCAATCTGGTGCAGTGCCCAGCGCGCATTCTTACGGACATCGGGATCAGGATCATCGGCGATCACGGCGAGGAATGCCTCGCCGTCGGGATGGGCAATCTCGCCTAGCGCGGCGGCGGCCTCTTTGCGTAGGTTCGCCTGGTCGTGATTGATGCAACTACCAATCGGCCGCACCGCGCGCTCGATCTTCATCTTTCCAAGGCTGCGGATCGCCTTGAGCCGCACCTGCCAAAACTCGTCCGCGAGACAAGCGACGAGCTGATCAGCCGCGATTGCACCATTCACGTTCAGACCCAGCGTCTCCGCGGCCATCTCACGGACCATCCAATCCGGATCCTTCAGCGCGCGGGTGATGGTCTCGGCCGCCGGCTTCATCTGAGAAAAGGCTAGCGCACTCACGGCGGCGCGGCGCACATGGGCATCGGGATCGTTGATCAGCGCGGTCAGCGCCGGAATCGATTCCTCCAGCTTGAGGAAGCCGATCACGCCGATCGCCTGCACACGCACGGCAGCGTCGGTGTCCTGGAGTGCTTCCAGAGCGGGCTTGAGTGTATCCCTGCGGCGCAGTTCCTTCAGTGCGCGCAGAGCGCCCATGCGGACGAAGGCGTGGGTATGCCTGATCAGCGGCAGGATCGCGTCGGCGCAGGCGGGATCCTTGAATTCAGCCATGCTGTCGGCCGCAGCCGCCGCGACGATCCTCTCGGGATCGACCAGCAGCTTGACCAGCGCGCTTGCCGCCTCCGGCCCGTCGAACTCCCCGAGCGCCATCGCGACCTGCTGGCGCACGCCGGCATCGGGATCGGCGACCATGTCGGCGAGATGAGCGACCGCGGCCGGGTCTCCGGAATGGCCGAGCGCGATGATGGCGACGCGGCGCTCGGCGGGATCGGCGGCCTGCAGCCGCTCGTCTGCATCTTCAAGGTCGTCGTAGGATTCGAACGGGCTCGACATGCTCACCTCAACAGATAGGGAATGTTGACGGTGACGGCGCCGGTCGGACAATCCGCTTCGCAGGGCATGCAGTACCAGCACTCATCATAGGCCATGTAAGCTTTTTTGGTCATGTCGCTGATGCGCAGCACGTCGAGCGGGCAGACGTCGACGCACACCGTGCAGCCCTTGTCCGCGATGCATTTGGCATCGTCGACGACCACCGGAACCGATGTCTGATAGGACGCGAGAGGCATTTGATGTCTCCTATTGCTGTGTTCTGGTGGTCAGGCGGAGGCGCGAATGCGCTGCTTGTCGTAGAGGTCCTTCTCGTCGTCCGCGATCGGTACGACGTAGGGCTCGACCGCCCGCTTCTCGCTGGTCATCTTGCCGTCCCGCTTGGAGAGCAGCGTGTGACAGAACCAGTTCTCGTTGTCCTTCTCCGGGAAATCCGTGCGCCAGTGATAGAGGCCCCAGCGGCTCTCCTCGCGGTAGAGCGAAGCGTGCGCGGCCATATCGGCGCAGTCCATGATCGATCGCACCTCGAGCGCGCGGAGCAATTCGTGCGCATTGCGCGCGATCATGCGCTCTTGCATGTCGTCCCTCGCCTCAGCGAGCCGGCGCATGCCGAGCTCGTACTTGCGCGTGACTTTCGGCGGCTGGAGATAGTCGTTGACCAAGCGGCGGGTCTTGTACTCGATTTGGTTCGGCGGAATGCCGTCCTCACGCTTGGTCGGCGCCATCACGCGGTCGCGCTCCATCGCGACGTCGGCCGCGTCAAACTCCGCGAAGTCTTGGCTGTCGGCGTACTCCATCGCGTCGATGCCGGCGACCGAGCCGTTGGTGAAGGCGCCGAGCATATAATTGTGCGGGACGCTCGCCATGTCGCCGGCGGCATAGAGGCCGGGCACTGTGGTACGGGCATTGTCGTCAACGAACACGCCTGAGGCGCTATGCCCGGAGCAGAAGCCGATCTCGGAGATGTGCATCTCGATGGACTCGCTGCGGTAGTCGACCCCGCGCCCCTGCTGGAACAGGCCGCGCGTCGGACGCTCGACCTTGTGCAGCGTGGACTCGATCTCGGAAATGGTGTCGGGATGGAGATGCTTGAGCTGGAGGAACACCGGGCCCTTGCCTGACAGCAGCTCGTTGTAGAACTCCAGCATCATCTGGCCGGACCAGTAGTCGCATTCGATGAAGCGCGATCCCTCATTGTTCGCCGTGTAGGCGCCGAAGGGACCAGCGACATAGGCGCAGGCAGGCCCATTATAGTCCTTGATCAGGGGGTTGATCTGGAAGCATTCGAGGTTCGCGAGCGCTGCGCCGGCGTGATAGGCCATGGCGTAGCCGTCGCCGGAATTGGCGGCGTTCTCGTAGGTGCCGAACATGTAGCCGGAGGTCGGCAGGCCGAGCCGACCGGCGGCGCCCATGCAGAGGATCACGGCCTTGGCCTTGATCACCAGGATCTCGGCAGTGCGGGTGTTGACGCTGATGGCACCGGCAATCCGGCCGTCGGTCGACTTGAGCAGCCGCGTCGCCATGTAGCGGTTGGAAATGAGGATGCGCGCGCGGCGGAGCTGGCGGTACAGCGCCTTCTTCACGGTTTCGCCGTTCGGCATCGGCAGCACATAGGTGCCGATGTGGTGCACCTTCTTGACCGCGTAGTCACCGTTCTCGTTCTTCAGAAAGCGGATGCCGAAGCTGTCCAGCTCTTCGATGATCTTGTAGCAATTCTGCGCGTATTTATAGACCGCCTTCTGGTCGACGATGCCGTCATTAGCAATAGTGATTTCCTTGGTGTACTGCTCCGGCGTGGCGTAACCGGGAATGACGGCATTGTTCAGCCCGTCCATCCCCATCGAGATCGCGCCGGAGCGCTTGACATTGGCCTTTTCGAGCAGAACGACGTTGGCCTTCGGGTTTTTCAGCTTCGCCTTCAGCGCCGCCATCGGGCCGGCCGTGCCGCCGCCGATCACGAGCACATCGCAGGAAACCTCCGAAAGTCCGTCGACGATCTGATCTAGTGACATCACTTGCTCCTGGTTCGCCGACCCGCGGCGCCTGTGCATCAGATTTGTTCAGGTGGATGTCCGGCGATAGCAATTAGTTGTCGCCGGACAGCGATTTGGCCTCAGCGCTCGACAAAAGCCTTTTCAATCACGAAATGGCCGGGCTGGCTGTGGTTGCCCTCGACGAAGCCGCGCGCGGAGAACATCGCGTGGAGTTCCTCGAGCATCGCCGGGCTGCCGCACAGCATGATGCGGTCGGTCCCGATATCGAGGGCGGACTGACCGATATCGTCGAACAGCTGGTTCGAGGCGATCAGGTCGGTGATGCGGCCGCGGTTGCGGAACGGCTCGCGGGTGACGGTCGGATAGTAGACGAGCTTGTCGCGGATCAGTGGCCCGAAGAATTCGTGATCGCGCAGACCTTCGACGAGATGCTCGCCGTAAGCGAGTTCGGAGACCTGCCGGCAGCCATGAGCGAGCACGATGGTCTCGTAGTTCTCATAGACATCCGGGTCCTTGATCAGGCTGGCGAAGGGGGCAAGGCCGGTTCCGGTCGAGAGCAGCAGCAGGCGCTTTCCCGCAATGAGATTGCCGGTGATCAGCGTGCCCGTCGCTTTGCGGCCGACCAGGATGATGTCGCCCTCCCTGATCTTCTGCAGGCGCGAGGTCAACGGGCCATCCTGCACCTTGATCGAGAAAAACTCGAGCGCCTCCTCGTGATTGGCGCTGGCCATGCTGTAGGCCCGCATCAACGGCTTGCCCTCGACCTCCAGTCCGATCATCGCGAACTGGCCGTTCTGGAAACGAAAGCCGGGATCGCGCGTCGCAGTGAAGCTGAACAGGGAGTCGGTCCAATGCCTGACTGACAAAACCGTTTCCTTCTGAAATGAACTCATGGTCTCTCCTTGTCGATGACGCCAAGGTCATGGAGAGAGGGGGGCCCGGCAATTCAGAAGTGAAATTCCCGGTCGATTAGTTTCACATTTCGCGCGTTGTGATCGAAGACCAGGCACGCGGTCATGCCGGCGCCGGCAATTAGTTGCTATTCGCCGCGCCGGTGCCGGCATAGATAGAAGTCGGAGGTTCGTCATGACCATGACCTTGGTGGCACCGACCGTTGCCAACTATGAAGCCAGCGCCGATCTCGCCGCGCTTCTCGTCCGCACCACGCAGGACGACGCGCTCAGCGTGCCCGCCGAGAAACTCCGCCTCTCATGCAAATGCGCCCACTGCACCCGCGCCCGTTTCGACGGCCGCTTCCCGGAAGCATTTCCCGGGATTGCGATCACCGGGATCGGCGATCTCGGCTATGGGCTGAACATCTCGTTTTCGGACGGGCACAGCCGGGGGATATATCCGAAGCCGTATTTGCTCAGTCTGGCGGGGCGGTGACCCATCGACGGTCGTCATTCCGGGGCGCCCGAAGGGCGAGCCCGGAATGACGAAGAGCGTCAATCTCGCTCCATCTGGCACAGACATTGCTCCTCTTTAGAACGATTTGAACGTTCCGGAGGCAGACGATGTTGCAGGCGGCAAATGTGGTTCGTGGGACCGCCCCCCCGGCGGCCCGGCCTGCAGGCAGTTCCTCCCTGCTGCTCACCGAGAACCAGCAATGGATCGGCGGTCCACCACCGCTGATGGACAAGCTCTCACCGCGCGAGCGGGAGTTGGTGCTGAAGCAGGGCCGCCGCAAGGTGCTCAACCGCGGCCAGACGCTGTTTAGCCAGGGTGGCAAGCATGATGGCATCTGGCTGATCGAGAGCGGCCGCATCCGCGTATTCTATACCTCTCCACTCGGGCGCGAGATCACACTCGCCTATTGGCACGTCGGCAATTTCGTGGGCGGCCCCGAAGTGTTCGAAGGCACCGTGCATCAATGGTCCGGCGTCGCCTCCAGCAATTGCAGCGTCGTGCACTTGCCCGGAAAGGAGTTGCGGTCGCTTGCCGCAGAGATCCCGAACCTCGCGATCGGCCTGATCGAGGGCCTCACGTTCAAGGGAAAGTGCTATTCGGCGCTCGCGCAGATGCTGGGCACGCGCTCGATCACCCAGCGCCTTGCGCATCTGTTGCTGCACCTCGTTGAGCTTTACGGCGTCGAGGATGCTGACGGCACCGTCATTGCCGCCGCCTTCACTCACGCCGACATCGCCCACATGGTCGGCGCCACCAGGCAATGGGTCACGATCAGCCTGAAGCGCATGCAAGAGAAGGGAATCGTGTTGACCAAGCGGTCGCAGATCGTCGTCTGCCGTACCGACGTGCTGGAGGAGATGCGCGGTCACGCATCCGATTAGGAGAATTTGCAGCCAAGACCGATGCACAGGCAAGCGGCTTTATAGTGCAGAACTGCTCAAGGAGTATGCAATCACCTTTTCCGGGCAACTAATCGACCGCTGTCGTCATTCCGGATTTGCCCTGCCGGTGCCCTCAACCAATCATGGCAACCACAGCACATCCAACCGAAAGAGGATGAGAATGGTCCGCCATCTTCCCACGCTCTCGATCGCGATGTCAGTGACGTCGCTGGCGCTTCTCACCGCGCAGCCGGCCGCCGCGGAAACCGTCACGCTCGGCATCGGAACCCAGGACACCACAACCAACACGGTGACCGCGGGGGTCGTCATCCGCCAGTTGCATCTGCTGGAAAAATACCTGCCGAAGGACGGCAAATACGCCAACATCAAGTTCGAGCTGGAGTGGCAGAACTTCACCTCAGGTCCGCCCGTCACCAACGCGATGATGGCGAACAAGCTGCAGATCGGCATGATGGGCGACTATCCGCTGATCGTGAACGGCTTCACTTTCGAGAGTAACCCCGAGAGCAAGAGCCGCCTGATCGGCATCGCCGCCTACAGCCTGTCCGGCTCGGGCAACGGCCTCGCCGTCCACAAGGACTCGCCCTATTACGACCTCGCCGATCTCAAGGGCAAGTTGGTCAGCGTTCCCTTCGGCTCCGCCGCGCACGGCATGGTGCTGAAGGCTATGCAGGATCGCGGCTACGCATCTGACTTCTTCCAGCTCGTCAGCCAGAGCCCGGAAGTGGGCTCAACCAATCTGCAGGAGAAGAAGATTGACGGGCATGCCGATTTCGTCCCCTTTGCGGAATTGCTGCCGTTCCGCGGCTTCGCGCGAAAGATCTTCGACGGTGTCGAGACGAACTTGCCGACCTTCCACGGCATCGTGGTTCGCACCGACTTCGCCCAAAAATATCCGGAGGTCGTCGTCGCCTACTTCAAGGCGCTGATCGCTGCCAATCAGTGGCTGCGCGACGATCCCAAGCTCGCCGCGGAAAAGATCCAGGAATGGACCGGCATCAGCAAGGAAGTCGTCTACATCTTCCTCGGCCCCAGCGGCAACATGACCACTGATCCCACCATCAAGCCGGCGCTGATCGATGCGGCCACGACCGACGTCAAAGTGCTGCAGAATCTCGGCCGCATGAAGGAGTTCGATCCGAAGAAATGGGTCGACGACAGCTACATCCGCAAAGCCTATGCCGATATGAAGCTCGACTATGATGCGCAGCTTGCGAGCACCAAGAACTATGAAATTTCGGGTGAAGATGGTTTCTGCAAGAAGCCGATCGCGGATCCCCGCAAGGCCGGCGAGGTCTGGGTCGATGACGCCGGTATCTTGCCGTTCTCGTCCGCGAGTTGCACACTCGGTGCCTATGCCGACTACAAGGCCAAGGGCAAAAAGATCAACGTCGCCTACGTCTTCGACACCACGCGCGGCATCAAGCTGTTCGCCGATCAGGCCTTCTTTGCGGTCGGCAATGGCGAACTCGCCCCGTTCCTGCTGAAGAAGGATGCCGAAGCCTATGCCGCCAAGATCAGCGGTAAGGTGCTCGGCTTCGACGACGCCCTAAAGGCCGCAGTCGGAGGCAAGACGTGAGCAGTCCCGCCCTCGTCAGACCTCCCGAGGACAGCATGCCGGCAACAGCACTTGCAGAGGCGGGCTCCTCGCCCGCTGCCATCACCCCGCCTACGACGCCGCCGTCCTTCGACACACTCGCCTTGCGCTGGTACCGGCTCAATCGGTCAGGTCTGCGCGCGGCCGCGATAGGCGTGATTTCGCTGTTCGCGTTCCTGCTGGTCTGGCACCTGCTCACGACCTATCGCGTCGTGTTCTTCGTGCGCTTCACCAACGTGCCCTCGCCGCTCGCGGTCTATGCGAGCTTCACCAAGGCGATCCACGATCCCAAATTCCTGATGCACATCCTGCTCAGCTGCCGGCGCATCTTCATCGGCTTCTCGCTGGCGGCGATCATCGGCGTGCCGCTCGGCCTCATCATGGGCCGCTTCAAGCTGGTTCATGAGGTAATCTTCCCGGTCGCGGAGGTGCTGCGGCCGATTCCGGCGATCGCCTGGGTGCCGATGGCGATCATGCTGTGGCCGACCAACGAGCAGAGCATCGTCTTCATTACCTTCCTCGGCTCGTTCTTCCCGATCCTGGTCAACACGTTGCACGGCATGTCGCTGGTCGACCCCGTGCTGGTGCGCGCCGCGCAATGCCTCGGCGCGCGCGAGCGCTCGATCTTCAGCGAAGTGTATTTTCCGGCATCGCTGCCTCACATCTTCACCGGCCTTACTGTCGGCATCGGCGTCGCCTGGGTCTCGCTGATCGCCGCCGAGATGATCTCGGGCCAATACGGCATCGGCTATTTCACGTGGGAGGCCTATTCGCTGGTCCAGTACGCCGACATCGCCCTCGGCATGATCGCGATCGGGGTGCTCGGGCTCGGATCGAGCCTGCTGATCCGGGGTGCAGGGAAGCTGGTAATGCCGTGGAGATCGACATGAGCGAATTAGTTGCGAGTCCGCCGAAGGGCCACATTGAGGTCAAAAACTTCTCCCTCGCCTACGAGACGATCGAGGGAGCGGTCCAGGCCGTGACTGACACGCAGATCCATGTGAAGCCGGGCGAGTTCGTCTCGATCGTCGGTCCTTCCGGTTGTGGAAAATCGACGCTTCTCAACGCCGTCGCCGGCTTCCTCAAGCCGACTACCGGCATCGTGACGGTCGACGGCGAGCGCGTGAACGGCCCTAGTGCCGAGCGCGGCATGGTGTTCCAGCAATATTCACTGTTTCCCTGGAAGACGGTGCGGGAGAACGTCGAGTTCGGGCTGAAGATGCGCGGCATGCCGCGATCGCAGCGCGAGCGGGCGGCGCGCACGCTCTTGGGGCTCGCGGGTCTGGAGGCGTTCGAAAAGCACTATCCGGAAAAGCTCTCCGGCGGCATGAAGCAGCGCGTCGGCATCGTCCGCGCGCTGGCTACGGGACCGAAGGTGCTGCTGCTGGATGAGCCGTTCGGCGCCCTCGATGCGCAGACGCGCGTCATCATGCAGCAGATCCTTACCAACATGTGGCAGCGGTTGAAGATCTCGGTCTTGTTCGTCACCCACGACATCGACGAGGCGATCTTCCTCTCCGACCGCGTGTACTGCATGACCGCGCGGCCCGGTTCGATCAAGGCGGAGATCCCGATTCCGCTGGAGCGGCCGCGTCAGCAATCGATGATGATGTCGTCGGAGTTTTTGGCGCTCCGCCGCGGGCTGATGTCGCTGATCCGCGAAGAGAGCCTGAAGGCGATGGGCGGCGAGATCAACGACATGGGCATGCAGGGGCTGAACATCGAGCTGCAGGGCCATTCGCTGGCGGACGTGATTTAGCTTCCCGCTCGCAGCATTGACGGTCTCGTAGGTGGGCAAAGCGAAAGCGTGCCCACCATTCTCCGTCTGTTATAGAACTGGTGGGCACGGCGCTTACGCGCCTCTGCCCACCCTATGCCATGATCATTTGAACCAGTGCACCAGTGCGATGCTGATCCCCAGCAGCAGCATCAGCGACAGCGTCACGGCGGCCGTCACCCGGCCGCCGACATTGGCGAGCACGCGCACGTCGACGCCAAGGCCGAGGGCTGCCATCGAGACCACCGTGAGAAAGCCGGTGATCTTCGTCACGGGGCCGACCACCGTGGCCGGCACGATCTCCAGCGAGCGCAGGGTCGCAAGCGCAAGGAAGCCGAGGATGAACCAGGGGACCAGGCGGAAGAAGCCGACGCTGGTCTTCCGGGCATCGCTCTGCCAGCGCGAGGCGACCAGCGACAGGCCGACAACGACCGGCCCGAGCATCAGGACGCGCATCAGCTTCACCAGCGTGCCGATCTGGGTCGAGACGAGGCCTGCCGGCACCGTGGCGGCAAGCACCTGCGGCACCGCGTAGACGGTGAGCCCGGCGAGGATGCCGTACTGCGTTGCGGACAATTGCAGCAGCGGGATCAGCAGCGGCAGGCCCAGCACCATCATCACGCCAAGAATCGCCGTGAAGGAGATCGAGGATGCAATCTCGTCGTTGCTTGCGCCGATGATGGGGGCCACCGCGGCGATGGCGGAATTGCCGCAGATCGAGTTGCCGCAGGCGATCAGGATCGACAGCCGCGTCGACAGGCCGAGCAGCCGGCTGAGGCCGAAGGAGACGCAGAGCGCGACCACGACGACCGCGGCAATGGAGGCGAGCAGCGCAATGCCGGAAGCCGCGATCGCAGCGAAGCTGATGGAGGCCCCGAGCAGCATGACCGCGACCTCGAGCAGCTGCTTGGCGCTGAAGGCGATGCCCGCCTGCCAGCGCGGGGCCGGCTTCCAGAAGCTGCGCACCGCCATGCCGAGCAGGATCGCCATGACCAGCGCCTCGACATAGGGATGCTCGAACACGCCCAATTCGGCCCGCTCGAGCAGGGCCGACACACCGGCTACAGCGATACAGAGGAGAATGCCCGGAATCAGCGCCGCAATACGGCTCGCGGCGGTGGCCGGCTTGGAATCGGCCGGGCTGGATGCTTGATTCTGCGACACAAATCTCTCCCGAAGGAGAAAGATTTATACGCAGTGCGACCCAATTGGGAAATATGTTTTCGACATATCAGGACCGAGAGAAGTTCTGTCCTCGGCCCGGAATAAGCGGCCTCAGAAGATCAGGTTCTTGGCCAGCGAGGCGACGCGGCTGAAGCCGTCGTAGATGCCCGGCTCGAAGAAGGCGGCACGGGCCAGCACGATGCCGGCGACCAGCGACCAGAACAGGGTGGTGCCGGCCCGCAGCAGGAGCTTCGACGCACGCGACTTCGGCTGTGTGTCCGTTGCGGACACCAGTTGCTCGCCGAAGGGCTCAAATCCAGTGCGTTCCATGGCTGCCGATCCACCAATTTCTGGCGCAAATGTCGTCGTTTCGGCTCCAAACAGCAATGGAAGCGATTGGCGTTTTTGCCCTCGTAAGGGGAAACTCCTTCCTCGTGACAGGACCGCGGCAATAGTTTTCTTCTTCCCGCCGATTTGGATACCGCCACTCCAGTCACAACGCCCTTCCCGCGCTGGGATTCCCGGCCCGGGGCAAGGCGGCAGCGCCATCTTCCAGTCGGTTGATGGCACCGCATTGGCGGTAGCCCATCTCGCTAAGCCGCCAGCCCGCTCTCTACTGGCGCAAACTCCAGCCCCAGACTCTCCGCCACCGCCTTGTTCGTCACCCGGCCGCGATGCACGTTGAGCCCGTTGCGCAGATGCGGATTCTCCAGGACCGCCGCAAAGCCCTTGTTCGCGAGCATCAGGCCGAACGGCAGCGTCGCGTTGTTCAGGGCCTGGCTCGAGGTCACCGGCACCGCTCCCGGCATGTTGGCGACGCAATAGTGCACGACGCCGTCGACCTCGTAGGTCGGCTCCGCGTGCGTGGTCGGGTGCGAGGTCTCGAAGCAGCCGCCCTGGTCGATCGCGACGTCGACCAGCACGGCTCCCGGCCGCATCGATTTCAGCATCGCGCGCGTGACGAGCTTCGGCGCGCTGGCGCCGGGCACCAGCACTGCACCGATGACGACGTCGGCGGCGAACACCTCGTCCTCGACCGCCTCGATGGTGGAGAAGCGGGTGCGCACGCGTCCGACGAAGAGATCGTCCAGTTCGCGCAGGCGCGGAATCGAGCGGTCGATCACGGTGACTTCGGCACCTAAGCCGGCCGCCATGCGCGCCGCCTGCATTCCGACCACGCCGCCGCCGAGGACGACGACGCGAGCCGGCTGCACGCCGGGCACGCCGCCCAGCAGCAGACCGCGGCCGCCGGCCGAGCGCTTGAGGGCGGCGCCGGCGGCCTCGATGGCGAGGCGGCCGGCGACTTCGCTCATCGGGGCGAGCAGCGGGAGGTGACCACTCGCGTCCGTGACGGTTTCATAGGCGATTGCGGTGCAGCCGGAAGCAAGCAGGCCCTTGGCCTGCTCGGGATCCGGCGCAAGATGAAGATAGGTAAAAAGGATCTGGCCTTCGCGAAGCTGAGCCCATTCGCTCTTCTGCGGCTCCTTCACCTTCACGATCATGTCGGACTTTGCAAAGATCTCGCGAGCCGTCTCGGCAATGGACGCCCCAGCCCGCCGGTACACCTCGTCGGACGCACCGATGCCGCTGCCGGCGCCGCTCTCGACCATTACCTGGTGCCCGGCGGCGACATATTCGCGGACCGCCCCTGGGGTGAGCCCGACGCGATATTCCTGCACCTTGATCTCCTTCGGCACCCCGACGCGCATCTTGCTCTCCTTCGCCAATGCTTTGATTCCATTGTTGATCGTAGCGAGAGCGTCGGTTTGGTTTCGTGCAAATATCCGCTACCTTGGCGGCACCCGCGCCGGTTTCAGGCGCGAAAACGTCCTTTGGCGCTGGAAACGAAACCTTGGCCCTCGACCGGAAAGACCTCGCCATCCTCGCGGAACTCACGACCAATGCGCGAGCCAGCCACACCGAGCTTGCCAACAAGATCGGCTTGTCGAGCACGGCGCTGGCGCGGCGGCAGAAGGCGCTGGAGGATGACGGCTACATCCAGGCTTACCAGGCCGCGCTCGACCTCGGCCAGTTCGGCCTCACCACCACGGTGCTGGTTCGCATCGCGCTGGAAAGCCAGAGCGACGAGGCGCTGAAGGCATTCGAGGCAGAGGTGACGAAATGTCCCTCTGTCGTGCGCTGCTTCCTGATGTCGGGGACGGACGACTACATCCTCATCGTGCTCGCCCGCGACATCCAGGATTTCGAGCGCATCCATCGCACCGAGCTGTCCCGCCTGCCACGCGTGGCGCGGGTGCAATCGAGCTTCGCGCTGCGCGAGATCGTTAACCGCGCGGTGCCGACCGTCGTGTTCGGCGAGACGAAGCGCTGATCTCGTCGATCCAGATCGGGAGAACCGGTCAGGAACCAAGCAACTCCTCATCCGTTGGGCGCTATTGGCCAGCGGCGGCAACGCATTCTCGCGTCACTTGCCCAATTTGCCCGACTCGGCCTTTCCGCAGGGAAACCGACCATGGCCGACCTTACGATCCCCGAACGCATTCCGATCAACCTCGTCGTTAATGGCGAAAGGTACGCGCTCGAAGTCGTGCCTTGGACCACGCTTCTGGATGCGCTGCGTGATCGCCTGGAGCTGACCGGCAGCAAGAAAGGCTGCGATCACGGCCAATGCGGTGCCTGTACCGTGCTGGTCGACGGAAGACGGGTCAATTCCTGTCTCACCCTCGCCGTCATGAAGGATGGCGCTGAGATCACGACGATCGAAGGCTTGGCCGCGGACGGCGCGCTGCATCCCCTGCAACAGGCCTTCATCGACCACGATGCCTTTCAGTGCGGCTATTGCACGCCGGGACAGATTTGCTCCGCCGCGGGCCTGTTGGCCGAAGGCCGTGCGCGCGATGCGGACGAGATCCGGGAGCTGATGAGCGGAAACCTCTGTCGCTGCGGTGCCTACCCCAACATCGTGGCTGCGATCGAGCAGGCAATGAGCCGGTCATGAACAACTTCCAATATTCCCGCGCAAGCGATGTGGCCGACGCCATCCGCCTGCTCGCCGCCGATCCCGGCGCGAAGCTGATTGCCGGCGGCACCAACCTGATCGACCTGATGAAGGAGAATGTCGAACAGCCCTCCCGGCTGATCGACATTTCCCGCTTGCCGCTCCGCGACTTCGCGGAGACCGCCGACGGCGGCCTGCGTATCGGCGCCTTGGTGCCGAATTCGGACCTCGCCTACCATCCGTTGATCGAGCAGCGCTATCCCCTGCTTGCCAGCGCCATCCTGGCCGGCGCCTCCGCGCAATTGCGCAACATGGCCTCGGTCGGCGGCAATCTGATGCAACGAACGCGCTGCCCCTACTTCTATGACACCACGACGCCGTGCAACAAGCGAACCCCCGGCACGGGCTGCTCGGCCATCGACGGCCTCAACCGCAACCACGCCATCCTCGGCACCAGCACGTCCTGCATCGCGACCAATCCATCCGACATGAGCGTGGCGCTGGCCGCGCTCGGCGCGCTCGTGCACATCGCAGGCCCCTCGGGGCAGCGCACCATCGCGCTGACGGATTTCCATCGGCTTCCCGATGACAAGCCTCATCTCGATACCAATCTCGGCAGCGGCGAGATCATTACCGCCATCGAGCTGCCGCCGCACGGCTTTGCCCGGAACTACAGCTATCTGAAGATCCGCGACCGGCTCTCCTACGCCTTTGCTCTGGTCTCCGTCGCGGCCGCGCTCGAACTGGAGGGCAACGCAATCGGCGAAGCGCGCCTTGCGCTGGGCGGCGTGGCTCACAAGCCCTGGCGAAGCCTCGAGGCCGAAGCCGCATTGCGCGGCCAGGCGGCAACACCGGATCATTTCGGGCGCGCTGCCGATCTGCTGCTGCAGGGAGCGACTGCCCGCTCCCATAATGGATTCAAAATCGAGCTGGCGCGCCGAGCCGTCCTGCGGGCGCTGATGCAGGCCGCAAGCGCCACGCCGCAGTCACAAGCTTACAAGAAGATCGCATGAGGTCCCGATGAACGCCTATATCGGAACACCAACGTCGCGCGTCGACGGCCGGGCCAAGGTCACCGGCGCCGCCAAATATGCCGGCGAATTCGCAGCAGACGGTCTTCTTCACGGCTTCGTTGTCGAGGCCGCCATCGCGCGCGGGCGCATCGCTCGTCTCGACACCAGCGAGGCTCTGAAGGTGAAGGGCGTGGTCGACGTGCTCACCCATGCACATCGGCCGCCCCTCGCCGACAAGGACGAAGCCTGGAAGGATGAGGTCGCGCCGGAGAAGGGCTCGCCCTTCCGTCCGCTCTATGACGACAGGATCAAGTTCAACGGCCAGCCGATCGCACTGGTCGTCGCGGAGGACTGGGAGACCGCCAAGTTCGCCGCAACCCGTGTTCGCGTCGAATATGAGCAGGAGGCGTTTGCGACCAATCTCGAATCCGAACGCGGCAAGGCTTCCAAAGTGGATCAGCCGCACAAGCCGCGTGGCGATGCGGCAGCAGCCCTGACGCGCGCGGCCGTGCGCCACGAGGCGGACTACGTCATTCCGAGCGAGCACCACAATCCGATGGAGCTCTATGCGACGACGGCGGTCTGGGACGGCAGTGGCAGGCTTACGGTCTACGACAAGACGCAAGGCGTCCAGAACGTCCAGAAGTTTCTCTGCGGCGTTTTCGGCAAGAAGCCCGACGACATCCGCGTGATCTCGCCGTACGTCGGCGGCGCTTTCGGCTCAGGCCTGCGGCCGCAACACCAGGTCGTGCTGGCAACCCTTGCCGCGCTCGCACTGAAGCGATCTGTTCGCGTCGTGCTGACGCGGCAGCAGATGTATGGCCTGGGCTATCGTCCCATGACAATCGAGCGCCTTGCGCTCGGCGCAAAGCCGGACGGCACCCTCGATGCGGTCAGCCATGAAGCGATTGCCGTGACCTCCCGCTACGAGGATTTCTCTCGCAATGACACCGGCTGGGCCGAGCAGCTCTACAAGAGCCCCAACAGCCACTATTCCCACAAGCTGGTCGACCTCGACGTCTCGACGCCCTGCGACATGCGCGCGCCGGGTGCGGCAACGGGCGTGTGCGCGCTTGAATGTGCCATGGACGAATTGTCCGTCGCGCTGAAGCTCGATCCGCTCGAATTGCGCCTGAAGTGCTATTCGGATCGCGACCAGACCGAAGACCTCCCTTACACCAGCAAGCAGTTGCGCGAATGCTACGCCCGCGGCGCGGAGGCGTTCGGCTGGAGCAGGCGCAATCCGGCACCGCGCTCCATGCGCGACGGCAAGGAACTGGTCGGCTGGGGCATGGCGACAGGCGTGTGGGAGGCGCTGCAGATGCCGGTCGCCGTCCGCATCGTGCTGACGGCCAACGGCCATGCCGAGGTCTCCTGTGCCGCGTCCGACATCGGCACCGGCACGTACACCATCGTGGCTCAGGTCGCAGCCGATGCCCTCGGGCTGCCGATCGAGAACATCAGCGTCAAGCTCGCGGACTCGAGCCTGCCGCAGGCACCGGTGGAAGGCGGCTCATGGATGGCCGCCTCGAGCGCGCACGCCGTGCTGGGCGCAGCCGAAGAGATTCGCCGCGAGCTCGCGCGATACGCCAAGGCGATGCCTGCCTCGCCGCTTGCCGGGGTCGATGTGCCAGACATCATTCTCCTCGACGGCACGGTTGCTAAGGCCGCCGACCGCAGCCGCTCCGTTTCGATTGCCGATGCGATGCGCCATGGCCAGGTCGAGCGGATCGAGAAGGAGAAGCTGAATGAGTTCCCCGAGGACAAGTCGCACGCGCGCAACACCCATTCTGCCGTCTTTGCCGAGGTCAAGGTCGATGAAGAGCTCGGCGTCATTCGCGTCACGCGGGTTGTCAGTGCAATCGCAGCCGGGCGCATCCTGAACACCAAGACGGGCCACAGCCAGATCATGGGCAGCGTGGTCTGGGGAATTGGAATGGTGCTGCACGAGGAGATATTGATGGATCACCGCTTCGGCCGCATCATGAACGCGAACATTGCCGAATACCACATTCCCGTGAACGCCGACGTCCACGACATTGACGTCATTTTCGTCGACGAGCCCGACGATCGCATCAACCGGCTGGGCATCAAGGGGCTCGGCGAAATCGGCATCGTCGGCGTGCCGGCCGCGATTGCGAACGCCGTCTATCATGCCACCGGCAAGCGCATCCGGCGCTTCCCGATCACGCTGGACAAGCTGCTGGATTGAGCTCGCAGACCCTCGCCCCCTCCTCAGCTCCCGGCTCCTGTCATCCAACTGTCATCGAATGTGTCGAGAGCTGTATCGCCTGCACATTCGGGATCCGACATGGACTATTTCAAGCGCTTCAACTTCCTGTTCGCCGCACCTGTGTTCGACGCCGACGATCTCGAAGGCGTCCGCTTCAACCAGATCATCGAGGAGATCCAACGCTCCGGCTTCGAGGTGGTCCGCGCCCGCAAGCTGGAGGATGCCGAGATGGCGGTGCAGACCGATGCCGCGATCGGCTGCATGGTGGTGGACTGGGGCAAGAAGGGGCTTGAGGGCAAAACCTCGGCGCTGATCAACCTGATGCGCCGCCGCGGCCTCGACTTCCCAATCATTCTCCTGATCCGTCGCAAGCGGTTCGAGGACCTGCCGGTCGAAGTGCTCGACTTCATCGACGGCTATGTCTTCCTCTCCGAGGAGACGCCGACCTTCATCGCCAAGAACCTGATCAGCCGGCTCAAGCAATATGCCGAGACGCTGAAGACGCCCTTCTTCGGCGCGCTGGTCGACTATGCCGAGGAAGGCAACCAGCTCTGGACCTGCCCGGGCCACAATGGCGGCGTTTTCTACAATCGCAGCCCGATCGGGCGCGTGTTCGTCGAGCATCTCGGGGAATCCGTGTTCCGCGACGACCTCGACAATTCCGTGCTCGACCTCGGCGACCTCCTCACCCATGAGGGCCCGGCGCTGAAGGCGCAGAAGGAAGCGGCGGCGATCTTCGGCGCGGAAAAGACCTATTTCGTGCTCAACGGCACCTCGACCTCGAACAAGGTCGCGCTGGGCGCCCTCGTCACCGACGGCGACCTCGTGCTGTTCGACCGTAACAACCACAAGGCCGCCCATCACGGCGCGCTGATGATCAACGGCGGCATCCCGGTCTACGTCCCGACCGTCCGCAACGCCTGGGGCCTGATCGGACCGATGCGCTGGGACATCCTCGACGAGAAGACCCTGCGCGAGGCGATCCGCAACCATCCCCTCGTGAAGGATCGCGATGCCTGGCGCAAGGAGCGGCCGTTCCGCGTCGCCGTGGTCGAGCAGTGCACCTATGACGGCTCGATCCACAGCGCCGAGATGATCATCAAGCGCATCGGCCATCTCTGCGACTACATCCTGTTCGACGAGGCCTGGGCCGGCTTCATGAAATTCCACCCGCTCTATTCCGGCCGCTTCGCCATGGGGCTTGCGAACCTGGCCCCTGAAGCGCCGGGCATCATCGCGACGCAATCGACCCATAAGCAGCTCGCCAGCTTCTCGCAGGCCTCGCAGATCCACATCAAGGACCGCCACATCCGCGGCCAGAAGCGTCGCGTCGAGCATCGCCGTTTCAACGAGAGCTTCATGCAGCACGCCTCGACTTCGCCGTTCTACCCGCTGTTCGCCTCGCTCGACGTCGGCGCGCAGATGATGAAGGGCCGCTCCGGCGAAGTGCTGTGGGACGACACGATCCGGCTCGGCATCGAGCTGCGCAAGAAGATCCGGGCGATGCGCCGGGAGTTCGAGGAGAAGGAGCAGAATCCGGATCGCCGCTGGTTCTTCGAGCCGTTCGTTCCCGATCGCGTCGCCATTGCCGATGTCAGCCGCCCCGGCGCGGCGCATAACGTCGCCTGGGAGACCCTCTCGACCGACGAGCTCGCCACCAATCCCGCGCTGTGGCAGCTCTCTCCGGATACCAACTGGCACGGCTTTCCCGATCTCGCGGAAGGCTTTGCCATGACCGATCCGAACAAGCTGACGCTGCTCACCCCCGGATTCGATCGTACGACTGGGGCCTATGCCGAGCACGGCATTCCCGCGCCGGTCGTCGCGCAATATCTGCGCGAGAACCGCATCGTCCCCGAAAAGAACGACCTCAACTCCATGCTTTTCCTGCTGACGCCCGGCGTCGAGGCGAGCAAGGCGGGCACGCTGATCTCCGGCCTCGTCGCTTTCAAGAGGCTGCATGACGACAATGCGCTGCTGGCCGATGTCATCCCCGAATTCTATCAGCGGCGGCAGGCGCGCTACGCCGGCGCGCGGCTGCGCGACCTCTGCGGCGAGATGCACCGTTTCTTCCGCGCCGCCGATGTCAGCGCGCTCCAGGCTCGGCAGTTCATGCCCGAGCATATGCCCGAGATCGCGATGTCGCCCCGCGATGCCGCTCGCTATCTGTTCAAGAACGACGTCGACTACCTCCCGATCGAGGCGATCGCCGGCCGCATCGCGACCACGCCCTTCGTGGTCTACCCGCCCGGCATTGCCACCATCGTGCCCGGCGAGCGACTGACGGAACGGGCCAAGCCCATGATCGATTATCTCAAGATGTTCGAGACCTGCTTCAACACGTTCCCGGGCTTCGACGTCGAGATCCAGGGCGTCTACAAGGAGGTCGACGCTAACGGGCGCATCGGGCTCTACACTTATGTCGTGACCGAGTAGGTGCCGATGAACGAGACAGCTGCGCGCGCGAGCGACGAAGCGGTCCTGGTCCGCACCTCACGCGAGAGCGACGTCGAGGCGATGCTGGCGATCTACCGCCATCACGTCCGCAATGGCGTGCCGCGCGATGTCGAGGGAACCGGTGCGCCGGAGCCGGACGATCTGCGCGACCGGCGCAAGAACCTGAAGCAGACCCGCCTGCCGCATCTGGTCGCGACCTGGCGCGGCGAGGTCGTCGGCTATGCCTATGCCGTGCTGTTCCGCAAGCGGCCGGCCTATCGCTACGCCGCCAAGCACTCGATCTATGTCCACCACGCCCATCTCGGCCGCGGGGTCGGACGGCTGTTGCTGCAAGAATTGATCGACGCCTGCGCGGCGGCCGGCTTTCGCCAGATGATCGGCTATATCGATGCCGACAACGCGCCCTCGCTGGCGCTGCACGAGCGGTTTGGCTTCGCGCGCGCCGGCCTGCTCAGCGGCGTTGCCTATCGCCACGGCCGCTGGTCCGACACCGTCATGGTGCAACGCTCGCTCGGCGCGGGGACGACGACGCCCCCGCCTGTCACGGCACCCGGGCGTTAGGCCCTACGACGGGAAGTCGGCCGCTTTGACATGGATGCGGTCGGCATGCAGCGACCAGTGATGCAACGCCTGGTCCTTGCAGAACCTCGCTTTCGCACGTTCCCTGGCCTCGTCCTCGTCGGCGGCGTCGATCTCGAGCGTGCCCTGGCAGACCTCGCACTGCCGGCCGTATTCGCCGAGCACGTCCTTCATGAACCTGACGACATAAGTTGACATGGGACCTCCCTGCCTGCCCGCCGGCACTCTAGTCCCATTTAGGCCGGACGGGGAAAGGAGATTTTGACGCGGATCAAGGCCGGGGCTCAGTTCCCGGCCATCATCCAGAGCGCTTGGTGCGCCCCTACCCCGGCGTCACCCCGAAGGCCTGCTTGAAGCGTTCCGCATAGCGCGGCCAGGCTTCGGGGTTGATGATGCGCGGCGGGCGCTTGCCGTCGAGCACATCCAGCACCTGCTCGGCGGCGATCCGGCCCATATTCTGGCGCGCCTCGATGGTGACGCCTGCGGTGTGTGGGCTCGCCAGCACGTTGTCGAGCTGGAGCAGCGGATGCTCCGGCGGCGGCGGCTCCTTGGACCAGACGTCGAGACCGGCACCGGCGATGCGCTTGTCGCGCAGTGCCTGCAGCAGCGCATCCTCGTCGTGGATGAAGCCGCGCGCAGTCGTGATGAAATAGGCATGCCGCTGCATCAGCGCGAATTCGCGCGTGCTGATCATGTTGCGGCTGCCTTTGTTGAGAGGGCAGGAGATCGAGACGAAATCGGCACGGCGCAAGAGCTCGTCGAGCTCGACCTTCTCCCCGCCCCGCTCGGCCATCACCTCGGCCGACAAATAGGGATCGTAGGCCAGCACCGTCATGCCGAGCAGGCCCTTGCACAATGCGGCGATGCGCCGGCCGACATTGCCGAGGCCGATGATGCCGACGGTCTTGTGCTCGACCTCGTTGCCGACGAGATCGTTGCGGTTGACGTCGCGCTCGCGGCGCAGCCGGCGATCCGACTGGATGATGCGCTTGGACAGCGTCAGCATCATCGCCAGCGCGTGCTCTGCGACCGAATGGGCATTGCCGCCGGACTGGTTGACGACCACGACCCCGGCGGCCGTGCAGGCCTCGACGTCGACCGGGTCGAAGCCGGCACCGTTGCTGGAGACCAGCAGCAAGTTCGGCGTACGCTTCAGGAAGGCGGCATCGACATGGAAATGCGGGGCGAGCTCATCGCGGGCGGCACCGACCTGGTAGACGTGGGCAGCGCCAAGGAGCGGCCCATAGACGTCCTCGGGGCTTGCGTTCTCGATGCGATCGAGCCGCACGTCGGGCCGCGCCTTCAGGATGTCGATATAGATCGGATTGGCCAAGTAATTGGAGTAGACGACGCGTTTGTTGTTGACGGACATCAGGACCCTTCCGGCTCTTGCGAGGGAGAGCCGCAAGGTCAGCGCGATGCGCGCCCGCCCGTGCCCCTCCCGTGTTCTGGTTATCGCCGCTTATGCCATGGCGGTGCCGGCCACGGCAGGCCTGCTGGCGCAGATCATGGTGACGGCGCGGACATGTTGACAATCCCGCTGTTCGCGTCAAGTTCGGCAGACTGCCGCGACGGCCAGAACCAAGAAGCATGTGCGGCCGCAGGGAGAGCGCAATGGCGATTGCGGAACAGCAGACGCAGGGGAGCCGCGACGGAAGCTGGCACGGCATCGTCCTGCAAACGTTGAAGCGGAACGAGATCAGCCTGATTCCTTACGTGCCTGACCGCGTGCTCACGCCGCTGATCAAGAACCTGCACGCCGATCCCTTCTTCACCACCTTCGCGACCGCCCGCGAGGAAGAGGCCGTCGGCATCGTCTCCGGCGCCTGGATGGGCGGACGGCGCGGCGCGGTGCTGATGCAGACCTCCGGCTTTGCCACGCTCGCCAACGTGCTGGCCTCGCTCGCGGTGCCCTACCAGATTCCGCTGATCATGTTCGTCTCCGAGCGCGGCACGCTCGGCGAGTTCAACTACGGCCAGTCGCTGGTCTGCCGCACCATGCGACCGGTGCTGGATTCGCTGGCGCTGGAGCACCACACCATCACCCGGCTCGACGAGCTCGAATTCATCACCGACCGCTCGATCAGGCAGGCCGTCACCACGCAGGCGCCGGTGGCATTGATCCTCAACCCGCTGCTCACGGGCGGCAAGGTCTTCGACAAGTGAGGCCGGCGATGAACACTGGCAATACCAAGGTGATGAACCGGTTCGACGTGACCTCGCGGCTGATCGCAAAGCTCGAGCACGAGGAAGCCGTGATCGGCGGCATCGGCAACACCAATTTCGACCTCTGGGCCGCCGGCCACCGGCCGCAGAATTTCTACATGCTGGGCAGCATGGGCCTCGCCTTCCCGATCGCGCTCGGCGTGGCGCTGGCACAGCCCGACCGCCGCGTCTTCGCGCTCGAAGGCGACGGCTCGCTATTGATGCAGCTCGGCGCGCTCTCGACGATCGCGGCTCTGAAGCCAAAAAACCTCACGATGATCGTGATGGACAACGGCATCTACCAGATCACCGGCGCGCAGCCGACACCGGCAGCCAGCGTCGCCGACATCGTCGCCATCGCCATCGGCTCTGGTCTTGCGAGCAGCGCCTGGGCCGCGGACGAGGAGGATTTCGAGCGGCTGGTCGACGATGCGATGGCGGCCTCCGAGCCCAGCCTGATCGCGGTCAGGATCGACGACAAGCCTGGCGTGGGCACCACCCGCCGTGACCCCGTGCAGATCCGGGAACGTTTCATGCATGGCCTTGGCGTGCGCGATCCGCTTTAACATTTTGTCATTAACTACACGGCGATCTGATACGAGCCTCGCGACAACCCGACCAAATTCGTGCTAAGCGACCCAGATGTCGCTTTTCATTCGTACCTTTGCCTGGCTGCTCGCCGCTGCCGTTACGTTCGCCACTCTCGGTCCTTCCGGCCTTCGCCCCCATTCCACCCTCGGTCAGGACGGCGAACATGCGCTTGCCTTCATCATGGTGGGGTTGGCCTTCGGCCTCGCCTATCCACGCCGGCGTCTGCTGATTGCGGCGGCTGCGGTCATCCTGATCGGCGTGCTCGAGCTGATGCAATTTTGGGCACCCGGCCGCCATGCGCGGCTGGAGGATTATCTGGTCGACGCCGCCACCGCCTGCCTCGGCTTTGCGCTCGCCGCCACGGCCGACCGGCTGCTCTCGCGCTTTTGCACCAGCTCCGCCGTGGCAAGCGAAGGCCCCGCGGAGTGACACTCCGCAGGGCCCTGCTCAGCACAGAGGATTGCGTCGATCAGTCGATGATCTTGACCACGCGGCGCGTGCGCGGCTCGACGATCACGCGGCGATCGTTCACGACCGCATAGCGATACTCGGTGTAATTCGGCACCGGGCGGAGCACCACGGTGGGTGGCAGGGGCTCGCCGACCACGACGCGCTCGTGGACTACGACGGAGTCGCTGCGCGGAATTCCGCCCAGGACCGCATTCGGAATTTCAAGACCGGCGCCGACGGCTGCACCCACGGTGCCGCCGACCATCGCTCCGATCGGGCCGCCGATGTCGCCACCCGCACGCGCGCCGTCCCTGGCGCCTTGTTCGGTCGTCGACTGGGCAAAGGCTGCGCTCGACGCCAGCAGCGACGCTGCAGCCAACGTAATCGCAAGACGGGTTTTCATGGTGTTTTGTCTCCAGTGATTGTCCTGCGCCTTCAACCGCGGGGCCAGATCATTGTTCCGGTTCCCCTGCGGCGAAAGTCACCCCGCATCTGGAGACTGTTACGGCGTAACAGTTCAGCTAGCTGCGATCTCGTGGCCGGCCATCAGTTCCAGCGCCCGAACCATCGCCGAATGATCCCATGCTTTGCCGCCATGTGCGGTACAGGACGAGAACAATTGCTGCGCCACGGCCGTGCTCGGCAGCGACAGGCCGAGTGAGCGAGCGCCTTCGAGCGCGAGATTGAGATCCTTCTGGTGCAGCTCGATGCGGAAGCCCGGATCGAAATTGCGCTTCACCATGCGCTCGCCATGCACCTCCAGAATGCGCGAGGAGGCAAAGCCGCCCATCAGCGCCTTGCGCACCAGCGCGGGATTCGCACCTGCCTTGGATGCGAACAACAGCGCCTCGCTCACAGCTTCGATGGTGAGCGCGACGATGATCTGGTTGGCGACCTTCGTCGTCTGTCCGTCGCCGTTGGCGCCGACATGGGTGACGTTCTTGCCCAACTTGTCGAAGATCGGCTTCATGGTGCCAAAGGCCCGCTCCGGCCCGCCGACCATGATGGTGAGGCTCGCAGCTTTCGCGCCGACTTCCCCTCCCGACACCGGCGCGTCGAGATAGTCGGCGCCGAGCGCCTCGATCTTCTTCGCGAACTCCTTCGTCGCCAGCGGCGAGATCGAGCTCATGTCGACGACGATCTTGCCCTTGGAGATGCCGCTGGCGACACCGTCCTTGCCGAACAGCGCGGCCTCCACATGCGGCGTATCCGGCACCATGATGATGACCGCGTCCGCCTGCTCTGCGACCTCCCTGGACGACGTGCAGGCGATGCCGCCCGCGGACATCAGATCCGGCGCGATCGGCGCAATGTCATGCAGGAAAACGCGATGACCCGCGGCCAGGAGATGGCCGGCCATCGGCCGCCCCATGGTGCCGAGTCCGATGAAGCCGATATTGGTCATGTTTGCGTTTCCTCAGGTCTCAAACGTCTGTGCCGCGTGCCAGGACAGGCCTTCCAGCGTCGTCGTGCGCGGCTTGTATTCGCACCCGATCCAGCCGCGATAGCCGATCGCGTCGAGGTGCCGGAACAGGAAGGGATAGTTGATCTCGCCGGTGCCAGGCTCATGGCGGCCGGGATTGTCGGCCAGCTGGACGTGGGCGATCTGAGGCAGGTATTCCTGCATGGTGCGGGCGAGATCGCCCTCCATGATCTGCATGTGGTAGATGTCGTACTGGATGAAGAGGTTGTTCGACCTCACCTCGGAGATCAGCTGCACCGCCTGCTCGGTGCCGTTGAGGAAGAAGCCGGGAATGTCGAGCGTGTTGATGGGCTCGACCAGCAGCTTGATGTTCTCCCGCGCCAGCGTCGAAGCCGCAAAACGCAGATTCCCGACCAGCGTCTCCTGAAGCTCGCGCGGATCGGCATCAACAGGCGCGATGCCGACGAGACAGTTGAGCTGCTCGCAATCGAGCGCCTTGGCATAATCAATGGCGCGGAACACGCCATCGCGGAATTCGGCGGTGCGGTCGGGCAGGATCGCAATGCCGCGCTCGCCGCCGGCCCAGTTGCCAGCGGGGAGATTGTGCAGCACCTGCGTCAGCCCGTGGGCCTCGAGCTGCTCGCGCAGCTGCGCCTTGTCGAAATCATAGGGGAAGAGATATTCGACCCCGGCAAACCCCGCCGCCTTCGCCGCCGCGAAGCGGTCGAGGAACGGCATCTCGTTGAAGAGCATGGTAAGGTTGGCGGCAAACTTCGGCATGGTGCTTCTTCCCCTATTCCGCCGGCTGCAGCACGCGCGTGGTCTCGACTTCGTCGAGCGGAAGGTCCAGCACCTCCTCGAACTCCACGATGTTGTCGATCTCCGTGCCCATGGCGATGTTGGTGACCCGTTCGAGGATGAACTCGACCACGACTGGCACGCGGTGCTTCGCCATCAATTCGCGGGCGGTCACAAACGCCGCTTGCGTGTCCTTCGGGTCGGTGACGCGGATGGCCTTGCAGCCGAGACCTTCAGCGACCGCGACGTGGTCGACGCCGTAGACGCCGATCTCGGGCGCGTTGATGTTCTCGAAGGAGAGCTGGACGTGATAGTCCATATCGAAGCCGCGCTGGGCCTGGCGGATCAGGCCGAGATAGGAATTGTTCACGACGACGTGGATGTAGGGCAGATTGAACTGCGCGCCGACCGCGAGCTCCTCGATCAGGAACTGAAAGTCGTAATCGCCCGACAGCGCGACGATCTCGCGCTCCGGACACGCCGCGCGCACGCCGAGCGCGGCCGGCAGCGTCCACCCGAGCGGCCCCGCCTGCCCTGCATTGATCCAGTTGCGGGGCTTGTAGACGCCGAGGAATTGCGCGCCGGCGATCTGCGACAGGCCGATCACCGTGACATAGGTGGTGTCGCGGCCGAACGCCTTGTTCATTTCCTCGTAGACGCGCTGCGGCTTGATCGGAACGTTGTCGAAATGGCTCTTGCGCAGCATCGTCTTCTTGCGGTCGCGGCAGGAAGCGGGCCACGCCTGGCGCTCGCGGAGCCTGCCCGACCGCCGCCACTCCCTGGCGACGGCGACGAACAGCTCGAGCGCGGCCTTGGCGTCCGAGACGATGCCGAGATCGGGATTGAACACACGCCCGATCTGCGTCGGCTCGATGTCCACGTGAACGAATTTGCGACCCTTGGTGTAGGTCTCGACCGAGCCGGTGTGGCGGTTGGCCCAGCGGTTGCCGATGCCGAGCACGAAGTCGGATTCCAGCAGGGTGGCGTTGCCATAGCGGTGGCTGGTCTGAAGCCCGACCATGCCGGCCATCAGCACGTGATCGTCAGGGATCGCGCCCCATCCCATCAGCGTCGGCACCACCGGCACGTTGGCGATCTCGGCGAACTCGACCAGCAGGTCAGAGGCGTCGGCGTTGATGATGCCGCCGCCTGCCACGATCAGCGGCCGCTCGGCGGTGTTGAGCATCTCGAGCGCCTTCTCGACCTGCTTGCGCGTCGCGGCGGGCTTGTAGACCGGCAGCGGCTCATAGGTCTCGTCGTCGAACTCGATCTCGGCGAGCTGCACGTCGAGCGGCATGTCGATCAGCACCGGCCCCGGCCTCCCTGAGCGCATCACATGGAAGGCCTGGCTGAATACGCGCGGCACCAGCGCCGGCTCGCGCACGGTCACCGCCCACTTCGTGACAGGCTTTGCGATCGACTCGATGTCAACCGCCTGAAAATCCTCCTTGTAGAGCCGCGCGCGCGGCGCCTGCCCGGTAATGCAGAGGATCGGGATGGAATCGGCGATCGCCGAATAGAGTCCGGTGATCATGTCGGTGCCGGCCGGCCCGGAGGTGCCGATGCAGACCCCGATGTTGCCGGCCTTGGCGCGCGTATAGCCCTCGGCCATGTGCGAAGCGCCCTCGACATGGCGCGCCAGGATGTGACGGATCGATCCGCGCTTCTTCAGCGCCGAGTAAAGCGGATTGATCGCAGCGCCGGGAACTCCGAAGGCCGTCGAGATACCTTCCTTCTCCAGGATACGCACGGCCGCATCGACAGCTCGCATCTTCGCCATATCGGACCTCGCTCGGGTTCAAGTCAGCGAGGGGATCATCAGATGCGCAGGATGCGATCTCAACGAGATCGATTTTATTTTCCACGATGCGGCAGCCGCGGAAAAAATCGCGGTGCTCTCAACCAGTTAGACCGTGAGACGCGTGAAAGCCGCCTCACTCGAACAGCGGCGCCAGCTCCATCTGCGGCACCAGCACGAGGCCCTTGTCGGTGATGCGAATTTCCGGAATGACCGATAGCGGAATCAAATTGAAGCCCATGTACGGGATGGTGCAGCCAGCCTCGGCCCATTGTTTCTTCAGCACCTTCACCTCTTCCGCCACTTCGGTGACACGCTTGTCGGAGAGGAGTCCTGCGATCGGCAGCGGAACCAGCGCCCTCACCTCGCCATCGGCGACGACGCAAACGCCCCCCTGCTGCTCCCTAATCGCTGCAATCGCGACCTGCATGTCGGCCTCGTTGGTACCGGCGACGATGATGTTGTGGCTGTCGTGACCGACGCTGGAGGCGACCGCGCCGCGCTTCAGGCCGAAATCCTTGAGAAGGCCGTGGGCGACATTGCCGGCGGACTTGCCGTGGCGCTCGACCACCGCGACGAAGCAGAGGCTGTAGCGCGCGAACAGCGACGGCCAGTCCTTGGCCGGTTCGATCGCGACCTTCTCGTGGATCAGCGTGATGCCGGGAAGCGCGGTCCTGATGGCGTTGACGGTGCAGGCCTTGGCCGGCAATTCCGGCGTCAGCTTCATCGTCTGCGGCAGCTTGACGGTCGCATAGGCTGCCCTCGGATATTGATAGCGCTGCGACAGCGCCCGATCGAGACGCGGCGTGATCTTGCCGCGCTCGACCACGAGCTCGCCGCCATACCAGGTGCATTGCGGCTTGAGCTGATCGTCCATGAGCACGAGATCGGCGCGGCGGCCGCCGCCGAGCCCGCCGATATCGCCCTCCATGCCGAAGCGGGTCGCGCCATGCAGCGAGCCCATCGACCAGGCCTGCTCCGGCGACATCCCCGCCTTAACGGCTTCGCGCACCACCCAGTCGAGGCCGAACAGCAGCAGATCATCGGCATCGCGGTCGTCCGTGCACACGGCAGTGCGCTTGTGCGAGGCGCCGAGCTCGGTGATCGTTCGGATCGCTTGCGGCAGCGAATGCCACGGCGTGGTCGGCGGCCCGCCGCGCAAAAACACCCAGACGCCGGCATCGAGCAAGTCATCGGCAATGTCGCGGTCGATCGCCTCGTGGGTGTCGGTGACGCCGGATGCCGCATAAGCCGCGACGAATTCGCGGCCATAAACGTGGCCGGACACCGGGCGCCCCCGCTTCAAGGCGGCGGCGAGGATGGCGTGGCTGCGCTCGTCACCCATCGTGACGGGCACGAAATCCATCTTCTCGCCAAGCGCCACCGCTTCGGGCCATCGGTCGAAAAGGCCGGCGATCTTGTCCGGCGTAAGGTCGCCGCCCGCCGTCTCGAGCTCAGCCGAGGTCGCAGGAACGGTGCTCGGCACGGTCAGGAAGATCGAGAGCGGCGCCTCGCGCGCATCTTCCAGCATCGCCTCCACACCGGCGACGTCCATGACGTTGCCGATCTCGTGGCTGTCGCAAAAGATCGTCGTGGTGCCGTTGAGCAGCGCGGCCTCGGCATAGGCACAGGCCGTCACCATCGAGGATTCGATGTGAATGTGCGGATCGACGAGGCCCGGCGCGATGATGCCACCGGCCACGTCATAAAGCGGAACATCGCCCCACGCCTTCTTCGCTGTACCGGCCGGCTTCACCGCCGCGATGCGGCCGCCTGAGATCCAGACCTCCCGCCCCGGATGGATACGCTCGGAATAGGTCGAGAGCACGCGCGCGCCCGTGATGACGAGATCCGGCGTCACACGCGCCGAGGCGACGTCAGCCAGACGCCGCGTCATGCTGTGCAGCGGCGCGACGGAGAAGCGGGTGAGCTTGGTCATCGGGGCTCTCGCGTGGGAATGGACAGCGCCGCGATGGTTGCCGCCGCTGGCGGCGAGAGCAACTCAAATAATACGTCACCGGTGCTTACGCATTGGGCAGACGCGCCCCGCCTTCTTAATTTCCGCTAGGGCATGTGCTTAAAAATCATACGCTGAGTTTGGGCGCGCCAGATGTCGGCTCGTCTCTCAACAGTGCACAACGTTGAAGGCGCCGATGGGCCATAACCGGACTTTGCCTAGACGCCGCCAATGCGCCAATTGCGTTCGCCTGCGATGCTGCGCTTATCGATTTTAAAGCCGCCAAACCTGAGGCCTTGTTCTCTCGCAGAGCTGAGGGCCGAAAGGGCCCCCGACGTACTTGAGGCATCGGGCCCCAAACTACCCACTGAGGTAAGTCGCAGATGCGGCGGCTTGGTCGCCCCTTTGCAAGCGGTGCCAGGCTTGAGCTCGAGGCTCAACGGGAACCAGCTTGCGGCGCAATCGCCCCAATTTACGCATCACTGATTGTGGCGTTTGCCACGCGCCGAAATTGGAACCCTTATGATGTTACCCATACCCATTTTGCAATTGTCTGCGCGTGGCGCCCGGATCTAGTTGAATGATCCTGCACCAGCAGAATTCGCCTGCTTGGAGTTTCATTTTTGCGATTAAGAGCTTTCGCATCTGAATTGGATTTCGAGGCCACACGCACAGGCGAATTCAAACAAAGTTTGAGGTTGTTGCCGTTTGTCGCTCGAAATGCGATGGGGCGGACCGTTCGCATCGGGCTGCAGTGATGCTTGTAAGCGAAGTTGGCAACCGGCTTCTGTCAGCACTGCCGATCGCTGATCTCGATCTTTTGGCACCCGACCTACAGATGGTAACTCTCGATCGGGAAGAGGTCGTCTCGCGGGTGGGGGATCATACCGAGCACGTCCTCTTCCCTCACAGTGGCGCCGTTTCGGTGATGGTCGACATGGCGAATGGGCAAACGGTCGCCAGCGCCGCAATAGGGCGCGAGGGGGCAGTGGGCACTCTTTCCGTGCTGGGACCGTCCCCTGCGGCCGTTACGACTATCGTTCGTGCCGCGGGGACGGCCTCGCGGATCCCCGCGGCGCGATTCCATGCCGCTTTCAGCCGGAGTCCCGCGATCCGCCACGTAGTCCAGCTTCACTTCAAGGCGGTGCTGATACAGTTTCAATTGGGCGGGGCTTGCAATGCACTGCATCCGGTCCAAGCGCGTATGGCACGCTGGCTGCTTCAACTTCACGACCGCATCAACCACGACGTCCTGCCCCTCACGCAGGACGCGCTTTCGCAGATGTTGGGTGTGCGACGAACGACGGTGACGCTCCTGATGCGCAATCTGCGCGCTTCCGGAGCGATCAGATCTGAGCGGCGAGGCGAAATCGAGATCGACTCATCGCGGCTCGCTGCGGTGGCGTGCGAATGCCACGACACCATGCGGCTCGAACTCGAGAAGATCTTCTCTACGGATACAGCGCCATCTCGCGTTTTCGATCTGCCGATCCGGTAGATGAAACGAGGCGATGCTAGCCGTTTCGGCGCGTCCGGGTAAAGCCGGCGGGCACGATGCTCGAATAGCATCGCCGGATGCGCATCCGTCTGACCGGGCTGCGGCCCGATGCGGTGAGGATCTCCCAGCCAACGTCCGTAACGGGTCAAAAGCGCTGGTTAATGACCCGCCGGCGCAGCGACTCAGGCGCTGAATTGGTCCATCTCGGATGCGCTATTCGAACACTGCGCGTTGAGGTCGGCTATGGGTCCAAAAGCAGCAGTTCGCGCAGCCACCTATGAGGATCTCCGGCAGAGAGTCGAGATGGCGCTGCTGCGGTGTTCGGCTCGGGGACATGAGCCGACGCAGTCCATTTGAGCAACTAGCCTTTCACTTCGGGTGAAATCGATCAGATGAAAGATTGATCAGATGAAAGAATGATGCGGCGTTGGGACAGCGTGACTGTCGATTCAATCGGTTGCGCGAATAGAACTTTGAGCATTGAATCAGCGCGGATATCCACAACTGTAAGTGGTTTCTCGGGTATGCCTGCCGCTCTCGCAGGACCAAGCGACGCAGGGATTCGCCTAGGCTTCGGGCGCGTAATGGCTTCATGCGTAGCTGAACCGGAGAGGTACGCCTGGTCGCTCCTGCCAACTGATTGGGAGTAGCCATACGCGTCTCATGCCCGCCTACCACGGTCGGCCAACAAACGGGGAGGAGAACAATGAGCACCTGGCTTAGTGAGCGAGAACAGCGTCTCGTCGCGGGCGCGGAGGCGGCATCGGCGGCAACGCCTATCCCGACCCAGATCGTCTCCAATGGCGAGTATCTCCCGCCCCCGCAGAGCGATAGGCAAAAGAAAGTCGAGGCACGGATCAACGAGCTCGCTGATGTTAACGGTAGGCACCTCGGCTTGAGCCGCAGGCAGTTCTTGCACACGAGCTGCGGCATGGCAGCTGCTTTCCTCGCCATGAACGACATCTACGGCAATGTTTTCCAGGTCGCGCCCGCTGAAGCCCGCGAGCCCGAACTGATGCTGGCCCGCGCGCAGAGCCTTGCCGGCCAATTCATCTTCGACGTCCAGACTCATTTCGTGCGGGACGACTTCGATCATAAGGAGCTGTTGGGCCTGGCGGACTTTGCGAGCCAGCACTGGAATCCGAAGATGAAGGAGGAAGGCGTCTCTTCGCTCGCCCGCTACAAGTTCCAAAACTACGTGAAAGAGATCTACTACGACAGCGACACAAACATGGCGCTCCTGAGCGGCGCGCCCTTCGACGACCCGAGTTGGTGGCTGCTGTCCAATGAGCAGATCGTCAAGGCGCGAGAACTGATCAACGACTTCGCCGGTTCGCGCCGCCTGCTGGCGCACAGCGTCATTACTCCCAAGCAACCCGGCTGGATGGACGAGGTGGACAAGGCAATCGAAGTCTACAAACCGGATTCCTGGAAGTCCTACACGATTGGCGATCCGCTGGCGCCCTCGAAGTTCCCATGGCGGCTCGACGACGAGCAGGTGATGTATCCGTTCTACGATAAAGCAGTGAAGGCCGGCATCAACACGCTGTGTATCCACAAGGGGTTGCTGCCGCCCGATTATGAGAAGTCGTTCGCCGGCGTCTGGGAATACGCAACGGCGTGGGACATCGGAAAAGCCGCGAAGGATTGGCCGCAGATGAACTTCGTGATCTATCACTCGGCGTTGCGGCCGTTCCTCGAACTACCTGATCACGCGTGGGCGGATTTCGAACAGACCGGCCGTATCCAGTGGGCCACCGATCTCGCGGAAGTCCCGCAGAAGTTCGGCGTCGCCAACGTCTATGCCGAGCTCGGCACGTCCTTTGCCAACTCGGCGGTCGCGCATCCGAAGTTCTGCGCCGCGCTGATCGGCACGCTGATAAAGGGGATGGGTGTTGACCACGTCATGTGGGGCACCGACTCGGTCTGGTACGGCTCACCACAGTGGCAGATCGAGGCGCTGCGCCGGCTCGAAATCCCCGAGGACATGCAGAGGAAGTACGGCTTTGCGGCGCTTGGCGACGCCAACAGCGCTACCAAGCAGCTGATCTTCGCGGGCAACGCAACCAGATTCTACAAGATCAAGCTGAAGGCGGCTGAGAATACCAGGATGCCGGCCTTTTCCGAGGACCGCCTCGCGGCGCTCAAGAACGAGTACACGCAAGCTTCGAAGCAACCGTCGAACCTGCGCTACGGCTACGTTCGCGCCGCCTAGGAACGATGCCAACGGCTTGGGCAGCTCCGCCGGCAATGGATGCGCGGCTGCCGCAATCCGACTTCGGCTCAGTGTCACCAATGCTCTCGCCGATCAGAGATTTCCGCTCGGGCTCAGGAGCCGGCATACACGCCCTAGTCCTCGTTTGCCTTGAACCGTCCCAACCCCTTCAGCACAAAGGGCGCCACCAGCGCGATCAGCGCGATGCCGAGAAGCGTTGCCGAAATCGGGCTCTGCAGCAGCGTCATGGGATCGCCGAGGCTGATCGCGAGCGCGCGGCGCAGCTGGCTCTCGGCAATCGGGCCGAGGATCAGGCCGACGACGACGGGCGCGATCGGGAAATCGAACCGGCGCATCAGGAAGCCGAGCACGCCGAAACCGGCGAGCATCGACAATTCCACCACCGACGGCTTTGCCGCGATGGTGCCCATGGTCGCGAACACGAGGATGCCGGCATAGAGCCAGGGCTGCGGGATCGCGAGCAGCCGCACCCACAGGCCGACCAGCGGCAGGTTGAGCACCAGCAGCATCATGTTGGCGATGAAGAGGCTGGCGATCAGGCCCCATACGAGGTCAGGCCGCTCGGCGAACAGCAGCGGGCCCGGGTTGAGGCCATATTGCTGGAAGCCCGCCAGCATCATCGCGGCGGTGGCCGAAGTCGGCAGGCCCAGCGTCAAGAGCGGCACCAGCGTGCCGGCTGCGGAAGCGTTGTTGGCGGCCTCGGGGCCGGCGACGCCTTCGATCGCGCCCTTGCCGAACTCTTCGGGGTGCTTCGTCAGCCGCTTCTCGGTCGAATAGGACAGGAAGGTCGGGATCTCCGCGCCGCCTGCCGGCAGCGCACCGATCGGGAAGCCGAACATGGTCCCGCGCAGCCACGGCTTCCAGGACCGCTTCCAGTCCTCCTTGGTCATCCACAGCGAGCCGCGCACCGGCTCCAGCTTCTCTTCGGTGTGGTGGCGGCGCGATGCGACATAAAGCGCCTCGCCCACCGCGAACAGGCCGACGGCAAGCGTTGTGACTTCAACGCCATCGAGCAGTTCGGGGACGCCGAATGCAAGCCGCGCCTGACCCGTCAGCTTGTCGATGCCGACGAGGCCGAGCGTCAGACCGATGAACAGGCTGGTCAGGCCGCGGATCGGGGAACCGCCGAAGGTCGCCGACACCGTGACGAAGGCGACGCACATCAGCGCGAAGTAATCCTCGGGGCCGAAGCGTACGGCGACATCGACCAGCCATGGTGCGAGGAAAGCCAGGCCAATGGTGGCGATGGTGCCGGCGACGAAGGAGCCGATTGCGGAGGTCGCGAGCGCCGGCCCGCCGCGGCCCGCCTTGGCCATCTTGTTGCCTTCAAGCGCGGTGGCCATCGAGGCACTCTCGCCGGGCGTGTTGATCAGGATCGCGGTGGTCGAGCCGCCATACATGCCGCCATAATAAATGCCGGCGAACATGATCAGCGAGCCGCCGGGGTCGAGCTTGTAGGTCACCGGCAGCAGCAGCGCGACCGTCAGTGCCGGGCCGATGCCGGGCAGCACGCCCACGGCCGTGCCGAGGAACACGCCGATCAGCGCGTAAAGCAGGTTCATCGGCTGGACGGCGACCGCCATGCCGTGAGCCAGCGCGGCAAAGGTATCCATCACAGCAGTCGCTCCAGTGGGCCGGCAGGCAGGCTCAGCGTCAACAACCGGTCGAACGCCAGGTAAATGAGGGTCGACATCACGAGGGCGATGATGGCGTCGATGAGGATGGCACGGCGTCCGAAGGCCGCCGAGGTCGTCACGAACAGCGCCGAGGTCGCCAGGATGAAGCCGCCGCCAATGCCGATGATGGCGATCAGCAGCGCAAGCCCTACGAGGATCAGAACCACAGGCACGGGATCGGCGCTCTCGCGTGCCGGCAAATTGCCGCGCAGCGCGTCGATGAAGTTGCCGATCGCAAGCAGCCCAAGGCCGCTGGCGACCACGACCGGCATCGCCTCCGGTCCCATCCCGTACATCGCCGCAGATTGCAGGCCGCGCGCGTCCCAGACCAGCACGACGGCGAGCACCGCAAGCAATACCGCGATGACGAGACCGGCACGGTCGACGCGCCGCGGCGGCTGGACGGGATCGCCTGAGGTCATGACTTGACCAAGCCGACCGATTTCAACACGTCGGTGACGCGGGCCGTTTCCTTCTTCAGGAAGTCGGCGAAGGCGTCGCCGCCGAGATAGGCGTCCTCCCAGCCCTTCTGCTTGAGGATCTCCTTCCAGGCGTCAGACTTCACCATCTTCTCGACCGCATCGCTCAAGGTCTTGCGCTGCTCCGGCGTGATGCCGGGAGGCGCGACCACCGAACGCCAATTGGCGATTACGAGGTCGATGCCCTGCTCCTTGAAGGTCGGGAGATCGCTGCCTGCGATTCGCTTCTCCGAGGTCACGCCGATCGCACGCAGCTTGCCGGACTTGATCTGCCCTTCATATTCGCTGAGGCCCGAAATGCCTGCGGTGACCTTGCCGCCGAGAATCGCCGCGAGCGACTCGCCGCCGCCGGAGAACGGGATGTAGTTGATCTTCTTGGCGTCGGCGCCGACCGCGCCGGCGAACAAGGCCGCCATCACATGGTCGACGCCGCCGGCCGAGCCGCCGGCGAAAGTGACCTTGGCGATATCGGCCTTCACCGCCGCGGCCAGATCCTGCGCATTTTTGATCGGCGAATTCGCGGGAACCACGATCACCTGGATTTCCTCGGTGAGGCGCGCGATCGGCGTCACCTGCTCCAGCGTCACCGGCGACTTGTTCATGGCGAGCGCGCCGACCATGACGAAGCCGTTGACCATCATCTGGTTGCCGTCACCCTTGGCGCCATTGACGAACTGCGCGATGCCGACACTGCCGCCTGCACCGGGAACGTTGGTGACCTGCACGCTGCGGGCGATGCCCGCAGCCACCAGCGCCTGTTGCATCGAGCGCGCGGTCTGGTCCCAGCCTCCGCCCGGAGCCGCCGGCGCCATCAGCTTGAGCTCGAGCTGCTGGGCAAAGCCCGGATTGGCTGCCGCCAGGGTGAACGCGACGGCTGCGCCGACAAGGCGCGCGGGAAATCGGAACATGGGGGCATCTCCAGGGCTCATGCGGACGTTCGCCGCATTGTGTCGTTTGGTCGCATATCAACCAAAACGGCCGATGCTGTCCAGTGACATGCCTCAGTGTTTTTGGTCAGCGGGGCGCCGGGATGACCCCACCGAGCGCAGCCGTCAGTTCGGCCGCCACTTCCCGGACGATTTGTCCGATCTCCGGCAACCGCTCGTCGGTGACCCGACTGGTCATGCCGGATACGGAGATCGCGGCAAGCGGTTCGGCCAACGCATTGTATACCACCGCCGCGACGCAGCGCAGGCCGATCTGTGCCTCCTCATCGTCGACGGCAAAGCCCTGCTTGCGGATTTTCTCGAGCTCCCTGAACAGGTCGCTCGGGCGCACGATCGACTTCTCGGTCAGGCGGGGCATGCCGTGATGGCGGATGACGGCGCCGACGTCCTCGTCTGAATAGGTTGCGAGCACCGCTTTGCCGACGCCGGAGGTCACCATGGGGACGCGGCCGCCGACCTTGGTGAGCGAGCGCATGATCTCGCGGCTTTCCATGCGGGTCAGCACGATGATGAACTCATCGTCGACCACGGCGAGATTGGCCGTCTCGCGGGTGAGATCGCGCAGCTTGCGCAAATATGGAATGGCCTGTGCGGAGAAATTGCGTCGCCGCGCAAAGCTGGCGCCAACCGTGAAGCTGCGCACGCCGACGTGCCATTTGGACTCGCCACGGTCGAACTGCACGAAACGGCGACTTTCGAGCGTTGCGAGAAGCCGGTGCACGGTGGACGCCGACAGGCCGGTGCGGATCGCGAGATCGCTGAGACGATAACCTTCGTCGTCCTCGGCCAGCGTCTCGATGATCGACAGCGCGCGGTCGACCGACTGCACGCCACCGTCGCGGCCCTCGTGATCAGCCTCCGCGGCCGATTTGGGCTCGAACGATTTGCGCCGGATCACGTTCTTGCTCATCGCGACCTGCATTTGCCAATCAGACAAGACGCGAGCCGCCTCTTCTCCCTCTCCCCGTTCTTACGGGGAGAGGGCGGGGGTGAGGGGCTATCTCCACAAAGACGGTGAGAGACAGACTCGTGGAGAGTCCCCCTCACCCGGAATTTGCTGCGCAAATTCCGACCTCTCCCCGCAAGCGGGGAGAGGCGAACGCAAGCTCAGAGCAGCCCTGCCCCGCGCGCCCACTTGTACTTGGCGCCGAGGACCTCGACCGGCAGCTCGGTCGAATAGGCGTAGGCCGGGATGCCGTTCTGGTAGAGATATTCGGCGGCTTCCTCGACCTCGACGTCGCCGGCGAGAGAGGCGACCATCGGCTTCACAAAACCCTTGGCCTCCATCTCCTTCTTCACCTCGACCATGTTGCGGGCGAACACCATCGGCGGGGTGACGATGGTGTGCCAATAGCCGAGGATCAGCGCGTGGATGCGCTCATCCGACAGCCCGAGCTTCACGGTGTTGACATAGGTGATCGGCGGCTCGCCGCCGGTGATATCCACGGGATTACCGGCAGCTCCAAACGGCGGGATGAACTTGCGGAAGGCCGCATCGAGATCCGGCGGCATCGACATCAGCGACAGGCCGTTGTCGACGCAGGAGTCCGACAGCAGCACGCCCGAACCGCCGGCACCGGTGATGATGAGCACGTTCTCGCCCTTCGGCGTCGGCAGCACCGGCACGCCGCGGGCGAATTCGAGCAGCTGGCGAAGTGAGCGGGCACGGATCACACCGGATTGCTTGAACACGTCCTCATAGATGCGGTCGTTGCCGGCGAGCGCGCCGGTGTGGGACGATGCCGCCTTCGCGCCAGCCGAGGTGCGGCCGGCCTTGAGCACCACGACAGGCTTCTTCTTGGAGACGCGCTTGGCGGCTTCCGCGAAGGCGCGGCCGTCCTTGAGGTCTTCGCAATGCTGCGCGATCAGATTGGTGTTCGGGTCCTGCTCGAAGAAGGCGAGCAGATCGTCCTCATCGATGTCGGACTTGTTGCCGAGGCCGACGATCGCGGAGACGCCCATCTTGGCCGAGCGCGAGAAGCCGATGATGGCCATGCCGATGCCGCCCGACTGCGACGACAGCGCCGCATGGCCCTTGACGTCATAGGCGGTGCAGAAGGTCGCGCAGAGATTGGCGGGCGTATAATAGAAGCCGTAGATGTTCGGCCCCATCAGGCGGATGTCGTACTTCTTGCCGACCTCGACGATCTCGGCCTGCAGCTCAGGCGCGCCGGCTTCAGCGAAGCCCGACGGGATGAGCACAGCGCCCGGGATCTTCTTCTCGCCGCATTCGGCCAGCGCGGCGGCGACGAATTTCGCCGGGATCGCGAACACCGCGACGTCGATCACGCCTGGCACGTCCTTGACGCTCTTGTAGGCCTTGTAGCCGAGGATCTCGGCGGCCTTGGGATGGATCGGATAGATCTCGCCCTTGTAGCCGCCGTTGATGAGGTTCTTCATTACGGAATTGCCGATCTTGCCGTCCTCCGCGGAGGCGCCGACCACGGCGACAGCCTTCGGCTGCATGATGCGGTTCATCGCCGCGACGATCTCTTCGGTCGGACGCGGCTTCGGCTTCGGCACATAAGCGAAGTCGACGACAATACGGACGTCGGCGGCCGTGGCCCCCTTCGCGGTTGCGAACACTGGGTTGAGGTCGAGCTCGACAATCTCGGGAAAATCGGTGACGAGCTGCGAGACCTTGACGATGACATCGGCGAGCGCGTTGCGGTTCACCGGCTCGCCGCCGCGCACACCCTTGAGGATCTCATGCGCCTGGATGCCGTCGAGCATCGAGAGCGCATCCTCCTTTGTGGCAGGCGCAAGGCGGAACGTGATGTCCTTGAGCACCTCGACGAGCACGCCGCCGAGGCCGAAGGCAACCAGCTTGCCGAACGAGCCGTCGGTGATCGAGCCGACGATGACCTCGGTGCCGCCGGCCAGCATCTGCTGGACCTGGACGCCTTCGATCTTGGCATCGGCCTTGTACTTCTTGGCGTTGCCGAGAATGGTCTCGTAGGCCTTCTCGGCCTCTTCAGCCGTCTTGAGGCCGACGATGACACCGCCGGCTTCGGTCTTATGGAGAATGTCCGGCGAGACGATCTTCATCACCACCGGGAAGCCCATGGACGAAGCCATCTTGCCGGCCTCGCCCGCCGACTTGGCCACGCCCTCCTTCGGCACCGGAATGCCGTAGGCGTCGCAGACCAGCTTGCCTTCCGGCGCCGTCAGGCTGGTGCGGTTGTCCGCCTTGACCTGGTCAAGCACCTTGCGGACGGCATCTTTGGAATTGGACATGTGGCTTCTCCCTTGACCTGAGTTCGTTCTTTTCAAAGCGCGCGCGAGTTTGCGGCTGCCCGTGATGCTTGCCATTCGCCGCGCTCTGTTCCATGCGGCGGAACGGAGTGGCATAAAGCCAAGACTACTCCGCCGGCTTGGATCAAAAATGGCTGGCGATGGCATTTGGTATGCCAGAAGCCAACTTGTCAAGCTGGTGCACGCCCCAGAACGCCGCAAAAAATAGGCAGCTTGACATTCTGGCATGTGGTATGCCAAAAACTTTCCCGTTAATATTCCTGTAAAAGACGACTCCCACTGGAGGAGATTCGTCGTGTCACTACGGAAACCAACCAAGGCGTTGCCGAACATGGCCGAGGCAGACATCGCAATCGTTCGTATTGCCCCGGAGAGCAGCTTCAAGAACAAGGCGTATGACGCCTTGAAGGAAGCCATCCTCAAGATGGACATCTATTCGACGCCCGAGCCGGTGATGCTCGACGAGCGCGCGCTGTCCGAACGTCTCGGCGTCAGTCGCACCCCGATCCGCGAAGCCATCGCGATGCTCGAGCAGGACGGTTTCGTGAAGACGGTTCCGCGCCGCGGCATCATGGTGGTGCGCCGGACCAAGAGTGAGATCGTCGACATGATCCGCGCCTGGGCGGCGCTGGAGAGCATGGCGGCGCGGCTCATCACCACCACCGCGCGGAAGAAGGACATCACGGCGCTGCGCGACTATTTCAAGGATTTCGGCAAGGACCGCCTGCCCGAGGATCACGTCGAGGAATATTCGCGCGCCAATATCGCCTTCCACCAGGCGTTGATCTCGCTGTCGGAATCGCCGGTGCTGGTCGATCTCACCAACGACCTGCTCTTGCACGTGCGCGGCTATCGCCAGCTGACCATCGGACGCAAGGACCGCACCGCGACGTCACTGCCCGAGCATCTCGGCATGATCGAAGCGTTGGAGGCGCGCGACACCGAGCTCGCCGAGAAGCGCGCCCGCGATCACACCCTCGGCCTTGCCGCTTACGTCGAAGCGCACGGCCAAGAACTGTTTACGTAACTCTTCGCTTAGCAACGTTCACCAGAAGGGCGAACAATTCGCCCCAACGACCTTGAGACCAGGGAGACAAGGCCCATGCTGAATACCGCGACCAAGTCCGAAGCACCGGGCACCGAGCAGGAACTGACGGATGGCTTCCATCTCGTCATCGACGCGCTCAAGCTGAACGGCATCAACACCATCTATAATGTGCCGGGCATCCCGATCACGGATCTGGGCCGCATGGCGCAGGCCGCCGGTATTCGCGTGATCTCCTTCCGTCACGAGCAGAACGCCGGCTACGCCGCAGGCATCGCCGGCTATCTCACCAAGAAGCCCGGCGTCTGCCTCACGGTGTCGGCGCCCGGCTTCCTCAACGGTCTCACCGCCCTCGCCCACGCCACCACCAATTGCTATCCGATGATCCTGGTCTCGGGCTCTTCCGAGCGCGAGATCGTCGACCTCCAACAGGGCGATTACGAGGAGATGGACCAGCTCGCGATCGCCAAGCCGCTGTGCAAGGCGGCCTATCGCGTGCTGCACGCCCAGGACATCGGCATCGGCTTCGCCCGCGCCATCCGCGCGGCGGTCTCGGGCCGTCCGGGCGGCGTCTATCTCGACCTGCCGGCAAAGCTGTTCGGCCAGGTGATGAACGCCGAGGCCGGCCAGAAGTCGCTGGTCAAGGTGATCGACGCGGCGCCGGCGCAGATCCCCTCGCCCGCTTCGGTCAAGCGCGCGCTCGACGTGCTCAAGGGCGCCAAGCGTCCGCTCATCATCCTCGGCAAGGGCGCGGCCTACGCGCAGGCCGACGAGGAGATCAAGAGCTTCGTCGAGAAGAGCGGCGTGCCGTTCCTGCCCATGAGCATGGCCAAGGGCCTGCTCCCCGACACCCATCCGCAATGCGCCGGCGCCGCCCGCTCGACCGTGCTGAAGGAGTCCGACGTCGTCATGCTGATCGGCGCGCGGCTGAACTGGCTGCTGTCGCACGGCAAGGGCAAGAGCTGGGGCGAAACGCCGAAGAAGTTCATCCAGGTCGACATCGAGCCGAAGGAGATGGACTCCAACGTCGAGATCGTCGCGCCCGTCGTCGGCGACATCGGCTCGGTGGTCTCCGCCTTCAACCAGGCGATGGGCTCCGGCTGGACCGCGCCGCCCACCGAATGGACCAAGGCCGTCTCAACCAAGCGCGAAGAGAACGTCGCCAAGATGGCGCCGAAGCTCATGAACAACAAATCGCCGATGGACTATCACGGCGCGCTCGGCGTCTTGAAGAACGTCATCAAGGAGTATCCCGAGGCGATCCTCGTCAACGAAGGCGCCAACACGCTCGACCTCGCCCGCGGCGTCATCGACATGTACAAGCCCCGCAAGCGTCTCGACGTCGGCACCTGGGGCGTGATGGGCATCGGCATGGGCCAGGCGATCGCGGCTGCGCTCGAGACCGGCCATCCCGTGCTCGCTGTGGAGGGCGATTCGGCGTTCGGCTTCTCCGGCATGGAGGTCGAGACCATCTGCCGCTACAACCTTCCGATCTGCGTCGTCATCTTCAACAATGACGGCATCTATCGCGGCACCGACGTCAACGGCGCCAACGACGATCCGGCGACCACCGTGTTCGTCAAGGGCGCGCGCTACGACAAGATGATGGAAGCCTTCGGCGGCGTCGGCGTGAACGCGACTTCGCCGGACGAGCTGAAGCGTGCCGTCAACGACGCCATGAAGTCCGGCAAGCCGACGCTCATCAACGCGGTGATCGATCCGGCCGCAGGCTCGGAGAGCGGCCGCATCGGCAACCTCAATCCGCAGAGCGTCCTGCAGAAGAAAAAGTAAGTCCACCCCTTCAACCCTTATTCCCTGTGGTAGCAGGGGCAGACAGAGTACGGAGCAATATGATGACCAAAGCGCTCGAGGGCGTTCGCATTCTCGACTTCACCCACGTCCAGTCCGGACCGACCTGCACGCAGTTGCTGGCCTGGTTTGGCGCCGACGTGATCAAGGTTGAACGCCCCGGCGTGGGTGACATCACCCGCGGCCAGCTGCAGGACATCCCGAACGTGGACAGCCTGTATTTCACCATGCTCAACCACAACAAGCGCTCGATCACGCTCGACACCAAGAACCCCAAGGGCAAGGAAGTCCTGACCGAGCTGATCAAGAAGTGCGACGTGCTGGTCGAAAACTTCGGCCCCGGCGTGCTCGACCGCATGGGCTTCCCCTGGGAGAAGATCCAGGCGATCAACCCGAAGATGATCGTCGCCTCGATCAAGGGGTTTGGCCCCGGACCGTACGAGGACTGCAAGGTCTATGAGAACGTCGCCCAGTGCACCGGCGGCGCCGCCTCCACCACCGGCTTCCGCGACGGCCTGCCGCTCGTCACCGGCGCGCAGATCGGCGATTCCGGCACCGGCCTGCACCTGGCACTCGGCATCGTCACCGCGCTCTATCAGCGCACCCACAGCGGCAAGGGCCAGCGCGTCACCGCCGCGATGCAGGACGGCGTGCTCAACCTCTGCCGCGTCAAGCTGCGCGACCAGCAGCGCCTCGCCCACGGCCCGCTGAAGGAATACAGCCAGTTCGGCGAAGGCGTGCCGTTCGGCGATGCCGTGCCGCGCGCCGGCAACGATTCCGGTGGCGGCCAGCCCGGCCGCATCCTGAAGTGCAAGGGCTGGGAGACCGATCCCAACGCCTACATCTATTTCATCACCCAGGCCCCGGTCTGGGAGAAGATCTGCGACGTGATCGGCGAGCCCACCTGGAAGACCGATCCGAATTACGCCAAGCCGGCCGCCCGCCTGCCGCGCCTCAACGAGATCTTCGCCCGCATCGAACAATGGACGATGACGAAGACAAAATTCGAGGCGATGGAGATCCTCAACAAGGACGACATCCCCTGCGGCCCGATCCTGTCGATGAAGGAGATCGCCGAAGACCAGTCGCTGCGCGCCACCGGCACCGTGGTCGAGGTCGACCACCCCACCCGCGGCAAGTACGTCTCGGTCGGCAACCCGATCAAGCTGTCGGACTCGCCGGCGGACGTGACGCGTTCGCCACTGCTCGGCGAGCACACCGACGAGATCCTGCGCTCGGTGCTCGGCTTCTCGGATCACCAGGTCGCCGAGATCCACAAATCCGGCGCGCTCGACCCGCCGCAGAAGCAGGCCGCGGAGTAAGCGGCCCCACATTGCACGAGACGAAAGGGCCGCCCGAAGGGGCGGCCCTTTTTGCTTGGGAAGGCGTGCAGCCGCAGGCTCGAAATCAAAACTCGGAAAACAACCCCATGCACAGTAGCCATCCCATTGGCACGCAACGAGATTTCTGATTCGACGAAAAAAATCCTGACCCGTCGGGCAAAACAGGGGTATTATGCCATGGTCGCCAGGCGAGTCAGCGCGAGCCGAGCAAGCATCAATGCCGAATTGAAGCCGCCTAATTGGAACCGACCGGGTTGCGCCTCGTTGTCTCCTGCACCGGAGCACGCTCGGAGCGCAGCCGGCCATCCGACGACAAGTCTAACGCTACCGGCTCGCGAGCCGGACACGCCGGCTCGGGCGTGTTTCGAGCCGCGTTCCCCTACGCCGACATCGAGGTCGACATGACGAGAGATCATCCCGCGTCCCGGGCTCTGCGGGAGGCCAACAAGGCATTCAAGCCGGTCGAGACCAAGAAGCCGATGACCGACTATGCAAAGGCGCAACAATCCCATCACGAAAATCGCGAACGCCTGAAAGCGGAACGGCTGGCGCGAGAGGCCGAGCAGGGAAATCGTCGCAGATAAGGGATTGCCGGTGCCCGCGTTATTACTTCGACACGGCCAGGCAATCTCTGTGGACGAAGAGAGACCGACCTTGGTAAGCTTCAGAGCATCGAGAGCACGATGACCCCGTCCTCGAGCTCCCCGGAAGCCAGCCGCGCCCGCGCGATGCGCTCGAACTCCGTCCGATATTTCTGAAGGTAGCTGAAGGCCTGCTTCTGCGTCTGGAAGGTCGTCGCAAGACGGCACAGCTGTCGGCCCGCGCCGAGCGCAAGAAAGAAGGTGATTGTGCCGCCGCCGTCCGGTTTGATCCTAGGCACGACTTGCACTCATTCGCATGTGAACGGCCCCTTTTGTCTGCACTGTCGAATTCGGCTATCTCGGCAATTTCCTCGTGCGCTTCTTCGGTGGAGGCGCCGATGCGCGAAAACTGACATCGGCTGCTTGCTTGGCTGCTTGCTCGGCTGCTTCCTTGGCCTCACGCTGCTCGCGCAGCCGCGCCATGTTGCTGCGGATATCGACAGCGCGCCTTTCGACATCGGCGATCGCCCGCGCGCCCTCTTCGGCGGCCAAGCGTTGACGCTCGGATCGCGCGATGGATTCGGGAGACGGTTCGGCCGATTTCCTGGCGCTCATCGCGTCGCGCTCGTCTTTCGCCTACTCGGCAACGGATAGAACCCGCTCAATCCCTTACGATCGAGCGGGTCACATAGCCGTTTCAGTACATCCGTGAAACGGCCGTACAGAGCTCAAGCCAGCGAGAGATTCTCTGCGCTGACCTTGCCCCGCATTTTATCGGTCTTGGTCTCGAAGTTGACCTTCTGGCCCTCGGCGAGACCCGCAAGACCAGCCCGTTCGACCGCGCTGATGTGAACGAACACGTCATTGCCGCCGTCGTCGGGTTGAATGAATCCAAAGCCCTTCTGGCCGTTGAACCACTTCACAGTACCTGTCGTCATTCTCTTCTCCAAAGCGCATAGGCGCGCATTCCGCGTGACGTTCACGCAGATCGATTCAATTCGTCGATGTCTCTGGAAAAGGAGCCCGCAGGCGCATTCAACAAGCACAGCGGCTGAACGAATAGATTGAAGGTATACCTCATCGCAAGCACTTACAAGGCTCGAGCCGTATATAATTGCGCCCGCCTGCGGTGGAACGTTTTCGCGTTTGAGGATTCGCCTCCTGATCTCTGGCGCAAGTGCCAGACGAGATCGTCACAATGCGCGCGCGTCACTTCGACACGGCGATGATCTCCTCCGGAGTTCCAGGCAGATGACAAGTCTAAATGATCGATCCTCTCGCGATCTGTGGTAGACTTCGTCATCACCGCCCGGCTCGTGGCATCCATCGGTGATGAGAACGCATAGCGCTCCCGCCTCCTCCAGCATGGAGCAGCGCCATGGGACGGCGTCAAAACGACATCAAGCGAACCGAAAGTCTCAAGCAACGTCTGACAGACGACGCCAGACGCTCGCGAGATGAAGCCCACTTGCTTCCTCCCGGTCAGCATCGCGAAAGGCTGCTACGAAGGGTACGGCAGGACGAGACGGCCATCGAGATCGAGGCATGGCTGAACTCTCCTGGCCTGAGAGCTCCGACATGACGGAACACCTGGACCGGGTGCTCAGCGATCTCCGCTGACGAGCTGCCCGCGAAAGAACTGCACCACGGCCGCATTGAAGTCGCGGTGAAGGGCTGCCCTGTCGAAGCCTGCCGGCACATCGGTGCAGATGCGCGGAACGGCCGCGGCGAGATCGGCCGAGCATCGGAAGCCTGATCCAGCTGATCGTCTGTTCCGCGGACGGGTCGATTGCTTCCGCGCAGCCTCCTGAAGTTCGCTGACGTGGACGTGCGGCCGCTGCTATCGGCCGACAGCGTAAGTCAAACCCACTGGAGTTGATCCAGTGGAGGCGGGCAACGGGGCGCGAACTCTTCGCCGATTCTCCGGGAAGTTGAAGCGGTAGCGTTGAACGGGGAGCGCTCCCGCTGTTCTGCCGTCGATTTGCTCTTGAGCGGGGATTGGCCCGGGCCTAGCCTCGTGCCCGCGTTTCTTCTCGTCGGGGTCCTCTGCCCGTTGGCCGCTGCGGCCTTTACGCTGGTGAAGCGTCCGGGGCTGCCGGCTCCGGCATAACGCGCTCGGACTACACTTGAGCGACCCGCCAGCTTCGACCGCGTCATGGCTCGGATGAGCCGTTGGCGATCAGAAGAAACGAAGCGGCCGCAACCCCACTGGAATGGCACTGGCTTTGCTTGTCGATGAACCATCGCGCCGAGAGAGGTGGTCGATGAAAGTCTGGAACACCGAAGAGTTGCCCGACCACGAACAGTTCGTCTATTGGCGCGAGGTCCTCTGCGAAGCCTTCGTGACGCTGAGACCGGAGCGGCCTCGAGACCATAACAGAGGCCGCTTTCCCAGTCGCGTCACCGCGCATCCGCTGTCAACCATCAACGTGACGACGGTCCAGTCCAAAGCGCACCGCGTCATCCGTGACGAGGCGGAAATCCGCAGGTCGCCGCAAGAGGTCTATTTCCTCAATCTTCAATTGAGCGGCCGATGCCGTTACGAGACCGAAGGCCGGGAAACGATCGTCGGCCCGAACCAGTTTGCGATCGTGGATTCGACGCGGCCCTACTTCCTCGACTTCATGGACGACTGGAACGTATTCTCATTTCGTATCCCGCGCCACATGTTGCGGCCGTTGCTGCAGACGCCCGACTGTTCGACCGGCATATGCGTGTCAGGTGATCAGGCACTGGGCGAGATCACGATCGGATTCCTGAAATCGATCGCAATGCGCGTGGCCGAGCTGCCATCGGAGGCCATCGAGCCGCTCGCGGCCGATGTGGTCAACCTGGCTGCACTGTCCCTCGGTGCCACCGAGGCGACGCGGATTGGGCAGCGCCAATCCGCGCAACGCGCCCTCAACGCGGCCATCGTGAAGTTCGTCGAAACGAATTTGGCCGATGCCGGGCTATCGGCATCGTCCGTTGCCGCGCATTTCGGGATTTCCGTTCGTTATCTTCATCGGATCTTCGAGGAAAAGGGCAGATCGTTCGGCCAAGTCGTGCTGGAGCGCCGACTGCTCCGTTGCGCAGGCGATCTCGATATTTCAGCGCAATCGCGGATCTCCGATGTCGCATTCCGCTGGGGTTTCAACGACATCTCCCATTTCAACCGAAGTTTCCGCCAGCGCTTCGGAGCTTCGCCGCGCGCATATCGACTGAGGCAACGGCAGGAATAGATTCCGGCGACGTCCCGCGCGATCCCGCGAGAAGTGCACTCCAGGTCAACTCTTTCGTCACTCCCAGCCAAGATCGAACGCCGCCGTGGCGTTAGCTTCGGCGCGCATTCATTTCTCGCGGGGAGAGATCGCCATGGCAATCGACTTCAGGCTCAGCGAAGATCAGATCGCGCTTCGTGACGGCGCGCGTGCCTTCGCGCAAACAGCTCTCAAGGACGTCCGAGCGACCATTCGCAACTACGCCAAGCCGGATGACCGCTTCTATGCGATCAGGCCGTTCCACAAGATGGGCGTCGACGCCGGTTTCGTGAAGGGATTGTTTCCCAAGGAGGTCGGCGGCACCGACGTTTCGACGCTCGATTTCGCGCTTGCGGCGGAAGAGTTGTGCGTCGTCGACGTCAACGTTCCCAGTGCGATGCTCGGAACCGGCCTTTGCGTCAAGCCCGTCATCATGTTCGGGACCGAGGAGCAGAAGCAGCGCCTGCTTCCCGATTTCATCCAGGACGGATCCCTGCTCGGCGCACTCGCCTTCACCGAGGTGACGGGTGGCGCGAATTTCGATGCCCCGGATCCGCGCTTCGGCGTGAAGACCTTCGCCATCCGCGAAGGCGATGAGTGGGTGATCAACGGTGAAAAGCACTACACCACCAACGGCACCGGCTGGGATGGCAAGAATTGCCATCTCTTCGCAGTGGTCTGCCGGACCGATCCGAGCAAGGGCGCACAGGACTCCCTGGCCGTGATCATGGTTCCGGGCAGCACGCCGGGCGTCAAGGTGACGGGGATTCTGGATACGGCCGGGCATCGGGCTACGATCTCGCCGCGAATGAAGTTCGAGAATGTCCGCGTTCCCGCCGGCAATATCATCGGCAAGCCGGGAGACGGGATCGAGATCGTCTCGACCAATTTTGCGTGGACTGCGGCGCTGATCGGGGCCGCCTGCGTCGGGGTCATGCGCGCCGCGTTCGACCATGCGGTCGCGTTCGCGCGGAAGGATGCCCGCTCCGGGCCGCATCCGATCATCGAATATTCCACGGTGGGCTACATGCTGGCCGACATGAAGATGAAGATCGAGGCCTGCCGGTACCTGACCTGGAAGGCCTGCCAGCAATTCGACCTGTCCAAAGGCAGGGAGCACGAACTTGCCGTGATGACGAAAGTGTTCTGCTCGGAAACCTGCGTCGATGTCGTCTATGACGCCATGCGGCTGGTCGGTGTCGACAGCTACACCGACATGCACCCGCTGGCGGAATTGATGAATGATGCGATGTGCTTCCCGCTCTACGATGGCGGCAATATGGGGGCTCGCCGCAGGAACCTGCACAATATCATCAAGAGTCCGTCCTACAGTTCGCTCACCGCGCCATACGGCATGTTCGGCGCATAGGTGGCCTCTGAGGTCGCTTGTGAGCCGCGCGGGATGGAGAGGCGCGTTTGGCTGACTGCCGAGCGCCGCCGGCCAGCGGGGGAAGCACGGCGAAATGCCATCGACAGCGCGTCAGCCGATTACCGAGCCAAGTCGCCTCATCCTCGCTCCTCGCGAATGCCCGATGCTCACTGATCTCCGCCGGCGAGCTGTCGATGAAAGTACCCCACCACCGCCGCGTTGAACTCGCGATGAAATCCGGCCCTGTCGAAGCCTGCCGGCACATCGGTGCAGATGCGCGGAACGGCCGCAGCGAGATCGGCCGAGCACGGTGCGAGGAACGCATAGTGGCCGGCCGGCACGACGTGAATGTCAGGCTTACCCGGCAAGCTTTCAGCGACGCGTGCGTTGCCCAAACCGTCGCCGACGCCGGGTCCGCCGAACTGCGATCGCCAGAACTGGAAAGGCGCTTTGACGAGAGCGAGGTTCTCCCGCGTCAGGGTAGCCGGCGCAGGATAGCGGAATTGTGGCTGATTGATCGGGAGCGCATCCTGAAGCAATCTGCCGGACAACGAGAGGGAGATCAGCATGTCACTGCTCGGCAAGGCCGCCGTTGCGATGTGGTGGAGCGTTCACCCCGAGCAGCGCACCGAGTTCGGCGACTGGCATTCGCATGAGCACTTTCCCGAGCGGATGAGCATTCCAGGCTTTCGGCGCGGGTCGCGATGGACCAGCACGACCGACGCCGAAGGCTTTTTCGTGCTCTATGAACTCGAGCATTACGACGTCCTCACATCGAAAGGCTATCTCGACCGGCTCAACGCGCCGACGCCATGGTCGACGAAGATGATGCCGCATCATCTCGGCATGATCCGCAGCCAGTGCCGGATCGTCGCCAGCTTTGGCGGGGGTGTGGCGACTTCGCTGGCCACCATCAGGCTATCGCCGGAGGCCGGACGGGAGGCGGCGCTGCAGGCGCGCCTTTCGGACATGCTCGGCGCGTTGGCGCAGAAGCCGGGGCTGACCGGTGCCCACCTCCTCCTCACCGACACACCCCGGACGAGTGCGCCCACCACCGAACAGCAGATCCGCGGCAAGGACAGCACCGCCGACTGGATCGTGCTGCTATCGGGTTACGATGCCGATGTGGTCGAGGACGTGATCGCCGGCCAGTTTTCGGCGTCATCGCTTCAGGCAGCCGGGGCTCGCGAGAATTTCATCACTGGCCGCTACAGGCTGGCATTCACGATGACACCGCAGGATGTCGCAGCCGTCTAGCGGACAGGGCACCAAAAAAAATCCAAACCACCTGTCGGATCGGCGGCTTGCCCGTCGTCCTCGTGACATGAATGGGCCATAGAGGCCAACTCGGGCCCATCAATCACCAGGGATAACAACCATGCCCAATACCGTCCGCCTGCACCGCGTTCTCGCCACCAGCCCGCAGAAGGTCTATCGCGCCTTCCTGGAAGCCGACGCGATGGCGAAATGGCTTCCGCCGAACGGCTTTACCTGCACGGTGCATCATTTCGAGCCCAAGGTCGGGGGCACGTTCAAGATGTCGTTCCGGAATTTCACGACCGGCAACGGCCATTCGTTCGGCGGCGAATTCGTCGAGCTCGTGCCCGGCGAGCGCCTCCGCTACACCGACAAGTTCGACGACCCCAACCTGCCGGGCCTGATCGAGGTGACCGTGAGCCTGAAGAAGGTCTCGGTCGGCACCGAGGTCGAGATCACGCAGTCGGGCCTGCCCGACGTCATTCCCGTCGAGGCCTGCTATCTCGGCTGGCAGGAGTCGCTGCGGAATCTGGCGCGGCTGGTCGAGCCGGAGATCAACCAGTAGCAACGACATCAGCATCGTAGGGTGGGCAAAGCGCAGCGTGCCCACCAACGCTCTCTAAACCTCTCAAAGATGGTGGGCACGGCGCGCGAAGAGCGCGCCTTTGCCCACCCTACGGCTGTTCGGTCAGATGCGCCGCTCTACCCACGTCGTCATTGCGAGCGAAGCGAAGCAATCCAGAGTCCCTCTGCAGAACGAGTCTGGATTGCTTCGCTTCGCTCGCAATGACGAATGATCGTTACGCGCCCGCCTTCCGCTTGAGCTCGCCGTCCGCGGTCCACCTGTCCGGATCCGAACTGTGCCCGATCAGCGCCAGGCCGTAGGCGATCGACTCGAACTGGTCGCCCGACATCAGCCGCTCGTTGCCGAAGCGGTCGGCGAACAATTTCCGGACCGCGGGAACGAACGAGGTGCCGCCGGTCAGAAACACCTTCTCCACCTCGCGCGCGGCGATGCGGGCCTCGGCCAGCACCTTGTCGACGGTGGCGCCGAGCCGGGCGATGTCGTCTGCAATCCAGGCTTCGAATTTCTTGCGCGTGATGGCCGCGCCGATGTCGACGCCGCCGCCCTTGAAGCGGAAGTCGACCTCGTCCTGCGCCGACAGCGCGACCTTGGCGTCGGACACCGCGCGGTACAGCGCAAAGCCGAGGTCGAGATCGACGATGGTGATGAAATCCTCGAGCAGCTGCGGCTGCAGCGCGGTGCGCTGGAGCTCGCGGAGCTCGCGCAGATCGCCGTTGCTCTTCATCATCGCCAGCTGATGCCAGCGCGCGAGGTTGGTGTAATGGCCGGTCGGAACCGGCAGCACCTTGTCGAAGGAGCGGAAGCTGGAGCCCTTGCCGAGCCGCGGCGAGACGATGTGATCGACGATGCGATAGTCGAAGGTGTCGCCGGCAACGCCGATGCCGGCGTGGCCGAGCGGCTCGGCGCGAAGCACGCCGCCCGCACGCGAGAAACGCATCACGGAGAAATCGCTGGTGCCGCCGCCGAAATCGGCGACCAGCACGGTGGCATCGCGCTCCAGCCTGCGGGCGAAGGAGAATGCCGCGCCCACGGGCTCGTAGACATAGCGCGCGTGACCGGCGCCCAAGCGCTCGAACGCGGCGCGGTAGCGCTGCATCGCCAGCGCCTCGTCGGGATTGCCGCCGGCAAAGCGCACCGGACGACCGACCGTGATGTTGGCCGCCTCGAAGCCGAACTTGTCCCCGCCGTGGCGCGCCAGCGTGCGCAGGAAAGCCGCCAGGATGTCCTCGAACTTGTAGCGCTGCCGGAACACCTGCGTGGTATTGAAGCTGGAGCTCGCCGCGAAGGTCTTGAACGATTGCAGGAAGCGATAGACGTGGCGCCCTTCGAGAAACTGCTCGATCGCCCACGGCCCGCCCTCGGCCTGGGCGCCGGCGCCCGGCCGATCCTCCCAGAAGCACAGGGCCGACACGTAGACGCTGTGGCGCTGCCCGCCATGGTCGAAGCGAATGGCCTCGACCCGGCGGTCGTCCGCCGCCAGCGCAACGACCGTGTTGCTCGTGCCAAAATCGATGCCGATCGAGACGGCGGGCGAGGCGCTCGACATGAACCACTCTGACAGTTGATTGGATAAGGGGGCGGACCACTAGCGGCTTTGCATGACCATGCCAAGGGCCCTGGCATTGCAGCACGGCCGGAACCCGGACCGCCTAGGGCCAGGTCGCCCCTCTCGGACCGCTTTTTCAGCCGGCTTTAGTGCCCGTTTGTTCAACAAAGGCGCCGCCGTGTGTCCGCATTGGCAACTTTATGTCCGAACCGGACCCTTTAACCCACTATTATGCTGCAATGCGATAGACTGCATGCTGCTATGCAACCACGGGCATGGACACTGGCATCTGGTATACATAGATTGCTCCCAGAAATGAGACAGCAAGGCTGACCGTCTCAAGAAAGGGAATTCCGATGTCGAAGACCGCCTCCGTCGCTTTCGCCCCCTCCTCCTCCTCGCTGTTCGCCCGGTTCATGGCCGCGGTCGATCGGTTCCTGCTGGCAAGCGCCGAGATCTCGAACCACAATGGCGACCTGCCGCGTTTCGGCCTGTAAGACAGCTTGGCGGCCCCGCCCAACGGCGGGACCGCAGACCACCGCGACCCCTTTGTTGGATTAAATGGCCCCCCCATGTCGGGGCCATTTTCGTTTTACGCCTGCCTCCGCGCGACCACAGCTGCGACGATTCGTCCACCGACGTGCCCGCCGATCCGATTGTTTGCCCCTTGGCATCTCGCATACCATTCGACCAGCAAGCCCAATTGAACAATCAAAGGTGTAAGGCGGGGGACGACGTAGCGCAGCGGAAGCAGCCGAGGGGCACATTTGCACGGACCCTGGCCGAGGCTTAGCCGAAAGGAGCGGATGCCGCGCGTTGTCCCTGCTCATAGAGTTTCTACCGGGACTGCCATGGGAGAATCGGCACCATGGGCGACACCAGGCATTTGAATCGAGATGGGCTGACGCAAGCCGACAAAGAGCGGCTGCGTTGAGGGTTCGACAGGGAGAGAAACAGATGAAGCCATTCGTTCTGAATGTCGCTTTGGCGGCAATCGCGATGTCATGCGCGAGCAGCACCGCAAGCCGGGCTGCCTGGGAGCCGGTCCGTCCGGTCGAGTTCATCGTGCCCGCGGGCACCGGCGGCGGTGCCGATCAGATGGCGCGCACCATCCAGGGCATCGTCACCAAGCACAATCTGATGAAACAGCCGCTTGTCGTCATCAACAAGGCCGGCGGTGCGGGTGGCGAAGGTTTCCTCGACGTGAAGACCTCGTCGGGCAATCCGCACAAGATCATCATCACGCTCTCGAACCTGTTCACGACGCCGCTGGCGACGGGCATCCCGTTCAACTGGAAGGATTTGACCCCGGTCGCGATGCTGGCGCTCGACGAGTTCGTGCTCTGGGTCAATGCCGAGAAGCCCTACAACAGCGTCAAGGACTATGTCGAAGCCGCGAAGAAGGCGCCAAGCGGCTCGTTCAAGATGGGCGGCACCGGCTCGAAGCAGGAAGACCAGATCATCACGGTCGGCATCGAGAAGGCGATCGACGCCAAGTTCACCTACATCCCCTACAAGGGCGGCGGCGAGGTCGCGGTCCAGCTCGTCGGCAACCACGTCGATTCGACCGTCAACAACCCGATCGAGGCGGTGGCGCAATGGCGCGGCGGCAAGCTCCGTCCGCTTTGCGTCTTCGACGCCCAGCCGATGGCCTATGACGAGCCGATCGCCGACGGCAAGGCCTGGAAGGACATTCCGACCTGCAAGTCGCAGGGGCTTGCGATGGAATATCTCATGCTGCGCGGCATCTTCATGTCGCCCAAGGCCACGAAGGACCAGATCGAATATTATGTCGAGCTGTTCAAGAAGGTCCGCGCGACGCCGGAATGGCAGGAGTTCATGAAGAGCGGCGCCTTCAACACGACCTTCCTGACCGGCGCCGACTACGCCAAGTGGGTCGAGGCGGAGGAGAAGCGCCACGAAGGCCTGATGAAGGAAGCCGGCTTCCTCGCGCCGGGAAATTGATCCGCGAATTGACCCGCGACATCGATGACGGCTGAGGACGCTGCTTCCGGCCGTCTCCTCGACTGCGCAGCACTGCGATTTCCGCCTGGAGGGCTCATGACTGAACGATCCGGATCCGAGTCCGGCCCCGCACACAAGACGCTGGAAATCGGCACGGCGCTGCTGATCGGCGTGTTCGGCCTGATCGTGATCGTCGGCAGCCTGAAGGCCGGCATCAACTGGGGCGCGGAGGGGCCGCGCGCCGGGTTCTTCCCCTTCTATGTCGGCAGCGCCATCGTCGTTGCAAGCGCCATCAACCTCTGGCATGCGCGGCGCGACGACGATGGCCGGCTGTTCGCGGAATGGGGGCAGCTGCGCCAGGTCATGAGCGTCGTCGTGCCGACCGCAATCTATGTCGGCTCAATGCCGTTCATCGGCCTCTACGTCGCCTCGATGGTGTTCATCGCCTGGTTCATGCGCTGGCTCGGCGGCTATCGCTGGCTGACAGTCGTCGCAGTGGCGGTCGGCATGCCCGTCGTGACCTATCTCGTTTTCGAGCGCTGGTTCCTGGTCCCGCTGCCCAAGGGGCCGCTCGAGGAATGGCTCGGTCTGTAAGAGCTACGCATTCATTCAATTGCTGCTGCAGGACGTTTTGACATGGAAGAGTTGGCCAACCTGTTTCACGGCTTCGCGGTCGCCCTGCAGCCCTACAACATCATGCTGATGGTGATCGGCATCACGCTCGGGGTCATCATCGGCGTGCTGCCGGGACTAGGGGGCGCCAACGGCGTCGCGATCCTGCTTCCCCTCACCTTCAGCATGCCGCCGACATCGGCGATCATCATGCTGTCCTGCATCTATTGGGGCGCATTGTTCGGCGGCGCCATCACTTCGATCCTGTTCAACATACCGGGCGAGCCATGGTCGGTGGCGACCACCTTCGACGGCTATCCGATGGCCCAGCAGGGCAAGCCTGGCGAAGCCCTGACGGCTGCCTTCACCTCGTCCTTCGTCGGCGCGCTGTTTGCCGTCATCATGATCACGCTGGTGGCGCCCCTGGTTGCAGGCTTTGCGCTGCGGTTTGGTCCGGCGGAGAAGTTCGCGGTGTACTTCCTCGCCTTCTGCTCCTTCGTCGGCCTCAGCAAGGAGCCGCCGTTCAAGACCATCGCGGCGATGATGATGGGCTTTGCGCTCGCGGCGGTCGGCCTCGATTCGATCACGGGGCAGTTGCGGCTGACCTTCGGCGTCACCGAGCTGCTCAACGGCTTCGACTTCCTGATCGCCGTGATCGGCCTGTTCGGCATCGGCGAGATCCTGCTGACCATGGAGGAAGGGCTCGCCTTCCGCGGCGGCAATGCCAGCATCAACCTTCGCGTCGTGCTCCAGACCTGGCGCGAGCTGCCCGCCTATTGGATGACCTCGCTGCGGTCCTGCCTGATCGGCTGCTGGATGGGCGTCACGCCCGCCGGCGCCACGCCCGCCTCCTTCATGAGCTACGGCATCGCCAAGCGCCTGGCGCGACGCGGCAACAATTTCGGCAAGGGCGAGATCGAGGGCGTGATCGCGCCGGAGACGGCCGCACATGCCGCCGGCACCTCGGCGCTGCTGCCGATGCTGTCGCTCGGCGTGCCCGGCTCGCCGACCGCCGCCGTGCTGCTCGGCGGATTGTTGATCTGGGGCCTGCAGCCCGGCCCCATGTTGTTCGTGGAGCAGAAGGAATTCGTCTGGGGCCTGATCGCCTCGATGTATCTCGGCAATCTCGCCGGCCTCATCGTCGTGCTGACCTGCGTGCCGATCTTCGCCGCGATCCTGCGCGTGCCCTTCGGCATCATCGCGCCGCTGATCCTGGTGCTCTGCGCGATCGGCGCCTACTCGGTGCACAACAGCACCTTCGACGTGATGCTGATGCTGGTGTTCGGGGTGCTCGGCTATCTCCTGAAGAAGTGCAATTATCCGCTCGCGCCGCTGGTGCTCGCCATCGTGCTCGGCGACAAGGCGGAGGAAGCATTCCGCCAATCGCTGCTGGGCTCGCAAGGCTCGCTCGGGGTGTTCTTCTCCAACGGCCTCGTCAGCACCATCATGGCGCTCGGCCTGGTCGCCCTGTTCTGGTCCGCGATCCAGGAAGGCTACAGCCGGCTCCGTACGTCGATGGCGTAAGGCCGGGATCTGCGTAAACTGCATCGGCGCGAACGCCAAATTGCCGCACTCCAGAATTCTGGAATATAGAATTCCAGGAATTGCGCCGCCGCCACGGACTGCGTGTCGGCGGACGCGACCAATGCAGGCGTGGAAAAATCTCCGAACGCATAAGCTTTCAATAGCGTCCTGCGGTATCGCTGAACCAAGAAAAAGCAACGCAAAACCAACGATTTATCTTGGACAAGCTGCAATCGCCGCCGTCCGCCGAGCGCGATCGGGGCTTTACAATCATGTCCGCCTGGCGCATGTGAACAAGCCCGCGTTATTTCGCCGCACCCTCCCATCCCAGCTTGAATCTTGGCATATTGCATACCAGGATGCCCGCCAGCGCATGCATAAAAATGATCGGCGCGTTCGGGAGGGTTTTTGATGACGGACATGGTGCAGTCGGCAGCGGCCCCTAGTGCCGCACGCGTAAGCGATGCCTATCGCTGGGCGCAATTGGCGATCGGTGTGGCGGCGATGGTGATGATCGCCAATTATCAATATGGCTGGACGTTCTTCGTCCCCGACATCCAGAAGAAGTTCGGCTGGGATCGCGCCTCGATCCAATGGGCCTTCACGCTCTTCGTCCTGTTCGAGACCTGGCTGGTGCCGATCGAAGGATGGTTCGTCGACAAATACGGCCCGCGCATCGTCGTGCTGGTCGGCGGCGTGCTCTGCGCCATCGGCTGGGCGATCAACGCGCAGGCGACCTCGCTCAACGGCTACTACCTCGGCATGATCATCGCAGGCATCGGCGCCGGCGGCGTCTACGGCACCTGCGTCGGCAACGCGCTGAAATGGTTTCCGGACAAGCGCGGTCTTGCGGCCGGCATCACGGCGGCCGGCTTCGGCGCAGGCTCTGCGCTGACCGTCGCGCCGATCCAGGCGATGATCAAGGACAGCGGATTCCAGACCACCTTTCTGTATTTCGGCCTTGGGCAAGGCATCATCATCTGCATCCTCGCCTTCTTCCTGCTCGCGCCAAAAGCGGGTCAGGTGCCGAACGTGGTGGCGAATGCCAATATCATCCAGACCCGGCGCAACTATCAGCCGACCGAAGTGCTGCGCCAGCCGATCTTCTGGTTGATGTACTTCATGTTCGTGATCGTCGGCGCGGGTGGACTGATGGTCACCGCGAACCTGAAGCCGATCGCGGTTGACTGGAAGGTCGACAGCGTGCCGGTCACGCTGATGGCGGTGACGATGACGGCGGTGACCTTCGCGGCCACGATCGACCGCGTGCTCAATGGCCTGACGCGTCCGTTCTTCGGCTGGATCTCCGACATGATCGGCCGCGAGAACACGATGTTCATCGCCTTCGGCATGGAAGGGTTCGGCATCTGGATGCTCTACCTCTGGGGCCACGATCCGGTCTGGTTCGTGCTGCTCTCGGGCTTCGTGTTCTTCGCCTGGGGTGAGATCTACTCGCTGTTCCCCTCGACCTGCACCGACACGTTCGGCGCCAAGTTCGCGACCACCAATGCCGGCCTGCTCTACACCGCGAAGGGCACCGCCGCGCTGTTGGTGCCGATCGCCAACTACATGCAGCAGTCGTCGGGCACCTGGGACAGCGTGTTCATCATCGCGGCCGGCGCCAACATCCTGGCTTCGCTGCTGGCGATCGCCGTGCTCAAGCCCTGGCGCAAGGTCGTGGTCGCCAAATCGACGATCTGACCCGCCCCAAACAGCGGCTTCCAAACACTACCGCCCGGCCTCAACGGCCGGGCGTTTTCGTTTGGACGCAAAGATCCCGCGCTCCCGTAGGAGTTAGGCAGACCCGCGCATTTTGTGGAAAGGGAACCAAGATAGGGCTTGCAAACTGGAATATGGTATACCAATCTCCGCCCCGCGCCTGCGACGATAAGCCACAACATTTGCGACATCAGGTCATCTTGGCAAACTGATGCGCGACCAAACGGGCGCGTTGGGAGGTTCTCGATGATTTCCAGCCCGGACGGCGTCGTCACCGCCGCGCCTCTTCGCACCGGTTTCCGCTGGCTCCAGCTCGGCATGGGCATCGTCTGCATGGCGATGATCGCCAATCTGCAATATGGCTGGACGCTGTTCGTCGATCCGATCGACGCCGCCCATCATTGGGGGCGCGCCGCGATCCAGCTCGCCTTCACCGTCTTCGTCGTCACCGAGACCTGGCTGGTGCCGGTCGAGGCTTGGTTCGTCGACAGATACGGCCCGCGCATCGTCATCATGTTCGGCGGCGTGATGATCGCGCTGTCCTGGATCCTCAACGCCTACGCCGACAGCCTCACCCTGCTCTACGCGGCGGCGATCATCGGCGGCATGGGCGCGGGCGCAGTGTACGGCACCTGCGTCGGCAACGCGCTGAAATGGTTTCCCGACCGCCGCGGCCTCGCGGCGGGTGCGACCGCCGCCGGCTTCGGCGCGGGTGCCGCGATCACGATCGTGCCGATCGCGAGCATGATCGTCTCGAGCGGCTATCAGCACGCCTTCCTCACCTTCGGCATCGGCCAGGGCCTCGTCGTGTTCGCGCTCGCCTTCTTCGTCCAGCCGCCGCGCCTCTCCATCCCGCCGAAGAAGAAGCAGCTCAACCTGCCGCAGACCAAGATCGACTTCACCCCGCCGCAAGTGCTGCGCAGCCCTGTTTTCTGGGTGATGTATCTCGTCTTCGTCATGGTGGCTTCCGGCGGACTGATGACTGCGGCGCAGATCGCCCCGATCGCGCACGACTTTGGGATCGCCGACACGCCGGTGACACTCGCCGGCTTCCAGATGGCGGCGCTGACCTTCGCGATCTCGCTCGACCGCATCCTCGACGGATTCGGGCGCCCCTTCTTCGGCTGGGTCTCCGACACGATCGGCCGCGAGCCCACGATGTTCATCGCCTTCGGCACCGCCGCCTTGATGCTGCTGACGCTCTCGGCCTATGGCCACGTGCCTGTCGTCTTCGTGCTGGCGACCGCGGTCTATTTCGGCGTGTTCGGCGAGATCTACTCGCTATTCCCCGCAACCTGCGGCGACACCTTCGGTGCGAAGTTCGCAACCACCAACAACGGCATGCTCTACACCGCCAAGGGCACGGCTTCCCTGCTCGTCCCGCTCGCGAGCGTGATCTCGACCGCCTATGGCTGGAAGGCCGTGTTCGTGGTCGCGGTGGCGTTGAACGCCACGGCGGCGCTGACGGCGCTGTTCGTGATCAAGCCGCTGCGCCGCGCCTTCATCCTCGGCAACGAAGCCGAGCACACTGAGGCCGCGACCGGCACGGCCAAGACCGAGACGGCGTAAGCCGCGCATTTTGCAAGGCTTGCTAAGGGGCGCAGCAATGCGCCCCTTTCTTTTTGCTGGACGTAAACGTCAGCATTCCTGTCGCAAGATTTTTCGGATCAGCCAAAACCAGCGCTTGACGATTGGCATTATGTATACCACACTTCTCCCAACGTTCACCCCAGGGAGGTTGCAATGCTGGTCGGAGACATTCTGCGCAAGAAGACGCCGCGCGTTGTCACGGTGCGTATGAACGAAACGGTGGGGATCGCGGCCAAGCTGATGCGCGCCAACAATATCAGCGCGCTGGTGGTCAAGGACGTGGTCCGCTCCGAGGGCAACACCGCGGTCGGCATGTTCACCGAGCGTGACGTGGTGCGCGCCGTCGCCGAGCACGGCGCGGGCGCCGTCAACGTCAAGGTTTCCCAGCTGGTCTCGGTGCAGCAGCTGGTATCCTGCAGCTCCTCGGACACGATCGAGCAGGTCCGGCATCTGATGAACCGTCATCACATCCGCCATTTGCCGGTCATCGACGATTACAGCCTCGTCTCCGTCATCAGCATGCGCGACATCGCCGCTGCGATGGATGAGGCGCTCAACGGTGCGCCGCAAGCGGCAGCCTAAAAGAGCTCGCCCTACTTTCAGTCACGGAAGAGCTGCCCCCTCTCCCGCTTGCGGGAGAGGGTTGGGGAGAGGGCTGTCTCCGCCAGCGAGACTCCCCAAGAGGATAGAGCCCTCACCCGCCGCGCTCTTCGAGCACGTCGACCTCTCCCGCAAGCGGGAGAGGTGCAGGGAGCCTATGGCCCGATCGATCCACCCAACTACCAAATTGGTCCCGCGAGGATTTCATGAAGATCTGCATCTACGGCGCCGGCGCGATCGGCGGATATCTCGGAGTTCAGCTCGCGCGCGCGGGCGCCGACGTCGGCCTGATCGCACGCGGCGCGCACCTTGCCGCCATGCGCGAGCGCGGCCTGACGCTGCTCGCGGGCGAGGAGAAGCACACCGTTCATCCGCGCTGCACCGACGATCCCACCGAGCTCGGCGTGCAGGACTTCATCATCATCACGCTGAAGGCGCATTCGATCACCGGCGTGATCGAGAAGATGCAGCCGCTGCTCGGGCCCCACACCCGCATCGTCACCGCCGTCAATGGCATCCCCTACTGGTACTTCTACAAGCACGGCGGCCAATACGAGAACTCGACGCTGGAGAGCATCGACCCCGGCGGACGGCAGTGGCGCGAGCTGGGGGCCGAGCGCGCCATCGGCTGCATCGTCTATCCCGCCACCGAGATCGAGGCGCCCGGCGTGATCCGCCACGTCTACGGCAACAACTTTCCGCTCGGCGAGCCCTCGGGCGAGATCACCTCCGACGTGCAGCGGCTCGCCGATCTCTTCGTCGCGGCCGGCCTGAAAGCCCCCGTGCTCGACCGCATCCGCGACGAGATCTGGCTGAAGCTCTGGGGCAATGTCTGCTTCAACCCGATCAGCGCGCTGACCCATGCCACGCTCGACGTGATCTGCACCGATCCCGCCACGCGCGCGCTGTCGCGCGCGATCATGGTGGAGACGCAAGCCATCGCCGAGACCTTCGGCGTCAAGTTCCGCGTCGACGTCGAGCGCCGCATCGAGGGTGCCCGCAAGGTCGGTGCCCACAAGACCTCGATGCTGCAGGATCTCGAGCGCGGCCGCCCGATGGAGATCGATCCGCTCGTCACCGTCGTGCAGGAGATGGGCAGGCTCACCGGCATCCCGACGCCTGCGCTCGACTCGGTGCTGGCGATGGTGACCCAGCGCGCCCGCATCGCCGGCCTCTATGACGGCGTCTCGACGCCGGCTGATCCGCGCGCACTGGCGGTGGCGTGATGGCAACCGCGACCAAATGGCTGCGCTTCCGCCATGCCGGCACCACGGGCTTCGGCACGCTGACGTCATCGGGCATCAGCCTGCACGAGGGCGAGATGTTCGGCCGCAATGCCAGCACCGGCAAGACACTCGCGCTGTCGGAGGTCGAGCTGCTTGCGCCCTGCGTGCCCAGCAAGATCGTCGCGCTCTGGAATAATTTCCATGCGCTCGCGGCCAAGCTGAACCAGCCCGAACCGCCGGAGCCGCTCTACCTGCTCAAGGCCACCACCAGCATCGCCGCACCCGGCGCCGTGATCCGCCGCCCCTCTTACTACGACGGCAAGACGACCTACGAGGGCGAGCTCGGCATCGTCATCGGCAGGACCTGCGCGCACGTCTCGCCTGATGAGGCCGATGGCTTCATCTTCGGCTACACCTGCGTCAACGACATCACCGCCAACGACATCCTGACGCGCGACCCCACCTTCCCGCAATGGGCCCGTGCCAAGGGCATCGACGATTACGGCCCGTTCGGCCCTGTGATCGCGACCGGTCTCGATCCCGCAAAACTCACGGTGCGCACCATCCTCAACGGCGCGGAGCGACAGAACTACCCGATCTCGGACATGATCTTCAGCGCGCAGGAGCTGGTGAGCAGGATCTCCCACGACATGACCTTGCTGCCCGGCGACCTCATCGCGGTGGGTACCTCTGTCGGCGTCGGCGTGATGAAGGAGCCCGTGAACAGTGTGACCGTCGCGATCGACGGCATCGGCGAGCTCACCAACGAGTTTCGACTGTAATCTTTCGCCGCCGCAGCGCAGCAAAATTGATCCGGCGCAAATCGGCCGTCGCGGCCAACGCTATCCTCCCCGGCAAAATTGATTTCTGATGCAAGGGAGGACGCAATGACGAATGCCGGCAACGCGCTTTTGTGGACGGCCCTGTACTTCGCTCTCTCGTTCGCCGCGATCTTCGTGGTCTGGTTCGCCGACAAGATCCGGTCGAACCTGCTCGGGAAGCAATAGCCCAGGGCACGTTGGTTCGTCTTGGCGCTCGCGGCTGGCCTGGGTGCAAGCGGGCCGGCACAGCGACGTGCGCGCCACCTCGCATCTTTCCGCAGCGCCTGGCGTTGACGGGATCCCGGTGCTGCGCGCCCCCGGGCGAGCCAGCGGCCCCGTCAGCACCAAGCCGAATTTCGGATAATCCGGCTTCTCCCCGTGCGCCGCCGAGCCCGAGCCGGCTGTGGATCGTTTGGCCACAAACGTCCCGCGTCGCCCCGGCCTCTTGATCTCGGTTCCGCTCTTCAATAGCAACACAGGAGTGCGCCGGCGTGAGGAATTCACGATGTGGCTGTTTTTCCTGGTTGCCTGGATCGCCCTGCTCGCCGTCATCGCAGTCTTTGCCCAGCAGGCGTTCGGTTACGACATTGCCCACCTGCCCGCCTGGTTCGCAGGCCTGTCCGTGCCGCAGCGCATTGCCACCGGCGCCATCCCTGTCCTTGCCCTGGCCCTGATCGCCGGCTCCGCCTGGCGGCTCTCGCGGCAGGACCGCAGCCTGAAGACGCTCCGCGATCGCCTCAGGAGGACCCGCGAGGACGTCGTGGTCGCCCACGCCCTGCAAAACCACCTCGATGCCACCGTCCAGCATTTGATCGAGAGCGATCCCCGGGAAGCGGTTTCCGCCCTCCACGACAAGCTGGGCGAGACCGAGCGGCGCGCCCTGCTCCAGCAAGGCCGCAACGAATCCACCGACATGCACGACCAGCTCGCCGAAATCCGCCGCCGCCAGCAGGCGCTGCGCGAGATGGTCGGCAAGGTCGCCGAGCAGCGCCGTGCGGTCGAGCCCGTCTTCACCGAGATCCGCGACCGCCAGAACCAGCTCGAACGCGCCCTGCACGACCTCGAGACCGACGACCGCAAGAACAACCTCGCCGACCGGCTCAAGGACATCGCACGCGACGTCTCAGGACTGCTGACACGGGTGAGCGCGGTCCAGGAGACGTTTGCGACCCTGAACCGGTACAAGGAGGATCTGGCGAAATCTCACGCGGAGCTGGCGCCACTGCGCTCGACCGATACCGGCATCAATGCCTTGATCAGCGAGCTTAGCCTCAGCCATGACCGCCTCGAAAAAAGCATCGACGAGCTCGAGACGGGCGGCGAGGCGCCGCTTCCCACCCGCGTGGAGACGCTGTCGCAGAACAAGATCGTGATCGAGCAGCGCCTCGCCCGCATCGACGACAATTTCAACGTCTTGAAAGGGATCCGGCTCGATTTCGAGGAGCTCAGCCAGCGCCGGGTCGAGCTCGAACGCGCGATCGCCGATGTCGAGACAGATGCGGACGGCAAGACCCTGACCGACCGCCAGAACGCGCTGAACGATTTCGTGCTCCAGTCGCGCCAGCGCCTCGGCGCGCTGCAGGAGACGCTGGCGACGATGAACGCCTTCAAGGCCGAGCTGTCGAAGTCGCAGGCCGACCTCATCCCGCTCAAGGCGCCGGTGTTCGGCATCGAGGCCATGATCGCCGAGGTCGGCGCCACCCGCGATCTCCTGGTAAAAACCGTCGGCGAGATCGAGGCGAGCGCCGGCATGACGCTGGCCTCGCGCGTCGACATGCTGACCAGAAGCAAGCGCGAAGTCGAAGACCGCCTCGCCCGCGTCTTCGAGAATTTCAACGCGCTCGATGCACTTCGCAAGGACATCGGTGGCATCTTCGCGACGATCCGGAATAGTTTGAATCGGATCGGGTGACTCTTTCGTAGGCCGCAGCGTCGACCCGCCCCCCGGAAACATCCAGACACATCACATCTCCGCGCGCCCGATCAATGCCGCCAACATGTCCCGTGCGCGCCGCAACTTGGACGCATTCGGTCGCCCTTTTGGGAGGCGTGTCTGGGGGCACGGCATGACCGTGTTTGGACCAAACCTTCTAGGGGTATCGCTGTGAAGAAGATTGTATTTGCTCTGGGTGCCACGCTTGCTCTTGCGACGGCCGCGAACGCCGCGGATCTGCCGCGCCGCCAGCCCGTGCCGGTCTACCCGGCCGAGCAAGCACCGATCGGCAAGATGCCGATTGGCAAGAGCCCGGTTGGAAAGGCCCCGATCGGCAAGGCGCCGGGCCCGGTCGCGGCGCGTTACTGACGCGCAGCGAAGTCCGCGCGAGACATTTGCGGCCGATGGTCGAGGGGGAATAACGTGACGAACAAAGCTGGTCGATCGGGATCCTGCATCCTCGCGGGCTTCGCGCTTGCGGCTATGCTCTCGTGCACGACGCCCTCGGCCTCGGCTCACGAAGCCGACAGGCGCGTTGCCGATGCGAACGCGCCTGCTACGACCGACGCCGCCGCGCGGCCTCAGCCGCAATCGACGCGGCGCTCCGTCGCGCGTGCGGAGAGAGGCCCCTACTACGTCGACTTCCGCGCCCGCACGGCCGCGAGCTGGGGCCATGCCTTCGTCTGGTACGGCAAGACCAGCGAGAAGGCCGTCGAGGTTGCGGGCCTGACGCCGGCCGGCGACACGCTCGCTTACGTGCTCGGTCACATCACCTTTGTGCCATCCGAGACCGGTGCCAGCTACGGTGATCTCGATCCGGAATATCTGACCGCGAGCTATCGGGTCTACCTGAACGAAGCCGACGCCAAGCGTGTGTTCGCCTACATCAAGGAGTTGCAGGCCAGCTCTCCGGTCTGGAACGCCGAGACCGTGAACTGCACCGGCTTCATCGGCGACATCGCCGAGTTCATGGGATTGAAGGTGCCCCATCGCTGGCAACGCCCGGAAAATTTCGTCAACAGCCTCAAGGAAATCAACGGCAGGCGCCAGATGGTGCGGTTGTCGGCGAAGTAGCTCCTCGCCCCATACTCGGTGTCATTGCCCGCGTAGGCGGGCAATCCAGTATTCCAGAGACCGCGAGGCTAGAGCCGAGACGCCGCGGCGTACTGGATGCCCCGGTCAAGCCGGGGCATGACGACGGTGTCTTGAGCAAAGGCTTGTGCAGACAGCAGCGCACGCCAATTGTCCGCCCTGCGGAATCTCCTCGCCTTCCGCATGGTCGCCCCGCCCGGCGGCGCAATAGACTTTTCCCACCCCCGGCGGCATCCTCCCCGCCAGTCAATGGATAACAGAGCGCCACGCCGGGCGCGGGGGAAACAGATCATGTTGCAGACACGGTTCACCAGGCTCGTCGGCGTCCAGCACCCGATCGTTCAGGGCGGCATGCAATGGGTCGGACGGGCCGAGCTGGTGGCGGCGGTCGCCAATGCCGGCGCGCTCGGCTTCATCACGGCGCTGACCCAGCCGACGCCGGAGGACCTGACCAAGGAGATCGCGCGCTGCCGCGACCTGACCGACAAGCCGTTCGGCGTCAACCTCACCATCCTGCCGGCGATCAAGCCGCCGCCCTATGCCGAGTACCGCGCCGCGATCATCGAGAGCGGCATCACGGTGGTCGAGACCGCCGGCAACAAGCCGCAGGAGCACGTCGACGAGTTCAGGAAGCACGGCGTCAAGGTCGTGCACAAATGCACCAGCGTCCGTCACGCCCTCTCGGCCGAGCGGATGGGCGTCGACGCCATCTCGATCGACGGCTTCGAATGCGCCGGCCATCCCGGCGAGGACGACACGCCCGGCCTGATCCTGATCCCGGCCGCTGCCAACAAGATCAAGATCCCGATGATCGCCTCGGGCGGCTTCGCAGATGCCCGCGGCCTCGTCGCGGCGCTGGCGCTGGGAGCCGAGGGCATCAACATGGGCACCCGCTTCATGGCCACCAGGGAGAGCCCGATCCACCAGTCCATCAAGGAGAAGATCGTCGCCAATGACGAGCGCGAGACCGAGCTGATCTTCCGCACCATGCGCAACACCTCGCGCGTGGCCAAGAACGCCGTCTCGACCAAGGTCGTCGCGATGGAGAAGGAAGGCGCCAAGTTCGAGGATATCCGCGAGCTGGTTGCCGGCGCCCGCGGCAAGATGGTCTATGCCACCGGCAATTCCGACGAAGGCATCTGGTCGGCCGGCCAGGTGCAGGGCCTGATCCAGGACATCCCGAGCTGTGCCGAACTCGTCTCCCGCATCGTGCGCGAGGCGGAGGCGATCATTCGCAGCCGGCTGGAGGGGATGATCGTTCAGCCACAACGCGAAGCAGCGGAATAATCACTGCAACACGTGAGAGTATTGCATGAAAGCCTACGTCTACGGCCCTGAAGGCGCGAGGATTTCCGACATCCTTCAACCGAAGCCGAAGGGCACGCAGGTGCTCGTCCGCGTCCGCGCCTGTGGCCTCAACCGCGCCGACACCGGCATGCGCAAGGGCCACGCCCATGGCGCGGCCGGCGGCGTCGGCACCGTGCTCGGCATGGAATGGGCCGGCGAGGTTGCCGAGCTCGGGCCCGACGCGAAGGGTGTCAAAGTCGGTGACCGCATCATGGGCTCGGGCGGTGCGGCCTTCGCCGAATATACGCTGGCCGATCACGGCCGGCTGTTCCACGCGCCCTCGAACATGAATTTCGAGGAGGCCGCCACCCTCCCCGTCGCGCTCGCGACCATGCACAACGCCGTCGTCACCGTTGGCGGCGTGCAGGCAGGACAGAGCGTGCTGATCCAAGGTGCGAGCTCCGGCGTCGGCCTGATGGCGATGCAGATTGCCAGGCTCAAAGGCGCAAAACTCGTGATCGGCTCGTCCACCGACGCCACTCGCCGCGGCCGGCTGAAGGAATATGGCGCCGACCTCGCCGTCGACAGCTCCGATCCGAAATGGGTGGACGAGGTGCTGAAGGCGACGAACGGCGAAGGCGTCGACCTCATCGTCGACCAGGTCTCGGGCAAGGTCGCCAATCAGAACCTCGCCGCAACCAAGGTGAAGGGTCGCATCGTCAATGTCGGCCGCCTCGGCGGCACCCACGCCGACTTCAATTTCGACCTGCACGCGGCCCGCCGCATCGACTATGTCGGGGTCACCTTCCGCACCCGCACGATCGAGGAGGTCCGCGAGATCTTTGCCGAGGTCCGCAAGGACATCTGGGGCGCGGTGGAATCGCGCAAGCTGCAACTGCCGATCGACAAGGTGTTCGCGTTCGGCGACATCGACCAGGCGTTCGCGCACATGGAGGCGAACAAGCATCTGGGGAAGATCGTGGTGACGGTGTGAGGGCGCGGACAGCGGTCCCGTAGGGTGGGCAAAGCGAAGCGTGCCCACGATCTCTGTATCCATCGCGGACGAATGGTGGGCACGGCGCTAACGCGCCTTTGCCCACCCTACTTGGCCGGAGCAAGGCGTAGAACGCTCCTGCAACTCACTCGCGACTACAGCTGTGGATCGGCGCTTGATGTTCAGCCATGGGCTGCTAAATCCCCGCCATGACCTCCCAGCACAACAAGACCTCGGTCGCGGCCATCTCGATCTTCGCCAGCGGCGGCATGGCGGCGGCCAAATTCGTGGTCGGGATCGCGATCGGCTCGCTGGCGCTGATCTCCGAGGCCCTGCATTCCTCGATCGACCTGGTCGCGACCATCATCACCTGGGCGGTGGTGCGGGTCTCCGACAAGCCCGCGGATGAGGAGCACCATTACGGTCATGGCAAGCTGGAAAGCGTCTCGGCGCTCGGGGTCACCGCCCTGCTCTACGTGCTCGCCGGCGGCATCCTGGTCGAGGCCTATAGCCGGCTGCGCGAGGGAACCCCGCCGCCGACCATCTCCGCCGTGCCGTTCGTGGTGCTGGTGATCGATATCGCCGTCAATCTCTGGCGCGCCCGCGCCCTGCATCGTGCCGCGCGCGAGACCAGGAGCCAGGCGCTGGCGGCGGACGCGCTGCATTTCGCCTCGGACGTAATGGGCTCCTGCGCCGTGATCGTGGGCCTGATCCTGGCTGGGCTCGGCTTCTGGTGGGGCGATGCCGCGGCGGCCGCAGCCGTTGCCGTGATGATCGCAGCGCTCGGCCTGCGCATGGCCGGCTCGACCGTGCAGACGCTGGTCGATCGCGCGCCCGAAGGCGCGCAGGAGAAGGCCACAGCCGCGATCCGCGGCGTGCCTGGTGTGATCGACGTCGAACGCTTGCGCGTGCGCATGGTCGGAGCGACCACGTTCATCGACACCATCGCGAAGGTGCCGCGAACCTATCCGATCGACCGCGTCGAGGACATCAAGCGCAACGCGCAGGCCGCCGTCGCCAGGGCTTTCGGCGATGCCGACCTCACCTTCGCCGCAGTGCCCGTCGCGCGCGACAACGAAACCGTGCGCGACCGCATCATGGTGATCGCGCGCAATTCCGCCCTCGCCGTCCACCACGTCACGGTGCACGATCTTGGCGCCAAGCTGATCGTCAGCATCGACCTCGAGGTCGATGCCGACATGGCACTCGAGGCCGCCCACGACGTCGCCAACACGCTGGAGCGCAACATCCAGGAGGAGTTCGGCGAGGACGTCGAGGTCGACGTTCACATCGAGCCGCTGGAACCGGAACTGCCGTTCGGCGTCGATGCCGCGCCCGAGAGGGTGCAGACCATCGCCGCCGCACTGGCCGAGTTCGCCGGCGAAGGCGAGATCCACGACATCCACAATGTGCGGGTCCGCAACACCGACGCCGGCGAGATCGTCAACTTCCACTGCCGCGCGGCACCGTCGATGAGCGTGATCAAGGTGCACGAGCATGTCGACGCGATCGAGCGCGCGTTGCGGCGCGCGTTCCCGAGCGTGAAGCGCGTCATCAGCCACGCCGAGCCGCCGCGCGCGTGATGAAGAATGCGCGGCGAGTCACACGTTCTCGTTTCGGACTCCTCGCGTCCGTGAGTTTGCGGACGCGCGATGCATAAACTGCGCGTTGGATAAGAATAATTTCGCGTTAACGATTCGTTGACTCTCGACAGCCCGCGAAAACTGGATTCAAATCGGTGTGATTCGGAAGCGATGTGGGGCTGCTTCCGGACCTCAGTTGCAAGCTGGTTTTCAGGGGGCCGAAGGCATGTCGCGCGCAGACGCCGCGAGCGCGTGCGTCCAATCCGATTCGATCAAGGGATTGGCGCAATCGATCGCGAAACCTGCCTATCACCGGCTCCTGATCGCGGAGCCGGCGCTGCGCCGCGCCGTGCCGACGCTCATCATCGCCTTCCTGATCACGATCTGCCTCGGCGCGTTCGTGCAGGTGGTCGATCAGACGCGCCAGAAGCGACTGGTGGTCCGCCACGACATTTCGGCGCTCGCCGACCTGCTCGCCGAGCGCATCGACCGCCTCACCTCGGTTCGTCAGGAGCGGCTCAGGAACATCGAGAGCCTGCCGACGCTGCTGCCCGATCTCATTCCGTCCTGGGCCACGGCCTCCGGCCGCCACGTCATCGTCACCTCCGCCGGCATCGACCGCCGCATCCTCGCCCGCATCCCGGCCGACAGCGATCCCTCAGGCAACGACCGCCTGCTCGATGCGATCACGACCGCGCAGCTGATCGCAGCGCCGCCGCGCGACGGCAACATCGCCGACATGACGCTGCCGAGCGGCAACGCGGCGATGGCGACCTCGCGGCAGATCAAGTCGCTGCCCGGCTTCGTCACCGTGATCCAGGAGCGCAACGAGCCGATCTGGGGCTCGGACGCCGCGCTCTCGGTGACGCTGTCGGCGACCACGGGCTTCGTCGTCCTGATCCTCGGCTTCGCCTTCCACTGGCAGTCGACCCGCGCCCGCGAAGGCGATCTCATCAACGACGCCGTGCGCGGCCGCATCGACACCGCGCTCAACCGCGGCCGCTGCGGGCTGTGGGACTGGGACCTGTCGCGCGGCCGGATCTTCTGGTCGCAGTCGATGTTCTCGATGCTCGGCCTCGACGGCCGTCACGAGCTCCTCACCTTCGGCGAGGTCAACGCGCTGGTGAAGTCCGACGACATCGACCTGTTCGAGATTGCCGACCAGCTCATCTCCGAGAAGATCGACCACATCGACCAGACCTTCCGCATGCAGCATGTCGACGGCCACTGGATCTGGCTCCGCGTCCGCTGCGAGAAGACCCGCGGCGCCACGGATTCCAGCGTGCACCTGATCGGAATCGCGGTCGACATCACCGAGCAGAAGAGCCTTGCCGAAAAGACCGTGGAAGCCGACCTTCGCCTGCGCGACGCGATCGAGACCATTCCGGAGGCCTTTGTGCTGTGGGATGCGAGCGACCGCCTGGTGCTCTGCAACTCGCACTTCCAGCGCCTGCACAAGCTGCCGGACACCGCCGTCATCCCCGGCACCTCCTACGAGACCGTGCTCGAGGTCGGCCGCATGCCGGAGGTGCGCACCCGCCACAACGAGACTGCGGCCCAAGGCCCGGGCGCGCGTACCTTCGAGGCGCAGCTCGACGACGGCAGCTGGCTGCACATCAGCGAGCGCCGCACCAAGGATGGCGGCTACGTCTCGGTCGGCACCGACATCACCCGCATCAAGGAGCACGAGCAGAAGCTGGTCGACAACGATCTGCGCCTGCGCGCCACCGTCATCGACCTCAAGCGCTCGCAGGCCGCGCTGGAGCGCCAGGCGGTCGAGCTCGCCGACCTCGCGGAAAAGTATCAGCGCGAGAAGACCCGCGCCGAGGAAGCCAACCAGACCAAGTCGAAATTCCTCGCCAATATGAGCCACGAGCTGCGCACGCCGCTCAATGCCATCATCGGCTTCTCCGAGATCATGGGCTCGGGCATGTTCGGCGAGCTCGGCAGCGAGAAGTACCAGGAATACTGCCAGGACATCCTGACCAGCGGCCATTATCTGCTCGAGGTCATCAACGACATCCTCGACATGTCCAAGATCGAGGCCGGCCGCATGAAGCTCGACATGGAAGAGCTCGACCTCGCGCAGACGCTGGCCGAATCCTTGCGGGTCGTCACCGGCCGCGCACAGGACAAGCACCTGAAGTTGGATGCCGACATCGCAAAATCCATCTCGGTCGTCGCCGACCGCCGTGCCACCAAGCAGATCATCGTCAACCTGCTCTCCAACGCCGTGAAGTTCACGCCCGACGGCGGACGCGTCGTGGTGCGCAGCCGGCAGCTCGACGACAGGATCGTGCTGATGATCGCCGACACCGGCATCGGCATCGCGCCGCATTCGCTGGCGCGGCTCGGGCGTCCCTTCGAGCAGGTCGAGAGCCAGCTCACCAAGACCTATCACGGCTCGGGCCTCGGCCTTGCCATCGCCCGCTCGCTGGCGCAGCTCCATGGCGGCTCGATGCGCCTGCGCTCGAAGATCGACGTCGGCACCGTCGTGCGCGTGACCCTGCCGCGCGATGCGATCAAGGCCGCGTCGGGGATATCGGCTGCGGCGTAGCGCACGGCGGGAAGCTCGCCTGCGGCCATCCTTCGAGACGCCCGCCTCCGGCGGGCCCTCAGGATGAGGGCGGAATACGCGGCAGCAGTTTCAACGAACACCGATACAACGGAGCCTCATCCTGAGGAGCCCGCGAAGCGGGCGTCTCGAAGGACGAGGCGCTTGCTCAGGCCCTCCCGCCTAGCCCCTACAATTGCAGCGTCGGCGCGACTTCCCGCGCGACGTTGACCAGCGCTGCGATCAGCGGCGTCATGGGATCGCGCTGCGGGACCACCATGCCGATGCTGTAATTGACCTCGGGATCGACGATCGGAATTGACCGCACGGTGTCGGACAGGCCGAGCGTCTCGGCGAGCTTCGCCGGCATCACGCTCGCCCAGCGTCCCGTCTTGACGTGCGTGAACAGCACCAGCAGCGAGTTCGACGTCAGCGTCGGTGTCGCCTCCGCACCGACCGATCGCAGCGCGCGGTCGATGATGCGGCGGTTCTGCATGTCGGGCGTCAAGAGGCACAGCGGCACCTGCCCGACCTCGGTCCAGGTCACCGTCTCGCGGTCGCCGAACATCGCGTCCGGCGCGGTGAGCAGGCGGTAGCTCTCGTTGTAGAGCGGAATGGTGCGCACCTTGCCGATCGGCTCGTTCTCGATATAGGTCAGTCCCGCATCGACCTCGAGATTTTCGAGCAGCCCGAGCACCTCGGACGAGGTGGTGGACTGGATGCGGAAGCGCACCTCGGGATGCTTGGCGCGGAACGGCGTCGTCAGCGCGGCGACCATGCCGAGCACGGTCGGGATCGCCGCGATGCGGATCTCGCCGGAGAGCTGATGCTTCAGCCCGTTGATCTCGTCGCGCATCGCGCGGGCATCGCCGACGATCCGCCGCGCCCAGTCGAGCGCCCGCTCGCCTTCGGGGGTAAATCCCTGAAAGCGCGAGCCGCGCTGGACCAGCATCACGCCGAGAATTTCCTCGAGCTGCTTGAGCCCGGTCGACATCGTCGGTTGCGTTACGCCGCAGGCTTCGGCCGCGCGTCCGAAATGTCGCTCCTTGGCCAACGCCAGCAATAGCTCAAGCTTGTCAATCAACCGGTCGTCCCCTCGAATTCCATCGTGGCATGCAAGTTAGCACGCCGGGCCTGCACCAACACGTAAAAACCGGCAGCCGATCCAACTTTCATTACCAATCCGTATCAATCAATCGCGGTTGCAAATCGATCGGAATCCGCAATCGCAGCACGGGACAGCTTTATTGATCTGCGAATGATTCCAACTAGTTTGCGGCGAAGGAAACGCTCTGGTTGAGAACGAAGAATGACAGCGGTTTTTGAGCCTTGGAACGAGACGCGCGGCGCCGAGATCATCGCCGAACATGCCGGCCAGGAGGGCGCGACGCTCGTCATCCTGCACGCGCTTCAGGAGGCGTTCGGCTATGTGCCGGAGGCGGCGATTCCCATGGTGGCGCAAGCGCTCAACCTGTCGCGCGCCGAGGTGCATGGCGTGTTCACCTTCTATCATGACTTCCGACACAAACCGGCCGGCCGTCACGTTCTGAAGCTGTGCCGCGCCGAGGCCTGCCAGGCTGCCGGCGGCGATGCCCTGGCTGCGCGGGCCGAGGCGAAGCTCGGCGTGTCGCTCGGCAACACCACGGCCGACGATCGCGTCACGCTGGAGCCGATCTACTGCCTTGGCCTCTGCGCGACCGCGCCGTCCGCGATGCTCGACGGCCGCCTGATCGGCCGGCTCGACCAGAAGCGCCTCGATGCACTGGTTGCGGAGGTGCAGCGATGAGCATGCGTGTCTACGTCTCACGTGATGCCGGCGCGGTCGCCGTCGGTGCCGACGAGGTCGCCCTGGCGCTGGAGCAGGCCGCCGCCAAGCGCGGCGTTGCCATCGAGATCGTCAGAACCGGCTCGCGCGGAATGTACTGGCTGGAGCCGCTGGTCGAGGTCGCAACGCCGCAGGGACGCATCGCCTTCGGCCCCGTCACCGCGGCCGACGTGCCCTCGCTGCTCGACGCGCTCGCCCGCAACACGCCGCATCTGTTGCGGCTCGGGGCCACCGACGAGATCCCCTGGCTGAAGCGCCAGACCCGCCTCACCTTCGCCCGTTGCGGCGTGATCGATCCGCGCTTGCTCGACGACTACCGCGCCCATGGCGGCTACAAGGGCCTCGCGCGGGCTCTGTCGCTTGGCTCGGATGCGGTCCTCACCGAAGTCACCGCATCGGGCCTGCGCGGCCGCGGCGGCGCGGGCTTTCCGACCGGCATCAAGTGGAAGACCGTCGCGCAGGCCAAGGCCGACCGCAAGTTCATCGTCTGCAACGCCGACGAAGGCGACAGCGGCACTTTCGCCGACCGCATGATCATGGAAGGCGATCCCTTCCTGGTGATCGAGGGCATGACCATCGCCGGCCTCACTGTCGGCGCGACCAAGGGCTATATCTACATTCGCAGCGAATATCCGCACGCCGTGGAAGCGATGAACGCCGCCATTCTGGTTGCGAAGCGCGGCGGCTATCTCGGCGACAAGATCGGCGGCTCGAAGCAAACCTTCGATCTCGAAGTCCGCGTCGGCGCCGGCGCCTATGTCTGCGGCGAGGAGACCTCGCTGCTGGAGAGCCTCGAAGGCCGCCGCGGCATCGTGCGTGCAAAACCGCCGCTGCCGGCGCATCACGGCCTGTTCGGCAAGCCGACCGTCATCAACAACGTGCTGTCGTTTGCCGCGATCCCCTTCATCCTCTCCGAGGGCGCCAGGACCTATGCCGATTTCGGCATGGGTCGCTCGCGCGGGACGATGCCGATCCAGCTCGCCGGCAACATCCGCTACGGCGGCCTGTTCGAGACGGCATTCGGTGTGACGCTCGGCGAGCTCGTCGATGACATCGGCGGCGGCACCTTCACCGGCCGCCCGGTCCGCGCGGTGCAGGTCGGCGGTCCGCTGGGCGCCTATTTCCCGCGCGCTTTGTTCGACACCCCCTTCGACTACGAGGCCTTCGCCGCACGCGACGGCCTGATCGGCCATGGCGGCATCGTCGTGTTCGACGACAGCGTCGACATGCGCAGGCAGGCGCGCTTCGCCATGGAGTTCTGCGCCGTCGAATCCTGCGGCAAGTGCACGCCGTGCCGGATCGGCTCGACCCGCGGCGTCGAGACCATCGAGAAGGTCATGAGAGGCGAGCGCGTCCATGAAAACATCGCGCTGGTCGAGGACCTCTGCAACACCATGAAATTCGGCTCGCTCTGTGCACTCGGCGGCTTCACGCCCTACCCCGTGCTCAGCGCATTGAAGCATTTCCGGGAGGATTTCGCACCCATCCCGACCACGCTGCAGGCTGCTGAATAGGAGAACGACGATGTCTCTGATCGAAGAAATCGACTACGGCACGCCACGCTCCAAATCGGAAACGATGGTGACGCTGACCATCGACGGCAGAGAGGTCACGGTGCCCGAGGGCACGTCGATCATGCGCGCCGCGATGGATGCGGGCCACCAGATCCCGAAGCTCTGCGCGACCGACATGGTGGACGCGTACGGCTCCTGCCGGCTCTGCCTCGTCGAGATCGAGGGCCGCGCCGGCACGCCGGCCTCCTGCACCACGCCTGTGATGAACGGCCTCGTCGTGCACACCCAGACCGAGCGGCTCAAGAAGCTGCGCAAGGGCGTGATGGAGCTCTACATCTCCGACCATCCACTCAACTGCCTCACCTGCGGCGCCAACGGCGATTGCGAATTGCAGGACATGGCCGGCGCCGTCGGCCTGCGCGACGTGCGCTACGGCTATGAGGGCGAGAACCACGTCTTCGCCAAGACACCTGGCAAGTCCCACGGCTGCGACAACGACCACTGGATGCCGAAGGACGAGTCCAACCCGTACTTCACCTATGATCCCTCCAAGTGCATCGTCTGCTCGCGCTGCGTCCGCGCCTGCGAGGAGGTGCAGGGCACCTTCGCGCTGACGATTTCCGGCCGCGGCTTCGACAGCCGCGTCTCGCCCGGCATGAGCGAGAGTTTTCTGGGCTCCGAATGCGTCTCCTGCGGCGCCTGCGTGCAGGCCTGCCCGACCGCGACGCTGACGGAAAAGTCCGTGATCGAGATCGGCCAGCCCGAGCATTCGGTGGTCACCACCTGCGCCTATTGCGGCGTCGGCTGCGCCTTCAAGGCGGAGATGCGCGGCGAGGAAGTCGTGCGCATGGTGCCCTACAAGGACGGCAAGGCCAATCGCGGCCATTCCTGCGTCAAGGGCCGCTTCGCCTGGGGTTACACCAACCACAAGGAGCGCATCCTCAAGCCCATGATCCGCGAGCGGATCGAGGATCCCTGGCGCGAAGTGTCCTGGGACGCGGCGTTCTCGTTTGCCGCCGCCAGGATGCGCGGCATCCAGAAGACATACGGCCGCGACGCCATCGGCGGCATCACCTCCTCGCGCTGCACCAACGAAGAGACCTATCTGGTGCAGAAGCTGATCCGCGCCGGCTTCGGCAACAACAATGTCGATACCTGCGCCCGCGTCTGCCACTCGCCGACCGGCTATGGGCTCGCCACCACCTTCGGCACCTCCGCCGGCACGCAGGATTTCGACTCGGTCGAGGACACCGATGTCGTGGTCGTCATCGGCGCCAACCCGGCCTCCGCCCATCCGGTGTTCGCCTCGCGCCTGAAGAAGCGGCTGCGCCAGGGCGCCAAGCTGATCGTGATCGATCCGCGCCGCACCGAGATGGTGGAATCGCCGCATGTGAAGGCGCTGCACCTGCCCCTGATGCCCGGCACCAACGTCGCAGTCATGACCGCGTTGGCGCATGTCATCGTCACCGAAGGGCTCGTCAACGAAGCCTTCGTTCGCGAGCGCTGCGACTGGAGCGAGTTCGAGGAATGGGCCACCTTCGTCGCCCAGCCGAACAACAGCCCCGAAGCCACCGCCATCCTCACCGGCGTCAATCCGAAAGACCTGCGCGAAGCTGCCCGCATCTACGCCACCGGCGGCAACGGCGCGATCTATTACGGCCTCGGCGTCACCGAGCACAGCCAAGGCTCGACCACGGTGATCGCGATCGCGAACCTTGCGATGGTCACAGGCAATATCGGCCGTCCCGGCGTTGGCGTGAACCCGCTGCGCGGCCAGAACAACGTGCAGGGCTCCTGCGACATGGGCTCGTTCCCGCACGAGTTGCCCGGCTATCGCCACGTCTCGGGCGATGCCGTGCGCGACCAGTTCGAGGCGCTGTGGAAGGTCAAGCTCAACCCCGAGCCGGGCCTGCGCATCCCCAACATGTTCGATGCCGCGGTCGAAGGCACCTTCATGGGGATCTACGTTCAGGGCGAGGACATCCTACAGTCCGATCCCAACACCAGCCACGTGGTCGCGGCGCTGTCGGCGATGGAATGCGTCATCGTCCACGACCTCTTCCTGAACGAGACCGCGAACTACGCCCACGTCTTCCTGCCCGGCTCGAGCTTCCTCGAGAAGGACGGCACCTTCACCAACGCCGAGCGCCGCATCCAGCGCGTCCGCAAGGTGATGACGCCGAAGAACGGCCTGGCCGATTGGGAGGTCACCATCGGCCTTGCCAAGGCGATGGGCTTCGAGATGAACTACAGCCACCCTTCCGAGATCATGGACGAGATCGCGGCGCTGACGCCGACCTTCGCCGGCGTCTCCTATGCCAAGCTCGACGAGCTCGGCTCGGTGCAATGGCCCTGCAACGACAAGGCGCCCGAGGGCACGCCGGTGATGCATATCGACGGCTTCGTCCGCGGCAAGGGCAAGTTCGTCGTCACCGAATATGTCGCGACCGACGAGCGCACCGGCCCGCGCTATCCGCTGTTGCTCACCACGGGCCGCATCCTCAGCCAGTACAATGTCGGCGCGCAGACAAGGCGCACCGAGAACGTGGTCTGGCACGCCGAGGACCGCCTCGAAATCCACCCGCATGATGCCGAGCAGCGCGGCGTGCGCGACGGTGACTGGGTGCGGCTGAAGAGCCGCGCCGGCGAGACCACGCTGCGCGCGGAAATCACCGACCGCGTCGCGCCGGGCGTCGTCTACACCACCTTCCACCATCCGGACACGCAGGCCAACGTCATCACCACCGACTATTCGGACTGGGCAACCAACTGCCCCGAATACAAGGTCACGGCGGTGCAGGTCTCGCCCTCGAACGGCCCGTCCGACTGGCAGAAGGCCTATGATACACAGGCGCGCCAATCCCGCCGCATCGTACCGGCCGAAGCCGCGGAGTAAGGCGCATGCACGTAGCAGTCCATGCCATCGATCGCGACATCTGGCGCAACGGCGCAGCCTCGGAAGGAACGCGTTTCGTTCCCGAGGAGACGCCGCTGGCGCTCACCTATAATGGCGGCACCTACGCCGTCATGATGGGGACGCCGCAGAACCTGGAGGATTTTGCGATCGGCTTCAGCGTGAGCGAAGGCATCGTCAAGTCGGTCGACGACATCAAGTCGCTCGAAATGGTCCGCCTCGACGACGGCATCGAGCTGCGCATGTGGCTCGCGTCGGAAGATGCCGCGCACATCAACCAGCGCCGCCGCCACATCGCAGGTCCCACCGGCTGCGGCATTTGCGGCGTCGAGTCCATCGCCGAAGCGGTGCGGCCCGCGGCGATCGTCCCGAACGGGCAGACCTTCACGCCCGAGCAGGTCATGGCGGCGATGCAGGCCATCGCGCCGCTGCAATCGATCAATCTGCAGACGCGCGCCGTTCACGCCGCCGCGTTCTGGTCTCCTACAGGCAAAATCGTCGCGCTGCGCGAGGATGTCGGCCGCCACAACGCGCTCGACAAGCTCGCTGGCGCCCTCGCCCGCAGCCGCAACGAGCCGCGCGGCGGCATGGTGCTGCTGACGAGCCGCGTCTCGGTCGAGATGGTGCAGAAGACCGCCGCGATCGGCGCGCCGGTGATGGTCGCCGTATCCGCGCCGACCGCACTCGCGGTGCGCACGGCGGAGGCCGCCGGCATCACGCTGATCGCCATTGCCCGCCAGGACGGGTTCGAAGTGTTTTCGCATGGCGGCCGGATCGTCGTGCGCCATGCCACGGAGGTTGCCGATGTCGCCTGACCGCCTGATCTACATGGCCAACCAGATCGGCAAGTTCTTCGGCAGCCAGGGCCATGACAAGGACGTGCCTGGTATTGCCGAGCACATCAGGAAGTTCTGGGATCCCCGCATGAAGCGCGCGATCTTCGCCCATCTCGATGCCGGCGGTGCCGGCCTGGAGCCCAACGTGCGCGAGGCCATTACGGCGCTGAAGCAGGCTATGACCCTTCCAGCAGCGCCCTGAATACGCGCCGCACCTCGCTTTGCGTCTCCTTCACCCGTGCCTCGAGCGAGGAGAAATCCGGCGCGTCGCCGGCGCGCGCCATGACGCGCTGCAGGTCGGTGCCGGCGGTTTCCGGCTTGAAGCGCTCGCTGACGCAGAGGCGCAGGATCTGGGTGAGGTCGTGATAGAGCCGCGCCGCGGCCCGCAGGATCTCCGTCTCCGATTGCGCGAGCACGCCGATCCTGCAGGCATTCTCCAGCACCTGCAGCGTGCTGACGTCGAGAATCTCGGGCTTGTCGTGCGCATGCACGAGCTGGAGATATTGCGCGATGAAATCGATATCGACCATGCCGCCGGCGGCGTGCTTGAGATCCCAGCAATCGGCCTCGCCCTTCTCCTGCGCGATTGCGCGCCGCATGTCGGCGACGTCGTTGGCGGTGATGGCGGGGTCGCGGCGGCGAGTCAGGACATCGCGGATGACGCGCTCGATCCGTTCCCGGAATTCGGGCGACGCCGACACCACGCGCGCACGCGTTAGCGCCATGTGCTCCCAGGTCCAGGCCTCGTTGGCCTGGTAGTCCGCGAACGAGGTGAGGCTCGAGGCCACCGGGCCCGCGCGTCCCGAGGGCCGCAGCCGCATGTCGATCTCGTAGAGCACGCCGTAATTGGTGCGTGTCGTGAAGGCGCTGATCAGGCGCTGGGTCAGCCGCGCAAAATAATGCGCACCCTGCAGCGATTTCGTCCCATCGGAGTCAGGATTGTCGCTGTCGAAATCGTAGAGCAGGATCAGGTCGAGATCGGACGAGGCCGTCATCTCGCGGCTGCCGAGCCGGCCCATCGCGATGATCGCGGTCTCCTGGCCCTTGATCCGGCCGTGCTGGGCGGCAAAGCGGTCGGCGACGAGGCCGTGCACGGTGTGGACGATTCCCTCCGCGACGTCGGCGAAGGCCGTGCTCGCCTGCTGCGCCGAGACGGTGCCGGAGAGAATGCGCGTGCCGATCAGGAACAGGCTCTCCTGCCCGAACAGGCGCAGGCGATCGAGGAACTCCTCGTATGAACCGGCGTCCTGCACCGTTGTCGCGAGCCGCCCCGACAATTCCTGCCTGTCGGGCATGGCCCCAAAGAAGCGCGGATCGATCAGGCCGTCCATGAGCTGAGGCTGCCGCGCCAGCATGTCGCCGAGCCGGGGCGCTGCTCCCAGCACCAGCGCCACCAGCGCGACGAGATCGCGGTTCTGGCCGAGCAGCGTGATCAGCCGGCCACCCCGCTGCAGCGCCCCGAGGAAGTGATCGAACGAAACAACGGCGCGATCCGGCTCTTCGGCATGGGCAAGGCCGTCGATCAGGGCCGGCACGAACTCGACGAAGGCGCTTCGCGTCGCCTCAACGCGGAAGACGCGATAATCGCCGGTGATCCAGTCGCGCACCGTCTGCGCGACCGCGGCCGGCTTCTTGAAGCCGAGCGCCGCCAGGTGCTGCAGCAGGCGCGGATCGTCGGGGCCCGCACCGTAGTCGAGCGCCGGCAGCTTGGCCGTGCCGGTGGGGTCGTCGCCCTCGAACAGTTTTTCGTAGTGGCCCTGGACGATCTGGAGCTGGTGCAAGAGGTCGCGCGCAAAGGCCTCGCGATTCTGATAGCCGAAGAACCATGCGAAGCGCTCGACCGCCTGCTTGTCCTCGGGCAGCGTGTGGGTCTGCTCGTCGGCGATCATCTGCAGGCGATGCTCGACCCGGCGCAGGAATTCGTAGGCGGTCGTCAGCTCGTCGCGCGCCGCCGCAGTGATCCAGTTGCTGGAGGCGAGCACGTCGAGCGCCTTCAGCGTCGGCCGCACCCGCAATTCCGGATGGCGGCCGCCGGCGATCAATTGCTGGGTCTGCGCGAAGAACTCGATCTCACGAATGCCGCCGCGCCCGACCTTGACGTTGTGGCCCTCCACCGCGACCTCGCTCTGGCCGCGATAGGTCTGCATCTGCCGCTTCATGTCGTGCACGTCGGCAAGTGCTGCGAAATCGAGATGCTTGCGCCAGACGAACGGGGCGATCTCGGCGAGCAATGCCTCGCCCGCTTTGGGATCGCCGGCACAGGCCCGCGCCTTGATCATCGCGGCGCGCTCCCAGGTGCGCCCTTCCCGCTCGTAATAGTTCAGCGCGGCGTCCCGCGAGATCGCCACCTGCGTCGAGGACGGGTCGGGCCGCAGCCGCAGATCGACGCGGAAGACGTAACCGTCATAGGTGCGCTGCTGCAGGATGCGCGCCATGCCTTGCGTCACGCGGACGAAGAACGGCTGCGGTTCGATATCGGGCGCGAGGGTCGTCGCATCGGGATCGAAGAACACGATCAGATCGATGTCGCTGGAATAGTTCAGCTCGCCCGCGCCCATCTTGCCCATCGCGAGCACGATCAGGCCGCAGCCCTCTTCGGGTGCTTCGGGATTGGGCGGTGAGAGCTTGCCGCGTGCGGCTTCCTGCCGCAGCAGATATTGCAGCGCCGCCTGCACCGAGGACACCGCGACATCGGTCAGTGCCGCCGTCACCCGCATCACCGGCCAGACACCGCCGATGTCGCACAGCGCGATCAGGAGCGCAGCTTCCGCCTTCATGCGGCGGAGCAGCCGCATCACCTCGGCCTCATCCGAGGCCGCGAGCACCGCGCTGCGCGCCTCCGCGACCAGCGCCGCCAGATGCACATCCGGATCGCAGTCGAGCAGCCGGATCAGGCGCAAGGCATCGGCGCGCACGAGATCGAACAGATAGGGTGAAAATTCCGCGATCCCGGCGAGGATGTCGCGGGCGAAGGGATGGCCCAGGTGCGTTTCGAGACGGGCCGATTGTGCCGGCTCGAGCTCAGCCAGCCAGCTTTCGAAACGGCCTTCGTCGATTGCGGAAGCGGCAATATGGGGAGCCTCCGCGAAGCGTGCGGCCAGCCTCTCACCATGCTTGTCCGCGTTTCCCGGCGCGGAGTGGTTCATGCCACCTTCTGTGGCACATCCGGTATTGGCGGAGCAACCCTGTCGCCGGCACCCGCGCGCGCCGGCAGCACGAGCGTGGCGACGAGGCCGGGATGGGCATCGCCCAAGCGCAATTCGCCGCCGTGCAACGTCGCAACCGCCGAGGCGAGGCTGAGGCCGAGGCCCGAGCCCGGCAGCGTGCGGCTGGCCTCCAGCCGCACGAATCGCTCGATGACGTGCTTGCGATCCGCTTCGGGGATCCCCGGACCACGATCGGTGACGCTGAGCAGCACGTGGTCGCCATCGCGCCTCGCCTCGATCGTGATTTGCCTTGCGTCCATGCTGACCACGGTTCCCGCGGTCGGTGCCGCGGGCTTGCCGTATTTGATCGCGTTCTCGACGAGATTGGCGAGCGCCTGGCTGATCAGCTCCCGATTGGCATGAACCGGTGTCGGCTCGCACCTGACCTTCAAGGTCATGCCGTCGTCCTCGGCGAGCGGCTCGTAGAGCTCGTGGATGCCCTCCGCGACCTCCGCGGCGTCGAAGTCGTCCATGTTGCCCCGCGCTTGTCCGGATTCCGCCCGCGCGATCATCAGAAGCGCGTTGAAGGTCCGGATCAGCCCGTCGGACTCCTCGATGGTCCGCTCCAGCGCGGCGCGATAATCCGCCTCGCAGCCCGATTTCGCCAGCGCCTCCTCGGCGCGATTGCGCAGCCGCGTCAGCGGCGTCTTGAGGTCGTGGGCGATGTTGTCGGAAACCTCCTTCAGCCCCGCCATCAGCGCCTCGATCCGCTCCAGCATGGCGTTGAGGTTCTCGGCGAGGCGGTCGATCTCGTCGCCGCTGCGCCCCACGGGCAGGCGCTCGCTGAGATCGCCGGTCATGATGCGCTGCGCCGTACCGGTCATCGCGTCGATGCGCCTCAGCACCCGCCGTGCGACGAAAATGCCGCCGCCGAGGCCGAGCACGACGACGATCAGCACCGAAAACTGCGCCGCCTTGGCGACGATGCCGAACAGGCGCCGCCGCTCGGCAAGGTCGCGGCCGATCAGAAGCCGGAAGCCGTTCTCCAATTCGGTGACGCGCACCAGCGCGCGATGATCGCGGTCATCACTGTCCTCGATCCGCCGGTAGGCCGTCTCCGACCAGCCGCGCGTCGCCAATACCCCCGGCGCCAGCGAGCCGACATTGCCGGCAATCGCCTGGCCCGTCGGCGTGGTCACGAGGTAGAGGTTGGCGCCCGGCCGCAGTGCGCGGTACTCGATCGTGCGCACCAGGCGAACCATGCCGCCGCGGCCGTAGATCTCGTTGATCTCCGAGGTCTCGGCATTGACCGTCTGCGTGATCTCCTCGGTGATCAGCCGCCGCGTGTTCCAGGCGAAATAGGCCAGCAGCGAAGCCGCGAACATCGCGAACAGCAGCAGATAGACCAGCGTCAGCCGGAACGCCGTGGTGCGGACGAGTTTACCGAATGCCGTCACGGATCATATATCCCGCGCCGCGGATCGTGTGCAGCAGCGGCCGCTCGAAGCCCTTGTCGATCTTGGAGCGCAGCCGCGAGATGTGCACGTCGATGACGTTGGTCTGCGGATCGAAATGATAATCCCAGACGTTCTCCAGCAGCATGGTGCGCGTCACCACCTGGCCGGCGTGCTTCATCAAATATTCGAGCAGACGGAATTCGCGCGGTTGCAGCGTCAGCTCGTCCTTGCCGCGGGCGACGCGATGCGAGAGCCGATCGAGTTCGAGATCACCGACACGATAGAGCGTCTCTTCGGCGGGACCGCCGCGGCGGCGCGACAGCACTTCGACGCGGGCCAAGAGCTCGGCGAAGGAATAGGGTTTTGGCAGATAATCGTCGCCGCCGGCGCGCAGGCCCTTGATGCGGTCATCGACCTGCCCGAGCGCGGAGAGAATCAGCACCGGTGTGGTGTTGCCCTTGTCGCGCAAGGCGCCGATCAGGGACAGGCCGTCGCGCTTGGGCAGCATGCGGTCGACCACCAGCACGTCGTACTCGCCGTTCTCGGCCATGGCGAGGCCTTCCTCGCCGTCGGCGGCGTGGTCGGCGATGTGTCCGACCTCGCGAAACGCCTTGGCCAGGTAGTCGGCGGATTCGCGGTCGTCTTCGATGATGAGGAGGCGCATCGTGCGTTCGGCGGCGATCAAGGAGGTCAACCTTCTCTAAACATGGCGCGGGCGGCAATCGCATGCAAGCCGAGCGGGAGAAGCTCGAAGCGGGAAAAAGGCGGGCGGTGAAGCTGGGGGGACCTCACCGCCCTAGGCCTTCCGACGGAGGGGGGCGTAATTCCACCGGAAGGTAGACGAGGGAAGCCAGCTTTGCGCTGCTTCCCCGAAGGGCGCCGACGGCGGGGGCGACTGATGCCGGCGACACCCTTCATCTCGTGGGCCTCCTGAAGGCCTCAGCCCTTGGCGAGGGGCACCGCGACGAAGCGCGACTGGCCGCCGCTCTTCACGCGCATCAGGACGCTGTTCTTGTTGTCGGTCCGCGCCGCGTTGATGGCGTCGCGGACTTCGCCGGCGGTCGCCACGCTCTTGCCGCCGACCTCGAGGATCACGTCGCCTTCCTTGAAGCCGCGTTCGGCCGCGGCGCTCTTCGGATCGACTTCGGTGACCACGACGCCTTCCTTGCCGGCGCCGGCCACGGAATTGGCGGGCGCAACGGTCATGCCGAGCTTCGGCACGTCGGTGCCCTTGCTGGCGCCCTTGCCGCTGTCATTGTCGGTGTCGGCCTTGGCCTCGACCGTGTTCGGCAGCTGGCCGAGGGTGAGGTTGATGACCTTGTCCTGGCCCTTGTGCAGCACGTTGAGCTTCACGGACGCGCCGGGCGCCATGCCGCCGATGGTACGGGCGAGCTCGCGGGCATCCTTGACGGGTTCGCCGTTGACCGCCGTGATCACGTCGCCGGACTCGATGCCGGCCTTCGCCGCCGGACCGTTCGCCTGCGGCTCCGCCACCAGCGCGCCTTCGGCCTTCTTCATGCCGAGGCTGTCGGCGATGTCGGACGTGACGGGCTGGATCTGCACGCCGATCCAGCCGCGGCTGACCGAGCCCTTGTCCTTGAGCTGCGCGACCACGCTCTTGACCGTGTTGGCCGGAATCGAGAACGCGATGCCGACGCTGCCGCCGGAGGGCGAGTAGATCGCGGTGTTGACGCCCATCACCTCGCCGTTGGTGTCGAACGCAGGACCGCCGGAATTGCCCTTGTTCACGGGCGCGTCGATCTGGATGAAATCGTCATACGGACCGTTGCCGATGTCGCGGCCGCTGGCGGAGACGATGCCCGCGGTCACGGTGCCGCCGAGACCGAAGGGATTGCCGACCGCGAGCACCCAGTCGCCGATCCGCGGCTTGCTATCCGCAAGCTTGGCGAACGGGAAGTTGGTGCTGCCCTCGACCTTGATCAGCGCGAGGTCGGTGCGCTGGTCGGTGCCGATCACCTTGGCGGTGTAGGTCTTGCCATCGTCGGTGGTGACCTCGACCTTGTCGGCGCCGTCGACCACGTGGTTGTTGGTCACGGCGTAGCCGTCAGCCGAGATGAAGAAGCCGGAGCCCTGGCCCTGCACGACGCGGCCACGACCGCCGCCCTTCAGGCCTGGGATGCCATCCGGACCGCCGAAGCGGCGGAAGAAACGCTCCATCGGCGAGCCCGGCTGGAACGGCGAGGACGAATCGTCGCCGTCATCGTTGCTGGCGGTCTTCTCCTTGATGTTGACCTTGACCGAGATCACCGAGGGCTTCACGCGCTCGACGATGTCGGCAAAGCCGATGGGACGCTCGACCTTGCGGACCTCGTTGTTGACCTGCGCATGCGCCGGGCTGGAAAACAGGTCGGCCGGCGACGTCGACGGGCTGAAGCCATAAACGGCCGCGCCGAGACCGGCGACGACCGAGGCCATCAGCGCGAACTTGCGCGCGGAAAACACCGACCGGCGCGGCTGCCGGTAGGACGGGAGGTTCGAGAGGTCGATACGATCGTTCATGCAGAAATCTCCAGGGCCCTGAATTCCTTTTGGTGCCGGATGTCGGCACCTTGCGGACCTGAAGATGGGGACTCCCGCCTTACCGCGCGCTGGCGGCGGGGTTAAACTTTCGTAATGAACGGACGAAGCGGATGCGGCAGTTTAGCACAGGCCGAAAATCATGGTCTTACAGGAACTTAATCGAGTTCCGCTGACTAAGCGGCGGGCGCGATTTCTCCCCCTCAGCTCGCCCTGACACTGACGATGAACTCGTCGACTTCGCGCTTCAAGGTCTCGGCCTGCTGCGACAGATCGACCGCCGAATCCCTGGCCTCGGCCGCCATGCGGCCGGTTTCGGCGGAGGTGGAGGTGATCTGGACGATATGGTTGGAGACGTCGAGGGTTCCGCGCGCGGCGTCCTGGGCGCTGCGCGTGATCTCCTGCGTGGCGTTGCGCTGCTGGGCGGTGTCGATCTCGATGCCCGACATGATGGACGAGATCTCCGACAGCGTCTTGGAAATGCCGTCAATCGCGCCGCGGGTCTCCGCGGTGATGCCCTGAATGCTGGCGACATGCGAGGTGATCTCCTCCGTCGCCTTGCTGGTCTGATGCGCCAAATTCTTCACTTCCGAGGCGACCACCGCAAATCCCTTGCCCGCTTCGCCGGCCCGTGCCGCCTCGATGGTGGCGTTGAGCGCCAGGAGATTGGTCTGCGATGCGATCGCCTGCACGAGCTGGACGACCTCGCCGATCTTTTCGGCGGCATCCGACAGCGTGTGAATGGTATCGCGGCTCTTCTCGGCCTGGCTTGCGGCGCCTTCGGCGCGCTGGGTCGCGTCCGTGACGCGGCGGCTGATCGTGCCGATCGAATTCGTCATCTCCTCGGCAGAGCCTGCGACCGTCTGCACGCTGGCGCTGGCCTGACCCGCAGCGCTCGCCACCGCATTGGCCTTGGTGCTGGTGTCGTTGGCGGTCCGCGACAGCGTCTCCGCGTTGGTCTTCAGATGCACGGCCGATGACGCCACGCTGGCGACCACGCTGGCGACGAGATCGTTGAAGCGCTTGATCCTGTTATCGAGGAATTTCGACCGCTCGGCCTGATGCTGCGCTTCATGCAGTTGCTGCTCGGAGAGGCGGCGCCGCTCGATGCCGTTGGTCTTGAACACCTCCAGCGCACCGGCAAGCAGGCCGATCTCGTTGCTGCGGCCGAGCCCCGGAACGGAGGTGTCGAATTTCTGATCGGCAACCTCGCGCATGGCATGGACGATGGCCGCCAGGGGATTGAGGATGCCGTTGCGCACGGCGAACCAGGTGGTGAAGCAGATCGCGAAAGCGACGACGGCGATCACGCCGCAGGCGACCAGGAAATAGGAGAACGCGGTCTGCGCCTGCTGGTAGATCTGCATGGCATGGTCGCGCGCCGGGCCGCTCAGTGCGGCGAAGTCCGAGGACAGGCTGGTGATCTCGTTGTTGAGATAGAGCACCGCGATGAAGCCGGTGCCGCCGCCGATGCCAAGCAGGAACAATAAAGCAGCGACGACGGCGCCGACCAGGAAGCGGATCGTCAGATTGCTGTTCGCGAACATCGGGGGACTCAGGAGCTGGGATCAGATCTCGCGACAAGCTTCCAGACAAAGGTCAATTTAGCATGAACCACGCAGCCGCTGCCGCGGCCTACGTGGCACCACGTAGCTCGACGGCTTCAGGACGACTTGGTTTCAGGACGACTTGGTTCGTCCGACATCAAGGCCGCGAGCCGCGCCTGTTCGTCGGGCGTGAGCGGCGGGGCCGGTACGTCCACACCGCTTCGCGCGCGACGGCGGATTTGCAGCCACAACGCCAGGCCGCCGCCAAGCAGCAGCACCGGCCCGAGCAGCCACAGCAGCAGGGTCTGCCGCTCGAAGCGCGGCTTGAGCAGCACGAACTCGCCGTAGCGCGCCACCAGGAAGTCGAGCACCTGCGAATTGCTGTCGCCGGCCGCGATGCGCTCGCGCACCAGCAGGCGCAGGTCGCGTGCCAGCGGCGCATCGGAATCGTCGATCGACTGGTTCTGGCAGACCATGCAGCGAAGCTCGCGCGACAATTCGCGCGCGCGCGATTCCTTCACCGGGTCCGACATGATCTCGTCGGGCTGCACCGCGTGGGCCGCCGGCAAAGCCAGCAGCAGCGCGATGAACGCGGCCATCATCCAGCGCATCGGATCATTCCGCGGGCTGCAGGCGCTGCTTGGCCCGTGCCGGCTTCGGCGCGCCGACCCGCAGGCGGCGGTCGGAGAGCGAGAGCACGCCGCCGAACGCCATCAGCACCGGCCCCCACCAGATCAAGAGGACCAGCGGCTTGTGATAGATGCGCACGGCGATGGCGCCTTCGGCGGTGGCATCGCCGAGCGAGACGTAGAGCTGGCTCGCGCCGCGCGTCAGCAGCGCCGCCTCGGTGGTCGAGGAGCCGCGCGTGGTGAAGCTGCGCTTGGACGGCGTCATCACCGTGACCACCTCGCCATCGCGGCTGATCTTGAACTCGGCGATCATCTCGCGGTAATTCGGGCCCTGGCGTTGAAACAGCCCGTCGAGCTTCAGGTCGTAGCCGGCGACGTGGGCGACGTCGTTCGGCTTCATGGTCGCGATGTATTCGCTGTTCCAGGTGGTCTCGCAGACGATCCCGATCAGCGCGACGCCGAGGCCGGCATGCGCGAATGCGGTGCCCCAGGCCGAGCGCGGCAGGCCGCGCGCCCGGTGCAGCACCGTTGCGAACGGCAGGCGCACCAGGCCGGTCCGTTCGACGAGGTCGGTGACGGCGCCGGCAATGACGAAGACGCCGAGCCCGATCGCGAGCGGCGCCAACGCGCTGCCGCCCCGCACCCAGGCCCAGACGATGGCGACCACGACCAGCCCGGCAACGCCGGCCGCGAGCAGGCGCTGCATCACGCCGAGCAGGTCGCCGCGTTTCCACGCCAGCATCGGCCCGAATGGCACCGCGAGCAGCAGCAGCGCGAACAGCGGCGCGAAGGTGAGATTGTAGAAGGGCGCGCCGACCGACATCTTGAAATCGGCGAGCATCTCCATCGCCAGCGGATAGAGCGTGCCGAACAGCACGACGGCGCAGGCGACGGTGAGCAGCAGATTGTTCAGCACCAGCGCGCCCTCGCGCGAGATTGGCGCGAACAGGCCGCCCTGCTTCAGCGAGGTGGCGCGGCCCGCGAACAGCGACAGGCTGCCGCCGATGAACAGGCAGAGGATCAGCAGGATGAACACGCCGCGGGTCGGATCGGTCGCGAAGGCGTGCACCGAGGTGATGACGCCCGAGCGCACCAGGAAGGTGCCGAGCAGCGACAGCGAGAAGGTCAGGATCGAAAGCAGGATGGTCCAGACCTTCAGCGCGTTGCGCTTCTCCATCACCAGCGCCGAATGCAAGAGCGCGGTGCCGGCGAGCCAGGGCATTAGCGAAGCGTTCTCGACCGGATCCCAGAACCACCAGCCGCCCCAGCCGAGCTCGTAATAGGCCCAGTACGAGCCCATGGCGATGCCGAGGGTCAGGAAGATCCAGGCGACCAGCGTCCAGGGCCGCACCCAGCGCGCCCAGGCCGCATCGATCCGGCCCTCCATCAGCGCCGCAATGGCGAATGAGAACGAGATCGAGAAGCCGACATAGCCGAGATAGAGCATCGGCGGATGCACGGCGAGGCCGATGTCCTGAAGCACCGGATTGAGGTCGCGTCCCTCGATCGGCGGGCTGGCGATGCGCAGGAACGGGTTCGACGTCATCAGGATGAACAGATAGAAGGCGCTGGCGACCCAGGCCTGTACGGCCAGCACGTGCGCACGCAGCGACAGCGGCAGATTGTTGCCGAAGCCTGCGACCAATCCGCCGAACAGCGCGAGGATCGACACCCACAGCAGCATCGAGCCTTCATGGTTTCCCCACACGCCGGTGATCTTGTAGAGCAGCGGCTTCATGGAGTGGGAATTCTCGTAAACGTTGGCGACCGAGAAATCCGAATACACGTGCAGCATCACCAGCGCCGTGAACGAGGCGCCGACGAACAGCAGCTGCGCCAGCGCGGTCGAGCGCGCCACGTTCATCAGGGCGGCGTCGCCGAGGCGCGCGCCGATCAGCGGCACGATGGACTGGATCAGGGCCAGAGCGAGTGCCAGCACCAGCGCGTAATGTCCGGACTCTGCGATCACCGCACCGCTCCCTGCGGATTGCCCTGCGCGGTCGCCGCGGGCCTGGCACCGGAGGCTTGGGTACCAGAGGCTTGGGTACCAGAGCCTTGGGCGCCGTAATCGTCCTTCCAGTGCCCCTGCTTCTTCAGGGCATCGGCGACGTCCTTGGGCATGTAGGTCTCATCGTGCTTGGCAAGCACGGTATCGGCCTTGAACACGCCGTTGGCGTCGAGCGCGCCTTCGGCGACGACGCCCTGCCCTTCGCGGAACAGGTCGGGCAGAATGCCCTTGTAGGCGACCGGCAGCTTGGCGTTGCCGTCGGCGACCTCGAACGTCACTGCGAGATTGTCGCCGCGCCGGAGCGAGCCGGGCTGCACCAGGCCGCCAAGGCGAAACCGCTTGCCGGCCTCGACATGCTTCTCGGCGACCATGGTCGGGGTCGAGAAGAACACGATGGAGTCGCGCAGGGCGTTGAGCACCAGCGCGGCCGCGAGCGCGAGCACGGCGAGCGATCCGCCGATGATGGTCATACGTCGCTGCTTGCGCGTCATGGCGTATCCGTTCTCCGCATCTCTCGTCCCGAAATCGTCATCCGCCGATCCCGAGAGTCCTCAGGCCTTCGTTGAGCTGGCGCAGCCGCTCGGCGTTGCTGGCAACCGCCTGCCGGGCATCGACTGACGCCCCCATTGCCTTGTCCCGCTCGCCCATCACCAGATAGGCGCGCACCAGACGCAGCCAGCCTTCGACATCGTCGCCGTTCTGCTTCAGCCGCGTCGCCAGACGATCGACCATGCCGCGCACCATGGCATTGCGATCGACTTCGGCCATGTCCTTGGAGGCAGCAACCGTCTCGTCGGACAGCGCGGGCATCGTGCCGCCCCCACCGACTCGCGCCAGCGAGGACTGCACCAGGGCACGCCACGGTGCGTCCGCAGGCGCTTTCGTAAGCAGCGCGCGCCAGATATTGGCCGCATCCTCCTTGCGCCCATCCTGCTCGGCGGCAAGACCCAGGAAATAATTCGCCTTGGGGTCGTCGGCGTTCAAGCCGCGTGCGCGCTCGAATTCGGCCTTGGCCTCCGCGGTCACCACGCCGCCGGCGGCGGCCGATATCGCTTCGCCGAGATCGGACCGGCGCTCCGCGCTCTCGCCATTGTAGGTGAGCGAGTTGCGATAGGCGCGCACCGCGTCGTCGAAGCGGCCGAGCCGCTCCAGAACCGGCGCGAGCACGTTCCAGCCGCGACCGTCCGTCGGATTCTTTTCCAGATGCTGCTCGACCTGCACGACGAGGTTCTCGAGCGACTGCGCCATGCCGGACCCTCGCTCCCGCTGCGCGAGGGGGAAGTCCTGCAGCCGGGGGGAGCCGAGCGGCATGTAGACGCCGATCGCAACGAGCGGCAGGCCGGCAAGCGCCAGCACGGCCGCCGCGCGGCGCCATTTGAGGTTCGACATCGGCGCCGTTGCCGGCTCGCTGGCCGCCGCCGCAAGCAGCCTGCGGCTGATCTCGACGCGCGCAGCCTCGGCTTCGGGCGCCAAGATCAACCCTGCGGCCAGATCACGCTCGATCTCGGCCAGCTGGTCCTTGTAGACCGCGACCTCGCTGCCCTGATCTTGCGCGCGGCTGGTGCGACCAAGCGGCCAGAGCACGGCGAAAATCGCCGCGACCGTCATCAGCGCGAACACGAACCATAGCGTCATCTGGCAAGCTTCCGGCGGCGCCTGAACCGCGCCTGTAGGTGCCTTTACACCACGGCCGGAGGATGCGGCAATTGACAATTGTCAATTCGGCGCGACCGGCATGTCGTCCCGAAAGGGTGAAAATCCAACGGCTTAGCCGATCTCGAAGTCGACACTTTGGGCGGCGTGCTCGCCGTGCCCGTCGAAGGCCTTCAGGAAGTATGTTCCCGGCTTGATCGCATCGGGCAATCTGATGCGCAGCGCTCCGACCGGAACCCTTGATGCAACCCTCGTGATGGTCTCAGGCAGCTGCCGATCGCTGGCCTTCTCGACCAGCACCACCTTGGCCCCAACCATCAGCCTTTGATACTTGGCCACGATGACGCGGTTCTCAATTTCGATCGAGCTGATAACGGGTTTCATGCGCCCACAGATAGAAATTCCCCGGACTTGCGGCGGGAGCGTAGGGCGCGCCACATGTGTCGTCAACCTCAAATTGTGATCAAAAAAAGATGCGCGCTGATCAACCCGCGCGCGACGATTTGCGCTCGCCCGTGAGTGCGTTTTCCGCGGCCCGGCTCATCAACGAGGCATAGTCGTCGCCGAACAGCACCTGGCAGAAGCGGATCGCGGCCTGCACCTGCTGCTGCCGATAGGTGCGGACCTTGTGATCGGCGGCGCGCAGCGACTGCACCAACTGCTCGGTCGAGCGTTCCACATATTGCTGGAGATCGGAATAGGTGCGCAGCGTCACCTCGTTGATCGCAAGCTCGCTCGCATAGTTGCGGCAAGTCGCGACGAAATCGATCAGCGCCACCGTCTCCTCGACTTCGGTGCTGTCGATCCGCGCGCCCGGCGGAATGTCCTTTTCGGGACGCTGGCGCAGGATGCGGCGGACGCGGCCGGGCACGCTGTCGATCTCGGATTGCAGCGCATTGGAGATGTCGGCCCGGATCGAGGTCAATTGCTTGCCCCAGGCGGAATCGTTGCGCAGGTCGAGCTCGGTGCGGAGGCCGCGCACGCCGTCGTGCAGCGTCTTGAGATTGCCGGCGACATTGTCGAAATGGCCGCGCTTGATGTCCATGCGCAGGATCGCGGCAACGCAGGACAGATCATGCAAGGCCATCGTGACGGCGATACCGTAGGGCGTCGCCGCGACGCGGATCTCGTCGTCGGATGCCGCTATCTTGACCGCAAGGCGGATGATCTGCCAGGGCGCGGTCATGCGCTGCACGACGATCGACAAGGCGAAAGGCAGCATCTGCGGCGTCTGAAGCGCTGGAATGTTGAGCGCCGACGTCACCGAGGCGATCTGAGGATCCCCGAAGGCCCGCAAGGTGCGCGGCAATTTCTCGTTCAACGTTGCGATGGCGTCCCGGACCTGGAGCACCGCACCGATCGAATAGAGATCCTCGATCACGTTGGGCGGGCCGACCCGGGCAAGCGCCCGCGACTTGTCGCCGCCGCCCGGCCCCGTCAGCTCGAAGATGGCATCCGCCGCCACGGCCTGAAGCTTCTGCGCCAGGGCCTCGACCTGCCCTGCACTGTCCGCCGGCATGCGCGCCAGCGCCGCCTCGAACTCGTTCACCTTGGCCGATGCGCCGTCTCGGCCAAGCCACTGCCAGATCGGCTGCAGCGAGGAGCGGCGAATCTGCCCGGCCCTGACGGGAGTGCCCGCCTCGACCAGGAACGGCTCCAACACCTGGAACAACAGCCGCGACAGATCGTCCGTACGCGGCGGCAAAGCCTCCTCGGCCTCGCTCTTGCGGACGATCTTGCGCAGCTGCTCGAGCACGAGGGTGGCCACCGCCGTGTCCTGGCCGCGCTCCAGCGCACGCTCGAACTCCCGCATCAGCAGCGCCTGCGACTGCGGCGGGAGCTGCGCGAGATATTCCCTCAGCCGCTCGATCGATGTCTGGCTCATGCGCCCGGGTAATGCACGGTAAAATGGCGGACATGGGATGGGTCCGGCACGATCATAGGAGGTCCCCACTTAAGAAGCCGTTTAGGAAGCCGCCTCGAATGCCCCCGCTTTTCCCTGGAGGAGCGTCGGCCATGCCGGAAACTGTCGTCGAAACAAGGGATTATAGGCCGGGAAGAACCAGCTCGGCGCGCAGGCCCCCAGTCGGCGCGCTGCCGAGCGAAAGGCTGCCGCCATAGAGGGCGGCGAGGTCGGTCACGATTGACAGTCCCAGCCCCGACCCCGGCTTGGATTCGTCGAGGCGCTGCCCGCGCCGGGCGACCTGGGCGCGCTCCGCTTCCGACAGGCCGCGGCCGTCGTCATCGACGATGACCCGCAAACGCGGGCCGGCGCCGGCCTTGGGGGGCGGCTCGACGAGGACCTCGATGAAGACGCGCGAGGCCGCCCATTTGCAGGCGTTGTCGACGAGATTGCCGACCATCTCCTCCAGATCCTGCCGCTCCCCCCGAAACCTGGCGGACGGATCGGCCTTGGCTTCGACCACAATCCCGCGGTCGCGATGGATCTTCTCCATGGTCCGCCGCAGCGCCTCGATGGCGGGCGCCACCTCCGTCACGGTCGCAACCACCGAGACCCGTGCCGCGATGCGGGCGCGCTCCAGATGATGGGCGACCTGGTCGCGCATCACATCCGCCTGCTCCATCACCTTCTCCGCGAATGGATCGGCCGCATGCGCGCTGGCTTCGTTGACGATCACCGAGAGCGGCGTCTTGATCGCATGAGCGAGATTGCCGACATGGGTGCGCGCGCGCTCGACGATCTCGCGATTGGCGTCGATCAGCGCGTTGGTCTCGCGCGCGAGCGGCGCGATCTCGACCGGGAATTCACCCTCGAGCCGTTCCGCCCGCCCGGAGCGGATGTCGGCGATCGATTCCGAGATGCGCTTGAGCGGCGCGAGGCCGAAGCGGACCTGGAACACGGTCGTCAGCAGCAGCACGATGCCGAGCGCGGTGAAGGTGCCGCCGAGGTAGTAGTCGAAGCTGCGCGTCTCGTCGAAGATCTCGGTGTCGTCCCCGGCGACGCTGACCAGAAATTTGCCGTCGGCGCCGAGATCGACCGGCCGTTCCACCATGCGCAGATTTTGCCCTTCCGGCCCGTCGACGTAAGCGAGGCGGATGCCGGCAGCGGTGAGCTCGGCGCCCTGCTCTTCCAGCTTCGGCAGCTTCTTGTCCCAGAGCGAGCGCGAGGAGCGCACTTCCGGCTTTTCGGTGTCGGTGCGGGTGATCTGCCAGTACCAGCCGGACAGCGGCAGCTCGAACAGCGGCTCGCCGAGCGACTGGAACTGGCGGTCCGGCGGCTCGTCGGGGGTGGCGACCTCGGCGATGAGGGTGCGCAGATAGAGATTGAGCCGGCGGTCGAAGGCGCGCTCGGTGGCGTTCTTGTAGACCGACGACAGCACGATTCCTGTGATGGCCAGGATCACCACGAGCCAGGCGGTCGCCGACAGGAACAGTCGGTTCGCAAGCGAGCTAGCGGCCATCGGAATGATCCCGGTCGGCGCAGGATGGCAGGTGGTTGGACGTCATGACCGGACCAAGGGCCCTGTTCGGCCTCCCGTCAAGCCAAGATACTTAAAGGCCGGAACGCCTCAAGCGCCCGGCGCCGGCGGCGGGGTCAGGAGATAACCGAGGCCGCGGACGGTCTGGATGATGTCGACGTCGAGCTTCTTGCGGATGCGGCCGACGAAGACTTCGATGGTGTTGGAGTCGCGGTCGAAATCCTGGTCGTAGAGATGCTCGACGAGCTCGGTGCGCGAGACCACCCGCCCGGAATGATGCATCAGGTAGGCCAGAAGCCGATATTCGTGCGAGGTCATCTTGACGGGATTGCCCGACACGCTGACCCGGCCGGTCCGGGTGTCGAGCGTAACCGGGCCGCAGGTCAATTCGCTCTGGGCATGGCCGGTGGAGCGGCGCAGCAGGGCGCGGATGCGCGCCAGCACCTCCTCCAGATGGAACGGTTTTGCCACGTAATCGTCGGCGCCGGCATCGAAGCCCTGCACCTTGTCGCTCCAGCGGTCGCGTGCGGTGAGGATCAGGACCGGCATGGTGCGGCCGTTGCGGCGCCAGGCCTCCAGCACCGAGATGCCGTCCTTCTTGGGCAGGCCGATATCGAGCACCACGGCGTCATACGGCTCGTTGTCGCCCAGATAGTGCCCCTCCTCCCCGTCGAAGGCCCGATCGACGACATAGCCGGCGTCGGTCAGCGCCTTGGTGAGCTGGCGATTGAGATCGGGGTCGTCCTCAACAACGAGCAGGCGCACGCTTCTCTCCAAAAATGGGCTGCCAGAACAGGCGAGTTGAACACCGCCAGAGATGAGCAATTCCGGCGTGAACCGAATATGAACGCGGGGAACCGGCCGACGTTACTTTTTGGTCATATACGACCTGCCGCGCGTAAATGCGACTGCGCCCACCATGCCGCCGGAGGAGCCGGCGGCATGGTGGGCGCAAGGTGCCGCATCGCGCGGCGAGCCGGAAGGTGCCGGCGTGCCTTGCCGGCCGTCAGGTCCGGAAGAACACGAACCAGACGACGGCGAGGATCAGGATCGCAAGCCCGGTCGAGATGGCGAGCAGCGCCGCCACCGAAGGCCCAGGCTCGCCCTGGCGCGCCTCGGTCGGAGTTTCGACGATCCGGTTCTGCTCTCGCGTGGTTGCCATGGTGACCTCAATCTGTGGCTGTCGCGTCGGATGGCCGCGACCTCCTCGCGGCGATGAACTGCCGGGGCAACGCGTCATCTCGGGCGATGTTCCGGGCCATGGGCCCGCCAGACGACGCGGTGCAGGCGACGATTAACGCCGTTGCAAGATTCCGCGTCGGCGCTTGCTATGATTCGCAACTGGGCGATGGTATCTTCAGGGCTTGTCCTCTGTTGCGTCTGGAGTAGCCCATGGCCCCCCGCGCCAATTGGAAGGGTTTTCTGCGTCTGTCGCTCGTGACCTGCCCGGTCGCGCTCTATCCGGCCACTTCGGATACCGAGAAGGTCTCGTTCAACCAGATCAACCGCAAGACCGGCCACCGCATCAAGTACCTCAAGGTCGACGCCGAGACCGGCGACGAGGTGACTTCCGAGGACATCGTCAAGGGCTACAAGGTCGACACCGACACGTACATCGAGGTCAGCAAGGACGAGCTGGACGACATCGCGCTCGACTCCACCCACACGATCGAGATCGACGAGTTCGTGCCCAAGGCCGACATCGACAACCGCTATCTGATCCGCCCCTACTACCTCGTGCCGGACGGCAAGGTCGGCCACGACGCCTATGCCGTGATCCGTGAGACCATCCGCAGCATGGACAAGGTCGCGATCGGCCGCGTGGTGCTGACCAACCGCGAGCACATCATCGCGCTGGAGCCGCTCGAGAACGGGCTGATGGGCACGCTGCTGCGCTACCCCTACGAGGTCCGCAGCGAGAAGGAATATTTCGACGACATCCAGGACGTGAAGCTGACGCGGGACATGCTCGACCTTGCCAAGCACATCGTCGAGAAGAAGTCCGGCGCGTTCGAGCCCGAGCTGTTCGAGGATCATTACGAGACCGCTCTGATCGATCTCATCAACAAGAAGCGCAGCGGCATGCCGATCACCGCCAAGGCCGCACCGAAGACCGGCGGCAACGTCATCAGCCTGATGGACGCGCTGAAGAAGAGCATCGCGAGCGAGAAGGAGGCTGCTCCCGCGGCGAAGGTCGCCAGGGACACGGCCAAGGAAAGCGCCAAGGCCAAGAAGCCGAAGAAGCGCGTCGAGGGCCAGCGCGAGATGCTTCTGCCGATCGCTGGCAAGGGCGGCAAGGACGCCGCGGCCAAGGCTGCGACCAACCCGAAGAAGGCCGCCGACAAGCCGGTGCGCGCCCCCGCGCGGGCAAAGAAGGCCGGCTAACAGCATCACACCCCGCGATCGCGCCGTGATGTCTCTCCTCGCCGATCGGCCGGTCTGACATGCCCTGGTCGACGGCGTTCGACGATCCCGTTCGCGTGAGCAACAAGCGCAAGCTGCTCACGCTTCAAGAGGCCGCCGACTACATCATGCAGCTGCCCGAGGACGCCCAGCACGAGGCGCATTGGCAGACCGCGATCGAGACCTTGATCAATGCGGCCGAGACCGGCGGCGGCTGGGTGATGTTCGCGCGCATCGCGATGTTGCGGGCGCTGAATGCGGACGGCCGGCGCGGATGAGCGCGATCGAGATGTCCTTGCCTGTTCGTTGACGAACAGGCTCAACAATCGGTTAAGGGCCACAGCACGGAGGGCAATGCCCGCGCGGGGCGGCCGATTTGACTTCATTTGGACGGAACTACGGAACCTTAATTTAATGAATGCCGTCGTAGGAGATAAGGTGCGATCGCCCTCGCTCGATTCATTTGGCGCGCACGAAGACTTATTCGATCGATTTGCAAGTCCGATAACGACGCGACCTTCCATCGGATCGGATGAACAGGAGTTGGCTATGCGTCTGGTTAGGTCCTTTCTTGCCGATGAGAATGCCGCGACCGCAATCGAGTACGGTCTGATCGCCGCAGGGATCGCTCTGGCAATCGTGACCATCGTCAACAGCACGGGCGCTGCGCTGCTCAACAACAAGTTCAACTCGGTCAGCACGGCGATGAAGTAACCGCCGGCCAACGGCCTGCGCAGCGGCTGGCCCGTGCCCGCCGGACTTGCGGGCCATGATCTGGGCCAACAGCATCTGTTCCTGGTTCACGACAACACCCCGGATTGCGCTTCGCTCCATCCAGACTACGGCGCTTTGACGGCCCTCTGAGTGCTGATATTCTTCGGCGGAGCGGGCTCGACGAGCCGTGCCGTCAATCGATCAACCAGCGCTGCCGAGAGGAAGCGGATGAGAAACGTGACGCTCCTGGCTCTCGGCCTCATGTTTGTCGTCGCGTGGTCGCAGGACAGCGCGCGAGGCCAGACTTCGGCCGCGCCGCCGGTTTCGCTTGCTCCGCCCGATGCATCGCCGCCACGCCCGGGTGCCGCCAAGCCTGCGCGGGTGACGACGAACAGAGCTCCGCCGGCGGCGTCCAGCAGAGAGCCTTCCGTGATTGGCGGGCCTCAACCGATGCCGAATCCGGCCGCCGACTACGATGGCTTCAGCGTCGGCACCGTCGATGACGTTAACACGGCGAGCCGCGTGGCGCCACCTACGCGTTCACGCGCAGCAAGGGACGCCGGGTCCAATCCAGATGCAAATGGCCTCGATCAGGAAGATGAGGCGTTGAAGCGAAAGCTGATGATCTGCCAGAACTGCAAATAGCAGGGCAATCGCATATGACTTGTGGCGGCGGTCTGCGCGCACGCCTCGTCCTTCGAGACGGCGCTTGCGCGCCTCCTCAGGATGGGGCGAATCAGCATGAGTGCTCGTTGAACCTGCTGCCGCGCACTCCGCCCTCGTCCTGAGGAGCCCGCCTAAAGCGGGCGTCTCGAAGGATGGCAGCGGGGAAAAATTCCCAAAAGCGATAGCCCTACTGCAAATAGGGATGCGGCTACTTCGAAGGTTCGCCGACGCCGTTCACCTGTCTCCAACCTCGAGCGCTTCCAAGACCACGGCCGTCCGATCAGCCAGCTCGGGAATTTTGGCCAGGTAGGCCTGGTAATGCGGCGAGGCTCGGTGAGCTTCGACGGCCGCAACGTCGCGGTACAGCTCGTCGAGAACGTAGCGATCTTCGTTCGATATGTCGCGCCAGACATCCCAACGCAGGTTGCCGGGCTCAGCCCTGGAAGGCGGTGCCATGCCGACAAGCAATGCGCTGAGTTCAGCGGACTTGCCCGGGCGAGCAACCAGGATAGCGGTGATCTTGGATGGCGATTGCGTCATTCGATGGCTCCCCATGAGAGGGTAAGCGCGGCTTCAGATGCCGAGCCCATCCCTCTCGAATTCCACACTTGCGAATCTTCAAATCTTCGCGGCGCTGCTCCTATCCTTGAGGGCGGCCAGCAACTCTTTTCCCAGCGCTCCGGCCGACGCGGGGTTCTGCCCCGTGATGAGCCGGCCATCGACGACGACGTGAGGTTGCCAGTTGGCTACGGACGAGTACTCGGCACCCTCCGCCCTCAACGCATCCTCAAGCTCGTAAGGTACGTCATCGCGGGCGTAGTCGTACTCTTCCTTCTTCGAGAACGACGTGAGCTTCTTGCCGCGCACGAAAGGGACGCCATCGCCAAGGTCAACGCCAAGCAGCGCGCACGGTCCGTGACAGACAGCGGCGACGAGCTTGCCAGTGCTCCAGGCACGCACGATGGCACTCTGGACCGCAGCATTGCGCTGGATGTCCACCATGGGCCCAAGACCGCCGGGCACCAGGATGGCGTCGTAGTCCGCGGCGTCCACCTCGGACAATTTGCGACTGTGATTCAAGCGGCGAAAGGCTTTGCTCGCGAGAAACTCCTTCTGAGCGGCATCTTTCTCGTCGTACGCATCGTAAGGCGTCCACCCCCCGGCCGGGGACGCGAACTCCACTGCGACCCCAGCCTTGTCGAGCACCTCGAAAGGATGGGCGACCTCGGCGAAAAAGAAGCCGGTCTTGCGACTATGCGGACCGATCACGGCTGCGTTGGTGACAATGAAGAGGACATGCTGGGTCACGGTTTTCTCCTTTCGATGACGCTGTGTGTGTGATCGCGCTTCCGCGACGCGGAGAACGCATCAGTTCGGACAGGCTGCCCGGCCGCCCCCCACAAGGCCATGTCCTTGACATGGTCCTCGAAGGTGCCCGGCGGCGTCGAGCGGCCGGCCCCAGGCGCCCAGCCGCGCGGGATGAAGCCACTCAGCGACGCATCGTGCCGCAAGTGCCCGACGAGACCGGCGGCGTCGCGACCGCCATTGCGCTTGGGATCCTTCAACTGCGCGCAGATCTCGGCACCGCTCTTGCCGAACCAGATGAAAGCCACCGGGGCCAGCTGCCAGTCGATGCCGGCGCGCGGCGGCGACGGCGCCGGCTCGTTCGCATGGGTGGAGGTCATGTGACAGGTCGAGCACGGAATGGCTTCCGTGCCGATGCGGCTCTCGCCGCCGTGGATGTTCATGCCATGCGGGCGGGGCTTGGTTTCGCCGGCCGGCGTCCAGATCGGGATGGCCTTGGCGTCGACATGGCAATTGGCACACCGTGGATGTGTCACGACGGCCTCAATCCGCTTCCACGCCTCCAGCCCCTCGGCGCGGCTGACGCTGCCGGGCGGCAGCACGTCCCTGGCGGCCTCGTCCTTGGCTGCGACGATCCCGGTCAGGGCCGCGACGGCCGAAGCTGCCAGGACGAACGCGATCAGAGATCTCTGCATGGCGCGTCTCACACGAAATCGATGAACTTGTTGAACGGCATTTCGCGGATGCGCTTTCCGGTCGCCGCGAAGATCGCGTTGGCGAGCGCTGGCGCGGCGGGTGGCACCGGCGGCTCTCCGACGCCCCTCACCTTAGGGTCGTTCTCGAGCCCGCGAACTTCGATGACCGGGCATTGGTAGATCCGCATCGCCTCATGGTGGTTATAGTTGGTCTGCTGCGCCGCGCCTTTTGAATAAGTGAGCTCGCAATTGATGGCGTGGCCCAGTCCCCAGACGACGCCACCCTGCACCTGGTTCTCGAAATTCACGGGATCGACGACCTTGCCGACGTCGACCGCGACCCAGACCTTGTCGATCCTGATGCCGCGGTCCGTCGCCGTCACCTCGACGACCTCGGCGACCGGTGTCCCGAACGACTCGACGAAAGCGACGCCGCGGCCACGACCGTTCCCGAGCGGTCCCTTCCAGTCCGACATCTGCGCGACGGTCTCCAGCACCTTGCGATAATGCGGCACGGTGCACATCGCGATGCGCGCCTTCATCGGATCTAGACCCGCCACATGGATCAATTCGTCGATGAAGCTCTCGGTGAAGAAACCGGATGTCGACGCGCCGACCGAGCGCCATGTGGTGCTTGGCGACAAGCCCTGCGCCTCGTAGCTGGTGGCCCGGAAATTGGGAATGTCGTAGTAGACGTTCCACAGGCCGGCGGCCAATTGCCCATCCGGATCCTTCGAGGGCGTGCCCGAACGCTCGAGCAGTCCCTTGAGCGGCGCCGTCGAGGCCAGCTGCAGGTCGGCAGCGAGAATCTTGCCCTTGTCGATGCTGCCGCGGTGCCGGGCGATCGCGATCTGCCGCGGAATGTCCTGGAGGAAATCCTCTTCGCGCGAGAACACGAGCTTGATCGGCGTGCCCTTCATCTGATTGGCGATCTCGGCGAGAACGCGGACGTTCTCGTACTCGAGACGGTGGCCAAAGCTTCCGCCGGTCCACTGATTGTGGAAGGTGATCTGTTCCGGCTTGAGGCCGATCGCAGTCGCCGCGACCCATTGCACGAAGCGTGGGCTCTGATGGCCGACCCAGATCTCCATGCCCTTGTCGGTGACGAGGCCGATCCCGTTGAGCGGCTCGAGCGGCTGATGCGCCACATAGGGCGCGCGATATTCGGCTTCGACGAGCCTGCCGGTCTTCAGGCCGGTGTCAATATCGCCGATCTTCCGCCACTCCTTGCCGAGAAACTCGGGCTTGAAGGAGGATTCCAGAACCTTCCAATGGTCGGCCTGCTCGGCGGGATAGGCCGAAGGCGCCCACTCGCAAGCGATGGCGTCGACCGCCCTCATCGCGTACCAGCTGTTCGTGGCGATCACCGCGACGCCGTTCTTGATTTCGAGGATCTTCCTGACCCCCGGCACCGACTGCGCCTTGCTGGCGTCGTACGATTTCAGCGGCTGCCCCTTATTGGGATTCAGCTTGACGGACGCGTACAGCATGCCGTCCGTTTTCAGGTCGATGCCGAACTTCAGCTCGCCCATCACCTTCGCGCGGACGTCGAGCCGCATCATCGGCTTGCCGAGCATGCGCCAGCTGGACGGATCGCGCGGCTGCGCATCGAGCACCGGCGGAATTTTCGATGCCTCCGCCGCGAGTGCGACATAGGCGATCTTGGTCCCGTTGGGCAGGATCACATGGCCTGATTGCGTGCGAAGGTCGGCCACCGCGACGCCCGAACGTCTGGCCGCGGCGGCCTTGAGCGTCTCGCGCGCGACCGCACCGGCGACGCGCAGCTTTTGATACGTGTCCGGAATCGAGCTCGATCCACCCGTCATTTGCAGGCCGGACTTGCGCAGCCATTCGAGCGTGGCCGCGCGCGCCTCCTCCGCAGCAGGGCTTTGGTCCGCGGCCACGAACGGCGCGAACTCGTCGGCGAAGCCCGTGTTGAAATAGGCGGGGCTTGGCTCAGCGAACCGGATTTCGAACTGGCCGGGGTCGAGATCCATCTCTTCGGCGATCATGATCGGCTGCACCGAGCCGACACCCTGGCCGATGTCGGCGTGTTGCGCGATCAGCGTGATCTTGTCGGGGCTGATCTCGACCCATGGATTGAAGGTCACCGAATTCGGGCCGAGGCCGGCGGCCAGCGGATTGCCCTCAGTGCTCGGCGCGGCCGCTTCGGCCCGACCATAGGTACCGAACGCGATGCCGCCGGCGACGGCAGCGGAGCCGAAAACGAAAGCCCGACGCGAAAAGGCCTGCATCTGGCCCATCTCACTTCTCCGCCATCTTGTTGGCCGCAGCCGCATGGATCGCCGCACGAATCCGCGGATAGGTGCCGCAGCGGCAGAGATTGCCGGACATCACCTGATTGATCTGCTCGTCCGTCGGTTTGGGGATCGATGCAAGAAGCGAGATGGCCTGCATGATCTGGCCGGTCTGGCAGTAGCCGCATTGCGGCACCTGGTGCGCGATCCAGGCCTGCAAGACGGGGTTCTGCTCCTTGTTGTGCAGTCCTTCGAGCGTGACGACCGATTTGCCCGCGATCTCGCCGATATGGGACTGGCAGGACCGCACCGCCCTGCCGTCGATGTGAACGGTGCAGGCACCGCATTGCGCGACCCCGCAGCCGTATTTGGCACTGGTGATGCCGAGCTCGTCACGCAGCACCCACAACAGGGGCATCTCGGGAACGACGTCGACCTGGCGCTTGATCCCGTTCACCGTGAGCTCGATCATATCGATGTGTCCTTCGCCTGCCTGGTCGCCGCAACAGCACTGCCCGATGCACGTTGAGCCGTATTCCCGAATCCTGCTGGATCATGCGCAATCCCTGCGAAATGGCTTTTCGACGTAATCGGGTTTCACCTCGGCCTGGCCGCAGCACAATTCGCGATACTGCCCCGGCGTGATATTTGCGGCCTTGCGGAATACTCGCGTGAAATTGGCCTGCGAGCCGAAACCGAACTCCAGGGCAATCTCGACCAGGGACAGGCGGTCACGGGCGAGCTCCTGTCGCGCGGCGTGGACGCGGCGATCGGTGACGTAACGGTGCGGTGACAGTCCGGTCGCTTCGCGAAACAGCCGGGAGAAATGATAGGGGCTGAGGCAGGCCTGAGCCGCCAGATCCTCGAGCCTGACATCGTTGCCGAGAGAAGCCTCGATATAGTCCAGCACGCGCTGGAGGCGCCGCGGGTCGAGCGCCGGCGACTTGTCGGGCGCGCGCCAACGGTCGATCGTGTAATTGCCCAGAAGATGCGCCGCGAGGGCGACCTGGATCCCCTCGACGAACAGCGCGTCGGTCGGCTGGCGCGGTCGATGGAGCAGATCGCGAAGCGGCGAGCAGATGTGGAAGAGCACCTGGTCCGGCAGGCCGTGGGCGTAGGCGATCTCGACCTTCGCCGGATCGATGTCGAAATCCGCAAGTGCGCTGTGGTCGAGCAACGCCGGCGGCAGATAGAGATGAAGACATTCCATGCGGTCGGAAAGCTCGAGATGGCTCTCCTGCGTCCCTACAGGCACGAGATAACTCATCCCCGGACGTGCGAGGCTTTTCTGGACTTCGCCGTTGCCGGCGCGGCACACCATCCCGCCGCCCGACAGCAGCATGATGAGCTCGGTGCAGATGGGAACGGGCGTTGCCTGACGGCCCGCCTCGAACTTGCGATGCTCGATGCTCAGCCCCGGCCAATCATTGGCCTCCGCGAGCTTCTCGCTGTTCTTGTATTTCTCATCTCCATGCGTCACGAGCGCCATCACGACCTCCGCTTCATTGCGGCGAATCCCGGCCCCGTATCGCGCGAGCGATCATTCCATCCGGTGGTGAGTTGCAGCCCCGGTCACTGCCACGCCGATCGCGAATTACTCACAAGCCGCGCCAGCGAAGTCCAGAGGCGGCGCGGTTAAAAGAGGTAAAAGCCAGGCAAGGCAAAGGCTTGGAGCCGGGCGTGTTCGGCTTCGAAAGCTGATCTCGGCGCACCTCAGCAAGATGCGTACGTCATCGCGCAGGAATCGGAAATACCGCAATGCGGGCGTGCGCTAGTGAAAGGCGCATCAACGGCAATGTCGCCGTATCGAGATCGGAGCCTGTTATGAAGACGCTTATCTTTGCGCTTGCTGCAATGTCGATTGCAACGGCCTCCACCGCGGTCGCGGCCGAGAGGACCGTCTCCATCGTCCTCGTCCACGGCGCCTTCGTCGACGGATCGGGCTGGAAGGACACCTACGACATTCTCTCGAAAGCGGGCTATGAGGTGCTCGTCGTCCAGCAGCCGACGATCTCGCTTCGTGACGATGTCGCGGAGACCGAGCGCGTGATTGCCAGGGCGCGGCATCCGGTCATTCTCGTCGGGCATTCCTATGGTGGAATGGTCATCACGGAAGCCGGCGACAATCCGAAGGTTCGCAGCCTGGTCTATCTCGCGGCATATGCTCCCGATGTCGGGGAGTCGGTCGCCACGCTGTCGGAAGCACCCGTGCCGCCCGGCGAGCACAAGGGTCCCTTGGTCACCGAGGGCAATTATCTCTTCGTCGAGCGCGATAAATTCCCGACCTCCTTCGCCGCCGGTGTCGACCCGGCCACGACCCGCTTCATGGCTGCGGCGCAATTGCCGTTTGGATTGCAGGCGGTGCAGACCAAGGTCGAGCGCGTGGCCTGGAAGACGAAGCCGACCTATTACATGGTGACGATGGAGGATCACATTATCCCTCCGAGCTTGCTGCGCACCATGGCCAAGCGATCGGGCGCGAAGGTGACGGAGATCAAAAGCAGCCACGCAGTGATGCTGTCGCATCCGCGCGAGGTCGCGGCCTTCATCAGAAGCGCAGATACGTCCGCGACCGACTGAGATCGGCTGCGCCGCACACCGACGGACTTTCCTGCCGCAGACAAGGACTCGCAACATGGCCCTGAAGGATATTCTGCCGGGAAAACTGGGGTTCGGCGCAGCGCCGCTCGGCAACATGTTCCGCGACATCCCGGAGCAGGAAGCACTCGCGACGGTGAATGCGGCCTGGGACGACGGCATCCGCTATTTCGACACCGCGCCGTTCTACGGCGCGGGTCTTGCCGAGATCCGCATCGGCGCCGCGCTCGCCGGCCGGCCGCGCAGCGACTATGTCGTCAGCACCAAGGTCGGCCGCCTGATCCTGGACGAGATCGAGGATGTCGATGCCCGCGATCTCGGCGAGAAGGGTGGCGTCTTCAGACACGGACGCCCGAACCGGATCGTGAACGACTATTCCCGGGACGGAACGTTGCGCTCCATCGAGGACAGCCTGAAGCGGCTCGCGATCTCCCACATCGACGTCGCCTTCGTGCACGACGTTGCGCAGGATTTCTACGGTGACGAGTGGCTCTCGGTGTTCGAAAGCGCCCGCAAGGGCGCCTTTAGAGCGCTCGACCGGCTGCGCGACGAGGGCGTGATCAAGGCGTGGGGACTCGGTGTCAACCGGGTCGAGCCGATCGAGCTGCTGCTCGCGCTCGACGAGCCGCGCCCCGACGGCTTTCTGCTGGCGGGCCGATACACGCTGCTCGACCACGCAAGGGCGCTGCAGCGGGTGATGCCGGTGGTCGCGGAGCACGAGCTCGCGATCGTCGTCGGCGGACCCTACAGTTCCGGCGCACTCGTTGGCGGCCCGAACTTCGAATATGCGCCGGCGCCTCCCGAAATCCTCCAGAAGGTGGCGCGGATCAAAGCGATCGCAGACCGCTATGGCATCAGCATGAAGGCGGCCGGCCTGCAGTTCGCGCTCGCCCATCCGGTGGTCGCGGCCGTCATTCCCGGTGCGAGCCGCCCGGGCCGCATCGCCGAGGATCGCGCTGCGCTCGAGGAGGCCATCCCGGCGGACTTCTGGCGCGAGCTCCGCGCCGAGGGGCTGGTCAGCCCCGCAGCCCCGCTTCCCGTCGCCGATTGAAAGCCCGAGGGCGCGGCAGGTTTACCCCGGCCGAGCACCGCTCCGGCCGGCAGGACAACGCAGACCAATCCACCGAACGACCAAGGAGAGCGACATGACAGATGAAGCCGACAACGCCACCGCCATGGATCGCCGCGCCCTGCTCCAGACCGCCGGCGCAGCCGTCGTCACGGGCCTCGTCGCCGGCACGGCAATCGACGCACGGGCCGCGACACAGGACGCCGAGCGCGACGAGGCGCCGCTCGGCGCGCGGCTCCAGGGCGTCCAGCATTTCGGGCTGACGGTCCAGAACATGGAACGGGCCTACCAGTTCTACACGGAGGTGCTTGGCGGCACCGAGGTGTTCCGGCACGGCGACTTCCAGGGCGACGGGGTGCAGAACACGCTGCTGGCCGACCAGGAGATCGAGGCGAACGCACGCGGGGTCAATCCGCGAACCATCGGCGTGCCCGACTTGCGAAGCGGAGCACAGCGGCTCGATGTCCGCTTCATCCAGTTCGACAACATGGTGCTGGAGCTGCTGCAATATCGCGAGGCTGATCAGCCCATGGGCAGCGCGAAGAGCTTCGCCGAACCGGTGGAGCACATGAGCCCTGCTTTCCCGCGCATGATGCATATCTGCTTCTATGTTCGCGACGATGTCGACTTCAACAAGTTCATTGCCGATCTCGAAGCGGAATCGGCACGCCGCGGCATGACGCAGGTGAGAGCGAACCGCACGGTCCGCGTCATAACGGAAGCGGATCGCAAGGCCGCTCCCCGCAGCAGCAACACGAACCGGGTGACCGCCGAACCCTCGAACGGTTGGGAGCTGATCTACTGCAAGGGACCGGAGGGCGAGCAGCTCAAGTTCGTCAAGGCGCTCGGTCCCGTCAAGAAGCGCTTCAGCGAGGCCTTGGCAAAACGGCAACAGACCATCGTGCGCTAGACTCTCGTGCGGGGCGGCGGTCAGTGCCTTAGCAGGTCACCCGGCGATACAGTCACATCTCGAGGACTTCACCATGCAAACTCTCGTCCGCAACTCGCTTGCCGCCCTGCTGATCGCCGCCGCTACGGCGCCGGCGACGCTTCCGGCCGTGGCTCAGGAAACGCCGCGCGTGCACTATCAGGAGATCCCGGAGGGTGCATATTCCGTGGTGGCGCAGGTGCGCGCCAAGCCTGGAAAAGAAGACATGCTGCGCGCCGCCACCTTGCCGCTGATCGACCTGGTCCGCAGCGATCCCAAGAACCTGGTCTATTTCCTTCAGGAAGACCGCGCCAAGCCCGGCCACTTCATCTTTTACGAAGTGTTCGCCAGCCAGGCCGATTTCGACGCGCACAACGCGATGCCTTATGTGAAGGATTGGTTCGCCAAGCTTCCGGAACTTGCCGACGGCGGTGTCGAAATCATGCGCATGGCCATGCTTGGCAAGCCCAAGAAATAGCCGAACTGTCCCGCGCGAGCGCTTTGCCGCAATTGCCCTGCGGCAAATCGTACGAATTCGGAACCGCTCTCTTCAAAATTATTGCAGTGCATGATAATTACGGTCGATCGGTTCGATCGATTGGCAATGAGCAATGCGGGCTGCCACGGAGATACGACAACGGGGCACAGACCGGCGGGAGCTCACCTACTGCTTCGGCCCTTTTCGACTCGTTCCCCGCCGCCAGTTGCTTCTTCTCAAAGGGCGCCCCGTCAAGCTGGGTGGACGCGCATTCGAGCTTTTGCAGCTGCTGGTGCAACGCTGCGGCGAGCTGGTCAGCAAGAATGAGCTGATGGCGGCCGCCTGGCCGGGCACCTTCCTCCACGACAGCAATCTCAAGGTCAACATGTGGAGCTTGCGGCGTTCGCTGGGAGATACCCAGATCGAGCCCGTCTACATCGCGACCGTGGCACGCCGCGGATACAAGTTCATCGCGGAGGTGCAGATCAGCATCGGCGAGGTCGAGGACGATCTTGCGCTCGCCGAACCGCTCCCCTCGTCCAGTCCGCCAATGCTGCGCGGCATCGTCGGTCGTGAAGCGGAAATCGACGAAATCACGGGTCTGTTGACCGGCAACAGGCATGTGACTCTGGTTGGCGCAGGAGGAATCGGCAAGACGACGGTTGCCCTGGCTGTAGCCCAGGCATTTTCGCCACAGTGCCGCGACGGCGTGTGCTTCGTCGATCTCGCAACGATCTCCGACCCGACGCTGTTCGGCGCCGCTCTGGTGACGGCCCTCGGCATCAGGGGCAATCCGGACAACAGCCTGGCTGCGGCCATCGACTATCTGAGACCGCGGCAGATGCTGGTCATTCTGGACAATTGCGAGCACGTCCTGCCGGCCACGACGATCTTCGCCGGCAGGTTCATGGCGGACACATCGCCGTCCAGGCTGCTTGCGACGAGCCGAGAACCGCTCGGCACCGCCACCGAGCATGTCGTCCGGCTCGGCTCGCTGGTCTCACCAAGACCCGGCCACGCCCTGACCGCCGATCAAGCCGTCAGGTTTCCGGCAGTGCAGCTGTTCGTCAGCCGCGCCGCCGAATGGGCGGACTACCAATTCGTCGACGATGATTGCGAGGCCGTCGCCGCAATCTGCCACTCGCTCGACGGCCTCCCGCTGGCCATCGAATTGGCGGCAGCCCAAATCGGCAGGTTCAATCCTCGCCAATTGGTGGAGTTACTCGACCAGAATCTGGGTTTCCGTGCCCCCGCCGCCGATGGCGCGCCGCCGCGCCATGAAACGCTGATGGCGACGATCGACTGGAGCTTCAGGCTGTTGTCGCAGCGGGAAGCCAGACTGTTCGGCCTGCTCTCGGTGTTCAGTGATGCGTTCGAGGTTGAGGACGCGGTCTTCGTCGCCGAGGCGGCAGGACTCACGCCGGTCGACGTCGTCACCGGCCTTGGCAGTCTCGTTGCCAAGTCGCTCTTGAGCGCGCAGGCACATGGCGCGAGCCTTCGCTATCGCCTGCTCGACAGCACGTGCCGCTACGCGGGCGAGCGGCGCCGGGCCGATCCGGCCTGCGACCAGGCGCTGCGCCGTCATGCGCAACGTGTCCTCACGCTGTTCGAGCAGTCCGAGGAGGAGTGGAAATGGCGCGAGCCGGCCGATTGGACACAGCGTTACCTTGGCCGCATCGCCGATTTGCGCGCAGCTCTTTCATGGGCATTCGGCGAGCACGGCGATCCCGTGCTCGGGATCAGGCTCACGGTTGCGGCGATCACCTTGTGGTCGGAAACGTCGATCCTGTCGGAAGCGCAGGCGCGGTTGGCGGATGCGCTCGCATTGGCCAAGACCGTCCCGTGCGACGATCTGTCGAAGACAAAACTCGCCTGCGCCCTTGGATGGAGCCTATTCTACGCCCGCAAAATGTCGAACGAGAACGAGATTGCCTGGCTCGATGCCATCCTCTTTGCAAGGCGGGCCGGCAACATCGAATATCAGCAGCGGGCGCTGGTCGGCTTCGGCTTCTACCTGTTGCAGATTGGCGAGGTGCCGCGCGCCACGACTTATCTCGAGGAAGCAACGGAGCTTGCCGACCGCGACCGCGACCTCACGGCAACGTCCGAAGCCGATCGGGCACTCGCCTGGGCCCGCGCTTTTGCCGGCGAGTTGAGCAAGAGCCGCCCGGTTCTTGATCGCCTCGCAGCGACTTATTCGCTGGCAGAGAGCCGTTCGCGCAAGGATGCGAACGAAGTCTACCGGTTCATCACCGTCCGCTTCAACCTGCCTTTCGTGGCGTGGATGCAAGGACAAGCCGACTACGCGGCGAGGCTGGCCAAGGACGCCGTCGACGCCGCTGATCGCAGTGGCCATTGGGTGTCGCAGTCGAACGCACTCGGGCTCGCCGCACTTCCCGTCGCGCTCGAAACCGGCAATCTGGACGCGCTCGCAGGCTACACTGAGCGACTGCGCCGCAACCTTGAACGCGAGCGCATCTCACGCTGGGTTCCGGTCGAGCGCTATTTCTCCGCCTGCCTTCGCGACCTCAGGGGCGATCCACGCGCGGTGGAGGAAATTCGCGGTGCGATCGACGAGCTGATCGAATGCCGGTTCTTGATGCGGATCGGCAGCTATCTTGCGGTCCTCGCCCGCGTCTATCTGAAGCAGGGACAGATAGCCGAAGCGCGCCAGGCCATCACCCGGGCGATCGAGCATCAGGAACGCCAGGGCGAGCGCTGGTGCCGCGCGGAGCTCCAGCGGGTTGACGCCGCGATCCTTCTCCAGGCGGGCGAGCCGCTGCGCGCCGAAAAGCGGCTGCAGCAAGCACTGGCCGAAGCGCGCGCAATCGGCGCGATGACATTCCAGTTGCGGATCGCGACCGATCTCGCGGCACACTGGATCGCGACCGGCCGCAGATCCAAGGCTGTCCGGTTGCTCACGCCGATCTATGGCGAGTTCACCGAGGGCTTCGAGACGCCGGATCTGCTTGCGGCCACGCATCTGCTGCAGCGCGTGCGGCCCACCGCGCGCGGCTACGGCGACCATCACAGGATGGAGCCGGTGCACGCTCGCGACGCATAGCTGGCCTACCGCCACGCTCGCCGCGCGCGCTTTACGCTTCCGGAAATTCCTGATCCTCTCTTCGCAACAAGCCGGATCAACCGGCCTTGCCAGGGAGAGAGACGCCATGAAGCTCGGCACCGCCATTGCGGAAATCATGAGGCGCGAGGGCATCGAGATCCTCTGCGGCTATCCGGTCAACCATCTGATCGAGCACGCGGCCAAGGCCGAGATCCGGCCCGTGATGGTGCGGCAGGAGCGCGTCGGCATCCACATGGCGGACGCGATCTCGCGGGTGACGTCGGGGCGCAGCATCGGCGCCTTCTGCATGCAGCACGGGCCGGGCGCGGAGAATGCGATGGGCGGCGTCGCGCAATGCTTCGGCGAATCGGTCCCCGTGCTGGTGCTGCCGATGGGCTATCAGCGCAGGCTGGCGCATATCGAGCCGAACTTCAATTCCAGCGAGGCGATGAAGCCGTTCGCGAAATCGTCCGAGCCGATCGTCCTCGCGACCGAAGTCGCCAACATCTTCCGCCGCGCCTTCACCAAGCTGAAGAACGGCCGCGGCGGACCCGTGATCGTCGAGATCCCCTCGGACATGTGGAACGAGGAGGTGCCGGAGCCGCTGAACTACACGCCGGTGCTGCGCACCCGCTACGGCGCCGACCCCGTTCACGTCAAGGACGCCGCCGGCCTGCTGGTGAATGCAAAACGGCCGGTGATCTATGCCGGCCAGGGCGTGCATTATGCGCAGGCCTGGCCGCAGCTGAAACGGCTCGCCGAGCGGCTGGCGATCCCCGTCACCACGAGCTTAGGGGGCAAATCATCGTTTCCGGAGACGCATCCGCTGTCGCTCGGCTCCGGCGGCCTCGCAGTGCCGCGCGCGGTGCCGAAGTTTCTGGCCGAGGCCGACGTCATCTTCGGCATCGGCTGCTCCTTCACCGAGACCAATTTCGGCATCGCGATGCCGAAGGGCAAGACCATCATTCATTCGACGCTCGATCCCAATCATCTCAACAAGGATGTGGAAGCGAAGATCGGTCTGGTCGGCGATGCCGGCCTCGTGCTCGACGCGCTGCTGGAGGAGATCGGCAAGACCGTCACTGCGGATCGCGATGCATCGGCAATCGCGGCCGAGATCGCGGCCTCGCACAAGGAATGGTTGGCGAAATGGATGCCGAAGCTGACCAGCAATGACGCGCCGCTCAGCCCCTATCGCGTGCTGTGGGACTTGCAGCACACCGTGGATATCGAGAATACGATCATCACCCACGATGCCGGCAGTCCGCGCGACCAGCTCTCGCCGTTCTGGAAAGCAGTAAAGCCCCTCACCTATCTCGGCTGGGGCAAGACGACGCAGCTCGGCTATGGCCTCGGTCTTGCGATGGGCGCCAAGCTGGCAAGGCCCGACAAGCTCTGCATCAACGTCTGGGGCGATGCTGCGATCGGCTTCACCGGCATGGATTTCGAGACCGCGGTGCGCGAGCGCATCCCGATCATGTCGATCCTGCTCAACAATTTCTCGATGGCGATCGAGCTGAAGGTGATGCCGATCTCGACCGAAAAATATCGCTCGACCGACATCTCCGGCGACTACGCCGCGATGGCACGCGCCTTCGGCGGCCATGGCGAGCGGGTGACGCGGCCGGAGGACATCGTGCCCGCGATCAAGCGCGGCATCCAGAAGACGAGGGAGGGCGTCCCGGTGCTGCTGGAGTTCATCACAGCCAAGGAGACCGAGGTGTCGCGGCCGGGGACGTGAGGCGGGCCGGTGCGGGGCATGGCTGCGAGCGCTGGCTCCGGCCGCGAAAGATGTGATAATCCGGCCCGGTGCCGCGCACGTCGCGGCATCAAGCTGGGTGAGGAATGACCACGCTTTCGCACGACATCGAGGAACTCGAACGCCAATTGCAGTTGGCCGCGGCCGAGAATGCGCAGCTACGCGCTGAGCTTGCGACTGCGCGGGATCGCCAGAGCGCCAGCGCCGAGATCCTGCGCACCATCGCGGCATCGCCGTCCGATGCGCGGCCGGTCTTTGCGGCGGTCGCCTCCAGCGCGAAGCGCCTGCTCGGCGGCTTCTCCGCCACCGTGCTTCAGTTCATCGGCGACGAACTGCACCTCGTGGCGTTCACGCCGACCAGCCCGGAGGCGGACGCAGGGCTGAAGGCGTCGTTCCCGCGCAAGATCACGGACTTCCCGACTTTTGCCCTCGTGCGCGAGGGCGAGACGATCCAGTTTCCCGACAGCGAGGCTGCCGACGTTCCGGAACTGAACCGGGAGCTGGCGCGGCTGCGCGGCTTCCGCAGTGTGCTGTTCATGCCGCTGATGAACCGGGGCGCGCCGGTCGGCATGATCAGCGTCACGCGCGCCGTAACGGGCGCATTCGCGCCCGACCTGGTCCAGCTGCTGCAGACCTTCGCCGACCAGGCCGTGATCGCGATCGAGAATGCACGCCTGTTCAACGAGACGAGAGAGGCGCTCGAACGCCAGACCGCGACGGCCGACATCCTGAAGGTGATGGCGGCCTCCCCGTCCGACGTGCAGCCGGTGTTCGAGGCGATCGCGACCAATGCCAACCGGCTGATCGGCGGCTTCTCCACCGCGGTGCTGCGCTATATCGACGGCGCCGCGCACCTCGCGGCATTCACCCCGACCGATCCGACCGGCGATCGCGTGCTCCAGGCCTCGTTTCCGGTGCGGTTCGCGCAATTCCCGCCCTATCAGCTCGTGGCCAATGGTGCCGCGGCACAATTGCCCGACACCGAGCTCGAGCCCGCCGCGCGCGACATCGCGCGCGCCCGCGGCTATCGCAGCATGCTGTTTACGCCCCTGATGAGCGAAGGCGAGGCCATCGGCATCATCATCGCGACGCGACGCGCGACCGGCAACTTCGCCGAGCATCATGTGCGCCTGCTGCAGACTTTCGCCGACCAGGCCGTGATCGCGATCAAGAATGTCAGCCTGTTCAACGCCACCAGGGAAGCACTTGAACGTCAGACTGCGACTGCCGACATTCTCAAGGTGATCGCGGCTTCACCGTCCGATGTCACGCCGGTGTTCCAGGCCATTTCCGACAGCGCCAAGGCGCTGATCGGAGCGCATTCCTCCACCGTCACCCGCGTCGTCGACGGCATGCTGCATCTGGCCGCCTTCACGACCGACAATGATGCCGGCAATGCGGATCTGCTGAGCTCATTTCCGACACCCTTGTCATCGTCGGGCATTCACAGCCGCGTGGCGACGAGCGGCGAGTTTGCCTTCCGCAGCGACATGCAGAACGAGCCTGGTCTGACCGAGGCCATGAAGGAGCTGGCGCGAACGCGCGGTTATCGCAGCATCCTGGTGGTGCCGATGCTGCGCGACGGCGTTGCGATCGGCACCATCGCCGTGACACGGCGGGAGCCCGGTCATTTCCCGGACAAGGCGATCAACCTGCTCAAGACCTTTGCCGATCAGGCCGTGATCGCGGTCGAGAATACCCGACTGTTCAACGAAGTTGCGACCCGCACCAGCGAGCTCGCCCAATCGCTCGATGATCTGCGCGCCGCGCAGGACCGGCTGATCCAGACCGAGAAGCTGGCATCACTGGGCCAGCTCACGGCCGGCATCGCGCACGAGATCAAGAACCCGCTCAACTTCGTCAACAATTTTGCCTCGCTGTCTGCCGAGCTGACCGAGGAGCTGAACGAGGCGCTCGCGCCGGTCCCCCTCCCCGAGAACGTCCGCAGCGAGGTCGACGAGCTGACGGGGCTTCTGCAGGACAACCTCGGCAAGATCGTGCAGCACGGCCGCCGCGCCGATTCCATCGTCAAGAACATGCTGCTGCATTCGCGCGAAGGCGTCGGCGAGCATGGGCTGAGCGACATCAACGCCCTGGTCGAGGAAAGCCTCAACCTCGCCTATCACGGCGCACGCGCCGAGAAGCCGAATTTCCACGTGACGCTGAAGCGCGAGCTCGATCCCGCGGCCGGACACGCCGAAATGTTTCCGCAGGAGATCACCCGCGTGCTCCTGAACCTGATCTCGAACGGCTTCCACGCGGTCACCCGGCGCAAGGCCGACGGCGCCGCCGGCTACGAGCCGATGGTGACCGCCGCGACGCGCGACCGCGGCGACCAGATCGAGATCTCCATTCGTGACAACGGCACCGGCATTGCCGACGACGTGAAGGAGAAGATGTTCAATCCGTTCTTCACGACCAAGCCGGCCGGCGAAGGCACCGGCCTCGGGCTGTCGATGACCCACGACATCGTCGTGAAGCAGCACGGCGGCACGATCGACGTCGCAACGGAGCTCGGTGCGTTCACGGAGTTCACGATCCGGCTGCCGCGGAAGAGCGGCTTCCCGGACGCAGGCCGCTGAGCCTTACTCGGCCATCTCGACGGGTTGCTTGGCCGAGGGTCCGGCCAGCGGGCGCTCCTCCATCGCGATCAGGCACAGCGCGGCTATCGTCATCAGTGCGGTGGCGGCGCCGAAGACGTAGCGGAACGCATGACGCATGTCGTCGGCGGGAATCGCTACGCTGCCTGCGGCATGGTGCTCGCCGGCGAGCGGGATGTCGGTGCCGAGCGCGATGAGCAGGATCGCGGCGAAGGCCGCCACCGTGAACGAGGACATCAGCGAGCGGAAGAAGTTCATCGCGCCGGTGATGGTGCCGACTTGCGGACGCGCGACCGAGTTCTGCAGCGAGACCACGCAGACCGGGAAAGTCGTGCCGAGACCCAGCGCGAACGCGGCCATCAGCAGCAGCAGCCCCCACAGCGGCAAGGTGGTGACCGTGAGGCCGAGGCCGCACAGCGCGGCCCAGGACGTGCCGATGATGGCGACGCGCTTATAGTGCTTGGCCCGCGCCATGGTGCGGCCGGCGACGGCGGCGCCAACGGTCGAGACTGCCGCGAGCGGGATCAGCGCAAGCCCCGCCTCGCTGGCGCTCAAATGGTAGACCTGCTCGTAATAAAGCGGCAGCTGCACGGTGAGGCCGGTGATCGCACCGAGCCCGCAGCCGCCGGCGGTCAGCGCGAACGGCGCCACCGATCCCGTCAGCAAGGGCAGCGGCAGGAACGGCTCGTCGGCCCGCCGGGCGTGCCACACGAAGCTCACCGCGAGCGCGACGGCGCCGCCCACCATCGCCAGCACCGTCGGCGACAGCCAGGGATAGCGCGTGCCGCCCCAGGTCAGCACCAGCATGAAGACCACGGCGGCGGCCATCAGCAAGACGCCGCCGAGCCAGTCGACCTTGCGCTTGCGATGGAACACCGGGATCTTGCTCATCTTGGGCAGCAGCAATGCGAGCGCTGCGGCCGCAAGCGGCAGGTTGATCCAGAAGATCATCGACCAGTGCAGATGCTCGGCGAACACGCCGCCGATGACCGGGCCGAGGATGCCGCCGACCATCCAGACGCTGGAGAAATAGGCCTGATACTGCCCGCGCTCGCGCGGGCTCACGACGTCGGAGATCACGGTCTGCACCACCGGCATGATGCCGCCGCCACCGAGGCCCTGAAGCCCGCGTGCCAGGATCAGCATCGGCATGTTCGGCGCGATCGCGCACAGCACCGAGCCCGCGACGAACAGGCTGAGCGAGATGATGATCATGACGCGGCGGCCGTAGATGTCGCTGAGCGTCCCGAACACCGGCGCGACCGCGGTCGAGGCGAGCAGATAGGCGGTGATCACCCAGGAGAGATTGGAGACGTCCTGGAACTGGCGTCCGATGGTCGGCAGCGCGGTCGCCACGATGGTCTGGTCGAGGGCTGCCAGGAACATCGTCAGCATCAGGCTGATGACGATGGTGCGGACCTCGTCGGAGCTCAGCGGCACCGGTGGGGCGATCGACGGCGCGTCGTCGACGCTGATGACCTCGCTCGGCAGGCGGGACAGCTCTTCGGCAATATCGTCGGGCAAGGCCTGGATGTCGGCAGAATTGCTCTGCCGGTCGAACTTGTTCATCTCGATCGGACGTCGTGACGCGGCGCAACGCCGCGAAGGATTCGTTCTATGCAGGCAATGTAGAGAGGAAAGTTCTTCCCAGGCAGGCACCGCGGCGCATGGGTGCATCCCGCCGATGCATCCTCGCGGTTCCGGGATCGACAGAGCCGGGCCGTATTGAGGTACTGCTTGGAGCCTGAGCGCCCCCGAGCCCACTAAAGCCTGATGGGGTCCAGCAAGTTGATCAGATGTGGTTTGCCGGGATCAACGATGACCACCTTCTTGCCGAACTTGGGATTGCTCTGGAACAGAGCGCCGAGGCTGTGCTTTTCCGGCGACCAGTTTTCTCGAACCGGCTTCTTGGTCGCCGGATTCTTCTTCTTGCGCGCCTTCTCCTTGGCCTGCTCCTTTTCCCAGTCGGCTTGGCGCTCGATATCTATCTCGTCAATCGGATAGGTCAGGTGGATTGTGTATTCGGCGTCGACGCCCCGCGCTTCCAGCAGCATTTCCAGCGTCTCACGTTCGGGATTGCCGTGTTCGCCATCACCCGAGAAGACGTAGTGGTCGGCAGGCAGGCGCTCGAAAAAGACCTGCTCCAGATTGTTGGAGCTGCCGTGATGCGGCACCTTGAGAAGATTGACGTGGCGCGTCTTTCCGGGGGCAAGCAACCTGGCCAGCTCAAGTCCCTCCAAGACCTTGTCACCACGCGCGTCGCCGGTCAGCAGCATGCACTTGCCGCCCATTTCGGCCAAAACGACGATGCTGGAGAGATTGGGCACCGACTTGTCGACGAATGCCGCCAGCATTGCTTCCGGGCTTTTCTTCCCCTGCTTTTGCTCCCGCAGCCATTTGTCATGGGCTTCCTGGAGGGCCAGCAATTCGGGCTGCATCGGTCCGGCCACGGTCATCTTGAGGCCACCATCCAACATGACCGCGTCCGTATCCTCGGTCGCGAGGATCAGCTCGCCGTCGAATTTGTGGTTCAGTTTCCACTGCCGACGCGCCGGCGAGCGTCGCTGCAACACTTCCCGATCATCACGCAATTGACGGCCCTGCGATATGCCGGCGAGAACATCCACTGTCTGATGCACCTCTTCCTCGTCGGATTCTTCGTCGGGCTCGATTGAGTCAAAATCCGGCCTTCGCGCAGTGCCTGCCTCGAATGACGCCGGCCCAAACCCGGACAACAGTTCTTCAGGCGCAGTCGTGAGCAGATCGTCAAAGCTGTTGTGCCACAAGCTGGCGACCTTGAGACGGAGATCGGGACTGTTCCCCAGCTGATCCGCCGTTAGTTCGAGAATGCCCCTAATGTGATCGTCGTCGATGTGACTGACCATCACAACGTCTATCGGCAAGGGATCATTCGGCTCCAATTCGCGCGAACGGTGAATCTGCGCGATTCTCGGCGCCAGATGTGGCTTATAGACCTTGGCAGGTCCTCCATCGATCAGCATCAGGTGCGGATCGTCAGCTGTTCCGAAATGAAGGATCAGGCAATCGCCCTTGCGGGCGCGCAAGACGTCAAGGCTAAAATGCATCGCATTCCTCCTCAGATCGATTGAAGTGCCCGCAACACGTCGAGCATGCCGTGCCCCTGAAAGCTGCGCTCGCGGCCAAGATCCGTCGCGCTGTCGCACAGGATGCGTTTGACTCGGCGCGGTTGCCCGATCAGCTCTTCGTATCGGGCGAGCAGCATCGCCGCGGCTCCGCTAACCATGGGAGCCGCCATGCTGGTGCCCGATTCCGGAGCCCAATCATCATTCGGAACGGTCGATAGAATCCGCTCACCGGGCGCGACGAGATCCGGCTTCGCGCGGCCATCGCCGGTCGGACCGCGGCTCGAGAAGAAGCTGACTCCGTATGTATGCGGCCAATTCCCGTGGGTCGATCCAACGGTGATGACGCCGTCGGCATTTCCGGGATCGGTGATACTGAAGGCGGCATAATTTTCGAACGGACCATCCTTCGTTTCGAATTTCTGAAAGCCGCGATTGCCTGCTGCGGCCACGACCACCACTCCGCTTTCGACCAAACGTTCGCATTCGTTGCAAATCGGCGTCCGCCCACATGCAAAATTGCGCACGTTGTGCGGAATTGAGAGGCTGAGATTCGCGCCGTGAATCGTGATGTAGTTATGCCGCTCGTTGACGTAACGGATGTATTGCATGGCAGCGATGACGGCGAACTCGGTCTCCTCCAGGCTCGCACCCAGCACGCGGAAATCGTAGAGTCCGATGTCCGGGCACATGCCGCCAGCGTATTTGCCGTCCCTCTGGTCCGCTCCGATGATTCCCGCAACGTGGGTCCCGTGCGAACTGGGCAGCTTTTCAGACTTGTCGTTTGGATCCGGCCTCTTGACCGTGATCAGCCTTTCGACGGTCGCCCAGTTGATGGGGCGCTCCTTCTCGAAGTCTTCGGCAATCTTCTCCAGGCTGACGTCCACCTCGGCTTCAGGGAGCCCGGACGCTCGGATCAGCTTCTCGCGGGTTTGAGCATCGACGTCACCCGTCTCACTGCTGACGATCTCGCGAATATTCGTGAAATCGAAGATTTTCCTGACACGCGACGCCGGCTTCTCGCCGGACGTCATGAACGCGTCGTGATTGTTCTGAATACCGGAATCAAGAACTGCCCAAACGATATTCTTGCACTGGACGTTGAACAGCGACCTCGCAGCGTCGGCCTTGACCGCCGGCACCGACCGATCGAGCGCGGGAACGGCCGATCGGTTGAGCGATACCTGGAAAATACAAGCTGGTCTTTCTTCCGCCGGCTCGCTCCTGGCATCGACGATGTCGTTCTGCTGCCGAACGTTCTCGTCCGCCTTGACTACCTCATAAAGTGCGAACATGTCGGAGAGAATCTCGTCGGCATAGTCCCGGTATCGTTCCAATGCCTGCTCAAAGGTCAGTGGCTCAAGCGGTTCGTCCCAACCGACGGGACGTTCCAGCTTGCAAATCCAGTAGATCAATCCGGCGAGCGCGATATACCTTTGGAGCGACGTGGCATTGTCCAATGTGCGTTCGCGCGGCGCGTTGGACCTCCTCGGCCCTTGCTGGAGCAGCTTTTTGATCGTCCCCTGATTGTCGCCGGCATCTACGCCTTCGATCCTTTCGGCCACCTTCGGCTCGCGCCACCATTGTGTCCGCGGTACCAGGATGCGAAGCACCTGGTCGAAATAGAGCCGCGCACCGACGAGCCCCTGCAAATAGGCGACCTTGGCCTTTGTTGGAGGCCGGCCAGGCGGGGCAGATTCGACCGGCAGTTTCAGCGCGCCTGCGATGGTACGGGCCACGCTCACCGCGGTCGCATTTTTGTGCGGCGTAATCAGAACGTCCTGGGCGATGCCCGGATCGAGCGCGTAAGCCGCCCAGACATCGCCGAGCAGCGGCGAGTCCTGCAGCACGCGCCTGTCGTCGCGGGGACCCAGGAGGATATGTTCGACCACTTCGGGCGGAATAGAGAACTGCTTGGGTCTTCCGTCGGCCGAGACCGGCCAAGTCGGCCCGCGGCTTTTGGGTGTGCCGCTTTGCGGTTTTGCGCGCCGCTTACGCCCCTTGTCGTCCGCCATTGTCGTCTTCCTCAGACACCAGACTGCGGATAGGGAAAGGCAGGCGCTGGCCTGACCGCCACAACATGCTTGCGCAGGGCCGCATCACACACGGCGTAGCCCCAATTGATCAATCTTTCCTGCGTCGTCGCGTCCAGCCGTTTCAGACGTGTCGGCACCTCCGCAAGTTGCAACGTACGCTCGAAAGGACACGGCAGAGCATCGGCCAGCCCGTAGTCCGCGATGTCGGTGCGGATGCCCCAATAGGCGCCCTTGCGCGTTCCCGACTTGAAGGAGTCGATGACCTGCCGCTTGCGCAGCGAACGCACCTGATTGTCGATCAGATTGAGGACGCGGTAGGAATGCCGGGGCCAATCCGTCTCCGGTTGCTCTTCAGCCTCTATCTTGCCGCCGGCATCGCTGACCAGAACCGTCTGGTGGCGCTTCCATGCCGTCTCAAGGCCGAGATTGTCGTAGACGCCGCCATCGCTGAGAACGACGCGCGTGGTAAATGGAGGCCGCTGCAGGTCGAGTCCCGTACCGGGCACGAAATCGCTGTCCTTGAGACGCAATTCGAATGGAGAGAGGACCGGGGGAAAAGCGGAGGAAGCCGCTACGGCTTGCGCCAGCGGAATTTTGGGATTCTTCACCTCGCCGACGCGGTAGTCGCGCATATAAGGCTTCATGAAACGCCAGAGCGCGCCTGATTGCACGTTCGTTGCATTGATTACGAAGCGCGGCTCGTCAGGCATGTCCTGCAGTGTCTTGCCGTGAAACAGGTGATCGTCGTACGCGTCGGCGATACGGTCGCCGATGCTGCCTGGCAACAGCGCCCCCAGGATCACCGACTCGGCATCGATCGTGACGCCTGCGAAGGTGCGTAACGGCGCGACAAATTTCGGAATGAAATCGCTGTTGATGCTGCCAGGTTTGAAGCTGAGCTCGGGCCACGCCAGCGCCAACATGCCAGCAGTGATCGACCCACCGGAAACGCTCGATATGCGCTTGATATTCTGCAGCAGTCCCGTTTCGTACAGCCGCCACAGGACGCCGATATGAAACACCATCGCGCGATATCCTCCGCCGGAAAGGCAAAGCGCAGTGGTTGGTTCTAATGGCTTGTTCTCGTCGTCCGTCGGTATCGGATCAACCGGATCAGTATTCATCGGACCCCCAAAAATTCTAGGGTACCTCAATCATTCAAACAACCTAAGTATATCCAGATCAAAATCTACAACCAGAATATCACCTCAACCCTTGAATGTGAAGCGTGTCTCCGTGCGACCTCTACGCACAGCTGTTCAAGGTCGCTTCTTCAGACGCGCCCGTTTCGGCAAGGTCGCCGGCCAGTGCACGATGTGGTCCTCGAGCTCCTCGTCCGGGACCTCCTCCTCGCTGCCCTCGACGCGGCCGCGCACGGAGACGCCGGCTTCGTGCACGGTGTTGGGGTCACCCGAAACCAGCGGATGCCACCAATAGAGGTCGCGCCCTTCGGCGACGAGCTTGTAGCCGCAGCTCGGCGGCAGCCAGTTCAGGGTGCGGACATTGGCCGGGGTCAGGCGGACGCAGTCCGGAACCTTGTCGGAGCGATTCGGATAGTCCTTGCAGGCGCAGCTCATCCCATCGAGCAGCTTGCAGCCGATATGGGTGAAGTAGATCTGCCCGGTGTCCTCGTCCTCGAGCTTGTTCAGGCAGCAGCGGCCGCAGCCGTCGCACAGGCTTTCCCATTCGGCCCCCGACATCTGTTCCAACGTCTTGGTTTTCCAGAAGAATCCTTCCTGTCCGGAAGGTCGTTTGGGAGCTGCGGTCATGCGCCTCAACAACGGTTCGAAAGAGCTACGGCAACGCCATCTAGGGCGCGCGGCGGCAGGGGTGCAAGCGAGGCCCCTTTGAGGCCCGTAATGAACCGGGGTCAATTAGGCCTGTTGTTCAAAATCGCGAGCGTGACCATTGGTTTATGGGGCCCGCTCGGCTAGAAGGAACAGCAAGTCCCTCGGATGCTGGCCGGGCGCCTTGGGTTTGCCGCAACATTCCCGCAAGACGTCTCGAGGCCGCCCCGGCCGGGTGCTTGAACGCTTTCGAAGCAAGCCTCAAGGGTTCTAGGTGCGCCAGATCATACCACCGCATTGGAAGCAGAGGGTCCGGAATTTCTTCCTGGATCTCGATGCGCGCATCGACTCCTCGCTGTTCTCCTCGGCCAAGGGCATCCGCGAGCTCTACGAGCGCTACTCGACCTTCATGGACCGCTTCTATGTCGGGCGGTGGAAGCGCTGGGTATTCATCGAGCCGCTGTCGGAGGCCGCAACCCTCGGGCTCGGCGGCCTCGTCGTGATGCTCACCCTCGCCATTCCCGCCTTCCGCGAGACCGCAGACGAGGACTGGCTGAAGAAGTCCGACCTCGCGGTGACGTTCCTCGACCGCTACGGCAATCCGATCGGCAGCCGCGGCATCAAGCACAACGACTCCATTCCGCTGGAAGACTTTCCGGACGTCCTGATCAAGGCGACGCTGGCGACCGAGGACCGCCGCTTCTACGAGCATTTCGGCATCGACATCGCCGGCACCGCGCGCGCGCTCGTCACCAACGCGCAAGCCGGCGGCGTGCGCCAGGGCGGCTCCTCGATCACCCAGCAGCTCGCCAAGAACCTGTTCCTGAGCAACGAGCGCACCATCGAGCGCAAGGTCAACGAGGCCTTCCTCGCGATCTGGCTGGAATGGCGCCTGACCAAGAACGAGATCCTCAAGCTCTATCTCGACCGCGCCTATATGGGCGGCGGCACTTTCGGCGTCGACGGCGCGGCGCATTTCTACTTCAACAAGTCCGCACGCGACGTGACGCTGGCGGAAGCGGCGATGCTCGCCGGCCTGTTCAAGGCGCCGACGAAGTATGCCCCGCACATCAACCTGCCCGCCGCCCGCGCCCGCGCCAACGTCGTGCTCGACAACCTCGTCGATGCCGGCTTCATGACCGAGGGCCAGGTGTTCGGCGCCCGCCGCAACCCGGCCTTCGCAGTCGACCGCCGCGACGAGGCCTCGCCGAACTATTATCTCGACTACGCCTTCGACGAGATGCGCAAGCTGGTCGACACCTTCCCGAAGTCCTACACCGAGCGCGTCTTCGTCGTCCGCACCGCCATCGACACCAACGTGCAGAAGGCGGCGGAAGACGCGGTCGAGAACCAGCTGCGCCAGTTCGGCCGCGACTATCACGCGACGCAGGCGGCGACCGTCGTCGCCGATCTCGACGGCGGCATCCGCGCCATGGTCGGCGGCCGCGACTACGGCGCCAGCCAGTTCAACCGCGCCACCGATGCCTATCGCCAGCCGGGCTCCTCGTTCAAGCCTTACGTCTACACCACGGCGCTGCTGAACGGCTACACGCCGAACTCGGTCGTGGTCGACGGTCCGGTCTGCATCGGCAATTGGTGCCCGCAGAACTATGGCCATTCTTATTCCGGCTCAGTGACGCTGACGCAGGCGATCACCCGCTCGATCAACGTCGTGCCGGTGAAGCTGTCGATCGAGATTGGCCGGAAGAGCGAGCCGAAGGCGCCGAACCCGGCCAAGGTCGGCCGCGCCAAGATCGTCGAGGTCGCGCGCCGCTTCGGCCTCAAGGCGCCGCTGCCCGACACGCCCTCGCTGCCGATCGGCTCGGACGAAGTCACCGTGCTCGAGCATGCGGTGGCCTACGCGACCTTCCCCAACCGCGGCAAGGCGGTGACGCCGCATTCGGTGCTCGAAGTGCGCACCGGCGCCGGCGACCTGGTCTGGCGCTGGGACCGCGACGGACCGAAGCCGCGGCAGGCGATCCCCGCCTCCGTCGCCGCCGACATGGCCGGCATGATGAGCCACGTCGTGAGCGAAGGCACCGCGCGGCGCGCCGCGCTGGACGGCATTCCGACGGCGGGAAAGACCGGCACGACCAATGCGTATCGCGATGCCTGGTTCGTCGGCTACACCGGCAATTTCACCTGCGCAGTGTGGTACGGCAACGACGATTACTCGCCGACCAACCGCATGACCGGCGGCTCGCTGCCGGCGCAGACCTGGCACGACATCATGCTCGCCGCGCATCAAGGCGTCGAGGTCCGGGAGATCCCCGGCATCGGCATGGGCCAGAAGCTGCCGCCGCAGCCGATGGCCGCGCACCCCAGTGCGGCGCCGAAGGTTCTGGAGACCAAGCCCGGTCCGCCGCCGGTGCTGACCAAGCGCGGCGCCGACATCCTGGTGCGCGTCGAGAAGCTGCTGGATGATGCGGCCAAGGCTGCGAACAAGTCGACGGCAAATGACGGCAAGCCGTCCTCGTCGACGAGCGCGCTCGCCTTCCCGCAGAACTATGCGGAAGAGAACGCCAACACCTCCGCCCCGCGCAAGAACTGATCGAAACCCGTGCGGCTGATCCTGATCACATTGACGGCGCTTCTTCTTGCGACAGTCGTCGGCGTCGGCGCGACGTGGATGACCACGACGCGCGGCACCGAGATCGGCGCGCTGACCATCGGCGCCTGGACCGCGCGGCCGCGCACCGGCACCGCCGACGTCGACCCCTATTCGCGCGCCACCATCGTCCGCAACGGCGAGCTGCCGATCGGCACCGGCGACGGCGTCGCCTTCACCGCCACCACTGACGACAAGAAGAAGGCGCTCGACGGCCGCTGCGACGTGATCGTGTCCGGCGTGACGCCGCCGGCGCGGTTCTGGACGCTGACGCTGTACGACCGCAAGGGCCACCTCGTCGCCAACTCGCTGCAGCGCTACGGCTTCACCAGCCAGGAGATCGTGCGCTCGTCCGACGGCTCGTTCGAGATCCGGATCGCCTCGCGCTCGCGCGCCGGCAACTGGCTGCCGACCGGCGGCATCGAGCGTTACGCATTGATGCTGCGTCTCTACGACACGCCGGTCGGCGTTGCGACGCGCACCCAGCGCGATGCGCCGATGCCGAGCATCACAACGGTGGGCTGCTCATGATCCGACTCGTCTTCACCATCGTTGCCGGCGTGGTGCTGGGCCTCGTGGTCCATCTCGTCAGCGTGCTGGCGCTGCCGCGGATCGCCACCCAGGATGCCTATTCGCGGCTGACGCCGATGACCAGGGTGAACGCCGTCACCCAGCTTCCCCTCGCCGATCCCAACAATTCGCCGATGCCGTTCATGGATCCGGCCTTCGCGCTGGCGATCTGCCGCTACGACCTGTCGGGCGGGCCGATCAAGCTGACGGTGCCGGTGAGCCAGGCCTACACCTCGGTGTCGTTCTACACCCGCAACGAGATCGCCTATTACGCCATCAACGACCGCTCCGCGGGCCGCAAGGTGATCGAGCTCGACCTGATGACGGAGGCGCAGCACAACGAGCTGCCGGAGGACGAAGAGGTCACCGCGGCCGACCGCCTGATCATCGATTCCCCGACCACGACCGGCCTGATCCTGATGAAGGCGCTCGCCCCCGAGCCCGGCCTGATGCAGCAGGCGCAAGGCTCGCTTCAAGCTGCGACCTGCGCTCCGCAGACCGAGCCGCCAGCCAAGGCCGAGGCGCCGCGCGGACGGCGGTGAGCGCGGCCGTTTCGGCGAGCTAGAACAAAAGTGCGAAAACAACCCCATGCACAGTAGCGGGGGTGTTGAAATCATTCGCTATTTTGAGTTGGCATCAGGCGGGCGTTTGCCGGACCGAGACGGTCCCTCCCCGTCGCATTGCTCGGCTTTGACTCGTCGGGCAAAACACTGGCAGAATGCCAGCATCGAAAAGCGCGTCACACACCCGCGCGGAGAAATCCGCCGCGGGTTTTTTCATGCCGGAGAACAGAGTGCCATGATCCCTGCCGGTCCATACGGCGGGTGGAAAGGGAGCCTGTCGCTCCCGAATGTGTTAATGGACCATGGTCCATACGGAGATCGCCATGGCGAGTTGCGGTAGCTGCTGCGGCAGCGACGTCAAATTTGAGGGGCTCTCGCCCGATTACAAGCGGCGGCTCTGGGCTGTGATTGGGATCAATGCCGGCATGTTCCTCGTCGAGACAGGGGGCGGACACCTCGCCGGATCGAATGCACTACAGGCCGACGCTTTGGATTTCCTGGGCGATGCACTGACCTATGGGATCACGCTCGCAGCAATCGGAGCGGCTGCGGCCACCAGGGCGAAGGCCGCTCTCTTCAAGGGCTTCACGCTGTTTCTGATGGGCGTGTGGGTATTTGGCTCGACTGCCTACCATGTTCTCGTGCTTGGCATTCCTCGCGCCGAGCTGATGGGTGCAATCGGCTTCCTGGCCCTCGCCGCGAACGTGACCAGCCTGCTCCTCCTGATAAGATACAAGGACGGAGACGCCAACGTGCGTTCAGTCTGGCTATGCTCGCGCAACGATGCCATCGGCAACGTCGCGGTGATGATCGCGGCAGCAGCCGTGTGGCTCACAACGTCCAAATGGCCCGACCTCATCGTGGCCGCCATCATGGCTGGATTGTTCCTCTGGTCTGCATTCCAGATTCTTCGACAGTCATTGCCGGAGTTGCGTGAACCCGTAAGCCTGTCCGCAGGGTGATACCGTTCTTTCCCGCTTCTTTCCGCTGTGTCGATCTCAACTTGGGCGAACAGGGGCCATATTTACAGGGGGCGGCATAACCGACTAAGGTCCTGCTCGCCCCACGCCCTGCCGTAAGCAGGTGTGAAGCTCCCCGCCACGACGGATTACGGGCTCGTTCATTTGCGCACCAGCGCATTTTTCTGTCGTGTCCATGCGAAACAATTCCGCCGCGTTCGGCTCGGGCGCAATCATCGGCACTCTGGGCGGCCTCATTGGTCTTGGTGGCGCGGAATTTCGGCTGCCGCTGCTCATCAGTCTATTCAGGTTTCGCGGCCTTGAAGCCGTGGTTCTCAACAAGGCGACGAGCCTGATCGTGGTGGCGAGTGCGCTGCCGTTTCGCGCAGGCGTCGTTCCGTTCGCGGAGATACATGCCCATTGGCCGATCATCCTGAACCTGCTGGCGGGCAGCCTTGTCGGCGCCTACGCCGGGGCGTCCTGGGCGACGCGTCTCGAGTCCGGGACGCTGTACAGGATCATTGCCGTCCTGCTGCTCGTGATCGCGGGCATGCTTCTGTTCGCACACGGCAACGAGGCCGCGACCATTCCGGCGCTGACCGGCGCGAGCCTGATCGTCGCGGGCATCGCAGCGGGCTTTATGATCGGGATCGTGGCATCGTTACTCGGCGTTGCCGGAGGTGAATTCCTGATCCCCACCCTGATCCTGTTGTTCGGCGCGGACGTGAAGCTGGCAGGAAGCCTCTCACTGGCGGTGAGCCTGCCGACAATGCTGGTGGGATTTGCGCGCTATAGTCGCGATCAGAGCTTTTCGGTGCTGCGCGCGAATTGGCGGTTCATGCTCGCAATGGCGATTGGATCCATCATCGGCACATTCATCGGCGGTCTGCTTCTTGGCGTCGTCCCGAATTCGATTCTTCTGCCGGGATTGGCTGTGATCCTGGTCGTTTCGGCAGTGAAAATCTGGCGGCACGAGTGAGACGGCCTCAGGCATAAGGCGTTCCGGCCTGCGATTGCAACTGCCGTCGCCGACGGATGCGATAAACCGATGCCGGCGGAATATTGAGCGCGGTTCGCCCGACCAGGCTCGCCTTCAGCCCGAGACGGTCGAGGATGGGCCGGGGCACCGGGCAGCGCGGTCCGTAGGTGAACTGATAGAGCGTGCCGCCCTCCTGCATGTGGCGGAAGGCGCCCGTCAGGATCGCGATCACCTTGCGCGGCGACATCGACAGGAGCGGAAGGCCGCTGACGACGGCCGCGGCTGGCGCCATGAACGGCTCGTACTGACTTAGCTGGCGCGCATCCATCCAGAGCACGCGCGCTCTCGGGAAGCGCTCCTGCAACAGGCGGACGAAATCCGAACCGTATTCGATCAGCAACAGGTCACGCTCCGCGACGCCGTGCCGGAGCAACGCCTTGGTGAAGATCCCGGTGCCCGGCCCGAGCTCGATCACCGGCCCAGTCCCCGGCGTGATCTCCTGCGTCATCAGGCGCGCCAGTGACTGGCCCGATGGCGCGATGGCGGAGACCTGCCAGGGATTGGACAGGTACGAGCGGAAGAACTGGAAGAAGTCTGCAACTGCGGTCGCGTTCATTGCGATCCTCTCTGTTTCCCGCTGGCGAAGGGAGCGATCCTGTCCGGAAAGGGCTGGTGCGACTACGATGCGATGTTGTGTTGCCGGGCCTCGCCCTGAGCCGCGCTGGAAAGGGGTTCCCACGCTTCCCACATCGCGAGGCGATCGGCATAGGCGGCCCGGGCGCGCGGCAGACCTTCGGTTCCGACAAAGAACCGCAATGGCGGATTCTCGGCGTCGACGATCTTCAGGATCGCATCGGCCGTCGCCTCCGGCTCACCAAAATCCAGCTTGGCGCCGGCGGCAAACACCTCCGCCCGCGTGTTGCTGTAGGCGTTGATGACGGGCGCGATCCTGAGCGAGGCCGTGCTGGCGAACCCCGTCGCATAGGCGCCAGGCTCGAGCAGCGTGACTTTCAACCCGAAACCCTTGACCTCCTGGGCCAGGCTTTCATGGAGAGCTTCGATCGCGAATTTCGAGGCGTTGTAGAACCCGGTGATGGGCCCGGCGACGATGCCCGCAACGCTGGACACGCCGATGATGTGGCCGCTGCCCTGCCGTCGCAGCAAGGGGAGCGCGGCCTGGATGACGCGAAGGGTACCGAAGAAATTGGTGTCGAACTCAGCACGGACATCGGCCTCGTGTGCCTCTTCGATCGCCCCGACCAGCGCGTAGCCGGCGTTGTTGAGCACGACGTCCAGCCGTCCGAAATGCGCGTGAGCCCGGGTCACGGCATTCTGCACCGCATGGGCATCGGTCACGTCCAGGGCGATCGGCAGCACGGCATCGCCGTAGACTTCCGAAAGATCGGCCACGTCAGCCAGAACGCGGGCGGTGGCAGCCACGTTGTCGCCACGCTTGAGGGCGGCCTCCGCCCAGACGCGGCCAAAGCCGCGGGATGCCCCGGTGATGAACCAGACTTTGCCAGACATGCGATATCCTCGATTGGTTGAACGCCGACTTTCCAGCTTTTCGTATCGTCGGCGTGGACACACGGCAGTGACAGACGGCGCCACCGAAGCTGCAGCAAGCGCCAAAGAGGATGCAGGAGCGGCCGCGGCCTACGGCTTGAGCCGGTAGATGAAGTACGGCTGACGGGCGAGCAATCGGTCCCGAGGCGGTGGTCCGGCAAATTGGCCCATGTAGGCCGACAGCGCGCTGTCCGTGAAGTACAGAGAGCCGCTCGGTCCAGCCGCCACACCATCGGCCCATATCACATCGCGCGAGCGCACCAATGTCTTGATGTCTTTGGTCTCGGGATCGAATGCCATCAAGCCGCCGTGCTCGACATCGGTCAGGATGACATGGCCCGCCGTGTCCACCGTGATGCCGTCACTCATGGGCTTAGGCCCTAGAACTTCCACCTTCCTAGCAACGTCCGAAGGTGCGAGAGTCTTGTCCACGACGGCGGAAAGTGGGGCCCGGCACAGATGCGAATTGGTCATGCCGGCGAGATAGACCCATTTCTGATCGGGGCTGATCTCGATTCCATCGAGCCCGGCGGCGACATTCACGAGACCGTAGCCCATGCGGTAGACGCCAAACGGCGTCTGCATCAGCCAATTCTCTGGCAAAGTGCAGGGATGTTCCGCCAGCGCAGTCCGGAAGCTGTGGTCCTCCACGGAATAGACGATAAGCTTCGGGGCGGTGAACCGCAGGATGCCGGTGTGAGCCAGAAGGATGTATTTGCCATCGGCGGTCACTCGCAGATCCTGCGCGAACTGAGCCTCTTTACCGGGAAACTCAAAATATGCGACGCGTTCGCGCGTCGTCAGGTCGAAGGCCCACAGACGCGTGTGCTGGAAATCGAGGCTGGCGGGTTCGATCAGCCAGATACGGTTCTGGTGGTCGATGGTCATGCCGAAGCTTCCCTGGAAATCCCGTTGACTCTCCATCGATGGAAACGGCGTGATCTTTCCGTCAGCCCATTCGAACATCGTCGCGGCTGAAAATCGCCCGGCGCGAGCGATGGGATGGTAGTTGAAGTAGACATGTCCGTTGGGAGCGACGGCCACGTTGCCAGGCGGGTAGTCGAGCTGAATCAGCTTCTCAAGCTTGGTCAGCCCCTGCGGGTTGTCAGAGCCGATGTCGGGATAGAGCGTACCGCCTCCATACTCGAATTTGACGAACGCCAGCGCGCCCGCCACTGCAAGCGTCAGAACGAAACCAGCGCGCAACGCAATGCGCCTCATACTTTTGCTTGATTGCCTTCCCATCGATCGCTCCATCTTGATCGCAACAATCCAGCGTTCATTGAGGAGACGCTCTCGCCGTCACTTCAATGTCAGCTGCGTTCGGATTTTGGATGATTAGTGAATCTTGTTGCCGTGCAGCTCGCGCCAGCGGCTCGGCGTCACGCCTTCCCAGTACCTGAAAGCGCGATAGAACGAGCTTGCGTCCTGATAACCCAGAAGGCACGCGACCTCGTCGATGTCAGCCGTCGGATCCGACAGAAGCTGCCGCCCGAGCTCCTGACGCGCCTCGACGAGGAGTTCGCGGAAGCTCGTTCCTTCCTCGGTGATGCGGCGCTGAAGAGTCCGCTCGCTTAAGCCGAGATCGCGCGCGACGTCGGACAATTCGGGCCGTCCGCTCGCAAGGCTCCGCTTGAGGACGACCTTCACCTGCTCCCTGACGGAGCTGCGCGCCTCCAGCTCGCCCAAGGCCGACGCCAATGCCGGCGTCAGGATTTCGAGCAACTCCTTGTTGTGCCCGGGAAACGGACGATCGAGGTCAGCGGATTTCAGGACCAGCAGGTTCCGCGCCGCGCCATAGCGGATCTGGCATTCGAAATATTTCTGGTGGACGTCGCTCTTGGAGCGAGGACGAACCAGCTCGACCCGCTTCGGCGTCAGATGCTGTCCCGTACCACGGCGCCCGAGCTCGACCAGCGAGGCGAAGGTCACGTCGGTCGTAATCGCGGGCTCCGGATCCGTTGCGTACGGCCACTCCGTCGTGACGACGCACTCGTCCTTGCCATCCTCGACGTGCAGCTGTTCGGGCGAGCACAACCGCTTGAAGCGCGCGAGGCGGTTCAGTCCATCGCGATAGTCCCTTGCATAGAAAGCAGCGAGGCTCGACGGCGGATGCACCGCCGTCTCGACGCTCTGCACCAGCATCAAGCCGAGCCCCGGCTCCGGCTTCAGCTCCTCCAGCGCTCGCCAGAGCGCAAAATATTGCACCGTGGTGACCTGCCCCTGATCGTTCAGGTGCAAGGTTGCCGGCAGCTTCGCCTGCCGCAACAGCACGGCCGGCGGCACGCCGATATGTTCAACGGCCTGCCAAAAGGCCCGGGGAATCTTGCACCTGTCCGCCGCCGTTCCGCTCATGACTGAACCTTAGCGCATCTGGCTCATGATGACGCGATCGAACATGCGATCGCCGAACCATTCGCGAATCTTGATCATGGGAAGCGCATATTTGCCTGCAACGTAGCGCGTGCGCGGCTTCGGCTCCGTCACCGCCCTCGACACGATGTCGGCGATGACGCTCGGATTGGTGCCGCGTCCCTGTCCATAGGCTTCACGGGTCGATTTCGCGACCGCCTGGGTCAGTTTGGCGTAAGGGCCTTCACCCGATCGTTTGAGCAGGCCATTGGCGACCACATCGCCGAATCCCGTCTCGATCAGGCCGGGCTCGACGACGACGACCTTGATGCCGAATGGCGCCAGTTCAAGCCGCAGGCAGTCGGACCAGCCTTCCAGCGCATGCTTGGTTGCGTGGTACCAGGCGCCCAGGAGCGTGTAGATCTTGCCGCCCATCGAGGTGATGTTGACGATCGTGCCTGCGCGCTTCTCGCGCATCTTCGGCAGCAGGAGCTGCGTCAGGCGGGCGGCGCCGAACAGGTTCACCTCGAACTGGTAACGCGCCTCGTCGATGCCGACCTCCTCGACGGGACCGTAGAGGCCGAAGCCGGCGTTGTTGACGAGCACATCGATCCCGTCCACCTCGCGCAGGATGGCATCGACCGACGCCTGGATCTCGCTCTCATTCGAGATGTCCATTCGCAGAGACCGCGCCCCGAGCTTGACGAGGTCATCCATCTTGTCGACGTGCCGCGCGGCGACGAAGACCTGAAAGCCGTCCTTGATCAGACGCCTTGCGATTTCCTTGCCCATGCCGGAGGAGGCTCCGGTGACGAGCGCGGTTCTTTTCGATCTTTCGAACATGTCAACCTCTCTTCGTTCCGATCCTTATCCTGCCGCCTCCTCGGTACGGATTGACTGACCAAGCGCGCCAATAGAGTTGCACAAAGCGCCAATCCTGGCGACCGCTCAAGCTGCTGGTCTCGCAGGAAAAAAGCGCGGTCCGGGTGACCGCGCTTCGGCAGAACGGCTAGGGATTGACGGAATGCCGCTATCCGCGAACGCGGTGGAATGTGCGGGTCTGTCCCATCGCCGGCAGGCCGAGATAGCCTCGCAGATGCATCTTGCCGTCCTTGACGGCTGCCTTGCAGTTGTAGGTGCGTCCCGATGAGGCGTCATAGATCGAGCCGCCGCTCCACTCGCCATTTTCCCAGTGCAAGCCCGTGATGAAGACGATGTTCTTTAGCGACCGCGAACGCAGCGCGGGGTCAGGGTTCTTGGCGTCCTTCTTGAAGGTGACTTTGTCCGCCTCCACGATCTCGTTGCCGTAGAGCATGCGCGCCTGGAATTCTGCGCCGGCCTTGAACATGTCGAGCTTCACGGTGCCGTCGTCTGCCTCCCAGGTCCCGACGATCGCGTCGGGGACCGGCGCCTCGCCATGCGCCATCGGCATCAGTCCGATGTTCAGGGTTGCCATCAGCAGGAAGATGGCGGATCGACGGGATAGTGGGGATGCTTGCATGGTCTGTTCCTTGGTCTGCGGTTGGCAGGAGCGATCAGGCCGCTCGCTGGTCTCGCAGGTGTCTTAGATTTCAGGAACAGCGTTGGCAGCGGCAGAAGGCGCCAGCGGGATTGCGAGACGTGCCAATCAATGCCGCGATCGGCGACGGGTTCTCGATCGCGTTGCAGACGGACACGTATACTTAGCGGATGATCTGAAATCCTCCGCCCCTCAAAACTCCAGCTTGTCGCGAATGGCCTCGATCCCGGCTTTCGCGCACGCTTCGTCCGCGTCACCGCCCGGAGCGCCGGAAACGCCGACCGCTCCGACCACAGAGCCGCCTGCTTCGACGATCAGCCCTCCCCCTATGATGACCGCTCCGGGAAGACTACGAATGCCTGACTGCATCATGCCGGGCTGGCTGATCGCGTTCAGTTCGGTCGTGCTGGTTTTGAACGACGCCGCCGTCCACGCCTTGCCGGATGCGGTCGAGGGCGTGTGAGAGCCAGCGAAGCGATCGCGCAGCATCACTTGCGTGATACCGAAGCGATCGACGACGGCGACGGCAACCTGATATCCACGGCTGCGGCAGCTATCCAACGCGGCACGCGCGAGATCGAGCGCCAGCTCCGGACTGAGCGATTTGTAGGTGACGAGGGTCTCTTCCGCCCGCATTGGGCCGACAAACGCAGCCAGCAGCATCGTCGCGACCGACAGACGGCGAAAGCTCATGGTCATCTCCGACAGAGGTGGACAATTTCTATTTGGTCTCACCATATGTCAGATCATCGAACAAGGTCACGCTATCTGCCTTGGTCCACAGGCCGATCATGCCGGCGTCCGTGATGGTGGCGTCCTCAACCTCGAACAATGGCTTTCCGTCAAACGTCACCTTGAACCGATTTCCCGCGAAGTCGCAACGCAGCGCGTGCCATTGCCCGGATGGCACCGGCGTGTTGACGCCGTAGCCCCCCTTGCGTCCGACGATCTCCAGCGAACTTCGTATGCCCTTGATCGTCTTGTAGAGCACCACGTTGTCCTCTAGCGCGTTTGCCCGGACGACGTAATAATTGTCGGCGTCCTTGGCACGCCAGATGATTCCCGCGGCGCGATCCTCGGACCCGGACACCGCCTTGAACTTCACTTCTACGAAGCCGTTGCGGATGTTGGTATCGCTCTTGATGGCGACGGGAAAAGTCGCCCGTCCGGATTGCTTGAGGACGTTGGGCTTGCTCGGCGCCGTGGGCTCCGCCTCGACGGTCCATTTCGATTCACCCTTGCCGGTCATCGTGAGAGTCCAGCCTGCCGGCGCCGATCCAGCAGGAGCGTTGTCGAAATTCAGGGTTTCGGCCATGGCGTTCCCTCCCATCAGCAAAGCCAGCATAAGCGCCAGGACGAGACTGGCCCATGCAGACGGCCGCGACCGAAAGGCCAAAGCGGCGCGCATCGTCGGCTGTCCCAACCTCTGACATTCGATCATTGAAACGCCTCACGCTGCATTTTCTATGCCTTGGCTCAGCTCTTGCTGCTGGCGGTCTTCTCGATCGCCGCACGCAAGCCTTCGGCAAGCTTGACCGCGTCGTCGTTGGCCCAGAAGTGCATGAAAAAGAGTCGCGGCTGTTCGTTCAGCATGTGGCTGTGCAGCGCCGTCACCTCGATGCCATGTGTCCGCAGCGCCACGATGACCGGATTCACCTCGTCGCTGGTCAGGACGAAGTCGCCCGTGATGGCCGCCTTTCCGCCGCCGGTCGGCTGGAAATTGATTGCGGTCGCGACGCCCATCGCGCCGACCGGCATCAGCAGCATGCCGTCTTCGGAGACAGGGTCTCGCCGTTTGACGTTGAACTGGTAGACGCCGCCATTGGCCTGCCCCTTGACGCCAATGATCTGATCGAGCTTCGCCGTGTCGAGATCGATAGAGGGCGAGTTCGCTGCCGCGGCGACGCTCAGGGGCGTCTTGCTTTCGGCGAGGGCATCATGGATTGCCGACGCCAGCTTGACCGGGTCGCCATGTCCGGCGACGTGCATGTAGAAGGTCGCCGGGCTTGCGCGCAGCAGATGGTTGTGCACGGCGGTGATCTCGAGACCGCTCGCAATCATCTTCGCCATCACAGGGTTGACCTCGCTCTCGAGCAGCACGAGGTCACCCATGACCATGGTTCCGCCATGCGCGGGCTTGAACGCGAGCCAGCCGCCAAGCGCCAGCGCCGGCTTGATCGTGACACCATCCAAAGTCACGGTGAGATCGGTGCGCGGAAAGCCGTAGCGATGGACATCGTCCGCAACCATCGGCTTTCGCCCCAGTGTCTCATCGACCTTTTGCCAGTCGATGCCCTGCGCGTGAGCGCTCGTGATGAAGCAGGCAGCGACGCCGATCAGTGCCGAAACAGTCTTATGCATGGATCAGCTCCCTTGAGCTCTGGGTCCCTGCCCCAGGTGATGTCGGATGGTGAGGCGGGCTCCGACCGCCGCGCCAGACGCAGCAGACTCGCCGCCGAGGCGCATGCCATGGCGATGCGGCGGCCGATCCCGGCAAGTCGGGCGGATTGTGGAATGGAGCTGCGGTGTGTGATGACATGCGGCGCCCTTGGTGATCAGGACGCGATGCTTGGGCATGTCGCCTCGCGGGGAGATCGCACATCCCCGTCGCGCCGACTAAAAACCCGCAAGACCGGGCTGTCAACCGGCGCACGGCCGCGCCACGTCACGAAGAGTTGCCCCTGCGAAAGGAACTCGCCAGCCCATCTTGAAACGACGAGGCGGTTTCACATACATTCTCCGGGTGGGGACGATGCAGACTCCCCGTGAGACCCAGGTCCAAGCTCTGCGCAGCACGCAAATACGTGGAGCTTGCGCATGGACACCGAACGTCACTCCCCTCCCCTCCGAACCCTAGCCATCCTCTCGCGCGGCGACGCTGCCGCGCGGCGCGAGACGACGGCGCAGAACAGCCGCTTCGTCCGCGTCTTCGAGGCGCTCGCCGCCGCGGGCATCGACGCCTTCCCGGCGATCTACGACGAGAGCTTTGCGGGCGCGGTCCGCGACCAATTGCTCGCAGCCGACGGCGTGCTGGTCTGGGTCGATCCGATCCATCAAGGCAAGACCCGCGCCGATCTCGACGCCCTGCTGCGCGACGTCGCAGCGCAAGGACCATGGGTGAGCGCGCATCCGGACGTCATCCTGAAGATGGGCGTCAAGGAAGTGCTCTACCGGACACGGCATCTGGGCTGGGGCGCCGACACGCATCGCTACGACACCGCCGCAGGCTTCCGCGGCCAGTTTCCGGCGAACCTTCGTGCCAGCGGCCCACGCGTGCTGAAGCAGAACCGCGGCAATGGCGGCCAGGGCGTCTGGAAGGTGGAGGCGCTGCCCGGCACGGACGGCATGGTTCGCGTGCTGCATGCGCAGCGCGGCAGCATGCCGGAGGACATGCCGATGGACGCCCTGTTCGCCCGGTGCGAGCCCTATTTCGGCTGGGGCGGCTGCATCATCGACCAGGCGTTTCAGCCACGCCTGCCCGACGGCATGGTCCGCTGCTACATGAGCGGCGCCAAAGTCGCCGGCTTCGGACACCAAAAGATCAAGGCGCTGATCCCGCCGCCGCCGGAGGGACCTGATACGCCCGAGGCGCAGCCCGGGCCGCGGATCATGCACGGGCCTGATGCTCCGCAATTCCAGGCGCTGCGGCGGTCGATGGAGGACGAATGGACGCCGCAGATGATGGCAACGCTCGGCATCGATGAGCCCTCGTCATTGCCGGTGATCTGGGACGCGGACTTCCTGTACGGGCCGACAGATGCGGCCGGCGCGGACACCTATGTGCTCTGCGAGATCAACGCGAGCTCGTGCTTTGCGATCCCCGAGGAAGCGCCGGCGGCGATCGCGCGGACGGTGAGGCAACGCCTGCGGCTACCTGAGAGCACACGGGCGCAAGGATAGCCTCGCGGGCAGAGCCGCAATGGCAGCAGCTGTCAGGCGACAGTACGACGCAATCGCAAATTGACTGCGTTGTTGAAGCCGCCAGGCGCGAGAGCTATCGATCTGAAAACTCGACTTCGATCGGAGGAACGCATGAGCACCATCACGGGCGGCTGTCACTGCGGAGCAATCCGTTACGAGGTCGAGGGCGAGGTGATCGTGCACGCGCTTTGTCACTGCCGCGATTGCCGGCTTCATGCCGGGGCTCCGGTCGTCGGCTGGACGATGTACCCGGACAGCGCCGTCAAGGTGGCCAAGGGCGAGCCGAAGGTTTACCGCTCCTCGGAACACGGGCGGCGGCACTTTTGCGGCGACTGCGGAACCGGACTGTTCTACGTCAATGCCAACATGATGCCGGGGATCATCGACATCCAGAGCGCGACCTACGACGATCCCGAGGCCGTGCCTGCCACGATGCAGATCCAGGTCGCCGAGCGCCTGCGCTGGATGGCGCATGCGCACGAACTGCCGGCGTTCGAGCGCTATCCGCCACAGCCATAGGCTAGCATCGCGCTGCACCGTCTAATGTGTCCCCCGCACAGCACCAAGGCAGCCCCCAAGGCTATCGCATACGACTTGTAGCACGGCCGGTGCGCACGCCTCGTCCTTCGAGACGGCGCTTACGCGCCTCCTCAGGATGAGGCTCATCGGCATTAGTGTTCGTTGAAACCGCTGCCGCGCACTCCGCCCTCATCCTGAGGAGCCCGCTGAAAGCGGGCGTCTCGAAGGATGGCCGCAGGGAAGAGCTCTCAATGGATAGCCCCCGCACAGCCCGGTGCATCATGCCGGTATGGTAGCGCGCCTTGGTCAATCAATCGCCTGCGCGCCGATGAAGCGCATGAACGGCTTTTGGCCATCGGCACCGAACAGCACGACCTCGTAACGCTGCGGCGTGCCGCCTTCCATCCCGGGCGAGCCCACCGGCATGCCCGGCACGGCGAGTCCCTTCGCGTTGGGACGCTCGGAGAGAAGGCGCCGCACGGCCGCAGCCGGCACGTGCCCCTCGACGACATAACCGGCGACCTCTGCCGTATGACAGGCGACCAGGTTCGATGGGATGCCGAGACGAGCCCGGATCGGGTCGAGGTCGGGCGTCTCCTCCACCTGGACGGTAAATCCGGCATCCCGCAGATGCTGCACCCAGCCGGCGCAGCAGCCGCAGCTCGGATCACGGTGCACCGTGAGTGTGGCTGCGTCGGGCGCCGCCGCGGCCGGCCTTGCAAGAGCGGCCGCGGCGATCAGCCCGACAAGCGACCGGCGGGTCATCAAACAGGCGCGTTGCTTCATCTTCGGATTCCTTTCGCTGTCACTCCAGAGCTTCAACACATGATCGTGCATCATGGCTCGTGTCATCCGGCCGGCTCCACGACGCGCAATCTGGCGCCGATCGGCTTTGGCGTCTCGGTCGATGGCGCCTTGTCCTCGCGCTTGGGCGGCAAGCGGACGCCCTTCACCAATCCGAAGATCGCGGGGATCACGATCAGCGTCAGCAGCGTCGACGATATCATGCCGCCAATCATAGGCACCGCGATGCGCTGCATGATCTCCGACCCGGTTCCGGTGCTCCACATGATCGGCAGCAGGCCCGCCATGATGGCGACGACCGTCATCATCTTGGGACGCACGCGCTCGACCGCGCCCACCATGATGGCCTCGTGGAGATCCTGCCGGGTGAAGCCCCTGCCCTCGGCGCTGCACGTCGCCTTCATCTCGGCCAGGGCATGCTCGAGGTAGATCAGCATCACGACGCCGGTCTCGGCGGCGACGCCGGCGAGCGCGATGAAGCCGACGGCGACGGCGACCGACAGGTTGAAGCCGAGCCACCACATCATCCAGATGCCGCCGACCAGCGCGAAGGGCAGCGACAGCATGACGATGAGGGTTTCGGTCATGGCCCTGAAATTCAGGTACAGCAGCAGGAAGATGATCGTCAGCGTCACCGGCACCACGATCTTCAGGCGCGCCGCGGCGCGCTGCAGATATTCGTACTGGCCGCTCCAGACCACGTAATATCCGGGCGGGAACTGGATGCTGTCAGTCACGGCGCGTTGCGCATCGGCGACGTAGCTGCCGATGTCGCGATCGCGAATGTCGACATAGACGTAGGTCGCGAGCTGGCCGTTCTCGGTCCGGATCGAGGTCGGGCCCCGCGCCGGCTCGACCTTCGCGACCTCGCCGAGCGGCACCGCGCCGCCTGCGGGCATCGGCACCAGGATATCGCTGGCGATCGCCTTGGGATTGTCGCGCAGGTCGCGCGGATAGCGCATGTTCACCGTGAAGCGCTGCCGCCCTTCCACCGTCGTCGTGACGGTCTGACCGCCGAGCGCGGCCGCGATGGTGTCCTGAACGTCCTGGATCAGGATGCCGTAACGGGCGAGCGCCTCGCGATCCGGGACGATCTCGAGATAATAGCCGCCGATGCCGCGCTCGGCGTAGGCCGATGCGGTGCCCGGGACCGCCTTGATCACGCGTTCGACCTGCTTCGCCAGCCGATCGATCTCGACGAGGTCGGTGCCCATCACCTTGACGCCGACGGGAGTGCGGATGCCGGTGGACAGCATGTCGATGCGCGCCTTGATCGGCATGGTCCAGGCGTTTGAGACGCCCGGAAACTGCAGCGCCTTGTCCATCTCCGCGATCAGGCTGTCGACGGTAACGCCTGCCCGCCATTGCTCCTTCGGCTTCAGGCTGACCACCGTCTCGAACATCTCGGTCGGCGCCGGATCGGTCGCGGTCGCCGCCCGTCCCGCCTTGCCGTAGACCGATTCGACCTCCGGGAACGACTTGATGATGCGGTCCTGCGTTTGCATCAGCTCGGCCGCCTTGGTCACGGAGATGCCGGGCAGCGTGGTCGGCATGTAGAGCAGCGTGCCCTCGTTCAGCGTCGGCATGAACTCGGTGCCGAGCTGCCGCGCCGGCCAGATCGTGACGGCGAGCACGACGAGCGAGGCCAGGATCACCAGCGTCTTGGCGCGCAGCACGCCCTTGATGACCGGCCGGTAGATAAAGATCAGGAAGCGGTTGATGACGTTCTTGCTCTCGGGAACGATCCTGCCGCGGACGAAGATCACCATCAGTGCCGGCACCAGAGTGACGGACAAGAGGGCCGCGGCCGCCATCGCAAAGGTCTTCGTGAACGCCAGCGGGCTGAACAGCCGCCCCTCCTGCGATTCCAGCGTGAAGATCGGCATGAACGAGACGGTGATGATGAGCAGGCTGAAGAACAACGCCGGGCCGACCTCGGACGCCGCATCGATCAGGATCTGGACGCGCGACTGACCGGGCTCGGCGCGCTCGAGGTGCTTGTGCGCGTTCTCGATCATGACGATCGCGGCATCCACCATGGCGCCGATCGCGATCGCGATGCCCCCGAGGCTCATGATGTTGGATCCGAGGCCCAGCAGCTTCATGGCACCGAACGCCATCAGCACGCCGACCGGCAGCATCAGGATCGCGACCAGCGCGCTGCGGACATGGAGCAGGAACACGATGCAGACGAGCGCGACCACGATGCTCTCCTCGAACAACGTGTGCTTGAGCGTGTCGATCGCCGAATAGATCAGGCCCGAGCGGTCGTAGACCGGGACGATCTCGACCGACTTCGGCAGGCTGCTCGCGATCTCCTTGAAGCGCTTCCTGACGTTTTCGATGACGTCCAGCGCGTTGACGCCGAAGCGCTGCAGCACGATGCCGCTTGCGACCTCGCCCTCACCGTTCAGCTCGGCGATGCCGCGCCGCTCGTCGGGCCCGAGCTCGACATTGGCGACGTCCCGGAGCAGCACCGGCGTGCCGTTGCTGGTCTTCAGGACGATGTTGCCGAGATCGTTGATGCCCTTGATGTAGCCCTTGCCGCGAATGACGTATTCGAACTCCGACAGCTCGACCGTCCGGCCGCCGACGTCGGCGTTGCTGGCGCGGATCGCCTCCCGGATCTTCTGCATGCTGATGCCGCGGTCGCGCATGCGCTGCGGGTCGAGCACCACGTTGTACTGCTTGACGAAGCCGCCGATGCTGGCGACTTCGGCAACGCCCTCGGCCTTGGCCAGCGCGAATTTCAGATTCCAGTCCTGGATGGTGCGCGTGTCGGCGAGGTTCAATTCTTTTGACATCACGGCGTATTGGTAGACCCAGCCGACGCCGGTCGCATCGGGCCCGATGGTCGGGGTGACGCCGACCGGAAGCCGCGATGTCGCGCTGTTCAGAAACTCCATCACACGCGAGCGCGCCCAATAGATGTCGGTGCCGTCCTCGAAGATCACGTAGACGAACGACACGCCGAAGAAGGAGAAGCCGCGCACCACCTTCGATTTCGGCACGGTCAGCATCGCCGTCGTCAGGGGATAGGTGACCTGGTCCTCGATCACCTGCGGCGCCTGACCGGGATATTCGGTGTAGACGATGACCTGGGTGTCCGAAAGGTCGGGGATCGCATCCAGCGGTAGATGAAGCAGCGCGTAGAGGCCGGCGGCGGCCGCAAAGCCGGTGCCGAACAACACCAGCAGCAGGTTGCGCGCAGACCAGGCGATGATGCGGGCGATCATTTATGCTCTCCCGTCGCATGGCCGGCGTCGGAGGCTTGAGGCGCAGCCTCGGCAAAGCCTTTCAGCGCGGCCTTCAGGTTGCTTTCCGCATCGATCAGGAAGTTGGCGGACGTGACCACCGCTTCGCCTTCGGCAAGGCCATCCCGGACCTCGATCAAGCCGCCGCCGCGACGGCCGAGCTTCACCTCCCGCGGCTCGAAGCGCCCGTCCCCCTTGTCGACGAGGACGGCCTGCCGCGTGCCGGTGTCGAGCACCGCGCTGTCCTGGATCGCCAGGACGGGCGCGCCATCTGCCGTATCGACCTCGGCATCGACATACATGTCCGGCAACAGCACCGCCTCGGGATTGGCGAGCTCGATGCGGACGCGGACCGTCCGGGTTTCGCGGTTCACCTGCGGATAGATCACGGCGATCTTGCCGGTGAAGCTGCGGCCGGGGAAGCTGCGCGCGCGCACCGCAACGGACTGCCCGACCGCGATGTTGCCGAGATCGCGCTCGGCGACGTCGACCAGCGCCCAGACCAGCGAGGTGTCGGCGATGCGGAACAGCACGTCGCCGGGATTGGCGCGCATGCCTTCGATCGCGTTGCGCTCGAGCACGATCCCGTCGCGCGGCGCCGACCAAAGGATGGTGACGGGCGAGACATGCGTTTTCTCCATCTCGGCGATCACCCGCTCGGGGACGTCGAGATTGACCAGCCGTTGCCGCGAGCCGCGGCCGTACATCTCGACGCCGCCGACGGTCTTGGAGGTGATGGTCGCGAGGTATTCGGCCGCCGCGGAGGCGACCGCCGAGCTGTAGATCTCCATCAGCGGCTGGCCCGCCTTGACGCGGGTGCCGGTGGTGACGTCCGCGATCTTCTGCACGAAGCTCTCGGCGCGCATCGCGATCACCGAGACGCGGCGCTCGTCCAATTGGATCGTACCGGGTGCCTTGACCAGGGCACGGACTGATCGCCGCGCGACCGGCTCGGACTTCACGCCGCTGCGCTGGATCTTGCCGGGCGACAGCTTCACCGTGCCATCATCGACGGCGTCGCCTTCGTAGACGGGGACATAGTTCATCCCCATCGGGTCCTTCTTCGGCGCCGGCGAGGTGTCGGGCAAGCCCATGGGATTGCGGTAGTAGAGAATCTTGCGCGATGAAGCCGCCTGCGCTGGTCTCGGCTCTGCCTGGGCGGCCTTGTCGTCATCGTAGACCGGCAGATAGTCCCGCCCGCGGTCATCCTTCTTTGGCCCGGCGGACCAGAGCGGCGCGCCACTGGGATCGCGATAGTAGAGCGGAGTTCGGTCCGCTGGCCCCGCAGCCGGGGTCACTTCGGCATGGACCGACCAGCGCCCCTCGTTCGAGGACCAGTACGCGCCAAGGGCGAGACCGCCGCCGAGAGCGAGAGCAGTCAAGAGACGCAACGTCTTCATGGTTGAATTCGCGCGCTCAGAGCGCGTCCATGTGAATGGGAAAGAGAAGTTCGGGCTCCATCCGGCGGCGCCCGAAAGCTCACTTGATCGCCTTGACGACGACCTTGCCCGTGACCGTCTCGGCCTCACCCTGCACCTTCGCCGAGAGTGTGACCTGATAGCGGCCGGCCATCGGCAGGTCCGTCCTAAAGGCGTAGACGCCCGGCTCCTTGGACGGCAGCGGTGCGACCGCCGATTCCATCTCGGCCATACCGTCCGGCGCCATGTCCACGCGCGTCTTGAAGATGACGGCGTCCGGCACCGGCTTGCCGGTCTGCTTGTTGGTCAAACGAACGGCGAGCGTGACGTCGTCGCCCTTCTTCATCTCGGGATTGACCGGCTCGAAAGCATAGTCGCCGGCGCCCGCCAACGCGGCCGAGGCGGCAAGCGAAAGGGTGGCGGCAACAGCCGCAGTGCTGAACTTGGAAAGCATTGTCCTGTCCTCATGAATTGATCTCGACCGCGACGCAGGAACGCGCACATCAGCCGTCGTCGCGCGGGGCGTGCCCGCGCGCGTCTTTTACGGAGATCAGATTCGAGGAGGCCGGAAGGGAGGACTGCCGCCGCGGGAGGCGACGACCTGATCGGCGGGAATAGCCGCTTCCGCTGCCGCGACGGCAAGGAATTCGAAAGCCAGGGGACGAATGTCCGCAAGTGCGACGGTACCGCCGACACAGCAGAAGCCCATCCCGCACGTGTAGCTGCTGTCGGAGCCCGTTCCCTTCATGTCGGGACAACAATCGTCCATCGACATATCGCCGTCGCCGCCGACCTGCATGGCCGCCTGCATATCACCCGACGACATCGTAAGGCTGGAAGCGGACGCACCAGCCGGCAGCATCGCCAGGGATATGGCGATGGCGAGTGCCAGGATGGTCCGAACGATCCGCATCAGACGTGCTTTAACCTTTTGGATACCCTTTGGAACCCGCAATGCAGCCTGAGTAACATAGTCTGCGGCCGAAAGCATTCTTTGATCCGGGTCAAGCATTCGTGAGCAAGGCTCGGATCCCTGTCAGCCCGATCGCCCGCATCCTGCTCGCCTATTGCGACCTCGATACCAGCTCGTCGGACCGAGCCGTCCGCGACCATAGCAACGCGAGCGGGCCGAGTGCGATCCCGGTCGCGAGCACGGTGAAGGCCAGCAACCAGCCCTCTGCACTCTGCGGACCGCCAGCGGCATCGAGGGCAACCCCGGTTCCCCACGCTCCGATCGCCGACAGGCCGAACCCGACGGTCGAATGCAGGGCCAGGGTCGCGCCGCGATGCTCCGAGACAGCTGCAGCCGACATGCCGGCCGTCAACGCACCGGAATCCGCCGGCACCGTCAGGCCATAGATCACCAGCAGCAGCGCCAGCACCCATGCCGGAGCCGTCGCATTCAGGCCGATGACGAGCGCAACGCAGGCCGAAGCGATCATCACCACGGTGATCGCCCGATGTCGCCCGAACTTCAGTGCGGCCTCGTTGCCGAGGATGCTGGCGGGCATGGAGATCACTGCAAAACAGAAGCTCATCAGGACCGGGCTCAGCCACGAGGGCGCGCCCTGATGCGCGACGACGTAGGTCCAGAAGCCGACCAGCCAGGTGCGAATGCCGTAGAGCTCGAAGCAGTGCGCGCCGTAGCCGAAGATGTAGCCGAGCGCCTCGCGGTTGGCGAAAACGGGCGCGAAGTTCAAAAGGCGTCCTGTTCTTGGAGCGGGACTGCGGCTCTCGATCAAAAGACACGCGACCACCATCGCGATGGGGCCGATGCCGGTCACGTAAAACGCGGTCCGCCATCCCCAGCCGTCGGCGAGGACTTGCGCGATCAGGAACGACAGGCCGACGCCCACCGAGAAGCTCGACGTGTAGAGCGTGACCGCCCGCGAGCTGTCGCCGGCGGGCAACCGGTCCGTCAGTGCCTTGAGCCCGGGCATGTAGGCACCGGCAAAACCAAGGCCGGCGAGCGACCAGATGATGGTCCCCGACCAGAACCCTTGCGCGAAGATGCCGAACGCAACGGTCGCTACTCCGCTGACGACAGAGCCGCAGAGGAGCACGAGCCGTGCGTCGATGCGATCGGTCAGCGTCGTGAGCACGGGCACCGCCAGCATGTAGCCAAACGCATAGCCGCTCGCCATCATCCCGCCCTCGGCGGCCGACAACCCCCACGCCGGCATCAGATGCTGGGCGAGATTTGCGGACAACGTCACGTGCGGCAGCAGATTGCCGAGCTGGCCGATACACATCACCGCAATCAGCGGCCAGCCGCGCAAGCTACGAATGTTCTCCTCCCGTCGGACAGGGACTCATGCCGTCTGATCCCCACGAAGCAGCAGAAGGGCGAAGAACGCAGAGACCGAGGCCAGGGCGCTGATCCAGAGCGCGCTGCTGCCGAGATGCTCCACCATCAGTCCCAGCGCAAGGGGCGCGAAAGCGCCCGTTGCCCTGGAAGGCAGCGAAATCATCCCGACACGCCTGCCGAACCCGACCGGCCCAAACAGCGCCAACGGCAGCGTACCACGGGCAATGGTGATGATGCCGTTGCCGGCGCCATACAGCACCGCGAAGGCCGGTGCGAGCCAAGGGCCGCCTGCGACCAGCGCAAGCACGCCGATGGGATTCATGAGCATGGCGAGCCTCGCCGACAGCAGCGGATGAAACCGGCCAAGCCATCCTGCTTCCAGAAGGCGGGCACCGACTTGCGCGGGTCCGACCAATGCTCCTGCCAACAACGCCTGTGCTGGCGTGGCGCCGAACGCGACCAGCATGGTGGGCAGAATGGCCGAGACTCCGGAGCTGACAAAACTTGCGGCCGCAAACATGTACGCCAGCAGTATCATGACGAAGGTTTCGCTCTGCCGGCCGGATTGCCGGCTTGCGCCCGTGCTCGGTCCCGCCTCCTGGTGCAATGGAGCGGCACGGGGCAGCGAAAGGTTGAGCGGCAAGGCAAGACCGATGTGGATCACCGCCCAGAGCTGGCAGGCCGCGCGCCAGCCGTATTCCGTGGCGAGCCAGGTCGTGAGCGGCCAGCCGAGCGTGCTGGCAAAACCCGCGATCAGGGTGATGCCGGTGATCGTTCGTCGCGCATCGGCGCCGTAAATGCGCGCAAGCGTCGCGAACGCGGCCTCATAGAGGCCCATGCCCATGCCGATCCCAAGCAGGATCCAGGCTGTGATCAGCGCCGCTAGGCCATAGGCCGCGGACAGCAGCAGCAAGCCCGCCGCGAAAACGAGGTTAGAGATCGCAAGCAGGCTACGCCCACCGAACGTATCGATGGCATGCCCAACTCTCGGACCAAGCAGGCCGGAGATGATGAGCGCTCCCGACAGCGCGGCGAACACGTAGGTCGGCGCAAGACCGAGATCGCCCGCGATCGGCGCAGCCAGGATCGCAGGAAGATAGTAGCTCGACGCCCACGCGATGGTCTGCGCGCTGCCGAGCGCGATGACGACGGTGAGCGGGCCCGCAGTGCCACGGCTCATGAGCAACCGCATCCCACACCGCCCGCCTTCCTGGCGGATTCATCGGCGGCACAGCAGGCCGAGGGTTCGGCCTTGGGCGGACCACCGCAGCATCCCGCTGCGCTGGCGGACTCCACGCCGGCGCGTGTACAGACGCCGGTCTCCGGCAGCACGAGCTCGACCCTTGCCGCGGCCTTCTTGTCGCCGGCGATGTCGGCGGCGATCGAGCGGACCTGCTCGTAGCCGGTCATCATCAGGAAGGTCGGCGCGCGGCCGTAGGATTTCATGCCGGCAAGATAGAAGCCCGGCTCATCATGCGCCAGCTCGCGCGCGCCGTGAGGCCGCACCGTTCCGCAGCTATGCTCGTTGGGGTCGATGAGCGGCGCGAGCGCGAGGGGCGCCTCGATCGCCGGATCGAGCCGCAGCCGCAGCTCGGACAGGAACGAGAGATCGGGCCGGAAGCCGGTCGACACCACCAGCTCATCGGCAACCACACTCGGCGCAGCAGAACTGGCGCCTGCCGAAATCCTGAGGCGGCCTTCGAGCTCCGAAATATGGGTGACACCGAAGCCGGTCTCGACCGCAATCTTTCCGGCAGTCACGAGCGCGGCGAAGGCTGAGCCAAGCTCGCCGCGCGCGGCAAGCTTGTCGTTGCGGCCGCCGCCGAAGGCCTTTGCCGGATCCTCGCCGCGCAGCAGCCAAACGGGCTTGGTGCCGGGCGCCTCCTCGGCGAGCTGCGCGAGATCGATCAGCGTGCCCAGGGCGGAATGGCCGGCACCGAGCACCGCCACGGTCTTGCCGGCGTATCTGCTGCGAGCGGTGCCGCACACGGGCGGCATGCCAAAGGCGATGCGGCCGGCGCATTCGCGTTCACCGAACGCCGGCAGACCGTTGCTGCCGGCCGGATTGGGCGAGAACCACGTGCCGGAGACGTCGATGACGGCATCGGCGCGCATCACCTCGTCGCCTTTGCCGTTCCGGTAGCGGATTTCGAACGGCGCCTGGCCCCGCCCCTTCGTCTTCGCCTTGTCGAAGCCGGCGCGGCTGATCGCCGTGACGCGGCTCGAGGTCCGGATCGTCTCGCGCAGCGGCGTTCGCGTGGCCAGAGGCGCGAGATAGCGATCGATCAGTTCGCCGCCGCTCGGATAGGAGCTCGGGTCCGGCGAATTCCATCCAGTCGGCGCAAGCAGGCGCGCCGCGGCCTTGTCGACGTTGTATTCCCAGGGCGAGAAGAGCTGGACGTGCTGCCATTGCCGCACGGCATGCCCGGCTTCGGGTCCGGCCTCGAGCACGACAGGGGACATGCCGCGTTCGAGCACATGAGCGGCGGCTGCGAGGCCGACCGGCCCCGCTCCGATGATGGCTACGGTCTTGTCCATTCCCAATACTCCATCCTTCTAGAATTATCGAATAATTAGCAAAATGAATCAGGCTGCCGTCTGGGCATCCTTACATCCCGCTTCGTCTGCACAGCACTCCGCGGCCAGGAAGTCGACCAGCCCCCGCATGGCATCGAAATGGGCGCGGCAGATCAGGGTCGTCGATTCCCTGCTCTGACTGACCAGTCCGACCGAGACCAAGGTTTTGATGTGGTGCGACAGCGTCGAGGCTGGAATCTTCAGCTTGTCCTGCAGGCGGCCGACCGGCATGCCCGCATGCCCCGCCCGAACCAGCGCCCGGTAAATCTGCAGGCGGGTCCGATTTCCGAGGGCTTCCAGGCGCGCTGCCGCGTCGTCGATCTTCATGAACGCCATGATGCGCGCCTGCACATCGAGTGTCAAACGGTATTTCTAGAATGTTCGAAATTTGGAGCGGTGCCCGGACGTTTCCAGATTGACGCGGCCTCGATAATTCCATAAATCTGGATGTATGGAAACAGAGCAAGCCGTCCTGGCGCTCGCCGCGCTGTCTCAACCGACCCGTCTGGAGGCGTTCCGGACGCTAGTCAGGCACGAACCTGAAGGTCTTGCGGCCGGCGACCTCGCGCGCCTCTTGGAAGTCCCGCAAAACACGCTGTCGGCGCATCTGTCGATTCTGAGCCGCGCCCGCCTCGTATCTTCCGAGCGGCACAGCCGCTCGATCGTCTATCGCGCCAATCTCGGCGAGTTTCGCGACGTCGCAGTCTTCCTGCTGCGCGATTGCTGCGACGGACGGCCGGAAGTTTGCGACCCCGTCGTCGAGACTTTGCAATCGTGCTGTTCGCCAAAACGAAAGGAGCGAAGCCGTGTCTGATCACAGGTTTAACGTCTTGTTCCTATGCACCGGCAATTCGGCACGATCGATCTTGACTGAGTCGATCCTGCGCAAGGACGGCGGCGGCCGCTTTCAGTCCTTCTCCGCCGGCAGCACCCCGAAAGGCGCAGTCCATCCGCTGGCGTTGCGCACGCTGGAACACATGGGCTATCCCGCCGACGGAATGCGCTCGAAAAGCTGGCTGGAGTTTGCCGCTCCGGATGCACCGGTGATGGATTTCGTCTTCACCGTCTGCGACAACGCAGCGGGTGAGGCCTGTCCGATCTGGCCGGGCCAGCCGATGACGGCGCATTGGGGCATCGAGGATCCTGCCGCAGCAGAGGGTTCAGAACTGGAGAAACAGGCGGCATTCGTCACCGCGTTTCGTTATCTGAGAAACCGCATCGCTACATTCGCGAACCTCCCGCTGAGGAGCATCGACAAGCTTTCGCTCGGCACCAAGCTGCGCGAAATCGGCCGCTCCGAAGGTGCAACCGATTTGGCACCGAAGGCCGGCTGATGGACAGTTTCGATCTTTCACGGCGCCTTGCGGCCGAAGCGCTCGGCACGGGCATTCTCGTCGCCACCGTGGTCGGCTCCGGCATCATGGCGGAAACGTTGACCAAGGACATCGCGCTGGCGCTGCTCTGCAACACCTTGCCGACCGGCGCCATCCTGGTCGTCCTGATCACGGTGCTCGGTCCGATCTCCGGCGCACACTTCAATCCCGCGGTGACGCTCGTCTTCACCGGCCAGCGCGAGCTGCCGGGACACGAGGCTGCGTTCTATATTGTCGCGCAAATCGCTGGCGGGATCGCGGGAACGGTGGCGGCGCATCTGATGTTCGGGCTGCCGCTGCTCGAACTCTCGACGAAAGTCCGAACCGGAGGGCCGCAATGGTTCGCCGAAGCGGTGGCCGCGTTCGGGCTGGTTGCGACGATCCTGGCCGGCATCCGTTTTCAGCGCACGGCCGTGCCTTGGCTGGTGGGCCTCTACATCACCGCGGCTTATTGGTTCACGGCCTCCACCTCGTTTGCCAATCCGGCCGTGGCCATTGCGAGGTCCCTGACCAACACGTTCTCAGGCATTCGTCCCGCCGACCTGCCCGGCTTCGTCATTGCCGAGCTGTGCGGAGCGTTCGCCGGCATGCTGCTGATGAACTGGCTGCTCGGACGCTCACGCGCGTCCGCCTCGGTTGCAATCACGGAGACAATTCGATGACCGTCACGATCTATCACAACCCCGCCTGCGGCACCTCGCGCAACACGCTGGCGATGATCCGGCAGAGCGGCACCGAGCCCGTCGTGGTCGAATATCTCAAGACGCCGCCCTCGCGGGACGAGCTCAAGGAGCTGGTCGCGACCATGGGCATTACGGTCCGCGCGCTGCTGCGCGAGAAGGGAACGCCCTACAAGGAGCTCGGCCTGGACGATCCCAAATGGAGCGACGACGAGCTGCTCGATCTCATGCTCGCCCATCCCATCCTCATCAACCGTCCGATCGTGGTGACGCCAAAGGGCACGCGCTTGTGCCGGCCGTCGGAAGCCGTGATCGATCTCCTGGACAATCCGCTCGGCCGCTTCGTGAAGGAAGACGGCGAAGTGGTGGAAGCGCGATAGGCCTGCAAGCGCGCGTCGGAAGGTCAGCTATCCCAGCAAGCCCTTCAAGCCCGCATAGATCGAGCCGACAGCGGTCGCGGCAACGCCGACCAGTGGCCCCACGGTCTGCATGAGGTCCTGTATCAGGCGGGCGCGGCGGCGCAGTTGCTCCTCACCGACATGCTGCCCCAATAGACGCGCCATGCGGAAGGCGAACGCGTTCGGCTTGCCGCCCTGGGTCAGCACACGCGGCAATATCTGGAAGATCACGACGCTGAGAATGTTACCCGAGACGAAGGCGAGCAGGATACTGGCGCCATATTCGAACACCTCCCGCCATTCGATCCATACCGTTGGAAGGATCGGGACATGATCGTGGATCCCGGTGATCGTCAGCATCGCCAGGATGCTGACACTCGCGGTGAGAAACGCGAGCACGAATGCCGCCAGGACGTAGACCCTGTGCAGCGGATAGGCGACGAATCCGAACAAGAGCGGTACGGCGATCGACGCGATCCGAAGCGGGATCGGCGACAGGTTGAAGGTGATGGTCACCAGCACATGCGCGATCACCAGCAGCAGGGATGGAATCGCAACATAGAGCACCGCATGCGTTCCGTAATAGCGCAACGGATTGTTGTAGCGCTCGAGACGGACGTTGACGCGATCGAGATCGCGCCTGAGCTTGTCCAGCTCCGCAACGATCTCGTCGATCTCGAGAAGCGTCGGCCGCACGACGCGCAAGTCCCGCGAACAATGCTTGCACGCGATGGCTTCGTCCTTGATCGTCTCGGCGCAGAACGGGCACTCCATCGCTAGCGCGACTTCCTTCGTCTCATGATCGCTTCGATCTCGTCTCTGGCCCGTTTCAGTTCATCGCGCAGATCCTCCCGCTTGCGCAAGAGATCGTCGCGCTCGGCAAGCAGCGTGGCAGGAACGGCGATGTCGCGCCCGCACGAGGCACAAACCAGCGCACCCTCGGCACTTTCGGACCGGCAGTAAGGGCAGGTCACTTGAGAGGTCACTTGAGAGGTCACTTGGGCAAAGCTCACTTGGGCGCGACCTTCAGAGTGAACACGGCCGTGCCTGGCCGGCCATCGCTGTCCTTGATATCGACGCGCACCGTGTATTCGCCGGGCGGCAGCTCCGCATCCTGCATGTTGATGCCATCAGCCTGCACGAAGGGCTTCACCCTGGGAGTCAGGTCGACGTTAGGCGTGCGGAGGAAGATCACCTTGACCGAGTCCGGGTCGACCTTTGCTCCGCCATAGGACTGAAATTTCAACACCAGCCGCAGCGGCGAGCTCGCCGCGTCACCCGGCGAGACGAACTCGACCTTCGGGCCACGCAGGATGCCGCGCTGCTGGACTTCAACCGCTCCCTTGGGAGGCGGCAGCTTGGCTTCCTCCTCCGTGATCAACTGCGTCGCACGCGACGGCGCCGAGACCAGCAAGGCTGCAGCCGCAATTCCGAGCAAGACATTCCGCTTCATTTCCTCTGCACCCCTTCCCGTCTCGTCACCGCAAGCCGCCATCGCCGATGATCGTGTACGGCGCCCAAAACAGCGGATGCGCATAGGCGAACTCGGTCTTGCCTTCGCTGTTGAGATAACCCGGACCATCGACGAGGGCCATTGCCGCCTGGCGCAGCGCCTCGCTGCGTGACAGCTTGGGATCGTCGGCCTGCCGCTTGAACAGGTCAGTCACCAATTGCCGCGCCGACTGCGAATGCACCGACCAGTTCGTCACCAGCAGCGCGCGCGTTCCGGCGTAGAAGAAGGCGCGCCCGAGCCCGGATGCGGCCTCTGCACCGGCGCCGGCGCCGGCCCCGGTATTGCAGGCCGACAGGACGACCCAGTCCGCATCCAGCTTGAGGCCGAGGATCTCCTCCATGGTCAACAGGCCGTCGCCGCCCTCGCCCGTCACCGTCGGCGACGACAGAGCGAGTGCCGGCTGCGTCAGCCCGTTCAGCTCGCCCGGGACGAGCCCATGGGTGGCAAAGGCCAGGATCCTGAAGCCGGACAGATTCATGGTCTTCACCGCGCTCTCGGTCGCGCTCTTGCCGAGGAACAACACCTTCGAGGGATCCGCCTGCAGTGCCAGCGCGATCGATTTCAACTCGTCGGCGGTGTCGGGCAAACGGGGCAACAGACCGAGCTCGGCGCTGTCGACGCCTTCGAGCTTGGGACTGTTGCGCCGCTTCAGCGGACCGCCGCGCGTGATATTGCCGCCGGCGTCGGCGACCTGAATCTTCTCTCCGCCGCCTTCCGCCTCGGCCTGTTGCTCGCGGTTGAAATAGGGATCGCCGAAGGCCACGAGGTCGCCGCGACCGGGCTTGCCCGGCGGCAATTGCCGCAGCGTGCGCAGCGCCGCGGCCGAGGGCACCGTCGACACGGCATGGCTTCGCGCCAGCCACGGTACGTTGCGATAGCCGACGAAGAGCGGGTCCTCGTCCGCAGCCACCTCCGCCGGTGCCGTCGGCAACAGGGACAGCGGCAGAAGCCCGAGAGCGCCGTTGGTCACGACGATCAGGTTCTTGGCCGGCTTCCATCCGCTCTCGACCGGCTTCAGCAACAGCTCGTAAAGCTCGTGGCCGAGCTTGAGATCGAACGGCGGAATGTCCGAGATCATCGCCGCCTGCGGCTCGAGCGCTTCGCGCAGCTTGCGTATCTTGGTCTCGATATCGCCGATCCTGGCGTTGACCGCGGCGAACGCCACCGGGCCCGATTTCGGCACGGCCCAGACGAAACTGCCGCTCTGGCCGAAATAGAACGACAACATCGCCTCCCCGTCGGCGAGCGTTGCGCGGATTTCGGCGACGCTGGGCGGCTTGGGAGAGACGAGATCGGCGTAGACCGGAAACTTCTGCTTGATCTCCTGGCGCGCCTTGTCGCGCTCGGTGCGCAAGGCGGCGATCGAGGCCTGGATCTGCTGCACGCCCTTCTCGTCCCGCTCGGTGGACGGAAGCGCCAGCACGTTGTTGAGCGTTCCAAGTTGCGCGTTGACCTGCTTGGTGAGGTCCTGCTCCTTGCGGACGAGATCGGCCAGCGCCGAATCCTTGGCGGCCGCCCGCGCGCTCGATGCCGCCAGAGCCTGCTGAACCGAGCGGCCGCGGATGGCGTCCGCGAGACTGAAGGTCTCCTCGCCGACCCCGCCGCTTGCGGCTTCGGTTCGTGCAAGCAGCACGAAATAGCTTTCAACGATGCTCTGCAGGCGCTGGCTGCGTGCGGCGACCACAGTAGTGTTCTCGTCGTCGGCATTTTCCCGCGCGCTCGCCATCATGATCGGGATGGCGGCCTTGAACTCGCGGATCGCTTCGGCATCGCGCCGCGCCCGCATCAGACCGACCGCCAGAGTGCCGCGCGCCGAGGCGGCATCGAAATGATTTTCGCCGACGCGGCCGACCTGCTTCTTCACCAATTGCTCGGCCGCAGCGATGCCGGCCTCGAGCTGGCCGGAGGCGTAGAGCGAGAGAATGCGCGACGGATTGAGCTCGAACACCTGGCGGCGCTGCGGCTCCCAATTCGCAATCGCCTTGTCGATCGCCGCGTACATCGCGTTGGCTTCCGGCGTCTTGCGCTGGAGCGCCAGGATGCCGGCCAGTTGCGACAGCCATTGCACGGTGGATTGAGAATCGTCGGGAACACCGACGGTCTTGTTGATCTCCAGGGCCACGCGGCCGAGCTGCTCGGCTTCTTCGTAGCGGCCCTCTTCGACCAGAATGCCGGCGAGGCCCATGACGTAGCGCGGCGTCACCGGATTGTACTTGCCGGTGTCCTTCAGTCGCGCCAGCAGAGCACGTCGGGCGTCGACCTCGGCTTCGGCGAGCCGGCCTTGACGCGCCTTCATGCGGGCCTGACTGAGCACCAGGTTGTCGATCGACTGCAGGAAGACGGTTTCCGCCGGGGGATTGTCCGACTCCATCACGCCCTTCATGCCGGCCCGCTTGCGCTGCTCGGCCACGCGATAGGCAGCCTCGGCCTCCGCGAACTGCCCGCGCGCTTCGAAGATCATCGCCTTTGTCGCTTCGAGCTCCCCTTCCCAGTTCTGCCCGAAACGCGCATAGGAGGTGCGCCACCCCGGAAGACCGCTGGTGCGCGCCTCCTGGATTGCGGCCTGTGTGCGACGCAGATAGGCTTCCGCCTGGGCGACATCGCCCATCTGGATGAGGTTGCCGACAACGGACCGGTTGGCGCTCAATTGGTATCCTTTTGCGCCCGGCTGGGTGGCGGTCTCACGCAACAACTTCTGAATCACATCCATCGACCGCTTTGGGTCGCCGGCTGCGGCGTATTGCAGCGAGAGGAGCTGCTGCATGCGGCCCATCAGCCGAGGCTCGACGGCGCCGCGGCCGACCTCGACGGCCTTGCTGGCATCCGCAATGGATTCAGCAAGCCGACCAAGCTGCGCACGCGCATTGGCTCGATCGAAATAGAACTGCGCGAGATCTTCGCGCGATTCCTTGCCCTTTGGCGTGGAATCGGCGTCCGCTTTCAGCTCCACGATCAGCTTCTCGTTCGGCTTCTCGCTATCGAGGATCGCCGTGATGTCGGCGATGGTGCGGGGCGGCGCGATGAAGCCCTTCGGCAGTGCGGTGCCGGGCTCCAGCTTCGGCGCCGCTTCCTTCGGCAGCTCGACGGCGACATTGGCCCGGCCATTGGCGGCGTTGAGAGCCGCCATCACGCAGGCCTTGACCTGCGGCTTGGCCTTGGCGCGGCAACCCTCGATATCGGCACCGGCCTTGCGGCCGCCTTGTGCCTGCATGCAGGCTTGCACGATCGGCTTGCCGACCGTCATCCGGCAGTTCTCGAGCGCGGCCTCCTGGGTCAGCGCGGCGGCCGGGCCGGCTGATCCGAAGAGAATGGCAAGAATTGGCAGTTTTCGCGCAAGTGTGGAATTTCGACGGACCTCAAGCCGCATCCCGGAATTGCTGCTCATCGCAAAAGACCTTCGTGCAAAATGACTTGGTGTAACAGCGCAATCCTATCGCTACGGCCGGGGAGAACAAGCGCCAATCGGGGCGATTCGCCCATTATGCTGAACCGCGAGGCCCGCGGCGGGCGCGCGTGCGGCAGCACCGTCCCGGCGGAACTGGCAGGCGTGAGGACCGGCGCTCAGCCCTTCGAGATCACCGCGCGGCCGTAAGGCGGCTGGCCTGCGACCGGCGGGTTGGCGGTCTGGGCGGCGAGCTCGCCGATCAGGCGGTCGGCATCGGCGGCCATGCCGTCGGGGGCCTGGATCACCAGGCGCTCCAGCGCCCAGCGGTAGGACGAGACGCGCTGCTCCAGGCACTGCTGCACCCATTGCACGATCAGCGAATTCTCCTGCATGCGCGCGACCGCATCGTCCCTCTCCCTCGGCGAGAGCGCGGAGACGCGCGCCATGCTGGCATCGCGCTTCCTGTCGAGGTCGATGACGCGGATCGCGCTGGCGAAGAACGGCTCGAAGCGGGTGATGTCGTTGCGCACGTCCTCGATCAGCTGCGCATAGCGCGAGGAATGCGAGCGGTGCGGCTCGTCGATCAGCGTGCGTCCGTACATGGTGCGGTCGAACACGATCTTCTGCCGCCACGGCGAGGGCAGCGCCTTGTAGTCGCCGAACACGCTCTTCCATGCCGGGCGCGACAGCGGCGGCTCGATCATGGGATAGGCGAGATCGCGAAGCTGGCGCTCTTCGTCGGTGAGCTGGAATTGCGAGGGCTTCAGGCCGACGCTGGAGGTGACCTCCGCACCGAGCCAGCGATGCATGTCGTCGCTGCGCATGCTCTCGCGGGTGCGGCCGAAGTCGCCGCCGCTGCACGCCGCGAGCAAGGCGCCCAGCAGCGTGAGCAGGACGGCCGATAGGACAGGCCGGATCTGGCGGATGGAGCCCGGCATTGCATGAAGCCGGATGTCAGCGGCGGCGACGACGGCGCCCCGGCGCTGTGCCCTGCTCCGGCCCGCGATCGCCACTGGTTTCGTCCGCCTCACGCTCGATACGGATCACGGGAAGGATCACGACCGTTCCCATGTCCGCGCGCGGAGCGACATCCCCCGACGAGCCCACCCGGCGACCGGCCGGAAATTCGATGATGGTCCCCATGTCAGCTCTCTTCAATTGCCGCGCGACCGAACGCGCCCCTGCAACATGCATTTCATTAAGATCAGTTCATGGTTAACGGGGTGTAAACGCGCCCCTTCGACCGTAACCGCACGGACCGCGCCGTCCCGTTGCGGCACGACAATTGCTGAATTTGCAGGGCCGGCTTCACGCATCGTTTTCCTTAACGAGGCTTTAAAAGAACCTGCGCTAGGCTCGCCCCCAAGTCTCTTTCCCGAGTTGCGTACGCCTCCATGACCAAGTCGCTGTTTCCCGGATTCGACGGGCTGATGACCCTGTCCCGTCGCGAAGGTGTCGACGTCCGTCCGACGCTGCTGCGCGTGCTGACCGACCTTTACGTCCAGACGAGCACCCACAGCGACGACGAGCAGCGGCAGTTCGTCGAGCTCGCCACGCGGCTGATCGACCAGGTCGACGATGCGACGCGCGCGGCCGTCAAGGCGCGGCTCGCGGTCTATCCGCAGACGCCCGTCCCGATCCTGCAGAAGCTCGGCCTGGTCGCGACCCAGGAAGGCCGCAGGGTTCCATTGGCCCGGGAGATCCCCGCTCCGCCGCGCACGCCCGCATCGGCACGCGTGCCGACCGAGGCCGAGCAGCGCATGGCCGCCAACATGGCGATGCAGCCAAAAGAGGCGGCCGAGATCCACGACATGTTCTTCCGCGCCGGCGCCTCCGAGCGCGCGCTGATCCTGCACAATCTGGCGCAGACCCCGCTGAAGGCCGCCCCCCGGATTCCGACCGTGCGCGCCAAGCGCGCGATCCAGATCCTGGAGATGGCGGCGATCGCGGGCGATATCGAAAACTTCACCTTCGAGCTCGGCGACAGCCTGATCCTGCCCTCGCGCGTCGCAGCCCAGATCGTCGACGATGCCGGCGGCGAGGCGCTTGCGATCGCCGCGCGCGCGCTCGACATGCCGAGCCCGGTGTTCCAGCGCATCCTGTTGTTCTTCAAGCCGGAGATCGGAACGTCCGTGAACACGGTGTACCGGTTGTCGCGGCTCTACGACCGCCTCCCCGAGCGATCGGCGCTGGTGATGCTGGCGGCCTGGCGCGGCTCGACGCTCGCCGTCACCCGCGCGAAGTATCAATCCGCGCTACACGACGGCGAACGCCAGCGCGCCCGTGCCGGCGCAAGCCAGACGCGCCCCGGCGTGCAGCCGGGCTCGGCGCCCGGGGTGAAGACCGGTACCGGCGGGTCGTCGGAGCGATAAGGCCGGCCTTCAGACGCAGCGACATTGGATGGAGAGTGCGCGACGCCTGCCCCAAGCGCGTCATTGCGAGCGTAGCGAAGCAATCCAGAGTCCCTCCGCAGAGAGCTTCTGGATTGCTTCGTCGCTTCGCTCCTCGCAATGACGGTTGGCGCTAAGCCTTCGCCAATTCCAGAAAATGCCGCCCGGCGCGATCCTCGGTCTCGACGATCCAGGCATCCGGATCGAACCGGATTTCCTTGGTCAGCCGCTCCTCGATCGTGTGCTCCGGCAGCGGCTGCGGCGCGACCGGCACGAAGAAGCGATCGATGGGCCGGCCGTCGTCATAGACGGTCTGCGGCGCCGGCGCGTACAGCATCGCATTGCCGTCGAGCAGCGACACCTTGACGAACACCGCGCCCGCCTCCTCGGCACCACGTCGCCGCACGGCGCCGAACACGCCCTCGGTCTGGCAGCGGCGCAAATAGGCCGCGACCCAAATGTTGGATTTCAATCGCATGAAACGCACGATAGGCCAGTGCCGCCATCAGCACCAGCCTCGCTCCGAAGCGTGACAATCATTCGACCGGGTGGCCGATCGCAGCGGCGAGCTCGCGCAGCAGGCGGTCGGAGACCTGACCGGTGACCTGCATCTTGTGCTCGCGCTCGAATTTCTGGATCGCGGACTGGGTCTCGCTGCTCATGCTGCCCGTGATCTTCAAATTGCCGTAGCCATATTCGGACAGCGCACGCTGCACGCCGGCAATGCGCCGCGCGGCCGGGCTTTGCGCCGGGATCGGCGCCGGCGGACGCACGGCCGCCGGCGGCGTCGAGGTCGTCGCCTTGACCAGATTGGTCATCGGATCGTTGGAGCGCGTCGAGGCGGTCGCCTCGACCGGCCTTTCGGTCGCCTTCTCGGCGGCACGCTCGGCAGCCTTGGACTCGGCAGGCTTGGGCTCAGCAGGCTTGGGCTCGACGCGGAACTCGGTCGCGCGCGGCTCGAGCGGCGAGGTATCGGCGCCGACGGGGCGCGGACGCGGCAACGGGTTCGACAGCGGCACGGAGGACGGCGCGGGAAGATTGATCACCGTGCCGAACATCGGCGCGGGGTGCCGGCCGGTCTGGAGGAACAGCGCATTGGCGACGATCGCGGCGATCGCGGCGACGGCGACGAGACCGGCCAGCGTATCCTTGGGGCTGTGCAGCAGCACGCGCATCACGAGGTTGCGCTCGGTCTCGACATCGATGACCGCGGCCTTGGCGCCACGGCGGCGCGGAGCGGCTTCGTCCTTGGCAGACTTCTTAGGCACTTTTCTTCACCAGAGCGGGTTGATCCTGAGGTTGGTCCTGGGACTGGTCGTGAGCTTGGTCTTGAATATCCTGGCGCAGCGCCGGCGTCAGCGTCGCGATCTTGCGCTCGGCCGGCTTGACTTGCGGCGGCGTGTAGACGAGCGGCAGCTTGACGGTGACCGCCGTGCCCTCGCCCAACCGGCTTTGTACCGTCAATTCGCCGAGATGCAACGCCACGAGGCTCTTCACGATCGAAAGTCCAAGGCCGGTGCCCTCGTGACGGCGCTGATAGGTCGTGCCGGTCTGGAAGAACGGCGCGCCGATGCGCTTGAGATCGTCGGGCGCGATGCCGACGCCGGTGTCGCTGATGCGCAGCGTCAGCTGCGAGCCGGACACCGCGGCAGAGACGCAGACCTGACCGCCGCGCTCGGTGAACTTGATGGCGTTGGCGACGAGGTTGAGCACGATCTGCTTGAAAGCCCTGGGATCGCCAGTCATGACGGGCAGGTCCTGCGGCGCGTCGGTGATCAGGTCGATGCCGTTCTCCCGCGCCTTCAGCGCCAGCAGATTGCAGCAATGGAGCAGCGAGGCGCGCGGCGCGAACGGCTCGGACGCGATCTCGAATGTGCCCGATTCCATCTTCGACATGTCCAGGATGCCGTTGACGACCGACAGCAGGTGCTGGCCGGAATCGTTGATCAGCTGGGCGTATTCCTTGCGCTGGGCCGCACCCAGCATCAGGCTCTGCTCCTGCGCGATCATCTCGGAGAAGCCGATGATGGCGTTGAGCGGCGTGCGCAGCTCGTGGCTCATGGTGGCGAGGAAGCGCGTCTTGGCGGCATCGGCCGCCTCGGCGGCGCTGCGCGCCTGGTCCAGTGCCTGCTCGAAAAGCTTGCGGTCGGTGACGTCGCGCATCACGGCGACGACTTCGGCTTCGCACGTGACGTCACGCGCCCTGTCCTGGTCGAGCGGACGGCAGCGCATCTCGACCCAGATGAAATCGACCTGACCCCTCTCGGAGACGGGCTCGCGCCGCAACCGGAACTCGACGCTGCGCACCTCGCCGCGCGCCGCATCCGACAACGCGGTGAGATAAGCCGGCCGATCGGCGACATGGACGCGGTCGAACAGGCCGTGGCCGAGCAGTTGCGCCACCTGCATGCCGAGCATGGTCTCGGCGGCCGGCGAGATGAACTGCACCGCGCCGTTGCGCTGATGCCGTGAGATAACGTCGCTCATGTTGCGCGCGAGCAGGCGATAGCGCTCCTCCTCGCGCGACAGCAGCGCGACGCTGGTGCGCGCAAGCGATTCCGCGCCGAAGGCGAGGCCCGCGGCATAGAGAGTAGCCGAGGCAACGCCGAACGCCATCAGCACGCCGCGCTCGGCCGCGCTCGGCTCCGCCACCGGCAGCCAGCCGAGTTGGCTGACCAGGATCAGCATTCCGGCGCAGGACAGCGCGAGCAGCGAGGCGAAAGCCGCGACGCGGCGCGAAGCCGACAGCGCAGCTTCGAGCGGAACCACGACCAGCCAGACCGCGGCGAAGGATTCGATGCCGCCCGTCGTGACCGCGACGGCCATGATCAGGCCGGCGAGCGCCAGCGACGACAGCACATGCGCACCCTCGTAGCGGCCAGTGCGTGACAGGAACCAGGACAACATGATCGGCGCGATCAGCCAGGCGAAGGCCGCGACCTCGATCGCGCTCGGCGCGCCGCGCATGGCGAGATAGACCGGGAATGCGGCAAAGGCGGCGAGGCTGCCGAGCAGCCGCGGTGCCATGAAGGCGCGATGGCGCGCGCGCGTCAGCGCATCGTAGCGCGCGGAGGGATGCAGCAGTGCATCGAGACAATCGCGGATGATACTCAAAACTGTCACGGGTCTCGCGCTTCGGCTCAATCGTCTTGAGAAGACGCGCCGGAACGCCTCCTTGTCGTTGCGCCACCGTGTCAGAGCGACCTTAAACGAGTGCTAAGGCGGCACAGCGCGCGGCCGGACACCGCGTTATCGCGGAGCTTTTTAGACGATTTGGCGACGTCTTCGCTGCGGATGGTGAACACAGGGTTTCACGGTCCTCCGCATGGTTTCGAAATGGTGGATAGACCTTCTCCGGAAGGTCACGGGCCGCGGCATCAATGGAAAATTTACGAGACCGGGCTCTGCAAAGTTTTTTGCGTCTATTTTCCGCGAATTAAGCTCAAGGCAATCACTTGCGATTTATCGAGGGTTGCTAGGTCCGACGCGCTCTGCGGGGATCGCCGCGGCGGGATCTAACGTACAGGTCGATAAGATGCGCTTTCTGCTCCGCATCACATTCTGGCTCGGGCTGGTGCTGGTGCTCCTGCCGCGGGACAAGACGCCCGAATCGGACAAGCTGCCGCAGATCGGCGCCGCCGATGCGGTGCAGGCCGCGACCGCGGCCGTTTCCGACATGACCCAGTTCTGCAAGCGCCAGCCGGCGGCCTGCGAGGTCGGCGGCCAGGCCGCGACCATCATCGGCCAGCGCGCCCAGGACGGCGCGAAGAAGCTCTATCAGATCATCAACGACAAGAAAGAGCAGATCACCAACGACAAGAACGACGGCAGCAAGAACGACAACAAGAAGGCGCCCGACCATACCGGCTCGATCGCGCTGGCCGGCGAAGGCGATCTTGCCGCGAGCGAGGCGCCGCGCGATACCCTGACCCAGGATGATCTTGCGCTCGAATGGCGCGGACCAGGGCCGGCGAATTAGCGCCCAAACCCTATCGATTTCAGGGCTTCGCATCTCTATATTGGCCTTAACAGGAACTGTGGGCCGATATGACGACGATCGACGACATCAGGGACAATTTCGAGCTTCTGGACGAGTGGGACGACCGCTACCGGTACGTCATCGAGCTCGGCCGCACTCTGGAACCGATGCCGGAGGCGGAACACTCGGCCGAGAACAAGGTGCAGGGCTGCGTCAGCCAGGTCTGGCTGCAGAAGTTGGTCGACCGCGGCAATGGCGAGCCGGTCCTGAGATATCGCGGCGACAGCGACGCCCACATCGTGCGCGGGCTGGTCGCGATCGTGCTCGCGCTGTATTCGGGCCGCACGCCGCGGGAGATCCTCGATACCGACGCGATCGCCGTGTTCAACGAGTTCGGCTTTCGCGACCATCTGACGCCGCAGCGCTCCAACGGCCTGCGCTCGATGGTCGAGCGCATCAAGACCGATGCGAAAGAAGCGCTCGCCGAAGTTTCGTAAAGAACGCCCCCTCGCGTGAGGAGCGCCGTAGGGCGGGCAAACGCGCCCTTGCGCCGTGCCCACCATTTTTCTTCGATTGCGCTGGAGCTGGTGGGCACGCTTTGCTTTGCCCACCCTACAAGATCCCCCGACTACTTCCGCTTCCGCTGCTGCTGCCCGAGACCCATCTGCTTGGCGAGCTGCGAGCGCGCCACCGCATAGTTCGGGGCCACCATCGGATAGTCGGCCGGCAAGCCCCACTTCTCGCGGTATTGCTCCGGCGTCATGTTGTACTGCGTGCGCAGATGGCGCTTCAGCGACTTGAAGCGCTTGCCGTCTTCGAGGCACACGAGATAATCGGGCGCGATCGACTTCTTCAGCGACACGGCCGGCTTGGCCGGCTCCAGCGGCGCGGTTTCGGTGCGGCCTGACGAGACCCGCACCAAGGCGCCGTGCACCTGATTGATCAGGTTCGGAATCTCGGCCGCCGGCGTCGGATTGTTGCTGAGATAGGCCGACACGATACTCGCGGTCAGCTCGATGAAATTCTTCGCCCCCGCATCCGACATGCGCCCCCCTTCTCCCGCTTGTGGTCACGGGATTGACGACACCGAAGTATTCCCTGTCAAGAATACATTCGGCTGAAACACGACGACTGAGGGCGATGCGCTGATTACTGGTGAAGGGCGCCGCTCTACTTGAATGCCGGCCGCCTCAACCGCGCTGGTCGAGATGGGCGCGGAGCTCGTCGATCGAGGCAAAGCGCATCATGCCCTCCGGCATCTGCGCCTCGATGGAACCATCGGAATAGAGCGAATAGGCCATGCCATCGACGATGCCGGACTTGAGCACCGTCACGGGTGGTGCGGACTCCACGGGCGGCGGCGGCTCGGGCGCCGGCGCCGGAGCGGTCTCCGCGAAGGTCGACGGCGAGCGCGGCGGCGGCGGCGGCGGACGGCGCGGGGCGGCCGGCGGTTCTGGCGGGCGCGTACGGTCCGGCTTCGGCCAGGCCACGTCAAAGCTCGCTGGCGGAAGGTTCGGGGCCTCACTGGGCTCCACAGGCGGCGGCGCCGCCTCACCGGATTTCGCCTCGGCGCGCTCGCGTTCCTTGCGCGAGGTCGAGGCGAACAGCAGGTTGCGCCGGCGCGGCGCTTCCGGAGCGGCAGGTGGCGTCGGTGCTTCCGGTTCCTGCTGCGGTGCCTCGGCACGCGGACGCTCGCGCGCAGCAGCTTCGCTCTGCCACGGCGGCGGACTTGCGGGCGGTGGCGGCGGCGCCGGCTCGGCTCTCACCGCCGCAGCGGGCACCGGCTCGGGGGCGACTGCGCCAGGCGCGGCGAGACCCGGCAGCACGGGCCTGACCCGAACCTCGGATGGCACGACCGCACCGGCCAGCCGGCGGGCGAGGCCCTTGAGCTCGAGCAGCACCAGACGCAGGCCGACCAGTAACATTCCGGAGCAGACGCCAATGGTGCCGGAGATTATGAGAGTCCCACCGAGACTGAATTCCCTGATCGTCATGCCGAAAATGATCGCGAGGAGACCCGCCAGGACGGCGCAAATCCCCACGATCAGCAATGCCAAATTCATCGAACTCACCCCCGGCCGCGCATCTGCACGCGAGAACCGCTACGCCACGATACCGTCATACGCTGTTCCACGCCAACGGCCAATTCTGGGCGGTGTTCCTAAAGGGAAGGAAATCAGGGACTTATTCACATTCCCTTCAGCTGCGGCTCGCTACTGCTAGAGCTGCTCTCAAGTCATCGGAATTGGTGCCAACCGGAATTGCTGCGTCGCATCAGGAATTTAGCCATAATGCCCAATTACTTGGTAATGGAACTGCGCTATAGGGAGTCCGGGGTTGAGGCCCGCGCGCACCAGCAGGGCCAAGAGGGGATTCCGGGGCACCGATAGCCATGACATCCATCACGACTTCGGCGATCGACACGCCTTCACGGCGCTCGGTCGAGCGGACTTGCGACGATCTCGCCATGCTGGTGCTGGCCGCGGTCGCCGTCATTGCAGGCTTGACCTTCCGCGATTACGGGCTCGGCTGGGACGACTACACCCACGCCGAATACGCCGACCTGCTGCTGCGCATGTTCGGTTCCGGCTTCAAGGATACCGCGGCGCTCTCCTTCGCCAATCTCTACATGTATGGCGGCGGCTTCGACATGGTCGCGGCCCTGCTGCACAAGGTCATTCCGCTCGAGCTGTTCGAGACGCGCCGTCTGGTCGGTGCCATCGTCGGCGTGATCGGGCTTGCCGTGACGTGGCGGCTCGGCCGCCGCATCGGCGGACCGCTCGCAGGCCTCGCCGCGCTGCTCCTGCTCGCGCTCTGCCCGATCTTCTACGGCCACATGTTCATGAACCCGAAGGATGCGCCCTTCGCGGTCGCCATGATCATCCTCATGCTCGGCCTCGTGCGGCTCGCCGAGGAATATCCGCAGCCGTCGCCGCGCACGATCCTGATCGTCGGCCTGGGGGCCGGCCTCTCGCTCGGCTGCCGCGTTCTCGGCGGGCTCGCTTTGGTCTACGCCACGGTCGGGTTCATGCCGCTGCTGCTGGAGGAATTGCGCAGCGAAGGTCTGCGCGAGTCGGTTCGCCGCTTCGCCCATGTCGTCTATGTGCTGCTGCCCGGCCTCGTGCTCGGCTACCTCGTGATGGGCCTGATCTGGCCGTGGTCGATCATGGAGCCCGGCAATCCCTTCGAGGCGCTGACCTACTTCTCGCATTTCTTCGAGAAGCCATGGAAGGAGATGTTCGACGGCGCGATCGTGTCGGTGCCCGACATGCCCTGGTCGTATCTGCCGACGCTGTTCGCGCTGCAGCTGCCCGAGGTGATGCTGGTGCTGATGGGCGGTGCCATCGTCAGCACCTTCGCCATGCTGCCGCGGCGCGAGGTTCCGGCGCGCCGCAAGACCATCCTCCTGATGCTGACGCTGGCTGCGACGCTGCCGCTCGCGATCGCGATGGTGAAGCGCCCGGCGCTCTACAACGGCATCCGCCATTTCGTCTTCGTGATCCCGCCGATGGCGGTGCTCGGCGGCGTCGCCTTCGCCTGGACCATGGAGCGCCTGCGCGCCAACCACCGCACCTGGCAGCCGGTCGTGCTCGCCACCTTCTGCTTCGGCCTCGCGCTGTCGCTCGCCGAGATGATCCGGCTGCACCCCTACCAGTACACGCACTTCAACCACATCGCGGGCACGGTGCGCGGCGCCGACGACCGCTTCATGCTGGACTATTGGGGTCTCGCCTTGAAGCAGGCCTCGGACGGATTGCGCGAGCAGCTCGTCGAGCGCCAGGAAGTGCCACCGATCAACCGCAAATGGAAGGTCGCGGTGTGCGGACCGCAGCGCCCGGCCCAGGTCGCGCTCGGGCCGGACTTCACCATCGGCTGGGATTCCAATGCCGCCGATTTCGCCATGACGCTCGGCGAGTTCTACTGCAAGGGCCTCACGGCGCCGGTCATGGTCGAGATCAAGCGCGACGACGTGGTGTTCGCCCGCGTCTACGACATCCGCGGCCGCGGCATTTCCAGCCTGCTTTCGATCCCGGCGCCGTAGGATTATTCTCCGTTTCCGTAGATGGGATGGACCGAAGCGTAATCCGGGGACCTGTGGCGTCGTGCGAGCTGCCCCGCATTCCGCTTCGCTCCATGCGGGCTACGCGCGACAGCCACGCTCCTTGCGCCTTGCCGCCAGCCTCACCCGCGACTACGCTCGCTTCCCGCAACAACGACGTTCGGAGAGATCAGCCATGTCGCCAGCAGAAGCCCGCGTGAGGGAAGTGCCCTCCAACATGACGGAGGCGGAGTGGCAGCAACGGATCAATCTCGCCGCCTGCTATCGCCTGGTCGCGCTGTACGGCTGGGACGATCTGGTCGACACCCACATCTCCGCGCGCGTGCCCGGCCCCGACCATCACTTCCTCATCAATCCCTACGGGCTGATGTTCGAGGAAATCACGGCCTCCAGCCTCGTCAAGGTCGACCTGCACGGCAACCAGCTCTCCGAGAGCGAGTACAGCATCAACCCCGCCGGCTTCACCATCCATTCGGCAATCCACGAGGTGCGCGAAGACGCCATCTGCGTGCTGCATCTCCACACCCTCGACGGCACCGCGGTGTCGAGCAGCGCGGAAGGGCTGCTGCCGCTGAACCAGACCGCCCAGCTCGTCACCCACGACCTCGCCTATCACGACTATGAAGGCATCGCGCTCGACCACGAGGAGCGGCCGCGGCTGCAGAAGGATCTCGGCGACCACAACCACATGCTCCTGCGCAATCACGGCACGCTGACGGTCGGCCGCTCGGTCGCTTCCGCTTTCGAGCGCATGTACCACCTCGAACGCGCCTGCTCGATGCAGGTGCGCACGCGCGCACTGGGCACGCCGGTCTATCCGGTCGAGGAGATCGCGATCGAGAAGAACACCGAGCTGTTATCCAACCGCGACCGCGCCGAGCTGCGCGCGAACAACCTCGTGTGGCCGCCCTTGCTGCGCAAGCTCGACCGCGTCAATCCCGGCTACAGGTCTTGAGATTTTCGGGATTTGGCGTAGAGTAACACTCAACGAACCTCTACGCCTTTTGGAATGAAACGCCGCCCAATCCCGGGCGGCGTTTTTATTTGAGGCCGGTCGTCATTGCGAGCGCAGCGAAGCACTCAGACTGTCGCCGCGGAAGATTCTGGATTGCTTCGCTGCGCTCGCAATGACGGGAAGAGGTCTTGTAGGGTGGGCAAAGCGGAGCGTGCCCACGCCTTCTCTCGCGATCCGGGACGAATGGTGGGCACGGCGCGTTGCGCCTTTGCCCACCCTACGGCACCGTGCCTATTTCACCTCCGCCAGCGCGGCGAGGATGCGAGCCCAGGAGCGGATCCCTTTCTGGAAGCTCTGCAGGTCGTATTTTTCGTTGGGCGAGTGGATGTTGTCGTCGTCGAGGCCAAACCCCACCAGCAGCGAGTCGAGGCCGAGCGTGCGCTTGAAGTCGGCGACGATCGGGATCGAGGCGCCGGAGCCCATCAGCACGGTCTCCTTGCCCCATTCCTCCGTCAGCGCCTTGCTGGCGGCGGCAAGCGGCTTCATGGTCCAGTCGAGCGCGACCGCGGGCGCGGCGGAATGGTCGCCGAACTCGACCTTGCAGTCGCCGGGAATGCGCGCCGTCACGTAATCACGGAAGGCCTTGCGGATCTTTTGCGGGTCCTGGCCCTGGACCAGACGGAACGAGACTTTGGCCGAGGCATGTGAGGGAATCACGGTCTTGGAGCCCTCGCCGATATAGCCGCCCCAGATGCCGTTGACGTCGCAGGTCGGACGCGTCGAGGCCTGCTCGACCAGCAGCCTGCCCTTCTCGCCAGCCGGGAGCGACAGCCCGATCGGCTTGAGAAAGCTCTCGGGCGTGAAATCGAGCTTCTTCCACTGCGCCAGGATGTCGGGCGGCGTGTCCTTCACGCCGTCATAGAAGCCGGGAATGGTGATGCGGTTGTCGTCGTCGAACAGGCCGCCCAGGATCTTCGTGAGCAGGCGGATCGGGTTCATCGCGGTGCCGCCGAACACGCCGGAATGCAGATCGCGATTGGCGGCGGTGATCTTCAGCTCTTCATAGAGCAGGCCGCGCAGCGAGGTCGTGATCGCCGGCGTGCTCGGATCCCACATGCCGGTGTCGCACACCAGCACGTAGTCGGCCTTGAACTCGTCCTTGTTGGCCTCGATGAAGGGCACGAAGTTCTTCGAGCCGACCTCCTCCTCGCCCTCGATCAGGAAGGTGACGTCGACCGGCAGCGAGCCCGTCACCTTCTTCCAGGCACGGCAGGCCTCGACGAACGTCATCACCTGGCCCTTGTCGTCCTCGGCGCCGCGCGCGACGATGATCTTGCGGCCATCGGCATGATCGGTGACGACGGGCTCGAACGGCGGACGGTGCCAGAGATCGAGCGGGTCGACCGGCTGCACGTCGTAATGGCCGTAGAACAGCACGTGCGGCCGTCCGCCCGCGCCGGTCCTGCCGACGACGGCGGGATGGCCCGCGGTCGGCCTCACCTCGGTGGCCACACCGAGGCTGGCGATGTCCTTGGCGAGATGCTCGGCGGCAGCCTTGCAATCATCGGCGAAGGCGGGATCGGCCGAGATCGACTTGATCCGCAACAACGAGAACAGGCGCTCCAGGCTGTTGTCGAAATCCTTGTCGATGTGGTCGAGCACGGATTGGAGCTGCGCGTTGGCCATGATTGCTATCCTGGTTGTTGGGTCTCACGAGGTCCCGGGTTTTAACGCCGGCGCGGCCGCGGGGCTAGCCGCAAGCGGCGGATGCCGGATGTGCCAGGCGAGGCACCCTGCGAGGACTGCGGTCGCAGCGAGGTTGTTGCCCCAGGCCTGGATGACATTGGGAAACCACGGCAACGACAGCAGCATGAGGATGCCGGCGGCACCCAGCGCGAGCCAGGTTCCCAGGCGCACATGCGCTCGCTCGTCGAAGGCGGCGCGATGCATCAACACCGTCATCGGGAAGAACAGCCACATGAAGTAGTATTGCCGGGCCAGAGGCGAGGCCACCGTCATGAGGCAGAACAGGATGCCGAGCTCCTCGGCATCCGAGCGCGCCGTTCGCGCCGCTTGCCGCGGCATGATTGCGACGAAGCCGAGCCCGAGCAGCGCCGACAGCGCGAGCACGATCCAGTTCGCCGTCCTGTAGTCGACGTCGATCACGTTCATGGTGCGCGGCGGCTTCTTGGGATCGTCCTGATTGTAGTTGATCGGCCGCACCAGGCGATGCGTGACGGCAATCAGGGATTGGTTGACCCACGACCAGTTCTGCTCGCCACGCTGGCCAAAGCCTTTTTCCGAGCTCGTCCCGACCATGCCCTGGTACCATTTCGCAAGCTCGGCGGCGTTGCGCTCGAAGCCGCGGATCGGCGCCGGCACGAGGTAGAGAAGTATGCCGGTGAAGACGATCGTGCTGACAAGGGCGGCCCATTTGCGCCGCCACGCTAGATAAGGCAGCACTGCGACTGGAAACACCTTGATGGCGATGGCGAGTGCGAACATGAAGCCGGCGAGCCACGACCGTTGATGCCGCAGGCTCCAGAAGCCGTAGAGCATCATCGCCAGCAGCACGAGGTTCGGCTGGCCGAGGTCGAACATGTCGAACACGAAGGACACGGTGACGACGACCGGCAGCGCCTCCAGCCACCGACCCGGCGCGCGGCCCGAGCCGGTCATGACCTGGGAGAGCGCCCCGGTGCACCACCACGCCACGGCGTTCAGGATCGACAGGACGACATAGAGCGGGATCTTGCCGAACCAGCTCGGGATCGCCAGCAGGATCGCCGGCAGCGGCGGATAGATGAAATCGAAATAGTCCTCGGGCGCGGCAGGATAGAGCGGCTCACCCTGCAAGACCTGCTGTCCAGCCCAGTACCAGAGCGAATAGTCCTTGGTCTTGCCGCGTCCGAAAATCTCGGGAACGAGCACGTCGGCGGCCAGGAGGATGCAGCAGAACAGAAAAAGCAGATCCAGCGGCGCCCGCAACGACGGGCGTCTTGGCAGGTCAGGCTTGGCTAACGGGGAGGACGTGGTCACGGTGCGGTCCCGAGCGGCGATGACGCAGGACGTAGCAGACCGGCAAGGACTTGGAGAGTCCCCTCACCTGAATGTGTGACGTTCGGCCCTCCCAGATCGCGGGAGAGGTCGATCGATTGCCTTGCCGTGGGGCGTTCTGCCTACCGCCGCAGCAATCCGCCGAGCGCACCGCGGACCAGCGTGCGGCCGATCGAGCCGCCGAGCTGACCGCCGATCGACTTGCCGAGATTGGCGGCCATCCCGCCGATCACCTGGTTGGTGACCGATCGCGTCACGTCGCGGGCGATGACCTGGCCGGTCGACAGACGGCCTCGCTTGACGTTGGTGCCGAAGATGGTGCCGACGATCGAGCCGATCTGGCCGAGAACGCCGCCGCCGCCTCCGCCCGCGGGGCCATCGGCGGTCGCAGCCGTGCCGGCGATGCGCTTCTGGATCATCTCGTAGGCGGACTCGGCATCGACGGCCGTGTCATATTTGCCCTTCACCGGACTTGCCGCCATGATCGACTTGCGCTCGTCCGGCGTAATCGGTCCGATGCGGGCGGACGGCGGCCGGATCATCACCCGCTCCACCATCGAAGGCGTGCCGTTGCCCTCGAGGAAGGACACCAGCGCCTCGCCCTTGCCGAGCTCCGTGATCACCTTTGCGGTGTCGAGCCTCGGGTTGGGCCGGAAGGTCTGCGCCGCAGCGGCGACCGCCTTCTGGTCGCGCGGAGTGAAGGCACGCAAAGCGTGCTGCACCCGGTTGCCCAATTGTCCGAGCACGCGGTCGGGCACGTCGATCGGGTTTTGCGTCACGAAGTAGACGCCGACGCCCTTGGAGCGGATCAGGCGGACCACCTGCTCGATCTTGTCCATCAGCGCCTTGGGCGCGTCATTGAACAACAGATGCGCTTCGTCGAAGAAGAACACCAGCTTCGGCTTAGGCAGATCGCCGGCTTCGGGCAGCTCCTCGAACAGCTCCGACAACATCCAGAGCAGGAAGGTCGCGTATAGCCTCGGGTTCTGGAGCAGCTTGTCGGCGACCAGGATGTTGACCATGCCGCGGCCGTCGCTGTCGGTCTTCATGAAGTCCTTGAGCGTCAGCGCCGGCTCGCCGAAGAATTTGGTGCCGCCCTGGTTCTCCAGCACCAGGAGCTGGCGCTGGATGGTGCCGACGGTCGCCTTGGTGACGTTGCCGAACCCCTGAGCGGCCTTGCGGATGGCGGCGAGCGGGTCCTGCTCCGCGTCCGCAGCCTTCTTTCCGCTGTCGGGCACGATGGCGTCGAGCAGCGCCCGCAGATCCTTCATGTCCATCAAGGTCAGGCCGTTGTCGTCGGCGACGCGGAAGGCGACGTTGAGCACGCCTTCCTGCACGTCGTTCAGATCGAGCATGCGCGCGAGCAGAAGCGGCCCCATTTCCGTGACGGTCGCGCGCACGGGGTGGCCCTGCTCGCCGAATACGTCCCAGAACACCGTCGAGAACTGATCGGGCTGGAATCTCAGCCCCATTTCGGTGGCGCGCTTGACGATGAAGTCCTTGGGTTCGCCGATCTGGCAGATGCCGGCGAGGTCGCCCTTGATGTCGGCCGCGAAGACCGGAACACCGGCGCGTGCAAATCCTTCCGCCATCACTTGCAGCGACACGGTCTTGCCGGTTCCGGTTGCACCCGTGACGAGGCCGTGGCGATTGGCGAGCGCAAGCGTCAGCCAGGCCTGCTCGTCTCCCTTGCCGACGAAGATCTTGGCGTCGGTATCGCCGAGCTTGCTGTCCTGTGCGGTCATTATTCTCTCTGATCTCTCTGCTGAGTTTCGCGTATTGAAACTCAAATGCACCAGTTCCGTAGTTTAACGCATCTCGCGCGCCGATTAAATCGGTTCAGCGGCTCCTGCGCATGCGACATTGTCGGACACCGATGGGCGAGATCAGCCGAAAGTCGGAACGCGGCGTTCGCAACGCGGCAATTTTTTGCCGATTCGTTCTAGGCTCTTGCACGGCGGCAACACTTTTCGCGCGTTCGCGACGGCGCATGCGTTCATCGCTTGTATTTCACGTCACACCGGCTCAAGATCGTTTTCGAAAGCAATATTCCGGAATGTAACCGGCTGAGGGGCGGGTCTTATGGACGAGCTGATCGGACGGCTGGCGACAAACGCCAGCATAGATGGTGCTGTCGCTGAAAAGACCGTCGGCATCATCCTGGCCTTCCTTCGCAACGAGGGTCCTTCCGACAGCGTGCAGGCCCTGATCGATCAGATCCCCGGAGCGGAAGCCGCGATCGAAGCGTCCAAGAGCGGTGGCGCCCTGTCGCGGCTGATGGGCGGCGGCTTGATGGCCGTCGGCACGCGCCTGATGAGCCTCGGGCTCGGCATGTCCGAGATTCAAAACGTCTCCCGTGAACTTTTCCGCTACGGGCGAGACAAAATCGGAGCGGATCAGATGGGCAAGATCATTGCGGGGACGCCGGGCCTCAGCCAGTTCGCCTGAGCGACGCTTTTCATATCGAGCATCATGACATATCCGATCTCCGAGATTGAGGGCCTGCCGGCCTTTGCCGCCAACAAGCTGAAGGCGCAAGGAATCCGCACCACGGACGCGCTGCTCGAGGCGGCCTCCACCGTGAAGGGCCGCAAGGCGCTTTCGGCCAAGACCGGCATCAGCGAGCAGCAATTGCTGGAATGGGCCAACGTCTCCGACTACATGCGCATCCCCGGCATGGGCAGGGCCAAGGTCGGGCTCGTCCGCGCCGCCGGCGTCACCACCGTGCGCGAGCTCGCCTATCGAAATCCGGCGAGACTGGCGCAGAGCATGCGCGAGGCCAACGAGAAGAAGAAGCTCGTCCGCCTCCTGCCTTCCGAGAAGTCGGTCGGCGACATCATCGCCAAGGCCAAGAAGCTGCCGCCGAAGATTACGTATTAGGCTGCGGGCCAAGCTGGAGAGGTGGGGCATCACTGCTCCCAGATCGTCATTGCGAGCGCAGCGAAGCAATCCAGAATCTTTCCGCGGTGACAGTCTGGATTGCTTCGCTGCGCTCGCAATGACGGAGTGTGGGCAAGAACATCGCGTCCTCTCGGCCGTCTGTGCGCATCGGAATGGCCGCGAATCGCCCTCAATCCCGGCTTGACACCCTCTTCGCGACCGCGCAAAGCGGGCCGCATGAATGCCTCGCCCTCCCCTTCCGTCCCGCCGGCCGGCTCGGCCGGGATCGACGCGCTGCGGACGCTCGTGGGCCGGCCGCTTCCTGCGGTGATGGGCGTGCTCAACATCACCCCGGATTCCTTCTCCGACGGCGGCGAGTTCATCGCGCCCGCGCGGGCGCTGGAGCGGGCGCGGGCGATGATCGCCGCCGGCGTCGACATCATCGACATCGGCGCCGAATCCACCCGGCCCTACCAGGGCGCCCGGCCGGTCACGGCGGCGGAGGAGCTCGCGCGGCTGAAGCCGGTGCTGTCGGACGTCGTGGCGCTCGGTGTGCCCGTCTCGATCGACAGCATGAAGGCGGAGGTGGTGGCCTTCGCGCTCGACCAGGGCGCGGCGATCGCCAACGACGTCTGGGGCCTGCAACGCGACGCCGAGATGGCGCCGCTGATCGCCGCCAGGGGCGTGCCCGTCATCGTCATGCACAACCGCGACAGCGTCGATCCCGCCATCGACATCGTCGCGGACATCAAGACGTTCTTCCTGCGCTCGCTGGATCTCGCCGCAAAAGCCGGCATCGCGCGCGACAAGATCGTGCTCGATCCCGGGATCGGCTTCGGCAAGACCGCCGAGCAGAGCATGGCCGCGCTGGCGCGCTTGCGCGAGCTCGACATGTTCGGCCTGCCGATCCTGGTCGGCGCCTCGCGAAAACGCTTCATCGCCACGGTGTCGCCGTCGGAGCCCTCGGAGCGGCTCGCCGGCTCGATCGCGGCGCATCTGATCGCCGCGCAGCGCGGTGCCAAGATCATCCGGACCCATGACGTCGCCGAAACCCTGCAGGCCCTGCGGGTGGCGCATGCCATCGAGAGCGAGCAATGACCGATACGATCTTCGTCACCGGCCTGTCGATCCACGCCCGTCACGGCGTCATGGATCACGAAACCGAGGTCGGTCAGCGTTTCGTCATCGATCTCGAGCTCTATACCGACCTGTCGGAGCCTGCGCGCAGCGACCGGCTCGCCGACACGGTGTCGTACGCTGAAGTCGTGGCGACTACGACGGCGGCGTTCAAGAATACCAATTACAAGCTCCTGGAGCGCGCGGCGGGCGCAGTGGCTGATGCGATCCTGTCGCACTTCCCGCGCATCCGCGCCGTGAAGGTCACGGTGCACAAGCCGCATGCGCCGATCGCCGCGATCTTCGACGATGTCGGTATCGTGCTGACACGCTCGCGGCACCCCTAATATGGCGAGCGTGCTGATCGCACTCGGCGGCAATGTCGGCGATGTCCGCGCGACGTTCAAAAAGGCGATCGCGCACACCTGCGGCATGGCACAGGCGGCGCTGATCGCGCGCTCGTCCGACTATACGACCCCGCCCTGGGGCGACGAGAACCAGGATCCCTTCATCAATGCCTGTATCGAGATCGAGACCAGTCTCGATCCGCGCGCGCTATTGTTCGTGCTGCAGAAAGTCGAGCAGAAATTCGGCCGCACACGCTCCAAGGCGCGGCGCTGGGGCCCGCGCACGCTCGATCTCGACATGATCGCCTATGACGATGTCTCCTTGCAGAAGCCCGACCTGACGCTGCCGCATCCGCGCCTGTTCGAGCGCGCCTTCGTGCTGGTGCCGCTGGCCGAAATCGCACCGGACCGCGTGATCTCGGGCATTCGTGTGCGTGACGGGCTCGCCAGCGTCTCGACGCAAGGCATTGAGCGGCTTCCGGATACCGGTTAACCAAAAACAACCGTTTGCAGGAACGGTCCGCCGTGGCAATTTCGCCTGCGAATAACAAGACGTTGGGGAGCCCCGCGCCGCATGACCTCCGTGACTGACGACCTGCCGCTGGCGGCGGATTTTCCCAAGGCTACGCCTGAGGACTGGCGCAAGCTGGTCGACGGCGTGCTGAAGGGCGCGCCGTTCGAGAAGCTGGTCGGCAAGACCTATGACGGCGTCAAGATCGAACCGCTCTATCCGCGTGCGAAGGGCGTTACGCCGGTGGTGGGCCGGCTGCCGGCCGCGCCGTGGCAGATCATCCAGCGGATCGACCATCCCGATGCGGCGCTCGCGAATGCGCAGGCGCTGCAGGATCTGGAGAACGGTGCAACCGGGCTTGCGCTGGTGTTCGCCGGCGCCAATGGCGCGCGCGGTTTCGGCCTGGAACCTTCGGCCGACGCGGTGGCAAAGGTCCTGAAGGACATTCATCTCGACGCCGGGATCGGCATCGAGCTCGAGATTGGACCGCAATCGCGGATGGCCGCGATCCATGTCGCGGAATATGTGAAGAGCAACGGCCTCGATCCCGCCGCCTGCAACATCCGCTTCGGGCTCGATCCGCTCGCGGCTGGCGCGGTGTGGGGCCACAGCCCCTATACTTGGGACGAAATCAGCCCCGCGATCACGCGCGCCATCAAGGGCCTCGCCGGGCTCGGCTTCAAGGGGCCGTTCGCCTCCGCCGACGGCCGCGTGATCCATGATGCCGGCGGCTCGGAAGTGCAGGAGCTCGCTTTCGTGCTGGCCTGCGGCGTCGCTTATCTGCGCGCGATCGAAGGCACGGGCATTCCGCTGGAAGCCGCGCAGGGCATGGTCTATGCGCGGCTCGCCGCTGATGCCGACCAATTCCTGACCATGGCCAAATTCCGCGCGCTGCGGCTGTTGTGGGCGCGCATCGAGACCGCTTGCGGGCTCGCGCCGAAACCGCTGTTCATCGCCGCCGACACCGCCTGGCGCATGCTGACGCAGCGCGATCCCTACGTGAACATGCTGCGCGCGACCATGGCGACTTTCGCCGCGGGGCTCGCCGGCGCCAATGCCATCACCGTGCTGCCGCATACGCTGGCGCTCGGCCTGCCCGATCCGTTCGCGCGGCGCGTGGCGCGCAACACCCAGCTTCTGCTGCTCGAAGAAAGCAACCTCGCCAAGGTCAGCGATCCCGCGGCCGGCGCCGGCGGCATCGAGACGCTGACGGCGCAGCTGTGCGACGCGGCCTGGGCGCTATTCCAGGAGAGCGAGAAATCCGGTGGCGCCTTCGCCGCGCTTCAGCAGGGTGTGTTCCAGAGCAAGGTCGCGGCAACGCGCAAGGCGCGCGAGGCCAATATCGCGAAGCGCCGCGACGTGCTGACCGGCGCCAGCGAGTTTCCGAACCTGCAGGAGAGCGAAGCCACTGTCCTGAAGGCAACGCCGATCGCGCTTCCGCCCTATGGCGAACAGACATACAAGTTCGAGGCGCTGGCGCCGATCCGTCTCGCGGAACCGTTCGAGGCGCTGCGCGACAAATCCGACGCGATGTTGAAGGCGCGGGGCGCACGGCCAAAGGTGTTCCTGGCCAATCTCGGCACGCCCGCCGATTTCACCGCGCGCGCGACGTTCGCCAAGAGCTTCTTCGAGGCCGGCGGCATCCAGGCGGTCGACAGCGAGGGCTTTGCCGATCCGGCCAAGCTGGCCGCGGCCTTCAAGGCCTCCGGCGCCGAGCTGGCCTGTCTGTGTTCCAGCGACAAGGTCTATGCGGAACACGCCGAAGCTGCGGCAAGGGCCCTGCAATCGAGCGGCGGGCGACATATCTATCTGGCAGGCCGCCCGGCTGAGGCCGAGGCGGCGCTGCGGGCCGCCGGCGTCACGGGTTTTGTCTTCGCCGGGGGTGATGCGGTTGTCACGTTGCAAGACGCCTATCGACGGATGGAAATGGCATGACCGAGACCAGCAAACCCGTTCTCACCGGTGGCTGCCAATGCGGCGCCGTGCGCTTTGCGCTGACGGCGTCGCCGAACAAGATTTCGATCTGCCACTGCCGGATGTGCCAGAAGGCCAGCGGCGCGCCGTTTGCCTCCTTCGCCGATGTCGAGAAGACGGACTTTGCCTGGACCAAGGGCACGCCGTCGGCGTTCCAATCTTCGTCGATCGCGATGCGCGATTTCTGCGCCGCCTGCGGCACGCCCCTGAGCTTCCGCCGCATCGATGGCCCGCGCATCGAGATCATGACCGGCGCCTTCGACCGGCCGGACCACGTGGTGCCGACCCGGCAATATGGCACCGAATCCCGCCTCGGCTGGGTGGTCGGCATCGCCAATCTGCCGAGCCAGACCACGCAGCAGAATTACGGACCGGAGAAGATGGCCACCATCGTCAGCCATCAGCATCCGGATCATGATTGAGCTTACGATATGGTTGAAGCCATGAGCCGCATTCCGAATTTCGCCGACATTGCCTTTGAGCGGCCAACCGTCGCTGCGCCTGCGGGCAGCGCCGAGCCGTGGCTGACGCCGGAGGGCATTCTGGTGAAGCCCGCTTATGGCGAGGCTGATGTCGCCGGGCTCGATTTCCTCGAAACCTATCCGGGCATCGCGCCCTATCTGCGCGGTCCCTACCCGACGATGTATGTCAACCAGCCCTGGACCGTCCGGCAATATGCCGGCTTCTCCACGGCGGAGGATTCCAACGCGTTCTACCGCCGCAACCTCGCGGCCGGGCAAAAGGGTCTCTCGGTCGCCTTCGATCTTGCCACCCATCGCGGCTACGACTCTGACCATCCGCGCGTCGGCGGCGATGTCGGGATGGCCGGCGTGGCCATCGATTCCATCTACGACATGCGCACGCTGTTTGCCGGGATTCCGCTCGATCAGATGAGCGTGTCCATGACCATGAACGGCGCGGTGCTGCCGATCCTCGCGCTCTACGTCGCCGCCGCCGAGGAACAGGGCGTGCCGCCGGAGAAGCTGTCGGGCACCATTCAGAACGACATTCTGAAAGAGTTCATGGTGCGCAACACCTACATCTATCCGCCGGCGCCCTCGATGCGGATCATCTCGGATATCTTCGCCTACACCTCCACGAGGATGCCGAAGTACAATTCCATCTCGATCTCCGGCTATCACATGCAGGAGGCCGGCGCGACGCAGGATCTCGAGCTCGCTTATACGCTCGCGGACGGCGTCGAATATCTGCGCGCCGGACTTGCCGCGGGGCTCGACGTCGACCGCTTCGCGCCGCGCCTGTCGTTCTTCTGGGCGATCGGCATGAACTTCTTCATGGAGGTCGCCAAGCTGCGCGCGGCGCGCCTGCTCTGGGCGAAGCTGCTGAAGCCCTTCAACCCGAAGGACCCGCGCTCGCTGTCGCTGCGCACGCATAGCCAGACCTCGGGATGGTCGCTGACCGCGCAGGACGTCTTCAACAACGTGATGCGTACCACAGTGGAAGCGATGGCGGCGACGCAAGGCCATACCCAATCGCTGCACACCAACGCGCTCGACGAAGCGCTGGCGCTGCCGACCGACTTCTCGGCGCGCATCGCCCGCAACACCCAGCTGTTCCTGCAGCAGGAAAGCGGCACCACCCGCATCATCGATCCCTGGGGCGGCTCGTATTATGTCGAGCGGCTCACGCGCGACCTCGCCGCCAAGGCGTGGGGCCATATCCAGGAGATCGAGGAACTCGGCGGCATGGCGAAGGCGATCGAAGCCGGCGTGCCGAAGCTGCGTATCGAGGAGGCCTCGGCCAAGACGCAGGCGCGGATCGACGCCGGCAAGCAGGCGGTGATCGGCGTCAACAAGTACAAGCCGACCGACGAGGACAAAATCGAGATCCTGAAGGTCGACAACACCAATGTCCGCCGGCTGCAGATCGACAAGCTCAAGCGGCTGAAGGCCGAACGCAACCAGCAGGAGGTCGATGCCGCCCTCGCCGCGCTGACGCGCTCTGCCGGCGAAGGCAACGGCAATCTGCTGGCGCTCGCCATCGACGCGGCACGCGCCAAGGCGACCGTCGGCGAGATCTCTGACGCGATGGAGAAGGTGTTCGGCCGGCACCGCGCCGAGATCAAGTCCATCACCGGCGTCTACAAGCGGGAGGCGTCCAGCATGGGCACCCAGGTCGAGAAGGTTCAGGCGCTGATCGACGCCTTCGAGGAGGCGGAAGGCCGCCGCCCGCGCATCCTGGTCGCCAAGATCGGCCAGGACGGCCATGACCGCGGCCAGAAGGTGATTGCGTCGGCCTTCGCCGATATCGGCTTCGACGTCGACATCGGGCCGCTGTTTGCCACTGCCGACGAAGCCGCGCGGCAGGCGGTCGAGAACGACGTGCACATCCTCGGCGTCTCCTCGCTGGCCGCCGCCCACCTCACCGCCGTGCCGGAGCTGAAGGCCGCGCTGAAGAAGCAGGGCCGCGACGACATCATGATCATCGTCGGCGGGGTGGTGCCGCCGCAGGATTACGATGCGCTCTACGCCGCCGGTGCGGAGGCGATCTTCCCGCCCGGCACGGTGATCGCGGACGCGGCCGAGGAGCTGATCCGCAAGCTGAACGCCCGGCTGGGGCATAGCGAGGCGGCGGAGTAGCCTCTCCCTCGAGATCTTCTAAAGCGCGATGAGATTTGGACGAATCGTCATCGCGCCTTCGATCCTTTGATGATCCGTTCGGAAAACCGCGTCACACTTTTCCGGATCATGCTCTAACCAGATCGCGGACGGGTCCGGGCCAGGGTCCGTGCCAGTGAATCCGTCCAATCGGGAATCCAGGCGGCAAACAGGGCTTTCCAGCGCTCGGCGTCCGAAGCTTCGGTTTCGAGCGCGACCGACCATTCGATGAGGGTGCGGTCGCCTTCGACGATCGGACGCAGATGCATGGTGCCTTGGTAGCGCGCCGGCGCCGGACTCGGTCCGCCGTCGTCTTGCGGATAGGGTATCGCCTCGAGACCGGCATAAGTGAGAGTGTGCTGCCGGTCCGAGTGATCGACCAGGCGCTGGCGGATCCAGTTTCCGAGATAGCAGAAGCGCCTGATGGCGCCGACTTCATCGCCGCGCTTGTCATCTTCGATCTCGCTCTCGCTCACCCCGTCGATGTAAGCGGGGTAGTTGTTGAAATCGCGGATCAGCGACCAGACGTCGTTCAGCGGATGGTCCAGCACGGCGCTGTAATAGGCTTGGTTCATCGATGGCTTGCCTTTGGTTCTTCGTTACGCGCTGAAGTTGGCTTCGCGCGCAGACAAAACCCACCCGATTTCCGACCACCCATTCGATCGGCCGTCTGCTCTTCACAACATGGCGCGTCCAGTTGGTAGCGCTACCTTGCGGCGGCGACGCAAAGCCGACTAGAATGCCGGCGTTGACAAGAGCGCCCGACATCACGGGCGCCGCTGGGAGGCATTCAATGTCCAAGATTTCGCGCCGCACCTTTGCGGCTTCCACCGCTGCAGTCGCGGCCTCCGCCGCTTTCGGCTTCAAGTCCGCACTTGCGCAAGCCTATCCGGCCCGGCCGGTCACCGTGATCGTGCCCTGGGGCGCCGGCGGCGGCACCGATGCCACTGCGCGCATCGTCGCAGCGCTGCTGGAGAAGGACCTCGGCCAGCCCTTCAACGTGGTCAACCGCACCGGCGGCTCCGGCGTGGTCGGCCATAGCGCGATCGCGACCGCGCAGCCCGACGGCTACACCATCGGCATGCTCACGGTCGAAATCTCGATGATGCACTGGCAGGGCCTCACCGACTTGACGCCGAAGAGCTACACGCCGCTGGCGCTGATGAACGAGGATCCGCCCGGCATCCAGGTCTCCTCCTCCTCGCCCTACAAGACGGTCAAGGAGCTCGCCGATGCGATCAAGGCGGCGCCTCCCGGCAAGTTCAAGGCGTCCGGCACCGGCCAGGGCGGCATCTGGCATCTGGCGCTGGTCGGCTGGATGCAGGCGATGGGCCTGCCTGCCAACCAGGTCGCCTGGGTGCCGTCGAATGGCGCAGCACCCGCGATGCAGGATCTCGCCGCCGGCGGTCTCGACCTCACCACCTGCTCGGTGCCGGAGGCGCGCGCGATCATCGAGGCCGGCAAGGCCAGGAGCCTCGCCATCATGGCGCCCGCGCGCAACCCGGTGTTCAAGGACGTGCCGACGCTGAAGGAGGCCATGGGCATCGACTACGCAACCGGCGCCTGGCGCGGCATTGCCGGGCCGAAAAATCTGCCGCCGGAGATCGCAACGAAGCTCACGGCGGCGCTGAAGAAGGTCTACGACTCGGCCGAGTTCAAGGATTTCATGAGCAATCGCGGCTTCGGCACCGTGTGGGGCGATGCGGCCTACTTCGCGGGCTTCATGGACAAGGGCGATGCCCAGATGGGCGAGGCGATGAAGGCCGCGGGCCTGAGCAAGGCGTGAAGGACTGAGCTCTTGCCACATCGTCATTGCGAGCGCAGCGAAGCAATCCAGAATCCCTCCGCAGAACGACTCTGGATTGCTTCGCTACGCTCGCAATGACGGAGTGCATATTCGATAGCCCCGCCGCGCGCGAGGCAGAACATCTCTCACAGGGCCCTCCCATGCGTCTTCCCGACTCCGTCACGGGATCGTTTCTCGTCGTGCTCGGCGCGGCTGCCGCCTATGGCGGCTACATTCTGCCGCCGGTGCCTGGGCAGCCGGTCGGCCCCAACGTATTTCCGCTGGTGATCGGCTGCGGCCTTGCGCTGTGCGGGCTCGCGATCGTGTTCGGCATCGGCCATTCCTTCGAGGAGGAGGAAGAGCTGGTGCCGTTCGAGGACGGCCAGGCGGCAGCCCCGCCGCCGCAGAGCAAGCTCTACGGCCTGCGCGCGCTGCTGCCACCGGCGCTGCTGCTGTTCTATGTCTTTGCCGCCGACAGGCTCGGCTTCATCATCACCGCGGCGATCATGGTCTACGTGACCTCGACCGCGCTCGGAGCCAAGTGGAAGCTGGCGCTGCCGCTCGCGATGCTGTCGCCGTTCGCCATTCACCTCATCTTCGGCAAGCTGCTGCGCGTGCCGCTTCCCGCCGGCCTATTGCCGACGCCCTGGTAATCCCATGCTGAAGACCCTGATTGATGCCTTCGCGCTGATCTCCACCTGGGAGGTCATCATCGCGATGATCGCGGCCTCCGTGTACGGCCTCGTGATCGGCTCGCTGCCGGGCCTGTCGGCGACGATGGCGACCGCCCTACTCGTCCCCGTCACCTTCTATCTGTCGCCGATCGCGGCGATCGCGACCATCGTCGCGGCCTCCTCGATGGCGATCTTCTCCGGCGACATTCCCGGCGCGCTGCTGCGCATCCCGGGCACGCCCGCCTCCGCCGCCTATGCGGACGAAGCCTACGCCATGACGCGCAAAGGCCAGGCCGAGCTGGCGCTAGGGGCCGGCGTCTGGTTCTCCGCCGTCGGCGGCATCGCCGGCGTGCTGTCGCTGATGATCCTGGCGCCGCCGCTGGCAGAGATCGCGCTGTCGTTCTCGACCTTCGAATATTTCTGGCTGGCGCTGCTCGGCCTGATGTGCGCCACCTTGGTGGCGCGTTCCTCGCCGGTGAAGGCGATCGCCGGCATGTTCATCGGCCTGCTCGTCTCCTGCATCGGCATCGAGAATCCCGGCGGCATCCCGCGCTTCACCTTCGGCCTCACCGATCTGTTCGGCGGCATCGAGCCGATCCCGGTCCTCGTCGGCGTGTTCGCGGTGGCGCAGGTAATGCGCGCGATGCTGACGCCGGAACCACCACCCCTGCCGCGACGAAAATTCGGGAGCATCATGGCCGGCCAGTGGCGGCTGACCAAGCTCTATCACTGGCAGATGACGCGCGGGAACATCGTCGGCATCATCATCGGCGTACTGCCCGGCGCCGGCGCCGACATGGCCGCCTGGGTCTCCTATGCGATGTCGAAGCGCTTCTCCAAGGAGCCGGAAAAGTTCGGCACCGGCCACGTCGAGGGGCTGGTCGAGGCCGGCGCCAGCAACAATGCCAGCATCGCCTCGGGCTGGGTGCCTTCGCTGCTGTTCGGCATTCCCGGCGACACCATCGCTGCGATCGCGATCGGCGTGCTCTACATGAAGGGCCTCAATCCCGGGCCGACGCTGTTCACCGAGAAGGCGTCGAGCATGTACGCGATCTATCTGATGTTCATCATCGCGAACATCCTGATGATCCCACTCGGCATCGCCATGATCCGCGTCGCCGCCTATATCCTGCTGGCGCCGCGCTCGGCCATCATGCCGATCATCATGCTGTGCTGCGCGGTCGGCTCGTTCGCGATCGGCAACAACATGTTCGGCGTCGTCACCGTCGCCGCCTTCGGCGTGATCGGCTATGTCATGGAGGCGAACGGCTATCCCGTCGCCGCCATGGTGCTCGGCATCGTCATGGGCACCATGGTCGAGCAGGCCTTCGTCACCTCGCTGATCAAGTCGGACGGCAGCATTTTGCCGTTCTTCGAGCGTCCGGTCGCGGCCATCCTCGCTGCCATGGCGATCGGCGCACTGCTGTGGCCGGTGATGGTGTGGGTCTGGCGCAAGGTGAAACCAGCGCAGACGGTCGCCGCAACGACCCGGTGATATCGCCCGGGCGCGGGCCTCGCCTGCCCCCGGCCGGGTCAGCAGAACTGTCTCCGTATCGCTGGGCCGGGCGGCTGCCCTGTGCTAATATCCGGCCATGACCGATGTCGCAGACATTCCACTCCAAACTCTCATCGGGAAGCTCCGAGAGCTTGCTCCCGCCTTGAGGGCTGCGGGCGTGAAACGGCTACACATCTTCGGATCGCGTGCCCGCGGTGACGCGCGGCCGGACAGTGACCTCGACGTGTTGGTCGAAACGACCTCGCGCGAGGAAGCGCCGCGGTTCGACTATTTTGAGGTCCTACACCTGATCGAGGATCATGTCGGCGTTCGAGTGCAGGTATCGATGCGCGACTTGCTGAAGCCGCGCATGGCCGAGCGGATCGCGGACGATCTGATCGAGGTCTTCTGAATGCCGCCGACCGTCGAAGACCGGCTACTCGACATTCTGGAAGCCATATCGGACATCGAAAGCGTCACGAAGGGCCTCACATTCGATCAATTTGTCTCCGAAAAGACCTCCCGCCTCGCAATCGAACGGCTTCTCGAGATGATCTGCGAGGCATCGAGATTCATCCCGGATGAGGTCAAGCGAACGGAGCCTGGAATCGACTGGCGCAAGATGATCGACTTTGGAAATCTTCTGCGTCATGCCTATCATATGACGAAGGCCGAGATCGTTTGGGATATCATTCAAACACACCTTCCACCGTTGAAATCCTGCGCTGAGAGACACGTTCGCATGTCAGGCCGCTAGCGGCTGGACGCGAAAGCAACGATGACCACTCCCAAATCCATCGACATCAAATCCCTCGCCCGCGACCTCCGCACCGGCAGCCGCGCGGCGCTTGCGCGGGCGATCACGCTGGTGGAGAGCCGGCGCGGCGACCACCAAGCGCTGGCGCGCGAGCTGGTGCAGATGCTGCTGCCCGACACCGGCAAGGCGTTCCGCGTCGGCATCACGGGCTCGCCCGGCGTCGGCAAATCCACCACGATCGATGCGCTGGGTACGTATCTGATTGAACAGGGCCACAAGGTCGCGGTGCTCGCGGTCGATCCGTCCTCGGCGCGCAGCGGCGGATCGATCCTCGGCGACAAGACCCGGATGGCGCGGCTGTCGGCCGCGAACGACGCCTTCATCCGCCCCTCGCCCTCCTCCGGCACGCTCGGCGGCGTTGCGGCGAAGACGCGCGAGGCGATGCTGCTGTGCGAGGCCGCCGGCTTCGGCGTCGTGCTGGTCGAGACCGTCGGCATCGGCCAGTCCGAGACCGCCGTCTGCGACATGACCGACTTCTTCCTTGCCCTCATGCTGCCGGGCGGCGGCGACGAGCTGCAGGGCATCAAGAAGGGCCTGGTCGAGCTCGCCGACATGATCGCGATCAACAAGGCCGACGGCGACAATCTCAAGCGCGCCAAGATCACCGCTGCCGACTATCGCGGCGCGCTGCATATCTTGGCGCCGCGATCGGAGCATTGGCATCCGTCGGTCGAGACCTATTCGGCGCTGACCGGCGACGGCATCGCAAGGATCTGGCAGAAGGTTCTGGATCACCGCAAGGCGATGAACGCGTCCGGCGATTTCGCCGCGCGGCGGCGCGAGCAGCAGGTTAAGTGGATGTGGTCGATGCTGGAGCAGCGCATGCTGGCGAGGCTGCGCAGCGAGGCGTCGGTGCGAACGAAAGTCCGCAAGATCGAGGCCGAGGTCGCCGATGGCCATCTCACGCCGGCACTCGCCGCCGAGCAGATTCTGGAGTTGCTGCAATGAGCGACAAGCTCCGCATTCTCCTCACCGGCTTCGGTCCGTTTCCCGGCGCGCCCTATAATCCGACCCAGCCGCTGGTGGCGCGGCTGGCGCAATTGCGCCGGCCCGCGCTCGACGATGTCGCGCTATCGAGCCACATCTTCCCGGTCACCTATGCCGCGGTCGACCGCCAATTGCCTGAAATGCTCGCTGCGCAAAAGCCCGACGCGCTGCTGATGTTCGGCCTCGCCGCCCGCACGCCTTACCTGCGCATCGAGACGCGGGCGCGCAACGCGGTCACCATGCTCTGGCCCGATGCCGCCAACACCCGCTCGGCTAAGCGCGGCATCGCCGGCCATGCGGACGCGATGATGTTCGGCCCGCACACGGCAAGGCTGCTGCGCGCCGCGCGCCTCACCGGCATCGACGCGCGTCCCTCACGCGATGCCGGCGCCTATCTCTGCAACTACCTGAGCTGGCGCGCGATCGAGCACGTGAAGGCGGGCGGGCCGCAGCTCGCGGCGTTCATCCACATTCCCCTGCTTGCGCGCAACGGCGCCGTTCGCCGCAAGGGCGCAGCCCGCATCACGCTGGAGGAGCTGGTGGATGCGGGGGAAGCGATGCTGATGGAGATGGTGCAATTGGCACGGAAGGCGCGGAACATACCGGTCTCGTAGGGTGGGCAAAGGCGCGCAGCGCCGTGCCCACCATGCATCGCTTGGGCGCGGACAATGGTGGGCACGCTACGCTTTGCCCACCCTACGGCACCGTCTCTTGCGTAAACATTTAACCCTACCGCCAACAATCCTCACGGTCCTCGCCCTGCTGAGCTACGAAACCGCTGCGGACCCCCGCGTCCGCCGGAGGACGCGTCATGGACCTCAATCGCCGTCATCTCATCGGGGCTTCGACCGCCGGCATTGCCGGTGCCCTCGCCATGCCTGTTGACGCCGCGCGCGCGGCGCCGCTGACGTCGATGCTCGGCCGCGATGCCACGCAATACGGCGTGCGGCCCGGCAGCAGCGAGGACCAGACGCGCGCACTGCAGCGCGCCATCGACGAGGCCGCGCGCGCGCAAATGCCGCTCGCCTTGCCACCCGGCGTGTACCGGACCGGCCTGTTGCGGCTGCCGAACGGCGCGCAGCTGATCGGCGTGCGCGGCGCGACCAAGCTCGTCTTCACCGGCGGGGCCGCGGCGATCCAGAGCGACGGCTCCGATGCGATCGGCATCACCGGCATCACCTTCGACGGCGGCGGCATTGCGCTGCCGACACGGCGCGGCCTGATCCACGTCCTCGGCGGGCGCGATGTGCGCATCACCGATTGCGAGATCACGAGCTCGGGCGGCAGCGGCATCTGGCTCGAGCAGGTCGCGGGCGACATCTCCGGCAATATCTTCACCGGCATCGCGGTGACGGCGGTCGTGTCGTTCGACGCCAGGGGCCTCTGTGTCTGCCGCAACACGATTCTCGGCACCAACGACAACGGAATCGAGATCTTGCGCAATGCGATCGGCGATGACGGCACGCTGGTCGCCGACAACCGCATCGAGAACATCAAGGCCGGCCCCGGCGGCTCGGGCCAATACGGCAATGCCATCAACGCCTTTCGCGCCGGCAACGTCATCGTGCGCGGCAACTGCATCCGGAACTGCGACTATTCGGCTGTGCGCGGCAACTCGGCCTCGAACATCCATATCACGGGCAACAGCGTCAGCGACGTGCGCGAGGTCGCGCTCTATTCCGAATTCGCGTTCGAAGCCGCCGTGATCGCCAACAACATTGTGGACGGCGCGGCCGTCGGCGTCTCCGTCTGCAATTTCAACGAGGGCGGCCGCATCGCGGTGGTCCAGGGCAACATCATCCGCAACCTGGTCCCGAAGCGGCCGATCGGCACCGCGCCTGACGACGATGCCGGCGTCGGCATCTACATCGAGGCGGACTCCTCGGTGACCGGCAACGTCATCGAGAACGCGCCGTCCTACGGCATCGTCGCCGGCTGGGGCAGATATCTGCGCGATGTCGCGATCACGGGCAACGTGATCCGCAAGGCGCTGGCCGGCGTCGGCGTCTCCGTGGTGCCGGGCGCCGGCACCGCGCTCGTCAACAACAACATGATCTCCGAGACGCCGCGCGGTGCCGTGGTCGGCCTCGATCACGCCCGTGCGGTGACGTCGGATCTGTCGGCCGAAGGCGCACAACGCTTCGCGCAGCTGCTGGTCGGCGGCAATGCGGTGCGAAGGTAGGCGTGGTTGACGGCCGTGCCGTGCATCCTTCGAGGCTCCCCATGGGATGCACTGCGTCCCATGCCTCGCACCTCAGGATGACGGAGCGACAGGTGCGACTGCCTGCCGTTTTGCCCTCGCGACGGAGCGTTAGAACGCGTTCCGCAGCAGCGGGTACTTCGCTTCCAGGCCGTCGAGGCTGAAGGTGAATTCGACGACGCGCTCGGGGGCGGCGACGATTTCCTCGGCGGGCGGAGCGAACTGCGGCAGGAGCGCCGCCATCGCTGCAGGCGCCGTCTTCGGCGGCTGCGCGGCAGGCACCGGCGGCCTCACTTCCGGCGCGGTGAATGGCGCGGTTGCGGCCGGCTCCGCGCGCGGCGATCTCACGGCAGGTGCGGTGAACGGTGCCTTCGCAGCGGGAGCCTTGAGCGGCGGCATCTCGGCAGGCGCGGTGAACGACGGCCAAGCCACCGGCATGGCAAGCGGCGCGATCGGGGCTTCGGTGATCTCCGCGAGCACGTCGGGCTTCGGATCGAGCCTGACCGGCGTGGCGGTCTCGGGAGCGATGTGAACGGCCTTTGGCTGCAAGGTCTTGGGCTGCACGGTCTGCGCCTGCTCGCGCGGCGCCATGCGGGGCATCGTCGCCGGCGACCAACCGAATGCCGGCGTCACGCTCGCGGCCGCCTCGGCGACGTCCCCGCCGGTCGCAAGCGCGCGCCAGGTCTGGACGGCGCGCTTGGCTTCCTGGATGTTTTCGAGGAACGCGATCTCGGAATGATAGCGGCGCCAGCGGCCGGTCTCGAACATCTCGGAGAGATGTTGCAGGCGCTGTTCGGCGAGAGCGCACCAGCGCGCCGCGATTTGGCGGCTGCCAGCCGCGTCGCGAACGAACTCTTGGCGATGTGTCATGAACCAGCCCGTCAGGAGAAAACACGGACGCGGGGGACGCAACGCACACGAATCAATTTAGACGCGACATGAATATTTTGTGGAAAAGTTTTGACTTGTCCAGCAACGACGCGGCATTGGTCGTCAAACACCGTAGTCGTGCGGTGATTTTCCGTGTTTTCGAGTCAAGCTTCGCACAAGCATAACGGAGTTGCGGCGCGCTCCGCGCGCGGCGGCGACCGACGCCGCGGCGACCTTCAACCGCAAGCTGAACGGAAGCGAAGCTTCAAAAGATCGGACGCCAGATTCCTGTTTTGACGCGTTTTTCTTCACGCGAACCGGCATCCACTTCGGTCAAAAACGCTCTGAAAAGAAAAGACCCGTCCGGGGGGACAACCGGACGGGTCGAGCCATATGGGCGCTTGGGGTGGATGGGCGCTCGCGCCTGATATGACTGATGGGGAGGGATGACCGCTCCCACATCAGTTGGTCGTGGCAGCGGGCTCAACGTTCAATACGGGGTCTGATTTTTTGACCTTCGGCGCGCGCGCAAAGTTGTCGCAGCGACTATCGCGTCGCCGGCCTATCTGCCTGAAATCGCGGCTTTATCGGCTGTGCTCGACAGCGAGGGCTGTTCGATCGCGCGAATGCCGGGCTCGTCGCGACGCTTGTCGGCATCTTCACGTTTTGTTGTACCCGAGGCAGCAGCGACCGGCGTCGCGCTGTCGACGGGAATAGCCATGACGGCGGCAAACGCGTCGGCCTGACCGTCGCCGAAGAGGTCGTCACGCCCGGGTGAGCCGAGGTCGCGCGCGGTCTTCACCAGTGTCATGCGCAGCGCTTCCGGCTTGAGTGCGTAATTGCGCTCGAGCAGCAGCGCCGCGACGCCGGAGACATAGGCGGCGGAGAACGAGGTTCCCGACGTCATCTGGTACTTGCCGTCGGGTGCCGGCAGGAAGATGTCGACGCCGGGGGCCGCGACGGCGATGTAGTTGCCGCGGTTGGAGGCGGCGAACAGCCTGTCCTGCTGATCCGTCGCGCTGACTGCAATCACGTTGGGGTTGGCGGCCGGATAGAGCGGCGGCGATTTCGCGCCGGCATTGCCGGCGGCCGCGATCAGCACGAGACCTCGCGCGGCCGTCGCCGCGATCGCGCGCTCGATGACCGCGTCCTTCGGACCGGCAAAGCTCATATTGACGATCTGCGCGCCGTGCTCGGCGGCGTAATTCAGGGAACGCAGGATGATGTAGGACGAGCTCTCGGCGCCGCCATTTGCACCGCCGAAGGCCCGGATGGCGATGATGCGGGACTCGGGCGCGCTGCCCATCAGACGGGCATGGGCCGCGATCGCCCCGGCGATGCCGGTACCATGGACGTGCGGTCCTTCGGCACTGCCGAGCGCGTCGAAATTGTCGGCGATGGAATTGGCGAGCTCGGGATGCCGGGCGTCGACGCCGGAATCGATCACGGCGATCGTGACGTTGGCCCCGTGCGCCAGCGTATGCGCCTGCGGCAGGCGGAGCTTTGCCAGCGCATATTGCGCAGGATCGCCCTCGGTCGTGGCAGCCGATTTCTGGTCCTGGAGCACGTAGCGGAAGTTCGGCTGCAGCGAGCGCACGCTGCCGTCGGCCGCGAACTCGCGCCGCACGGTTTCGTAGGGCCGGCCATCGGCAATGCGGAACAGGCCGAACGTGGCTCCGATCAGCGGGAAATTCTCGGAAGCGAGGCGGGTCAGGCCGTGGCGACGCGCCAGCTCGTCGGCCTCGGCGGTCGACAGCACGCCGTCGATCTCGGCGACGAATTCGCCTGCGAAGCTGCGCGAGGTCAGCGCGACCGGCGTATCGTTGCCGCGCCCCTTGCCGGCGCTCTTCTTGCCAGGTTTTCCGGTGCCCTCGCCGCCCGCGTTCGGCTGCGCCAGGCATTCGCCGTCGGCAGCACGGTAGGGCGCGGTGCAGGCCGGATAGAGGTTCGGCGAGTAACGCGCGTAGGGCAGCACCGGCGTCGTCGGGCGGATGCGCGACGTCGTGGTACGCGGAATGGTCGCCATCGTCCGCGGGCCGCGGTCGACGCTTACCGCGCGCGCAGCGATGTTCGGGCTGACCCGCGGGGTGATGTTGGGAGAGATGGTCGGCGTGCGCGAGGGCACACTGATCGTGGGGGTGCGCATGATCGCCTGCGCCTGCGCAACCTCGACGCCGAGACAGGAGGCGACCAAAAAGGCAACGCCGACGGATGAAGCGCGGATCCCGGTGCGCACCCAGCTCTCGGATTTGCCCGTCATCGGTTCAGCGGCGCGCCTACGGCGCCGCGACGGCGAGGTTGACGAACTTCTCGCGCTGCATCCTGCCGAGCAGCGAAGCGAGCTCGTCCTGGCTCATCGCCTTGTCGAACTGGAGGCGGAACATGCCGCCCTTGGCATCGCCGATGATCGAAGCCTGGTAGCTGTCGAGCAGCGCGGTGATGTCGGCGACGCGCGCCTCGGGCGTGAAGCGCACCAGCGCACGCGCCGGTGCGGCCGCGCTGCCAAGCTCGCGTGTGATCGGCGCACTGGTCGAGAGCGAGGCGGTCTGGAAGGTCGCCGGCTGCTTCTTCATCAGCACGGCGCCGATGATGCCGGCCTGCAGCACGAGCGCGACGGCGCCGAGGCTCGCCGACCAGGCCAGCGTGCGCGGCGACAGGCTCGCGAAGAAGGTCGAGATGCGCGCCGACAGCGGCAGCGAGCCGCTCGCCCGGGCCGGCTCTGCGTCGATCGCAGCGAACAGCTTCTGCATCGCGCGCGCCGACGGCGCCCCCAAGCTCTCGTTCAGGTGGATGGTCTCTTCGTACTCGGCGCGGATCGCGGCATATTGCCTGGCGAGCTCGGGATCGCGCCCCAGCGCTTCCTCGACACGGCGCGCATCGCGCGCGTTCAGCGTGCCGGCAGCGTGCCAGGGCAGCAGCAGTTCAATTTCACTGGGCTCTTGCTCCAGCATCTTCTTGCTCAAAGCCATCATGGCCAGCCTCGCTCAACGCCGGCTGCCTTCAGCAGTTCGGCCAGTTTCTTGCGCGCGTAGAACAAGCGCGTCTTTACAGTGTTCTCCGGTATCCCGACGATTTCGGCCACCTCTTCCACGGACTTCTCGTGGTAGTAGACGAGATCGACGATTTCCCGGTGATCCGGCGAAAGGCCCGTCAGACACTCCCGCAACGCCTCACTGGTATCCTTCTTCTGCACCACCGTTTCCGGATCGTCGGACGTATCCTCGATCGCGTTGGCGGCGTCTTCGTCCAGCTCGAAATCCTTCCTGCGCCGGAGCGCAGACAGGGCCTTGAATCGGGTGATTGCCAGCAGCCAGGTGGAAACGGCGGATCGGCCCTCGAACTTGCCGGCTTGACGCCAGACGTCGAGAAACACCTCGCTGATGAGGTCTTCCGCCGCCTGCTCGTCCCGCACGAGCCTCAGTCCGAACCTGTAAACCCTGACATGGTGCCGCCCGTACAGCACCTGCATGGCAAGCCGGTCACCTTGAGCGATCCTGGCGATCAGGATCTCGTCCGAAGCCGCCTGTGTCGCGCTCAATGGCCGTCTCGCAAAGTTGGTCGAGTCGATGCGGCGGACGGTTCGACGTGGGGGGCAAAATTGTTCAACCTACCGCACTCATACGGGGGCCTGTGTGAGCTACCCCACATACAGGCTTTTTTCTCGTCCCACCCGCGGTGGTCAGCGTCGCAAGTCCGAATCGGTACCATAATACTGCGAATTTCCCTGCGGAATGCCCTGTCCGGGGTACAGGCGGCCCGGCCTCACCGGTTCCATAGCAGCCCTGCACCACCTTTGTCGCGCCAAGCCCTGCTTCGGCTCGACCGCAGCGCACACGATACCTGATCGCCGGTAAAAATCTCACACTGGCTTATCGCCTTGTTCCGCGCTGCACGGTTCGGATTCGATTTCAAAGGATACCAAACCTAAAGGCTTGCCACGTAGGTTTTTACGCTGACATCCACCATTGGCGGGACCATGAGCACGGCCGCGACGTCCTTTCCGGAGAGGAATGCCGCAGAGGTCGCGGATCTCGTCCTCGCCTCCGAGACGACAGCTCCCGAGGTCAGGGCACGCCGGGCCCGGCAGCGCCGCCAGATGTATATCGGCCAGGTCGCAAGCTACTCGCTGGGCGCCTCGGTCCTGCTGCTCTACGCCTATGACGGGACGATCTCCATCGGCGTTCCGTCGCTGTTCTGGCTCGGCGGCCTCCTGATCATCGGGACGTTCACGGTGCTGTCGGAAGCCGGTTTCGGCAACCGCTTCGAGGATCATTACCTCACCGTCTATCAGATCTCGGCGCATATGGCGCTGCAACTGGTGTTCCTGCTCGCGGTGCCGACGGTCGGGGTCGCGTTCCTCGCCGTGTTGTTTCTGATCTTCGCGTTCGGCACGCTGCGCATGACGTCGAGCCAGGCAATGGTCACCTGGGGCCTTGCCACCTGCGGGCTCACCTTGGTTTTCCTCGGATCGGATCTGCCGATCGGACTGCCGGTCGCGACCCGGCTGCAGCGAACCGCCTCGATGCTCTGCTTCGTGCTGGTGATCGGCCAGTGCGCCTTCCTCGGCCTGTTCGGCGCCACGCTGCGCAAGATCCTGTACCGGCGCAGCATCGAATTGAAGGCCGCCTATCGGCGCATCGAGGAACTGGCCGAGCTCGACGAGCTCACCGGCTCGTACAACCGCCGCTGCATCATGCGGCTTCTCGACGCCGAGATCGAAAACTCGCGGCAGGCATCCACGCCTTGCGCGATCGCCCTGATCGATCTCGACTGGTTCAAGCGCATCAACGACGCTTACGGCCACCCCATTGGCGACGAGGTGCTGCGCACCTTCGCGATCACCATTTTCGCCAACATCCGGCCGACCGACAGTTTCGGCCGCTACGGCGGCGAGGAATTTCTGCTGCTGCTGCCGGACACGTCGGGCGACGTCGCGCGCCGCATGCTCGAGCGCCTGCGCGGCATCGTCGCCGATCTGGACTGGAGCGCATTCTCTCCGGGCATGCGGGTGACCATTTCCGCGGGCGTCGTGACGCTGCGCGACGCTGATACTGCCGACACGTTTCTCGCGCGCGCCGACAGCGCGCTCTATTCCGCCAAGGCGCAAGGGCGCAACTGCATTGCAACGAGCTGACCGACCCATTTTCCTCCGGTGCGACAGAAGCCGCCGCCGGCCCGAACGCTCCAGGACAGGGCAATGAGATCCAATTCCGCAAGACCATCCGAAAACCTGATCGAGGAATTGCAGGCTGCCCTCTCGCACGGCACCGTCGCGCGCCGGGTGGAGACGCTGCGCCGCGTCACCGACCTCTTCGTGGGCAACGCGGTCGACTATTCCGACGACCACATCCGCGTGTTCGACGACGTGTTCCAGTGCCTGGTCGAGCAGATCGAGACATCGGCCAGGGCTCTGCTCGCCGAACGGCTCGCACCGATCGCGGCTGCGCCCCCGCAGATCATCCGCACGCTCGCGCTCGACGAGATCATCGAGGTCTCCGGCCCCGTGCTGTCGAAGTCGGAACGACTGGACGAGGCGACACTGATCGAGATCGCGCGCACCAGGGGCCAGGCGCATCTCAAGGCGATCTCGCTGCGGCGGACGCTGTCGGAGGCCCTGACCGACGTGCTGGTGGCGCGGGGCGACGAGGACGTGGTGCAGTCGACCGTCGGCAATCCGGGCGCGCAATTATCCGAGGAGAGTCTCGCCGACCTCGTCGTCCGCGCCGAGCGCGACGACGACCTCGCCGGCTGCATCGGCCTGCGGCCTGACCTGCCGCGCCATCACTATCTGAGGCTGGTCGCCAAGGCATCCTCGAGTGTGCACAGGAAGCTCGCGGCCGCACATCCCGAGTTCGCGGACGAGGTGTCGAGAGCCGTCGAGGAAGCGGCCCAACGGGTTCGCGCCGTTGCGAGGACGAAGCAGACAGACATGGCTCGCGCGCTGGTGAAGTCGCTGCACGAGGACGGCCGTCTCACCGAGCTCCAGATCACGACTTTCGCCGAACAGGGCAAGTTCGACGAGACCAATGCCGGGCTCGCGGCGCTCGCGGGCGTTGCGGTCGAGACCGCCGAGACCATGATGATCGAAAGCCGTACCGAGGGCGTGATGATCCTCGCCAAGGTCGCGGGCATGCAATGGCCGAGCGTGCGCGCGATCATCGCCATGCGCGAGAAGCTCTCCGGCGGGTCGCAGACCGACATGCTGAAGCTGCGCGACACCTACGAGAGCCTGCGCGCATCAACTGCACAACAGGTCCTGCGCTTCCACCGCATGCAGAATGCGACGACGGTGGCCTGAAGCCGGCGTGGCTAGTACCGCAACACCCTCGATCCCACCGCCGCGCCGATCGCCGTCACCAGCGCGGTCGCGAGCGTGTACCAGGTCGCGACGAACAGCGGGGAATCGTCGGTGCAGTGCGAGGCATAGAGGGTCGCCGCAAGTCCGGCCGACACCAGCCCGGCGAGCGCTCCGGCGAGCGCGGGGCGGGACGGCGCGCCGTGGCGCAGGCCGAACAGCGCCCCCGCAAGCAACGGCAGCGACATCGCGGGGATCGCGACCAGGCACACCCTGGAGTTCTTGCCCATCAGGCGCATCGTCATCGGCATGGCTGGCGCCATCATCGCCTCACTGCCGATCGCCACCGCGAGCAGCCCGACGGGAAGCAGCAGCAGCCAGCCCCAGCCGCGCAGCAGGGCTTCGGGACGCGACAAATGCAGGCTGACGATGATGGCGGGGATTGCGAGCGACAGGGTCACCGCGAACTTCATGTCGAAGAACGGATTGCGCATGGCGCTCATCACGTCGGCGCGCATACCGAGGAACGTCGCGAAGATCAGGATCGACAAGGGCGCGGCCACCAGCAGCGCCATGGTCAGCACGGCGCCGACCCGTGGGGCGCGGTGCGCGTTGTCGACCGCGAGCGAGCGAATGAGTTGATCGGTGTCCATGATCAATGGTCCCGCAGTTTGGCCGTCAGCGCCGCAAGTCCGCGATGCAGCGCGACCCGGACCGCGCCCTCGCTCATCGACAACTTTGCCGCGGTATCCTTGATCGAGGCGGCCTCGACCGCGATCGACTGCAGCACGTCGCGCTGACGCTGCGGCAGGGTTCCGAGCTGGGCGGCGACCTCGCCGGCCGAAGCGGTCTCCTGCGGCGCTTCCCCCGGCAGCGTCTCGGCGAAATCGTCGATGTTGACGAACACGCGCCTGCCGCGCCGGCGGAGCGCATCGATCAGCTTGTTGCGGCCGATCGCAAACAGCCAGGGCGCGAAAGGCGCTTCGCTGTCCCAGGTATGCCGCTTCAGATGCACCGCCAACAGAATCTCCTGCACGATATCCTCGGCCTGGTCGGGGGGCTGACCTGCCCGCGCCAGGCCACGCCTCGCGGCGGCCCGCAGCACCGGCGTGACTGCCTTCAACAGGCGATGATACGCGGCATCATCGCCGGCCATGGCCGACCGCATCAGGCCGGTCCATTCGTCCTCACGTCCGCGCACCCGCGCCCCTCACCATGCAATTCGGCCGCTCTTTCAATTTGTTACGCGGCCACCGAACATATCACGAATTCGTGATCTAGATCCGGGCCGCGCGACCGATGCGGCCGCAAACATCTGCGACGGCTCATAACACCGATCGGTTCGTCCTGCATCGGGCGGGTGGCTGCGGGAGGGGGTTTGCCGCGTTTTTGGCGGGTGTAGCCCGAAGATTCCCATTTTTTGCCGCGCTGTCGTCACGCCCCGGGGTCTCTGTTCGCTGCCGGGACGGGCGGAATTGGGGAGATCGTCGACATGATGAAAACCAGCGCGCGCGCGGCCCTGATCGGTTTGGCCGGGCTTGTCTTGCTGTCCGGAGGCGTCGCACAGGCGGCGCCGAACTCGGCCGCCGGCAACAAATCGGAGAGCGTGGACAAAGGGGCCGATACGCCCAAGCCCCGGCGCCATGACTCGCGCCGCACCGACAGCAAGAAGACGGTGCAGAAATCCGAGGACAAGGCCGACAAGAAGGACGCGGCGGCCAAGGCCGACGAGGCCAGGAACGACAAGACCGACAGTCAGGTGCCGGCCGCGAGCCAGATGCCCCCGGGGGTCGCCAACGCCAATGCGCAGCTCGCCGCTGAGACGCCGGCTGCCGCAGCCGTCTCCGCGATGACGAACCGCGCCAACGACAACGTCCAGGCAGCCGCCGACAATACCAATGCTGAGAACCCGGAAAACCAGGTCGTCGCGCCTGATCAGCTCAACGACATCGATCGCGCCCTGCAGGAGAACCCGCCGCCGCAGAAGACGGTGATCGCGGCGACCGAGGCGCAGCCACGGCCGGCGCCGGTGATGGCCAGCGCCCAGCAGAGCTCGGCCTGGGACCAGAGCTCCCTGATCGGCAAGATCTTCATCGGCGTCGGCACATTGCTGACCCTGGCCTCCGCCGCGCGCATGTTCATGGCCTGATTGGCTGTTCCGCGGGACGCACGCCGCGCGCGTCCCGCGTCCGGCCCCCTTGAAGGCATCCGCGCCAGCGGGCACATTGCCCACTCAATCAAAAGCGTGGGTGGAGCATGAGCACGTTCGAACACATCATCGTCGAGAGCATCGGTGCGGTCGGCATCGTCAAGCTGAACCGGCCAAAGATGCTCAACGCGCTCTCGTTCGGCGTCTTCCGCGAGATCGCCGCGGCGGTCGACGATCTCGAGGCCGATGACGCCATCGGCTGCATCGTCGTGACCGGCAACGAGAAGGCCTTTGCCGCCGGCGCCGACATCAAGGAGATGCAGCCCAAGGGCTTCATCGACATGTTCTCAGAGGATTTCGCCGCGATCGGCGGCGACCGCATCGCGCGCTGCCGCAAGCCGACCATCGCCGCGGTCGCGGGCTACGCGCTCGGCGGCGGCTGCGAGCTCGCCATGATGTGCGATTTCATCATCGCCGCCGACACCGCGAAGTTCGGCCAGCCCGAGATCACGCTCGGCACCATTCCAGGTATCGGCGGTACCCAGCGGCTGACACGCGCGATCGGCAAGTCCAAGGCCATGGACCTCTGCCTCACCGGCCGGATGATGGACGCGGCGGAAGCCGAGCGCTCCGGCCTCGTCAGCCGCATCGTACCCGCCGACAAGCTGATGGACGAGGTCATGGCGGCCGCCGAGAAGATCGCCGCGATGTCGCGCCCCGCGGCCGCGATGGCCAAGGAAGCGGTGAACCGCGCCTTCGAGACCACGCTTGCCGAAGGCATGAGCGTCGAGCGCAACCTGTTCCATTCGACCTTCGCGCTCGAAGACCGCTCGGAGGGCATGGCGGCGTTCATCGAGAAGCGCAAGCCGGTGAACAAGAACCGGTAGCGCGCAAAACCGGTCAGGCTGGTGTAAGGCACTGGCGCTTTCCCGCACAAATCCTGTGACGCGCCTGCAACAAGCACGGAATACATGGGGGTTTCCCCCGCGGCAGTTTGCCTGCGGGACCTCGGCTGGCTAAACAGTTAAGAGGCCATCGTCGGCGGGGGCGGACAGCCGGGGTTAAGCGGGAATACATGATTGGGCGTACCGCCAGAGCTGGTCGCGGAGGGACGCGACGTCGATCGGGCGCGGGTCCTGTGCTTGCGACATGGACCACGCTGGCGCTCTCTTGCGCCCTGCCCGCGGCGGCATCGGCCGAAGCCCTCCCGGAAGCATTGGCAAAAGCCTACCAGACCAATCCGCAGCTCAATGCCGAGCGCGCGCGCCAGCGCGCCACCGACGAGAACGTGCCGCAGGCGCTCGCCGGCTACCGGCCGCAGATCGTGGCGAGCCTCAGCGCCGGGCTGCAATCGGTCCGCAATCTGTTGCCCGACAACACCATCCAGACCGGCAATCTGAAGCCCTGGATCATCGGCGTCACCGTGACGCAGAGCCTGTTCAACGGCTTCCGCACCGCCAACGGCGTGCGGGCCGCCGAGCTCCAGGTGCAGTCGGGCCGCGAAGCGCTGCGCAATGTCGGCCAGGGCGTGCTGCTCGATGCGGTCACGGCCTACACCAACGTTCTCGCCAACCAGTCGCTGGTCGAGGCGCAGCGCTCCAACGTCGCCTTCCTGCGCGAGACGCTCGCCGTCACCCAGCGCCGCCTCAATGCCGGCGACGTCACGCCGACCGACACCGCGCAGGCCGAAGCCCGCCTCAATCGTGGCCTTGCCGATCTCAACGCGGCCGAGGTCGCGCTAGCGGTCAGCCAGGCCACCTATGCGCAAGTGATCGGCAATGCGCCCTCGCAGCTCAGGCCTGCCGAGGCCGTCGACCGTTATCTGCCGAAGAGTCGCGAGGACGCCATGACGATGGCGATCCGCCAGCATCCGGCGGTGATGGCCGCCAGTTTCGACGTCGATGTCGCCTCCACCAACATCCGCATCGCCGAAGGCACGCTGCTGCCGAGCGCGACCATCCAGGGCAGCGCCAGCAAGAGCCGCAACAACGACCCGACGCTCGGCACCTTCGCCGAGGACCAGGCCTCGATCGTCGCCAACGTCACCGCGCCGATCTACGACGGCGGCCAGGCCGCGGCGCAGACCCGGCAGGCCAAGGAGATCACGGCGCAGAGCCGCCTCGTGCTCGACCAGGTGCGCAACCAGGCGCGCACGGCGGCGGTCAGCGCCTGGGTCGCCAATGAAGGCGCCAAGATCACGGTCTCGGCCTCCGAATCCGAGGTGAAGGCGGCCACCGTCGCGCTGCAGGGCGTACAGCGCGAGGCTGCGGGCGGCCAGCGCACGACGGTGGACGTTCTGAACTCGCAGGCCGATCTGATCCAGGCCAAGGCCCGCCTGATCGGCGCGCAACGCGACCGCGTGATCGCCTCCTACACGCTGCTCAGCGCCATCGGCCATCTCGACGTCAAGACGCTGAACCTGAACACGCCGGATTACCTGCCCGAGGTACACTACCACCAGGTCCGCGACGCCTGGCACGGCCTGCGCACGCCGTCGGGGCAGTAGCCTTCAAATCTCTCCGGTGGATGCCGATGAAAAGCCGCCGCATCCATCTGATGGGAGCCTCGGGCTCCGGCGTGACCACGATCGGTCGCGCGCTCGCGGACCAGCTGGCGCTGCCACATCACGACAGCGACGATTATTTCTGGCTGCCGACCGTGCCGCCCTATCAGACGACCCGCCCCGCCGCCGACCGCCTGCGCCTGATGCGCGAGATGTTCTTGCCGCGCCTCGACTGGGTGCTGAGCGGATCCGTCACCGGCTGGGGTGAGGAGCTCGTTTCGTACTTCGACCTGGTCGTCTTCGTGACCGCGCCGCGCGAGATCCGGATGAAGCGGTTGCGCGCCCGCGAGGCCGCCCATTTCGGCGCTGATGCCGTCGCGCCAGGCGGCTGGCGCCATGGCGAAACCGAAGACTTCGTCGAATGGGCCTCCCACTACGAAGCCGGCGATCGCGAAGGCCGCAGTCTCGCCAAGCATGAAGCGTGGCTCTCGGGCCTGCCCTGCCCGGTCGTGCGCGTGAACGGCTCACGTCCGCTTGCTGGTCTCGTCGAGCAGCTATGCAGCGAAGCGGAGCGGTTGCCCGGCTGATGTGATATTCTTCTTCCACCCGCCTACAAAAAAATAACCGGGAGAGAAACCATGCTCAGCCGACGCAGCGTCCTGCTTGCCTCCCTTGCGGCCGGAGTAGCCATGACCAGCAAAGCCCATGCCCGCGCGGCGCAGCCCGCGACGCCGATCAATTTCGACGTCCCGGCGCATGCCTGCGACTGCCATACCCACATTCATGGCGATGTCGAAAAGTTTCCGTTCTTCGCCGGACGCGTCTATACGCCGGAGCCGGCTTCGCCGGAAGAAATGGCCGCACTGCACAAGGCGCTGCATATCGAGCGCGTGGTGATCGTGACGCCGAGCGTCTACGGCACCGACAATTCCTCCACGCTGTTCGGCATGAAGGCGCGCGGCGCGACCGCGCGCGGCGTCGCCGTGATCGACGACAAGACGCCGGAGAGCGCGCTCGATACGATGCACCAGGACGGCTTCCGCGGCATCCGCCTCAATCTGGCGACCGGCGGCGTCAACGATCCCAATGTCGGCCGGCCGCGCTTCACCGCCGCCGTCGAGCGCATGAAGGCGCGCGGCTGGCACGTGCAGCTCTACACCACGCTGGCCATGATCTCGGCGATCAAGGACCTCGTCGAGACGGCGCCGGTGCCGGTCGTATTCGACCATTTCGGCGGCCTCGAGGCTTCGCTCGGGCTGGAGCAGCCGGGCTTCTCCGATCTCGTCGCGCTGGTGAAGTCCGGCAAGGCCCATGTGAAGATCTCCGGTGCCTATCGCTCGTCGAAGCTCGCGCCCGACTATCAGGACATGGTGCCCTATGCCCGCGCGCTGATCGCAGCCAATGCCGACCGCATCGTCTGGGGCACCGACTGGCCGCATCCGGATTCGAGCCGGGTCGAGGGACGCAAGCCCACCGACATCGCGCCGCTCTATCAGATCGACGACGGCCGCCTGCTCAACCAGCTTCCGGTGTGGGCGCCGGATGCCGAGGTGCGCAAGAAGATCCTGGTCGACAATCCGGCGCGGCTCTACGGGTTCTGACGATCAGCGCGCGCGGCGGGAGAAGAAGGAGATCAGGACCGGCAAGGTCACCAGGATCACGACGGGCGCCAGCATCATGCCGGTGACGACGACGACCGCGAGCGGCTTCTGCACCTGCGAGCCGATGCCTTCCGACAGCGCCGCCGGAAGAAGGCCGACGCCTGCGACGACGCAGGTCATCAGCACGGGCCGGAGCTGCAGCTCGCCGGTGCGCACCACCGCGCTCATGCGGTCCATGCCCTCTTCGATCAGCTGGTTGAACTGCGACAAGATGATGATGCCGTCCATCACGGCGATGCCGAACAGCGCGATGAAGCCGATCGCCGCGGAGACGCTGAATGCGGTGCCCGAGATCAAAAGGCCCAGCACGCCGCCGAAGATCGCCATCGGGATCACGCTCATCGCGAGCAGCGTGTCCGTCATCGAACCGAAGTTGAACCAGAGCAGCACGCCGATCAGTGCCAGCGAGATCGGCACCACGATCGAGAGCCGCCGGATCGCGTCCTGGAGATTGCCGAACTCGCCGACCCATTCCATGTGCGAGCCCGGCGGCAGCTGCACCTGCGCGGCGATCTTGTCCTGCGCCTCGCGGATCGCGCTGCCGAGATCGCGTTCGCGCACCGAGAACTTGATCGGCAGATAACGCTCCTGCTGCTCGCGATAGATGTAGGCAGCGCCGGAGACGAGGCTGATGGTCGCGACCTCGCTCAAGGGGATCTGCGTGACGGTGCCGTTCGGCCCGGGCGCGCCGATCCGCAAGTTCTGGATCGCCTCGGCGCTGCGGCGATATTCCGGCGCGAGGCGAACGATGATCGGGAAGTGGCGGTCGCTTCCGGGCTCATAGAGGTCGCCGGCGGTGTCGCCGCCGATCGCGACCTTGATGGTGGCGTTGATGTCGCCCGGCGCAAGGCCGTAACGCGCGGCCTTGGCGCGGTCGATGTCGATCTGAACGGTCGGCTGCCCGAGCGAGGTGAACACCGCGAGGTCGGTGACGCCCTGCACGGTGGCCAGCACCGACTTGATCTTGTTGGCGGTGTCTGTCAGCGCCTGGAGGTCGCTGCCGAAGAGCTTGATCGAGTTCTCGCCCTTCACGCCGGAGACGGCTTCGGAGACGTTGTCCTGGAGATATTGCGAGAAATTGAACTCGACGCCGGGGAAGCGATCGTCGAGCTGCTTGAGCAATTGCGCGGTCAGCTCCTCCTTGTCGCGGGTACCTGGCCACTGGCTCACGGGCTTGAGCGGCGCGAAGAACTCGGCGTTGAAGAAGCCGGCGGCGTCGGTGCCGTCGTCGGGACGGCCGTGTTGCGACACGACGGATTCGACCTCGGGCCGGGCCCGGATCACCTTGCGCATCTCGTTGACGTAGCTGTTGCCTTCCTGGAGCGAGATGGTCGGCGGCAGCGTGGCACGGATCCAGAGATTGCCCTCCTCCAGCTTCGGCAGGAATTCGAGGCCGAGCAGCCGGGCGAGTGCGACCGTCATCAGCACGAGGCCGACCGCACCGCCGAGGACGATGCTGCGATTGGCGACCGCCCAATTCAGCAACGGCGAGTACAGCCGGTGCAGGATCAGCATCACCTTCGTCTCGGTCTCCTCGACATGCGCGGGCAGGATGATTGCGGACAGCGCGGGCGTGACGGTGAAGGTGGCAAGGAGGCCGCCGGCCAGCGCATAGGCATAGGTGCGCGCCATCGGCCCGAAGATATTGCCCTCGACGCCTGACAGCGTGAACAGGGGCAGGAAGGCCGCGATGATGATCGCGGCGGCGAAGAAGATCGATCGCGAGACATCGGCGGCCGCGCTGAGGATGGCATGGCTCTTCATGCCGAACAGCGTCTCGGGCGACATATGCTCGGATTCCGACATCGGCGTCGTTTGCGTCAGGCGGCGGAAGATCGCCTCAACCATGATGACGGTGGCATCGACGATGAGGCCGAAATCGATCGCGCCGACCGACAGGAGGTTGGCCGATTCCCCGCGCAGCACCAGGATGATGACGGCGAAGAACAGCGCGAACGGGATGGTGGCGCCGACGATCAGCGCGCTGCGGAGATCGCCGAGGAAGATCCACTGCAACAGCACGATCAGCAGGATGCCGATCACCATGTTGTGCAGCACGGTGTGGGTGGTGAGCTCGATCAGGTCGCCGCGGTCGTAGATGCGCTCGATGCGCACGCCGGGCGGCAGGATGCTGGAGTTGTTGATCTGCTGGACGAGTTCGTGGACGCGCTTGATGGTCGGCGAGCTCTGCTCGCCGCGCCGCATCAGCACGATGCCCTGCACGATGTCGTCGGAATCGTCGAGGCCGGCAATGCCGAGACGTGGCTTCTGGCCGACCGTGACGGTGGCGACGTCCTTGACCAGCACCGGATTGCCGCCTGTCTGCGCCACCATGGTGTTGGCGAGATCGTCGATCGAGCGGATCAGGCCGACGCCGCGCACGACGGCGGATTGCTGGCCGATATTGACGGTGTTGCCGCCGACATTGACGTTGGAATTGCCGACCGCCTGGAGCAGTTGCGGCAGCGTCAGGCCGTTGGCGACCAGCTTGTTGAAGTCGACCTGAATCTCGTAGGTCTTGCTCCTGCCGCCCCAGCCGGTGACGTCGATCACGCCGGGCACCGCGCGGAAGCGGCGCTGCAGCATCCAGTCCTGGATGGTCTTGAGGTCGAGCACGCTGTAGTTCGGCGGGCCGACGAGACGATAGCGGAAGATCTCGCCGATCGGGCTGAGCGGCGAGATCTGCGGCTGGACGTTGCCGGGCAGCGGGGCGAGCTGCGCCAGGCGATTCAGCACCTGCTGCAGCGCCTCGTCATAGGTATAGGCGAAGGAAAACTGGATTTTGACGTCAGACAGACCGTAGAGCGAGATGGTGCGGATGGTCGTGATGTTCTTCAGGCCCGCTACCTGGGTCTCGATCGGGATCGTGATGTAGCGCTCGATCTCCTCCGCCGACAGCCCCGGGCTCTGCGTCACGATGTCGACCATCGGCGGGGTCGGATCGGGATAGGCCTCGATGTTGAGCCGGTTGAACGCGATCAGACCGCCGATCAGCACGGCGGCGAACATGCCGACCATCAGGAAACGCCGGTTGACGGCAAGGGCAACGAGACGATCCATTCAGGTCTTCAATTTTCTTGGGTCGTCGATCAGCTGCCGGACGCCGCGCGGTCGATGAACAGACTGCCTTTGGTGACGATCTGCTCGCCGGGCTTCAGATTACTGGTGACCTCGACGAGATTGCCGTTGATGAGACCGGTCTTGATCTGGCGCAGCTCGACCGACTTGTCCTCACGCGCGACCCAGAGGCGGACCTTGTCGGCCTCGTAGATCAGCGCCTGCTTCGGCACCGCCGGCGCGGCGCGGTCGCCGGCCGAATAGATCGTGACGTTCGCGAACATTTCCGGCTTGAGCAGCCCGTCCTTGTTGTCGATCGTGGCGCGGACCAACAGGCGGCGGGTGGCGGGGTCGATCGCGGCGGCAACGTAATTGATCTTGGCGCTGAACGGACGGCCCGGCAGCGCCATCACGTTGACGGTGATGTCCTGCCCGATGCACACCGCGGCTGCATCGCTCTCGCGCACGAAGGCGGTGAGCCAGACCGTGGAGAGGTCGCCGACCACGAAGACCGGATCGCTCGCGCCGGAATTGACGTATTGGCCCGGGCCGATCTTGCGCTGCACGACCGTGCCGGAGATCGGCGAATAGATCGTGATCTCCCGGTCGATGACGCCTTTTTCCTGGAACGTCCTGATCGCCTCGTCGGTGAAGCCGAGGATGCGCAGCTTGTTGCGCGCGGCTTCCAGCGCCGTCACCGAGGAGCGCATGTCGTTGCGCGCCTGCACCTGGGCCGCTTCCGCCTGCTGGTAATCCTTCAGCGGAATGGCATGGCCCTCGTAGAGGTCCTTGGCGCGCTTGAACTGGATGTCGGAAAGCTCGAGCGCCGACTTCGCCTTGTTCTGCGAAGTCATCGCCGCGATGAAATCGTTCTGGGCCTGCACGGTGTCGGCGGCCTCGATCGTAAACAGCGGTTGACCTTGCTTCAGCGTCTCGCCCGGCTTTGCGAGCAGCTTGGTGACACGGCCTGCATAGGGCGAGAACACCGGGGTCGAGCGGTCCTCGTCGACTGCGACCTTGCCCTCGGTGACATACTCGGCGCGGAAGCTCCTGGCGGCGACCGGCTCGATCGTCAGCGTCGCCCATTCGGACGGCGTCGGCGTGAAGGTCTGCGCATTCCTGCGCGACTGGCTGGAGATTTCGGAGTGCTTCTTTTCCTTCGCCCCCGAAGAGAAGAAGCCGTACGCTCCGGCACCGGCGCCGGCGAGAGCTAGTAAAACTACGGATGCGATCACCCGTTGTTTTGTAAGCACCTGCAATCGCTTGGTATTCTCAACTACCATGGGGCCCGGTCGTGTCTGCGACGATCTCGGCAAATGACGGCCTGATCGGTCGCGCTAATAGTGCCGAATTGGGAGTTCAAACAACCTAAAAAACGCCTCGCCCCTATCCGTTTGCGTTAAAATTTTGCGACACGTCAGCTTCATGTCAGCTTCGCGCCGGCCAGTGCGCCGGATGACTGCCGAGCGGCATCGCCGGACGGCTCCATCGCGCCGGCGTCTTCGACAGCAGTGCGGAATGCTGCACCGCCTTCAAGGTGCCGAAGCCAGATTGCATGCGTTCTATGAACGCAGCATGTACGGCTTCTCCCGTAGTATCCGGGGTATTCAATCCGCCCTCGAGCCGGCCGAGATTCCACAGCCAGCGCCCCGTCTGCGCCAGCGATACGCGCACGTGCCAGCTGCCGCCTTCGCGCACCTGGCGTGCCTTGGCCATCATCGCGCCGAACGCCATCAGATAGCCGGTGGCGTGGTCGAGCATCTGTGCCGGCAATTCCTTGGGGCCATCGATGCCGGCGGCCTGGCCCTCGGCATGGTTGAAGCCCGTTGTAGTCTGCACCAGGGAGTCGAAGCCGCGCCGCTCGGCCCAGGGGCCGGCGTGGCCATAGGCCGACAGCGTGACATAGACGATGCCGGGATTGATCTGCGCTGCGTGCTCCGGCGCAAAGCCGAGCGCGGCGAGCGCGCGCGGACGATAACCTTGCGAGAAGATGTCGGCGTCCTTGAGCAGCTCGCGCAACTGCACCCGCCCGGCTTCGCTCTTCAGTTCGATGAAGGTGGTGAGCTTGCCGCGGCCGGTGTCGATGGTGAGCCAGTCGATCGCGGGCAGCTCAGGTCCTGATACCAGCAGCACGTCCGCACCGTGCGCAGCGAGCGTGCGGCCGGCGACGGGACCTGCGATGACGCGGGAGAGATCGAGCACGCGAAGACCTGAGAGCGGACGATCGCCTTTTGGCCACGGCTTTGGCGGCGCCTCGCCGATCTTCTCGATCGAGAGCAGCGGCAACTCGGCGAGCGCGCGCGCCTGCGGGTGCGCGGACCATTCGTCGTAGGACCGCATCAAGGCGACGACGCCGCCCGCGGCATAGGCCGCGCTTTCGAAATCCTCGCCCTTCCACTGCATCAATGCGGCCTGTACTTTCTCGCGCTCGGGCTCGCGGTCGAGCACCTTGCAGACGGCGTCGCGGTGATGCGGAAAGTTGGTGTGGCAGCGAACGAAACGGCCATCGCCGGTTCTGTAGACGCCGGCGATGGCGTCCCAGGCCGGTGGCGGTGGCTTGTCGTCGCGGCGCAGATAACGCTCGGAACGGCATTCGGCGACGGCATGGCGCATGTCGACGGAGACGTCCTGCGCCTCGCCGCTGCGCAGCTTCCATATCTCGGCGGCGGCAAGGCCGGCCGCCGCGATCGTGGTCTGGCCGGCGACGGCAACGCGAAACGAGGACGGGATTTGCGGCTCCTCGCCGGTCAGCCGCACGCGGCCGAGCGCGGCCTGATCGCCACCGGCGGAGGTCCAGATATCCTTGAGAATATCGGCGGGGCTTTGCATGGCCACTTCTCTCCCTTGCAGTTGAGCATGATCTCTGCGCAAGCGCGTTCCGCGTTTGTCGCGTCGGAAAACCACTGCACATTCTTCCGGATCATGCTGTAGTTTTGCGACCATCCATCAGCACATAAGGGAATGCAATGGCCGCCATCGATCCCCTCATCGCAGGTGCCGTGTTCATCGCGACAGCGGCCACCGATGCCGTCTATGTCATGTTCACCTCGGCCGTGATCGCGCGCAAGCGCATCCCCGCCGCGAACTGGAGCGCGGTCTGGTACCTGCTCTCCTCTTACGCCGTGATCAGCTACACCGAAAACGCCTTCTATGTCGCCTTCGCCGCGATCGGCTCCTGGGCCGGCGCCTATGCCTCGCTGACCTTCCTGCACCGCCCGCCCGGCGGCCCGCCGGTGGGGGCTGCGCCGGAGTGAGGGAGCCCGCCTCTCTCCGCGTCATTGCGAGGAGCCCTTGCGACGAAGCAATCCAGACTGTTTCTGCGGATGCAATCTGGATTGCTTCGCTGCGCTCGCAATGACGACGTGGGGGCTTCTGGGCGTCTCTCGAAACAGCTACAGTCCCTGCGACCAACAAAAAGGAGCCAACAATGGATCTCGGTCTCAAGGGCAAGAACGCCGTCGTGCTCGGCGGCACGCGCGGCATCGGACGGGCGATTGCGGCGACGCTGGCCGGTGAAGGTGCCAATGTCGCGGTGTGCGCGCGCAACGCCGATCAGGTTGCGGCAACCGTCGCGGAGTTGAAGGCGAGCGGCATCAACGCCACCGGCGGCACGGTCGACGTCACCGACGGCGCGGCGCTGAAAAGCTGGATCGAGACGGCTGGGAAAGCGCTCGGCGGCATCGACTTGCTGTTTTCCAATGCCGGCGCAATGGCGCAAGGGCACGATCCCGCATCCTGGGAGCAGAATTTCCGGCTCGACGTGCTCGGCGCCGTGCACGCCTTCGAGGCCGCCCGGCCGTTCCTCGAGGCAAGCGGCGCCGACGGCGGCGATGCGGCCTTCGTGATCGTCTCGTCGATCGCCGCAGCGCAGGCGGACGCGGCCGGCTCCTACGGCCCGATCAAGGCCGCGCTGATCCACATGGCCAAGGGACTGGCGCGGCAATACGCGAAGAAGAAGATTCGCGTGAATGTCGTGTCGCCCGGCACTGTCTATTTCAAGGGCGGCGTCTGGGAGATGATCGAGAAGAACATGCCGGAGCGGTACCAGGACGCGATGAAGCGCAACCCGACCGGCCGCATGGCGACGCCGCAGGAGATCGCGAACGCGGCGGTGTTTCTGGCAAGCCCGGTGTCGGGATTCACCACGGGGTCGAATCTGGTCGTGGATGGCGCGATCTCGAACCGGGTGAATTTTTGAGGGGCGGCATCATCATCGACGAACTTGGAGGGTGGGCAAAGCGAAGCGTGCCCACCGCTTTCGCGACGAGATCCCAGAAGGTGGGCACGGCGCTTACGCGCCTTTGCCCACCCTACGGCAGCTGAGAGTGTGGCGCGCGATCGCGTCAGCAAACTCGTCATTGCGAGCGTAGCGAAGCATTCCAGCATCTTTCCGCGGGGACAGTCTGGATTGCTTCGCTGCGCTCGCAATGACGGCGTGGTGGGCAGCTCGCCTTACGACGCTCAATGAAAATCCCGCGACGGCGGCAGGATGCGGACGTTGCGGGGGTGTCGGACTTTTTGCGCGGGCATGTCCGCGAGGGCGCGGGGGTCTTCGTTGAGTGGCTCCACGACGGTGGCGCCTGCGGGCACCGGATGTTTGCGGCTTAGCGCATCGTTGGCCAATCCGACCAGATCCTGCGAGCGGTCGACCATGCGCTGGGCGATGAGATGCGTCACCTTCTCCGGGCTGCTCTGGATGTAGCCCTCGACCAGGATGAGGCGCGCGCCCATCACCTCTTTCCGGTACTGCTCCATGATCTTGGGCCACACCACGACATTGGCGATGCCGGTTTCGTCCTCCAGCGTCATGAACACGACGCCGCTGGCGCTGCCCGGCCGCTGGCGCACCAGGACCACACCGGCGCAGCGGACGCGGCGCCGCTCGTTCTCATGGCTGATCTCCTTGCAGGCGACGATACGCTCGCGCGTCAACATCTCGCGCAAGAATTCCATCGGATGGCCCTTCAGCGACAGGCGGATGGTCTGGTAGTCCGCGACCACCTGCTCGGCGCGCGGCATCACCGGCAGCGGTTTTGCGCCTTCGTCCGGCTGCTCGCGCGCGGTCGCCGCCTCGAACAGCGGCAGCGGCACGTCGTCGGGCAGCCGCCGCACCTGCCACAGCGCTTCGCGGCGATCGAGCCCGAGCGAGCGGAACGCATCGGCATCCGCCAAGAGGATCAGCGCGCGCTTGGGCAGCCCGGTGTCGCGGGCAAAGTCTTCCAGCGAGGTGAAGGGACGGCGGTTGCGCGCGGCGACGATGCGATCGGCCCAATCGGGCACTCTCTCCACGTCGTCATTCCGGGGCGCGCCTCTTGGCGCGAGCTCTGGTGCGCAATTGCGCACCTTAGAATCCATACTCCCGATCGTGGTTATGGATTCCGGGCTCGACGCTGACGCGTCGCCCCGGAATGACCGCTGGGAGCGCTTCAGCCTCTCCTCGTCCTCGTCCAGCCAGTGGAATCCATCAATCTGGCGGAAGCCCAGGCGCACGGCGCAGTATTTTCCGTCAGTGTCCTCCAGCGTGTTCTGCGCAAAGCTGTAGGACACGTCGATGTCGCGCACCTCGACGCCGTTCTTGCGGGCATCGCCGACGATCTGCGCCGGCGCATAAAAGCCCATCGGCTGCGAATTCAACAGACCGCAGCAGAAGGCGTCGGGATGATAGTGCTTCAGCCACGACGAAATGTAGACCAGCTGTGCAAAGCTCGCGGCATGGCTCTCCGGAAAGCCGTAGGAGCCAAATCCCTTGATCTGGTCAAAACAGCTTTTGGCGAAATTGGGATCGTAGCCGCGGGCGACCATGTTGCCGATCAGCTTCTCCTCGTACTGGCCGATGGTGCCGACATTGCGGAAGGTCGCCATCGAGCGGCGCAGGCCGTTGGCTTCCTCGGAGGTGAAATGTGCGGCCTCGATCGCAATGCGCATCGCCTGCTCCTGGAACAGCGGGACACCGAGCGTTTTGTGCAGCACCTTGTAAAGCTCGTCCTTGTCACCATGGTCCGGCGACGGAGACGGATAGCTCACCTTTTCCAGCCCGTTCCGCCGCCTTAAGTAGGGATGCACCATGTCGCCCTGGATCGGCCCGGGGCGCACGATCGCGACCTCGATGACGAGATCGTAGAAGGTGCGCGGCTTCAGCCGCGGCAGCATGTTCATCTGCGCGCGGCTCTCGACCTGGAACACGCCAAGCGATTCCCCGCGGCACAGCATGTCGTAGACGTTGGGATCGTCTTGGGGAACGCTCGCAAGCACAAAACGCTCGCCCTTGTGCTGGTCGATGAGATCGAAACATTTCCTGATGCAGGTCAACATGCCCAGAGCGAGCACGTCGACCTTCATCATATGAAGCGCGTCGACGTCGTCCTTGTCCCATTCGATGAAGGTGCGGTCGTCCATCGCGGCGTTGCCGATCGGCACATAGGTGTCGAGCCGGTCCTGGGTCAGTACATAGCCGCCGACATGCTGGGACAGGTGACGCGGGAATTCGATCAGCTCGGTCGCAAGCTCGACCGCGAGGTTGATCATGGGATTTTGCGGATCGAGCCCGGCCTGGCGGACCTGCATGTCGTTGAGGCCCTTGCCCCAGCTGCCCCAGACGGTGTCGGCGAGCGCGGCGGTGACGTCCTCGCTCAGGCCCAGCGCCTTGCCGACGTCGCGGATGGCGCTGCGCGGGCGATAATGAATGACGGTGGCGATGATCGCGGCGCGGTGGCGGCCGTAGCGCCGATAGACATATTGCATCACCTCCTCGCGGCGCGAATGCTCGAAATCGACGTCGATGTCGGGCGGCTCCAGCCGCTCCTTGGAGATGAAGCGTTCGAACAACAGATCGACCTTGGTCGGGTCGACCGAGGTGACGCCGAGCACGTAACACACGGCCGAGTTCGCTGCCGAACCGCGGCCCTGGCACAAAATGTTCTGGCTGCGCGCGTAGTGGACGATGTCGTGCACGGTGAGGAAGTAATGCGCGTATTTCAGCTCGGCGATCAGCGCGAGCTCCTTGTTCAAGGTCGCGCGCAGCTTGTCGTCGATCTTGCCGCCGAAATATTTGTCGACGCCCGCCCAGGTCAGGTCCTCCAGATGCCCCTGCGCGGTCTTGCCCGGCGGTACCGGCTCGTCGGGATATTGGTACTTGAGCTGATCGAGCGAGAACTCGATTGCGTCCGCAAAGCGCATGGTCTCTGCGATCGCCTCGGGAAAATCGCGGAACAGCCGCGCCATTTCGCGCGGCGTCTTCAGGAAGCGCTCGGCATTGGCTTCGAGCTTCCGTCCAATCGCCTCGATCGTGGTCTTTTCCCGGATGCAGGTCAGCACGTCCTGAAGCGGACGGCGGCGAGGATCGTGATACAGCACCTCGTTGGTCGCGAGCAACGGCACCTTGGCCTTTGCGGCGAGATCATCGAGCTGCGAGAGGCGCCGCCTGTCGTCGCCGCGATAGAGCAGGCTCGCCGCCAACCACACGCCCTCGGCACGGCTATCCCTAAGCTTTGCGAGAACATCCAGCGCCTGCGCCGGCTCGAAACGATGCGGCAGCGTCAGGATCAGGAGCTGGCCTTGCGAGAATTCCAGGAGATCGGCGAAGGTGAGACGGCACTCGCCTTTCTCGATCCGCGTGATGTCGTCGCCGCGCTTGCCCCTCGTGAGGAGCTGGCACAGCCGGCCATAGGCGGCGCGATCGCGTGGATAGACCAGGATGTCGGGCGTGCCATCCATGAAGACGATACGGGCGCCGATCAACAGTTTCGGCTTGTGCAGCACCTCGTCATTGTCGAGCTCGTTCCAGGCACGCACCACGCCGGCGAGCGTGTTGTGGTCGGCAATGCCGATCGCGGGAATTCCGAGCTTGCTGGCCTGATGCACATAGGCGCGCGGATCCGAGCCGCCGCGCAGGAAGGAGAAGTTTGTGGTGATGCCGATCTCGGCATAGCTAAGCGTAGTCATGCGAACAGACCGTGCACATACCAGCCGGGAGACGCCGGCTTGCCGTCACCATCGAACACCTCGCCTTCATAGAGACCGTCGCGAAAGATCCAGAAGCGCAGGCCCTCGGCATCCTCGATGCGGAAATAGTCCCGCGTCAGTTGCTTGCCGTCCTGCCGCCACCATTCCATGGCGATGCGCTCGGGCCCCTCCACCCGCACCACCGCGTGCAGCGCGCGGCGCCAGGTGAATTGATGCGGCGGGCCATCGGGCACGGTCGCGAACGGCACCTTGATCGGCTCCGGCTTGTCGAACAGCCGCAAGGGACGCAGCGGCGGCTCGCTCTCGGTACGAACAGGCCATTCGGCCTGCATGGCAGCCGCGAGATGATGCTGCGCCGATGCGGCCAGCACCGCGCTTTCGGGGATATGGGTATCCTGCGGCAGGTGCACGACGACGCGTTTTCCCCCGATGCGCGCGGCGATGCGGTCGATCAAAGCGGCGAGTTCGTCATTGTCGTGGACATGAGCATCGAGATCGCGCTGCTCCTGCACCACGATCTCGGTGCGGCTCGCCGACAACCGCACCATGTCGAAGCCGAAGCCGGGATCGAGGGGATCGGCGAGTGCATCGAGCCGCTCGCGGAACAGGCGGTCGACCACGGCGCTTCGCGTTACGGGGCGTCCGGTTTCGACCGTGATCGCGCGCACCACGCCGTCGGTGCGGAAGAACGTGGCCTCGAGTCGCCGCGCGCCTTTGCCCTGCTTCTCCATGGACGCGATCAACGTGTCGGCGAGCCGCGACAGCGTCATCGCGATCATGGTGTCGGTCGCGATCGGCTCGGCAAAGCGTTTTTCCACGATGTAATCGGGCAGCGGTTTTCGCGGGCTGATCGGCGCATCGCCTTGCCCCAGCGCATGGGCGAGCAGCGTGGAGAAGCGCGCCCCGAACCGCGCCGTGATCTCGGAGGCGCTGCGCGATGCGACATCGCCGATGGTCTTCAGCCCGGCCCGGCGCAGGCCGGTGGTGATGGCTTCACCTGCACCGAGCGCGGAGACTGGAAACGACCTGATCGCCTCCGCCTCGCCGCCATCGGCAACGATGGTGCCGGATGCCTGCCGCGTCAGCGTGCGGGCGCAGATCGAGGTGCCGGCGATCGCCGCGCTGACGGCAAAGCCTTGCCGGCAGAGCGCGCGGACTAATGTCCGCAACAGCGCCGCCTCGCCGCCGAACAGATGGGCGCAGCCGGTGATGTCAAGAAACAGCCCGTGCGGCACATCGAGCGCCACCAGCGGCGTGAAACGGTCGCACCAGTCGGCGATATCGTTGAGCGTCTTGGAATCAGCGACAGGGTCGGCGTCGAACACACGCAAGTCCGGACACATCGCCCGCGCATTGGCGAGCGGCTGGCCGATATACAGGCCGAGGCGCTCGGCGGCCTCGTCCAGCGCATGGATCACCAGCGCATTGTTATCCTTGATGACGACGATATCAGGCTCATGATTGGCCTTACCCAGCCCGGCGCTGTTGAAGAAGCGCTGGATCCTGTCGATGGGCAGGCGCGGCAGCCACAGGCTGAGGATACGTCGACGGTTCACTGAACTGGCACTCATCACAATTCCATTCCATGATCCACCGGCCGCACGGGCCATGACGATTGCGCAAGAGCTCGGCATCGAACACCGGCGCGCCCCAGGCACTCCACACCGAGCCCGGCGGCGAATGCGCCGCACGCAGCATCCATCGCGTCTCCGCGGTCGAGGGCAGCGGCTGCGCGGCCATCCGCAGCAAGAGCCCGGTAACGCCCGAGCCTTGCGCGGCGAGCGTCAACTTGCGGCTCGCCACGAGATCGAACTGCCTGATCTCGCCCCAGAGCTCGAGCACGACGGCGCCGAGCGCATCGCAGGCAAGCGCATCGGCCGAGGTGCGTAGCGCGCTCTCGACATCGGCGGCACGCACCATCACCAGGCGGCGCGGATCGAGGCCGAGCTCGGCGAGCCCGCTCATCGACAGCGCGCCGGCCTCGAGCTCCGAAAAATCCTGCCGCACCCATAGCAGCGGCCGGCGCGCGCTCACGCGCCCGGCAAGGCCCATGACAAAGCCCGTCGCGGCCGCGCCCTGGCGGCCCTCGCAAAACACCTCGTGGATCGCCGCGCGCGCGAGCCCGCCCTTCAGCGCGCTGTCGGCCTCGCTGTGGCCGAGGCCGACGCGATCGTGTTGATGCAGGACCTCCGCCGTCTCGATGCGCTCGATCTGGCCGCGCAGGATCGCAAGCGCGCTGATGCGTGCGCCGCTCATGCTCGCCGCTCCTTCAGAGATTGATGCCGTGGCCTTCAAAAGAAGAACCAACGGCTGGCTCATTTGTTCATGATATGTTCTAATATAAAGCTAACGGCGCCAGAAGAGTCAATCGAATTGGCGCGCTGTCGGATTCATGAGCTGAATCAAAGGGATTCCTAAATGGACGTGCAACGCAAACTGGAGATTCTGGCGGATGCCGCCAAATACGACGCATCCTGCGCCTCCAGCGGCACCGAGAAGCGGGATTCCAGTGATGGCAAGGGCATGGGCTCGACCGCGCCAGGCATGGGCATCTGCCATTCCTACGCGCCGGACGGACGCTGCATTTCCCTGCTCAAGGTGCTGCTGACCAACGCCTGCAATTACAATTGCCTCTATTGCGTCAACCGCGCCTCCTCGAACGTAGCACGCGCCCGCTTCACCATCGACGAATTGGTCAAGCTCACGCTCGACTTCTACCGGCGCAATTACATCGAGGGCCTATTTCTCTCCTCCGGCATCATCCGCAGCCCTGACTACACGATGGAGCAAGTGGTGAGCGTCGCACGAAAACTGCGCGAGGAGCATCACTTCCGCGGCTACATCCATCTGAAGACCATTCCCGAGGCCGACGACGCGCTGATCGCGGAGGCCGGCAAATATGCCGATCGTCTCTCGATCAACATCGAGATGCCTGAGGAGACCAGCCTGCAGCAATTCGCGCCGGAGAAGGACGTGCGCGCGATCCGCCGCACCATGGGTCGGCTGCGGCTGAAGCTGGACGAGGCCGAGGAGAACCGCACAACGAAAACAAAGGCCAAGCCGCAGCGCTTCGCGCCCGCCGGACAAAGTACGCAGATGATCGTCGGCGCAGATAGCGCCTCCGATCACACCATTCTCCACACCAGCGCCAATCTCTACGGCGCCTACCGGCTACGGCGCGTCTATTACTCCGCCTTCAGCCCGATCCCCGATGCCAGCCGCGCGCTCCCCCTGCGGGCGCCGCCGCTGCTGCGCGAGCACCGGCTCTACCAGGCCGACTGGCTGATGCGGTTCTACGGCTTCGATGTCGGCGAGATCGTCGACGACAGCGCCATGCTGCCGCTCGACATCGATCCCAAGCTCGCCTGGGCACTGCGCCACCGCGACCGCTTCCCGCTCGACGTCAACCGCGCCAGCCGCGAGGAGCTGCTGCGCGTTCCGGGGTTCGGCACCAGGACGGTCGAACGCATCATCGCGACGCGGCGAACCACCACGATCCGCCTCGCCGATCTCGCGCGGCTGCATGTGCCCCGCAGCAAGGTGCTGCCGTTCATCGTCCTCAGCGATCACCGCCCCGCCCCACACCGGCTCGACGCTGCCGGGCTGATCGAACGATTCAAGCCCAAAGCAACTCAACTGGGATTTGGCTTCTGATGCAGTACATCACCCTCGACACCGAAACCGATTTCGACGGCTGGCGCAAAGCCGCGCGGAGCCTCGTGCTTCACCACGTGCCACCCAGCGATGTCACCTGGACCGTGCAAGGCGGCGAAGCGGAGTTGTTCGCGCCGCCCGCGCCGTCTCCGATCCTCGAGGTGAACGACAGCACCTTCAATGTCTCGGCAAAATTCGTCGAGCTCGCGAAGGCGGCGATCCTGCACCGCGACGGCGAGCGCTTTGCGATCCTCTATCGCCTGCTGTTCCGGCTGAAGGACAACCACGATCTCATCGAGGTCGCGACAGACCCCGATGTCGCGCAGGTCACGGCCATGGCGAAAGCGGTCTATCGCGACGAGCACAAGATGCATGCCTTCGTGCGCTTCCGCGAGATCGGCCGGGAACGCCAGGCGCATTACGTCGCATGGTTCGAGCCGGAGCATCACATCGTCGAGCTCGCCGCGCCGTTCTTCGCCAAGCGTTTTGCCGACATGCCCTGGTCGATCCTGACCCCGGACCTCTGCGCGCATTGGGACGGCCACGCGCTCTCGTTCACGCCGGGCGTCAGCAAGAGCGAGGCGCCGGGCGAAGACCGGCTCGAGGAAACCTGGCGGCGCTACTATGCCAGCATCTTCAATCCGGCCCGGCTCAAGGTGAAGGCGATGCAGGCCGAGATGCCGAAGAAATATTGGAGGAACCTGCCCGAGGCTTCGATCATTAAGCCCTTGATCGAGGACGCCGAACGCATGACCGGTGCCATGATCGCCAATGCCGCAACCGATCCGCATAAGCCTCAGAAGCGGCCGGAGGCTCCGATGAAACGCAAGCCAGCTGCCGACGATCTCGATGGGCTCCGCGAGGAAGCCGCCCATTGCCGCGCCTGCCATCTCTACAAGGACGCGACGCAGACCGTGTTCGGCGAAGGCCCCGAGAATGCCAACATCATGCTGGTCGGCGAGCAGCCCGGCGACAAGGAAGACCTCGCCGGTCACCCCTTCGTCGGTCCGGCCGGCCAGATGCTCGACCGTGCGCTTAAGGAAGCCGGCGTCGACCGCAAGAAGGTCTATGTCACCAACGCGGTGAAGCACTTCAAATTCGTGCCGCGCGGAAAGATCCGCCTGCACCAGAAGCCGAACACCCCGGAGATCCGGGCGTGCCGGCAATGGTATGAGCGGGAAGTTTCAGCAATCCAGCCGGATCTCATCGTCGCGATGGGCGCCACCGCCGCGCAAAGCGTGTTCGGCAAGATCACTCCGATCGGCAAGAACCGCGGCCGGTTGATCGATCTTCCCGACGGACGCAAAGCGCTCGTGACGGTGCATCCGTCCTATCTGCTGCGGCTGCCCGATCCCGAAGCCAAGGTGCTGGAGTATCGACGCTTTGTCGAGGACTTGAAGATCGCCGCCGGCTTGCAGAAGAAGGCCGCGCGGGCGGCCTAGGCACTGGCAGGACGACGGCATACTTGCAGGAAAACGGCTTTCGCGCGTCGGTTGTCATCCAGCCTTCAAATCCATCGCGGACAATACCTGGACCTGAAAGTTAAGGGGCGTCCAGATATGACCGATGTAGCATTTGACCGCGCGGTAGCCGATCCCGCGCCGATCCAGCCGGCCTCACGGCCAAATCTCGACAAGGGCTTCAATCCGCTGACGATGATCCTGTTCTTCGGCATCCTCGCCGCGGGCCTGCTGTTCGTCGCCTACAGCATCTATGTCGACGTCAACGCCACCGGCACGCGGGTGACGACCTATCTGCCCTACATCCTTCTGTTCATCGCGCTCCTGATCGCGCTCGGCTTCGAATTCGTCAACGGCTTCCACGACACCGCCAATGCGGTGGCGACCGTGATCTACACCCATTCGCTGCCGGCCGAGGTCGCGGTGATGTGGTCGGGCTTCTTCAACTTCCTCGGCGTGCTCCTGTCCTCCGGCGCGGTCGCCTTCGGCATCGTCTCGCTGCTGCCGGTCGAGCTGATCCTCCAGGTCGGCTCCAGCGCCGGCTTCGCCATGGTATTCGCGCTGCTGATCGCCGCGATCCTGTGGAATCTCGGCACCTGGTTCTTCGGCCTGCCCGCCTCCTCCTCGCACACGCTGATCGGCTCGATCATCGGCGTCGGTATCGCCAACGCCGTCATGCGCGGCCGCGACGGCACCTCGGGCGTGGACTGGACCAAGGCGACCGAGATCGGCTACGCGCTGCTGCTGTCGCCCCTGTTCGGCTTCATCTGCGCCGCCACGCTGTTGCTCGTGCTCAAGTTCATCGTGCGCAACCCGGCGCTCTATTCCGCGCCTGAAGGCAACAAGGCGCCGCCGCTGTGGATCCGCGGCCTCTTGATCGCGACCTGCACCGGCGTCAGCTTCGCGCACGGCTCGAACGACGGCCAGAAGGGCATGGGCCTGATCATGCTGATCCTGATCGGCACCGTGCCGACGGCCTACGCGCTCAACCGCGCGCTGCCGGAATCGCAGGTCGTCCAGTTCCAGAAGACCTCGGATGCCGCCGCCAGGGTGATCTCGGCGAAGGGCGCCGGCCACAGCATCATCGGCGATCCCCGTCCCGCCGTGACGCAGTATATCACGCAGCGCCACATCAACGAGGGGACCTATCCCTCGCTCGCGGTTCTGGTGAAGGACGTCGGCGACCAGGTCGCCAAATACGGCACGCTGAACAAGGTGCCCGCGGAAGCCGTCGGCAACACCCGCAACGACATGTACATGACCTCCGAAGCGATCCGCTTCCTGATGAAGGACAAGGAGAACGATCTCAACAAGGAGGAGATTGCGACCCTGAACGCCTACAAGGGATCGCTCGACGCCGCCACGAAGTTCATCCCGAACTGGGTGAAGATCGCGGTCGCGATCGCGCTCGGCCTCGGCACCATGATCGGTTGGAAACGCATCGTCATCACGGTCGGCGAGAAGATCGGCAAGAGCCATCTCACCTATGCGCAAGGAGCGTCCGCCGAGCTCGTGGCCGCCGCCACGATCGGCGCGGCCGACGTGTTCGGCCTGCCGGTCTCCACCACCCATGTGCTGTCGTCGGGCGTCGCCGGCACCATGGCGGCGAACGGTTCGGGCCTGCAATGGTCGACGATCCGCAACCTGCTGATGGCCTGGGTGCTGACGCTGCCTTGCGCGATCATGCTGTCGGCCACGCTCTACGTGATCTTCTCGCGGATGTTCTGAGAGCCTCTCCCTCTCCCCGTTGTTACGGGGAGAGGGCTGGGGTGACGGGCTCCATCCGAGAAAATGGTGACAGATGGACTCGCGGAGAGTCCCCCTCACCCGGCGCTTCGCGCCGACCTCTCCCCGCAAGCGGGGCGAGGTGAACTAAGACGCCGCGAGCTGCTCCTCGACCAGCTTCACCCAATAGGACGTGCCGTAGACGATAGCCTCGTCGTTGAAATTGTAGGCGGGGTGATGCAGGCCGGCGCTGTCGCCGTTGCCGCAGAAGATGAAGGCGCCGGGCCGCGCTTCGAGCATGTAGGCGAAATCCTCGCCGCCCATCAGCGGCGCCATCTCGTGCACATGGGCCTCGCCCGCGACCTGCGTGGCGATGCGCCGTGCCACCTCGGTCTCAGCCGCGTGGTTGTTCACGACCGGATAATTGCGCTTGTAGTGCAGGTCGATCTTGGCGCCGGTGATCTGCGCCACGCCTGCCACGACTTCATGCACGCGCTTCTCGACCAGCTTGCGCACCTCCGGCGTCAGCGTGCGGATGGTGCCTCTCAGGGTCGCGGTCTGCGGAATGACGTTGCGGGCATTGCCGGCGTGGAATTCGCAGATCGAGATCACCGCCGATTCCAGGGGATCGACGCTGCGCGAGACGATCGACTGCAGCGCCGTGATCACCTGCGCGCCGACCAGAACGGAATCGACGCATTTGTGCGGACGCGCGGCGTGGCCGCCGACGCCTTCGATCATGATGTCGACCTCGTCGGTCGCCGCCATGATGGGGCCTGGGCGGATCGCGAACGAGCCGACCGGAATGCCCGGGCCGTTGTGCATGCCGTAGACCTGCTCGATGCCGAAGCGCTCCATCAAGCCGTCCTTGACCATGGCCGCGCCGCCGGCGCCGCCCTCCTCGGCCGGCTGGAAGATCACCACGGCATCGCCGGCAAAATTGCGCGTCTCGGCGAGATAGCGGGCCGCCCCGAGCAGCATCGCGGTGTGGCCGTCATGGCCGCAGGCGTGCATCTTGCCGGGGGTCTTGGAGGCGTAAGGCAGATTGGTCTGCTCCTCGACCGGCAGCGCGTCCATGTCGGCACGCATGCCGATCGCCTTGAGCCCCTCGCCGGCAGGCTTGTTGCCCTTGATCACGCCGACGACGCCGGTCTGGCCGAGGCCGGTCACGACCTCATCGCAGCCGAACTCCCGCAGACGGTCCGCGACGAATGCTGCGGTGCGGTGGACGTCGTACAGCAACTCAGGGTGCTGGTGGATGTCCCGCCGCCAAGTCTGGATATCGGGCTGAAGATCGGCGACGCGGTTCACGATGGGCATGTAAGGTCTCGAGCTGGTTGGAAGTACAGGACTATCTACCATGCAAGCGTCGGTCCACCCAACCGCCGGCAATCGGGGTCTAGCCCTGTTCACCCGGCATGGCCGGGCTTGTCCCGATCGGCCGCGTCGGCCTATTAGACGGAACGCAAAGAGACTATCCGGGTGGAAGCAGAATGCCGAGGCGCCTTGAAGGTGAGTTTGACTACATTGTCGTCGGAGCCGGCACCGCGGGCTGCATCATCGCCAACCGGCTGTCGGCTGCCCCAGGCAACCGCGTTCTCATCCTTGAAGCCGGCGGCGACGACAATTGGATCTGGTTCCACATTCCGGTCGGCTATCTCTTCGCCATCGGCAATCCACGTTCGGACTGGATGTTCAAGACCGAGGCCGAGCCCGGCCTGAACGGCCGTTCGCTGGCCTATCCGCGCGGCAAGGTGATCGGCGGCTGCTCGGCCATCAACGCCATGATCTCGATGCGCGGACAGGCTGCCGACTACGATCACTGGCGCCAGCTTGGCCTGACCGGCTGGGGTTATGACGACGTGCTACCGCTGTTCATGCGCCTCGAGGACCACTTCCTCGGCGCCAGCGAGCATCACGGCGCCGGGGGCGGTTGGCGCATCGAGGCGCCGCGGCTGTCATGGGCCATTCTCGATGCGGTCGGTGATGCCGCCGAGGAGATGGGCATCAAGCGCATCCCGGATTTCAACACCGGCGACAACGAAGGCACCAGCTATTTCCACGTCAACCAGAAGCGCGGCCGGCGCTGGTCGTCGGCGCGCGGCTTCCTCAAGCCGGCCTTGAGGCGCCCCAATCTGCGACTCGAGAAGCACGTGCTGGTCGACCGCCTCATCATCGAGCAGGGCCGCGCCGTCGGCGTGCGCTTCATCCGGAACGGCGAGATCGTCGAGGCGCGTGCGAAGCGCGAGGTGGTGCTCTCGGCAGGCTCCATCGGCTCGGTGCAGGTGCTGCATCGCTCCGGCATCGGCCCTGCCGACTGGCTGTCGCCGCTCGGCATCGACATCGTCATGGACAAGCCCGGCATCGGGCGCAATCTCCAGGATCACCTGCAACAGCGCGCGATCTACAAGGTGGAGGGCGTGCGCACGCTGAACGAGACCTATTACAATCTGTTCCGCCGCGGCCTGATGGGGCTCGACTACGCCTTCCGCCGCCGCGGTCCGCTGACCATGGCACCGTCGCAGCTCGGCATCTTCACGCGCTCCGATGCGACGCGCGCCCGCGCCAATATCCAGTTTCACGTGCAGCCGCTGTCGCTCGACAGGTTTGGCGATCCCTTGCATCGCTTTCCCGCAATTACCGTCAGCGCCTGCAATCTGCAGCCGACCTCGCGCGGCACGGTGCGGTTGCGCGCGACAACGCCTGACGAGAAGCCGATCATCGCGCCGAACTATCTGTCGACCGACGACGACCGACAGGTCGCCGCCGACGCCATTCGCACCACGCGGCGCCTGATGCAGCAGAAGGCGCTGGCAAAATATCGCCCCAGCGAATATCTGCCGGGGCCGACGGTCGGCGACGACGACGCCTCGCTGGCGAAGGCCGCCGGCGACATCGGCACCACCATTTTCCATCCCGTCGGCACCGCGAAGATGGGCACGCCGAACGATCCGATGGCGGTGGTGGATGAGCGCCTGCGCTTCTATGGCCTCGGCAATTTGCGCATCGTCGATGCCTCGATCATGCCGACGATCACCTCGGGCAACACCAACACGCCGACCGCAATGATCGCCGAGAAGGGTGCGACGATGATCCTGGAGGATGCGAAGTAGACGCTATCGTGTCCCGGACGCGGCGCAGCGCGAAGCGGTGCGACGCTGAGCCGGGACCCTTGCGGCAAGTCCCGGCTCTGCGGCGCACCGCCAAGCGGCGCTGCGCCCTGTCCGGGACACGAGACTGCACTCACGAAATCGTCATTCCGTCGGGGAATAAGCCGCGCCCTCCCCCGATCATCTCCCCGAAGCCCAATTCCGGGCGACGTGGAGAGGCGCGATGAGCGGACACAATCACGGGGACGACGGCGTCAGCCGCCGCAAGGTGCTGGAGTGCATGACCTGGGCCGGCACCGGGGTGCTCTGGACCGTCACGGGCGGCGTGCCACGCTCGATCGGCATCATCGATTCGGCCGAGGCCGCAACGGCGGCCGCGCCCGGCATGACCTTCCTCCAGATCAGCGACAGCCATGTCGGCTTCGACAAGCCGGCCAATCCCAACGCGCTCGGCACGCTGGAAGAGGCCGTGAACAAGATCAACGCGATGCCGGCAAAGCCGTCGTTCATGATCCACACCGGCGACATCACGCATCTGTCGAAAGCCGCCGAGTTCGACAATGCCGAGCGCATCATCTCGCAGACCAAGCTCGACGTGCATTACGTGCCCGGCGAGCATGATTTCATCGACGAGGAGGTGAAGCTCTATCGCGAACGCTACGGCCGCGGCACCAAAGGTCACGGCTGGTACTCGTTCGACGCCGGGGGCGTGCACTTCATTGGCCTCGTCAACGTGGTCGACCTCAAGGCCGGGGGCCTGGGCAATCTCGGCGCCGAGCAGCTCGCCTGGCTCGAGGACGATCTGCGCGGCAAGTCAAAATCGACGCCGATCGTGCTGTTCGCGCACATCCCGCTCTGGACCGTCTATCCGCAATGGGGTTGGGGCACCGAGGACGGCGGGCGCGCGCTGGAATACGTCAAGGGCTTTGGCTCGGTCACCGTGCTGAACGGGCACATCCATCAGGTGATGCAGAAGGTCGAGGGCAACGTCACCTTCCACACCGCGCGCTCGACCGCCTTCCCGCAGCCGGCGCCGGGGGCCGCGCCCTCGCCCGGTCCGATGAAGGTCGAGGACGCAAGGCTGCGCTCCATGCTTGGGGTCGCCAGCATCAACTTCAAGCAGAACGAGCAGCGGCTCGCGATCATCGACACGCCGCTCCAGGGCTAAGGTTGAACGGAAGCTGACAATGAAGACTTTCAATCGCCGCGACTTCGGTTTCGACCTCGGTCTCGCTCTGGCCGCGGCTATCCTGTTGCCCGCGGCAAAGGCGCACGCCGACGACACGGACGTGCATATCGACAATTTCGTGTTCCAGCCGGCCGAGCTCAAGATCAAGGTCGGCACCACCGTGACCTGGACCAACCGGGACGATATCCCGCACACCATCGTCTCTGCCGGCAAGTTCAGGTCCAAGACCCTTGATACCGACGACAAGTTCTCCTTCACCTTCACCAATGCGGGCGACTACAAGTATTTTTGTTCGCTGCACCCGCACATGACGGGGATGATCAAGGTTGAGTAACGTCTTCAACCAAGGCATCAACGTCCTGCCCGGCCGGTGGTCCCACGCCGGCCGGGCGCATGCGCCCGCGGTCAAGGCAAAAGAAGAACCAGAGGCAAAGCGAGGAGCGATGCCCGCCACCGACGATGTGCAGAAGGCACAGCGCTTCCGCGAGGCAGCGCTGCCCTATCTCGACGACGTCTACACGCTCGCACGCTACCTGCTGCGCGATGCCTCTGACGCCGAGGACGCGGTGCAGGAGTGCTATCTGCGCGCGCTGAAGCATTTCGACAGCTACCGGGGGCCTGCGATGAAGCCCTGGCTGTTCGCGATCCTGCGCAACGTCTGCAACGCCGAATATGTGCGTCGCGCGAACCGGCCCAGCGCGATCGAGGATACGCTAGGTGCCGCCGAGCAGACGCCGCTCTGGCGGGAGACCGAGGCGAGCCCCGAGACTGAAGTGCTGCGCAGCCGCGATGCCGGCGCAATCCGCAAGCTGATCGACGCGCTCGCCGAGCCGTTCAAGGAAACCTTCGTCCTGCGTGAGATCAACAACCTGTCCTATCGTGAAATCGCCGAGGCCGTCGGCGTCCCCGTCGGCACCGTGATGTCCCGCCTCGCCCGCGCCCGCGCCATGCTGCGCGCGGCCTGGACGGAAGAGGAGCAAGCGAAATGACCTGCGACGAAGCAAGGATCCTGCTTCACGCGCTGCTCGATGGCGAGCTCGATGCCGGCCACGCGCGCGAGGTCGAAGCCCATATCGCGAGCTGCCCGGCCTGCGCCGCGGAGTTCGCGGCGCAGCGCGAGATGCAGCGCGTGCTCGCAGGTACCAATTTGCGCTACACCGCGCCGGCAAGCCTGCGCGCTCGCATCGAAGCCTCGTTGCCTGAGCCGCAGCGCCAGCAGCCGAGCCGCCGCGCCGTGCTGCGCGGATTTGCGATGGGCTCGGCCGTCTCCGCGCTCGCCGCCACCGGAATCGTCGCGGTGGTGCTGCGCCAGGATGACCAGCAGCGCATTCTGTCTGAGGTCGTCTCCGCGCATCTGCGCTCGCTCCAGGCCGGCCATCTCACCGACGTGGTCTCGACCGACCAGCACACCGTCAAGCCCTGGTTCAACGGCAAGCTCGACGTCGCACCACCGGTGATCGACCTCACCGCGCAAGGTTTTACGCTCGTCGGCGGCCGGCTCGACTATATCGACGCCCGCGCCATCGGCGCCGTGGTCTACCGGCGCCGGCAACACGTGATCAATCTGTTCGTGTCGCAAACTTCAAGCACCGAGCATCGGCCGCCGAAGACCCAGACCATGCAGGGCTTCAACTGCCGCCGCTGGGGCGGCCGCGGCCTGAACTTCTGGGCCGTCAGCGATCTCGGCGCCGACGAACTTGCCGAATTCGTCGACAAGTTCGAGGCGGCAATGAAGGCGAACGTGGAGGGGTAGATTGGGCCAGCATCATTGCGAGGAGCGAAGCGACGAAGCAATACAGGCTGCCTCCGCGGAAGACAGCCTGGATTGCTTCGCTTCGCTCGCAAAGACGAATGCCGAGATGGCTCGGCAAAGAGATCAGGCCGACCTTCGCACCGCGTTGTCCACCAGCGTCTTGCCGAGCGACCAGATCGCGCCGGGGACCTTGTGGCTGCCGGCGATGACGTCGTCGAAGGCGCGCTCGATCCAGGTGCAGTCTTCCTCGGTGATGGTGAGCGGCGGCAGCAGCTTGATGGTGTGGCTGCCGTGGCCGGCGACTTGCGTCAGGATCTTGTGATCCTTGAACAGCGGCACGGTGATGAGCTGGCAGAACAGGCCCTTGTTGGCGGTCTCGAGCACGTTCCAGGAGGCCCGCAGGCGCAGCGATTTCGGCGGGCCGAACTCGATGCCGATCATCAGGCCCTTGCCGCGGACTTCCTTGAGCAGCTCGTAGCCGGGCACCATGCGCGTCAGCGCGAGGCGCAGCTCGGCGCCGCGCTTGGCGGCCGCATCGATCAGCTTCTCCGATTCCATGACGTCGAGCGTGGCGATGCCCGCGGCCATCGCGAGGTCGTTCTTGGAGAAGGTGGAGCCGTGCACCACCGCGCGGTCCATCTGGTTGAAGATCTTGTCGAAGATGCTCTTGCGCGTCAGCACGGCGCCGACCGGCACGTGGCCGCCCGACAGCGACTTCGACAGCAGCACCATGTCGGGCTCGACGTTCCAGTGCTCGACCGCGAGGAAGCGGCCGGTGCGGCCCATGCCGGTCTGGATCTCGTCGGCGACGAACAGCGTGCCGTATTTCTTGCAGAGTGCGGCCGCCCCCGGCAGGAACTCGTCGGTGGGCATGTTGACGCCCTTGCCCTGGATCGGCTCGACGACGAAGGCGGCGACCTCGCGCGAGGCCAGCGCCTTTTCCAGCGCGGCCAGGTCGTTGAACGGGATCGGGGTGCAGCCCGGCAGCAGCGGCTCGAAGCCGGTGCGGAAGTTGGCGTCGCCGGTCAGCGACAGCGCGCCGTAGGTCAACCCGTGATAGCCGTGCGCGCAATAGACGATGCCGGGACGCCCCGTCGCGCCGCGCGCGAACTTGATCGCAGCCTCGACGCATTCCGCGCCGGAATTGGCGAAGAACGCCTTGTCGAGATAGGGAACGTATTTCAGGAGGCGCTCGGCCAGCACACCGGCGAGCGTCGAAACGTCGAATTGGACGAGGTTGGGCAGGTCGGCATCGAGCACGCTCTTGAGCGCCTCGCGCATGACGGGATGATTGCGCCCGATCGCAAACACGCCAAAGCCGGACAACAGGTCGAGATAGCGCGCGCCGTCGCGGTCGTAGAGGTACTGCCCCTGCCCCTTCTGGAAGCCGACATCGTAGCCGATGGTCTTGAGCACCCGAACGAACTGCTCGTTCAGATACCGGTTATGCAGGGTGCTGCGCTGGGCCTGACGGTCCGCGAATAGCTGAGACATGTCTGGATTTGGGCTGTGCATCCGCTACATACTTCGGTTGAGGGCCGTCTCGTCAACTGAAAACGGACCGTTACTGAAAACGGTCTGTGCGGCCTTTTGCCCTTTTTCGGACCATCTTCGCAAGCACAGCTTTAGACCATGTTGCACTGCCAAGGAACACACATGCGTTTGGCCCTTTACACCGGACTAATACTGGCTGGCGGTTACGCCGGCCTGACGCCCGCGCTGGCCGCGGATCCGACCGGCGACTGGCGGGTCGCCGACGGCGTTGCCAACATTCGCGTCGCCCAATGCTATGGCAGCATGTGGGGCGCGGTTTCCTGGGAAAAGCAGCCCGGCGGGCGCGACGAGAACAATCCGGATGCCTCGAAAAAGAACAGGCCGACGCTCGGCATGGCAACCCTGATCGACATGAAGAAGAAGCCCGGCGTCGATCAGTGGGAAGGACAGGTCTACAACGCCAAGGACGGTCAGCTCTACAGCGCGACGATCACGCCGGCCGGCCCCGACCAGCTCGAGATCAAGGGCTGCGTCATGGGCTTCCTCTGCGGCGGCGAAACCTGGACCCGGGTCGGCCCGCCGATCCCTTCCAGCCCTGCCAACGCCATGGCCAAGGGCGCGGCGAAATCCAGCGGCACTGCGCCGAAGCCGCAAGCAGGGCAAGGGGCCCAGGCAGCCCAAGCCACGGGCGGCACCACCACGCCTGCGCCCGCAGCTCCCAAGGCCGCCGGCGCAGCCAAGCCCGGTCAGAAGGGCGCCGCCGACCCGGTCGGCGACATCTGCCTACTCCCTGAGATTGCGGGGTTTGCCCATTAGGGCCGGCTGGAACAGCAGCACGGCGGCGAGCGTCGTCACCAGCGAGAGGGCCAGCAGCTTGCCCATGCTGGACGTGCCGGGATGGCTCGACAGCCACAGGCTGCCGAACGCGGTCGCCGTCGTCAGCGCACTGAAAAAGATCGCGCGCGTCAGGCTGGTCTGGAGCAGGTTTGTCCTGCCCGAGCGCCAGGCCACGACATAATAGATCTTGAAGGCGACGCCGACGCCGAGCAGCAGCGGAAACGCGACGATGTTGGCGAAGTTCAGCGGCAGGCCGATCAACACGCAGATCTCGAGCGTCACCGCGCCGGCAACCAGAAGCGGCACCAGCGTCATCAGCACGTCGACGAAGCGGCGGAGCGTGATCCACAGCAGGAGCCCGATCACCAGCAGTGCATAGATGCCGGCGTGGATGAACGCCTTCACCACGGTGTCGCCGGATTTCAGGATCGAGACCGGCCCGCCGATCGCAGTCGGCTCGGCCTGGAGCACCGCCGCTGCGAATTTGCGCAGCGTATCGTTGTCGTTGGGATCACCCTTGGGCAGCGCCTCGACGCGGATGACACCGTCCTTGCTCTTCCAGGCGCTGACGAGATCGGGCGGCAGCGAGCTCAGGGTGACGGGACCTGCCTGCATCGCGTTCCTGAGCTGGTCGAACACGATCTTCAATGGCGCGACGAACACGTCCTGCGCCTTGTTGCGCGTGGCCTCGTCGCCATTGGCGAGCTTTTCGAGCGCGTTGGCAAGACGGCGCGAGGCGACAGCGCCCGGGCCCTTCGCCTCGCCCGCCGTCCGGCGCAGATTGTCGACCGAGGATTTCAGCGCTTCGACATTCTCTTGATCCGTCGGCGCTGCGTCGATCTGATCGGGGTTGAGCGCGGGATTCAGCACCTTGGCGCCCTGCGCGAGCAGCTTGAGCTTCGGCGGCTGGTCCTGCGGCACGAAGCTGTCGAGCGACATCACCCTGAGCACCTCGGGCACCTTCTCCAGCTTCGCCTCGACCTGCCTCGCCTGCTCTTCCGACGTCGTCATCACGTTGACGGCATTGGCGCCGGTGTTCGGATCCTTGCGCAAATCGAGGAAGGTGGCGATCGACTCGGCGTGCGGATTGCGCAGGTTCATCGGGTTGAAGTCGAACTTCATGAAGTAGAGCAGCGGCAGGCCGCCGAGCGCGAGCAGCAGCGTGCCGCCGACGATCAGCACCCGATGCTTCTCCAGGAAATGGTCGAGCGGCGCGAGGAAGGCGTAGCCGACTGGCTCCGGCTCGCCCGGCGGGTTCAGCAGCTTCAGCATGGCTGGCAGAACGGTAATCGACGAGATGAACGCCACCAGCATGCCGACGCCGGCGATCTGGCCGAGCTCGGCGATGCCCTTGTAGTCGGTCGGCATGAAGCAGAGGAAACCGGCAGCCGTCGCCATCGCCGCCAGCGACAGCGGCACCGCCGAGCGCTTGGCCGCCAGCACCAGTGCACCCGCGAGATCGTCGTGCTTGTAGCGCTCCGAGCGGTAGCGGACGCTGTACTGGATGCCGAAATCGACCCCCAAGCCGACGAACAGCACCGCGAAGGCGATCGACAGCAGATTGAACGATCCGACCATCATCAGGCCGGCCGCGGTCGTGATCGCAAGGCCGACGAACAGATTGACGAACACCGCGAAGATGATCTTCGACGAATGCAGCGCCAGCCACAGGATGACCAGCACGACGAGAATCGTGCCGACGCCGTTGACGACCGCGCCCTCCTGAACGGTGGCGTATTCCTCGTTGGCGATCGGCACGGGGCCGGTCAGCCGCACCCGCGCCTGGTATTTGCCAGTGAAATCCAGATCCGCAGCGGCCTTGCGGATCGCGTCGGTGGCATCCTTGCCCGGCTCCAGCGCGTTGTAGTCGAGAATCGGCTTGAACTCGATGAAGGTACGCTTGTCCGAATCCTTGAGCGGCTCGTCGCTGACGAGCTCGCGCCAGGAGAAGCTGGCATTGCCCTTGTTGAGCACGGTCTCGACCGTCTGCGCGATCAGGTTGAAGGGCCGCTCGGTGTTGTCGAGCTTGACCTGGCCGCGCTTGACGCCGGCAAGGCCCGTCTCCAGCGCCCCGGTGAGGCCGCGGATCGAGGGGTCGCCGGCCATGATCTCGATCAGGGGCGCTGCGGATTCGAACTGGCCGGTGATCTTGCCGACCTCCTCGGTCGGCAGGAACAACAGGCCGTTCTTCTCGAAGAATTCGCCGCTGCCGAGCTGCTGCATGGACTGGAAGTTGGTCTTGTCGTCCTTCAGCTTGGCGTAGAGCGCATCGGCCGCGGCGCTCGCCATTTCCGGGGTCTTGGCCTCGACCACCGCCGTGATCGTCGCGTCGCGGTCGAAGGCGCGATCGAATTGCTGATCACGCTGGCGCCAGTCCAGATTCTGGGCGATCAGCGAATTGATGTCGGTGTTGATGGCGAAATGGCGCGCAGCGTAATAGCCCGCCCCCACCGACAGCAGGAGCCCGAGAACGACGACAAGGGAGGCAAACCGGGTGCAGGCCCTGACGATGGCAACGACGACGCTTTGCAGCACTTCTTTTCTTTCTGCGGTTAACAGCTTGCCGGAAACGCCCGCTGTTTATCGGAGTTCCCGGGCGAAACCTATTGCTGTTTTGGGTGGTTCTCGCCGCCAGAAGGTTCGAGGGTAAACGGCGGGAGACCGTGGCAAAATCATGCGGGCCGCCGGTATAGCCGGGGAGTTGAGGCGGGAAAGTGACGAAGGGCTACGCAGGAATGTCGCGCAAGCGGGCACATCCCATACCCTACCAAAATACCTCAGAAGCCTCCGCCCGCGGTTCCAGCTTTCCATTCTGCCGATTTTTTGACACAAAGTACTGCGCCTCCATGCGCCGGAGTCCCCACAGGGGTGGGTAGTTACCGCAGGCGCGAACCAATGGTGCGGATATTGCAACTCATTGGTCAGTATCGGAGTGCCGCTTGGGGACTTACGGGAGCGGATGGGTGCAACTTGCGTGATGGGCGTCCCATGGAAGTTTATCTGGCGCAACCGCGCGGCTTCTGCGCGGGCGTGGTGCGTGCAATCGAGATCGTGGAACGGGCGCTGGAGAAGTACGGCCCGCCCGTCTACGTGCGCCATGAGATCGTGCACAACAAATACGTCGTCGAGAGCCTGAAGAACAAAGGCGCCATCTTCGTCGAGGAACTCGCCGAGGTGCCGCCGAAGGCGGTGACCGTGTTCAGCGCCCACGGCGTCGCCCGCAGCGTCGAGGAAGAGGCCGCCGCACGCGACCTTCCGGTGCTCAATGCCACCTGCCCGCTGGTCACGAAAGTTCACAATCAGGGGAAGCGCTACATCGGCAAGGGCCGCACCCTGATCCTGATCGGCCATGCCGGCCACCCCGAGGTCGAGGGCACGATGGGCCAGGTCCCGGGGCCGGTGCAGCTTGTTCAAAGCGTTGAAGAGGTTAAGGCACTGACCCTGCCGGCAGATACGCCAGTGGCCTACATCACCCAGACCACCCTGTCGGTCGACGACACCAAGGACATCATCGCCGCCCTTCAAGCCCGCTTTACAGACATTCAAGGTCCGGATATCCGGGATATCTGCTATGCGACACAGAACCGCCAATCTGCGGTAAGGGACTTGAGCAAGCTGGTCGACGTGATCTTGGTGGTGGGCGCTGCCAACAGCTCGAACTCGAACCGGCTCCGCGAAATCGGCACTGAGGCCGGCGTCGCGAGTTATTTGATTGCCGACGGCAGCGAGCTCAATCCGGAGTGGTTGAAGGATGCCAGGAACGTCGGCGTCACGGCCGGCGCTTCGGCGCCCGAGGTACTCGTGGATGACGTGATTGAAGCGATGCGGCGGATCGGACCGGTGAAGGTCTCGGTGTTGCCGGGCCGCGAGGAAAACATCGAATTCCGGCTTCCGGCCCAACTGGCCGCGAGCTGACCCACCTGAATTGAAAAGCCCAGAAAGAAACCTGTAATGGCTATCCCGTTCTTCAAGGAAATGCGTATCGGCGGCTATTTGCTCAAGCAGAAACTGCTTGGCCGCAAGCGCTATCCGCTCGTGCTGATGCTGGAGCCGCTGTTCCGCTGCAACCTCGCCTGCGTCGGCTGCGGCAAGATCGATTATCCCGATGCCATCCTCAACCGCCGCATGACCGCGCAGGAGTGCTGGGACGCGGCCGATGAATGCGGCGCGCCGATGGTCGCCATTCCCGGCGGCGAGCCGCTGATCCACAAGGAGATCGGCGAGATCGTGCGCGGCCTCGTGGCGCGCAAGAAGTTCGTCTCGCTCTGCACCAACGCGCTGCTGCTGGAGAAGAAGCTCGATCTGTTCGAGCCCTCGCCCTATCTGTTCTTCTCGGTACATCTCGACGGCCTGCGTGACCACCACGACAAGGCGGTCTCGCAGAAGGGCGTGTTCGACCGCGCCGTCTCGGCGATCAAGGCGGCCAAGGCGCGCGGCTTCACCGTCAACGTCAACGCCACCATCTTCGACGGCCACCCGGCCGAGGAGATCGCCAAATTCCTCGACCTCACCACCGAGCTCGGTGTCGGCGTCTCGATGTCCCCGGGCTACGCCTATGAGCGCGCCCCGGACCAGGAGCACTTCCTCAACCGCACCAAGACCAAGAAGCTGTTCCGCGACGTCTTTGCGATGGGCAAGGGCAAGAAGTGGAATTTCATGCATTCCGGCCTGTTCCTGGACTTCCTCGCCGGCAACCAGGAATACGAGTGCACGCCGTGGGGCATGCCCGCGCGCAACATCTTCGGCTGGCAGAAGCCCTGCTATCTGCTCGGTGAAGGCTACGCCAAAACCTTCAAGGAGCTGATGGAGACCACCGACTGGGATTCCTACGGCACCGGCAAGTACGAGAAGTGTGCCGACTGCATGGCCCATTGCGGCTACGAGCCGACCGCGGCGACCGCAGCGCTCAACAACCCGCTGAAGGCGATGTGGGTGGCGCTGCGCGGCGTGCGGACCAGTGGCCCGATGGCGCCGGAGATCGACCTCTCCAAGCAGCGCCCGGCGCAGTACATCTTCTCCGAGCAGGTCCAGAAGAAGCTCTCCGAGATCCGCAAGGACGAAGCCGCCGCCGCGCAGGCGAAGGCCGCGCAGAAGGCTTCGACGGCGGCGTAAAACGCCGCACGATCAGACCTCACGACGAAAGCCCGGCCGCCAGCGCGACCGGGCTTTTTTCTTCTGGGCAGGATTCGTGCGGCTTGGGAGCACGCTATCAGCCCCAGCGTCATTGCGAGCGCAGCGAAGCAATCCAGAATCGTTCTTCGGAGACAGTCTGGATTGCTTCGCTGCGCTCGCAATGACGGAGAGTGCGGCAGCAGCTTGCTCTTGCCATTCGCGCTGCCCATCGCAGACACACCTTCGCATCCCCGCGGTGCGTTCGCCCGGGCTATGCGTCTCGTTCGCGCCCCTTTGAAGACCAGAGGGCGCAGGGAAGGCCGGGCGCCGGCGGCACCCGCGGTCCGCGTGCATCGAAAACGCACACGGGGTGGATCACAGGTGATGCCGGACGCCCGGCCTTCCCTGCGCGGTTGGTTTTAACGGTGTCCTTCGTGCTCTCCTCGGGGAGCGTTGCACTATTGCCCCCGTCGTCGTCGCGGCTGATCGATGTGCACACCCGGTCGGGCCGCCGCATCACCGCAAGACTTGACGCCAGAACCCCGGGCGTCGGGACCACACGACTTCTCCGTCCGCGGACGGCCCTTCAGGAAGCATCGGGGGCTCGCGTGTGCTCGCCCCAGAGATCCAGCCTGGCCGCTTTGACGGCGCCGTGTCGTACGCGTCGCGCATGACTCACGGATGCCCGCCCTGTCATCGCCTTTCGCGCCGGCGCTGCCGCGTCCACCGCACCCCGACCCGCATCTCGTGACGATCGCGAAGCGCCCCTCTGGCAGGACCGGGATGAGCGTCCTATGCCACAAATCCGAAATTCGGGAAAGTGGAATATTTTTGCAGGAAGGGATTGACGAGGTCCGCGCTGTTTTGCCCGACGGGCATTTTGTCCAGCCGCGTTGAGCTCCTGCGAGCCTATCGCTGTCGTTGCGTGCTGAGTGGAAGGACGCCACTCGCCCGTGACGGGGATCGGGCAGCTCAAAACAAAAGGCCCGGTCAGACGACCGGGCTGTTTTGTCTTGCCAACTCGAAGAACCCGCTCACGCCGCCTTCGACACCAACTCCTCGCTCTCGATCAGCTCCGTCCCGATCAGATAATCGCGGCAGCCACGCAGTGACCGCAGCGCGCGGTTGAAGTCGATGCCGGTCGAGACCAGGGCATGCAGCGTCGCCGGATTGCGCACGATGCCGCGCAGCACGGCGGCGAGGTCGATCTGGCCGTTCGGCTTGATCGCGGCGCGGGCGAGCGCCGGCAGCGCGCGGTGGGCGGGGTCGCTGATGACGCGGACCGCGGCGAAAGGCAGCCCGGCCTCGGCGGCGTAGGCGGCGGCGATGTGGCTTTCCATGTCGACGGCCGCAGCCCCCGTCTCCGAATGCAGCGCAGCCTTGCAGGACCGCTTCGTGACCACTTCCTCGGCCCCGGCGAGGCTGCCGCGCACGACGCGGCGGCGGCCGGAGGTCAGGCGCTCGATCAGGTCGTCACCGAGCGACAGGCCGGCAGCCCAGCGGGCGTCGCCGGAGAGCACTTCTGTCGCCAGCACGACGTCGCCGGAGCGCAAGCTCGGATCGAGCCCGCCGGCCACACCGAACGAGATCACGCCGCGAATCGTCTCTGGGTCCACCACCGTCAGAAGCGCCCGCAACTGGGTCGGGCTGCTGGATGAACAAATGACCGCCATGCCAGGCCCGGCCGCAATGCGGGCCTCCTGCACCAGTCCAGTCACGATCAGTATCGGCCGCGGGTCGATGGCATTACCCGCGGTAACAAAGTCCCCCGTCCCCAAAGTCACATTCCGACCCCTACCACCCTGCTGTTGGTGTTCCGCAAGTTCCGATACCGCGCCAATGCCCACAGCGGAAAGAACTTTGGGTAACCATGATAACGTAGATAGAACACGCGGGGGAAGCCTGTGGCGGTGTACCGCTGCTCGTCCCACAGTCCTTTTTCGTTCTGTGTTGCAATCAGGTACTCCACCCCGCGGGCGACGGCCGGGTGATCAACCTCGCCTGCCGCCATCAGGGCAAGCAAGGCCCATGCCGTTTGCGAGGCGGTCGAGGGGGCGGCCTCCCAGCCCTTGTAGTCGAGCCGGTAGCTCACGGCGTCCTCGCCCCAGCCGCCGTCGTCGTTCTGGATCGAGGCCAGCCAGTCGGCGGCCTTGCGGATCATGGGGTCCTTGTGGTCGATGCCGGCCATGTTGAGGGCGCACAGCACCGACCAGGTTCCATAGATGAAGTTCATGCCCCAGCGGCCGTACCAGGACCCCTCCGGGTGCTGGGTCTTCCGCAAATACGCGACGCCGGCGGCGACGTGCTTGCTGGTCTTCTCGGTCTCGCCGAGTTGGGCCAGCATCGAGATGCAGCGCGCGGTGACGTCCTCGGTCGGCGGATCGAGCAGCGCGCCATGGTCCGAGAACGGGATGTTGTTCAGGTAATATTCGAGGTTGTTGACGTCGAAGGCGGCCCAGCCGCCGTCGTCGCTCTGCATGCCCTCGATCCACTCCCGGCCGCGGGCGATCGCGTCGTCATAGCCGGCCGCACCGTGCTCCCGGCGCATGCGGTCCATCGACATCACGACCACGGCCGTGTCGTCGAGATCGGGGTAATGGGCATTGTTGTACTGGAAGGCCCAGCCGCCCGGGCGGACGTCGGGCCGCTTCACCGCCCAGTCGCCCTTCACCGCGAGCTCCTGCCTCGGGATCAGCCAGTCGAGGCCTTGCTTGGCCGCCGGCACCGCCTTGTCGCCGCCGGCTTCCAGCAGCGCATGCGCGGTCAGCGTCGTGTCCCACACCGGCGAGACGCAGGGCTGGCAATAGGCCTCGTCGCCCTTGATCACGAGCAGCTTGTCGATGCCCCGGCGCGTGATCGCGCGCGGCGGGAAGTTCTCGTCCTTGCCGAGCGCGTCGTACATCATGACGATGTTGGCCATGGGCGGATAGATCGCGCCCATGCCGTCCTCGCCGTTGAGCCGCTCCTCGGTGAAGGCGAGCGCGGCGTCGATCGCGCGCTTGCGCAGGCTCTTGGGAAACAGCGGCTCGATCACGCGCAGGATCGCGTCCAGCGAGCGGAACAACAGAAACCAGGCCATGCTCTGATGCGGCGCCTTGGCGGTCATGCCGATCGAGCGCGGGTCCTGCAGGAACAATTCGTCGATGCCGACGCCCTTCGGATTCCTCGCGCGCGGCTTCAGCGCGGCGATCACCATCAGCGGCACCATGGTGGTGCGCGCCCAGTAGGAGATCTTGTTGAGGTGGAACGGCGACCAGAACGGCAGCAGCACGATCTCGATCGGCAGCACCGGCACCGCGCGCCAGGTCACGACGCCGAAGGTTGCGAGCAGGAAGCGGGTGAAGACGTTGCTGTTGATCGCGCCGCCGCGGGCGTGGATCGCCTCGCGCGCGCGCATCATGTGCGGCGCGTCGATGGAGTCGCCGATCATCTTCAGCGCGAAGTACGCCTTCACGCTGGCGCTCATGTCGAACTCGCCGTCATGCACGAGCGGCCAGCCGCCATGAGCGCCTTGAACGCGGCGCAGGTAGTTGCCGATCTTGGCCTCGAGCACGGTGTCGACCGGCTCGGCGAGATAGTGGCGCAGCAGGATGTACTCGGCCGGAATCGTGCAGTCGGCCTCGAGCTCGAACACCCAATGGCCGTCGGATTGCTGGAAGCCGAGGACGCCCTGGGTCGCCGACGCAATGCTCGATTCCAAAGCTTCGCGGCTGGTCGCGGTCACGGAATCCATGTCGCTCGATTGCTCCGATAGTCGATTGAAAGTTGACCGGGACATTTGCCCGTCAGGCCGCCTTTCAGGATCCTTTGGCGGCCAGAACCAGATCGGCGGCGCGGTCACCCGACCGGACCGATCCCTCGATGGTTGCTGGCAATCCCGTAGCAGTCCAGTCGCCGGCGAGGAACAGGTTTTTCAGCGCAGTGACCGGCCCCGGACGCAGGGCATTCTGGGCCGGCGTCGCCGCAAATGTGGCGCGGCGCTCGCGCACGATCTGCCAAGGAGGCAGCTCGCCAGAGACACCGCCCGCCTCGCAGACGTCGTTCCAGATCGCCTGCGCGAGTTCCTCGCGCGGCATGTCGACGAGCCGGTCGCCGTTGCTGATGGTCACCGAGAGCCGATTCGGGAACGCGAACAGCCATTCCACAATGCCGCCGATCACACCGAGGATCGGCGCCGAGCCGGGCGGCGGCTCAAAGCGGAAATGCGCATTGACGATGGCGCGAAATTCGGTCGGCGTCTTCAGCCCCGGCAACAGGCTGGCGGCCGCGCGCGGCGGCACCGCCATCACGACGACATCGCCCGCACCGAACTGGATCAAATCCTCGCCGCCGAAATTCAGCGCTGTCACCTTGCCGTCCGTGCTGACGAACGAGCGCAGCTCATGGCCGAGCTGAACGGTGTGACCACGTTCCTGCAGAAAGGTCACGGCGGGCTCGATCAGCACGGCGCTGAGGCCATCGCGCGCGATCAGGGGACGACAGGCCTGCCCGCCCGCAAGCAGCGTCTCGCGCACGATCGCGCCGGCAAGCCCGGCCGAGCCTTCAGGCGGATCGACGTTGAGCGCGGCGAGCAGCAGCGGCTGCACCAGGCGCTGATAAAGGATGCCCTCGGTCGGAATCGACTTGCCGACCAGCGTCTCCTCCGACGCCCAGATCAGCGGCGCCAGCTTGAGATAGTCGGTGAGGCCCGTGTCAGGCACGCGGCGGCCTTCGTCGAGCACCCAGGTCGGCCACCGGCCCTCGCCGAGATCGATCTGCCAGCGCTGCCCGGTCTTGATGTCGACGAAGGGAAATTGCGCGCGCTCCGGGCCGACGAGGCCCGCCTCGGTGCCGATCGCGCGCGCATAGGCACGCGCATGGCTGTTGCCCGACAGCAGCAGATGATTGCCGTTGTCGATGGTGAGATTGGTCGCACCGTCGAAATAGGACCGGCAGCGGCCGCCGGCCTGGTGCGTCGCCTCGTGCACGGCGACCTTGAAGCCGGCATTGGCGAGCCGCACGGCGGCGGAGAGGCCGGAAATTCCAGCACCGATGATGTGAGCTGTGTTTTGCATCAGATGAAAGCGTAACGGAGCAGGATCAGGATCCGTGTGATCTTCGACACACGTACCGGCGCGCGTGGCGCGGAGAAGCCACGCGCGATCAGGAGGTCCAGAATGGAATGATAGTATTTCGACATGATCCGCGGCGCGCGCACGGCGCGGCGCCTGTTGCGGTTCATGATCTCGTCCGACTTCTCGAAATGCACCTTGGCGCGCTGCGCCAGCGGCAGGCAGACTTTCGGCAGCGCGCGCTCGGCGATCACGCGGTGTGGATCGTTGGAGGTGATGCCGGCATGCAGCAGCGCCTCGCGCGGCAGATAAAGCCGGCCGAGGCCGGCGTCCTCGTCGATGTCGCGCAGGATGTTGGTGAGCTGCAGCGCACGGCCGAGATGGTGCGCGAGCAGAATGCCGTCTTCCTCGGGCATGCCGAACACCCGCACCGACAGCCGCCCCACGGCGCTGGCGACGCGGTCGCAATACAGATCCAGCGTCGCCATGTCGGGCGCGCGGATATCCTGCGGCACGTCCATCTCCATGCCGTCGACGATGGCGAGGAAATCCTCTCGCTTGAGCCCGAACGTCTTCACCGAGGCGACGTAGTCCTTCAGCCGCGGCGGCGGATGGCCCTGATAGAGCGCGTCGATGTCGTTGCGCCATTCCTGAAGTGCTGCGAGTCGCTCCTCGCGCGGGCCGTCGGAATCGGCGATGTCGTCGACCTGGCGACAGAAGCTGTAGATCTGGAACATCGCGTCGCGCTGGTCACGCGGCAGGATGCGCATCGCGGCATAGAACGAGCTGCCGGATGCGGTCGAGCCGTAATTGGCGCCGGGCGTGGTCGCCTCAAGCGTCATGGGCAGCCCCCGGTCTGGAAATGGCCTTGCGGCCGACCGCACGGCGGCCGACTTCGCCGATCATCCCGGCGAGGCTGAAGGCGAGCAGCTCGAACTTGTTCAGATGCACGCGCTCACGCAGGGGATCGCGGACCTTGAGCAGGCGCACGATGCGGTCGGCATAGGCCTGGATGACGGAGACGTCGACGCCAAGACGGAAATCGCGGATTTCCGCAGCGAGCGACCTGCCCTCCTCGAGCAGCGCCTCGTTGCGCGCGGCGAGCGATTGCAGGCAGGCCAGCATCGCCGGCGGCGATTGCGCAAGGCCGAGCTGCTCGACCGAGGCGCCGTGTGCTGCCAGCGCATCGCGCGGCAGATAGACGCGGTTGAGCTCGCGGAAATCCTTGCCGCAATCCTGCAGGTGATTGTTGATCTGCAAGCCTGCGCAGAGCGCGTCCGAGGCGGCCCAGGTCGAGGTGCTCTCGCCATGAACGTCGAGCATGAAGCGGCCGACCGGCATCGCCGAATAGCGGCAATAGTGGATGACCTCGTCCCAGGTCTCGTAGCGCAGCTTGGTCACGTCCATGCGGAACGCGATCAGCACGTCGAGCGCGTGGCGCGGCGGCATGCCGCGCTCGGCCAGCGCGCGGCGCAGGCTGACGGCCTCAGGCTGGGTGTCGCCCTTGCCGAGCAGTTCCGCCTCGAGCAGGTCGAGAAAAGCGAGCTTCTGGTCGGCGGGTAGCGTGGCGTGGTCGGCGATGTCGTCGGCGGTGCGGACGAAATTGTAATAGGCCAGGATCAGGGCGCGATGACGCGGATGAATGATCCAGGACGCGACGGGAAAATTCTCGTCGCGGTCACCCTTGCCGGATCGCAATTCGCTCGCAGAGGTCATCGAGGGGCTGGTTTACAATCGGTTGGACAGGAAGGGCTTTTTCGCTCGCGCGGGCTCATGCCGGCGATGCCGCCGCGGCCCCCATATAGGGGAATACGGCCGCAAAACCAATCCTGTCCGTCGACGGCCGCCCCTTCGCGGATCGCGCCCGGAAAAAGCGGCCGAGGGCCGCCTTGGGGGCCAATGGCCGAGTTTATTGATTGTGGTTCTTCAGGACCTGGTCGCAGGCCTGCGAGATCTTGGCCCGGTTCTCCTTGAGGCAGGCCAGGATCGTGAAATCGCCCTGGTCGATGACCGGACGGCAGAACTTCTGCACATCGCGGGTGCAGGCCTTCTGCTCGGCGTCCGTGCCTCGCCCTTGCTGGGCGAACGCCGCTGTCGAAAGGGAGGCCGACAGCAGGGTGAGAGCGACGAGAAGATTACGCATTGTATTCCTTCATTCTGACGGCAGAATCGCACCGATCCCGGACTGCACAGGGCGGATGACCGGAACGGATTGTTCTGATGGCAAGTCGCCGCTTGTAGCGGCCTCAGAGAAGGCACAAGCACTGGCAAATGCGGCCAAATTGGCGCCGCACCCGCCGAACAGGTCTTCCCCGCATTTTAAGTCGCAGATGTAAGGGTTTGATACTACATCATAATTCGGAAGCATTGCGTTTTAATGCAGACCTGTTGCCGCGCTGCATCTCTTCGCCCGCCCTTGGTCGCCGCAAACATGCCGAAACGCGGCAAATCGCGGCCCTGAAGCGCGGCGGGGCTGCGTGAACCGCCGTCTCTGGCCGCCGGGCTTTGAACCTGCGACTTGCTCGGAGCACTAAACTTTCGATGTGGCGAGACGTTCTCAATGATGAGCGAACGTCGTTCCAAAACGGGATATTTGCGATGAAATTCTTTGGGCGATCTGGACTGGCAATCACGGCGGCCGGCATCGGGGCGGCGCTGCTCTTTTCGGTTACGGCAAGCCATGCTCAGTCGTCCGGACCGTTCGCCGGTTTCGACGGCGCATGGAGCGGCACCGGCACGGTGTCGTTGTCCGACGGCTCCACCGAGCGCATCCGCTGCAAGGCGGATTACAAGGTCGCCGGCAGCGGCCTCAGTCTGAAGCAGGCGCTGCACTGCGCCTCCGACAGCTACAAGTTCGACCTGACCAGCGACGTGACGAGCCAGGGCGACCGCATCTCAGGCAATTGGAGCGAGTCCAGCCGCAACATCTTCGGCAACCTCCAGGGCACCGCCGGTGGCGGCCAGATCGAGGTCTTCGTCGAGGCCAACGGCTTTGCCGCCAATCTGTCGCTGCGCACCAACGGCACCAAGCAGACCGTGCAGATCTCGTCCAAGGGCGAGATCCGCGGCGTCAACATCACCATGACGAAGGGCTGAAGACTCTTCGCCCGCAACGAGGAACATGCCCCAGGTTCTCGCGAGCCGGGGGCTTTTTGCTGACATGAACTTGCGCGGCTGGATTTGCTGAGATGGACCCGATCCGCAGACATCTGCTGAAAGCCGCCGGCCTGTTCGTGGCCAGCCGCGCCTTCGCCGGTGATCAGCAGGAAGCGAACATGCAGTCTTCGTCCGTGAAGCCGCGTCACGTGCTCTGCTTCCTCGGCAAGAATGAAAGCCTGCTGCATCCGCCGAAGGCGGTGGCCAAAACGATTGCCGATTTCGGCTTCGAGATCGACCGCACCTATTCGCAAGGAAAGCCCGATCCGCGCATGGAGCGGTCGTTCGGCGTGTGCTGGGACCGCGTCTTCCCGAAGGCATGGTCCGCGTCCGACGAAGCGGCCGTGGCCAACCACAAATCGGTCCTCTACCTGCGGAGCCCGCCGATGGCTCAGCAGAAGACGGCCGCCTACTCGGCCGCCGCGCTGCAGATCGTGGACGAGATGTTCGACGCGGGCGCCGTTGCCGCAAAAGGCGAAAGCGCCGGCGTCGCCCACGGCCTCTCGCGGTGGCGAAGTCTCATGGATCAGGCGCGCAAGGGCTCCATCACCAGCCAGGGCCTGCGCATGACCCCCGCCGTCACCAAGGCGTGCCGGCTGGCGTTCGCCAAGCGCCCGCTCGCCGGCGACCGCTATTACGAGACCGTCGGCTATCACCTCGTCGGCCTGCCGGAGGTCTATGTCGCGAAATTGCGCGGCAACGAATGGTCCGCGGTGATGCTGATGGAAGAGATCGCCAACGCAATGGCCGAGCACGGCATCGATGCAACGCTGCGCGACCGCAAGCTCGCGCTGTCGCGGGAGCAGGACTACGCCGAGGACGACTTCAAGTTCAATCCCTACGGGATCGTCCGCGTCGAGGCGTGAGCGCGAGGCGGCGTCTGCCGCCCCAGACTCAGATCGCCGGCTTGTCCGTGCCCTGCAGCTTGTCGTGCAGGTTGATCAGCCACATCGCCGTCGGCCGGAGGATGAAGAGGTCGGCGACCAGCGCCATCACCATCGAGAAGGCGCTGAGCCAGCCGAACAGCCGCAGCGACGGCAGGTCGGAGAACACGGTGACGACGAGGCCGCAGGCCAAGACCACCGTGGTCAGGATCAGCGCAGGTCCCACCAGCACGGTCGCCCGCTCCACCGCGAGCGCGGAGCCGACGCCCGGCTTGCTCTCCAGGCGGAGACGGTTGAGGAAGTGGATGGTGGCGGAGAGGCCAAGGCCGAACGAGACGGTGAGCGCGACGACGCTGGCGAATTGCAGTCCCTCGCCCATCGCCCACAGCACCGTGCCCGACATCACCACCGGGAAGATGCCCGGCAGGATGCAGGCGAACATCACGACCCAGGAGCGGAAGGCGAGGCCGATGAAGATCGCGACCAGCGCGAATTCGACGGTGAGGCCGCGGTTCAGCTTCTCGATCATGTTGGCCGAGTTGCGCGCCGCAATCGCAGCGAGACCCGTCACCGCGACCTCGTATCCCGGATGCTTCTTGCGGACAGCATCGAGCTCGGTATCGAGCTTGTCGACGATCGGCAGGAGCTGGCTGGAATCCTTGTCCGGCACGCGGCCGGCGACGACGACGGCGTCCTGCTCGGCGTCGATGAAGCGACGCACCAGATGCTCGGGAATGACGCTGACATATTCCTTCAGCGTCGCGACGTCGGCACTGCCGGCCTTTTCCGCCAGCCAGCGGCGCAGCGTCTCCAGCGACCAGACGTTGCCGACGCCCGCGGCCTTCTCGACCGTCGCGTGGACTTCAGCGATGGTCTGGAGCGTCTGCGGTGAATAGAGCGTTTCACCCTTGGGGAACACGATCAGCACGTTGACCGGATTGGCGCCGGTGAGCTTGGCATCGAGCCGGTCGCTGGCGGCGACCGCCTGGCGCTTGTCCGGCACCTGGTCGGCGAGCCGGTAGCGCGGCTCCAGATTGGCATAGATGACGCCGAGGCCGCCGACGAACAGCACCGCGATCAGGCTGAACAGGCCGGGCCGGCCGACCATGCGCACCGCGATCCAGTAGCAGAAATTGCGCAGCGCCTGGACGCCGGCGTCGGCCCCCTGGAACTTGACCGCGAACACCTTCTCGTTGCGCACGAACAGCACGCCGAACACCGGCACCAGCGACAGCACCGCGACCAGCGCGATGATGGTGGCGGCAAGCCCAGCCTCGCCGAACTTGCGGATCAGGTCGGAGTCGGAGAATTGCAGCGCGATGAAGGAGATGCCGGCGGTGCCGTGCGTCAGCACGCAGGCCGGCCCCACCACCAGCACCGCGTTCTTGAACGCGGTGAACTTGTCCTGGCCAGCGATCAGCCGGTCGCGCGCGGCGAAGGTCAGCTGCATCGAGTCCGAGAAGCTGATGACCATGATGAGCGGCGTCATCACGTTCAGGAACATGTTGAGGTTGAAATTGGCCCAGCCGAGCGCGCCGAGCGCCAGCAGAATCGCGATCATCGGCGGGAATGCCGCCGCGATCATGAACGAGATCTTGCGGAAGAAGATGATGGCGATGATGCAGCCGGCGAGAATGCCGAGGATGTTGTAGGTCAGCCCGTCGCGCTCGACCGCGTTGCGGATCTCGAGCTGCATCACCGGCACGCCGGAGAGCTGGACGTTGAGCCCGGTGTCGCCGAGATCTTCCTTCATTAGCGCGCGGATGTCGCCGACGGTCTTGGTCAGCTTGTTGGAGCCGACCACTTCGGGATCGAGCGACAGCACGATCAGCGCCAGCGTGCCGTCCTCGGACAACAGCTTGCCGCGGATGATCTCGTTGTTCTTGACGGTCTCGATGAACTTGTCATAGGCCGCGCCCTCGGGCAGCTCGGCCGGGAACAGCGCCGCGGGCAGCTTGCCCGGGGCCGGCGCCTGGCGCGCCGAGAACAGCGAAACGAGGCCGCGCGTGCCTTCGACCAGCTGCAGGTCGGTGACGAAGTCGCGCAGCTTCTCCAGGTTGTTCCGCTCCAGCAGGGCTTTGCCCTCGACCACGACGAGGACGTCGAACTCCTCCGCCGGGAACTTCTTGGTCACCTCTTCATACTGGCGGAATTCCCGGCTGTCGGAGCGGAACAGCTGCGACAGCGAATCGTCGATCTTGATCCGGTAGATGCCGAACACCGCGCCGACAATCAGCGCGAGCAGGACGATGCAGGAGACGATCGGGGCCCGGACGGCGATCAGCCCGAGACGCTCCAGCCCGAAGGCGATGGAGGACGCAGGTCCCTGCTCGACCTTGTCGACATGAACCTCACTCTCGCTGTGCTTTTCGAGCATGCCTTGTCCAGTTCCTAAATCGGCTCGGCCTGTGAGCTTATTGCGCCCCGCGAACGGCTTGAAAACGCCATACCAATGGGAGGCTTGCCCCTTGAAAATGCGCGGAAAATCGCCGCGAGGGGGTTTAGCAGGTCAGTCACCCCTCTCGCAAGCAGGCGAAGTGTGGGCAAATCGATCAAGATGCGGCGATTTCGGGCCCGGTCCCCGGTTATCCCGGCGAGAATGTGCCAATTTGGCGCGGCGCGCGATCTGCGCTCTCGTCCTTCAACGCGACGCCGGTGACCTCCCGGGCCAGCCCCTCGCGAACCAGCCAGGCGATCTTGAACGCCGCCTCGTCATGGCTCAAGCCGGCGTGGTGGATGTTCGAGACGCAATTGCGCTCGGCATCGGTGCGGCCGGGCTGCGGCGCGAAGGTCAGATAAGCGCCGAGGCTGTCGGGCGCGGACAGGCCGGGCCGCTCGCCGATCAGCATCAGGACCATGCGCGCGCCGAGAATGGCGCCGATCTCGTCGCCGAGCGCAACGCGCGCGCCCGAGGCGACGACGACATGGCCGACCGCGACAACATCGCCCTCGGCAAGCAATTGCAACAGGCGCCCTACCACGATCGCCGCATGGCTGTGGACCGCCGCTGCGGACAGGCCGTCTCCGATCACGACAGCGAGCTGGCACGGCGCCGAGACGCTTCGTGCCAGACGCTGCGCCGAGTCGGGCTCGAGCTGTCGTCCCAGATCCGGCCGCCGCAGATAGTCGCTGCGATCGACCGCCCGGCTCCTCACCTCGGTCACTGCAAGACCGAGCGCGTCGAGATCGGCGATCAGACGCGGCGTATCGAAGGCCGCATGCACGGCATCGCGCGCACGGGCATGGTCCAGCGTGAAATCGAGCAGCGCCCTCGTCGGCAGGCTCGCGCCGCTGCGCCCGAGCGCGACGCGCGCGGGCGTGAACGCCCGCAGATCGAGGACGGGGCGGCGCGGCAGGGCCGGATCAGACATGCGGCATCATTCGGCGGGAACGGCGGCCTCGCGCAGCCGGATCGAATAGTTCGAAGCGTTCTGCTTGCCGCTGGAGGCCGCGCGCGCAAAGGTGATGAGGTGGTGCGCGATCAGCGTGCAGCCGATCAGGCCTTCGAGATCGCCTCGCTTGATGCGCCCCAGCGCGAACTTCCAGAATACGCGCTTGTAGTCGCCGAGCACGCCGACCTTCCAGAAGATGTTACGCAGCATGACGAGGCCGCGCCGGATGTTACGCCAGGTTTTCATCTCGTCCGGCACCGGCATCTTCAGGCGGTGCACATAGACGTTGTCGCATTGATGCTGAAAGCGCGCGTAAACCTTCTCGGGCGCGTAAGCGACCGCCATGGCGTGCTTCCAGGACGCGACGACCTCGTCATAGGGCAACAGGAAGTCGACGTTTGAATCGCGGCTGTCGTCATCGACCAGGCGCCCCTCGCGCTCCAGCCGGTCCCATAGCGGCGTCTTCGGCAGCGCCTGCAGCAGGTTGATGGTGAGCAGCGGAATCCGGGACTCCTCGACGAAGGCGAGCAAAGCCTCCGAGGTGTTCGGCTTGTCGGTGTCGAGCCCCATGATGATGCCCGAGACCACCTCCATGCCGTAGGAGTTGATGGTGCGCACGCCCTCCAGGATCGGGACCATCATGTTGTGGTCCTTCTGCATCGCCTTCAGCGCGTCGGGATCGGGCGTCTCGATGCCGCAGAAGATGGTGATGAAATAGGCCTCGCGCATCTTCTCGAGGATCTCGGGGCGCTTGGCGATGTTGAGCGTGGCTTCGCAAGCGAGCCGGACGACATAGCCGGTCCGCTTCTGCCACTCGATCAGATGCGGCAGCAGGTCCAGGGCCGCCTTGCGGTTGCCGATGAAATTGTCGTCGACGAAATAGACCGTGTCGGTCATGCCGCATTCGCGCAGGCGGTCGAGCTCGGCGATGATCTGCTGCGGCGTCTTGATGCGTGGATTGCGGCCGTAAAGGCCGGGGATGTCGCAGAACTCGCACTGATAGGGACAGCCGCTGGAATACTGGATGCTGCCGAGGAAGTATTTCTTGACCTCGGCGAGCTCATAGGCCGGGATCGGAAACTCCGTCATCGGCACGCGGTCCTTGGTCGTGAGCACGACCTGCTGTTCGGGCCGCGAGGTGCCGCGCGACAGGATCTCGATCAGCTGGTTGGTGGCATCGCCCAGCTCGCCAACATGCAGATAGTCGAAGGACGGATAATAGTCGGGGCAGGCGCTGACGGAGGGACCGCCGAGCGCGACCGGCAGATCGAACTCATGGGCGCGGCGGCAGATGTCGTTCATCTGCTGGCGCTGGATGTGCATGCCGCTGACGAAGACGGCTTCCGCCCATTCGAACTCCTCCCTCGTGGTGCGGCGGAGGTTCTCGTCGACGAATTTGACCTGCCAGTCATGCGGCAGATAGGCGGAGATCAGCAACAGCCCCTGCGGCGGCATGAAGGCGCGGACGCCATCGGTCAGGGGATAGGAATGCTCGAACGTGCCGAAGGACGAGGTGTAGCGCGGAAACACGCAGAGAATCCGCCGGGACGTTCCGTTACTTTCAGCTCGCATCAAAGCTCCCCCGCCACGACCTGGTTGCGGAAATTGCCAGCCAGACACATAGCGTAATGCTGCCGCCGGAATTTCTCAACATTGTGGCACAAGCACAATTCCGGGCAGCGCCGACGGTTTCCCCAAAGGAGAAAGTTTGACGCTTAGTGCCGCCTTACGCGATCAGACGCGAGGCAAAATCGGGCAGCAGGCCTGCATCGGCCGCAATCCGGAAATCGCCGCCGGTGATGCCCGACCGCGCCAGCCAATCGTCGAATTCCGGCGCGCGGCGCAAACCAAAGACGTCCCGGACATAGAGCGCGTCGTGAAAAGACGTCGACTGGTAGTTCAGCATGACGTCGTCGGCACCCGGAACGCCCATGATGAAGGTGACGCCGGCGGCGGCGAGCAGCGTCAGCAGATTGTCCATGTCGTCCTGATCTGCCTCGGCGTGGTTGGTGTAGCAGATGTCGACCCCGAGGGGCAGGCCGAGCAGCTTGCCGCAGAAATGATCCTCCAGCCCGGCGCGGATGATTTCCTTGCCGTCATAGAGATATTCCGGGCCGATGAAGCCGACCACGCTGTTGACCAGCAGCGGGGCGAAGGCGCGGGCGACCGCATAGGCGCGCGCCTCGCAGGTCTGCTGGTCGACGCCGTGATGGGCGCCCGCCGACAGCGCCGAGCCCTGGCCGGTCTCGAAATACATCACGTTCTGCCCTTCGGTGCCGCGCCGCAGCGACAGCCCCGCCTCGTGCGCCTCTTTCAGAAGCGCAAGGTCGATGCCGAAGCTGCGGTTGGCGGCCTCGGTGCCTGCGACCGACTGGAAGACGAGGTCGACCGGCACGCCCTGCCCGATCAGTGACAGCGTCGTCGTGACATGGGTCAGGACGCAGCCCTGCGTCGGGATTTGCAGCCGCGCGATGATCTCATCGACCAGCCGCAGCAATTGCCCGATGATTGCGGGATCGTCGCTCGCCGGATTGATGCCGATGCAGGCATCGCCCGCCCCCAGCAGGATGCCGTCGAGGATCGAGGCGGTGATGCCCCTGGCGTCGTCGAACGGATGGTTCGGCTGCAGGCGTGTGCTCATCCGTCCCTTCAGGCCGATGGTGTTGCGAAAGGCGGTGGTGACCTCGCATTTCCGCGCCACCAGGATCAGATCCTGGTTGCGCATCAGCTTCGACACCGCGGCGGCCATCTCCGGGGTGATGCCGGGGGCCAGCCGCTTCAACATGTCGGGCGTTGCGGCGTCCGACAGCAGCCAGTCGCGGAAGGCGCCGACCGTCAGCGATGCCACCGGCGCAAACGCCTTGGCGTCATGGCTGTCGATGACGAGGCGGGTGACCTCGTCGGTCTCGTAGGGAACGACGGCTTCCTGCAGGAATTCGCCGAGCGGCACATCGGCGAGCGCCATCCGCGCCGCGATCATCTGCTCGGAGCTGGCAGCGGCAATTCCGGCCAGCCGATCGCCGGAGCGCGGGGGTGTCGCCTTGGCGAGCAGGTCGCGCAGATCAGGGAAGCTGTAGGTCGTGGCGTCGATGCTGTGGCGGTAGACCAAGGGTCTCTCCGGGGTTGCTCGGCCAACGGCCGACTCCAGGACTTATCCCGAAAGACTATCCTGAAACTAAACCGAGGGATCAAGACGCTGAAATGACTTGCCTTTCCTTCGACCAAGGACGGGGGCGGCCCGGAGCTGCGTTAACGCCGTATCCATCTTCGTTCCGCATAGTTTTGCATCAATTTTACCCAACCCCGCTCACCGGCCGCTCCAGGCCAATCCGGGCCCCTGAACATCATGACATCCGACCGATCTGGGAATGCCGCCAAGCCGGCAGGCCGCTTCACGCTTGCCGGCACGCTCTATGCGATCTTCGCGCTGTTCGCGCTGCTCACGGCGGCGATCGCGATATTGTCGGACTACAACAGCCGCCGCAGCGCCGACCTCGCAGGCGCGATCGAGACCGCCAATGCCGCCGCGCTGAACGTCGAGCGGGTCAACTCGCTGGTCTATGCGGTGGTGATGGAATCGCGCGGCGTCTACATGTCAACCGAGCCGGCCGTGGTGAAGAAATACGGTGACGGCCTGCTCAAGTTCAACGCCCAGATCCTCGACGTCGTGAAGCGCTGGGAGACCATCGTCAAGGCCGACGATGCCGAGCAGTTCGCGACGTTCAAGAAGCGCATCGAGCAGTTCGTCGAGTTCCGCAAGGAGCTGGTGCGCCGCGGCGTCGAGATCAACGCGGCCGCGGGCCGCGAATGGGGCGACAACGACGCCAATCGCAGCGTGCGCTCGGCGCTGAACAAGGACCTCGAGGCGCTGTCGAAGGTCTATGCCGAGCGCGCCAGGCAGATCGCGCAGCAGACCGAGACCAACCGCACATTTTCGTTCATCCTCACCTGCCTCGGCGGCGTCGCGCTCGCCCTCGTCGTCGTCGGCATCGTCATCATCGCCCGCTCGATCGCCCGGCCGCTCGCCGCGATCACGGCCACCATCAAGCAGGTCGCCGACGGCGCCGAAAATGTCGTGGTGCCGCACTCCAACCGCGCCGACGAGATCGGCGCGCTGGCCCGCGCCATCCAGGTGTTCCAGGACGCGATGGGGCGCAACCGCAACCTCGCCTCGCAAGTATCGCAAGACGCCGCCGCGCGCGAGGAGCGCGCCCGCCACGTCGAGCGGTCCGTCGAGCAATTTCGCGAGGCGATCGGCGCGATCATGCGCGGCCTCAGCGACAACGCCTCGGTCATGCGCGAGACCGCGCAGACCATCACGCGGGTCACTGCGGATGCGAGCAGCCGCGCCGGCAGCGCGGCGAACGCCACCGAGCAGGCCTCGCACAACGTCACGGCGGTCGCGGGCGCGGCCGAGGAGCTTTCGGCCTCGGTGGTGGAAATCGGCCGCCAGGTGCGGCAGAGCGCCGGCGCGGTCGAGCAGACCGGCCAGCGCACCGAGAAGTCGATCTCCGAGATCGAGAGCCTCGCTGCGGCCACCCAACGCATCGACGGCGTGCTCAATTTGATCCAGGCGATCGCCGAGCAGACCAATTTGCTCGCGCTGAACGCCACCATCGAGGCGGCGCGCGCCGGCGATGCCGGCCGCGGCTTTGCCGTCGTCGCCCACGAGGTGAAGGCGCTCGCGGGTCAGACCGCCAAGGCCACCGCCGAGATCAGCGAGAACGTCGCGATGATCCAGGCCTCGACCCGCAACGCGGTCGACGCCGTGCGCGAGATCGGCGGCGCGGTGCGCGAGATCAACGAGGTCACGTCGGCGATTGCCGGCGCCGTCAGTCAGCAGGACCAGGCCACACGCGAGATCTCCTCCAACGCACAAAGCGCCGCCCAAGGCAACGAGACGCTGGTGGCGAACATCACCTCGCTGCGCGATGCCATCGGCGAGACCGATACGGCGGCGGCTTCGGTGCTGACCGCGGCGAGCAGCCTGACCGAGACGGCGCAGACGCTGTCGCGGGAGGTGGAGACGTTCTTCCAGAACCTGCGCGCGGGGTCGGCGGACGGCCGCATCGCCAGGGCGGGGTAGCGGCTGGACCACCGCGGCGAAAGCGGTCGCCCCAACAAAAACTGAAAAACAACCCCATGCACAGTAGACGGGGCCAAGCTTTTCAATGGCTTGGCGGCCGACGTGAAAGCCTGCTGTTTTTACGAATCGATTTTGACTCGTCGGGCAAAACACTGGCATGATGTCAGCATGGCGAGCGTGGCGCCGGTGCCGCGGCCGGCGCACGACCGAACGGGTTGTTACCGCTCCGAACCCGATCGAGCGACCAGGATCCGGACGCGGCCGCCGGCATCTTCGACCTCGCGGTAGCGACTTAGCTCCGCCTCGAGCTCGGGATCGGACCTCGCCCAGGCCAGCCAGTCGAACGGGACCGCGCTCAGCAGCTGGGTATCCACGAGGATCACATCCGGTCGACCGGCGCGCAGGTCCGCGAGCAAGTGCCGTCGCTCGAAATCGATGATGCTGTCCAGTCTTGCGCGCTCGCCTTGGGTTGGCTGCGTCGTCTTCTGGAGCATCATCGCGCCGGCCGCCAATAGCTGCACGCAGGAGCTGCCCACCCAGGTCCCGTTGACCTCACGGACGAGCGGATGCCCCAGCGCGATGTGATCGCCGATCGTGATCAGCCGCGGATGCGTTGCGAGAGCCTGGATGCGCTCCTTGAGCGGCGGAAACGGCCGGACCTGCAAGGACAGGCAGTAGGCGATGAGCGCAACGGCCGCAAGGCCGGCGATCATGACCGGCATCCGCATCGTCCTCACGCGCGCATGGAGCAGCGGCGCGGCAATCGCAAAGACGCAGAGCGCAAACGCCGTGTAGGTCCAATGCTTGCCCTGGAGAACGAAACTCGCAGCTCCGCCGAGCGCTGCGGCCAGCCATGGGGTCGCGTTGCCCCCGATCTTGAACTCGTGCGGGGCCAGCAGGCCGAGAAACACGATGGATCCGGCCATCACCGTGGCCGGGAAGGACAGCAGATCGCCCAGATTCATCCGCAGCGGCAGATAAGCGGCAGAGACCATCGGCGCATAGTCGAACAGATAAGCGGGGAAGACGATGACGAGGATCGCTCCGTAGCCGATGACGACAGCAGCCGCCGTCATCGCTTCCGGAGAGAACAACGGCTTGACAGAGCGCTGGCGGATGACCGCAAGGACGACCGGAAGTCCTGCGACCAGGGCGAGGTGGGGCTTGATGCTCAAGGCCAGCCCGGCGCCAAGTCCTGCCAGGACCGCCAGCGGTCCGGGGCTGAGGCCGCGCCAGCGGATCGCCGTGACGGCGACGAAAGGGGTCAGCGCAATGACGGCGATGTGCTCACGCTGTCCGAAGACGCCGCTCGGAAGAATCGCGAACAAGAACGCGAACAGGCAGGTTGCGACGACCCGCTCTTCAGTCCCCAGCCTTGCTGCCGCAGCGGCACGATCGATGATCAGAAGCGCGACGACGATTTCGACCAGGATCAGGATGATCACGAGGAGCTCAGGCGCAATGCCGGTCGTTCGCGCCAGCATCGATGCCGGCATGTACAGATAGACCGACAGGGGCGGATTCAGCTCCAAGAGGTCGACGCCGGGCTTGCGCCCATCCAGGACCTGCTCGCCTTCCGTCAGCAGACAGGCCAGATCGGGGTTCAGAACGACGGGGATCTGGACCAGCAAGGCGGCCAGGAGGAGCGCCGCGACGATCAGCCAACGCAGGCTCATGCGGAAACGGCTTGCCGGCATATCGGGGGCGCGAGCGCTTCCCGTGACGTCGGCAGCAGACGTTATCTCGCGCGCAAGCGATCTATGCTCTTTCACCTGGGTGAACCTGCCATGGCGTGCAGGGTCACTCTCGGCCAGCAGTAGTTACTATTGTACTACGGCGATTTGAAGCGCTGCATCAAGGCTAAAGCGGGGGCTTCCTCTTGCATATGGGCACCGCTGCGGGGACGTTCGCCAGGAGTTGATCGCGCCGCTGTACCTGATCCCGACAATTCCGGCTCGCCCACGGCTACGGGCACGTTGCAGCTCCGCACCAACTGACGCAAAGGGCCAATAAGCGACATCAGAGTGCCTACTCGATCACTACATCGGCCCGCGTCAGCAGGGTCGGTGGCATGTTGATGTCGAGTGCCTTGGCGGTCTGGAGGTTTATAACAAGTTCGTACTTGATCGGCCGTTCAACCGGCAGATCGCCAGGTTTCGTACCCTTGAGAATCTTGTCGACAAGGATTGCAGACCGGCGAAACTGATCTGGCAAATCAGTCCCGTAGCTCAAGAGGAAGCCCGCTTCCGCGTATTCTCTCACCGCAGAGATTGCGGGCAGCCGATTTCTGACGGCCATGACGCCAACCAGACTGCGGTGGTTGAACAGTACTCCATCGCTCAACACGACGAGCACCTGAGCGCGTTCCCTCACCATTGTCGCGAACGCTTGTTCAAGCATATCCGGGCCGCGCGCCTCGGCCGGGACAAGCGTCAACCCCAGCGCTTGGGCAGCTTCCCGCAGCGATGCCAGCCGCTCCTGATTGGGCGCAAAGTCCGGATTCCACAGAACGCCCACACGCGAGAGGTTCGGCAGAGTGTCCTTCAGAAATTCGAGCCGCTTGCCGTTGATCTCATCGCCGGGCTCCGAGCTGAACCCAGTGACATTGCCACCCGGGCGCGCCAGACTGGCGACAAGTCCGGCACTGACAGGCTCAGCACTGTTGGCCATCACGATCGGGACCGTCCGGGTCGCCTTCATGGCTGCAACCGTGGTCGCATTGGTCCCGGACACGATGACGTCCACGCCGAGCCCGACCACCTCTGTGGCAAGCGCCGCCAGCCGCCCCATGTCTCCGTCGGCAAAGCGGTACTCGATGACGACATTCTCGCCAGCGCGGTAGCCAAGGCTCCGCAGACCCGCTTCGAAGGCTCCAACATTGCGAAGTGTTTGCTCCCGCGACGCGCTCGCGAGATAGCCTACCCTGTAGCGCCACCTTGCCGGTTGCTGCGCACGCGCTCCGAGCGGCCACGTCGCCGCCGCGCCGCCGATCAGCCCCATGAACTCGCGTCGTCTCATTGAGCACCGCGGAGGAAAGGCCCATCCATGTCCGAAGCCTAGCACTTTGCGGCGACACAGCTAGTGAGAATGGACAACCAATCCGATGTCCGAAGCCGCGTCCCTATGTCCGAGATGGGCCACAAGCGAAAAGCGCAATCCTTGCCCGGGTCCAATGCATTCCTCTATGCGCAGATCCTGGCGCAGGACGTCACCTCTACCCCGCCATCACCCCGCCGCGCCTGATCAGCTCCTTGCCCACCGCGGCGAGGTGCACTTGGTCCGGGCCGTCGCCGATGCGGATGAAGCGGGCGTAGACGTAAGCGCGGGCGAGGAACGTGTCCTGCGACACGCCGGCGGCGCCATGGATCTGGATGGCACGATCGATGACGCGGGCGGCCATGCTGGGGACCACGATCTTGGCCGCGGCGATCAGATCGCGCGCGGCCTTGTTGCCCTCGCGGTCCATCCTGTCGGCGGCCTGCAAGGTGAGCAGCCGCGCCTGTGAGATCTCGCAGAAGGAATGCGCGATGTCCTCGCGCACCGAGCCCTGATCTGCGAGCGGCTTGCCGAAGGCGACGCGCGAGACCGCGCGCTGGCACATCAATTCCAGCGCGCGCTGGGCGCAGCCGATCAGGCGCATGCAGTGATGAATGCGGCCGGGGCCGAGCCGACCTTGCGCGATCTCGAAGCCACGGCCCTCGCCGAGCAAAATGTTCTCGGCGGGCACGCGGACGTCGTCATAGACGATCTCGGGATGGCCGACCGGCGCATCGTCATAGCCGTAGGTGAGCATGTCGCGTACGATGCGCACCCCACGCGTATTCTTCGGCACCAGGATCATGGATTGCTGGCGGTGGCGGTCGGGATGGTCCGGAGCAGTCTTGCCCATCACGATCAGGATCTCGCAATCCTCGTTCATCGCGCCCGAGGTGAACCATTTGCGGCCGTTGATGACGTAGTCGTCGCCGTCGCGCTTGATCTCGCACTGGATGTTGGTGGCGTCGCTGGAGGCGACCTGCGGCTCCGTCATCGAGAAGCCGGAGCGGATCCGCCCCTCCAGAAGCGGCTTCAGCCAACGCTCCTGCTGCGTCTTGGTGCCGTAGTTTGCGAGCACCTCCATGTTGCCGACATCGGGCGCCGAGCAGTTGAAGACTTCAGGCGCCCAGAGGATGCGGCCCATGATCTCCTTCACCGGCGCGTATTCGAGGTTGGTCAGACCAGTGTTGTTAAGGCCTTGCCCGTGCTCGCCGGACAGGAACAGATTCCACAGCCCCTGCTCCCGCGCCAGCCGCTTCAACTCCTGCAGCACGGGCGGCGTCCTGTAGCGCGCGGCCTCCGGCTTGACCTGCTCGTAATAGAGATCCTCGACAGGCTCGACTTGGGTGCGCATGAACTGGCGAACGCGGTCCTGGAGCTCCAAGGAACGGGCGGAGTGCTGAAAGTCCATGATGGGTCTCCTTCTTCCTTCTCCCCTTGCGGGAGAAGGTGGCGCGAAGCGCCGGATGAGGGGTTCTCTCCGTCGGCGACAACGTTCGTGAGGAGAGAGACCCCTCACCCGGCTGCGCTTCGCGCATCCACCCTCTCCCGCAAGGGGAGAGGGTGCACCGCCTCCTCGGCCGCCCCTCACGTCCCCTTCAGTCCTGTAGGGTGGGCAAAGCGAAGCGTGCCCACGCATTCTCTCGACAATCATTGATAGATGGTGGGCACGGCGCAAGGGCGCCTTTGCCCACCCTACGGTTCCCTTCCCTTCTCCCCTTGTGGGAGAAGGTGGCGCGAAGCGCCGGATGAGGGGTTCTCTCCGCGAGTCCAAGATGGAGACGACTCGCGGAGAGAGACCCCTCACCCGGCTGCGCTTCGCGCATCCACCCTCTCCCACAAGGGGAGAGGGTGGACCGTCGTTGTGGCCCCCGCCTCACGTCCCCCGCAACAGCTCGCTCGCCACCACCCAGTCATTGCCGTCGAACTGGAGCATGTAGCCGTCCTTGATCGGGCGGAAATCCTGCGGCGTGGTGTTGAGGGTGATGCCGGGCATCAGGAGCGACAGCGGCACATTCTTCAGGTTCGCCGCCTGCGCCATGATGTTCTCGCGCGTCAGATTGTCCCTGCATTGCTTCAGCAGCACCACCAGTGCCTCCGCGACGGTGTAGCCATAGAGGCCGGCGACGTTGTTGATGTCGGCATTGGGCAGGCGCTTCTTCATGAAGTCGATATAGGCCGCCATCGCCGGATCGTCCTTCGGCGTCTCGACGAACGGCTTCAGCGCGCCGAGCGACAGCACGCCCTTGCCGGCCTCGAGCCCGGCCGGCACCATCACGGTGGCCTTGTTGGCGCAACCGCTGGCCAGGAAGCGCGTCGGCTGCCAGCCGACCTCGTGCGCCTTGCGGATCGCCTGCGCGCAGGCGCGCGGCGTCACCGAATAGATCATGAAGACGTCGGCCTTGGTGTTGGCGAGCGTCAGCACCTGGGAATCGACGGTGGGGTCGGCGACCTCGAAGCTCGACGCCATCGCGATCGCCTTGTCGGCGTCGGCACCGAGCGCCTCCTTGACGCCGCGAAGATATTCCTTGCCGGCGTCGTCGTTCTGGTAGAGCACCGCAAAGCGCGCATTCGGGTTCTTGGCGCGGGCATAGGCGACGTCGATCGCGGCCTCGCTGGTGTAGTTCGGCGCCCAGGGCAGCGCGATCGACCAGGGCATGTTGGCGGGATCGTTCCATTTCGAGGCCGAGCTGATCAGGAAGATCTGCGGCACCTTGTTGCTGTTGAGATATTTTGCGATCGCCGAGCTCGGCGCGGTGCCCATGGTGGCGAAGATGAAGGCGACGCCGTCGCCTTCGACGAGGCGCCGCGCGGCTTCCATGGTCTTGGGCGGCGAGAACGCATCGTCGAGCGAGATCAGGTTGAGCTTGCGGCCGCCAACGCCGCCCTTCTCGTTGATCTCGTCGAAATAGGCGGAGATCACCCGTCCCGTGATGCTGAGCGGCGAGGCCGGGCCGCTATAGGGCATGGTGTTGCCGATCTTGATCTCGGTGTCGCTGACCCCGGGGCCGTAGGATTTTTGCGCCGAGACAGGGTCGGACAAGCAGGCGGCAGCCAGCGCTGCGGCCAGGGCCAAAGCGGCTTTCATGGTTTCTCCCCGGGTGAACATCGCCGCGCGAGACGGTCGCGCGGCGTGCTGCTTGTTGTCAGCACGTTCAGCTCAGCGGAGTTCCGCAAGAGGGTCTTGCGTCGAGTTGCTGATGGCGCTGCGCTAGCCGCGCCGCTTCAAGGCAAAGCCGAGGCTGATCCAGCCGGCGCCGGCCATCATCAGATCGATACCGAGAAACAGGCCGAGGATATAGACGCTGTTCACCGGCCAGCGCGCCACGATCAGGAGGCCGAGCAGCAGCGTGATGGCGCCCGAGAGCGCGACCCAGACCCACGGGCTCTCGCGCTTCATGCTGAAGGCGAGAAACAGCCGGACCACGCCCGAGGCGATCAGCGACGCGCCCAGGAACAACGTCAGCAGGACTGCCGCGAATAGCGGGTTCGCGAAGGTCAGGAAGCCGGCGACGACATAGAGCACGCCGAGCAAGGCCCAGATCAGAAACTTGCCCCAGCTCTTCATCTGGAATGCGCCGATGATCTCCGTCACGCCGGCGACGATCATCATGGCGCCGACCACGATCACGCTCGCCACCGTCGCCATGACCATGCTGCCGAGCGCAACGAAGCCGGCGATGAGATAGACGACGCCGAGCGCAACGATCCAGCCCCATTTGCCGTGTAGCGCAGAGATACCCGAGCCGAGACCGGGATGACGGGACGCATCCGAAGCACTTGTCATGGGCCACTCCTGCATGCGAAGCCCGCGGGCACGCGCCAGGATAGCACGCCCCATGCCGGGACGACAGTCAGTAGAGCAGCCCCCACCTGCGGCAACGTTGACACAAATCAAGATCGAATTCGGCGCGTCAGCCGCGTGGCCGCTCCATTTCGAGCTCGGCCTTGAGATTGTCGAGATCGCGATAAATTGAAGCGACGGCAAGCACGCGACCGCCCTTGCGGTACTTCAGCAGGCATTCCCTTCCCGAAATACTGCCGTCGATCGCGATGTCGTCGAAGTTTTCGGCGTGGCCGACATAGTTGATCGGCACGTCGTAGTGCTGGCTCCAGAAGAACGGCACCGCATCGAAGCGCTCGCGCCTGCCGAGCATGTTGCGCGCCGCGGTCTGCCCCTGCCGCTCCGCCACCACCCAATGCTCGACGCGGATGGTCTGCCGCGAGTGCGAGTCAGGCCAGCGGGCAATGTCGCCGGCCGCGAAGATGCCGGATACACTGGTCTCCAGATATTCACTGACGCTGACGCCACGATCAGCCGCCAGTCCCGCCTGCTCGGCGAGCGCAAGGCGCGGCTTGACGCCGATGCCGACGACGACGAGGTCGGCCTCGATGACGGCGCCGCTTTTCAGCGTCGCGCGCAGGCCATCGAGATGGTCGACGGTGTCCTTCAGGTGGAAGATCACGCCGTTCTCTTCGTGCAGCGACCGGATGAAGTCGCCCATCTCGGCGCCGAGCACCCTCTGCATCGGCCGCTCCTCCGGCGCGACCACGTGCACCTCGATCTTGCGCGCCCGCAAGGAGGCGGCGACTTCGAGGCCGATGAAGCTGGCGCCGATCACCAGCGCGCGCCTCGCACTCCCTGCGGCCTTGATGATGGCGCGGCTGTCGGCGACGGTCCGCAGGGTGTGAACATGCGGCTGGTCCGCGCCCGGAATCTGCAGCTTGACCGGCTCGGCGCCGGTCGCGAGCAGCAGCCGGTCGAATGGGAGCTTGTCGCCATTGCCCAGCGTCACACTGCGCGTCTTGAGACCGATGGCAGCGACGTCGGTGTTGAGCCTGAGATCGATACCGGCGTCCCGGTAATAATCCTCGCCGCGCAACGGCAACCAGTCCTCCGGCGCGTTGCCCGCGAGGTAGTCCTTGGACAGGTTGGGCCGGTCGACCGGCATCGCGCCGTCATTGCTGAGCATGGTGATGGCGCCGGCAAAACCCTCACGCCGGAGCGTCTCGGCGGCAGCGAAGCCGGCAGCACCGCCGCCGACAATGACGAATTTGTCGGGCGTTGCCGCGCTGCGATGTGCAGCCGGCGGCTTCGGTGCCTCGCGCTTGCGCCGAACGACGATGTTGTCCCGATCGCGCTCGACCTCCCACACCGCCAGCGCATTCAATGCCGGCGGACGACTGGCTTCGCCCGTGCGCAAGGAGAAGCAGGCATGATGCCAGGGACAGCGGATGCTGTCGCCCACCACCAAGCCGTCGGCAAGCGGGCCATGATAATGGCTGCAGGCCGGCTCGATCGCAAAGATCTCGCCGCCGGCTTGCACCAGCAGAACGTCGTCCTCGCCGACGTGACCGAGCAATTTGCCATCCTTGAACGCGGTCAGCGACACGCCTTTGCTCAGGTCGGGTCCGCTCGGCTTGTTGTCTTCGGCCATGGCAAACGCCTCCTTGCGCGCGCGGGGTCAATCGTCCGAATTGGCGAGCCCCAGCAGTTCCTGGCGCGTCAGCGCATTGTCGCGGAACACACCCAGCATGCGGCTGGTGACGAGATCGGTCCCGGGCTTGTGCGCACCGCGCGTGGTCATGCAATGATGTGTCGCCTTGATGATGACGCCGACGCCTTCGGGCTTGAGCACGTCGTTGATGGTATTGGCGATCTGCGCAGTCATCTTCTCCTGGATCTGGAGCCGTTTCGCGTAGACGTCCACCACGCGTGCAAGCTTGCTGATGCCGACGACGCGCCCCTGCGGAATATAGGCGACCCAGGCGCGACCGACGATCGGCGCCATGTGGTGCTCGCAATGGCTCTCGAAGCGGACGCCGCGCAGCACGATCATCTCGTCATAGCCTTCGATCTCCTCGAAGGTCTTCTGCAGGATTTCGGTCGGGTCCTGCGCGTATCCGGAAAAATATTCCTCGAAAGCGCGTGCAACGCGATCAGGTGTCTCGCGCAAACCGTCGCGCGCCGGATCATCGCCGGCCCAGCGGATCATGGTCCGGATCGCCTGCTCGACCTCCGCTTTGTCCGGCCGATCGGACGGCGCCTGCGCCACCGCGACACGTTCCAGCTTGCGCACTGATGATTTCATCAAGATCCTCCCTGCAACGAGCCCGCCTATGGAAGCCGGCCCACAGCTTGGACGGCTGCAATCGGAAAAGGTTCCCGCAGATCAGGGAAATTTGGCGAACGGGTCGTTGGCCCGGCGCCGGCGCGCCATAGCCTCAGGTGAGGAGCGCCGAAGGCGCGTCGGCGCTGCCTATGACGCAGCCGCTTTCCGGACGTCGATCACGGCCTGCGCCCATTCGGCGGGCCGCTCCTGCGGCAGGTTGTGACCGGCATCGGTGAAGACGCGGCGCTCGAAAAATCCCTCGAACTTGCGCGCGTGGTGGGCGGTGCCGGGATTGACGCCGTCGCTGTCGCCGTCGATCGCAATGGTCGGCACACGGATCGGCGGCTGCGCGGCGAGCTTTGCCTCCATTCCCGCATAGGCGGGATCGCCCGCCACCAGCGCATAACGGTGGCGGTAGGAGTGGATCACGACATCGACGAAGTCAGGATTGTCGAACGATGCAGCGCTCGTCTCGAACGTCGCGTCGTCGAACGTCCATTTCGGCGACCACATCGTCCAGAGCTGACGCGCAAAGCCGCGGCGGTTGCGCTCCAGCGCGCGGCGGCCGCGCTCGTTGTGGAAGAGATATTGATACCAGAGCGCCGCCTCCTCCGGTGGCGAAGCCGGCTCCATGGATCGGGCGATGTTCTGGATGTTGTAGGAATTGCCGGAGACGAGACCGATCACGCGCTCCGGATGGAGCGCCGAGACCACGCAGGCGGCGCGCCCTCCCCAATCATAGCCGCCGACGATTGCGCGCTCGATACGAAGCGCATCCATGAAGGCCAGAAGATCGGCGCCAAGAGCCGCCTGCTCGCCGGAGCGCAGCGTTGCAGTGGAACGGAAACGCGTCGGCCCATAGCCGCGCAACCAGGGCACCAGCACGCGTGCGCCGGCCTCAGCAAGGATCGGCGCGGTCTCGGCATAGGCGTTCACGTCATAGGGAAAGCCGTGCCCCATGATGCAGGACCAGCCGTCCGGCGCACCGTATTCGCGATAGGCGATCTCGAGGATATCCGTGGTGACGGTTTTTTGTTGCATGATTTGCTCACGGCGTTGGGCCACGTGGATGGAGCGCAGCGCAAGCCGGGCCGCGAGCATCCGCGAATCCCGGATTTCGCTTTATCCGGGCTACGAGAGCCCGATCTACTTCTGCGGACCGGACAGCGAGATGTCGCGTTCGGCGCGGAACACGTTGCTGTAGAGATTGGCGATCCATTGCCGGCCAATCTCGGTCTTGTTGAGATAGCCGATCTCGGTCTGGATGTGCGGTGCGACGCTGTTCCAATAGAATTGCGGGTAGCGGTTCACGATGTCGGCGGGCGAGTCGTAGCCGAGTTGGCGGTTGATGCCGACCTCCTCGAACTCGTAATAGAGCGCGTTGGCCTTGCGCAGATAATTGGGATCGCCGAGCTGGCCGATGAAGTCGGCCGCACGCAGGATCGAAGCTTCGTCGTCATAGTCCTGGCCCTGCTGAGCGGGGAACCGGGTGCCTTCGATGGCACGGGCGACGCGTTCCGGATCGAGTCCCGGAATATGCCGCAGTCGCCGCGTCACGTACAATTTCGATCGATCGACGTGATACATCATCAGGCTGGCATCGGATGCACCCCGCGGCAGGGAAACCTTGGTGCCGGCCGCGTCGACCAGAAAGCCGTCCTCATCGTCCTCCTCGAACAGGCCTCGCACATAGCCGATGTCGTGAGCGAGGCAGGCGATCAGGACGTGGACGTAATCCTCGGCCGACAGATGGGTATGAAGACTTCGGCCGCGGAGGATCGCCTGGGCTGCCAGCGTCACCAGCATCGTATGCTCGATATTGTGATAGAGCGCATCGCTGTTGCCGATACACTCCATCGCGGTGCGGGTCGCACTCTCCACGATGCTCGCGGCAGTTTCATCGAACCGGCGACGCAGGAACTTGCCGAGGAATTCCTCCAGGGATTCGGCCGCCAGTCTCGGTAAGGTTATCATGGATGCAGCCCCGTCCGCCGCTGGTGTCCCATGCCGTCTCCCGACGTCTCATTCTTGTCCTCGACGCAGCGGGGAGCATAGCCCATCTTGGGCCGGGTAACCAAACGTCGGGGACGAAAATACGAAAATACCGCGCCGTTTCGCTGCGCAACATCACGGTTGCGGCCAAAGTTTAACACAACCCAAAGCAGCCGGAAAGCCGCCGCCGCCGCTCGGGGCGCGGCACCGCAGGGAATTGGACGCGCGGGCCGGCTACTCCACCTGCAGCACGTCGACGGCGACGGCGAGCTTCTGCTTGGGCGAGCCGACGATGATGCCGTCGACCGGCGAGACGTCGGAAAAATCGCGCCCCATTGCGAGCACGATGTGATCGTTGCCGATGAGGAGATCGTTGGTCGGATCGAGATCGATCCAGCCGAGCTCGGCCCCGCACCACAGCGACACCCAGGCGTGGGTGGCGTCGGCACCTTGCAGCCGCGGCTGGCCCGGCGGCGGAATGGTGCGCAAATAGCCGCTGACATAGGCCGCGGGCAGGCCGAGCCCGCGCAGCCCGGCAATCATGACATGGGCAAAGTCCTGGCAGACGCCGTGACGCTTGTCGAAGACCTCGTCGAGCGGCGTCGAGATCACGGTCGCCTTGGGATCGTAACGGAATTCGCTGCGGATGCGCCGCATCAGGTCGACGGCGCCGGTGAGGATGCCCGCGCCGGGCGGAAAGCTCATCCCGGCATAGGCGCTGACCGGGCGCAGCACCGGCACCAGGGGGCTGGCAAAGACATAGCCGACCGGCGAGGACGGCCCGAGGCTGGTTGCTTCGAACGCGATGTCGCGAATGCTCTCCCAGGGCGGGCTGACCGCATCGCGCGCCAGCGGCCGGCGCGAGATCGAAACCCGCGAACGCGAGTCGATGCGCAGATTGCGATGCGCGGCTTCGATCGTCACGCTCTCGGTCAGCGTGCCGAAGAAGTCGCGCCGCACGTTGCGCTCGGACGGGCGGGGATGGATCTCGACCTCGTGCGAGATCAGCTCCTGGCCGCCGCCGCTTCTGGGCTCCAGCCGCAGCGTGCAGCGGGCGAAGCTGACGGGATTCTCGTACTCGTAGGTGGTGACGTGACGGATGTCGTAGATCACGCCAGCCCCGTCAGCTTTTCCGGCCGGGCGGCATTGGGGCCATGCGGGAAGTAGTGCTGCCCGATCGCTTCGGCGAGGCTGAGCAGATCCTGCTCCAGCGCGAACAGCGTCTTGACCTCGAGCTTCTCGGCCTCCGCGGTCGCGAGCATCGCCTGCATCGCCACGGCGAGACGCTGTGGCTTCTCGATCAGGCCGTGCTCCTTCAGGCTCGGCAGCGCGGCAATGTGCTCGTTCAGCGTCGTCACCTGAAACGCCACCGAACGCGGATTGTAGCCGTCGAGCACCGCGAGGTCGCGCACCGGGGCCAGGATCGGCGCCAGCAGATAGCGCGAGCGGTAGGTGATCTGGCAGTCCACCAGCGTCAGCAGGATGTCGAGATCCTCATCGCCGGCCTCGTCATAGGCGAACTGGCGCGTGAAGCGCGTGGTGTTGATGGCGCGCTCGACGCGGCGGCCGATGTCGAGGAACCGCCAGCCGGCGGCGCGGTTCATGTTCTCCTGCGCAAGGCCTGCGAAGCTCGCCAGCTCCTGCAAGGTCAGCTCGGCGGCGCTCAGCACGCTGTCGTCGTCCTCGACCTCGTAGGCGAGACGCTCGGCCATTTCCGTGATCACCTGCCAGGCATCGGGCGACAGCCGCTCGCGCAAGGAGGTCGCGGTGCGCTGCGCCGCGCGCACCAGCGACAGGGCCGAGCCGAAACGCTCCGCGCTCTGCAGCGCTTCGGCGACGATGCGCCCCGCGGCCGTGCGCGAGGATTGCGAGACCGCGCCCCAGGCCACCAGCAGGCGCTGGATGCGTTCGGCCGATTGCGCCGAGGCCGCCGTGCCCTTGTTGGGCCCGCTCGGCGAACCAAGCGCACGCACCAGGCGCAGCGTCGCCTCGGCGCGCTCGAGGTAGCGGCCGAGCCAGAACAGATTGTCGGCGGCGCGGCTCGGCAGCACGCCGGCGATGCGGCGGATGCGGACCTTGTCCGTCGCGGGCAGAAGCGTCGCGGTCGCGACCTGCTTGTTGGAGACGACCCAGACGTCGGCGGCGCGCGCGCCGTCGCCCATCGACACCGCGCGCGCGTCCGGCTGCTCGGCGATCCGGCAGAAGCCGCCGGGCATGATGGCCCAGCCGTCCGGTGTTGCGGCCGCAAACACCCGCAGCACGAAGGGGCGCGGCGTGATCTGGCCCTGCTCCCACACCGGCATGGTGGAGAGCCGCACCACCTCCTGGCCGACATAATCCATGCCGCGCGCGCTGATCGCATCGATCAGGCGCTGCCGGTCGCCCGCGTCGAGCTCGCTCGCGAGCACCGGGCCAAGCGAGTCGAAGCCGGGAACGCCGCGGCGATAGGCGCCTTCGATTGCAACTTCGTCGAGCCGCGCCAGCACCTCGTCGCGCGCGTTGCGCTGGCCGCACCACCAGGTCGCGATATGCGGCATCTTCAGGTCTTCGCCGAGCAGGCGGCGGCTCAGCGCCGGCAGGAAGCCGAGCAGCGCCCGCGCCTCCAAGACGCCCGAGCCCGGCATGTTGGCGACGACGACGCCGTCCTTGCGCAAGACGTCGATCAGGCCGGGCACCCCGAGATGCGAGGAGGCATCGAGCTCGAGCGGGTCGAGCGAGTTGGAATCGACCCGGCGCAGGAGGACATCGAGCCGCTTCAGACCGGCAACCGTGCGGATGTGGACGCGATTGTCGCTGACCGCGAGGTCGTCGCCCTCGACCAGCAGGAAGCCGAGATAGCGCGCCAGCGTCGCGTGCTCGAAATAGGTCTCGCTGAAGCTGCCGGGGGTGAGCACGCCGATGCGCGGCTCGTCGCGATCGGCGCGCGCGCGCAGGGAGTCGCGGAACGCCTCGAAGAACGGCGCGACACGCGGCACGTTCATCGACTTGTAGAGATCGGAGAAGGCGCGCGACAGCACCAGGCGATTTTCCAGCGCGTAGCCCGCGCCCGAGGGCGCCTGGGTGCGGTCGCCGAGCACCCACCAGCGGCCGTCGGGCCCGCGGCCGACATCGGCGGCATAGATCGACAGATACCGTCCGCCCGGCGGCGGCACGCCGCAGACGGGACGGAGATATTCGGGACTGCCGGCGATCGCCGCGGCAGGGAGCGCGCCTTCCGCCACGAGGCGCCCCTCGCCATAGATGTCGCGCAGCACGCGCTCGAGCAGCTCGGCGCGCTGGGTGATGCCGGCGCAGAGCTGCTGCCAGTCGGCTTCATCGATCAGAAGCGGCAGGTGGCTGAGCGACCAGGGGCGGTCGGCGCTGTCGCCGGGCGCGCGGTAGGTGACGCCGGCCTCGCGCAAGTGACGGTCGGCCATGCCGAAGCGCCGCTCGATCTCGTCGGGCGCCAGCGCGCCGAAGGCATCGAAGAAGCGGCTCCAGACCGCGCGCGGGCTGCCGTCGGGGCTCAAGAACTCGTCGGGGATACCGGGCAGCCGGCTATAGTCGCGGACCCATTGCGCGAGGCGGCGCTGGCCGTCACGCAGGCCTTGCGCCTTTCCCGCCTTGTCGTCCTGCTCGGCTGCGCCCTCGGCCATGCGCCTCTCCCTGCCCCACCATCATACTCATTGCAGGAGCGGGGTTCGCAAGTCGAGGGTCAGCGGAAACTCATTTGTGCGTTCCTCGGGCGGCGGCTGCATCGGCCCCGGGGTGTGGCCGTGGTCCTGGAAGCGCGCCAGCCGCCGCGCCTCGGCCTCGTAGGTGTTGACCGGCTTGGTGTCGTAGTTGCGCCCACCGGGATGGGCGACGTGATAAACGCAGCCGCCGAGCGAGCGGCCGTTCCAGGTGTCGATCAGGTCGAAGGTCAGCGGCGCGTGGACGGGGATGGTCGGGTGCAGGCCGGAGGCCGGCTGCCAGGCCTTGAAGCGGACGGCGGCCACGGCCTCGCCGGAGCGGCCGGTCGGGGTCATCGGCAGGCGGCGCCCGTTGCAGGTGACGACGTGGCGGCCCTCGACGAAGCCTTCGGCCTTGACCTGGAGCCGCTCGACCGAGCTGTCGACATAGCGCACGGTGCCGCCGGCCGAGCCCTCCTCGCCGAGCACGTGCCAAGGCTCCAGCGCCTGGCGCAGTTCCAGCGTCACGCCGCCATGATGGATGCGGCCGAAAGCGGGGAAGCGGAATTCGAGCTGGGCCAGATACCATTCCGGCTCGAACGGATAGCCCGATTGCTTGAGCTCGCCGAGCACGTCGAGAAAATCTTCCCAGATGAAATGCGGCAGCATGAAGCGGTCGTGCAGCGCGGTGCCCCAGCGCACGAACTTGCCGCTCAGCGGTTCGCGCCAGAACTTGGCGATCAGCGCGCGGATCAGGAGCTGCTGTGCCAGCGACATGCGCGGGTCCGGCGGCATTTCGAGCGCGCGGAATTCGACGAGGCCGAGCCGCCCCGTCGTCCCTTCCGGCGAATACAGCTTGTCGATGCAGATCTCGGCGCGGTGGGTGTTGCCGGTGATGTCGACCAATAGGTGCCGGAACAGCCGGTCCACCAGCCACAGCGGCGTCTGATAGCCGGGCGGCGGCACGTGCGAGAGCGCGATCTCGAGCTCGTAGATGCTGTCGTGGCGCGCCTCGTCGATGCGCGGCGCCTGGCTGGTCGGGCCGATGAACAGGCCGGAGAAGAAGTAGGACAGCGCGGGATGGCGCTGCCAATAGAGCACCAGGCTCTTCAAGAGATCGGGCCGGCGCAGGAACGGCGAATCCTGCGGTGAGGAGCCGCCGACCACGACGTGATTGCCGCCGCCGGTGCCGGTGTGACGGCCGTCGACCAGGAAGCGGTTGGCGCCGAGCCGCACCTTGGCCGCATCCTCGTAGAGGCCGGTGGTGATCTCGACCGCATCGCGCCAGCTCCTGGCTGGCTGGATGTTGATCTCGATGACGCCAGGATCAGGCGTCACCTTGATCACCTCGATGCGCGGATCGAACGGCGGCGGATAACCCTCGACATGGACCTGGAGCTGCATCTCCTCCGCCGTGGCTTCGAGCGCAGCAACCAGCTCGAGATAGTCCTCGATACGCTCGACCGGCGGCATGAAGGCGCAGATCACGCCGTCGCGGATCTCGATCGACATCGCGGTGCGGACCGGGATCGCGGTGTTGAGCTTCTCGGGCGCTTCCCGGGGCGGCGATTTCGGGCGCGCCGGCGGCGTGAACACCGGAAGCTTGGCGCGCGCCTCCATCGGGTCCTGCTCGACGATGTAGGGATATTGATTTGGCGGCACGTAGCCGAGCGAGCCGATCGGCAGGCGCAGGCCGAGCGGTGAATCGCCAGGCATCAGGAACAGATGACTGCGCCGGAGCGGCCAGCGCTCGCTGCGCCAGCGTGGCGGCGCATTCCACCGCTGGATCGGCAGCACGAAGCCGCGCGGCGTGTTCAGGCCCTCGTCGAACACCCGCGCCATGCGGGCGCGCGCCTCGGGATCGGACAGCTTGGAATCGGAGGGATCGACGTTGATGGGAAGCTCGGCTTCCTTCATCAGCCAGTAAGCAGGGTCCTCATAGGCCGGCATGATGTAGCCGAGGTCGACGCCGAGCCGCGCCGCGGTGCCTTCCATGAAGGCCTCGGCGTCCTTGACCTCGGGCTTGCGCGGATTTTCGATCTTGGCAATGAGGTCCGCGTTATTCCAGATCGGCACGCCGTCCTTGCGCCAGTACAGACCGAAGGCCCAGCGCGGCAGGCTCTCGCCGGGATACCATTTGCCCTGGCCGTAATGCAGCAGTCCGCCCGGCGCGAAGCGCGTGCGCAGGCGGCGGATCAGATCGTCGCCGAGCGCGCGCTTGGTCGGGCCGACGGCTTCCGTATTCCACTCGCCCGCCTCGAGATCGTCGACCGAGACGAAGGTCGGCTCGCCGCCCATGGTGAGCCGCACGTCATCAGCGGCGAGATCGCCATCGACCTGCTCGCCGAGATCGTTGAGCCGCGCCCAGGATTCGTCGGAGAACGGTTTTGTGATGCGCGGCGCCTCGCGGATGCGCTTTACGCTCATGTCGAAGGAGAACTCGACCTCGGCAAAGCCGGCCCCTCCCGAGATCGGCGCCGCCGAACGGTAGTGCGGCGTGGCTGCGACCGGGATGTGCCCTTCGCCTGCGAGCATGCCCGAGGTCGCGTCGAATCCGATCCAGCCTGCACCCGGCAGATAGACCTCGGCCCAGGCGTGCAGATCGGTAAAATCGTTCTCGACTTCCGGCGGTCCCTCGATCGGATCGATGTCGGGACGGATTTGGACCAGATAGCCGGAGACGAAGCGGGCGGCGAGCCCGAGATGGCGCACGGTCTGGATCAGCAGCCACGCGGAATCGCGGCATGAGCCTGCGCCGGAGACAAGCGTCTCCTCCGGCGTCTGCACGCCCGGCTCCATGCGGATGATGTAGCGGACCTTTTTCTGGATTTCGCGGTTGAGGTCGACCAGGAAATTGACGGTGTTCGGGGCCTCGTGCGGGATCGTATCGAGGAACTTGGCGAACAGGCGATCGGGCTTGATGGTCTCGAGGTACGGCGCGAGCTCCGTCTTCAAATCCTTGGGATAGTCGAACGGAAAGCTGTCGGCATAGGGCTCGACGAAGAAGTCGAACGGGTTGACCACGGTCATCTGCGCCGTGAAGTCGACCTCGAATTTCAGCTCGGTGGTCTTCTCCGGAAAGACGTAGCGCGCCAGCCAGTTGCCCTGCGGGTCCTGCTGCCAGTTCACGAAATGATTTGAAGGCGTGACCTTGAGCGAATAGCTCAGGATCGGCGTGCGGGTATGCGGCGCCGGCCGCAGCCGGATGGTCTGCGGGCCAAGGTCGATCGGGCGGTCGTATTTGTAGTGCGTGACGTGGTGTAGCGCGACGTAGATCGACACGGGGTGCGGTGCTCCAGCAGCTTTTTTGAGCAGAACACCTGAGGTCAACGCGATCAAGCACTAACAACGGGCAGAGTGTGCCTAGGTAAGGTGCGGGCCGAGTGTTTGTGGGCGCCTTTCTTCCTTCTCCCCTTGCGGGAGAAGGTGGCGCGAAGCGCCGGATGAGGGGTATCTCTCCAGTCGCAAGATCGGTCGTCAGGAAAGAGACCCCTCACCCGTCTCGCCGCTTCGCGGCGAGCCACCCTCTCCCGCAAGGGGAGAGGGAAAGAGAGAGCGCGTTACGCCGCGGACGTCAACCGCTGCAAGAACTGGGTCACTTCGCGGCGCAGCGTCTCGACTTCGCCGTGGACGCGTTCGGAGGCGTGGTTGACGCGGCTGGCGACGCGGCCGGTGTCGGCGGCGGCTTCGCTGATGCCTGTGACGTTGGAGGAGACCTGCGAGGTGCCGGCGGAGGCTTCGTGAACGTTGCGGGCGATCTCGCGCGTCGCCGCCCCCTGCTGCTCGATCGAGGCCGCGATCGAGGCGGTGATGCCGTTGATCTCGGCGATGGTCTGCGCGATCGCCTCGACGGCCGCGACCGAATTGCTGGTCGATTGCTGCATCTCGCCGACCTTGGCGCTGATCTCCTCGGTCGCCTTGGCGGTCTGGTTGGCGAGGCTCTTGACCTCGGAGGCCACCACCGCGAAGCCGCGGCCGGCCTCCCCTGCGCGGGCCGCCTCGATGGTGGCGTTGAGCGCGAGCAGGTTGGTCTGCGAGGCGATCTCGCTGATCAGCTTGACGACGTCGCCGATCTGCATCGCGGCGTCCGCAAGGCTGCGGATCTCGCTGCCGGCGCGATTGGCTTCGTTCACCGCCCGCCCCGTGCTCGCGGTCGAGCCGGCCACCTGGCGGTTGATCTCGGCGATCGACGATGCGAGCTGCTCGGCGGCGCTGGCGACGGTGGCGACGTTGCGCGAGGCCTGGTCGGAGGCAGAGAGCACGCCGGAGGTCTGCAAGCTGGTCTTCTCCGCCGCCGCCGCCATCTGGCCGGCGTCGGATCCGAGATCGGTCGCGGCGCCCATCAGCGTGCCCGCAACCTGGTCGAGATGCGTACCGAACTGCCTGGCCAGGTCCGCGATCTCGACGACCCTGCGGCCGAGGCTGTCGGTGCCGGCATTGATGACGGTCGCCGAGCGGCGGAACGAGCCGGGCAATCCGCGCGCCAGGATCTTGCGGAAATGCTTGCCGCGGCTGGCATACTCCATCGACGCCGAAGCTTCGCGCTGGAACGCATCGGTGATGTCGAGCATGTCGTTGACGGATTTCTGGATCGCCCCGATCCGCCCGGCCTGCCGCCCGCTGAGGATGCGCGCCTCAAGATCGCCGCCCGCCGCCTTGCGGCACACATCAGCGACCTCGTCGACGGCAACCGCCGTGCGGTGCTGACACCAGACGGCATAGCCGGAGAGGGCGATCGTCGCGCCAAGCAGAGCGGCACTCGTGATCCCGGTCATGCCGAGAAGAGAGAGAACGAACGCGACGACGGCAAGACCACACGCGAGCGCGGTCGCTCCCTGCGCCTTAGAGAGAGAGCACAAATTCATCGTAACCGACACCCTGTTGCTTGAGCAGCCCGACCATCGCCTCGAAGCTTGCCTGCATGCCCTCCTTGGCATTGGCATGCCGCGCCTCTTCGGCGCACAGCGTCTTGTAGATCGGCTTGATGCGCTCGATCTGCGCGGGATCCGGCTTGCGACGGTTGGAGTGATAGCCGACGATGTTGCCGCGCTCGTCGAACGTCGGCGTGACGTGGGCGAACACCCAGTAGTGACTGCCGTCCTTCGCCAGGTTGACGACGTAGGCGAAGATCTCCTGCCTGGACTGCAGCGTGTCCCAGAGCAGCTTGAAGACGGCGCGCGGCATGTCGGGATGGCGGATCAGGCTGTGGGGCGCGCCCATCAGCTCGGCGTAAGAATATTTCGCCATCCGGATGAAGACGTCGTTGGCGTAGGTGATGCGGCCCTTGAGATCGGTCTTGGACACGATCAGCTCCTCCTCGCCGAGGAGATTTTCCACGCCAGTCGGCCGTATCGCATGCGTCATCGTTGACGAATCCTGTCGAAGGGCAGCGCCCTCGAAGGGTAGCCCGCATCACCTCACGAATACGGTGCGAAATGTTAATCCCGAGTGACCGCGGAAACTCCTGCGGTCATATGACACCTACGTATGAGTACGTAGGTGTCGGCATCCTGCAGCGAGGTGCATCAGCACTATTACATCGTCGCGCCCAACACCCAGGGCGCGAACTCGGCGCCGCCGAAATCAAAGCTCTCGCTCTTGGTCGGCTGGCCCGAGGCGGTCTTGAGGATGAGCTCGAAGATGCGCTGGCCGCATTGCTCGACGCTCTCCTCGCCTTCGAGGATGGTGCCGCAATTGACGTCCATGTCCTCTTCCATGCGCTTGTACATGGGCGTGTTGGTGGCGAGCTTGATCGACGGCGCCGGCTTGCAGCCGAACACGCTGCCGCGGCCCGTGGTGAAGCAGACGAGGTTGGCGCCGCCGGCGACCTGTCCGGTCGCGGCGACCGGATCGTAGCCGGGCGTGTCCATGAACACGAAGCCCTTCTTGGTGACGGGCTCGGCGTAGCGCAGCACCTCGACGAGGTTGGTGGTGCCGGCCTTGGCCATCGCGCCGAGCGACTTCTCCAGGATGGTGGTGAGGCCGCCGGCCTTGTTGCCGGGGCTGGGATTGGCGTTCATCTCGGCGCCTTCGCGCGTCGTGTACTCGTCCCACCAGCGCATCAGATCGACCAGCTTCTCGCCGACCTCGCGGCTGACGGCGCGGCGCGTGAGCAGGTGCTCGGCGCCGTAGGTCTCCGGCGTCTCCGACAGGATCACGGTGCCGCCGTGGCGCACGATGAGGTCGCTGGCCGCCCCGAGCGCGGGATTGGCCGACACGCCGGAATAGCCGTCCGAGCCGCCGCATTGCAGCGCCACGGTGAGCTCGCTCGCCGGCACCGTCTCGCGCTTGACCTTGTTGGCGTCAGTCAGCGCCTCGCGCACGAACGCGATGCCGGCCTCCACCGTCTTGCGGGTGCCGCCGACCTCCTGGATGTCCATCGAGCGCAGGCGTCCGGCGAGCTTCTGCTCTTCCATCAGACCGCCGATCTGGTTCACCTCGCAGCCGAGGCCGAGCACGATGACGTGGGAGAAATTGACGTGCCGCGCATAGCCGCCGAGCGTGCGGCGGAGCAATGCCAGCGGCTCGTTCTGCGTCATGCCGCAGCCGGTTTTGTGGGTCAGCGCGACCACGCCGTCGACGTTGGGGAAATCGGCCAGCGGATTTTCACCGGTGAACGGATTCTTCTTGAAGACGTCGGCGACGAGGCTCGCGACATGCGCGCTGCAATTCACCGAGGTGAGGATGCCGATATAGTTGCGCGTGGCGACGCGGCCGTCCGGACGGCGGATGCCTTCGAAGGTCGCCGGCAGGTCGAAATTCGGCGTCGGCTTGACGTCGACGCAATAGGCATAGTCCTTTGAGAAATCACCCATGCCGCAGTTCTGCACGTGCACGTGCTGGCCCGGCGCGATCGCCTGCGTGGCAAAGCCGATGATCTGACCGTAGCGCCTGATCGGCTCTCCTACCGCGATCGGCTTGATCGCGACCTTGTGGCCGGAGGGGATGCGATCGACCGTGCTCACGCCGTCGGCGACCAATGTTCCCGGCGGCAGGCTCGCGCGCGCGATCACCACGCCATCATCGGGATGCAGGCGGATGACGGGGCTGATGGTCATGGGAGTCTCCTTGGGTCTCTTACTTCACCTCTCCCCGTTCTTACGGGGAGAGGTCGGATCGCGCAGCGATCCGGGTGAGGGGCAAGCCGCGCGTTCGATCGTTAGATTAGTCGTGTTGAGAGAGGCCCCTCACCCTGACCCTCTCCCCGTAAGAACGGGGAGAGGGAAAGAGTTCAAGCCTTGCCGCCCGAATCCTTGCGGGTCGCGTTCACCTGCATCTTGGCGTAGGTCGTCATCAGGCCGACTTCATTGGACAGCGTCACCAGCTTGAAGCCCATGTTGATGGCGCGCGCCGCGCCTTCGGCGCCGCTGCAATGGATGCCCGGGTTGAGGCCGCGCTTGCTGCATTCCTTGATAATCTTCTCGTAGATCGCGAGGATCTCGGGCTCGCTGCGGTCGAGCTTGGGCTCGAGGCCGTAGGAGAAGCCGAGATCGGACGGGCCGATATAGACGCCGTCGATGCCTTCGACGTCGAGGATCGCTTCCATGTTCTCGACGGCGGTCCGCGTCTCCATCATCGGCAGCAGCACGATCTCGTCATTGGCCGTCTTCTGGTACGAACCCGCGGTGCCGTACATGCCGGCGCGGATCGGGCCGTTGGAGCGCACGCCCTTGGGGGGATATTTCGAATAGGAGACCAGGTTCCGGGCTTCCTGCGGCGTGTTGACCATCGGACAGATCACGCCATAGGCGCCGCCGTCGAGCACCTTGCCGATGATGCCGGGCTCGTTCCAGGGCACGCGGACCATCGGGGTGATCGGATGCTTGTCCATGGCCTGGAAGCACTGCACCATCGAGAGATAGTCCTGCACCCCGTGCTGCATGTCGACCGTGACGCTGTCGAAGCCGCATTGCGCGATCATCTCGGCCGAGAAGCCGGAGGGTATGGCAAGCCACGCGTTGACGACGGCCTTGCCCGACTTCCAGATCTCTTTGACTTTATTCGCCACGTTGCCTTTCCTTCCCTGTTGCTCTCACTCGCCGCGGATCGGGTTGGGCCGCACTTTGAGCGAAAAAAAGCGTGAATGTCCATGGCTCTCGCCGCGCACGCACGCATATCTGGTTTCACTCCTCGGCTATTGTCTCGTCCGCGCCTCCGAGCTCCGCAAGGCTCCGTTCGAGCTCGCCGAGCATCTCCTGCAATTCGGCGAGCTTGCGGGCGCCAAAGCGCCGCGTGATCTCGGCATAGATCGCCTCCGACGTCGGCGCCACCGACGCCATCAGCTTCAGCCCTTCCTTCGAGATCGAGACCATGCTGCGGCGCTGATCGGCTTTCGCGGTCTTGCGCTCGATCAGGTTGCGGGCCTCGAGATCGCGCAGGATGCGCGACAGGCTCGGCCCGAGCAGGAACGCGGTGCGCGCGAGTTCCGTGACCTCGACCGCCTCGATCGCCGCCAGCGCCCGCAGGATGCGCCATTGCTGCTCGGTCAGGCCGTGCTCGCGCAGCGAGGGACGAAACTGCCGCATCACCGCTTCCCGGGCCCGCAGCAACGACATCGGCAGCGAGCGCGAGAAATCGCGCATCGGCACCTGGCGCGCGGCCGGCGGGTGACCGTTGGCGGGATCGGCGGATTTCTTGGTCATGACGCCCTTTCAAGCCGCAAAACGTTTGCAGTGCAGCAAGTCGAATTTGTGTTTGACGCATTCACTTAACATGTTAAGTATCTCGCGGCACCACGATTTGTAAGATCACGCATGGCGCTTTCCAACGACGATATCCAGGCTTGCGCGAGGCGTCTGCACCAGGCGGAGAAAACCCGCACGCAGATCCGGCAGCTCTCGCAAGACTTCCCCGACATCACCATCGCGGACGCCTACGCGATTCAGAAGGCCTGGGTCGACGTCAAGATCGCCGAGGGGCGGGTGGTCAAAGGCCACAAGATCGGCCTGACCTCGAAGGCGATGCAGAGCGCGCTTGGCATTGACGAGCCGGATTCCGGCGTGCTGCTCGACGACATGTTCTTCGCCGATGGCGGAATCGTTCCGACCGAGCGCTTCATCGCGACGCGCGTCGAAGCCGAGCTCGCCTTCGTCATGAGCAAGCGCCTTTCGGGGCCCGACTGCACGCTATTCGACGTGCTCAACGCCACCGACTTCGTGGTGCCGGCGCTGGAGATCCTGGATACGCGCATCGAGCGCGTCGATCCCAAGACCAAGGCGACGCGCAAGATCTTCGACACCATCGCCGACAATGCGGCGAATGCCGGCATCGTGCTCGGCGGGCGGCCGATCCGCCCGCTCGATGCTGACCTGCGCTGGATCGGCGCGCTGTGCTTCAAGAACGGCCAGCTGGAAGAGACGGGCCTTGCCGCCGGCGTGCTCAATCATCCTGCGACCGCCGTGGCGTGGCTTGCCAACAAGATCGCGCCGCTTGGGCTGGCGCTCGAACCGGGCCAGGTTGTGCTCGCCGGCTCGTTCATCCGTCCGATCGAGACCCGCAAGGGCGACACAATCCAGGCCGATTATGGCGCCTACGGCTCGGTGAGCTGCTACTTCGCGTAAACGAAAGACGACAGGGAGTGAAACCGCGATGCCGCATTTCACCATCGAATATTCGGCCAATCTCGACGGCCGCCTCGACATCGCCGCGGTGTGCGAGGTTGTGCGCAAGGCAGCCAGCGAGACCGGCATCTTCCCGCTCGGCGGCATCCGCGTTCGCGCTGTCAGGTGCGAGCATTATGCGATCGCGGATGCGCGGCAGGACTACGGGTTCCTGGACATGGTGCTGCGCATCGGCGAGGGCCGCGACCTTCCCACCCGCCAGAAAGCCGGCGAGCATGTTTTTCAGGCGCTCTCGAAGCATCTCGACCCCGTCTTCGCCGCCAGCAAGTTCGCTCTGTCGTTCGACATGCAGATCAACGACAAGGACACCAGCTGGAAGCGCAACAATATTCACGACGCCCTGAAAGCGGAGGCCGCTCATGGATAAGCCCACGCCGAAAGCCGATCTATTCCAGGCCAACCGCGACCGCGTCGCGCCGCTGCTGAAGACTCTGCGCGCGGACGGCATCGGCCACATGATCGACGGCAAGACCGTCGCCTCGATCTCAGGCGAGACCTTCGAGACGAGATCGCCGGTCGATGGTGCCGTGCTCGCCAGCGTCGCGCGGGGCAATGCCGAGGATATCGACGCGGCGGCGACCGCGGCGGCGCTCGCGTTCAAGTCCTGGCGCGACATCGGGCCGGCGATGCGGAAGAAGCTGCTGCATCGGGTGGCCGACGCGATCGAGGACAATGCCGACGACATTGCGGTGCTCGAATGCATCGACACCGGCCAGGCCCATCGCTTCATGGCCAAGGCCGCGATCCGCGCCGCGGAGAATTTCCGCTTCTTCGCCGACAAATGCGCGGAGGCGCGCGACGGCCTCAACACGCCGAGCGACGAGCACTGGAACGTCTCCACGCGCGTGCCGATCGGTCCCGTCGGCGTGATCACGCCGTGGAACACGCCGTTCATGCTTTCGACCTGGAAGATCGCCCCTGCCCTGGCGGCCGGCTGCACGGTCGTGCACAAGCCGGCCGAATGGTCGCCGGTGACGGCCTCCATTCTCGCCAAGCTCGTCAAGGAAGCCGGCGTTCCCGACGGCGTGCTCAACACCGTGCACGGTTTCGGCGAGGAAGCGGGCAAGGCGCTGACCGAGCATCCCGCCATCAAGGCGATCGGCTTCGTCGGCGAGAGCGCGACGGGCTCGGCGATCATGATGCAGGGCGCGCCGACCTTGAAGCGCGTGCATTTCGAGCTCGGCGGCAAGAACCCGGTGATCGTGTTCGACGACGCCGATCTCGACCGCGCGCTCGATGCCGTCGTGTTCATGATTTACTCGCTCAACGGCGAGCGCTGCACCTCATCGAGCCGACTGCTGATCCAGCAGAGCATCGCGGACAAATTCGTGGAGAAGCTGACCGCGCGCGTGAAGGCGCTGAGGGTCGGCCATCCCCTCGATCCCGCCACCGAGATCGGGCCGCTGATCCACGAGCGGCATTTGGCAAAGGTGTGCTCCTATTTCGACGTCGCGCGCCAGGACGGCGCCACGATCGCGGTCGGCGGCAAGCCTTATGACGGGCCGGGCGGCGGGCATTATGTCGAGCCGACGCTGGTGACCAATGCGCACGGCAAAATGCGCGTGGCGCAGGAGGAGGTGTTCGGCCCGTTCCTCACCGTGCTGCCGTTCAAGGACGAGAAGGACGCCGTGGAGATCGCCAACGACATCCGCTATGGCCTGACAGGCTATGTCTGGACCAACGATGTTGGCCGCGCACTGCGCGTTGCCGATGCGCTGGAGGCCGGCATGATCTGGCTGAACTCGGAGAATGTCCGCCATCTGCCGACGCCGTTCGGCGGCATGAAGGCTAGCGGCATCGGCCGCGACGGCGGCGATTACTCGTTCGACTTCTACATGGAAACCAAGCACGTCTCGCTGGCGCGGGGCACGCACAAGATTCAGAAGCTGGGGATTTGATTGTCATTCCGGGGCGCGCGGAGCGCGAGCCCGGAATCCATTCATCCACCAACTCTGCTGCGCGATGGATTCCGGGCTCGGCTCTGCGAGCCGCCCCGGAATGACAGAACCGAGGGGAAACGCACATGCCCGTACCGCAACACATCTTCGAGCCGCCGTTCAACATCATCCGCTCCAGCCACGTCGTGCTCGACGTCACCGATTTGAAGCTGAGCCGCGAGTTCTACGAAACCATTGTCGGCCTCCACGTCGAGGACGCCGACGATAACGCCGTGTACCTGCGCGCGGCCGAGGAGCACCAGCATCACTCGCTGGTGCTGCGCAAGGCAGCCGTGCCGGCTTGCGCCCGGCTCGGCTTCAAGGTCGGCAACGACAAAGACCTCGACAAGGCTGCCGCGTTCCTCTCCGAGAACGGCCTCGCCTACGCCTTCGCCGACCAGGCCTTCCAAGGCCGTACCCTGCAGTTCACCGATCCCTTCGGCTTCCAGATCGAGCTCTATGCGGCGATGGAGCGGCGGCCGCATCTCCTGCGCCGCTACGACCTCTACCGGGGCTGCCACCCGCAGCGGCTGGATCATTTCAACGTCTTCGCCGCCGAAGTGCAGGACACGATGGAATTCTACGCCCGGCTCGGCTTCCGCCTCACCGAATATGCCGAGGAGGACGGGCCGAACGGGCGCATTGCCGCGGCCTGGATGCACCGCAAGGGCAACGTCCACGATTTTGCGATCACAAACGGCAAGGGCCCGCGGCTGCACCATTTCGCCTACTGGACGCCGACGGCGATGAACATCATCCATCTCTGCGACGTCATGGCCTCGCAAGGCTTTGTGAAGAACATCGAGCGCGGCCCGGGGCGCCACGGCATCTCGAACGCGTTCTTCCTCTATGTGCGCGATCCCGACGGGCACCGCCTCGAGCTCTACACCAGCGATTATTTCACGGGCGATCACGACCACGAGCCGCTGCGCTGGTCGCTGCGCGATCCGCGCCGTCAGACGCTGTGGGGCGCCCCTGCCCCGCGTTCCTGGTTCGAGCAGGGCTCGCCGTTCACGGGCCAGGCCGTGCGCGAGCCGAAATTCGTGGCCGACGTGCTGGTGGCGGACTGATGAAGCTGCCTCGTCTCGCCACTTTTTCCGTCAAGGGTGATGTCGGCTATGGCGCCGTCCTGGAAGGCGGCATCGTCGATCTCTCCGCCCGCTATGCCAAGACCTATCCGACGCTGCGCGAGGTGATTGCTGCGGGCAAGCTCATCAGCTTTGCCGAAGAGGCCGCCAGCCGCACGCCGGACCACGCGCTCACCGAGATCAGCTGGCTGCCGCCGATCCCCGCGCCGGAAAAGATCATCTGCATCGGCGTCAACTATCCCGATCGCAATGCCGAGTACAAGGACGGGCAGGAGGCGCCGAAATATCCGAGCATGTTCATGCGCTCGCCCCGCTCCTTCGTCGGCCACGACACGCCGCTGGTGCGCCCGCGTGCCTCCGCGCAGCTCGACTATGAGGGCGAGATCGTGCTGGTGATCGGCAAGCAAGGCAGGCACATTCCGGAGAGCAGCGCGCTCGATCACATCGCGGCGCTCACGCTCTGCAACGAGGGCTCGGTGCGCGACTGGCTGCGCCACGCCAAGTTCAACGTCACGCAGGGCAAGAACTTCGATTCCAGCGGCAGCCTCGGTCCGTGGCTGGTGCCCTACACGAAGGAGTACCAGATCGCCGACATCCGCCTCACCACGCATGTCAACGGTGAGCTCAGGCAGGACGACCGCACCAGCCGGCTGATGTTTTCGTTCCGCTACCTCATCAGCTATATCTCGACCTTCGCAACGCTCGTTCCCGGCGACGTGATCGTCACGGGGACACCGACCGGCGCCGGTGCGCGGTTCGATCCACCGCGATATTTGAAGCCGGGCGACGTGATCGAAGTTGCGGCCGAGGGCATCGGCTCTTTGCGCAACGGCGTCGTCGACGAGGCCTGACCAACAACCGAAATGGAAGTGCCAAAATGACCACCCTCACCGGCGGCGAAGCGATCGTAAGCGGGCTTGTCGCCCACGGCGTCGACACCGTGTTCGGCCTGCCCGGCGCGCAGGTCTACGGCCTGTTCGACGCCTTCCATCAGGCCCAGCTCAAGGTGATCGGCGCACGACACGAGCAGGCCTGCGGCTACATGGCGTTCGGCTATGCGCGCGCCAGCGGCAGGCCCGGCGTGTTCAGCGTGGTGCCCGGCCCGGGCGTGCTCAACGCCAGCGCGGCGCTGCTCACCGCCTTCGGCTGCAACGAGCCGGTGCTCTGCGTGACTGGCCAGGTGCCGACGCAATTTCTCGGCAAGGGCCGCGGCCATCTGCACGAGATGCCGGACCAGCTCGCGACCTTGCGCACCTATGTGAAATGGGCCGAGCGGATCGAACATCCCAGCAACGCGCCGACAATCGTGTCGCGCGCGTTCCAGGAGATGATGTCGGGGCGGCGCGGTCCCGCCTCGGTCGAGATGCCCTGGGACGTCTTCACGCAGCGCGCGGCAACAGTGCCTGCGCAGGTGCTGGAGCCGCTGTCGGCGCCGCAGCCCGATCCTGATATGATCAAGCAGGCGGCAGCGCTGATCAAGGCGAGCAAGGCGCCGATGATCTTCGTCGGCAGCGGCGCGATCGAAGCGGGTGAGGAGATCCTCGAGCTCGCCGAGATGATCGATGCGCCGGTGGTCGCCTTCCGCAGTGGCCGCGGCATCGTCTCCAATGCGCATGAGCTCGGGCTCACCATGGCCGCGGCGTACAGGCTGTGGCCGAAGACCGATCTGATGATCGCGATCGGCACGCGCGCTGAGCTGCCGGGCTCCGGCTTCCGCTGGCCCTATCAACCGAGCGGCCTGAAATCCATTCGCATCGACATCGATCCGGCCGAGATGCGCCGGCTCGCCGCCGATGTTGCAATTGTCGCCGATGCCAAGGCCGGTACGGCCGATCTCGTCGCGGCCGTGAAGAAGGCCGGCTACGCCAAGAGCCGCAGCCGACGCGAAGACATTCGCGAGGCCACCGCAGCAGCGCAAGCCGAGATCCAGCGCATCCAGCCGCAGATGGCCTATCTCAACATCCTGCGCGAGGTGCTGCCGGCGGACGCGATCGTCACCGACGAACTGTCGCAGGTCGGCTTCGCCTCCTGGTACGGCTTTCCGATCTACCAGCCGCGCACCTTCATCACCTCGGGCTACCAGGGCACGCTCGGCTCGGGCTTTCCGACTGCGCTCGGCGCCAAGGTCGCCAATCCCGACAAGCCGGTCGTCGCCATCACCGGCGACGGCGGTTTCATGTTCGGCGTGCAGGAGCTTGCCACCGCCGTGCAGTTCAACATCGGCGTGGTGACGCTGGTGTTCAACAACAACGCCTACGGCAATGTCCGCCGCGACCAGCGCGAACGGTTCGACGGCCGCGTCGTGGCCTCCGATCTCGTCAATCCGGATTTCGTCAAGCTCGCGGAGTCCTTTGGCGTGACTGCTGCGCGCGTCACCGCGCCGGAGCAGTTCAGGGCGGCAATGGAGAAGGCGCTCGGCCACGGCGGGCCGGTGCTGATTTCCGTCGAGGTGCCCAGGGATTCCGAAGTCAGCCCGTGGGCTTTCATTCACCCGCCGAAGCCTTAAACGAAGCGTCGTCGTTCCGGGACTCTTTCCTTCTCCCCTTGTGGGAGAAGGTGGATCGCTGACGCGAAGCGGCAGCGAGACGGATGAGGGGTCTGTCTCCGCGGATCGAGACCCCTCATCCGCCTTCCCTTCGGGAAGGCACCTTCTCCCACAAGGGGAGAAGGAAACGCGTCACCGCGTCCTGCGGAAGGTCAGATTGATCCGCTTCCGGCCGAGCAGCGGATGCTCGCCGTCGGCAAGCGGCGCGACGCCGTGATAGGCGAGCCTGCTGGCCCCGCCCCAGACCACCACGTCGCCATGGACGAGGCGGAAGCGGCGCGGCTTGTCGCTGCGCGCGAGGCCGCCGAACAGGAAGGTCGCGGGCAGGCCGAGCGAGACCGAGACGATCGGCGCGGAATAATCCAGCTCGTCCTTGTCCTGATGCAGCGACAGCCGCGTGCCCGGCTCGTAGCAATTGACGAGGCAGGCATCGGGGGCAAAGCCTTCAAAGCCGCCCTGCTCCGCGGCGCGGCGGGCGAGATCGCAAAACAGCGGCGGCATCGCCGGCCATGGCGCAGCGGTGCGCGGATCGACGGGGTCGTAGCGGTAACCGGTGTGATCGGTGATCCAGCCGCGCTCGCCGCAATTGGTCATGGCCACCGACATCTGATGGCCGCCGGGCGTCGTCATCCGCCGGAACGGCGATTGCGCCACGATGGCGCGCGCCGCGTCGATCAGCCCGCTCTCCATCGGCTTGACGAAGCCGCGTAGCAGCACGGCGCCGTCGGCGATCGCCTCGCGCTGCGGCTGCGCCTCGGCGACGCTGTCGAACAAATCACCCGTCAATCGCAGCGCTCATTTGGCATCGTGGAATATCACACCCAGCGTGTGGCGCTGGCCGGACCTGATCCGGCTGACGCCGTGGCGGAGATTAACGCGGTAGGTGCCGCGTGTCCCCTGCACCGGGCGATGATGCACAGCGAAGGCGACCGCGTCGCCCTGCGCGAGCGGCACCACCTCGGCGCGCGACTGCATGCGCGGGCGCTGCTCGGTCAGCACGAACTCGCCGCCGGTGAAATCGCGTCCGGGCTCGGAGAGCAGGATCGCAACCTGGAGCGGGAATACGTGCTCGCCATAGAGGTCCTGGTGCAGGCAATTGTAGTCGCCAGCCTCATATTGCAGCAGCAGTGGCGTCGGCCGCGCCTGCCCGGCGTCTTGGCAGCGTTTCAGGAATGGCGCATGCGAGGCGGGATAGCGGATGTCGATCCCCATCGCCTCGTTCCAGCGATTGGCGACGGCTTGAAGATGCGGGTAGAGCGCGGGGCGGAGCTGCGCGATCAGATCGGGCAGCGGATAGGAAAAGTACTTGTACTCGCCGCGACCAAAGCCATGGCGGCTCATGACGATGCGGCTGCGGAAGTGCGCATCGTCCGGGTAGAGCGCGGCGATGGCGCGGCATTGGTCCGGCGTCAGCAGGTTCTTCAGGACGGCGCAGCCCTGGGTGTCGAGCTCGGCGGTGATTTGGGGCCAGTCGAAGGCATCGACGTGGGCGGCGAGGTCGGTTCCAGAGTCTGGTGCGGCAACACGTGATGCAATGGCCATAGGCGATGTCCTATCCACATCGTCATTCCGGGGCGCGACCTCTTGGGCGCGAGCCCGGAATTCATACTCCCGATCGTGGTTATGGATTCCGGGCTCGCGACTACGTCGCGCCCCGGAATGACGGATGTGGGTGTGGCAGATATCGGCTGTACAAGCCACCCGATTTCCGATGACTCTCTCCCCGTCCTTGCGAGGAGCCCTTGCGACGAAGCAATCCAGACTGGTTCCGCGGAGAGACCCTGGATTGCTTCGCTTCGCTCGCAATGACGGTGAGGAGAGGACTCAGCCCCTCACCGGCAGCGTCACCACGTCATACCCGTGCCGGATCGTCCGCTTCAGCACGGGATCCTCCAGCTCGAAGTCGAAGCGATCCGCCGGGCGGATGCCGCCCTTGGCGGCGAAGGTGCCGCCGAACATGGCGCTGCCGTCGGGGAACTTGCCGCCGTCAAAGCCGCGCGCGATGAGGTCAGCGACCGGCAACATCGCATCCAGCGTGCCCTCCTGGTAGAGCACACGCTCGCCCTTGATGGTGGCGTAGGAACGCAGGATCATCTTGTCCCAATGGCCGATGACGTCCTCGAGCTCCCAGAGCGTCGAGGCAACCGGCTTGTCGCACATCTGCTTGGAGACCGTGACGCTGTAGGCCTCGACCTTGCGGTCGGTGTGATCGGAGCCGCAGCCGACGAAGATGCGGCCCTGCCAGCCGATCAGCACGAACTCGACCTCGCCGGAGGAATCGCCACCGGTACATTCGATGCTGTCCTCCTGGGTCAGTCGCCGCGCCGAGGCGCGGTAGTAGATCGGCGTCGAGGCCGGGCGGGCGATGCCCATCTCCTCCAGCTCGGCGATGTGCTTGTCGCGCGCGACCGTGTCGCGGCCGGTCCAGCCGGCGATGACCAGCTGATCGATCGCCAGCGTCAGCGGCGTGGTGGCGTCCTTGGCGTCGATGGTGAAAGTCAGGTCAAACACGAATGACGGCCTCCATGCCGGCAGCAAGTTCGAAAATGCGATGGTCCGAGCCGCCTGCGCCCGCCAGCATCAGGCCGACGGGAACGTCGCCCTCGCGATGACAGGGCAGCGAGATGGCGCAACCGTCGATCAGGTTGATCAGGCTGCAATTGCGCAAGGCGCGGATGTTCTCGCGGGTGAAGGCCTGATCGTCGGCGAGGTCGGCGATCTTCGGCGGTGTGTTGGGCGTCGTCGGCAGCACCAGGGCATCATAGGGCGCGATGCGCGCGTTGACGCGCGCGATCAGCGAGCGGCGTTCGTTGAGCAGGTCGATGTAGTCGGCCGCGCTCTGCGCCTCGCCGCGCATGATGCGCACGGCGACCCTGGGATCGTAGACGTCGCCCTTGGCCGTGATGAGATAGCGGTGCCAGGCATAGCTCTCGGACGCCGCGAAGCCGCCCTTGGCATTCATCGGGCCGACGTCGTGGAACTCCGCCATCTCGATCCGCTCGATGATGGCGCCGTGATCGGACAGCGTCTTCAGCGCGCGCTCGAAGGTCTTGGCCACCTCTGCGTCGAGATCGTCGAGGGCGATCGTGGTGGGCACCGCGAGGCGCATGCCCTGGATCGGCCGCGGCCTCAACGCGACGATCGGCTCGCCCGCGAGCACGGCATCGAGTATGGCACAGCAACTGACCGATCGTGCCAGCGGCCCGATGCTGTCGAGCGAGAACGACAGCGGCACCGAGCCGTCGAGCGGCACGCGCCGCTGCGTCGGCTTGTAGCCCACGATGCCGTTGAAGGCGGCCGGAATCCGGCAGGAGCCGCCGGTGTCGGTGCCCAGCGCGCCATGCGCCATGCCGTCGAGCACGGACACCGCCGCGCCGGCCGACGAGCCGCCGGGCACGTGGCCCTCGGACCGGTACCAGGCCCCCTTCGGCGTGCCGAAATGCGGATTGATGCCGATGCCGGAAAAGGCGAACTCGGTCATGTTGGTGCGGCCGATGACGACGAAGCCGGCCCCGCGCAGCCGCGCCACCGTCGCGGCATCGTGCTCGGCCGGGGCTGAGTCATCGAGCGCGCGCGAGCCGGCGCGCGTCACCTGGCCCTTGATGTCGAACAGATCCTTGATCGAGATCGGGATGCCGGCATAGCGCGACGGCGCCGCCTTGGCCTTGCGCAAGGCATCCATCGCGTCGGCCGCCGCGAGCGCGGCGTCCTTGTCGACGTGGATGAAGGCGCGCTGGCCTTCGCCGGCGGGGTCGGCGATCCTGGCGAGGCAGGCCTCTACCAACTTGCGGGAGGTGGTGCGGCCGCTTTCGAGGTCATCGGCGAGCTGCGCCAGTGTCGGAAAATCGGGCATGTCTGTCTCACGGAATATTCGCGCGCAATCTATAGCGCTGACTCAGCTCGACACAAGCATTGTGCGCATGATGGCATGCATGCGCATTGCTGGACCGTTGACGCGCCATGGTCGATTGTCGCATCAAGCTCGAAACCGGCGGGCGCGAGGCCTGTCGCTCGGGAGACTCTTGGGAGGAGCCGCCAACATGGCCGAACCGCAGCGCGCGCGACCGAAACCGACGCCGGAAACCCAGCATTTCTGGGACGGCACCAAGGCCGGCGAATTGCGCCTGCAGCGCTGCGATGCCTGCGCCCATGTCTACTTCCCGCCGCGCCCGTTCTGCCCCTCCTGCGCCTCGCGCAAGGTCAGCATCTTCAAGGCGAGCGGCAAGGGCTTTCTCTACAGCTACGTGATCAACCACCGGCCCGCGGCACCGGGCTTCACGCCGCCTTACGCCATCGCGGTGGTCGAGCTCGACGAAGGCCCGCGGATGATGAGCAACATCATCGACTGCCCGCAGACCCCCGAGGCACTCGAGCTCGACATGAAGCTCGAGGTCGCGTTCCAGGAGCTCGACGACAAGATCACCCTTCCCGTCTTCCGTCCGGCGAAGGGGTAGACCATGCGCAAGAACCAGGTTGCCGTCGTCGGCGCAGCCGAGACCACCGAGCTCGGTGTCATCCCCAACGCCTCGCAGCTCCAGCTGCATGCGGACGCCGCGCTCAACGCCATTGCCGACGCCGGGCTGAAGCTCTCCGACATCGACGGCTTTGCCACCGCGGTCGAAACGCCGCAGCAGGTCTGCCATTATCTCGGCATCAAGCCGACCTGGGTGGACGGCACCTCGGTCGGCGGCTGCTCCTTCATGCTGCACGTCCGCCACGCGGCGGCGGCGATCGAGGCGGGTCTCTGCAAGACGGTGCTGATCACTCATGCCGAGAGCGGCAAGTCGATGATCGGCAAATTGCCGCGCTCGACGCCGGCCGACAGCCTCAACGGCCAGTTCGAGGCGCCCTACGGCGTCTACGGCCCGCCCAGCATGTTCCCGATTCCCGTGCTGCGCTTCATGAAGACCTACGGCATCACCCACGAGCAATTGGCTTCGGTGGCGGTGGTGCAGCGGGAATGGGCGGCGAAGAATCCGCGGGCGATGATGAAGGATCCGATCACGGTTGCCGATGTCCTCAACTCGCGCATGATCGCCTATCCGTTCCGGCTGCTGCAGTGCTGCCTCGTCACCGACGGCGGCGGCGCGCTGATCCTGACCTCGGCCGACCGCGCCAGGGATTTTCCGCGGAAGCCGGTCTACATCATGGGCACCGGCGAGAGCGTCGAGACGCCGATGGTCAGCCAGATGGAGACGTTCAACTCCTCGCGTGCGTTCAAGACGGCGGGGCCGCTGGCCTTCAAGGAGGCCGGCATCGCGCACGGGGACGTCGATCATCTCATGATCTACGACGCATTCGCGCATCTGCCGCTGTTCGGCCTCGGCGATCTCGGCTTCATGCCGTACGAAGAAACCGGCCAATTCATCGCCGACGGCAACACGCGGCCTGGGGCCAAGCTGCCGCTCAACACCAACGGCGGCGGATTGAGCTACATGCATTCGGGCATGTACGGCATGTACGCGCTGCAGGAGAGCGTGCGCCAGATGCGCGGGATCGCGCCGGCGCAGGTGCCGAACGCGAAGATTTCGGTGTGCCACGGCGTCGGCGGCATGTTCGCGGCGAGTGGCACGATCGTGTTCACGAACGAGAGGTAATGGCTGCTCGCCTCTCCCTCTCCCCGTTCTTACGGGGAGAGGGTTGGGGTGAGGGGCTGCATCCACATACACCAGACTCGCGGAGAGTCCCCCTCACCCGAATTCGAGCTTTGCTCGAATTCGACCTCTCCCCGCAAGCGGGGCGAGGTAAGAAAACAGGAGAACCCACATGAGCAAATCACTGCAAGACAAGGTCATCATCGTCACCGGCGCAGGGCGGGGCATCGGGCGCGAGATTGCGCTCTTGTGCGCGGCCGAGGGCGCCAAGGTCGTCGTCAACGATCCCGGCGGAGCTGCCGACGGCGCGGGCGCGAACGCGGCGCCCGCCGAGGAGGTAGTCGAGGAGATCAAGAAGCGCGGCGGCACGGCGGTCGCCAATTTCGAAAGCGTCGCGGAAGCTATTCCCGCCAGCAAGATCGTGAAGACCGCGACCGATCATTTCGGCCGGCTCGACGGCGTCGTCAACAATGCCGGCATCTTGCGCGACATGATCTTCCACAAGATGAGCGTGGAAGCCTTCGAGGCCGTCATCAAGGTGCATCTGATGGGCTCGTTCTACGTCAGCCACGCCGCGGCGCGCATCTTCCGCGAGCAGGAATCGGGCTCGTTCGTGCACTTCACCTCGACCTCGGGCCTGATCGGCAATTTCGGCCAAGCCAACTACGCGGCGGCCAAGCTCGGCATCGTCGGGCTGTCGAAGTCGATCGCGCTCGACATGGGCCGCTTCAACGTCCGCTCCAATTGTGTCTCGCCGTTCGCCTGGACGCGCATGATCGGCACCATCCCGACCGAGACCGACGCGGAGAAGGCGCGCGTCGAGAAAATCAAGCAGATGGGCCCGGAGAAGATCGCGCCGCTCTGCGGCTATCTGCTCGGCGATTCCGCCAAGGACGTCACCGGCCAGATCTTCGGCGTGCGCATGAACGAGATCTTCCTGTTCAGCCAGAACCGCCCGATCCGCTCGGTGCAGCGAAGCGAAGGCTGGACTCCGCAGTCGATCGCGGAACACGGCATGCCGGCGCTGAAGGGCTCGTTCTACAAGCTCGACCGCTCCGCCGACATCTTCACCTGGGATCCGGTGTAACCGATCCCTGCCTTTGCTGCATCGCGATCTCCGGTTGTCCAGCCGGAGATCGCCCGCTTTACGCCCGATTGCGGGCGGATGGTTTGCTCCCAATAAAAAAAATCGGGAGGCAACCATGACAAAACCACTGACCATTCCCGCAAATAGCAGCGAGCCCTCTCTCGCGCGCCGCACGCTGTTGAAGGGCGCTGCCGCCGCAGTCGCGGCGACGGGCATCACCATGAACGGAGCCTTGAACGGAGCCTTGGCGGCTTCCGTCGCGCCCCTCGGCCAGACCGGCGCACCGACGAGATCGACGGCGCCGCTGCCGCTCGGACCATTGCCGGGCAGCCGCTACCCCGACTCTCATCTGGAATCCGCCAAGAAGGGACCGCCGACCTTCGGCCCTTCCGGCTTTCCGGCCTTCGCCGGCACCATGGCGGTCGAGCGTGTCGCAACCGGCTTCCGCTGGGCCGAGGGGCCCGTCTATTTCGCAGCCGGGCGATACGTGCTGTTCAGCGACATTCCGAACAACCGCATCATGCGCTTCTGCGAGGACGACGGTCACCTCAGCGTCTATCGCCAGCCGTCGATGAACTCGAACGGCAACACGATCGATCGCGAGGGACGCCTGATCACCTGTGAGCATAGCGGCAGGCGTGTGACGCGGACCGAGCTCGACGGCTCGATCACGATCATTGCCGACAAGTACAACGGCAAGCGGCTGAACTCCCCGAACGATGCGGTGGTGACTGCGGATGGCGCGATCTGGTTCACCGATCCCGCCTACGGCATCGGCGGTTTCTATGAGGGGATCAAGGCCGACCCCGAGCAGGACAAGAAGAACGTCTACCGCGTCGATCCGAAGTCCGGAGAGGTCAAGATCGTGGTCGACGATTTTGTCGAGCCCAACGGGCTTGCCATCTCACCCGACGAGAAGAAGCTCTACGTCTGCGACACCGGGTTCACCGACGGGCCGGACAATCCTTCGCATATCCGCGTATTCGACCTCGACGTCGCGGCAGGCAAGGTCTCGAACAGCAAGGTCTTTGCCGACATGCCGAAGCCCGGCATCACCGACGGCGTTCGCTGTGACACCGAGGGGCGGGTCTGGTGCTCGGTCGGTTGGGGCGATCCGAACGAAGACGGCGTGCGCTGCTATACGGCCTCGGGCGAACTGCTCGGCAAGATCCACATTCCCGAAACCGTGGCAAACCTGTGCTTCGGCGGCCAGCAGCGCAACAGACTCTATATTTGCGGCTCGACATCGCTTTATGCCGTCTACACCAGCGTGCAGGGCGCGATGAAGCCGTGAGTTGGTGACGTCGAGGTTCCGGGTTCGCCCTTCGGGCGCCCCGGAACGACGTCGCAGCTACCCGGTATTCCTCAACCCCGCCGAGATGCCGTTGATCGTCAGCTGGATCCCGCGCAGCACCTGCTCGTCAGGGTTCTGCGCGCGGTGCTCTCTCAAGAGCTCGACCTGCACGTGGTTGAGCGGATCGAGATAGGGGAAGCGGTGGCGCACGGAGCGCTCCAAGAGCGGGTTGCCCTGAAGCAATCGGTCCTGGCCCATGATGTCGAGCAGCGTTTCGATGCAGGAATGCCATTCGCGGCGGATGCGGCCAAAAATCTTTTCGCGCAAGGCCTCGTCCGGCACGAGCTCGGCATAGCGCGAGGCGATCGCGATCGAGCTTTTGGCCAGCACCATGTCCATGTTCGACAGCAACATGCGGAAGAACGGCCATTCCTTGTAGAGCTCTTTCAGGAACGGCATGCCCTGCTCCGGATGCTCCGCGATCCACTGCTCGACCGCGCTGCCGAAACCGTACCATCCCGGCAGCATCAGGCGGCATTGCGCCCAGGAGAACACCCAGGGGATGGCGCGCAAATCCTCGATCGCGCGGGTCTTCTTGCGCGAGGCCGGACGGCTGCCGATGTTGAGCGTGGCGATCTCGTTGATCACGGTGGACGACCAGAAGTAATCGACGAAGCCTTCGGTCTCGTAGACGAGACCGCGATAGGCCTTGAAGGCGAGGTTCGACAATTCGTCCATCGCGGTCAGATATTCGCGGCGCGGCGCGCTCTGGCGCGGATGCAAGAGGCTCGCCTCCAGCGTCGCCGCGGCGAGAATTTCCAGATTGTTGCGGCCGACCTCGGCGTTGGAATATTTCGACGAGATGATCTCGCCCTGCTCGGTGATGCGGATCTGGCCGTTCACCGCGCCGCCGGGCTGGGCGACGATGGCGTCATAGCTCGGCCCGCCGCCGCGTCCCACAGAGCCGCCGCGGCCGTGGAACAGGCGCAAGCGCACGTGATGGCGCTCGAACACCTCGACGAGGCCGATCTCGGCCTTGTAGAGCTCCCAGCCCGAGGTGACGAACCCGCCGTCCTTGTTCGAGTCGGAATAGCCGAGCATGACCTCCTGCACGCTGCCACGGCTGTCGACGAGGCGGCGGTAATCGTGCAGCGACAGCATGCGGTCCATGATGCTGCTCGAGGCCTGCAGATCCTCGATGGTCTCGAACAGCGGCACGATGTTGATGGCGCTGCGGCCGGAGGGATGGACGAGGCCGACCTCCTTCAAGAGCACGGCGACCTCGAGCATGTCGGACATGCCCTTGCACATCGAGATGATGCATTGGGGAATGGCGTCCGAACCGAACTTCGCATGCGCTTCCGCGGCAGCATGGAACACGTTGAGCTCGCCCATGGTCTCGTCGCTGTATTTGACGAAGGGAGAGACCAGCGCGCGCGTCGAGCGCAGCTCGTTCGTCAGCAGCGAGATGCGGGCTTCCTCGCCGAGCGCGAGATAGGACATGCCGGGGTTGGCAGCGTCGATCAGCTCGGCGATGGTGCGCTCGTGCACCGCCGAGTTCTGACGGATGTCGAGCCGGGCAAGATGGAAGCCGAAGCAGTCCACCGCGCGGCGGAGCAGCCGCAGCCGGCCGCGGGCGATGACGCGGGCATTGTTGGAGATCAGCGAGCGATGCAGCACGTCGAGATCGGCCTGCAGCTCCCTGACGCTCTCGTAAGGCGCCGCCTTGCCGACCGGCCGGCGCGTGATCTCGACTTCGAGCTTTTCAGCCGTCGCGGTGAGCCGGGCATAGATGCCTGAGACCGCGAGGCGATAGGGCTCCCCGCTCCGATGCGGCGAGGTGTCCGGCGAGCGCTCCGCCAAATTGCGCAGCTCCTCCGAGACGTCGGCGAGATGGGCTGCGATCGACAGCTCGGCGCCGAGCACGTGCAGCTCGTTCAGATAGAACTGCATCACCCGGCTCGACTGCAGCCGCAGCGTGCCGCGCATCACGTCGGCGGTGACGAAGGGGTTGCCGTCGCGATCGCCGCCGATCCAGCTGCCCATCCGCAGGAACGAGGCAAGCTCGCTCGCGGCCGCCTCGCCGCCCTCCTCAAGCCGGTCCTCCAGCGCGTTGACGAGCCGCGGCACCTCGCGCAGGAAGGTGTAGTCGTAGAACGACAGGCCGTTGGCGACCTCGTCCAACACGGTGAGCTTGGTCCGGCGCAAGAGATTGGTCTGCCACAGCGTCAGCACCTCGCGGCGCAGCTGCTCGTCGCCGGCATCGGCCTCCTCCGCGGTCATGGCGACACGCTCGCGGCGGTCGAGCAGGGCTGCGATCTCCATCTCGCGGTCCATGGTGCTCTTGCGGCGGACCTCGGTCGGGTGCGCGGTCAGCACCGGGCTGACCAGCGCGGTCTTGAAGAAGCTGCGGAGCTGGTCGGGACCAATGCCCGCCGCCTTGGCGTGCGCCAGTGTCTCCGCCAGCACGCCGGAGCCGCCATTCTTGGCCGCGCTGCGCGCGCGCATCTGGCGGATGTTGTTCTGGTCCTCGGCGATGTTGGCAAGGTGGGAGAAATAGCTGAAGGCGCGGACGATCCGCACTGTCTCGGAAGTCGACATGCTGTCGAGGATCTGCTCGAGCTCGCGGCGGGCGAGCCGGTCCTCGTCGCGGTGGAACCGGATCGAGGTCTGGCGGATGCGCTCGACCAGGTCGAACAATTCGGCGCCCTCCTGGTCGCGCACGGTGTCGCCGAGAATGCGCCCGAGCAGGCGGATGTCGTCCCGCAGCCGGGCATCGGCCTCCATCGCCTGAACATCCTCAGGGCGGTTGGGGCGAAGCTCAGTGGCGTCGGATGGTACGGTCTGGAGGGACATGGCTCGCTCCCCTGCTCGCGCCCTTGGCGGCCCGGTCCGGCGGAGTGTGCGATATTTTTCTGCCGCAGTGCAAGATGAAGTTGGTGGCGGCGCGGCAGCGCGAAGATTTCTTGTCCCGGACGCGCTACACGCCCCTTAGCGTTGCAGCGCGTCCGGGACCGAGGAGCGACAGAGCACATGTGCCGCGACATGGGCCCCGGCTCTGCAGCGCATCGCTGAACCGGACGATGCTTCGCATCGCCGGGGGAGCGCTGCGCTGCGTCCGGGGCACGAGAATGGCCGGCCTTGTCAACAAACATGCCTTCGCGGTCTCGCAGTGCTCGGGACATCCCGGCGAAGCGAAACCGATCATGTTTCATCATCCGAGAGCAGATGATGGGTTTCGCTTCGCTCTACCCATCCTACACGTTCACCTTACGCCGGCACGATCACCTTGCCGATCGGCCAGAGCGCGATGCCGGCGAGCTTGAGATGCGCCCAGGCGAAGGGGATGCCGATGATGGTGACGGCGAGAACGAGCGCGGTCACGAGGTGGCCGAGCGCCAGCCACCAGCCGGCGAGCACGAACCAGACGATGTTGCCGATCACCCCGAGCGGGCCGGTGCCGATGTCCTCGACACCGGTCACGTCGTAGCGGCTGACCGCTTTCGAGCCGAACGGCAGCAGCGTGTAGACGGCGATGTTGAACGCCGCCCGCGCCCAGGGCAGGCCGATGATGGTGATCGCCATGACGATCGCGGCGATCAACCAGCCGAACGCCATCCAGGCGCCGCCGATGAGGATCCAGAGGATGTTGAGGAGAATGGATACGGGCGCCATGGGATGATCCGGAGGTGGATGATCCCAGCTATATAGGCTCGGAATCTGTCCCTGCTAAGACGCTTCAAGGCCCGCAAGGCGTAGCCGGATGAGCGTGGTCCCGTAGGGTGGGCAAAGGCGCCCTTGCGCCGTGCCCACGATCTTGTCTCCGCAAGCGAATTTGGTGGGCACGCTTCCGCTTTGCCCACCCTACGATATCGTCAGATTTTGCGCCCAGCCTGCTCCCAATAGGGATCGCGCAGGCGGCGCTTGAAGATCTTTCCGGAATCTTCGCGCGGCAGGCCGCTGCGGATCTCGATGTGCTTGGGCACCTTGTAATCGGCCAGATGCGCCTTCAGCGCGGCGCGGACATCGGAGGCAGCGAGCGTGATCCCGGGTTGCGGCTCCACCACCGCCATCAGCGCTTCGCCGAACTCGGCATCGGGGATGCCGAACACGGCGCAGTCATGCACGCCTGATACGGCGTGCAGCACGGATTCGATCTCGGCCGGATAGATGTTGACGCCGCCCGAGATCACCATGTCGCGCTTGCGGTCGCAGATGAAGACGTAGCCGTCTTCGTCGATATAGCCGACGTCGCCGGAGGTGATGAAGCCGTCGCGGTCGATCTCGGCGCGCTTCTCCGGCTTGTTGTGATAGGTGAAGTCGGCCATCTCGGCCATGCGGGAATAGATCTCGCCGATTTCGCCGACGCCGAGCACGCGGCCGTCCTCGCCGATGAAGCGCAGCTCGGCGCCGGGCGAGATCTTGCCGACGGTGCCGGGCTTCTTCAGCGCATCCTCGGAGGTCGCGAAGGTCACGGCGCTGGATTCGGTCGAGCCGTAGAATTCGTAGATCACCGGCCCCCACCAATCGATCATGGCGCGCTTGACGTCGGCCGGGCATGGCGCGGCGGCATGGATGACGTGGCGGAGCGAGGAGACGTCGTACCTCCTGCGCACCTCCTCGGGCAGCTTCATCAGGCGGATGAACATGGTCGGCACCATGAAGATGGTGTCGATTTCAAAGCGCTCGATCGCCTGCAGAAATTCCTCCGCCTCGAAGCGTGGCATCAGCACCAGCACCCCGCCGAGCTTGCCGGCGCGGATACCGAACGAGTTCGGCGCGGAATGATAGAGCGGGCCCGGCAGCAGCGCGCGGGCGCCGGGCTTGAGCCCATAGATCATCTCGCGCATGCGCTCACCCGCGGCCTGCTGCTCCGGCGTCGGCGCGTTGCGGCGGACGCCCTTGGGATGGCCAGTCGTGCCCGAGGTATAGATCATGTTCATGGGCTGCGGCACGATCGGACCGTCATAGGGCGCATGTTGCGTGAGCCAGGCTTCGAAATCGGTCGCAAAACTCGGCGTCGTCAGATGATCCGGATCGATCTTGTAGTTGGAGCGGATTTCGGGCGGCGTCGGCACGCTGAGCACGGTAACTCCCTCAGGAATCGCATCGCGCAAACCATGCAGCATGTCGGCATGAGCGATCAGGACGGCGGTGCGGGAATCTTCGAGGATGTAGGTGATCTCCTCAGGCTTGAAGTGCCAGTTGATCGGCACGCCATAGGCGCCCAGCCGCATCGCGGCGTAGGCGGCTTCGAGGAAGGCGATGTCGTTGCGCATCAGCATGCAGACGCAATCGCCCTGGCGGACGCCGATTTTGGCGAGGCCGGCGGCGATGCGGTCGGCGCGGGTCGCGACTTCGGTGTGGGTGCGGCGGCGGTCGCCGGAGACGATGCCGAGGAAGTGAGACGTTTCGTTCATTTGTCGAGTTCCGATCTTTCGTCGGGTTGAAGATTTTTAGCCACGAGCACCCTCGTCATTCCGGGATGCGGCGAAGGCGCAGGCTACGATGCGCAATGGCGCATCTGAGAATCCATAATCACGAGTCGGGGTTATGGATTCCGGGCTCGATGCTTCGCATCGCCCCGGAATGACGGCAGACCGCTAGTCTGCAAAATTCGGCGCACGCTTTTCCAGATTCGAGCGGACCGCCTCGGTCTGGTTCGGGCTGCCGATCAGCTTCTGCTGCTCGACGGATTCGGCGAGCAGTGCCGGGCCCGGATCGACCGAAAGATTGTTCAGCATCCGCTTGGCCGCGCGGATCGCATCGGGGCTTTTCCCTGCGATCTCGCGCGCGACCTCCAGCGCCGACGCGCGCGGATCGTCGCAGATGCGCGTGGCGAGGCCGTAGGCCATCGCCTCCTGCGCGGAGAAGATGCGGCCCGTGTAGGTGAGATCGCGCAGGATGTCGTCGCGCACCAGCGAGGCCAGGATCGGCGTGCCCGCCATGTCGGGCACCAGGCCCCATTTGATCTCCATAATCGACATTCGCGCATCCGCGCTGAGAAAGCGCATGTCGGCGCCGAGCGAGAGCTGGAAACCGCCGCCGAAGGCGACGCCGTGCACGGCGGCGATCACGGGCATCGGAAGCTGGCGCCAGCCCCACACCGCCTGTTGCGCGAAGTTGGCCTTGCCATAGGTGCGCACCGTGAGATCGCGATTTTCGCCACCCGGAATTCCGTTGCCGCCCTTCTCCTTCATGGCGGCAAAACGCCCCATGTCCAGCCCGGCGCAGAAGGCGCGGCCTTCGCCCGAGAGCACGACGGCGCGCACGCCCTTTTCCTTCGAAAGCCGGTCGGTTGCGGCGACGAGGGCCTCGAACATGGGCTGATCCAGCGCGTTCATCTTGTCGGCGCGCACCAGGCGCACATCGGCGACGCCTTCCGAGATCGAGATCGAGACGCGATCTTCCATGGATCAATTCTCCCCTGTTCTTGTTCGGTGCCGCTTTACAGGACGACGGCGGCCGGATTTAGTCAATCGACCAATTAACTGACAATCCCTACGGGGGAAACAGCCATGTTCAAGGAAAATCTTCTGGCCGGCCGGCGCATCCTCGTGACCGGCGGCGGCACCGGCCTCGGCAAATCGATGGCGGCGCGATTCCTCCAGCTCGGCGCCGAGGTGCACATTTGCGGCCGGCGCAAGATCGTCTGCGACGAGACCGCGACCGAGCTGATGGATCGCTACGGCGGCCGCGTCAACAGCCACGGCGTCGACATCCGAAACGCGCTTGCGGTCGAGGAGATGATCGAGACCATCTTCCGCGATGGTCCCCTCACCGATCTCATCAACAATGCGGCCGGCAATTTCATCTCGCGCACCGAGGAGCTCTCGCCGCGCGGCTTCGATGCGGTCGCCAACATCGTCATGCACGGCACGTTCTACGTGACGCATGCGGTCGGCAAGCGCTGGATCGCCTTGAAGCAGCCCGGCAACGTCGTCTCGATCACCACGACCTGGGTGCGCAACGGCTCGCCTTACGTGGTGCCGTCGGCAATGAGCAAGTCGGCGATCCACGCCATGACGATGTCGCTTGCCACCGAATGGGGACGACACGGCATCCGCCTCAACACCATCGCCCCGGGCGAGATCCCGACCGAGGGGATGAGCAAGCGCATCAAGCCGGGCGACGAGGCCGGCGCGCGCACCAAGGCGATGAACCCGATGGGCCGCGTCGGCACCATGGAGGAACTGCAGAACGTTGCCGTGTTCCTGATCTCCGGCGGCTGCGACTGGATCAACGGCGAGACCATCGCCATGGACGGCGCCCAGGCGCTCGCGATGGGCGGCAACTTCTACCAGCTCCGTGACTGGAGCGACGACGACTGGAAAACGGCGCGCGAGAGCATCATGGCGCAGAACGAGAAGGACCGCGCGAAGCGGGGGTGATGTTCTCTCGTTCCCCGGACGCGGCGCAGCGCGCCGCCTTCGGCGTGGTGCGCTGCAGAGCCGGGGCCCATGTCGCAGCATGCTGGGTCCCGGCTCAGCAGCGCATCACTTCGTGCTGCGCAGCGTCCGGGACACGAGACGGCGGCATTCTCCTGCCATCTTGTCTTCATCCGCCGATGACGCCACACTCCCCCGCATAAAAACAAGAGCTACGGGAGAAACATGTCCACACAGCCATTGGCGAACCTCGCCGACATGGTGCGCGAGCGTGCGAAGAGCCGCGGCAGCGCCATCGCCTACGAGTTCGAAGGCCGCACCACCAGCTTTGCCGCGTTCGACATCAAGACCAACAAGGTCGCGAACGCGCTCCTCGCAATGGGCGTGACGAAGGGCGACCGCATCGCCTATCTCGGCAAGAACAGCGACATCTATTTCGAGCTCCTGATGGGTGCGATGAAGGCCGGCGTCGTGATGGCGCCGGTGAACTGGCGGCTCGCCGGCCCTGAGGTCGCCTTCATCGTTTCGGATTGCAAGGCGCCGGTTTTGTTCGTCGGGCCCGAATTCATCACACAGGTGCGCCAGATCAGGGACCAGATACCGGGCGTGCGCACCATCATCACCGCCGAGGGCGGCGTGCCGGAATGGCCAGATTTCACGGCGTGGCGCGATGCGCAGCGCGGCGACGATCCCAAGGTGCCGATCGACACCCGCGACATCGCGATCCAGCTCTACACCTCGGGCACCACGGGCAAGCCGAAGGGCGCAATGCTGAGCCACGCGAACTTCCTCAACCTGGTGCAGACCGGCAACGCCGAGGACAAGCCGGAATGGAACCGGTGGTCGACCGACGACGTCTCGCTGGTGGCGATGCCGATCTTCCACATCGGCGGCTCCGGATGGGGCGTGATGGGTCTCTATCACGGCGCCCGCGGCGTGATCGCGCGCGAGTTCGATCCGACCAAGGTTTTGGATTTCTTCGAGCAGTCGGGCATCACAAAGCTGTTCATGGTACCGGCGGCGATGCAATTCGTGGTGCGACAGCCCCGCGCCAGGACGGTCGACTTCTCGCGACTGAAATACATGCTGTACGGCGCCTCGCCGATTCCCGCAGCACTGCTGAAGGAATGCATCGAGGTCTTCAAATGCGGCTTCGTCCAGATGTATGGCATGACCGAGACGACAGGCACCATCGTCGCGCTGCCGCCGGAGGACCATATCGAGGGGCTGGAGCGGATGCGCTCGGCCGGCAAGGCGCTGCCGGGGGTCGAAATCGCAATTCTCGACGCCGACGGCAAGCCGCTGCCGCCGCGCCACGTCGGCGAGATCGCAACGCGCTCGGGCTCCAACATGGCGGGCTATTGGAATCTGCCGGAAGCCACCGCCGCGACGCTGCGCGGCGACGGCTGGCTGCGCACGGGCGATGCCGGCTACATGGACGAGGACGGTTATCTCTACATCCACGACCGCATCAAGGACATGATCATCTCGGGCGGCGAGAACATCTATCCGGCCGAGGTCGAGAGCGCGCTGTGCGACCATCCCGACGTCGCCGAGGCCGCCGTGATCGGCGTGCCCGACGAGAAATGGGGCGAGGCGGTGAAGGCGATCGTGGTGATGAAGCCCGGCAAGGAGGCGACCGCCACCGACATCATCAACTTCACCCGGACGCGCATCGCCGGCTACAAGACGCCGAAGAGCGTGGAGTTCCTGCCGGCGCTGCCGCGGAATCCGTCAGGCAAGATCCTGCGGCGGCAGCTGCGCGAGCCGTATTGGGCGGGGAAGGATCGACGGGTGAATTGATCCGTGATGCCGTAGGGTGGGTTAGCCGCAGGCGTAACCCACCTTTTTGCTGACCACGCGGATGGCGCCGGTGGGTTACGCCCTGCGATCACGCTTCGCGCAATCGCAGCGCTAACCCACCCTACGAGATCCGTGCAAGCCTCAACGCTTCCCCGGCCCCATATAGCCGAACAGGAACCCTGCCACTTTCCGCATCTGGATCTCCTCGCTGCCTTCGGTGATCCGATAACGGCGGTGATGGCGATAGATGTGCTCGAACGGCTTGTGGCGTGAATAGCCCATGCCGCCATGGACCTGCATGGCGCGGTCGGCGGATTCGCAGCAGAGACGGTTTGCCCAATAGTTGCACATCGAGACGCGGTCGGACAGCGTGCGCTCGATCTGCTCCTCATTGAGCTGGTCCATCTCCCAGGCGGTCTTGCGGATCAAGAGGCGCAGCATCTCGGCTTGCGTGGCGAGCTCGACCAGCGGGAATTGAATCGCCTGGTTCTCGGCGAGCGCCTTACCGAACGGCTTTCGCTCGCGTGCATACTTCACGCTCTCGTTGATGCAGTAGACCGCGGCGCCGAGCGAGCTCGCGGCCTGACGGATGCGGTTCTGGTGCACGAAGCATTGCGCCAATGAGAGTCCGCGGCCGACCTCGCCGAACAAGGCATCCTCCGGCACGAAGACGTCGGTGAAGCTGACGCGGGGATGGTCGGTCGGCATGTTGAAGGTCCACATGTACTCCTCGACCTGGACGCCGGGACTTTTGGCCGGCACCAGAAAGCAAGTGATGCCGCGGGCGTCGCCGTCATTGCCACTGGTGCGCGCGAACAGCGCGCAGTGCGTGGCGACATGCATGCCCGTGGTCCACATCTTCTCGCCGTTGATGATCCAGCCCTTGACGTTGTCGCGCGTCGCCGGCACCGCGCGCGTCTCCATGTGGGTTGCGTCCGAGCCGTGATGCGGCTCGGTCAGGCCGAAGGTGATGCGGTACTTGCCCCTGATCGAGCCGTCGATCATCGCCTTCTGGTCGTCGCGGCCGTAGCGGTCGAGCATGGTGACGACGGGAAAGTTGCCGACAATGGAGTGCTCGTTCTGGAGGTCGTTGTGCAGGCCGAGACCCTTTGCGGCGAAGTGCTCGCGGATCACGGCCATCCAGAGGTTGGAGCCGTCCTTGCCGCCATATTGCTTCGGCACCGGAAAGCGCAAATGCCCGGCGGCATCCGCAAGATCCTTGGCCTTGCGCAGCAGCGCCTCCCATTCGTGGCGCGGCAGACCGCCATTCTCGAAATCGGTGCGCGCCCATTCGCGGCGGTGGTCGAAGAAGCGGATGTTGTCGTCGGCTTGTTCGAGCGGCTTGATCTCGCGCTCGATGAAACGGTCGAGCTCTCCGAGATAGGCGACGAGATCGGCAGGCAATGAGAAATCCACAGGTTCTCTCCCGGATTGATTTTATCGTTTTGCGTTAAGGCGCTAGGCGCATTCTTGCTTGGCACGATTAAGGTGAGAAGAGCGCGTGCAAGTCAAGCAAGCCGAGACGTGACGATGGCGCAAGGCGCACCAGCGCAATTCGATGGTGCTCAGGCGCACCCGCACGGTAGTATGGCGCCAATATTCCTTCGAAAGAAAATCCGGGAGCGCGCGATGGAGCTGAAATTCTCAAACGTGGAACGCAAGGGGCCGATCACGATCGTGACGCTGTCGCGCCCCGAGGTCTACAACGCGCTGCACACCGACGCGCATTTCGAATTGCAGAAAGTGTTCGACGATTTCTCCGGAGATCCCGAACAGTGGATCGCGGTCGTCACCGGCGCTGGCGACAAGGCGTTCTGCGCCGGCAATGATTTGAAGTGGCAGGCGGCGGGAGGAAAGCGCGGCTGGGACAAGGGCGGCTTTGCCGGCCTCACCTCACGCTTCGACTGCGACAAGCCGATCATCGCCGCAGTGAACGGCGTCGCCATGGGCGGCGGCTTCGAGATCGCGCTCGCCTGCGACCTCATCATCGCCGCGGAGAACGCAACCTTCGCCCTGCCCGAGCCGCGCGTTGGACTAGCCGCGCTCGCCGGCGGCCTGCACCGCCTGCCGCGCCAGATCGGGCTGAAGCGCGCCATGGGCATGATCCTCACCGCGCGCCATGTCAGCGCCAAGGAAGGTTTCGAACTCGGCTTCGTCAACGAGGTGGTGCCGCAGGGCGAGGCGCTGACGGCTGCGCTGCGCTGGGCGGAGACGATCGCCAAGAATTCGCCGATGTCGATCCAGGCCTCGAAGCAGGCGATCCAGAAGGGGCTCGGCGTGTCGCTGGAGCAGGCCATCGCGGAGCAGCGCGACTACCCGGCGGTGCAGGCGATGGTCGCCTCGCAGGATTACATCGAGGGTCCGAAGGCGTTTTCCGAGAAGCGACCGCCGAAATGGGTGGGGAAGTAGGTCCGGGTGTCATTCCGGCGCGCGCCCACATCAACATCATCGCTGTCATGCCCCGCGAAGGCGGGGCATCCAGTACGCCGCAGCCTATCGATTAACCACAACCGTCTCGGAGTACTGGATCGCCCGCCTTCGCGGGCGATGACACCGAATTTGGAGCAAGACCTCCTTACCCGCCCCGTCCCAACTCCCGCTTGTAGGACGCATAGTTCGGCTGATCGACTGCGAGCTTGTCCATCGTGGTCGCCCAGAGGTGCTCGGCGAGACCGGGCGTTGCCAGATCGACCTCGCCCTTGGCGATGCGCTCGGCGAGCACGCGGTTGAGTTCGGTGACCGAGCCGTCGATGCCGAGCAGCGCGCGCAGGCGCTCCACCTCCTTCGCGTCGCTCCCCGCCTCCCGCGTCAGTTGCCGCGTCACGAGGTCGAGGATGTTGATGGCGACGCGCAGCTTGAAGGCCTGGTGGCCGGAGATCAGCGGCGTGATGTCGTTGCGGAGGAAATCGGCGACTGACTTGGTCAGCTCGATCGGGGTCGGCTCGTCCTGCATGTGTCAGCTCCCGCGCGGCGCCAGGAGGCGCAACAGATCGATCTCGGTCTCGCTGGCGCGGCGGCCGATCATGGCGCGCTCCATGGAATGGTCGGGACCCTCGCGGAAGCGCTGCATCATGCCGCCGCACATGATGCCCCAGCGCAGCGTGCCCATCACTTCCCAGAATTTCACGCGTTCGGGGTCGACCTTGCGGCCGGCGGCCTCGTAACCGGCGAACAGCTCCTCGCGTGAGCCAAAGCCGCCGACGGGCTTGTCGATCTCGCCGAAGCGCCAGGAATTGACGCAGACCCAGCCGAGATCTTCCATGGGATCGCCGAGATGGGCGAGCTCCCAGTCGAGTACCGCGCGGACGCCGTCGGCGCCGATGATGAGATTGCCGTTGCGGAAATCGCCGTGCACCAGCGTGGTCTCGGCCGCGGGGCCGGGATCGTGGTCGCGCAGCCAACGCAGCGCCAGCTCGAACACGGGCTTGGGCCAGTTCAGGCTGCGATAGTCGCGCTCGAACTCGGCGATCTCCCGGGTCGGGCCGCGGGTGCGCAACTCGGGGAGCTTGTCCTGCGGCAGCCGATGGAGACCTGCGAGAATTCCGCCGATCTGCCGCGCCAGAATGGGGCGCGCCGCCGCGTACTCCTCATCGCGAAGAATCTTGCGCGCGATGGTCTCGCCCTCGACCCTTTGCATGATGAAGCCGGTGCCGAGATCGTCTTCCGGCGTGAGCACATGCATCACGCGCGGCGACGGCACGCCGGCTTGATAAGCGAGCTGCATCAGCTGCGCTTCCGCGGCAAGACCGGCCGCGCGCGTTGGCGCGGCGCCATAGCCCTTTGGCGAGCGGCGCAGGATGGCGCCGATCACACCATCGGGATGCACGATGTCGAATCGCCAGGTTTCCTGACTGGCGCCGCCGGACAGCTTTGCCGCAGAGGTCGCGCCGGTCGCCCCTTCGCACCAGCGCTGGACGCTGCGTGAAAGTGCCGCCTCGATCATTTGCCCTTGAACTGCGCGGGCCGCTTCTCGAGGAAGGCGCCGACGCCCTCGCGGAAATCCTCGGTGTCGCCGGCGCGGAGCTGGCACTGGAATTCCAGATTGAGCTGATCCTCGAAGGAGTTTTCCGGGCTGTCCCAATAGAGCTTGCGGATCAGGGACAGCGCCACGGTCGGCCCGCTGGCGAGATCGCGCGCCAGCTTCATCGCCTCCTCCATCAGCACGCCGTCATCGTAGACGCGGTTGACGAGGCCCCATTCCAGCGCCTTCTCGGCCGGCAGCCGCTCGCCCATCAACGACAATTCGATCGAGCGCGCGCGTCCGACGAGCCGCGGCAAGAGCCAGGTCGAGCCGCAATCCGGCACGAGCCCGATGCGACGGAAGGCTTGAAGAAAGTAGGACGAGCGCGCGCACAAAATCATGTCGCCGAGCAGCGCGAAGCTCATGCCGGCGCCGGCAGCGGGGCCGTTGACCGCGGTGACGATCGGGCAGTGCAGATTGCGGATGCGGCGCAGGAAGGGATGAAAGCCGGTCTCCAGCGTCAGGCCGGCCTTGGTCTTCTTCGACTGGTTGTTGCGGCCTTGCAGATTGGCGCCGGTGCAGAACGCCCGCCCCGCGCCGGTCAGCACCACGCAGCGCACCTCGTCCTTCTTCTCCTCGATCGTATCGAGCGCCTCGGCGAGGCCCCCCAGCATGTCCACGGAGACCGCGTTCATCACCTCCTGATGGTCGAGCTTGAGGATCGCGACCGAGCCATCGAAGTCGAGCGTGACGTGTTTGAACTGCATGGTTTCCTCGTCAGTTGCGGCCGCGTCAGTTTCGCAGACCGGAATTTGGTTTTGCCGGGGTGCATATTTGATTTTTGGCGCGGTCTTGTCCATGGTGATCGGCGCATAGCAAGCAATCTTGTGCGCAGCGGCTGATGGGCCGCAGACAAAAAACAGGAAACGCGCCATGAACCTCTTCGACCTCTCCGGCCGCGTCGCCGTGATCACCGGCGGCAATGGCGGCATCGGGCTCGGCATCGCGCAGGCGCTCGCGGGCCAGGGTTGCAACGTCTCGATCTGGGGCCGCAATGCTGACAAGAACAAGGCCGCTGCCGCGAGCATGGCCGGCCTCTCCGGCAAGGTCGACAGCCGCATCTGCGACGTCAGCAACCCGGCTTCTGTCGACGCCGCAATGAAGGCGACGCTGGACACCTTCGGCCGCGTCGACGGCTGCTTCGCCAATGCCGGCATCGGCGGCGGCGGTCGGCGCGCCTTCATCGAGCGCACCGAGGAGGAATGGCGCACGATGTTCGCGACCAATCTCGACGGCGTGTTCCACGCCTTCCAGGCCGCGGCGAAACACATGACGGACCGCGCCAATGCCGGCGATCCCTTTGGCCGCCTCGTCGCAACCTCGAGCCTCGCGTCGATCTTCGGCACCGCGCGCAACGAGCATTATGCTGCGACCAAGGCCGCCATCAATGCGCTGGTGCGCGCGCTCGGCGTGGAGCTGGCGCGTTACGGCGTCACCGCCAATGCGATCCTGCCCGGCTGGATCAAGAGCGACATGACCGCAGGGCTCATGGCCAACGACAAGTTCGTCGCCAACGTGATGCCGCGGATTCCGATGCGGCGGTTCGGCGAGGCGTCCGATTTCGGCGGCATCGCGGTGTACCTGATGAGCAAGGCGTCGTCGTACCACACCGCGGATACGTTCGTGATCGACGGCGGCTATACCGCGTTTTGAGATTTCGTAGGGTGGGCAAAGGCGCTCTTGCGCCGTGCCCACCGTAACCATTTTTCGAATGTCGTGGTGGGCACGCTGCGCTTTGCCCACCCTACGGTTTCTCGTTTTGTCAGCGCAGAGGGGAATGGGCAAATGTTCTCGCACGTCATGATCGGCACCAACGACTTGGACAAAGCCAAGACGTTCTACGACAAGCTGCTCGGCACGCTCGAGGTGCGGCCGGCCAGGGTCGACGGCCATCGCATCTTCTACATCACCAAGACCGGCGTGTTCTCGGTGTCGAAGCCGATCAACGGCGAGCCGGCGACATGCGCGAATGGCGCCACGATCGGCTTTGCCGCCAATTCGCCGGAACAGGTCGATGCGTGGCACGCGGCGGGCGTCGCGGCCGGCGGCAAGCCGATCGAGGATCCGCCGGGCATCCGCGAGGGCTCCGGAGTTAAGCTCTATCTCGCTTATCTGCGCGACCTCGACGGCAACAAGATCTGCGCGATGCATCGGATGCCGAATTGACGTAGACCCACCCACAGCTGTCATTCCCCGCGAAAGCGGGGAATCCAGTACGCCGCGGCCTCTCGATAAACGACCGACGTCTCGGAATACTGGATCGCCCGATCAAGTCGGGCGATGACAGCGGAGAGTGAGGCGCGAGCCTGCCGCCTTCCACACCCCATTCAAACAACATTTCAAACGTCCCTGCGATATTCCATCGCATGGCATGGCCTCGCGCGTGAAAATGCGCGCTCGCGCTTTGGCGGCGCTGCGTCTATTCTCCGGCCCAAACTGAACTCAGCGATCCCGGGAGGACCAATGACAAAACACACCTACATTCCCCGCACCACCAACTACACGCTCAATCCCGGCGACGAGCTCAACGATCTCAGGATGTCGGACCAGGTCCGGCCGCTCTACGATCACGTCAAGAAGTTCATCCGCGACACCGTCGAGCCGATGTCGATCGAGTTCGCCAAGGCCGGCGAAGGCAAGGAGGATCGCTGGAGTTTCACGCCGAAGCAGCTCGAGGTGCTGGAGAAGGCCAAGAACAAGGCCAAGCAGGAAGGCCTCTGGAACTTCTTCCTGCCCGACGACGAGACCGGCCAGGGCCTGAAGAATCTCGACTACGCCTACATCGCGGCGGAGCTCGGCAAGAGCCCGCTGGCATCCGAGACCATGAACTGCTCGGCGCCCGACACCGGCAACATGGAGGTGCTGGAGCGCGTCGGCACCAAGGAGCAGAAGGAGAAGTGGCTGAAGCCGCTGCTCAACGGCGAGATCCGCTCCGCCTATGTCATGACCGAGCCGAACGTCGCCTCCTCCGATGCCAAGAACATCTCGACCACCGCGAAGCTGGTCGGCGACGAATGGGTGATCAACGGCGAGAAGTACTACATCTCGGGTCTCGGCGATCCCCGCTGCAAGATCCTCATCGTGATGGTGAAGACCAACCCGGACGCGGCGCCGAGCAAGCAGCAGTCGCAGATCCTGGTGCCGCGCGACACGCCCGGCGTCGAGGTGCTCGGTCCCATGTACGTGTTCGGCCAGGATCACGCCCCTCGCGGCCACATGCATATGCGCTTCAACAATGTGCGGGTGCCGAAGGAGAACATCCTGCTCGGCGAAGGCCGCGGCTTCGAGATCTCGCAGCTGCGGCTCGGACCGGGGCGCATCCATCACTGCATGCGCACCATCGGCAAGGCCGAGAAGGCGCTCGACCTGATGGTGCAGCGCGGCCTCACCCGCGAGGCCTTCGGCAAGAAGATCGCCCATCTCGGCGGCAACATGCAGATCATCGCGCAGGCGCGCTGCGAGATCGAGGCGATGCGGCTGATGGTGCTGAAGGCCGCCAAGGCGATGGACGTGCTCGGCAACAAGGAGGCCCGCGTCTGGGTCTCCATGGTCAAGGCCATGGTGCCCGAGCGCGCCTGCAGGATCATCGATCAGGCCATCCAGATGCACGGCGCCACCGGCATCTCGCACTGGACCCCGCTCGCCGAAATGTATCAGGACGTGCGGCACCTGCGCTTCGCCGACGGTCCGGACGAGGTGCACTGGATGGTGGTGGGCCGCCACGAGCTGAGCATGGCGTGACTTCCGGTAGGGTGGGCAAAGGCGCGCTCTTCGCGCGCCGTGCCCACCAATGCGGCCTACGAGAGAGGTGGTGGGCACGCTTACGCTTTGCCCACCCTACGAGACCTCTACAAGACTTCGATCGAATTCGGCCTCTCCCGGCAAGCGGGGAGAGGTGAAGCGCCTACGTCGCGGGCACGAGCTTGTCCTGCGTCTTGGTCTCGAAATCGGACGCGTCGTGGCGCTCGTGGAGCTGGCTGGCAGGATCGCCGGAGACGCGGTTGACCATGCGGCCGCGCTTGACGGCCGGACGCTTGGCGATCTGGTCGGTCCAGCGCTGCACGTTCTTGTAGTCCTGCACCGACAAGAATTCGCCGGCGCCATAGACCAGGCCCTTGGCGAGCGCGCCGTACCAGGGCCACACCGCGATGTCGGCAATCGTGTAGTCCTTGCCCGCGAGATATTCGTTGTCGGCAAGGCGCCGGTCGAGCACATCGAGCTGGCGCTTGGTCTCCATCGCGAAACGGTCGATGGCGTATTCGATCTTGGTTGGCGCGTAGGCGTAGAAATGGCCGAAGCCGCCGCCGAGATAGGGCGCGCTGCCCATTTGCCAGAACAGCCAGGACATCGCCTCGGTGCGGGTCTTGATGTCCTTCGGCAGGAAGGCGCCGAACTTCTCGGCGAGGTAGAACAGGATCGAGCCTGATTCGAACACCCGGATCGGCTCCGGGCCGGAGCGATCCATCAACGCCGGGATCTTGGAATTCGGATTGATGTCGACGAAGCCGCTGCCGAACTGGTCACCGTTGCCGATCCTGATCAGCCAGGCGTCGTATTCGGCGCCCTTGTGGCCGAGCGCCAGGAGCTCCTCCAGCATCACGGTGACCTTCACCCCGTTCGGCGTCGCCAGCGAGTAGAGCTGAAGCGGATGCTTGCCGACCGGCAGCTCCTTGTCGTGAGTGGGGCCGGCAATGGGTCGGTTGATGTTGGCGAACTGACCGCCGTTCTCCTTGTTCCAGGTCCAGACTTTAGGCGGCACGTAGGGGGCGTCGGTCATGCGGGGGCTCCGGCAAAAAGATGCGCCTGCATTAATTAGCCCGCAAACGGCCGATGACAAGGGCGCGGAAATGCATTGCCGGACGGGACAACTCTGCGTTTTGTCATGGCAGCCCCTCCCCGCCGTCATTCCGGGGCCGGGTTCTCGCTTGCCGAGCCCCGGAATGACGACGCCACTCAGGACGCCGCGGCCTGCGGCCCGGGGATAGAGCGCGACGTCTACACACAAGATGCCTCGTCGAATCCGGCATGTCATCGATCGGCTCGCGTCACTTTGCTTTGCCAGCGAAAGCAACGAGAATGCGAAGCCTGCCGCCGGGAGAGAGCCATGAAATCGCCGATCTGCGACATGCTGGGGATCGATTTCCCGCTGCTCGCCTTCAGCCATTGCCGCGACGTCGTTGCGGCCGTCAGCCGCGCCGGCGGGTTTGGTGTATTGGGCGCGACGGTGCATACGCCGGATACGCTCGAGCGTGAGCTGAAGTGGATCGACGATCACGTCGACGGCAAGCCCTACGGCATCGACGTGCTGATCCCGGAAAACATCTCGACCGCCGGCGAGAAGGACGTCACCTGGAAGAGCCTGGAAGCGCGCGTGCCGCAAGAGCACCGCAACTACACGCGCGATCTCCTGAAGAAGTACGACATCGAGCTGACCACCACCGAAGTGGCAGACAATCAGCCGCAACCGTTCGACGGCAAGACCGCGCTTCAGCTGCTCGAGGTCTCCTTCGATCATCCGATCCGCCTGATCGCCAACGCGCTGGGCGTGCCGCCGAAGGCGATGATCGAGATGGGCAAGAAGCATGGCGTGCCGGTCGCAGCGCTGGTCGGCGCGAAGGAGCACGCGCTGCGCCAGGTCGCCGCCGGCGTCGACATCCTCGTGGTGCAGGGCACCGAGGCCGGCGGCCATTGCGGCGAGGTCTCGACCATGGTGCTGGTGCCGGAGGTGATCAAGGCGATCAAGCCCATCCGCGACGTGCCGGTGCTGGCGGCCGGCGGCATCATGACGGGACGGCAGATGGCGGCCTGCATGGCGATGGGCGCGGCCGGCGCCTGGACCGGCTCGGTGTGGCTTGCGACCGTGGAGGCCGAGACCACGGAGATCTTTCGCGAGAAGATGATCGCGGCCTCCTCGCGCGATGCGGTGCGCTCGAAGGGCCGCACCGGCAAGCCGGCGCGGCAGCTCCGCTCGGTCTGGACCGATGCCTGGGACCGCGCGCCGGACAGCCCGGGCGCGCTGCCGATGCCGCTGCAAAGCATCATCAGCCGCGACGCCTTCCATTCGATCGACCGGGCCGCCGCAAGCGGCAACGCGAGGGCGCGCGATCTCGTCAGCTATTTCGTCGGCCAGGGCGTCGGCCTGATCGACAGCGTGAAATCGGCGGGTGCCGTGGTACAGGAGTTCAAGCAAGATTTCGCCGAAGCCGTCGAGCACATGAATGCGCTGGTGGCGGACTAGTCACGACCTCGTCATTGCGAGCGCAGCGAAGCAATCCGGACTGCCTCCGCGGAAAGATCCTGGATTGCTTCGCTGCGCTCGCAATGACGAAACAAATGACATCGTGAATTGAAGCATGACAGATAAGAACAAGAATCCCGAAGACCGCATCCCCGTCATCGTCGGCATCGGCGAAATCGTCGATCGCCCCAAGGAGATCACGGAAGGCCTCGAGCCGCTCGACCTGCTCGAACAGGCGCTGCGGCGCGCGGAGGCGGACGCCGGTGCAAAACTGCTCGGCGAGGTGCAATCGCTCGACGTCGTCAATTTCCTGAGCTGGCGCTATCGCGATCCGGAGCAGCTCTTGGCGCAGCGCCTCGGCATCTCGCCGGCGCATTGCTATTACGGTCCGGTCGGCGGCGAGAGCCCGATCCGCTTCATCCACGAGGCGGCCAAGCGTATCGCGCGCGGCGAGTGCAGCGTCGCGGCGATCTGCGGCGCGGAGGCGCAATCGACCGCGACCAAGGCGGAGCGCGCCGGCATCAAGCTGCCGTGGACGCCGTTCGCCCATGACGTCGAGGAGCCCAAGCGCGGCGCGGCCTTCCAGAAGCCCTTGGCAGTGAAGCTCGGCGTGTTTCGGCCTGTGACCGTCTATCCGTTCTATGAAGCGGCCTCCTCGGCGCATTGGGGCCAGACGCCGCACGAGGCGATGGCGGAATCAGGCACGCTGTGGTCGCGCTATTCGGAAGCCGCCGTGCAAAACCCCAATGCCTGGCTGAAGCGGCGTTACGCGCCTGAGGAGATCACGACGCCGACGGCGGACAACCGCCTGATCGCCTGGCCCTACAACAAGCTGATGGTGGCCAACCCCAGCGTCAACATGGGCGGCGCGCTGCTGCTCACCAGTCTTGCCAAGGCGCGGGCGGCCGGGGTCGCCGAGGACAAACTGGTCTACCCGCTCGGCGGTGCTTCGGCGGAAGAGCCGCGCGACTATCTGCTGCGCGACCAGTTTTACGAGAGCCACCCGCAGAACGCCGTGCTCACGAGCGTGATGGACCTCGCGGGCGGCGACGGCAACAGGATCGACGCGATCGAGCTCTACAGCTGCTTCCCCTGCGTGCCCAAGATGGCGCGGCGGACGCTGGGCTTGGGACCCGACGTGCAGCCGACCGTGACCGGCGGCCTCACCTTCTTCGGCGCGCCGCTCAACACCTACATGACGCATGCGGCCTGCGCGATGGTGCGGCGTGTGCGCGACGACGCCAGGCTCGGCCTGCTCTACGGCCAGGGCGGCTTCGTCACCAAGCACCACGCGCTGGTGGTGTCGAAGACGCCGCCGCGCGAGACGCTGGCGCAGGAGACGAGCGTGCAGGACGAGGCCGACCGCAACAAGCGCGCGGTGCCGGAGTTCGTTAACGAGGCTTCGGGCAAGGGCAAGGTCGAGAGCTTTACCGTGCTCTACGGCCGCGGCGGCGACGTCGAGCACGGCGTCGTGATGCTGCGGACAGAGGACGATCGCCGCACGCTGGCGCGGATTCCGCCGAGCGATGGCGCGACGCTGGCGCATCTGCTCGACATGGACCGCACCCCGGTCGGCTCGCTCGGCGAGATCGCTATGGCAGCCGATGGCGTGCCGGAGTGGCGGGCGGCGTGATCTCGTAGGGTGGGCAAAGCGAAGCGTGCCCACGACCTTCGTGTGATCCGGAAAGAATGGTGGGCACGGCGCAAGAGCGCCTTTGCCCACCCTACGAGATCCGCCTGTTTTTCCGACACGGTCGAGACTCAGGCAGCGCGGACCGAGCTCAGGAACCTGCCGACCTCGGTCTTAAGCCGGCTCGAATCGTTCGACAGCATCTGCGCCGCGGACAGCACCTGCGATGAGGCCGTGCCGGTCTCGGTCGCGCCGCGCTGCACGTCGGTGATGTTGGACGAAACCTGCTGGGTTCCCTGCGCCGCCTGCTGCACGTTGCGCGCAATCTCCTGCGTCGCGGCGCCCTGCTCTTCCACCGCAGCGGCGATGGCGGACGAGATCTCCGACAGGCGCTCGATGGTCGAGGAGATCTCCTTGATGGCGCCGACCGAATCATTGGTCGCCGCCTGGATGCCGGAAATCTGCTGGCCGATCTCGCCGGTCGCCTTCGCGGTCTGCTCGGCGAGCGCCTTCACCTCGGAGGCGACGACGGCAAAGCCGCGGCCGGCTTCGCCCGCGCGCGCCGCCTCGATGGTGGCATTCAATGCCAGCAGGTTGGTCTGACCGGCGATGGTGTTGATCAGCTCGACGACGTCGCCGATGCGCGCGGCGGCTTTGGACAATTCGCTGACGCGCTCGGTGGTGGCACGGGCCTGACCGACGGCATCGCCCGCCATCCGCGCCGATTCCTGCACCTGGCGGCTGATCTCGCCGACCGACGAGGCCATCTCCTCCGTGGCTGAGGCCACCGATTGCACGTTTGTCGAGGCTTCCTCCGAAGCGCCGGCCACCGTGGTCGCCAGCCGCTGCGAGCGGTCGGCGGTCGCGGTCAGGGTCGAGGCGGAGGCCTCTAACTGGCTCGAGGCCGACGACACCGTCTGCACGATCTCGCCGATCATCGTTTCGAATTCGCGGGTGATGTTGTCGACGCGGCGGCCGCGCTCGATCTTGGCTTCGGCATCGGCTGCGGCGGCCTCGTCGGCCGCCTTCTTGGCGATCAACGCCTCCTTGAAGATCTGGAGCACGTCGGCCATAGCGCCGATCTCGGTCCTCTCGCCGCGATGCGGGACTTCGGCGGAGAGGTCGCCCCGGCCCAGCGCCTGCATTGGCAGGGTGATCGAGTTGATGCCGCTGGAGACGTCACGGACGAGATAGAAGCCGACGCCGACGCCGCTGACGACGGCAGCGCCGAGAATGATCGAAACCAGCATGAACGCATGATAGTAGCTCTCGGCGGCGTCGCTGGCGGCCTGATTGCCGCCCTTGGTGTTGAGATCAATGTCCTTCTGCAGGACCTCGTCGGACTTCAGGCCGATCTTGTTGACGGTCTTGGTATTGAGCTCATGGGACGCATGCGGAACTTTGCCCGCCTCCATGCGCGACAGTTCCATGACGTCCTGGGCGCCCTTCTGGTACTCAGCCCACAACTTCGACCATTCGCCATAGAGCGCCCGCTCTTCCGGCGAGGTGATCATCGGCTCGTAGTTCTTTCGAGCCTTGGCCAGCATCTCCGTGACGGTCGCCGCAGTCTGCTCTGCCGCCAGCTTGTCATCCAGCGTCTCGGACAGCATGTGCTCGCGGACCACGTTGCGGTAGGTGATGACGGCGGCCCGGATCTCGCCCAGCACCCGCACGCTCGGCATCCAGCTCGTCGTGATGTCGACCGTGTTGGCGTTCATCGACCGCATCTTCATGACGGCGAGCAGGCCCATGCCGGCCATCGCGACCAGCAGGAACGCCACGACACTGATGATCTTGGCGCGGATGGAAATGGTGGCGAGCATAATAGGAGTCTCATTGTGCTGGCGGCGGTGCCGCGCCCGGAAGTTCTACGAATCAACCAAAGGGAGCAGCACCGACATCCGACAGCAGAGCACCCGTGCAGGTGTCAGCGACGACTCCGTGCGAGTTACGGAGCCCGAAACAAGTGAACAGGCGGCTAAGAACGCCCTGCGCTCAGCGCATGAGCCTAAGCGCATCCGTGAAGAACTCCGCGCCGCCGAAATTTCCGGACTTCAGGGCTAGCAACATGTCGCCAGCTTCCGAGCCGACCGCGCGCAGCACCGGAACTCCCGCAGCGATTTCCACTCCTACGAGAAATCCGGGAATCCTCAACCGATCGACCACGGCGCCGGATGTCTCGCCACCGGCGACGACCAGGCGCCGGACGCCGGCCTGAACCAAGCCCTCGGCGATATCGGCCATGGCCTGCTCGATGGCGTGGCCGGCGGCATCCCGGCCGTGGCGTGCCTGTACGGCGGCAACGGCTTCCGGCGTCGCGCTCGAAGCGATCAGCACCGGACCTTCCGCAAGCCGCGGCCTTGCCCAGTCCAGCGCGCGCTGCGCTTCGCCGGCGCCCGCGACGATCTGCTCGGGATCGAGATGGAGCACCGGCATGATGCGTTCGGCGACGGCAATCTGCTGAAGCGTCGCCTGCGAGCAGCTGCCGGCAAGACATGCGGCCGGTCCGCCGACCGCAGCGCCGGTTTCGCTGCTCGGCGGCGCCGACTTCACCTTGCCCGTCGACACCAGCGCGCGCGCAAGCCCGAGGCCCATGCCGGACGCGCCAACCGACAGAAGGTGTTCGGCGGCGACGAGACCGATGGTCTCGAGGTCGCGGTCGAACACGGCGTCGATAATCGCGGCACCGATGCCCTTGGCGGCGAGCTCGGCCAAACGTGCCCGCACGGCCTCCGCGCCGCGCGTGACGGTGGCGAGATCGACGAGGCCGATCTGCGTCCTGCTCTGGCGCGCCAGCACGCGCACCAGGTTGGAATCATGCATGGGGTTGAGGGGATGGTCCTTGAGCGGGCTCTCGTTGAGCGGCACGGCGCCGACGAACAAATTGCCCTGATAGACGGTGCGCCCGGTCTCCGGAAAAGCCGGCGTCACCAGCACGGCTCCCTCTCCGCAATCGGCACGCAGCGCGTCCATGACGGGGCCGATATTGCCGGCGTCGGTGGAATCGAAGGTCGAGCAGATCTTGAACAGCACGTGGCCCGCGCCGCGGCCGCGCAGCCATTTGTCCGCCGCGCGCGAGCGCGACACGGCAAGGCCGGCCTCGATCGAGCGGCTCTTCAAGGACACCACGACGGCATCGACCTCGGGCAGCGCCAGATCGTCGGCAGGTATGCCGATGGTCTGGACGGTGCGCAGGCCCGCGCGCGTCAGCGTGTTGGCGAGGTCGGAGGCGCCGGTGTAATCGTCGGCGATGCAACCCAATGCAAGTGTCACGGCTTCACTCCCGCATAGGGCTTGAACCAGGCGAGGCCATCGGTGGTCTTGCCGCGTGGATTGTATTCGCAGCCGACGAAGCCGGCATAGCCGAGCCGGTCGAGCTCATCGAACAGGAACGGATAGTTCAGCTCCTCGCCGTCGGGCTCGTTGCGCGAGGGAATGCTGGCGATCTGGATGTGGCCGATGATCGGCATCATCTCGCGCAGCCGCATGGTGACGTCGCCGTGGATGATCTGGCAGTGATAGATGTCGAACTGGAGTTTCAGGTTCGGAAGCCTCAGTTCCTGGATCAGATCCCGCGCGAAGCCGAAATCGTTGAGGAAGTAGCCGGGCACGTTGCGCGCATTGATCGGTTCGATAACGACGTCGATGCCGTGCGGCGCGAAGAATTCCGCAGCCCAGGCCACCGATTTGTAGAAGGCCTCGATCGCGGCGCGCTCGCTGCGGTTGGCGATGCCGGCCATCAGGTGCAAGCGCTTGACGCCGGTCGCCTTGGCATAAGGCAGTGCCGTCTCCAGGCTCGCCTTGAGATCGGAGAAGCGTGATGGCAGCGCGGCAAAGCCCTTCTCGCCGGCGTTCCAGTCGCCCGGCGGCATGTTGAACAGCGCCTGGGTCAGGCCGTTGCGCTTGAGCCGCTCGCCGACGGCCTCGGCGGGATGCTCGTAGGGAAACAGGAACTCGACCGCGGTGAAGCCCGCTTGCGCAGCGGCGTCGAAGCGGTCGAGGAACGGCACCTCGGTGAACATCATCGAGAGATTGGCGGCGAAACGGGGCATTGGAGATCCTCTTACTTGTCGCCGGGCAGCTTGACGCCGGTGACCTGCGCATACATCCGCGCCACCGATGCGTCATCGTCGCGGCCCATGCCGGCGGCCGACGTCATCAGGAACATCTGGAGCGCGGCGGCGGAGACCGGCACCGGGAATCGGGCGCTGCGCGCCATGTCCTGGATGATGCCGAGATCCTTGACGAAGATCTCCACCGCGCTGCGCGGCGTGTAGTCGCCGTCGAGCACGTGCGGCATGCGGTTCTCGAACATCCAGGAATTGCCGGCCGAGGCCGTGATCACCTCGTAGACCTTGCGGATGTCGAGGCCCTGCTTGGCCGCGAACGCAATCGCTTCGCTGGCGGCGGCGATGTGAACGCCGGCGAGCAGCTGATTGATCATCTTGAACGCAGCGCCCTGCCCGGCGGCATCGCCGAGCTCGTAGAGCTTGGCAGCCATGGCATCGAGCGCCGGCCGCGCTTTGGCAAAGGCGGCCGGGCTGCCGGAGGCAAGAATCGTCAATTCGCCTTGCGCGGCGCGCTGTGCTCCGCCGGAGATCGGCGCATCCAGATAATGCCGGCCGGTCGCCTCCAGCTGCTTAGCCAGGCGCCGCGCCACATCCGGGTCCATGGTCGCCGAGGAGACGAACACGCTGTCCTTCGGCATGGTCTCGGCGGCGCCATCCTTGCCGAACAGGATCGCCTCGGTCTGCGCGGCATTGACGACGACGCTGACGACGATATCGGCGTCCTTGGCCGCTTCGGCCGGCGTCTTGGCTCCCGCGCCGCCGTCCTTCACGAAGCGCGCGACGGCATCCGCCGAGACGTCGCAGCCGGTCACGGCGTGGCCGACGCGCTTGAGCGAGGTCGCCATGCCAAATCCCATCGAACCGAGCCCGACGACGGCGATACGCTGACTTTGTGACGTGGAGGCGGACATATGCAACTGACCCTTGCGAACGTTTCCCGGATGGCCGCCCTTTTGCGGCAGCTTGGCAACCGAATAACACGGCTTGGCCGCGCTGCCAAAGCGTGAGACAAGCAGGCATGACGGCCATGAGAACCGAAACGAGCAACGAAACAAGGCTGCGCGAGGAGATTTGCCGCTTCGGACGATCCCTGTTCGAGCGCGGGCTGACGCCAGGCTCCTCCGGCAATATCAGCGTCAAGCTGGACGACGGAGGCTGGCTGGTGACGCCGACCAACGCCTCGCTCGGTTTCCTCGATCCCGCAAAACTGTCACGGCTGGATAGCGGGAGCCGGCTGGTCTCGGGCGATGCGCCGACCAAGGAAGTTCCGCTGCACACGGCCCTCTACGATACGCGCGGAAGCGCGCGGGCCATCGTGCATCTGCACTCCACGCATTCGGTCGCGCTGTCGATGCTCCCCGAGATCGACCCGCGCGCCGCGCTGCCGCCGATGACGGCCTATTACCTGATGAAATGCGGCGCCACCGCACTCGTGCCCTATTACCGCCCCGGCGATCCCGCGGTCGCGGATGCGATCAAGGGGCTGGCGGGGAAATATTCATCCGTGCTGCTCGCCAATCACGGTCCGGTCGTTGCCGGCGACACGCTGGAAGCCGCCGTGTTCGCCACGGAGGAGCTGGAGGAGACGGCGAAGCTGTATCTGCTGCTGCGCGGGATGAACCCGCGGTATCTGTCGCCGGACCAGGTGAAGGATCTGGTGAAGGTGTTCGGGGTGACGCTGCCGGAGCATGGGCACGACGATTGAGCCTCGCTCCAACCTCGTCACTGCGAGCGCAGCGAAGCAATCCAGAATCCCTCCGCGGAAAGACTCTGGATTGCTTCGCTACGCTCGCAATGACGTAGAGCCTGTGAGCCAATTCGTTTTGTTTCGGCTTCGACATCAAGGGGTGGTATCGCCCCTTGATGGGGGAAGCCGGCGGCGTCAGGCTGTTGGTTATCTATGCTTTTGCGAGACGATGCCCTTGCAGGATGTTGTTGGTGAGGGCGTACCAGAGCACGACGGCACGGACCTTCTCGATGCCGCGCACGGTCAGTTGCCTGAGGTCCCAGTTGCGCCAGCGGGCATGGATGCATTCGCAGATGGTACGGGCCTGGTACTGTGCCTTGCCGGCTTCGCTGGCCATGCGAGCACGCCAGGCCGCTATGCCAGGACCGTCGCTGCTCCGGGGTAAGAAGGGATCGACACCGCTCCTGGATTGGGGCGGTGGACAGTAAACCTCGATGCCCTCGCCATGCGCCCATTCGATGTCGTCGCCAGTGCAGAACCCGCCATCGGCGAGGTAGCGGCGTGGCAAGCGCTTCAGCCGAGCGCGCGTTCGCTCCAGCATCGGGCGCATCAAGCCACGATCTGAGCCGCTGTTGTCGACATCGATCGCGACCACGATCAGTTCGCCAGCCGCGCTAGCCACCTGCACATTATAGGCCGGACGGAAGCCGGCATCGGCCATCTTCATCACCCTGGCCTGCGGGTCGGTGGTGGAGGCCCGAGGCTCCTTCGGCTTCTTGCCATTGCCGCCCTTGTCGTCGAGCTGTTTTCGCTTGCGCTTGATCTCGGCCAGCGCGGCCTGCGCGGCTTGCACCCGCTCGCTGCGTTCGCGCGCCGCCCGCTCTTTGGCGGCCCGGATCCGCCGATTGCTGGCTTCCGGGTCCGCATCGACCTCGCGCTTGAGCTCTTCCACAATGGCCTCGGCCTGCGCCATCTGCCGATCCAGCGTCGCCTCCCGCCGGAACGATCCGGTCCCGGCATTCGCTCGTATCCGCACCCCGTCCTGGGTCAGCTTCTCCAGATCGACCAGCCCTGCCTCGTTCAGGGCCACCAGATGTTCAACCAGCAAACGGTCGAGCAAGTCGGCACAGCCGACCCGGAAGTCCGACAGCCCGTGATGGTTCAACGACACGCCACCGCAGAGCCAGCGGTAGACGTCGTGGCTGTCGCAGAGCCGGTCCAGCGCCCGCGCGCTGCCAACGGCATCGCTCGCGGCGTACAGCCAAAGCGCCAGCAACAACCGTGGCGATGGCGCCGGATGGCCCGGCCTGTTTTCCCGTGCCTTGACGCGATCTTCCAGCTCGCTCAGGTCCAGCCCTTCGACATAAGCCCAGATCACCCGCGCTGGATGATCCTGCCCGATCAGGCTGTCGATATCGACCGCTCGCAATTCGACCTGATTGCGCACAGGCTCGCGCAGCCGAGGTGCGCCTTGCGGCACCGCTTCGGTTCGTGCCGACTGCTCCGGCAATTCACCAAAAAGTCCGTCGTCAGCCATCATCCTCTCCAGCAGATCAGTCTGCCCAGAGAATCACATTCGTCTGACGCGCGGTACAAAAGATTCACAGTCTCGTAGGATGTGGCGACGGAGAAGCCCGCATGAGCGGAGCGATATGCGGGACCAGCGGCCCCGGATATCGCTTTGCTCATCGGCTACGACACCGTCTGACACTGCCGGAATTGATTTGCATAACCGGGATCTCGAGCACATGATCCCCCTGTAATTGACTGAAGGAGTTGTTTCATCGATCGCCAGGAGAATTGTCATGGATTTCAAAGTATCCTGCACCCTCCTCTCTGCCGCCTGCTTTATTGCCCTGCCACTTTCCGCAAGCGCGCAGACGTCTACGCGCGGCGTCCCCGATCTCAAGGTCGAGGCCAACTGCAAGGCAACTCAGGAGATCGACAAGTCGCTGACCGAACCGCAGTCCTACGAGGCCTGCATGAGCGACGAGCAAACCGCACAGCAACAGCTCGGGCCCATCTGGCCGACAACGCCGGAGACAATTCGCACCCAATGCACCACCGAGGCCTCCGCCGGTGGCATCGAAAGCTATGTCGATCTGCTCTCCTGCATTCAGATGTATGGCTTCGGGCAACCCTCGGCACCCGCGTCAACGCTGCGCGGCGCAAGCAAGAATCGGAACAAGAAGCAATCGGGATAGGGATCGTAGCGAGCGGCTACAATCCGAGATACGCCTTCCTCACGTCGGGATTGCCCTTGATCTCCGCGGACCGGCCCTGCATCAGCACGCGGCCGGTCTGCAGGATGTAGGCGCGGTCGGCGATCTCCAGGCACTCGGCCATGCGCTGCTCGACGATCAGCACCGTCATTCCGGCGTCGCGGATGCGCTTCACCGCCTGGAAGATCTCGTCCACCAGTTTCGGCATGATTCCTTGCGAGGGCTCGTCCAGCATCAACAGCCGCGGTCGCGTCATCAGGGCGCGGCCGATGGCGAGCATCTGCTGCTCGCCGCCAGAGAGCGTCTCGGCGCGCTGCTCCAAACGCTCCTGAAGGCGCGGAAACAGGTTGAAGACGAGATCGAGCGGCCCTTCGCGGTCCGCCTCGCCGCGGTAGAGATAGCTGCCGAGACGCAGATTGTCGCGGACCGACAGGCGCGGGAACAGGCGGCGGTTTTCCGGCACATAGGCGATGCCGGTGGCCGTGATGTGATGCTGCGCCATGCCGTCGAGGCGTTTGCCGTCGAACGTCACGGTGCCCGAACGCGGGCGTTCGGCACCGGCGATGGATTTGAGCAACGTCGACTTGCCCGCGCCGTTGGCGCCGGCGACGCAGACGATCTCGCCCTTCTCCACCTCGATCGAGACCGCGGAGATCGCGACCAGGCCCTGATAGGCGGTGGTGACTTCACGCACCGACAGCATGACGATCTCCCAGATATGCCTTGATCACCTTGGGATCGCGCACGACGTCGGCGGGCTTGCCCTCGACCAGCACCTTGCCGAGGTCGAGCACAATGGCGCGGTCGACCAGCGGCATCACGATCTCCATGACGTGCTCGACCATCAGCACGGTGATACCGGCATCGCGCACCTTGCGCACCAGGGCAACGCCGGTCTGCGCCTCGGTCGGCGTGAGGCCAGTGAGGCACTCGTCGAGCAGCAGCAGCTTCGGTTCGGTCGCAAGCGCCCGTGCGACTTCGAGGCGGCGCTTTTCGGCCGGCACCAGGTCGCTCGCGAGCACGTCGGCGCGCGCGGCGAGCCCGGTGAATTCCAGCACCTCATGCGCCTTACGGCGCGCCTCGCGCATCACGGTGTTGCGCACGAGAGCGCCGACGATGACGTTGTCGATGACCGTCATCGTCTCGAAGCTTTTGACCACCTGAAAGGTGCGCCCGATCCCGCGCTGGCAGCGCGCGGCCGCCGGCAGAGTCGTGACGTCCTCGCCGTCGAAGATGATCGAGCCCTGGGTTGGCGGCAACACGCCGGCGATCAGATTGAACAACGTCGACTTGCCGGCGCCGTTCGGGCCGATCAGGCCGACGATCTCGCCGCGGCCGACCGAGATCGAGACGTCGCTGTTGGCGATCAGACCGCCGAAGCGCTGCCAGACGCCGCGGGTTTCGAGCAGCGCGGTCATCGCGTGGCCTCCTTGCGCCGGCGCGAGAACAGGCCGACCAGCCCTTCCGGCCGCGCGAGCGCGATCAGGATGATCAGCGCGCCGTAGACGATGAGGTCGACGCCGCGGCCGGAGCCGCCGATATAGGAGCGCGTCAACTCGGTGATCGGGATCAGGATGACGGCGCCAAGCAGCGGCCCCCACAGCGTGCCGATGCCGCCAAGCACTGCCGGCAGCGCCATCAAGAGCGAGAACTGGAAGCCCATGACGCTTCCGGGATCGATGTAGGAAACGAACTGCGCATAGAAGCTGCCGCCGACCGCGACCAGGAAGGCGGAGACCGCCGCCGCGCCCATCTTCGAATTGAACACGACGACGCCGAGGCTCTCGGCCGCCTGCGGGTTGTCTTTCACCGCGCGCCACCAATAGCCCCATTTGGAATCTTCCAGCCACCAGGTGACGAACCAGGCGACGCAGGCGAGCACCAGCGCGAAGTAGAAGTATGGCAGTTTCGAGCGCGTGAACTGGAATTTCAGCCAGCTGTCGCCGCGCACAGGAATGTCGATGCCGAGGGCCGCACCGGCCCAGTCCCAGTTCTGGATCAGCAGCAATCCGATCTCGGCGATCACGATGGTGGCGATCGCAAAGTAGTGGCCGCCGAGGCGGAAGCAAGGATAGCCCAGCGCCATCGCGATTGCGGCGGAGATCAACCCGCCGGCGATCATGCCGAACCAGGGCAGCACGCCGAACTTGGTGAACAGCAGCGCGGTGGTGTAGGCACCGAGCCCGAAATACAGCGCGTGTCCGAGCGATATCTGCCCGCAATAGCCGGACAGGATGTTCCAGCTCTGCGATAACGCCGCGTACATCAGCGTCAGCACCATGATGTTCTGGACGTAGACGTCCTTGACGAACAGCGGCACGATCGCGGCGACGGCCGCAAGTCCGGCGGCGGTAATGAGGTCGCGGCGGCGCCGCGCGACGAATTGCTTGTCCATCACATCGACCCGAACAGGCCACGCGGCCGAATGAACACGACGAGCAGATAGACCGCGTAAATGCCGACCGACTTCAGCGATGGCGGCAGGATCAACGCGGTGGTGGCTTCGACCAGGCCGACGACGATGCCGCCGGCGAAGGCGCCGAACACGCTGCCAAAGCCGCCGAGCGCGACTGTGACATAGGCGATCAGCGCAAAGGACGCGCCGACGTCGGGATAGATGTAGAAGAAGGTTGCCATGATGGCGCCGGCAAGCCCGACCAGCGCACCGCCGAGGCCCCAGCCGAGCGCGAACACGCGGTTCTTGTCGATACCGACGAGGGCCACCGCGCCGGGATCTTCACGGGTCGCTTCCAGCGCGCGGCCGAAATCGGTGCGGTTGATGAACAGATAGAGCCCGCCGAACGCGGCGATCGCGACCAGCGCGCCGAACAGCTGCGGCTGCGGCAGGTAGATCCCGGCGACCGATACCGTCTTGCCGCCGAGCCATGAGTTGGGAACGCTGCGGTAGTCGGCAGTGAAGAACAGCTGCGCGAGGCCCCGCATCACGATGGCGAGGCCGAAGGTGGCGAAGATCTGCACCATGCCGACATTGGCCTTGGCACGCATCGCAAACCGCACGATCAGGAGATAGACCGCCGCCCCCAGGACAAACAGGGCGGCGGCGGCCAGCGGCGCCGACAGCAGTGGATCGATCGCGAAGAACGTGAACAGGAAGAATGTCACGTACATCGCCAGCATCAGGAATTCGCCATGGGCGAAGTTGACGACGTCCATCAGGCCAAAGATCAACGCCAGGCCGACGGCGATCAGTCCGTAAAGCAGCCCCATCAGCAGGCCGCTCGCAAGACTCTGGATAATCGTTTCTGCTGTCACGTCGCTTCGTCCCCCGCCCGCAACCTGATCGCTTACTTCATCGGCCAGACTGCATCGGCCACCGCCGCCTGCGACGGGAAGATGGTGACGAACTTGCCGCCGACATATTGCAGCAGGACCGGATCGGCATCGTTGTTCTGGCCCGATTCGTCGAACTTGACGCGCTTCCAGGGCATGATGGTCTGCTCGCCCGGCATCTCGGTCGCGGCCAGCGCGTCACGGATCTTCTCGCCCTCGGTGGATTTGGCGCGGTTGATGGCGTCAGCCATGATGATCATGGCCATGAACTGGCGCGACGTATTGTCGTTGAGATCCTTGCCCGACTTCGCCTTGAACAGATCGTTGATCTTGCCGACCATCGGCCGCTTGGCGGCGAGATCGAGCGAGAAGCTGCCGCGGGTGATCGCACCCTCGAGCTTGTCGCCGACTGCGTCGTACAGCGCCTTCTCGGAGAAGCCGGCGGCCTGCGCCACGATGGCGTTCGGCTTGTAGCCGAGTTCGGCCATGGTCTTGACCAAGAGGATGCCGTCGGTGGTGTAGCTGGAAGGCATCAGCACGTCGGCATTGGCGGCCTTGAGCTGCTGCACCTCGGCCGACAGCGACGGCGAGTTGGCGCGGTACTTGATGTCGGCGACGATCTTGTAGCCGCGCTCGGTCGCGAGCTTGGTCTGCGCGTTGGCGGAGTCGGTGCCGAAGATGGTATCTTCGTGGAACAGCGCCAGCGTGTTGGCCTTGGCGCCCTTCTTCTTCATCGCATCGAGGAAGTCGAACATCCCGGCCGAGAACATCTCGTCATGCGGCGAGGCGCGGAAATAATACTTCAGGCCACGGCGATGCAGGCTAGGCGAGGAGTTGTCCGCTGAGATGAACGGGGTCTGGTAGCGTTCGCAGATCTGGCTGATCGTCACCGCAACCGCGCTTTGATAGGAACCGAGGATGGCGCAGACCTTTTCCTGCGTGATCAGCCGCTCGGCTTCGGCGCGCCCCTTCTGCGGATCGCCCTGGGTGTCGGCATAGACAATACGGATCTTGGCACCGCCGAGACCGGGCAAACCTACGCCCTTTGCCAGCGGAAGATCGAAATCCTGGTCGTTATTGATGATGTCGATCGCGGTCTCGAAAGCACGCTGCGCATCGACACCCACCTGCGCGCCGGAGCCCGACAGGGGATAGGTTGCGCCAATCACCACTTCAGACGTTTGCGCGCGCGCAGCTAATGGCAGCAGCGCAGCGGCGGCGGTGGCTCCGAGCAGTACATCGCGGCGAGTCATCGTCATTGGCTAAAGTCCCCTGTTATCCGAATTTTTGCGCGTATCGAATGAAGCGATTGGCAAAGAGCGTAAAGCCCGAAGAAACAGCAAACGCTGCCTACTAAATCACGGCCATGGTCTTGTTCTTCAGATCCGTCACCAGCATCAGGCCGGGCGAATGCGTGATCGCGAACGGCAGCTTCGCGGCGTTGATAACCGATTGCGGCGTCACGCCGCAGGCCCAGAATACCGGAATCTCGTCTTCGGCAACAGGTACGGGATCGCCGTAGTCGGGCTTGGCAATATCCTTGATGCCGATCAGATGCGGATGGCCGAGATGCACGGGCGCACCGTGCACGGCGGGATAGCGCGAGGTGATCTGCACCGCGCGGATCGCATCGGCCGGCTTGAACGGGCGCATCGACACCACCATGGGGCCGGCGAACGGACCTGATACGCCGCAGGCGATGTTGGTGCGGTACATCGGCACGCGCACGTTCTTCTCGATGTGGCGGATCGGCATGCCCTCCTCGAGCAGCGCCTCCTCGAATGAGAACGAGCAGCCGAGCACGAAGGTAACGAGGTCGTCGCGCCAGTAGCTCTTCACGTCGGTCGGCTCGTCCAGGACCTCGCCGTCGCGCCAGACACGGTAGCGTGGCACGTCGGTGCGGATGTCGAGGTCGGTGCCGAGCGAAGGGATGTAAGGGCTGCCGACGTCGGACATGCCGATGATCGGGCACGGCTTGGGATTGAGCTGGCAGAAGCGGTGAAAGGCGCCGGCATATTCCGCCGGCAGGATCGCCAGGTTGCCCTGGACACATCCGGGGGCGACGCCGGCGGTGGAGGCAACCAGCCCCTCGCGGTAGGCGAGCCGGGCCTTGCGGCTCGGGAGGGTGTCGGGTGTTTCAGTTTGCTGCGCTGCCACCAAAACAGTCATGTGATCGACCTGCCTATAAACTCGACAAAGACAAACCAACACCAAGCGTGCTATAAAGTCTAATCGTCGTTTCTAATCAATCTCGATAAATATGATTTATCGATCGGGAAAATCCTTCCAATGCTGGACTTCAGGTCGATCGAGACGTTCCTGTGGGTTGTGAAGCTCGGCAGCTTCCGCGGCGCCGCGCAACGACTCAACACCACCCAGCCGGCGATCTCCCAGCGCATCGCCCAGCTCGAGCGCGAGATGGGCGTGAAGCTGCTGAACCGCGATCATCGCGTGGCGTCACCGACACCGAGCGGCCGGCAGATGATGGTCTACGCGGAGAAGCTGATCGGCCTGCGCGCTGCGATGATGGCGGAGATCGGCGACCGCTCGGCGATGCGCGGCGTGATGCGGCTCGGCGTCGCCGAAACCATCGTGCACACCTGGCTGCCGCGGCTGGTCAAGAGCGTGAACGAAATCTATCCGAACCTGTCGCTGGAGATCGAGGTCGACATCACGCCGAATCTCACCGCGCGCCTGCTCGCGCAGGAGATCGAGCTCGCTTTCGTCGTCGGACCGCTGTCCGCCTCCGGCGTGCACAACCGCGTGCTCGCCGATTATCCGATCGGCTTTCTCGCAAGTCCCTCGCTCGGGCTCGGCAAGGGCCCGCTGACGCCGGCGGAGCTCGCGCGGTTTCCGATCATCACCTTCCCGCGCAAGACCAAGCCTTACGAGGTCGTGCGGGAGGTGTTCGACCGGCCCGAGCTGCCGCCGATCCGCCTGCACGCGTCCGCCTCGCTGGCGACCGTCATCCACATGGCGGTCGAGGGACTCGGCATCGCCGTGATTCCCGACGCCATCGTCGAGAACGAGCTCGCCGACGGGCGCCTGCAGCTGCTCGACACCGACCTCGCCATCGCACCGCTGACGTTCACCGCGAGCTGGCTCGCCTCTCCCGACGTCGTCGCCGTGGAGCGCGTCGCCGAGCTTGCACGGCAAATTGCGCAGAGCAGCCTCGCGGTTGACGCGCCCGCACAGGCGCGTCATTGAAAAAGGCGCCGGACAAAAAGAGAGAACGACCGCATGAGCCGAGCCGCCACCAACCTGCAAATCGATTCCGCCCGCCTGTGGGGCTCCATCCACGAGACCGCGCAATTCGGCGCGACGGCCAAAGGCGGCGTGCGGCGGCTGACGCTGAGCAGCGAAGACAAGCAGGTGCGCGATTGGTTCCGCAAGGCCTGCGAGGATGCCGGACTGGAAGTCCACGTCGATGCGCTCGGATCACAGTTCGGCCTGCGCAAGGGCCGCGACATGTCGAAGCTGCCCGTCGGCATCGGCTCGCACCTCGACACCCAGCCGACCGGCGGCAAGTATGACGGCATCCTGGGAACGCTCGGCGCGCTGGAGGTGATCCGCACGCTGAACGATGCCGGCATCGAGACCGAGGCGCCGATCTGCGTCGTCAACTGGACCAACGAGGAAGGCTCGCGCTTCGCACCTGCGATGATGGCCTCCGCCGCCTATGTCGGCGACTTCACCACCGACGACATTTTGTCGCGCAAGGATATCGATGGCACGACCGTCGGCCAGGCGCTCGACAGCATCGGCTATCGCGGCGACAAGCCGGTCGGCTTTCAGAAGCTCGGCTGCTTCGTCGAGCTGCACATCGAGCAGGGTCCAATTCTGGAGGCGGAAGGCAAGACCATCGGCGTGGTCGATTCCGGCCAGGGCGTGCTCTGGTACGACGGCAAGATCTCCGGCTTCGAGAGTCATGCGGGCTCGACGCCGATGCCGCTGCGGCGCGATGCGCTGGCGACCTTGTCCGAAATCGTGCTGGCGATGGAGTCGATTGCGAAGAAGCACGGACCGAACGCGGTCGGCACCATCGGCGAGGCCGTGATCGCCAATCCCTCGCGCAACGTCATTCCGGGGGAGATCGCCTTCACCATGGATTGCCGCAGTGCCGACGGCGCCATCATGGATGCGCTCGATCGCGATCTGCGTGCGGCAATCGCCGAGATCGGCGCGCGCCGCAAGGTCGAGGTCAAGATCGATCTCGTCTGGCGCAAGCCGCCGACGCATTTCGATCCGAAGCTGATTGCTGCCGTCGAGAATGCCGCGACGACGCTCGGCTATTCCTCGCGCCGCATCACCTCCGGCGCCGGCCACGACGCCTGCAACCTCAACACGGTCATGCCGGCCGCGATGGTGTTCGTGCCCTGCAAGGACGGCATCAGCCACAACGAGCTGGAGGATGCGACGCAAGGCGACTGCGCCGCGGGCACCAACGTCCTCATGCATACCGTGCTGGCGATCGCCGGCGTCGCGTCCTGACCGGAGAGAATTATGCGCGGAGTTTTCGTCGACGCCAATGAATCGCTGGCGGTGATCATGGAGCGGCTGGAGAAGCCCGGTGATCCCAAGGTGCGGATCAACAGGAACCCCGACATCACACCCGAGCAATATCCGGAAGTTCTCGACGGCGCCGAGATCGCGATCGTCGACCACACCGCACTGCCGACGGAGGTCGCGAAGAAATGTCCCGGGCTGAAGCACGTCGTGTTCCTCGGCACCGGCGCGCGCAGCTACATGAATCCGGAAGAGCTCGCCGAGCTCGGCATCTCCGTGCATCTGATCAAGGGCTACGGCGACACGGCGGTTGCGGAATCCGCGATCGCGCTGATGTGGGCGTCGGCCCGCGTCATCGCGATGATGGACCGCGAGATGCGCGCCGGGAACTGGCTGCGCGAGGACGGCATGCAGCTCACCGGCAAGACGCTCGGCCTGATCGGCTTCGGCGGCATCGCCGCGGAGGTCGCGCGCATTGCGTCCGGTAGCGGCATGAAGGTGATCGCCTGGAACCGCTCGCCGAAGAGCCACGCGAGCGTCGAATTCACCGACCTCGACAGCGTGCTGGCCAGAAGCGACGTCGTGTCGTTGCACCTGCTGCTCAACGACGAGACGCGCGGCATGATCACGCGCGAGAAGATCTTCGCCATGAAACGCGGCGTCATCCTCATCAACACCGCCCGCGCCGCCGTGGTCGACGAGGCCGCCATGATCGACGCGCTGAAGTCGGGCCATATCCGCCACGCCGGCCTCGACGTCTTCAACATCGAGCCCCTGCCCGGCGATCATCCGCTGACGAAGCTGCCGAACGTGACGCTGTCGGCGCATTCGGCCTTCCGCACGCCGGAGGCGAGCGAGAACCTGATTGAGGCGGCGCTGGTTCACTGCCGCCGAATCGTGAAGGGATAAGAGCAACAACAATGGCCGACTATCGCATCATCAAGGCTGAGCCGCTCACCAATGTGGTCCGCGCCATCGTCAAGGCCGGCGGCTCCTCGGAGCGCGAGGCCGAGCTCGTATCGACCAATCTGGTCGAGGCCAATCTGAGGGGACATGACTCCCACGGCGTCGGCATGATCCCGCGCTATGTCCAGAGCGTCACCAATGGCGGCCTTGCCGTGAACCAGCACGTCAAGATCGTGCTCGACACCGGTCCGCTCCTCACGCTCGACGGCCTCACCGGCTATGGCCAGGTGATCGGTCATGAGGCGATGGAGTTGGCGGCTGAGCGCGCCAAGCGCAACGGCGTGTGTCTCGTCGGCCTCTCCAACTCGCACCATATCGGCCGCATCGGCCACTGGGCCGAGCAGTGCATCGACCACGGGCTGGTCTCGATCCACTTCGTCAACGTGATCTCGCGGCCGATCGTGGCGCCCTGGGGCGGCAGCGATGCGCGTCACGGTACCAATCCGTTCTGCGTCGGAATCCCGCGCGCCGGCAAGGATCCCATCGTGCTCGACTTCGCCACCAGCAGGATCGCGCAGGGCAAGACCCGCGTCGCCCACAACAAGGGCGTCGCGCTGGAGCCCGGCACCATCATCGACAATGAAGGCAAGCAGACGACCAACCCGCGCTACACCGTGATTCCGCCGTACGGCGCCATCCTCCCCTTCGGCGAGCACAAGGGTTCGGGACTCGCGCTCGTGTGCGAGATCCTCGGCGGTGCGCTCTCCGGCGGACAGGTTGTCAAGGGCCCGTCCGACGGCAAGTACAACGTCCTCAACGGCATGCTGTCGATCGTCATCGACCCGGACAAGCTCGGCACCGGCGAAAACCTCGCGCGCGAGGTCGAAAGTTTCGTCGCCTGGCACACCGGCTCACCGCCCGCGCCCGGGGTCGACAAGGTGCTGATCGCCGGCGACCCGGAACGCGAGACCAGGAAGAAGCGCCTTGCCGAAGGCATTCCGGTCGATCCAACGACGTGGCAGGAGATTCTGGAGGCCGGGAAGAAGTTCGGGCTGGATCAGGCTGCGATCGAGAAGATCGCAGGCTAGTTGCGACCGCAGCGCATCCTCGGCGTCGTTACGACCTCATGGATGATTGCGCACGGGAGTGTGGACGACGGCGAAGCATCGGCTCGCCCGCGGGGCGAATTTGAACCGGCCCGCGTTGCCTCGCGACAACGCGGATATCCCGGCTCATATCCGCTTTCGAGGTTCACATGCTCTCCCGTCTCGCAAAATTCGTGTCCGGCTCAAACCGGCCGTCGCCCGGATCCTATCTCTACCGGCAACGGCTCGCCATCTATGAGAGCGAGCTTGGCGAGCCCGAGCACACGTTCGCGGACAGCGCAGAGCGCCGGATCGACATCCACGCCTTCGGCCGCGATTTCGTCCCGGTCTGCCGGGAGGGCTCCGACGAAGGCTATGTCCTTCTCACCAACGGCATGAGCGAGCAACGGATGCACGGTGTCCCAGGGGACGCGAAGCCACGAGCCGAGCTGATGTGGTACGTCCGCGAGCCGACCGAGGAGGTCTGGGCCAATCTGCGCTGGCTGGCCAATCTGCCGTTCATCGACACGACCTGGTTCGGCTTCGGCCATCGCGTCGCGCTTCCGTGGCCGCCGGTTGCAGGAACAGACTTCCAGACGTTCCTGCTTCTCACACCGATCATCGGCCCCGACAAGGAGATCGCCGAGGCGCTGGAGATCGCGGGCGATCCCGTGGAGATCTTGACCGTGAACCTGATCTCGCAGCAGGAGCTCGCGCTGATCAAGGCCAGGGGACTCGATCCGTTTCTCGACCTGCTCGATGACAACGACTACCCGCCGATCTTCGATCCGGCGCGGAAATCGTATGTTTGAGGCCTAAGCCAAAAGCACTGCTGCCCTTCCCTTCCCCCCTTGCGGGAGAAGGTGGCGCGAAGCGCCGGATGAGGGGTTCTCTCGGCGAGCAATTCTGCGAATGATAGATCTGTCTCCGCGGAGACAGACCCCTCACCCGTCTCGCCGCTGCGCGGCGAGCCAACCTCTCCCACAAGGGGAGAGGGAAAGATCGACCGCCTCAGTCCACCATCTCGGCGACCGCCTTGCCGCACGCCGTCGTGTCGGCATTGCCGCCGAGATCCTTGGTGCGCAGCGTGCGTTCGGCGAGCGTCCGCTCGATCGCCTCGACGATCGACTTGCCGGCTTCCTTCTCGCCGAGATGCTCGAACATCATCGCGCCGGACCAGATCGCGCCGATCGGGTTGGCGATGCCCTGACCTGCGATGTCGGGTGCCGAGCCGTGCACCGGCTCGAACACCGAGGGAAAATCGCCTTCGGGATTGATGTTGCCGGACGGCGCGATGCCGATCGTGCCGGTGCAGGCCGGGCCGAGATCGGAGAGGATGTCACCGAACAAATTCGAGCCGACCACGACGTCGAACCAGTCCGGATGCAGCACGAAGTTCGCCGTCAAGATGTCGATGTGGTACTTGTCCCACTTCACGCCCGGAAACTTCTTGGCCATCGCCTCCACACGCTCGTCCCAATAGGGCATGGTGATGGAGATGCCGTTGGACTTGGTCGCCGAGGTCAGGTGCTTCTTGGGCCGCGACTGCGCGAGTTCGAAGGCGAATTTCAGGATGCGGTCGACGCCGGTGCGGGTCATCACCGTCTGCTGAGTCACGAACTCGCGGTCGGTGTCCGGGAACATGCGGCCGCCGACCGAGGAATATTCGCCCTCGGTGTTCTCGCGCACCACCCAGAAATCGATGTCGCCGGGCTTGCGCCCCGCCAGCGGCGACGGCACGCCGGGCATCAGCCGCACCGGGCGGAGGTTGACGTACTGGTCGAACTCGCGGCGGAACTTGATCAGCGAGCCCCACAGCGAGACGTGGTCCGGGATCTTGGCCGGCCAACCGACCGCGCCGAAATAGATCGCATCGTGCTTGCCGATCTTCTCCTTCCAGTCATCCGGCATCATCTGGCCGTGCTTTTCGTAATAGTCCCAGGACGAGAAGTCGAAATGGTCGAAATGCAGCGAGACGTTGTGCTTCTTCGCCGCCGCCTCCAAAACGCGCAGGCCCTCCGGCATCACCTCCTTGCCGATGCCGTCGCCGGGAATGACCGCGATCCGGTATTGTTTCTTGCTCATCGAGAACGTCCTTGGTTGGTCCGGCAGTCGCCGCCTTCTGACTGCACTGCAATGGACCAAACGCGGCGGCAGTGCAACGCTGCACTGCAATGTTGACCATGGCGCGGGCGAGCGCCTACTGATTTGATCCTGTTCCCACGAACGAGTACACCCATGGATCTGCATCTGCGCGGCAAGCGCGTCCTGATCACCGGCGCGTCCAAGGGCATTGGCGCAGCCGCTGCCGAGGCCTTCGCCGAGGAAGGCGCGCATCTCCTCCTCGCGGCGCGCAGCGGCGATCAGCTCAAGGCGCTGGCCGACCGCTTGCGCGCCGCGCACCAGATCGACACCGCAACGAGCATCGTCGATCTGCGCAAGGAGGACGACGTGGCCCGGCTGGCGAAAGAAGCCGCCGACATCGACGTGCTCGTCAACAATGCCGGCGACATCCCCGGCGGCTCGATCGACAAGATCGACGAGGCGGCCTGGCGGCACGCCTGGGAATTGAAGGTGTTCGGCTATATCAACCTGACGCGCCACATCTACGCGCAGATGAAAGCCAGGGGCGGCGGCGTCATCGTCAACGACATCGGCGCGGCCGGCGAAAAGTTCGATGCCAACTACATCTGCGGCAGCGCCGGCAATGCGGCGCTGATGGCGTTCACGCGGGCGCTCGGCGGCAAGAGCCTCGCCGACAACATCCGCGTCGTCGGCATCAATCCCGGCCCCGTCGGCACCGACCGACACGTCACCCTGCTGAAGACGCGGGCCAGGCACCAGTTCGGCGACGAGAGCCGCTACAAGGAATTCCAGAAGAGCCTGCCGCTCGGCAGGCCCGCGCACGCGCGCGAGATCGGCGACCTCATGGCGTTCCTCGCCTCGGATCGCGCCGGCTATACCTCGGGCGTGATCTACACGGTCGACGGCGGCATCAGCGCGGGGTGGGGTTAACTCTATCCTCGTCATTGCGAGCGCAGCGAAGCAATCCAGGAATGCCTCTGTAGCAACCAGTCTGGATTGCTTCGTCGCTTCGCTCCTCGCAATGACGAGCTTCGAATAAGCACAGGAGTAAGCTAATTGTCCCAAGATCTGATCCGCGAAACCGCCTGCACCGTCGTCGACAAGCTGCGCTCCGGCGACGTCTCGCCGCTCGAGCTCTTGGACGTGCTGGAGAAGCGCATCAAGCAGGTCGACGGCAAGGTCAACGCGCTACCGACGCTGTGCTTCGACCGCGCGCGGGAGAGCGCGAAGACACTGATGCAGAAGCCGGCCGGTGCGCGCGGACTGCTCGCCGGGCTGCCGGTGCCGATCAAGGATTTAACCGATGTTGCGGGCGTGTTGAACACGCAGGGCTCGCCGATCTTCAAGGACAACATCCCCGCGAAGTCCGACCTCATGGTCGAAAACCTCGAGGCCAACGGCGCGGTCGTCTACGCCAAGTCGAACACGCCGGAATTCGGCGCCGGCGCCAACACGTTCAACGAGGTGTTCGGCGCGACGCTCAATCCCTGGGATACGACGAAATCGGCCGCAGGCTCCTCCGGCGGCGCGGCGGTGGCACTGGCGACCGGCATGGCCTGGCTCGCCCAGGGTTCCGACATGGGCGGGTCCTTGCGCAGCCCGGCGGCCTTCTGCGGCGTCGTCGGCATGCGGCCGAGCATCGGCCGCGTCGCACATACTCCGAAGTCCGGCATCGATCGCAATCTCGGCGTGGTCGGCCCGATGGCGCGCAACGTCGAGGACCTCGCGCTGCTGTTGGATGCCATGAGCGGCGACTATGCCGACGATCCGCTGTCGCTGCCGGCTCCGGCAACCTCGTTCCTGTCGGCGGCCCAGGCGGGCAAGAGGCCGAAGCGCATCGCCTATTCGCCCGATCTCGGCATTACCCCGGTCGACCCCGAAGTGAAGGCGATCACGCGCAGGGCCGCCGAACGTTTCGCGGAGGCGGGCGCCATCGTCGAGGAGGCGCATCCGGACTGGCGCGAGGCGCATGAATGCTTCCACGTGCTGCGCGCCTTCGATTTTGCAATCACCAAGGCCAATCTGCTGCGCACCAAGCGCGACCTGCTCAAGCCCGAAGTGATCTGGAACATCGAGGAAGGCCTCAAGCTCACGGTCGAGCAGCTCGCGCGTGCCGAGGCGCAGCGCGTCGGTATGACGGCGCGGGCGGTCGAGTTCTTCAAGAGCTACGATCTGTTGCTGACGCCGACCACGATCGTTCCGCCCTTCCCGATCGAGCATCGCTATGTCGCCGAATGTGCCGGCAAGAGGTTCGAGAACTACATTGAATGGCTCGGCATCGTCTATGCCATCACGCTGGCCTGCTGCCCGTCCCTCTCGCTGCCCTGCGGCTTCACGGCGTCGGGCCTGCCAGTCGGCGTCCAGGTGGTCGGCGCGCCGCGTGCCGATGCGCAGGTGATTGCCGGGGCGAAGGTGCTGGAGGATATTCTGGGCCTGCGCGCGACGACGCCGATCGATCCGAAGGTGAAGAACTAGCCGCGCTCTCGTGCCCCGGACGCAGCGCAGCGCTTCTTCAGCGTTGCGCTGCAGAGCGGGCCCATCTCTCCGCGACCTCCCCTGCAGCCCTGGGTCCCGGCTCTGCGGCGCAGCGCTGAAGCGCTGCACCTTGTCCGGGACACGAGGCCTCACCTCCCTCCCGTCGCCTCCAGGCCCCGGCTGTAGCGCGACATCGCAAAGCAAAAGACAAAGTAGATCGCGGCAACGAAGATATAGACTTCGACGGAAAACTGCTGCCAGGCGGGATCGATGATCGCGGTCTTGGCCGTCGTCAGCAGGTCGAAAATGCCGATGATCAGCACCAGGCTGGTGTCCTTGAAGAAGGCGATGAAGGTGTTGACCAGCGGCGGGATGACGTGGCGGATCGCCTGCGGCAGGATGATCAGCCGGTGCTTGCGCCAGTAGGACACGCCGAGCGCATCGGCGGCTTCATATTGCCCGCGCGGCACCGCCTGAAGCCCGCCGCGGATCACTTCGGCGAGGTAGGCGCCGGCGAACAGGATGATCGCGATCTGTGCGCGCAGCAGCTTGTCGATGTTGAATCCGGCCGGCATGAACAGCGGAAACATCACGCTGGCCATGAACAGCAGGCTCACCAGCGGCACGCCACGGATCAGCTCGACATAGAGCACGCTGAGCGAACGTATCGCCGGCAGTTTCGAGCGCCGTCCGAGCGCGACCAGGATGCCGAGCGGAAAGCCGAAGGCGAGGCCGAACGTCGCCAGGATCAGCGTCACCGGCAAGCCGCCCCAGCGATCCTGCGAGACGAAGGACAGGCCGAACACGCCGCCCCACATCAGCAGGCTGATCAGCGCCAGTGCACCGATCCAGAGATAGACCAGCTCGCGCCGCCACAGCGCGCGGCGGGTCGAGAGGGTGTACAGCGCAATGAACAGCACGACCGATAGCGCCGGCCGCCACTGCTCGTCGAACGGATAGGTGCCGAACAGGATGAAGCGGTACTTTTCGGGGATGATGGCCCAGCAGGCGCCGAGGCCGCGCGCGGCGCGACAGGCGCTGGAATCGTTTGTGGGCGTCAGCCAGACCGCGTTGGCGATACCCCATTGCACGAAGCTGAAAATACCCTTGGCGAGCAGCGCCAGCAGCAGGACGGTGAGGATCCCATTCGGGATCGAGGAGAACAGGTTCTTGCGCAGCCAGTGCAGCACCGGATTGCCAGGCTGCGGACGGCGGGCAGCTCGGGGCGCCTCCGGCATGTCGGTGATGGCCGTCATGATCAGCGCTCCACCAGCGCGATACGCGAATTGTACCAGTTCATGAAGAAGCTGATGGACAGGCTGATGGTCAGGAACACCGCCATGATCAGCGCGATTGCTTCGATCGCCTGCCCGGTCTGGTTCAGCGTGGTGTTGGCGATCGAGACGACGTCCTGGTAGCCGATCGCGACCGCGAGCGAGGAGTTCTTGGTCAGGTTGAGATACTGGCTCGTCATCGGCGGCACGATGACGCGCAGCGCCTGCGGCAAGATGATCTGCCGCAGCATGAAGCTGCGGCGCAGGCCGAGCGCGTTGGCGGCATCCCACTGGCCGCGCGGCACGGACTGGATGCCGCTGCGCACGATCTCTGCGATGAAGGCCGAGGTGTAGGTCACCAGTGCGATCAGCAGCGCGAAATATTCCGGCGCGAGCGTCAGCCCGCCGACGAAATTGAAGCCGCGCAGCTGCGGCCACTCGATCGTCCAGGACACGCCGAGCACCAGCGAGACCGCGGCCGGCACCGCGACGATGAGGCCGAGCGCAGACGGCCAGACGGGCCGCGGCTTGCCGTCGCGCATCTGCTGCGCGACCAGCCACCGACGGAAGAGGAAGAACACCGCGCAGCCCAGCAGCGCGGTGCCGAGCACCGTGAGCTGCGGCGGCCCGAACGGCATCGCCGGCAGGATCAGGCCGCGATTGGACAGGAACACGCCCTCGACGGGCCGCCAGGCGGCGCGTGCAGCCGGCAGCGCCTGCATCATCACGTACCAGAACAGCAGCTGCAGCAGCAGCGGGATGTCGCGGAGCGTTTCGACATAGACCGCCGCAAGCCGCGACAACAGCCAGTTGGCCGACAGCCGCGAGATCCCGATCAGCGTGCCCAGGATCGTCGCGAGCACGATGCCGATCACGGCGACGCGCAAGGTGTTGGCGACGCCGACGACGAAGGCCCAGAGATAACTATCCCTCGGATTGTAGGCGAGCAGGCTGTCGGCAATCGGCATGCCGGCCTCGCGACCGAGAAAGGCGAAGCCGGTGGTGATGCGCCGGGCCGAGAGATTGGTGACGGTGTTGGACCAGAGGAAGGCGATCACCCCGACCGCGATGCCGACCACCAAGGCCTGCCAGAACAGCCCCTTCAATTCGTTGCGCCCGAGCACGAAGCGACGACGCGGCGGTGCTCTGGGATGATCGGCGGTCACAGCACAAAAATCCTTCTTCAAATGCAGCGATTTCCGGCGACGCACGTCAAGTGTTGCACCGAACTGAAATTCATGCAACAAATGTTTCATGGCCGAGCCCGCGAAATCCTCGCCCCTGAGCGAACTGCGCATCGCATTGCCATCGCTCCCCCTGCGCTTGCAGGAGGTCGGCCGTTTCGTCGCCGCCAATGATTACGACGCCACCACACGTTCGATGCGCGATCTCGCGGCGGAAGCCGGCGCCGATCCCGCCGCGTTCACGCGACTTGCGAAGGCGATTGGCTATTCCGGATGGGACGAGCTGCGCGCGGCGCTGACCGAGGCGCGCCGGCCATCGCAGACCGCGCCCTTCTCCGGCCGCACAAGAGGCCGCCGTCACGGGCCGAACGCCGATGTTACGCTCGTCATCGACAAGCTCGAGGCCGAGGCCGCGGGCCTTCCACGCATCCCGGCCCAGCCGATCGCGGAAGCGGCGCGCGCGCTGCACGAGGCCAAGCGGATCTGGATCGCGGGCTACCGCAGCTGCCGCAGCGTCGCGGAGCTCCTGAATTACGAGCTGCGCCTGTTCCGGCCCGAACAGGTGCAGCTCGTCGGCACGTCCGGGCCTGATGATCTCGATCTCGGCGCGTTCCGGCCCGACGAAGCCGTCATCGTCATCGGCTTCCTGCCCTACACCCATGCCAGCGTCCGCGTCGCGCAGGCCGCTCATCGCAGCGGCGCAACGCTGGTCGCGATCGCGGACAGCCTCGCGGCACCGATGGCCGAGGGCGCCGATCACGTGCTGCTGTTCGAGGCAGCGTCCTCGCCCGGCTTTTTCCCCAGCCTCACCGGCGCGATCGCGATCGCGCAGTCGCTCGCGGCGGTCACGTTCTCGCTCGGCGGCGCCGCCGCGAAGAAGCGTCTGGAAAATACCGAGGTGCGGCTCAGTGCTGCCTCCACCTACGTCTCGGAGAAAGGTTGATCCATGAGCACCCGCACCAGCCGCGTGCTGCATCGCTCGCTGCGCGAAACGCCGCCCAAGGCGATCGGCGGCGAAGGCGTCTATCTCTTCGCCGAGGATGGGCGTCGCATCATCGATGCCTCCGGCGGCGCGGCGGTCTCCTGCCTCGGCCACCAGCACCCGCGCGTGATCGCGGCGATGGCCAGGCAGGCCTCGACCCTGGCCTATGCCCACACCGCCTTCTTCTCTTCCGAGCCGGCCGAAGCGCTGGCCGAGCGGCTGGTCGGGCATGAGCCCGGCGGTCTCGCCTACGCCTATTTCGTCAGCGGCGGATCGGAGGCGATCGAAGCCAGCATCAAGCTGGCACGGCAATATTTCATCGAGCGCGGCCAGCCGCAGCGGCAGCATTTCATCGCGCGGCGGCAGAGCTATCACGGCAACACGCTCGGCGCGCTCGCCGCCGGCGGCAATGCCTGGCGTCGCGCGCCCTATGCGCCGCTGCTGTCGAGCGCTTTCAGCCACGTCACGCCGGCGTTCGCCTATCACGAGAAGCGCGAGGGCGAGTCGGATGCGCAGTTCGTCGCGCGCCTCGCCGCCGAGCTCGACGCCGAGTTCCAGCGGCTCGGCTCCGACACCGTGGCGGCCTTCCTCGCCGAGCCCGTCGTCGGCGCCACCGCCGGCGCCGTGACCGCCCCGGACGGCTACTTCAAAGCGGTGCGCGAGATCTGCGACCGGCACGGTGCGCTGCTCATTCTCGACGAGGTCATGTGCGGCATGGGCCGCACCGGCACGACGCATGCCTGGGAGCAGGAAGGTGTCGCACCCGACATCCAGGCGATCGCAAAGGGGCTTGGCGGCGGCTACCAGCCGATCGGGGCCATGCTCGCAAGCGGCAAGATCATCGACACCATCCGTTCGGGCACGGGCGCCTTCCAGCACGGCCACACTTATCTGGCACACCCCCTCGCCTGCGCCGCCGCGCTCGCGGTGCAGGACGTGATCCGCGAGGACGGCCTGCTCGACCGCGTGAAGGAGCGCGGCAAGCAGCTCGAGCAGCGCCTGACGGAGCGTTTCGGCAATCACCGCCATGTCGGCGACATCAGGGGCCGCGGCCTGTTCTGGGCAATCGAGCTCGTCGCCGATCGCGCTAGCCGCGCCGCGTTCGATCCGGCGCTCAAGCTGCACCAGAAGATCAAGGCCGAAGCCTTCGCGAACGGGCTCGGCTGCTATCCGGGCGGCGGCACCCTCGATGGTGTGCGCGGCGACCACGTGCTGCTGGCGCCGCCCTATATCGCCTCGGCGGACGAAATCGACCTGATCGTCGACAAGCTCGGCACGGCCGTCGACAACGTGTTGCGTAGTGTCAATCACTGAGGGGAGAGTAGTATGAGGAAAGTGGTTATCGCAGCGGGCCTGCTCGCGGCATCGACGGTGATGGCGCCGGCGGCGACGCTCGATACGGTGAAGAGCCGCGGCACCCTGGTGTGCGGCGTCAGCGCCGGCTTTGCCGGCTTCTCGGCACCGGACTCGCAGGGCAATTACAAGGGTCTCGACGTCGATTATTGCCGCGCGCTGGCGGCCAGCGTGCTCGGCGACCCCACCAAGGTGCGCTACGTCTCGTTGACGGCACAGAACCGCTTCACCGCCTTGCAATCGGGCGAGATCGACGTGCTCTACCGCAACTCGACGCAGACCTATTTGCGCGGCGTAACGCTCGGCCTGCGGCAGGGCCCGATCAACTTCTACGACGGCCAGGGTTTTGTCGTGAAGAAGGACCTCGGCGTGAAGGAGCTGAAGGACCTCAAGGGTGCCACCGTCTGCGTCGCGCAGGGCACCACGCACGAGGTCACGCTCGGCGATTACGGCCGCGCCAACGGCATCGACTGGAAGCCGCTGGTGTTCGACCGCATCGACACCATGTACCAGACCTTCTTCGGCGGCCGCTGTGATGCCATGACCCAGGACGCTTCCGCCCTCGCCGGCGCGGTGACCACCGCGGCGCCGAACGCGGCCGACTACATCGTGCTGCCGCAGACCATCAGCAAGGAGCCGCTCGGCCCCTTCACCCGCAACGGCGACGAGGTCTGGAGCGACATCATCACCTGGCTGCATTACGGCCTGATCGAGGCCGAGGAGCTCGGCGTCACGCAGGCCAATGTCGATGAGATGACGAAGTCGCAGACGCCCGCGATCCAGCGGCTGCTGGGCGCCAGCGGCGATCTCGGCTCGCGACTCGGGCTCGACAACAAATGGCTGGTCACGGCGATCAAGGCCGGCGGCAATTACGGCGAGATTTTCGAGCGCAATGTCGGCAAGGCGAGCCCGCTCAAGCTCGATCGCGGCCTCAACGGCCTCTGGAGCAAGGGCGGCTTGATGTACGCCATTCCGTTCAAGTAAAGGTGCTCCGTGTCCCGGACGCGCTGCAGCGTGCAACGCTGCTGCGCAGAGCCGCGACCCAGCAACGACAATGGGCCCCGGCTCTGCAGCGCAATACTGCGCATTGCGCTGCGTCCGGGGCACGAGACCTCCGAGGTAGTCAACTTCAATGACGACGCCCCCTCGCATCGCCCTGATCCACGCCCTCAAGCATTCCATCGCCCCGATCGAGGCGGCGTTTGCGCAGGCGTGGCCCGAGGCGCGGCTGATGAACCTGCTCGACGACAGCCTGTCTGCAGACCTGGCCCGCGACGGCACACTCACTGATGAAATGACCGAACGCTTCCTGGCGCTCGGCGACTACGCGGCGGCGACGGGAGCGGATGGCATCCTGTTCACCTGCTCCGCCTTCGGCCCCTGCATCGAGGCCGTCGCGCGCGCGCATGCGCCGATGCCGGTGCTCAAGCCGAACGAGGCCATGATCGAGAGGGCGGTGACCATGGGCCAGCGCATCGGCCTGCTCTCGACCTTTCCGCCGACGCTGGCATCGATGCCGCCCGAGTTTCCCGCTTCGGTCGAGGTCGTGCCGAAACTTGCCGAAGGCGCACTGGCCGCGCTCGACCGCGGCGACCGCGCCACGCATGACCGGCTGATCGCAGACGCCTCAAGGAGCTTGCGCGATTGCGACGTCATCGCTCTGGCGCAATTCAGCATCGCCGCGACCGCGCCGCTGGTCGCGGAGGCCACGGGCCGCCCCGTCGTGACCACGCCGGACAGCGCGGTCGAGAAGCTGATGAGGCTGTTGAAGGTGAAGGCTTAAGCGCCGGCCTTGGTCCGACGCCGCGCATCCTTGATCGCGACCGCAAGCGCAGCCTTGGTCTCGTTGACGAAATCCTCGACCAGCTCCTCGCGCGTGGCGTGCGCCGCCTCGCCGGTGAACAGGCCCTGCTCGGCCAGCATGACCACCCCGTGCAGCGCCGCCCAGATCTTGAGCGCCTGCCGCTCGCGCAAATAACCCACGGCGGGCGCTTCCAAAGCTTCGATGACGAGCGCAAAGGTCTCCCGCGTCGCTGCGTGCAACTCGCTGCCCTTGGCCGCGCAGGACACCGTGCGCGAGGCGAACATCAAGCGGTAGATGCCATTCCGGCGCAGACCGAAATCGAGCGTCGCCTGTGCGAGCCGCGAGAGCTTCGATTGCTTCGATTGCTTTGCCATCGCTTCGCGCAACAGCGCTGAGAGCTGCCGGAATGCTTCCGCGGTGACGGCGGCGAGCAGCGCCTCGCGGTCGGCAAAATGCCGGTACGGCGCCGGCTGCGAGACGCCGAGCTTCTTGGCAAGCGCCTTGATGCTGATCGCCTCGGCGCCGCCCTGCTCCGCCTCGTGCAGCGCGGCCTCGATCAGCGCATCGCGGAGATCGCCATGGTGGTAGGTCTTCTCGGGCTTGCGGGCTGGTCGTGAACGCATGTCGGGGCGAAGCCTATAAGTTTGCGCTTGACAGGGGAAGCCCGCCGCGAATGTAATAGCATATAACTTAAACAAAACCGGGATGAGGAAACGCGCCGCCCTTCGGGCCCTCGCGCGCACACGACCAAGGAAGCCGAAAATGGCAGAGCGACTGAAGGTTCACGTCGATCCGGACAAATGCCAGGGCCATGCCCGCTGCAAGGCGCTCGCGCCGGAGCTTTTCGAGCTCGACGAATACGGCAACGCGCACGAAGCCGGCGACGGCACCGTCCCGCCGGGGCTCGAGGACAAGGCCTGGCTTGCGAAGTCCAACTGTCCGGAAATCGCAATCGATGTGATCGAGGAATAACGCGGCCGCGGCCGCCCCGCGTGCTTTCAGCGAACACGAGCCAAGGGATTCCCTGCCATGTCCGATGTCGACCAGCCCGCCGCCCATCCGCCCGTGACCGACTGGGTCCATGATTTCGACCACACCGATCCGCAATGGACGGAGGACCCCTTCCCGATCTGGGACGAGCTGCGAGCCGCAAGCCCCGTGGTGCACACGAAACGCTTCCTCGGCTGCTACCTTCCGACGACCTATGAGGCCGTGCGCGAGATCGCCAACGACTCCGAGCACTTCTCCTCACGCCGCATCATCGTCCGTGACGTGCGGCCGGAAATCACCAGCCGGAACGCGGCCCCGCCGATCACCTCCGATCCGCCCGAGCACAAGCCGGCCAAGCAATTGTTGCTGCCGCCCTTCACGCCGGACGCGATGAAGAAGCTCGAGCCGCGGGTCCGCGCCATCTGCAACGAGCTGATCGACGACTTCATCGCCGAGCGGCGAGTGGACGCTGCGGCGCGCTACACCAAGCACATTCCGGTTCGGGCGATCGCGCACATGCTCGGCATTCCCGAGAGCGACAGCGACCTTTTCATCAATTGGATCCACATGATCCTCGAGCTCGGCATCAGGGACGAGAGCAAGCTGCTCCAGGCCGTGCAGGAGATGACGGCCTATTTCGGCGGCCACATCGAAGCGCGCAAGAACAAGCCCACCGACGACCTGATCTCCTACCTGATGAACGCCAAGGACAAGAACGGCAATCCGCTCGAGGACAGCCATGTGATGGGCTCGCTGCGCCTGCTGCTGATCGCCGGCATCGACACCACCTGGAGCGCGATCGGCTCCTCGCTCTGGCATCTTGCGAAGACGCCGGCCGACCGCGAGCGGCTGATCGTCGAGCCCGGGCTGATCCCGACCGCCGTGGAGGAGCTGCTGCGCGCCTATTCACCGGTGACGATGGCGCGCGAGGTGGTCAAGGAGACCACGGTGTCCGGCTGTCCGGTCAAGCCGGGCAACATGGTGCTGCTGTCCTTCCCGGCCGCCAACCGCGACCCCAAGATGTTTCCGGACGCTGACAAAGTCGTGATCGACCGGCGTGAGAATCGCCACGCCGCCTTCGGTCTCGGCATCCACCGCTGTGTCGGTTCCAACCTCGCGCGCATGGAAATGCAGGTGGCGCTGGAGGAATGGCTGAAGCGGATTCCCGACTTCCGGCTCGATCCGGCAGGCACCGTGACCTGGTCACAGGGAACGGTGCGAGGCCCACGCCAGTTGCCATTTTTGCTCGGAAAGGCGATGTAAGCCTTCCCGAAGCGAAGGAAGCGGACAGGCCTGTCATGGCATGCGCGACACCAAGCACGCCTCCGCCATGCATCGCCACGAGCAGGCCATGACCGACCAGACGCCATCCGACAGCAAGCTGACGCGCACCAAGGAGAAATGGGCGCGCGAGGGCCGCTTTCTCACCGGCAAGATCACACGGCCGGAGGATCAACGGCTTCCACCCGGGCAGCACCTCACCAAGGACTGGCCGGTGCTCGATCTCGGGGTCACCCCGCCGGTCTCGCGCGAGCGCTGGCGGCTCGACGTCTATGGCGCGGTCGAGGTGCCCGTGTTCTGGACATTTGCCGAGTTCGCCGCGCAGAAGCAGTCCCGGTTCACCTCGGACATCCATTGCGTCACGACCTGGTCGCGCTATGACAACGAGTGGGAAGGGCTCGCCACGCGTGAGCTGCTGGCGGCCTGCCAGCCGCGCGAGGATGCCCGCTTCGTCGTGCTGCATTCCTACGACGGTTACACCACCAACCTCGCGCTGGAGGATTTTGCCGCCGAGGACGCGCTGCTCGCCCACAGCTGGTCCGGCCAGCCGCTGACGGAGGAGCATGGTGGCCCGGTGCGGCTGGTGGTGCCGCACCTCTATTTCTGGAAGAGCTCGAAATGGCTCCAGGCCATCGAATTCCTGACCGAGGACGCGCCGGGCTTCTGGGAAGTCCGCGGCTACCATAACCGCGGCGATCCCTGGGCCGAGCAGCGCTATTCGGGCGATTAAATTCGAGCAAGAACGGGGGAAGCCCATGCCGACGGAACGCTTTCAATTCACCGGCGAAGGCGGCCATCAGCTCGCGGCCGCGCTGGAGCTGCCCGACGGCGAGCCCGCGGCTTTCGCGCTGTTCGCGCACTGCTTCACCTGCGGCAAGGACACGCTGGCAGCAAAGCGGATTTCCGTGGCACTGGCGGCCAGGGGCATCGCTGTGCTGCGCTTCGACTTTACCGGGCTCGGCTCGAGCGAAGGCGATTTCGCCAATTCGACGTTCTCCTCCAACGTTGCCGACCTCGTGCGCGCAGCCGATCATCTGCGTGACATCCGCAAGGCACCCTCGATCCTGATCGGCCATAGCCTCGGTGGCGCCGCGATCCTCGCCGCCGCGGGACAGATTCCGGAGGCGAGAGCGGTGGCCACCATCGCGGCGCCCTCGGATCCCGCCCACGTCACCGGCCTGTTCAGGGAGCATCTCGACGACATCCGCGCGCAGGGCGAGGTCGAAGTCTCGCTCGCGGGACGGCCGTTCCGGATCAAGCGCGAATTCCTCGACGACATCGCCGAGCAAGCGCTGATGAAGGACGCCACCGGCCTGCACAAGGCGCTGCTGGTGATGCATTCGCCCGTCGACGACACCGTCGGCATCGACAACGCGACGAAGATCTTCGTTGCGGCAAGACACCCCAAGAGCTTCGTCTCGCTCGACCATGCCGATCATCTTCTGACCAAGCCTGCCGACGCGCTCTATGCGGCCGACGTGATTGTGGCCTGGGCGAGCCGTTATGTCGATGCAGCGAAGCCCGCGAAGGCGATGGATCTACCGGAGGAGCCGCGGAAGGTCGTGGTGCAGGAGACCCGCAAGAGCAAATTCAACCAGGCCATCACGGTCGGCCCACATCATCTGGTGGCGGACGAGCCGCTCGCGGCCGGCGGCGCCGATGCCGGACCCGGCCCGTACGATTTCCTGCTCGCCGGCTTGGGTGCCTGCACCTCCATGACCATGCGCCTTTATGCCGACCGCAAGTCGCTGCCGCTCGACCGCGTCACGGTCACGCTGAAGCATTCCAAGATCTACGCCAAGGATTGTGCGGAATGCGAGACCCGCGAGGGCATGCTCGACCAGATCGAGCGCGACATCGCGATCGACGGCGCCCTCGATGCCGAGCAGCGCAAGAAGCTGATGGAGATCGCCGACAAGTGCCCGGTGCACCGCACCCTGACATCGGAGATCCGCATCGTGACCAAGGCGGTGGAGTAGCTCAAGCGGCCCGCGAGTCGGCTTCGGCGGCCTGGAGCGGTTGAACCCGCAGCGCACCGCGCAGCCCTGCCGCGGTGCCGAGCAGGATGCCAGCAACCGCGACGAACGAGCCAAGCGCGAGCGTAGACACGCCCGTGAGCCCCTGCCCGATCGAGCAGCCGAATGCCATCACGCCGCCGACCCCCATCAGCGCAGCGCCGGCCCCTGAGCGCAGCATGTGGCGTGGCGACGAATAGCCCTCGAGCTTGAATCGGCGAGTTGCGACTGCCGTCACCAGACTGCCAGTGAAGACGCCGACGACCGTCGCGATGCCGAAGTTGAGCGTCAGCCCGGTCGAGAGCATGGCGTATTGCAGGGCATCGGCGATTGGCGCGACGAACGTAAGGGAGGTCACGGGGACCGGATTGAAGTCGTCGGCACCGAGATGGCCGGTGACCAACCAGCCACCGGCGACGAGAAGGCCCACGATGATGCCCGCCACGATCTGACCGGGCGAGCGGCGGAACGCCGGATGCGCGAAAGCAAACAGGATCAGCGCGACGACGATCGTCGCGGCTGCCAGTGCGCGCGCAGCCGCCTCGGTGAGTCCGAGCGTCGCGAGCAAGGACGGCAGCGAATTCGCGTTGACCGTAGTTTGCGAAGCCTGGACCAGCGCGAGACGCCCCGGCGCGATCAAGCCCTTCAGCGTCATCTGCGCGGCGATCGCCAGCACGATTACGACCACGAAAGAGCGGAGATTGCCGCGGCCGAGCAGCACCAGCGCCCGCGAGCCGCAGCCGTTCGACAGCACCATGCCGTAACCGAACAGCAGGCCGCCGAGGAACAGCACCGCCGGCGAAAACGACGGCTGCAGATAGATCGACTTGCCGAGATCGACCGTGCCGCTGCCGGCAAGGAGCTGGCTGGCGGCGATCGCAACCGCAATCGCCAGCGCATAGCTCCGCACCAGTCGCCCATCACCCTCCGCCAGCCACCCGCGCATGCTGCTCATCAGGCAGAAGCCGCTGAGCAGGCCGACCGCGCCGTAGACGAGGCCGATGACGAGACCAGCGAGGATGACGAGTTGCGTGGATTCCATCGGTTGTTCTCAGACCTCTCGCCCTTCTCCGTCATTGCGAGCGCAGCGAAGCAATCCAGTCTGTCTTCGCGGATGCATTTTCTGGGTTGCTTCGCTGCGCTCGCAATGATGGTGGATTACGGCTTCAGTATCACCCTGTCGCGCGACGAACCGGCGACGGCGACGTACGCCTCCTTCGCGCGCTCCAGCGGATAGATCGCGTTCGCCTTGATCGGAAACGGCTTCAGATGGCCGCTCGCAAAACCCGGCCCAAGGTCGCGCAGCACCGCGCCCGTTGCGGCCGAGGATAGACCCAGCGTGTCGATGCCGACATAGGTGTGCTGGCCGCGGTAGAACTCGAGGATGTTGAACTGCACGATGCGATCGATCGCGGCGATCAGGATCTGGCGGCCGCGAAGTGCGAGCGACTTGTGCGCGGCCTGGAAATAGGGGTCGCCGACCGTGTTGAAGACGATGTCGGCGCCCTTGCCGCCGGTCAGTTCGCGCACGCGCGTGGCAACGTCGGCGACGGAGGCGTCGATCACCTCGATGGGCGCGTTGGCGTGGCCTTCATAGGCTTCCGCCTTGCGCACCACGCCGATGACGCGCGCGCCCTGCCAGGTCGCGATCTGCACCGCGGCCTGGCCGACCTTGCCGTTGACGCCGAACACCAGGACAGTCTCGCCGCTCTTCGGCACGCCGGCGCGGCGAAAGCCTTCCATCGCGGTGACGAAGGGCACGCCGATGCCGGCGGCCTCCTCCCAGGACACCGTCTTCGGCTTCTCCACGACCGCATCGGCTTCGACCACGAGATGGCTCGCATGGGTGCCGTCACGACGGATGCCGAGATCGCCGGAGGAGCCGAACACTTCGCGCCCGATTGTGCCGGTGGGCCCATCGATCACCACGCCGGCGTAATCGCGGCCGGGGGTCCGGGGGAACACGGCATAGGGCATCAGCCCGGTCGCAGCCTTGACGTCGGACGGATTGACGGCGGCCGCCTTCACTTCGATCAGCAGATCGTTCGGCCCGCGCGCGAGCATCCGGCGCTCAACGATCGGTGCAAGCGCAGCGGCATTTTCAGCTTTGGCGTTGAGGCGCACGCAGCGCGCTTCGACGGTTTTGGCATCGGCTGACATGAAAAGACCCGCGATTTCTCGCGGGCCTTGTCGCCTCTGGAGCCAGTCGAGTCAATCCGTCCCGTCAGTCCTTGGGCCGCTTGTCGTAGAGCCGCTTGGCCTTGCCGAGCGAGCGCTCCAGCGTCGCGGGCGCAACCACCTGCACCCTGGAGCTGACGCCGATCGTGTTCTTGATGTGGGTCGAAATCCGGTCCGCATGATCGACGAGCCCGCGGCCGTCCCAGCTCTCGGGCCGTGCCTCGGCGATGATGGTCAGCTCGTCCATGCGGCCCTCGCGGGTGAGTTCCAGGATGAAGTGGCCGCCGCACCAGTCGGTCGCGAGCAGCACCTCCTCGATCTGGGTCGGGAACAGGTTGACGCCCCGCAGGATGATCATGTCGTCGGAGCGGCCCGTCACCTTCTCCATGCGCCGCATGCCCGGCCGCGCCGTGCCCGGCAGCAGCCGCGTCAGGTCGCGGGTGCGATAGCGGATAACCGGAAAGGCTTCCTTGGTGAGCGAGGTGAAGACCAGCTCGCCCTTCTCGCCGTCCGGCAGCACAGCGCCGGTCTCGGGGTCGATCACTTCCGGGTAGAAATGATCCTCCCAGATGTGCAGGCCATCCTTGGTCTCGATGCACTCCTGCGCGACGCCGGGGCCGATCACCTCGGACAGGCCGTAGATGTCGGTCGCGTCCATGTCGAAGGCGTCCTCGATCTCGGCGCGCATCGCGTTGGTCCAGGGCTCGGCGCCGAAGATGCCGATCTTGAGCGAGCACTGGCGCGGATCGAGCTTCTGGCGCTTGAACTCGTCGAGGATCGCGAGCATGTAGCTCGGCGTTACCGTGATGATGTCGGGCCGGAAATCGTTGATGAGCTGCACCTGCCGCTCGGTCATGCCGCCAGAGATCGGGACCACGGTGCAGCCGAGCTTTTCGGCGCCGTAGTGCACGCCGAGACCGCCGGTGAACAGGCCATAGCCGTAGGCATTGTGGATGATCATGCCGGTGCGTCCGCCGGCGGCGCGGATCGAGCGCGCCATGACCTCGGACCAGGTGTCGATGTCGCGCTGCGTATAGCCCACCACGATCGGCTTGCCGGTCGTTCCGGATGAGGCATGCACCCGGACCAGCTTCTCGCGCGGCACGGCGAACATGTTGAAGGGATAATTGTCGCGCAGGTCCGTCTTCACCGTGAACGGAAATTTGGCGAGATCGGAGAGCTCGCGAAAGTCGGACGGATGCACGCCCGCTTTATCGAACGCCTTGCGGTAATGCGCGACGTTGTCGTAGGCGTGCTTTAGCGACCAGGCCAGCCGCTGCTTCTGCAGCGCCATGATCTCGTCGCGCGAGGCGCGCTCATGCGCATCCATCTCCGCATTATAGGCGCTGCCACCTTCCTTGAGCCTCGTCAGAGCCATCCTCGTTTCCCCACATTGTCTGTTCTTTTCTTCGTTGGTCTTATTGATCTTGCGGCGGCAGCCACGCGCCGGGAATGACGCGCGAATGTCCGCGGAATTCCGCGATGACGACCTCGCCCGCCGTGACACGCACGTCGTAGATGCCGGAACGGCCGCCGCGGGTGATTTCCCGTCCCTTGGCGATGAGACGATCGCCAAGCTTGCCGGGCTTGATGAAGGTGATCTGGCCCTGCGCCGCCACGACGCGCTCATTGTGCGAATTGCACGCGAACGCGAAGGCGGAATCGGCGAGCGTGAAGATGAAGCCGCCATGGGCAATGCGCTGGCCGTTGACCATGTCCGGCCGCACCATCATTGCGAGCGTCGCAAAGCCCGGGCCGATCTCGACGATCTCCATGCCGAGACCCTTGGAGGCATCGTCCTCGGCCCACATCGCATCGGCGCAGGCGCGGGCGATATCCTCAGGCGACAGGGCGGCTTTGACGTTCACGCGCTTCTCCCGGCTGTTTGCACGCAATGTTCTGCTTGTTGGACAACACTGTCAAACATGGTCGTAATCGACGACGACCCGCTCCGTAGAAGGCTTGGCCTGGCAGGTGAGAACAAAACCGGCCTTCAGCTCCCACGGTTCCAGCGAATAGTTGATGTCCATCGGCGCATCACCCTCGACCAGCTTGGCGCGGCAGGTCGAGCACATGCCGCCCTTGCAGGCGAAGGGCAGATCGACGCCGGCGCGCAGGGCGGCATCGAGGATCGCCTCGTCCTCGGCGACGGGCACGTCGCGGCGCTTGCCATCGATGATCAACGAGGCGATCGCCTTCGGCGGCGCGTCGGGCGCAACCGCCCTTCTCGGCCGCGGCTTGCCGCCGAATTCGGACACGAAGCGCTCGACATGGATGCGTTCGTCCGCGATGCCGAGATCGCGGCAGGTCGCCTCGATGTCCTCGCTCATGCCAAGGGGACCGCAGATGAAGACATGATCGACGCTTTCCGCCGGCACCAGCGAGCGGAGCAGCACCCTCACCTTCTCGCCGTCGAGCCGGCCATGCAGGATCGGGATGTCCTGCTCCTCGCCGGAGATGACGTGAAAGATCGAGAGACGATCGATGAACCGGTCCTTGAGTTCCTCGAGCGCTTCGAGGAACATGATGTTGTCGGTGGTGCGGTTGCCGTAGAACAGGAAGAAGCGGCTGTCCGGCTCGCGCGCCAGCACGCCTTTCACGATCGACAGGATCGGCGTGATGCCGGAGCCGGCAGCGAAACCGACGTGAATGCACGCCCCATCTGCCGGCGGGACCACGCCAAAGCGGCCGGTTGGCGTCATCACGTCGAGCTCGTCGCCGCATTTGAGATCGTCGGCTGCCCAGCTCGAAAACGCGCCGCCATCGACCTTCTTCACGGCGATACGGATCTCGCCGTCATCGGGACCGGAACAGATCGAATAGGAGCGGCGCACCTCTTCGCCGTCGAGCATGGTGCGCAGCGTCAGGTACTGGCCGGGCGTGAAGGCGTAATCGCCGGCGAGTTCGTTGGGGATTGCGAAGGTCATCGACACGGCGTCCGTGGCCTCGCGGCGGAGGTCGCTGACGGCGAGGCGATGGAAGCGCGGTGCGGCTGCGGACATCACGGGCACCCTCGTTCGGTCTCTAAGTCGTCATTGCGAGCGAAGCGAAGCAATCCAGAGTCTTTCCGCGGAAGCAGTCTGGATTGCTTCGTCGCAAGCGCTCCTCGCAATGACGGCGGGGCTGGCATCGTGCGCCTCAATGACATTTGAAATAGTCGAAGGGTTCGCGGCAGGCCTTACAGCGCCAGAGCGCCTTGCAGGAGGTCGAGCCGAACTCGGACAGCAGCTCGGTCTTGTCCGAGCCGCATTGCGGGCACGCCACCGTCTGCGCGCCGAACAGCGCGCGGCGCGAGCTCGAGGCTTGCGGCGGCGCGATGCCGTAGGCGCGCAGCTTCTCGCGCCCCTCCTCGCTCATCCAGTCCGTGGTCCAGGCCGGCGACAGCACGGTGCGGACCTTGGGCTGATGGAAGCCGGCGCTCTCCAGCGCGACCTCGATTTCGAGCGCGATCATGTTCATGGCCGGGCAGCCTGAATATGTCGGCGTGATCGCGACCTCGACATGATCGCCGTCGAGAACGACGTCGCGGAGAACGCCGAGATCGGCGATGGTCAACACCGGGATTTCGGGATCGACCACGCTAGCCGCAGCGTTCCAGGCACGCTGGCGCAGCTCGCCATCACGCTCCAGCACCGTCACCATGTCAGCCCCGGAAACGTTCGCTGCATCGATTGCAGCTCCGACAGCAGATGGCCGAGATGCTCGCTGTGGCGGCCGGAGCGGCCGCCCTGCTGCATCCAATCGTTCTGCGGCAGCGCGAGCGTTGCCTCGCGGGCGACATCGGTGAGCGTCGTCAACCAGCGCCCGCGCAAGCTCCCGGGATCGACAGCAATGCCGGCATCGATCAGGGCGCGCTCGCCGTCATCGACGGCAAACATCTCGCCGGTAAAAGCCCAGAGATTTTCGATCGCAGCCTGCGCGCGCCGGTGACTCTCCTCAGTGCCGTCGCCGAGCCGGATGATCCATTCCGAGGCATGGCGCAGATGGTAGGCGCTCTCCTTCTCCGATTTCGCAGCGATCGCCGCCAGCGTCGCATCGCGCGAGCTCATCATCGTGCGCCAATAGAGATCGGCGAAGGCGGAATAGAAGAACTGCCGCACCAGGGTCTGGGCAAAATCGCCGTTGGGCTGCTCGACCAGGAGCAGATTGCGGTACTGCCGTACGTCGCGCAAATAGGCCAGCTTGTCCTCGTCGTTATCCCTGCCTTCGGCCTTGGCGGCAAAGCTGTAGAGCTCCCGCGCCTGGCCGATGAGGTCGAGCGCGATGTTGGAGAGCGCCATGTCCTCTTCCAGCATCGGCGCATGCCCGCACCATTCCGACAGCCGATGACCAAGGATCAGCGCATCGTCGGCGCGGCGCAGCGCGTAGAGCACCAGCGGCGTTTCCGAGACCTGGATGTTGGCGACCGCCATCACATGTGCCCCACTTCTTCCGGCACTTCGTAGAACGTCGGGTGCCGGTAGATCTTGGATTCCGCCGGCTCGAACATCATGCCCTTCTCGGCGGGATCGCTCGCGGTGATCGCGCTGGACGGCACGACCCAGATCGACAGGCCCTCGCCGCGGCGGGTGTAGATATCGCGGGCGGCCTGCAGCGCCATCGTCGCGTCGTTCGCATGCAGCGATCCCACATGCTTGTGCGCGAGCCCGTTGCGGCCGCGAATGAAGACTTCCCACAGCGGCGTGTTCGGCGTGGCCATTTCGATCTCCTATTCTGCAGCTTGGGCGGTCTGACGCTGGGCGCGCTTGGCGACATAGACGGCGGCCGCCTCGCGCACCCAGGCGCCCTCCTCATGCGCCTTGCGGCGCGCGGCGATGCGCTCGCGGTTGCAGGGGCCGTTGCCGGCGAGCACCTGCTTGAACTCGCTCCAGTCGATCTCGCTGTAGCGCCAGTGCCCGTCGGCATCCTGAATCATGCCGGGATCGGGAATGGTGAGGCCGAGATATTGCGCCTGGGGCACGGTGGCGTCGACGAACTTCTGGCGCAGTTCGTCATTGGAGAAGCGCTTGATCTTCCACTTCGTCGAGGTGTCGCTGTGCTGGCTCGTCGCATCCGGGGGACCGAACATCATCAGCACCGGCCACCACCAGCGGTTCAGTGCATCCTGCGCCATCGCCTTCTGCTCCTCCGAGCCGCGGCACAGCGTCACCATGATCTCATAGCCCTGGCGCTGGTGGAACGACTCCTCCTTGCAGACGCGGATCATCGCACGCGCATAGGGTCCGTAGGAGCAGCGGCACAGCGGGATCTGGTTCATGATCGCGGCGCCGTCGACCAGCCAGCCGATCGTGCCGATGTCCGCCCAAGTCAGCGTCGGATAGTTGAAGATCGAGGAGTACTTTGCTTTCCCCGCGAGCATGGCGTCGACCAGCTCCTCACGCGAGGAGCCGAGCGTCTCGGCGGCGGCGTAGAGATAGAGGCCGTGGCCGCATTCATCCTGCACCTTGGCGAGCAGCGCGGCCTTGCGGCGCAAGGTCGGCGCGCGCGTGATCCAGTTGCCTTCGGGCAGCATGCCGACGATTTCGGAATGGGCGTGCTGGGAGATCTGGCGGGTGAGCGTCTTGCGATAAGCCGCCGGCATCCAGTCGTTCGGCTCGATGCGCTCCTCGGCATCGATGCGGGCCTGGAATTGCGCAGCCTTGCCGGCGTCCTCCAGATCGCGGTCAGCGGTCTCGGCCGTGTTCAGCGCCTGGGTGTACATGCGCATCCTCCCGTTTTATTGGGAGATAATATATAACAAGATTTACGTCATGCAAGATATTTCTGTAACATAACGCTCAGGCGCCGAACCTCCGTTCCAGCAGCTTTCGCGCCGCCGGCAACGCCCCTTTTTCATTGGTTCCATGGCCGTCGAGCCATTGTTCGGACGGAGCAAGCAGCGCACGGTAGATCGCGCCGCAGAGTTCGCGGGCAGCCCTGCCCGGCCAATCCGGCGGCAGCAGGCTGTCGGGCAGCAGCGGATCGCGCAGCACGACGCGGCGGTAATAGTGGATCAAGAGGATCCGCGCGGTGAAGGCGTCGGCGTCGGACAAATCGGTGCCGCGCGCGATCGCGGCGCGCAGCGGCTCGAAGGTCTTCATGAATTTCAGGTAGGCATCGGCGGTGCGATCGAGCGGCCAGCTCGCGCTGAGCAGACGGCGGCCGCTGTCATCCTCCGCGGAGACCTCGAGGCGGATCGCGCCCGCTGCCTCCTCCGGCATCGGCACACCTGACGGCGCCACCCACACGCCCGGCAGCGGGCTGCCGAAGCCAGCATTGCGCAGCGCTTCGCGCGAGGCGTCGCGGTCCTCGCCATTGCCGATCAGTAGCAGCTCGAAGCGCCCGCTCCAGTCGGACGGCGGCGGATCGTAGATGTGGCGCGTCGCGGCCTCGAACGTCTGGCGGCCCTTGTCCGCCAGGCGATAGAAACTGTTGCGGCCGACCTTCTCGCGCGCCAGCCAGCCGTCGGCCGCAAGCCGCGACATCGCGGTGCGCACCACGCCGCTGTCGATATCCAGGCTTTCGAAGAATTCCAGCAGCGTGCCGAGCCACACCGAACCACCGCGCGGCACGATGGCGTCGCCGAATACGGTGATGACGATGGAGCCGGTGCGCGAGGGCTCGCGCTTGAGCTGGTCGATGATGCGGGAGAGCGGATGCGCCATGCACGAGCCATAGCGCGTTTGGTGCGGCTGCGACAATGGAGGGGGAGCGATGCTTTCCCGAGAGCTTTCGATCTTCTCCCTCTCCCCGTTCTTACGGGGAGAGGGCTGGGGTGAGGGGCAGCATCCGCAAACTCAGTGACAGACAGACTCGCGGAGAGTCCCCCTCACCCGGATTGCATCTCCGATGCAATCCGGCCTCTCCCCGCAGGCGGGGAGAGGCAAGACATCACCGATGCGGGTCGGGATAGGCCAGGCTGCGCCAGCCGCTGCGATCGAACGGGCGCCACTGGCCTTCCTTCTGCGCGAGGCGATCGGCCACGGCATAGACGGCGGCGGGATGATGGCCCATGCCGCAATGGCTGCTTTCGACCTCGATGCTCTCGGTCTGCGCGCCCGACTTCTCCATGCAGCCCTGCCAGGCGCAGACGCCGTCGGAGCGGCTGAAGATGGCGGTGGTCGGCACCGGCGGCGGCACGGCGAGCTCGCCGCCAAAACGCGGATCGACCTCGTCGGCCTTGCGTCCGCTCGCCCATTCATAGACGCGCCAGGCATTGGTCGAGCGCGGATCGCCGGCAAAGGGGCTGCCGAGCGTGATCACCTGGCGCACGCGCTCGGGCATCATCTTGGCGAGCTGGCGCGCATAGAGGCCGCCGAGGCTCCAGCCGACCAGGCTGATCTTGCGGCTGTGCGTGTCGCTGAGCTCATGGACCAGATCGACCATGGCGTCCTGAACGCCCTCGCGCAGGCCATAGTTGCGCCCCTGGCGCCAGCCGCTGACCGCATAGCCCTTGCTGGCCAGAAACGCGCGCAGCGCGCGTGTCGAGACATCGGACGCCACGAGGCCCGGAAGCACCAGCACCGGATGCCCATCGCCGCGCGGCGCAAGGCTCAACAGCGGCAGCGCGCCAAGGAATGCGCCGAATTCGTGGATCGCGCGCCCCTCCAGAAACATCAAGGTGCGGGACGGCGGGCGCAGCATCTGGGCAGTTGCGGTCATCAATGTTTCCCCTGGGAAGAATCCTGGAAAGGCCGCCGGCAGCGAGACCGGCAAATCGGCGTGAATTCCAATGCACCGGCTTCTTGATCGTTCCGCAGCGCAACAGGAATCAGCTAGGCGGCCGGTTCCCGATATTCAAGCGGGACAGACGCGAGGCGACAATAGGCCCGCGCGTTAATGCTAACGGCCGTGACGCAAAAGTCACAACAATCGGAGCAGGGATTCTACGGTGTAGAGCACGAGCCCGGCGAGCCCACCGATCAACGAGCCGTTGAAGCGGATGTATTGCAGGTCGCGGCCGATGTTGATTTCGATCAGCGAAATCAGCTGCGTCATATTCCACGCCTTGACCTGATCGGAGATGAAGGTCGAGACGCCGCTCTTCTGGTCCGCGACGAAGCTGCGCAGCACGGTCACGAGACCCTTGTTGATCTCGCCGCGCAGCTCGGCATCGCTGGCGAGCGCCTCGCCGGCGGAGACGAACATCCCGGCGAGATGATGTTGCAGCACCTGCGTCTCGCCGCTCGCGCTGCGCTCGATGAAGGAGCGCGTATTGGCCCAGACGGTGCGGGCGAGGTCGGCAAGCTCCGGCCGCGCCAGAAGATCGCGCTTCAAGCCGTCAATGCGGTCGATATAGGCCTGGTCGGTGCCGAGCCGGTCGACGAAGCCCAGCACCATGCGGTCGAACTCGCCGCGGAACGGATGCTTGGGATCGCTGCGCACTTCGTTGAAGAAGGCCGTCGCGGAGGCCACGATCTTGTTCACCAGAAACTTGTCGGCGCGATAGAGCTTGAGCAGGGTCGGCAATTCCGCGCGCACCTTCTCGCGGATCATCGCCATCGTCTCTGTCTGGTTCAAGGTCTCGTGCATCACGCGCAGGAGATCGTCGAACAGGATCTGGTGCCGTCCCTCCGCGACGAAGCCCCGCAGCGTGCCGGCCGCGAGCGGCGCGAGGTCGATCGCCTGGAGCTGTGAGGACATGCGGCGGATGATGAAGGTCATCAGGCCGGAGCTTTCGGTTGCCGACACCGCCTCCGGCAACAGACGCAGTGCGAAGCGCGCAAGGTCGTCACTGCGTTTGCGGTCGCGCAGCCAGTCGGCAACGAAGGAGCCGAAATCGATCTCTTTCAGCTTGGCCTCGACGGGACCCGCCTCCAGGAAATGCACCTGGATGAATTCGCCGAGCTTGTCGGCGATGCGGGCCTGGTTGCTCTGGATGATCGCGGTGTGCGGGATCGGCAGGCCGAGCGGCCGCTTGAACAGCGCTACCACCGCATACCAATCGGCGAGCCCGCCGATGGTCGCAGCTTCGGCGAAGGCGGCAATGAAGCCGAACACGGGATGCACGGGCAGCAGCCACTTTGCGAAGACGAACAGTGCCAGCGTCGAGGCCAGCACCAACGTCGCCAGCGCTTTCACGCGGCGCAGCTCGGCCGCTCGTTCGGCATCGCCCGGAGTGTCGAAGGAGAAGGTGGCAGATGAGTCCATGACTGCATCACAGTACTCGTCATTGCGAGCGAAGCGAAGCAATCCAGTCTGCCTCCGCGGAAAGACTCTGGATTGCTTAGCTTCGCTCGCAATGACGGCGGCGCCAAACAAAAGGCCCGCCGAAGCGGGCCTCAAATTCAGTTTGTGCTCAGGCACCAGATCAGGCGGTCTTGTTGTAGACCTTGGCAAAGTTGTCCTGAGCGGACTTCGCACCGTTGGCGGCGAGCTTGCCGAGATAGTCGGCGGTCGCCTTGGCGCGCGAGACGAACACTTCACCGCGGGCGCGGAGCATGCTCGACTGGATCTCGACGGCTTCGCTGACCGACTTGGCGGACGCGAGCTTGTCGATGCCCGAGAAGAACGCCTCGGCGTCCTCATAGATCGCCTGCTGGATGTTGCGGCTGATCTTGCCGGCCTCGGTGACGGACTCGGTCACCGCGTTCTCGACGGCGGCGGTCACGCGCTCGGAGCCAGCGAACACCTCGGCAGCACGGTCCTTGGCGGTGTTGGCGGTCTTCTTGACGAATTCGCGGGCGGCCTCGGGAACTTCCAGGTTCTGGATGTTCTTGAAAGCGTCCTTGAAGCCCTCGAAAGCGGTGTTGGTTTCAGTGGTCATGGGGTTCTCTCCATCCTCAAAGGTCTGAGCTATGGGCTCACCCCGTCCGCATTGGCCCGGGGCACGGCTTATATGGCACGGTTAATTGTGCGATGCAATATTCGTATTGCACTGCGATATCACGAAATCGTGAAGAGCCTTAGCCGGAGGCATCGTGGTGCCTCCCTAGCCATTGGGCTCAGAATCGGCCCGATCCGGCCCTAATGCCGGACGGCGCTGCTAGTGCTGGACGGCGCCTGGCAGCCCATAGGCCTCCATCTGAGCCTGGACCTGCGCAATGTTATGGCCGAGCACGACGATGTCATGGGTCTTGCCGTCGACGTCCCGCACATGGTCCCGCAGCAGGGCCTCGGCCTTGAAGCCGAGGCTCTCGAACAAGGCGATCGCTGCCTGCTGATCCACCGTCATCTGGACCGAGAGCTTTTCCAGGCCTGCCCCGAGCGCGAGGGCAAAGGTCTCCTGCGACAACGCCTTGCCCACGCCCTTGCCGCGGACCTCGGGCGAAACCACCATGCGGATCTCGCCGACATGAGGCGACCAGGAATGGGGATCACGCACCAGCGTGCCGCAGCCGACGACCTTGTCATCCCTGACCGCGAGCAGGCTCGTGATCGCACCCCGCTCGATCTCCTTGACCCAGGCGGAGAGCACCTTCGGCTCGCTGATGTTGCGGGGGAGGAACAGCAGATCATGGGTCGGCAGGCCCTTGCCGAAGGCCAGCACGGCGGCCTCGTCCGCGGGCGACATCAGGCGGATCTCGATATCGCCGGCGTCGGTCTTGACGTGGCGCGGATAGGAACGCTGCTCGCTCATGTCGATCTCTTTCCCAGCCAGGAATCCAGTTTCGGCCACAGCCGCTTCACCGCATTGGCGCCGGCAACGAGCGAGACGTGACCGCCCTTCAGCATCACCTCTTCCTTGTCAGTCGAGCCGATCTTGGCGATCAGGTGCTTGGCGGCGTCATAGGGCACGATGTGGTCGTGCTCGGCGACCGCATGCAGGATCGGCACTGTGATGTTCTCGAGCTTCGCCGCGCGACCTCCGACCGACATGGTGTCGTTGAACAGCTTGTTGTCCCACATCAGGTCCTTGGTGATGGTGCGGAAATATTCGCCGGCCAGCGGCAGCGTGTCGGTCGCCCAGCGGTCGAACATGCGGTACGACTTCACGAACTCGTCGTTCCAGATGTTTTCCCAGAGCTGGATCTGGCTCACCGTGCGCGAGGCCGGGCGCAGCATCTCGAATGAGGACAGGATCATCTCCGGCGGCACGTTGCCGACGCTGTCGACGAGGTGGTCGACGTCGAAATAGCGGCGGTCGGAGAAATTCGAGAACAGCTTCATCTCGCGGAAATCGATCGGCGTGGTGAAGCAGATCAGGTTCTTCATCGGCCCGTCCTGGTGGATCGAGCCGTAGAGCAGCGACAGCACGCCGCCGAAGCAATAGCCGATGACGGAGACGTCCTGCTCGCCGGAATCGGCCTGCACGCGGCGGACGCAATCGGGGATGAAGTCGAGGACATAGTCCTCCATGCGCAGGCTCTTCTCCTCCGGCCGCGGCGCGCTCCAGTCCAGCATGTAGACGTCGTAGCCGCGCCTCAGCAGGAACTCGATGAAGCTCTGGCCGGGCACGAGATCGAGGATGTAGCCGCGGTTGGTCGTGGCCATCACGATCAGCACCGGCACGCGGTAGATCTCATCCGACATCGGCCGATAGTGATAGAGGCTCATCGTGCCGCGCGAATGCAGCACATCCTTTGGCGTCGAGCCGAGCGTGGGGCCCGAGGTCGAGAAATATTCGACGCCCTTGATGCTGCGCTGAATCGCGCGCTGCACCTCGGACTGGATGCGCTCCGGGATCGAGGCAAGATCAAGTCCCGCCGGCGCGTTCATTTTTGGTCTCCGTCTTCGGACGGCGGACGCTTGGTGCGCGGCGGCCGCGGCGCCGCGCCGGGTTGCTGCGCGCCCGAATTGGCCGACATCTGGCTCAGCATCGACTTGATCTCGCCGAGCTGGCCTTCGATCGACTGGAGCCGTTCCGCGATGCCGGTCATCTGCTCGCGGCTCGGAAGGTTCATCGAGAGCAGGTATTTCTCCATGAGATCGCCGAATTGCTTCTGAGCACCTGCAGCAACGCCGCCGGCGCGGTTCATGGCCTGCGAGAATTCGGGCGTCTCCATCGCCTTGGTCGCGAAGGAGTTGAAACCCTTCTCCATTTCGCCAACCATCTTCTGCCACAAGGCGACCGGATCGGTGATCTTGTCGGTCATCAGCGTCCTCCCAATGCGGAGGGCTTTGCACCCTTCTTGTCCCGCCATACCACACCGTTGCGCGGTGCCGGTCAACCGGCAAGCAGCAGGCGCGGCGTCGGACACGCCGCTTCTTCGCGGAACGAAACCGTGCGATACAGCATCGGTCAGCAGGAGGGACCCGTGACCGCCCATCAGCCGCCCCAGACCGTCCGCGCCAACGGCATCGACATCTGCTACGAGATCTTCGGCAACGACAATGCCGAGCCGTTGCTGCTGATCATGGGCCTTGGCGCACAGATGATCCATTGGGACGATGCGTTCTGCGAGCAGCTCGCCGCCCGCGGCTTCCGCGTGATCCGTTTCGATAACCGCGATATCGGCAAGTCGAGCCATCTCAGCGGCGGCAAGCGCCTGACGCCGTTCGAGCTGCTGAAGCTGCGCTTCTTGCGGATCCCCGTGGCCGCCACCTACAAGCTGATCGACATGGCCAAGGACACGGTCGGCCTGATGGATGCGCTCGGCATCAAGTCGGCGCATCTCGTCGGGGCGTCCATGGGCGGCATGATCGCGCAGGAGGTGACGCTGTCGTTTCCGCACCGCGTGCGCTCGCTGACCTCGATCATGTCGACGACGGGCAATCCGCGCGTGCCGCCCCCGACCCGCGAGGCCGCCGCGATGCTGATGGCGCCGCCGCCGCGCAGCAAGGAGGAGTTCATCGTCCGCTACGGCCAGACCTGGAACGTGTTGCGCGCCGGGCACTTCCCGGAAGAGGAAGCGCTCGACCCTGGCCGCGCCGAGCGCGTGTTCGCACGCGGGCTCAACCCGGCCGGCGTCGGCCGTCAGCTCCGCGCCGTGCTTGCCTCCGGCAGCCGCAAGGAGCGGCTGCACGCCGTGAAGGTTCCGACGCTCGTGATTCACGGCACCGTCGATCCGTTGGTCCGCCCCGAAGGCGGCAAGGACACGGCCGCGTCGATCTCGAACGCAAAGCTGCTGATGATCGAGGGCATGGGCCACGCGCTGCCCATGCGCTTCTGGCCGGAGATCATCGATGCTATCGACAAGCACGCGCACGGCTCGGCGGCGCAGGCGGCCTAGGCCGGCCAGTCTCCTCTCGGTGACCATGTGAGCTGCCGGTGCCTGTCTTAACGTGGGTTCCGATGAAGGCTATACAGGCCGTCTCAGACGCCAAACAGAGGCTGCGGCCTCTCGGAGCTCACATGAATTTCATCATCCGATCCGCGGCAATGATGGCCGCTTCCATTCTCATATTGTCTCTTGCCGGCGGCGACGCGATGGCCGCCAGCGCGCAGGAAGAAGCCAACCGCCAAACCGTGCTGGCCTTCTATGAGAAAGGCCTCAATCAGAAGGACGCCGACGCCGCCCTCGCCTATGTCGGCAACCGCTACGTCCAGCACAATCCAACCGCTCCCGACGGGCCCGACGGCTTCCGGAAGTTCATCGGCTTCCTGCGCGAGAAGTTTCCGAACTCGCGCAGCGAGATCAAGCGCAGTTTTGCGGAGGGTGACTTCGTCATCTTGCACGTTCATTCCGTTCGCGAGCCCGGCACCAGGGGCCGCGCAATCGTGGACATCTTCAAGCTGGAGAACGGCAAGATCGTCGAGCACTGGGACGTCGTTCAGGAGATTCCTGAAAACCCCGCGAACGGCAACACGATGTTCTAGCCTTGGGTCGTTGCCTAGCCCTTCCGCGCGATCCAGATCATGTGGCGCGCGCCGCCGCCTCTGCCGGTGGCGCGAACGTTGACTTCGTTGACGTCGAAGCCGGCGCGCTTGAGACGCCCTGTGAACTCCGGATTGGGTCCCGACGACCAGACGGCCAGCACGCCTCCCGGCCGCAGCGCCGTCTTCGCGACCTGCAGCCCGCTCGCATCGTAGAGCGCGTCATTGCCCTTCCGGGTCAGTCCCTCGGGCCCGTTGTCGACGTCGAGCAGGATGGCGTCGAAAGCCGAACGCTTCGCCCGGATGACTTCGCCGACGTCGATCTCGCGAATGCTCACCCTGGCATCATCGAGGCTGTCGCCGAACACCTCCGCCATCGGACCCCGCGCCCAGGCGACGACCGACGGGACCAACTCGGAGACGACGATCTTCGCCTGGGCTCCGAGCACGGCCAGCGCCGCACGTAGCGTGAAACCCATGCCGAGACCGCCGATGAGAACGACGGGTTTTGCGACTTTCTCGATCTGCTTCGCGGCAAGCGTGGCGAGCGCCGCTTCCGACCCCGACAGGCGGCTGTTCATCAGCTCGTTGGTGCCGAGCTTGATGGAGAACTCCTTGCCCCGCCGCATCAGGCGGAGCTCCTCGTCGGAACCGGGGATTTTGGCGGTGTCGAGCTTTTCCCAGGGAATCATGGGAGTGCTTTAGCACGAAAGCGCGAGCAATCACCCGCCCGCCCAGACGTCCAGCACATAGCGGTTGTTCGCGCCCATCTCCTCGATCCACCGGGCGCCGGCGGCAGCATCGCTGCCGCTCTTCTCGCGCTGGATCGCGATGAGCGCCGCCTTCACGTCGGGCTCCATTTTTCCACCATCGCCGCAAACATAGATAATGGCGCCCTGCTCGATCAGCGGCCAGACCTTGTCCTTCTGCGCGGCGAGCACGTGCTGCACATAGGTCTTCGGCCCGTCCGCGCGCGAGAATGCGGTGAACAGCTCGGTGATGCCAGCAGCCGCCAGCGCTTTCAGCTCGTCCGCATAGAGAAAATCCTGATCGGGATGGCGACAGCCGAAGAACAGCACGGCCGGGCCGAGCGTGGTCCCTTTCGCCTTGCGCGCGGCGCGCTCCTGGATAAAGCCGCGGAACGGCGCAAGTCCCGTGCCCGGACCGATCATGATGATCGGCACGGATGGATCATCCGGCAGGCGGAAGCCTGCCTTGGTCTCGCGCACGGTGGCATAGATCGTATCGCCCGGCCGCCGGTTGGCGAGATAGTTCGAGCAAATGCCCTTGTAGGTACCGCGGCCGGAGGCCGCCGGCCCCTCGACCACGCCGACCGTGACGCTGCAACGCGCCGGGTCGACCGACGGCGAGGACGAGATCGAGTAATAGCGCGGCGCCAGCAGCGAGAGCATTTCGAGATAGACGTGGAACGGCAATTCGCAGGCCGGATACTCGAGCAGCATGTCGAACACCGATTTGCGCTTGGCGAGGATCTCGGTGCGATAACGCTCGAGCGGCTCCGCCTCCTCGCCGACGAAGGCCACCAGCTTCGGCTTGGTGACGGGGCAGCGGGTGTGCTCGGCCATGATCTGGATCTGCTTGCGGCTCGCCACCTGCTGCAGCTCGACGAACTCGCTGAGCAGGCGGCCGACCGACACGGCCGCGCCGACCGGCAATTGCGCGCGCCGGCCTTCAGCCACCTGGAGCCTGATCTGATCGGCCGGCAGGAAGCCGAAGCGGCGGGCAACTGAATCCACCAGCGTCGGATCGTTGCGCGGGACGACGCTCAAATGGTCGCCGACGCGATAGGCGACGTTGGCCGGCAGCTCCACCTCGATGTGGCGCGTCGAGCGCTCCGATGGATAAGGTCCGGCCTTGTTCTGGAGCTCGTCGTTGACCAGCACCTTCATCGCCACCGCGCCACCCTGGGCGACGATGGTGTTGACCGCGGTCACCGCGACAGGCTCGATCGCGTAAAGCGGATCGTCCTCGGCGGTCCGGGTGAAGTTCCAGTCGATGCCGAATTCCTTGGTCGCGACTTGCGCGGCTGCGGGGAACCATTTCTGGAACTGGCCGTCGAGATCGCTGCGCGCATCGCCCTCGCCGCGCGGATAGACCGCGCGCGCGCCGTGCTTCGACAATTGCTCGTCGATGAAGCGCGGCACCGATTGATAGGTCGCAGCCCAGTCGCTGTTGCCGCAGCCGAACACGGCGTAGCGCACGCCGGCGAAGACATCCTTCGGCAAATCGCTGCCGAGCCATTTGACGAATTGCGTGGCATTGTCGGGCGGCGCGCCGTTGTAGGAGGCGCAGATGATCAGCACGCCGCCCTCCCGCGGCAGCTTGCCGACATAATCGTCGAGCGCGCCGAGATGCACGGCAAAGCCGTTGATCTCGGCAAGATCGGCCATGCGCGTTGCGAGCTCCTCGGCGGTGCCGAGATTGGAGCCGTAGAGCACCAGCATCGGCGTGTTGTGGCCGGGCCGCGTGGTGGGCTGGCGCTGCGCCTTTGGCGCCGCGGACGCAGCTGCAATGGGCCCGCCATAGGCGCCGCGCTCGCGATCGGCACGCGGCCGCACCTTGATCTTGAAGCCTTCCGGTTTGATCGTCAGCGTCTCCTTCAGATGCATCTGGTAGCGCTGATGGTCGATCAGCTTGAAGCGCTGCAGGATCATGCCGAGCGCGAGCGCGGCCTCGTGCATGGCGAAGCCACGGCCGATGCAGGCGCGCTGGCCGTTGCCGAACGGCTTCCAGGCATTGATCGGCCGTTTCGCCTCCGCCTCGCGGCTGAAATTCTCGGGATCGAACGCGTCGGGGTTGGGACCCCACACGCTGGGATCACGATGCAGCGCCGTCACCAGGATGGTGACGAACGTTCCCTTCCTGAGCTTGTACTTGCCGCCGCCGATGGTTTCGTCGTTCAGCGGCGAGATGCCGTAGGCCGGCGCCGGCGGCCACAGCCGCAGCGACTCTTTCAGGATCTGCGTGATATAGGTGAGCTGCGTGACCTGCTGATAGGTCGGCTTGGCGTTGACGTCGGGACCGAAGACGCGGTCGACCTCGTCATAGGCCTTCTTGAGAATGTCCGGATGCTTGAGCAGCGCATAGAGCGTATAGGACAACAGGCCGCTGGTGGTCTCGTGCCCTGCGATCAGAAACGTGTTGATCTGGTAGCGGATGTTGACGTCGTCGAGCTGCTCGCCGGTGGAACGGTCGACGCCGGTCATCATCGCGGCGAGCATGTCCTTCTTGTCGTCGATGGCCTCCGCGCTCTTGCGCCGCTCGGCGATGATCTCGTCGACCATCTTGTTCATGAAGGCGACGTCTTCGGCCAGCGTCTTGCGGCGCTTCTGCATCCAGAGCTGCTCGAACGGCAGGCCGCGCGTCATCATGATGGTTTCGAGCGAGCGCACCAGCGACTCGACGAAAGGATGGTAGTCGCGCCGGTAGAACGAATTGAAGCGGTACTCGAAGCCGCACAGGCCGATCGTATCCAGCGTCAGCGCTGTCATGTCATGGACGACGTCGATCTCGTCGTCGGCGTTGAGCCGCTCCCATTTCTGGACGAGCTGCTCGGCGATGTCGACCATGCTCGGGTGATAGGACTGCATGGCGCGGTTGCCGAAGGGCTGCAGCAGGATGTTGTGCGCCTTGCTCCAGTTCGGCTCGCGGGTGTCGGCGGTGAACAGGCCGTCGCCGCCGACCGCACGCACACGCCGCAGCGCGCCGCGCACCGTCTTGTCGAACCGCTTCTCGTCCGAGAGCTCGTCGACGAGATCGTGGCCGGAGACGACGACGATCGGCGAGCCCATCATGTCGAGCCAGAAGATCGGACCGAGCTCCTTGGCCAGCCGCGTCAGGTGCTGCACGGGAGCGGCCGCGTCCAGCGACAGCATGTTGCCGACCACCGGTTTGGTCGGCGGCTGCGGAATCGGGTCCAGACGGTTCTTGGATGACATCGAAATGTAGTCCCCCTGCCTCAATGTCGTCATTGCGAGCGAAGCGAAGCAATCCAGAAATATATCCGCGGAGGCAGTCTGGATTGCTTCGTCGCTCCGCTCCTCGCAATGACGCGTTCGCAATGACGGGCGCTAGCCAAACCGCCTTCTACGCCATTCGATCAGCTTGGCGCTGACCTCTTCCGGCTTCTCCTGCTGCGTCCAATGGCCGCTGTCCTTCACCAGATACTTCTCGAGGTCATCGATCAGCTTCTCCATGCCGTCGGCCGCCGATGGCGGCAGCACCGCATCGTTCTCGGCCATGATCATCAGCGACGGCACGTGGACGTGATGGTCCAGCCCATTCGCGCGCTCCCAGTTACGGGTGAAATTGCGGTACCAGTTGATGCCGCCGGTAAAACCGGTCTTCGTGAATGTATCGACGAACACTTTCTTCTCGTCAGCCGACAGGATCGGCGTGCGCGGATCATGTCTGGCGTCGTAATTCGCGATCATCTGCGGGAACGCCAGGTTGATGCGGGGCGAAGCACCAATGCCGGCAATCGGCTGTTCCTCGGGCGCACCCGGAGGGCGCGCGGCCGGTTTGCGCATGAAGGCGTCAAAAGTCTGCTCGACACGGCTGCTGAAGATCTTGTCCGGTCCGCGCGCGGGGTCCTGGAACTGGACGATGTACATCTGGTCGCCAAAGCGCTGGCGGAACAGCGCGATCGGGTCGATCGGCGCGCGGTCCCAGTGCGGGGTGTTGACCCCAACGACGCCGGCGACGCGCGTGGGATGCCGCAGCGGCATCTGCCAGACGACGAAGCCGCCCCAGTCGTGACCGACAAAGATCGCCTTGTCGATTCCGAGATGATCGAGCAAACCGACGAGATCGCCGGTCAAGTGCTCCATGTCATAGGCTTCGACCGGCTCGGGCCGGTCGGTCGCGCCGTAGCCGCGCTGGTCGGGCGCGATCACGCGGATGCCGGCCTCGCTCAGCGTCTTGATCTGATGGCGCCAGGAGAAGGCGAGCTCGGGCCAGCCGTGGCACAGCACGACCGGCGGCTTGTCGTCGGCGGGGCCTGCCTCGTAATAGCCCATGCGGATTCCGTTCGTCGTCGCGAACTTGAGCGGGGGCATTTCAATCATTGCAAATTCCTTACTCCGCAGCGCCCTTGATATCGGTGGCCGGCGGCGTGTAGGCCGCCTCCAGCGCGGCGAACTCCTCGGGCAGCATGTCGCACATCACCTGGACGTGCGGAATGATGTTGGCGCCGACGATGAAGCCGAAATCGAGCTGGTCGCGATAGCTCTGCACGGTGATGTTGAGCGCCTGCCCGTGGGTCGAGATCGACACCGGGAAGATGTGCAAGAGCTCGGCGCCGGCGGCATAGAGCGTCTGGCGCGGCCCGGGCACGTTGGACACGGTGATGTTGGCCGCGGGCGGCAGCACGTCGGAAAGATTCGAGCGGCTGTAGAGCAACGCCAGGATCTGCACCATGATCGGCGCGCCCAGCATCGAGATGTTGGAGACCTGCGGCATCAAGGCGCGCAAGGGATGCGACATCTCCTTGGACTTGGTCGATTGCGCGATGATGGCCTCGAGGCGCGCCTTGGGATCCTCGATGTTGGTGGCGATCGAGCAGATCATGCCGAACACCTGGTTGTTGGCCTCGGTGTTGCCCTCCTCACGCAGCGAGATCGGCACGGCGGCGGTCAGGGATTTCGCCGGCAGCGTGCCATATTGCAGGAGATAGCGGCGAACCACGCCGGAGGCGAGCGCCAGCACGACGTCGTTGAGCTTGCCGCCGGCCTGCTTGGCCAGCGCCTTGGCCCGCGACAGCGGGATCGACACGCCGGCAAAGCTCCGCTCCGAGGAGATCGTCTTGTTGAGCATGGTCGGCGGCGACACCATGCTGGCGAGGCTCTCGCGCGATTTGGGATCGGCGACCTTGCCGAGCACGTCGGAGACGCTCTTGAGCACGGTCGGGATGTTGCCGGCGAAGCGCACCGCGCTCTCGATCTGGTACATCGCGTTGTCGAACAGGATCGAGCCGATATCGCTCTTGCCGGTGCGCGGCAGCTGCAGGTTCTTCGCCGCTTGCGAAGCCTCCAGCGGCTGGCTGAACAGCTGCTGATAGGAATCGAGCAGGTTCGCCGCGATGTCGCGCGGCTCCTGTCCGGGCCTGCTGCCCGCGGTCGGCGGATCGACCTTCCGCGGGATCGGCGAGATGTCGTAGATCATGTTGGTCAGCGCCGCACCGGCGCCGCCGTCGATCGCAGCATGGTGCATCTTGGAATAGAGCCCGACCTCGTTGTCCTTCATGCCCTCGAATACGTAGAACTCCCAGAGCGGGCGGGCGCGGTTCAACAGCTTGGCATGCATCCAGCCGACGATGCGCTCGAGCGTGGCGCGATCGCGCGGCTGCGGCAGGCTGGCGCGGAAGATGTGGCGGTCGATGTCGAACTGGTCGTCCTCGACCCAGGAGGGATGATCGATGTCGAGCGGCGCCTTCTCCAGCCGCGCCTTGAGAATCGGCGCGATGTGCAAGCGCGAGACGATCATCGCCTTGAAGTCTTCGAAGAAGTCGCCCTTGTAGTCGTCAGGCAGGCGGAAGATCGCCATGCTGCCGACATGCATCGGCATCTCCGGTGTTTCCAGATAGAGAAACGACGCGTCAAGCGACGACAGCTTCTTACCGTCAGCCATGGTTCCCTCCCGTATATTCGACGGGCGCCTTGGCGGCGCTTCTCGTCAGGCCGATACTGCCCGCTCCGGCGGGGCATATGCAATGGCAAAGGGCCCCGCCCGGTCAAATGGCCAGAAGTCTCCCTCCGGTTGCGCCAGGCGGTCCGCCACGGCCCACAGCACCGCCGGGTTCACGCCGAGCCCGATATGGCTCGCCAGCAGCACCTCGATGTTCTCGGCACGCTCGGAGGGGCGGAGCAGACAGGTCCGCCAGTTCACAACACCGTCGGCGCGCGAATAGATCGACGTCGCCGGCACCGGCAGATCGCCGGCGATAGCCTCGCGCGCTTCCACAAAATCATCGACCCGCTCGCCGGACAGCGTCTCGTAGAGCCGCGTCGCGTTGGTCGCCCGTACGTCGTTGGCAAAAGGGCTGCCGAGCGTGACGACGTAGCGGACCTTGTCCGGTGCCCAAAGCGCGAGATCGCGGGCATAGACGCCGCCGAGGCTCCACCCGACCAGGCTGACCTTGCGTCCCGTGGCGGCATGGATTTCGGCCAGGCGCATGCGCAGCGAATCCCGCATGCGCCCGAGCCCGCCGAGATTGCGGCCCATCCGCCAGGCATGCGCCTCATAACCGAGCTCGCTGAGATAGCGCCGCAGCGGCACCATCGAGAGGTCGCTGGCGAGAAAGCCCGGCAGCGCCAGCACCGGATGGCCATCGCCGCGCGGCGCCCGCATCAGGAGCGGCGACAGCAATAGGCTCGCATTCAACTCGAATAGGCCACGGGCCTCGGCGAGCAGCAGGCCGAGACCCGGCGGACGAAGCCGGCCTTCTTGCAGCGCCCCGTCCGGCCCCGGCGACACTATTTTTTCTTGTCGCCGCTGCGCGGGCCGCCGAGGCCGGCCATCGCGACGAACATGTCCTGAAACCGCTCGGCGATCTTGGGATCGAAGGTGAACCAGCTCTGGATCAGCGATTCCGGCGAGACCTTCTCGATGTTACTGAGCACCTGCTGCTGCAGCTTGTCCATCACCGCCGTCTGCATCGGCCCCACGTCAGGCAGACCGAAGAACTGGCGGGCCTCGAGGGGGGTGCAGTCGATTTCGATGTTAACCTTCATGTCCCCTCCAGATGAGATTCGAGCGGCCTGTCGGAGTATCACCGCGAGAAGGTCTGCAACGCAAGCGACCTGAGGGGAAGCCGTTAGGACCGGCTCCCCCGATCGACCGATATGGTCAATCAAATTGTCCGGCCCGCGCCCCCGCGCAGAAGCTCGCCGGCCTGCCCGGGATTGCCGGGCAGCATTGCTGCACAGCGGTGCAACTTGGCGCGTTCCTTGCTGGAATGACGCTTGCACGGGTCGAGAACTCTGGGCAACATGGATCAGTAAGCCCCGCCGAACAATCAAAAATCACCGGCGCGGCAGTGTGGAGAGGGTCAAGAATGTCAGTCGGTCAAAGTCTGTTTGCGGCGACGCTCGCCGGTACGCTTGCGTTGGCGATCTCGCCAGCAGCCAGCCAGACGCTACGTTATGCCAATCAGGGTGACCTGAAGTCGCTCGATCCCTATACCCTGAACGAGAGCACCACCCACGCCCATCTCGGCCACGTCTATCAGGGCCTCACCGCGCGCGACAAGGACCTCAAGATCATTCCGGCACTGGCGGAAAGCTGGGAAACTCCGGAGCCGACCCGCTGGCGCTTTCATCTGCGCAAGGGCGTGAAATTCCACAACGGCGATCCCTTCACCGCCGACGACGTGGTGTTCTCGGCCGATCGCGTCCGCAAGAAGGGGTCCAACATGCAGACCCGTCTTGCGCCCGACGTCAAGGTCGTCAAGGTCGACGACTACACCGTCGATTTCGTCCTGCCCTCGCCCAATCCCATCCTGCATAATTCGTGGGATGTCTGGTACATCATGGACAAGAAATGGGCCGAGGAGAACAACGTCGTCGACCCGACGCCGGTAGCGGCGACCACGCCGAGCTACGCCTCGCTCCATGAGAACGGCACCGGCCCCTTTATCATCGAAAGCCACCAGCCCGGCGTGAAGACCGTGTTCAAGGCCAATCCCAATTACTGGGGCAAGGTCGAAGGCAACTTGAAGGAGATCATCTTCACGCCGATCTCCTCCGACGCCACCCGCGTCGCGGCGCTGCTCTCGGGCGAGGTTGACGTCATCGAGCCGGTGCCGATCCAGGACATCTCCCGCGTCGATTCCAGCCCGAATGCCCAGGTGCTGAAGGGACCGGAGCTGCGCACCATCTTCATCGGCTTCGACCAGATGCGCGATGAGCTGCTCTACTCCAACATCAAGGGCAAGAACCCGTTCAAGGACGCCCGCGTCCGCGAGGCCTTCTACAAGGCGATCGACATCGAGCTGATCAAGACGCGCGTGATGCGTGGCCTGTCGACGCCGTCCGCGCTGATGATCGCGCCGGAGCTGTTCGCACTGTCCAAGAGCTTCACGCGCCCGAAATTCGATCCCGACGGCGCCAAGAAGCTGCTGACCGAAGCCGGCTACCCGGACGGCTTCGAGGTCACCATGGACTGCCCGAACGACCGCTACGTCAACGACGCCGCGATCTGCCAGGCCGTGGTCGGCATGCTCGCCCGCATCGGCGTCAAGATCAATCTCCTGGCGCAGCCGAAGGCGCAGTACTTCGCCAAGGTGCTGAAGCAGGGCGGCTACCAGACCTCGTTCTACCTGCTGGGCTGGACCCCGAGCACGATGGACTCCCACAACGTGCTCTACGACATCATGGGCTGCCGCGACGATGCGAAATCCTCCCGCGGCGAGGCCAATCTCGGCGGCTATTGCAACAAGGCGTTCGACGCCATCACCGACAAGGTGCTGGTCGAAACCGACGCCGAGAAGCGCAACCAGCTGATCAAGGAGGCCTACGAGATCGGCATGAAGGACTGGTCCTACATCCCGCTGCACCAGCAGGCGCTGGCCTGGGGAGTCTCGAAGAAGGTCAACCTGCCGCAGCGCGCCGACAATCTCGTCATGTTCCACTGGTCGACCAAGAAGGAATAGCATCGGTTGAACACGAGGTCCCGGCGGCATCTGCCTTCCGGGACCTCTTCTTTTCCGGCCGTCAAGGACGTCGGCCGTACGCTCACCCAAGGAAAGTGGAAGGCATGCTCGCTTTCACGCTTCGCCGCGCCGTTCAGGCCATCGGCGTCATGTTCGCCGTCGGCATCATCGCGTTCTCGATGTTCCGTTTCGCCGGCGACCCCGTCAATCAGATCGTCTCGATCGACACCTCGGCAGCCGAACGTGCGATCGTGCGCAAGTCGCTCGGCCTCGACGACCCCGTGCCGGTGCAGTTCGTGCGCTATTTCGCCGATGCGGCGCAGTTCAAGTTCGGCGTCTCCTACCAGTTCCGCCAGCCGGTCGCAGCCCTGTTGATGGAGCGCATGCCCGCGACGCTGGAACTTGCGATCTGTGCGACCGTGTTTGCAATGGTTTGCGGCATCCTGATGGGCGTCTATTCGGCGCTCAAGCGCGATACCGTGCTGGCCAAATTATTCCAGGCGGTCTCGCTAATCGGCATCTCGCTGCCGACCTTCCTGATCGGCATTCTCCTGATCTATCTGTTCGCGGTGACATTGGGCTGGTTGCCCTCGTTCGGCCGCGGCGAGGTGGTCAAGCTCGGCTGGTGGACCACGGGCCTGCTCACGGTGTCGGGACTGAAGGCACTGATCATGCCTTCGATCACGCTCGGCCTGTTCCAGATGACCTTGATCATGCGGCTGGTGCGCGCGGAGATGCTGGAAGTGTTGCGGACCGACTATATCCGCTTCGCCCGCGCGAGGGGGCTGACCACGCGTGCCATCCATTTCGGCCACGCGCTGAAGAACACGCTGATTCCCGTGATCACCGTGGCCGGGCTTCAGTTTGGCTCGGTTATTGCATTTTCGATCATCACCGAAACCGTGTTCCAATGGCCGGGCATGGGGCTTCTGTTCGTCCAGGCCGTGCAAAACGTCGACATTCCGATCATGGCCGCCTACCTGCTGATGGTTTCACTGATTTTCGTCACCATCAATCTGGTGGTGGACATTCTTTACACCGTGGTCGATCCGCGCCTGCGCTCGACCGTCGGTCGCGCCGCATAAGGCAGCCTGCATGTCCGACGCAGTCGTCTCCAATTCCGACAAGCAAAGCGCACAGCCGGTGCAGGCCGCGCATGGCTGGTTCAGCCGCACGCTCGACAGCGACCTGTTCTATTCGTTCCGCCGCTCCAAGCTCACCATGGTGGCCGCGGCCATCACGGTCCTGTTCTTCCTGCTTGCGATCTTTGCCTCCGTGCTCGCGGTGCAGAACCCGTTCGATCCGGCACAATTGCAATTGATGAATTCGCGGATTTCACCGCTGTGGACCGCGGACGGTCAGAGCCCGTTTTTGCTCGGCACCGACGAGCAGGGCCGCGACGTGTTCTCCGCCATTCTCTATGGCATGCGCATCTCGCTCGCCGTGGGCGTCGCGGGCGTGATCTTCGCCGGCGCGCTCGGCATCGCGCTCGGCCTGATCGCCGGCTATTTCGGCGGCGCAGTCGACGGCGTCATCATGCGGATCGCCGACGTGCAGCTCACCTTCCCTGCCATCCTGATCGCGCTCCTGGTCAACGGCATCGCGAAGTCGATCCTCGGCAACCGGCTGGACGCCACCAGCATGCTGGCGGTGCTGGTGATCTCGATCGGCCTGAGCTTCTGGGTGGGCTATGCCCGGACCGTGCGCAGCTCCGTGATGGTGGAGAAGAACAAGGACTACGTGGCCGCCGCGCAGCTGATCGGCCTGCCGGCCCCGAAGATCATGCTGCGGCACGTGCTGCCGAACACGATGGGCCCGATCCTGGTCATCGCCACCATCAACCTCGCGCTCGCCATCATCACTGAGGCGACGCTGTCCTTCCTCGGCGTCGGCCTGCCCGACACCATGCCCTCGCTCGGCACGCTGATCCGCATCGGCAATAATTATCTGTTCGCCGGCGAATGGTGGATCGTCGCCTTCCCGGGGCTCGCGCTCGCGGCGCTGATCCTGTCGATCAATCTGCTCGGCGACTGGCTGCGCGATGCGCTCAATCCGAAGCTTCGATGAATACGCCTCGTCCATGACCGAACCCGTCCTTTCCGTACGCGATCTTCACGTGGAGTTCGCCTCCCGCCGCGGCACGCTGCGCGCCATCGACGGCGTCTCCTTCGACATCGCCAAGGGCGAGGTGCTCGGGGTCGTCGGCGAGTCCGGAGCCGGCAAGTCCGTCACCGGCCTCGCGGTAATCGGCCTGATCGATCCGCCCGGCCGCATCGCCGGCGGCGAGATTCATCTCGCGGGCCTGCGCATCGATAATCTGCCGCCGGAGGAGATGCGCCGCGTGCGCGGCAAGCGCATCGGGATGATCTTCCAGGATCCCCTGACATCGCTGAACCCGCTGTACAAGGTCGGCGACCAGATCGTGGAGACGATCCGCACCCATCTCAGTCTGTCGGAGTCGGCCGCCCGCCGCCGCGCCATCGACCTGCTTGCCGAGGTCGGCATTCCCGCACCGGAAAAGCGTATCGACGGCTATCCGCACGAGTTTTCCGGCGGCATGCGCCAGCGCGTCGTGATTGCGCTCGCGATCTGCGCCGAGCCGGAGCTGATCATCGCGGACGAGCCGACCACCGCGCTCGACGTCTCCGTGCAGGCCCAGATTATCTCGCTGATCAAACGGCTCGGCCGCGACCACGGCACCGCGGTGATGCTGGTGACGCACGACATGGGCGTGATCGCGGAGACGTCGGACCGCGTCGCGGTGATGTATGCCGGCCGCGTCGCCGAGATCGGCCCGGTGCAGGACGTCGTGAAGAACCCGCTGCATCCCTACGCCAAGGGCCTGATGGGCGCGATCCCGACGCTTGCCGGCGAGGACAAGCGCCTGGTGCAGATCGCGGGCTCCATGCCGCGCCTGTCGGCGATCCCGCGCGGCTGCTCGTTCAATCCGCGCTGCGCCTTCGCTTTCGATCGCTGCCGGGTCGACCGGCCGGAGCCGCTGCCGCGCGGCGCGCAATCCGTCGCCTGCCACCTCTATGACGACGTGCCGGCGGAGAGCGTGGCATGAGCGCTCCCTTCGTCCAGGCCACAAACCTGCGCCGCGTCTTCGACGTCTCGAAGCCCTGGCTCAACCGTGTGCTCGAAGGCGGACATCTCGAATATCTCAAGGCGGTCGATCACGTCACTTTCGACATCAGGAAGGGCGAGACGTTTGCCCTGGTCGGCGAGTCCGGATCTGGCAAGACCACGGTGGCACGCATGGTCGTCGGCCTGCTGCCGCCGAGCTCCGGCGACGTGCTGATCGACGGCGTCTCCATGACCGACCCGCGGCAGGCGCCTGCGCGGCGAAAGCTGCGCCGCCGGATCCAGATGATCTTCCAAGACCCCTATGCGAGCCTGAATCCGCGCTTCCGAGTCGATGCCATCATCTCCGAGCCGATCCGTGCCTTCGACCTGATCCAGGGCGAGCGCGACATCCAGGCCCGCGTTGGCGAGCTGCTCAGCCTCGTCGGCCTGCATCCGGACGACCGCTTGAAATACCCGCACGAATTCTCCGGCGGCCAGCGCCAGCGCATCGCGATCGCGCGGGCGCTCGCATCGGACGCCGAATTCATCGTCTGCGACGAGCCGACCTCGGCCCTCGACGTCTCCGTGCAGGCGCAGATCCTCAACCTGATGCGCGACCTCCAGGACAAGTTCGGCCTGACCTACATGTTCATCAGCCACAACCTCGCCGTGGTGCGCCACATGGCGAGCCGCGTCGGCGTGATGTATCTCGGCCGTATCGTCGAGATCGCGGAGGGACGCGAGCTGTTCGCCAATCCGCGCATGCCCTACACCAAGATGCTGCTGGGCGCCGTGCCTGATCTCGCCATGAGCGGCCGCCAGCGCATTCCGGTCAAGGGCGAGATCCCGAATCCGATCAATCCGCCTCCCGGCTGCGCCTTCAATCCGCGCTGCCCGCTGGCGTTCGATCTCTGCCGCAGGGAGACGCCGGAACTGATCGACGGCGTCGCCTGCCACGCCGTCAACACCGCGCCGGTCCCGGCGTGACGCGCCCGTGCCATGCAGCCTGCGCATTTGGCGGCGGCGTGGCCCTGTGATCAATTGCGCGCGCCGAAAATAAGGTGGTGAAGTCCCATGGGCAATATCAATCCCGATCCGTTCACGACGAGGCCCGAGATCGAGGGCACGTTCGGGGTCGTCGCCTCGACGCACTGGATCGCGACGGCCGTGGGCATGGGAATCCTGGAAAAGGGCGGCAATGCCTTCGATGCCGGCGTCGCCACCGCCTTCACCCTTCAGGTGGTCGAGCCGCATCTGAACGGTCCCGGCGGCGACGTGCCTGTCATCGTCCATGACGTCAAGCGCGCCCGCACCGAGGTGATCTGCGGCCAGGGCCCGGCGCCGGCGCGCGCCACCATCGCGCATTACAGAAACGAAGGCCTCGACATGGTGCCGGGCACGGGCCTGCTTGCCGCCTGCGTTCCCGGCACCTTCGAATCCTGGATGATGCTGCTGCGCGACTACGGCACGATGCGCGTGCGCGACGTGCTGGAGCCCGCGATCTCCTATGCCCGCGACGGTTATCCGTTGGTGGAGCGCGCCTGCGCCACGATCCAGACCGTCGAGCAATTGTTCCGCAAGCACTGGCCAACCTCGGCCGCCGTCTACCTGCCGAACGGCGAAGTGCCCAAGCCGGGCACGCTGTTCACCAACAAGACGCTGGCTGCGACCTACGCCCGTATTCTCAGCGAGGCCGAGAGCGGCGGCGGCGGCCGCGACGCCGAAATCGAGCGCGCGCGCAAAGCCTGGTCGCAAGGCTTCGTCGCGGAAGCCATCGACAAGTTCTGCCGGACCCAGGAGGTGATGGACGTCAGCGGCTCGCCGCATCGCGGCGTGCTCTCCGCCGACGACATGGCGCGCTGGCAGCCGACGGTCGAGGCGCCACTCACCTACGACTACGGCCGCTACACCGTCTGCAAGGCCGGCGTCTGGAGCCAGGGGCCGGTGACGCTGCAGCAGCTCGCGCTGCTGAAGGGCTTTGCGCTCGACGGCCTCGACCCGACCGGGCCGGAGTTCATCCATCTCCAGATCGAATGCGCCAAGCTCGCCTTCGCCGACCGTGAAAAATTCTACGGCGATCCCAAGTTCAGCGAGATCCCGATCGCGACGCTGCTGTCGGATGCCTACAACGACGAGCGCCGCAAGCTGGTCACCGACAAGGCTTCGCTCGATCTCCGGCCCGGCGCGGTCGAGGGCTTCGGCGGCGTAGTCAAGCTGCGCCGCGCTGAGGGCCAACGCGAGGCTGTTGGCGCGCTCGGCGCCGGCGAGCCGACCGTGGGGCGCTTCGGCGAGGTGCGCGGCGACACCGTGCATTTCGACATCATCGATAAGGCTGGCAACATGGTGTCCTCGACGCCTTCGGGGGGCTGGCTGCAATCCTCGCCGGTCATTCCCGAACTGGGCTTCTGCCTCGGCAGCCGCGCACAAATGTTCGATTTGGAGGAGAACCAACCGGGCTCGCTCGCGCCGGGCAAGCGGCCGCGCACGACGCTCTCTCCGACCATGGCGCTGCGCGACGGCGAGCCTTATCTCGCCTGGGGCTCGCCCGGCGGCGACCAGCAGGACCAGTGGATCACGCAATTCTTCCTGCGTCACGTCCATTGCAACCTCAATCTCCAGGAAGCGATCGACGCGCCGGCTTGGCATTCCGAGCATTTCCCGATCTCGTTCTGGCCGCGCACCGCGCGTCCCGGCGTGCTCGTGGTCGAGAACCGCGTGCCGAAGGCGACGATCGGGAACCTGCGCGAGCGCGGGCATATCGTCGAGGTCGGTCCCGACTGGTCGGAAGGCCGCCTCACCGCGGCCTCACGCGTCGGTCGCCGCCGCCGCGCCGCCGCCAATCCGCGCGGCATGCAGGGCTACGCGGCGGGGCGCTGAAGGCAGCACATGACCTGGTCGATCATCGCGCGCGATCCTGCCACCGGCCAGTTCGGCATCGCGGTCGCAACCCGCTTCTTCGCCGTCGGCGCGCGCGTGCCCTATATCGCGGCCGGCCTCGGCGCCATCGCAACGCAGGCCTTCGTCAATCCCTATTACGGCATCGACGGCCTCAAGCTGTTGCGAGAGGGCCTCAACGCGCACGACGTGCTCGCCGCGCTGCTGGCGACCGACGAGGGCCGCGAGAGCCGCCAGATCCACATCATGGATGCGAGCGGCGCAATCGCCGCGCATACCGGGCGCGACTGCGTCGATTGGTGCGGCCACGTCGCGGGCAGCGGCTTCTCGATCGCCGGCAACATGCTCACCGGGGCCGACGTGCTCGACGAGACCGCCAAGACCTACATCGCCAATGACAGCCTGCCGTTCCCGCGCCGCCTGCTCGCGGCAATGCGCGCCGGCGAAGCCGCCGGCGGCGACAAGCGCGGCAAGCAGTCGGCGGCCCTCGTGATCCACGGCCAAGAGGAATGGCCGGCGCTCGACATTCGCGCCGACGACCATCCCGATCCGATCAGTGAGCTCGAGCGCCTGGAGCGCGTCAGCCACGAGCTGTGGGTCCACTTCCGGCCGTCCATGCCGACGCGGCAGAACCCGGCCGGCAACACCGATCGCAGCGTCATCGACGCCAGCATCGCTGCGGCGCGCGCGAGACGATCATGAGTGCCAGCCCCCTCATCGAGATCAAGGATCTGCGTATCCGCTTTCACGGCGACGACGGCCGCATCACCCACGCGGTCGACAGCGTCGATCTCAGCGTCGCCAATGGCGCCACGCTCGGTCTCGTCGGCGAATCCGGCTGCGGCAAGAGCGTGACATCGCTGGCGATCATGGGCCTGCTGCCGAAGCAGAGCGCGGAAATATCCGGCGCGATCCGCTTCGACGGTTTCGACCTGCTGGCGACACCGGACCAGACGTTGCGCGATCTGCGTGGCAACCGGCTGGCGATGATCTTCCAGGAGCCGATGACCTCGCTCAATCCGAGCTTTACGATCGGCGACCAGATCATCGAGACGATCCTGCGTCACCGGGGCGGCTCGCGGAGAAGCGCGCGCGAGCGCGCGATCGAGCTGTTGCGCCGCGTCCATATCCCCTCGCCCGAGCGTCGGATCGACGACTACCCGCACAAGCTCTCCGGCGGCATGCGCCAGCGCGTCATGATCGCGATGGCACTCGCCTGCGACCCGCGCCTGCTGATCGCGGACGAGCCGACCACCGCACTCGACGTCACCCTGCAGGCCCAGATCCTGGAGCTGATGCGCGAGCTGAAGGCCGCGAGCGGCGCCGCGATCATCCTGATCACCCACGATCTCGGCGTCGTCGCCGAGGTTTGCGACGAGGTCGCGGTGATGTATGCCGGCGAGATCGTCGAGCGTGCGCCGGTGGACGAATTGTTCTCCGCGCCACAGCATCCCTACACGGTCGGCCTGCTCGGCTCGATCCCGCGGCTCGACCACCGCGCCGAGCAGCTCGCGACGATCGAAGGCATGGTGCCGAACATGGCGCAGCCGCCCACCGGTTGCCGCTTCGCCGCGCGCTGTCCCTTCGTGCTCGACGCCTGCACCAAGGTGCCGCCGCCGCTGACCGAAGTCAGCGTCGGCCATGTCTCGCGCTGCATCCGCGCGCCGCTCGAATTGCTGGTGTCGTGATGGCGCTGCTCGAAGTCAACGGCCTGGTCAAGCATTTCGTCGCCCAGCGCTCGCTGCTCGGCCGCGCGCTGGCGCACGTCAAGGCGGTCGATGGCGTGTCCTTCTCGCTGGAGGCCAGCAAGACGCTGGCCCTGGTCGGCGAATCCGGCTGCGGCAAGTCCACCGTCAGCCGACTGGTGCTACGGCTGATCGAGCCGGATGCCGGCACGATCCGCTTCGACGGCCGCGACCTGCTCGCGCTCGACGCCGCCGGCTTGCGCGCCTTCCGCCGCGAGGCGCAGATCATCTTCCAGGATCCCTACGCCTCGCTCAATCCGCGCATGACAGTCGGCCAGATCCTGACCGAGCCGCTGGCCCTGCACGAACTGGTGCCGCCGGCCCGGCGGGCAGAGCGCGTCGCCGAGCTGCTGCGGCTGGTCGGGCTGGAGCCGCGCCTCGCCCGGCGCTATCCGCACGAATTCTCCGGCGGTCAGCGCCAGCGCATCGCCATCGCCCGCGCGCTCGCGGTCGAGCCGAAGCTCATCATCTGCGACGAGCCGGTCTCGGCGCTCGACGTCTCGATCCGCTCGCAGATCCTGAATCTGCTGCGCGAGCTGCAGGACCGGCTCGGCCTCGCCTACATCTTCGTTTCGCACGACCTCGCCGTCGTCAAGCACATCGCCGACCACGTCGCGGTGATGAATCTCGGCCAGATCGTCGAGACCGCAGAAGCCGACGCGCTATTCGCCGCACCGCGCCATCCCTACAGCCGCGCGCTGCTGTCGGCGATCCCGCTGCCACAGCCGAAGGCGAAACGAACGACGGTGCTGCTGGAGGGCGAAATCCCGAGCGCGCTCAATCCGCCCGCCGGCTGCCGGTTTCACACCCGCTGCCCGTTCGTGATCGAGCGCTGCCGCAACGAGGCGCCTGCGCTTCTAGCCGACGGCACGGGCCACGCCACCGCCTGTCATCGCACCGCGGAGCTGCCGTCCGCGGACGCCATTCTGCCCACCGCCGGCGGGTTTTCGCCGGCGCTTGCAAAATTGGTCGCGGCCTTCAGCCAAAAGACGGAAGGCAGAAGTCCCACCGGGGTTGGTATACAGAAATAGCCGAAGCAATGGGGATTGTCCGATGAAGATGTCTCGCCTGGCCGCAACGGCCGCCGCCGTCCTGATGTCGCTCGGAGCCGTGCAGGCCCAGACCACGCTGCGCATCGGCCTTGCCGAAGATCCCGATATCCTCGATCCCACGATGGCGCGCACCTATGTCGGCCGGATCGTGTTCTCCGCCTTCTGCGACAAGCTGTTCGACATCGACGAGAAGCTCAACATCGTGCCGCAGCTCGCCCTGTCGAGCGAAACCGCCGATGACGGCAAGGCGCTGGTCATCAAGCTGCGGCCCGGCGTGAAATTCCACGACGGCGAGCCGCTCGATGCCGAGGCCGCAAAGTTCTCGCTGGAACGGCATCTGACGTTCCCCGGCTCGTTCCGGAAACCGGAGCTCGCCTCGGTCGATCACGTCGAGGTCGTCGATCCCCTCACGATCAAGCTGGTGCTGAAGTCGCCGTTCTCGCCGCTGCTCGCTCAGCTCACCGACCGCGCCGGGATGATGATGTCGCCGAAGGCGGCGAAGGAGGCCGGCGACAAGTTCGGCCTGCGCCCGGTCTGCGCCGGCCCCTACAAGTTCGTCGAGCGCGTGCAGCAGGACCGCATCGTGTTCGAGAAGTTCGCCGACTACTGGAACAAGGACAATGTCTTCATCGACAAGATCGTGTTCCAGCCGATCGTCGATGCCACGGTGCGGCTCGCAAACCTGAAATCCGGCGGCCTCGACCTGATCGAGCGCGTGCTCGCCACCGATCTGAAGGAGGTGCGCGCCGACTCGCGGCTGAAGGTCGCGACCGCCATCGAGCTCGGCTATCAGGGCATCACCCTCAACATCGGCAAAGACAAGGCCAAGGGCCCGCTCAGCCAATCCGCCAAGGTGCGGCAGGCGCTCGACCTCGCCATCGACCGCGATGCGATCAATCAGGTCGTGTTCAACGGCGAGTTCCAGGTCGGCAACCAATGGGTCAATCCCGATCATCCCTATTATCAGAAATCGCTTCCGGTCCGTCCCCGCAACGTCGACAAGGCCAAAGCGCTGCTGAAGGAGGCCGGCGTGACGCCGCCGGTCAGCGTCGACTTCCTGGTGCCCAAGGGCGCGGAAACCGAGACGCCCGCGCAGGTGATCCAATCGATGGCGGCGGAAGCCGGGTTCGACATGAAGATCCGAGTCACCGAGTTCGCGACCGGACTCAAGCAAGCGGAGGCCGGTGACTACCAGGCCTACATGCTCGCCTGGAGCGGCCGCGTCGACCCTGACGGCAACACCTTCGTGTTCCTGCACAATGGCGCGCCGCAGAACTATGGCGGGTGGAACAATCCGCAAGCCGACAAGGCGCTGGAGGACGCGCGGCTCGTCACCGATCCCGCCAAGCGCAAGGCGAGCTATGAAATCCTGGCCAAGCTGGTCCAGGACGAAGAGCCGCTGCTGTACCTCTATCACCGCCGCATCATCATCGCGCATACGACCAAGCTGGAAGGCTACAGGCAGATGCCCGACGGCCTCGTCCGGGTCATCGGACTCAAGCTGAAGTGATCGGCCTGACATTTAGTCCGTGTCCCGGATGCGGCGCAGCGCGGAAGCGCTGCTCCGCAGAGCCGGGACCCATGGCAACAACGAACCGTGGCAGCTGGGTCCCGGTTCAGCAGCGCAACATTGCATGTTGCGCTTCGCCCGGGACACGAGTGGGACCATGCTGAGCTTCCTCGCCCGCCGACTTGTGCAGATCGTGCCGACGCTGTTCTTCGTCTCGGTGCTAATCTTCTCGCTGCAGCAATTGCTGCCGGGCGATCCCGCGCTGGTGATGGCGGGGGAAGAGCGCGACCCGGCCGTGATCGAGCAGATCCGTCGCCAGTACCGGCTCGATCAGCCCGTCCCGGTGCAATACGCCTACTGGATCAAGGGCGTGCTCGCGGGCGATTTCGGCGAGTCGCTGCGCAACAAGATGCCGGTGCGCGAGCTGATCGCGCAGAAGCTGCCGGTGACGCTGCAGCTCGGCTCGATGGCAATCCTGATCGCGTTCCTGATCGGTATTCCCGCCGGCATCGTCGCCGCCGTCAAGAAAGGTTCGGCCTGGGACTACGGCGCCAACCTATTTGCGCTGTGGGGCATCTCGACGCCGAACTTCTGGCTCGGGATCATGCTGATCTTCCTGTTCTCGATCCAGCTTGGATGGCTGCCGGCTTCCGGCTACGTGCCGCTCAGCGAGAACTGGCGCGCGAGCCTCGCCGTCACCATCATGCCAGCCTTCGTGCTCGGCAATGCGATCGCCGCGATCCTCATGCGGCATACCCGCAGCGCCATGCTTCAGGTGCTGGAAAGCGACTACGTGCGCACCGCGCGCGCCAAAGGACTGTTGGAGCGCACGGTGATCCTCAAGCACGCCATGCGCAATGCGCTGACCCCCGTCATCACGCTCGGCGCACTCGAACTCGGCACGCTGCTCTCCGGCGCGGTCCTGACTGAGCAGATCTTCTCCATTCCCGGCTTCGGCAAGCTGATCGTGGATGCCGTATTCAACCGCGACTATGCCGTGGTGCAAGGCGTGGTCCTGGTGACGGCCACGGTCTACATCACGCTGAATCTCGTGGCCGACATCGCCTATATCCTCGTCAATCCGCGGCTTCGGGGCTGATTCATGACCGACGCCGCGCTGCCGAGCCCTGTCACGCGAGCCGACGAGCTGGATAGCCCGGCCCGCCGCGCGCGTCGGCGGCTGTTCAAGCGCAAGGCGGCGGTGTTTGGGCTCGTCGTGCTCACGATGTTCATCATCCTTGCCGTGCTCGCCCCGCTCATCGTGCCCTATGATCCCATCGCGACGAGCTGGAGCCTGGTGCGCAAACCGCCGACCTTGGCACACTGGTTCGGCACCGACGAGCTCGGCCGCGACATCCTGAGCCGCATCGTCTACGGCGCGCGCGCCTCCCTGCTCGCGGGTCTGATCTCGGTCGCGATCGCGCTCGGCATCGGCGTGCCGCTCGGCCTGCTCGCCGGCTATCGCGGCGGCTTCACCGACGCACTGATCAGCCGCATCACCGATGCGATGCTGGCCTGCCCGTTCCTGATCCTGGCGATCGCGCTCGCCGCGTTCCTTGGCCCGAGCCTCGGCAACGCCATGATCGCGATCGGCATCTCGGCGACGCCGATCTTCATCCGCCTGACCCGCGGCCAGGTGCTCGTCGTCAAGGCCGAAGACTATGTCGAGGCCGCGCGCGCGCTCGGCAATCCGCCGTGGCGGATCGCGTTCTCGCACATCCTGCCGAACATCCTGCCGGCGCTGCTGGTGCAGGCGACGCTCTCGATCGCAGCGGCCATCATCGCCGAGGCCGCCCTCTCCTTCCTCGGTCTTGGCCAGCAGCCGCCGGCGCCGTCCTGGGGCAGCATGCTCAACGCCGCGCAGCGCTTCCTGACCCAGGCGCCCTGGATGGCGATCTGGCCGGGTCTTGCGATCTTCCTCGTCGTGCTGTCGCTGAACCTGCTCGGCGACGGCCTGCGCGACGCGCTGGACCCAAGGCAGCGTTGATTATTTCTCATGGTGACGAGCGCGTTATTACGTGCGTCTCGAACCATGATGGCCCCGCTGCAACCCGCGGCCATCCTTCGAGACGCGGCCTCACGGCCGCTCCTCAGCATGAGGACCTCAGATCACCACCTCCCGCAGCACGCGGCGGCAATCCATCTCGAATTCCAGATCGACCACCGGCGGACGGGCGAAATGCCAGGTCAGGCCGGAGCGGAGCGCGCCGCGGCGGACCAGCTCGTCCACCAGCGCGTGGTGAAAATCGTGCACGGAATAGGCCTGCACGCCGGTCGTATCCTTCCAGCCGAAGCCGAAGGCCGCCATCCGGTTTTCCATCTGCGATGTGGTGGTGAAGCGCACCTTCTCGCGCAACCCCTCCGGGCTGAGGTCGCGGTAGCGCACCGTGCGCTCGACATAGGTGCCGCTGCCCTCGCGCGCCTCGGCGCCGCCGGCGATGACGAAGCTCGGCAAGTTTGACCGCGTCGGACGCGTGAAGGAGAACGCATAGAACGACGGCTCGGACGGCGGATCGATCTCCGGACAGACATTGCTGCGCGCCACCGGGTTGGTGGTGCCGTCGAAGATGCCCCATTCCGACAGCGTCTTCACATAGTGCAGGTTGAACGCGCGAAAACCTTCCTCGCTGAAGGCCGCCGGCGAGCGCAGCTCGCAGGCACAGAAAGCCGTCAGCGGACGCCCCGCCTGCTGGATGAATTTTGCAGCCAGCGCAAATCCTTCCGCGAGCGGCACCAGGCGGTCGAACCGGACCCGCTCGATCTCATAGCCCGCATCCGCGGCGGCACCTGCGGAATATTGGAATACGGATGGAATGAAACGGTAGTTGCCGGCCGAGAATTCGCGCGTCATGACGGACTCCTATTCCAGTTGCATGCGGGTGCCCTTGGCGCCGTTGAGCAGGCGCTTGAGGTGAAACCCGGCCAAGGGATCGTCGGCGTGCATGCCGACCAGCGCGGCAAAGGCCGGCATGGCGGCGGCATCGCCGGCCTCCATCTTGGCAAAGGCTTCGGCATATTGCGCCGTCGCCGGCGCTTCGAATTTCGCCTGCAGCAGCGGTTCGAAGGCGCGCAGCGGCTCGCTGCGTCCGCGCAGCATCAGGTCGCCCACGGGACGGCCACGAAAATTTTCGGCCCCCTTTGCCACGCTGGCACTGACGCAAATGCGCGTTCCCAGATGCTTGTTCGCTGTCTCCAGCCGGGCCGCCGTATTGACGGTGTCGCCATAGGCCGTGTAGTCGAAGAAGCGGTTGCCGCCGAAATTGCCGACCAGCGCCGGGCCGGCATGGGCACCGATGCGGGTGGCTCCGAAATTCACACCTCTTGCCTTCCAGCTCGCCGAGAAGTCCTCTGCCCAGGCGTCGAGAGCATGGGCACAGGCGACCGCACGCGTTGCATAGTCCGGCTGGTCGCCGGGGGCGTTGAACAGCACCTGGATCGCATCGCCGATGATCTTGGCGACCGTCCCCTCATGGGCAAACACGATCTCGGTCATGCCGCCGACATATTCGTTGAGGAGCTCGCCCAGCGTCTGCGGAGGCGCGGTCTCGACCAGCGAGGTGAAGCCGGTGATATCGGTGAAGAGGGTGGCGACATCGCGCCACTGCACCTCCATGCCGTCGCCATCGACGTCGCCGGCCAGCCGCCTTGCGATCTCCGGCGAGAAGAAGCGCGACAGCGAGGCATGGGCGCGCTCGGCTTCCATCTGGCGCCGCCGCACCTCGCGCAGCATCTCCACATGGCGGATGGTCTTCTCGATCGTAGCTTCGAGGTCGGCGAAGTCGATCGGCTTGGTCAGGAAGTCGAACGCACCGCGGTTCATGGCGGTGCGGATGTTGCTCATGTCGCCGTAGGCCGAGACGATGATGGTCGACTTCTTCTCCTCGGCCTCCTGGAGCTTTGCCAGCAGCGACAGACCGTCCATCCGTGGCATGTTGATGTCGGAAACCACCATGTCGACATGCGGATTCTGCTCCAGCGATTCCAGCGCCTCCAGGCCGTCGCGCGCGAAGATGAGCGCGAGCTGCCCATCGCGGATTTGCCTGCGGAATTTCTGCAGGATCAACGCCTCGAGGTCCGGCTCGTCGTCGACGAAGAGGATGGTCGCAGTCATGCGGCTTGCTCGAGCCTCGTATCGATCTCCTGGCGCAGCAGCGCAAAGTCGATCGGCTTGGTGAGGAGCCCGACGGCGCCACGCTCGATCGCCTTGCGGCGCGTCTCGGCATCGCCATAGGCCGTGATCATGATGACGGGAACGTCCGGATGCGCGGCACGCACTTTCGGCAGCATGTCGAGCCCGCTCATGCCGGGCATGTTGATGTCGGACAGGATCAGGATCAGCGAGGGATCACGAACTTCGGCAGCGCGCTCGAGCGCCTCGGGGGCCGAGAGCGCAAACTCCATCTGGAAGCGGCCGGCGCGCAGGTCGCGCCGGAACTGCTGCCGAAACAATGCCTCGACGTCGGGCTCGTCATCGACGACCAGGATGTAAACGTTCAAGACTTTCCTCCGGAAGTGTCGGCCGCTGCCATCGTCCGCGGCAGCGTGATGATGAATTCGGTGAATACACCTTGTGTGGTGTTCACGTCGATCGTGCCGCCGTGTTGTTTCACCACGATGTCGTGGCTCATTGAAAGGCCTAGGCCCGTGCCTTCGCCGGCCGGCTTGGTGGTGAAGAAAGGATTGAACATCTTCTCCTTCACCTCAGGCGGAATCCCCATGCCGTTGTCGCGGATCCGGATCTCGACCCTGTCGCCGAGATTCTTCGTTGCCGCGCGCAAGGTGGGCTCGAATGCCTCGCCGTCGCTCTCCTTGCGCTTGTTCGCGGCATAGAAGCCGTTCGAGATCAGGTTGAGAAAGACGCGCGTGATCTCCTGGGGATAGATGTCGATCATGCCGGCAGCCGAGTCGAAATCGCGCTGGAGCGTAACGTTGAAGGCAGGCCTTTCGGCGCGCGCACCGTGATAGGCGAGATTGAGACTCTCCTCCACCACCGCATTGATGTCGACGGCGCGATGTTCGCCGGAACCCTGACGCGAATGCAGCAGCATGTTCCTGACGATGGAATCGGCGCGCTTGCCGTGCTGCACCACCTTCTCGAGGTTTGCCCTGAGCATGCCGGTCAGCTCGTCAACCTCCTGCTTCGTCTTGCCGTCGAGCGCGGCGGATTGCAGGGTCTCGTTGAGCTCGTCGATCAGCTCGGTCGAGACCGCGGAGAAATTATTGACGAAATTAAGCGGGTTCTTGATCTCATGGGCTATGCCGGCGGTGAGCTGGCCGAGCGAGGCGAGCTTCTCGGTCTGAATCAGACGGTCCTGAGCGGCGCGCAGGTCCTCGAGTGAGCGCGACAGCTCATCCGTGCGGTCCCGCAATTCGTTGAGCAGGCGCGCATTTTCCATCGCGATCACAGCCTGCGCCGCAAAATTCGTCACCAACTCGATTTGCTTGCTGGAGAAGGCAACAGGCCGCTGACGGTAGATCAGAAGCGCGCCGATCAGGTCGCCGTCCTTGAGCATGGGAACACCAACCAGTGTCCGCGCCCCGGCGCGTAGCGCCAGAATTGGTCCGTCATATCCTTGAGGTGTTTCGAAGAAGTCCGGCTCCGTTCTCGTATCGACAACATGCACGGTTTCCCTGGTCCGAACGATGCGGCCGATGACGGTGTTCGGAGCGGGCCGTGTCGGCTTCTGGTAGATCTCGTCCTTCAGCTCGGCCGGAACACCGTGCATCGCGATGGCGCGGAACGTGTCTCCCTCCCGCAGATAAAGAGACCCGAACTCAGCCTGGCAGATGCGAGTGGCGTTCTCCAACATGATGCGAAATACCGGCCCCAATTGTCCGGGGGAAATGGAGATAACCTGGAGCACCTCGGAAGTTGCGGTCTGCTGTTGCAGCGATTCGCTCAATTCCGCCGTGCGCTGCTCGACCTTCCTTTCCAAGTCGGCATAGGATTCCTGCAGCCGCGCGCCCATCTCGTTGAACTGATCGGCGAGGCCTTCGAGCTCGTCGCCGGACTTGATCGAGATGCGTTGGGAGAAGTCGCCGCCGCCGATCCGCTCGGCGCCGCTGCGCAGCGCCTGGATCGGCCCGACCATGCGGCGCGCCAGGAATACCCCGGCGAGCACCGCGAAAATCGAGGCCGCGAGCAGCACGATGGCGAGCCGCTGCAACGAGGCGTAGAGCGAAGCATAGGCCTCCTCGACCGGAAGCTCCACGAACATGGTCCAGCCCAGCGGCGGGATCGGGGCTGAGGCTGTCAGGACCGTCTGTCCCTGGATGTTGTTCGCCTCTTGCAACGAGTCCGGCATGGTGCCGCCACCAGCTCGGGCACCCCTCACCTGGGCAAGGCCGGACATGTCGGTGTTGCGCAGCACGAGACTGATGTCGGGATGCGCGATCAGGCGGCCCTCCGGGCCGACCACGTAGGCATGGCCGTGCTCGCCGACCTTGATCTGGGACACGACGTCCCAGATCAGCTTGAGGTTGACCTCGGCGATGCTGACGCCGGCGTCCTTGCGCGCGCCCGCCAGCGCCAGTGTCATGTAAGGCTCGGACTCCCGGCGGAAATAGACAGGTCCGTAATAGACCTTGCGCGCGACCGCCTCGGTGAACTTCGGGTCGCTCGACAGGTCGATCCCGCTATCGAGCGCGTCCATCGCCAGCCGCGAGACCCGCAGCCGCTCCTTGCCGGTCGAATCCACCTGGGCCAGTTCGGTGACCGCAGGCACCTGGCGCAACAGGCGCAGCGCGTCGAACCGGCGCTGCTCGATCGAACCGCTCGACCAGGGCAGCTGCGTGGTCCAGCCGAGCTGACTCTCGATCTCCTTGACGAACTGGCCGATCTTGGCCGCAGCCGCCTCCGCCTGCTCGTGCTGGACCCGGATCAGCGAGGCCTTGTGCTCGCGATAATAGAAGTAGACCTCGAACAAGCCATTGGCGAGCAGCGCGATGGCGACGACGGCCACGAACAGCGCGACGTATTTGGCAAAGAGCCGGGTCCGGATTCCGCGGCCCGCCGTCTCACCGGAGCCGGCCTCGCCGCGGGCCGCGCTCGGCAGTGTCCCGGCTTGGCGGGTGTCGGGGTGAAGGGACAGGCTCATCCCGCGGAACCTAGCAAGAAGCCCGGACCTTGTCTCTCGCAAGCGCGGGAAAAGGGCTCACCCGGGGCGCAACGAAAAGGGCGGCAGCGGATGACCGCTGCCGCCCCTCGGGACTTGCCTTGCCAGCGGCCTCAGGTCGGCCGCAGCACCTTTGCATCGAGGTCGAGCTCGTTGACCTGCTTGTTCCGCTCGGAATCGGCCGCCGCGCGATGGTCGGTCGCCAGCACCACATAGACCGCCGGCAGCACGAACAGCGTGAACAGCGTGCCGATCGACATGCCGGCGACGACCACGAGGCCGATCGAGAAGCGGCTGGCCGCGCCCGCGCCCGTCGCGGTCAGCAGCGGGATCAGGCCGGTCACCATCGCCGCCGTGGTCATCAGGATCGGCCGCAGGCGGATGCGGGCCGACATCTCGATGGCCGAGCGGCGGTCGAGCCGCTCGTTGACCTGGAGCTCGTTGGCGAACTCCACCATCAGGATGCCGTGCTTGGTGATCAGTCCGACCAGGGTGAGCAGACCGACCTGGGTGTAGATGTTCATGGTCGCCGCGCCGAAGAACAGCGGGATCAGAGCACCGACGATCGCCATCGGCACCGAGATCATGATGACCAGCGGGTCGCGCAAGCTCTCGAACTGCGCTGCCAGCACCAGGAAGATGATGATCAGCGCGAAGCAGAAAGTGATCGCGAGCTGATTGCCCTCCTGAACATATTGCCTGCTATCGGCAAGATAGTCGTGGCTGAAGCCCTGCGGCAGCTTCTTGGCCTCGCCTTCGAGGAAGTCGACCGCAGCGCCGATGGTCACGCCGGGCATCGGCACGGCCGAGAACGTCGCCGAATTGAGCTGATTGTAGTGCGTCAGTGAATTCGGGTCGGTCTTGGTCCTGATCGAGACCACGGTCGACAGCGGAAGCTGCTGGCCGGTGTTCGTGGTCACGTAATAGCCGCCGAGGGCTTCCGGCGAGAGCCGATTGACGCGCGGCACCTGCGGAATGACCTGATATGAGCGACCCTCGAGATTGAAGCGGTTGATGTAGTTGCCGCCCAGCAGGACCGCGAGCGTAGAGCCGAGGTTCTGCATGTTGACGCCGAGGTCCTGCGCCTTGGTGCGGTCGATCGTGACCTCAACGTTCGGCTGGTTATAGGCCAGGTCGCTGTCGGAGACGATGAACATGCCGCTCTTGCGCGCGGCGTCCTTCAGTTTTTCCATCTGCTCATAGACCGCCTGGAATCCAGCGGTGGAGTTGATCACCATCTGCACCGGCAGGCCGCCAGGTCCGCCCGGCAGCGGCGGCAGGTTGAATGCGAATGCCTGCACGCCCTCGATCTTGGAGAGTTCGGCCTGCACCAGCGGCTTCAACTTGATTGACGAGCGTTTTCGCTCGTCCCAGGGTTTGAGCAACATGCCGGCGATGCCGCCTTGCGGGCCGTTGATGCCGTTCAGGACGAAGCGCAGATCGGTCTCCGGAAATTTTTCGAATTCCTTGTCGAGCTTGTCGCCGTAGAAATCGAGATAATCGATGTTGGCGTATTTCGGCGCCTTGGTCACCGCGAAGACGATGCCCTGATCCTCTTCCGGAGCCAGCTCCTTCGAGGTGTGCATGTAGAGGAAGCCGACGAGCCCGAGGATCGTGATCGCGAACAGGCCAGTGATGGCCTTGTAGTCCAGCGAGCGGTCGAGCTTCCGCCCATACCAGCGCGTCATCGCGCCGAACACGTTGTTGACGAGCTTGGCGAAGCGGCCCTCTTCGGTGTTCTTCAGCAGCACCGAGCACATCATGGGCGACAACGTCAGCGCGATCACGCCCGACACGATCACCGAGCCCGCCAGCGTGAAGGCGAATTCGCGGAACAGCGAACCGGTGAGGCCGCCAAGAAAACCGATCGGCGCGTAGACCGCCGCGAGCGTGATCGTCATCGAGATGACGGGGCCCACGATCTCGCGCGCGCCTTGCAGCGAGGCCTGGACCGGCGTCTTGCCCTCCTCCAGGTGGCGGTGGATGTTCTCCACTACCACGATGGCGTCGTCGACGACGAGGCCGATCGCCAGCACCATTGCGAGCAGGGTCAGGAGATTGAAGCTGAACCCCAGCGCCAGCATCAAGGTGCAGACGCCGATCATCGACAGAGGGATGGTGACGACGGGAATGATGACCGAACGCAGCGAGGCCAGGAACAGGAAGATCACCACGATCACGATGATCACGGCTTCGCCCAGCGTCTTCTCCACCTCCTCGATCGAGGACTGAATGAACTTTGTCGAGTCGTAGGCGACCTTCATCTTCATCGACGGCGGCAGGTTGCGTTCGAGCTCGGGGAACAGCGCGCGGACACCCTTGACCAGCGTCAGCGGATTGCCTTGCGGCGTCGCCTGAACGCCGATGAAGATCGCGTGCTCTCCGTTGAAGGCGACGCTGGCGTTCGTGCTCTGGGCGGCAAGCTCGACGGTGGCGATGTCCTCCATCCGCACGAAGCCGCCGTCCTTCGCCTTGACGATCATTCTCTTGAATTGATCGACGTTGGTCAGGTCCGTGTTCGTCGAGATATTCGAGACGATCAGATAGCCCTTGGTCTGGCCCGCCGCGGATTGGAAGTTGTTGGCGGCGATCGCCGTCGCAACGTCGGAAGCCGACACATTGCGGCCGGCCATCTTCACAGGATCGAGCCAGAGCCGCATGGCGAAGGTCTGGCCGCCGAGAATGTCAGCCGACGCGACGCCGTCGACGGTGGAAAGCACCGGCTGCACCACGCGCGTGAGGTAGTCCGATATCGCCGAACCCGACAGTTCCTCGGACGAGAAGCCGAGATACATCACGGCCGTGGTCTGGCCCGTGGTCTTGGTGACGATCGGGTCGTTGGATTCCTTCGGGATCAGGTACTTCACCGAATTGGTCTTCGCCAGCACCTCGGTGAGCGCCTGGTTCGGATCGAAATTCAGCTTGATGTAGACCTGGATCGTCGAGGTGCCGAGCACCGAGGACGAGGTGATGTAGTCGACGCCCTCGGCGGAGGCGACCGCCTGCTCGATCGGCGTCGTGATGAAGCCCTGGATCAGATCTGCGGACGCGCCGGGATAGACGGTCGTGATGTTGATGACCGTGTTCGACAGCTTCGGATATTGCCGGATCGGCAGCACCATCGCCGCGCGCAGGCCGATCAGCAGGATCAGCAGGCTGACGACAACCGACAGAACCGGTCGTTTGATGAAAATATCGGTAAAGGCCATCGCGGGCGATCTCGATTTCTTTTTTTCAAGATGCGTGATCCGGCCGGGCCGGATCACGCGAGGATGTTGTCAGTAGCGCGGCGGCTGCGCCGGGATCGGGGGGGCCGGATCAGTCGAGATCGACACCGGCGCGCCCGATTGCAGCTTGAGCTGGCCGACGGCGACGACCTTGTCGCCTGCCTTCAGGCCCTTGACGATTTCGGTCCGACCCTCGACCCGGTTGCCGGTCTGCACGAAGGTGCGCACCGCCGACAGGCTGGTCTTGCCGTCCTCTTCCTTCTTTTCGGTGATCACGAACACCGAGTCGCCGTACAGCGTGTAATCGACCGCCGTTTCAGGCACCGTGATCACGGCCGGCTTTTCCGGCAAAACCACCGTCGTGGTCACGAACATGCCGGGCTTCAGGATCTTCTCCGGATTGGCGATCGTCGCCTGCACCCGGATGTTACGGGTATCTGTGGCGATCTGCGGCTCGATCGTGGTGATCTTGCCCTGGAAGGTGCGGCCGGGATAGGCGTCGACCTTCAGGCGGACGGTCTGGCCGACCTTGAGGCTGCCGGAATCCTTTTCCGTCACCGTGAAGTTGGCCCACAGCTCCGACAGATCGGTCAGCGACACGATCGCGGTGCCGGCGGTGAGATACTGACCGACCTCGACCTTGCGCATGCCGAGATCGCCGGCGAACGGCGCGCGCACCAGCTTCTGCGAGATCAACGCTTCGGTCTTGGCGATGCCCGCCTGCGCCTGGTCGTAGGCCGCCTGCGCGGTATCGACGGTCGCCTGCGGACCGAACTGGCGCGAGGCCAGCTGCTTGGCGCGATCAAGCGACAGCTGCGCGACGGTCGCCTGCGCCTTGTAATTGGCGAGATCGCCCTGCTCCGGCGCGTCGAACAGCTGCACCAGCGGCGTGCCGGCCTCGACACGCGTGCCCGGCTCGAACTTGATCTCGATGACGCGCCCGTTGACGTCGGCGCTGACGTCGACCTGGTGCACGGCGACGAGGCTGCCGACCGCGGTGAGCAGGTTCGGCACCACCTCGGACTTCGCCTCGGCCGCGCTGACCGGGGTCGGCGGCGGCTTGTTGTTGGCGAAGAACTGCTTGATCATCTGGCCGCGGAAGGAATTGAACCAGACGAGCCCACCGACGAGCACGGCCAGAAGCGTGCCGACGATGATGAACCAGCGTACCGGCCGGACCGGACGCTTGGGAGCCTTGTTGTCGATCGGTTGCCCCGAAATCTTGTTTTCGGCCACGATGTTCATGTCATGCACTTTCTGCAATCGCCGCCTGGTTCGCATCCGCGGCCTGATTGCGGCCCAGATGCGAAGCAATTGCGGCGTCGTTAAGTCCGATACCCCTCAGGAGAAACTCACAGAGCTGCCGCTCCAGGTCGGTGGCCCTGCCGTAAGCAAGACAGGGCGTGGCCGGCAGCCTGGTCAGCGCCGCGGTCATCACAGCATGATGCGCAAACCAGAACAGGTTGAGCGGATCGCCAGCGCAGGGCCGCGCGTCACCGCTCGCAACCGCACGCTCGAGCGAGGCGACGAAGACAGCGCCTATCAGCGTCTCGATCTTGGCATAGAGCAAGCGGGCGAATTCGCCATCATCCAAATGGCTCGTGGCCATCAGCCGCAGGCGCTGGGCCTCTTCCTGATCGGGACCGTCGGCGATCTGAAGGAAGTGTTCGACCATCCCGCGGATCACTTCGACCAGCGTGGCGGTCGAGGGCTCCCGTTCGAGCAGCTCCATCAGAGCGGGATCGGCCTCGCATTCGTCGCTGAGGATCTCGGCATAGAGCGCCGCCTTGGACGGGAAATGCTTGAACAGCAGCGCCTCGGAAATCGCAGCCGCGGCCGCCACGCTCTTCGTCGTGGTGCCGGTGTAGCCGTGTCGGGCAAAGCAGCGCTTTGCGGCGCCGAGGATCAATTGACGCCTCAGGTCGCTGGTCATACGCAATGAGCTCATGCTGGGTGAGTAAGCACTCACCCACGCAGGAGTCAAGCACTATGTTGCATCGCAACCTGTGTGCGACGTAGAATTGATGGAAATTGATCAAGCCTGCACGGCCCGCGTGCAGGAGTTCGGCAAGGGATGGGCAGACCGCCTAGATCGGCCGGAAGCCGAGGTCAGCGCGGATCCGGTTGACGATGTAGGTCCCGTCCCGGGTCGGCAGAATCCGCTCCAGATTGGCGCTGTCGATCTTCACGTTGGCAAATCGCGGCCCGGCAGAGACGTCGTGGACGGCTTTGGCGAAGGCTTCGACTTCGGCCATGGTCGTGACAGCCCGGCTGTCGTTAATGCCGCAAGCCCTGGCGATGCCGACGAGGTCGGCGGCCGCGGAGGTGTGGCTGGTCTGGCCGCCGGTCTCGCCATAGGCCTCGTTGTCGAGCACTGCGATCGAGAGGTTGGCCGGCTTCTGCAGGCCGATTGTGGCGAGGCTGCCCATGCCCATCAGCATCTCGCCGTCGCCGGTGATGACCAGCACGGGCAGCTTCGGCTGCGCCAGCGCCAGACCCAGCCCGATCATCGCGGCGCCGCCCATGCCGCCCCAGAGGTAAAAGTTGCGGGCATGGTCGCCGGCGGCGCACATGTCGTTGGTTGAGGCCCCGAGACCGCCGATCGCGACGACGTCCTTGCGGTTCGCCAGCAGCGTGGAGACGACCTGGCGACGGTCGAGGAGATTGGCCTTGCTCATTTGGTGAAGACCTTGGCGCCGATCAGGCGCTGCGACAGAAGGACGGCAGTAGGGGTCAGCGCGTTGTAGGCCTGGGCTGCGGCGGCTTCCAGCACCGCCGGCACCTCGGCTGCGTGCGAGGCGCGCAGCACCTTGACGCCGGAGAGTTCGAACACGCCTTGCGTGGTCGAGCCCATCGGCACCTGCCATGGATTGAACTCGCCCCACTCGCCGCGCATGGTCACGAGCGTCAGGAACGGGAAGCGCAGGATCGGGATCAGCGACAGCATGTTGATGCAATTGCCGACGCCGCTCGACTGCATCAGCAAGACGCCGCGCTGTCCACCCGCCCAGGCGCCGGCGAGCAGCGCCACGCCCTCCTCCTCCGTCGTCAGCGCAATGCCGCGCATGGTGGAGGAGTCCAGCACGCGCTGGATCAGCATGGAATGACCGGCGTCAGGCACGTAAGGCACCTGCCGGACGTCGAAGCGCTGCAAGGTCGCGAAAATATCGTCGGGCCAGTTCGGCACCGTGTCGGCAGCGTCAGCGCGTGCGTGCATTTTCCTGTCCGGTCGGCTAGCAAGGTGCAAAGACTGTAGACGCATGCACGCGTCGACCAGAACAACAAAAACGGCATATCGGCCTTAACCGGCGAGTATAACGGGATGAACGCAGATGCGAAGACGCTGGCGGCAAGCTTCGACCTCGAGAAGCTGACGCCGGAGTTCTACGACAACCCCTACCCGACCTATCGTGCACTGCGGGAGAACGAGCCGGTCAAGCGCCTGCGCAGCGGCACCGTGTTCCTGACCCGCTACGACGATCTTGTCACCACCTACAAGAACACGAAATCGTTCAGCTCGGACAAGAAGCGCGAGTTCGCACCGAAATACGGCGACACGCCGCTCTACGAGCACCACACCACCAGCCTCGTCTTCAACGACCCGCCCGCCCACACCCGCGTGCGCCGCCTGATCATGGGCGCACTGTCGCCGCGCGCGATCGCGAGCATGGAGGGGGACCTCGTCAAGCTCGTCGACGGCCTGCTCGATGCCATCGCCGCCAAGGGCGCTTGCGAATTGATCGAGGACTTTGCCGCTTCGATTCCGATCGAGGTGATCGGCAATCTGCTCGACGTGCCTCACGAGGAGCGCGGACCACTGCGCGACTGGTCGCTGGCGATCCTGGGCGCGCTCGAACCGGTGGTGTCGACGGAGGCTGCGACGCGCGGCAACAAGGCGGTGGCGGACTTCCTCGCTTACCTGCAGACGCTGGTCGCGCGCCGGCGCGCCAAGCCCGGCAATCCCGAGCGCGACGTGCTGACGCGTCTCATTCAGGGCGAGGAGAACGGCGAGCGGCTGACCGAGAAGGAGCTGCTGCACAATTGCATCTTCCTGCTCAATGCCGGCCACGAGACCACGACCAACCTGATCGGCAACGGCCTCGTGGCGCTCGACCGGCATCCCGACCAGAAGCAGCGGCTGATCGAGAACCCGGACATGAAGACCGCGGTCGAGGAGATGCTGCGCTACGAGAGCTCCAACCAGCTCGGCAATCGCATGACGACCGAGAGGGTCGAGCTCGGTGGCGTCATGCTCGAAGCCGGCACGTCGGTGACGCTGTGCATCGGCGCGGCGAACCGCGACCCTGCGCAGTTTCCCGACCCTGAGCGTTTCGACATCGCGCGCACGCCGAACCGGCACCTCGCCTTCGCCACCGGCGCGCATCAATGCGCCGGCATGGCGCTGGCGCGGCTGGAAGGGGCGATTGCGATCTCGCGCTTCCTGGCGCGCTTCCCGAACTATGCCGTGAGCGGCCAGCCGGTGCGCGGCGGACGGGTGCGGTTCCGCGGCTTCCTGAGCGTGCCTTGCGCGCTTCGCTGACGGGCTCGACAACAAAAACTGCGAAAACAACCCCATGCACCGTAGAGCCTGGGTCGCCGAACGGCGCCCTGTGGCCCGGCAGAACCACCTGACATTTCGGGACTATCAGGCCACGCCGCGCCATCGGCGCACCAAGGCTTCCGAGCTGGCAAACCGATACCCACATTCATTTGGGCGCGACCGGCGATGCCGTCGCTTGACGTCCGCAGCAATGGAGTGACGGCAGATGAGCGCGTCGGTCATTGATTTCGTTGCGACGGAAGCACGCTTTGGCGCCCACAATTACGAGCCGATCGGGGTCGTCCTTGCGCGCGGCGAAGGTGTCTGGGTCTGGGATACCGAAGGCAACCGGTACCTCGATTGCCTGTCCGCCTATTCGGCGGTCAGCCAGGGCCACTGCCACCCCAAGATCCTGGCCGCGATGGTCGAACAGGCGCACAGGCTGACGCTCACCTCGCGCGCCTTCCACAACGACCAGCTCGCCTTGTTCTATGAGGAGGTCGCGGCGCTCACCGGCTCCCACAAGGTGCTGCCGATGAACAGCGGCGCGGAGGCCGTCGAAAGCGCGATCAAGTCGGTCCGCAAATGGGGCTACGAGGTGAAGGGCGTGCCGGACGGCCAGGCCGAGATCATCGTCTGCGCCAACAATTTCCACGGACGCACGCTGGGCATCGTCGGCTTTTCGACCGATCCCGAGACACGCGCCCATTTCGGGCCGTTCGCGCCGGGCTTCAAGATCATCCCGTTCGGCGACGCCGCAGCGCTGCGGGACGCAATCACGCCGAACACCGTCGCCTTTCTGGTCGAGCCGATCCAGGGCGAAGCCGGTGTCATCATTCCCCCGCCCGGCTATTTCACTGAGGTCCGGGAGCTCTGCACCGCCAACAACGTGATGCTGGTGCTCGACGAGATCCAGACCGGGCTCGGCCGCACCGGCAAGCTGCTCGCCGAACAGCACGAGGGTATAGAAGCAGACGTGACGCTGCTCGGCAAAGCCCTGTCCGGCGGCTTCTATCCGGTCTCGGCCGTGCTCTCGAACAACGAAGTGCTCGGGACATTGAGGCCCGGGCAGCACGGCTCGACCTTCGGAGGCAACCCACTTGCCTGCGCGGTGGCACGCGCGGCGATGCGCGTGCTGGTCGAGGAAGGCATGATCGATAACGCGGCGAGGCAAGGCGCGCGCTTTCTGAACGGCTTGAAGGACATCCGTGCCAATACGATCCGCGAGATACGCGGGCGCGGCTTGATGCTGGCGGTCGAGCTTCATCCCGAGGCCGGGCGGGCACGCCGCTACTGCGAGGCGCTCCAGGCCAAGGGCATTCTGGCCAAGGATACCCATGAGCATACGATCCGCATCGCCCCGCCGCTGGTGATCACAAGCGACCAGGTCGACTGGGCGCTGGAGCGGCTCGCCACCACCCTGACGCAGGATCTCTCCTGAATTTCAAGAAGGTCTGGCGGGTCGGCGAGGTATCCACGCTTGCTCACACGGCATAACGCCGGTAGAGCACGACGATGACAGCGAGCACCGTCCCGGCATAAACGACCTGCGCTGCGCGATCCAAAACAACTGCGACGCGCTTTCGGCCGGCGTCCCGAAGTTTTTCATGCCTGTAGCCCGCAAATACCGTCATGAGGCATAGTACAAAGAAGATGTAGAACATCTCTTCGACCACCACCGTGTATCCGACATCGCCGATCTGACTGTTCACCGCTACGAGCAGCACCGCGCTCGCCAGGATCGAGGTTACTGGGATCGTCACGCGTTCACGAAACATGGTTTCGGGAAAGAACAGCGTCGTGAATACGACGAGCACGAGCAGAAACAGCGGCAGCAGGTTCTTCAGCATGTAGATGGCGGAGCTGCGGCGCAGCATGATGACCGCATCGAAGCCCGCAAATTCCGTACTTGCTTCGGCGCCAAACAAGGACGCCTTTCCGAGCGTCGAGCCACTGGACAGGGATTCGACGAAATAGTTCAGTCCGAGAAATCGCCAGAGCTGAAGTCCGGAATAGGCCCCGTCCTCGGCCCGCGAGCTTCCGTCGTCGGCGAGGCGCAAGCCGAACCGATCGATGACATAGGTGATGAGTTCCCGCCGCTGTTCCGTATTCTGGAAATGCAGACGCAACTGCTGCGTGTCGAACGGATAATCATGGAGATCGAAACGGGCCTTGAAATCGCCGCTGACGCGATAGAGCCGATAGCTCAGGCCATCTTCCTTTCCAGCCTGCATCGGCCGAGCCGGATCGAACGCCCCACGATCCAGCAAGGCCGGGAATTCGACGTGCGTCTCCGCCGCATCGTCGCCAGCGAACCGCATCCAGAGATAGAAGTCGACGTTGAACGAATTTTGCTTCACGTCAATCCGGCCGACGCGAATGATGTCGATGCCGGTATAAACAACGCGCTGAATCCAGTAGCGCCGATCCTCGAACGCGATGATATGGCCCGCCTCCTGTTCTGCAGCGAGATCGATTCCACTAGGCTCGATCCGCACGAGTTGCAGCGGCGCCGTGACGAACCGACCGTAGCGGAAGAAGCCCATTCGGATCGGGCGCGGAATGTCGCGGTTCGCATTGAAATAGAGTCGCCCGGTCAGCCCGACGACCGCCGATTTCGGACTGTCGATTGCGGCCAGTGCGACGCGCACGCGGTCGCGATCTGCAGCCTTGCTGTCGGATTGTTTCTGAATCCCCTGACTCATAAACCGGCGATGTACGGCAGCTCGTCTCAGCGCATCGATCATCAGACGCGCGGCGTCATACGAGCCGCCGCCAACCCAGCTTGGGGAGGTTCCCGCTTTCGCTTTGTAGTCGGCAGCAAAAACCTGCGCCGCCTCGCCGGCGCTATCGAAAATCAGCGACGATGCGGCATACAGATTCTCACTAAAGAAACCCGGACGCGCTTTTTCCTCGGGCTCGTCGACGAAATTCTTCAAATAGCTTTCGCGACCCGCCCCCTGGGTTGTGATGATCGTGCCCTTGATGCCGCGGCGGCGCAGCCCCTTGACGATGGCTGCGATATAATCGGCTGCCGCGCCAACGACGATGATGCCAGGGCCAGGTTCCTGCGCGGCGGCGTCCAGCGCCTCGTCCATCGATCCAATCCGACTCGGGGCGACGTCCAGTCCGAATGCGCGCAACTGCTCCGACGGATAGGTAGCCGCAAATCCGCGCGCAAAGCTCTTGCCATAGGAATCGAGCGTGTGAACAAGGCGGACTTTTGGCTCCTTCATCACGGCGCGCAGATGTTCCGCGATCGAGCGCGCCTGCGCGGAGACCGGTGACAGCGCACGAAAGTAGTATTCATGACCGGATGTCAGCTCGTCGGCAGCCGCGCCTCCCGTGAGTGCCGGGATCCGCGCGTCCTTATATACCGGCGCCGCCGCGAGCGATGCGGAGCTGAGATAGTGCCCGAGCACAGCGACGCATGGGCTGTTGGCGATCGCCTGCGCATTCGCGCGCGCCACGGCTGGATCGCTTGCGTCGTCGAACAGAACGAGTTCAATCGGCCGCCCGTTGACGCCACCCTTGCCGTTCACCTCGTCGATTGCAAGCTGCGTCGCGACCAGGCTTTCCGTCCCGGCCGGAGCGGACGGGCCAGAGAGCGAATTGGCGAATGCGATACGAATAGGCTCCGGACGGGTCCAGAGGATGGCGGCCCAGGCGACGGCGAGCACCAAGGCGACGCTCGCAACAACGGCAAGCCACATTATAAGCCGCTGCTTCATCGTCGATCCTTGCATCGATCGGCATAAGCCGAGATTCTCAAGATCGAGGCCTCAGTCATGTCAAGATTGCCGCCGCTGAGAGCGTTTTTCAAGCCGCCCCATCGCCTCCCAGCCGGCTGAGGATGTTGATGTCGCGCCCGACGGCGGTGAAGTCGAGGCGATTGCCAGAGCCAATATTGCGGTATGCGGCATCGCCATAGTGCAGAGCAGTATCGATGGAAATATGTTGCTGGTCGTCGGGCGGTGAAGCCTGGAGCGCAGCCAGCGTTGACTGCGCTGCAACCAGGGCCGACTCACAGGCCGGCGCCGGATCATCGGGCGCCCGTTCGCGCCGATCATTCGACTATCGCGTACCGGCCTATTTTCATGTGTGCTACTAATTGGGAGGCAAAACGGTAGCGGGAAATGCAGATCATGACTGACGATCAGGTCAATCTCGTGGTTCAGCACCTTTGCGAGCAATTGCACTTGGCGCTCCGATTGAAGGGCAGCGAGGCACATCCGCCAAACGCCAAGGATATTGGATTCGATCCTGCCTCTGTAAGAACTGTGTTGCTGACCGGCTTGCGTTCGGCGGGTTTCACGATCCACCACGAGGCAGCCGGGGCGAGCGAAGAGCCGCCGTGGTCCTAACGCAAAACGTGGGACAGAAGCCCGGGCCAATGTTTCGGTTGGGTCAACCGCGGCCAGCGAGCCGCGAGTCCGACCAATGCCCGTTCTGCCGCCGAACGCGGACGCAAATTCAGAGCGGCCATACTGACGGCCGCCAAGCTGGTCAAACCTGGACGGCCGGCCGAGATCGACTGGGCGCTGGAGCGGCTCGCCACCACCCTGACGCAGGATCTCTCTTGAGGCTGCCTGCGTCGGAAGATCGCAATGCCGGCAGTGGCCAGCAACGAACGATTCCGCCGGCCGTGCGTTGAAAGTCGTGGGCGATTACGAGCTGGGAGCGAAGATCATGCTTCCGCGTGGCGTTTGCCTGACGGCTGTTTTAGTTGGTGCCTCGATGCTGACGACGAGCGCGTCGGCCCAGGGACCCCTCGGACACGGACGAGGTGGACCACCAGGGGCAGCCGCAGCGCCGCCATCAGCACCACCGGCCATGGCCCGTCCGGCAGCACCACCGGCTATGGCTCGTCCAGCAGCACCGCCAGCAATGGCTCGTCCGGCGGCACCGCCAGCCATGGCGCGTCCGGCGGCACCGCCAGCCATGGCGCGTCCCGCCGCGCCGGCATTCCATCCCCCTTCCGCGCCGCAGCGGCCGGCAATGGCGCCACGTCCGGCGCCGCACATCGCATCACCGCCACCGCGCCCGAGCCCACAATTCAGTGCCCCGCGAGCCGCCCCGCAGGTGGCGGCGCCGCGGCGCGAATTCCACCCCCCGCCGGCAGCGCCACAACGTCCGGCCATGGCGCCGCGGCCGACGCCGCATATCGCCACCCCTTCGCGCCCAAGTGCACCCCCGGCCGTGAGCGAGCGATCGGGACCGCCGCGCCAGATGCTTTCGCGCCAATCCGCGGAACGCCAAGACCGCATCGACCGCTTGCAGCAGCGCGTGCAGCAATTGCAATCGCAGAAGACGGAAGACCCAAGGGCGCGACAGCAGCAGCAACGGTTGCTGCAGTCGCAGAGCCGCCTTCTTGAGCGCGAGCAACGTGTCCAACAGCGCTCGCAGCAGGTCGAGCAGCGCCAGCGCGACATGCTGACGCGCCAGACGACGGAGCGCCAGGCCCGCATCGAACGCCTGCAGCAGCGGGTGCAGCAATTGCAGTCGCAAAAGCCCGAAGGCGTGCGAGCGTTGCGCGAGCAGCAACGGACGCTCCAGGCGCAGAACCGTTTGCTTGGCCGAGAGCAGCGCGCGCAGCAAATTGACCTGGCGCGCCAGCAGCGGCTTGGATTGCAGGCCCCGGCGGAGCGCGCTGCGACACTTGCGGCTGCGCAGGCCACCCAGCGCGGCCGGTTTGCCGAGCGCTTCCGCGACCAGGCCCCTGCGCAAGCCCAGGCGGCGCTCGCCGCCCGCCAAAGCGGCTGGGCTCCCCGACAGGCCTGGCGTCACCGTCATCCCGCGGTGTTCGTGGCTTGGCTTGGGCCCGTGTTCTGGCCTTACGCCTATTCCGACATTTTCAACTACACGTTCTGGTCCTATGCCTACGAGCCCGGATATTGGGCGTACGCCTATGACGACTTCGTCGACACCGTGTTCTGGGGCGGTGACGGCCCTTACTCCGCTTATGCCAGCACCTACCCGTATGACACTCCGCAAGCCGGCAGCAGCTACCGCGCGCGCCAGCGCGCCAGCGTGAGCCCGCAGATGCTTCAGCAATTGTGCGCCACACCGGACAAGGGCGTGACCGCCTGGCCGCTTGCCGATATCGCACAGGCGGTGCGGCCGACGCCGGAGCAACGCGCATTGTTGGACGAGCTCAAGACGGCGGCGGCCAACGCTGCCGGTGTGTTCAAGGACTCGTGCGCGGAGACTTATGCACTGACTCCCCCTGGCCGCTTGCGCGCGATGATGAACCGCATCAGCGCGACGCTTGAAGCCGTCAAGATCGTGAGGCCGGCGCTGGAGAATTTCTACAACTCGCTCAGTGACGAGCAGCAAGCCCGCTTCAACGCGCTCGGTCCCAATGTCGGCGAGCGCTCTCCGCGGCAGCAGGAGGCGAGTAGCGAGGGCTGCGGCGATCCGAAGTCCAGCCTGACGCAGCTGCCGATCCAGAGGATCGAAGCCGTGCTCCACCCCGCTGGTAAGCAGAAGGAGGCGCTCGATCGGCTCAGCGAAGCGACGGCGAAGGGCGTTGAGGGCCTCCAGGCGGCCTGTCCGAACGATGCGCCGCTGACGCCTATTGGACGGCTCGAGACGATGCAGCACCGGCTTGAGGCCATGTTGACGGCCGCGAAGCTGGTCGAGCCGGCCCTGGACGAATTCTATGCCACGCTGAGCAGCGAGCAGAAGGCGCGCTTCAACAGGCTGCAACAGGTCGCAGGCCCGTGAGGACGTCGCGTTCTCTCGTTGCATTTTGCGCAGCGGTCGAACGACGTCAGGTGACGTAATCGGTCTCCTGCGAAGGCAACCCCGCGATTGAGGGAGGGATCATGACAGCATTAGCTTCCTCCATAAAACACGACATTGCTGCGGCGTACGCCGCGTGGGATTCAGCATTCAACAAAGCAGATGCCAGGGCTATCGCGGCGACTTACGTGTCAGACGCCAAATTGTTGCCGCCGACGCATCAAGTGATATCCGGTCCGACAGCGATCGAGAGCTTCTTTGCTGGGCTGTTTTCAAGCGGATTCACCGATCACAGGTTAGTCGTCATCGACGCCGGTGGAGATGAGAATATCGTCTACGGCACGGCCCATTGGAGTGCCAACGGTAAGACAGCGGATGGCGCCAGCCAACCTGCAGGCGGGATAGCAACCCACGTGTTTGAGCGTCAGGCAGATGGTTCGCTGAAGCTGAAGTTGCATACGTTCAATTGAGCTGACCGTTGCCTGATGCGGCACGAGGAGGCTTATCGTGGATATCGCGCAATGGCTTCGCGGTCTCGGGCTGGAGCGCTACATAAAGACGTTTCGCGACGCTGAAATCACGTCCGAGATTTTGCCAGAACTGACCGAAGCCGACCTGCGGGAGCTTGGCTTGCCACTCGGCCCGCGCAAGGCTTTGCTAAGGGCAATCCATGCACTCGCTCCGCCGATTGCTCGGGTGGCTGTCGAGGCCAATGGACCTGCCGACTACGCGAAGCCATCGATCCCTTCGGACGCGGAGCGTCGGCAGCTCACAGTCATGTTCGTCGACCTGGTCGGCTCGACGGCACTTGCTTCAGGGCGCGATCCCGAGGAGCTGCGTGACCTCTTGCAGGCCTACCATAACACCGTGGTGGGCGAGATCGACCGATTCGAAGGCCACATAGCCAAATTCCTGGGCGATGGCGTTCTCGCTTATTTCGGCTGGCCGCGGGCGCACGAAGATGAGGCGGAGCGCGCCGTTCGCGCTGGGCTTCGAGTGACCAAGGCGGTCGCATCCCTTACCGAACCGGGTGGTGCAGCGCTCGCCGCTCGCGTCGGCATCGCAACCGGTCTGGTCGTGGTCGGCGAGCTGATTGGCGAGGGAGAGGCTCGCGAGCGCGCAGTCATCGGCGAAACACCAAACCTAGCCGCCCGACTGCAAGGTCTGGCCAAGCCGAGTGATGTGGTGATTGCCGAGTCGACCCGCCGCCTACTCGGCGAAGCTTTCACGTACCACGACCTCGGCACGGTGCCTCTCAAGGGTTTCCCAGAACTGGTGCAGGCGTGGCTTGTCATTGGTGAAGGCGCAGCAGAGAGCAGGTTCGAGGCCCAGCATGGCATGGCAACGACCGCACTGGTCGGACGGAATGAAGAACTTGCATTGCTCCTGGATCGCTGGGAGCGGGCGAAAGAGCGGGAAGGACAGATCGTCCTGCTCGGCGGCGAGGCCGGCATTGGCAAGTCGCGGCTCGTGCGAGCCTTACGCGACCAGGTCGCACGTGTGCCGCACACGCCGCTGAGCCATTTCTGTTCACCATTTCATACCAACACCGCCTTGTATCCCGTCGTTGGCCTCCTTGAACGGGCAGCGGCAATACGGCGGGAGGACGCTTCCGACGAACAGCTCGATAAACTCGAGGCCATGCTTGCTCTTGGTGCGGACGATGTGCATGAGAGCGCGCCGGTTCTCGCGGATCTCCTGGCAATCCCGACCGGAGAGAGATACCCACCCCTTGCACTTAGTCCGCACCAGAAGAAGGAGCGAACCTTCCAGGCCCTTCTGGAACAGATACAAGGCTTAGCGGCAAGACAGCCAGTGCTTGCCGTTTACGAGGACGTCCATTGGGCAGACCCTTCTATGCTCGAACTTCTCGATCGGCTTGTCGACGAGGCGCAGCGACTTCCGATCTTGATGATCGTTACCTTCCGGCCCGAGTTCATTCCGCGCTGGACGGGTCATGGACACGTGACAGCGCTCTTTCTAAGCCGACTGGGACGTAGGCAAGGGGCGGCAGTCGTTGACCGGATCACGGGCGGCAAAATGCTCCCTCAGGAGGTGCTCGAGCAGATTTTGGCCAAGACCGACGGCGTGCCGTTGTTCGTCGAGGAGCTCACCAAGGCCGTCGTCGAATCCGGGCTGCTCAAAGATCAGGGCAGCCGCTATGAGTTGATCGGCCCATTACCGCCGCTGGCGATCCCGACGACGCTGCAGGACTCCTTGATGGCCCGCCTTGATCGATTGGCGCCGGTAAAGGAAGTTGCCCAGATTGCAGCTTGCATCGGACGCGAATTCGGTCACGATCTTCTGCGCCTTGTAACGGCGCTCGACGAGCACGCGCTCCAGCATGCTCTCAATGATCTATTGGCCGCGGAACTGATATTCCGTCGTGGCGCACCTCCGAATGTTGGCTACAGCTTCAAACATGCGCTGGTGCAGGACATCGCGCACGAGAGCCTCCTCAAGAGCAAGCGGCAGCAGATCCATGCCCGCATAGCTGCAGCTCTCGAACAACATTATCCTGCCCGTGCGGAGGCGGAGCCGGAGACGATCGCTCTGCATCTCACCGAGGGTGGACTGGCAGGAAAGGCGGTGGACTACTGGCTGCGGGCCGGCCGTATTGCGGCTGCGCGTTCCGCCAATCTCGAAGCGATCACTCATCTCACAAGGGGACTGGAGGCACTCAAGTCCAATCCACAAGGGCCGGAGCGTGATCGCCAGGAACTCGCTCTGCAAACAGCAATCGGAGGTCCACTGATTGCCATTCACGGATACACGGCTCCGCAGCTTGGCACAGCCTTCAGCAGGGCTCATGCGCTCTGCTATGAGCTCGACGACACGGGTGCCTTGTTTTCCACCCTTAGCGGCAAATTCATCTTCCACTTCGTGCGCGGCGACCTTGCTGCCATGCAGAGCCTCGTTGCCGAAGCGCAGCGCGCCGCCGAGCGCACCGGGCACACAGCACTGGAATTGGCTGCGCATCGTCTGGCCGCGCTCACCGCAATGCATTCCGGTGATTTTCTGACCGCACGCTCGGAGCTCGAAACGATCTTGAGTCGCTATCAGCCAGAGGAGCATCGGCCGCCGCCTGTGCACTACGTACATGACCCGAAGGCCTCGGCGCTACCCTACTTGGCGATTGTGCTTTGGGTTCTTGGTTACCCCGAACAGGCTCAGCGGACTAGCCGTGCCGCATCTCAATACGCCATGGAGTTGAATCAGACGAACCTTACCGCGCATGTGCAGGTCTATGGCGAGGCGGCTCTTGCGGAGCTAATGGGAAACGTGGCGGCCGTACATGCGCACGCCGACGCCATCATCCATCTCGCCGATCAGAACAGCTTGAACTATTGGCGCGTGAGCGGCCTCATCCTGCGGGGCTGGGCAATGGCGCAAGAGGGCAACGTGGAGGCCGGCCTGGCGCTCATGCGCCTCAGTCTGAACGAGCGGAACAGGCTCGGAGCCAGTTGGTACCAGGTTCGGTACTTGTGGATGCTCGCGGCCACCTACCTCCACTTGAGCGACTACGACAACGGCGTCGCTGCCCTTGCCGAAGCAAAGGCCCTTGCCGCGCGCAGCGGCGAGCATATGTGGGAGGCAGAACTTGCATGCATCGACGGTGAACTGCACCGCTTTCGTGGTGCTCCAGCTGACGAGGTCGAGGGGTATTTGCAAACTGCACTCAAGGTCGCGCAAAGACAGAGCGCAAAGTCCTTTGAATTACGTGCTGCAATGAGTTTGGCTCGGCTTTGGCGCGACCAGGGCAGGACGGCCGACGCGCGGTGCCTTCTTGGCCCGGTTTACGCCTGGTTTACGGAAGGCTTCGAAACGCCGGACCTTCGTTCCGCCAAGGCGCTCATGGAGGAGCTTACCCGACCATGATCGCGCTTTTCCAAACTTCAGACGTTGCCACAGCAAGCACACGGGTGACACGGCAACCCTCTACTTGCGTTATTGGAACTGAACACGAGTCAACTCCGCTGTGGGGTCACAAGTAGTCATGCTCTGGACGATCAGCACTCAGAGCCGACCTTCCTTTCATGGGTGCACGGCCTTTCTGACCTCACGCGACGGAAATCGTCGTTGACCCAGCATCACTCGCGTTTGTGATCGATTGAGACTGCTCGGCCTCATTCGAGGCAATGGCGTTGCATTGCTGGAAGTGAGACGACACCGCAAGATCGGCCAGATGATCCCAGTACTCTGCTTCTGCGAGCAGCTTCCACTTGTTCATGCTGTTGTAGGCTGCCTGTTGGCGGCACAATGAGCCCATCGCACGCATGCGTCGCACTTGATCCACTGCGAACCTCCCCTCGCGCTTGCTTGCTTACAAGCGCATTTGTGTTGTCACAGCTTCGCAGATCGAATTGACGAGTGATAGCCCGGTGTTTGGCGGTGAATCGATGACAGCGCAATCGTCTGACTTTTCACCGAACAAAGCGCGCCCCGGCACGCGATCACAACAATGGCCCCGACGGTTGCACGTCGGGGCCATGCAAGATCACCAGGCATGGGTGCATCCGCCGCGCCTGCTGACCGTTGAGGCCGCTGATTACCACCTCCGATCTGGCACAGACTGTGGCGGGGCAGCGGCATCGGGATGATATTCTGCCTGAAAGCTGATGGCAGTCACTACATCATTGGTGGTACTCCCAGCAGCTCGCGGCTTCGCATTCGCAACTGGGGCGATCGGACAGCAAGTCCAACCAATGTCGTTCGATCGCCGAAAGCGGAGGCACACCACCTTCCCGTACCGTTCGATGCAGGTGCGCAGCACCTCGTTCATCGGCTTGCCCAAACGCGTAGTCGATTTGCGATGGCTATCGCGCTGCGCTTGATCTACCTTTTCATAACGGGCGGAGAACGCTCGAGGAGCCCTGCGAGCAACCTCCGACCCAATGACCGATCATGGGTGGAATAGGAGGACATCATGCAGAGCATGGCCACCGAAACCTTCATCGGCAATATGCGCGGCCCGGTTATCAGGCGAATGGATGCCGACTATGACGCCGTGCGGAGCCTCTACAACGGTATGATCGACAAGAGTCCAATGATGATCGCGCGATGCGCCGACGTCGCTGACGTCGTCGCAGCGGTCAATTTTGCAAGGGACAATGATCTCCAGGTCGCGATCCGCGGAGGCGGCCACAATGGGCCGGGCCTCAGCAGTGTCGAAGACGGACTGATGATCGACATGTCGATGATGAAAGGCGTGCGGGTCGATCCCGGCGCTCGTACCGTCCGCGTCGGACCCGGCTGCTCGCAAGGCGATGTCGACCACGCCACGCACATCTACGGGCTTGCCGTGCCGGCCGGCATTGTATCGACCACTGGGATCGCCGGCCTTACGCTCGGCGGCGGCACGGGATACCTGACCCGCAAGCATGGCCTCACCATCGACAATCTCCTCGAGGCGGATGTCGTGCTCGCGGATGGACGCATCGTCACCGCCAACAAGTCGGAGAACGCCGACCTTTACTGGGGACTGCGCGGGGGCGGCGGCAATTTCGGCATCGTCACGAGCTTCCTGTTCCAGGCTCATCCTGTGACGATGGTATATGCCGGTCCGATCTTCTGGGATCTCGAAAATGCCCGGACCGTGATGCAGAAGTACAGGGATTTCCTCCGCAGCGCTCCCGAGGAGCTCGGGGCCTTTGTCGGCTTGAAGACCGTTCCGCCGATGGACCCGTTTCCGCCGGATCATCAGGGCAAGCGCGCCTGCGCCATCATTGCCTGCTACAATGGTCCGACAGAAGACGGCAAGGCGGTCATAGCGGGGTTGCTCAGTGAGCTGCCCCCGCCGCTCTTCAATTGGATGGGCGAAATGCCCTATCCGGCCCTCCAGTCCATGTTCGATCCGTTCTTCCCGAAAGGTCTGCAGTGGTACTGGCGCGGCGATTTCGTGAAGGAACTGACCGACGAAGCAATTGACGCCCATATCTCGCAGGCCCGCAAAGCACCGAGCGCGCTGTCGCTCATGCATCTCTATCCGATCGATGGCGCCGTCCATCGCGTCGGCAAGAGCGACACCGCCTGGAACACGCGCGACGCGACCTGGTCGATGGTCATCGCCGGTATCGATCCCAATCCGCAAAAAGCAGGCGAAATCACGCGCTGGACCAAGGACTATTGGGAGGCCGTGCACCCCTACTCGGCTGACGGCGGCTATGTGAATTTCATGATGGAGGATGGAGACGACAGCAGACTTAAGGCCACTTACGGCGACAACTACGACCGCCTCGCCGCCTTGAAGGCCAAGTACGATCCGACGAACTTCTTCCACATGAACCAGAACATCAGACCGCTGCACTCGTAGACGATCTACCTGCTGCACGGTTCGGGCGCCTCCAAAGTGCTTGTCGGAGCGTTCTCTCGCTTCGAGGAACGAGGGAACGTTGTGGCGCTTGTGTTAACTATACCACCGTCCTGTGCCGCGCGATGCAGGTGCGCAGCACCTCGTCCATCGGCTTGCCCCACCAGTCGTTGGAGAAGATCTCGATCTCGGAATAGCCGGCGAAGCCCTGCGCTTCGACGGCCGCACGTACCGATTTGATGTCGATGACGCCGTCGCCCATCATGCCGCGGTCGTTGAGGATGTCCTTGGTCGGCACCAGCCAGTCGCAGACGTGGAAGGCGAGCAGGCGATCCTTGCCGGCGCGGGCGATCTGGTCCATCAGCTCGGGATCCCACCAGATGTGATAGACGTCGAGCGCGACGCCGAGCATGCCGGTACGCTTGGGATCGAGCCGGTCGCAGATGTCGAGCGCCTGCTTGGTCGTGTTCACGCAGGCACGGTCAGCGGCATAGGCCGGATGCAACGGCTCGATCGCCAGCGGCAGTTTGGCTTGCCTCGCGTAGTCGAGCATGTCGGCCAGCGCGTCCTCGACCTGCCCGCGCGCCGCCACGAGATCCTTCGAAGCCTCGCTGCCCGGCCGAGAATATTGCGGCAGGCCGCCGACGACGAGGACGATGCAGGGCGCGCCCAGCGCCTTGGCCTCGTCGACACAGCGGCGATTGTCGTCGTGCACCTCGCCCCGGCGCGAGGCATCCGAGGTGAACATGCCGCCGCGGCAATAGCCCGAGAGATCGAGGCCGGCCTCGCGCACCGCGCGTGCGGCGCGGTCGAGACCGACGGCGGCGACCTGGTCGCGCCAGGGATCGATGGCACGGATACCTTGTCTTGCACAGGCATCGATGATTTCGACGAGGTCACCCTGCTTGCGGACGGTCGCCGTATTCAGCGAAAGCCAGCGGTGGTCGGACGAAAAATCGCGCATCAGGATTCGATACCGTGGGTGGCGAGCACGGTCTTCATCCGTTGCGTCGCGAGTTCGGGGTTGGCGAGCAGGCCGGCCTTGTCGGCGAGACGGAACAGCTCGGCGAGATGAAGCGTCGAGCGCGTACTCTCCTGTCCACCGACCATGGTGAAGTGATCCTGGTGTCCGTTGAGATAGGCCATGAACACGACGCCGGTCTTGTAGAACCGCGTCGGGGCCTTGAAGATGTGACGCGACAGCGGCACCGTCGGCCCCAGCACGTCGTGGAAGCCGGCCTCGTCTCCTGCCGCCAGCCGCGACAGCGCATAGGACGCCGCCGGCGCAATGGCATCGAAGATGCCGAGCAGCGCGTGGGAAAAGCCTTGGCTGTCGCCGGCGATCAGCTCCGCGTAGTTGAAATCGTCGCCGGTGTACATCTTGATGCGCTTGTCGAGACGCCGGCGCATGTCGATCTCGCGCTGCTTGTCGAGCAGCGAGACTTTCACGCCGTCGACCTTGGCGGCGTTGCCGTTGATGATGGCGACGGCAATGTCCATGGCCTTGTCGAGATCCCCGGTGCCCCAATATCCGGTCAGGGCCGGATCGAACATGTTGCCGAGCCAGTGGATGATGACGGGCTCACGGACCTGCGAGAGCACCCGATCGTAGACTTTCGCGTAATCGTCGGCGTTGCGGCCCAGCTTGGCCAGCGCGCGCGAGGCCATCAGGATGATGCGGCCGCCGACCTTCTCGACCGCCGAGATCTGTTCCTCATAGGCACGGATGACGTCGTCGAGGCTCCTGGCGTCCTCCACTGCGAGATGGTCCGTACCTGCACCGGAGAACACCAGCGCGTTGCGGCGCTTGGCGGCGGCGACCGAGCGCGTGATCAGCTCCAGCGAGGTCGGCCAGTCCAGCCCCATGCCACGCTGCGCGGTGTCCATGGCTTCGGCAACGCCGAGACCGAGGTCCCAGACGTGCTCGCGAAAGGCGATGGTCTTGTCCCAGTCGACGGCAACCGACAGCCAGGGATCGTTGTCCGCGAAGGGATCGGCCACGGTGTGCACGGCCGAGAAGGCGATGCGGTTCAGCGGCCCTTCGAGCTTTGCGGGAAACGGGCGCGAGGCCGCAAGACGATAGGTCTCGATCGAGCGATCGGTCTTCGGCAGCTTGAGCGACAATGACGACATTGGTTGGACTGGCTTGTTCATGATTTCGAACCTCTCCCCGTCATTGCGAGCGAAGCGAAGCAATCCAGAATGCCTCCGCGGCGGCAGCCTGGATTGCTTCGTCGCTTCGCTCCTCGCAATGACGGCTTGGTAGACATCGCGGCTTATCCAATCAACCTCAGACCTTGATCGGGGCGACGTCGATCCAGCGCCGCTCCTTCCAGCTCTTCAGCGCGCATTCGGCGAGCTGCACGCCCTTAGCACCTTCGAGCAGCGTGAACTTGTAGGGCGCGTCCTCGTAGACGTGGCGGATGAACATTTCCCACTGCTCCTTGAAGCCATTGTCGTAGGTGACATTATCCGGCAGCTTCTGCCAGTCGCCGTAGAAGTCGTGCAGCCGCTTCTCGTCGGGATTCCATACCGGCCGTGGCGTTGCCTGCCGCGCCTGGATCATGCAGTCGGTGAGGCCCGCGACCGCCGAGCCGAGCGTGCCGTCGACCTGGAAGGTGACGAGGTCGTCGCGATAGACGCGCGTCACCCAGGACATGTTGATGTGGGCGATGATGCCGCCGTCGAGCTGGAACGTGGCGTAGGCGGAATCATCGGCCGTCGCCTTGTACTTCTTGCCCTGCTCGTCATAGCGCTCGGGGATATCGGTGTTGCCGATGCAGCTCACGCTCCGGACGTTGCCGAACAGGTTGTCGAGCACGTAGCGCCAGTGGCAGACCATGTCGAGGATGATGCCGCCGCCGTCCTCGTCGCGATAGTTCCAGGACGGCCGCTGCGCCTCCTGCCAGCCGCCCTCGAACACCCAATAGCCGAACTCGCCGCGCACGGAGAGGATGCGGCCGAAGAACCCGGAATCGCGCAGGAAGGCGATCTTCTTCAACCCCGGCAAGAACAGCTTGTCCTGCACGGTGCCGTGCTTGACGCCCTTGGCATTGGCGAGCTTCACGACCTCGAGGGCCTCCTCGAAATTGGTCGCGATCGGCTTCTCGCAATAGACATGCTTGCCGGCGTTGATGGCCTGGGTCAGCAGACCGGGGCGCGCCTGCGTGGTCGCGGCATCGAAGAACATGGTGTCGTTCTTGTCGGCGAGCGCGGCGTCGAGATCGGTGGTCCAGCGCGTGATGTTGTAGCGCTTGGCCAGCGCCTCGACTTTCTCGGCGTTGCGGCCGACCAGGATCGGATCCGGCATGACGCGGTCGCCGTTCTTCAGGCGGACGCCGCCCTGGTCGCGGATCGCGACGATCGAGCGGATCAGATGCTGATTGAGCCCCATGCGGCCGGTGACGCCGTTCATGATGAGGCCGAGGCGTTCGGTGGTCATGCCAATTGCTCCTGAAGTGATCCTGGCTGTTCGAGCGGGCGCAGCGCCGACCAGTCCGGATGGACCGACGTCGCAAAGCCTGCTGTGTGAAGCGATCCCGTCAGGAGATCGCCGCTGTGAATCTTGAGGCGGATGCCCTGCCCGGCATCGGCATAGAGATCGGGATGCGCGGCCGCGAAGGCGCGCGCCTCGGCGGCGGGCGTCTCGCCGAAGCCGTCGACGTAGTGGTGGCCGTTGCGCTCGGCATGGGTGACGCCGATGAAGGCGCCGAGCGCGAGGTCCTGCTGCACGGCAAGACCGGCTTGGCAGGTCAGGTCCTCGCCCGTGATGAAGAACGTTTCGGCGCCGGACGTCCATTGTGCTGCGCGGGTCGCGTTGAGGATCGACTTGTAGAGACCCTTGCAGGATTTCGAGGAGATGCCGCGATAGCCGAGCGGCCTCATCGCCAGGAACGCATCATAGGCGTCATCAGCCTCGTCAATGATGAAGTCACGCGCGGCGAGCGGGCCGAGAGCGGTCTCCCGGGTCACGTCGCGCGGCATCGGCTGCTCGATGTAGAGCAGCCTGCCGGCGATCGGCTGCAGCGCTTGATCGCGATCGAGGCGACCTACCAATGCGCGCAGCGCGACCAGGTCGGCGTATTGCTCGTTGGCGTCGAGCGAGACCTTGTAGTCGCGATCCAGCTTGCCGAGTTCCTTGCCGATGCACACCAGCCGGGCCGCGTCTGCCTCGGGATCGCCCGATAGCTTGAGCTTGAAATAGTAAGCGCCGCCGTTCTCGCATGCATCCGCGACACCGCCCTCGCCCTCGATCTTGTCGTCAAGACCGACCGTGTGCCGGATGGCAACCCGTGGCAGGGGCGTTCGCGTCTTCAGAAACCCTGTGATCTCGGCACCGGTCAGATCGAGCGACATCCGCCCATCGATGCCCGCGATGTTGTCGGTCATTCCATCGAAAAAGCTCACGCCGACCGCGCGCAGGAGCGCATCGAGGATCGCCTTGTCGATCTCAGCCGGGCCATAGCCCGCCGCAAGCGGCGGAATGTTCTCTTCCGCACAGGTTTTAACCTGGGCGCCGATGCACGATGCATGCAGACCGAACGCCGGTCGAAAGCCCGTTTCCGCCAGATAGAGCCCACGTGCGATCTGAAGCGAGCGTCGCAGACCGTCCACCGTCTGCGCCGGCGACAACTCCGGACGCTTGTCGAACCATTTCGGCACCAGCAACTCCGCACTGGCGCCGACCGCGCTTCCCCTGCCCTCGACCTCGATCTCGGCCCGCACGAACAGCTGCGGCGTCGCGTTGATCGTGATCGCGCCGAAGCGGAACGGTCGCGCGAATTGCACGGGACGTTCGAAGAAGGCGATGTCTCGCAGCTTCAGGCGCGGGGACATGGTGCGACAGCCTGGCGATGGTCGAGAACACGATCTGACCACTGGCGTGGTGCACCTCTCCCGCCTGCGGGAGAGGTCGGCACGAAGTGCCGGGTGAGGGTTTTCTCCTCTAGGGGAGTGTCCCGATGCGGAGACACCCTCTCCCCAGCCCTCCCCCGCAAGCGGGGGAGGGAGCGCGCCGTGCATGTGGTGGCTTCAGCGAACATCGCGGGCACTTAATCCAATGCACCTTGCGAGAAGAAGTGCTTGCGGATGCGCTGCACGAGCTCCGTAAACACCGGATCGGCCATCACGTCGAGCGAGCGCGGGCGCGGCAGCGGCACGTCGTAGATTGCCGCGATCGCACCGGGGCGCTCGGTCATGACCAGCACGCGGTCGGCGAGGAACACGGCTTCCGGGATCGAATGCGTGATCAGCAGAACCGTCTTCTTCGTCTCGCGCTGGATCCGCATCAATTCGACATTCATGCGCTCGCGCGTCAGCGCATCGAGCGCGCCGAACGGCTCGTCCATCAGCATGATCCTGGGATCATGCACCAGCGCGCGGCAGATCGAGGCGCGCTGCTGCATGCCGCCGGAAAGCTGCCAGGGCAGCTTCTTCTCGAAGCCTTCGAGGCCGACCAGCTTCAACAGCTGCTTGGCACGATCGAGATATTCCTGCCGCGGCAGGCGCTTCATGTCGATCGGCAGCATCACGTTGCCCAGGATGTTGCGCCAGGGCAAAAGCAGCGCGTTCTGGAACACGATGCCGACATTGCCGTGCGGCGTCGTCACCTTCTCGCCCTCGACCAGGATCTCGCCCGTGGTCGGCGCCAGCAGACCCGAGATCAGCTTGAGCAGCGTGGACTTGCCGCAGCCGGATGGGCCGACCACGACGAAGAACTCGCCGTCATTGATGTGGAAGTCGAGCGGCCGCAGCGACGGCACGTCGCCGTCGCGCGTCCGATAGGTCTTCGACACGCCCGACAGCTTGATGCCCGACCCGTCCCCGGCCCGGTCTGACACCAATCGGAGGTGAGCGGCCGGCTGGTCCGCTTGATCGGCCTTTTTCGGTATCATTCAATCATATCCCATCGAACGCCGCTGATCAGCCTCGTCACTGCGAGGAGCGAAGCGACGAAGCAATCCAGAGTCTTTCCCCGGAGACGGTCTGGATTGCTTCGCTTCGCTCGCAATGACGAAGGCAGTCACGAGCCGCTCTTCGGCAGGTAATCGTTGGTATAGAAGGCCTTCGGATTCTCCTTGGCCTTGGCATCGAGCCCGCCATATTCGACCAGCAGATTGACGGTCTCGGCCATGTTCTGGTCGGTGACCTGGAACGGCCGCTTGCCCTTGGTCTCCGCGGTCCGGTACAGCGGAATGGTCAGCTCAAAACCCTGCGTCAGCGTGTCGATCTTGCCGCCCTTCGGGTTGGCATCGAGGATCGACTGCGCCGCGGCCTTCGGCTCCTTCTCGGCGGCCTCGACCGCTTTCGTCGTTGCCGACATGAAGCGGCGGATGAGATCGGCATTGGCCTTCACATAGTCGGCGTTGGCGATGATGCCCGAGGAGACCATGTTGATGCCGTAGTCGGCGAACTTGATCGGGTAGACGTCCTTGCCCGTCGCGTCCTTGATCTTCATCGACTGGTCCATGACGTAGCCGAGCAACAGATCGGCCTGTCCGTTGATGACGGCGTTGAGCTTGGTCTGTCCGTCGCCGGCGACCGTCTGGAAGTCGCTCTCCTTCAGGCCCGTCTTCTTCAGGAACAACGGCCAGATCTGCGTCATGGAATCCGCTGGCGTGATCGCCACCGTCTTCCCCTTGATGTCTTCGGGCTTCCTGATGTTCTTGTCGGCGAAGCCCATGGCGGACATCGGCGAGGTCTGCAGCAGCACGCCGGTCGCGACCACCGGCGCGCCCTTGATCGCGGCGCGCATCATGGTGGGGACGTCGACATAGCCGAAATCGGCGGTCTTGGCGGCAACCGCCTGGGTGGTCGCAGCCGAGCCGCGGCCTTCCTGGATCTCGAGCTCGATGCCTTCGGCCGCGTAGATGCCCTTGGCCTTACCGTAATAGAACGGCGCGTGCTCGCCATAGACGTACCAGTTCAGCATCAGCACGACCTTGTCGGCGGCCTGCGCCGGCATGGCTGCGAACGCCAGCAGTGCCACGGATGCAGCCCCAATCCACTTCCTCATCGTTTCTCTCCCTTGCCGTTTGTTGCGTCGGCCGTTGGTGGCCGCTCGTTGCTTTAGTCAGGATGCAAAGATCACGTCTTCGCGCTGGCTGACATGCCAGGGAATGACCAGTTTCTCGATCCGGTCGACGATCCAGAACAGGACCACGCCGAGCAGCGCGAGGATCACCAGCGCCGCAAACATCGTCGGCAGGTCGAAGGTGCCGATCGAGCGCTGCATCACATAGCCGATGCCGGAATTGGAGCCGACGAACTCGCCGACCACCGCGCCGACGACGGCGAGCGTCACCGAGACTTTGAGGCCGGAGAAGATCGCGGGCAGCGCATGCGGCAGGTTCACCGCGCGGAACACCTGCAGGCGGCTGCCCTGCATGGCGCGGGCGAGATCGACCATGTCGGGGTCGACCGACTTGAAACCCTGCACCGCGGAGACCACCACCGGGAAGAAGCCGAGCAGGAAGGCCGAGATCACCTTTGGAATGATACCGAAGCCGAACCAGACCACGAACAGCGGCGCAATCGCGATCTTCGGCACGGATTGCGAGAACACCAGCAGCGGATAGACGTAGCTCTCCACCGTCTTCGACCCCGCGATCAGCATCGCGACGGGAATGCCGAACAGCGCCGACAGCAGGAAGCCGCAGACGGTTGCATAGGTGGTCGGCCAGGACTGGCGCAGCAGCTCCGGCCATTCGGTGCGCAGCACGGCGACGACGTCGAGCGGCGACGGGATCTGGTAGGCGGGAATCTTGAAGATCCGGATCGCAAGATCCCAGGCGACGACGATGAAGACCAGGAACAAGAACGGCCGAACCCAGGCCGCATTCAGCAGCTTGGAAACAGCGTTTTGCGGCTTCGGCTCGGCCAATTTTCACTCCCGGCAGTCTTCTTCGTTATGGCGAGAAATTAACCCGTTGGATAAATACTGTCCAGAGCTTTCCCTGTGACGTTTTGCGCCGGGGTTCCGGCCTCCTCTCGTGTCCCGGACGCGCTGCAACGCGAAGCGTTGCTGCGCTGAGCCGGAACCCAGGAAGCGGCACGTGCTGCGCTGCGTCCGGGGCACGAGAGCGGAGCGAGGTGCGCCCGCCTCCACGTCGTCATTGCGAGCGCAGCGAAGCAATCCAGACTGTCTCCGCGGAAAGATTCTGGATTGCTTCGCTGCGCTCGCAATGACGAAGCAAGTCGCTCATCTGGGCTACAGGCTACACCGCCTGCACCACCGCAGTCCGCGACTTCGGGGCCTTCGCGATCTCGAACAGCTCGGCGGACTTGCCCGTCAATGCCGCCAGCACGAGGCCGGACATGTGCGCCAGCCGCTCGTCCTTGGCCTTCTTGTCCAGGAGATCACGGCCGAAGATCACGCTGAGCGTCGCCGAGTTCGAGAGATAGAAGAAGCTGAGCGCCGCAATGGAGATGTAGAGCTGAACCGGATCGACCGCGACCTGGAAATCCCCGCTCTCGACGCCGCGGCGCACCACGGTGCGGATCATCTCGACGAAGGGCGAGTGCATCGACTTGACCTTGGTCGATTTCTTCAGGTGCTTGGCGCGCGCCAGATTCTCGGTCTGCAGCAGCGACAGGAATTCGGGATTGCGCAGGAAGTAGTTCCAGGTGAACTCGATCAGGCGGCGGATCGCCTCGGGCGGATCGAGATGTTCGAGATCGAGCCCCCGCTCCTCGCTGCGGATCTTGTCGTAGGCGCCTTCGAGCACCGCGAGATAGAGCTCGTCCTTGTTGCCGACGTGGTAATAGAGCATGCGCTTGTTGGCGCCGGCCTTGGCCGCGATGCGGTCGACGCGCGCGCCGGCAAGGCCATGGGCGGAAAACTCCTGCTTGGCGGCTTCGAGAATGCGCAGCCGCATCCCTTCGGGGTCGCGCTGCCATTTCAGAGGTCGCTTTGCCTTCGCCAAACCGGGTGCTCGCTGGTGATCGCCTGGCTGGCATTTAACATGCGCGCAGCCCGCCGCATAGGAGAGAGGCAGGCACCTGCTTCAACACCGTCATTGCGAGCGCAGCGAAGCAATCCAGGATGCCACTGCGGAAACGGTCTGGATTGCTTCGTCGCGAGGGCTCCTCGCAATGACGGGGAGAGAGGGGCTCAATCCACCGGCTTCGGCGAGCGCTCCAGAAGCACGGTCTGAATTCCGCAGGTGCCATTGCGCACCGTCATGATGCGCGTGCCCGGCTTGCGGCCGGTGCGCACCTCGGAGACGTCGAGGCCGGCAGCGATCAGGCGGGCGCGGGTGGCGTCGATGTCGGCGACGCGCCAGCTCAGGCCCCAGAGCCGGTCATGCGTGGCATCGCCACCCGCGACCGGGCGGCGCACCACCTCGACGATGAGGTCGCCGCAGCGGAAGAACATCAGCTGGCCCCAATCCTGGTGCGAGCGGTCGAGCGCGAGATCAAGGCCAAGCCGGGCGCCGTAGAGCGCGGCGGCGCGCTCGGAATCCTCCGTGGTGACGACGACGTGGTCGAGCCCCTCGATCGGCGCGATGTCGGTGGCGACCGACTTCGGCCGCTCGTCGGCCAGCTCCAGGAAGAACATTCGGACGCCGCGCGTCAGCTCCGTCGCGGCCCGCGTGCGCTTCCAGTGCAGCACGGCGTCCGTAACGGCGTCGCTGCTTTCGACCTCGGCGACCGGGTCCGGCCTCAGGGCCACCCGCTCCAGCCGGCGGTGCATCTTGCCGATGTCTGCGACACGAAAGCACAGGCTGGCGAGCACGCCCTCCTGGTCGCCGAGCAGTGCGCGCATGCGGTCGGCGGTGACGCTGAAGCCGTGAGGGGCCATCGGTTCAATGGTCATGTTTTCGAGGGTGAACAGCACCCGGTCGGCGCCCTCGCCCGAGTTCTGCCAGGCCGGCGCGCGGGCGAGCAGCGTCTGATAGGCCGCGCTGGCCGCACCGATATCGCCCACCAGAACGACGATGTGATCGAGCCCGGTGATCATTCTGCACCCTTTTGATGGACCTGGAACCCCGGCAGCGAAAGACGGCGTTTGTCCGGGCTTGGCATTGGCCAGTGATGGTCGTATTCCCGGACCATGCTGACCTCAAGCGCTTCGGGCGGCAGTTTTGCGAATAATTTCAGCGTCCCTCCGGAGCGGAACCGGTGCTACAGTCATCCTGCCCGCCGGGACCACAAGCGCATCACGGACAAGCAATGCAGGCTCTCTTCATCGGACAGACCTATATCGACGTCGTCTTCATCACCGACCACATGCCGACCGGCGACGAGAAGCACGTGGCGCGTGACTACGCGGTCTCCTTCGGCGGCAACGCGGTGACCGCGGCGTTCTGCTGTGCCAAGCTCGGCATCGTGCCGGACCTGATCGCGACCGCAGCCAATGACTGGCTCGGGCGCATGTTCCAGGACATGTGCGCGAAGTACGGCATCTCGCTGCATGGGCGCAAGGTCAACCAGTCCTCGCTCTCCTTCATCATGCCCAAGGACGGCAAGCGCGCCATCGTCCGCTGCCGTGATGACGAGCACATCCATCCCTTTCCGATGCTCAATCTCGGCGGCTGCCGCGCGCTGCATGTCGACGGCCACCAGCCGGACGCGGCGATCCACTATGCCAAGGTGTGCCGCGAGGCCGGCATCCTGACCTCGCTCGACGGCGGCGGCCTGCGCACCAACACCCATGAGCTGCTGGAATTCATCGACGTCGCCATCGTCGCCGAGCGCCTGTGCGAGCAGATGGACCTGACGCCGGAGAAGATGCTCGACTATCTCAAGAGCCGCGGCTGCAAGATCGGCGGCGTCACCATGGGCGAGAAGGGCCTGTTCTGGTACGACGAAACCGGGACGGTGCAGGTGATGCCGGCGATGCCGATCCCCCGCGAGCGCGTGATCGACACCAACGGCGCCGGCGACGTCTTCCACGGCGCCTATGTCTATTCCTACCTCGCCCATCCCGGCAAAAGCTGGCGCGAGCATTTCGATTTTGCCCGCGCCGCCTCGACCTTCAAGATCCAGCGCCTCGGCAACGAGGCCGGCTTGCCGACTCTGGTGGACATCGCGAAGGTTCGGCACGAGTTCGAGGTCAGGGTCTAGAACAAGATGGGGCGCGTCTTCGTCGCCGGCAGCATCAACATGGATGTGGTGGCGACCGCCGATCGCCATCCACGAATCGGTGAGACCGTCGCCGGCCGCCAGGTGCTGTATTTTCCGGGCGGCAAGGGCGCGAACCAGGCGGTGGCGGCGTCACGGTTAGGGGCGCGGACCACGCTGATCGGCCGGCTGGGTAGGGATTCGTTCGGCGCCGAGCTGAAGGCCTTTCTCGGCGAGCAGGGCATCGATCTCGGCTACGTCGTGGAGACGACGGAGACGCACACCGGGACGGCCATCATCACGGTGGCCGAGGCCGACAACACCATCGTCGTCGTTCCCGGGGCGAACGGGCTGGTCGGCGCTGATGACGTCAGCGTCGTGCCGCTGCTGAAGGGCGACGTCGCCGTCAGCCAGTTCGAGATTCCGCTGCCGACCATCGCCGCGTTCTTCCACCGCGCCCGCGCGGCGGGGGCGGTGACCGTGCTGAACCCGGCGCCGGCGCAGAAGATGCCGGGCGAGCTGCTGGCGCTGGTCGACATCCTCGTGCTGAACGAGACCGAGCTCGGCTTCCTTGCCGGCAGCGAGCTCTCCGAGAGCGACGCGGCCGCCCGCATCACCGAAGTCGCGCGACAGCTTCAAGCGCGCGAGGACCAGACCATCTGCGTCACGCTCGGCAAGCGCGGCGTGCTGGCGCTCGCCGGGCGCGACGAGATTGCGGTGGCCGGCCGTGTGGTGAAGGCGCTTGATACCACAGGCGCCGGCGACTGCTTTGTCGGCGCGCTCGCCGCGCAACTGGCTGACGGCGCAGCCTTGCGTGAGGCGCTGACGTTCGCCAACGCCGCCGCCTCGATCAGCGTGCAGCGGATGGGCGCCGGGCCGTCGATGCCGACGGCCGGGGAAGTGGCGGCGGTTTTATAGGCGCTGCGCTTTCTTCACCTCGCCCCGCTTGCGGGAAGAGGTCGGATTGCATCGCAGATGCAATCCGGGTGAGGGGGTACAGGTCTCGCGATCATCTCATCTGCGGATAGAGCCCCTCACCCCGGCCCTCTCCCCGTAAGAACGGGGAGAGGAAGAAGAAAGATCACGCCAGCGCGCTCTTCAGGTCGAAGCTTTCGTCGGCGGCCTGCTCCGGCGTGATGGAGCGGTTCATGGCCTGCAATCTCCGGCCAAACATGTGATCGCCGGCGCGGTTGATCGATTCGATGCCGAGCAGCTTGTCGCCATGATAGCAGAAGGCCGAAAAGGCCTTCTTGGCAGGATCGCCACGCAGCACGACGCGGTCGTAGCCGGTGGTCAGCCCCGCGATTTGGAGCTTGTCATCGCCCTGGTCGCTCCAGAACCAGGGATGGCTGTCGTACGGTTTCTTGTCACCGGTCAGCTTTGCTGCGAGGCAGCGGGCGTGATCGGTGGCGTTCTGCACCGATTCCAGCCGCAGCGAGCCGCCGAAGCGCGGGCTTGCGAACAGCGCGCAATCGCCGATCGCGGAGATGTTGGGATCAGCCGTCGAGAGATATTCGTCGACGATGATGCCGGCCGCGACCGGCAGCCCCGCCTCGGCCGCGAGCTCGATGTTCGGCAGCACGCCGACGCCGACCACGATGAGGTCGGCCGGCAGATGCCGCCCGTCGCTCAAGGAGACGCCGGTGACCTTGCCGCCCTCCGCTTCGATGGAGGTCGCCTGCACGCCGAGATGGATGCGGATGCCGGCCTCGCGGTGGCGGTCCTGAAAATATTCCGAGACCTCCGCCGTCACCGCCCGCGCCATCACGCGCGGGGCGAGCTCGAGCACGTCGACCTCGAGGCCCTTGATGCGGGCGGTCGCGGCAAACTCGAGGCCGATGAAGCCGGCGCCGATGATCACGGCGCGCTTTTTCGACGGCATGATCTGTCGCAGCGCCTCGCTGTCGTCGAGGATGCGCAAATATTTCACGTCGGGCAGGTTGGCGTTGGGCAGATCGAGCAGGCGGTTGCGCGCGCCGGTCGCCAGCACGAGGTGGCCGTAATCCAGCATCTCGCCCGAGGCAAGATGCACCTTGCGCGCGGCACGGTCGATCGAGGTGGCGCGGCCGGCGATCAGCTCGATGGTCTGGTCCTGGTAAAACTTCTCAGGCCGGAACATCAGGCTCTCCGGACCCGCGGAGCCCTTGATGTAGGCCTTGGACAGCGGCGGCCGCTGATAGGGCAGATGCGCCTCGTCGTTGATCAGGCAGATGCGCTCGGAAAAGCCGGCCTGGCGCAGCGATGCTGCGACCTGGTAGCCGCCATGGCCGGCACCGACGATGATCACCGGGCCAGTCATCGGACAGCCCATTTCCGGAAGACACGAGCGTGACCCATGCCGCCTCCTCTCTCGCTGATTTTGGTTGCTGGCCTTGCGAGGAGCCGGCGCTCGTGTCCGTCCCTTGGCGAAAGCGGCCCCATTTGAGCCTATCGTTCCGCCCGGCGCAAGAGCGGCAGCCGGGGATTGTCACCCCTGCCCTTCTGCGATTTAGTTCGGGCCTCGACCTCCTGCCGGAGAATTCCAGATGACCGCTCCCGTCTCAAAGCCCGACGATCCCGCTCTCCTGCGGATCGACGGCCCGATCGCGACCATCACGCTGAACCGCCCTGCCGCGTTCAACGCGATCAACCTTGCGATAGCGCAGAAGCTCGAGCAGCTCGCGGCCTATCTCGAGGGCGCCGACGACATCCGCGTCGTCGTGCTCGAAGGCGAAGGCCGCGCGTTCTGCGCCGGCGGCGATCTGCAGACGATCGGCGCCGCCGCCGAAGCCGGCACGGTGACGCCCGTCGTCGGCGAGCTCCTGAAGCACTATCACGCCTTCATCGAGGTCGTCAGGCGGATGCCGAAGATCTCGCTGTCGAGCGTGCACGGCTCGGCCGCCGGCGCCGGCATGGGCCTCGCCTTCGTCACCGATCTCTGCATCGCCGCGGACGATGCCAAATTCACGCCGGCCTATGCCAAGATCGGCGTGTCGCCCGACGGCGGCTCGACGGTCGGCATCGTCGGCACGGTCGGATCGCGCCGCGCGCTGCAGATCTTTCTCGCCGAAGACAATTTTACCGCGCAGCAGGCCTATGAATGGGGCCTGGTCGCCAAGACCGTTCCCGCAACCGAGCTGAAGGCGGCAACGCGACAGCTTGCCGAGCGTCTCGCCCAGAACCCGCCGGCTTCGATCGCCGGCACCAAGCAGCTGGTCTATCAGGCTGCGACCACGCCGGTGAAGCAGCAGCTCGATGCCGAGGAGCACAAGATCATCATGGCGATGAACACGGAAGACTTCCGCACCGCCGTGAAGAAGTTCACGAGCAAGGGCAAGTAGCGCGGCGGCGGCTCAGCCCTTCGCGGGGCCCGTCCTCTGCATGAAATCGAAATCGCAGCCCTCGTCGGCCTGCAGGATGGTCTCGTTGAACAGCCAGGCGTAGCCGCGCCGTGCTTGCTCCGGCGCTGCGGCCGGCTTCAACGCAGCACGGCGCCGCTCGAGCTCGGCCGGATCGACCAGCAGCTCGATGCTGCGCTTGGCCACGTCGAGGCAGATCATGTCGCCATTCTCAACCAGCGCCAGCGGCCCGCCGACGGCGGATTCCGGGGTGATGTGCAGCACGATAGTGCCGAACGCGGTCCCGCTCATGCGTGCATCGGAGATGCGCACCATGTCCTTGGTGCCGCCGCGCGCGAGCTTCTTCGGGATCGGCAGATAGCCGGCTTCCGGCATGCCGGGTGCGCCCTTCGGGCCGGCATTGCGCAGCACCAGCACGTCGTCGGCAGTGACGTCGAGATCGGGATCGTCGACCCGCAAGGTCATGTCCTCGACGGACTCGAACACGACGGCGCGCCCGGTGTGCTGCAGCAGCTTCGGGCTCGCGGCCGACTGCTTGATGACCGCACCGCGCGGGGCGAGATTGCCGTGCAGGACGGCGAGGCCGCCCTCCTTCTTGATCGGATTATCGCGCGGGCGGATGGCATCCTGGCCGGGCACGTCCTCGGCATTGGCCGCGATCTCGCGCAGCGTCTGGCCGCTGATGGTCCTGGCGTCGAGGTCGACGAGATCGCCAAGCTGTGCCAGCAGCTTCGGCACGCCGCCGGCGTGGTGGAAGTGCTCCATATAGTGCTCGCCGGACGGCTTGAGGTCGACCAGCACCGGCACCTCACGGCCGATCTGGTCGAACGCCGCGAGATCGAGCCGGTGCGGCGAGCGATGCGCCATCGCGGTCAGATGGATCAGGCCATTGGTCGAGCCGCCGATCGCCTGCAGCACGACCTGCGCGTTCTTGAACGAGGCCGGCGTCAACACTTCGCTCGGCTTTGGTCCCTTGGCCTTGGCCATCTCGGCGGCGACCTTGCCGCTGGCCTCGGCGAGACGGAAGCGCTCGGCATGCGGCGCGGGAATCGTCGCGCTCATCGGCAGCGCCAGGCCCATGGCTTCGATCATGCACGCCATGGTCGAGGCCGTCCCCATCACCATGCAGGTGCCGACCGACGGCGCGAGGCGGCCATTCACCGCCTCGATCTCGGCATCGTCCATGTCGCCGGCGCGATATTTGGCCCAGAGCCGGCGGCAGTCGGTGCAGGCCCCCAGCACCTCGCCCTTGTGATGACCGACCACCATGGGGCCGACGGGGATGACCACGGTCGGCAGGTCGGCGCTGATTGCCGCCATCACCTGCGCCGGCAGCGTCTTGTCGCAGCCGCCGATCACGATCACCGCATCCATCGGCTGAGCGCGGATCATCTCCTCGGTGTCCATCGCCATCAGATTGCGCAGGTACATCGAGGTCGGGTGCGCGAAGCTCTCCGCGATCGAGATGGTCGGGAACACGAACGGCATCGCGCCCGACAGCATCACGCCGCGCTTGGCGGCTTCGATGATCTGCGGGACGTTGCCGTGGCAGGGATTGTAGTCGCTATAGGTATTGGTGATGCCGACGATCGGGCGCTCCAGCGCGTCATCGGAATAGCCCATGGCCTTGATGAATGCCTTGCGCAGGAACAGCGAGAAGCCGGCATCGCCATAGCTCGTCAGACCCTTGCGCAAGCCACTCGTCATCATGCCGCTCCTTTTGGCTTACCATCGTGGTACAGCGCGCTCCTCGATTGTCAATAAGCCCGGGCGATAGCGTCGCACTTTCCGGCTTAGATCACCGCTTGGCACACCAATGGATTGCAGGCGAGGCCGGGCGCCTCGACAAACTTCAGCTTCAGGCATCACGGAACGGCACTGTCCCGGCCGCGTTGGAACGCCAAGCATTTGCTTCGGCCTTGCTTCGCGCGGTGGCGGCCTCTCGGGGCATGTCACGTCCCACGCGAGAGCTGACCGAGCAGGTTGAACAATGAGGGTCTGCGGAGCGATGCGGGCCGGTTTGTTCATCGCATTGATTGCAGCGGCCTACTTTGGCGGGCAGGTCCAGGTTTGTTTCGCGCAACAGCGACTGTCGGCTTCTCCGAGCGAAGCCACGAAAGTGTCTCCAAGAAAGGAAGGCACCCCCAGGAAGGAGACCGGGCGATCTGCGGACCCCTATACGGTGGGCTTCGTGACCGGTACGCCGCAATGCACTGAATTCGCGCTCGCTCAGGACATTGCGACCACGCTCGCCGGCGGCCAAGAGACCGGCCCTCGGGGCCAAGTCGCATTACGGGTCCTGCCGATAGTGGGAAACGGCGGTATCCGTAACGTTCTCGATGTGCTCACCCTCGCAGGTGCCGACGTGGCGATCGCGCCCGTCGTTCTGGTCGACCGGCTCCGGGAGACAAGGACCTTCGGGGACATTTCAGACAGACTGACCTACATTGCACCGCTCCATATCGAAGAGTTCCACCTCCTTGCGCGGCCGGAGATCGGAAGCCTGGCGGAACTTTCGGGAAAGAGGGTCAATCTCGGAGAGGACGGCAGTGCCGGCGCCATCCTAGGCCGCGAAGTGTTGAACCGTCTGGGCATCAAGATCAGCGAGTCGAACTTGGGACCGGAGGCCGCGCTGGATGGTCTGAGGAAGGGAGATCTCTCCGCCGCTCTGCTGGTCTCAGGAAAACCGGTCAGCTTCCTGACGCAGGTCTCGCAACTCGACAATATTCACCTCCTGCCAATCCCCTACCTCAAGGAGTTGCTGCAACAAGATTATCTGCCATCGACGCTCCGCCATAAGGACTACCCAAATGTGATCGCCGCCGAAGCAAGCGTCGACACGATCGCGATCAAATCCGCTCTCTTCGCCTACAACTGGCCGAGTGGCAGCGAGCGGTTTCGGTTGCTGGAATTCTTCGTCCAGACATTGTTCACGCGCTTTCCTGAATTCCTAGCTGGCGCACATCACCCCAAATGGCGCGAGGTGAACCTGGCCGCGCAGCTCCCCGGATGGCGACGATTTCGGCCGGCAGAGCGCTGGCTCCAGCAGCAATCCGGCGGCGAGGCCGCTCTTCGCAAGGCGTTCGGCAGATTCCTCGAAGGAAAGCCGACCGCCAATCCGCCCGACCGGGAAGATTTATTCCGGGAGTTCCTGCGCTGGCGAGAACGCAATCCGGATAAGTGAGCAAGATTTGGCAGTCAAATGTCGGGAGGTGTCGATGCGCAACGCGCTTGTGAGCGCAGCCTTGGCTGCGTTGCTCGCCTTGATCGCCGACGTGCGGCACTCTGCAGCCCAATTCGCGCCCTTCTTTCCACCGACGCCGCAGACACTCGCCCCGCCCAACGCGCCGCCGGCCGGCACGACCGAGCGCATCAGGACAGCCCCTCACCGAAGCACCAAGGCGCACAGGAAGCGCGACATCGTTCGTTCGCCGCCCAATCAGCGGAAGGTCGCCGAGAAAAACGGATACAAGCGGGTCAGCGACCTCGTGAATTTCCCAAAGTTCTTTCCGGGCCTCGGCATCATTTTCGTGAAGCCCGACACGTTGCCGCTGGGGCCGTTCCTGTGCTTCGATCGCAGGGATCGTCTGGTGGCGACCGTGTACATGGTCCCGAACAAGGACATCGACGATCACAAATCATGGGAGGGAGCGGGATCCGCAGCACCAGTTGACCACGTCAGTCTCTACTTCAACGCGGGTCACCCCGGAGTCGACGTGCCGCACTATCACGTGGTGCTCTGGCATGTGACCAGGAAACAGGAAGCGCGCGTTGCAAATTGACGTGCAACACCTCTGCGATGACAGGCGAGGTACGGAGCACGGACCGTCCTTAGGCAGCACGTCCTCGCGTTCGCGTATCGACCTCGCGTCGCAAAGCGGCACATGCAGCCTCGAACTTCCGCGAGCCCAGTTCGCCGGCCGCCAGCTGGGCTGCGTGAATTTCCGCTGAAGCGCCTCGAACGTCATCATGCGCCAATTGCAGCTTCGCGATCCGGAGTCTCAGCCTGACCGCCTGCACTCGCCCGTCGATGCTCGACCATAGCTGCCGGGCCAGGTGCAGATGCCGCAGCGCAGAGTCGTACTCGTCACGCGCATCGGCGAGAACCGACTGCGCTTCGTTCGTCAATGCCCGGATCGAGGGCATCGGCCATCGGTCCGGGCTTCCGGAAAGCTCTTCGATCAGCTCCAGGGCCTGCTGATGGCGGCCTGTATGCGCGGCGGCGAGCGCCAGATGCGCGAACAATATTCCTCGGCGCTGCAGGGTCCACCAGGTCTTTCCGATCAAGCTGCGTTCGAGACTGGTGTAGGCGGCTTCAGCCTCGCCACGTTCCAGCAAAAGCATGGCGTGGCCGGGCTCCGGGCACCAGCCGAGAGCATAGGCCTTTTCGTAAGCTTCGAGCGCGGCGTCGTCATTGCCGATCGCAGCCTGGACGTCTGCCAGCACGCGATTCGCATCGCCGATCGCCCATGGCGCGTCGCTGGTCAGCCGTGCCAGCGAATCCTGAATGCGCGACAAGGCCTCGCCAAGCGAGCCCCTGACGCCAAGGACTTCTGACCGATGAAGCTGACAGGAGCCGGTCAATTCCATCCCGCTCTCGGTGCAATATTTCTGATAGCCGAGCGTCCACTGGTCGGCCCTCGCCCAATCTCCGAACATCCGCGCCGCCCACAGGATGTTGCAGTAGAGGATGCCTCCGACGATCGGATCGATATCGCCGCTGGAGAGCGCCATCGTAGCGGCGAGGTCCTGATCCGCCAGTCCTGCGCGCGTATCGCCGAGACACAGCCGGTAGAACCCGCGATAAGCCAGACTCAGCGCCTCGATGCCAACAGCGTCCCTGTGCCGGACCGTGCTGTACGCGGCATCGGCAAGCGAAAGCGCCTGTTCAGGCTCGCCGTCGAACGCGGCGACCTTCGATTTCATCCAGAGAGTCAGCGCAGTCGTGGCGGGATCCTCGATCTCGGAGGCCCAATCCTCCGCCCGCGCCAGCCACCCCTTGGCAATCGCCGCCTGGCCGCGCTCGAAGTGCAAGCAGGAGAGTGTGACTGCATCGATGACGGCCAGCGACACGTTGCCGGCCTTGGTGTGGGCGGAGACCGCGCGAGCCAGGATAGGCAGCGCCGCATCGGCCTTGCCGGTGCACTGCAAGGCCAGCGCCCATTGGTGCAAATCAGCGCCATCGAGCGGTCGGATCGTATCGGCCGCCTCGAACAGCGCTGCGGCTTCGTCCCAGGCTTGCGCAGCAGCGGCGCGCTGCGCTTGCACCCACACGTCCGGGGCTTGCCCGTCCGTCGTCTCGGGAACGGCAACCCGCGGCTCCGATCCGCCGTCGATGCAGAAACGATATCCCCTGCCCGGCATGTTCCGGATGGCGCCATCCATGCCACCCTTGCGCAGCACGCCACGCAGCATGCTCACCGCCCGCTGCAAGGAGTTGTCGGTGACGGTTACGTCAGGCCAGAGGGTATCGAGCAGCTCTTCCTTGGTGACGACCCGGTCCCGGTTACGCGTCAGGTAGACCAGCAGATCGAACACGCGCGGCTGCAACGCGACTTCCCGCTGCGCATGAATAAGCGCGCGGCCCGCTTCGTCGAGTTCGAAGGGTCCAAACCTGAGGGTCATATCGTTATGTCCGGGAGAGACGGAAAAGGTTCAGACAAGGATCAGGCAATGATCAGGCCCTGGTCAGGACGATCAGCGCCGGCGACGCCTATAGCTCCTCATGGCCTTCGGTCACGACGACCGACTGGCAGCAGCATCAACCCCGAGGAGATACCTTATGGAACTCTATGTCATCCGCCGTCCAAGCGCCTGGGCAAACCTGAGCGAACTGGAAGCCGCAGGCGCGAAGTCCGCGCGGATCGGCAACGAGCAGATGTCCGATCGCGTTCGCTGGATCCGCAGCTATGTGGTCCATGAGGCCGACGGCCGCATCGGCACCTTCTGCATCTATGAAGCCCGCGACGGGGAGTCGATCCGCGAGCATGCACGGCGCGTCGGCATGCCGGGCGAGGAATTCTACAAGGTCGCCACGACCGTCGTCGTTCGCGGCGATCCCACCCCGCAGACGGCCGCCGCCGAATAGCAGATCAGCGCGGGCGGCGTCCTCAACTCGTGCTTCCCTGAAAGGATGAGAAATGTCCATTCAGTCTCAGGCGCCGCCCGCACTGAGCCCCTCGCAGCGATATCTCGCCGGCATCCTGCTGCGGCTTCGCCGGCTCATCAATCGGTCTGTCGCCAGCATGCTGGCGAACCGCGAGAAGGCCGCAATGCAGTTCGCGAAGGGTAGCGGCGACCATGACCAACGGTGACGACACGGCTCGAGACCCGAGTCAACGTCGGAAGATTTGCATTCCCCGCGACAATTTCAACTCGAGGAAATAGTCATGAACTTCTTCTTCCCATCCGACGCTTCCGAAGCCAAGACCTCCGATTCCAAGACTTTCAGGCTCGGAAATTTCAAGTCCAGAACCGCCGCGCTGGCGATCGGGACGGTCGGTGCCGTCATGATGTCGCTCGTTCTGGCTTCGGCTGCAACGACGCTCGGCGACCATCGCACCGATGGCGTGAGCGGCGGCGCAACGGTCCAGAAAAGCCCAGGCAAATGCAAGGCCGCAACGGTTCCAACAGCCTTTGCAACGTGACGAAGGCGGCGGTGAACACCGCCCGTTGAAACAGCCGCTTCAATCCCTCACCCCTGAACTGGAAGATCTATCATGTCCATCACCATGCAAAACGGACCTACTCAGACGGCAAGCTCGTTCGCGGCACGAAGCTTCGTGCTCGGCTATGGCGTCCTCGCGTATCTGATCTCCTTCGGGACCTTTCTCTACGCCGTCGGCTTCATGACGCAGTTCGTTGTGCCCAAGACGATCGACGGCGGCGCGGCGGGCTCGATCGGACAGGCACTGATGATCGACCTCGCGCTGATGTCACTTTTTGCCGTCCAGCACAGCGGCATGGCTCGCCAGGGCTTCAAGAAGCTGTTCGCCGCCTTCGCCTCGCCCGCGCTCGAGCGCAGCACCTATGTGCTGCTGGCAAGCCTGAGCCTGATCCTGCTGTTCTGGCAATGGCGTCCCATCACCGCCATCGTTTGGGAGATGGAGACACCTATGGCAGCCTACGCCGCGGTCGCCGGCAGCTTCGCCGGCTGGCTCATCGTGCTGTACAGCACGTTCCTGATCAGCCATTTCGAGTTGTTCGGACTGACGCAAGTCGTCGGCCACTTTGCAGGTAGGCTCGCCGAGCCGATGAAGTTCAGGACGCCGGGACTCTACCGCCTGGTCCGGCATCCGATCTATCTCGGCTTCATCATCGCGTTCTGGTCGACGCCGACCATGACGCTCGGGCACCTGCTGTTCGCGATGGTGACGACGGCCTACATCTTCGTCGGCATCTGGTTGGAGGAGCGCGACCTGGTCACTCTGTTCGGAGATCAGTACCGGCACTACAGGGAGAAGGTGGCGATGTTGATCCCGGGCCTGTTCTGATCCGGCGCGAACCTACGGTTTGAGCGGCCAAGCAGAGCTTCGGCCGCTCTCGCCATGTCGCACGCTCCCTAGCGCTTATTCCAATCGATGACCCGGCTCGGATCGGCGTCGAACTCCATGCTGCAGAACGTGCCGCCCTGGAAATAATCGCCGACCGGATCCGGCTTCAGCTTGGCCTGCTCGGCCATGGCGTGCTCGCGGAAATCTTCGGCGCGGCCCGTGGGGCGATAGCCGAATTCGTAGGCGCGGTGGTTGTCCCACCAGGCGCGCTCGTTGAAGGAGGCGCCGTAGAAGATCTCGAAATGGATGTCGGGATGCTCGAGCCCGATGCGGCAGAGCTGCACGAGGTCGTCGGGCTTGAGCCAGATCGAGAGCCGGCGCTGGTCGAGCGGCATGTCGCCGAAATTGCCGATGCGCAGGCAAGTTACCTTCAATCCGTGCTTGTCGGCATAGAGCGCACCGACGGCCTCGCCGAACACCTTGCTGACGCCGTAGCGGCCGTCGGGACGCGGGGTGACGTCGGTGCCGATCTTGTGGTGGCGCGGATAGAAGCCGACGGCGTGGTTCGACGAGGCGAACACCACGCGCTTGACGCCCTTGCGGTACGCCGCCTCGAACAGATTGTAGCCGCCGATGATGTTGGCCTGGAGGATCTGATCCCAGGTGCCTTCGACCGAATAGCCGCCGAAATGCAGGATGCCGTCGACGCCCTCGCAGATCGCCTCGCATTGCGCGAGGTCGGCGAGGTCCGCGGCCTTGAACTGCTCGTTCGCGCCGAGATCGGCCGGTGGCTTGATGTCGGAGAGCAGGAGATCCGGATAAATCGGCGGCAGCAGTTTCCGCAGGCTCGTGCCGATTCCGCCCGAAGCTCCCGTCATCAAAATACGCGGCATGTTGTCCCTCACCGTTAGTGACCGAATTTGCGGTCACGTGTCTCTAATGATAGCAGGATTGTCCAGAGGGAACGAAACGAGAGAACCGGCATGAATGAGGCATCGTCCCACACCGAGGAGCGGCCAGGTTGGCGGCCGGCGAGCTATTATCCCGATCCGGCGATCCGTGCACTCGATCCCCGCTTCGAAAAATACTGGCTGAAGCTGTCGGCGGTGGAGCGGCTGGCGACCGGCCTGCGTTGGGCCGAGGGGCCGGTCTGGTTCGGTGACGGGCGCTATCTCCTGTGCAGCGACATCCCGAACCAGCGCATCCTCAAATGGGAGGAAGAGACCGGCGCGGTCAGCGTGTTCCGCAAGCCCTCGAATTTTGCCAACGGCAACACGCGCGACCGGCAGGGCCGGCTCGTCACCTGCGAGCACGGCGGCCGGCGCGTGGTGCGCACCGAATATGACGGCAGCATCACCGTGCTGATGGATCAATTCAACGGCAAGCGGTTGAACTCGCCGAACGATGTCGTTGTTAAATCGGACGGCTCGATCTGGTTCACCGATCCGACCTTCGGCCTGCTCGGCAATTACGAGGGCTACAAGGCCGAGCCCGAGATCGAGCCCAACGTCTACAGGCTCGATCCCGAGACCGGCAAGGCGACGATCGTGGCCGAGGGCGTGCTCGGGCCGAACGGGCTGTGCTTTTCCCCGGACGAGAAGATCCTCTATGTCGTGGAATCGCGCGGTGTGCCGAACCGCAAGATCCTCGCCTATGACGTCTCGCCCGAGGGCACCACGATCTCGAACAAGCGCGTCCACATCGATGCCGGGCCGGGCACGCCCGACGGCATGCGCTGCGACATCGACGGCAATCTCTGGTGCGGCTGGGGTATGGGCGATCCCGAGCTCGACGGCGTGGTGGTGTTCGCCCCCGACGGCGTCATGATCGGCCGCATCGCCCTGCCCGAGCGCTGCGCCAACGTCTGCTTCGGCGGCGTCAAGCGCAACCGCCTGTTCATGGCCGCGAGCCAGTCGATCTATGCGCTGTATGTGAATACGCAGGGGGCGCTGGGGGGATAGGCTCGCCGCAAGCAACGGTCTCGTAGGGTGGGCAAAGCGCAAGCGTGCCCACCATTTCTTGTTCGTCGCGCGATCGTGGGCACGTCGCTTACGCTCCTTTGCCCACCCTACGAGATCTCTCCTGCGTCATTGCGAGCGAAGCGAAGCAATCCAGACTGTCTCCGCGGAAGGATTCTGGATTGCTTCGCTTCGCTCGCAATGACGAAACGAAAAAACGCCGGGGCGGTTTCCCACTCCGGCGTTGTGTCTGCTTTCGTGACGCGCTTACGCCGCGTTGAAGCCGGCGACGGCCTTTACTTCGAGGAAGTCCTCAAGGCCGAACTTGCCCCATTCGCGGCCGTTGCCGGACTGCTTGTAGCCGCCGAACGGCGCGGTGCGGTCGTTGGGCACGCCCTGCAGGTTGACGTTGCCGGCACGGATCTGGCGGCCGACGCGCTTGGCGTCCTCGACCGTCGCCCCGGTGACGTAGCCGGCGAGGCCATACGGCGTATCGTTGGCGATCTTGACCGCGTCGGCTTCGTCCTTGGCGCCGATGATGGTCAGCACCGGCCCGAAGATCTCCTCGCGCGCGATCGTCATGTCGGGGGTGACGTCGGCGAAGATGGTCGGACGGACATAGAAGCCCTTGTTGACGCCTTCGGGCAGGCCCGGGCCGCCGGCGACGAGCGTTGCGCCCTCGTCGATACCCTTCTTGATCAGGCCCTGGATCTTGTCCCACTGGCCGCGATTGACCACCGGGCCGATGGTGGTGCCTTCGCCGCGCGGATCGCCAGCCTTGGTCTTGTCAGCGACGGCCTTCGCGATCGCGGCGACTTCCTTCATCTTGGAGAGCGGCACGATCATGCGCGAGGGCGCGTTGCAGGACTGGCCGGAATTGTTGAACATGTGCATCACGCCGCCGGTCACCGCCTTGGTGAGGTCGGCGCCTTCGAGGATGACGTTCGGCGACTTGCCGCCGAGCTCCTGGCTGACGCGCTTCACGGTGGGCGCCGCGCGCTTCGCGACGTCGATGCCGGCACGGGTCGAGCCGGTGAACGAGATCATGTCGATATCGGGATGCTCGCTCATGGCGGCGCCGACCTCGGGGCCGAGGCCGTTGACGAGGTTGAACACGCCTTTCGGCACGCCGGCGTCATGGAGGATTTCCGCGAAGATCAGCGCCGAGGTCGGCGTGAACTCGCTGGGCTTCAGGATCATGGTGCAGCCGGCGGCGAGCGCGGGCGCGACCTTGCAGGCGATCTGGTTCAGCGGCCAGTTCCAGGGCGTGATCATGCCGACCACGCCGATCGGCTCGCGCAGCACCATGGCGGTGCCGACCGGCTCCTCGAAATGATAGTTCTTGAGCACGTCGAGCGTGGTCATGAGATGGCCGAGGCCGGCGCCGGCCTGCAGCTTCTCCGCCATCGGCAGCGGCGCGCCCATCTCGTCGGAGACGGCGGCGCCGATCTCCTTGAGGCGGCCCTTGTAGACCTCGATGACCTTGGTGAGCAGCGCGACGCGCTCCTCGCGGCTGGTCTGGGAGAAGGTCGCGAAGGCGCGCTTGGCGGCGGCAACCGCCTTGTCCACGTCGGCCTTGGAGCCCAGCGCAACCTCGTACATCGCCTCTTCCGTCGCCGGATTGACCACGGCGGTGGACTTCTTGACGGCGGGATCGACCCAGGCGCCGTCGATGTAGAATTGCATGCGATTGACCATCGTTAACCTCTTCTTGGGGGCTTGGAGGGGGCGTTTCGGCAGGCATCCTTGCACGAAAGCGCCGGCAATTGAACCCGCCATATGCGGGACCAGCGTTGCGGCGGATGGAGGTTATATGAGCCGATGGCGGGAACGTGGCAAGGCTCCCTCGGATGTCATTCCGGGACGCGCCTTTTGGCGCAGGCTACGGTGCGCAATTGCGCACCTGAGAATCCATACTCCCGATCGTGGTTATGGATTCCGGGCTCGACGCTGCGCGTCGCCCCGGAATGACGAGGCAGTTACCTCCGCTACACCGCCATCTTCCGATGCAGCACCGGCGCGCCGGTGGTGAGGCTTTCGGCCGCATCGATGATGGCGTTGGCGTCGATGCCGTAGTGCCGATAAAGGTCCGCGATGCTGCCGGTCTGGCCGAACTGCTCGACACCGAGCGCCTCGACACGGTGGCCGCGAACGCTGCCGAGCCAGCCGAGCGCGGCAGGATGGCCGTCGATCACGGTCACGAGGCCGCAGTCGCGCGGCAGCGGCGCCAGCAGCTTTTCGATGTGGCTGAGATGCTGCACGCCGCGGCGGTCGCGCCGCAATTTTCGCGCTGCGGTCCACCCCGCGTGCAGGCGATCCGCCGAGGTGATCGCGAGCAGGCCGACGTCGCGGCGGCTCTCGCCGATGAAGCCGGTCGCCTCGATCGCTTCGGGCGCGACCGCACCGGTATAGGCGATCACGACCTCGGCATTCGGCCCCGGCTTGCGCAGCCAATAGGCGCCATCGGTGATGCCCTGCCGCAGCTCCGGAGTCATGATCCGCTGCGCCTGCTCGATGGCGCGCGTCGAGAGCCGCAAATAGACCGAGCCGCCCTCGCCCGGATGGCGCTGCATGTGCTCGAAACCGTAAGCCATGATCACGGCGAGCTCGTCGACGAAGGCCGGCTCGAACGAGGCGAGCCCATCCTGCGCCATGCCGATCAAGGGCGTTGCGATCGACTGATGCGCCCCGCCCTCGGGCGCGAGCGTGAGGCCGGACGGCGTCGCCGCCACCATGAAGCGCGCGTCCTGGTAGCAGGCATAGTTCAGCGCATCGAGCCCGCGCTCGATGAAGGGATCGTAGAGCGTGCCGACCGGCAGGAGCCGCTCGCCGTTGATCTGGTGCGACAGGCCGAGCGCCGAGAGCATGATGAACAGGTTCATCTCGGCAATGCCGAGCTCGAGGTGCTGACCCTTGGGCGAAGCATCCCAATTGTAAGTCGAGGGAATTTTCTCGCTGCGGAATAAATCCGCCTTCTCGGCGCGCGCAAACAAGCCGCGGCGGTTGACCCAGGGGCCGAGATTGGTCGAGACGGTGACGTCGGGCGAGGTCGTGACGATGCGCCTCGCGAGCTCGCTGTCGCTGCGCGCGATCTCGTTCAGCACGAGGCCAAAGCCCTGCTGGGTCGACATCTGCGGCGACGGCTTGAACGCGAGCTGTTGCGGCACCTCGACGACGGGCGCCGTGAGCCGGCGACCATCCTGGTTGAACGGCACCCGCGCGAGGAAGGCCTCGAGCTCGGCGGCATCCTGCGACAGGCCTTCGAACTTGTCCCATTCATGGCCGGGACGGATGTTCTGGCTGTCGCGGTATTTCTCCATCTGCGCGACCGTCATCAGGCCGGCGTGGTTGTCCTTGTGACCCTGGAAGGGCAGGCCGACGCCCTTGATGGTGTAGGCGATGAAGCAGACGGGGCGGTCGTGATCGATGGCATCGAACGCCTCCAGCATGCTCGCCATGTCGTGGCCGCCGAGGTTCGACATCAGCGCCAGCAGCTCCTCGTCGCTGCGCTTGTCGATCAGTTTCGTGATCGGGCCCTGGTCGCCGATCTCGTCATGCAGATGTTTGCGGAAGGCCGCGCCGCCCTGGAAGCACAGCGCCGCATAGAGCGCGTTCGGGCAATTGTCGATCCAACGCTTCAAGGCCTCGCCGCCGGGCTCGGCGAAGGCCTCGCGCATCAGCCGGCCGTATTTCACGATGACGACGTCCCAGCCGAAATTGCGGAACATGGTCTCGAACTTTTCCCAGAGACCTTCGCGCACGACGGCATCTAGCGACTGCCTGTTGTAGTCGACCACCCACCAGGTGTTGCGCAGGCCGTGCTTCCAGCCCTCCGCGAGCGCCTCGAAGATGTTGCCCTCGTCCATCTCGGCATCGCCGACGAGCGCGATCATCCGCCCCTCGCGGCGATCCTTCATCCAGCCATGCGCCTTGACGTAATCCTGCACCAGCGAAGAGAACAGCGTCTGTGCGACGCCGAGGCCGACCGAGCCGGTGGAGAAATCGACGTCGTCGACATCCTTGGTGCGCGAGGGATAGGACTGCGCGCCCTTGAAGCCGCGAAAGTTCTCCAGCTTCTCGCGGCTCTGCCGGCCGAACAAGTACTGGATGGCGTGGAACACCGGGCTCGCATGCGGCTTCACCGCGACGCGGTCCTCGGGGCGCAGCACGTGGAAGTACAGCGCCGACATGATGGTGGCGAGCGAGGCGGACGAGGCCTGGTGGCCGCCGACCTTGAGGCCGTCCGCGTTGGGGCGGATGTGGTTGGCGTGGTGGATGGTCCAGGACGACAGCCACAGCGCCTTGCGGCTGAGAGCGGTCAGGGTGTCGAGACGGGCGGGGTCAACGGGCATGGCGATGCTCCGGGAAATATGCACCGATCATACGCCTGCGGGCCGCGTCAAAGTTCTCAATTTTTCGCGCCATACCCGCCGATATTGGGATATTTTACCAACATATCCGACCAGGAGCAGGTTCCATCCCAATGCCCGAGCTCGACGCCATCGACCGCAAGATCCTCAGCCACCTTCAGAACGACAGCCGCCTGACCATGCAGGAGCTCGCCGACAAGGTCGGACTCTCGGTGTCGCCCTGCCACCGCCGGGTCAAGCTCCTGGAGGAGCGCGGCGTCATCTCGCGTTATGTCGCAACCGTCGACCAGAAGGCGTTGGGACTGCATGTCAGCGTGTTCATCTCGATCAAGCTGGCGCGGCAGAAGGAGGAGGACCTCAACCGCTTCGCGCGCGCGATCTCGAAATGGGACGAGGTGCTGGAATGCTATCTGATGACCGGCAACCGCGATTATCTGCTCCGCGTCGTCGCCGCCGACCTCGCCTCCTACGAGACGTTCCTGAAGACCAAGCTGACCCGCCTCGACGGCATCGCCTCGATCGAATCGAGCTTTGCGCTCAGCCAGGTGAAGTACTCGATCGCGCTGCCGGTGTGATCCTGCCGTCGTCATTGCGAGCGTAGCGAAGCAATCCAGACTTCATCTGCGGCAGAAGGTCTGGATTGCTTCGTCGCTTCGCTCCTCGCAATGACGAGCGTCACCGCCACGGCTGCACGATGATCTTGGTGTGGGCTTCGGGATTGGCGAGATCGGCGAAGGCCTTTGCGACGCCGTCGAGGCCGACTTCGGCGGTGACCATCGCAGCCGCATCCACCTGCCCTTCCGCGATCAGGCGCAGCGAGCCTGCAAACTCCTCCGGCGTGTAGCCGAGCACGTATTGGACGTTGAGCTCCTTCATGATGCCGAGCATGGGCTCGCTTCTGTCGCTCTCCATGCAGACGCCGACCACGACGATGCGCGCATCGCGCGGAGCACCCTCGAACACCTGCTGCAACAGGCCGGGCACGCCGACGCATTCGAAGATGACCGCGGGCTTCAGCGCGGGCAGCATGGCCTGGAACGGCGGCCGCGCCGCCTTCTCGGCCTCCGACATCTGCGCGTGCTCGGCCCAGGTCGCGTAAGGCTGCGACACCCGGGGGTCGACGACGATGTCGGCGCCGAGCTTGGCGGCGAGCGCGCGCCGCGCCGGCGAATAGTCGGCCGCGACGATCGGATGCAGCCGCTTGAGCTTCAGCGCGGCGATCACCGCGAGCCCGACCGGACCGCAGCCGATCACCAGCGGCACCTCGCCGCCACGGATATTGGCTTTGGCGACGGCGTGAACGCCGACCGCCAGCGGCTCGGTGAGCGCGGCATGCTCCGGCGCGAGACCATTGGGGACTTCGAGCAGCAGCGCTTCGCTCAGCAGCATCGCCTCGGCATAGCCGCCGACATTGTCGTTGGAATAGCCGATGCCTTCGATGCCCTGCGGCGTCACCAGCGCGGGCAGCGAACAAACGTGCGTGCCCGGCTTGAGCTTGCGCGATGTGCCCGGGCCATAATCGACGATCTCGCAGCAGAACTCGTGGCCGAACACGACGTCGCGGCCGAGGTCCATGGGCTTTCGCCCGGTCTTCGTCGCCATCTCCACCATGCGGTGGGCGTGCTGGCGCGCATGCAGGTCGGAGCCGCAGATGCCGCAGGCGAGCGTCTTGACCAGAACCTGGCCGGGGCCCGGCGTCGGCTCGGCCATCCGGCCAACGACAATCTCACCGTTCCTGAAAATCGCGGCGCGCATCCGGCTCCTCCCTAATCGTTGGAGCCATTGATAGCACGACGCGGAACCCGCGAACTTGCGTCAGGCGTTCGGGGAGCGCTCTTCCAGCACCAAGAGCTGAGCGCGGCGGACGCGCTCGCGATGGGCGATGTAGAGGCCGCTGGCGACGATGAAGGCCGCACCGACGATGGTCCAGATGCTCGGGACCTCGCCAAAGATGAAGAAGCCGAGAATGCTGACCCACAGCAATTGCGAGTAGGAGAACGGCGCCAGCACCGAGGCGTCGCCATAGCGATAGGCCAGCACGACGATCCACTGGCCCGCGGTCGAAGCGACGCCGATGAAGATGCCGAGCGCGATCGCGGTCCAGGACGGCGTCACCCAGACGAACGGCACGATTGCGGTGAGGATGGCAAGGCCGGTGAGCGAGGAATACGCCATGGTGGTGACGACGGCTTCCCGTCCGCTCATCATGCGCGTCAGGATCAGCGTGCCGGCCCAGCACGCCGCCGAGACCAACGGAAAGACTGCGGCGGGGTGAAACGCGCTGGTGCCCGGGCGCAGGATGATCAGCACGCCGATGAGGCCGAGCGCGGTGGCGAGCCAGCGGCGCATGCCGACCTTCTCGCCGAGGAACACGATCGAGAGCGCCGTGACGAACAGCGGCGCGACGAAGCCGGTGGCGGAGGCCTCCGCGATCGGCAGGAAGCCGAGGCCCGTGATGAAGAACAGCGAGGAGCCGAGCAGTGCCGCCCCGCGCATCACGTGCAGGCCGGGACGCTTGGTGCGCATCGCATAGTACGGCGAGGCGGGCAGCATCACCGGCGTGAACAGCAGCGTGAAGGTGAGGAACCGGATCCAGGTGATCTCGATCGAGGGCAGGCTGGTCGAGAGATATTTCGCAGTGACGTCGGAGCAGCCGAGAAACACCGTCGAGAGCAGGATCAGCGCGATGCCCTTGAAGGGATGATCGACGCGCGCAGGCGCGCGGCGAGCCTGCTGCTTCTTCTCCGGCACAGGCATGGGAATAACGTCGAGCCTTGCGGCTGCGGCGGGCGGCGGTGTCACGGCTGGAACCCGGGCAAAATGCGAATCGAGAACAGCCGTAAAAAACGACAAATGCCCCGCGTTCACAACTTCCGAAAACAGGATGCCGATATGCGCAGGCCGCCGCGCGCGTCAATGCTCCGTTAATATTGCCCGTTGTGCACTACAGCATGGGCAAGCCGCGCGGCTTCGGTCCGCGCGGAAACGCTGCATCGAGCGCGGCAACCTCGTCTTTCGTCAGCACGAGATCGCCTGCCGCCGCATTTTCGCCGGCATGTTCCGCGGACGAGGCCTTCGGAATCGCGAACACCGTAGTCGCACGGGTCAGGAAGCTCAGCGCGACCTGACGCGGCGTCGCACGATGCGCCTCCGCGATGCGCGCCAGCACGGCGCCGCCCTTGCTGCTGCTCAACGGGAAATCGTCGTGGCCGAACGGCGAGTAGGCGACGACGGCGACATTGTGCCGTTCGCACCACGGGATCACCGCATGCTCGATCGCACGTTCTTTCAGATGATAGAGCACCTGGTTACAGGCGATCCGGCCCTCGCCTGAGACGTCGAGAATCTCGTCGAGATCGTCGGCATCGAAATTGGAGACGCCCCAGGATTTGATCTTGCCTGATTGCACCAGCTCTTCGAACGCAGCGACGGTGTCCTCCAGGGGATAGGAGCCGCGCCAGTGCAAGAGATAACAGTCGAGCCGATCGGTCTTCAGCCGCTTCAGCGAGCGCTCGCAGGCGGTGATGGTGACGCGGCGCGAGGCATTGCTCGGCAGCACTTTCGAGACGAGGAACACCTCATCGCGCCGGCCTGCGATCGCATCCGCAATGACGAGCTCGGCATCGCCATACATCTCGGCGGTGTCGATGTGGGTCATGCCGAGATCGAGCCCGCGCTGAAGCGCCGCGATCGCGCGCTTGCGGTCGCCGTGGTCCAGATACCAGGTGCCCTGTCCGATCACGGAGACGTTGGCGCCGGTCTTGCCGAAGGGCTTCGTGTTCATGTCTATTCCTTCAGATGCTTTCGAGCCCGCCGATATCGGCCACCAGCACGCTGCCGGTCGAGGACTCCGTGATATAGAGACGGTCCTTGTTGGCACCACCGATCGCGACATTGGTACAGTTCGGTCCCGCACACGACTTGATCCGCGCGATCAACTCGCCGTTCGGCGCGAACACGAACACGTGCCCGAGCGAGGCATGGCCGACGAACAGGCGGCCCTTCGCATCCATGGTCATCCCATCGGGGCCGCTGGTGCCAAACAGCGAGCAGAAGCGCCCGACCTTGGACACGCTGCCGTTCTTCATGAACGGCAGCCGCCACACCGCGTTGTCGCGCGTCATCGCGACGAACAGCACGGTTTCGGTCGGGTCGAGCACCAGACCGTTGGGGCTGATGCCGGTGTCGAGCAGGCAATCCAACCGGCCGTTCTGAGCAAGTCGGTAGACGCGCCCGCTCGGATCGTGCAGGCCGGTCTGGCCCTGATCGGTGAAATAGATATCGCCGTTGGAGGCGAGATGCAGATCGTTGCAGCCACGAAACGATTCCGAATTGCGCCCGGTCAGGACCGGCTTGACGCGGCCGGCTTCGGCATCCAGCTCCATGATGCCATGCCTATAGTCGGCGATCAGGATGCGTCCGTCGGATGCAATCTTCAGCCCGTTCGGCCAGCCCTCATATTCGATCACGAGCAACCAGTCACCGTCGGGCGCGATGCGAAAGATGCGGCCGAACGGAATGTCGACGATGTAGAGATGGCCGTCCTTGTCGAAGGATGGCCCCTCGATGAAACTGTCGGTCGGGATATTCGGCCGGTTGGCATCGGCCCAATCGGTTCGCACGCCCTTGCGGCGAAATTTGTCGGGCATTGCCGAGAACAGCCTGGTCTCGATCAGGCGCGGCGGCGTTTCCAAGTACATCATTGTTGTTGTGGGTGCTGGGGAAGAAGCCGCGGCAGCATAGGGCACAATCGAGGGCGCGTCGATTGGCGCGGGCGGCATGGCTGCGTCCACGTCGCTCTCGTGTCCCGGACGAGCTGCAGCGTGAAACGCTGCTGCGCAGAGCCGGGACCCAGAAAAGCCAAACACTCCGCTGTTGGATGGACCCCGGCTCTGCAGCGCACCGTCGCACCGGACGATGCTTCGCATCGCTGGGGAGACGCTGCGCTGCGTCCGGGGCACGAGATCGCAGCGTTAGCACACACCTGTGTCCAAGCCGTCATTGCGAGCGCAGCGAAGCAATCCAGAGTGTCACCGCGGAGGGATTCTGGATTGCTTCGCTACGCTCGCAATGACGACGGAGAGAGCCAGCCCTATCCCGCCGCGCTTGCGACCTTCGCCTGCTGTGCAGGCACCTCCGTCGTCGCGATCAATCGTTTCAGCTCGGGGATGCAGGAGCCGCAATTGGTGCCGGCCTTGAGCTTGGCACCGATTTCGGCGGCGGTGCGCGCGCCGCTCGCGATGCTGTCGCAGATGGTGCCGCGGCCGACGCCGAAACAGGCGCAGACGATGGGACCGGTCGAGGCCGCGCCTTCGCCGGACTTGCCCGACAGCAGCATGCGGCGCTGCTCGTCGGTGACCTGATCGGCCACGAACAGGCTCTTCACCACCTCCCAGTCGCCGGCATCGTGCGCCGGGCCGACGAACAGGCAGGTCTCGATGCGATCGCCTGCGAACGAAGCCGCGCGAAAAACCCCGCCGCCGAAATCGCGATATTCGGCAACGTCCTCGCCGGCGACGCTCTCGAGCCAGGCCGGCCAGCGAGCAAGATCCGCATTGTCGGCGAAAAGATAGCCGAAGCCGCCGCTGACGGTGACGCGCGTCCACAACAGGTTTTGCGGCAGATCGAGCGGCTTGCGCGACAATGCGAAACCGCGGAAGACGAATTCGTAAGGCGCGATCGCGGCCGGCGTCGCCTTGGCTTCCGGCTGTCCCGAGAACGGATCGGTGAACGGTGCTACCATCGCCCCGACGCGGCCGTGCGAGGCGTTCATCGCGCTCCAGTGGATCGGCACGAACAGGGTGCCGCGCTGCTGCCGCTCACTGACGACGACCTTCAGGATGCACTGGCCGTAATCGGTGGTGATGCGGGCATAGCCGTCATGGGCGATGCCATATTTGCCGGCGTCGTCGGGATGGATCTCGACGAACGGCTCGGGCAGATGCGCGCCCAGCCGCTGGCTCAGGCCGGTGCGCGTCATGGTGTGCCACTGGTCGCGGATGCGCCCGGTGTTGAGCCTTAAGGGACGCGACGGGCCGGTCTCGCCGCGCAGCACCGGCACCTCCGGCGCAATGAAGCGGCCCTTGCCGTCATTGGTGAAGAAGCCGCCTTGCGCAAAGAAGCGCTCGCCGGGCATCCCGCCTTCGCGCACCGGCCACTGCACCGGCTTCAAACCATCGAAGGCTTCGTCCGACAACGAGGTCAGCGCGCCGATGTCGAAATCGCGGCTGCCATTGTTCTCGAAGGCCGAGAGCGCGGCGTGCTCGCGGAAGATGTCGGCGGCGGATTTGTAATTGAAGCTGTCGCCGAAGCCGAGGCGTTTTGCGGTCTCGCTCAGGATCCACCAATCGGGACGCGCTTCGCCCGGCGCCGGCAGGAACGCGCGCTGGCGCGAGATGCGCCGCTCGGAATTGGTCACCGTGCCCGACTTCTCGCCCCAGGCCAGCGCCGGCAGCAGCACGTGCGGGCCGGCCTCGACCGTGTCGTTGGAGAGCACGTTCTCGGAGACCACGAACAGCTCGAGCTTCTTCAGGGCATCGCGCACCATGTCGGCATCGGGCAACGATACCGCGGGGTTGGTGCCCATCACCCAGAGCGCCTTGACCTCGCCGCGGTTGATGGCCTCGAACAGCTGCACCGCCTTCAGGCCTTCATGGGTCGCGATGCGCGGCGCCTTCCAGAACCGCCTGACGCGGTCGATGTCGGGCGGCGTGAAGCCCATATGGGCGGCGAGCATGTTGGCGAGGCCGCCGACCTCGCGGCCGCCCATCGCGTTGGGCTGGCCGGTCAGCGAGAACGGCGAGGCGCCCGGCTTGCCGATGCGGCCCGTGGCGAGATGGCAGTTCAGGATGGCGTTGACCTTGTCGGTGCCCTGCGCCGACTGGTTGACGCCTTGCGAATAGAGCGTGACGACCTTCTCGGTGTCGCGAAACATCTTGAAGAAGGCGGCGACGTCCGGCTCGGAGAGCCCCGTGGCGAGCGCGGTCGCGGTGACGCTGCCGGCGATGTTGCGCGCGCGCGACAGCGCATCGTCGAAGCCAGACGTGTTCTGCGCGATATAATCCTGGTCCAGCACGCCATTGTCGGCGAGATGCACGAACAGGCCGGAGAACAGCGCGGTGTCGGTGCCAGGCCTGAGGCCGAGGAACAGATCGACGTCACTGGCGGTGTCGGTGCGGCGCGGATCGATCACGATCATGCGGGCGCCGCGCTCCTGCCTGTTCTTCAGCATGCGCTGGAACAGCACCGGATGGCACCAGGCCGCGTTCGAGCCGACGAAGACGAGCAGATCGGCCTGGTCGAGATCCTCGTAGCAGCCGGGCACGGTGTCGGCGCCGAAGGCGCGGCGATGGCCCGCGACCGAGGAGGACATGCAGAGCCGCGAATTGGTGTCGACGTTGGCGGTGCCGACAAACCCCTTCATCAGCTTGTTGGCGACGTAATAGTCCTCGGTCAGCAGCTGGCCGGAGAGATAGAACGCGACCGCGTCCGCGCCGTCGCGCGCCACGATATGCTGCATGCGATGGGCGACATGATCGAGCGCATCGCTCCAGGCGACGCGCTCCAGCACGCCCTTGCAGCGGATCATGGGATAGAGCAGCCGCCCTTCCAGCCCGACGGTCTCGCCGAGCGCGGAGCCCTTCGAGCACAGCCGGCCGAAATTGGCGGGATGATCAGGATCGCCCGCGATCGCCGCGCCACCCCTCCCGTCGGGCGTTGCCAGCACGCCGCAACCGACGCCGCAATAAGGACAGGTCGTCTTGGTGGTGCGGAGGTTCGGATCGATCGCCGTCATATCACGCCGCTTTCGAAGGCTGCGCCAGTGCGCGGCCGAACATCATGTCGGTGCGGATCGCCGCGACCTTGTCGCGGTTGCGGATCAGCTCGAGGTACCACAGCGCATCAATTGTATCGCCGATCAGCACCGCCCCGGTCAGCCGGCCGTCGGCGATCACGAGCTTCTTGTAGGTGCCGCGCCTGCGGTCCGACAGAACGAGGCTCTCGCTGCCCTCCCCGCCCATGAAGTCGCCGGCGGAGAACACGCTGACGCCGGAGACCTTCAGATTGGTCGAGACCACGCTGCCCTGATAGGCGGCGGGCCGGCCGGCCAGGTGGCGCGCCAGCACGCGCGCCTGCTCATAGGCCGGCTCGACCAGGCCATAGCAGATGCCGCGATGCTCGGCGCATTCGCCGAGCGCAAAGATGTCGGACGAGGAGGTCTGCATCACGTCGTTGACGGCCACGCCGCGGTTGACCGCAATCCCCGCCTCTTTCGCCAGCGCGACGTTCGGCTTGATGCCGGCGGCGAAGATCACCGCATCGGCCTCGATGCGGCTGCCGTCGGCGAGCTCGACGGCCTCGACATGACCGTCGCCGTGGATGCAGGTCGTCGCGGCATTGAGCATGACGCGGATGCCCTTGCGCTCGACCAGCGTCTTGAGCAGGTCGGCCGCGGGCCCGTCGAGCTGACGCTCCATCAGCCGGTCCATCAGGTGCAGCAGCGTCACGGGCGCGCCGGCCTTGGCAAGACCGTACGCCGCTTCGAGCCCGAGCAAGCCGCCGCCGACAACGACGACGCGCTTCTTCGCCGCGGCCAGCGTCAGCAGCAGGTCGACGTCGCGGGTGTCGCGAAACGTGTGCACGCCGGCAAGATCGGCGCCCGGCACATTGAGCCGCAGCGGCGTCGATCCCGTGGCGAGCACGAGCTTGGAATATTCCATGCTCTCTTCGCCCGCGATCTTGAGCTCGCGGCGGCCGACATCGATCTCGGTGACGCGATAGCCGTAGCGCACCGTGACGCCGCGGTTTCGCCACCAATCGGCCGGCCGCAGCTCGATCTCGTGCGAGCCGGTCTCGCCGGCCAGCACGGAGGACAGCAGCACGCGATTGTAAGCGAGCCGCGGCTCTTCGCCGATCACGGCGACCGCATAGCGGCCGAGCGCGGTCTTGGCGAGCTCGTCGACCAGACGCGCGGCCGCCATACCGTTACCGACGATGACCAGCGGTTCACTCACAACGCATCTCCTATTCGGCGGCCTGCGCCTGCGCGCCGTAGGCCTCGGAAATCATGTAGCCGGACAGCACGCCGTAGGCGTCGGTCCAGGCTGCGGCGAGCTCGGGCGTCCAGGCCTCGCCAAGGCCCTTCTCGAGGGTCCACAGCAAGGTCGCGCCGACCACGGGGTAGTGCTCGGCCTTGGCGCCATAATCGACGTGACGCTTGGCGAGCGCGGAAGCCGCGGGAAGAATCGACTCCAGGTTCGACAGGCCGCCGACCACGGCGGCGAGCATGCCCATCAGCTTCTTGCGCTGTTCGGTCATGTCCTCGGGAAACATCGCGCGCACGGACGGCGCCACCTCGAACAGGCGGTCGTAGAACAGCACCGCGGCGGCTTCCGAAATCGAGGCGACCTTGGCGAAGCTCTGCTGAATGAGGGTAATCTGCTCGGGCGTCATAATGTTCTCCTGTCTGTTTCGGTCTGCCTTCGTCCGCGCCATTGCGGAAAAAGTTCATGGATCAAACGTCATCAGAGAGACTTCTCCCCGCGTACGGGGAGAAGCGACATTCGTGCCAGTTTGTTGTGCTCACACACGCGCCTCGGCGAGGCTTGGGGCGCCTTCACCCTGCGGGCTGCGACGCAGGTAGAACCACCAGGTCAGAGCGAGGCAGGAGCCGTAGAAGCCGAGATAGATCGCGAGCGCGAGCTGCGGCCCGCCGGTCATGGCGATCGACTTGCCGAAGCCACTCGGGATCAGATAGCCGCCGACGGCGCCGACCGCACCGATGAAGCCGACGGCCGCGCCGCTCTCGATGCTCGCGGTCTTCAGGGCAGCGCTGCGTGCCGCATCGCCCTTACCGCGCACCTTGAACAGGTTCTCCTCGCGGAAGATCGAGGGGATCATGCGGTAGGTCGAGCCGTTGCCGATGCCCGTCGTCACGAACAGGATCAGGAACATCGACAGGAAGCCGGCGAAGTCCTTGTGCCCGACGAAGTAGAGCGCGCCGACCGTGGCGCCCGCCATCAGGATGAAATTCCAGAACGTGATGATGGAGCCGCCGACCCGGTCCGCGAGCCAGCCGCCGAGCGGACGCGACAGCGAGCCGACCAGCGGGCCGAGGAAGGCGATCGAGATCGTCACGGTGGGGAATTGCGTCTTGAGCAGCAGCGGAAACGCCGCCGAATAGCCGATGAAGGACCCGAACGTGCCCATATAGAGATACGCCATGATCCAGGTGTGCTTGCGCTTGACGATCGCGAGCTGGTTCTTCACCGATGATTTCGCCGTGGTCAGGTTGTTCATGAAGAACACTGCGCCGAACACCGCGATGCCGATCGGCAGCACCCACATCAGGCCGGCATTCTGCAGGAAGATGCCGTCAACGGGCGTTGCCTGGAACAGGTTGAAGACGGCGAGCGTCATCAGGATCGGGGTCAGGAGCTGCACGCTGGAGACGCCGATATTGCCGCCGGCCGCGTTGAGGCCGAGCGCCCATCCCTTCATCCGGTCAGGAAAGAAGAAGGAGATGTTGGTCATGCTGGAGGCGAAATTGCCGCCGCCGAGACCCGCGGTCGATGCGACCAGCAGCATGAGCCAGAACGGCGTATCGGGCTGGCTGACGAAGTAGGCAAGCGACAAGGTCGGGATGAACAGGATCGCCGCGCTGAAGATGGTCCAGTTGCGGCCGCCGAACGTCGTCACCGCGAAAGTGTAGGGAAAGCGCATGAAGGCGCCGATCAGGCCCGGCACGGCAACAAGCTGGAACAGCTGGTCGGTCGTGTAGTGGAAGCCGGCCTGCGGCAGCTTGGTGGTGACGATGCTCCAGATCAGCCAGACCGAGAAGCCGATATGTTCGGCCACGATGGACCAGATCAGGTTGCGCCGCGCGATCGACTTGCCGGTCGCGTTCCAGAACGCCTCGTCCTCGGGGCGCCAATCTGAAATCCAGCTGGAGTTCAGGGTCGGATTCTTCGTCATTGAGTATCCCTTCCAGGCTCACCGCTGCGTCGTTGCAGGCTCTGCCTCCGGTCACGGAGGCGCGCTCCGAGGCTTCACCCCCGGTGGCGAGTTCACGATGCTGATTGATGATGTTGAGGGACGTCGTCGTTGGCGTCGCGCAAAGACGCTTCAATTTCCGTGCCAGTTGCGCGCACGCAGGAAACACAGGGATTTCAGGACGTTATTCGTATTGCCCGAATTGTTTGCAGGGCGTTTCCGCACGCTAAATTTGCGATTCGCTCAATCCCTGTGCGACGCACAGGGATTGAGCTTGATGTCGATTAATTGGGCGCGGGCATATCTCGCGTGAACCCGTGATTTACGCGGCCTCGACGAAGCGATGACGCTCGTAGAGGAATTCGAGCACGCGCTGGCGGCACTTCAGATAGGTGGCGTTGGTCGCGAGGTCGAGCCGCTTGCGCGGCCGCGCCAGCGGCACCTCCAGCACCTCGCCGATGCGCGCGCTCGGTCCGTTGGTCATCATCACGATGCGGTCGGACAGGAGCACGGCTTCGTCGACGTCGTGGGTGATCATCAGGATGGTGTTGCCGAGCTTCTGATGCAGCGCCATCACCGAGTCCTGCAGGTGAGCACGGGTCAGCGCGTCGAGCGCGCCGAATGGCTCGTCCAGCAGCAGCACCTTCGGCTCCATGGCCAGCGCCCGCGCGATGCCGACGCGCTGCTTCATGCCGCCCGAGATTTCCGAAGGACGCTTGTCCCTGGCATGGGCCATCTGCACGAGGTTGAGATTGTGCATCACCCAGGCGTCGCGCTCGGCACGGGACTTGGTCTTGGCGAAGACCTTGTCGACGCCGAGCCTGACGTTCTCGTAAACGGTCAGCCACGGCAGCAGGCTGTGGTTCTGGAACACCACGGCGCGATCGGGCCCCGGCGAGTTCACCTCGCGGTTTTCCAGCAGCACGCCACCCGTAGTGGCGCCGGTCAGCCCCGCGATGATGTTGAGCAGGGTCGACTTGCCGCAGCCGGAATGGCCGATGATCGAGACGTATTCGCCCTTCTCGATCGTCAGGTTGATGTCCTTCAGCACCTCCGTGGCGGCGGCGCCGCGGGTGAAGACCTTGTCGATGTGGTCGAGCTTCAGATAGGCGGTCATGTCCCCTCTCCTCAGTTCTGCGCAGTGCCGCGGGTGACGACCTTGCCGAGGCCCGCGATCAGGCGGTCCAGCACGAAGCCGACGATGCCGACATAGAACAGCGCCAGGACGATCTCGCTGATATGCGAGGAGTTCCAGGCGTCCCAGATGAAGAAGCCGATGCCGACGCCGCCGATCAGCATTTCGGCGGCGACGATCGCGAGCCAGGACAGGCCGATGCCGATGCGCAGGCCCGTGAAGATATAGGGCGCCGCCGCCGGGATCATGATCTTGGAGAAGAACTCGAGCGGATTGAGCTGCACCACCGCGGCGACGTTGCGATAGTCCTGCGGGATGTTGCGGATGCCGACCGCGGTGTTGATGATGATCGGCCAGATCGAGGTGATGAAGATGACGAAGATCGCGCTAGGCTGGCCGTCGCGGAAGGCCGCGAGCGAGAGCGGCAGCCAAGCCAGCGGCGGAATGGTGCGCAGCACCTGGAACAGCGGATCGAGCCCGCGCATGGCCCAGACCGACTGCCCGACCAGCACGCCGAGCCCGATGCCGGCGATCGCCGAGAGCGAGTAGCCGAAGGCGACGCGCTGGAGGCTGGCGGAGAGATGCCAGAACAGCCCCTTGTCGATGCCGCCATGGTCGAAGAACGGATCGAAGATCAGCTCCTTGGTGTCCTTGAAGACTCTCGACGGCGGCGGCAATGCCGAGCCGGCCCTCCGGCAGACCAGCTCCCACACCAGCGTCAGCAGCGCGATCACGACCAGCGGCGGGATCACGCGCACGGCCGTCTCACGTGCGATGCGAGCGTAAACTTCGGCGCGCGGGGGACGCTTCGGCGTCAGCGCGACGACGGGCGCAATCGTTGCGGCAGGCGTCGCGGTCTCAACCTCGATCTTCGTGGCAGTCATGTTCATCGCTATCTCTCTCCGGCGTGGCAAGGACGATGCGGCCGCCCCTGAAGGCGGCCGCAGGGCTCCATCAGACTTCGACGCGCTTGATCGCGAGCGACTTCAGATAGGCGGCCGGATTTTCCGGATCGAACACCTTGCCGTCGAAGAAGGTCTCCTTGCCGCGCGAGGTGGAGGCCGGAATGTCGGCGGCGGCGACGCCAAGGGTCTTGGCCGCGTCCTTCCAGAGGTCCTCGCGGTTGACCTTGGCGATCAGCGCCTTGCTGTCGAAACCAGCCTCGTATTTGCCCCAGCGGATGTCCTCGGTCATGAACCAGAGATCGTGGCTCTGGAACGGATAGGAGGCATGGTCGCGCCAGTACTTCATGATGTGCGGCGAGTTCTCGACCACCTTGCCGGGGATGCCGTAGTCGAACTTGCCCTTGGCGCGGTCGGCGATGTCCTCGACCGGGCAGTTGATCCACTGGCGCTTCGCCATGATGGTGGCGAGCTCTTCCTTGTTCTCCATCTTGTCGGCCCATTGCTGGGCCTCCATGACGGCCATCAGGATCGCCTTTGCGGCCTTCGGGTTCTTGTCGACCCAGGCCGCGCGCATGCCGAACGACTTTTCGGGATGCTTGCTCCAGATCTCGCCGGTGTTGACGGCGGTATAGCCGATGCCCTGGTGGACGAGCTGACCGGGCCAGGGCTCGCCGACGCAGAAGGCGTCCATGGTGCCGACCTTCATGTTCGCCACCATCTGGGGCGGCGGCACCGTGATGGTCTCGACGTCCTTGTCGGGGTCGATGCCGCCGGCTGCAAGCCAGTAGCGGATCCAGAGGTCATGCGTGCCGCCCGGGAAGGTCATCGCGACCTTGGCCGACTTGCCTTCGGCCTTCTTCTTCTCGAACGCGGCCTTGAGCACCGAGGCATCCGCGCCGACCTTGAGGCCGGCATATTCCTTGGCGACCGAGATGCACTGGGCATCGAGATTGAGCCGCGCCAGGATGTACATCGGCGTCGGCTGGTTGTTCTGCGTCACCTTGCCGGCCGAGATCAGATACGGCATCGGGGTGAGGATATGCGCCCCGTCGATGCCGTTGCCTTCGGAGCCGAGCACGAGGTTGTCGCGCGTGGTGCCCCAGGACGCCTGCTTCTGCACGTCGGTGTCGGGCACGCCGTGCTTGGCGAATAGGCCCTTGTCCTTGGCGACGAACAGCGGGCCGGCATCGGAGAGCGCGATGAAGCCGAGCTTGGCGCCCTTGACCTCGGGGCCTGCGTCCTGCGCGAAGGCGCCGGCGGGAAAATTCAGTTTGGCGGCGGCAAGAAGAGCGGCGGTCGAGCCGGTGGCCTTCAACAATTGCCGGCGGCTGAGGCCGGTCGTTTCCGAGGGCCGGCGGATGCGCTTGGTCATAGGCAGTGTCGTCCTTTGGCGTCGTTGCGGAATGATTTGCGGCTGTGCGCGCGAGCTGCCCGTCCGTCCGGTTGCGCCGTCCTTGGCGCGTGCGAACGCATGACGGGGGGACCCCCGTCTGGTGGCGTCAGCAAAATCGGATGAGATGTCTCGCGGGACGGCTTCAATGGCGTCGGGCTGGTCGTATTCAAGCTTCATGCCAAGCTTGCCGTCGCAAAAAGTGATGATTGTTCAAAGCATTACAACGATCGCGCCAAACTGTCGCAGACCGGTTCCGCATGCGAAATTTGCGATTTGCACATTCCTTGTGCGACGCACAAAGCTTGTGCATCAGCTCAATCAAGAGGCCGCGAGGGCGGCAGAACGAGATCAGCCAGAGCGGGATTGCATTGAAATTGCTCTCTATTTCTGGCGCGCTGTAGCGGCACGCAACTTGCTTCGCAATTGCCGTCAACGACGACTGCGGCTTGGCCGCATTGATGCAGCCTCTGGCGGCTGCGTCCCGGAAGCTCACCTGCTTCGCGGTCTCCCGGCTTCAGAGTCCTCGTGACGCGATTCCCAAGGCTTCCAGACTTTCCATAGCCCCTCGTGCGCGGCAGGCAGCCCGCACGACCGATGATGTTCAGCCGCGCTCTCGCCTGGGGGCGTGTCGATCTCACTTACGAAGCAAAAGGAACCATTGATGTCGTATCTCGCGCCTTCGGAATTCGTCACCAAGATGGTGGATGCGGGCGAGTCCAAGATCTTCATGTCCACCCGGGATACCATCATCCGCGCCTACATGGCCGGAGCCATCCTGGCCCTCGCGGCTTGGTTCGCCGTCACGATCAACGTCAACACCGGCCAGCCGCTGGTCGGCGCGCTGTTGTTCCCCGTCGGCTTCGTCATGCTCTATCTCCTCGGCTTCGACCTGCTGACGGGCGTGTTCGTGCTCTCGCCGCTCGCGCTGATCGACAAGCGCCCGGGCGTCACGCTCAGTGGCGTGCTACGCAATTGGGGCCTCGTCTTCGTCGGCAATTTCGCCGGCGCCTTCACCGTGGCCTTCATGATGGCCTTCGTCACGACGTTCGGCTTCACGCAAGCCCCCGACAAGGTCGGCGCGGCCATCGGCAATATCGGCGAAGGCCGAACGCTGGGTTATGCCGCGCACGGCGCGGCCGGCATGGCGACGCTGTTCCTGCGCGGCATGCTCTGCAACTGGATGGTCTCGACCGGCGTCGTCGGCGCCATGATCTCGACCTCTGTCCCCGGCAAGGTCATCGCGATGTGGATGCCGATCCTGGTGTTCTTCTACATGGTGTTCGAGCATTCCGTCGTGAACATGTTCCTGTTCCCATCGGGCCTGCTGCTCGGCGCGAAGTTCTCGATCATGGACTATCTGATCTGGAACGAGATCCCGACCGTGCTCGGCAACCTCGTCGGCGGCCTCGCCTTCACCGGCATGACCCTCTATGCCACCCACGTCATGACCCTGCCGAAGCGCCAGGCGGAGAAGGCTGCAAAGCCCCGCGTCGCGGCCTGATCACACGCACCTCAACACGAGAGCCTCGCCCGTATAGGGTGAGGCTCTCTTTGCCTTGGTGACGACGATGACCCGCGGACTCCTGATTTCGGTCGGCCAGCACTCCGACAAGGGCCGCAAGCCCGTCAACCAGGACTTTCACGGGGTCCTCATTCCGGAGGAGCCGCTGCTCAGCCTGAAGGGCATCGCGGCCGTCCTCGCCGACGGCATCTCCTCGAGCACGGTGAGCCAGATCGCCAGCGAGTCGGCGGTCAAGAGCTTCCTGATGGACTATTACTGCACGTCGGAATCATGGACGGTGAAGACCTCCGCCCGCCGCGTGCTGGAGGCGACCAATTCCTGGCTGCATGCGCAGACGCGCAAGAGCCAATATGCCTATGACCGCGACAAGGGCTATGTCTGCACGCTCAGCGCCATGGTCATCAAGGCGGCGACCGCGCACATCTTCCATGTCGGCGACTGCCGCATCTACCGCCTCGCCGGCAAGGCGCTCGAGCAGCTGACCGACGATCACCGCATCATCGTGTCGTCGGAGCAGACCTATCTCGGCCGCGCGCTCGGTATCAACCCGCAACTCGAGATCGACTACCAGACGGTCGAGATCCAGGCCGGCGACACCTTCCTGCTGGCGACGGACGGTGCCTATGAGTTTGTCGATGCGCGTTTCGTCACGAGTGCCATCAACGAGCACGCAGCCGAGCTCGACGGCGCGGCGAAGGCGATCGTGGAGGAAGCCTATCGGCGCGGCAGCGACGACAACATCACGGTCCAGATTCTGCGGATCGACGCGGTGCCGGAGGAAACCGGCGTTTTCGATCGGACCTCGACGCTGCCACTCCCGCCTCTATTGGAGCCGCGCGCGATGTTCGACGGCTACCGGATCATCCGGGAGATCCATGGCAGCAGCCGCAGCCACATCTATCTCGCCGTCGATGCGGAAACCGAGGAAACGGTCGCGCTCAAGATTCCGTCGATCGACCTGCGCGACAACCAGGCCTATCTGAAACGTTTCCTGATGGAAGAGTGGATCGCGCGGCGGATCGACAGTCCGTACGTGCTCAAGCCGCGATCGCGATCGACGCGGCGCAATTATCTCTACGTCGCGACCGAGTTCGTCGAGGGGCAGACGCTGCGACAATGGATGCTCGACAATCCGCGGCCCGATCTGGAGACGGTGCGCAGGATCATCGAGCAGATCGCCACCGGGCTTCGCGCCTTCCACCGCATGGAGATGCTGCACCAGGACCTCCGGCCCGACAACGTCCTGATCGACAAGACCGGTACCGCCAAGATCATCGACTTCGGATCAGTGAGGGTCGCGGGCGTCGCCGAAGCCGCGCCGAGAGCGGCCGACGCAGAAATTCTCGGCACGGTTCAATATACGGCGCCGGAATATTTCCTTGGGCAGGGCGGCTCGCCCCGGTCCGACATGTTCTCGCTGGCCGCCATCTGCTACCAGATGCTGACCGGGCATCTGCCCTACGGCGCCCAGCTTGCGAAAATCCGCGGACGATCGGACGCGTGGAAATTGCGATATCGCCCCGCGATCGATGCCGAGCGCGGCATCCCGGGCTGGATCGACGGCGCACTCAGGAAAGCGCTGCATCCCGATCCCTACAAGCGCCACGAGGACATGTCCGAGTTCGTCTTCGAGCTCAGAAATCCCAATCCGGCCTATCTGAACACGCGCATCACGCCCCTCCTCGAGCGCAATCCGCTGATGTTCTGGAAGCTGACCTCGGCCGCGCTCGCCTGCGCTGTCGTCGTGCTGCTGGCGCTGCTGCACGCGCGCTGAGGCGTGGAGAGATCCGCGAACGTGCGAGCTGCGTCGTAATCGAATAGATCATGATGGAATTCCTTGACGTGATCGGGGAATGCCGCCGCCTCAGGCGGAGGCCGTGATCTCGGAGACAAAGTCCTGGTAGGAGCGCAGTGGGCGACCCAGCATCTCGGTCAGACGCTCGACGTCGCCGGCATCGGGTATCATCCCCTCCGTGAGAAAGCGCTCGCTCATCAGGCGCATGTCGAAGGCCATCCAGCTCGGCATGAACTGCCTCAGATTCTTTTCGAAGCCAGCAGTGTCGTCGCCCGGGTAGACGATCGTGCGGCCCAGCGCCTCGGACCAGATGGCGGCAGCCTTCGCGCCGGTCAACTGATCGCGACCGACGAGATTGAAGCGTGCGAGCGGAAGCGGCGTTGCAGCTCGCTCGCGCCGAATGAGCTCGATCGCGGCGATCTCGCCGATGTCGCGTGCGTCGATCATCGCGAGGCCCTTGTTGCCGATGGGCATCGGATAGATGCCATAACCGAGCACGACGTCCTTGATCGTGAGATCGTTGTTCATGAAGTAGGCCGGGCGCAGGATGGTGGCGTTGAAGCCCATCTGCTCGATCATGCGCTCGACACCGAACTTGCCGGCAAAGTGCGGCACGTTGACGTAGCGATCGCTGTGGATCACCGACAGGTAGACGACCCGCTCGACGCCGGCCTCCCGCGCGACGTTGAGCGCGACCAGCGCCTGGGTGAATTCATCCGCGACGACTCCGTTGAGCAGAAACAGGGTCGAGACTCCCGTGAAGGCGCCGCGCAGCGCGTCGACGTCGAGGAGGTCGCCCTGCACGAGCGTGACCTCTGCAGGCAGGTTCGCCTTCGCGGGATCGCGGACGAGCGCGCGCAGGTCGGCGCCGCGCTTGACGAGTTGTTCGACGACGTGGCGGCCAACGGTGCCGGTGGCGCCGGTAACGAGAATGGTCATGGGGGTCACTCCGGGTTGGGTTTGAAGACACCCCGAAACTAGTGATCCACAATCTGACTGATAGACGGTATATTTGGACAGACCGTCTCACTGGTGGAACACATGGATCTCCTAGCCCTCGCCGATTTCAATCTGGTCGCCCGGCATGGCGGGTTCGGACGCGCCGCGCGTGCTGCGGGTCGTCCGAAGGCTACCTTGTCCCGCCGGGTCGCGGAGCTCGAGGCGGCGCTCAACCTGCGCCTGTTCGAACGCGGCGCGCGCACCTTGAAACTCACCCAGGAAGGACGCGCGCTTTACGAGCGGACCGGGACGTTGCTGACCGAGCTCGACGAGACCGCCGCAGCGATCGCTTCCGGAGGCGACAGGCCGCGCGGCAAGTTGCGCATCAGCGCACCCTTGCTGTTCTCTCAGATCGCCATGGGGAAGCTGGCCGCCGCCTTCGCCCTGAAATATCCGGAGGTCCGCCTGGAAATAACGACGGAAGACCGGGCCGTCGATATGGTCGAGGAAGGCTATGACCTCGTCATTCGGGTCGGTCCCGACCCGGATGAGAGCCTCGTCGGTCGCATCTTCCTGCGCGACCGGCTGGTGGTCGTGGCGAACCCCCACCTGAAACGACCAAAGGACAAGCTCGCAGTACCCGCCGTCGTCCGCGGGACGGGTGACCGGAGTGCCGCCTGGAACGTGACGGGGGCGACTGGTCGATTGCGTTTTGCAGTCGATCCAGTGCTCAGCCTGGCATCCCTGATCATGGTCCGTGACGCGGTCAGAGCCGGCGTCGGTGCTGGATGCCTTCCCCTGTCCCTCGTCAGTCCCGATCTATCCGTTGGCACGTTGAGCCATTGGGGTGACATCGACGCTCCCGAGATCCAGCTGTGGGCGCTCTACCCGTCGCGGCGATTGCTGAGCGCACGTGTTTCCGCCTTCCTCGACTTCCTGAAGGAAGCCTTTCCGAAGGGCACGCCCGAGGAGCTTGCCGCCTATCTCGAAAGATAGTCGCTGCGCGCGCCGATTTCCTGATCCTCACGCCGGCTCCGCCGTCTTCACCCCCCAGCGGTGTCGGCGCCACGCCGCCGCCGGGCTTGAGGTGGAATTCGTAAGTCATCAGGTGCCACCGCCCGTTCGCCTTGGTGCCGTCGGGCATTGTGGGATCGTTGCGTGGCTCGACCTTGGCGACGAGATCGTCCTTCACGCCGAACACCACGTCGGAATCGAGATATTTGTCGCCGTCCATGAAGACGTGGGTGATCAGCGGCTCATAGCCCTTGGCATTGACCAGGAAGTGCACATGCGCCGGGCGCATCGGGTGGCGGCCCGTCTGCACGATCATCTCGCCGACGGGACCATCGGTCGGAATCGGATAGCTACACGGCAGGATGGTGCGGAAGAAGAAGCGGCCGTCGCTGTCGGTGATGAAACGCGCCCGCGCCGAGGCGCCGACCTCGTCATAGTTCGGCTTCTGGGAGTCGTAGAAGCCGTCGTCATCGGCGTGCCAGACGTCGACGGGAACGCCGGCGAGCGGCTTGCCCTTGAGATCGGTGACACGGCTCTGCACGAACATCCGCTCGCCCGTCTGGTTGTTCGGCGAGATGTCGGTGCCGTGCGCAGTCACCTTGTGCTCGCCGACATAGAACGGACCAAGCACCGTAGTCTGAGTGGCACCGTCGCGATCCCTGTGATTGACGGCGTCGACCAACATGGAGACGCCGAGCACGTCGGACAAGAGGATGAATTCCTGGCGGGTGTCGGTGCATTTCTGCCCGGTGCGGGTCAGGAAATCGATGGCGTATTCCCATTCCTCGAAGGTGAGACCGGTCTTGCTCACGTAATCGTGCAGCGACTTCACCAATTCCTGCAGCAGGAATTTCGCACGCGTATCGGGCGTCTGATCGAAGCTTTTGACGACGGCTTCGGTGAGGTCGGTCTCATTGAATTGCGTCATGGTGCGTTTGCCCTCGCGTTTTTATCGTTGGCCCGGGCGGGCTCCTTGCGTTCCGAGGCCGAGTCTACACCACGCGGCCCGGCCTCGTTAAGCGCAACCGACTTGGAATGCGGCCGCCATTTCGGTATCAACTTTCCGACAAAACGCCCCGGAGGAACTGATGCTCGCCCCCACCCCTGCCTCGCCCGAATCCGTCGGCATGTCCAAGGCTGCGCTCGACCGCGTCGATGCGCATCTCAAGCGCCGGTACATCGATGCCGGACGCTTCCCGGGCACGCATCTTCTGGTCTACCGCCGCGGCAAGGTCGCGCACAGCTCGGTGCAGGGCTTTGCCGACGTCGAGCGCAAGGTGGCGGTGAAGGACGATACGATCTACCGCATCTATTCCATGACCAAGCCGCTCACCAGCGTCGCCTTCATGATGCTGGTCGAGGAAGGGCTCGTCGCGATCGACGAGCCCGTCGCCAAATACATTCCGGAGTGGAAGGATCTCGGCGTGTTCGTCGCCGGCACCTATCCGGCGTTCCTGACCCGGCCGCCCTCCCGGCCGATGCTGATCGTCGACCTCTTGCGCCATACGTCTGGACTGACCTACGGCTTCCAGCAACGCTCCAACGTCGATGCCGCCTATCGCACCGAGAAGATCGGCGAGGTCGAGAAATCAGGCACGCTGCAGAGCATGATCGAGGGCCTGGCAAAGATCCCGCTGGAGTTCTCGCCGGGCGAGTCCTGGAACTATTCCGTAGCAACCGACGTGATCGGCTATCTCATCGGCAAGATCTCGGGCATGCCGTTCGAGCAGTTCCTCAAGTCACGCATCCTCGATCCGCTCGGCATGACCGACACCGACTTCCACGTGCCCGCCTCGAAGGCGCATCGCTTCGCGGCCTGCTATTCGGCGGACCCGGGCGGCGGCACGGCCTTCCATGCCGGCCAGCGCCGCGAGGGGCTGACACTTCAGGACGATCCGACAACGAGCTCGTTCCTGTCGCCGCCCTCGTTCATCTCCGGCGGCGGCGGCCTGTGCTCGACGGTCGCCGACTATCTCACCTTCTGCCGCGCGCTGCTCAATGGCGGCGAGCTCGGCGGCGTCAGGCTGATCGGGCCGAAGACGCTGGCGCTGATGACGACCAACCACATTCCGGGTGGGCGTGCGCTGCCGGAGGTCTCGCGCTCGCTGTTCTCGGAAGCGACCTATAACGGCATCGGCTTCGGTCTCGGCTTCGCCGTCACCATGCGCCCGGCCGAGACGCTGATCGCCGGCAGCCCCGGCGAATACAATTGGGGCGGCGCCGCCACGACCTCGTTCTGGATCGATCCCGCCGAGGAGCTGATCACGATCTTCATGACCCAGGTGCTGCCGTCGAGTGCTTACCCGCTCCGCCGCGAGCTGCGCAGCATGGTCTACGCCGCAATCACCGAGAGCAACCTGTAACCAATCGCGGCCGATCCCGCGGCTGCCGGCCGCGGGATCGCATGATCAAGCGCTCATTTGAGCATCTCCGGCACGATCAAGCGCGGCAGGAACAGCGACACGCTGGGCCAGACGATGAGCGCCGCCAGCACGAGCAGCATCGGGATCAGCATGATCATCGTGTCCTTCAGGGCATAGCGCAGCCGCACGCCGGCGATCGAGCAGGCGATCATCAGACAGAGGCCATAGGGCGGCGTCACCAGTCCGAAGGCCAGCGACACGATGGAGATGATCGCGAACTGGACCGGATGGAGATCGACGGACTTGGCGAGCGGCTCCAGCACGGTGCCGACGATGATGATCGCCGGGATGGCGTCGAGGAAGCAGCCCACCACCAGAAAGCAGAAGGCGATGAAGAAGCCCGCCGTGACCGTGCCCATGCCCCAGGTCGAGACGTTGGCCAACAGTTCCTGCGGGATCTTGTAGTAGGCCAGCAACCAGCCGAACGCGCTCGCCGTGCCCACGCAGAACAAGGCAACTCCGGCCAGGCGCCCGGTGTCGAGCAAGGCCTTGTACAATTCGCGCAGGCCTGTCTCGCGATAGAAGAATGCGGAGAGCGCTACGGAATAGAGCACCGCGACGCAGGCGGACTCGGTCGCGGTGAACCAGCCGAGCAGAATGCCGCCGACGATGATGAACGGCGTCATCAGCGCCGGTATCGACCGCCAAATGGCGCATCGCATCTCGACCCAGGTCGACTTCGGATATGTCGGATAGCCGCGGCGCACCGCATAGACGTGCACCGTTGCCATCTGCGCGCCCGCGATCAAAAGGCCCGGCACGATGCCGGCCAGATACATCGCCGCGATCGAGGTCGAGATAAGCCCGCCCCAGACGATCATCAGGATCGACGGCGGGATGATGACGGCAAGCACCGCCGACACCGCCGTGATGGCGATGGAGAACGAAAGGTCGTAGCCCTCCTTGCTCTGCGCATCGATGAAGATCTTGGACTGGCTCGCCGCATCCGCGGTGGACGAGCCCGAGATGCCCGCAAAGAACACCGACAGCACGACGTTGATCTGCGCCAGCGATCCCGGCCAATGCCCGACCATCGAGCGCGACAGCTCCACCAGGCGGTCGGTGATGCCGCCGATGCTCATCAGGTTCGCCGTCAGGAGGAAGAACGGCACCGCGAGCAGGATGAACGAATTGTAGGCGTTGAAGGTTTCCTGCGCGAGCATCATCAGCGACAGGCGCGGCTCGATCAGAAGGATCGGCACGCAGGCCAGGCCGAGCGCGAAGGCGACCGGCACGCGCACGATGAGCAGGCCGATGAAGACCCCGAACAGCACCATCGCGGCCTGTCCGGCAGAAAGTACAGTGCCGCTCATTTCTGTGCCCCGACCAGAATGCGCATTTCATCAATGATCTGTTCGCCCGCAAACACGATCCACGTCACGCCGGCCACCGGCCAGGCGACGTGGATCAGCCAGAGCGGCAAATCGGCCAGCTCCGACGTTCTGTTCCAGGCGAAGCGTGTGAATTCGATTCCGGCCAACACGAACACGAGGGCCAGCGCCAGCACGCCGAGCCGCGCGATGATCCGCACCGCGGCCTCCGAGCGCCGCGACAGATCGGGCCATACGTCGACCTCGAAATGCTGCGCCTCGCGGATGCCCACCATGGCGCCAATCATGATCGTCCAGACGAACAGGAAGCGCGCCATCTCCTCCGTCCAGATGTAGGAAGGAATGAACGGCGTGTAGCGCGAGACGATTTGCAAGGTGACCGGAATGACCAGGATGCCGACGCAGGCGGCCAGCAGGAATTCCAGCAATTTCGCATAGGCCGCGGTGACGCGACGCCACAGCGACGGCGTGGACGGGAGGTGCATTTCGGACATTGGAGCTCCGTACGGCGCTCATCCGCCACGTCCGGGCAGGAAGCGGGGCCTGCCCGGAATGCTGTCGGCGGACGGGGCGGCCTCAGACGACGTTGATCTTCTCGAAAATGCCTTCCGCGCCGATCTCCTTGGCGTAGGTGGCCATCACGGGGTCGGCGAGCTTCTTCATGGCATCGCGCTCCTCGAACGGAACGCGCTTGAGCTTGCCGGCCTTCTCCAGCGTGTCGAGCTTGACGACCTCTTCGCTGGACTCGAGCTGGCGGCCGTAATCGCCGGCCTCCTTGCCCGCCTTCATGATCGCGTCCTGCAGATCCTTGGGCAGGGTCTTGAGCGTCTTCACCGAGAAGCAGATCGGCCGGATCGACACGGCGTGCTGTGTCAGGTTGAGATGCGGGGCCACTTCGTAGAACTTCATCGCCTCGACGCCGGCCGCCTCGTTCTCGCCGGCCGAAATGACGCCGTTCTGGATCGCGTTGTAGATTTCGTTATAGGCGATCACGGTTGGGCTCATGCCGACGGCCGCGAAGGTCTTCGACCAGATCGGCGCGCCCTGCACACGGACCTTGAGGCCCTTGAGATCGGCGAGGTTCTTGAGCGGCTTGTTGGCGAAGATGTTGCGGATGCCGCCGCCGGCATAGCCGATCAGAACGACTTCGGCCTTGGCCGCGACCTCATCGGCGATCGGCGCCAGGATGTTGGCTTCGACCACCTTGTTCATGTGCTCGATGCCCTTGAACACGAAGGGCGCATCGATGAACGGGGCCGCCTTGGCGAAGGTCGACATGTGGGCCGGCGAGACGATGCCGTAGTCGACCGCCTTGCCCTGCGACATGTATTCGAAATACTGCTTCTCGAGGCCGAGCGAGGAGTTCCTGTGCAAGGTGAAGTTGACGGGCTTGCCGTAGTATTTCTTCACCAGCTCCTCGAACCGCAGCAGGGCCCGGTTGAAGGCATGATCGTCATTGAACTGCACGGCACCGTTCAGCGTGATCGGAGCTTGCGCCCTCAGGATCGACGGCATGCCAATGGCAGCTGCCGCAGTGGTTGCGCCGATCCCAGCGAGAAATGACCTTCGCTTCATCGTCTCCCCTCCCTTTGATGCTCCAGCCCTGTCGCCGGGCCGTGAGCGCAGCCGTTATGCGGCTTGTGAGAGGCAAGCGTATGAAAAACCTCGACGGGACGGAAGTGATTTCGCGTGCGTTGTCGGCCCTCATCGTCGCGGCGCTGCTCCGGCACGACCTGCTGCACTGCAACGGGCGCTCCGGCCGGCGCGCTCAGGAGGCAGCCGTGCGGACCTGTGCGCTGCACGCAAGAGGACCGCGCGGCTCCTCGAAGCCCTAATGCAAATGACCGATCAGATAGATGCCGCCGCCGATCACGATGATCGCCGGCACGGCCCACAGAATCAACACTGGCATCACGCTCCTCCTTAGTTGGACGTGCAGACCTTGACCGTCTTCATGCCGCTCTCAGCCTCAGTGCGCGTCTTGTAGATCGTGCCCGAGGGACTGACGACGGTCATGGACGTGTCCGTCGGCTTCTTGTCGACGATGGTGCACTTCTTGGTCTTGACGTCCTGGACGACGTAAAACTCGTCGGCCGCGAACGCCGGCAGGGACAACGCAGCAACCATCAGCGCTGCGGACGCTATTCTCAACTTCATGTTCTCCTCCTCCAGATTGCAGGGCTCGTTGCCTGCTGATCCCAACGGGAAAAACTGGCAATTTGTTCCTAATCGCCGGGAACGCCACCCGCGATGAGATGTTGGTGCGGCGCTATTCACCTCAGAGGAGAACCAGGATGAAGAAGCTGTTCCTGCTGTCCGCCGCGGCAGCGTTGATCTCGACCGGCGCTTTTGCGCAATCCACCGTGGTGACCACGACGGGAACCGGCCATGCGGCCGCGGTTCAGATCGAGCCGCAATACAGGACCAAGATCAAATCCTACGTCACCGAACATCGCATCCGCCCGGTCACGACGAAGGAGAAGATCATCGTCGGCACGACGGTGCCGAGCGACGTCGAGCTCGAGGCGGTTCCGTCCGATTGGGGCCCGTCGCTGACGAAGTATCGCTACGTCTATTCGGGAGAGCGCGTGATGCTGGTCGATCCCGGCTCACGCACCGTCGTGCAGGAAATCGACTGATCAGGACGGGAGAGCGGCCGTCTCGGCGGCCGCCTCCCTCCCCGAGTTGATCGCATGACGTCGGATCTGTCCGGAAAACCGCGTCGCGCGGTTTTCCGGATCATGGTCTAGACCGTCGAGATGCCGTCGATCGGGCTGATGTCCCCGACGAAACGCAGCAGATCGGCCATCGTGAACTCGCCCGGCACCTGCGAGGGCAGCGTCGGCTTCCAGTTCTTGCCCTTGAGCCAGAGATACGACTGGTGGTCGCCATGGACGAGGCCGACGAAGACCTCGGCGAGCAAGGTCGCGCCGACCGGCCCGAGCCTTTCACCGCCGCCCCGCTGCTCCGCCTCCTTGAGGATGTAGTACCAGAGCGGGGTGTGCTCGTGCAGGCCGTGCTTCTTCGCCACCGCGCCGTCGGTCCCCTTGGAGATTTCGGCCGGCGTCAGCGGGTTCTTGATCTTCATGGCCTTGGCGACGTCCTGCCCGGAGGGCAGGCCCAACAGCACGCCGCGCTTGAGATTGCGGAACGGCAGGCTGCCGCCGTCGCCGGGCAAGGTGTGGAGTTGCGGCACGACGAACGGATCGATCTTGCGCGACGGATTGAGCGTCACGCCGGCAGGATTGTTCGGCAGCACCTGATAGAAGCGCCGCCAGTCGATGATCCAGTTGCTCGAAAGCACCGGAAGCGGGAGCGGCGGCTGAATCGGGTTTGGCGCCAGATCGCCGATGATGCCGCCCGACAGCCCGGTGAACCTGAACAGCAGATCCAGGGTTGCCGGAGTGAGGCCGCCGGGCGTGAAGATCCGGTTGTGGCTATAGACCTGGCGCACCATGCTGTGGCCGAGACGGTAGACGGCGGCTGAAAATTCGACGGGCATGTAGGGTGTCTTCTTGAAGCGGTAGAAACGCCGCCCCTGCTCGAGAATCTTCGCGACGATCCCCTTCTCGGTGATCCGCTCCACGAAATCGTGCAGGACCATCCATTGGTAGTGCCAGGTCACGATCCGGCGCGCTTCCTCGAAGATCTCGCCCGCCGGCTTGCCGGACGCTGCGAGCTGATCGCAGACCTTGTTGTGAAACTTCAGCATCGCAAGATGGGTTTGCGCGACGAGCAGGTTCTCGTCGTTGCGGTGATCGCCGATCAGGGCAAACCCCTCGGGATTGCGCGGCAGGTCGTTGCGATGATCGCCCGTGATGGCATCGACGTTGACGGTCTTGCCAATCAGCAGCTTGGGCCCCGGCGTCTTGCCGTTGTCGGTCGCCGAATTGCGCGCGTACAGATGACGGCTTCCGTCGGGACCGAGACCATAGATGCTGTCGAGATCGAGCGCGGGCGTGCGAAAATTCGTGACCGCGGTCGGATCGGCTTCCTTCTCGCCGAAGGAGGTCAGATCGAGCGTGATATCATGATCGACGAATTGCCCGAGATAAGTGAAACCCGCTGGGACATTGGGATTGTTTCCGGCGGCGTCGCCGGGGGCGGGATCCTTCATCGCGTCGGCGAGCTCATGCAGCGGACCGTCGTCGACAGCCAGCGGCTCCAGGGTCGGAAACATCCGGCCAAACATGCCCGGATCGTCGTGTCCGGAAAGCGTATCCAGAAATTGTCGCGTCGGTTGACGTCCGGCCTTGCCATGACCGGGATGAACATTCACGTCGGTTCCCATCGCTTGCTCCTGCTCAAAATGCTGTAGGGGAGAGGGGCGCCGAAGATGTCGTGATCTAAAATTCTCGTTTCAGTATACGCTCAGAAGAATTGCCCCTCAGGGTGTAGTACGACGAAACATTACCACAGATTGCATTCTATGGATGTGTCCTACCGCGAGGCTTTTTGCCCCACCGACGACACAGGCTTTTGATCGCCCGCAGCTCGAGCAGGAAAGACTAAGGCGCGATCGACCGCCGGCCCAATCGGGCTTCAGCGTTTGGCAGCGAACCGCGACCAGATCTCAGCGTCGGTGTAGAAGTCGACGCCGCCATCGAGATCTCTCACCAGCCATTCGCCGAGATAGACGATCTGAGTGCCGCTGCGCCGCTCGTGCCGAAGCTCGAATTTTCCGTCGGCATCCTTCTGCAGCGAACAATTCGACTGAACCCAACTCGGCCACTCCTGCAACGGCTGCCCCAAAAATTGCCAAGCAACCAAAGCCGCGTTGTCCGACAAGGGTTCTAAGCGCAATGTCTTGGTCACGTGATCTCCACCATGCGAGTTTGTCCCCGATGCAAACGTCTCGGGACCGGAAAGGTTTGGAATCGTCGTTCCCTGACAGCATGCCTGACGGGTTCCAACGGTTCCTCTACTTTTTCGTCCGTGAAAACCCGGTCCCCTCGCGCCCTAACCGATCGTCTGCAGCGCCGGAAACGTCTCCAGCAGCCAGATGCTCACGTTCGAGACCGCGCCGGTGAGAAAGCCGATGCCGGTGATCACCATCAAGGCGCCCATGGCGCGCTCGACATTGACGAGGTGGCCCTTCATGCGCGCGAACAGCGCGGAGAACTGCTCGATCATCAGCGCGGCGATCAGGAACGGAATGCCGAGGCCTGCGGAATAGACCGCGAGCAGGCCGGCGCCCCTCGTCACCGTGGCTTCCGCCGCGGCGATCGAGAGGATCGCGGCGAGGATCGGGCCTATGCAAGGCGTCCAGCCGAATGCGAAGGCGAGACCCATGATATAGGCGCCCCACAGGCCGACCGGTTTGGGGATCGGCAGCCGCCCCTCGCGCATCAGAAGGCCAATGCGCGTCAGGCCGAGGAAGTGCAGGCCCATGATGATGATGACGATACCGGCGAGGATCGACAGCTCCGCCGACCAGGCCCGGATCAGCCCGCCGATCAGCGAAGCGCTGGCGCCGAGCGCCACGAAGATGGTGGAGAAGCCGAGCACGAACAGGAGCGCCGACATCATGATCGCGCGCTTGGAGGCCGCGGCCGGCTCGTCGCTCTCGACATGCTCGATCGTGGCGCCCGTGAGGTAGATCAGATAGGGCGGAACCAGAGGCAGGACGCAAGGCGAGAGGAAGCTGACGAGGCCGGCAATCAGCGCCGCCGGGATCGAAACATTTTGCATGATGCAGTCGGAGCCATCTCAGGCCCCGGTACGGCGCAGGGAACGCGCCCGGCCCGGAGCCGAACCGGCTCTGGTGTAGCCGATGCCGGAGAATGCGCAACAGAGGCGCACAGAACCAAGGCTCCTCCCGATGCCCTCCGTGATCACAGATGCGGCATCGGGACGCGCACAAACCTCGCCAAAAAGCGGGATTCGGCGGCGCGGCTACTTCACCACGCGGAGCAGCGGACGCCGGGGCTGGTCCTGCGTCTGCTTGGAAGGGGGCGGCGGCTCGCTCGCAGCGCTCCGCAGCATTTCGTCGCACAGCGCCTTGAGATCGGCACTGTCAATTCCTTTCAGTTTCATCCTGACGTCGAGGATGACGATGGACAGCATCTCGGCCGACTCACGGCTGTTGCACGCATTGAGAACCCTGCGGCACTCCTCGAGCGTTTCCAGCACCGACTGCAACTGTTCGTCTGAATGCGACACCGGCGTTCTTTCCGTTAATTCGGCCTGCGAGACGTATCGCTCACGCCCCTTCGGCCCCCCATGGAAAACAAAAGATAGCACGAGGCGACTGCGCCTTCGAACCGGATTTCAGTGTGTTTCTGCTGTGGAACCGTATTTCCGGCCGCCATCGCCATGCGGCACCATCGGCGATCGCCGAAATGCTTTGGGAGCAAACGTCTGATGCGGTGTGTCGATCCATCAGCGGCGACAGCATGGACTTGCGCGCAAGATCATTCATTGCGGACAGCGCCGGCAATCCCGCAGCCATTTTGCGGCTCGCAACGGAACTCACGCCATACCCCTCAGTCGAGCCGATAGTCTCGCCCGAATTTCCAGCTCATGGCAGCATCCAAATACCGCCCTCAGGTAGTAAGGATGACGTTCAAAACTCGTCGTTCCCCAACCCGTCGTGGTTGTGGTTTGCTCCAGATTCTGCCAGTTTAGCTTTCCAAAGGAAATTGTATGCACTCCTTGGCGGAAAGGGGCGTTCCGCTGGCGGAACGCCCAAAGACAAATGTCAGCGGCCTCTCGGATTGGGACACCGCCCGCATATTTTTGGAAGTCGTGCGAAGCGGAAGCTTTCGCTCGGCGGCCGAGCGCCTGTCGCTGTCGATCAACGCCGTGCGGCGCCGGATCGACGATTTCGAACGCCAGACCGGCACCACGTTATTCACCCGCGACGTCCACGGCACCCATCTGACCGATGAGGGCGCCCTGGTGGTGTCCGCCGTCGAGCGCATGGAGGCGGCCACCTTCGACGTGCTGCGCGCCAGCGATTCGATGGCCAACGCCCTGTCCGGCGAGGTCCGCGTCGCCGTCACCGAGGGGCTCGGCACATTCTGGCTGGCCCCGCGCCTGGTCGAATTCCAGCAGGCCTATCCGAAGATCCTGGTCGACCTGCATTGCGCGATGCGCTCGGCCGACGTCTCGCGCCACGAGGCCGACGTCGCCATCCATCTGTCCCGTCCCTCGGCGCTCGACATCAAGCTGGTGCGGCTCGGCCGCATGCATCTGATGTTCTGGGCCTCCGAGAAATACATCGAGAAGCATGGCGCGCCGCGCTCGGCGGCGGAATTGATCAAGCATCGTCTGGTGCTGCAATTCGCCGACCAGCTCGCCGCCAAGGAATCTTTCGAGAGCTTCTTCCCGGGCGTGTCCGAACGTGACCTTCTGGTCATGAAGACCAACGTCTCGAGCGCCAATTATTGGGCGGTCGCGAATGGCGCCGGCATCGGCGTCTTCCCGAGCTACGCCATCGCGCTTGGCGGGAAGTTGATTCCACTGGAGGTCGAGCTGAACCGGCCGCTGGATATCTGGCTGTCCTACCATCCCGGTAGCGGCCGTATTCCGCGCGTGAGGCACATGATTGACTGGCTGATCGAGGCTTTCAATCCGGCTCGTTTCCCGTGGTTTAAGGAAGAGTTCGTGCACCCGCACGAATTCAAGCACTCGTATATGGGCGAACCCCTGACCCAGCTCTTCGGGGGATTTTCAACCGAAGAACAAAGGTGAAAACAGAGATGAAAGCAGCGGCGAAAAGAATGAAGCAGCGCAGCGCGGGCAAGCCGGACATCGAGCTTGGCAAGCGGATTCGTCTGCGGCGCGTCGAGATGAAGATCTCGCAGGCCGAGCTCGGCGAGAAGCTCGGCGTCAGCTTCCAGCAGGTGCAGAAATACGAGAAGGGCGTCAATCGCGTCGGTGCGGCCCGGCTTCAGCAGATCGCCTCCGCCCTCGATGTGCCCGTGACCTTCTTCTACGACGGTGACAACAAGGCCCGCGAAGTCGAGAGCCTGCTCTTCCTCGACTCGGCCTTCAGCCTCCGCCTGCTGCGCGCCTACAGCAAGATCAAGGATCAGACGGTGCAGCGTCAGCTCGTCTCGCTGATGGAATCGATCGCGGCGAACGAGAGCTGAGGCCGATCGACGGTCCGGCCTTCACGGCCGACGTTCAATCCGCCGCGTCACGGGGACGCGGCCGGATTGCACGAGATCGGCTGGATCCGATCTGAACTTGACTTGGCCCGCGCGCGATTCGCGCGTGGCCTTGATTTTCGGAGCGGCCTGACCGCCCCTTTTTCCTGGCTGTCTTCCTTCGGGTCTCGGCCCCGTCGAGCGTCGTGCGCCATGCAATCGCAGCACGGCCGGATGCAGGCTCTGCTCTCCAGCGCCGGTTGACCGCGGCGGCGCCTGCGCCGCACATTGCGCCTCGCCACCGAGCAGCGAGCGCGCGATGCCAGACCTTTTCAGCACGACCGGAACACTTTACGCCGACGGCAAGGTCCTCACGCACACGGCCGACGGCGTCGGCGTGATCACTTTCAACAATCCCGACAAGCGCAACGCGATGTCGCTGGAGATGTGGGAGGGATTTGGCGAGGCGCTGACCGCCTTGCGCGACGACGACAAGGTGCGCGTCGTGATCCTGCGCGGCGCCGGCGGCAAGGCGTTCGTCTCGGGCGCCGACATCAGCCAGTTCGAGAAGGTCAGGCACAACGCGGCGGCGTCCGAGCAATACGCCAGGCGCAGCGCCGCCCAGCGCGCCCTCCTCGCCGACTATCCCAAGCCGACCATCGCCTGCATCGACGGTTATTGCCTCGGCGGCGGCATGCAGGTCGCGATGCTCGCCGACATCCGCCTCGCCTCGCAGGACAGCCAGTTCGGCATTCCCGCGGCCCGGCTTGGCATCGCCTATGGCTATGACGGCTTGAAGCATCTGGTGTCGCTGGTCGGCCCGTCCTGGGCGCGGCTCCTGATGTACACGGGCATGCGCATCGATGCCGCCGAGGCGCTGCGCATCGGCCTCGTCGAGCGCGTGTTCCCGCAAGGCGAGCTCTGGGGCGAGACCATGGCGATTGCCGAGACGATCGCGCAGAATGCTCCGCTCGCGATCAAGGCCGCCAAGATCACCATTGCGCAGGTCTTGAAAGACGAGAGCGCACGCGACATGGACGCGATCAAGGCGATCGGCAATGCCTGCATGGACTCGGACGATTTCCGGGAAGGCCGGCAGGCCTTCATGGCAAAGCGCAAGCCGCAGTTTCAGGGCCGCTGAAGCTGAACCGACATTCAGGAAGATTAAATTCCGCGCGCGGCCCAGTCGCCATAGCAACCAGTTGATCTCCCGCAAGTTCTCCCGCCACCAACGAGGGAGATTGCGATGAAACTCAGAATTGCTGTTCTTGCGCTGGCTGCGGTGGGTGGTGTGTCGCTCGCGTCGGGACCGGCGCTTGCGGCAATGCCGAACGGCATCCCGCAGGCCGACAAGATCGCAAGCGGTCCGGCTGCGAATATCGATCAGGTCCGCATGGTCTGCAACGCTTGGGGCCGCTGCTGGTGGCGACCGAACTATTACGGCGCCTATGGCTATTACGGTCCACGCCGTTTCTACGGGCCACGGCCATATGGCTATTACGGCCACCGCCACTGGCGTCGCTGGTAAATGACGTAGGGCCCCGAGGACCGCTTTCGCGCGCGCTTCGACTACAGCGCCGCAAGCACCGCCTTCGTGATGTCAGCCGTGCCGTTGCTGCCGCCGAATTCCATCGGCTTGATGCCGCCGGCATAGACCTGGTCCACCGCACGCTCGATCGTCTCGCCGGCCTCCGCGGCGCTCTCGACGCCGTGCTTGTCGGCGAGCCAATCCAGCATCATCGCGGCGGACAGGATCATGCCGGTGGGATTGGCCTTGCCCTGCCCCATGATATCGGGCGCCGTGCCGTGGCAGGGCTGGAACACCGCGTACTTGTCGCCGATGTCGGCCGACGGCGCCATGCCGAGGCCGCCGATCAGGCTCGCGGTGATGTCGGAGACGATGTCGCCGAACATGTTCTCCATCACCATCACGTCGAAATCCCAGGGACGCTTGACCAGCATCGCCGAGCAGGCATCGACATAGAGCCGGTCGGTCTTCACGCCTGGATGCTTCTTCTCGATCTCGTCGAAGATGCCGCGGAAGAACGCAAAGGCCTTGAACACGTTCGCCTTGTCGACGCAGGTGAGCGCACCGGGCTTGCCACGCGCCTTGCGCCGCTCGGCGAGGCGGAACGAGAACTCGAACAGGCGCTCGGAGGTTTTGCGAGTGATCACCATGGTCTCGCGCGCGTCCTCATGGGTGACGACGCCCTTGCCCATCGAGGCGAACAGTCCTTCGGTGGACTCCCGGATCACGACGAGATCGATGCCGCGCTGGTCCGCGCCGACGATCGGGCTCGGCACGCCCGGAATGAGCCGCGCCGGACGCACGCCGGCATAGAGATCGAAGATGAAACGCAGCTCGATCTGCGGCGCGATCTCGGTATTGTCGGGGTAGCGCACCGACGGCAGGCCGCAGGCGCCCAGCAGGATCGCGTCAGCCTCCTCGCAGAGCTTGATGGTGCTATCCGGCATCGACTTGCCGGTCGCGAGATAATGGTTGGCGCCGGCCGGAGCCTCGGTGAAGCGGAAACCGAGGCCGGATTTTTCGCCGACCTTGCGCAGCACCTCGAGCGCCGGCGCCATGACCTCCGGACCAATGCCGTCACCGGCGAGCACGGCAATGTGGAAGGCGTTGTTTGCGGACATGGAAGCCTCGAGGAAGGAGTTAGCCAAGTCGTCATTGCGAGCGGAGCGAAGCAATCCAGAATCTTTCCGCGGAGGCAGCCTGGATTGCTTCGTCGCTTCGCTCCTCGCAATGACGACGGAGAGAGCGTTCGTTACGGCGTCAGCACCGTACGCCCGACCACCGCGCCCTGCTGCAATTGCAGCAGCGCGTCGTTGGCCTTGGCGAGCGGTTGCTGCGTCACCGGGATCGGCGGCACCTTCTTCGACCGCACGAGGTCGAGCAGCTCCTGCGTTTCGCGCAGGTTTCCGACATAGCTGCCCTGGATCGTCACTGCCTTGATCGGAATCAGCGGCAGCGCCCAGGTCGCACCGCCGCCGAACAGGCCGACGATGACGAGCTTGCCGCCTTTGGTCAGGCAGTCGAAGCCGAGCTGCGTCGTCGCAGAGTTGCCGACGAGGTCGATCACGGCGCGGATCGGCCCGCCGGCCTTCTTGGCAAGCTGCTCCAGCGCATCCGGCGCCTTGGGATCGACGGTTGAGAGCGCGCCGGCCTTCTCCGCGGCCTCGCGCTTCCTGGCGTCGATATCGACCATGATCGCGCCCTTGCCGCCCATCGCTTTCAGCAGCGACAGCGCCATCAGGCCGAGACCGCCGGCGCCGAACATCACGATCGGCGTGTCGAAATGCTGCTCGACCTTCTTCAGCGCGCTGTAGGTGGTGACGCCCGAGCAGGCATAGGGCGCGGTCGTCGCGGGATCGAGGCCCTTCAGATTGAGCAGGTAGCGCGGATGCGGCACCAGCATGTGATCGGAATAGCCGCCGTCGCAATAGACCCCGAGCGAGCGCGGCGTCAGGCACATGTTCTCGTCACCGGCGAGGCACGTGGCACATTTGCCGCAGCCGATCCAGGGATAGACCAGGCCGACATCGCCGACCTTCAGGTCGCCCTGGTCGGTCGGCTTCACGTCCGGGCCGAAGGCGAGGACCTCGCCGACGGTCTCGTGGCCCATGGTCAGCGGCAGGTTGATGCCGCGGTCCTTCAACGAGAGCGGCTTGCGGCCATGGCCGAGATCGTAGCCGCCTTCCCAGATGTGAAGGTCGCTGTGGCAGACACCGGCGGCCTTCACCTTGATCAGCACCTGCGTGCCCGCGGGCTGCGGCGTAGCCTCGTCGAACTCCTGCAGCGGCGCCTTGAAATCGGCAACCTTGAAACTCTTCATCGGCGTCCTCCCGCATGCTTCTTGTTGTCGCGCCACCATGCCACGGTCGGCGGGGCGAGACAAACCGGTCTTAGTTCAAGCCAGCGGATGGTGGCAAGCCGCGAACTGGCCGGGAGCGACCTCGCGCAACTCCGGTATCTCCGCGCTGCATCGCTGATCGGCCCGCGGGCAGCGGGTGCGGAAGCGGCAGCCGGATGGCGGCGCAATCGGCGATGGCGGCTCGCCGGCCGCCACACTTTCGGCGGGACGCACGTCTGGATCGGGCGCCGGGATCGCCCGCAACAGCAGCGCGGTGTAGGGATGCGCAGGCCGCGCGAACAATTGCTCGGAAGGGCCGACCTCGCAGAGCCGGCCGAGATACATCACCGCGACGCGATCGCTGACCGCTTTGACCACCGCGAGGTCATGGGCGATGAACAGCAGCGTCAGGCCGAAGCGCGCCTTCATCTCCTCCAGCAGGTTGAGGATCTGCGCGCGAATGGAGACGTCGAGCGCCGAGACCGGTTCGTCGCAGACGATGAATTCGGGGTTGAGCACCAGCGACCGCGCGATACAGATGCGCTGGCACTGGCCGCCGGAGAATTCGTGCGGCAGGCGGTTGGCCACGAGATCGGGGTCGAGCCCGACCGCAGAGAGCACCTCGTGAACGCGCCGTTTGCGTTCGGCGGCATCCTTGACGCCAGCGATGATCAGCGGCTCGGCGACGATGTCGCCGATGCGCCGGCGCGGGTTGAGCGAGGCGATCGGGTCCTGAAAGATCAGCTGCACGCGGCGGCGCATCCTGCGCAGCGCCTCGCCCTCCATCGCGGTGAGGTCCGCGCCGTCAAACATCACGCGGCCGGACTTGGCGCGGCGCAGTTGCAGCACGGCGCGGCCGAGCGTCGACTTGCCGCAGCCGGATTCGCCGACCAGTCCGAGCGTCTCGCCGCGCGCAACCTGGAGGCTGACACCGGAGACGGCATGAACAATCTTGTTGCCGAGGCCATATTCGACGACGAGATTGTCGACGCTCAGAAGCGGCGCGGGGCGCACAGCAAGCTGCATCATGCCTCGATCCCCTCCGTCATCCGGATCGGGTGGAAGCAGGCATAGACATGCCCCGGCATCTCGGCACTCGTCAGGACCGGTTTGGCCTCATGACAGCGCGCGGTGGCATAATTGCAGCGCGGCGCGAAGGAGCAGCCCTTCAGCGGCCGCGTCGGATCGGGTGGACGGCCCGAGATCGCCGGCAGCGGCGTATGCGGCGCGGTCTCGAGCTTCGGGATCGCAGCCAGCAGCGCCTCGGTGTAGGGCATGTGCATGCGCTTGAACAAGGCCTGCGTCGGCGCGCGCTCCACCACCCTGCCGGCATACATCACCGCGACCTCGTCGGCGCGGCCGGCGACGACGCCGAGATCGTGGGTGATAATGATCATCGCCATGTGGCGGCGGCGCTGCTCGCGCGCGAGCAGATCGAGGATCTGCGCCTGGATGGTGACGTCGAGCGCGGTGGTCGGCTCGTCCGCGATCAGGAGCTTCGGTTCGCAGGACAGTGCGATCGCAATCGCGATGCGCTGGCGCATGCCGCCGGAGCATTGATGCGGATATTGCGCGAGCCGCTGCTCCGGCGCGGGAATGCCGACGGCGGCGAGCAGCTCGATGCTGCGCGCCTTCGCGGCGGGGGCGTCGAGCTCGAGGTGCTCCTGGATCGTCTCCATCAGCTGCGTGCCGATGGTGAGCACCGGGTTGAGCGAGGTCATGGGGTCCTGGAACACGACCGCGAGATCGCGTCCGCGCAAGCGCCGCAGGCTTTCAGGCTCGAGCCGCACCAGATCCTGTCCGTCGAACATCACCCGGCCCGTCAGCTTCGCCTTCTTCGGCAGCAGCTGCAGCACGGCGCGCGAGAGCATGGTCTTGCCGCAGCCGGATTCACCGACGATCCCGAGCGTGCGGCCGGCCTCCAGCGAAAGGTCGACATGATCGACGGCGCGCAGGTTTCCGCGCGGGGTCGGGAGCTCGACCGCGACATCCTCGATGGTCAAGAGCGGCGCGCTCACAGTGCCCCCTGACGTGGGTCGGTGAGGGCCCGCAAGGTGTCGCCGACGAGGTTGAAGGCCAGCACGGTGAGAAACAGTCCGGCCGCCGGCATGAAGGCGAGGCGCGGCGCGACGTCGAGGCTGTCGCGTCCCTCCCCGATCATGCTGCCCCAGCTCGCCATCGGCGGCGGCACGCCGAGGCCGAGAAAGGACAGCGCGCCCTCGACCACGATGGTGACGGCGACGCCGAGCAGGAAGAAGGCGAGCAGCGGCAGGATGACGTTCGGCAGCAGCTCGCGCAGGAGGATGCGCGCATGGCTGGCGCCGAGCGCCTCGGCCGCGATCACGAACTCGCGCCGCGCCAGCGTCAGCGTCGCCGCGCGCGCCACGCGCATGAAGGCGGGAATGCCGAGCACGCCAAGGACCATTGTGAGGTTAGGGACCGACTGCCCGAGATAGGCGACCACCGCGAGCGCGAAGATCAGCGGCGGAAAGGCGAGCAGGACGTCCATGCTGCCGACCACCAGCGTCTCGAACCGGCCACGGAAATAACCGGCCAGCAGGCCGAGCGCGCCGCCGACGACGAGGCCGATCATGGGCGCGATCAGCCCGACTGCCAGAGAGACACGCGCGCCAAAGATCAGCCGGGCGAGCTCGTCGCGGCCGAGCCCGTCGGTGCCGAGCCAATGCTCCCAGGAGAAGGCGGCGCGCCGTTCCAGCATGTCCATGTCGACGGGGTTCTGCAGCGGCAGCACCGGCGCCAGGATCGCGAGCGAAAGGATGATCGCAAGCCAGGCGCTTGCGATCCAGAACAACAGGCAGAGCTTGCGCTTGCGGCCGACCGGCGCAACCGCCTCCTCGTCCTGGATCGACAGCTCAAGCGTGGCCATGGCGGATCCTCGGATCGAGCACGGCGTAGAGCATGTCGACGATGAAATTGACGATGACGAAGCCGCAGGCGACCAGCAGCACCACGCCCTGGAGGATGACGAGGTCGCGGGTGTAGATCGCCCCGACCAGCAGCCGGCCGATGCCGGGCAGCGCGAAGATCGATTCCACGATCAGCGTGCCGCCGAGCAGGCGGCCGATATTGATGCCGGTCACCGTCACCAGGGTCAGCGACGAAGGCTTGAGCGCATGCACGAACAGGATGCGCGATGGCTTGAGGCCCTTTGCTTTGGCCAGCGCAATGTAATCCTCCTGCAAGGTCGCGATCATGTCGGAGCGCAGCACGCGCATGATGCCCGGCCATTCCGCCAGCGCCAATGTCAGCGCCGGCAGCACGAAGAAGCGCAAATTGGCCAGCGGTGCCTCGGTGAACGGCACATAGCCGGTCGCCGGCAGCCAGCGCAGCTCGACCGCGAAAAGATAGATCAGCAGGATCGCGGTCAGGAACGACGGCATCGACAGCATCGCGAACGCGCTGCCGGTCATGAAGCGGTCGAACGCGCCGCCGGCGCGCGCGGCACAGGCGATCGCAACGGGAACGCCGATCAGGAGCCCGATGAACTCGGCCATCAGCATCAGCTGCAGCGAAACCGGAATGCGCTCGGCCACCGCCTGCAGCACCGTCTGCCCGGTGCGGAACGAGCGGCCGAGATCGCCCTGCAACACATGGCCAAGCCAGCTCAGGTAGCGCCACCACAACGGCTGGTCGAGCCCCATGTCACGGCGCAGCGCCGCGACATTTTCCGGCGTTGCCTGGTCGCCGAGGATGACGAGCGCGAGATCGCCCGGCAAGAGCGAGGCGATCAGGAAGGTGAGCAGCGAGACCGCGAGCAGCACCGGCAGCATCGCAAGGAGCCGCCGAACGACGAAGTTCAGCATCGCGAGGTCATTCCAGCCAGGTGGTCGAGACGTCGATCACCCCGTTGTAGATCTTGGGAAAGCCCTTCAGCCTGGCGCTCGACAGCGCGTAGTAAGTATTCTGGAAGGTCCAGAACCAGATCGCCTCCTTGTTGATCAGGCGGCTGATGGCGCAGTAATCTTCGGTGCGCTGGGTGATGTCGGCGGTGACGCGTGCGTGGTCCAGAAGCCTGTCGAGCTCGGGATCGGAGAAGCCGGCGAGCGCCAGCGGGCTGCCGCTGCGGAAATTCGCGTACATCTGCGGATCGGGATCGGCGAGATCGACGATGCGCCAAGGCGTCAGCTGAAACTGGCGGGTGAAGGCGCGCGTCGGAATCGTGGCCTGATCGACCTGCTCGATCTCCATGTTGGCGCCGGCGCGTTTCCAGAACTGCTGCAGCACCTGGCCGATCATGCGGCCGCGGGGCGTTGCGGTCACCAGCATCTTGAACTCGACCGGCTTGCCGTACTCCTTGATCAGCGCCTTGGCCTTCTCGACGTCGAACGGCAGCGCACCGTCGTCCTTGCACTTGACCCAGGAGCCGTCGCCGTAGGGATTGCTCGCAGGCCGACTGAGGCCATTGCTGATCGCCTGCGACATCTTCGGACGGTCGATCGCCATCACCAGCGCCTGCCGCACCCGCACGTCGTCGAACGGCGCCACCTTGGTGTTGAAGGCGTAGACCTGCGCGCCCGAGCCCTTGTAGGTGTGCACCGTGAGCTTGGAGTCCTTCTGCGCCTTCATGATGTTGTCGGCGTCGTTCTCGTCGTCCCAGATGATGTCGGCCTCGCCCGATTGCAGCGAGGCGAAGCGCGACTGCGCATCCGGCAGCGGCTTCAGGATGATGCGGTCGAGATAGGGACGGCCCTTGTCCCAGTAGTTGGGGTTCTTCTCCAGCACCATGCGGTCGCCGGCGGTCCAGGATTTCAGGATGTAGGGACCGGTGCCGACGGGATTGCGGTTGTAATCATCGCCCTTGGTCTTCCAGGCCGTCGGCGAATGAATGACGTTGTTCGAGCTCTGGATGGTGATCACTGCCGGCCAATTCACCGAAGGATCGGTCAGATTGAAGATCACCGTATGTTCGTCCGGCGCCAGCACCTCCTTGACGTTGGTGATGTAGAAGGCGCAGCGGCACTTGTTGGCGGGGTCCTTCTGCCGGTCGAAATTCTCCTTGAAGGCCTGCGCATTGAATGGCGTGCCGTCGTGGAATTTCACGCCTTCGCGGAGCTTGAAGGTCCAGCTCTTGTAATCGTCGGAATGGGTCCAGGACAGCGCGAGCTTCGGCGCCGCCTCGCCCTTGTCATTCAGCGTTGTGAGCGTGTCGAAGATCGCGGCGGCGGCGGTGAAGGTCGAGGTGTCATAGACGCCGACCTTGAGCGGATCGAAGCCTGCGATCTCCAGCTCCTGACCGACGGTGATGCTGCCGCCCGATTTCTGCGCCTGCACCGGCGTTGCCAGTGCAAATACCGCAACGAGGAAAATAGGCACGCGCTTGCGTGCCACGGCCGCCGCGTTCGTCATGGTTCCTCCCGGGATCCCGCGTCCGATGTTTCGGATCGTTGAATGACTCGGACGCGAGCTTGGCGACAAATGCTCGCCTCGGCAAGAGGAACCAACGAGAGTTCAAACGCCGCATGTGGCGGCGATGCGACTCAGGATGTCGCGGCTGTTTTGCCTGGCGGAATTGATACGCCGCTCGCAAGGCCGATCTCCTCGCGCAACGCGCTTGTGTGCTCGCCGAGCACGGACACGGTCTTGGCCGGCGTCGTGTCAGCCGCGGACATCCGAAACGGCAGGTTGAGCACCTGGAACGAGCCGCCCTCGTCCCGCACCTCCGAGAGCGCCCGGCGATGTGCAAGCTGCGGATCGGCCAAGGCCTCGGACACGCTGCGATAGGCCGAGGCCGGCACGCCGGCAGCACCAAGAACGCGCAGGCATGCATCGGTCGAAAGCTGCCGCGACCAGACTTCGACGCCATCCATCAGCTCGGCCCAGTTCTCGCGGCGCGCGGCATAGGTGGCGAAGCGTGGATCGGAGACCCAGTCGGGGCGGCCGATCACCCCCATCAGGGCCTGGAATGTCTTCTCGCTGGCGATCGTGATCATGACGTAGCCGCTTGCCGTCTCGGTCGGTCCGAACATCGGGCGTGGCGGCGGCGCCACCGTGAATTGCGAGCTCTGCAACTCGGTCAGCGTCAGCGACAGCATCGTTTCCAGCATGGAGACGTCGATGTGCTGGCCAACACCGGTCACGGTGCGCTGATAGAGCGCGGACGCGATCGCGCCGAAACCGTAGGTCCCGGTGACGACGTCGGCGTGGTAGATGCCGCAATAGTCCGGACGGTTGCGACCCGGCTGGTAGGCGAGATGCGCCATGTCGTAGCCTGAGGCCGCGTGGATCACCGGGGCGTAGGCCGGCAGTTCGGCCGAAGGGCCGGTCTGGCCGTAGCCGGAGATCGAGCAGTAGATCAGCCTCGGGTTGACCTGACGCAGGCTGTCGTAGTCGAGCCGAAGGCGACGCATCACGCCGGGACGGAAGTTCTCGACCAGAATGTCCGATGTCGCGGCCAACCGGCGCACCGCCTCCTTGCCATCCTCGGACTTGAGGTCGAGGACCACGCTCTTCTTGCCGACATTGAGCTGGCCGAACGCGGTGCTGCAGCCGTTGCGCAAGGGAGGCCGGGTCCGCATCGTCTCCCCGCCGTCGGTCTCGATCTTGATGATCTCGGCGCCCATGTCGGCGAGCATCCGCGTGCAATGGGGCCCCGCGATCGTGGTCGAAAAATCCAGCACCCGCAGGCCTGCGAAGGCCTTTGTCGTCGTCCCCTCATGCTTATCTGCTAGCTGCATGCCTGCCTGCGTCCTCGGAACTCTTTGGAACCGTCGAAGTTCTTTGTTGTTGATGCGGCGACCCTAGAGGGCGGCGGCTGAGTAGGAAAGTGTTTACCGAACAGACGTGCCGCGTGGGCGGGCTTTGGAATTCCAGCACAACTGGACCCGTTCTTGCATAGCAGCAAGCGGGGTCTGAAGAGGGCGGCTGTTCTTGAGGGTCTTGTTCGTCACCACAGAGATGGACGACTTCGTCCGCGTTGGCGGACTGGGAGCCGTTTCCGCCGCCCTCCCCCGCGCACTTCGCTCCTTCGCCGATATCCGGATCATGCTGCCCGGCTATCGCGACATCATCGAGCAACTCACGCATATTCAGGTCGTTGGCCGTTGTCCTGCATTCGCGGAGATGCCGGCCTGCTCGCTCGGCCGTGCCGCGACCAAGGACGGCCTGCCGGTCTATGTGCTGTTGTGCTCGCAGCTCTACGACCGGCCCGGCAACCCCTATGGCGATGAATTCGGGCGCGACTGGCCCGACAACGACATCCGCTTCGCGCGCTTCGCCTCGGCGGCGGCTGAGCTCGCCATGGGCAAGCTGGACAAGAATTGGGCAGCAGACCTGATCCATGCCAATGACTGGCAGGCCTCGCTCGTGCCGGCTTACCTTGCCTGGCGCGGCGCCAAGCTGCCGTCGATCCTGACCATTCATAACCTCGCCTATCAGGGTCTCTTCCCTAAGGACTCGCTGCGGCGGATCGGCGCACCGGAGAGCTCCTTCCACATCGACGGCGTCGAGTTCTACGATCAGGTCTCCTTTCTCAAGGCAGGCCTCGTCTACGCTTCGCACCTCACCACGGTCAGCGGGACCTATGCGCGGGAGATCACCACGGCCGAGTTCGGCTGTGGCCTGGAGGGCCTGCTCCGCCTGCGTTCGGACGCCGCCGAGCTCACCGGCATCCTCAACGGTATCGACGAGAGCTGGGACCCACGCTCCTGCGCCCAGCTCGCCCAGCAATTCGGCGCCGGCGACTGGGTCGGCAAGAAGGCAAACGCGGACTACGTCCGCAAGCAGTTCGGGCTGGCGGTCTCGCGCGGGCCGATGTTCGGCATCGTCGCGCGACTCGTGCATCAGAAGGGCATCGACCTCGTTCTGTCGGCGGCGGACGAGATCGTCGACGCCGGCGGGCAGATCGTGGTCACCGGCTCCGGCGAGCCGGCGCTCGAGCAGGCCCTGATCGACGCGCACCGCCGTCGCCCCGACGCAATCGGGGTCGCGATCGGCTTCAACGACGCCCAGGCGCGACGCATCTTCGCCGGCAGCGACTTCACCTTGATGCCGTCGCGGTTCGAGCCGTGCGGGCTCAGCCAAATGTACGCCCAGCGCTTCGGCTCGCTGCCGATCGGTCACCAGACCGGCGGCCTCGCCGAGACCATCAGCGACGGCGAGACCGGATTCCTGTTCTCGAGGCCCTCGCGCGAGTCCTTCCTCGGCGGCGTGCGGCGCGCCTTCTCGGCCTTCATGGCCCACGACCAGCTCGATACGATGCGCCGTAGCGCCATGGGACGCTCGTTCTCCTGGAGCATCTCGGCCGGCAGCTACAGCGCGCTGTACCGCAAGCTGGCGTCGGTGTGACGCTGAGGCGTTTCCGCATACTCCGTCATTGCGAGGAGCGAAGCGACGAAGCAATCCAGAATCCCTCGGCGGTGACAGTCTGGATTGCTTCGCTGCGCTCGCAATGACGACGCGGAGAAGGTTGCGTGTCCAACTGCCCTCTCGTGCCCCGGACGCAGCGCAGCGCGTCGCCCTTGCGACGTGGTGCGCTGCTGAGCCGGGGCCCATGTCTCGACTGAGCTCGTGGCCCCTGGGTCCCGGCTCTGCGCTGCAACGCTCCACGCGTTGCAGCTTGTCCGGGACACGCCGGGAGCGCTCAGCGACGCACGTCCATCTGCGACCGGCCGATCCATGCGCGGTTGAGACACCGTGTCATCCAGTCGGGCTGCAGCTCGCCCCGCAGCCGCGCCTGCGCTTCCTGGTAGGGGCCGACATAGCGCAGCCGGTCAGGCAATTTCGGATAGGTGCGCCTGATCCACCGCAGTGCGTTGTCGGCGGATCGGATTCCGCGCGCGTCGAGCTCAAAGCCGAAGCCTACACGCAAGCGCTCGGGCAGCATGCTCGCGGTGAGCGCGCGATACCAGCGCGGCGGCCGCAACCACGGGCGTGCGCCCGTGAAGATCTGCGTCGCGATCTCGCGTGCTGCGCTGCTGACGGTCAGCGTCTCCGACTGCGCCATCGCCGCGGTATAGGCGGCGAAGCCGGACCAATTCGCCGGCAAATCATCCCCCGTCAATCCGAACAGGGCGCCGTACAGCCTGGCCTCGCACCAATAGCGATCGCGCTCCTCCGCCGAGAGTGGCGGCAGCACCAGATCATGTGCCATGAGCGCGGTCTCGACCAGCGTCGCATGGACCCAGCGCAGCGCGGGGATGTCGTTGGCGCAGTAGCGCGAGCCGGCCACGAACGGACCCACGGTCTCGGGCATTTCGCCGACGATCATGCTGTGACGCCGATGCAGCTGCCGGGACGACAGCAGCGCCCGGTCCAGCGAGCCGAACACCATCGTGAAGACGATGTCGAAGGTGCGATGGAAGCGGCCGATCGGATCGGCAAGGGTGCGCGAATGCTCGGCGATCGCCGCCGCCACCCATGGATGGGCCAGTTGCAGCAGCAGCGCACGGCCGGCGCCGAGAAAGATCACGGCCTCCCGGTCGATCTGCCAGGTCAGCGAGGCCGGACCGAACACGCCCGCGACCGGTCCCGCCGCGTTGGCACGCAGCGTATCGAGCGACTCCTCCAGATCTTTCTCAGCGACCAATTGCAGGCCTCGCGACGAAGATACGGCGACCATACTCCGGACCGCGCGCCTGCGAAATCGTCGTCGTGCGAAGCTATGACGGACAGAGCCCTCACTCCGCCGCCATCGGCATCTCGTCCAGATGCTCGTGCAGCACAACGCCGGCGAGCGGGTCGAATTCGCCGATCCAGGGCTTGCGCGCCAGCACCGACTTCGTGTGCGCATAGCCGGCGTGCCAGCGCCGCGTGATCCCGGACGGACTGAAGTCGATATCCTTGGTATGGGTCTCGTGCTCGAGCTGCGGCGCCAGCAGCCGCACCACATGCATGCGGGTCGGGCAGCCGTAGCTCGTCAGCTCCCTCACCGCGGGATCGTTGCGCTCGCTCTCGGGCAGCCGCGCCGCAAGCTGGTTGATGACGTGGCGCAGGCGATGGGCCTGCTGCTGGCGCACGATCTGGCTCGCGATGCGGCTGGAATATTGCACGTCCTTGTGCCGGTTCAGCACCTCCGCCATCGTGGTCGGCTCCGGCCCGACCGGATTCCACAGATGCACGGAGAAGATCAGCGAGTCCCTGCGCGGATTGTCGTCGAACACCGCTTCGGTCGGCGTGTTCGACAGGATGCCGCCGTCCCAATAGAGCTCGCCGTCGATGCGCACGGCGGGGAAGGCCGGCGGCAGCGCGCCCGAAGCCATCACATGCTTCACCGTCAGCTCGCCGTCGCGACTGTCGAAATAGCGCATTTCGCTGGTGCCGACGTGAGCCGCACCGACCGTGAGGCGCGGCGCGCAGCGGTTGGCGAGATCGAAATCGACGAGCTCGCTCAGCGTCTTCTCCAGCGGCGCGGTCGAATAATAGCCGGCGTGATCGGCGCCCAGCGGATAGGAATCGCCGGCATGGGCCAGCGGATTGGGCCGGAAGAAACCGGCAATGCCGTGGGTCACGGTCGACCAATAGGCCAGCTTCTCGTTGAAGCCGGGAAACGCGGCGCGCCAGTCCCAGACCGGCTGCTGCTCCATCCGCTTCCAGAACTCCCGCAAGCGCGCGAGCCGGTGCTCGGGCGCGTTGCCGGCGATGAGGCTCGCATTGATCGCACCGATCGAGGTGCCGATGATCCAATCCGGCTCGATGCCGGCTTCGTGCAAGGCCTGGTAGACCCCGGCCTGGTACGAGCCGAGCGCGCCGCCGCCCTGAAGCACGAGCACGATCTGACCCGGCAGGTCGAACTTCTTGTGCTGCGAATTGTCCTGCGTGCCCATGTCTCGCTCCTGGTGAGCTTGCACCGTTCGAATATTCGACTTGCTGCGCCGGCTCATGTCAATGCGCGGTCCAACCGCCGTCGACCGGCAGCGCAACGCCGGTGATCGAGGCCGCCGCGTCCGTCGACAGGAACACCGCCAGCGCCCCGAGTTCCTCGACCGTGGCAAACCGCTTGTTGGGCTGCTGCGCCAGCAGAACGTCGCGGATCACCTGATCGCGCGAGATGCCGTGCGCCTTCGCCTGCCCGTCGATCTGTGCCTCGACAAGTGGGGTATAGACATAGCCGGGGCAGACCGCGTTGCACGTGATGCCTTCCTCCGCAGTTTCAAGCGCTGTCACCTTGGTCAGGCCGACGATACCGTGCTTGGCCGCCACATAGGCCGCCTTGAACGGCGAGCCGACCAGGCCATGCGCGGAAGCAATGTTGATGATCCTGCCAAAGCCGTTCTGCCGCATCGCCGGCAATGCGAGCCGCGTGGTGTGGAACGCCGAGGACAGGTTGATGGCGAGGACCTGGTCCCATTTCTCGACCGGAAACCGGTCGAGCGGCGCGACATGCTGGATGCCGGCGTTGTTGACCAGGATGTCGAGCCGGCCGGATTGAGCCACCGTCGCCGCGATCATCTCGGCGATCGAATTCGGCCTCGTCATGTCCGCCGGCGAATAGCTGGCCTTGACGCCGAACTCGGCGGCGATCTGCTCGCGCGTCCGGCCGATCTCGCTGGCGACACCAAGGCCATTGAGCACGATGTCGGCGCCAGAGGCGGCGAGGGCCCATGCGATGCCGAGACCGATGCCGCTGGTCGACCCCGTGACCAGCGCCACCTTGCCGGCCAGCACGCGTGACGAAGCTGACGTCTGCGTCTTGATGGGGATATTCATGATCCGGACCTCTTCTGAGCGCGACCTGCGCCATGGCTGGAGCGAAAGGTGCGGGATCTCCGGGATTTGCGGAAATGCCGGTTGGCTTCCGAGTCCATACGCCCGCGCTATCGCAGGCGGGATGTCATTTCCTGCCCTGATCGGCTAGATTTCCGGTCGATTTCTGCTGGGAGCCGATCCATGGAAATGCACCAGGTCCGCTATTTCCTCGCGGTGGCGCAGCTCTTGAATTTCACGCGCGCGGCCGAAGAGTGCAACGTGACGCAGCCGTCGCTGACGCGCGCGATCAAGCAGCTCGAGGCCGAGCTTGGCGGCGACCTGTTCCGCCGCGAGCGCCCCGCCGCGCAATTGACCGAGCTCGGCCAGCGCATGCATCCGCTTCTGAAGCAGTGCTATGACGCGGCCATCGGCGCGCGCTCGCTCGCCTCCTCGTTCAGGAGCGGAGAGATCGGCGCGCTCCGCATTGCGCTGACGCATTCGATCGACCTCGCTTTGCTGATTCCCCATCTCAACGAGATCAAGCGGCAGTTCAACCGGCTCGAATTCCGCTTCTTGCGCGGCTCGGGCCGCGAGGTCGGCGACTTCCTGAAGAAGGGCGAAGCCGAGCTCGGCATTGCGGCCGAGATCGACGAGGCCTGGGACCGGCTGGACGTCTGGCCGCTGTTCACCGAGAGCTTCGAGCTCGTCGTCGGCGACGGGCACCGCCTGGCCGGCCGCAGCTCGGTCGAGCTGGACGATCTGCGATCGGAGCTGCTGCTGAGCCGAACCTTCTGCGAGCACGCGCGCCGCATCTCCGCGAGCCTGCGCGAGCACGGCATCGACATCGAACAGGGTCATGAGGTCTCGAACGAACGCGATTTGATCGAGCTGGTCGAGGCCGACATGGGCATCGCCATGGTGCCGCACACCTCACCCGTGCCGGAGCGGCTGACCCGCGCCGCAGTCACGGGGCTGGACACCCGCCGCACCGTCAACCTCTATGGGGTCGCCGGCCGGCAACGCACCGCCGTGGGCAACGCCGTGATGCGCATGCTGCGCGGCGCCGACTGGCGCGAGATCGCGGGATAGCGCCGACGCTCAATTCTCCCGGCTCGCGCGCTCCAGCGCTTCGATCAGATCGTCGATCTCCATGCGCTTGCGGAAATCCGGATCGACGAAACGAGCCCTCACGATGCCGTCGCGCCCGACCACGAACACGGCCGGGATCGGCAGCATCCACCCCTCATTGCCGTGGAATTTCGCCATGTCCTGATAGGACAGCAATTGCTGGATCTCGGCGCCGAGCCAGATTGCGAGGTTGAGCGACAGCGCATAGCCGTTGTCGAGATCCGTCAGGATCGGAAACGGCGCGCCGGATTCGGCCTTGAGCTGCCCGGTATATTCCTGCGTCTCCGGCATGATCGCGACGACCTGCGCCCCCATCGCCTTGATGCGGTCCACCGACTGGACCACGGCACGGACATTGAGCCGGCAATAGGGGCACCAATGGCCGCGGAAGAACATCACCGCGACGGGCCCGCGCGCCTGCAGCGCGGGCAGCGACACGAGACGCCCACCCTCGTCCGGCAGCATGAACGGCGGCATCGGATCGCCCGGCCGCGGTGCGGTCTCGCCACCGCCGTTGCCGTTCAAGCGCGCGACCAGACGATCGACCGCCTCGCCATAGGCCGGAAAGACCTTGCGGCTGGCATCGGCATAGGCGCGGAGCTGTTCGTTCAGCGTGCCGTCCATGTCGCGGCAGCGCTGGAACGCGAGCCTGAGCTGTTCGGCGTCGGCTGGCGAGAGAGACGTCATCTTCCTGCTCCGGCTTTCTCTGAGGGCGAATATTAGTTTCCCGGTTCGCCCGCCCGCAAGAGGCGACCGCAATCCAATCGGGCGTGCTGGCATCGGACGCTGAATGCCGCGAAAGCGGAAATGCCGTTGCCCAATCGGTTCGATAGCTGCCGCCTATCGGCATAGCGCCGGGCTATCGCATCGAGAGCAAGCCGGCATTTCAAGATGGAGAGGGTCTCGGGCGAAGCTCCTGCCATAGCCCGCGGCCATCAGGGCTCGCGGCCAACAGAGGAGACTTTCCATGTCTAGCCATCTCACAATGTCGCGCGTGGTTTGGACCGGCGTTGCCGCTCTCGGCGCGCTGACATTTGCGACGCCGGTTTTCGCCGGCGAATGTCCGGCCGGCAAGACCAAGCCGAACGCGCAGCAGATGGTCGACTACAAGCCCGTCGGCGTCACCGACGTGACGCTCGGCGCGATCGATCTCGGCAAGCAGCCCGCCCATATCGAGGGCCGCGAGCTGCGCTTCCGCAAGCTGACCATCGAGCCCGGCGGCATCGTGCCCTGGCACAGCCATGACGACCGCCCCGCCCTGATCTTCGTGCAGCAGGGCGAGATCGTCGAATACGCCTCCAACTGCGTCGACCCGATCGTGCACAAGGCCGGCGACATCCGCCCCGAAGTCTACGGCACCTCGCATTGGTGGAAGAATCTCGGCAAGGAGACCGTCATTCTCTACGTCGGCGACGTCCGCAAGGATCCCAACGACCATCACATGTGACAGCCTTAGGTGTCCCGTCATTCCGGGGCGATGCGCAGCATCGAACCCGGAATGGCCACTCAAAAGAGAGCCCCGTCATGACTATTCTCTCTGCGTCCGTGAAACCGACCGCGATGACGGCGGATGCGCATTCCCCTGGCCTCGCGTTTCGCTCGCTCGTGATCGGCCTCACCGCCTTCCTGACGGTCGTCGATCTCTTCGCGACGCAGGCGATCCTGCCCTCGCTGACGCGGCACTACGACGTCACGCCCGCGGCAATGGGCTTTGCCGTCAACGCCAGCACCTTCGGCATGGCCACAGCAAGTCTCGTGGTGGGCTTCTTCAGCCCGCATATCGACCGGCGAACCGGCATCCTGCTGAGCCTGGCCCTGCTTGCGATCCCCACCAGCCTGCTGGCCGTCGCGCCCAATCTTGCCGTCTTCACCACCTTGCGGGTCGCGCAGGGCCTGTGCATGGCGTCGGCCTTCGCGCTCACCCTCACCTATCTTGGCGAGCAATGCAGCGCCATGGACGCCGGCGGCGCGTTTGCCGCCTACATCACCGGCAATGTCGCCAGCAATTTCGTCGGCCGGCTGATCTCGGCCGCATTGGCCGATGGCCTCGGCCTCGCCTGGAACTTCTATTTCTTCGCGGCGCTCAATCTTGCCGGCGCGGCGCTGGTCTATCTCACCGTCAACCGCGTGCGGCCGATGCATGCGATGATGCCGGCGGCTTCGCCGCTTGCCGCCACCATCGAGCATTGGCGCAATCCGCAGCTGCGCGCCGCTTTCGGCATCGGCTTCTGCATCTTGTTCGCCTTCATCGGCACCTTCACCTACGTCAATTTCGTGCTGGTGCGGCCGCCGCTGTCGCTCGGCATGATGGATCTCGGCCTCGTCTATTTCGTCTTCCTGCCCTCGATCGTCACGACGCTTCTGGCCGGCAAGGTTGCCGCGCGGCTGGGAACGCGGCCCACGATCTGGAGTGCGCTCGCCGTCGCTGGGCTCGGCTTGCCCTTGATGCTGGCGCCGCATCTCGGCGAGGTGCTCGCCGGCATGGTCCTGGTCGGCGTCGGCACGTTCTTCGCGCAGGCCGCCGCGACGGGTTTCGTCGGACAGGCCGCAGCCGACAACCGCGGCATCGCCAGCGGGGCTTATCTCGCGTGCTATTTCTGCGGCGGGCTGGTCGGTACGGCCGTGCTCGGCCGGCTGTTCGACAGCTTCGGCTGGCAAGCCTGCATCTGGGGTGTCGGGGCCGTCCTCGCGCTAGCGGCCTTGCTTACTTTCGCCCTCAAACGCTAGCGTTTCGCCGGCGCTTCCTGCGGCGGCTCGTCGTCGGCAATCGCACGCCAGGCGGCGCCGTCGAGATCGTCGTACTGGCCGCTCCTGAGCGACCACAGGAAAGCGACGAGGCCGGCACCTCCGAGCATCAAGGCCAGCGGGACCAGGATGACCAGGATCTCCATCACACGAACTCCCGCGAGGCGCTGCGGGCGCGCAGCGAGTTCAGCATCACCAGGATCGACGATCCGCTCATGGCCGCGGCCGCGATCAGGGGCGTCACGACGCCGCTGATCGCAACCGGCACCGCGAGCACATTGTAACCGATCGCAAGCCAGAGGTTCTGCCGCATCAGGTGCAGCGCCTTGCGCGAAGCGTCGATGGCGGCGACGACGGGGGCCAGCGGCCGGCCGAGGAAGACGAGATCGGCGGTGGCCTGGCTGAGATGCGCGGCCGAGATCGGGGACATCGAGACATGGGCCGCCGCCAGCGAGGGCGCGTCGTTCATGCCGTCGCCGACCATCAGCACCTTTGCGCCGCGCCGCTTCAATTCTTCGATGCGCGCGATCTTGTCGGCCGGGGTGACGCCGGCACGCCATTCGGGAATGCCGAGGGCATGCGCCGCCGCCTTCACCGCGGGCTCGCGGTCGCCGGACAAGATCTCGATGCCGACGTTGCGCTCCTTCAGCGCTGCGATCACGGCCTGCGCATCGGGGCGCAGGCCCTGGCGAACCGAGAGGATGAACTTCTTGCTGCCCTTGCTGAACGCCACGATGGAGGCCTCGGGATCAAGGGCGGCGACGCCGACCAGCGCCTCGGCGCCGCAGAAGGAGGGGCGACCAAGGCGAAGCGCGACGCCGTCGACGGTCGCACGGACGCCCTGCCCGGCCTCCTCCACAGCGCCGACGATCGGAGACTTCGCACTGGCAGCCTGCGCAACCGCAGCCGCCACCGGATGATGGCTCGAGAGCGCGAGCCGGCCGGCGAGCTCGAAAATATCGGCGGGGATATCGGCCGCGTTCATGACTTCGAGCTCGGGCAGCGTCAGCGTGCCGGTCTTGTCGAAGATCACATGATCGGCTTCGGCCAGTCGCTCGATCGCATCGCCCGCATTGAGCAGCACACCTGCCCTAAACATCGCCCCCGAGGCCACCGTCTGCACGGTCGGGATCGCGAGCCCGAGCGCGCAGGGACATGTGATGATCAGCACGGCAACGCCGGTCACGATCGCATCATGCCAGGAGGCACCCGCGATGACCCAGCCGAGGATGGTCAAAAGCGCGGTCGCATGCACCACGGGCGCGTAGAGCCGCGAGGCTCGATCGGCGAGGCGCATGTAGCGCGAGCGCGCCTGGAGCGCGTTGTCGAGCAGCCGCGTGATCTCGGCGAGCAGCGTCGCCTCGGAGGCGGCCGAGACCCGCACCCGCAAGCTGCCGGAGATGTTCATCGATCCCGCATAGACCGGCGTGCCCTGCTCGGCCGTGACATAGAGTGTCTCGCCGGTGATCAGGCTCTGGTCGATCTCCGAACGCCCTTCGATCACGGTGCCGTCGACCGCGCAGCGCTCTCCGGGCCGGAGCAGCACGATGTCGCCGGGATGGATCGCCGCGACCGGCACCTGCGAGATCTCGCTGGGCCCGACGAACTTCGCCGCCGTCTCCGCCTTCAGCGCCGCGAGATTGCCGGCGACCGCGCGGGTCCGCCGTCGCATGTTCTGGTCGAGGAAGCGGCCGACCAGCAGGAAGGTCAACAGCATGATCGCCGCATCGAAATAGGCATGCTCGGCGTGATGGATCGTCTCGACCACGGACATGCCGAGCGCCAGGATCACGCCGATCGAGATCGGCACGTCCATGTTGGTGGTCTTCGCCGACAGCGCGCGCCAAGCCGAGCGGAAGAACGGCTGGCCGGCATAGGCCGCCGCCGGCAGCGCGATCAGCGCCGACAGCCAGTGGAAGAAGTCGCGCTGCTCCGGCAGCATGTCCGAGACGTTGCCCGACCACACCGGGATCGACAGCATCATCACGTTCATGGTGGCAAAGGCCGCAACCCCGAGGCAGCGCAGCAGGAAGCGGGATTCGGCGACCTCGGTGACCTCGGCGCTCTCGGTCTCGAACGGATAGGCCTTGTAGCCGAGCTCTTCGAGCCGATCGATGAAGCGGTCGGGCTCGAGCGTGCCCGCCTTCCATTCCAGCGCGACCCGGCGGTCGGTGAGGTTGACGCGCGCCAGCGTAACGTCGGGGATGGCCGAGAGCCCGCGTTCGATCTTGGCCATGCAGCCGGCGCAGTGAACGCCCTCGACGGCGAGATCGATGTGCCGGAGGCCCTCACCCGCGTCGCGGACATAGTGAGAGAAATCGCGCGTGACCTGCATGACGGAATCCTTCAGTTCAGGATCACGCGGTTGCGCGACATGAACACGCGCGTCCCCCGCGCCTCGCCCTCGATCACCAGGTCCCATTGGCCCGGCGCGACCGACGCCGCATTGCCGCGATAGAGACCGCTGCCGGCTTCGCTGAGCTCGACCGCAAGGTCGGCGCGCTTGTCGGTCGGCCGCTCCAGCCGGCCGCCGAACTTCAGCCCGGAGATCGGCTGGCCGCCGGCATCGCGGGCTTCGACCTGGACCGAAGCGCCGCCGTCGTTGCGGCGCTCGATATGGGCGTTGACCTTCCATTTGCGCGCGGCCTGGTCCTGCGCCGCCGAGATCTCGTGCTCATAGGTCAGGCCCGCGGCGTAGGGGCTGTCGACGTCGGTGCCGGGCAGCGTCGCGATCGCGAGCTTCATCATCGTGACGTTGACGCCGATCACGAGGCCGAAGAAAGCGACCAGCATCAGGAAGACTTTGGTTCCGGTCAGCGGCTTGGAAGCCATGGCAGTCTCCTGATTCTCAAGGCGAGACGAAATTGTCGGTGGCGGAAGCGACAACGCCGAGCCCGATGTCGGTGACGTGGAAGTGGACCGGAATCGACTTCTCCGGATTGTTGTCGGCCGGCGCGGTGACGAGGAGCCGCAGCTCGCTCGTGGCATCGCGCGGGATCACGATCATCGGCCGGTCCGGCGTCACCGAATCGACTCCGACGACGTGAACGGTCGAGTTGACCGGCCCATTGGCGTCGATCGCGATGACGCGGTCATAGCCGCTCTTGTTCAGGAGCCGCACCGTATAGGCGTTGCGGATCGAGCCGTCGCTGAGCTTGACCGCGACCGGGTTGCGGTCGTGCAGCACGTTGACGTCGAGCAGGCTGCGGGTCGCCAGCGTATAGATCATGATGCCGCCGACCGCCGCGATGATCGCGCTGTAGACGACGGTGCGGGCGCGGACGATCCGGTAGATCGGCGCCTTGCCCTCCTGGCGCCGGTGGATGTTGATGTCGTTGTCGTAACCGATCAGCCGCTTCGGCCGGCCGATCTTGGTCATCACGTTGTCGCAGGCATCGATGCAGAGCCCGCACTGGATGCATTCCATCTGCGGTCCGTTGCGGATGTCGATGCCAGTCGGGCAGACCGCCACGCACTGGTAGCAGTCGACGCAATCGCCGACCTGCTGGCCGAGCGCGCGCAGCTCGGCGGCCTTCTTCACCGAGGTGCGCTTCTCGCCACGGTCATAGCGATAGGTGACGTTGAGCGCCCATTCGTCGGTGAGCGCGGCCTGGATACGCGGCCAGGGGCACATATAGGTGCAGACCTGCTCGCGCATGTAGCCGGCGAGGATGTAGGTCGTCGCGGTGAGGATGCCGATCCAGGTATAGGCGATCATCGGCGCCTGGAAGGTGACGAGCTCCTTCACCAGGGTCGGCGCGTCGTTGAAGTAGAGCACCCAGGCGCCGCCGGTCCACCAGGCGATCAAGAGCCAGATCGAATGCTTGAGCACGATTTCGGAGATGCGCTCGAGCTTCATCGGATCGCTCGAGGCATCCTTCTTCATGCGCTCGCGCCGGTCGCCCTCGATCAGGCGTTCGACCGCATAGAACAGGTCGGTCCACACCGTCTGCGGACAGAGATAGCCGCACCAGATCCGGCCGCCGATGGAGTTCATCAGGAACAGTGCCACCGCGGCGACGATTAACAGGCCGGTGAAGTAATAGACCTCCTGCGGCCACAGCTCGATGAAGAAGAAATAGAAGCGGCTGTTGGGAAGATCGATCAGCACCGCCTGGCTCGGCGCGCCGAGACCGCGATTCCAGCGCACGAAGGGCAGGAAATAGTAGACGCCGAGGCAGAACGCCATCAGGCCCCATTTGATCCGGCGGAATGTACCGGACACGCTCTGGGGATAGACCTTCTTGCGGGCTGCGTAGAGTGGCCCGTAGTCATCGTCCGTTGTGAGGTCTTTCGGGTTCACGGTCTTGTTCATCGCCAAAACTTTTCAAGAGGTGCGATTAAACCTAGACCCGACACCGCCGCATCAGTTGATCCAGCTCAAACGGGGGCGCTTTTCTTCGCCCCCGCCGGAAGTCGTCGGTCGCGGAACGGCCTATTTACCGCCGCCCAACGAGTGGACGTAGACCGCCATCGCCTTGATGGTGGCGGGATCGAGCCGGCCTTCCCAGGCCGGCATCACGCCGGCGCGCCCCTGGCTGATGGTCTCGATCAGGCTCGCCTCGTCGGAGCCGTAGAGCCAGATCTTGTCGGTCAGATCAGGTGCGCCCATCTCCTGGTTGCCCTTGGCGGCGTCGCCGTGGCAGGCGGCGCAATTCTCCGCGAAGATCTTCTGGCCCTTGGCGGCGTCATAGCCGTTGCGGGTGGACAGGCCCGAGAGCGACCGCACGTAATTGGCGACCGTGACGATCTCGTCGCCCTTCAGCACGCCGTCCTTGCCGAAGGCGAGCATCTGGCCCTCATGGGTCTTGGTGTGGCCGGAACGCGCGCCGAACTGGATGGTCTGCATGATCTGGTCGAGCGTGCCGCCCCACAGCCAGTCGTCGTCGTTGAGGTTCGGGTAACCCTTGGCGCCGGCACCGCCGGAACCGTGGCACGGCGCGCAATTGTCGCCGAACACGGTCTTGCCCTTGGCGCGGGCGAGCGCCAGCAGAGCCGGGTCCTTCTCGATATCGACGAGCGAGGCCGTGCCCAGCGCCGCCATCTTGTCACCCCGGATCTTCTCGAGGTTGGCGAGCTCGACGGCGACGTCGGCGCGCGAGGAGTAGCCGAACAGGCCGGTGGTGTTGCTTTGGATCAGCGGCCAGGCCGGATAGACGATCCAATAGCCGATCGCCCAGACGATGGTGAGGTAGAAGCAGATCACCCACCACCGCGGCAGCGGCGTGTTGAGCTCCTTGATGCCGTCCCACTCGTGCCCGGTCGTGGACTTGCCCGAGACGGAATCGATGTCGCTAGAATGATCGGTCATGATGTCTCACTCCTCCCGCAAGGGCAGGTGCGCTGCCTTGTCGAACGCAGCCTTGTTACGGGGCCAAAATGCGTAGGCGATGATCGCGAGAAAGATCGCGACGAACGCCGGGGTCCAGATCGTCGTCACGAGATCGGACGCAAGATTATGGACGGTCAGGATGGCTTTCATCGTTCATGCCTTCTCAGCGAAGATTGGCTTTCTCGTTGTAGATCTTGAAGTCGACCAGCGTGCCGAGCATCTGCAGGTACGCGACGAGCGCGTCCATCTCGGTCGGCGTGCCGGTCTTGCCGTCGAAATTGCGTACGACGGCCTTGGCGTAGCGCTTGGTGAAGGCGTCGGTGCCGGCATTGTCCGGATCTGCCTGGGCCTTCAGGTCGGCGGCGGCATTGGCGACCTGTTCGTCGCTATAGGGGACCCCGACGGTCTTGAGCGCGCGCATGTCGCCGGCGATCGCATCCGGGTCGACCTCGGCCTTGCTCAGGAACGGATAGCCGGGCATCACCGACTGCGGCACGATCGCGCGCGGGTTGGTCAGATGGGTGACGTGCCATTCGTCGGAATACTTGGCGCCGACGCGGGCGAGATCCGGACCGGTGCGCTTGGAGCCCCACTGGAACGGGTGGTCGTACATGCTCTCGGCGGCGAGCGAGAAGTGGCCGTAGCGCTCGACCTCGTCGCGCAGGGGCCGGACCATCTGCGAGTGGCAGAGATAGCAGCCCTCGCGGACGTAGACGTTACGTCCGGCGAGCTCGAGCGGCGTGTAGGGCCTGACCCCGTCGACCTTCTCGATCGTGCTCTTGAGGTAGAACAGCGGGGTGATCTCGACGAGACCACCGACCGCGATCACCAGCAGGATGCCGACGATCAGGATGATCGAGTTCTTTTCGAAGATTTGGTGGCGTGTCCAGAACGACATTGCTTGAGCTCCTCATTCCGCCGGCTGAAGAGCGACGGGCATCTGGACTTCCTGTTCGCCGACGCGAACCGTCATCCAGAGATTGTAGGCCATGATCAGCGAGCCGATCAGGAACAGGCCGCCGCCTGCGGCGCGGATGATGTAGAAGGGATGCATCGCCTCGACGGTCTCGATGAAGGAATATTCGAGGAAGCCGAGCGAGGTGTAGGCGCGCCACATCAGGCCCTGCAGGATGCCGGACACCCACATCGCCGAGATGTAGAGAACGATGCCGAGGGTGGCGATCCAGAAGTGCCAGTTGACGAGCTTGAGGCTGTAGAGACCCTTGCGATTCCAGGCCCACGGCACCAGGCAGTAGAGCGCGCCGAAGGAGACGAAGCCGACCCAGCCGAGCGCGCCGGAATGCACGTGGCCGATGGTCCAGTCGGTGTAGTGGCTGAGCGAGTTGACCACCTTGATCGACATCATCGGGCCTTCGAAGGTCGACATGCCGTAGAAGGCGACGGAGACGACGAGCATGCGCAGCACGGGATCGGTACGCAGCTTGTCCCAGGCGCCCGACAGCGTCATCAGGCCGTTGATCATGCCGCCCCAGGAGGGCATCCACAGCATGATCGAGAAGGTCATGCCGAGCGTCTGCGTCCAGTCAGGCAGCGCCGTGTAGTGCAGATGGTGCGGGCCGGCCCAGATATAGAGGAAGATCAGCGCCCAGAAATGGATGATCGACAGCCGATAGGAATAGATCGGCCGCTCGGCGCGCTTCGGGATGAAGTAATACATGATCGCCAGGAAGCCGGCGGTCAGGAAGAAGCCGACCGCGTTGTGCCCGTACCACCACTGGAACATGGCGTCCTGAATGCCGCCCCAGGCGATGTAGGACTTGGAGCCGAACACGGAGACGGGCAGCGCGGGATTGTTGCCGAGATGCAGCACCGCGATCGTCACGATGAAAGCGAGATAGAACCAGTTCGCGACGAAGATGTGCGGTTCCTTGCGCTTGACGACGGTGACGAGGAAGACCAGCAGATAAACCACCCAGACGATGGTCAGCCACAGGTCGGCGTACCATTCCGGCTCGGCATATTCCTTCGACTGGGTGACGCCGAGCAGATAGCCGGTGCCAGCGATCAGAATGAAGAAGTTGTAGCCCACCACGACGAACCACGGCGCGAGGTCGCCGGCAAGGCGCGCACGGCACGACTTCTGCACCACGTAGAAGGAGGTCGCGATCAGCACGTTGCCGCCGAAGGCAAAGATCACGGCGGAGGTGTGCAGCGGCCGCAGGCGGCCGAAGCTGGTCCACGGCAGATCGAAGTTCAGCGCGGGCCAGGCCAGCTGCGAGGCGATGATGAGACCGACGAGGAATCCGGCAATGCCCCAGAACATCGCCATGAAGGCGGAGAACTTGATCGGCCCCATGTTGTAGTTGGGTCGGCCGTTGATCTCCGCCGGCGGCAGCGCCGCCGGCCGCTCGAAGTAGCGGTTGATGATGACGAACACCGCCGCCACGCTCGCCGCCGCGCTGAGCGCGGCGTGGAATGCGAAGGGCGCATCGAGCGCCTTGGCCGAGGCGATCACGCAGAGGAAAGCGGTGACTGCGAATACGACAGCCAAGCCGCTTTCACCGATGGTCATGGATTTTGAGATTGAGGGCTGGCTCATGCGGATTCTCTCTGAAAGAACACGCTGCCAGAAACCACATCCACCCTCGCGGGGAATTGATTGAAATCAAGATGGATGGATTTCTGTTAATGTGAGCCGATGTGCCGCCAGCTGAGTGCCTTTTCGCCCCGCGCGCAGCGCCATCGCACGCGAGAGCTTGGTTCTGTAGGCACGCTTGAAAGACACCTCCGTGAAATCACGGAGGTTGGAACCGAGGGATCCAGACGTCACTCCCGCGCCGTCGCCTTGAGCGCCGCGATGACGTCCTCGCGCGCGATGATGCCGACCAGCTTCTCTATGCCGTCGAGCACGATGATGCTCCTGATGCGGTGCTCGACCATGATCTGGAGCACGCGTGTCAGCCGCGTGTCGGGGCTCACATAGATGAACTCGGGCGTCATGACGTCGCCGATCTTGCGGCTCGTCAGGTCGTCGTAGCGCGGCAACATCTGGCTCGGCGTGAAGGCGAAGCACTTCAGGATGTCGAACTTGGTGACGATGCCGACCACCTGCCCGTCGTCTTCGACGGGATAGGAATTGAAATCGTCGGTCTCGAACATCTCGCTGAGCTGGAACAAGTCGAGGCCGCGCTGCACCGTCTTGACGTTGCGCGTCATGTAGCCGTCGACGGTCTGTTCAAGAAATTGATACACGGCGCGTCCTCCTCGATTCCTCAATTGGCCGGCCGGATGGTCAGTGCGACAGCAGCACGCTGCGGGCGGTTTGCGTCACCAGATATTGGGTGACGCCTCCGAGGATCAGTTCGCGAAATCTCGAATGACCATAGGCGCCCGCGACGATCAGGCCGGCGCCGACGTCGGCGGCGACTTTCTCCAACCGCGCAGCAGCGGTTTCGTTTCCTGCGGCCTCCAGGACCCGCGCCGTCGCGGTGACGCCGTGACGGCCGAGCCAGGCGGCAACGTCGCTGACCCCGGCCATCACGGCCGAACGGTCGTCGCCCCGCTCTGGGATTTCGACGATGGTGACGTCCTTAGCCTTGTGCAGCATCGGCAGCGCGCCCGCCACCGCTCGCCGCGCTTCCGGCGTGTCCTTCCACGCCACCAGCACGTTGCGCAGATCGAGCCAGTTGGCCCGGTCGGGCGCGACGAGCAGCGGGCGGCCGGCCTGCATCACAAGGTCCTTGGGGCTCGCCAGCGAGAAAGCGTCGGAGAAGGCCGGGCTCTGCCCACCGCTGACGACGATGTCGGCGCAACGCGCCTGCGCCGCGACGAAGCGCGCCGGATAGTCCATGGCGCTGCGCCACTCCGCATGCCCGCCGCGATTTTTCACGGCCGCGCGGAATTGCGCTTCGAGGCCGGCGAGCCGCCGCCTGATCGAAGCTTCGCCGTCGTCGATCAGCGCTTGCGCCTCCGCGCCGTCGGTGAAATAGAGCGGCGGGGCGAACTGCGCTGCTGCGACCCCGATGATGGCCGCCTCGAATCGTTCGGCGAGCTCGCCTGCGACCTGAAGACGCGCTTCGTTGGGCTGATCGAGCGCCAGGCTGACCATGACGGTCGCGTATGTCATCGGATATCTCCAGCATTACAGAATTTTTTCGAATCCTAGACCTGCTGCCGCGCAACAGGCTGAGATAGATCAAATTCGACGCTGCTGGTGGCCCGCTCTCCGTGCGATGGGAATCCGCCAGTGGATTCAACGTCCGCGCTTGCCTCCTGGCAAGCCTTGGGCGACATTGCCGGAGCGGTAAAGGCATCCTGCCGGCCCGCCGAGAATAGGAGCAGAGCTTGGCGCCGACCCGCGTGACCCATCCGGCAGACGATGGTCGGGGCGAGCATTTCCGGGTCCGCATCGAGGGATTCGGCGTCGGCACCTGGGACCTCGACCTGCAGACCCGAGAACTCGAATGGTCGGACATGGCCAGGCGGCTGTTTGGCCTGCAGCCGGACCAGGCCGTCAGCTACGATCTCTTTCTTTCGCTCTTGCAGCCCGCCGATCGGGACCATCTCCTGAAAGCGATCGGGCGCGCCTCGGAAGGCGGCGGGGGTCTCGACCTGTCCTTCAAGATCGGCGGCGCGTCCGGCAACGGTCAATGGATCCGGGCCAGGGCCGGCGTGATCCGGGACGATGCGGGCACGCCGCGTCACCTCAGCGGGATATTCCTCGACATCAACGAGGAGAAGCAGCTCGAGGAGGCGCTGCGCTCCCAGGAGAATCATCTTCGCTCGATTCTCGAAACGGTGCCCGACGCCATGATCGTCATCGATTCACGCGGCATCATGCAGCTCTTCAGCAGCGCCGCGGAGCGGCTGTTCGGCTACAGCAGGCAGGAAGCCATCGGGCGGAACGTGAGCATTCTCATGCCGGAGCCCGATCAGTCGCGTCACGACAGCTATCTCGCGCGCTATCTCAGGACCAATGATCCGCACATCATCGGCATCGGCCGGATCGTGACGGGCAAACGCCGCGACGGCACGACGTTCCCGATGCACCTGTCCGTCGGGAAGACGCAACGCGCGGGCGAGCCCTATTTCACCGGCTTCGTGCGCGACCTCACCGAACACCAGCAGACCCAGGCGCGGCTCCAGGAGCTGCAATCCGAGCTCGTGCACGTGTCGCGGCTCACCGCGATGGGCGAGATGGCTTCCGCCCTCGCCCACGAGCTCAATCAGCCGCTGGCGGCGATCAGCAATTACATGAAGGGATCGCGGCGCCTCCTCGCCGGCAGCACCGATCCCAACATGCCGAAGGTCGAAAGCGCGCTGGACCGCGCCGCGGAGCAGGCCTTGCGCGCCGGCCAGATCATCCGCCGCCTGCGCGACTTCGTCTCCCGCGGAGAATCGGAGAAGCGGGTCGAGAGCCTGTCCAAGCTGATCGAGGAAGCCGGCGCGCTCGGGCTCGCCGGCGCGCGCGAGCAGAACGTGCAGCTCCGCTTCAGCCTCGATCCCGACGCCGACCTCGTTCTCGCCGACCGGGTGCAGATTCAGCAGGTGCTGGTCAACCTGTTCCGCAACGCGCTCGAGGCCATGGCGCAGTCGCAGCGGCGCGAGCTCGTCGTCGCCAACACCCGCGTCGCCGACGGCATGATCGAGGTGGAAGTCTCCGACACCGGCATCGGGTTCCGGGAAGACATCATTCCAAACCTGTTCCAGACCTTCTTCACCACCAAAGACACCGGCATGGGCGTGGGACTCTCGATCAGCCGCTCGATCATCGAGGCCCATGGCGGCCGCATGTGGGCCGAGAGCAACGCAGCGGGCGGAGCGACATTCCGCTTCACCCTGCCGGCAACCGACGAGAGCTGATTCATGACGACCAAGGGACATGTCTACGTCATCGACGACGACGCGGCGATGCGGGACTCGCTGAACTTCCTGCTGGATTCCGCCGGCTTCGCCGTCACCCTGTTCGACGACGCGCTCGCCTTTCTCGAAGCCCTGCCCGGCCTCGATTTCGGCTGCATCGTCTCCGACGTGCGCATGCCCGGCCTCGACGGCATCGAGCTCTTGAAGCGGATGAAGGCGCAGCAAAGCCCGTTCCCGATCGTGATCATGACCGGTCATGGCGACGTGCCGCTGGCGGTCGAGGCGATGAAGCTCGGGGCCGTCGACTTCCTGGAAAAGCCGTTCGATGACGACCGTCTCACCGCCATGATCGAATCGGCGATCCGCCAGGCCGAGCCCGCCGCCAAGAACGAGGCCGTCGCGCAGGACATCGCTGCCCGTGTCGCGTCCTTGAGCCCGCGCGAGCGCCAGGTCATGGAGGGGCTGGTCGCGGGCCTCTCCAACAAGCTGATCGCCCGCGAATACGACATCAGCCCGCGGACGATCGAGGTCTACCGGGCCAACGTCATGACCAAGATGCAGGCGAGCAGCCTTTCGGAACTGGTTCGCCTGGCGATGCGCGCCGGCATGCTCAAGGATTGAGGCAGGTCAAGGCGGCTTCACGGCGCCGTGCTAACCAGAGAGCATGGTTGAGGTCAGCCCATATTGTGCGCGGCCGTCGTCCTCCCCACAGCCAACCGTCTTTGTGGTCGACGATGATGCCGCAGTCCTGGGATCCCTGCGGTTTCTGCTGGAGACCGACGGCTTCGCCGTGCGAACCTTCAGGAGCGGCACGGCGCTGCTCAATCTCGGCGCCGCGCCAGGGCCGGACTGCTACGTCATCGACTACAAGATGCCCGACATCAATGGCATCGACCTGACCGGCCGGCTGCGCAAATCCGACCGCGACGCGCCCGTGATCCTGATCACCGGCTATCCCGACGAGAACATCTCGGCCCGGGCTGCGACGGCGGGCATCAAGGACGTGGTTTTGAAGCCGCTTCTCGATGAAAACCTCGTCAAATGCATCCGCCACGCGATCAAGGACCGCCCCCACGCCTGACCTACGGGATTCTACGTAAGGCACCCCCCTTAAGATATCTCGCGAAATTTTCGAAGCACCCGATACCGCGTAGGAAAGCGTCATCACAACGGAGATGGCGCAGATGCTGACCCAGACGCTCAACACCCAGGCGATCAACACCCAAGTGGGTGGCAAGATTGCTCCTGCCCACCCCGTTACCGACCAGTTCGGCGCCATCGCCGGCCATGTCGGCCTGGTCGCCACCGAGTTCTCCTACGGCAAGGACGAGGAGATCTATGGCGAGGACGAGGCGGCCGAATATGTCTACCAGGTCGTCACCGGCGCGGTGCGCAGCTACAAGCTTCTCTCCGACGGCCGCCGCCAGATCGGCGCCTTCCATCTTCCCGGCGACGTGTTCGGCCTCGAATCCGGTCCCACGCACCGCCTCGCCGCAGAAGCCATCATCGACACCACCGTTCGCCTCGTGAAGCGCGCGAGCCTCGAAAAGGCCGCCGGCACCGACGTGCAGGTCGCCCGCAAGCTCTGGGCCATGACCGCCGGCGAGCTTCGCCATGCCGAGGACCACATGCTGCTGCTGGGCCGCAAGACCGCCATGGAGCGCGTTGCGACCTTCCTGCTCGAAATGGATCGCCGCCTCGCCGTTGCCGGCATGATGGCGCTGCCGATGTGCCGCCGCGACATCGGCGACTATCTCGGCCTCACGCTGGAGACCGTGTCGCGCGCGCTGTCGCAGCTTCACGCTCAGGGCATCCTCGGTTTCTCCGGCGCCCGCCAGATCGTGCTGCGCAACCGCCAGCGCCTGCACAATCTCGACGCCTGATCCTTAATCTACCTCCCCAACCACTTTGGCCGGCTGAACTCGTTCAGCCGGCCATTTCTTTCGCGGCGACCAGACCCGTGCGCCGCGTCTCCGGCATCACAAAGAGGATCAGCAGCAGTCCCGCTGCGGCGACGCCGGACAGCCCGATGAACGCGGTGGCATTGCCGAACTTGTCGCTGACGTAGCCGCCAAGCACCGTGCTCAGCGACGCGCCGATGCCCATCGCGGTACCGACGATCCCCTGCGCCAGATTGAAATGCCCGCTGCCGAACGCGACGTCGGCGACGATCAGCGGGATCATCACCGCGAATACCGCGGCGGTAATGCCGTCGAACACCTGCACCAGCACCAACAGATACGGATCGCGCACGGTCGCAAACAACAGGCCGCGGATCGCCAGTGCGCCGAATCCGATCAGCAGCAGGGGCCGGCGGCCCCATGCTTGCGCCTTGCGCCCGACCGTCGGCGACACCAGCGCCACGATCGCTTGCGGAACGACGATGCAAAAGGCGACGAGCACGGTCGCCCATTGGCTCGACCGCGCCGTCACCGCGCTCGCCATCAGCGGCATCATCGCGGCATTCGCCAGCTGCAGCAGCAGCACGCTGAGCGCGAACACGATCAGCGGGCGCTGCCGGATCAGGTGCCAGATATTGGGGTCGCCGCGATCGGCGGCTTCAGGCGGCATCTCGCCGTGACAGCGCCTGATGTCGACCTCGTTCTCGCGGATGCGCGACAGTGCGATCAGGGTCGGGATCGCGAGCAGGAAGGTGACCAGGAACACCGAGCGGCTCGACAACAGATAGCCCGCGGTGCCCATCACCGCCGCCGCGACGCCGTTGCCGAGCGAGGCGAAGCGCGCGTTGCGGCCGAGCCGCTCGCCGATCGCGAGCGGGCCGACGAGGCCGAGGCTGATCGCCGCGATCGCGGGCCCGAGCACGCAGCTCGCCATCGCATGCAACGTGGCGGCGGTGACCACGACGGGGAAAATCGGCATCGCCGCATAGGCCAGCGCGCAGGCGCCGATGGCCGCGATCGCGAGGGCGGCGACGAGGCGCTCCGACTTCGCGGCATCGATGATCGCACCGCCCGGCATCTGGCCGATCAGGGCGACGATGCCACCGATCGACAGCACGAGCCCGATCTCGACCTGGGTCCATTTCTGCGTCGTCAGGTAGACCGCGATGAAGGGGCCGAATCCGGTCTGCACGTCGGCGAGGAAGAAGATGAACCAGTCGAGGCCACGCAGGCTCTGGCGCGACGGCGCCGGAATGCCCGCAGCCGTGTGCACCGCGACGTTGTCCTGCTCGACGCCGCCGCCGCGATCTGCATGGTTCGGCTTCCTCGACAACAGCACGGGCGGTCAGCCCTCCCTGCACCTCACTGAATCGCTTGCAGCGGCTGAAGGCTGCCGGACGCGCCGAGCACGACGATCGGCGTGTCCTCCTTGTATTCCGGTGCGGCCGCGACCTGCGCCTTGGTCAATTCCAGGATGATGCTGTCCTTCTTGTTGGCGATCTTGCCGAAGCGCAGCGCGTTCCAGTCCACGACGATCTTGCGGCTGCCGACGCCGAGGAAGCCGCCGAAATCGATCGCCGCAGCGCGGACATGACCGGTGCGGTCGACGATGACGTCGACGATGCGGCCCATGTCCTCGCCGGCGGCGCTGCGAACGTCGCGGCCGAGCACACCGTGGGCCTCGCTCGCGCCGATGATGGTCACCGATGGCGGCGGCGCGGCGTCCTTGGGCGTGACGGGCACGACGGAAGCCGGCGGTTGTACCGTTGCCGGTGCGTTTGCTTCGGTCGGAGGTGAAGATGGCGCTGCGGCCGGCTCTTCCGCCGCGCGCGATACGGCGACCGTCAAGCCCGCGACGATCGCCACGCTTAGAACCAACCATCCGGTCGCGCGCATGACCTCCTCCTTGCGCAGCTAGCGCGCCAGCACGATCGAGACCTGAATCTGACCGCGCGTGCGCAACACTTCCAGCGCCACGTCGTCGCCGTGACGACTAACGCGTAAGTCCACGCTGGAGTCGCCGAGGCGCAGATCGTGCAGGATCACCTCGTTGAGGAACGCCGGCAGATGCGGGTTGCGCAGACGAATCTCGCCGCGCGCGACGTCGAACTCGAGGCCCAGCGCCGCCTCCAGCAGCGTGAACGGCGTCGCGCTGGCCCAGGCCTGCGGCGCGCAGGCGACCGGATAGAGCGTCGGCCCGCGCCGTTTCTCGCGCCGGAAGCCGCAGAACAATTCGGGCAACCGCCGCAGGTCCATGTAGGTCGCGGCGTCGAACAGACCCTTGAAGACATGCGCCACCGTATGCTTGAGGCCGTAGCGCGCCAGCCCCAGCGCGATCAACGCATTGTCGTGCGGCCAGATCGATCCGTCATGATAGGACATCGGATTGTAGCGCACCTCGCCTTGCGCGACGGTGCGGATGCCCCAGCCCGAGAAGAAATGCGGCCGCATCAGATCGGCGGCGACGAGACGCGCGCGGTCCTCGCGAACCATGCCGCTGAACAGGACCTGCCCGGCATTCGAGGTCCTGACCGTGCAGGGCCGCTTCTTGCCGTCGAGCGCGAGCGCATAAGTGCCGAGCTCCTCGCACCAGAACGCCTGCTCGAAGCGCTCGGCGAGTGCCTTGGCTTCGGCCTCGAGCTTGCGCACGCGGTCCGGCTTGCCGAGCCGCAGCGCGCAACGCGCGGCGAGCTGCTTGGCGGCAAAGACGTAGCCCTGCACCTCCGCAAGCGCGATATTGCCCTCGGCAAGCTGGCCGTCGGCATGGAAGATCGCATCGTAAGAATCCTTCCAGCCCTGGTTCGCCAGCCCCTTCTCGGTCGCGCGCTGGTATTCGACGAAGCCGTCCTGGTCGGGATCGCCCGGACCGTCGATCCAGGCCAGCCCCGCCTCGATCGCGGGCCACAGTTCGATCAACGTGGCCTCGTCGCCGGTGCGCTCGAAATAGCTGCCTGCGAGCAGCACGAACAGCGCGGTCGAATCGACGCTGCCGTAATAATGCGCGAACGGCACCTCTCCGAGCGCGGCCATCTCGCCGCCGCGCATCTCGTGCAGGATCTTGCCGGGCGCGGCGTCGGCGAGCGGATCGACGGCCGTGGCCTGGAAATGCGCGAGTCGGCGCAGGACGCCCTTGGCAATGCGCGGATCGACCCAGAGCATCTGCAGCGCGGTGATGAGGCCGTCGCGCCCGAACGTGGTCGAGTACCAGGGAATGCCGGCATAGGGATAACGGCCCTGCGGCGTCTCGGTCATCAGCATGTTGAGGTCGGCCATGGCCTGGCACAGCACCTCGTTGAAGATGTTGTTGGAGGTCTCGATGCTGGCGGCCCCGGCCGTCTGAAGCCGCATCTCGCGGCGGTGCGCCAGCAGACCCGGGAAGAACCGCACCGGCTTTTCCGTCACCGGCCGGTTGCAGGATACGGCGACGAACAGCGATTTGGCCTGGTGCGGCTCCAGGTCGAGCTCCCAGGTTGCGGCATCGACCGAGAGCCGCGTCGGACGCGGATCGAAATGCAGCCCGGTGGTCCGCTCGGTGTCGTCGAGACCGCGATATTCGAACAGCACGTCGGTCGGCCCGAGCAGCCGGCTCGTTCCGATCCCGCGGCGCGGTCGCCGCTCGCCACGGACTTCGAACAGATCGGCGAAGTCGTTGCCGAACAGCAGCGTCAGGTTGAAGCTGGTGCGCCGGTCGCCGTGGTTCTGCACCCCGATGCGTTGGTAGGCGGTGCCGCGCCACAGGAAGATCGTGCGCACGACGTGCAAGAGGTCCTTTTGCAGAACGAGGTTGCCCTGCCGATAGATGTCCGGATTGGTGAGGTCGACGGTCAACGCCGAATTGTCGTCGCGCAGATTGGAGCCGAGCAGCAATGGCTGGAGATCGTCGAGCACCAGCTCGAGCCGCGCGAGGTAGCGCGTGTCGTGATGGAACAGCCCGTCTGGCCCGCCGGCGGACGCGCCGATGTCGCCGTGGCTGTCGAGCACGATGAACGTGTCGTCGTGCTTGAGCGAACGCCGCGGCCGGGCCGAGGGCCCGGTCATCGGAATGTAGAAGGGCTGTTCCGCGACCTGTTCCGGGGTCCGCGTCACGGAGACGAACTTGGTTACGGCTTCGGCCGACATGAGCTGCTCCCCTGCGCTTGTTTCGAAACGCGACCGACTCGAGAACGCGACTGTTGGTTACGCGGCAGCTTGCGCGAGCCGGCTCATTTCCTGCGTGACCAGCTCACGATACGGCCCGTGACCCTGCATCAGACGCTCGGGCGAGCCGTCCTCGATGATCTTACCATTCCTCAGCACCACCACACGGTCGAAATTGCGCAGCGTCGCGAGTCGATGGGCGATCGCGATCACGGTGCGGCCGCGCATCAGGCGCGACAGCGCCTCGCGGATCGCCTCCTCGGATTCGCTGTCGAGCGCGGCGGTCGCCTCGTCCAGCAGCAGGATCGGCGCATCCTTCAGGAAGGCGCGCGCGATGGCGATGCGCTGGCGCTGGCCGCCCGACATCTTGACGCCGCGGTCGCCCACCATGGTGTCGAGACCCTCGGGCAGGCTCTCGACGAAGTCGCAGCGCGCCGCGATCGCCGCGCGCAGCACCTCGTCGTCGGTCGCGTTCGGCCGGCCGTAGCGGATGTTCTCGCGGATCGACCGATGAAACAGGGAAATGTCCTGCGGCACGACGGAAATCGCCTCGCGCAGGCTCAGCTGCGTCACCTTCGCGATGTCCTGGCCGTCGATGGTGATGTTGCCCTCATCGACGTCGTAGAAGCGCTGCAGCAGTGTGAACAGCGTCGACTTGCCGCCACCGGACTGGCCGACCAGTCCGACGCGCTGGCCGGGCTGCAGGCGCAGGCTGAAGCGCTCGAAGATCTTGTCGCCGCCGGGATAGCCGAAGGTGACGTTGTTGTACGCGATGGCCGCGCCGCTCTTCACCAGGGGCTCGGCCTCGGGATGGTCGCGGAGCCCGTGCGGCACCAGCAGCGTGGCGATCGCCTCGGTCAGACGCGCGACGTGCTGGGTGACGTCGACCAGCGCCACCGCGAGATCGCGCGTGGCGCTCAGGATGGAGATGCCAAGCGTACAGACCAGCACGACGTCGCCGGTCGTCGCTTCGCCCTTCTGCCAGAGCGAGATGGCCCAGGCCATCAGCGCAATGGTCAATAGCACGGTGATGGCGGCATGCAGCAGCCGCAGCTTCTCCAGATAGCGCAGGCTGCGGCTTCGCGCGGTCAGCTCCTGGTTCACCGTCGCGTCGAACCGCTCATGCTCGTGGCTGATGCCGCAGAAGGCGCGCACCAGCGGCATGTTGCTGATGACGTCGATCATCTCGCCGTCGACCACCGCGGCCTTGTCGGCGAAATCGTCATGCAGGGGCTTGCCGGCCGCGGCCAGACGAAACATCGCAGCCACCATGCCGCCGGCGATCAGGATCAAGCCGAGCGCCATATAGGGACTGACGGTTCCAATCAGCAAGATTGCCGCAATTGTGGCAATGCACGGCGGCAACACATTCCAGACGAACATGTTCTCGACGGTGAACACCGCGTTCGACGTCGCCGTGATGCGGCTCGTCAGCATGCCGGGCATGCGATCCGAGAAATAGCTCGGCGCGTGCCCGGTCAGATGACGAAAGATGTCGCGCCGTAAATCGCCCGTGACCCGGACAAAGGTGAAGCTCGCCGTCCAGCTCGCGATCCGCCACAGGAAGTTGTCGGCGGCGATCAGTGACATGAGCAGAATGAATGCCAGCCATACGCCGCCGCCATGCGAGGGCCCGGCGGACAAGGCATCGACCAAAGCCTTGACGCCATATTGAGTGCCTACGGAGCAGGCAACGGCCCCCACGACCGCGGCCAGGATCACCAAATGCGACGCGAGACGACGCCGGAGATAGCGCAAGACAAAGGCAAATGGCCTGCGCGCGTATCCAGAAAGCTGATCCATATGGCTATCGCCCCGTTATGCTGATTTTCGTTTCGTTACTGGTCGAGTGAACATCGACCGCTTCGCCCCGGTTCCCGGGCAACGCCATCACGACATGCGGATGCGGACGATCTGCGAAGATGTGGTGGCAGCATCGCGACGGTCCCCCGACGTGTCGAATATGTAACGTTTGGGAGAAGGAACTTCGCAGGTGCGGGAACGTTCCCTCGTCTGGCATTGCCGGTGCCGTAAAAGGTGGGGGTTTCAACATTCATGATCGCAGAGGAGATGGTGAGATGCGCATCGCGCAGGTAGCTCCGTTGACGGAGGCTGTTCCACCCAAGCTGTATGGCGGCACCGAGCGGGTGGTGCATTGGTTGACGGAAGAGCTGGTGGCCCTGGGACATGACGTGACGCTTTTCGCCAGTGGCGACTCGCAAACATCTGCCAAGCTCGATGCATTATGGCCGCGGGCGCTACGGCTCGACGGTTCCGTGCGCGATCCCAATGCGCTGCACATGGTGCTGCTGGAGCGGGTGCGGCAGAAATGTGACGACGAGGAGTTCGACTTCCTCCACTTTCACCTCGACTATTATCCCTGGTCGTTGTTCCACCGCCAGCCGACCCCGTTCGTGACCACGCTGCACGGCCGGCTCGATCTTCCCGAGCATCAGCCGGTCTTCAACACCTTCTCCAAGATGCCGGTCATATCGATCTCCAACGCGCAGCGGCGGCCGGTGCCGCAGGCGAACTGGGTGACGACGATTCACCACGGCCTGCCGGAGAAGCTGCTGACGCCGAAGCCGGCGAAACAGGAATATCTCGCCGTGCTCGGCCGCATCGCACCCGAGAAGGGCGTCGACCGCGCCATCAAGATCGCGACCCATTGCGGCATTCCGCTCAAGATCGCGGCCAAGGTCGATCGTGCCGACCAGGATTATTACGACGAGCTGATCCGGCCGATGATCGAGAACAATCCGCTGGTGGAGTTCATCGGCGAGATCAGCGATCACGAGAAATCGGATTTCCTGAGCGGCGCGCTCGGCCTCTTGCTGCCAATCGACTGGCCGGAGCCGTTCGGCCTCGTCATGATCGAAGCCATGGCGTGCGGAACACCCGTCGTCGCCTTCAACCGCGGCTCGGTGCCGGAGATCATCGACGAGGGCCTCACCGGCTTCATCGTCGAGGATGTCATCAGCGCCGCAGGCGTGGTGAACCGGCTTTCGCAGCTCGACCGCACCGCGATCCGCAAGCAGTTCGAGACGCGCTTCACCGCGCGGCGCATGGCCCTCGACTATCTCGCCGCCTATCGCAGCCTGACCGAGGCCAAGGCGCCGCGGATCAAGCTGGTGAGCAGCGCGGAGTAGGGGCTGCTCTCACCTCAAGGCACAGTGTCATGCCCCGGCTCGACCGGGGCATCCAGTACGCCGCGGCGTCTCGGCTCCATCGCGACCGTCTCTGGGATACTGGATCGCCCGGTCTTCGCCGGGCGATGACAGCGAGTGTGCGGAGAGAGATGAGAGAAAGAACGGGGCACGAGCGCCCTATCGCTCGCCTCGCTACATCCCCAATAGCCGCGGCAGCCACAGCGACAGGCCGGGCCAATAGGTCACCACCACGAGGAAGCCCAGCATCGTCAGCAGCCACGGCCACACTGCGACCGTGAGCTCGGTGATCCCCATCTTGGCGATGCCCGAGGCGACGTAGAGATTGAGGCCGACGGGCGGATGGCAGAGGCCGACCTCCATGTTGACCGTCATCAGGATGCCGAAATGAATCGGGTCGATGCCGAGCTTGACCGCGACCGGAAACAGGATCGGCGCCATGATCAGGATGATCGAGGACGGCTCCATCACGTTGCCTGCCAGCAGCAGCAGCAGGTTGACGAGCAATAGGAAGCCGATCCAGCCCAGGCCCTGGTCGATCATCCATTGCGCCAGCGCCTGCGGCACGTTCTCATACGTCATCAGGAACGAGAACAGCACGGCGTTGGTGATGATGTAGAGCAGCATCGCCGAGAGGTTGGCCGATGACAGCAGCACGCGCGGCACGTCGCGCAGCTTCAGATCCTTGTAGATGAACACCGCCACGATGAAGGCGTAGACCGCGCTGACGGCGGCAGCTTCCGTCGGCGTGAACAGGCCGCTGTAGATGCCGCCGATCACGATCACGATCAGGAGGATGCCCCAGATCGACTTGCGGAACGCATCGAAGCGCTCGTACAGCGTCGCCTTCGGCATCCGCGGATAGTCGTTGCGCCAGGCGCGATAGAACGTCGTCATGCCGAGTAGCGTGGCGAGCGCAAGCCCCGGCACGATGCCGGCGATGAACAGCTTGCCGACCGAGCTGTTGGTGGAGACGGCGTAGAGCACCATCGGGATTGATGGCGGAATCAGAATGCCGAGCGACCCCGAAGTCGTGATCACGCCCGCGCCGAACCGCTTCGGAAAGCCTTGCGCGACCATGGCGGGCAGGATCACCGATCCGATCGCAACGACGGTCGCCGGCGAGGAGCCGGAGATCGCGGCAAACAGCGCGCAGGCGACCACGCCCGAGAGCGCGAGGCCGCCGTACCAATGGCCGACCAGCGAGGTCGCGAAGCTGATCATCCGCCGCGCCACGCCGCCATGGGTCAGGAAGTTGCCGGCGAGGATGAAAAACGGGATCGCCATGATCTCGAAATTCTCGATGCCGGTGAACAGCTTCAGCGCAACCGATTCCGTTCGCACATCGGTCAGCGTGAACATGAAGCTGAGCACGGTGAGACCGAGCGCGATCGAAATCGGCATGCCCGTGAGCATCAGGGAGAGCAGCAGCGCGAACACGATGAGGACGCGCAAGCCTTGCGGCAGTGTGATGATGTGGCCCGCATGCGCGAAGCACACGGCGACGATCAGCACCGGCAGCAGCATCAGGATCCAGCCGAGCGGGCTGCGCTCGTCCCGGACGACCTGGGTGGGCGTGACCGGCGCCGGATGCACCGGATCCGCCTCGACACCCTCGACGCCCGCCATGTCGTGATGCGGCAGCTCGCCGGTGCGGTGGAACGACCAGGCGACCTGCAGGAAGCGGAAGCACATCAGGCCGGAGCCGAGCGGAATGGTGAGATACACCATCCACATCGGCGCTTCCAAATCGTTGGATTGCTGGCCGGTCTGCCACATCTGGCTGACGAAGGCGGCGCCGAAATAGCCGACGATGGCGGTGAAGAGCGCGCCGCAGAGCAGGCCGAAGGTGATGACGCGGCGGCGCGAGCCGCCGGGCAGGATGTTGACCAGCACGTCGACGCCGACATGGATGCCGGTCCGCACGCCATAGGCGGCGCCGAACTTCGCCATCCAGATGAACATGTAGATGCAGAGCTCCTGCGCCCAGGACAGGTCGAGCGCGGCGAGCCAGGCGAACGTCGCGCGCGCGGGCACTGCGAGGAAGGCGAGGTTGCGGGCTTCCGCCCATTTGGCGATGTCGATCGACAGCCCGGCGCCGTAACGGTGCAGCACCGCAACGAAGATGAGCGACGTAGCAGCCGCGATCATGGTCGCGATCAGCCATTCCTCGAGATGATCGAGAAAACGATTCAGCACACGCAGCAACTTGGTCCCCCTGGATTGGATCCTTCAAGCGCAACGGCCGGGAGCGCGATCACCCCCGACCGTTGATCGTGTTGTTGTTGGGGCGCAGCCCGTCAGTTCATCTTGACGTCGAGTTCCTTGGCGAGGAGATCGAGCACCTCCTGCCCGACCCGCCCCTTGGCCCATTTATAAGTCGGTTGCATCGCCTCCTGCCAGGACTTGCGGTCGGCCTCGGTGAGATAATGCAGATTGGTCTTGCCGGTCTTCTTGATCTCGGCCAGCGCGTCCTCGTTTTCCTGGCGCGCGATCGAGTTGGTGTAGTCGGTCGCCTCTGCCATCGCCTTGTCCAGCTGCGCTCGGATATCGGGCGGCAGGCCGGACCAGAATTTCGAGTTGACGATGACGGCATATTGCAGATGCGCGTGATAGGACACGGTGATGTCCTTCTGCACCTCATAGAACTTCTGCGTCAGATAGTTCGACGCCGTGTTCTCGCAGCCGTCGACCACCCCGGTCTGCAGCGCCTGGTAGACTTCCGAGAACGCCATGATCTGCGGGATCGAGCCCATGATACGGAGATATTGGTCTGCGACCTTCGATCCGGAGATGCGGAATTTAAGCCCCTGGAAATCAGTCGGCTTCAGCAAGGGGCGGTTGGCGGAGAGCATGTGAAAGCCGTTGTCCCAGTAAGCGAGGCCGGTGATGCCCTTGGCCTCCAGCTTCTGAAACAGCCACTTGCCGACCGTGCCCTTCATCGCGTTGGAATAGGTCACGTCGTCCTTGAACAGCCAGGGCAGGTCGAGCGCCTCGAATTCCTTGATGCCGAGCGGCGCGAATTTCGCGGTCGAGGGCGCGAGCATATGCACCGAGCCGAGCTGGAGCGCCTCGATCTCCTCCTTGTCCTTGTAGAGCGTGGAGTTCGGATAGACTTCGACCTTGACCTTGCCGTCGGTGTATTTTTCGGCGAGCTCCTTGAACTTCAGCGTGCCCTTCCCTTTCGGCGTGTCGTTGGCGACGACGTGGCTGAACTTGATGACGATCGGGCCCTGGGCTTGGGCGATGGCGGGAGCCAAGAGAGGAGCCGAGAGAGCAGCGAAGAGAACAGCCGCGGCGCCGACCGCGGCAAGCAGCTTGCGCATGAACGTACCTCCCAACAACCTCTAACCGGGTTCTTCTTGTTTTTCAGGCCAGTAGTGGCAGCAATCCGCCAGCCGAACAACTAGACCTAAGCCCAATTTGCCGCAGCCAAGCTAACGTGGCGACCGCCAGATGCGCAAGCCGCTGCCCGCGCGAGTCCAAGGGGACGATCGCTTATGCCGCATTGCGGGAGTGCCATCAGCCCTTGCGCTGCGCGACCATGAAGAGGCGGCGGAACGGGAACAGCGTCTGCCCCGCCGCATTCTTCGGATAGGCCTTTGCGACGCGCATCCCGTAGGCGGCTTCGAACGCGGCTTTCTCCTCGCCTTGCAGAACGTCGAGATAGCGCGTCAGCCAAGTGCCCTTGGTCCATTCCTTCACGGGGTTGTCGCCTTCGAGCACCTGCAGATATTCAGTCTCCCAGATGTCGATGTTCGCCGACATCGGCGCGAGCAGGTCGTGATAGAAGGCCGGCCCTTCCACCGGGGGCGGTATGACGAGATGCTCCACCTTGGACCGCCATGGGCCGTCGAGCGCGGTCTCGCCGATCAGCACATGCGAAGGCGCGAGGAAATTGCGCGGCATCTGCACCGCGAGCATGCCTCCTGGCGTCACCTTCTCCATCAGCGACGGAAACAGTGCTGCGTGATTGGGCAGCCAGTGCAGTGCGGCATTGGAATAGATCAAGTCGTACTGTCCGGCGGGACTCCAATGGCCGAGATCTTCATGTGACCATTCCACGTCAGGGGCGGCCTTGCGTCCCGCCGCAACCATCTCGGCCGAGCCCTCGACACCGGTCACGCGCGCCTCAGGCCAGCGCTCCCCGATCAATTTGGTGACGTTGCCGGCGCCGGCGCCGAGATCGGCGATCGCGCGCGGGGCAAAATCCGGTATCCGCAGCAACAGGTCGACGGCGGGCCGGAGCCGATGGCCGGAGAACTTCAGATATTGCTGCGGATCCCAGACCATCCTTCGACGCCCTTGTTTTTCGTATTTCCTTCGCCAAGGCTTTTTTCCTTAAAAAAAGACTCTTGTCCTTCGGCAAGCCTCTTGGTTACCACTGCTCATCCCGGTCGGGCAATTCGCAAGCCCGCCGGACAGGGCAGGAAACAAACAGCAAAAAGCAGGCAACGACCAAGAGAGCGTGCGACCATGGATCTCGGGCTCACATCGAAAACCGCTGTCGTCACCGGCGCGAGCATCGGCATCGGCCGCGCCATCGCCAAGGGCCTCGCCGCCGAAGGCGTGCGTGTCATCGGCGTGGCGCGCCGCACCGATCTCCTCGCCGAGCTGGTGAAAGAGGTCGGCGGCGGGTTGATCATCCCGTTGGCGCAGGACGTGATGGCCAAGGACGCCGCCGAGACCATCGCGGCCTTTGCCGTGAAGGAGCTCGGCCATGTCGACATCCTCGTCAACAATGCCGGCGGCAGCCGTCCCCTGCCCGTCGATGCGCCCGACAGCAAATGGGACGAGGCGATCGCGCTCAACTTCACCAGCTACCGCCGCATCGCGCATGCACTGCTGCCGCAGATGATCGAGCGCAAATGGGGCCGCATCGTCAACATCACCGGCAAGTCGGAGCCGGAGGGCCTCAATGCCGCTTTCGCCGCCAAAGCCGCCGTGCACGCCTGGGCCAAGGGGCTCTCGCGCGAGATCGGCAAGCACGGCATCACCATCAACTGCATCCCGCCCGGCCGCATCATGAGCGAGCAGATCCGCCGCAACTACCCGCCGGATTACCGCGAGCGCTTTGCCGAGGAGGAGATCCCGGTCGGCTATTGGGGCGAGCCGGAAGATCTGGCCGCACTCGCGGTGTTCCTGGCCTCGCCGGTGGCGCGGTACATCACGGGCACGGTGATCCCGGTGGATGGAGGACTGCGGCGGTATCAGTTCTAGGACCGCACGCTCTTCATGCACGTCCCAAGCATTGCTGCGCCGCGGAAGGGTCGAGGCATCGACAACGTTGATTTGCGTCAAGCGAGCGGTCGAGCGGTTGCGAGATCCTCGCGCGCTATCGGCGAACCGACACGAGAGTGCGCGCGGTGAACGGTTGGACGCGTTGGGTGCCCGGGATCAACACGCTTCGCCACTACGAAGCTGATTGGCTTCGGCATGATGTATTCGCAGGTCTCGTGCTGGCGACCATGCTGGTCCCGGTCGGGATCGCCTATGCCGTCGCGTCTGGACTGCCGGGCATCCATGGCCTCTACGCGACCATCGTCCCGCTTCTGGCCTACGCGATGTTCGGTCCGAGCCGCATCATCGTGCTCGGACCGGACTCGGCGCTGGCCGCCGTCATCCTCGGTGTCATTGTCCCCTTGTCCGGCGGCGATCCGGTCCGCGCGGCCATGCTTGCCGCGATGATGGCGCTCGTTTCCGGAGCGGTGCTCGTTGTCGCGGGCATCGCACGGTTGGGGTTCGTGACCGAGCTGCTGTCCAAGCCGATACGGTACGGCTACATGAACGGGATCGCGCTGACCGTTTTGATCAGCCAGCTGCCAAAGCTGCTCGGCTTCTCGATCGAAAGCGAAGGACCGCTGAGAGACCTGTGGGCGATCGCCGTTGGGATCGGCGATGGCAAGATCAATTGGGCCGCATTCGCAGTCGGACTTGGCACGTTGATGGTCATCCTGCTGCTCAAGGACAACAAACGACTGCCGGGAATCCTGATCGCCGTCGTCGGAGCGACGCTTGTCGTCTCACTCCTCGACCTGGGAACCGGTTACGGTGTGAAAGTCCTGGGGCCACTCCCCCAGGGGCTGCCGGCCTTCTCCATCCCCAGGATCGGCTATAGCGATCTGATCCCCGTGCTGGCCGGCGGCTGCGCCATCGCTCTGGTCTCGTTCGCCGATACCAGCGTGTTGTCGCGAACCTATGCTGCTCGCTTGGGCGACAAGGTCGATCCGAACCAGGAGATGGTGGGTCTCGGCGCCGCCAACCTGGCAACCGGGTTTTTTCAGGGCTTTCCGATCAGCAGCAGCTCCTCGCGCACGCCCGTTGCCGAAGCGGCCGGCGCCCGCACCCAACTCACATGCGTCGTCGGCGCGCTTGCGATCGCGTTCCTTCTGTTGGCTGCGCCAAACCTGTTGCAGCACCTGCCGAATGCCGCCTTGGCGGCGGTGGTGATCGCAGCCGCGATCGGTCTGATCGAGATCGGCGACCTCAAACGGATCTACCGGATCCAGCGCTGGGAATTCTGGTTGACCGTGCTCTGCTTCGTCGGCGTGGCCGTGCTGGGCGCGATTCCGGGAATCGGCCTCGCCATCGCGGTGGCCATCGCCGAGTTTCTGTGGGACGGCTGGCGTCCACACTCCGCGATTCTGGGGCGGGCGCACGGCGTCAAGGGCTATCACGACATCACGAGATATCCCGATGCCCGCCTGATACCCGGACTGGTCCTGTTCCGCTGGGACGCGCCGCTGTTCTTCGCCAATGCCGAGTTCTTCAAGGAGCGTATTTTGGCCGCGGTCGAAAAATCGCCGACGCCCGTGCGCTGGCTGGTCGTCGCCGCCGAACCGGTCACGAGCGTCGACGTCACCGCCTGCGATACCGTTGCCGAACTGGACAAGGCGCTGCACGCCAGGGGCATCGAACTATGCTTTGCCGAGCTCAAGGATCCCGTGAAGGACAAGCTGAAGCGATTCGGGTTGTATGCGCAGGTCGGCGAAGCCCAGTTCTTTCCGACCATCGGCTCGGCGGTCTCGAGCTATCTGGACATCAACAACGTCGAATGGGAGGACTGGGAAGATCAGGTCAAGGTCGGTTCGCAGCCCGTCGGATTGTAGAGCGAAAGCGAAACCGATCGTCGGAGCCGAGATGTCCTGCCAAAGCGGAATGGCTTTGCGTCGAAACGGCTGCCGCGGCCTCCCCCGCTTGCGGGAGAGGGAGTGCACCTCCGTCGGCGCAGCGATCAAGCCTCACGCCATCATGCTCCAGCCGCGCATCCGATGGCCCCATACCGCCGGACCTCAGGGCTTGACGTAGCTCCAGCCCTGTTCCTGCAGCTCCATGACGCGGACGACACCCGATTTGACCACCGTCGCCTGAGGAATCAGATTGATGTCCTTGCTCTCCGCCTTCCGCATATTGTCCTGGGTATTGCCGCAGGCTTTGAAGGAGATTTCGGGATTGCTCATCGCGAGCACCTCGATGCGTGGCTTTACCGGCGAGGTATCATCGCGCAGCATATGAAGACCCGGACCAAAGGTTACGATCTCGATCGACACTGGTTCACCGAGATCGCGGTAATATTGAGCGACATTGCTCGCATTGTTGAGCGTGAGGTTCATCATCGCGGGGTCGTTGGAATTGACCTGCAATATCAGCTGATGCGGCTTTTTGGCGATCTCGGCCTTTGTCGCCTGAGCCATCGCCGCCCTGGTCGCAGCGGTTTGCTTGCCCGTGCGAGTCTGTCCCGGCTTGCTCGCCTGCGCCTGTCTACTCGGTTGTTTCGGATCGCTTACTTGATTCGTCGCGCTCGAGTGCGGATTCAACTGGTTGTCCTGCTGCGCCTGCACGCTTGGTACGACCAGAAGCACCATCGCCAGGCCGCCGATCGCTGCCATCGCCAACTTCGGATTGATCATCTCGTGTCTCCCGTTCCCTGACCATCACCTTCCTGGTCTGGCGACGCTATGTGGCCATTTGCATGCAGCCGCCATTCTCTTGCGCACGCTCCCAAATCCGCTGAGCAGGAATTGTCCGTCTTGCACCTGACCAGTGCGGGCGAACAGGCGCACAACGACGTGACCGTCGTCGGGTAGCGCGTTCAGCAACTTTACGACGTCGCCCCCGAAAGCGACGCCGGAGCCGAATGACGGCGACGCTGCCGCGAGTTGCGTTGGCGTGTCCGCATTCAGCCGAAAGGAGATGACGTATTCGTTGGCGCTCCGTGACAGCGCCGGTCCGGCGACCGTGACTTCGGTGCGGCCTTTGCGGCAGTGGATTGCGAGCTGCATGGCGGCTCCATCGGAGCCGCCGACAGAGGATGTGGTGGCGGTGACGATCGGCGAATAGTCGACCGGCGAGGTGGTCTCGCTGACCAGCCAGTTATCGTCCGACACCCGCCGGGCAAGCGGTGACAGCTTGCGTGATGACTCTTGAAGACATTCCAGCCGGGCCGATCCGTCCATTCCCGAACAAGCCCGAAGTGCTTCCATGGAATCGCTCGCGCTTTGCGCGTAGGCAATTCCGCAGGCAACGTTGAAGACGACGGCGAGCGGGGCAACGGCAGTGTTCATGGCTTCGCCTGGGCGCTGCGCGCCTGGCGATCCAGCCATTCCTGCGCTGCCTGGAAGCGGGTCAGCCCCGGGATGGTTGCGGCAAGATTGATCGACCGCCATTTCGGATCAAAGCCTGGTGCCTGCAGGCGGTCGATCCGCGAGAACAGGTAGTCGACGAGGCGCGCCACGCGTTGATAGCGATTCGAGCCCGGCCGCCAGTTGAACGCAACGAGCGCTGTCGGCACCGCGATGGTCGAGACCCGGTCGCCCTGCTTGATCAGATTGGGATACTCGATCGCGTCCAAGGTCGCGGGCAGATAATAATCCTCGAATCTCCTGTCGTAGTGGACCGGGAGAAACTTGAATCCGGCCTCCCAACGACCGCGTACGAAGGCATCGACGGGCTTCGACGTGATGAACACGACGGCCGACATCTCACCCTTGCGCATCTGTTCCAGGGCAAGCTGATGCGGAATGAACGTCTTGTCGACGTCGATGCCGAGGCGGCTGAAGATCAGCGGTCCGGAATAGGCGGCTGCGGTGCCCTGGGTATTGAAGTTCACTTTCTTGCCGGCAAGGTCCTGCAGGCTCGTGATCTCCGGCCGTACGAAGATGTGCAGCTCGGACGGGAACAGATTGAGCAGGTAGGTAATGCGGCTTTGGATCTGCGGAACCTGAAGCTTGTACTCGTCGAGCGCATCGGAATTGATGATCGCGGTATCGACACCACGCAGATAGAGCAGCGCGTTCAGATTGTCGGTGGCGCCCCGGGTGACGATCGGCAGCAGATGCAGCTCTGCTCCGTCGTCGACGACACGGGCCATTTCTGCGGCGAGACGAATCGGCGCGCCCTCGAGCAGACCGCCGGCGAGCCCGACGGTCCAGGCGTTCATCCGGTCCTTTTCTCTCTCCTGAGGGAGCGGCCCTCGTGCATCCGCCTTGGCGGGTCTTGCGGTCTGTGCTTCCAGGCAAGCCGGTTGAAGCAGCACGGCAATCGGCACCAGCGCGACGAGCAGGAGCGACGAGAGCGACCTTGGCACCTTGTTCATGTCGTTCCTTTCCGGATGACCCACTGCAACCACTCGTCCCAGCATGAATGCAAAGCCCACGCTCAGTGATGCAATGCATCCAGTCGTTCCTTGGCTCCGCGGATGCCGCTCCTCTGTGCCTTCGCGTAGAGCTCTCGCGCCTTGGCCGCCTCGCCGCGCGTTCCATAGGCCCCCCAAGCGGACAGAACCGCGGGATCATATGTCTCCGCGAGCATGAAGGTCGCCTGCGCGATGTTCTTCTCGGCAGCGAGCTCGAGGACAATCCGCGCTGCACCGATATTGCCCTGATCGAGCAACGCTCTGGCACGCGGGATCAATCGGGCCTCCACTTCGTCCTGGCCTGGACTCGTCGGCGGCTCCGCTGCGGTCACGTTCTGCGCCGTCGATGGAATCGGACCGTCGTTTCTTTGCGCAACCGGGGCGCGCTCATCGGTGAGGCGCGATACCGAGGCGAGGCTTCTCTCCCTGGCTTCAGTCCTGCTCCGCTCCTGGTGCAGCGACTGCCGCAATTCGGCGATCTCCCGGTTCGCCGCCTGTCTCTGCTGCGAGGCTGCATCGTTCGCCTCGCGCAGATGCTCGTTCAGGGTTTCGATGTCTCCGCGCATTTGCGCAAGTTTGCCCTCCAGCGCGGCAGCGTGAGCCTGGGCCTCTTCGAGCGCACGGCGTTGGTGCTCGGCGTTTGCCGTTGCCGACCGCGCAGCGTCCTCCTGTTGTGCGAGGGCTGCGTTCTTGTCGCGCTCCCGCTGCAGGGACTGCCGCAATTCCGCGATCTCCCGTCCCGCCGCCTCGCTTTGCTCCGCCGCCGCATTGTCGGCCGTAGCCGATCCGCGAGCCATGCCGGCCAGCTCGCTCGCGAGCGCCGCGGCGCGTGACTGCGCATCGTAGCGTTCTTGCTCGGCGCTTGCCGCTAGCGCCTGCGCGGCGCTCACTCGCTTCGCCTGGACGGCGCTCTTCTCCCGCTCCTGCTGCAGGGACTGCCGAAGTTCAGCGATCTCCCACGCCGCCGCATCTCTCTGCTGCGTGGCCACCTCGTCCGCGTCGCGCGCCTGCGCGATACGGGCCTCGATTTCGCGGCGGGTTCCGGCAAGTTCGTCCGCGAAGGCGGCGCCGCGGGCCTGCTCCTGTTGAAGAGACTGCCGCAGCTCCTCCGCGGCAATTTCCGCCGCGTGCGTGCGCTGGACCGCCTCGTCAAGCTCGCTGCGCGCGCCGGCCAGCTCACCGGAGAGCGCGTCACTGCGCGGAGCGTCGGCGTCGAGCCGTTGTCGAGGTCCCGCCGTGCTTGCCGAGACCGCCTGCACCAGGACCTCGGACGTTTCGCTCTGAAGGAATGCTAGCGATCCGGTCCCGATGTCCGGCCGCTGGTCGAGGCCGGCGGCGCTCCCGCCGTCAATGCGTGTCATTTCGAGAGTCGTTTGTGCCTTGAACGGGTCGAAAGCACCGAGCAGGGTCACCCCAATGAAGATGAGGGGGACCAGAACGACAGCCGCAACGAGCGAACTGCCCGATGTTGCCTCCTCCGGATCGACATCCTGGGTCTCAGGATCCAATGGGGTCGGTGAAAAGCCGATCGGCGAGCCGTCCTTGGCTACCCATCTGCCCGTCTCGAGCGACCCGTGACCGAGCTCCCCCGCCGCGTCTTCTATCCGGGTGTTTTCTCGATCCCTGGGTGCAGTATCGATTGATCGGCGCATGCATTACGCCTCTCTTGCGGCGCGGCGAGACGTCCAAATTAAATATAATAATTAACTGAAATACATATAATTTCGACGGTATTCAAGAGTCAAATTAAATATGCTCGTCGATGCCGTTATACGGCTCAATACATCGCATGGAATATAGGGCTGGCGCCCCGAATCTGCGTATCTGACCATGTTCTCGTCGCGTCTCGGCATCGAGGAGTGACCATGCGCATTGCATTGCCGTATTTGGGAATTGGCGTCTGTTTGTCTGTTGCTACCTGGTTGGCGCTTGGGCTTGTGCTCTAGCAGCGGTTTACCGCAAACGAGTTCGGAATCGACTTGGGACGGTCCCCCGAAATCACCGCTCCAACGGCGGTTTGACCTTTGGCTTGTCCGACCGCGTCGGCCACGTCTCCTCCCGCGCGTTGTCGACCCAATTCACACCTTGTGAATGAACCTGTGTTATAGTCATTAAGACTATAGGTTTGAGCCATTCTGTTTTGTCTGTTTTGTCGCCCAAGTCGGTCATTTTCTTAAAGGTCACAGTTTGGGGCGCGTCATGAGTACTCATGGTCAGTGCGACCGTATTGCGATTCTGCGTCAACGTGTTTCGTCTCTCAGCTCTCAACTGGCAGAGCTTCAGAACCTTCGTATCCGCCTGGAAAAAGCTCAGGAAAGACGAATCCGCAGACGTTCAAAGGTCACAGCTACCTCGGCGAGGCGACGCCGATCTTGGCAGTAGGGGCGCCTCGACAGCCCAAGCCCGCGGGCGGCGGCGATCAGGCCGGCGAGAGCGAAGCGCACCCATCGACAACGTTCGCCGCCAAGCCTGATCGGCTTCGCAAGGACTCTACCTATCCAACGCGCTGACCGAACTTCAACAAGGGGTCCGACTTCGGTGCCGGGCCAGCAGGTGACATCGGTCGTGCAGCAAGAGACCGCCCGAAGGCGGTCTCGTAGGCGCGAGCGAAGGCGCTCCTTCAAAGATCAACCTGGACGGCAACATTGGAGCGCACCCAGTCCGATTGCCCTGCCTTCAGCCGCTTGGCTTGAAATTCAACGAAAGCCGGATCGGCGCCCAGTGACGCCAAGGTGCGACCATAGGCTTCGACGCTATCAAAGCGGGCCACGAAGGCGTAGTTCCCGATCTCGCCACCGATCACCGACCAATAGCTGACATCGGCCCCGTGTTTCCTCCAGAGTGTCGCGCCCTCTTTTGCCAGCTGTAGGACCGTCGCAAGATCGCTACCGGGCCTTGGATGCGAAACGAACTGCATAATGACTGCAGGCATATTCCCCTCCAATGATGAATGATGGCGCCAGACAACCTGGTTTGGTCATTTGGCCCGAGGAGAATTCCAAGCGGTGCACGCTCAAGCTTGATCTGGATCAATCCACTGTTCAAGCTCGACTGCAGTCTGCCTCCCTTGCGCTGAATTGCGGCATTGCATGGAGATTGCCATGATGGAGCAGCGCAATCGAGTTGTTCAGGTCGGCAGCTTCGGTGATCCCGAGACGCTGGAGGTTGTCGACGGTCCCCTGCCGAACGCTGGCCGGGGCGAGGTGCGCGTTCGCGTGCTCGCATCGAGCCTCAACTACACCGAGGTGCTGATCAGGCGCCACTTATACCCGCAAACGATGCGCCTCCGGCCGCCGTTCGTGATGGGCTACGACGTCGTGGGAGCAATCGATCAGCTCGGCGAAAGCGTGCGCGACTTTCAGATCGGCGACCGCGTGGCCGACATGACGGTGGTAGGATCAAACGCCGAGTATCGCACGCTTCGGGCCAACGACCTGACCCGCGTGCCCTTGGGCGTGGACGCCGCTGAAGCGGCCGCTCTGATCTTGAGCTGGACCACCGCCTACCAGCTTCTGCACCGCGCGGCCAAGGTGCGGCGAGGCCAACGTGTGCTCGTCCATGGGGCCGCCGGCGCGGTCGGCCAGGCTCTGCTCGTGCTTGGGAGACTGGCCGGCCTCGAGCTGTGGGGCACCGTACGCGGCGAGCACATGGCGCTCGTCCGAAACCTGGGGGCAGCGCCGATCGACTACCAGCATGAGGACTTCACGCGGATTCTGCCGGGTGGATTCGATGTCATCGTCGACGGCGTCGGCGAAGACGGCTATCGCCGCTCATACGCGGCGCTCAAGCCCGGCGGCCTGCTCTGTGCCATCGGCTTTTCGGCGAGCGTGCAGGCACAGCGTCGGATGCTCCCTGTCATGATGGAGATCGCGCGACTGTACCTGTGGAGATTGTTGCCCGGTGGCAAGCGAGCCCGCTTCTACTCGGTCAATGCCATGCGGGCGCGACATCCCAGCTGGTTCAAGGAGGACCTGGAGCAACTGTTCGGGCTGCTGGCAAGTGGTGCCATTCGGCCGCGCATCGCCGAGCGGATCTCCTTCGAGGAGGTCGCCGATGCTCACCGTCGCCTCGAGGCTGGCGGTCTCGAAGGCAAGCTCGTGCTTTGCCCGGATCTCTCCTCGCGACGAAGCCAGCGCGCCGTCTGACACGACGGCACGGTGCACCCCACCGGCGCGACATCGAAGCCGCGCTCGCACGCGAACCCGCTTCGGTGCAGGAAGGCTGGTGGGCTGCTCATTCGATCACCTCGTCGGCGACCAGGAGAAAGTCTCGACCAATCGACAAGCCAAGCGTCCTGGCCGTTGCAAGATTTATGACCAGCTCGAACTTGGTCGGCTGCTGTATCGGCAATTCGGCCGGCTTTGCGCCTTCGAGAATTCTGGCCAGGTAGCTGGCGGTGGCACGCGACAAGTCAGGCAGGTTGACGCCGTAGGAAACCAGGCCCCCCAGATCCACTGCCTCTCTGGCGGCGTAGATCGCCGGCAGGCGGTTCTTCTCGGCAAATGGCACAATCCGCGCGTACTGGCTGTACAGCATCGGGCTGGGAAACAGGACGAGGCCATCGGCGCGCGCCTTGGCCAAGTCCGCGAACGCGCCTTCGAGATCGGCAGGACCGTCCGCCGACACAAGCTGAAGCTTGGCTCCGAGAGATTGAGCGGCACTCTCGATTTCGTTCAGCATCCCCTTCATCGTGCGCTCACCGTATGCCCGGGGGTGCCACAGCACGACGACGCGCGAAAGACCTGGAACGATCACCTTGAGCAATTGAAGCCGTTTGGACACCAGCTCCGGGCCAAGAAATGTCGTCCCGGTAACATTGCCGCCCGGCCGCGCCAGGCTGGAAGCGAGCTCGTCCTCGACGGGATCGGCCATGCCGATGCCGACAATGGGAACGGTGGAAGTCGCTTTCCTGGCGGCGCGGACAGCCGGGGTGGCCAACGCAACGATTGCGTCGACCCGTTGCGCCACGAATTCCTGTGCGAGCTCGCTGAGCTTGTCGGCATCGCCGTCGGCGAATCTGCGGTGAAATGCGACATCCTTTCCTTCGGCATAGCCGAGCTCACGCAAGGCCGGGACAAACGCATCGAGCGTCTTCAGACTTGCGTCGGATTTGTCGCCACGGCCGAGCGAAAGGACGCCAATCTGGCGAAGCCTGGTCAATTGCTGAGCATGAGCTGCGAACGGCCACGTGGCAGCCACACCCCCGATGACAGTGATGAACTGGCGCCGTTTCATGGGGCCCTCGGCCAAAGCACGAAACATCGTACAGACAAAGGGCGACGCCATGGAAGTGCAATCGGGCCGGGGAAAGCCCGCTTCGGGCCCGGTGCCCAACACGATTGCCGTGCCGAAGAAGCGGCGCTTCGCCTCTGAATCCCACTTGCCCCTGTCAGGCGGACGCGTGCCTCGCCACGCCTCAAATGCTTGATCCAGATCAAGCCCGTCACGGCAGCGCCACACCGGAATAGGCCGGATGGCCGCGCAGTGGGGCTATCGCGGCTATGGCTATCGCGGCCTCGGTTATGGCTTGGCCGGCGCCGTCGGCGGCGGCGCGATCGCGCGAGGATTGAGAAGCGCTTTCGCTTCTTCGGAGAATGGCTCGCCGAGAGCCGCCATTCTCCAGCCAACCAATTCAACCGGTGACGCGAAAGCCACCTTCATCCCTGGCCCGCCGGCGGGACCACGTACAGCGTCAGCGCGAACACCGCATAGATGAAGATCATCAGGGCGCCGACGAACCAGGCCGAGCGCCCGCTGGCCGTGATGAAGGCCGACGTCACCGTCGCGATCATCACCATGGTGACGGCCCCCGGCCAGAACTGCAGGTCCATCGGCTTCGGCCCCACCACATAGCTGAGCAGCACCAAAGCGGGTGCGACGAACAGCGCGATCTGGGAAGCGCTGCCGAGCGCGATGCTGACGGCCATGTCCAGCCGGTTCTTGCGCGCCGCGGCGAAGGCCACCGCAAATTCGGCGGCGGCGCCGACCAGCGAGACGACGATGAAGCCGACGAAGGCTGGGCTCATTCCGAAGGTTTCCGCCGCCTTCTGCACCGATTCCACGAAGATCTCGCTGACCAGCGCCACCAGCACGGTGACAACCAGCAGCGTGCCGACGGCTGTTCCGATCGGCCAGTGCGCCTCCTTGTCGTCCTCGCCGTGATCGGCGCTGGCGAACAATTCCTTGTGGGTTCGAAGCGAGAACAACAGGCCGAGCCCGTAAGCGAGGATGAGCAGGATCGAAATGCCGAGGCTGAGCTTGTTGAGGATGCCCCCGCCCTGCGGCAGGTGGTCGAGTTCGGCAACCGCCGACGGCGCAAGCAGGGCAACGGTCGCCATCAGCAACAGGCCGGACGAAAGCCGCGCGCCGGCGCGGTTATACTCCTGCACGTGATAGCGCAGGCCGCCGAGCAGCAGGCAGGCGCCCAGCATGAACACCGCGTTGGTGACGATCGCACCCGCGATCGAGGCCTTCACCAGCATGTACTGGCCTGCGCGCAGCGCCGCGATGGCGATGATCAGCTCGGTCAAATTGCCGAGGGTTGCATTGAGCAATCCGCCCACGGCATCGCCTGTCTTCGCGGCGACCGCCTCGGTGGCGTGGCTGAGCAGCGCCGCCAGCGGCACGATGGCCAGCACCGACAGCACGAACAGCAGCGTGTGAGAATGCGGCGCCACCGCCTCGGCCACCAGCACGATGGGCACGAAGGCCAGCATCCAGAGCAAAGGGGTATTCCGGATTTCCCTGAGCAGGGTCTGCATGTGGGCCGCCCTTCCATCGATGCGCTGATAGGAGAGTCCGGCGCGTTCGCCGCACGAGTCTTGATCTGGCTCAACGAGAAGGGATTAGAGGCGCCACCGCATGGCCAGAGGCGATGCTCAGGCCCGAGGCACGACGAGGATCCGTCCCCAGGTCATCGGGCATCAGGATGGCAGGGCTCGCGCCAACTGCAGCGCGGATTGGACACCGTCTTCCAGGATTTGCCGTGCCCTGGCGCGGTCGGGCACCGCTCGCGCGAATTGCAGAATGCCCACGATGAGACCGAAGATGGCCAATAGCGGTATCGCCGACGCATGTTCGTGAGACCGGCTCGCGATTCACCAGCTGATATGTAGGCACGTACCCCATTCCATCCTTCTGGGAACACGGGCCTGATTCCGCAGTTGCTCCAGCTCACTGGAGAAAAATTCATGCCCAAGACATCGCTCGCCGAGATCGCCAAGGACATGGCCGGCATCGACATTGCCATTTTGTCGACCCACACCGAGAACGGCGAGATCGCCAACCGTCCCATGAGCAACAATGGCGACGTCGCCTATGACGGCACCTCGTACTACTTCACCTACGAACAGGCGCGGACGGTGTCGGATATCCAACGCAATCCGAAAGTGGCGCTCGGATTTTCGTCGGAAGCGGGCCTTTTCTCGAAGGGGACCTACGTGGCCGTCGAAGGGACTGCCGAACTGATCCGGGACAAGGCGGCCTTCCAGCAGCACTGGACGAGCGATCTCGACAGATGGTTCGACGACGGGGTCGATACGCCGGGCATCGTCCTGATCAAGGTCAAGGCCAACCGCGTGACCTATTGGAAGGGTCGTGAAGAGGGTGAGGTCGAGCTCTGATCGGAAAGGATCGTGAGGCGGATTCTTGAGTGGTTCTTCCGGAGCCGCGAAACAGGCGCCATCACCATCGCTCAGTGGCCCAATCTCGTTCTATGGATCGTGATCGTTGCGGCCGTTCTGCTTTGGCTCTGGCCGTCTGCCGGCAAGGCCAGCATCGGCTTGACGGTCGTCGTGAAAGGCGGACTCATCATGTGGGGCGCCGATGAGATCCTCCGCGGCGTGAACCCTTGGCGACGCTGCCTCGGCGCTGCCGTGGTGCTCTATGTGCTCGTGACGCTTTTGCGGTGAAGGCTGCTGTCCAGGCGCTCCGTCACGATAGCATCCTGCCAGTGTTTTGCCCGACGGGTCAACTTGATCGCGGCTGCTACCGCCGTTTGCGACACGGCGGGAAAATGCCTTGTCGATCAAAGGGCCTCCTACTGTGCATGGGGTTGTTTTTCGACTTTTTTGTTGTGGCCTCGCCCTGCGCACGCAGCGCGAGCCGCATCGCCTGACCTTCGCGCATACTCAGCATGCAAGCTTGCGCCTGTGGAAGCCGGCGCCTCCGTAGTACATGCCGAACATCCGACCATGGCTACGCCGCCGGAGCAGCGCGCCACGAAAATGACGATCACGTTACCTGCCGCCGCGCGCGAGCCCGACCATCCCACCGCCGACGGCCTTCCGGCGACGCAGCGGCGCTGGGCGGTCGCGGCGATCTTCACTGCGCTCGCAATGGCCTCGCTCGACACCGCGATCGCAAACATCGCCCTGCCCTCCATCGCCGCCGACCTGCACGTCACGCCGGAGCAGTCGGTGTGGGTGGTCAACGTCTACCAGATCGCGCTGGTGGCGACGCTGCTGCCGCTGGGGGCGCTCGGCGAGATCGTCGGGCACCAGCGCATCTATCTCGGCGGCCTGATCCTGTTCACCATCGCCTCGCTGTTCTGCGCGGTGGCATGGTCGCTCGACAGCCTCCTGGTGGCGCGCACCCTGCAAGGCCTGGGGGCGAGCGGCATCATGAGCGTCAACACGGCGCTGGTGCGCTTCGTCTATCCCGGCCGCATGCTCGGCCGGGGTTTCGGTCACAACGCGCTCGTGGTCGCGACCGCCTTCACCTTCGGGCCCTCGATCGCCTCCGCCATCCTGGCGCTCGGACCGTGGCCGTGGCTGTTCGCCGTCAACATCCCGTTCGGCCTCATCGCCATTGGCATCGGCTTTGCGATGCTGCCGAAGACCCCGCGCGCCGATCACGGCTTCGACTTGCTCGGCGCGATCCTGGCCACCGCCTGCCTCGGCCTGTTCATCACCGGCATCGGCAGCGCCGCGCACAATCTGTCGCCAATCGTTGTCGGCATCGAGTTGGTCATCGCCCTCGTGCTTGGCGTGATCCTGACCCGCCGCCATGCCGATCATCCCGCGCCGATGCTGCCGATCGACCTGTTCGCCAGGCCGATGTTCGCCCTGTCGGCGGCAACGGCCGTGTGCTCCTTCGCAGTCCAGGGGCTCGCCTTCGTCTCGCTGCCGTTCTATTTCGAGGACGTGCTCGGCCGCTCGCAGGTCGAGACCGGCTTCTTCATGACGCCGTGGCCGCTGGTGGTCGGCATCATGGCGCCGATCGCAGGCCGTCTCTCCGACCGCCATGCCGTCGGCCTGCTCGGCGGCATCGGTCTCGTGCTGCTCGGTCTCGGCATGGCGCTGCTGGCGGCACTGCCGGCCAATCCCGCGATCCCTGACATCATCTGGCGAATGGTGATCTGCGGCATGGGGTTCGGCTTCTTCCAGGCGCCGAACATGAAGGCGGTGATGGCAAGCGCGCCGGCTCACCGCAGCGGCAGCGCCTCCGGCATCGTCGCGACCGCGCGCCTGACGGGGCAGACGACCGGCGCGGCGCTCGCCGCCGCCTGCTTCGCGCTCGCAGGTCATGACGGCGCGACACTGGCGCTGGCGCTCGGCGCGGGCTTTGCCGCGCTCGGCAGCGTGATGAGCTTGCTGCGGCTCGCGGTGAAGTAAGCCGTCAGGCCGCCGTCACGCCGACGGCCACCGGAGCGACGGTCTCGTTGTCCAGCGCGGCCAGGCGCTCGTCGATGGCCGCGATGACCTTGCGCGAGTACGGTCCGAGATGTGCATAGGCCGCGATCATCTGCACGGCGATGCGCGCCGACGACGTGTCGCGCTTGGCGCAGTTCATGAAGGTCTGCCAGAGCGGCGCCCGCGCCTCGGGAAGGGCGGACACCACCTTGTGCACGGTCTCCATGGCGCCGAGCTTGGAGCGGATATCGCCTTCGGCAAGCTCGGAACGCTGCCTGGACCGGTCGAGCAGCGTCATCAGGCGATCGACGCGTGCTGCGTAGGCGGCCGGGCTGTAGACGTGCTCCAGCACCCGCTTGTAGTCCGTCAGGATGTCGCGCAACGGGCGGACCGGATCGAAGTTGATGCCGGCCGTGCACTGATCGGCACCGATGGTCGGCGCCACGTCGTGGCCCGAATGCAGCCGGCCTTCGCGCTCCAGCCGGCGCGTGAGCTGCGTGTTCGGCAAGGCATAGAGCAGGCCGACCATGGCCACGGGGATAGCCGCCTCCTCGATGAACTCGATCATCGACTCCGCCATCGAGACCTTCTCGTTGTCGAAGCCGACGATGAAGCCCGCGGTGACGAGCATGCCAGCGGCGTAGATCTTGTGGATGCTCTCGGCGATGTTGCGCCGCGTGTTCTGCTTCTTGCGCATCGCGACCAGCGTCTCGGGGTCCGGACTTTCGATGCCGACGAAGATGCCGAAGAAATTGGCCGCACCCATCAGCTCCAGGAGCTCCGGATCGTCGGCGAGGTTGACGGAGGCTTCCGTGGAGAATTCGAACGGATAGCCGTGCGTGCGCTGCCATTCGGCGAGCTTCGGCAGGAATTGCCGCAGCGACTTCTTGTTGCCGATGAAATTGTCGTCGACGAAATCCAGATGGCCGCGATAGCCCATCTTGTAGATCGTCTCGAGCTCGACGAACATCTGCTCGATCGTCTTGGTCCGCGGCACGCGCCCGTAGAGCTCGATGATGTCGCAGAACTCGCAGGTGAAGGGACAGCCGCGCGAATATTGCACCCCGAGATAGAGATAGTCCTCGAACTTGAGCAGGTCGAAACGCGGCACCGGCGTCTTGGTGACGTCGGCCTGGAACTTCGGTGCAGTGAAGACGCCGGACCGCGCGCCACTCTCCCAGGCCGCGATGAAATCGTCGATGACGCTCTCGGCCTCGCCGAGCACCCGGAAATCGGCCCGCTCGTAGATGTGGGGGCTCGAGGTCGGATCTGGTCCGCCGACCACGACCGGCTTGCCCGCGGCGCGGCAGAGCTCGATCAGGCGCAATGTGTCGGCCTGCTGGGGCAACATTCCGCCGGTGAACACAACGTCGGCCCAGGCGAGATCCTCCTCGCCGAAGGGCGCCGTGTTGCAATCGATCAGCCGGACCGTCCAGCTCTCGGGCAGCATCGCGGCAACGGTGATCAGGCCGAGGGGGGCGGCCGGGCGCTTGACACCCAGCACTTTGCAGGATTCGCCGAAGGTCCAGAAGGACTCTGCCGAGAACAGCGGGTAGAGCATCAGTACGTTGCAGGGACTCGGCACGTTCATGGAACTCCTTTTGCGTCGGCGCAGTGTACCAAAGCGCCCGCGACTTGCACCCCGGCAAAAGAGACAAACTGTCGCCGCTGCGCAAGCCGCGCAGGGCCCTGGAACCGGCCTTCGCAGCCGGACGTCGCCTCAAGCCACGGATTGACGCCCTCGGAATAAGGCGTCAACCCGAATCGATTGCGAAGGGATGAGCCAAAACGGCGTCCCGGTCCATACTCCAGAGCGACACGGCCATGCGTCCCCGCCACCCCTCGGACTGTTGATTTGAACCGTTCCAGTTTGCCGGACAGATTGCGCCCCTGAGTTCAATCGGTGGATTGGGCCAATCAGGGGACTTGCGATGGCAAACCTAACAATCAACGGAAAAACCTTCACGCTCGACGTCGAGCCGGATACGCCGCTGCTCTGGGCGATCCGCGAGAATGCCGGCCTGACCGGCACCAAGTATGGTTGCGGCATTGCACAATGCGGCGCCTGCACGGTTCACCTCGACGGCGTCGCGATGCGCTCCTGCGGGATCTCGGTCAGCGAGGCCGAGGGCAAGAAGATCACCACTATCGAGGGGCTCGCCTCTGGCAATGCGCTGCACAAGGTGCAGGAGGCCTGGATCGCCCAGGACGTGCCGCAATGCGGCTATTGCCAGAGCGGCATGATCATGGCGGTGGCCGCGCTCTTGAACGAGAAGCCGAAGCCGACCGACGCCGACATCGACGAGGCCATCACCAATATCTGCCGCTGCGGCACCTTCCAGCAGGTCCGCGAGGCGATCCACACGATCGCGAGCGCGTAAGGAAATCCTCACATGAACAAGCATATCTCGCCGCGGCTCAATCGCCGCGCCTTCGTCATTGGCACGGCCGCGGTCGGTGCGGGCCTCGCCATCGGCCTCGACCTCCCCTTCGGCGGCCCCGCCGTGGTCCGCGCGGCCGACGGCTCGCCCGAGATCGGCGCCTGGGTCGTGGTCAGGCCGGACGACACCGTGGTGATTCGCATCGCCCGCTCGGAGATGGGCCAGGGCTCGCTGACCGGCCTCGCCCAGCTGGTGGCCGAGGAGCTCGAATGCGACTGGACCAAGGTCACCACCGAATATCCGACGCCGGGCCAGAGCGTCGCCCGCAAGCGCGTGTGGGGTGATTTCTCCACCGGCGGCAGCCGCGGCATCCGCTCCTCGCAAGACTATGTCCGCAAGGGCGGCGCCACCGCGCGCGTGATGCTGATCCAGGCCGCAGCCGACGCCTGGAAAGTGCCGGCCTCCGAATGCAAGGCCGAGAACAGTGTCATCACCCATACGCCGTCGGGCCGTACCACGACCTACGGCAAGGTCGCCGAGGCTGCGGCGAAACTGACGCCGCCGGCGGACGTCAAGCTGAAGGATCCGAAAGACTGGAAGCTGATCGGCAAGGGCGTCAATCGGCTCGACACCGCCGACAAGACCACCGGCGCGATGGTCTACGGCATCGATGTCAAGCTGCCGGGCATGCTGAACGCCGCGATCAAGGATTGCCCCGTGTTCGGCGGCAAGCTGAAGAGCTTCGACGAAGCCAAGATCGCCGGCATGAAAGGCGTCAAGAAGGTCGTCAAGGTCGGCGACACCGCGGTCGCCGTCGTCGCCGACACCTGGTGGCACGCCAAGACCGCGCTCGAGGCGCTGCCGATCGTCTGGGACGAAGGCGACAACGCAAAGGTTTCCAGCGAGTCGATCGCGAAATGGCTGGCGGAGGGGCTCGACAATTCGCAGCCGGCCTATGTCGGCAACAAGAACGGCGACGCCAAGGCTGCGATTGCCGGTGCCGCCAAGAAGGTCGAGGCTGTCTACGCCTATCCCTACCAGAACCACGCCACCATGGAGCCGATGAACGCCACCGCGCTCTACACCGCGGACAAATGCGAGGTCTGGTGCGGCACGCAGAACGGCGAGGCGGCGTTTGCAGCGGTGCTGGAAGCGTCCGGCCTGCCGGCCGAAAAGTGTGACGTGCACAAGGTGATGCCAGGCGGCGGCTTCGGCCGGCGCGGCCAGACCGACTATGTCCGCCAAGCCGTCATGATCGCCAAGCAAATGCCGGGCACGCCGATCAAGCTGTTGTGGTCGCGCGAAGAGGACATGGCGCACGGCAGGTATCACCCCATCACCCAGTGCAAGATGACCGGCGCGTTCGATGCCAACAACAATTTGATCGCCCTGCACTACCGCCTGTCTGGGCAATCGATCCTGTTCTCGCTCCGCCCCGAAGCGTTGCAGAACGGGATGGACCCCGCGGCATTCCAGGGCGTCGCCCAATCCGGCGAAGCCGCGTTCGGCTATTCGGTGCCGAACCTTCTGGTCGAGCATGCGATGCGCAACCCGCACGTCCCGCCCGGCTTCTGGCGCGGCGTCAACGTCAATCACAACGCGATCTACATGGAATGCTTCATGGACGAGCTCGCCCAGGCCGCAGGCCAGGACCCGCTCGAATTCCGCCGCAAGCTGATGGGCAACCACCCCAAGCACCTTGCGGTGCTCAACGCGGTTGCCGAGAAGATCGGCTGGACCACGCCGGCGCCGCAAGGCGTCTATCGCGGCATCGCGCAGGTGATGGGCTACGGCAGCTATGTCGCCGGCGCCGCAGAGATCTCGGTGACCGATGGCAGCAAGATCAAGGTGCATCGCATCGTCGCCTCCACCGACCCCGGCTACGTCGTCAATCCGGCGCAGGTGGAGCGACAGGTCGCCGGCTCCTTCGTCTATGGCCTCTCCGCGCTGTTCTACGGCGGCTGCACGGTGAAGGACGGCAAGATCGAGCAGACCAACTTCGACACCTACAATTCGATGCGCATCAACGAGATGCCGAAGGTGGAGACGGTGATGGTGCCGAGCGGCGGATTCTGGGGCGGCGTCGGCGAGCCGACCATCGGCGTCGCGGCCCCGGCGGTGCTGAATGCGTACTTTGCCGCGACCGGCAAGCGCATCCGCCAGGTGCCGCTGCGCGACCAGAACATCACCTTCGCGTAAAGCATGATCAGGAAAAGTGTGGAGCGGTTTTCCGAAAAGGTCATGCTCAAACGACAAATCGCGGCGGCCATACCGGCCGCCGCAGCATTTTCCGGACAGGTCTCATGAATGCGCCGGTGACGCGGCGGAATGCCATTCTCGGCATCGCCGTCGCGGCCACATCGCTCGCCGCACCTTCGATCCTGCGCGCGCAATCGGCGGGGCGCGTCGTCGTGGTCGGCGGCGGCTTTGGCGGCGCGGCTTGCGCCCGCGCGCTCAAGCGCGCCGATGCCAAATTGCAGGTCACCCTGATCGAGCCGAACAAGACTTACATCTCCTGCCCCTTCAGCAACGAGGTGATCGCGGGCCTGCGCGAGATCGAGGCGCAGCAGTTCGGTTATGACAAGCTTGCCGCCGGGGGCATCAGCATCGTCACCCAGGCTGTGGCGGGCATCGACACGCAAACGCGTGGTGTGACGACGGGCGATGGCACCACGTTTGGCTATGACCGCCTCGTGCTCTCGCCCGGCATCGACTTCCATCTCGAAGCCCTGCCCGGCTACGACGACGCCGCGTCAGAGACGATGCCGCACGCCTGGAAAGCGGGCGCTCAGACTCTTTTGCTGCGCCGGCAATTGGAAGCGATGGGGGACGGCGGCACGGTCGCCATTGCAATCCCGGCCAATCCTTCCCGGTGCCCGCCAGCGCCTTACGAGCGCGCGAGCCTGATCGCGCATTACCTGACGTCGAGAAAGCCGCGCTCGAAAGTTCTGATCCTCGACGCCAAGGACACGTTCTCGCAGCAGCGGCTGTTCGAGAAGGCGTGGAAGGAGCTCTATGGCGACATGATCGAGCGGGTCGCACTGTCGCAAGGCGGCCGCGTCACCTCGGTCGATCCGACGACGCGAACCATCGTCACCGAATTCGGCAACTACACCCCTGATGTCGCCAACGTCATCCCGCCGCAGCGCGCGGGGCGCATCGCCGGCGTCGCAGGCGTTGCGGACGCGACCGGCTGGTGCCCGATCGATCCCGTCACGTTCGAGTCAAAACTCGTTCCGAACGTCCACGTCGTTGGCGATGCCTGCCTCGGCGGCGGCATTCCCAAATCGGCGTCCGCTGCGAGCGCGCAAGGCAAGGCTTGCGCTAGCGCGATCGTGAATCTCCTCGCCGGCCGCGCGCCGGACACGCCACGCCTGACCGGCGTCTGTTACAACGTCGTCGCGCCCGGCTACGGCTTCTCGCTCGCCGGCCACTACCAGCCGCGCGGCGACATCTTTGCCGAGGTCGAGGGCGGCACCAGCCCGGTCGATGCACCGCGCGAATTGCGCGCCCGCGAGGCCACGGAAGCGGAGCGCTGGTTTGAGACCATCACGGCGGACACCTTTGGCTAGGGCCATGATGGAAGGAGCCCTCACCCGGCGCTGCGCGCCGACCTCTCCCGCAAGCGGGAGAGGTAAGTGGAGCTCGCGGCGACCTCAGCCATCCTATCCGGTAGCTGCGATCGCGGCGCTCATCGTGGCAAGCCTCGCCCTCGCCTTGCCGACCCAAGCCGAAGAGCTCGTGCCCTACACAATCGTCGGCGACGGCATTCCCGACTCGCTCACAGGCTCACCCGGCGATGCTGCGCGCGGGCGCGCGCTGGTGCTCGCACGCACGACGACCTGCATCCTCTGCCATTCCGGCCCATTCCCGGAAACGCGGTTCCAGGGCGACCTCGCGCCTGATCTCGGCGGTGCCGGGAACCGGTGGTCCGTGAGCCAGTTGCGGCTTCGACTGGTCGATGCCTCGCGCTTCAATCCGGAGACCATCATGCCGTCCTATTATCGTAACGACGGCCTCGTTCGGGTCGGACGCAATTTTGCCGGGAAGCCAATCTTGTCGGCTGCGGAGATCGAAGACATCGTCTCATTTCTTGCAATGCTTCGGGACTAGCTTCATGCCAACCACGCGACGACAATTCTTGAACCTCGCCGGAGGCGTGACAATCGCCGGGACGATTCCAATCGTAACGCTGCGCCCGATTCAAGCGACGCCGGCGATGCTCAACACCGCGATCCGCAACGTCGTCGGCGAAGCACAGCTTCGCAGCGGCCGGGTCAAGCTCGACATTCCGCCGCTGGTCGAGAACGGCAACACGGTGCCGATGACGGTCAGCGTGACGAGCCCGATGACGGCGGACGACTACGTCAAGAGCATCCACGTCTTCAACGAAAAGAACCCGCAGCCGAACATTGGCAATTTCTATTTTGGCCCATCTTCCGGCCGAGCCCAGGTCTCGACCCGGATCCGGCTCGCCGACACCCAGAAGGTCGTCGCGATCGCGCGCCTGTCAGATGACACGTTCTGGCAGGTTGCCGCCGAAATTGTCGTGACGCTGGCGGCATGCACCGAGGAGCTGAACTGATGTCCGCTCTCATCAACGTTCCCTCGAAAGCCAAACGCGGCGAGATCATCGAGATTCGCACGCTGACCTCGCACATCATGGAAACAGGCTTCCGCCATACCGCGGACGGCAAGCTCGTGCCGCGCGACATCATCACGAGCTTCGTCTGCCGCTACAACGGCGCCGAGATCTTTCGCGCCGACCTATTTCCGGCGATCGCGGCGAACCCATATTTGTCGTTCTTTACGGTCGCCAAGGAGAGCGGCAAGTTCGAGTTCGAGTGGATCGGCGACAACGGCTATTCGTCCACCGCATCGGCATCGATCACGGTCGAATGAGCTCCTGGCGCGCGATAGCGGTGGCGATATTGCTCGTCACGGGCCCCACCCTGCTCGCCGGAGAGATCCCGTCGGATGCGCGCCGCTCCGGCTATTCGTTCATGGGTCCGGACACGCGCGCGATGCAGGATGACGACACCGCCAATCCCGGCATGCTGTTCGTGCTCGACGGCGAGCAGCTGTGGAAGAAGACGATCGGCACCGCCGACAAGGCCTGCGCGGACTGTCATGGCGATGCGCGCAGCAGCATGAAGGGCGTCGCGGCGCGCTACCCCGCCTTCGACAAGGCGCTGGGGCGCCCAATCACGCTCGATCAGCGGATCAATCTCTGCCGCGCCAATCACCAGCAGGCGACGCCGCTGCCCTACGAGAGCCGCGACCTGCTCGCATTGTCCGCCTTCGTCGGCCACCAGTCACGCGGCATTCCGATCACGGCGGGCGATGATCCGCAAGCAAAGCCATTCGCCGAGCAGGGACGCGACCTCTTCATGCAGCGCGAAGGCCAGCTCAACCTTGCCTGCAGCAACTGCCATGACGACAATTTCGACAAGCGTCTCGCCGGCGCACCCATCACGCAAGCGCAGCCGACCGGATACCCGCTCTACCGCCTGGAGTGGCAGACGTTGGGCTCAGTAGAGCGTCGGTTGCGCAGCTGCATGAGCGGGGTCCGCGCCCAGGCCTATGATTACGGCTCGCCCGAGCTGGTCGCGCTCGAACTCTACCTGATGTCGCGGGCGCGCGGCCTGCCGATGGAAACGCCGGCCGTACGTCCCTGATGGCAGATTAGGACTAGGCAGGCGTGGTACGGCCGCTAGTATCCGTCCCAAAGAATATGAATCAAAGGGAGGATCTACATTGGCCAATTACGACATCTCGCGCCGTAGCCTGCTCAAGGGCACCGCCGCGGCCGGCGCGCTCAGCCTGACCGGCCTGCCCGCCCGCGCCGAGGTCAACTGGAAGAAATACGCCGGGACCAAGCTGGAGGTGATCCTCGCCAAGGGTCCGCGCGGCGACAACCTGCAAAAGAACATCAAGGAGTTCACCGAGCTCACCGGCATCCAGGTCGAGTCCGAGCAGATCCCCGAGCAACAGCAGCGCCAGAAGGTCGTGATCGAGCTCACCTCGGGACGGCCGAGCTTCGACGTGGTGCATCTCAGCTATCACGTGCAGAAGCGGCAGTTCGAGAAAGCCGGCTGGCTCGCCGACATGACGCCGTTCATGAAGGACCCGACGCTGACCGCACCGGATCTGGTCGAAAGCGATTTCTCGGCCGCGGGCCTGCAATACGCCAAGAACGACAAGGGCCAGATGCTGTCGCTGCCCTGGTCGGTCGACTATTTCATCCTCTACTACAACAAGGAGCTGTTCGAGAAGAAGGGCGTCGCGGTCCCCAAGACCTTCGACGAGATGGTCGCGGCCGCCGAAAAGCTCACCGACGCCAAGGATGGCACCTATGGCTTCGTCGGGCGCGGCCTGCGCAATGCCAACATGACGTTGTGGACCAATTTCTTCCTCAACTATGGCGGCGAATTCTTGGACGCCAAGGGCAATATCCAGACCGACGGCCCGGAAGCGGTCGCGGCCACAAAGCTCTATCAGACGCTGCTGACCAAGGTCGCCCCGCCCGGCGTCGCCGGCTTCAACTGGATGGAGTCGATGGCTTCCTTCACGCAAGGACGTTCGGCGATGTGGATCGACGGCGTCGGCTGGGCGCCGCCGCTGGAGGATCCCGCCGCCTCGCGCGTCGTCGGCAAGGTCGGCTACACCGTCGTGCCGGCCGGACCGAAGGGGCAGTATTCGGCCACTTACGGCGACGGCATCGGCATTGCCGCGGCCAGCAAGAACAAGGAAGCCGCCTATTTGCTCTGCCAATGGGTGGTCTCGAAGAAGCAGGGTGCGCGGCTGCTGCAGGCCGGCGGCGGCGTGCCGTTCCGCAACTCGATCCTGAACGATCCCGAGATCCAGAGCGGCGTGAAGATGCCCAAGGAGTGGCTGCAATCGGTGATCGATTCTGCCAAGATCAGCAAGCTCGGCCTGCCCGTCGTGATTCCGGTCGCCGAGTTCCGCGATCTCGTCGGCGCGGCGCTCACCTCGACATTGTCAGGCGCCGATCCCGCAACCGAGCTGAAGAAGGCGCACGAACAATATCGGCCGATCCTGGAGCGTAGCGAAAAGGCGTGAGTGCGTTGACACAATCGACTCCGGCCGCGGCTTCGACCGAGGCCGCGCCGGAGAAGGAATTGCGGCCGCCATCCTACTGGCCGTTCGTGGTGCCGGCGCTGGTCGTCGTGCTCGCCATCATCATCTTCCCGTGGGTCTTCACGATCTGGATGAGCCTGAACGAATGGAAGGTCGGCTCGCCCACCACCTTCGTCGGATTCTCCAACTATCTGCGGCTCACGAGCGATCCGCGCTTTCTAGAGGCGGTCGGCCACACGCTGGTCTACACCGTGCTGTCGGTGGTGCTGCCGCTGATCCTCGGCACACTCTCTGCCGTGGTGTTTCACCAGAACTTCGCCGGCCGCGGATTTCTGCGCGGCATCTTCATCATGCCGATGATGGCGACGCCCGTGGCGATCGCACTGGTCTGGACCATGATGTTCCACCCGCAGCTCGGTGTGCTCAATTACCTGCTGTCGCTGGTCGGGATTCCCGCGCAGCTCTGGGTGTTTCATCCCGCGACCGTCATTCCCTCGCTGGTGCTGGTCGAGACCTGGCAGTGGACGCCGCTGGTGATGCTGATCGTGCTCGGCGGCCTCGCCGCGATCCCGACCGAGCCTTACGAGAGCGCGCAGATCGACGGCGCCAGCTTCTGGCAGGTGTTCCGCTTCATCACCCTGCCGCTGATCATGCCGTTCCTGTTCATCGCCGGCATGATCCGCATGATCGACGCGGTGAAGAGCTTCGACATCATCTTCGCGATCACGCAAGGTGGCCCGGGCTCGGCATCGGAGACGATCAACATCTATCTCTACAGCGTCGCCTTCACCTATTACGACCTCGGCTACGGCTCGGCCATCGCGGTCGTGTTCTTCCTGCTGATCGTCCTGCTCGCGGCGGTGATGCTCTACGCCCGCCAGCGCATGCTGTGGACCGAGATCGCGAGCGGCGCATGACACCCCGTCAGATCATGACACCCCGTCAGATCATCGGCAAAATCGGTCTGTGGCTGTCCGTGCTCGTCATCGTCTCGCCGGCGATCCTGTTCTTTCTCTGGATGCTCTCGCTGTCGCTCAAGTTCGAGGTCGATAATGCGGCCTACCCGCCGGTGTTCTTTCCGGATCGCATCGCCTGGAAGAACTATGCCGACGTGCTCGCCTCCAACCGCTTCCTGACCTATTTCATCAACAGTCTGATCGTCACCGGCAGCTCGACCGCGCTGGCGCTGCTGGTCGGCGTCCCCGCCGGCTACGGCATCGCGCGCATGGCCGCGCATAAATCCGCGATCGTGATCCTGATCGCCCGCATCACGCCCGGCCTATCCTATTTGATCCCGCTGTTCCTGCTGTTCCAGTGGCTCGGCCTGCTCGGCACGCTGGTGCCGCAGATCATCATCCATCTCGTCGTCACCGTGCCGATCGTGATCTGGATCATGATCGGCTATTTCGAGACGACGCCGATGGAGCTGGAGGAAGCCGCCCTGATCGATGGCGCCGGCCGCTGGCAGGTCTTCCGCCACGTTGCGCTGCCGATTGCCAAGCCCGGCATCGCGGTCGCTTTCATTCTCGCCGTGATCTTCTCCTGGAACAACTTTGTGTTCGGCATCGTGCTGGCCGGGCGCGAGACCCGCACCCTGCCAGTTGCGGTCTATAACATGATCTCGTTCGACCAGCTGAGCTGGGGACCGCTGGCCGCCGCCGCGCTGATCGTGACCTTCCCGGTGCTGCTGCTCACCGTGCTGGCGCAGCGGCAGATCGTGGCCGGGCTGACTGCGGGAGCCGTGAAGGGCGGATGAAAAATGAAGCGGCCGGACGCCTCCTCGTCGCCCGGCCGTTGCGATTTCGCCTTATTCCGCCGGCGCTGCCGACATCTCAGGATGCGCGGCGTAGTGCTCGCTGGCGCCGAGCTTGCTGGCGGCGAACAGGCCGGCGGCCACCACGGCGTAGGCCAGCGCGACCGCCGGCGTCACGCCAAAGCCGCCGCCAATACCGACGGCCTCGCCGTGCATGAAGCCGAAGTAAGTCAGCACCGCACCGACGAGCGCGAACGCCGAGGCCTTCTCGAAATCGCGCTCGATGATGAAGACGCCGATCGCACCCAGGATGAGGCCGCCGAGAATGGAGCCGCCGCCCATCACCTCTAGGCCGTGATAGAACACGCCCTGCTGCGGCAGCGCGGCAATCGCGGCCGCCTTGACCGCATCGGCCTTGTCGGCCGCCAAGCCGCCGACGCTGGCTGCCGCATTCATGGTGGAGCCGAGCATGGTGTCGATCTGGAGCTTGGCCCAAGCGGCCAAATGCGGCGTCAGCGCCAGCACGATCGCGGGCGCATGCTTGACCGGCGTGGTCTGGAACGCCTGCGCGCCGATCAGCATGCCGATGTAGAGCAGGATCGGCGAGATCGCGACGACGGGCACCAGCGCCAGCAGCACCGAGATGATGCCGAACCAGGACAGCACCACCACCATGATGCCGGTCGCCGCCGAATAGCCGATGCGGCCGCCCATCGCCTTCCATCCGGGATGGCCGATATAGACGGCGTTGATGAAGGGATTGCCCATCAGGCAGCCGATCAGGCTGACGACGCCGTCGGCGGTGAGCACGCGCGTGGTCGGATAGTCGTCGCCGGCCGCTTCCGCGCTCTCGACATTGTCCATGGCCTCGACGAGGTCGTAGATGCCGAACGGAATGGCGGTGACCAGGATGATGCCGAGGAACTCGAAGCCGGAGAAGACGTAGGCCACGGCCGGGATCGGCACCGAGAAGCCGAAATTGGCAAAGGCCGCGCCGACACCCGCGATGCTCAGGCCGCCGAGACCGAGCCCGAACAGGTTCGAGCCCCAGGCGATGATCATGCCGGCCGCGATGGCGACGAGGCCCGCGGGAATGCCGCGCCAGTATTTCACGCCGCCGAACCAGCTCAGCAGGATGATGGCGAAGCAGACGAGGCCGATCTGCGGCGTCATGTACATCTCGAGCGCCGGCCGCATCGAGATGAAGGTGACGGAAACGCCGGCGAGCGTGCCGAGCAGCGCCGCGCGCGGCGTGATCTTGCGGATGAACGGCGCGATAAAGCCGCCGATCATCAGGATAAAGCTCTGGAAGAACACCCAGACGAGACCCGCCGACCAGCCCTTGAGCGGATCGCCGGTCTTGAGCGTGATCGGCAGCATGATCACGAAGGTGACAATGAACATGTGCGGCACGCTGACGCCCGACGGCAGCGCGCAGACGTCGTTGCGGCCGGTCTTCTGGGCGAGGCGATAGGCGAGATAGGCGTAATAGAAGGTGGACAGGCACATCATCAGCCCCAGCGCGGGCAGGATGCGGCCGAACACGAGGCTATCGGGCATCTTCAGCACGAAGCGCAACAGGCCCGTGAGCACCAGCATGTTGACGAGGATGTTGGTGCCGAAGCCGAAAAACGCGTTCCAGTCGCCCGATGTCCATAGCGCCGGCTTGAATCCAGACTTGCCGGCCGTCCCCGTCAATGTGCTCATGATAGTACCCCCTATGTGGTCGAAATCTTCATCGCCTCCAAAACTGCGGCTGAATCCGCGACCCAGCCGAAGATGCCGCCCTGGGCCTTGATCATCTTCAGGCCCATCTCGTGAAACTCGGGGAAGTAGGACGCACAGCCATCGGCGATGACGACGCAGCGATAGCCGCGGTCATTGGCCTCGCGCACCGTGGTATTGACGCACACTTCCGTGGTGACGCCGCACACGAGCAAATTCTCGATGCCGTATTTCTCCAGGACCTCGCCGAGCTCGGTCGCGTAGAAGGCGCCCTTGCCGGGCTTGTCGATCACGATTTCGCTGTCGAGCGGATAGAGCTCGGGAATGATGTCGTGGCCGGCCTCGCCGCGAATGAGGATGCGCCCCATCGGACCGGGATCGCCGATGCGAAGGCTCGGCGCGCCGCGCTCGACCTTCGCCGGCGGCGCGTCGGAGAGATCGGGCAGATGGCCCTCGCGCGTGTGGATGACCAACATGCCGCTGTCGCGCGCCGCCGTCAGCACTGCGCCGATCGGCTTCACCGCGCGCGCGAGCTGGCTGACGTCGTTGCCCAGCGTCTCGCCGAAGCCGCCGGGCTCCATGAAATCCCGCTGCATGTCGATGATGAGAAGCGCGGTGGCGGGCCAGTCGAGCGTGATCGGCTCGGGCTCGGCGCTGACGACGCCCTTTGTCGGCTTGGCTGAGTTCAACATGACGGCCCCGCGAGAACTCTCCTGGCCGGGAGTTCTGCAAGTGCCGTGCCATTGTGTACAATTGCGGTCCGGAGCACCGCGCGAGGAAATTTTCTGCGCTATCAGAATGTTATCGGAAGAGCCCGCGCCTGCTCATTCGCTGTGCGACGGCTTTGCGACGTGCATTTGCTTAAAGGATAAGCGGGCCACGACTCTCGTTCCGCCGTCATTCCGGGGCGACGCGTCAGCGTCGAGCCCGGAATCCATCGGGCCGCGGTACGCGAGGTGAAATGGATTCCGGGTTCGCGCTACGCGCGCCCCGGAATGACGAGCAGAGGCTACCGCCCTGCCCCATACAGCCGCCGATACTCCTCCTCATACGGCGCATAAGAGTCCTTCAGCGTGGCCGCGTTGAGCAGCATGGTTGCGACCATCGTGCCCGCTTTGTCGAACACGCGCGTCTTGACCCAGGCGCTTTCGGTGCGGCGGCTGGCCGAGAGCGCGACCACCTCGCGCTCGACTTCGTATTCTTCGTCGACGAAGAGTGGGCCCTTCAGCAGGCGGATCTCCTGGTCGGCGAACAGACCGACGGCCGGGCCCTTGGCCGGCAGCGGATCGTCCTTGGAGCGGTACTGGAACAGCACGCTCAGCATCTCCATCGGGATGATCGGCTTGCCCCACGGATTGTCCGCGCCCGAATAATACGGCGAGCGCTCGGTGATGACGGCGAGCTTCTGCCGAAGCGAGAACGGATAGAGGTCGCCCATGTTCTGGTCGAACGCCATGCGCACCGTTTGCCGCTTGCCGGTCACACCGACTTGCACGTCGCGAAGGATCACCGGGTCGCCGAGCGGCTTAAGCTCGCGCAGACGCAGACCAAGAGCCGTTGGACTGTCGACGATGGAAGCCGTGCCGCGCAGCACCTCGGTGCCGTCCCGCTTGACCATTTGAATTTGACACTCCGGTTGCTCAGCCGAAGAAGCCATCAGGATCGCCTGCACCTCTTCACCCTCATAGCAGACGCTGCGATAGTGGGCAGAAAGGCAACCTCTTTCGAACCAGACCTGCCCCCATTGCCGCTCGCAAAGCGGGGCAAACTGGCTGAAATGCGTCGGGCCCTCGATCGTCCCGCCCTTGAAGCCGAGCTTCTGCGCGGTGGCGTCGTCATGGATCGAGGCATGCGCATCGTAGGTTTGCGCCTGCAGCATCTGTCGCGGCCGGCGCCACGGCCCGACCAAGGCGCCGCCGGTCTGAGTGATCTCGGTGTCGAACGCCATCATGTTTTCTCCGCGTGCAAGCCATGACTAGCAGGAGCGCCACGGATGCGGCCAGCGATATTGACTTCGCGGGCCCATCCTTTTGACTGTCACAATTCGCATCGCGCAGCCGCACTCCCTCCCGCAGCGCAAACCCCACGCCGAGCCAAGAGACGAGGACTTCCGAAATGACGCTGTTGCAGGTCGAGCTGGACGACAAATACCGGCTCGCATCGAAGCGGATCTTCCTGTCCGGCACGCAGGCCCTGGTCCGCCTGCCCATGTTGCAGCGCGAACGCGACCGGCTTCAGGGCCTCAACACCGGCGGCTTCATCTCGGGCTATCGCGGTTCCCCGCTCGGCATGTACGACCACGCCCTGTGGCGCGCGAAATCGCATCTCCAGCAGCACGACATCGCCTTCGTGCCCGGCCTCAACGAGGATCTCGCCGCCACCGCCGTCTGGGGCAGCCAGCAGGTCGGCCTGTTTCCCGGCGCCAAGGTCGATGGCGTGTTCGGCATCTGGTACGGCAAGGGCCCGGGCGTGGACCGCTCGGTGGATGCGCTCAAGCATGCCAATGCCGCCGGCACCTCGCGCAATGGCGGCGTGCTCGCGCTCGCCGGCGACGACCATGGCTGCCAGTCCTCGACGCTGGCGCATCAGAGCGAGCAGGTGTTCGCGGCGGCGCTGATCCCCGTCATCAACCCGGCAACGCTCCAGGACTATCTCGACCTCGGCCTCTACGGCTTTGCGCTGTCACGCTTCTCCGGCTGCTGGGTCGGCTTCAAGGCGATCAGCGAGACCGTCGAGAGCTCGGCCTCGATCGACAGCGACCCGGAACGCATCAGGATCGCGCTTCCCGACGATTTCGAGATGCCGCCCGGCGGCCTCAACATCCGCTGGCCCGATCCGCCGCTGGAGGCGGAGAAGCGACTGTTCGGGCCGAAGATGGCGGCGGTGCAGGCCTTCGCCCGCGCCAACCAGCTCGACCGCATCGTGCTCGATTCCAAGCCCGCACGGCTCGGCATCGTCGCGACCGGCAAGGCCTATCTCGATCTGCGCCAGGCGCTCGCCGATCTGGGCATCACCGACAAGGACGCGCAGGACCTGGGCTTGCGCATCTACAAGGTCGCACTGACCTGGCCGCTGGAGGAAAGCGGCGCGAAGCGCTTCGCCGAGGGCCTGCAGGACGTGCTGGTGGTCGAGGAGAAGCGCGGCTTCATCGAAGACCAGCTGATGCGCATCCTCTACAACGTCGATGCGTCGAAGCGCCCGACCGTGACGGGCAAGCGCGAAGAGCGCGGCGCACCGCTGTTGCCGAGCGAGGGCGAGCTGACGCCGACCATCGTCGCTGGCGCGCTGGTGGCGCGCTTGCGCAAGCTCGGCCATCACAGCCCGGTGCTGGAGCAGCGCCTGGCCCGGCTCGAGGCCTTCGACAATCCGGTCACGACGAGCACGCCGATCAAGCTCGCGCGCACGCCGTTCTTCTGCTCGGGCTGCCCGCACAACACCTCGACGCGCGTGCCCGAGGGCAGCCGCGCCATGGCCGGCATCGGCTGCCACGGCATGGCCCTGAGCATGCCGACCCGCCGCACGGATTTGATCTCGCATATGGGCGCCGAGGGCGTGAACTGGATCGGCCAGTCGCCCTTCACAACCGAGAATCACATCTTCCAGAATCTCGGCGACGGCACCTATACGCATTCCGGCTTGCTGGCGCTGCGCGCCGCCTCCGCGGCCGGCATCAACATTACGTATAAGATCCTCTACAACGACGCCGTCGCCATGACCGGCGGCCAGCCGGCCGAAGGCGCCTTCAACGTCGCGCAGATCGCCCATCAGGTCTGGGCCGAAGGCGTCAAGCGGCTCGCGATCGTCTCGGACGATCCGAGCAAGTATCCGCAAGGCAATTACTTCCCGCAAGGCGCGACCATCCACCACCGCCGCGAGCTCGACGCCGTGCAGCGCGAGCTGCGCGATATCAAGGGCCTCACGGTCATCATCTACGACCAGACCTGCGCCGCCGAGAAGCGCCGCCGCCGCAAGCGCGGGCTCTATCCCGATCCCGCCAAGCGTGCCTTCATCAACGAGCTGGTCTGCGAAGGCTGCGGCGATTGCTCGCAGGCCTCCAACTGCGTCTCGGTGCAGCCGCTGGAAACCGAATTCGGCCGCAAGCGCCAGATCGACCAGTCGAACTGCAACAAGGACTTTTCCTGCGTCGAGGGCTTTTGCCCGAGCTTCGTCACCGTCCATGGCGGTTCGTTGAAGCGGATGAAGACGTCGGCTGTGGATTCAGGCCAGCTGTTCGCCGATCTGCCGCTGCCGCCGGCGCGTGAGCTGGACGGCCCCTACAACATCCTGGTCACCGGCATCGGCGGCACCGGCGTCATCACCATCGGTGCCCTCCTCGGCATGGCCGCCCATGTCGACGGCCGCGGCTGCTCGGCGCTCGACTTCACCGGCCTGTCGCAGAAGAACGGCGCGGTGATGAGCCATGTGCGCATCGCACGGAGGCCGGAAGATATTTCCGCGGTCCGCATCACCACGGGCGGCGCCGACGTCATCCTCGGCTGCGACATGATCGTCTCGGCCGGCCGGACGGCGCTGAGCCGGGCCGAGCGCGGCGTGACCAAGGCCTACATCAACGCCGATCTGCAGCCGACCGCGAGCTTCGTGCAAAACCCCGATCTCGACTTCGAGATGGGCGCGATGCAGACCGTGCTGCGCGACGCCATCGGCGACAACAACCTCGACATTATCGACGCCACAGGCATTGCCGCGGCGCTGATGGGCGATTCCATCGCGACCAATCCCTTCATGCTCGGCTTCGCGTTCCAGAAGGGCGCGATCCCGCTGTCGCTGGAGGCCCTGCTCCGCGCCATCGAGATCAACGGCGCCGCGATCGAGATGAACAAGCTCGCCTTCACCTGGGGCCGCCTCGCCGCCCATGACATGTCGCGCGTGCGCAGCGTGCTCCAGTTCAAGGCTCGCGCGTCCGCGCCGACCAAATCGCTCGACGACATCATCGCGACGCGCGCGGAATTCCTGACCTCCTATCAGGACAAGGCCTATGCCGACCGCTACCTTGCAGCCCTCGCCAAGGTGCGCAAGGCGGAGAGCGCGGTTTCGCCCGCGTCAACCGAGCTCACCGAAGCGGTTGCCAAGAACCTGTTCAAGCTGATGTCCTACAAGGACGAATACGAGGTCGCCCGGCTCTACACCGACGGCAGCTTCGCCAAGAAAGTGTCGGAGAAATTCGACGGCGATTTCACGCTGAAGTATCATTTGGCACCGCCGATCTTCGCCAAGCGCGACAAGGTGACCGGACATCTGCAGAAGCAGGAGTTCGGCAGCTGGATGATCCACGCCTTCCGCGTGCTGGCAAAACTCAAATTCCTGCGCGGCGGCGCGTTCGACCCGTTCGGCCGCACCGAGGAGAGACGGACGGAGCAGAAGCTGATCGAGGACTATTTTGCCATGATAGATCGTTGGATCGCCGGGCTGAGGGCGGAGCAGATCCCGCTGCTGGCGCGGCTCGCGCGCGTGCCGGAGACCATCCGCGGCTTCGGGCATGTCAAGGAAGCCAGTATCAGGCTGGCGGCCGCCGAGACGGCGCGGCTCGAGGCGGAGTTCGAGAACAGCCGCTTTGCGGCGGCGGCGGAGTAGCGGTTAAAGGCGCACAGCTCTCGCCACCGTCATTGCGAGGAGCCCTCGCGACGAAGCAATCCAGAGTCTTTCCGCGGAGACAGTCTGGATTGCTTCGCTTCGCTCGCAGTGACGAGATCGTGGACACGTGCTCGCCACACCTTCTGCATCATCGCTGGACCGGGCGATTCAGTACAGTTCAGCGCGCCGGCTTGCGCTCTACGGGATCGATATCGATCGTCCGCAGGCGGCCGAGCCGCAGCACGTCCATGGCGAGCCGGCGACCGATCCGATCGCGGTCGAGCACGCGGATCAGGTCGTCGACCCCGTTGATCTCGACGCCGTCGAGCCTGATCACGACGTCGCCGGGCAACAGGCCTGCCTTGGCTGCCGGGCCGTCCGGCTCGATCTGCATCAACAGCGCGCCCATCTTGTTCTCGACGCCGGCCAGCACCGCGTGCCGCCGCGGCACCGGTGCGGTCTGCCCGGCGACACCGATATAGGCGCGACGGACATAGCCGTGGCGGATGATCTCCGACAGCACGAATTGCGCGGTGTTGCTGGCGACCGCGAAGCAGATGCCCTGCGCGCCGTTGATGATCGCCGTGTTGATGCCGATCACCTCGGCATGCGACGACACCAGCGGCCCGCCGGAATTGCCGGGATTGAGCGCGGCATCGGTCTGGATCACGTCCTCGATGGTGCGCCCGCTCACCGAGCGGATCGAGCGCCCGAGCGCCGAGACCACGCCGGCCGTCACGGTGGATTCGAAGCCGAGCGGATTGCCGATCGCGATCACGAGCTGGCCACGCCGCAACGTCTTGGAATTGCCGAGCGCGGCATAGGGCAGATCGCGCACGCCGTTGGCGCGCAGCAGCGCAAGATCAGTGTCGGGATCAACGCCGAGCACCTGGGCGTCGCCGACACGGCCCTCGACGTCGCGCAGCCGGATCTCCTTCGACGTGCCGACGACATGGCTGTTGGTGAGCACGAGTCCGTCCGGCGAGATCACGATGCCCGAGCCGAGCCCGCCGCGCTCGCGTCTATCAGGCACTTTCGGCCCGGTCTCGACCCGCACGACCGCAGGGCCGACCCGGTCGGTGACGTCGATCACGGCATTGGAATAGGCGTCCAGCAGCGCCCGGTCATCGACCGGGGCGGCCGCCGTCTTTCGCGATGACGGTACGTCATCGGCGATATCTGAGGTGAAATCCAACATGGCAAGAGTCCTTGAGGCTCACACAAATGGTGGCCTGTTCCCGCCGGCGCAAGTGGCCCGCCTGGAGCGCAGGGCCGGACTGCCCAGATGGCTAGGGCGCCCGCCTCAGCGCGCCGCCCCTCGCCTTGACCGGATCGAGCAGCGACCAGTCGCCGTCCGGAAGCACATGGCCCTTGGGGAATGGCGCGCGCAGCTCGATCCCAAGCGAGCCCAGCACGCGGTCGTCGCGGTAGTAGCATTGCAGCACGACACGGACGAGGGTTGCGGCGGCAACGCCGTTATTGCGAAACTCCTGCGCCACCGCACCGCGCCTGGCGGCATCAAGCTCGGCGAGCGGCGCTCCGGCGAGCCGCGCCAGATGATCCAGTGCCGCCGCCACCAACTTGGTGTCGCGGCCGAGCGTTGCCAGCATGTCGGCCTGGATCGCTGGATCGTCGGCGCCCGGCACCTTGTACTCCTCGCTGGCAGGAATGATCATCGCGGCGATGGCGCGGAGATCGTCGCGCTGCCGCGGCGTGAGGGTGGGTTGATCAGACATGGCGTGCTCTTTCAAAGCTCGTGCGGCGATGACAGTGCGCTCCCTCCCCCGCTTGCGGGGGAGGGTTGGGGAGAGGGTGTCTCCGCGGAGGGATTCCCCGAGAGGAGGCAGCCCTCACCCGGCGCTCCGCGCCGACCTCTCCCGCAAGCGGGAGAGGTGCACCGAGGTCGCCGCTTGCTTGGATCCGCATCATGGTCAATCAAACAAATTGGCGAGGCGCTGCTTCATCTGGTCGGCGATGTAGAGCGCGAGGGCCTGGATGGTGGAGGTCGGGTTCACGCCGCCGGAGGTGACGAAGATGCTGCCGTCGACGATGAAGAGGTTCTTCACGTCGTGCGAGCGGCCCCATTCGTTGACGACGGAGCGCTCGGGGTCGGTGCCCATCCGCGCCGTGCCGAGCAGATGCCAGCCGCCCCAGGGGATCGGCGAGTTGACGCAGATGTCGGTCGCGCCGGCCGTTTCGAGAAACTCGCAGCCGCGCTCCAGCGCATGCTCCATCATCTTCCGGCTGTTCTCGCTGATCGTGTAGTCGATCTTCGGCGCGGGTATGCCGTGACTGTCCTTCAGCACCGGATCGAGCGTGACGCGATTGTGCTCCTCGGGCAGGTCCTCGCAGATTGCGGAGAAACCAAGCCGGTGGCCGTTGAGCTTGCGGAACACGCGGTGATGATCCTCGCCCCAGGGCAAAATGCCCTTCTGCTCGCTGACGACGGCCTCGAACACCGGCCCGGCTCCGCGCACGAACTGGACGCCGTAGCCGCGCACGAAGCCGCGCGACAGGTCGGTGTCATACCATTGCTTGCTCCACAGGCAGGTCGGCGGCGCGCGGTTAGAGTCGGTCGTCTCCTTCACATAGCCATAGATCTGCGCATAGGGATGGAACATCAGGTTCTTGCCGACGAGGCCGGAAGAATTGGCAAGCCCGTTCGGAAAGCGGCTGGAAGCCGAGTTCAGCAGCAGCCGCGGCGTGCCGACGCCGTTGCAGGCGATGATGACGACATGCGCAGGCTGAAACTGCTCGACGCCGTCCTTGTCATAATAGACCACGCCCGAGGCCATGCCGTTCTCGTCGGTGGTGATCTCGCGCACCCGGCAATGGGTGCGCAGCTCGACACCGGCGCGAATGGCGTGCGGCCAATAGGTGATGTCGGTCGAGGATTTTGCGCCTTGGGCGCAGGCCGGCGTGCAATGGCCGAGATTGATGCAGCGCGCCCGCCCCTCATAGTCCATCGTCGCGACCGTGGTGTCCGACGGCCACCAATGCCAGCCGAGCTTGTTCATGGCCTTGGCGATGATGGCCCCGGACAAGCCCATCGGCTGCTGCGGCATGGGCGGATGCGTCAGCGGCGAAAGCGGATCGCCTGATAGCCCCGACGTGCCCATCATGCGGTCGTTCTCCTCGAAGAACGGGGTCAGCGCGTCGTAGTCGATCGGCCAGTCGTCGGCGACGCCGTCCAGCGTCTTCACCTTGAAATCGGAGGGATGCAGCCGCGGCCAGTGCGCGGTGTACATCACGGTCGAGCCGCCGACCGCGTTGTAGTTCACCACCTTGATCGGAGAGTTGTCGTCGTTGATCGGGTAGTCCTCGGGCCGGCCACGGACATTCGGGCTCGACGACCATTCGCCGTAGAACTTGGCCTCCCAGTCGCGGCCCGTGCTGGGATATTCCGCCGGGTTCATCCAGCCGCCCTGCTCCAGGCAGAGGATGTGCATCTTGGTCTCGGCCAGCGACCACGCCACCGCCGCGCCCGAAGCGCCGGCGCCGATGATCAGGACGTCCACGGGGTCTTTCATCGCAACCTTGTCCTCCCCCCTCGCCGCTTACCGGGCGATTCGGCCTTTCGCGCGTCGCGAGGGCCGGTAAACGATAGGGGCAGAGCGACGGCGGAGTAAAGCTGCGGGGCGGGAATGTCGCACTTCGCGCGGCGCAGACCATTGGTCTCGCCACATCCGGATGCTAGGAACAGGGCGCACGAGCCATCGATAGCGAGACCGTATGTCCTTCCAGAAATTCTTTGCCGCCCCCCGCGCTTTTGCGCTCGTTTCGTTTCTCGCCTTGTCCGGATTTCTGGCCTCGTCCGGACCGGTTTCCGCGCTGACCGGCGCCGCGACGGTCCGGGACGGCAACTCCATCCAGGTCGGAGACGTCACCTACCGGCTCGACGGCGTCGACGCGCCGGAGCTGGACCAGGTCTGCATCGACGATCACGCCGATACCTGGACCTGCGGCATCGAGGCCCGCGATCAGCTGGCCAAGCTGGTCAACAAGCGGACGGTGCGCTGCGACGATGTCGGACCCGAGAAGAGTTTTGGCAAGCGCCACCGCGCCATCTGCACGGCCGAGGGCGACAAGGCCAGCTTGAACGAGCAGCTGATCAAGCTCGGCTTTGCCCTCGCCCGCGAGCCGATCAAGGCCAACGTGAAGCCGGCGGCCAACGAGGCCAAGACGGCGGCGGCCGGGATCTGGAAGGGCTGCTTTGTTGCGCCGCAAGATTTCCGCAGCGGCAAGAAGGACGGCGCACTGCTGGGCGCCGCCTGCCGGCCCGACCGCGACAAGGAGATCCGCGCCGTGCTGTTTCCGGAGGAGCTGACCATGCCGCCCAGCTGCAGCATCAAGGGCAAGCTCGCGGTGCGCGCCCGCGTCACCGGCAATATCGGCATCTATCATCTGCGCGGCTGCCCGAGCTACCCGGCGACCACCAAGCCGGACCGCTGGTTCTGCTCCGAGGACGACGCCCAGGCCGCCGGCTTTCGGAAGGCCTACAATTGCCGTCGGCCGAAGTGAACATTTCCTTCACGCACGCGTGAGTGGTAGTCCGAGACCGTATTGATCCGGAATTGAACTTCATCGGGAGTTGCGGCACTTATCAAAGTGCGCACGCGCTTTGCGCGAGCGTTTCCTTGGCAGACGATCCTCATCGGATTGTCTTTGCTCGGGCGTTTCCTCCCTAGACTTGGGCCGCTTGTCACCACAAGCGGCTCTTCTTTTTTGTGCGGCATTCGTGCGGGGTCTGTCACTGCGTCCGCATGATCTGGTCCATCGGCGGCATATTGGCGTTGAGATGCGCCATGATCCAGACCGTCCCGCCCACCACCAGGAACACCACCAGCAGCCCGAAGGCGAGCGCCAGCACGTTGTTGGTGTTGTCGGGGCCGGTGGTGATGTGCAGGAAGAATACGAGGTGCACGCCCATCTGCGCGATCGCAAGCACGATCAGCGCGACGGGAATCGAAGGCTGCCAGACCAGGTCGGTGCCGGCGATGAAGAACGACGTCGCCGTGAGCAACAGCGCCAGAACAAGACCGACGACATAACCCAGGATCCGCTCACCGACGCTATGCTGCTCTTCCTCGCCCGGTGCGAGGTCGCGCCCGGCCGGAATATGCGTCTGATCGCTCATGGAGCACCCCCAAGCAGGTAGACGACGGAGAACACCCCGACCCAGATGATGTCGAGTGCGTGCCAGAACAGCGCAAAGCACATCATCCGCCGCAGCACGTCGGCGCGAAAGCCTTTCGCAAACACCTGGGCCATCATGGTGAGCAGCCAGAGCACGCCGGCGGAGACGTGCAGGCCGTGGCATCCAACCAGCGAGAAGAACGCGGTCAGGAACGCACTGCGTGACGGGCCGTAGCCACGGCCGACAAGGTCGGCGAATTCGCGGAACTCGATCACCAGGAAGATGAGGCCGAGCACGCAGGTCACGCTCATGCCGAAATAGAACCAGAACCGGTTGCGCACGTCGGCGGCGATGCTGGCCATGCCGCAGGTGAAGCTCGACAGCAGCAGGCAGACCGTCTCGATCGCGACGTTCCTCTGCTCGAAGATCTCCGCGCCCTTGGGGCCGCCGGCGGTCTGGCCTGACAGCACCGCATAGGCCGCAAAGAAGCAGGAGAACATCACGATGTCGGAGAGCAGGAAGACCCAGAAGCCGTAGGCGGTCACGATCCGCTTCGGCGCGGGCCCGGGATGCTCGATGACGACGCCGATGTGATGGGGATCGGCGTGCGCATGGCCGACGGTTGCTGTCATCGCCATCACACCGCTCCCGCCATGCTGACGAGGCTGCGCCGTTCCTCGATATTGACGCGGTCGATCGCGGCGACCTCCGCGGCCGGAATGACGTACTCGTCATGGTCGCGCCAGGCGAACACGACGAAGGTCGCGAACGCGCCGATCCCCCCCAGGATCACCATCCACCAGATGTGCCAGATCAGGGCGAAGCCCATGATGGTGGCGAAGAACGCGCAGACGAAGCCGGTAGGAGAATTGCGCGGCATCTCGATGTCCTGATATTCGGGCACGTCATGCTCGAACGATTGCTGCCGGGCGTGCACCTTCATGTCCCAATAGGCGTCTTCACCGCGAACATCGGGATGGAAGGCGAAGTTGAACACCGGCGGCGGCGACGAGGTCGCCCATTCCAGCGAGCGACCGTCCCAGGGATCGCCGGTGCGGTCGCGCAGCGCCTCGCGATTGCGGATGCTGACCACGAGCTGCACGATCTGGCAGATCACACCCATCGTCAGCACGGCCATGCCGAGTGCAGCGATGATCATCCAGGGCCGCCAGGCCGCGACGTCATAGTGCTGCATGCGCCGGGTCATGCCGAGCATGCCGACGATGTAGAGCGGCATGAAGGTGACGTAGAAGCCCGTGAAGGTGAACCAGAACGCCGCCTTGCCCCAGCGCTCGTCGAGGCGGAAACCGAACGCCTTCGGAAACCAGTATTCGAAGCCGGCGAAGGCGCCGAACAGCACGCCGCCGATGATGACGTTGTGGAAATGCGCGACCAGGAACATGCTGTTGTGGAGCATGAAGTCCGCCGGCGGCACCGCGACCAGGACGCCCGTCAATCCGCCGATGATGAAGGTGACCATGAAGCCGACCGACCACAACATCGGTGTCGCAAAGCGGATGCGGCCGCCATACATCGTGAACAGCCAGTTATAGATCTTCACGCCGGTCGGCACCGCGATGATCATGCTGGCGATGCCGAAGATGGCGTTGACGTTCGGCCCTGCCCCCATCGTGAAGAAATGGTGCAGCCAGACCATGAAGGAGATGACGCAGATCGCCATGGTCGCAAGCACCATGGAGCGGTAGCCGAACAGCGCCTTGCCGGAGAAGGTCGAGACCACCTCGGAGAAGATGCCGAAGGCCGGCAGCACCAAAATATAGACCTCGGGATGGCCCCAGGCCCAGATCAGGTTCATGAACATCATGACGTTGCCGCCGGCCTCGTTGGTGAAGAAGTGGAAGCCGAGATAGCGGTCGAGCAGCAGCATCGCGAGCGTCGCGGTGAGGATCGGGAACGCCGCGACGATGAGGAGGTTCGAGGCCAGCGTGGTCCAGCAGAACATCGGCATGCGCAGGTAGTTCATGCCCCTGGTACGCAGCTTCAGCACGGTGGTGACGAGATTGATGCCGGCCACCAGCGTGCCGACGCCGGAGATCTGCAGCGACCAGGCGTAATAATCGACGCCGACGCCGGGCGAGTAGGACAATTCCGATAGCGGCGGAAAGGCGAGCCAGCCGGTGCGCGCGAACTCGCCCACCACGAGCGAGACATTGACCAATAGCGCGCCGGTCGCCGTCAGCCAGAACCCGACCGAATTGAGCGTCGGGAAGGCGACGTCGCGCACGCCGAGCTGGAGCGGCACGACGAGGTTCATCAGCCCGATCACGAACGGCATCGCCACGAAGAAGATCATGATGGTGCCGTGCGCCGAGAAGATCTGGTTGTAGTGCTCCGGCGGCAGATAGCCCTGCGACTGATAGGCCACCGCTTGCTGGATCCGCATCATGATGGCGTCGCTGCCGCCGCGCAGCAGCATCACCGATGCCAGCAGGATGTACATGACGCCGATGCGCTTGTGATCGACGCTGGTGATCCATTCGTGCCAGAGATAGGGCAGATGTCCCTTGACGGCGACCCAGGCCAGCACGCCGAGGATGGCGACCAGCACCACCGCGCCGGCGACGAGCGGAATCGGCTGGTCGAACGGGATGGCCGACCAATCGAGCTTACCGAGCATCATGGCCTCCACTGTGCGACCGGCCTGCTTCGGACGCGAGCTCCGGCCCGGGCCCGGGCGGAATGTGCTGGGTCGCGATCAGATCGAACAGGCGCGGGTCTTCGAGGCGGTAGGTCGGCCGGCCCCGCTCGACACCCTGCTGCATCAGCTTCTTGTAGCTGTCCTCGTTCAGCACCGCATCCGTCTTCGCCGTATTCGCCACCCAGTCCGGAAAGGCGAGCGGCGAGATCACGTGGACGTCGAACATCATGTCCGGGAAGCCGTCGCCGGAGAAATGTGCCGACAGGCCCTGAAGCTTGCCTTCGTTGTCGGCGCGCAGGTTCAGCTTCGTCACCATGCCGTTCATGGTGTAGATCATGCTGCCGAGCTGCGGGATGAAGAACGTGTTCATCACGCTCGACGATGTCAGCTGGAAATTCAGCTCGGCGCCGGTCGGCACCGTCAGCGTGTTGACGGTGGCGATGCGCTGGTCCGGATAGATGAAGAGCCATTTCCAATCGAGCGAGACGGCCTGGATCCGCACCGGGCTGCCGGTACCGGGCACGGGCGCTGCGGGATCGAGCTGGTGCGAGCCGATCCAGGCGACGCCGCCGAGCAGGATCACGGTGAGCGCCGGGATCGCCCACACCACCATCTCGACGCGGCCGGAATAGACGAACTCCGGCTGATAGCGCGCCCTTGGATTCGAGGCGCGAAACCAGAACGCAAAGGCCAGAATCGCGAAAATGGTCGGCACCACGATCACGAGCATGATGAAGACGGAATCGACCAGGATGGTGCTGTTGGCGGCAGCCACGGGCCCTTGTGGGTCGAGCAGATTCATCGGCAAGCCACTGGTGGTTGGGAAGCCCCGGGGCTGAGCCTAGCGCGGGAAAGGCTCCGCAACAAACGCTGCGAGGTCGGAACGGTTCCGGGACTGCAACGGCCAGCCATGCGCGATGGGCCGGCCGCCACAGGCAATTCCGTGTGATGTCAATGACATGAAGGCGGAAAGCGCGCTCTTCTCTCCCATCAGGGCGATTGCTAGTCTGCACGAAAATAATGACGAGGACGGGAGTGAACCGAGATGCGCTTAAAGGACAAGGTCGCGATCGTCGTCGGGGCCGGCCAAAGCCCCGGCGAAGGCATGGGCAACGGCCGGGCGACTGCGCTCACCTTCGCGCGCGAGGACGCCAAGGTTTTGTGCGTCGACCACAATCTGGAATCGGCGCAGGAAACAGTGGCGATGATCGCCGCGAAAGGCGGCACGGCGGCGGCCTTCAAGGCGGACGTGACCAAAGCTGAGGACATCAGGGCGATGGTAGCGGATGCGCAATCGCGCTGGGGGCGTATCGACGTGCTGCACAACAATGTCGGCGTCAGCCTCGCCGGCGGCGATGCCGAGCTGCTGCAACTGACCGAGGAGGCGTTCGATCGCGTCGTTGCCATCAATCTGAAGAGCTGCATCCTGGCGGCGAAGGAAGTGATCCCGATCATGCGCGCGCAGAGGAGCGGCGCCATCATCAACATCTCGTCGATGGCAGCAATCACGACCTATCCTTACGTCGCCTACAAGGCGACGAAGTCGGCGATGATCGCCTTCACCGAACAGCTCGCCTACCAGAACGCCGAATACGGCATCCGCGCCAACGTCATCCTGCCCGGCCTGATGAACACGCCGATGGCCGTCGATACCCGCGCCCGCGAATGGCACAAGACCCGCGCCGAAGTCGAAGCCGAACGCGACAGCAAGGTGCCGCTGCGCAGGAAGATGGGCACGGGCTGGGACGTCGCCAACGCCGCGCTGTTCCTGGCGAGCGATGAGGCGAATTTCATTACGGGTGTGACGCTGCCGGTGGATGGGGGTGCCAGCGTGAGGCGGGGGTAGGTCGTTCTTCTCCCTCTCCTCGCTTGCGGGGAGAGGCAAAGAGTAAGGCGCTCATCGCGAATATGTCACCCGCCAGATCGTGCCGTTGCCATCTTCCGAAACCAGCAGCGATCCATCCTTCGCCACCGCCACTCCCACCGGCCTACCCCACACCTCGCTGTCGTTCACGACGAACCCCGTGACGAAATCCTCGTACTCGCCGGTCGGCTTGCCGTCCTTCATGCGGATGCGGATCACCTTGTAGCCGGTGCGTTTCGACCTGTTCCAGGAGCCGTGCTCGGCGGCGAAGCCGTCGCCCTGGTATTCGGGCGGAAACTGCGTGCTGTGGTAGAACGTCATGCCGAGCGAGGCCGAGTGCGGCTGGATCAGCACATCAGGCACCGTCACCTTGTCTTTGAGATCAGGCCGCGCGCCGGCGTGGCGCGGGTCTTCATTGTTGCCGATATAGAACCACGGCCAACCGTAGAACGCGCCCTCCTTCACGCTGGTGACGTAATCGGGCACGAGATCGTCGCCGAGGCCGTCGCGCTCGTTGGTCGAGCACCAGGGCAGCCCGGTCTGCGGCTGGATCGCGAGGCCCACGCAGTTGCGGATACCGGTGGCATAGATCTTTCGCTCCTTGCCGTCGGGATTGAAGCCCAGCACCGCGGCACGTTCGAGCTCGCTGGCCCATGTTGCGCCGAGCGGCTGCGTCTTCGACCACGCGTCCATCCCGCCCGGCGGTGTGCCCATGCCCTCGGCGACATTGCTGAGAGAGCCCACCGACACCAGCATACGCTTGTTGTCGGGCGTGAAGACGATATCGCGCGTGGAATGCCCGCCGTCATGCGGCAGGCTCGCGACAATCGTCTCCGCCTTGCCGCGCGCCTTGAGATCGCCGGCCTGGTAGGGAAAGCGGACGACGCTGTCGGTGTTGGCGATGTAGACCCATTGCGGATTGTCGCCATTGGGAAAGAACGCGATGCCGAATGGCTGCCGCAGGCCGCTGGCGAACACCTCGTTGGTCGCGACCTTGCCGCCCTCGCCCGCGCGCAGCACGCGGATGGTCCCGGCTCGTGTTTCGGCGACGAACACATCGCCATTCGGTGCCACGCGGATGATACGCGGCGCGCGCAGGCCTTCGGCGAACAGCTCGATCTTGAAGCCGGCCGGAACCTGGAGCTCGGCTTCCGGCGGACGCGGCACCACGCGCGACGAGCTCGCAACCGATCGCGTGGCGCCAGGCCTGACCAGATCCTGCGGCCGGATCAGCCTGACCGTGCCGGGCTTGTCGGCGCGCCAATCGCCATAGGCGTCCTTGCCTTGCAACACCGGCTCGGCCTGCGCGCCGGCCGCAACCAGCAGCGCTGCGAGCATCGCCACGAACGTTATTCTGTCGCTCACGTCGTCCTCCGCCTTGCCCGTGTCGTGCGTCAACGCCGATCAACCGAAAAAGGTCTGCGGCGAGTTTGGCGCCTGCCGAATCCCACGTCAGTTCATGCCCGCACGATGTGCATCAGCCGCAGCCCATCATACTGGAAAACGCGGTTGAACGGTGCGACACATTGTGGGGGCGGCGAGCGCCGGTTACGGTCATGGAGGCTGCGGCATCCAGGTCGCGTCGGATGGGGAGATCATGTGGGGATCCATCATATCGGAATGGGCGAGCCTGCTGCTGCGCTGGCTGCACGTGGTGGCCGCGATCGCCTGGATCGGCAGTTCCTTCTATTTCATCGCCCTCGACCTCAGCCTGAAGCCGAAGACGGACCTGCCTGACGGCGTGCAGGGCGAGGCCTGGCAGGTCCATGGCGGCGGGTTCTACCGGATCATGAAATACCTGGTCGCGCCCAGCCAGATGCCGAACGAGCTGACCTGGTTCAAATGGGAAGCCTACACAACCTGGCTATCCGGCTTCGCGCTGATGGTGGTGGTCTATTATCTGGAGGCCGACCTGTTCCTGGTCGACAAGTCGATCCTCGATCTCACGCCATTCCAGGCCGGGCTGTTCAGCTTCTGCAGCCTCGCGCTGGCGTGGCTGCTCTATGAGGCCGCCTGCCGCACCGGGCTCGCGCAGCGCGAGCTGCCCTTCGCCATCGGCGGCTATCTGTTCCTGGTCGCGCTCACCTACGCCTTCACCCATGTGCTGAGCGGCCGCGGCGCCTTCAACCAGATCGGCGCGATCATCGGCACCATCATGGTGGCCAATGTCTTCACGCTGATCATCCCGAACCAGAAGAAGATCGTGGCCAGCCTGATCGCCGGACAGGCGCCCGACCCGACGCTCGGCAAGGCCAGCAAGGAGCGCTCGGTCCACAACAATTACCTGACGCTCCCCGTTGTCGTGCTGATGATCAGCAACCACTATCCCCTGCTCTACGCCACGCGCTTCAACTGGATCATCGTCGCGATCATCCTGGCGCTCGGGCCGGTGATCCGCCACTTCTTCAACGAGCGCCATGCCGGCCGCCAATCGCCGTGGTGGGTGTGGGGCGTAGCCGCTGCCGGCGTGATTGCGATCCTCCTCCTCTCCGCCGCCGGCCCGCGCGAGGTGAAGACGGGCGCATTGTCGGCGCCGGTCACGGTCGCCAATGTCGAGGAGATCGTGATGTCCCGCTGCAGCATGTGCCATGCAGCCGAACCGGTCTGGGCCGGCATCGTCACCGCGCCGAAGGGCATTTTGCTCGACACGCCCGAGCACATCCATCGCAACATCCGCCTGATCGGGCGGGTCGCGGCCTGGTCGAATGCGATGCCGCCTGGCAACATCACGGAAATGACCGGCGAGGAGCGCGCCGTCCTCGCGGCCTATATCGAGCAGGCGCGCTGAGGCGCGTCCAACGAGGATGCCTTGCGCGGAATGAAATTCCGCTTCTCCCCGCCGAATTGAAAATGACTTGGCCGTTCATCCGGCGTAGACATGGCCGGCAGCCGCCGGCGCGGCGCAAAGTCAGCTTGCAATCGGGGATGAGAACAGTGGCCCTCAAGAACGTCATCGGTATCGACCACGCCGTCGTCATGGTGAAGGACCTCGACAAGGCCGCCGAGAATTATCGGCAACTGGGCTTCACCGTGTCCCCGCGCGGCACCCACAGCGTTCATATGGGCACCGGCAACTACACCATCATGTTCGACCCCGACTATATGGAGCTGCTCGGAGTGCTCGCCCCGACCGAGCTCAATGTTCCCGCGCGCGCCTTCCTGGACAAGCGCGGCGAAGGGATCGAGCGCATCGCTTTCACCGCGGTCGATAGCGCGGCCGGCGCCGAGGAGATCCGCGCACGGGGACTGGAGCCGATCGGCCCGACCGATTTCGAACGCCCTGTCACGCTGCCTGATGGTACGATCTCGGCAGCGAAATTCCGCACCTTCATGTGGCCGACGGCGGAAGCGCCGGGCGGTGTGCGCATCTTCGCCTGCCAGCACAAGACCCGCGAGACCGTGTGGATTCCCGAGCTGATGACCCACGCCAATGCGGCCAAGCGGATCAAGCAGACGCTGATCGCAACGCCAGAGCCCGCCAAGGAGGCCGCGCATCTCGCCCGCCTGATCGACCGCGAAGCCAAGACCGACGCGGACGGCGCGGTCAGCGTGCCCTCCGGCGGCGATCGCGCCGACTTCGTCTATCTGACGCTGGACCAGCTCGCCAAGCGCTATCCCGGCGTGCCGCTGACCGGCCTCTCCGAGCGCGGCGGCGCCGCGCTGGTGCTGGTGAGCGGCGATCTCGCGGCGACCGAGATGGCGCTGGGGTCGGCCGCCGTGCGGAGCGGAGCTGCGATCTGCGTGCCGCCGGCCAAGGCCAACGGCACCCTGCTCGCCTTCGTTGCCGGCTGATTTGAACCAATTCTTTAACGGGTGTTTACCCGGCGGCTGTAGGCTTCGCGGCCATCCAAGCCACCGGGGCCAAACGCATGTTCAAAGACGGGTCGCCGATCGCCTATGACGCGCCGGCCGAACTGAAGAAATGGCCGTCGCTGAAAGGCGAGAGGCAGAAGGATCGCGGTCCGCCCTATCTCGTCTACAACGGCACGCTCGCCGAATGCGTCCGCGAGCTCATGGGCAAGCCGATCAAGGGCATCTCGCTCTACGACATCATGACGACGCCGCAGGCCGCCTTCGACCAGACCGTGTTGTCGCCCGGCGACGCGGCGGAGATCGCGATGCGCAAGGATTTTCCCAAGGACTAATTCGCGGCACGCTTCGCAGCTGGCGTGCCCTGCCGCCTCGATGAGGATTCCGTCGGCGCATCGAGGAAGACGACTTGTGTACCGCGCTTCACGTTCTCGCCGAGCACACGCGCGTCCCAATTGGTCAGGCGGACGCAGCCGTGCGACGCCGACTTGCTGACCTTGTCCGGCTCCGCCGTTCCGTGGATGCCGTAGCCCTGCGCCGACAGGCCGATCCAGTATGCTCCCACGGGATTGTTGGGCCCCGGCTGGATGTCGAACGGCCTGTTGGACTTGACGCTCTTGAACTTGTACTCGGGATTGTAATGGTAGGTCGGCTGCGCGTTGGTGCCGGTGACCTTCAGCGTTCCGGTCGGCGTCGGGCGATCCGGACTGCCGACTGACGCCGGATAGAACGCCAGCAGAGCGCCGCTGGCATCGAACGCTTTCAAGGTCCCGTGCGTCTTGTCGACTTCGAGCCGGGCGATGCGCGGCAGCTCGCGCCGTGCCGGAACGTTGGCAACGACGATCGTCGCTCCTGCCTTGTCGAACGCCTTGCCCGGATTGAGCGCCCTGAGCAGATCCGCACTCATGTGAAATTTCTCGGCAAGTCCTTCGAGAGGGCTGGTGTAACTCAGCGCCTTCAGCGATTTCATGTCGTCGAGCTTACTAGGCAATTTCTCCAGGAATGGCCCTTTCACATCGGCGTCCGTGATCTTGTAGTCGACGAGAATGGGGCCCTCGCTCGCTGCGGTCAGCTTGTCCCAGAGCTCCGGCGCGACTCCCTTGTCGGATGCGATGCCGTTCTGCTCCGCGAACGCCTTGAGCGCCTTCTGCGCGTTCTCGCCGAACTTGCCGTCAATCTCGCCGGGCGAGAATTGCGCGCGATCGAGCAGCACCTGAAGTTTCACCACGGCTGCATTCAGCTTGTCGGTGGCCGGCGGCTTCGCAGGACGCGCAGCTTCGTTCACCGTAGCCGGATCGAGATTGCCTGCGAGCGCCGGGCCGACGAGCCACAGCGAAATCACCGCGCCAAGCATCCATCGCATCGTCATCGCACATCCCACTCGCAAGCGGCCCGCAAACCCGCGGAAGGTTTCTCTTCGGGAACACCGTACTAACACCGAAGGAACCGAGGAGACCGCAGCTTTGCCGCAATCGGACGGTTAAGAACTTCCTATCGCCGGCGCAGCGCTGGCCGTTCATCCCACAGTTCGAGGTTGTCCCCGCAAATGCGATTTGTCGTCGCGGCTTGCGCCGCGTTTCTGCTTCTGATGTGCGACCTCGATCCGTCGGCGTCCCGGCAAGCATCACGTTTCGACACTACTGTTCTCCAGAACAATCATGCCTCGTCACTTGTTCCGGTGGTCGAACTCTTCGTCGCCAGCGTGCAGGCGATCGAGCTTGCCAACGCGCACGCGGCCTATGAGCAGGTGATCGAGCCACCACGCGCGGTCGAGCCGGCGGTGCAGGCCGAGCCCTCGCCAACCGAACGATTTTGTCACGCGCTGCGCGCGGCCGCCGAATCCAGCGGCATTCCGGTGCCGTTCTTCGCACGCCTGATCTGGCAGGAGAGCCGCTTCAAGTCCAACGAGGTCAGCCACGCCGGCGCGCAGGGCGTCGCTCAGTTCATGCCGGGGACGGCGGCCGAGGTCGGGCTCGACGATCCCTTCGATCCGATGAAGGCGCTGCCGGCGTCGGCGAAATTCCTGCGCAAGCTGCGCGACGATTTCGGCAATCTCGGCCTTGCTGCCGCCGCCTACAATGCCGGTCCCGGCCGCATCCAGAAATGGCTTGCCAGGGAGAGCGAGCTGCCGCGCGAAACGCGCGACTATGTCCGGATCATCACCGGCACCAAAGCCGAAGACTGGATCGAACGCTCGGAGGCGCTCGCGATCAGGATCGACCTGCCGCGCGAAGCGCCGTGCGAGGGCATCGGCAGCCTTTCGAAGGCCAAGGACGTCGCCTGGGTTCCGGTGAACCTGACGCCTTCGGTTGCGGGCATCATTCGCAAGGCCGAGCAACTCGCGGCGCGCCTGACGACGAACCGCGCGCGCAAGCAATTCGCAACCCTGCTGCGGAAGAATGCCGCGGGTCCCGGCAAGGCACGCAGCATGATTGCGGCACGCGCGGCCGGAAAGAGCGCGAAGGCGCGCGCCGTTCGCATCGCATCGCGCGAACGGACGTCAGGCTAGCGATCGGAGCCGCTCGCTTGCGCGGCTCCGATCTCCATTGAGCTAATCGATCTCCTCGATCACCCGACGTTCGCGCGGCTCAATGACGTAGGTCCGGCTGTCGCGATGGATATAGCGATATTCGCGCAAGCCCGGCGCATCGCGGTAGACCGTGGTCGGGAATTCCTCGACCTCGACGGTCTCCGGGACCCGATCACCGATGCGCATCTCCGTGCGTGCGGTGCTGCCGGTGGTCCGCGCCTCGCTGCGTCCTTCGGTGCGGGTCTTCGCATGCTTGCGGATCACCTCGCGATCGCGATCCGAGAACTTGCTGGCGCTGCGCTCGCGCGTGGTCGTCGTCGTTGTCGCCGTGGACTGGCCCGAATACGGCAGCACCGTTACGATCTTGTAGGTCGCCGGATCGACCACGACGATCTGATCTTTCACCAGCGCAAAGCTGTAGCCGCGATATTGCGGCACGATCTCGACGACGTCGGGCGGCAGTGTCGAGAGGTGCACGTCGCGCGGAACCACCGTGCCGACATTCAGCGAGAAATTGACGCTGGTCAGCGGCCGCACGTTCAGGTGCGAGATCGACGCGCTGATCCTGGTCTCCTGCTGCTTGCTGATATTGACGTCGGTCTGGGCGGCAGCCTGATTGCTCGTCGGCGCGGTCGGTGCCTGCTGGGCCTGGTTGGTTCCAGATGCGGCAGGTGCCTGCTGGGCCTGATTGTTGGCCGGCGGCGGATTGGACCGGTCCTGCGCCTGGTTGGTGTTCGCAGGAGGCGGGTTGGCGCTCTGCTGCGTTGCAGGCTGGTTGCCGGCTGCATTGGAATTTGCCGTCCCGCTCTGTGACTGCGCGGTCGAGCCCGTATTGGCGGTGCCGGAGCCGGACGATTGTGGGTTGGCCTGCGTGGTCTGGGCTGGCGTTCCCGACGTCGTTGATTGCTGCGGTTGCGACGTGGTCTGCTGCTTGTCGGCCGCGCTCGAAGGCGAGGTCGCGGATGGCGCGGTGGTATTCGACTGGGACTGCGGCGTCTGCTGAGACGGCGGATTCGTGCTGGGCGATTGCGCAAACGCGGCGCTCGCCAGCACCACCCCCAAGGCGGTGGTTGCCAACAGGCGGATCATGGTTCACTCCCTTTCAACTAATGAAACTGGGCTACTAACCTGCGTTAAAACGAGCAGTTCCAGTTTTTCCCGAAGGAAGGCCGCGCTCTTTTCTGCGGAACCTGCAATGCCAGCGAAGAGTGCCGGGATCATCGCCTATCGCAAACGTGGGAACATCGAGGTGCTCCTCGTCCATCCCGGCGGGCCGTTCTGGCGCAACAAGGATCTCGGCGCATGGTCGATCCCGAAGGGCGAGTACGCGGACGGAGACGACGCAGAGATCGCCGCGCGACGGGAGTTCGCGGAAGAGCTGGGACTCGAGCTGTCCGTGCCGCTGACCCCGCTTGGCGAGGTCAGGCAGCGCGGGGGCAAGCGCGTCACCGCCTTCGCGGCCGCGCTCGATCTCGACGTGCGCAGCATTCGCAGCAACACGTTCGAGATGGAATGGCCGCCGCGCAGCGGCAAGCGGCAGGCCTTTCCGGAAGTCGACCGCGCCGAATGGTTCACGCTCGGCGCGGCGCAGGAGAAGATCAACGCAGGACAACGTCCGCTGCTCGACCGGCTTACGCTGCTGATCGGCGGATAGCGCGCCGCCTCACTCCGCCTTGATGTTTGCGGCCGCGACCACCTCGGCGAGCTCCTTGGTCTCCTTGGCGATCTTCGCAGCGTAGTCAGCCGGGCTGAGCACGCTGACGACGCCTTGCGAGCCGAGCTTCTCCTCGGCCGCCGGATCCTTGGCGGCGGCGACGATCTCCCGGTGCAGGGTTTCCAGGATTGGCGCCGGCGTCGCCTTGGGCATGAAGAAGCCGACCCAGAACGAGATGTCGAAGCCGGGATAACCGGCTTCCGCCACGGTCGGCACATCGGGCAGCGCCGGCAGCCGCTCGGCCGAGGACACCGCCAGCGCGCGCAGCTTGCCGGCCTTGACCAGCGGCACGGCGGAGAGCGGATCGAACACGGCCAGCACCTCCTGCGCGAGAATGCCGACCTCGGCGGCCGAGCCGCCGCGATAGGGCACGTGGATCAGCTTGATGCCGGCCTTTTGGCTGAGCAGCTCCATGGCGAGATGGGCGATGCCGTTACCGCCGGAGCCGTAGGCGAGCGCGCCGGGCGCGGCCTTCGCCGCAGCGACCAGATCGGCCACCGACTTGACGTTCGCCGTCTTGGGATTCTCGGGGTTGACGACGAGGACGAGCGGCGCCGACACCACCGTGGTGAGCGGCGCAAAGTCCAGTTGCGGATCGTAGCGGATATCCTTGAACAGCGTCTTGTTCAGCGTGATCGTCGACGAGTTGCAGGCGAGCATGGTGTAGCCGTCCGCATCCGCGCGCGCGACGCCCTCGGCGGCGATCATGCCGTTGGCGCCGGCGCGGTTCTCGACCACGAAGGGCTGGCCGAGCTTGTTGCCGAGGCGGTCGCCGATGATGCGCGCGACGACGTCGACCGGCCCGCCCGCGCTGAAGCCGACCATGATCTTGACCGGCCGCGACGGATATTTCTGCGCGAGAGCCTCTGTCGCCAGCGCCGAGGCGCATAGTCCTGCGATGACTGCCAGCAGGCGGGCCGTTCGTTGCATTCGTTCTCTCCCAGACCTCTTGGCGCCGCTTGTGTATGCTTCTTGGTGCGACGCCTTGGAGTCATGAATAGCGGCCGTGCGGGATTTCGCAATCGCGTTTGGCTGCCGGCATTCCGTGGCACGGCACATACGCGCCGCTTCCAAAACAAAAATGCGAAAACAACCCCATGCACAGTAGACCGCCCCTGTCAGAACAAGGACTTGCGGGCGGCGGACGAATTTTTCGGTTTCGCGAAATAAATTCTGAGGCGTCGGGCAAAACAGTGGCATACTGGCATCATCGCAACAGTCGCGAGCGTCATGGCCCGCCAGGCCGAAGCCGTCCGACGCGGTTGCGCCTAAACCCTTCATCGACATTTCAAAATTCGCATTCGCGCGCAGCAGCGAACGGCCGTTCGCGCCTGCGCCGCCAGAAGGACACAGCACATGACGACAGCTCTCTCACGTCCCATCACTTCGCCGCTCGCAGCATCCGATCGCAGCGCCCCCGCCGCGAACCCGCGCGTCAAACTCTACAAGCGGCGCATTGCGATCAGCCATCCCGACCCGCAAGCCGGCGAGCAGCTGCTGGTCGAGGCGCTCGGCGCCCCCGACCGCGACGCGATGCACGGCATATTGAGGCAATTGGTCAAAGCCAGCGCGGTCGGGCAGAAGCCCGACGAAGCCAACCTCGCCTTCATGATCTCGACGATCAGGAGCATCGCGCCGAAGGATTCCGTCGAGGCCATGCTGGTGTCGCAGATGGTGTCGGTGCACATGGCGGCGATGCGCTGTGCCTGCCGGCTGGCCTGCACCGACGATCTCGCGCAGCAGGAGGGCATCGCCCGCGCGTTGACCCGGCTCTCCCGCACCTTCGCCGCTCAGGTCGAAGCGCTGAATCGCCATCGCAACAGCGACGAGCGCGCAATCACGGTGCAGAACCTGTCGGTGCAGGACGGCGGACGGGCGATCGTGGGCAACGTCACGCAGCATGCGCATCTGATCGGTGCCGATCCGGACACCGCGTCGAGCGCAGCCGGCGAACGCGAATGAGCGGGCGCAACGCAAGGCGCCAACGCATGAGCGGCGGTTACGTCCGAAACACGCGGGCGATGGTGACGAGCCCGCGCTGCGGGGCGCGGCCACGCGATGGCACCGCCTGCCGCGCGCCGGCAATGCACGGCAAGCGCCGCTGCCGGATGCATGGCGGCGCGCGGGGATCGGGCCCCGAAGGGCAACCGGACCGCTTGGAAGCATGGATTGCTCACAAGAGCGGTGAATTCGTGTATTGTTTGATGGAGCGCGGAAGCTGCTACGCGGCTTGAATTGAGGACCCATCGTCCTTGCGGCGGTCAATACAAAGCAATGGAAATACCTCTCGAACTACTCTAGCGTGTAGTCGTGAAGGAGATTGCTTTGCCGACCGCTGCTACCATATCTATACTTGAGACTATTGAGCTGCTCGAAGGGTCATTCAAGGAGTTCTCAAAGGGCTTCCGGACCGGAATGTATGCGCTATGGCTCGGGTCTGCCATTTCTCGCGAGCGAGTTGTCGGGTTGGATGGCGTTCTGTCCAAACTATTAGAATCTTTGCGCCAACTAGTAACGGCGAATGAGGGTTGCCCACACCGCAAAGCGTTCTCGCAAATTCTCGATTTAGCTGACCTTTCTTCTGACGTGCGCGCGCAGATAGACTTTAACGTACCGGTCGCGAATTGGCCTCTTCAGAAAGAGATAGTAGATCGTCTCTGGAACAAATATTCAAAAGTACTCGGCATAGAGGTCTCTGGAAAACCGCTCGACTATTTGCTGTGGGACGTTTTGGATTTCAAACGCACGTTCGCGGCTCAAAGAGCGGACGCCGAGCATTTAGTTATAGGAATGCTGGTGCTTGAGGGAGCCGTATCCGAATTGGCGACAGCAAATTGGGATGCCTTGCTTGAGAGTGCTATGATGGAGCTCGGTCGGCCGAACGAAACGTACCAGGTGGCGGTTACCGGCAGCGACTTGCGCGGGCCGACCGCCATCGGAAAGCTGTACAAGTTTCATGGGTGTGCCAGACGAGCGATCGAAGATGAAAGCAACTATCGCCCGCTGCTTGTGGCTCGCGAACCAATGATAATACACTGGTTTCAGAATCCAAAATTCAGTCAGATGAGAGATCAGCTGAAAGCGTTGCTTGCACGCTCTCGAACTCTCATGGTGGGATTGTCTGCGCAGGACGCTAACATTCAACAATTGTTTGGCGCCAACGGTTGGAACTGGAATGACGATCCGGCGCCGATCATTTTCTCGGCTCAGGAGTTGACCGATGGGCAAAAGTCTATCTTAGAAGGCGCCTATCAGCCGAACTACGAGGCCCATCGGGATAAAATTTGCAGCAACGCCAGGCTGCCCGTCTTCTCCAAAGCGCTACTTCTTGCACTTCTCTTGGATGTCCTGGGTGGCAAGGTCGCAGCTCTTGCAGCTAGCGTGGAAGCACCAAATCTGAGCAAGACCGAACGGCAACGGCTCGCGGAAGGAATCGTGACCTTGCGCGATAGAGCCGCCAAGTTCGGGAACGCGGACCGCTATGCATTTGCAACAAGCATCGCACAAGTCATCGGGCGGTTCGCTGAGCAGCTTCGAGGCGGGAAGAGCCTCCCGGGCCCGCGTCCCTACATCCCAATAAGTCCAAACCCCGAGCATTTGATGCAGCAGGATGCCTCGATCGCTTTCACTGGGCAGGCGGAAGCAGCCGCGGCATTGGCGATAATTGGCCGAGAGGTTGAGGGATCAAGATGGGATATCTGCGTTGATGACCCGACGGATGCGCGATCCGGAGCCTTGCGGATATGCACTCCAAATGCCACCGCGCGTGTCTTCTTCGCAGCTAGTGACGACAACATCAGCAGCCTACTTAACGCCGGCGCTTTCGATGAGAGCGATCCAGACGTGGTGGTAATCTGCTCGCGAAAGGTTGCTCCTAGGCAGCAAAGGAGTCCTTCCGCTTCGCTAAGGACCGGAAAAGCGGAACCGCGTTACATCGGCTTTGGCGAGCTATTGTCTGATGAAAAATCTCTTGAAGACATTCGTCAGCGCTTCTTAGCCGAGGTCGGCCTATGACAATCACGGAACGCGTGCTGGAAATTCTAACAGTCGAGGGCCGGTATCGCGCCCTACCAAATCCCGTCAAAATTGGCTCTCAAGAATTTACGTTCACGCAGGTTTTGGTCGCAAGCGACAAAGGAAACGACCTTGTCATCGTGATCGAGTTGACAAGTATAACGGACAATTCCTCCGTGATCAGATCTGTGTTGGCGTTCACTCGCGCTTTAGATGTGCTGCGTTCTCGTCGTTCTGTCACAACAGTCCTAACATCCGGACAGGCGGACAAAGATCTCATCAATGCAATCAACAAGGTTTGTCGAGTGCTCCCTATTGGCGCTCCGAGCTACGACGAGATCGACACCATACGAGATTGGCTGGCGGTATTACTGCCACTCACGAGCCCGCCCCGCGTCGAGCACCTCGCCGACTGGCGAACCAACCTCAATAAGAGTTTACAGGAAGGGCCCGAGCGTTTGCAGATGGATCGCTTCATTCAACTGGCAGAGGATGGACAAGAGGCAGTTGAGCAGGCTCTTGCGACGGCAATCGCAGAGTTGGCGGACGACGCCTTAAACGAGGGGCGGCCCGAAACATGACGCCAGGTCTTAAGTCACTCTCCATCCAGAACTTCCGAAGCATTCGTGGAGCAATAGTTGTGCCACTTGATGCTCAGGTAGTTCTGATTCATGGCACGAACGGCATGGGCAAGACCAGCGTGCTATCGGCTCTTGAGCTTGGATTGACAGGAGCGATCGCTCATCTTGAGGATCAGTCCAATTACCACGACTTTCTGACTAATATCGGCACAGCCGAGGGCTCGATCCACCTCACCACAAGTGGAAAGACTGAAACCACATCCGGAGAAGGCAGAGTCACTTTCAAGCCAGGCACGTTCAGCACGACGCCAGCTCTAGATGAGGTCCACACCAGATTTTTCGCGGAGCGTTGTTATCTGCCACAGGCCGTCCTTGGCCGATTACTGGAATTCTACGATCAGAAAAAAACGACGAACTCAAGGCTAACGCTGTTCGTCAACGAATTGCTGCGTCTTGATCCGTTAGACGCCTTGGTCGATGGGCTTAACCACGCGTTCAATGTGACGCGAATTCGCAAGATTGCGCCAGCCTACAGGGAGCTTGAAGCGGCCCTACAGCGCCTCGACCAGCAGATCGCGCGTGAGCAAACAGGCATCCTCTCTGCCCAAGAAGCGGTCAATGCTCGCCTTACGCGGCTAAATGATCTTGTAATGCAATTGCACCCAACGATGGAGGAGCTGCCGCCAAACTTTAACGTTGGGGCGCTAAGAGAGCAAGTTTCGCAAGGGGGATTCGACGAGATGGAGCTGTCTCGAATCACTCAGGAGAGATCAGAACTCAACTCATTAAGCGAGCGGTTGGCAAAATTGGGGGAAAGCGGTCCTGAAGTCGATTTGGCCGTGAGGCAAAGAGAGGAAGCAAAAGCTACATCCGAGTATACCGCATGGCTAAACGATCAGGGGGCAGAGATTATTGCGGCGCTCGACGAGCTCCGCAAATTCCATTCGGAATTGTCTCGTCCCGACGCGGATATAGGCGCGCTTGTGAACGAGGCATTGGCGTGGTGCGAAGCTGAGATCGAACGCTGTCAAAGGCTTCTTAATCAACATGAGCTGGGGAGCAAAGTACTAGCAACTGCACAGGCCACCGCGCAACGGGCGGCAGCTCGAATTCAGGATATCAATGACGCTCTTGCGGCAAGAACAAGGGATGCGAAGACCTTGGCCAACGCGCTTGCGGGTATAGCGCCACATGTCGAGGCTGACATGTGCCCCGTTTGTAACCGCGATTTTAGTGAGCTGGACAAGGGCTCGTTGACCTCCCACATCGCAGCCACGATCGCAAACCTCACCAGCGAAGCTGGTAGATTGCAAGCTCTTGCCAATGAGCGAGCCTCCGAGAGTGAAAGACTAGCTACCGCACGTCGTGATGAAGTATCTGCCGAGCGCATGGTGCTAAGCGCCGAAGCGCGAGTAGATTGGTTACGACGCCAATCATCCATCACGTCTATCAAAAGCAAGCTAGATGCTCTTCGCGAAGAGGCCACAGTGGGAGCGCAGCTTTTCCAATTGCTTGAAATAGCTCGCCGAAACCTAATTGAAGCACGTCGGGCGGATCTCTCATCCTCGACCATACTGCCCGATATCCAGGCCGCAGTAGAACGAGTCACCGGGCGCCCTCTCGGTTCTTTCACCAGCCTACAGGAGGGCCTGAAGCAAGCAGATAACGAATTGTTGGCGAAGCAGGCCGCGGTTAGAAGGAACCTTTCAACGCGCATCACTGCTGAATCTGAACTAGGTCAATACGAGCGGGAAACCCAGCTTCTCTCCGAGAGAATCGACCGCGCGCGACAGCTCTCCGAGCGAGAGAGGTCCATGAAAGACACTTTCACCTCAATCGGAAACATTCGAGACACTGCCAGACACCTTGCTACGGCCGCTAGCCGAGTTCGCACCGGAATTGTACGCGATGTCTTCAGTGGCTCTCTCAATACGGTCTGGCGTGATCTATTCGTCCGATTGGCTCCTAATGAGCAATTTGTTCCCCAATTTAGACTCCCAGCGGAGGACGATGGTAGAGCTGAAGCGATCCTCGAGACCCTCCACAGGTCTGGACAATCTTCGGGGCCTCCAGGCGCGATGCTTAGCCAAGGCAACCTGAATACAGCAGCATTGACGCTGTTCTTAGCGCTAAATCTATCGGTCCCATCTCAATTACCTTGGCTGATCCTAGACGATCCGGTTCAATCTATGGACGATGTTCACATTGCGCAATTTGCAGCCCTACTCCGAACATTTTCCAAGAAATTAGGCAAACAGATCGTTGTTGCCGTTCACGAGCGAGCACTGTTCGATTATCTCACCCTTGAGCTGAGTCCTGCCTTTGCCGGCGATAGTCTCGTCACGGTGGAGATTAGCCGCAACTTGAGTGGAGAGACGGTTGCAGATCCTCGGTATTTCGTTTTCGAGCAGGACAAGATCGTTGCCGCGTAAGCCCAGGCAGTGTGGCCGAGCAATCCGCTCGACGTTGGTCCGGCGCCCGAACACGGCCCTAGCGAACGCAACGCAGGGCGCCTGCGTATGACCGGCGATCACATCCGTCAATGCAGTCGAGCCTGCGCTGCGGGGCGCGGACACGCGAAGGCACCGTCGGCCGTTCGCGCCTGCGCCGCCAGAAGGACACAGCACATGACGACAGCTCTCTCACGTCCCATCACTTCGCCGCTCGCGGCATCCGATCGCAGCGCCCCCGCCGCGAACCCGCGCGTCAAACTCTACAAGCGGCGCATTGCGATCAGCCATCCCGACCCGCAAGCCGGCGAGCAGCTGCTGCTCGAGGCGCTCGGCGCCCCCGACCGCGACGCGATGCACGGCATATTGAGGCAATTGGTCAAAGCCAGCGCGGTCGGGCAGAAGCCCGACGAAGCCAACCTCGCCTTCATGATCTCGACGATCAGGAGCATCGCGCCGAAGGATTCCGTCGAGGCCATGCTGGTGTCGCAGATGGTGTCGGTGCATATGGCGGCGATGCGCTGTGCCTGCCGGCTGGCCTGCACCGACGATCTCGCGCAGCAGGAGGGCATCGCCCGCGCGTTGACCCGGCTCTCCCGCACCTTCGCCGCTCAGGTCGAAGCGCTGAATCGCCATCGTAACAGCGACGAGCGCGCAATCACGGTGCAGAACCTGTCGGTGCAGGACGGCGGACGGGCGATCGTGGGCAACGTCACGCAGCATGCGGGCGTGCTCGTTGCGGAGACAGGCCAAAGCGACGCAAGGCAGGGGCCGAGCCGATGACCGGCGCCCACGCCCGCAACACGGCACCGATGCAGTCGAGCCCTCGCTGCTGCGCGAGGACTCGCGACGGCGGCACGTGCCGTGCACCGGCCAGGCGGGGGAAGCAGCGATGTCGCATGCACGGTGGGGCAAGGCGATCAGGGGCGCCGAGAGGAAACCGGAACGCACAGAAGCACGGCCTGTTCACGCGAGCGGCCAAAGCCGAGTCGGGACAGCAGCGACTGCTGCTCGAAGAGGCGCAAAGACTGCTGGAGGAGCTGAAGTGATGCCGCTGTCACGAGCGGGGCCGGCTGCCATCCTCCGGTCCTGACGCGCGTGCTGACGGCCTCACCCCTTAACAATTTACGCGTGTTTGTGAATTACTTCACACGCCCGTTATTCCCGTTATCGCTAGCTTGGACCGATATCGGAAAAACAGCGGGAGGGTGTCATGGGCGCATTGAATCTTGCGCAGGTCCTCTGGGAGGAACGACGGGCGCTCCGCGGAGATCCTCTGGAATTCCCGCCAAAGACCGAGAACGATGCGGCAGCCAGCGCCCCGCCAGTCCCGGCACCGCCAGCGTCTGAGCCCTCTTCAATACTACCCTTCGACCTAACGATTACAAATCGGCTCGCCTCCTCCGAAATCCCGCCAGGGCCATTGCCACAGACCGAGCAGGTCCCCGATCAGCTCCTAGAAATCTATCGGACCTTCAACGCAGACGACCGATGGGCGCTGTGCCTGTCCGGTGGCGGAATCCGCAGCGCGGCGTTTGCGCTCGGTATCGTGCAAAGGATTGCCGCGCTGGAGGTCACGTCGAAACGCAAGAACGAGAAGGCCGGCTCGGCCCTGAAGCAGTTCGAGTATCTGTCGACAGTATCGGGAGGCGGTTATATCGGCAGTTGGCTGTCGGCCTGGCTGTATCAGGAGCGCCAGCGCGAGAAGGGGCGCCAGGCCCTGATTGTCCCCCCACTCTGCGGAACCGCCGGTCCAAGCGTCCCGCCGGATAAAGTGGTTCCAGCACTCACCATGCGCGAGAGCCGCGGTCCGCTCGGAGACCACGAGGAAGCCGAGCCGATTTCCAACCTTCGGCGCAACTCGCACTTCCTCTCTCCAAGCTTCTCGTCGCTTTCTCCCGACCTGTGGAGCGATGTCGCCAGCGTCCTGCGCAATCTGTTCCTGAACTGGATCCTGCTCGTCCCTCCGATGATCCTTGCGGTGCTCGTCACCAAGGCGCTCTACTTTGCGCTTATCGACGCCCACAGCATCACGGAAAGGTCGATATGGTTTCTGGTCGTGATGGCCATACCAACGCTGTGCTTGTTGGTTTCCCTGTCCTTCTCCGTCGCAAACCGCCCGGCGCGCGGCTGGATCAACGTCTCGCAGCCCCGCTTTCTCCTGTGCGATCTCGCTCCCTTCCTTGTCGGAGCCGCACTGCTGGTGCTCGTGCTGCGGAGCCCGTATGGTCTGAAGACTCTCACGGATGTGCTTCGCGTCAGCGGCTTCGAATTTGTCGAGAAATTCAACAACCAGCATCCGGCCGCGGCGGTGCTGATCCGCGGAACAATCCTTGGCATGATCTTTTTCCTGGCGTCCTGGGCGCTGGCGCCCCTGTGGACGATCATCTTCGGGAGATCGTCCCGGCCGCCGCCCGAGTCGCGCCCCAAGCATCCGTGGATGGAGCTGATCGCCTGGGCTGTCGCCGGCGCGGCTTTCGGTCTGCTGAGCGCCGTGGGACTGATTTTGCTCTGGAGCATCAACCCCTCCGACTCCGCCGCCACGGCGGCGGGTTTTGCCTGCGTATTCGGGCTACCCTGGATCGTGCTGGCGCGCATCGTCGCCGACGTGACCTATATTTCGTTTGCCGAGTTCCTGTCCGAAGTGGATGTCGGGCTGGAATTTCAGGCGCGGTCGAGCGGGCTCTTCACGCTGGCCTATCTCGGCTGGCTCGTGTGGTTCGGGCTCGTGCTCGGCGCGCCACCGGCTGCAAGATGGATCGAGACCCAGATTGGCAGTGCAACCGTGCCCTCGCTCGCAGCCGGAGGAGGTCTTTCCGGCTTGCTCTCCATCCTCCTCGGAGCGAGTTCGAAGACCAAGACAGCCGCCGAGCAGATTTCAGGCTTGCGCCAATATCTCGGACTCAACACGATCGCGGCCGTCGCCGCGGCGATCTTCGCGGCCGTCCTGGTCGCTCTGCTGTCCATCGGCTGGGACGCAGCTTTCAGATCGCTTGCCTCCGGCGCAGACGGTCACATGCCCTGGACCATGGTGTTCCTGGCGGGCATCTTGCTCGGCGCGCTGATCTACGCGGCCGCACATGTCCTCAGCATCAACCGATACTCACTCCACGGCCTCTACCGGAATCGGCTGGTTCGCGCCTTTCTGGGCGCGTCGCGCAACGAGAAGGAGCGTGACAAGACGAAGAACGCCTTTACGGATTTCGACGGCCGGGACAGCCCGCTCCTGCACGAGCTTTGGGAGCATGGCGTCGCGCCGACAGGGGCCAAATGGAAGCCGTTCCACGTCATCAGCGGGGCGCTCAACCTGGTGTCATCCAAGAACCTGGCATGGCAGGAACGGATGGCCGCGCCCTTCACGTTCTCGCCGCTCCATTGCGGCAGCGGCAGCGCGGTCTTTTCGGACGGTGCATACCGAACGACCTACGCCACGGCCCACCAGCCGCAGCCTTACGGCGGAAAGCTGACGCTCGGAACGGCCATGGCGATCTCCGGCGCGGCCGTGAGTCCGAGCATGGGCTACAACTCCTCGCCGGGCGTCGCCTTCCTGATGGCGCTGTTCAATGTGCGGCTCGGCTGGTGGCTCGCCAATCCGCGCGGCGACAATCCCTACTATTCGGAAGTCAAGCCAACGAACGCGCTCCGACCGTTCTTCATGGAGATGTTCGGACTGACCAGCGAGACCGAGCGCTGGGTCTACCTCACCGACGGCGGGCACTTCGAAAATCTAGGCCTCTACGAGATGGTCCGCCGGCGCTGCCGCGTGATCGTGGTCAGCGACGCCGGCTGCGACCCCGATTATTCCTTCGAGGACCTCGGCAATGCGCTGCGCAAGATCTGGATCGATCTCGGAGTACGCATCGACCTGGACGGGCTTGACCTCCTGAAGAAGCGCTTCAAGGAACGTCCAACCCCCGCCGAGCAAGCGCCCTACTGGGCGATCGGCGACATTCTCTATCGTGAGGCCGATGGCGGCGACTCGCAGAACGGACTGCTCCTGTATTTCAAGTCGGGCCTGCACGGCACGGAGCCCATGGGTGTGTTGAGCTATGCGATAGCCCACGCGACCTTTCCGCACGAGACCACGTTGAACCAGTTCTTCTCGGAATCGCAATTCGAGAGCTATCGAGCACTCGGCTACGAGATCGCAGAACGTGCATTCGAGTGCGGCGAAGGTCTTTCGGTCGACGCGAAGACCGGGGCGCCCCCGACATTCCTCTCGATTGTCGAGAAGCTGAAAGCATCGCCGCCTTCGCCACCGCCCCCGCCGCCGCAATGAACTGACCGGATTCATTCTAGCCTGCGCCTCAATCGACCGGTCTCGCGGCAAGTTCCGTGAATTTCCATAACCGGCGGACGCGGCAATTGGCCGACGCGCATCGCCATCCGAAATGCGCGTTGCACACGGAACTTCTCGCGGTGGCGCCACTTTGAATGGGCAACGGAAGCGTGCCCGATGAATGCCGAAACGGAACTCAAATTCCGCCTTGCGCCACGAAAGCTGTCATCCGTCCTGCGCGATGGCGCGTTAAACGGACAGCGCGGCGACCGGTCGGAGCAGGATCTGGTGTCGACCTATTACGACACCAGCAAGCAGAAGCTCAGGCGACATGGTCTCACGCTCCGCATCCGCAAGGTCGGCGACCGCTATGTGCAGACCGTGAAGGCCGGCGGCTCCGGAACCGTGACGCGCGGCGAATGGGAGCATGAGGTCGCAGGCGCAAGGCCCGACTTCAAGCAGATCAAGAACACGCCTCTTGCGGATCTCGCGTCCAAGAAACTTCCGCGCAAGCTGCGGGCGGTGTTTCGGACCGAGGTCCACCGCACGACTGAAGCAAGGCGGGTGCGACGGAGCCAGATCGAGCTCGCCGTCGACCGCGGCCGCATCGGCGCCGGACGGCGTTCCCGGCCGGTGGCTGAGCTCGAACTGGAATTGAAGTCCGGACAGGCCGCCGACCTGTTCCGGCTGGCGCGCAATCTCGAACGCAGAACGGGCGCGGAGCTCGATCTGCGCTCGAAAGCCGAGCGAGGCTTTGAACTCGTGACGGGAAACGGCGCGGGCGCGCAGCATGCCGAGCCGATCGAGCTGACACACGAGCTGTCGCCGCGCAAAGCCTTCGGCGTGATCGCGCATTCGACGCTGCGTCAGATCACGGCGAATGCCGATCCGGTGCGGGACATGGATTCGGAAGGCGTCCACCAGATGCGCGTCGGCCTGCGACGCTTACGGGCCGCGATCTCGCTGTTCTCCGACATCCTGCCGCGCGCCAGCACGGAGCGGATCAAGACCGAGCTCAAATGGCTCACGGGCGAGCTGGCGCCGGCACGCGAGATCGACGTCTTTCTCAATGAAAGCATTCGGCCGATCGCCGATCAGGGCGTGCCGAAACGCGGCGCTCGCGCGATCGCCAAGAAGTTTTTCGCGGAGCGGAGGGCCGCCTTCGCGCGCGCCCGCGAGGCGGTCGAATCACCCCGCTATCGCCGCCTGCTGATCGACGTGCTCGAGTGGATCGAGACCGGACAGTCCCGCGCCGATGACGATCGGTCGATTGCTGCTTACGCCGCCTCGGTACTGGACCGCCGGATCAGGAAGGCGCGCAAGCAGGGCAAGCATCTGGACGATCTCGATCCGATGCAACGCCACAAGTTGCGGATCAGGATCAAGAAGATCCGTTATGCCGTCGACTTCTTCGTGAGCCTCTACAGCGATCGCGACCAGGGGCAGCTCGCAAGCCTCTCCGGCCGGCTGAAGGCGATTCAATCCGCGTTGGGATCGCTCAACGACTTCATGACGCATCGCGAGCTGGCGACGGAGACGGCGTTGTCGGCGCCGCCGGCGAACCGGCGCGCCCAGGCTTTCGCATCTGGGTTCATCGTCGGCCAGGAGCGAGAGGCGGCGCGCAGCCTGATGAAGGACGCCGCCGGGGAGCTGCATCGATTGCACCGGCTGCGCGTCGCGCCGGGCAAGTGAGCGTGGGAGAACCGGAATGTCGTGGGTCGGCAGCTGGCGAAATCAGTTCGGCTCCATCCTACGCATCATCAGCGAGACGGAGGGGCGCATCGAAGGCACTTTCGAGACGGCGCTCGAAGATAGCGGCTTCTATGGACAAACGGTGCAGGTCACCGGGTTTCACAGGGGCAATTGCATCGGCTTTGTCGCCGTGGGCTCGTCTGCGACAGGCGACCGCGTCGTTTCCTACACGGGGCTGTTGCGGCATGGAAAGATGGAGACCGCCTGGTTCGTCGTCGCCGACCAGGCGCTGAGTGCCGCCAGGGAGGGCGAGCCTGCCAGGCTCGAGCCGTTGAACTGGTGGCGCGCCGTGACGACCAACGTCGATAGTTTCGAACGGATCTAGCGCCGCCCCCGCCTGATGGAGCTTCAAGCCAGAAAGCCCGGTGCCGCAGCCATGGAGCTAGAGCGGAATGGCTTTAGGTCAAATCGATTGCCGCGGGCTCGGTGCAACCTCTCTCGCTTGCGCTTGCGGGAAAGGTCGCGCCGAAGGCGCGGGTGAGGGCTTTCTCCTCTCGGGGGCTATCCCACTGCGAAAACACCCTCTCCCGAGCCCTCTCCGCATCCGCCTTCGCCAAGGCTTCGGCGGACAAGAGCGGGAGAGGGAGTGCACTTACGTTGTAGCAATCAAACCTGATCTCATCACGCTCTAAGGCCGTTTGATCGCCGGATCCACAGGGACGATCTGCAGCCCAGCTGCGTTCAGCGCTTCCGTGATCTGCTTGGCCAGCAGCTTGGCTTCTTCAGTTCCGATTTGAGCGTCGGGAAGGTCCTTGAAGACCGCGCAGACCGTCGTCGCTATGATGGTATTGACCTGGTGCGGATCAACCATTTTGGTGCACGCGAGATTGCTTCACCGGATCGGTGGTGCGTCGGGCTGCAGGACCACAGCGCTCATCGCAAGCCAAAGAACGAAAGAATGGCCGCGATCACAACGACGAGCCCTATGAGGTAGATCAGACCGTTCATCGCAAGTCTCCTTTTCGACGTGATGGCTCGGATTCATTCGAGGGTCGTCGTCGCGTCCCTGGCATTACACTGCTGAGCGGCCAGTTTCTCGAGCTCCACTTCCTTCTCGATGGCCGTCAGAGAATTGCCGATCTTGTCGACGATCCTGACCAGATCGGCATTGGTGATGCGAAGGCGCCTGCGTACCGACTTGACCTGACCGGCGTTCGCAAGATCGAGCGTTGTGCGAATGGGCCGCGGTGGTCTCGAGGACAGCATGATCAGGTCTCCTTACCGAGGTAAGAGAGACGATGTCTTTTTTGTTCCTATATCCGCCGACGGAAGCGCTCGATGACGAAGACGAGTATGCCGAGGCAATTACTGCAACCGTCGCGCGCAGTACGGAGGCGCCACGACGCTTTATCCCCGCGGCGTAACGCCGTGGCTCCCTACCGCGCCCCGAACCGTTTCGAGGGTGGTACGTTGCAGTGCGGTTCGCCTCTCGGCAATGGCATTGCTCAAGAGGTCGAGCACCAGTCCGAATGCCGCGAGCTCCTCTTGCTCGATCGCGCCGTCATCATAGCATTCGAGCGTCTCGGCGATGATAATATCGGCCTCGCGCTGCAATGCCACAAGCTCCTGATTGGATTCCGCGGTCCTCGCGCTGGAAACCATGGCCAGGATTCGGTTGCGATGGCTGGTATTGTCGTCCCTTTCGTCGCGGTTCAAATAGCGCCGCAACCAAGCGGCAGCGGAGCCGATTCCAGAGAGAAGCAGGAGCCCGAACCAGAAAAAGTCGCCATACCGGTCGAGAAACGTGCGTTCGTTGCCGTCGATGACGGCCGCCGCGCCCCGGTGGACCTGCAGCTCAGCCTCCTTCTCGAGGTCGGGCTTGGTGATGTGTGCAGCGCCAGGGACCTGCCTCGCGATCGCCTGGCGAACGGCAAAGAGCTGACGGAAAAACGCGGCGACCGTCGCTTCGGGCAGGCTCTTTCTCGCCACGATCAGATGGCTGACGCTGAGAGTTTCAACCTTGTCACCTGGCCAAGCCGGATCCGCATTGAAGATGCTGGGTGGAATCTCCTCCGATTCATACCGGGGATGCTTGATGGCGATCGCTTCCGATGCCTCGATGGCGAGAAACTTCGGCTCGCCGCGCGCCCGCGCCGTTGCGGCAACGGCATCGGAGGTGATCTTGCTGTCGAGGGGCCCGACCGCCATGAAGGCATCGAGGGTGAGATCGCGCGCGAGCTCATCGATCTGGTCAGTGCCGAACTGCGCCACGGCGACCTTGTCGGGCTGCACTCCGGCGGCGCTCAGGATGACGCGCAGCAGCGCGGGATTCACCGGCGTCCGCCCGATCACCCCGACACGGCGCCCTGAAAGATCGGCGACCTCCTTGATCTTCGGCGACGGCTTTCTTTTCGAACTCTTGCCCGCAAGCCCGGAAGGTGCCCAGAGCACGACGAAGTTCTTGCGTACGACAGCGACGGTCTGCGCCTCGGCCGGCATGTCCAGGTCGCCGCGGCCGACGGCAAGATCGGCCTTGCCAGACCCAAGCAGGGCGAGAGCTTCCATCGCTCCGTCGGCCTTGATCGGACGCAGCCTGACAGTTCGGCTTTCGCTGCCGAACGCATCGGCCATCGCCTGAATGACCTTGTAATCGTCGCTGCCAGGCGGCCCGACGGCGATCCGGAGAATCTCCGGCCGCAACGCGTAATAGAGTGCACCCGCTGCGACGCCGAAGACGAGAAATCCAACGGCGAGAAGCAACAGTAGAAAATTGCTCCTTCGCCGCTCCCGGCGGGCCGCGTCACTGGTCGTCTGACTTGTACTCTCGGACGAGGACATTGCCGCTGCCACCGCATGTCATGGCGCTTCCTGGTCTGCAGGATACCACGTTTTGCCGGCATAACGTCTTGGCGCTCGTTCAGGTTCACGACCGCCGCGACATGGATGAGCCTGCCAAGCGACTGGTCGCGACTGGAGAAGCCACATTCCGGCATGAGGGGGTCGCACTGCCGCCATTGGCGCCCGCCCCCGCGATCATGTAACCCCACCCAAAACCTTCTCGGGACGGGACGCTCATGACCACGGCCGCCAACGACGCGGGCACAGCCACCCGCGCGCTGATCTTCGCGCTGGTCGCGCTCGCCTGCGGCCACATGCTGTCGACCCTGCTGCGCACCATTCCGGCGGTGAGCCTCGACCTGATGGCGGCGGATTTCCACATCGAGCCGCAGGCGCTGGCGAGCCTCACGTCGGTCTATCACTTCGCCTTTGCGGCTTCGCAGATCCCGGTCGGCGCGGCGATGGACCGATTTGGCGTGCGGCCGGTCTCGCTCGGCCTGCTGGCGGGAACCGTGTTCGGCGCGGTGGCCTCGGGATTTGCGACGGGGCCTGAGAGCTTCGCCGTCGGGCAGCTGCTGCTCGGCGTCGCCACCTCGGGCATGCTGATGTGCCCGATGACGCTCGCCGCCAAGCAATTGTCGGCGGCGCGGTTCGGATTGTGGTCCGGCGCCATCCTCTCGATCGGCAATATCGGCATGCTGCTGTCAGCGAGCCCGCTCGCTTTCGTGATCGACAGTTACGGCTGGCGCGCCGGTTTCTGGCTCTCCGCGATCGGCGGCATCCTCGTCGCGCTCGCGGTCTTCGTGCTGGTGCCGCACCAGCCGGCCGAGCACAAGGACTCGTCCTCGCCGTTGTCGCAGATGATCGATGTGGTCAGGCTCGGCCTGTCGCGGCCGCTGCGCGGCGTGATCGCGCTGGCGATGGTGTCGCTGGCGAGCTCGCTGGTGCTGCGCGGCCTGTGGGGCGGGCCCTGGCTGATGGAGATCAAGGGACTGACGCGGGTCGAGGCCGGCAACCAGCTCGGCGCCTTCACGCTGGCGATGATCGCAGGCCCGCTGCTGGTCGGCATGATCGACCGCAGGCTCGGCCGCCGCCGCGAGCTGATCGCCGGCACGCATGCGATCGCGGCGCTGCTGCTCGCGCTGATGGCGCTGGGAGCCCCGCACTTTGCCGTTGCATGGCTGTTCGGCGTGAACGTCATGCCGCCGTCCTACGATCTGGCATTGTTCGTGCTGATCGGGCTCTTCACCTCGGCGCAGCCGCTGCTTTTCGGCATGTCGAGGCAGCTCGTCGACGCGCAGGTCGCAGGGAAAGCACTTGCGGCCGTCAATCTCGCCTTCTTTCTCGGCACCGCGCTGATGCAGTCCGTCACCGGCGCGGTGGCCGCGCTCGCGGGGCTGCCGGCGGTGCTGCTGTTCATGGCGGCGGCGCTGGCGCTCGGCGTGCTGATCTTTTTGATCTACACGCAGCGCGTCTGAGCCCCTTGCGAAATGCGAAAGCGCAGGGGATGCTGCGCCGCCATCCGCATCAAGGGGAATTCGAGTCCATGCCTGTCGACACCAAAGCCGCCACCGATCGTCTCATGCGCTTCCTCACTGTAGAGGGCGTCACCGGACAGGAGGCGGCGATCGGGCGGGAGCTCACGGCCGCGCTGAAGGAGGCCGGCGTGCCGGCGAAGGCGATCCGGCTCGACGACGCCAACACGCGCATTCCTGTGCCGACCGAGACCGGCAACCTCATCGTCGACCTGCCCGGCCGCGGCGCGCTGCACAACCAGCCGCGGATCATGTTCATGACCCACATGGACACGGTGCCGCTGTGCGCCGGCGCCAAGCCGAAGAAGTCCGGGCGCAAGATCGTCAACGAGGCCAGGACCGCGCTCGGCGGCGACAATCGCTGCGGCTGCGGCGTGCTGGTGACGCTGGCCGCCGAGCTCGCCAAGCAGAAGCTCGATCATCCGCCGATCACGCTTCTGTTCTGCGTGCGCGAGGAGAGCGGGCTCTATGGCGCGCGTCACGTCAAGCTCGACGAGCTCGGCTCGCCGGTGATGGCGTTCAACTATGACGGCGGCTCGGCCTCCAACGTCGTGATCGGGGCCGTCGGCGCCGACCGCTGGACCGTCGAGATCTTCGGCCGCGCCTCGCATGCGGGCGTCGCGCCGGAGCGCGGCATCTCCTCGACCATGATCATGGCCCTCGCGCTTGCCGAGGTGAAGGCCGGCGGCTGGTTCGGCAAGGTGGTGAAGGGCAAGCAGCAGGGCACCAGCAATGTCGGTCCCGTCACCGGCGGCGAAGGCCGCCCCGCGGGCGATGCCACGAACGTCGTCACCGACTACGTCCATGTGCGCGGCGAGAGCCGCAGCCATGACGGAAAGTTCTTCAAGGAGATCACCAAGGCCTACAAGGCCGCGTTCGAGAAGGCGGCCAAGAAGGTGACGAACGCGCAAGGCAAGTCCGGCAAGGTCAAGTTCAAGGCCGAGACCGACTATTATCCGTTCCGCATGAAGGAGAACCTGCCTGTGGTGAAGCGCGCGATCGAGGCGGTGTCTGCGGTCGGCGGCACCCCGAACGTGCGCGCGGCCAATGGCGGCCTGGACGCCAACTGGATGGTCCGCCACGGCGTTCCGACCGTGACCTTCGGCGCCGGCCAGAACGAGGCGCACACGGTCGACGAATGGATCAATCTCGACGAATACGACCGCGCCTGCGCGCTGGCGGTGCAACTCGCGACGATGCGGTGAGTTTGGTTTGTAGGGTGGGTTAGCGTCAGCGTAACCCAAGTCGTGTGCATCCACGGCAACAGAAGTGGTGGGTTACGCCAGCGTTTGCGCTTCGCGCAACCGCTAGCTAACCCACCCTACGAAGCAAAAGAAAAAACAGGGAGGCTACATGCCGCGCATCGCAAACATCGAGACCGGGTTCTACCGGATCCCCCTCCCCGTCGCGCTGTCGGACTCCACGCATGGCGACATGACGGCGTTCGAGCTGATCACCTGCCGCGTCCGCGATGCCGATGGCGCCGAGGGCGTCGGCTACACCTACACGGTCGGGCGCAATGGCGGGGCTGTGGCCGACATTCTCAAGCGCGAGATCCCGCCGTTGGTTGAAGGGCACGAGGCCGACGGCACCGAAGCGATCTGGCATCATGTCTGGTGGGGGCTGCATTATGGCGGGCGCGGCGGGCCGGCGGTGCTGGCGCTGTCGGCGCTCGACATCGCGCTGTGGGATTTGAAGGCGCGGCGCGCCAAGCTGCCGCTGTACCGCCTGCTCGGCACCTTCGATGCGCACGTGCCGTGCTATGCCGGCGGCATCGACCTCGATCTCTCCGTCGATGCGCTGCTCAAGCAGACCGACGGCAATCTCGCCAAGGGCTTTCGCGCCATCAAGATGAAGGTCGGCCGGCCCGAGCTCAAGTCCGACGTCGCGCGCGTCTCGGCGATGCGACAGCATCTCGGCGACGGCTTTCCGCTGATGGCGGACGCCAACATGAAATGGACGGTCGAGGAAGCCATCCGCGCCGCGCGCGCGTTCGTGCCCTATGACCTGACCTGGCTGGAGGAGCCGATCATTCCCGACGACGTCGCCGGGCATGTGCGCATCATGCAGGCCGGCGGCGTGCCGATCGCAGCGGGCGAGAATCTGCGCTCGCTGTGGGAGTTCAAGAACTACATCGCATCCGGCGCGGTGTCCTATCCGGAGCCCGACGTCACCAATTGCGGCGGCGTCAGCGCGTTCATGAAGATCGCGCGGCTGGCGGAGGCGTTCAACCTGCCGGTCACCAGTCATGGCGCGCACGACGTCACCGTGCACCTGCTCGCGGCCTGCCCGAACCGATCCTATCTGGAGGCGCACGGATTCGGGCTCGACAAGTACATCGAGCATCCGCTGGTGCTGAAAGACGGGCTGGCGCTGGCGCCTGACCGGCCGGGGCATGGGATCGGGTTCGATTGGAAGGGGCTGGCGAAGCTGGCGTAACACCCATGCTCGTCATTCCGGGGCGCGACGAAGTCGCGAGCTATGGTGCGCAATTGCGCACCTGAGAATCCACTGGGCCTCGGAGCGAGCTGCACCATGGATTTCCGGGTTCGCGCCAAGAGGCGCGCCCCGGAATGACGGAAAAGCACATTGCTGCACGCGAGGCATTCCAAGGCGCGGGGTGCATGGCGGTGATAATCCATTATGGTGACGGCAACCGACATCACTCAAGAGACACCTGCCTTGTCCCCCGAACTCCACCAGAAACTGACCGCGTGGCGCCGGCACCTGCATGCGCATCCCGAACTGTCGCTCCAGGAAGAGGCCACCGCCGCCTTCGTGCGGGACAAGCTCACCGAGCTCGGCATTCCCTTCGAGGCCGGCATCGGCGGCCACGGCATCGTCGCGACCCTGACGCGCGGCCACGCACAAAGGCGGGTCGGCCTGCGCGCCGACATGGATGCGCTGCCGATCACCGAGGACACCGCCCTGCCCTATGCTTCAAAGACATCGGGCGTGATGCATGCGTGCGGCCATGACGGCCATACCGCCTCGCTGCTGGGCGCCGCGGCGCTGCTCGCCGCCGACAGCGATTGGAGCGGCACGGTCGATTTCGTCTTCCAGCCGGCCGAGGAAGGCTTTGGCGGCTCGCGCGCGATGGTCGCGGCCGGGCTGTTCGACCGTTTTCCGATGGAGCGGATCTTCGGCTTCCACAACTGGCCGGGCCTTGCCGCCGGGACCATCGCCGTGCACGACGGCGTCGTCATGGCCTCCGGCGGGCGCATCAGCATCACGATCGAGGGCCACGCCGGGCACGCCGGCATGCCGCATCTGACGCGCGATCCCGTGGTGGCGGCCGGGCACCTCATCGTCGCGCTGCAATCGATTACCTCGCGCGGCGTCGATCCGCTCGACACCGCCGTGCTGTCGCTGTGCACCATCGAAGGCGGCACCGCGGCGAACCAGATCGCCGGACGCGTCACCATCCGCGGCACGCTGCGCTACCACCGCGAGGCGGTCAAGGACACCATCCTCGACGGCATCGAGCGCACCTGCGCCGGGATCGCGACCAGCTTCGGCGTCAAAGTCACGCCCGAGATCGTCTGGGGTGTCGGCGTCGTGATCAACACGCCTGATGAGGCCGACCTCGCGCGCATCGCCGCGGAGAAGGTGCAGGCGCCGGTGCGGCGCGATCTCGCCCCCAGCATGGCCGGCGAGGATTTTGCCCATTATCTGCAGCAGCGGCCCGGCGCCTTCGTCTGGATCGGCAACGGGCCCTTGCGCGACGGCGCGGAGCTGCACGGCCCTCGCTACGATTTCAACGACGCGATCCTGCCGGTGGCCTCGCGCTGGATGGCCGAGGTCGCCAAGGCGGCGCTGGCGTCGAACTAGCTCAGGAGATCTCGCGCGGCAGCTTCCAGTCCGGGCGCGGCGCGAATGTCTCGTCGACGCGCTCGACGTGATAGCCGTCGGGCAAGAGGTGACCGCCCTCCTCGTCGGCGACCGGGACATCGGTGACCAGGCCCTCGATCAAGGCGGCTTCCCACACCTCCTTCTCGGTCGGAAAGGGATTGCCGATCTGCTTGTTGCCTTCGAACAGCGCGTACATCGGTTCCGGTCCTTACGTTGATGCGCACGAGAAACGTATCGGCCGTACGGACGTTCCCTCCGGCAAATAGCAACGGATGGCACGTGAAACATGGCGCGCGTTCTGATCGGAACTTCGGGCTGGCACTACGCCTCCTGGCGCGGCCCGTTCTTCCCCGAGGGCGTGACGCTGAAGCAGCAACTTCGCTACTATGCCGGGCAGTTCGACACCACGGAGCTGAACGGGGTGTTTTACCGCACGCCGACGCCGGAGGCAGTGACGGGATGGCGCGAGCAGACCGGCCGCGATTTCGTGTTCGCCTGGAAGGCGTCGAAATTCATCACGCACTGGAAGCGCCTGTCGGACCGCTCCGTCAACAGCCTCGAGCTGCTCGAGGACCGCATCACGCGGCTCGGCGGCAAGGCCGGCCCGATCCTATTCCAGCTGCCGCCGCAGTTCGAGGCGAATGCGGACCGGCTCGCGTCGTTCTTCAAGCTGCTGTCACGAAAGCGGCGTTACAGTTTCGAATTCCGTCATCCGAGCTGGTATCAGCCGCGCATCCTGCGGATGCTGACTGAGGAAAACATCTCGCTGTGCCTGTCCGACCATCACGATGCGCCGGCGCCGTGGAAGCGCACGGCGGATTTCGTCTATGTGCGCGGACACGGGCCAAGCGGGCGTTATCACGGGCACTATACGAAGGCCACGCTGGCGCAATGGGCCAAGCGCATCACGTCGTGGAAGCGGCAGGGCTGCGACGTCTACGTCTATTTCGACAACGACCAGAAGAGCGCAGCACCGGCCGATGCCAAGGCGCTGAAGCTGCTGCTGTGATGCTAGATGATGCCGCCTTGCCGAAGCGCTGCGATCTGGTCCGCATCATAGCCGAGCTCGGTAAGGACGACATCGGTGTGCTCGCCGAGCGTCGGCGGGCGGCTTGCGATCTCGCCGGGCGTTTCCGACAGCCGCACCGCGGCGCGGGCGACCGGCGCCTGCTTCGGCAGGCCGGGATAGTCGACATGCTGCATGAAGCCGGCGGCGCGGATATGCGGATGATCCAGCGCCTGCTGCGGTGAGAGCACGGGGCCGGTCGGGATCATCGCCTGGCCCAGCGTATCGACCGCCTCCTGCGTGGTGCGCTCGGCGCACCAGCGCGCCATCCGCTCGCTGATGATGCGGCCGTTGTTGCCGCGGCTGATGTCGTCGGCAAAGCGCGGGTCGTTCAGCCACACCTCCTCCTCGCCCATCAGCCGCGCCCAGCGCTTGAACAGCGGATGACCGGTGACCTGGCACAGCACCCAGCCGTCCCTGGTGCGGTAGATGTCGGCAGGAGCCGCGGTCTGGCCGAGATTGCCGGTCGGCACGCGGTTGACGTTGATGACGGCCTGCTCGATCAGCGTGGCATTGGTGAAGGACAGCGCGGTTGCGAGCAGCGCGCCCTCGACGATCTGGCCGCGCCCGGATTTGCCGCGCTCGATCAGCGCGGCGAGCGTGCCGAAGGCGCAGTGCAGCGCGGTGCCGAAATCGACCCAGTTCACCGCGGCCCGATACGGCGGATCGCCCGCGCCCGTCATGTACACCGAGCCCGACATCACCTGGCCGACGCCGTCGAAGCCGACCCGGTCGGACCACGGGCCCGGCCCGCCGAACGCGGTGGCCGTGGTCAGGATGATGTCCGGCTTGATCGCCTTCAGCGAGTCGTAGTCGAGCTTCATCGCGCGCAAGGTCTGCGGCGGCAGGTTGGCGACCACGACATCCGCGGTCGCGATCAGGCGGCGCATCACCTCCTGGCCTTGCGCCTTCATCGGATCGAGCGTGATGCACTTCTTGTTGCGATTGACCTGGAGGAACAGCGCGCCCTCGCCGCCTTCGCCCACCGGCGCGACGAAACGATCCTCGCTGCCGTCGCGCTTCTCGATGCGGATGACCTCGGCCCCGAACTCGGCCAGCAATGTGGCGCAATAGGGCCCGGCGATATAGCGCCCGAAATCGAGCACGCGCACGCCCTCCAAAACTCCTCCCATCGGCTTCTTCCCCAGTGTTTTACCCAGATTACAGGGAATGGTTGCCGCGGCAAGATGGGCCAGCGCTCAGGCCTCGCGGCAGCGTCAGCTTGGAACGGGCGCGATCGATCCGGCTGTTGAAATGCAGGCTGATCGCCACCGCATCGCCCGAGACGGTTGCACCGGAGTCACATGAGACGAACGCGAGAGAGGATGCTGCTCGGCCAAGGAAGATCAGCATCCAAGGCCGAGCAGCATCCTCTGCAGATCGGGAATGAGACGTTCGGGCGAAAGCTCCCGGCTTCTACGCTCAGTCCGGCGGGACTTCTCATCATTGCTCCGAGATTCCCCAACGGAACTGGTCGCGAGCTGCCGGGCAGGTTCGACCGAACTCCGCACCTCGCCGCGTGGAGCATCTCCCATCATCCTCCTTTCACGTGCAAACGAGAGGCTGTGAAGCCACGCTCCGCAACTGAGAAATATCTGGATGAGGGCCGTGCTGTTTCAACGGTGAACGCTGCGGCATGTCCGCTTCGCTCTCGGAGAGCAGAGGCGAACAACCCACGTCTATTTCGCAGTCTCCCTCCTGCCTTCGGCAGGAGACTGGCCGGCGGGTGAAAGGCCGAGGACCATGTCCGAGAACCGTTCGCCCTGCACCAGGACGTGGTCGTGGAGGCGCGTCGCGGCCAATTGCTCGTCGCCGGCGCGGATCGCTTCCAGGATGCCGGCATGCTCCTGCAGCGATTGCAGCAGCCGGTTGCGCGCCCGCAGCTGGATGCGGCGATAGGCGCTCAAGCGCTTGTGCAAGGCGAAGGCCTGATCGGCCAGGAAGCTGTTGCGGCTGGCGCGGTAGATCGCTTCGTGAAAGTTGCGGTTGTCGGCGTAATACTGCTCGCTGTCGCCGTTTCGCGCGGCCGTCTCGCAGGCCCGGTGCGCAGCTTCCATCGCCGCATCATTGTCCGGCGTCAGCCGCCGCGCGGCCAGCCGTCCGCAGGCGCTTTCGATCTCCGCCATGGTCTCGAACATCTCGAACAGCCGGGTCGGTGACGGGACGCTGACAATGGCGCCGCGTCGCGGGCGGACATCGATGAAGCCTTCGGCGCCGAGTTGCAGCAGCGCCTCGCGGATGGGCGTCCGCGACACGCCGAATCGCTCCGCCAGCGAGGCTTCGTCCAAGCGATCGCCGGGTTGAAATTCCCCTGCAATCACAGCGTCTTCGATGGACTGCTTCAGTCTGAAGGCCTGGCTCATTGTATACACCCGATCCTGCAATTCCATACCATACGCTTGACAAAACATACAGCATGCAGTTCATATATGAATTGTATGCAAGATTAGAAATAAAAAATGCAATCTAGCGCGGGAGGTATGGAATGAGGTCGAAGCGTTCGGCCGCAATGCTGCGGTGGAAGACGACGTTCGTGTCGCCAAGGTCTACCAGGCCGCCGGCGCGACGGTGCACGATCTCGACGACAAGACGGTTCAGGCCTGGCGGGATCTTTCGCGCGAGACGGCCTGGAAGGATTACGCGGGCAAGAACGAGAACTGCGCCCGCCTGATCAAGCTCGCCATGGAGGCGGGCTCATGAGCGCGCACGGCATCGATCTCGGTCATTCCACCGCCGTGACCGCGGCGCGCCCCGGCTCCCCGGTCGGACGGATCGCGCGCGCGATGACCCTGCTCAACAGGGTGATCGTCGTGCTCTGCTCGATCGCGCTCATCCTCGCGAGCACGATCCTGAGCTACAGCGTGGCCGCGCGCTACTTCTTCAACGCGGCAACCTATTGGCAGGACGAGGCCGCGGTGTTCCTGCTGGTCGGCGCCACGTTCCTGTCCACCGCGTTCGTACAGGCCGGGCGCGGCCATATCGGCATCGAGGCGCTCACCGGCTACCTCTCGAAGCGCGGCAATGCGATCCGCATGCTCGCGGTCGACGCCGCGAGCCTATCGTTCTGCGCCTTCTTCGCCTGGAAATCCTGGACGCTGTTCCACGAAGCCTGGGTCGACGGACAGGTGTCCGGATCGACCTGGGCCCCGCCGCTGTGGATTCCCTACAGCATGATGTCGCTCGGCATGACGCTGATGACGCTGCAGATCGCGCTTCAGCTGGCCGCGAGCCTCGAGACATGGAGGAGCAAATGAGCACGCTTGCCGTCGGATTGATGTATGGTGGTGCGACCCTCGCCGTCATGGCTTCGGGCATGCCGATCGCGCTGGCGCTCGGCGCGGTCGCCGTCATCTTCATGTACTACTTCATGCCCGCCGCATCGCTCGATACGGTGACGCAGAACGTCTACGAGGAGATGGCTTCGATCACGCTGCTGGCGATCCCGCTCTTCATCCTGAAAGGCGCCGCGATCGGCAAGTCGAAGGCGGGACAGGACCTCTACAGCGCGCTCCATGTCTGGATGGGCCGCATCCCCGGCGGTCTCGGCATTGCCAACGTGTTCGCCTGCGCGCTGTTCGCCGCGATGGCCGGATCGTCTCCGGCCACCTGCTCGGCGATCGGCTCCGCCGGCATTCCCGAGATGCGCAAGCGCGGCTATTCCGGCGGCTTCGCCGCGGGCGTGATCGCCGCCGGCGGCACGCTCGGCATCCTGCTGCCGCCCTCGATCACCATGATCCTGTACGCGGTCGCCGCCGAGCAGTCGCTCGGACGTCTCTTCCTCGCCGGCATCGGGCCGGGCCTTCTGCTGGTGCTGCTGTTTGCGACCTATGCCGTGCTGAGGTTCAAGGCCGAGTACAAGGCGGCGCAGCGCGCCTATGCCGCCGATCCGGCACAGCATCCGATCCTGTCGAACGAGCGCTTCACCATGGCGATGCGCTTCGGCGCGCTGCCGCGCGTGCTGCCCTTCGTCGTGCTGCTCAGCGGCGTCATGATCGCGCTCTATGGCGGCTATGCGACGCCGTCGGAAACCGCCGGCCTCGGCGGCATCCTGGCGCTGGTCCTGATCGCCTCGATCTACGGCGTGTGGCGGCCGCGGGATCTCGGCCCGATCCTGGAATCGACGCTGAAGGAATCGACCATGCTGATGCTGATCATCGGCATGTCGCTGCTCTACTCCTACGTCATGAGTTATCTCCACATCAGCCAGGGCGCGGCGCAGGCGATCGTGGCGATGCATCTGTCACCATGGGTGCTGCTGGGCGCGATCCTGGTGCTGGTGGTCGTGCTCGGCTTCTTCCTGCCGCCGGTCTCGATCATCCTGATGACCGCGCCGATCATCCTGCCGCCGCTCAAGGACGCCGGCTTCGACCTGATCTGGTTCGGCGTGGTGATGACGATCGTGATGGAGATGGGCCTGATCCACCCGCCGGTCGGGCTCAACATCTTCGTCATCAGGAATATCGCGCCCGACATCCCGCTGCGCGACGTGATCTGGGGCACGCTGCCTTTCGTCGTGCTGATGGCGTTCGCGGTGGTCCTGCTCTGCCTGGTCCCGTCGATCTCCACCTTCCTGCCCAATCTGGTGATGGGCGCCCCGACGCGTTAACCGAGGAGGCATGAACCATGCTGAGCGACATCCGATCCGGACGCATCGCGGCACCCGAATTCCTGCAAGGGCTGATCGACACGTTGACGCAACGCGGCCGCGCGGTTCTCGGCATCAAGCCGGATCGCGAGGCGAGCGAGGATCGCGACCTCGCGCTTCTGGGCGAGGCGCTGCTGTCGCGTCGGGGCGAAGCCTCCGGCGTTGCGATCGCGCAATCGCTGCTTGCCGCGTTCGAAGCCGCGGCCGAGCCGCAGCGGCTCAAATTTCTATCCTCCCTCGCCGACCGGTTCGGGCCCGACCGCCGCGCCATCGAGCTCGCGATCGCCGCCTACCAGCGCAAGGAGGGTGGCGACGGCAGCAAGCTCGAGGCGCTCCATGCCGCCGCGGAGCCACGCCGGCAGGAGCTGATCCGGCGCCTCAACCTCGCGCCGGGCGGAACGGCCTCGCTGGTGCGGATGCGCGAGGTGCTGCTCGCGCTGCTGCGCGAGCATCCCGAGCTGCAGGCCGTCGACGACGACTTCGTCCATCTGTTCTCGTCCTGGTTCAACCGGGGGTTCCTCGTGCTGCGACCGATCGACTGGACCACCTCGGCCAACATCCTGGAGAAGATCATCAGGTATGAGGCCGTCCACGCCATCCAGGACTGGGACGATTTGCGCAACCGGCTCGAGCCGCCGGACCGCCGCTGTTACGCGTTCTTCCATCCGCAGCTGGTGGACGAGCCGCTGATCTTCGTCGAGGTCGCGCTCACACGCGAGATTCCCGGCGCGATCGGACCGCTGTTGGACAAGTCGCGCCAGGCGATTGCCGCGCACGAGGCGACCACCGCCGTGTTCTACTCGATCTCGAACACGCAAAAGGGCCTCGCCGGCGTCTCGTTCGGCAACTTCCTGATCAAGCAGGTGGTGCAGGATCTCGCCCGCGAGCTGCCGAACCTGAAGACCTTCGTCACCCTGTCGCCCGTGCCCGGCCTTGCCGGCTGGGCGAGGCGCGAGCTCAAGAGCGAGGCATCGGCTGCGATCGACGACGACACGCGCCGAGCGATGGCCGCGATCGAGGACGGCGGCGATATTGCGCAGGCGAAAGAGGCCATCACCGCGCTTGCCGCCTATTACTTCCTGAAGGCGAAGCTGCCGTCGGGCAAGCCGGTGGACCCGGTCGCCCGCTTCCACCTCGGCAACGGCGCACGCCTGGAACGGCTGAATTTCCTCGGCGACGCCTCCGCCAAGGGCATGAAGCAGTCCTACGGGCTGATGGTGAACTATCTCTACGCGCTCGAGCACATCGAGGCGAACCACGAGGCCTTTGCGGAAGCCGGGACCGTCGTCGCTTCCGACAACGTGAAGAAGGCGCTTCGCGCGAAACTGTCGTCGCGCGACCTCGTTCCCAGTCCTCACACCAACTCGCAACGGAAGATCTCGTCATGAGCTCGAACCTGTACGACCGCCTGCTCGCCGGCGCGGAGTCCGACCAATCCATCTGCATCGAGAAGGACGACGGCACGGCGTTGAGCTATGCCGAACTCGCCGCCCTCAGCGGCAGGTTCGCGAACTTCCTCGCCAGCATCGGCATCGGCCCGAACCACCGCGTCGCGGCCAAGGTGGAGAAATCCGTCGAGGCCGTCGCGCTCTATCTTGCAACGCTGCGCGCAGGCGCGGTCTATCTGCCGCTCAACACCGCCTATACGCCGGCCGAGACCGAGTACTTCATCCGCGACGCGCAGCCGACATTGATCGTGTGCGATCCCAGGGAAGAGGCCGATTTGCGCGTCATCGCCGCCAAGGCAGGCGGCCGGGTCGAGACGCTCGATCAGCGCGGCAAGGGTTCGCTCGTCCAGGCCGCGGCGGACTTCCCGGCGCGATTTGACACCCTCGCCAGGACGAACGACGATCTCGCCGCCATCCTCTACACGTCGGGCACGACCGGCCGCTCGAAGGGAGCCATGCTGACGCACGGCAACCTGTCTTCGAACGCGCTGACGCTCGTAAAGGAGTGGCGCTATTCGAGCAAGGACGTGCTGATCCATGCCCTGCCGATCTATCACGTTCACGGGCTCTTCGTGGCCTGCAACGTCTCCTTCGCCGCCCGCGCGCGCATCCTGTTCATGCAGAAGTTCGACGCCGAACGCATCCTGGCGACGATGACGCGCAGCACGGTTCTGATGGGCGTGCCGACCTTCTATGTCCGCCTGCTCGAGAGCCCTGACCTGAACGAGCGAAGCACCGCCAACATGAGGCTGTTCGTCGCCGGCTCGGCGCCGCTTCTGGCCGAGACACATCGGGCCTGGAAGGCGCGGACCGGGCATGCGATCCTGGAACGCTACGGCATGACCGAGACCGGGATGATCGCCTCCAATCCCTATGAGGGGCCCCGCATTGCCGGCTCGGTCGGCCGGCCGCTTCCCGCCGTCGAGGTTCGCGTCACCGATCCGGAGACCGGCGCAATGCTCCCGGTCGGCGACGTCGGCATGATCGAGGTGAAGGGGCCCAACGTGTTCGCGGGCTACTGGAACATGCCGGACAAGACCGCGGCCGAATTCCGCGCCGACGGCTTCTTCATCACGGGAGATCTCGGCAAGCTCGACGCGGACGGCTACCTGCACATCGTCGGGCGCGGCAAGGACCTCATCATCACCGGCGGGTTCAACGTGTATCCCAAGGAGATCGAGACCGAGATCGACGCGATTCCGGGCGTCTCCGAGAGCGCGGTCGTCGGCGTGCCGCACGCCGATTTTGGCGAGGGGGTCACCGCGGCGGTGGTTCGCGCGCCGGGCTCGTCGGTCGACGAGCGCGCCATTCTCGCCGCGCTGTCGGGACGCTTGGCGAAATTCAAGCAGCCGAAGCGGGTCGTGTTCGTCGACGGCCTGCCGCGCAACGCGATGGGAAAGGTCCAGAAGAACGTCCTGCGCGAACGCTTTGCCGATCTCTATTCCGGCCGGGCGTAGCATGCTTTAGGATGCACGCGTTCGTCCCCCAGCGAGAAGTGCACACCCATGCCGCAGCAATTCGACCGATCCAAAGAAGATCTCGGCAACGCCATCCATTTCGAGCACGTCAACATCCAGGTCCCGGACCAGCGCCTCGCCACGCTGTTCTACGTCGCCGGGCTCGGGCTCACCCGCGATCCCTACCTGATGGTGTCCGATACCAACATGTGGATCAACGCCGGGCGGAGCCAGTTTCATCTGCCGAGCGGCCGGCCGCAGGTGCTGCGCGGACACGTTGGCCTCGTCATCGAAGGCCGCGAGGCGCTGCTGGCGCGGCTTGCATCGGTCGCGAAGAAACTCGAGGGCACGGCGTTCGCATTCAGGGAGCACAACGACCATGTCGAGGCAGTTTGCCCCTGGGGTAACCGCGTGCGCTGCTACGAGCCCGACGCCGCGCGGTTCGGCCGGATCGCGCTCGGCATTCCCTATGTCGAGTTCGACGTGCCCAAGGGAACGGCCGCCGGCATCTGCGCCTTCTATCCCGAGATCATGGGCATGCCCGCGAGCCTGCGGAACGGCGAGGCCGCTGTTGCCGCCGTGACGACGGGCCGCAACCAGCATCTGCTGTTCCGCGAGACCGACCGGCCGCCGGGCGACTATGACGGTCACCATGTGCAGATGTACATCACCGACTTCTCCGGTCCCTACCGCAAGCTGCTTGCGCGCAAGCTGATCTCCCGCGAGGACAATCAATACCAGTACCGGTTCTGCGACATCGTCGACCTCGACAGCGGCAAGCCGCTGTTCACGGTCGAGCACGAGGTGCGCTCAGCGACCCATCCGATGTTCATGCGGCCGATGGTCAATCGCAATCCGGCGCTCAACAACCGCAATTACGCCTTCGGCCACGACGAGTCGTCCTGGGCGATGGGGCCGGACCAGTACGAGGGATAATCCTCACGAAGCGCTTGCGCAGGTTATTGTTTGAGCATGATCTTTTCGGAAAACCGCTTCACACTTTTCCGGATCATGCCCTACGGCAGATTGTCCCGCAGGAAGATGTCGATGCGGATGCGCTCCTGGTCGGGGCTGATCGGCTCGCCCGAACAATGCGCGAGCAGGACTCGCGCCGCAGACCGCGCCTCATGGCCGGCATCCTGGTTGATGACGGCGTCGAGCGTGCCGCGCACCAGGAACCGCCTGGTGTGCTCGGTCAGCTCATGGGTGATCCAGACCACCTCGCGCGCGCGGCCCGAAGCCTCGAGCGCATCGGCGATGCCGCGGTTTCCGGCGCCGCAGCAATAGATGCCGCGGAGATCGGCATGGCGCGCGAGCAGCGCGGCCGTGAGGTCCCGCGTGCGGTCGCTGTCGTCGCGCCCCTCGATGACGGGGAGTGCGGACAGGTTCGCATACTCACTCGACAGGATCTGGTGGAAGCCGAACTGCCGTTCGGTGTGATCGCGCAGCGACAACGATCCCGCAATCACGGCGACGGTGCCCTCGCGCCCGGCAAGGAAGCGCCCCATCAGCGTGGCGGCGGTGCGGCCCGCGGCCGGATTGTCGATCCCGACATAGTGCACCCGCGACGAACTCGGCGCGTCCGACACCAAGGTCACCACGGCGACCCCGCGCGCGACGAGCTCGTCGATCGCGGCGCGAACCCTGGGATGATCGAGCGCGATGACGGCGACACCCTGATAGGCCGGCGAGAGGTTCTCCAGTGCACCGGCAAGGACATCGGGGTCGAACACGTCGACATGGTGGATGTCGATGAAGCCGCGATGGCCGGCGAGCCAGCCCGCGGTGCGCGCGACCTGCTCGCTGAGATTGGTCATGAAGCTGTTGCTACCGGTCGGCAGCACAAAAGCAAAGCGGAAGGTCTGCCCGCGGGCGAGCCGCGCCGCGGCAACATCGGCGCGATAGCCGAGCTTTGCCACCGCGGCCTCGACACGCGCGACGGTCTTGGCACGAACACCCTCGCGCCGGTTGACGACGCGATCGACGGTGGCGAGCGAAACGCCCGCCGCGCGCGCGACGTCCTCGAGCGTGGCTCGAAGCACCGGCTGGGTCGCGCCTTCAGTCATTCGCGCGCGGCCCACAGCATGCCGCGGGTCATCAACGTCCGGATCTCCGGCACGTCGAGCTCGTAGGCGCGGTGGCCCAGCGAGGAGTAGAACACCCTCCCCGCGCCATAACGCTTCTTCCACACCACCGGCATCACCACGCCCTCGATCCAGGGCGCGTGCTCACCGGTGAAAGTCGTCGTTGCCAACACCTCGTTGGCGGGATCGACATGCATGTAATACTGCTCGGAACGATGCTCGAAGCTCTTCAAGCCGTTCATGATGGGATCGTCGGGCTTGGTCACGTCGACCTTGTAATCGATGATGTTGCCGGGATGCGCAACCCATTGCCCGCCACACAGGAACTGGTAGTCCACAGAATCGCGGAAGGCATCGCACATGCCGCCATGATGGCCGGCGAGCCCGACCCCGCTGCGCACCGCAGCGCAAAGATTCAGCGCATCCGCCTTTTCGATCTTGGACATGGTGTAGATCGGGATGATCAACGAGAGATCATGGATTTTGGGATCGCCGAATGCCTCGGTCGTGGTTTCGATCCGGACCTCAAAACCTTCCGCCTTCAGCCAGCCGCGGATCATCGAAGCGCAGAGATCGGGATCGTGTCCCGGCCAGCCACCCCATACAATCATTGCCTTGCGCATGGTCATTCCCTCAATCGATCTGTCCGGTTTCACGTCCGGCCGGCAGCATCGCCGGCCGCTCGACGCGGCTCTCGATCTTGACGCGGCGGCCCTCGTCGGCGGAGGTCTGGAACGCCTCCATCACCTCCAGCACGTGGAAGGCCAGCGCGCCGCTGGCGCGATGCGGCCTGTCGTTCAGGATCGCGCCAGCCATGTCGGCGACGCCGATCGAGCGGAACTCGCCCTCGACGTGACCGTGCGTCAGCGGCATCACCTCCCATTCGCCGCCGGTCTTTGCCACCTGCACCTCGCCGCCGAAGCGATTTGGATCGGGCACCAGCATGCTGCCTTTGTCGCCGTAGATCTCGATCGGCGCATGCCGATGTTTCGGCACGTCGAAGCTCATCGTGATCGACACCACTGCGCCGCTCTCGAATTCCAGCGTCCCGGCGACATGGGTCGCGACCTCGACCGGAATCACCGCGCCGTTCATCGGCTGGCTGGTGACGAGGCGCTCGTTCCTCGGACGCGCGGTCGAGCCCATCACGCTGGCGACCGGACCGAGCAATTGCACGAGATCGGTGATGTAATACGGCCCCATGTCGAGCATCGATCCGCCGCCGCGCAGGTAGTAGAAGCCGGGCGCCGGATGCCAGCGCTCGTGGCCGGGACAGCCGAAGAAGGCACTGCCCGCGACGGGCGTGCCGATCGCGCCGTCGTCGATCAGCTTGCGCGCGGTCTGATGGCCGCCGCCAAGGAACGTATCGGGCGCGCAGCCGACGCGCAGGTTCTTCTGTGCGGCGAGCTCCATGACCTTGCGCGCTTCCGCGACATTGATGCCGAGCGGCTTCTCCGAATGAACGTGCTTGCCGGCGTTCAGCACCGCCAGGCTGACGTCGGTGTGGGCGAGCGGCACCGTGAGATTGACGACGATTTCGATATCGTCGCGCTTCAACAATTGGTCGACCCGCATTCCCGGCAAGCCGAATGCCGCGCCCTGGCGCTCGGCAACCTCGCTGCGCATGTCGGCGAGCGCCCTGAACTCCATGACCGGAAAGCGCTGGGCCGCCTTGAGGTAGGCGGTGCTGATCACCCCGCAGCCTATGATTCCGACGCCGACTTTTCTCATTATGATCTCCTCAGATGGCTCATCCCTTGACCGCGCCTGCGGTGAGGCCGGCCACGATGTGCTTCTGCGCCAGCAGGAACAGAATGATCGTGGGCAGGATGGTGAGCGTGATGAAGGCCAGGATCAGGTGCCATTCGGACGAGTATTCGCCCTGGTAGACCATGATGCCGAGCGGCCAGGGATACAGCGCATCGGTGTTCAGCATCACCAGCGGCAGCAGATAGGCGTTCCAGCTGTTGACGAAGGTGATGGTGCCGACGGTCGCCAGGATCGGACGCGACAAGGGCAGGGTGACATAGCGGAAGAACTTGATGTAGCTGCAGCCGTCGACCAGCGCGGCCTCGAGCAGCTCGTATGGAATGTCCTTGAAGAAGCGGCGCAGCAGCAGCACGCTCATGGCGAGGCTGAACGCCACCTGCGGCAGCGCGACGCCGAAATAAGTGTCGAGCAGGCCGAGATCCCGCACCTTGATGAACAGAGGCAGCACGGCGGTCGCAGCGGGAAACAGCAGGCCCAGCGTCAGATAGCTGAGCAGCATCGATGAGCCGAAGAACCTGACATGAGCGAAGGTGAACGCGGCCATCGAAGCCGTGATCAGGGTCAGCGTCACCGCCAGCGTCGAGATAACAAGCGAATTGCGCAGGAGCTGCCAGTAGCGCGCCGAGAACAGGATGTCGGCGTAGTTCTGCCACTCCCAATGCCGGGGCAGGCCGAACGGATTGACGCGAAGCTCGCCGAGCGACTTGAAGCCGCCGAGCAGGGTCGCGAGCAGCGGCACCAGGACGAAGATCGCGATCAGGCCGAGGAACAGCGCCTTGAACAGCACGGCGGGATCGAACGCGCTTCTGGCCCCGGCACTACTCATCGCGCATGAACCATCGCTTGTAGGTGAAGGCGAAGGTCACGCAGATCGCGAACAGGATGACGCCGATGGCGCTGCCGTAGCCGACCCGCATGCGCGAGATGCCGTTGTTGTAGAGAAAGCTCACCATCGTGTTCGAGGAGTCGGCCGGTCCTCCGCGCGTCAGCGGCATGACGAGATCGAACAGCTGCAGCGATCCGATGATGGCGAAGAACACCGACAGGCGGATCGTGGGATAGAGCAAGGGGATCACGACGTGGCGCAGCGTCTGCGTCCGCGTCGCGCCGTCGATACGGGCGGCCTCGACCAGGCTCTTGTCGAGGCTTTGCAGCGCGGCGATGAACAGCATCATGTGGAAGCCGAAATACTTCCAGACCACCACGATCAGCACCGCCAGCATCGCGGTGTCGGTCGAGGCCAAGAGATGCGGAGGCTCGGCGCCGAAGGCGCGCCAGATCGAAGCGACGAGGCCGTAGTCGCCGTCATAGACGAAGCTGAAGATCAGCCCGGTCGCGATCTCGGCGAGGATATAGGGCATGAAGAACAGCATGCGCAGCGCCACGGCGCCGCGAAAGCGCTCCGCCAGCATGAGGGCCAGCGTGAGCGCAAGCGGCAGCTGGACGGCGAGCGAAACGGCGATGATCAGCCCGTTGTTGCGCAGCGCGAGCCAGAAGGCCCGCGTCTCCAGCACGAAGCGGTAATTGTCGAAGCCGATCCAGTTCGTCGGCCTGCCGAAGCCGTTCCAGTTGAAGGCCGAGTACCAGGCGGCCTCGCCGATCGGCAGCACCACGAACAGCGTGAACAGCAGCAGCGCGGGCGGCAGGAACAGGATCAGGACCGTGAAGCGGCCATCCCAGCCGGGGCCACGAACCGCGACCTGAGGAGCCGCCTCGCCGGCAACGCCGATCGGCGAGGACATCGCGATCCGTCGCGCCACCGTCAGTTACCTTGCTTGTACGCCGCTTCGATGGCTTTCGCAGCGTCCTGCGGGCTCATGCTGCCGCCGGCGATCTCAGCCGTGACGTCGTTGACGACGCGGCCGACCGACGGGCCGAGGCTCTGGTCATAGAAGTTCTGGTGATAGTTGGACTTCGCCAGATTGGCCGCGATCTGCTTCAAGAAGGCGCTGTTGAGGCCCGCCTCGCCGCCCTTGACGACGGGAACGATGAAGTTGCCGGCGGCGAGCCGCGCCTGCACGTCCTTGGAGACGAAGAACTTCAGGAAGTCGGTGGCTTCCTTGGGCGCCCCCTTGGTGATCAACCAGCCGGTGATGCCGCCGAGCGTGTCTGACGGCTCACCCTTGCCGCCGGGTACGACCGGAAAATCGAACCAGCCAAGCTTGTCGTCGCTGAGACCGACCTTGTCGGCGGCGAGTGCGCGCTGGGTGTGATAGAAGGACGAGATGGCCAGGATCATCGCGGCCTTTCCATCACCGAAATAGCCGACGGCCTGCGGGTTCTTGAAGCCGAGGAAGCCGTTCTGGAACGGCTGCAGATCGACCAGCTGCTTGAACAGCTCGCCGGATTTCTGGAAGGTCTCCCCCGCGAAGCCGCCATTCTCACCCTTCAACGCAGCATCGAAGGCCGGCTTGCCGCCGACTCGCACTGCGAGATGCGTCCAGTAGAAATGCAGCGGCCATTTATCGGCACCGCCGACCACGATCGGCGTAACACCCGCGGCCTTCAGCGTTTTCACCGCGCCGAGCAGATCGTCCCATGTCTTGATCTTGCCTGCATCGACATTGCCCTTGGCCATCAAATCCTTGTTGTAGAGGAAGCCGACCTGCGAGAGCGCGGTCGGCAGGCCATAGACCTTGCCGTTGCTGGTGAAGGCGGCGAGCGCCGCCGGTGCGATCGTGTCGCTGTAGCCGCCGCTCTTCACAGTATCGGTGATGTCTTCCAGGACGCCGGCCTCGATCTGGGTCTTCAGGACCCCGCCGGCCCAGCTATAGATGATGTGCGGCCGGTCCTTCGATTGCAGGATGGTCGGCAGCTTGGCCTTGTAGGCCTCGTTCTCGAGGAACTGCATCTCGACCTTCACACCGGGGTGCGACGCCTCATAGCTGCGCGCGACCTCCTCCCAGATCTTCACCTGGGCCGGGTTGACCTCGATGTGCAGCCATTTGACCGTGGTGTCGGCTGACGCGGAACTGGCCCAAAGCAGGCATGCGACAACGGCGAGTCCCAGTTTCCCGAGCGATCTCATCACATCCTCCCAACCGGCTGTTATTCTTTGACGCAATCCTGCCCTCAATTTTTGAGGTACGCAACACAAAATCTGATCTATGCACCTCACCAGCGGAATGGCTAAGGTTCAAAAAAGAGTCGGTCGCGGCCCGCCGCGCCGGCCGCGACAAAACGAGGTGCCCAATGGCCGCCATCTATTCCGACCTCGCTGGCAAGGTCGTGCTCGTCACCGGTGGCGCAGCCGGAATCGGCGCTGCGATCGTGCGCCGTTTTGCGGACCAGAAATCCAAGGTGGTGTTCTTCGACATCAAGATCGACGAGGGACAGCGCCTGGCACGTGAGCTGTCCGACCAGGGACTGGCCGTGCATTTCCAGCACGTCGATCTCACCGACATCGGCGCGCTGCGTGCCGGCGTCGTCGCGGCACGCAAGGCTCATGGCCCGATCAACATCCTGATCAACAACGCCGCGCATGACGAGCGGCACAACACCGAGGAGATGACGCCGGACTATTGGGACGACCGCATCGCGGTGAATTTGAAGCACCAGTTCTTTGCATCGCAGGCCGTGTTGCCGGACATGAAGGCGGCCAATGCCGGCGCCATCATCAATTTCGGCTCGGTGTCGTGGATCGCAGGACAAGGCGGCATGGCCGCCTACACCGCCAGCAAGTCAGGCGTGATCGGGCTGACGCGCTCGCTGGCGCGCGACTATGGCCCCTACAACATCCGCGTCAATGCGATCGCGCCGGGCTGGATCATGACCGAGCGGCAGCTCGAGAAATGGATGACGCCGGCCGGCGAGATCGAGCTGCAGCAGCGACAATGCCTGAAGCGCAGGCTCATGCCGGACGAAGTTGCGAAGTTCACCGTCTTCCTCGCCTCCGACGAGGCCTCCGCCTGCACCGCCCAGCATTACATCGTCGACGGCGGCTGGGTCTGAGATGTCGCGCGAGGCCGGCCGATGCCCTCGCTCAACGTCTTGCCGCTGGCGACATTGACGAAGTGCAGCGAAGCGCAAGCTGGACAGCGGACGGGGACGTGCGTGTCCGCGGCGTCGGAGGCTGTGCCGGGAAGCCAGTGCTGCACGTTCATGCCCGTGCGGGGGCACTTGAAGATGACGTTGCGCTCCATGCCGTAAATATGCGCGCGGCGCGGCGGCCTTGAAATTGCGGGCCAATACTTAGGCAAATGTCCTGAACGGAGTCACGCGGGAAGCGGCCAAGATCTCGCGCAGCGCTTGTGGGCAAGTTGTCAATCGAGAGCATCCGCGGCCTTGAGCTGGATCAAGACAGGTTTGTGACACGGACTATAGCGTTGTGTCGGCGTCGGGAACGCTTTTTCGAGGCCCCTTGCCGGAGCGAGCGACGTTCGGATTCCGAGGCATTGCCGGCGCCGCTTTCTCGGCAACGGACGACGCCCGATCAGGAGAACGGACATGCTTGCCGACATTGACACCGACGATCTCACCGAGGTCGTGCGCTATGCCCTGGAGACGACCCGCGCGACGACGGCCTGCCCCTTCCATTGCGACGTGATCGTCCGCATCGGCGATGACGCCGCCGAGAGCCACGCCTTCGAACGTGCCAAGCGGATCGTCAGATGCGACGGCGCGGAATGGGACAAGGAGGCCCTCAGGGCCGAGCTTGGCCGTCAGCTCGGCGCAGCCGCAGACGGGCGCTGCCCGAAGTGCGATCCGACCGCCTCGTGCACCTAGCGCGCCGCGATTGGTTCCTTTGCAGGATTCTGCGTCGACGCAACGCGCCGACGACGTGCCAGCGCAGATCGTCGCCGCCCCGGCGGCTTAACTTGTGTGAAGGCCGCAGATGCAATTGACCCTTAGCCTGAACGACGCGCGTCGTGCACCAGAGGTCGGACGTTCCGTGAAAGTGACAAAGCCGATCGCCTCCATCATCCGGGGCAGATCCAAGACGGATAGCCCGCCGCCGGACGGGGACGACGAACGTCAGCTGCCGCCATCGACCGAGAGGCGTCAGGTCGTCGATGAGTACGCCGAAAACCTGCGGAAGATCATCCGGAGACTGCTTGGAAGGCTGAACTGATCGCGCTTGGGCGCATCCTTGGGCGCTTTGCCCGAACCAGTCGACCGCCTTGCGATCTTGCTGAACGGGGAATCTGGCTGGGGCGGGAGGGATCGAACCTCCGAATGGCGGAATCAAAATCCGCTGCCTTACCGCTTGGCTACGCCCCAACAGACGACGAACGGAACGGGTCGAACCGGCACCCGCAGATTCCCGTCGGTCGCTGCCGGTCTATAGGGAGCGGCGGGGCATTTCAACCGCCTGGAGGGGCAAAAAGGGCCAGGCGGCTGGCGGCCAACACTCTATTCTGGGCCCGAATGGCCTGCCCGTTCCGGCCAGACGATCCTGCGTCCCGGCAGTTGAGACCGCCCCCGTTTCATGGGAATACGGCGCCAACAATTGTTCTCGGGGAGTGAGCCATGACCTACCGCGCGCCGATTTCTGACATGCTGCTGTCGCTCAACCATGGCGCGGGCCTCAAGGCCGCCTTGGAGGCCGGCCATTACGGCGATTTCGACGCCGACATTGCCGCGGCCGTGCTGGAGGAAGCCGGCAAATTCGCAGCCGACGTGCTGGCGCCGCTCAACAAGGTCGGCGACGAGCACGGCATCAAGCTCGAGGGCGGCAAGGTCACGACCGCGCCGGGCTGGCCTGACGCCTACAAGCGCTGGATCGAGGGCGGCTGGAACGCGGTGTCCGGCCCCGAAGATTTCGGCGGCCAGGGCCTGCCGCTCGCGATCAACGCCGCCTGCTCCGAGATCTGGAGCGCGGCCAACGTCGCCTTCGGCCTCTGCCCGCTGCTGACGGCGTCGGCGATCGAGGCGCTGGATGCCCATGGCAGCGACGAGCTGAAGACAATCTATCTCGAAAAGCTCGTCTCCGGCGAATGGACCGGCACGATGCAGCTGACCGAGCCGCAGGCCGGCTCCGACGTCGGCGCGCTGCGCACCCGCGCCGAAAAGCAGGCGGACGGCACCTATCGCATCAAGGGGACGAAGATCTTCATCACCTATGGCGAGCACGACATGACCGACAACATCGTGCATTTCGTGCTGGCGCGTCTGCCCGATGCGCCCGCCGGCACCAAGGGGATTTCTCTCTTTCTTGTTCCCAAGTTCATGGTCAACGCCGACGGCTCGCTGGGGCAGCGCAACGACATCTATGCCAGCGGCGTCGAGCACAAGCTCGGCATGCATGCCTCGCCGACCTGCACCATGACCATGGGCGATCATGGCGGCGCGATCGGCTTTCTGATCGGCGAAGAGAACCAGGGCATGCGCTGCATGTTCACGATGATGAACCAGGCCCGCCTCGGCGTCGGCCTGGAGGGCGTCGGCGTCGCCGACCGCGCCTACCAGCAGGCCCTGTCGTACGCGCAGGAGCGCCGCCAAGGCCGCGCGGTCGGCAAGACAGGCGACGGCTCGGATGCGATCTTCGTGCATCCCGACGTCAAGCGCATGCTGATGCGGATGCGGGCGCAGACCGCGGCCGCGCGCACCATCTGCTATGCGACCGCCGTCGCGATCGACGTCTCGATCCGCGCCAAGGATCCGAAGGTACGCACTGAAGCAGCTGCGCGCGCGGCGCTGCTGACGCCGATGGCCAAGGCCTATTCCACCGATATCGGCAACGAGGTCGCCTATCTCGGCGTGCAGGTGCATGGCGGCATGGGCTTCATCGAGGAGACCGGCGCGGCCCAGCACTACCGCGATGCCCGTATCACCGCGATCTACGAGGGCACCAACGGCATCCAGGCGATCGATCTCGTCACGCGCAAGTTAGCTGCCAATGGCGGCGCTTCGGTGTGGGCGCTGCTCGACGAGCTCTCGGCAACCGTCAAGAAGGTGGAGGCCTCCAACGATCCCGCCTTCGGCACCACGGCCGCCAAGCTGCGCGAGGCGCTCGACGCGCTGGCGCGCACCAGCAAATGGCTGTTGGAGCGCGTTGCCTCCGCGCCGAACGACGCGCTTGCGGGCGCGACGCCCTATCTGCAGCAATTCGGCGCGACGCTCGGCGGCTGCCTGCTCGCCTCCGAGGCGCTCGCCGCCAAGGCCGAAGGCCTCGGCGATGCGCCACGCTACGTCGCGCTGGCGCGCTTCTTCGCCGAGAACATCACGGTGCAGGCGGGCGCGCTCGAGCGCACCGTGACCGAGAGCGCGGAATCGGTCGCGGCGGCGGATGCGGCGTTGCTGGGGTAAGAAAGCTGTAGCCGGATGGAGCGGTAGCGTAATCCAGGGCGGGTGTCTCTCGTGGCGGGCGACCACCGGATTTTTCTAAGCGTTTTGTCGCAATTGTTGCGATGCGCTACGGTGCCATGTGGGAATACGCCGAAAGATTGAGCCAGCGCATTGGCACGCCTGCGGGATGATGTAGGCTATTGCCTGGCGAGACTCGCGAAGCGGCGAGCGCAAGAGGGGCTCTCATGGCGAATGGCAATATCGTCGTCACCGAAGAGCGCGGAACGCGCGTGATCACCCTGCGCCGCCCGGGCAAGAAGAACGCGATCACCCAGGACATGTACCGGGAGATGAGCCACGCCATCGACACCGCCCAGAACAATCCGGACATCCGCTGCATGATCATCACCGGCGGCTCGGGCGTCTTCACCGCCGGCGACGACATCGACGATTTTCTCCACGCCGACGCCTCGCGCCCCGAGATGCTGTCGAACGGCGTCAAATTCCTCTACTCGCTCGCCCTCAATGCCAAGCCGATCATCGCAGCCGTCGACGGCGCCTCGATCGGGATGGGCACCGTGATGCTGTTCCACTGCGATTATGTGCTGGCCTCGAACGCGGCGACCTTCTCCGCGCCCTACATCCATCTCGGGCTGGTGCCGGTCGGCGCGGCCAGCCTGTTGATGCCGAACACGATGGGCTACCAGCGCGCCTTCGCGATGCTGGTGATGGGGCGCAGCTTCACGGCCGCGGAGGCCCATGCCGCAGGCTTCGTCAACACCGTGGTCTCGCCGGGACACACCGAGATCGAGGCGCGCAAGGTGGCGCGCGAGCTCTGCCGGCTGCCGGCCGAGGCGGTTGCGACCTCGCGCAAGCTGCTGCGCGCCCCACCCGAGGAGCTGACCCGCCGCATCGACCAGGAAGGCCATCTGTTCGGCGACCGGCTCAAGTCGGAGGAGGCGATCGCCGCGTTCAATGCGTTCGCGAACAGGAAGAAGCGGTGAGGCCCCGAGTCCGTTAGTCGTAGGGTGGGCAAAGGCGCACTTGCGCCGTGCCCACGCCTTAAGACGTGGGCACGCTCCGCTTTGCCCACCCTACGATACTGCGGTCGAGGACAGGATCCCTTATCCAGCGCCATAGCCAAAGCAAACAGAGCCCGCTCAATCACGACAATGCTTCGTGAAATCTTCGCGCGGACCGACTAATCTGATTCCATGCGATATGTCTTACGATCCATCCTCGCCGCGCTGACTCTCGCCTCCACCCTGCCCGCTTCGGCCCAGAGCACAGCCCCCGTCGAGCTGCGCGTTCTCGCGATCAACGATTTCCACGGCAATCTGCGGCCGCCACCGGGCGGCATCCGCATCAATGACCCCGAGGACAAGTCCAGGAAGGTGACGGTGGCGGCCGGCGGCGCCGAGTACATGGCGACGCTGGTGAAGCAGCTGCGCGAAGGGCACAAGAACACCGTCTTCGTCGCCGCGGGCGACCTGATCGGCGCGAGCCCGTTTCTGTCGGCGATGTTTCACGACGAGCCGTCGATCGAAGCGCTCTCGATGATGGGCCTTGCGATCAGCTCGGTCGGCAATCACGAATTCGACGAGGGCAAGACCGAGCTCCTGCGCATGCAGAACGGCGGCTGCCATCCCGTCGACGGCTGCCAGGGACCGCATCCCTTCGCGGGCGCCAAATTCCATTATCTCGCGGCCTCCACCGTCGAGACTGCGACCGGCAAGAGCGTGCTGCCGCCCTACGAGATCCGGGAATTCGACGGCGTTCCCGTCGCCTTCATCGGCCTGACCTTGAAGGAGACCGCCGGCATCGTCTCGCCAGCGGGCATCGCCGGGCTCGAATTCCGCGACGAGGCCGAGACGGTGAATGCGCTGGTGCCGCAGCTGAAGGCGCGCGGCGTCGAAGCGATCGTGGTGCTGATCCACCAGGGCGGCGATCCCGCCGGCGACTACAATGAATGCCCTGCGATCACGGGACCGATCGTCGACATCGTCAGAAAGTTCGACCGTGCCGTCGACGTCGTCGTCAGCGGCCACACCCATCGCGCCTATGTCTGCGATATCGACGGGCGGCTCGTCACCAGCGGCGACAAATACGGCACGCTCATCACCGCGATCGACCTCAAGCTCGATCCCGCAACGCGCGACATCGTCGGCGCCAAGGCCGAGAACGTCATCGTCGCCAATGCTTCGCTGGCCAGGGATCCCGAGCAGACCGCATTGATCGACGCCTACGACAAGCTCTCCGCGCCGATCGCCAACCGGCCGGCGGGCTCGGTGACGCAGACATTGTCGCGCGTGCCGAACGAGGCCGGCGAAAGCGCGCTCGGCGATATCATCGCCGACGCGCAATTGCTCGCAACCCGCGATGCGAAGGATGGCAGCGCTGTCATTGCGCTCACCAATCCCGGCGGCATCCGCACCGACATCGTTCCGAAGGAGAACGGCGCCATCACGTTCGGCGACGTCTTCGCCAGCCAGCCGTTCCGCAACCGCCTCGTCACCATGACGCTGACGGGCAGCCAGCTCAAGGACATGCTCGAGCAGCAATGGCTGGACCCGAAGCGGCCGCGGATTCTCCAGGTGTCGAACGGCTTCAGCTATACTTGGGATGCTTCAAAGCCGTTCGGCGAGCGCATCAGCCTCGAGAGGATGACGCTCAACGGCACGCCGATCGAGGCTGGAAGCGGCTACCGTGTCACGCTGAACGATTACCTCGCCGTCGGCGGAGATGGGTTTACCGTCGCCAAGCAGGGCACGGCGCCGCAATATGGCGGCTACGATGCGGACGCGCTGTTCGCGTTCTTTAGGGCGCACGGGCCGGTCGGTCCGCTGCCGCCCACCCGCATCCTGCGGGTGAATTGATCCGGATCAAGCGAGCAGGCCTTTGCCATTCCCGGCCAAGCGCCTAGATTGGGTTTTGCATTGCGTTTTGGCGCCGGATGCGCCAACGACGGCAAAAGCCCGCATCCCATGAGGCCGACCTGATGAGCACGCTTCTCCTTTCCCACAAGGCCTGCCTCGACCATGTCACGCCGCCGGGACACCCTGAGCGGCCGGATCGCCTGCGCGCGGTGGAAGAAGCTTTGTCGCATGAGCGCTTCCAGTTCCTGGCGCGCGATGAGGCGCCGGAGGGCGATCTCGATCTCGTCACGCTCTGCCACAACGAGCATTACGTCACCGAGCTGCGCCACATCGCTCCGACCAGCGGGCAGGTCTATATCGACGGCGACACCTCGATGTCCCCCGGCACGTGGGAGGCGGTGATGCGCGGCGTCGGCGGCGCGGTGGCGGCGACCGAAGCGGTGATGGCGGGCGAGCATCGCAACGCCTTCGTCGCGGTGCGCCCGCCCGGACATCACGCCGAGATCGGCAAGCCGATGGGCTTCTGCTTCTTCGACAACGTCGCGATCGCCGCGCGCCACGCCCAGCGCAAATACGGCATCAAGCGCGCGGCCATCGTCGATTTCGACGTGCATCACGGCAACGGCACGCAGGACATCTTCTGGTCGGACCCGACCGTGATGTACTGCTCGACGCACCAGATGCCGCTGTTTCCGGGCACCGGCGCCAAGGGCGAGCGCGGCGATCACGACACCATCGTCAATGCGCCGCTCGCCTCCGAGGATGGCGGCCCGGAATTCCGCTCCGCGTTCGAGAATCTGATCCTGCCGCAGCTCAAGAAATTCAGCCCCGAGCTGCTGATCATCTCGGCCGGCTTCGATGCGCATTATCGCGATCCCCTGGCTTCGCTGAACCTGCGCGCGGAGGACTATGCCTGGGTGACGCGCAAGCTGATGGATCTCGCCGACAAGACCGCTGGTAGCCGCATTGTTTCGGTGCTCGAGGGCGGCTATGACCTGCAGGGACTGAAAGAATCTGTTACGGCGCATGTCGGCGCCCTGATGGGCGCTTGACGCACCCGCCACATTACGCCCGCAAAACTCTGCTTTCTCCAAGGTGAAGCGAAGCGGGCAATCGGAAACGGATATGGCCGAAAATACGCAAGTCGACGTCTCCAGGCTCACCTTCGAGCGCGCGATCGAGGAACTCGAAACGATCGTGAAGCGGCTCGAGGACGGCAAGGTGCCGCTCGAGGAATCCGTGACGATCTACGAGCGCGGCGAGGCGCTGAAGCGCCGCTGCGAGGAGTTGCTGCGCCAGGCCGAGGCGCGCGTCGACAAGATCACCACCGATGCCAGCGGCCAGGCCACCGGCACTGCGCCGCTCGACGTCCAATAAAGATTGCTTTCCCGCTCAGTCTCCTGACGACCCAGGGCCGCGCGAGACGCGACGGCAGGTCCGCGCAAAATGTCTTCGCGGGGAGCGTGGCCGCTGCATCCTGGGATCGCACGGCGCAGTTCCCGGCCGGCAGCGGTTCCGGGGGTGGATCGATAACGTCCCCGCCCCAAAATCGGGTCTTGCGGCGAGAAAAGCTCCGATTCCGGGCAAAAAAGCCTGCCAGGAACCGAGCAAGGCCGGAACCCCTTACCCCCGGCCAAGGTTAACCACTCTGGCCCGCGAGTTGCACTTGCATACCCCTAATCGGCCCAGCGGGTTGGCTTTGGCCCAAGCTTTGGTGTAAAGCTGCGCGGAGTGTGGCTTTTTGCGAGCCTTGCGTGGGCACTGATTACCGACGACAAGTGCTTCAAACTGCTGTTGAAATTGGCTTGGACGGACGAAGCCGATCTAAGTGACAGGGATCACAGAGACTGAACCGGAGCGCACTTAAGCTTACCTAAGCTTGAAGGCGGGGCCTTGCCCCGTGCAGGTGGCTCCGACGGTTATAGGACTCGCGCTGCGCCGATATTGTGCAAACCCATCGCGCACCGGAATGACCTTCCGGTGCTGACAAATTGGAAATCGCCGTGAACGCATACAGTAAGACGCCGCTTCTCGACACCATCCGGACACCGGAAGACCTGCGCAAGCTCAAGGTCGAGCAGGTACGCCAGGTTGCCGACGAGCTGCGGCAGGAGACCATCGATGCCGTCTCGGTGACCGGCGGTCACTTCGGCGCGGGCCTCGGCGTGGTCGAGCTCACCACCGCGATCCATTACGTCTTCGATACGCCGCGCGACCGGCTGATCTGGGACGTCGGCCACCAGGCCTATCCGCACAAGATCCTCACCGGCCGGCGCGACCGCATCCGCACGCTGCGCACCGGCGGCGGCCTGTCCGGCTTCACCAAGCGCAGCGAGAGCGATTACGATCCGTTCGGCGCGGCGCATTCCTCGACCTCGATCTCCGCCGGCCTCGGCATGGCCGTGGCGCGCGACCTCTCCGGCGGCAAGAACAACGTTATCGCGGTGATCGGTGACGGCGCGATGTCGGCCGGCATGGCCTATGAGGCCATGAACAACGCGGGTGCGATGAACTCGCGCCTGATCGTCATCCTCAACGACAACGACATGTCGATCGCGCCGCCGGTCGGCGCCATGAGCGCCTATCTGTCGCGCCTCTACTCCGGCAAGACCTATCGCACGCTGCGCGATGCGGCCAAGCAGATCAACAAGCGCCTGCCCAAGATCCTCGCCAACCGCGCCAACCGCGTCGAGGAATATTCCCGCGGCTTCATGATGGACGGCGGCACGCTGTTCGAGGAGCTCGGCTTCTACTATGTCGGCCCGATCGACGGCCACAACCTCGACCATCTCCTGCCCGTGCTGAAGAACGTCCGCGACATGGAGACCGGCCCGATCCTGGTCCACGTCGTGACGCAGAAGGGCAAGGGCTACGGCCCGGCGGAAGCTTCCGCCGACAAGTATCACGCCGTCGTCAAGTTCGACGTCGCGACCGGCACGCAGGCCAAGGCCAAGCCGAATGCGCCGGCCTATCAGAACGTGTTCGGCCAGAGCCTCGTCAAGGAAGCGCAGAAGGACGACAAGATCGTCGCCATCACCGCGGCGATGCCGTCGGGCACCGGCGTCGACATCTTCAACAAGGCCTTCCCCGACCGCACCTTCGACGTCGGCATCGCCGAGCAGCACGCGGTGACCTTTGCCGCGGGTCTTGCGACCGAAGGCTACAAGCCGTTCTGCGCGATCTACTCGACCTTCCTGCAACGCGGCTACGACCAGATCGTGCACGACGTCGCGATCCAGAACCTGCCCGTCCGCTTCGCCATCGACCGCGCCGGCCTCGTCGGCGCCGACGGCGCGACCCACGCCGGCTCGTTCGACAACGCCTATCTCGGCTGCCTGCCCAACATGGTGATCATGGCAGCTAGCGATGAAGCCGAGCTGGTGCACATGGTGGCGACCCAGGTTGCGATCAACGACCGCCCGAGCTCGCTGCGCTATCCGCGCGGCGAAGGCCGCGGCATCGAGATGCCCGAGGTCGGCATCCCGCTCGAGATCGGCAAGGGCCGCATGATCCGCCAGGGCAGCAAGATCGCACTGCTCTCCTTCGGCACGCGCCTCGCCGAATGCGAGAAGGCGGCCGACGAGCTCGCCGCCCACGGCCTGTCCACGACGATCGCCGATGCGCGCTTCATGAAGCCGCTCGACACCGAGCTGGTGCTCAAGCTCGCGCGCGACCATGAGATCCTGATCACGATCGAGGAAGGCTCGGTCGGCGGCTTCGGCTCGCATGTCGCGCAGTACCTGACCGACCAGGGCGTGCTCGACAGCGGCATGGTCAAGTTCCGCTCGATGGTGCTGCCCGACGTGTTCCAGGATCACGACACCCCGGCCGCGATGTACGCCCGCGCCGGCCTCGACGCCAAGGGCATCGTCGCCAAGGTGTTCGAAGCGCTCGGCAAGGATGTGAAGACCGAGACGGTCAAGCTGGCTTGAGGCTCGCGACAGACGCTGAACCCCACCTCTCCCATCGGGAGAGGTCGGATTGCGCAAGCAATCCGGGTGAGGGATTCAGGTCCAACGTGAGAGCGTAACCCCTCACCCGCGCCTTCGGCGCGACCTCTCCCTCCGGGAGAGGTTTTGCACCGCCGACGCCGCGGCAACTCGATGCCTTCTTGGTCGGTAGTCCCATGAAAATCTATCTGGCAGGTCCCGACGTGTTCCTGCCGGATGCCATCGAGATCGGCCGGCGCAAGGTCGATATCTGCACGACGCACGGGCTGACCGGCCTCTATCCCCTCGACAACGCCGTCGACCTCACTGCGCCCGACGCCTCGCGGCAGATCTTTTGCGGCAACGAGGCGATGATGGACGCGGCCGATGCCATCATCGCCAACCTGACGCCGTTCCGCGGTGCCGGCGCCGATCCCGGCACCGTCTACGAGCTTGGCTACATGGCCGGACGCGGCAAGTTTTGTCTCGCCTATTCCAACGACGGCGCCGCCTATGCCGACCGCGTCTCGCGCTTCATGGAGGTCACCTCCGAGGACGGGCGGCTGGTCGATGCCCAGGGGCTGACGGTCGAGGATTTCGGGCTCGTCGACAATCTCATGATGATCCATGCGCTGGAGCTGCACGGCTGCCCGCTGGTGACACCGGCCGCGATGCCGATCGACGTCTGGCACGATCTTGTCGCGTTCGAGACTTGCGTCCGGATGGCGGCCGCGCGATTGATCGCTACATAAGCGCCAGTCCTTCTCGAGTGAACCGATGTCCCCTGCCCGCAAGCGCGCGGATGTATTGCTGGTCGAGCGCGGCCTGTTCGAGAGCCGGGCGCGGGCCCGCGCGGCCATCGAGGCCGGCCTCGTCACGGCCGACGACAAGCAGGTCTTGAAACCGTCGGAGACGATCGCCGAGGATGCGGTGATCCAGGCCGAGCCCGCGCACCCCTACGTCTCCCGCGGCGGCGTCAAGCTCGCCGGTGCGCTGGAACGGTACCCGGTCGACATCGAGGACCATGTCTGCCTCGACGTCGGCGCATCCACCGGCGGCTTCACCGAGGTGCTGCTGGCGAACGGCGCGAGCCTGGTGTTCGCGGTCGATGTCGGCACCAGCCAGCTGCATCCCTCGCTGCGCGATCACCCCAAGATCGTATCGATGGAGGAGACCGACATCCGCAGCTATGACGGCAAACGCCTGCCGGCGCGCCCCGATGTCGTCGTCATCGACGTCAGCTTCATCTCGCTGAAATCGGTGCTGCCGGTGGCGCTGTCGCTGGCGGCCGCGCCGATGAGCCTGCTGGCGTTGATCAAGCCGCAATTCGAGGCTGACAGGAAGCACAACAAGAAGGGCATCATCCGCGATGCCGCCGTGCACCGGGAGATCTGCGACGACATCGCGGCCTTCGCGGCGTCGCTCGGCTGCACCGAGATCGAAATATTCCCCTCGCCGATCACCGGCGGCGACGGCAATATCGAATTCTTCCTGGGCGCGCGCCGTGGTTGAGCGCATCAAGATCGATCATGTCGGCCATCGCGGCGACGGCGTCTGCCGCGACGCCGGCGAAGCAATCTATGTGCCCTACACGCTTGGCGGCGAAACCGTCGAGGTCGATCACGTCGTGGGCCATCATCCCGACCGCCGCAAGCTGCTGGCGGTGAAGCTCGCAAGCCCGGAACGCGTCGAGCCATTCTGTCCGCATTTCGGCGTGTGTGGCGGCTGCGCCATCCAGCATTGGGCGGCGGAGCCGTATCGCGCCTGGAAGCGCAGCATCGTGGTGGAGACGCTGGCGCAGGCCGGCATCGATTGCGATGTGGCGCCGCTGGTCGACGCCCACGGCGCCGGGCGCCGGCGCATCACGCTGCACGGCCGGTTCGGCACGCACGACATCCTCAAGGTCGGCTTCTCGGCTGCGAGCTCGCACGACGTCATCCCGATCCATCGTTGCCCGATCCTCGATCCCGCGCTCGACGGCGCGCTCGATGCCGCCTGGGCGCTGGCGGAGCCGCTGACGTCCAAGATGCCGGTGACCAAGCCATTGGACATCCAGGTCACCGCGACCGCAGGCGGCCTCGATGTCGACGTGCGCGGCTCCGGCCCGCTGCCGACCGCGCTCGTTACGGCGCTGTCGCGCGTCGCCGAACAGCACCGCCTGGCGCGGCTGACGCGGCATGGTGAGCTGGTGCTGCAACGGCTGCCGCCGACGGTGCGGATGGGCCGCGCCGAGGTGACGCTGCCGCCGGGCTCGTTCCTGCAGGCGACAGTGGCGGGCGAGGAGACGCTTGCGGCACTCGTCGCCGAGCGCATCGGCAAGGCCAGGGAGGTTCTCGACCTCTTCTGCGGCGTCGGCCCGTTCGCGCTAAGGCTCGCGGAGAAGGCGCGCGTCGCCGCCTATGACAGCGACGCGGGTGCCATCGCGGCGCTGGCGAAAGCCGCGCGGACGCCGGGCCTGAAGCCGATCAAATGCGAGCCGCGCGACCTGTTCCGCCGCCCGCTGGTGCCGCAGGAGCTGCGCGACTTCGACGCCGTGGTGTTCGACCCGCCGCGCCAGGGCGCGCAGGCGCAGGCGCTGAAGCTTGCCGCAAGCAAGGTGCCGGTCGTGATCGCCGTGTCCTGCAACGCCGCAACCTTTGCCCGCGACGCACGGCTGCTGATCGACGGCGGCTACCGGCTGGAGGCCGTGGCGCCCGTCGACCAGTTCCGCCACACGCCGCATGTCGAGCTGGTGGCGAAATTTAGTCGCTAACGCCGAATGGCTTTAGGTTGATTCGATTGCCACGGGCTCGGTGCAACCTCTCCCGCTTGCGGGAGAGGTCGCGCCGAAGGCGCGGGTGAGGGCTTTCTCCTCTAGGGATTGTCCCATTGCGGAAGCACCCTCTCCCAACCCTCTCCCGCAAGCGGGAGAGGGAGCGCACCTCCGTCGTTGCGCGATCAAGCCTCATTTCATCACGCTCTAGCGCCGAAGGCCGCTCAGCGCCGGCGATTCGCCGGGCAGCATGTTCGATCTGATATCGCTGTCCATGCGGCCCGAATCCTGCTGGGTGTAGCCGACGCCGAACGACAGGCTGAGATTTGAGGTCGGCTTGAATTCGACACCAGCAAACCCGCCATAACCGGGCGCGGCGCTGGAGGTGAGCGGCGCCAGCGAGCTGCCGATACCGTTGCCGTATTTCAGCGTGTCGAATCCGGCAAAGAAGGTGACGGGCATGCCGCCAGCCGTCTTCATGTTGTAGCCGAACCGCGTGCTGTCATAGGAGAGCGCGCCGGAATTGCCGAACGAGCCCGCCTGGTTGAAGCCGCTCAATCCGAAATCGGCGCGTTCGCGGCCGATGAAGAAGCCGTTCGCAGAGCTCGCACGCCAATCGGCCTCTCCGGCGTTGAAGCTTGCAAAGTTGCCATAGGTGTCTGAGCTCAAGCCGGCAGCACCGCCAAGGCCGAAAGGCCCGCCGGGAATCCAATATCGCAGCGGCGCGACTTGCGCATGAACCGTCCCTCCGCCGAGGCAGAGCAATGCGAGAGCTGCAAGAGCGTATGAACGTGCAAGGTCGAACATTCTGGCTACCGTCTAAAACGCCGCAAACTATACTCCCCGACCATCATCAATGCCAGCGGAGTGACCGCGCCGGCCCTCGCGGCCGCAAGTCTTTCGGGGAACCGCGTCTGATGCCGCACGATCCGTTGCTCACCCGCCTCACACCCGTTCTTGCCGCGGTACCCGGCGTCCAGGCCGTGGTGCTCGGCGGCTCGCGCGCGCGCGGCACTGCGCATTCCTCCTCCGACTATGACATCGGGCTGTACCGCTCCAACGCCGCTCGGTTCGACACGGATCGACTGCTGACAGTGGTGAAGAACATCGCCGACGATCCCGACGCCGCGATCGTGACGAGAATTAACGAATGGGGATCGTGGATCGTCGGCGGAGCGTGGCTTTCGATCGAGGGACGAAAGGTCGATCTGCTGTACCGTAACGTCGATGATGTCGAGCGCGTCATGTCGGCCTGCCGGTACGGTACGGTCCTCATGACCTACCAACCCGGCCATCCGCATGGCTTCTGCTCGGCGATCTGGATGGGCGAGATCGCATATTGTCAGCCGCTGCACGATCCGAATGGCGTGATCGCCCGGCTCAAGTCGATCGCACTTCCCTATCCGGAGCCTCTGCGCAGCACCCTGATCCGGCGCTTCCAATGGGAGGTCCTGTTCAGCATCGAAAATGCCGAGCTCGCCGCCGCACGCAACGAGCGGACCCATATCGCCGGGTGTCTCTACAGATCATTCGCCTGCGTCGCGCAGGTGCTGTTCGCACTGAACGAGCGCTATCTGATCAACGAGAAGGGGGCGGTGCAGGAGGCAGCCGGCTTGCCGCTGACGATCCCGCACCTCGTGGAGCAGTCCGACCGGATCTGGCAACTCGTCGCTGATGGCGGGTTCGCGCAGGCCTGCGCAATGCTGCGGCAGGTGGACCAGCAATTGAAGATGCTGACGCGACCCGGCGGCAGCGCGCCGTGAACGCTATGCCGTCCTGTCGACGGACGACGACGAATCCGCCGGCGGATATTTCGTCACCGGCACCACGAAGGATTTGGTGCCGACCTGGTAGGTGATCTTGCCGTTCTGCCCGTCATCGCTCGCGATCTGCGCCTGGCCGAACATGATGACGTTCTTGTAGACGTAGCCGGTGCCCTGGCGGGTGACGCCGTCGGTGGTGACGCTGACCTGGGCTTCCTTGCCATTGACGGCAATCACCTTGAAGCTCGCGCTCTTGCCGTTCTCGCTGGAATAGCCACCCCAGCTTCCCATGAGGCGGCTGTCGGAGGCCGGGGGAGCCTGCTTCTCGAGATTGGCGGTCTGCTTGCCGGCGCCGCCGAAGGAGAACAGCATCACCATGTTCTTGCCGTCCTTGGTCCCGACCGTGACGCCGCCAAAGGTGATGAGCGTGCCCTGAACTTCGGCAAAGCCGCGCTCGGTGTGACCGTTATGGGTATACTCGACCTGCGCCCGGGCACCGCGGATGTTGACGACCTTGAAGCCGACCGGCTGGTTGTTGCCCACCCAATTGCCCTTCCAGTCGCCGATCAGAGCGCTCTGGCGATACAGCCGCTCGTTGGCGGGGGAAATCTGGCTGGTGCTCGATGTGACGGTGGCCATTGGATTGCTCGGACGGGCCTGACAAACCCGTTTTCGCTCGCTGGGGCATGTCAGGATGCCGGCGGGAACGAACAGAAACCATGCGATTAGGGCCACGCACCTGTTAACGAGCCGTTAAGCGCGAGCATCGGCCGGGCGGGCAAAAGGTCTCAGCCGGGCATGATCCCGCCGGGATACCCCGTCACCCTCACCGTCCCCAGCGATCGGACCAGATCTTCTCGCCGATCAGGCAATTGACGCGCGGCTCCTTGTCGGCGACGCGCATCACCGGGCGCTCCGGCGTGCGGCCGGCGACTTCCATCAGCAGCTTGGTGCGGATCGCTTCCTTGAACTTGTCGCGGTCCTTGATCGTGATGACGAAGGAGCCCGGCCCTCCGATGACGCAGTCCTCGTAGTAGAAATCGAGATTGTCGATATCCATGGTCGAATAGGACGGCTCCTTGACCATGATCGGCAGGCCGTTGATGACGATGCCCTTCTCCAGGGCGGCATCGCGCGCCACCGTGACCGGGCCGCCATTGTTGTTCGGACCGTCGCCGGAAATGTCGATGACACGGCGCAGGCCGCGATAGGGATCCTCGTCGAACAATGGCATCGCGAAGTTGATCGCGCCGGAGATCGAGGTGCGCGAAGCGCGCCGGATCGGCGTCTTCATGATCTCGGCGGCAACCGCATCCGCCGTCTCCGGACCATCGACCAGCCGCCAGGGAATGATGATCTTCTGGTCGCTGGAGGCGGCCCACTCGAAATAGGTCACCGCGATGCGGCCGTTCGGGCCGAGCTTCAGCGCCTGCAGGAACTCCTTCGACTGGATCGCCTGTGCGTAGCCCTCGCGCTGGATCGCGAGCTCATCCATGTCCATGGAGTAGGATACGTCGACCGCGAGGACCAGCTCGACATCGACGGTCTGCGCGTCCTTGTCGGCCGCAAGCCGCTGCGGTTGACTTCTGGACGATTCGAATTTGGGTCCTGGTGCCGCGATGCCCGCGACGTCCCCCCCGGCAAACATGCCGGCCACCAGCACAGCCCCGATCGAGAACAGCAAACGCATCGCAGTCTCCCGTCGTATGACGCGATGGTGACATGCAATCGGCTTGCCGCAAAGCGCGAAGATCGCTTGTGCTTCACATTCAAGTGCATCGCTGCTGCGTGTTGCGGCCATAGGGCTGACAAGCGGGGAACAGGTGCGATCACTCGCACAGTCATTCCGGGGCGGCTCGAAGAGCCAGTGGAGGCGCGACCCCGCCCACTTGTCCGGCACGATTTCCATGCTAGGGTTGGTCGCACAGATGGGGATGGAGTCCCCCGACAACCGCCCGGCGGTCGATGACCTCGTGGGCTGATGACTCCTGCTTGAGGAGAGGCAATCTTGAGCCTCGGCCTTTGGCGGGAGCATGGACATACCCGCCGATGGCGGGTTTTTTGTTGCCTGATGACGAAGGCCGGCGGGCCGGAGGACGATGAAGACGTGACGATGACGACACCGAAGGCCGTGCGCGCGACGCTGCCCAGAGGGATCTGGGTACTCGGCTTCGTTTCGATGCTGATGGACATCTCCTCGGAGATGATCCACGCACTGCTGCCGGTCTATCTCGTCAGCGTGCTCGGCGCCTCCACGCTCACCGTCGGCTTCATCGAGGGCATTGCCGAGGCGACCGCCTCGATCACCAAGATCTTCTCCGGTGCGCTGTCGGACTGGCTCGGCCGCCGCAAGCTGCTCGCTGCCCTGGGCTACGGACTGGCCGCGCTGACAAAACCGCTGTTCCCGCTCGCGCCCAGCGTCGGATGGCTGGTCGCCGCGCGCTTCATCGATCGCGTCGGCAAGGGCATCCGCGGCGCGCCGCGCGATGCGCTGATCGCCGACATCGCCCCCGTCGGCCTGCGCGGCGCGAGCTTTGGCCTGCGGCAATCGCTCGACACGATCGGCGCTTTCGTCGGACCGCTCGTGGCGATCGGCCTGATGTGGTGGACCGCTGACAATTTTGCGCTCGTGTTCTGGGTGGCGGTGCTGCCGGCGTTCCTGTCCTTTGGGTTGATCGCGTTCGCGGTAAAGGAGCCGGAGCCCGATCCGAGCCGCAAACCTGCAGAAAATCCGCTCAATCTCGCCGCGATGCGCCAGCTCGGAGCGGTCTATTGGCGCGTCGTCGCCGTGGGCGTCGTGTTCACGCTCGCGCGCTTCAGCGAGGCCTTCCTGATCCTGCGCGCGCAGAACATCGGGCTCAGTGCGATGTGGGTGCCGGCCGTGCTGGTGCTGATGAATGTCGTCTACGCGCTCTCGGCCTATCCGGCCGGCGTGCTGTCGGACCGGATCAACCGGACCGGCCTGCTCGCACTCGGCCTCGTCTTCCTCGCCGGCGCCGACCTCGCGCTGGCGCTGCTGCCGAACCTGGCTGGCCTTGCGCTCGGCGTCGTGCTGTGGGGACTGCATATGGGACTGACGCAAGGGCTGCTCTCCGCCCTCGTCGCCGACGCCGCGCCGCCCGCCTTGCGCGGCACCGCCTTCGGCTATTTCAACCTGTTCACCGGGCTTGCCTTGCTGGCCGCGAGCGTGATCGCGGGTGCGCTGTGGGACGCCTATGGCCCGGCGGGAACGTTTCTTGCCGGGCTCGGCTTCGCGCTGGTTTCGCTGGTGGGGCTGCTCGCCGTCGGCAAGGGTCTTGCGGTAGGGAGCAAGTGATGACGGGGGACTGTTCGTCTTGCTGAGCGGGGCAATTGCGATCGTGATCGGCAGCGCGCTGGGCGGTTGCGCGCGCTATTTCGTCTCCGGTGCGATCGCGCGGCGACTGGGCGAAACGTTTCCGTGGGGCACCATGACCATCAACGTCACCGGCGCCTTCCTCATCGGCATTTTCGGCGCGCTGGCGACGCATCCGGGCTCGGTCTTCGCCTCACCCACACCATGGCTGTTCGCGGTGACCGGGTTTCTCGGCTGCTACACCACGGTGTCCTCGTTCAGCCTGCAAACGCTGACGCTCGCGCGTGGCGGCGAGCCGCTCTCGGCGCTCGGCAATGTCGCCTGCTCGGTCGGGCTGTGCCTCGCCGCCGTCAGCTGCGGCTTCCTGCTTGCGGATCGTCTGGGAGGCTAGAGGCTGATGAGCTCACCTTTTGCCGAACGCTGGCGCAGCTTTGTGCTCTACGCCTGGGTTGCCGCCGGCAGCATCGTCGGCGGGCTGACGCGCTACCTGGTCGGGCTTGTGCTCGACACCGGATCGGGCTTTCCTGTCGCGACGTTGTTCATCAACGCGACAGGCTCCCTGATCATCGGCTTCTACGCGACGCTGACCGGCCCGGACGGCCGCGTGCTGGCGCGGCCCGAGCACCGACAATTCGTCATGACCGGGTTTTGCGGCGGCTACACCACCTTCTCGGCCTTCAGCCTGGAGACCTTCCGCCTGCTCCACGGCGGCATGAAGTACACCGCGCTCGCCTATGTCGCAGCGTCCGTGATCTGCTGGCTGGTGTCGGTGTGGGCAGGGCATATGATGGCGAGCCGCTACAATCGCCTGGCAAGGAGCTGACCATGCAAATCCCCGATCAGGCAGTTTCGCTCCGGATCTTCATCGGGGAGAGCGACCATTATGACGGCAAGCCGCTCTATGAGGCGATCGTGATGACTGCGCGCGAGCGACATCTGGCCGGCGCCACCGTGCTGCGCGGTCCGATGGGCTTCGGCAAGTCCAGCCGGCTGCACACGTCGAAGATCCTGCGGCTGTCGGAAGACCTGCCGCTGCTGATCGAGATCGTCGACAGCGAGGACAACATCAACGCATTCCTGCCCATCCTGGACGGCATGATGTCGAGCGGTCTGATCACCTTGGAGAAGGTGCAGGTCCTGCAATATGGTGCGAAGGCCGCGAGCTAATCGCTTCCGGCCGGAACCCGAGCCCGCCGTGTCCAGGAGGCGGAATGAACGACACCGTCACCAAGCCGAAAACCAGGACGAAGACCAAGGTCGAGCGGCCGAAGCTGCACAAGGTCATCCTGATCAACGACGACTACACGCCGCGTGAATTCGTCACCATGGTGCTGAAGGCCGAATTCCGCATGACCGAGGATCAGGCCTACAAGGTGATGATCACCGCGCACAAGCTGGGCGCCTGCGTAGTCGCCGTCTTCACCAAGGACGTCGCCGAAACCAAGGCAACGCGCGCCACCGACGCCGGCCGCGCCAAGGGCTATCCGCTATTGTTCACCACAGAGCCGGAGGAATAGGCGCCGCGTGCCTGCTTCGGGTCAATTTTAGCGATCCGTGCTACCGCAGATTTAATCTCCTGTGCCAGCACAATGCGATGACAGTCGCACTGCGCAAACAGCTCGAACTCAAGCCGGCCCGCCAGGAGACCTCGTTCGGTCCTTTCAAGCTCCTGCATGCCCTGCCCTGGTTGATCCTGGCGGCTGCGATGCGCGTGATCGCGTTCGGCGGCGGCGCCGTGGCGCTGCCCGCAATCATCATTTCCAACATTTCGGTGCTGCTGGCCTTCTTTGCGACGGCACAACAATCGATCGAGGCGGCGGGCGGTCAATCCTCGCTGGGTACGCTGACACTGGGCGAGCAGTTCAAGCTCTCCTTCTCGATCCTGTGGCGGATCATGCTCGTGATGATCGCGGCGGCGCTGAGTGCCAAAGCGACCGGCTTTGAGGCTTCGTACCATCTCTTGGCGGGCCTGGACGGCATGGCGTTCGACCAGTTCACCCATCCCGGGCGATTCTGGAGCGCATGGATCGCGGCCATCGTCCTGCTCATGATCATCCGTGCCGAGCGCGATGACGGCAAGGTCGCCCTGTTTGCCGCGATCGGCGAATTCGCACGGCGTGGGCTGTGGCTCGGCGCCGCCGTCATCATCCTCGGCCTCATCAACGTCGCCCTCGCCTATGGACAGGAAGCGGTGCGGACCGCGATCTGGAACTTCTGGCAAACCTCGTCGGCAACGCAGTTCACCAAGAACCTGATCTATTTCGTCTTCATCTTCAGCTTCGCCATGCTGCGGCTGTGGATCACCTTGAGGGTGCTGACCTTCGGCCTGAAACAGTCTCATGTTCGTGGCGGCTGAGGCCGTCGTCGGCGCCGCTAGGCCATCACCACCGGCGTCTCCTCCGCCAGCCCGTACACGCGCTGCGCCTTGGAAAATCCCGCGATCGGAAACTCGCCGAGCTGGTGCCAATCATGGCGGCAGACATTGGCAAAACCTTCCGAGGCCACGACGGTCCGCCCCAGGCGTCCCGTGATCTTCTCCAGCCTTGCGGCGAGATTGACCGCCGGGCCGATGCAGGTGAAGTCGAGGCGGTTGCCGCCGCCGATATTGCCGTAAAGGATGTTGCCGACATGCAGCGCGACGCCGAAGCGGAAGCGCTCGACGACGTCGCCGACCGGAACGGCGAGCGCCTCGACGCTGGCGCGGGACTCGCGCGCGGCCTCCAATACGCGCGCGCAGACATGGGCGGCATCGCCGACATATTCGTCGATCGGAAACACGGCGAGCAGGCCATCGCCCATGAATTTCAACACCTCGCCGCCATGGCCGCGGATCGCGGCGACCTGGCAGTCGAAATATTGGTTGAGGATCTCGACCACCGTCTCGGCCGGCAGCCGGTCCGACAGCGCGGTGAAGCCGCGCAGGTCCGACAGCCAGATCGCCGCCTGCATGGTGTCGTTGTGACCGCGTCGGATCTGGCCGCCGAGGATGCGCGCGCCGGCGCGATTGCCGACATAGGTGTCGAGCAGCATCTCGGCGGTGCGGCGCAGGCTGATGATCTCGCTGACGCGCGCGAGCGGGGCTATGACGGCTCGAATGGCCGCGATGTCGTCGTCGCTGAAGCCATCGGGATGCTGCGTGATCCAGCTCGTTGCGTGGACGGAGCCGTCGAGAAAGCGCAACGGCACCGCGATATAGTCGGTCGCGCCTTCGGCATGCATCTCTTCGAGGAACGGAAATCGCCTGCTGTCGGGATCGCTTGCGCGGCCCCTGACCTCGATGCCCTGCTCGAACACGACGCGAAGCGGGCTGCGGGCGAATTGCGGTGTGTCCAGGACCTCGAAATCGACGCTGCCGATTTCGACATCCTGGCCGTGCCGCCAGATGAAGTTGCGGCCGAAGACTTCGGGATGCAGCGTGCGAATGAAGATGCCGAAACGCGACAGCGGCAAGCCGGCGGCGACCAGACGTTCGCAGAAATCGGCGATCATCTCGGCCGGCTCCTGAGCCGACCAGACGCCGTCGATCAGCCAGTTGCAGACGCGCTGAAGCTCGGAGCTGTTCATGGCTGCATTTGCGGACGAAGTTGCGGGGTCGTCAAGCTGCACGGTGGGCTAGTACCGCGACATTGTCACCGAGGTGTCTTCACCTCTCCCAAGCGGGAAAGAGGTGGAAGGGCGTCAACGTCCTACCTGCCCGCGATCGCGCAGGAAGTGATCGGCCAGCACGCAGGCCATCATGGCCTCGCCGACGGGGACGGCACGGATGCCGACGCAGGGGTCATGGCGGCCCTTGGTGAAGATCTCGGTCTCGGTGCCTTGCCTATCGACGGTGAGACGCGGCTGCAGGATCGACGAGGTCGGCTTCACCGCGAAACGCACCACCACGGGCTGTCCGGTGGAGATGCCGCCCAGCACGCCGCCGGCGTGGTTGGACAGGAAGCGCGTGCCGTCATTGCCGGAGCGCATCTCGTCGGCGTTCTCCTCACCGGTCAGTTCTGCCGCGCCAAAACCGGCGCCAATCTCGACGCCCTTCACCGCGTTGATGGTCATCATCGCACCCGCCAGATCGGAATCGAGCTTGGCGTAGATCGGAGCACCAAGACCTGCCGGCACGCCTTCGGCGACGACCTCGATCACCGCGCCGATCGAGGAGCCGCTCTTGCGGATGCCGTCGAGATAGGTCTCGAAGAACGCGGCCTTGTCCTTGTCGGGACAGAAGAACGGATTTTTCGCGATCTCGTCCCAATCCCACTTGTCGCGATCGATCTTGTGCGGACCGATCTGCACCAAGGCGCCCCGCACCTTCACGTCGGGCAGCACTTTCCGCGCGATGGCGCCGGCGGCAACGCGCATCGCGGTCTCACGCGCCGAGGAGCGCCCGCCGCCGCGATAATCGCGCAGGCCGTACTTCGCCTCATAGGTGAAGTCGGCGTGACCGGGACGAAACTTGTCCTTGATCTCGGAATAGTCCTTCGAGCGCTGGTCCGTGTTCTCGATCAGAAGGCCGATCGGCGTGCCCGTCGTCACCTGCACGCCGGTCTCCGGATGCGCCATCACGCCGGAGAGAATTTTGACCTGGTCCGGCTCCTGGCGCTGGGTGGTGAAGCGCGACTGGCCGGGACGCCGGCGGTCGAGATCCCGCTGGATGTCGGCCTCGGTGAGCGGGATCATCGGCGGGCAGCCGTCGACCACGCAGCCGATCGCCACCCCATGGCTCTCGCCGAAGGTGGTGACGCGGAACATGTGGCCGAAGGTGTTGAAGGACATTCGTCTCTGGCTCGTAAGTCAGTTCTCACTTGTGGTAGCGCCCGGTGGGCCGAGGGTCAAACCAGTTACTCCGTCATTCCGGGATGGTCCGAAGGACCAGACCCGGAATCTCGGGATTCCGGGCTCGGCGCGTTGCGCCGCCCCGGAATGACGGGGGAGCGGCTTAACTAAACTTCTCCAGCCGCCCGTCGCGGAACACGTAGACGGCGCCCTGCTCTATATAGAGCTCGGCGGCGCTGGCGGGTGTCTCGAGCCCCAGGGACACCATCAGAGCCCGGCAGGTCCCGCCATGGGCCACCGCGACGGTGTCGGTCCGGAGCTGGTCGTACCAGGCGCGCACGCGGACCTGCACGTCGGCGTAGGTCTCCCCGCCCGCAGGTCCCACGGTCCATTTGTCGGCGAGGCGCCTTGCGTAAATGTCCGGATCCTTCGCCTCGCTCTCAGCCAGCGTCAGCCCCTCCCAGGTGCCGTAGCCGATCTCGCGCAGACGATCGTCGAGCGCGTAATCGGCAGGCGGCAATTCGAGCTTGCCGCGCGCGAGCTCCATGGTCTGGCGCGCACGGCCAAGCGGGCTCGACACGTAGGGCAGCGCGGCCTTGTCGCGTCCGTCGCGTTTGAACAGTTCGGCCAGAACGGCGCCGGCGTGCACGGCCTGGCTGCGGCCGCGTGCGTTCAGCGGAACGTCCCTGGTGCCCTGAAGCCTGCCGAGCGCATTCCACTCGGTCTCGCCGTGGCGAAGATAGTAGATCGTAGGCCCGGGCATTTGAGCTAGTGGCTAGTCCTTCCCGCCAAGCGAGATATCAGGCGCATCCGGCCGCTTCATGCCGAGCACGTGATAGCCGGAATCGACGTGGTGCACCTCGCCGGTAACGCCGCGCGAGAGGTCGGAGAGGAAATACAGCGCGCTGCCGCCGACGTCTTCGGTGGAGACGTTGCGCCGCATCGGCGCATTGGTCTCGTTCCACTTCAGGATATAGCGGAAGTCGCCGATGCCGGACGCCGCCAGCGTCTTGATGGGGCCTGCCGAGATCGCGTTGACGCGGATGTTCTTCTCGCCGAGATCGGCGGCGAGATAGCGCACGCTGGCTTCCAGCGCCGCCTTGGCCACGCCCATCACGTTGTAATGCGGCATCCACTTCTCGGCGCCGTAATAGGAGAGCGTGATCAGCGAACCGCCATCCGTCATCAGCTTCTCGGCGCGCTGCGCCACCGCCGTGAACGAATAGCAGGAGATCAGCATCGATTTCGAAAAATTCTCCTGCGTGGTGTCGACGTAGCGGCCGTCGAGCTGCTCGCCATAGGCGATCGCATGCACCAGGAAGTCGATCTTGCCCCACTTCTCCTTCAGCACCGCGAACGCGGCATCGATGGTCGCGGCATCCGTGACGTCGCAATGGCCGAGCACGAGGCCGCCGATCTCGGCGGCGAGCGGCTCGACGCGCTTCTTCAGCGCATCGCCCTGATAGGTGAAGGCGAGCTCGGCACCCGCGGCGTGGCATGCCTTGGCGATGCCCCAGGCGATCGAGCGGTTGTTGGCGACGCCGAGGATGACCCCGCGCTTTCCTTGCATCAGACCCGAATTCTGCGCCATTTTTGCACGTCCCGTCGAACTCTCGTTGAGGTCTGGAGGTACACCAGCCCTCCCCCGCGGTACAGCCCAAATCCGCGGCGTTAACGCTGTTTCGAGGACCGGAATAGCCGTTCCGCTCGGGTGTTATGATCGCTATAGGCGCGCGCCTAACGCCAGGGACGTCAAGACTGCAATGAATGCGTTTCGCCAGAGTGTGGAAGCCATGATCCCGGCGTTGCGCCGCTATGCCCGCGCGCTCACGCGCGATGCGGATGCGGCCGACGATCTGGTCCAGGATACGTTGGTCCGCGCGCTGCGTTCGGAGCGGCTGTTTCTCGGAGGCGACGTCAGGAGCTGGCTCTATACGATCCTGACCAACCTCAACAAAAATCGGCGGCGTTCCCTGGCAAGGCGGCCGCAATTCATGCCGCTGACGGATAACAACCCGGATGCCAGCGGGACCGAGGCCGAGGGACGCGACATCGAGAAGGCGCTGACTACTCTCGTCGAGGAGCAGCGTTCGGTGCTGCTCCTGGTGATGCTGGAAGGCATGAGCTACCGCGAGGTTGCCGACATCCAGGGCGTGCCGATCGGCACCGTGATGTCGCGCCTGGCACGCGCCAGGGCCCACGTCAAAGCCTCGCTCGAGGGTGAGCGGACGGCGCTCAGGCGGGTGAAATGATGAGCTGCGCGAAACTGACTTGCAGAAGATATTTTGGGCCGCAGAGACCGATATGAACGACCGCAACATCCCAGTGACCGAGGACGAACTGCACGCCTATGTCGACGGCGAGCTGCCGGCTGAGCGACGCGCCGACGTCGAGGCCTTTCTTGCCGCCCACCCCGACGACGCCGAGCGGGTGCAGTCCTGGCGGACCATGGCCGAGATGCTGCACGCCCGTTACGATTCGGTCGTCCATGAGCCGGTGCCCGCGCGGCTCGAGCTCGAGCGGCTGGAGCGCCGCCCGCGGCAATGGCTCTATGGCGCCGCCGCGGCCGTGCTGGTTGCCTTCGTCGCCGGCGGCACCGTCGGCTGGGTGGCGCATGGCGCCGCCAACGCACCCTCGACCTTCCAGAGCTTTACGGCGGACGCGCTCGGTGCGCACCGCCTCTATGTCGTGGAGGTCCGCCATCCCGTGGAGGTCGGCGGCAACGAGCGCGATCACTTGCAGGCCTGGCTGACCCGGCGCTGCGGCTGGACCGTGTTCGCGCCGAACCTGGAGGCGAGCGGGCTGAAGCTGGTGGGCGGCCGACTTCTGCCGGGACCGAACGGCCCGGCGTCGTTCCTGATGTACGAGGGCGCCTCGGGCGAGCGGTACACGATCTACTCTGCCAAGACCGAGAATGGTGCAACGCAAATGCGCTACGCCAAGACGGACAAGGACGGCGCGTTGTTCTGGTCCGAGCGCGGCGTCGGCTACGTCGTCAGCGGCAGCAGTGATCGCGAGCGGCTGACCAGGGTGGCGCAGGCCGTCTACGACCAAGCAGAGAAAAACGGCACCTAGACAACTGCACAGGCGCGGTGCCCAGATTCCGTCATCGAAAATTTGGAATCAGGACATCGACGCGTCTCATTATCGCACCGGGTGTTCACGCGATTATGAGTGGCGTTCGATCCGCCGATCGACGCGGGCGGCCTCGATTGGGGTTTTTGGTACCGCGCTGGTCCCCCTCTCGAGGCCGCACCTTTTCATCGGCTGCCCCGCCGGACAGCCGACACGTCGAAACCATGAAGCGTGACCCACGCCTCAGGCATATGATGAGCATCATCTCCGGATGACGCCGTGGTCCTTTAGGAGAACCCCCTTCAGTTCGATCGCGCCCTAAAGCGCGATGACTCGCGCTTTTGCTCTTTGTTTGCGCATGATCTTTGCGGAAAACCGCGACGCACTTTGCGCTAACGCGGCCCTCCGGGTCTGGATCATGCTTAGCCAATCCCGCTACGTGGATTGTAGGGGTGTTGGTCCCGCCACTTCTCCATCAATGCTTCAAGCTCGGCGTCGTTCCCGTCCGGTAGCATAATCCTGATGGTGACGAAGAGATCCCCGGTCCCGCCAGATTTCGGCAGGCCCTTGCCCTTGAGGCGGAAAGTCCGGCCGCTGGAGGTGTTTTTGGGGACCGAGAGCTCCACGGCATTGCCGAGGGTGGGCACGCGGACCTTGCCGCCGAGCACCGCCTCGTAAAGCGTGACAGGCAGGTCGATCCTGAGGTCGGCGCCCTCGACCTTGAAGAACGGGTGCGGCGCGATGTTGATGGTGATCAGGAGATCGCCGGGCGGATGGCCCTGCGCGCTTTCGCCCTGCCCCCGGAGCCGGATCTGTTGGCCCTCGGTGACTCCGGCCGGAATCTTGACGTTGAGCTCCTTGCCCGTCGGCAGCCGGACCCGCTTCTCGCCGCCCTTGACCGCCTCTTCCAGCGAGACGCTCATGGCGACGTTGACGTCGAGATCGAGCCCGACACCGCCGGTGTCGAACTCGAACTGGGCACCGCCGCCGGCTCCGGGCCGCGCGCCGCGCATTCCGCCGCCGAACATGCTGTTGAGGATGTCCTCGAACGCGCCGCCGCCCGGGCCGCCCGCACCGCCGCTTCGGAACGTATAGCTTTCGAACCCGCCAGGGCCGGCGCGGCCACGAGGGCCGCCACCGCCCGGAAAACCCTGGAAGCGCGGCTTGCCATCGGCGTCGATCTCGCCGCGGTCAAACTGCTTGCGCTTGTCCTCGTCGCCGAGGATCTCGTTGGCCGAGTTGAGCTCGGCGAAGCGTTCGGCCGCCTTCGGATCACCCTTGTTGCTGTCCGGATGGTGCTTCTTGGCCAGCTTGCGATAGGCGCTCTTGATCGCGGCAGCGCTGGCGCTCCGCGGCACCCCCAAGACCTCATAGGGGTCGCGCATTCGTCACGTCTCCTTCAAGAAATCGAATTGTTCAAAGGGCTCCCCGCCCCACCTGCCGGTCATGTGGGAAGAGAGTGGCATTTTTGCAACTAGGAACGCGAGCTGAAGCTCTATGTTTGGAGCATGGCCTTATCGGAAAACCGGTTCCCGCTTTTTCCGGATCGTGCTCAGCTCCGCCACGGCTTTAGCGTATGAATCTCCCAACGGCCACGGCTGCTTTGGCAGCCGGCGCCCTGGAGCCAGCTTTCGGTGTTGCCGTTGACGTAGCTCGCCAGGAAGTCGCGGCATTTGCGCCCGTCCTCGGCGGCGTAGGACTGGGCGATGGGCGTCACCGAGCCGCGCGCCCCGGTCTCCGGATTCTCCCAATGCTGGCTGGAATCCTTGTCGCCCTTGCTGAGCACGTCGGAGGCGGCGTTGCGGGTGAAGGCGAGATCGGTCTCGGTCGGGGGAGCGTCCTTTGCCGGCCGCGCGATCGAGCCGGTGAGGTCGCTGTCGTCGCCCTTGGCATAGGCGGTGCTGTCGTTGCGGGAAAAGCTGCAGCCGCCGGCGCCGAGCCCGATCAGAATCATCGTCATGACGAAGCCGGACGGCCGGATCGCCGATAGGCCAACGCGTCCCCATGCCCTATATAGGGCGGTAGCGGACAACAACGCGTTTTGGGCCGCGGGACGCAACTCGGACTCCGGACATGACCGACACGACCTCGATGAAACACCAGACACCCTTAACATCCGGTGATTTCACCGCCGCCGACGAGCCATTTGCGTTGTTCGAGGCCTGGCTGAACGAGGCAATCAAGAGCGAGCCGAACGATCCCAACGCCATGGCGCTCGCAACCGTCGATTCCGACGGCTTGCCTGACGTGCGCATGGTGCTGATGAAGGGCTTCGATACCGAGGGTTTCGTCTTCTACAGCCACATCGCGAGCCAAAAGGGCCGCGAACTCGCCGCAAATCCTAAGGCAGCCTTACTTTTTCACTGGAAGTCGCTGCGCCGTCAGGTCCGCATCCGCGGCAACGTGACGCCGGTGACCGACGCGGAGGCCGACGCCTATTTCGCGACGCGACCGAAGCAGGCCCAGATCGGCGCCTGGGCGAGCAAGCAATCGCAAGAGCTGGAGAGCCGCTTCGCGTTCGAGCAGGCCATCGCCAAGGTCGCGGCCAAATACGTCATCGGCGAAGTGCCGCGGCCGCCGGGCTGGAGCGGCTGGCGCATCACGCCGCTCCGGATCGAGTTCTGGCACGACCGCCCGTTCCGCCTGCACGACCGCATCGAATTTCGCCGTGACGCCGCCGGCCAACCATGGTCCAAGACGCGGATGTACCCGTAAGCTTCGGGCCGACCTGAAAGATGTCCATGCCGCATTCGTCCAATGCGCCGCGCCGTACGCTGCTCCTGACCGGAGCCAGCCGCGGCATCGGCCACGCCACCGTGATCCGTTTTTCTTCGGCGGGCTGGCGCGTCATCACCTGCTCGCGGCATCCTTTCCCGGAGGACTGCCCCTGGGATGCCGGCCCTGAGGACCACATCCAGGTCGACCTCGGCAACCCCGAGGACACCGCGCGCGCGATCTCCGAGATCCGCAGCCGGCTCGAAGGCGGCACGCTGCATGCGCTGGTCAACAACGCCGCGATCTCGCCGAAGGGCCCCGGCGGCTCCCGCCTGGGCTCGGTCGACACCGACCTCGACACCTGGACGCACGTCTTCCATGTCAACTTCTTCGCGCCGATCATGATGGCGCGCGGGCTGATCGAGGAATTGAAGGCGGCCAAGGGCTCGGTCGTGAACGTCACCTCGATCGCGGGCTCGCGCGTGCACCCCTTCGCCGGCGCCGCCTATGCCACCTCGAAAGCGGCGCTCGCCGCGCTGACGCGCGAGATGGCTTCCGACTTCGGCCGCATCGGCGTGCGCGTCAACGCGATCGCCCCGGGCGAGATCGACACCTCGATCCTGTCGCCCGGCACCGAGAAGATCGTCGAGCAGCAGATCCCGATGCACCGCCTCGGCACGCCCGACGAAGTGGCCAAGATCATCTACGTGCTGTGCACGGACACCTCTTCTTACGTCAACGGCGCCGAGATCCATATCAACGGCGGCCAGCACGTGTAGGCAATCCGCCATCCTACTGTCATTGCGAGCGCAGCGAAGCAATCCAGACTGCCTCCGCGGAGACAGTCTGGATTGCTTCGTCGCGGAGCCTGTCATCCGGCCCGCCGGAGGCGGGACCGGGTGGCTCCTCGCAATGACGAAATTCAGCGCTTAGGGAAGCAAGGCGATCCAGACAACGCCGCCGCAAGACCTGGATCGCCCTTACCTTCCGTTCCTCAATCGAGTCGAATCCGACGAGACCTCTCGCGCGGACGCGGAGCGGCCGTGCTGAATGCAGTCGAGCAGTCGTCGTCGTTCTCACCATCGAGCAGCGGAGCACCACAGTGCCGGCACAGGCGTGCCGACATCGACGGCGCCTTGCCGCTCGTCACCGCCTGACGATAGTGCGCCAGCTCGATGACGTTGCGGGGCGTCGTTATGTGTTTTTCAACCATGGCTGTTCCTCGCGGCTACGCCATGCTTATCGCAGACAAGTTTCGCGCAAACGTTCAGCCCACCGCTCAAATTTTACCGGAGGAATTGCGGCATGACACACACATCACCGCGTCGCCGCAATGCCGATCTATTCTGCGACACGATCCACCGTGTCTATGCGAGCAGCGTAAGGTCTCGGTAGGTATCTTTGCTGGAGCGTGATTCCTACAGCCACTTCTTGAACTTGAAGATCCAGTACGGAACGATGGCAGCGATCAGCATCATCACCAGCGCCATCGGGTAGCCGTGCACCCATTCGAGTTCCGGCATCACCTTGAAGTTCATGCCGTAGACCGATGCGATCAGCGTCGGCGGCATCAGGACAACAGCCATGACCGAAAACAGCTTGATGATGTTGTTCTGCTCGAGATTGACGACGCCGAGCATGGCGTCGAGCACGAAAGTGATCTTGCTGGAGAGATAGGAGGCGTGGTCGGTCAGCGAGGCCACGTCGCGCTGCATGGTCTTGAGCTGCTCGCGCATGTCCTTCGACCATTTCACGCCCTCGACCACCGCCGACAGGAACGTCACGACGCGGCCGATCGACACCAGGCTCTCGCGAACCTTCGAGGTCAAATCGCCCTTGCGGCCGATCGAGATCAGGATCTGGGAATATTGCTTGGCATGGCCGTGGCGCTCGCTCTCCGGCTCGAAGATGTCGTGGGAGACCTGGTCGATCTCGGCACCGCAGCGCTCCAGAATATCGGCGCAGCGGTCGATCACGGCGTCCAGGAGCTCCATCAGCACCATCTCGCCGGTGATCGACGGGGTACAGGAGCGGGCGAGCTTGGCTTCGACCAGCGCAAAGGGCTTGGGCAGGTCGTAGCGCACCGTCACCAGGCGATGGTCGCCGAGGATGAAGGTCACCGCCGTGGTCCGGGGCATGTCGGTATCGGAGTGGCACATCAGCGTCGCGGTCATGTAGCGCGCGCCGTTCTCCATATAGAGCCGGCTGGAGATCTCGATCTCCTGCATGTCTTCCCGGGTCGGGATGGCGATGCCCGCCAGCCGCTCCACGGCCTTGTCCTCGGCGGCCGTGGGGTTGACGAGGTCGATCCAGACCGCGTTGTCCGGCAACGCCGTGAGATCTTCGATAACCGCCTTCTTGAGGGAGGCCTCGGAGGGAACGAACGCCCAAAACATCAAAAGCTCCAGAGATCCTGCGACAGAACGACAGCCCTTAGCGCGATTCTGGCAGGTTCACGATGACAACAACATTAACGGAGCGTTTGCATTTGCGGCACCGCCGGGGCTCAACTGTGGCGCGGAAGGAACAGTTTGGCGCGTCTGGCCAAAAAACCTTCGCAGTAACCCCAAATTTGCGGCAGAAAAGCCACAGCTGGGGTCTTGCAGCGCGGGAAAACGGCTTCAGCGCTGGAATTGTGGCAGATTTCAACGATAATGGGATTAACGGAGTCGAGGAACTTGGGCGCTAAGCTCAGGCCCCTTCCGCACGGTATTGTTTTGATTGGAACCAAACCATGTCGTCGCTGAAAGTTATGTTTGGGATTTTGGCCGCTGGCCTGATGCTGTCGGGCTGCATGCAGGCCACTCATTATGAGGCGGCCGACACCAAAGCCTTCAAGCCGAAGGACAAGGAACTCCTCGCCAAGGTCCGGTACGAAAACACCCCGGTCGCCGAGCCGTTCCGCCGCGCCATCGTCCAGTACCACCGCAAGGAAACGCCCGGCTCGATCGTGGTCGATTCCGACAACCATTACCTCTATTACGTGCTGGATGGCGGCAAGGCGATCCGCTACGGCATCACCGTCGGTGAAGAGGCGATGGCCTGGTCGGGCATCGCCAAGGTGGGAAGCAAGACCGAGTGGCCGGCCTGGCACCCCACCCCCAGCGAAATTTCGCGCCTGGGTGTGCCGACCTATGTCGCGCCGGGTCCGGACAATCCGATGGGCTCCCGTGCGCTGTACCTGTATTCCGGAGGCAAGGACACGCTGTTCCGCATCCACGGCACAAACCAGCCGGAATATATCGGCGCCTCGATCTCGTCCGGCTGTATCCGCCTGACCAACGAGGACGCGATCGATCTCTATGATCGCGTCAAGGTCGGCACCCTCGTCGTGGTGCTCGAGCCGAAGCACGGCGATTCGCCCTACAATTCGCGCCTCGCGCTCCAGGGCGGCGGCTCCAGTTCATCCTACTAAGCAGGCCTTGCCTGAGGCTTTTCAAAAGCGCCGGTTTCACCGGCGCTTTTTTGTTGCCGATTGGTGCGACCGGCCTTTGTTGCCACCCGCCGCCGGCTTGTCTGCCGGCGCAGGAGGTGTCTCCGCCCCTCCGTCGTGGGCGCCCTCCTTTGCCTCGGGTTTGGCCGCGACCTCGCGCGGCGGTGCTTCCTCCGGACGTTCCGCCGGCAGCAGCGGAGCGACCTGAGGCAGCGGATCCCAGACGTTCCACTGGCAGATCCGGTAGTCGTTGCGCCGCTGGGCGAGATCGAGATGGATGTGGTCCTCGTGGTACCAGTCCGAGCCCGGACCGAGCACGGTGGAAAAGCGCGCGCAGACCGAATGCAGCACGCGCTCGCGCACTTCGCGCGCCGTGGCGCGGTCGGTGAGGCCGATCGACTGCCCATTGGCGAGCTTGATGGCGCGGATGTCGATGGCATTGGCTTTGCCGTGCTCGGACAGCATCGCCCCAGCGACGCGGTTGCGGCCGCGGCACTCGAAGGAATCGAAATTATCGAGGTCGCTGATGGGCGAGCCGAGGCTGGCGGCCAGGGGCACGATGTCCTTCCGCAGCCAATCCGCGAGTGCGGACGCCATGGTGCAGCGGAGGATCGCCGCCGGCTTGACCGTCACCTTGCGCTTGTCCGGCAGCACGATAGCCTCCAGCCGCACCAGATCCTCGCCGCCGCAGGCGCCGGGGCCGCGGATATCCGGAATGGACGGCGCGATCGCGATCTCCTCGGTCAGCGCCAGCCGGCAGGCCGAGGCCTGCTTCTCGGGCGGCGGCGCGGCCTCGGCGGGCTTGTCCGCGCCTGGCTTGTCGGGGGACGGCTTGCCGTCTGCCTGCGGCGCCCCCTCATCCGACGCTTTGGGGGCATCCTCGGGACGCGGCTTCGGCAGCGGAATCCTGGCGGGGCGAACGGTTGCGCGGGGCTTTGGTGCTCCAAGGTTGAAGATATCGAGCGGCGCAGGATATTTCCGCGCCTCTGCCCTTTCGGCGAGCAGCAATAGCCCCGCCGCAGCGGTAACCATTGCCGCGCCAGCGGACATATAGCCGCGACAAGACCATTTGCGGCGAAAGTCCGGCAGGCTAAAACTCATGTCAATTCTTTGGCCCAACGCTGAGAGCGACAATGCGCCCAGCGACTTCTCGGAGGAACGTCGGAATGCTTGGTTTGATGCAAGATTGGCCCCTGCTCTGCCACCGAATCATCGAACACGCCGCCAGGATTCATGGCAAGCAGGAGGTGGTCACACGCTCGGTCGAGGGTCCGATCCATCGCACCACCTACGCCGAGATCCACCAGCGCGCGCTCAAGGTCTCGCAGATGCTGGAGCGCGACGACATCAAGCTCGGCGACCGTGTCGCAACGATCGCCTGGAACACCTGGCGCCATCTCGAGGTCTGGTACGGCATCATGGGGATCGGCGCCATCTGCCATACCGTCAATCCCCGCCTTTTCCCCGAACAGATCGCCTGGATCATCAATCATGCGCAGGATCGCATCGTGATGACCGATCTCACCTTCGTTCCGATCCTGGAGAAGATCGCGGACAAGCTGCCAAGCGTGGAGCGCTACATCGTGCTCACCGACAAGGCGCACATGCCGGAGACCACGCTGAAGAACGCGGTGGCCTACGAGGACTGGATTGCGCAGGCCGACGGCAAATTCAAATGGAAGGACTTTGACGAGAACACGGCGGCGGCGATGTGCTACACCTCCGGCACGACCGGCGATCCCAAGGGTGTGCTGTATTCGCATCGCTCCAACGTGTTGCACGCGCTGATGGCCAACAACGTCGACGCGCTCGGCACCAGTGCGTCCGAGACAATGCTGCCGGTCGTTCCGCTGTTCCATGCCAACAGCTGGGGCATCGCCTTCTCCGCCCCCTCGCAGGGCACCAAGCTGGTGATGCCGGGCGCCAAGCTCGACGGCGCCTCGGTCTATGAACTGCTCTCGACCGAGAAGGTGACGCACACCGCCGGCGTGCCGACGGTGTGGCTGATGCTGCTCCAGCACATGACCGCCAACAATCTCAAGCTGCCGGATCTGAAGATGGTGATCTGCGGCGGCTCGGCGATGCCGCGTTCGATGATCAAGGCCTTCCTCGACATGGGCTCGAACGTCCGTCACGCCTGGGGCATGACCGAGATGAGCCCGATCGGCAGCGTCGCGGCGCTGAAGCCGCCGTTCCAGAATGCCACCGGCGATGCCAGGCTCGACGTGCTGCAGATGCAGGGCTATGCGCCCTTCGCCGTGCAGATGAAGATCACCGACGATGCCGGCAAGGAGCTGCCCTGGGACGGCAAGACGTTCGGCCGCCTCAAGGTCTCCGGGCCTGCCGTCGCCAAGGCCTATTACCGCGTCGACAGCAACATCCTCGATGAGGACGGCTTCTTCGACACCGGCGACGTCTCGACCATCGACGAGGACGGCTATATGCGGATCACCGACCGCTCCAAGGACGTGATCAAGTCCGGCGGCGAGTGGATCTCCTCGATCGACCTCGAAAACCTCGCGGTCGGCCACCCTGCCGTGGCGGAAGCCGCCGTGATCGGCGTGTTCCACCCGAAGTGGGACGAGCGGCCGCTCCTGATCGTGCAGCTCAAGCAGGGCCAGCAGGCCACGCGCGAGGACATCCTCAAGTTCATGGACGGCAAGATCGCCAAGTGGTGGATGCCCGACGACGTCGCTTTCGTCGACGGCATTCCGCACACCGCCACCGGCAAGATCCTCAAGACGGCGCTGCGAGACCAGTTCAAGGATTATCGCTTCCCGAACGCGGCGGCGTAATCGTTGGTGCCACCCTCCCCTGGAGGGGGAGGGTCGGCTCGCAGCGCGTCAGCGATGTGAGCCGGGGTGGGGTGACAGTCTCTCCCCAATAGCGGTGCCCGTGCGGAGAGATCACCCCACCCCGCTCGCGCTGCGCGCGATCGACCCTCCCCCTCCAGGGGAGGGTGATCGACCCTTGAATTTGCCCCCGCGCCGTGGTCTCAACGGTCCTATCGTCGCGCCAGATCGGCCGGCATCGCGCCCAACATCCGGCAGAGCTTCACCCGATGGCCCGCAGGTTTTCCGCTCCCTACCAGTCGGAGCCCGTGTCCAGCCTCGCGAGCTGGGCGCGCAATCTGGCCGTGTTCGCGGTGGTGGCGGTGGTGGTGTCGATCATCGTCGTCCGCTTCGATTTCCTGGAGCCGAAGCCGGCGCTTGCGACGTTCATCGGCGGCATCGCGATCGCCGGCCTCTCGATCCTGTTCGGGCTCGCCGGCTTTGCCGCGATCTGGCAGAACGGCTCCCGCGGCATGGCCCGCATCCTGCTCGCCTTCCTGATCGACGGGGCGATCCTGGCCTACCCCGCCTATTTGGCCTTTCAATATCGCAAGCTGCCGTCGATCTACGACATCACCACCGACCCGATCGATCCGCCGCGCTTCGACGCGCTGGCGCGCCTGCGCACCGGCGAGGGCACCAACACCGCGGTCTATGCCGGTCTCTATTCGGCGGAGCAGCAGCGCCATTTCTATCCCGACATCGAGCCCGTCGAGCTCGAGATCCCGGTCGACCGCGCCTATGCGATCGCGCTCCAGCTCGTTCACAAGCGCAAATGGATCGTGATCGACGAGCGCGCACCGCAGCCGCCACGCCGCATCGGCCGCATCGAGGCGGTCGCGCGCACGCCGATCATGGGTTTCCGCGAGGACGTTTCGATCAGGGTCGTGCCGGATGGCGATGATTCCCGCGTCGACATCCGCTCTGCGTCGCGCAATTTCGACAGCGACCTCGGCAGCAACGCCGCGCGCGTCAAGAAATTCATCGACGACCTCAACACCGCCGCCGATGCCGACGCGCTCAAGCCGGTGAAGAAAACCCCGGTCGCACCGCCCAAGGCGCCGGCGAAGACGGTGAAGAAGTGAAATTGGCGAATGGGGAGTAGCGAATAGCGAATGGAGCCGCCCAACCGCTACTCCCCATTCGCTATTCGCCCTCAGGCCATCCGATAGGTCCCGCCGATCACGGGATCGCCATCCGTTGCCACCACGCCGCGCGCGACCAGGTCTTCGAGGTGCGCCAGAACGGAATAGCCCGCCGCCGTCGTCAGGCGCGGATCGATACCGATATAGATCGCGCGGACCATGGTCGGGATGTCGGTCTCGCCCTTGGCGAGGCGGTGCAGGATCGAGGCCTCGCGCGCCTTGCGGTGACGGATCAGGAAGCGCACGAAGCGCTGGCCGTCGGGAATCTCGGGGCCGTGGCCCGAGAAATAGAGATCCTCCTCGCGGGCCGCGAGCCGGTCGAGCGAGTCCATGTAGTCGATCATCGAGCCGTCCGGCGGCGCCACGATCGAGGTCGACCAGCCCATGACGTGGTCGCCCACGAAATTGAATTTTCGCTCGGGCCAGGCGAATGCCAGATGATTGGCCGTGTGGCCTGGCGTCGCGACGGCCTCGAGCCGCCAGCCGTCACCTTCCACGATGTCGCCGTGCGCGAGGCTGACGTCCGGGACAAAATCGCGGTCGGCACCGGATTCCGGATTGTGCTTCTCGCTCTCGAAACGCGGCCGCGAGGCGCGATGCGGGCCTTCGGCATAGACCGGCGCAGCTGTCGCCTGCTTGATGCGCGCGGTGTTCGGCGAATGATCGCGATGGGTGTGGGTGACGAAGATGTGCGTCACCGTCTCGCCGCGCACCGCATCGAGCAGCGCCGCCGCATGCGCCGCATCGTGAGGACCGGGATCGATGATCGCGACATTGCCCTTGCCGACGATGTAGCTGACCGTCCCCGTGAAGGTGAACGGGCTCGGATTGTTGCAGAGCACGCGCCGCACGCCGGGGCGGACCTCCTCGACGATGCCGGGCTTCAGCGGAAAGTTGCGGTTGAACGGGACGTCGTCATTGTCGGACATGGGACTTCCTGTCGCCACACTCTCTGCCGTCATACCCCGCGAAGGCGGGGTATCCAGTACGCCGCGGCGCCAGTGACAAAAGCGAAGTCTCTGGGATACTGGATCGCCCGCCCCAGTGCGCAACTGCGCACAAGGCGGGCGATGACAGTGGAGCAACTAGCCGCGGCGGAAAACACAATGACTAGAAAAACGCCTGAATGCCCGTGATCGCGCGGCCCAGGATCAGGGCGTGGACGTCGTGGGTGCCCTCGTAGGTGTTGACCGTCTCGAGGTTATGGACGTGGCGCATCACGTGATATTCGATCGAGATGCCGTTGCCGCCGTGCATGTCGCGGGCGGTGCGGGCGATGTCGAGGGCCTTGCCGCAATTATTGCGCTTCATGATCGAGATCATCTCGGGCGCGAACTTGCCCTCGTCCATCAGGCGGCCGACGCGAAGCGAGCCCTGAAGGCCGAGCGCGATCTCGGTCTCCATGTCCGCGAGCTTCTTCTGCACCAGCTGGGTCGCGGCGAGCGGCTTGCCGAACTGCTTGCGGTCGAGCGTGTATTGACGGGCGCGATGCATGCAGTCCTCGGCGGCGCCCAGCGCACCCCAGGAGATGCCGTAGCGGGCGCGGTTGAGGCAGCCGAACGGGCCCTTGAGTCCGGAGACGTTGGGCAGCAGCGCGTCTTCGGGAACCACGACGCCGTCCATCACCACCTCGCCGGTGATGGAGGCGCGAAGCGAGAGCTTGCCGCCGATCTTCGGCGCGGACAGGCCCTTCATGCCCTTCTCCAGCACGAAGCCGCGGATCTGGTTGTCGTGCGCGGCCGACTTGGCCCAGACCACGAAGACGTCGGCGATCGGCGCGTTCGAGATCCACATCTTGCTGCCGGTGAGGCGATAGCCGTCCGACACCTTCTCGGCGCGGGTCTTCATGCCGGCCGGATCGGAGCCGGCATCGGGCTCGGTCAGGCCGAAGCAGCCGACCCACTCGCCGCTGGCGAGCTTGGGCAGGTACTTCTTGCGCTGGTTCTCGTCGCCATAGGCGTAGATCGGGTACATCACCAGCGAGGACTGCACCGAGTTCATCGAGCGATAGCCGGAATCGACCCGCTCGATCTCGCGAGCGACGAGGCCATAGGCGACGTAGCTCGCATTGGCGCAGCCATATTCCTCAGGCAGCGTGATGCCGATCAGGCCGAGCTCGCCCATCTCGTTGAAGATCTCGCGGTCGGTCTTCTCCTCGAGATAGGCCTTGGAGACGCGCGGCAACAGCTTGTCCTGGGCATAGGCACGGGCGGTGTCGCGCACCATGCGCTCGTCTTCGGTGAGCTGCTCGTCGAGCAGGAACGGATCGTCCCACTGGAAAGAAGCCGCAGCCGGCTTGTCCTTGGCCTGAGGGCGCACGCTCATGAAACGTCCTTTCGCGTCTGGTTCCGTCTAAATATTGCCCGACAAATTAAAGCGCCGCGGCAACAAGTGCAATTGCATCCTGGTTTCGGTCATTCCGGGTCGCGCAACGGCGCAAACCGGAAACGATGCGGTCAGATTTCGAGCTGCTCGTTGGCGACGATCTCGATGCCGAAGCCCGACAGACCCTTGTAGTCGTGCACCGACGAGGTGAGATGCCGGATCGAGGTGACGCCGAGGTCGCGCAATATCTGCGCGCCGACGCCGACCTCGCGCCACTGGCGGTTGCGGTCGGCCTCCGTCGACGTCTCGTCCGGCAGCGGCGAAACGGGCACGCCGGCCGCGCCGTCGCGCAAGTAGACCAGCACGCCACGGCCGGTCTTCTTGAAATGCTCGAGCACGGCGGCCATGCGCTTGTGGCCGGTGAAGGTGTCCTTGACGATGTTCGGCTTGTGGAAGCGCGTCAGCACGTTCTTGCCGTCGCCGACGCCGTTGTAGACGAAGGCGACGTGGGCGATGGAATCGAACGGCGAGCGGTAGGCGTAGCCCTGCAAGGGGCCGATCGGGCTGTCGGTGACGAAGGTCGAGACCCGCTCGATCAGCTTCTCGCGCGCCTGGCGGTAGGCGATCATGTCCGCGATGGTGACGTGCTTGAGCTTGTGCCTGACCGCGAACTGCGCGACCTGCTCCCCCTTCATCACGCTGCCGTCGTCGTTCATGAGCTCGCTGATGACGCCGACCGGCGGCAGGCCGGAAAGCTTGCAGAGGTCGACGGCGGCCTCGGTATGGCCGGATCGAAGCAGCACGCCGCCGTCCTTGGCGATCAGCGGGAAGATGTGGCCGGGCCGGGCGAAATCGCTGGCGCCGACATTAGGATTGGCGAGCGCACGGCAGCACGAGGCGCGCTCATCGGCGGAGATGCCGGTGCCGCCGTCGGCCTTGTAGTCGATCGAGACCGTGAACGCGGTGGTGTGCGCGGAATCGTTGTGGGCGACCATCGGGTCGAGCCGCAGCCGGCGCGCGTCCTCGGTCGTCACCGGCGCGCAGACGATGCCGGAGGTATGGCGGATGATGAAGGCCATCTTCTCGGCGGAGCAGAGCGAGGCGGCGACGATCAGATCGCCCTCGCCCTCGCGGTCCTCGTCGTCGGTAACGACCACGAGCTCACCCCGGGCAAAGGCCTGCAAGACTTCCTGAACGCTATCGGGCATTTCCCAATCTCTATCGGTTATGGCCGGGAGGCTTAGCCGGACTTGGGTCGGGGCGCTAGTCTCCCCAGCGCAACCACATATGCCTGAGGGCGGGCCTGCCGATCGGTTTCAGGCTTGCACCGGGCATATCAGCGATATAGGCGCGGATTGCCCGCAAGGAAGGCGGCAAGGAAGACGACCCGACGCCGTCAGGGCAGCACCTCGCGGCGCTCGCCGAGGCGCAGATCGAGCTCGGCGCGCTTGTCCGCGAGCAGGCCGGCCTGGGCGGCTTCGATCACGGTAAACAGCTCATGGGCATCGCTGAGCCGGGTCACGGTGACGTAGCTGGCGCCGGCCTCGTAGAGCGCGTCGACGTCGGCCAACAGGTCGGCCGTCGCGACGATCAGGGCGGTCGGATTGAGCGCGCGGACGTGGCGGACCAGCTTCTCGTTGGTGGCGCCCTTCAATAGCGAATCCGGCACGCTGAGGATGATCATCTCGGACTTGCCGACGCCGGCATGGAGCAACGTGTCAGCGCTACTGATGTCGCCGTAGATCACATGCAGGCCGCGCGAAAGCAGGGTCTTGTACACATTGGGGTTGAAGTCGATGACGGTGATCTGGTCGAGCAGCACCGGTGCCTGCCGCTCGATCTCGGCGAGAAGCGCGCTCGCCGCACGGAAAAAGCCGAGGATCACGATGCGGCGGGCTTCGCCATGGCCGCCCTCGTGGCCCTCCTCGGCATGGCCGTTGCCATGGTCGAGATCGCGCAGGCCGATCCGCTTCAACGGGCCGATCGCCCAGCGGGTGATCTGGTCGCTGCGGGTCATGACGAAGGTCGAGAGCACCGCCAGCACCACGAAGGCGAAGGAGGCGGCATTCGCCGTCTCGGCCGCGATGTGGCGGTCGGTGACGCCGGTCTGGATCACCACCAGCGAGAATTCGGAGATCTGCGCGAGGTTGAGCGCCGGCAGCAGGCTGGCGCGCAGGCCCTGCTTCATCAGGTAGAGCGGCGTGAACGTCGTGACGAGGCGGCTTGCCACCGTGAACGCCGCGATCATCAAGGCAAGACCGATCACCGAGAGGCCCGGCACGGGAATGGTCATGCCGAGCGCGACGAAGAACAGTGTGATGAAGAAGTCCCGCAGCGTGGTGACCTTGGCGGTGACGTCGAGCGCGTAAGGGAAGGTCGAGAGCGAGACGCCGGCGATCAGCGCGCCCATCTCGCGCGACAGCGACAGTCGCTCGGCGGTCTCGGCGACGAGAAAGCACCAGGCCAGCGCGCCGAGCAGGATCAGCTCGGGCCGCCTGGCGATCTGGTGGAACAGGCGCGGCAGCACGTAACGGCTGACCAGCAGCGCGGCGGCGACCAGCACCGCGACGCGGCCGATCGAGAGCAGGATGACGCTGACCTGCAGATTGGCGAGACTCGGCTGCACCGCCAGGAACAGGATGGCGAAGATGTCCTGGAGCACCAGCACGCCGAGGGTGATGCGGCCCGGCAGCGTGTCGAGCTCGCGCTTCTCGTAGAGCACCTTGACGATGATGACGGTGCTGGAGAGCGCGCAGGCGACGCAGAGATAGACCGCATCGAAATGCCCGCCGCCCAGCGACAGGCCGATGCCGACGAAGAATAGAACCCCGAGCAGGCAGCCGCCGAGCAGCTGGCTGCCCGCCGCGAACAGAATCACCCGCCCTGCCCGCACGATCTTCTTCAGGTCGATCTCGAGCCCGATCATGAACAGCATGAAGATCAGGCCAAGCTCGGAGATGACGCTGATCGATTCCTGCGAATGGACCCAGCCGGCGCCGAATGGACCTATGCAGAAGCCGGCGATAAGGTAGGCCAGGATCAGCGGTTGCCGGGCGAAATGGGCGAGCAGGCCCAGCATCCAGGCAAACAGGATAGAGAGAGTGATGTCGCGAATGAGCTCGTGCATGCCAAATTGGTCCGTTTTGCCGCACCCTAGAGACGGGTTGCGGTGCGGCAAGCGAGCAATTCGTCACATGCGGAATGGGCTCATCGCAGCCATGCTGCTCAGTCCCCTCGCCTTTGCCGTGCCCGCCGCCGCGCAATCCAAGGTCAATATCGAACAAAACTTTGCCGAATCGCTCACCCCACTGCCGAAGGAAGACCTCGCCGTTTCCGGCGGTTTCTACGTGCCCGCCTATTCCAGCGTCGCGATGAGCCAGGGCAAGCTGCGTGTCGACTTCTCGGTGACGCTGAGCGTTCACAACGCCTCCGAGACCCAGCCGCTGGTCATCAAACGCATCGCCTATTTCGACACCGCAGGCAAGCAGGTCGAGAGCTATCTGAAGACGCCGGTGGCGTTGAGGCCGCTCGCCACCGTCTCGATCTTCATTCCGACCGACGACGTGCGTGGCGGGACCGGTGCCAATTTCCTGGTTGACTGGGCCGCCACGGGCGAGATCGCCGAGCCGGTGGTCGAAGCCTTGATGGTTGGCGGCATCGCCAACGCGCATTACGCTTTCATCAGCCAAGGCCGTCCGACCAGGACGGCCACAAAGAAGTGAGGCCGTCCGACCAGGACGGCCGGCAAGAAGTAAGGCGGCCGGCGCAAAGCCGACGCTCAACAAGAACAAAACGAGGAACGCTCCCATGACGTCCAGCTTCGATTTCGCGCCCCTGTTTCCAGCAGGGCTGCCGGCCCCTTCTGCGCGCTGGACGGGCCTTGCCAAATACAGCTTCGTCGGCGGTAACAACGATTCCGAACAGGTGCCGCTCGACGAGCTGATCGAAGCGGCCACCACGGTGCTGCGGCACGAGGGCCGCTCGCTCGCCACCTACGGGCTGGCGCATGGGCCGCAGGGCTACCTCCCCTTGCGCGAATTCCTGGTGGCGAAACTCAGGCGCGATGCTGGAATCAGCTGCACGGTCGACGATCTCCTGATCGTCTCCGGCTCGCTCCAGGCCCTCGACCTCGTCAACGCCACCCTGCTGACGCGCGGCGACACCGTGATTTTCGAGCAGGAGAGCTATCAGGGCTCCCTGACACGACTGGCGCGGCTCGGCGTCAACGTCGTCGGCATTCCCCTCGATAAGGACGGCATGCGCATGGACCTGCTGGCCTCCGCGCTGGCCGACCTGAAGCGTCGCGGCATCCGGCCGAAATACATCTACACCATTCCGACGGTGCAGAACCCGACCGGCAGCATCATGCCCGAGAGCCGCCGCACCGAGCTGGTGCGGCTCGCGACCGAATATGGCGTGCCCATCTTCGAGGACGATTGCTATGCCGACCTCGTCTGGTCGGGGCAGCGGCCGCCGGGCATCTACGCGATGAGCCCGAACGGCGGCGTGATTCATATCGGCTCGTTCTCGAAATCGATCGCGCCGGCGCTGCGCGTCGGCTTCGTCGTGGCTCCCTGGGAGGTGATGTCGCGGATGCTGGCGCTGAAGACCGATGCGGGCTCCGGTGCGCTGGAGCAGATGGTGCTCGCCAGCTATTGCAAGCCGCATTTTTCCACCCACGTGCCGGCCCTGACCAAGGCACTGCGCAGCAAGCTCGACACGCTGATGGAAGCCCTGAACGAGCAGTTCGGGACCGCCGCCGAATTCGAGGCGCCCAAGGGCGGCATCTTCCTGTGGGTCAAGCTCCCCGACCAGGTCGATACGCTGAAGCTGTATCAGGCCGCGCTCGCCGCCGGCGTCTCGATCAATCCGGGGCCGGAATGGTCGACCAACAAGGGCCATTCCGCATCGCGGCTGCGGCTGTGCTTTGCCAGCCCCTCGCACCAGCAGATCCGCGACGGCGTCGCCGTGCTGGCCGAAGTGTGCCGCAAGGAGTTCGGCGTGCCGGCGCGTAGCGCCAATGTGGAGAAGCGGGCCTGAGGCCTAGTCGAGCGTCTCCTCATGCCGCCTGTGGCTGACTGCCGTGGATCGCGGAAGCGAGCCGCAGCAACAGGACGATGGAGACGTTGCCCTTGCCGGCCTCGATCTGGGCGATATAGCGCTCGGAAATCCCGGAGCGGCGGGCAAGCTCCCGGCGCGACAGGTCGCACCGGGTGCGCGAGGACCTCAGGCGGTCACCCAGCTCGGCCAGAAACGCGGTCTCCGAATAGGGCGGCACGGCGCAGCTCCCCGGCAGCACTTCGCCCGCAAAATCCATGACTTGATTCAGCATTGCTCTATCCACGTTCGCCTTCGGGAAATGCCATCTTACCTTCGAAACGCCCTGCCTCATTGACGCGGATCAAATTCGCGCGCGATCGACGACTGCCGTGGACGACCGCGCGCGGAATGCTAGACTTTGGAATTCGTCGAGGCGGGGTTTCTCAGGACATGATGCGGTGTTCGGGTCGCTGGATCGCGGCTGCGGTGCTGTGGGTCGCGTTCACCTCCACGGCCGGTGCCGAGACGCTGGCCGTGACCGTGGAGCAATGGGGCCTGCTCGGCTCCTGGGCGGTCGATTGCTCTGCCCGGCCAGACCGCGACAAGGGTGCGCTCTTGACTTACGAAATCCGGAAAGACGGCCGGGTGATGTACCGGCGCAATTTCGGCGAGGCCATGGACGAGAACGAGATCGTGTCCGCCACGGTCAATGCCGAGGGCCTGCTCAATGTGATGGTCTACTTCCCCTTGCTGCGTCAGGCGCGCGAGTTCGGGCTGCTGTTGCAGAAGGACGGCCGCCTGCGCGCGATCTATAATCGCAGCGAGCGCGGCGAGTACACGATCAGGGACGGCAAGTACGTCGCAACAGGTGCACCGACGCCCGCGCAGCAGCGCTGCGACTAGCACGCCTTCGTCTGAACATCCGTTCAGAATTCTCTCGCCGTTTCTCCGGAACGTTCGCGCAAATCTGCGGTTTAGATGTGCATTCGTTTGGAGGAGGACAGCATGAAGAAGCTTGGTTATGTGGTTGCGGCTCTCGGCGCGATCGTGATTGCGGCGCCGACGCTGGCCAGCGCAGAGACGGTGGTGATCAAGCGCGGTCATCATCATCACGGCCCGTACGGCGCTCGCGCCGAATACCGCATGCACCATGACCGTGGCTGGCATCATGGCTGGCGCCATCGCGGCGACAAGGTCGTCGTGATCAAGCGCAGCCATCGCCACCATCACTGGGACTAATGCGCAACGCGACAAGGAATGGCCCCTGACGGGGCCATTTTCTTGCGTTCTTTTTTCCTTCTCCCCTTGTGGGAGAAGGTGGCGCGAAGCGCCGGATGAGGGGTTGCGTCAGCGAGTCCGAAAGTGAAAGACTCATGCGCGGAGAGAGACCCCTCACCCGTCTCGCCGCTTCGCGGCGAGCCACCCTCTCCCACAAGGGGAGAGGGTGAAGATCGATTAATCCCACGCCGGCGCGAAGCCTGGATTGACGCAGCGTCTGTCCTTCGCCAGCGCGGCGATCTTCTTGCGGTCGGCATCGTCGAGCGTGATCTTCAGCGCGTCGAGATTGGCCTGCTGGCTCTCGCGACGCGAGGCCTTCGGGATCGCGGCGACGCCGTCCTGGTCGAGCAGCCATTTCAACGCGACCTGCGCGGCGGTGGCATTGTGCCTGGCGCCGATGTCGGCCAGCACCGGGTCGGTCGCGAAACGTCCCTGCGCGAGCGGGCAATAGGCAGCCAGCGGGATCGACCTCGCCTGGAGATAGGCGAGCACCTTCGATTGATCGAGCATGGCGTGATACTCGACCTGGTTGCAGGCGATCGGCGCCTTGATCTCCTCGACCGCGACCTTGAGCAGCGCGGTGGTGAAATTGGCAACGCCGATGGCGCGCGTGCGCCCCTCCTCCTTGAACTTCATCAGGGTCTCGAACACCGCGCCCCAGTTCGCGGCCTTCGACGGCCAGTGCACGAGATAGAGATCGACATGGTCGAGCCCGAGCTTCCTGAGGCTGGCGTCGAAAGCGCGGCGGATCGCATCGGGGCTGAGGTTCTCGTGCCAGACTTTCGTGGTGACGTGCAGCTCACCGCGCGGCACGCCGGACGCGGCGATGGCCGTGCCGATCGCCTCCTCGTTGGCGTACATCTCGGCGGTGTCGATGTGGCGATAGCCGATGGACAGCGCGCTCTCGACCGCGGCACGGCAGGCATCGCCCTGCATGCGGAAGGTGCCGAGGCCGAGCTTGGGCATGCTGATGCCCTGTGTTTTCAGATGGTCCATGAAACAGGCTCCCGAGATATTCAGCCCACCGGATGCGCGCGGCGATGCCGCGTGAGCAGACCTTTGGTGACGGAAAAGAAGTGGTGGGAGCCCTTACCCTAGCGCGGGAGGAGCATGGCGGCCAATCAAGATCGGGTTAGCAGCCTACGAATGCTGCGCCACCAGCGACGGATGCATCTGCGGCCGCGGGACGATGTCGACCGACCAGAGGTCGCGATTGTCGACGTCCTTCAGGGTCACGGTCATCACACCGCTGCGGCCGTCGATGTCGACCCGCCCGAAGAACTGCAAGCCGAAACAGGGCGCCAGATTGTCGCCCTGCGCGGCGCTGCAGCCATGCTGGTACATCGCGACCGGCCCGAAGGTGTCGTCGAGCTCGCCCGGGCTCCAGCTGCCGGCATGCAGCGGGCCGGAGACGAACTCCCAGAACGGCTCGAAATCCTGGAACTGCGCCTTGTTCGGATCGTAATAGTGCGCGGCGGTGTAGTGCATGTCGGCCGTGAGCCAGACGATGTTGCGGATGCCGGCGCGCTTGATGGAGGCGAGCAGATCGGCGATCTCGTGCTCGCGCCGGTCGGGCGGCCCATCGCCGAGCGCGACCGCATCCAGGCTGACCAGGCCGATCGGCAAATCGGCCGCGATCACCTTCCAAGTCGCGCGTGAGGCGGCAAGCTCGCGCTTCAGCCAGGCGAGCTGCTCGGCGCCCAGGATCCAGCCGCGGCGATCATCACTCTTGTTCCAGCTCTCGTCGCGGTAGCTGCGCATGTCGATCATGAAGACGTCCAGCAGCGGGCCATAGGCGATCTTGCGATAGACGCGGCCGTGCTGCGCGCTGATGTTGCGGATCGGCATGAAGTCGAAGAAGGCCCGGCGGGCCCGCGCGACCAGGCGCGGGGTGCCGTCGTCCTCGTAACCGGTCTCGTCATGGGTCCCGATCGGCGACCAGTCGTTGGTCACCTCGTGATCGTCCCATTGCGCGAACATCGGCACCTCTGCATGAAAGGCGCGGAAATGTTCGTCGAGGTGGTTGTATTTGTAGTTGCCGCGGAACTGCGCCAGGGTGTGCGCAACTTCGGATTTCTCTTCGGTGACGAGGTTGCGCCAGGTCTCTCCGTTCGGCAGCTTCTGTTCGGAAGGAATCGTGCAGTCCGCGTAGATGTGGTCGCCGCAGTGGATGAAGAAATCCGGATTGTTGTCGAGCATGGTGCGATAGCTGCGATAGCCGCCGCGGGAGACGTCGATGCCCCAGCCCTGCCCTGCGGTGTCGCCGGACCACAGGAACGAGATCGACTGGCGCACTGCCGGCGCGGTGCGGAAATGGCCGATGCGGCCTTCACTGAGGAGACCGCTGGCGATGTCGGCGAAGCGGACGCGGTAGAAGATGTCCTGTCCGGGCGGCAGATCCGCCAGCAGAAGCTTCGACGTGAGATCGGCATCGGGCAGCGCATCGCCGGAAGCCGAGGCGATGATGGTCTTGAAGCTCTCAACGGTCGAGCACTCCACCTGCATCCGCGCGGGACGGTCGGCGCGGGCCCAGACTACGGCAGAGCCATCCGAGACATCGCCGGACTGGATGCCACCTGCGATCTGCGGCCGGTCGGCGGCGCGGCTCAAATGAGGCGTCGCGAGCGAGGCGATGGCGAGACTGGAGGCGGAGCGGACCAGGAACTGCCGCCGGGTCCATGCGCGCGAGGCGCGGAGCGTTGCCATTCAGGAGACCTTCGTCGAATCGCGACGGAAGGTGCCTGCGCTCCTTGACTCCCAGCTTACGGTTTCTTGACTCCGCGCCTACGGTTTTGCGACGCGGGGATGACGCCTGTTGCAACCGCGGAGCGCGGTCTGCTCCCTCGCCCCGTTCTTACGGGGAGAGGTAAAGACACAGCGACGGCTCTCGCGCCTACCGCTTCCAGTTGCAGATGCCGCCGGAGCGGCATGGCCAGGTCTGGATGCGGGTGTCCATCGCCTGCGCATCGAGCGGATTGCCCCGGCGGTGCGCAAGCTTGGCACGGGCCGCGCCGCGCGGCGGTGTGCTCGCCGCATGCGCGGCCTTCGGCTCGGCCACACGAACGCGTTCGGCGGCAACCTTCTTCGGCACCTCGACGGGCTCAGCGCGCGCCTGTGCCTCGTTGCCGCCACGCGCTTCGAGCGCGACCGGGGCGAAGTGCGTCTCCGGCCCGAGACGTTTCGGCGACAGCAGGGCCTTTGAGAGATCGAGGCCGAGATATTCGTCGGGCTTGTAGTCGTCGGCGCGCGCGACACCGGCCCCTGCGACCACGAGGGCAAAGGCAATTGCGAAGTGAACACTTTTCAGGACCACGGATGCCTCCTGAAATCGATTTATGAAAGGGGCAATTTACCCTTATCTAGGAGGCGCCGCGCGCAATTCCAGCGGTCAAATGCCGCCGTGGTTAAGAAGTTTGACGGGTGTCAGGCGACCTTTCGCGTCGCCCCCGTCCCGTCCAGGAACCCCAGCAGGCGGCTGCGGATGATGGTTTCCGCTTCGTCCATGATGCGATCGATCAGCTCCTTGCAAGACGGGATGTCGTGGATCAGGCCTGCGACCATGCCGCAGCTCCAGGCGCCGGCGTCCATCTGGCCGTCCAGCATGATCTTGGGATAGACGCCCGCGACCTGGTCGTGAATGTCGTCGATGGTGAGCTTGGCGCCCTTCTCGCGCTCGATCTCGAGCAGGCGGTCGACATTGGCGTTCTTCAGGACGCGCTCGGTATTGCGCAACGCCCGCATGATCAGGCGGGTGTCGAGCTCGGTGGCCGCGACCAGCGCGTCCTTGACGTTCTGGTGCACCGGCGCTTCCTTGGTGGCGATGAAGCGCGTGCCCATGTTCATGCCCGCCGCGCCCAGCGAGAGCGCCGCGACCAGGCTGCGACCGTCGGCCATGCCGCCGGAGGCGACGAACGGGATCTTCAACTCCTCCGCCGCACGCGGCAGCAGAATCATGTTGGGGATGTCGTCCTCGCCGGGATGGCCGCCACACTCGAAGCCGTCGACACTGACGGCATCGCAGCCGATGCGCTCGGCCTTCAGCGAGTGGCGCACCGAGGTGCATTTGTGGATGACCTTGATGCCGGCGGCCTTCAGCGCCGGCATGTAGGCTTCCGGGCTGCGGCCTGCGGTCTCCACCGCCTTGATGCCGCCCTCGACGATCGCCGCGATGTATTCCGGATAAGGCGGCGCCGAGAAGGCTGGCAGGAAAGTGAGATTGACGCCGAACGGCTTGTCCGTCATGTCGCGGCAGCGCGCGATCTCCTTGGCGAGCAGCTCCGGCGTCTTCTGCGTGAGACCGGTGATGATGCCGAGCCCGCCGGCATTGGAGACGGCCGCCGCCAGCTCGGCGAAGCCGACGAAATGCATGCCGCCCTGGATGATCGGGTGCTCGATGCCGAACAGTTCGGTGATCGCGGTCTTCACTGAAGGTCCTCCCGGAATTTGCTCGATGTTGAAGTCAGTCTAGCCGGACTTTCCCGCCGCGGTCACCATTTCTCTCCGAAGGGGCGGATCTCCATCTCGAAGGTCCAGGCGCTCTTCGGCTGCTGATAAAGCTGCCAATAGGCGTTCGCGACCGACGACGGCGGCATCAGAAGGTCGGGATCGTCAAGCGCATTCGGGCCGAGCGCCTCGAGCCGGCGCTGGCGCACCCATTCGGTGTCGACGCCGGAATCGATGATGAGATGGGCGACGTGGATGTTCTTCGGCCCGAGCTCGCGCGCCATCGCCTGCGCCACCGCGCGCAGGCCGAACTTGGCGCTGGCAAAGGCGGCAAAGCCGCTGCCGCCGCGCAAGCTTGCGGTCGCACCCGTGAAGAAGATGTTGCCGCCGCCGCGCGGCAGCATCAGCCGCGCCGCCTCGCGCCCCGCGAGGAAGCCGGAATAGCAGGCCATCTCCCACACCTTGCGAAACACGCGCTCGGTGGTGTCGAGGATCGGGAAATTGACGTTAGCACCGACGTTGAAGATGCAGACTTCGAGCGGTGCATGCTGGTCGGCGTCGTTCAGGAAGGCGATGACCTCATCCTCCTTCCGCGCGTCGAGCGAGCGGGCGTGGATCTCGCCACCGGCGGCTTCGATCTCTTGCACCAACGGCGCGAGCTTATCTCCATTGCGGCGGCCGGCGAAAATCGAGAACCCTTCGGCGGCAAACTTCTTGGCGATCTCGGCGCCGATGAAATCGCCGGCTCCGATGACGGCCGCAGTGGCGTTTCGCTTGGACAAGATCGCCTCCTCCGGTGAGCCGCACTGTGGGCGTGCGGCGTTTGATGTGCCGGAGGCTATAGTTCAAAAATAGAACTGTCAAACTGAGCAGTCGAATGCTAGCTTTCGGCATAAATCTCTCTGACTGATCAACTTAGTTCCTTTTTCAGACTGACGACCTGCAGGAAACCGCATCATGAAATGGGACACGCTTGAGGAAGAGCCCTGCTCGCTCGCCCGCACCGTCGCCGTGATCGGCGACCGCTGGACGTTGCTGATCCTGCGCGAGTGCTTCTTGCGCGTACGGCGTTTCGAGGGCTTTCAATCCTCGCTCCAGATCACGCGCCATCTGCTCTCGGAACGGCTGAAGAAGCTGGTCCGCTTCGGCATCCTGCGCCGCGTCCCCTATTCCGAGGCGCCGAAGCGCTACGAATACATCCTCACCCAAAAGGGGCTCGACCTCTACCCGATCATCATGGCGATGGTGCACTGGGGCGACACCCATATGGGTGACGAGCGCGGCCGCCCGCTGCTGCATGAGCACAAGAGCTGCGGCAAGCTGTTCGACCCCGTCATGGTGTGTTCGGAATGCGGCGAAGTGCTGCATGCCAGGGATGTGCATGCGGGCCCGGGGCGGAGGGAAGCGCTGGGATGAGTGAGGCGCACCTCACAAAGCTCAAGCGAAGGGAACGCCGTAATAGGAGTTGATGCCGCGCACGGCGGCGTCATCGCCCCAGTTCCAGTCGGTCTTCTCACTATATTTCGGCGCGCCTTCCAGATCCTTGGCGGTAATCGCGGTTACGTAACCGCCGAGCTCGGTGTCGTACTTCAGCGACTGCCAGGGCAACGGATAGTGATCATTGCCGAGGCCGAGAAAGCCGCCGAAACCAAGCACTGCATAAGAGACCTTGCCGCTGATCTTGTCGATCATGACCCGTTCGATCGATCCGATCTTGTTACGATCGGCGCCGTAGACGGCGGTTCCCTCGACCTTGTCGCTTCCGATCAGCCGGCCCATCTCGTTGCGGTCCAGTTCACCCTGATTCAGCATCGTCATTCTCCACTCAGCCATTTGGGAATCAACCGAAAGGGGTGAGCGATCGTTCCGGCGCGTGTTCCGCAAATGCTTGGGAACATCGCCACAAAGAACCGGTTCTCTGAGACGACCGAGGCCGCAAGAAAGAGAGCCGCCCGCAATGTCCCAGACCGTCTCCGACTTCATCATTCAGCGCCTGCACCAATGGGGCGTGCGCCACATCTTTGGCTATCCCGGCGACGGCATCAACGGCGTGTTCGGTGCGATGAACCGGGCCGACGGCAAGATCGGCTTCGTGCAGGCGCGGCACGAGGAGATGGCGGCATTCATGGCGACCGCCTACGCGAAATTCTCGGGCGAGCTCGGCGTCTGCATTGCGACCTCCGGCCCCGGCGCCTCGCATCTCGTCACCGGGCTGTACGACGCGCTGCTCGATCACCAGCCGGTGCTGGCGATCGTCGGCCAGCAGGCTCGCAATGCGCTTGGCGGTCATTATCAGCAGGAGCTCGATCTTCTCTCGATGTTCAAGGACGTCGCAGGCGCCTATGTCGTGCAGGCCTCCTCGCCTGCACAAGTGCGACATCTGATTGATCGATCGGTGCGGATCGCACTGGCGCGGCGGACTCCGACCGTCATCATCTTGCCCAACGACTTGCAGGAGGAGCCTTACGAGGACCCGCCGCGCGCGCACGGCACGCTGCACTCCGGCGTCGGTTACAGCGCGCCTAAAGTCATCCCTCGTGATGCCGATCTCGACCGCGCCGCGGAGATCCTCAATGCCGGCAAGAAGGTCGCGATGCTCGTCGGCGCCGGCGCACTTGGCGCCACCGACGACGTCATTGCGGTCGCCGACCGGCTGTCGGCCGGCTGCGCCAAGGCATTGCTCGGCAAGGCCGCGCTGCCCGACGACCTGCCATGGGTCACCGGCTCGATCGGCCTGCTCGGCACCGAGCCCAGCTACAACATGATGATGGAATGCGACACGCTGCTGATGGTGGGCTCAGCCTTTCCCTACGCCGAATTCCTGCCGAAGGAAGGCAGCGCGCGCGGCGTGCAGATCGACATCGACGCCAGCATGATGTCGATCCGTTTTCCCATGGAGGTCGGCCTCGTCGGCGATGCCGCCGAGACGCTGCGCGCCTTGTTGCCACGGCTGAAAACCAGGAGCGACGGCGCCTGGCGCCAGAGCATCCAGGAGGACGTCGCGAAATGGTGGAAGACCTTGGATGACCGCGCGCATCAGCCCGCCGCGCCAGTCAATCCGCAGCTCGTCGCCTGGGAATTGTCTCCGCGCCTGCCCGACCGCGCCATCATCACCAGCGATTCCGGCTCATGCGCCAATTGGTTCGCGCGGGACCTCAAGATGCGACGCGGCATGACGGCCTCGCTGTCCGGCGGCCTCGCCTCGATGGGCGCTGCGGTGCCTTACGCGCTCGCGGCCAAATACGCCCATCCCGACCGCCCCGTGATTGCACTCGTCGGCGACGGTGCCATGCAGATGAACAACATGGCCGAGCTGATCACCGCGGCGAAGTATTGGCGCGACTGGAAGGACCCGCGTTTCATCGTGTGCGTCTTCAACAACGAGGATCTCAATCAGGTCACCTGGGAGCAGCGCATCATCAACGGTGATCCCAAGTTCGAGGCTTCGCAGCGCATTCCCGATGTCTCCTATTCGCGCTTCGCCGAGCTGATCGGCCTGCGCGGCATCTTCGTCGACAGCCCACAGCTGCTCGGCTCGGCCTGGGAGCAGGCGCTTGCGAGCGAGATGCCCGTCGTGCTGGAGGTGAAAACCGATCCCGAGGTGCCGCCGCTGCCGCCGCACATCACCTTGCAGCAGGCGAAGAACTTTTCGCTCGCCCTGATGAAGGGCGACCCGAACGAAAGCGGGATGATCAAGGGAGCAGCGCGGCAGGTGCTGGAATCGATTCTGCCCGGAAAGCAATGAGGTGAGCCATGAGTGACTTCCGCGATATCAGGCACGGCGTCAACGACCCCGTCGATGGCGTCGACGTGAAGTACCACATCAACGACAATCGGACGCCGCACGAGCGGGCGCAGCGCCATGCTGACGTCCGGGCCGACGCAACCGCTGCGCCGGCCGAACCGTTCCTGCCCGAGCGGCTTCGACGCAAGCCGACAGATCCGATCAATCCGCGCACCGGACGCAATCCCGCGGATTAGCCGTTAGGAACCTCGGCCCCGGCGGCGTGTTGGTCGGCGCACATCGCCGGCAAGCGGCATCGCGACCTATCGGAAGGATTTGACCATGAAACGCACAATCATCGCGCTTGCCTGCATGGTTCTCGCAGGCCCGGCCCTCGCCCAGTCGCTCGGCGAAAAGACCGGCGTGAATTCGGTGCTCGGCGTTGCGCCTGCGACCGCCGACTTCGTGACCCAGGTCGCGATCAGCGACATGTTCGAGATCGAATCAAGCAAGCTTGCTCAGCAGAAGGGCAACGCGGAGGAGAAGACCTTCGCGCAGCAGATGATCACCGATCACACCAAGACGAGCAGCGAGCTCAAGGGACTGGTCGGCAATGGCAAGGTGCAGGCCACGCTGCCGACGGCGCTCGACAGCTCGCATCAGAGCAAGATCGACAAGCTCAAGAATGCGAGCGGCAAGGATTTCAGCTCGGACTACAATTCCTATCAGGTCAGCGCGCATGAAGATGCCGTGTCGCTGTTCGAACGTTACGCCAAGGGTGGCGACAATGCCGAGCTCAAAGATTGGGCCGGCAAGACACTCCCGGCGTTGAAGCACCACCTCGACATGGCCAAGACCCTCGGCAGGGCGCCGAGCGTCGGCCAAACCAAGTAACGCATTGCTGCAGGACGCCGGCCGTCCCGGCGTGCTTCCCGGCAGCGCGATGAGAAACGTCATCGCGCTGCCGCTGCGCGATGCCTGTCGGTTGCGCCTAGGAACCTTCCTTATGTCCGGGCTTTACAAAACCGTCATGGAGGATATCTCGCCGACGGACCGATGGCCTTAGTAACAGTCAAACCCACCCGGATCGATACGGCGATCGCCAACGAGATCGCGCACAATACCAACTCGGGGCTCGAGCATGCCGCCCAGGCCATGACCTGGGGTGCCGACGAGCATATCCTGGTCGCACTCGCGGCGGCGGGATGGCTCTACACCCGCCTCCGGCATCCGCAGCAGCGCCCCTTGGCCGATCACGTCCTGATCGTGTCGCTGGTGACGGCCGTGTTGCCGCATGTCTTGAAATCCGTGTTCGATCAAACGAGGCCCGACCGGCTGACGGTGAGCGGCCACTGGCGCGGTGTTCCCTTTTCGGGGCGGGCCCGCGACGCATTTCCCTCAGGTCACGCCGTGCATATGGGCGCCCTTGCCTCGGCCGCCGGCCTGTTGCCGCCGGCTCGCCGCAGCCTGGCGCGCTCCTTTGCCGTAGCGCTGTCCCTGACGCGCCTCGCGCTGCTCGCGCACTGGGCCAGCGACGTCGTGGCAGGCTTCACGCTCGGCATCATCGTCGAGCGATTGCTCAGGCCGTTCACGCTGGCGGCGTCACGGCAGCGGCGCGAGGGCTCGGAGGGACAACCATGACCGAGTATCTCGTGCGCTTCGTCGCCGGCGGTCTGATCGTATCCGTCTTCGCGATCTTCGGTGACATGCTGCGGCCGAAGAGCTTTGCCGGGCTGCTTGGTGCAGCGCCGTCGGTGGCGCTGGCTACGCTCAGCATCGCAGTGGTCCAGCACGGCCCGCAATATGCTGCGGCCGAGAGCTGGACGATGATCTATGGCGCCATCGCGCTCGCCTGCTACAGCGTCGTCGTCTGCCACCTCCTGATGAGGCTCCGTCTCGGGGCGCTTCCAGCAACGATCCTCGCCTTTGCCGCATGGCTCGTGGTCGCCTTCGGCCTGCTCGCCGGCCTGGGAGGTGCGGCCTGATGCTGGTGAAGCTATCGACATCGGCGCTGAAACAGACGCGGTGGTACGAGTACGCCATTCGCTTCCTGCTTGGCGGCGGTGCCACGGTGCTCGCGGGCGTTATCGGCTCGAAGTTCGGCACGGCCGTCGGCGGGCTCTTTCTTGCTCTTCCGGCGGTCTTCTGCGCCAGCGCGACACTGATCGAAAGCCACGAGCGTCACGCCAAGGAGAAGGCCGGCCTGAGCGGGCGCCGTCGCGGGCAGAAGGCCGCGGCGCTCGACGCCGCAGGCGCCGCACTCGGCAGCATCGGCCTCGCCGCGTTCGCCGCCATCTTCTATGCCATCATCGAGGCAAGCGCCGCATTCGCTTTCATCGCCGCGCTGGCGGTCTGGGCCATCGTTTCCGTGTCGGCGTGGGGGCTCAGGCGCAAGCTTCGCATTGTCTCCCACAAATCGCGCCGATCAGGCCATTCGCCGTCGGCAACGGGCTCTCGCTACGCGAAGCCCTAGTTCGCTTTCGCCCCCGTCGAGGGCTGCGATTGCGGCGGCTGGAGGCCCGGGCTGTTGGCCCAGCGCTCGACCTCATCGATGATCTTCTGCTGGCTTGGCCGCACCGGCCCGGGCGCCGCGGGCTCTTCGGACAGCTTGCGAGGCAACCTGACTTCGTCCGCCATGGTCTCTCTCCTTCCGGGAACAATGCCTCACGGCGTGGCGCGTTTCTAAATCATTGATTTTATTTTGTTTTCCTACTCATTTGGAGGCTTTATCGGCTTTCGCGGAACTCTCATCAAGTTGGTTCGTTGAGTAAACTACTCAACCTACTCAATTTGCGTGATCGCCATGAACGACCTTCGCGCCGAGCGCCTTCAGGTCATGCTCTCGCCGGAAGAGTTGGCCGCCGTCGACGATTTCCGGTTCAAACACCGCATGCCGACGCGGGCGGCAGCCGTCCGCGAACTCCTCAAGTTCGGACTGGCCGCTGTGGGCGTCGATGCCGCTGCCGGCGTGAAGTCAAGCAGCTTCGGCGTGTTCGGCCGCGGGCCTGACGGACATACTCAGGGGGATCCGGAGAGCGGCGGCGGCTGACGCACATTACCCTCTTCCACAAGCAAACGACCCCGGCACGGTGGGTGCCAGGGCCGTCCTTGGAGATGCTTCCGGCGCACCGGGGGCAGACTGCCGGAAGCCATCCGTCGACTCTTCCCGCGCGAATTCGTTCCTGGTGAGAGCTAGCCTGTGGCGTCGCTCGAGCCGTCCGGCATGGCGCCGGAACCTGGCGTCTTGCTGTTGTCGTTCAGCTTGGGATCGCGCGTCGCTTCACGCGAGGGCGAGCCTTGCGGATCCGTCTTGTGCACGGATTGCGCACGTTCCTTGTCGCGTGGCTGCACCTCCCCACGCTTGTCCTTGACGATGCCTTGGTCGGAATGGGCCATGATGCGTTCTCGCTTCTCCTGATATGTCGGAGCGCTTACGCATTACGGCCGCGAATGTTCCGCTGCTGCAATCAGCTGCGCGCGGCGTGAACGGCAGATGCGTTCTCGAGATGCACCTGTCGCACCGTCGTCACCGTCGCGAAGGCGACAGAGACGCCAAAGGCGAGAATGAGGGAAAGAAGAGCCAGACGTGGAGCCATCGCCAAACCTCCTTCTGCAACTGGAAATCGCCGCGATCGACGTTCCCCGGATGATCCCAAATCAGTTGCGTGCCTTCCGTGAGCGGTCTCACATGCAGGTTCGTGAGGCCGAGCTCACCCGTTCCGCTTTGGGGCTGCATGAGCCGGGACGGGCGAAATTTCGCCATCGAGCCAATCCTGCTCGTTGGCCAGCGCCGTCCAGGCGTCGGCCATGCGCGAATAGCGCTTATGGGCGGGCTGTCCGTCGGCACGCTCGGCAAGCTGAAGACAATTGTCGGCATTGTCTCTGAAGATGTCAGACTGTTTCATATAAAAGACGTGGGGACGGAACTCCTGCGTCGCAACCCGCTTACCGGATCGTAATGGTTCAGGGAACTTTCGCACGGGGTTGGTCATTGAAGATCGATGCGAGTTGTCGCCGCAATCATCCTGGCATTCATCAGCACCTCGGCGCTTGCCGACAGCGTTGCCGAACGAAAGCCCGGCGAACGGCCACCCTCCGCGATCGAGGTGATCAGCGCCGTCTACAATTTCAGCCGGTTTCAACAGGGGCTTCTCGAGAACACCGACCTCAAGGGCAACGCGGAGGTCAAGAATCTCGCCGCCTTGCGCGCCGAGGAAGCGGTCAAGCGCGACAAGAAGCTGAAAGAGGTCCAGGAGGCCATCGGCGCGGAACTGCAAATCGGAAAGGCAGCACTCGCCTCTCCAAGCGCGAGCCTCGTCGAGCCCGAAATGTCGGACGGCCCGGCCTACGTCAGAAGCTTCTATGCGGCGCAGATTCCCGAATATGACTCCATCATCGGCCTGCTCGAGCGCTACCTGGTGGCGCCCGACAACGCGGCGCTCGCAGCGTTCGCGCGCGAACAGCTGCCGCTGCTGCGCGCGCAGGTCAGGGACGCCGAGCGCACCATGGCGGACAAATAGCCTCTACTTGTCGCTCGGACGTTGCTGGCTTTGCGGCCGCACGGTGCGGTCACTCTCCGGCATCTTGTCGCGGCCTGCATCGCCGTTGTCGTCCTTGCCGCCGGACGACGACGTGCCGCTTCCGCTTGGATTCGAGCGGGTGGCCGCTCCGGTGGTCGGCGTGTCCGCCCGCGGGTTGGCGGAGCTTGCGGCGGGGTCGCCCGTCACGGACCCGCGCCCGCTCGGCGCACCGCCCTGCGCCAGGGCCGATCCCGCGGCAAGCACGATAATGGCGATGGCGGCAAGTCCTGCTTTCATATCCGTTCTCCCTGTCTGCGCTGGCTAACCGTCGGGCTCGGCGCTCCGTTCCGAAGGATGGACGCCGACGGACGCAGGGGGCGACCGGACCCGGGAGGCATTTTCTTTCCGAGCGGTGTGGAACCAAATCGGGGCATCGTCGTTAGCTCGGTCGGGCTGAGCAAAGCGGGTTCCATTTCCCGGCGCCATACGTTGGCGCTTGATTTCGAATTTGGCTGACGCTCTATTCGACCAACGCGTCTTGCCTCGGATTCGGCCGACGCCTGCGGGGGAATCAGTATGAGCGACCTCGATCCCGGAACTGCATCACGCTCCGGTCGTCGCGTCCCAAAGCCAAAAATCAACGGTACGTCCGAGTCGGATTCGCGGGGCGAACTGCTACTCGCCTTGCAGGCGATGCGCAGCGGTGACTTTTCGGTCCGCATGAGCGGCGACTATCTCGGCATTGACGGTAAAATTGCCGACACTCTTAACGAAATCATCGCAGCCAACCAGCGCATGGCACAGCAGCTCGAGCTGGTCGGCCAGGTGGTGGGGCGCGAAGGCAAGACCCGCCAGCGCGTGAAGTTCGGCCTCGCCTCGGGCTCCTGGGCCGACATGGAAGGTTCGGTCAATACGCTGATCGACGACCTGTTGTGGCCGACGCGCGAGGTGACGCGCGCCGTCGCCGCCGTGGCACAAGGCGACCTGCTGCAGACCGTCAAGCTCGACGTCGACGGCCGTCCGCTCGGCGGCGAGTTCTTGCAGTCGGCGACCATCGTCAACACCATGATCAAGCAGCTCGGCGTGTTCACCTCCGAGGTGACGCGCGTCGCGCGCGAGGTCGGCACCGAGGGCAAGCTCGGCGGCCAGGCCCAGGTGCCCGAGGTGACCGGCGTCTGGAAGGACCTCACCGAGAGCGTCAACTCGATGGCGAACAACCTGACCAACCAGGTTCGCAACATCGCCGAGGTGACGATCGCGGTGGCCAACGGCGACCTCTCCAAGAAGATCACGGTCGACGTCCGCGGCGAGATCCTCCAGCTCAAGGAAGCCATCAACACGATGGTTGACCAGCTGCGCTCGTTCGCCTCCGAAGTGACGCGCGTTGCGCGCGAGGTCGGCACCGACGGCAAGCTCGGCGGCCAGGCCATCGTGCCGGGCGTCGCCGGCACCTGGAAGGACTTGACGGACTCGGTCAACGCGATGTGCGGTAACCTCACCGCACAGGTGCGCAACATCGCCAACGTCACCACCGCCGTGGCGCGCGGCGACCTCTCGCGCAAGATCACGGTCGACGTGCGCGGCGAAATCCTGGAGCTGAAGGACACCATCAACACCATGGTGGACCAGCTCAACTCGTTCGCCTCGGAAGTCACGCGCGTCGCGCGCGAGGTGGGCACGGAAGGAAAGCTCGGCGGTCAGGCCCAGGTGCCCGGCGTGGCCGGCACCTGGAAAGACCTCACCGACAACGTCAACTTCATGGCCTCGAACCTGACCGCGCAGGTCCGAAACATCGCCGACGTCGCGACCGCCATCGCGAGCGGGGATCTCTCGAAGAAGATCACGGTGAACGTCTCGGGCGAAATCCTTCAGCTGAAGGAAACGCTCAACACGATGGTCGACCAGCTCAACGCCTTCGCCGGCGAAGTGACGCGCGTCGCGCGCGAGGTCGGCACCGAGGGCCGGCTCGGCGGCCAGGCCAACGTGCTCGGCGTCGCCGGCACCTGGAAGGACCTGACCGAGAGCGTCAACTCGATGGCCTCGAACCTGACCGCGCAGGTCCGCAACATCGCGGAGGTGACCACCGCAGTCGCCGGCGGCGACCTCTCGAAGAAGATCACCGTGGACGTGCGCGGCGAAATTCTGGAGCTGAAAGACACCATCAACACCATGGTGGACCAGCTCAACGCCTTCGCCGGAGAGGTCACGCGCGTGGCGCGCGAGGTCGGCACCGAAGGCAAGCTCGGCGGCCAGGCCGTGGTGCGCGGCGTCGGCGGCACGTGGAAGGACCTCACCGACAGCGTCAACTCGATGGCCTCGAACCTCACCGGCCAGGTCCGCAACATCGCCGAGGTCGCAACCGCGGTGGCGAAGGGCGACTTGTCCAAGAAGATCACGGTGAACGTGTCGGGCGAAATCCTTCAGCTGAAGGAAACGCTCAACACCATGGTCGACCAGCTCAACGCCTTCGCCGGCGAAGTCACGCGCGTCGCCCGCGAGGTCGGCACCGACGGCAAGCTCGGCGGCCAGGCCGACGTGCCCGGCGTCGCCGGCACCTGGAAAGACCTGACCGACTCCGTGAACTCGATGGCGGGCAACCTCACCGCCCAGGTCCGCAACATCGCCGAGGTCGCGACCGCGATCGCCGGCGGCGACCTGTCGCGCAAGATCACCGTGGACGTGCGCGGCGAGATCCTTCAGCTCAAGGACACGCTGAATACGATGGTCGACCAGCTCAACCGCTTCGCGGGCGAGGTGACGCGCGTGGCGCGCGAGGTCGGCACCGAAGGCCGGCTCGGCGGTCAGGCCAACGTGCCCGGCGTCGCCGGCACCTGGAAAGATCTCACCGACAGCGTCAACTCGATGGCGGGCAACCTCACGGCCCAGGTCCGCAACATCGCCGAGGTGACGACCGCGGTCGCGCGTGGCGACTTGTCGCGCAAGATCACCGTCGACGTGAAGGGCGAAATCCTCGAGCTGAAAAACACCATCAACACCATGGTGGACCAGCTCAACGGCTTTGCCGGCGAAGTGACGCGCGTCGCGCGCGAGGTCGGCACCGAGGGCAAGCTCGGCGGCCAGGCCGAAGTGCCCGGCGTCGCCGGCACCTGGAAGGACCTCACCGACAACGTCAACTTCATGGCCTCCAACCTGACGGCGCAGGTCCGCAACATCGCCGAGGTCGCGACCGCCATTGCCGGCGGCGACCTGTCGAAGAAGATCACGGTGGACGTGCGCGGCGAGATCCTGCTGCTCAAGGACACCCTGAACACCATGGTCGAGCAGCTCCGCTCCTTTGCCGCCGAAGTCACGCGCGTGGCGCGCGAGGTCGGCACCGAAGGCCGGCTCGGCGGTCAGGCCGTCGTGCCCGGCGTCGGCGGCACCTGGAAGGACCTCACCGATAACGTCAACCTCTTGGCTGCGAACCTCACCACCCAGGTCCGCAACATCGCCGAAGTCACCACGGCGGTCGCGCGCGGCGACCTCTCGCGCAAGATCACAGTGGACGTGAAGGGCGAAATCCTCGAGCTGAAGAACACCATCAACACCATGGTGGACCAGCTCAACGCCTTCGCCGGCGAAGTGACGCGTGTCGCGCGCGAGGTCGGCACCGAGGGCAAGCTCGGCGGCCAGGCCCAGGTGCCCGGCGTCGCCGGCACGTGGAAGGATCTCACCGACACCGTCAACTTCATGGCGGCGAACCTGACCGAGCAGGTCCGCGGCATCGTCAAGGTGGTGACCGCGGTCGCCAATGGCGATCTGAAGCAGAACCTCACCGTGAAATCGAAGGGCGAAGTCGCGGCGCTCGCCGACACCATCAACAACATGACCGAGACGCTCGCGACCTTCGCCGACCAGGTGACTTCGGTGGCGCGCGAGGTCGGCGTCGAAGGCCGGCTCGGCGGCCAGGCCAACGTGCCCGGCGCCGCCGGAACCTGGAAGGACCTCACCGGCAACGTCAACCTGCTCGCGGCCAATCTGACCTCGCAGGTGCGCGCGATCGCGGAAGTCGCAACCGCGGTGACCAAGGGCGACCTGACGCGGTCGATTCAGGTCGACGCCCGCGGCGAAGTGGCGGAGCTGAAAGACAACATCAACACGATGATCACCAACCTCCGTCTCACGACGGACGTGAACACGGAACAGGACTGGCTGAAGACCAACCTCGCCAAGTTCACTAACATGCTCCAGGGCCAGCGCGACCTCACCACCGTCGGCCGGCTGCTGCTCACCGAATTGTCGCCGCTGGTGAACGCCCACACCGGCGTGATCTACCAGGTCGAGAACGAGAACGATCCCCAGCTCCTGCTGCTCGCCTCCTACGCCAGCGACGGCGTCTACCCCTATCAGCCGGTGCTGCAGTTCGGCGAAGGCCTGATCGGCCAGTGCGCCTTCGACAAGCGGCCGCGCGTCGTCTCCGACATTCCGTCCGACGTGGTCCCGATCAACTCGGCGCTGTTCCGCGTCGCACCGAAGAACCTCGTCGTGCTGCCGGTCCTGTTCGAAGGCCAGGTCAAGGCCGTGATCGAGCTCGCCTCGCTCGTCTCCTTCACGACCTCGCAGATGACGTTCCTGGAGCAGCTCACCGACTCCATCGGCATCGTGCTCAACTCGATCGAGGCGACGATGCAGACGGAAGGTCTGCTCAAGCAGTCGCAGCAGCTCGCCGGCGAGCTGCAGACCCAGCAGCGCGAATTGCAGCAGACCAACGACCAGCTCGAGCAGAAGGCGCAGCAGCTCGCCGAGCGCAACGTCGAAGTCGAGCGCAAGAACCAGGAGATCGAGCAGGCCCGCCGCGCGCTCGAGGAGAAGGCGACCGAGCTCGCGCTGACGTCGAAGTACAAGTCCGAATTCCTCGCCAATATGAGCCACGAGCTGCGCACGCCGCTGAACTCGATCCTGATCCTCGGGCAGCAGCTCAGCGACAACCCCGATGGCAACCTCTCGGCCAAGCAGGTCGAATTCGCCCGCACCATCCACGGCGCCGGTACCGACCTCTTGAACCTCATCAGCGACATTCTCGATCTCTCCAAGATCGAGTCCGGCACCGTGACGGTCGACGCCGAGGAAATCCTGACCGCGAACCTGCTCGAGACCGTCGGCCGGCCGTTCCGGCACGAGGCGGACAACCGCAACCTGTCGTTCAAGATCGACGTCGATCCGAACCTGCCGCGCAGCATCGTGACCGACTCCAAGCGGCTGCAACAGGTTCTGAAGAACCTGCTCTCCAACGCCTTCAAGTTCACCGCCGACGGCGAAGTGCGCCTGCAGGTCACCGGCGCCATCGGCGGCTGGGGGACGGATCATCCGGTGCTGAACTCCGCGCCGGCCGTGATCGCCTTCGAAGTGTCCGACACCGGCATCGGCATTCCCCTGGAGAAGCAGAAGCTGATCTTCGAGGCGTTCCAGCAGGCCGACGCCGGCACCAGCCGCAAATATGGCGGCACCGGCCTCGGCCTTGCGATCAGCCGCGAGCTGGCCAGCCTGCTCGGCGGCGAGATCCACCTGCGCAGCGCGCCGGGCAAGGGCTCGACCTTCACGCTCTATCTGCCCTTGAAATATTCCGGCCCGACCCTCGCGCCGCGGGCGCCAGCGCCGCAGCAATACAGCCAGCCACCGGCGCTGCAGCCGGCCGCGCCTGACCAGCAGCGCGTCATTGAGCAGCTGCCCGACGACCGCCTCAACCTCGAGCCCGGCGACACCATCCTCCTGATCGTCGAGGACGACCCCCACTATGCCCGCGTACTCGTCGATCTGGCCCGCGACAAGGGGTTCAAGGTCCTGGTCGCCGCGCGCGGCGCCGAGGCCCTCGAGCTCGCCAAGCAGTACCAGCCGACGGCCGTCTCCCTCGACGTCTTCCTGCCCGACATGCTCGGCTGGACCGTGCTGAGCCAGCTCAAGCACAATCCGCTCACCCGCCACATCCCGGTCCAGATCATCACGCTCGACGAGGACCGCCAGCATGCGCTGGCGCGCGGCGCGTTCTCCTTCGTCAACAAGCCGACGACGACCGAGGGCGTCTCGGCCGCGCTGACGCAGATCAAGGAATATGCGCGGCCGCGGCGCAAGCGGCTCTTGATCGTCGAGGACAACGAGGCCGAGCAGCTCTCGATCCGCGAGCTGCTGCACCACGACGACATCGAGATCCTGGCCACGGATACCGGGGCCGGCGCGCTCTCGACGCTGCGCGAGCAGCCCTGCGATTGCGTCGTGCTCGACCTCAGGCTGCCCGACATGAGCGGCTTCGAGGTGCTCGATCAGATCCGCAACGACGAGGCGCTGTCGAACATCCCCGTCGTGGTGTTCACCGGCCGCGAGCTTTCCGCCGAGGAGGATGCCGAGCTTCACACCATGGCACGCAGCATCGTGGTCAAGGGCGTGGAATCGCCCGAGCGCCTGCTCGACGAGACCGCGTTGTTCCTGCATCGCGTGATCACGGAGCTGCCGGTCGAGAAGCAGCGCATGCTGGAGAAGCTGAACAGTTCCGACGAGGACCTGATCGGCAAGACCGCCCTGCTCGTCGACGACGACGCCCGCAACATCTTCGCCCTGTCCAGCGTGCTGGAACGACGCGGCATGAAAGTGCTGACGGCGACGACGGGCAGCGAGGCGGTGACACTGGTCGAATCCAATCCGGAGATCGCGATCGTGCTGATGGACATCATGATGCCGCAGATGGATGGCTACCAGACCATCGGCGTGATCCGCGAGAACCCGGCCTTCTCCCGTCTGCCGATCATCGCGTTGACCGCCAAGGCGATGAAGGGCGACCGCGAGAAGTGCCTCGAAGCCGGCGCGTCCGATTACCTCGCCAAGCCGGTCAACACCGACCAATTGCTGCTTGCGATCCGCATGTGGCTGCATCGCTGAGTTGGACCCGCGTATGGACCAGGAAAAGGTCAACATCCTGCTCGTCGACGATCAGCCGGCCAAGCTGCTCGCCTATGAGGTGATCCTGAAGGATCTCGGCGAGAACCTCGTGATCGCCTCCTCGGGCCGCGAGGCGCTGGAGGTGCTGCTCAAGACCGAGATCGCGGTGATCCTGGTCGACGTCTGCATGCCCGAGCTCGACGGCTTCGAGCTCGCCGCGATGATCCGCGAGCATCCGCGCTTTCAGAAGACCGCGATGATCTTCATCTCAGCCATCCAGGTCAGCGACATCGACCGGCTGCGCGGCTACGAGATGGGCGCGGTCGATTACGTGCCGGTGCCGGTCGTGCCGGAGGTGCTTCGCGCCAAGATCAAGGTGTTTGCCGAGCTCTACCGCAAGACGCGCGAGCTCGAACGGCTGAACCACGAGCTAGAGGACCGCGTCCGCGCCCGCACCGCGGAACTGGAGGCTTCCACCGCGAAGCTGCGCGAGAGCGAGCAACGGCGCAGCATGGCGATCGCGGCCGGCAAGATGGGGTCCTGGGACTGGGACTGGATCAGCGGCGATTGGATGTGGGACGAGGGGCAATACCGCATCTTCGGCGTCAGCCCCGAGGATTTCGAGGTCACTCCGGGCAGCGTTCAGGCCCTGTTGCACCCCGACGACGTCGATCAGTTGCGCAAGGCGATCGCCGAATTCAACAAGGGCACGCGCGCCTACGAGACGGAGTTTCGCATCGTGCGGCCCGACGGCGAGGTGCGCTGGTGCGTCGGCACGGCGGCTGCGACGACCGACGAGAGCGGGCGCGTGGTGCGGGTCAGCGGCGTAACCGTCGACATCACCGAGCGCAAGCGGGCCGAGGAGCGGCAGAACCTGCTGGCGCGGGAAGTCGATCACCGCGCCAAGAACGCGCTGGCGCTGGCGCAGTCGATCGTGCGCCTCACCCGGGCCGACGAGGTCAAGGCCTATGTCAATGCCGTCGAGGGGCGCATCAATGCACTGGCGCGCGTGCACACCATCCTGTCGCTGTCGAGCTGGCAGGGCGCCGAGCTCTCCAGGCTGATCGACGAGGAGCTTGCGCCCTATTCGCTCGGCGGCCAGATCAAATTGGCAGGGCCCGAAGTTCAGCTGGTGCCGGCGACGGCCCAGACGTTGGCGCTCGCATTGCACGAGCTCTTCACCAACTCGGCCAAGTACGGCGCGCTCTCGACCCGATCGGGGCGGCTCGCGATCGACTGGCAAGTCGACGCCGAGCGGCTCACGCTGAGCTGGGAGGAATCCGGCGGTCCCCTGGTCAAGACCCCGAAATCCCGCGGCTTCGGCACGCGAAGCCTGCTTGCGAGCATCGAGTCCCAGCTTGGCGGACAGGCGCAGTTCGATTGGCGCGCCGAGGGCCTGCTGTGCCGTCTGGAGGTGCCGTTGACACGCAAGAGCGCGACCACCGCAACCGGCAAGTTCGACACCGCGGGCGCTGCCGAATTGCAGCGCGCATCCGGCTAGCCGGACGCTGCGCTCGTCATGCGCTGAGCCGTGCGCGGTTCGCGCGCGATACGCCCTTCGAGCCAGGCTTCCGTTCGCGCGAGATCGCGCAGCGCCCTCGCGTAGCGGCGAGCCGCGCTCCGCTCCGCGCCACGCGGGAGCTTGCGCGCCTTGCGCAGGATGTCCGCGGCTGCGTTGCGATAGGCCAGCGAGCGGTAAAGAAAGACGACCTTACCCATGTCGATGTTCCCCGTCGATGTTCCCGTTTTGCCGGCGCTCATCTTGGCAAGCCCGGCATGAACGCCGGATGAAGCGGGCGATGACAATTCCTTCAGCGGAACGGAACCAGGGAATCACGAGCGCGTTGGCGTGGCAGTTCGGGATGCCGTCGCATGCGCACCAACAACAAGAAGTCGTCCGAGCTGATCTCTGCCAGCGGCCTTATCAGGCTGATGACGCATGCAATGATGGGCGCAGCGCTCGGCCTCACCTTCAGCCTCACGCTCGTCCTGTCCAATCCAGCCGTGGCCAACCTGCTGAACAACGGCGGGGGCCAGGCCGCGACGGTCTTCGCCCTCACCTTGGTGACGACCTTCGCGATCGGCGCGACGCTCACCGGCGCCGTGTTCATCCTGGCCGAGGACAAGCAAACTTGAAGCGTGCGTGACGCACGGAAGATGCCTTGCCGGGAACTCCTGCCGCGAGGCGCGGTTTGCTGCCTGCGTCAATTTAACACAGGGAGTTCCCCCGCATGAACACGACCAAGCTCGCTCTCGCCGTCATGCTAGCAACCGGCCTTGCCGCCACGCCGTTCGCCGCCCAGGCCAAGTCGCACAAGGCCAAGCATGGATCCTCGACGTCATCGTCGCAGACCACCGGCGCCAACACCAAGTCTTCCAAGGGCGCTGACCCCACGGGCCAAGGCGGCGCCGGCCCGGGCTCCGATCAGAGCGGCACCATGACGAACAAGGGCAGCATGACCAACACCAAATAGGCGCTCCCAAATCATGGAGGGCCCCGCCATTGCGGGGCCCTCTGTCTTCCATCTCATCTTGGGGTCGGCACTTGGCGGTATCCGGCGCCAACGATCTCAGCGGCGCTCGGCTGCGCGCGCGGGATTGCCGCCTGTCTTCACGGGACGAAGGCGCACCCGGTCGCGGACGTCAGGCAGAACGTCGCTGCCGCCGGCCGCCTTCCATTCGGCAATCAGGAGGTTGATTTTCCGGCGCAGGTCCATCTGCGCCAGGGCCCTTTCCGTGCAGTCGCGATCGCGCTCGACGAGGTCGCGCACCGACGCCTCGACGTCGGCCATCTCAAGCCTCAAGGCTCTGATTTTACGTCGAATTTCATTAATTCTGTTGTCCATGGCTTTTTAGAACAAAATAAGAACATATAGTCAAGTCACGATTTCAGGACGGAGACGCCAGATGCAGGTTCAAGGTAAATACGACGCCAGATTTGTACTTGGCGAGCAGATGACACGGGCGCAGGGCCTGAAGCTGAAGCGGCTGAGCGATGAGGCCTATCAGCCCGGCCAATATGCGCGGGATCTGTCCTTTAGCGAGGCCGCACGACGCATCCAGGCGCTGGAAGCGGAGATCGAGCTGGCAAATTCCTTCTAGAGCATGGTCCGGAAAAGTGTGCGGCGATTTTCCGAAGAGATCATGCTCGAACAATAGCCTAAAGCGCGATGACGGTTCATCCTAATCGCATCGCGCTTTAGCTGCGCCGCCCGCGCTCCCGGAACCATGGTTGTGCCGAATGGTTCTCCTCGCCGAGGGAGAACATGCATGGCACGCAAGGCAAAGAAACGCCGCTACTCAAGCAGCTCGGGCAGCGATGTCGCCAGCGAGATGCGGCGCTACAAGAAGGGCACCGCGAAGAGCGGGCGCGGCGGCCGCGTCAAGAGCCGCAAGCAGGCGATCGCGGTCGGATTGTCGAAGGCACGCAAGAAGGGAAAGAAGGTCCCGAAGAAGGCTTCGACGCGCAAGAGCGCCAAGAAGATGTCCAAGAAATCGTCGAGGACGTCGTCCAGGAAATCATCGAAGCGCAAATCATCCAAACGGTCGCGCTGACCGGTCTCAGATCATGCTCCCAGGCATGAAGCAGCGGATCGAAATCCCGAACGCAGTCTTGACCGGCCACACCATGGTGCGGCCGGCCCGGTTCGGCTCGGTGATGACGGCTTCATCCGGCACGTCGATCCACTGCCCGTCGAGGCGCACACGGTAACGCCCGTTGTGCGACTCCCAGTCGGGATCGGCGACGGCGAAACCGTCCGCATCCGAGCAGCACGGACCGAGATGGCTGCGCAAACTGTCGAACCATGGCTTCAGAGGGGAATCCGCGTAGCGGCCGTCGTCGCGCCCGAGGGCGTTTCCGCCTGAGAGCACCAATGGCGCCACCAGCAGCGCACTCCTCAGCGAGACCTTCAATCGATCCATGTCGGCACCGATCTCATGCGAACCGCCGGCGAGTTCCACAAAGCGCCGCGAGGTTCGAAGTTCCACGCTTGCAACCCCTCTCAGCGGCGACGTTGCCACAGAGCACCGAGGCACCTGGCGAGTGTGATCAGCGAACACGGCTTTTTCGGACGCACCCGGTCACCCTACCTGCCGTTAACGAGAATGTTATCGGACCTGGCGAGCTCGTGCGAAAGGCGGCCCGAGGCCGCCTTTCTGGATTAGTAGCGGTCGAGGTTCGCGTTAGGCGAGTGGCACCGCGACGAAGCGGGTGGCCTCCGCGCTTCTGATCTGCAGCAGCACGCTGCGCTTGCCCGACGATTTGGCCTGCGCCAGCTCGGAGCGCACCTCGCCGACACTGCTGACAGCCTTGCCGCCGACATTGAGGATGACGTCGCCGGTCCGGATGCCGCGTTGCGCGGCCTGGCCTTGCGGATCAACCTCGGTGACGACCACGCCGTTCTGGCCTGCGCCCTGAACGTCACCTGCCGGCGCCAGGCTGAGGCCGAGGCGCGGCATGCCGGCACCGGGCTGCCCCATGCCCTCGTTGCCCTTGGCCTGCCGCTCGTTCGGCAACTCGCCGAGCGCCAGGGTCACGGTCTTGCTGCCACCCTTGCGGAAGACATCGAGCTTCACGGACGTGCCCGGCGCCAAGCCGGCGATGGTGCGGGCGAGATCGCGAGAATCCTTGATCGCGGTGCCATTGACGGCGGTGATGACGTCCCCCGCCTCGATGCCGGCCTTCGCCGCCGGGCTGCCATCTTGCGGATTGTCGACGATCGCGCCGCGTGCCTCCTTCAGGCCGAGGCTGTCGGCCATATCCGAGGTCACCGGCTGCACCTGTACGCCGAGCCAGCCGCGGGTCACCGCGCCCTTGTCCTTCAGCTGCGCGACGACGAGCTTGGCGGTCGAAGCCGGGATATCGAAGCCGATGCCGACCGAGCCGCCCGAGGGCGAGAAGATCGCAGTGTTCACGCCGATCACGTTGCCGCTCATGTCGAAGGCCGGGCCGCCGGAATTGCCCTTGTTGATCGGCGCATCGATCTGGATGAAGTCGTCGTAGGGACCATTGCCGATATCCCTCCCGCTGGCCGAGACGATGCCCGCGGTCACGGTGCCGCCAAGACCGAAGGGATTGCCGACGGCGACCACCCAGTCGCCGATGCGCGGCTTCTGGTCGGAGAAATTGACGAACGGAAAGTCCTTCTTGCCGTCGACCTTGATCAGCGCGAGATCGGTCTTCGGATCGGTGCCGACGACCCTCGCGGTGTAGGTCGTGCCGTCGTCCATCGTCACCTGCACGGACTGGGCGCGATCGACGACGTGATTGTTGGTCACGGCATAGCCGTCCGCGGAAATGAAGAAGCCGGAGCCTTCGCCCGTGATCATCTGGTGGCGCTGGCGCGGCATGCCGTTCGCACCGCCCGGGAAGCGGAAGCCGAACTGCCGCGAGAACTGGTCGAACGGCGTGTCTTCGTCCGAATCCATCCGGTTCTGCTGCAGCATCGCGCTCTTGTCGTTGTCCTGGTCGATTTTGACCCGCACCGAGATCACTGCGGGTTTGACCTTGCTGACGAGATCGCCGAAGCCGGGCGGCGTCGCGACGGCTTCGGCCGCCTGAGCCGGCGCAATCAAGGAGGAGATGCCGTACGGCAAAGCGCCCGGCGCAATGGCCAGGGAGGCCACGCCCAGCGCGGCCACGGTGCCGAGCAGCGCGAGCCGGCGCGGCCGCAAGATGTTGCGAGACGTGGTGATGTCGGAATTGACGCGATCGTTCATGTCGAAATATCCATGTTGAGCAGGTGTCGCCTTGCCCTCAACATGGTCGCTGCCACCTTACGGCGTCCCGTCCGTCCGATTAAATCTCGGCAAAGAATGGATGAGCGGGCGCAGCAGGCTATCCCGAGGTTTGATGCAGCTCAACGCGCCGCCTTCGCGCAGTGAAAAACTGCGACCATCCGATGATGCTCAGCGGAGGCGCGCCATGTACAAAGACATTCTCGTCCACATTCCCACCGAACGTCCCATGCGTCCTGCGATCGAGGGCTCGATCTCGCTCGCGGCGAAGTTCAACGCGCATCTCGACGCGGTCGCGGTCGGCTATGTCGCCACCAGTGCAGCCTACGTCATGGAAGGTGGCGCGGCCGTGGCGGCCGTGTTCGAGCTGGAGCGCGAGCGCGCCGTGGAGCGGGCCGAGGCTGCGCTCGCGGTATTCAAGAGCGAGGCGGCGAACGCCGGCATCTCCTATACCTGCCACGCGCTCGGCGCGATCCCGGTGGATGCAGCCGGCTCGCTCGGCGAGATGGCGCGTTTGCACGACCTCAGCATCGTGCTCCAGCCCGATCCGGCGCAAGGCGCGTTCGACAACGACGTGCCCGGCGAGATCCTATTCCAGGCGGGCGGCCCGGTGCTGTTCCTGCCCTACACGTTTCGAGGAGCCTTCAAGGCGAACCGGATCGGCATCTGCTGGGACGGCAGTCGCCTTGCCGCCCGCGCCATGCGCGACGCAGCCCCGTTCCTGGCCCGCGCCGAAGAGATCGTGATCATCAGCGTCAACGAGACCGACGCCGTCGCCGGTGAAGCTTCAGCACGCGGCCTGGCCAGACATCTCGGCCGGCGCGGACTATCGACCCGCATCGTCGGCCGGACGGCAACCCGCGCCGACATTCAGCCGATCATCCTGTCGCTGGCGGCCGACGAGAGCCTGGATCTCCTGGTGATGGGCGGCTACGGCCATTCGCGGTTGCAGGAGCGCGTTCTCGGGGGCGTCACCCGCGCCATGCTGGAAGCCATGACGGTCCCGACGCTGATGTCCCATTGAGGCGAGCCCGGCTTGGCGCCGTCACGCCGCGACGGGAGCTTTCCATGTCGCCGGCGCGGCGGCGTCTTTGTCGCGGTGCACATTGCACGCGTCGAAATGCGCCTGGAGCTCGATTTCAGCGAGATATTCGAAATGTTCGGCCTGGCCGAGGAGTTCCCAGGTCTGGAGCGGCCGATATGCCGCCTGCTGACGGCAGAGGGACGCCAGCGCCCGGTAGCGACGTACGTTCTCCATGAGACCCTCCCTCGCGTTCACAGGCTTATTCTCCTGATTTGCGTCAGGCCGATGGCGCTTATGCAAAACATTTGCTGCGCGCTCGCGCCTAAGCCAAGTTAATTTTCGAGAAACGCCGGTAAGGATTTTAGTTCCAAATGTCTGCTTGGAACTGTGTGCCCGACCCTAGGCGTAGAGGCGGCGCTCCACGGCGACGCCGACCAGGTCGAGATAGCGTTCGATCAGGTTGGGACGGCCGACGAGATAGCCCTGCATCTCCTCGCAGGCCTCGCGCGCCAGAAAAGCACGCTGGGCTTCCGTCTCCACCCCCTCGGCAACGACCGGGATCTTCAGCGCGTGCGCCAGGCTCAGGACGGCGCGGACAATTTCGGCCGATTGCGGCGTCGCCTCCAGGTTGGAGATGAAACTGCGGTCGATCTTGATCTTGTCGAACGGGAACGACTGCAGATAGGACAGCGAGGAATAGCCGGTGCCGAAATCATCCATGGCGATGCGGATGCCGAGCGCCTTCAGCCGCCGCAGCAGATCGAGCGCGCGGGTGAAATCGCCGATCAGCACGCCCTCGGTGATCTCGACCTCGAGCCGCGTCGGCGTCAGCCCCGTCTCCAACAGGATCTGGTGGATCGAGCGCTCGAGATCGCCCGCCTGGAACTGGACCGGCGACAGATTGACCGCGACCTGCAACGGCCTGGGCCAGGATGCCGCCTCGCGGCACGCCTCGCGCAGAACCCATTCGCCGATCTCGACGATCAGCCCATTCTCCTCGGCGAGCGGAATGAACTGGTCCGGCGGCACGAAGCCCCGCGTCGGGTGATTCCAGCGCAGCAGCGCCTCGAAGCCGATGACCTCGCCATCCACCCGCGCCTGCGGCTGGAAATAGACGAGGAGCTGGTTCTGCTCCAGCGCCTGCCGCAGATCGTGCTGCAACAGCCTGCGGTCGCGCAGCTCCTGGTCCATCTCGGATTCGAAGCAGCGGACCCGGCCCCTGCCCTCGCGCTTGGCGCGGTAGAGAGCCGAGTCGGCGTTGGCAAGCAGCGTCGCCGCGTTCACGCCATCGTCCGGATAGAACGCGATGCCGACGCTGAGGCCCACATGGGAGAGATAATCGTCGACCTCGAGCTCCTTGCCGATCGTCTCGACCAGGCGTTCGGCCAGCGCCAGAACATCCTCACGGTTGGCATCGTCGGGCATCAGGATCATGAACTCGTCGCCGCCGATGCGGGCGACGAAGGCGCCTTCGGCTTCCGCGGCAAGCCGGTCGGCCGTCGCCCGCATCAGCATGTCGCCGACGGGGTGACCGAACACGTCGTTGACCTCCTTGAAGCGGTCAAGATCGAGGCTCAGCACGGCGAAACTGGTCGACGCCTCCTGCGCCCGCTCCAGCCGTTCGTCGAGCGCCGCGGCGAAGGCGCTGCGGTTCGGCAGGTCGGTCAGCGCATCATGATATGCCAGGTGGCTGATGCGTTCCCGGGTGGTGACGCGCTCGGTGACGTCCTCGATCACGCCGACCAGATATTGCGGATCGCCGGCGTCATCCGTGATCAGCATTTTGCGTGAATTGACGACGCGGTCGTGACCCTTGACCCCTATTTCGAGCAGGTGCTCCTCGAGGAACATCGGCATGCCGCTGGCAACGACTCGACGATCCTGCTCGTTGACGATACGGGCGACGTCAGCCGGAAAGATCTCGTCGGGTGTCCGGCCCAGCATCTGCTCGCGGGGCATGCCATAATAGCTCTCGCCGGCGCGGTTGAGCAGGATGTAGCGCGAATCCTTCGCGCATTTCGCGAACACGGCGATCGGGATGTTTTCGACGATAGTGTCGAGGAACTCCTGCGTCCGCAGCAGATCCTGCTCGACCTCATCGTGCGTGTGCGCGCGTGCCTCGATCATTCGCTGGCGGTCGCGCTCGCTAGCCACATAGGCCGCGCTGACGAGTTCGCCCAGCTTGACCACGTCGACTCCTCCGCTGGCGTCGGTGGCGCAGCGAAGCTGCTCGGCGAACAGGCGATGCATGCTCATGGCATCGCCTCGCGCCGCGTACAGGCCTCATGCCTGCCAATTTGCTGGATCCGCATCCCCGCGCTCTCTCGCGTTCCTGGACCGCAGACTGCGACGCACAGCATTGCCCGGGCGTTAATCGAAGCTTCGCGTCAAACCCGTTGGTTACCCCGGCCTGAAAGACTTGCCCGCTAACTTCGTCGAAAGTGCCACGGCTTGGGACAACCGGCACGCCGGATCTTCCGATGCGTGAACCTCCCGTAGTCTACCGGATACGGCCTCCATCGCTTACGCGCTTCGGCTGTACGGAACTATGTTGCAGTTTCGGAACCCGTCCCGCCTCCGCAGCGATCCGAATGGCGGCGATGTTGGCGGCGTAATCGGCGCTGCCCTTGCCGCGGAACACCGCGGAACCCGCCACCAGCGTATCGACACCGGCGGTGGCAACCGCTGCAGCATTGTCGCGCGTGATGCCGCCATCGACCTCGAGCCGGGTCGGCCGGTCGCCGATCATGCTGCGAATGCGCCGGATCTTGTCGAGCTGGGATTCGAGGAAGGCCTGGCCGCCGAAGCCCGGATTGACCGTCATCACCAGCACGAGGTCGAGACGATCGAGCACATATTCGATCGTGCTCTCCGGTGTCGAAGGACACAGGCTGACGCCGGCTTTCTTGCCGAGCGCCCGGATCGCCTGGAGCGAACGGTCGAGATGCGGACCCGCTTCGGCGTGAACAGTGATGACGTCAGCGCCCGCCTTTGCGAACGCTTCGAGATAGGGATCGACCGGTGCGATCATGAGGTGCACGTCGAAGACCTTCTTCGTCAGCGGCCGGATCGCCTTGATGACGTCAGCACCAAAGCTGATGTTGGGGACGAAATGACCGTCCATGACATCGCAATGGATCCAGTCGGCGCCGGCCGCGTCGATCGCCGCGATCTCCTCACCGAGACGCGCGAAGTTTGCGGCCAGGATCGAGGGAGCAATAAGGATCTCGCTGGTCATGCCTTCACGCTCCTTTCCGCGACCGGACCGCCGCTGAAGACGCGGCTTGCAAGGACATCCGCCGGGTCGATGGTTTCGAGGTCGGCGACATCGAGCATGCGATCGAGATCGGACACCAGCCGATCGGCTTGCCGCAGGCGGATGCGGTCGACGGCGTTGCGGATCGAGCGCGCATTGGAGAAGAACGGCTGCGTCCGGCGCAGCGCGATGTATGTCTCGAACGCCTCGCGCGCCGCGGCCGAGAAGCGATAGCCGCGCTCCTTCAGCATCAGCTCGGCAATGACGAGCAGCTCGGCCTCCGCATAGTCAGGGAATTCGATGTGGTGGGCGATGCGCGAGCGGAAGCCGGGATTGGAGGCGAAGAAGCTGGTCATCCGCTCGCCATAGCCGGCGAGGATCACGACGAGGTCCTCGCGCTGGTTCTCCATGACCTGGAGCAGGATCTCGATCGATTCCTGGCCGTAGTCGCGCTCGTTGTCGGGACGATGCAGGTAATAGGCCTCGTCGATAAACAGCACGCCGCCCATCGCCTTCTTCAGGATCTCCTTGGTCTTCGGCGCGGTGTGGCCGATATACTGGCCGACGAGATCGTCGCGCGTCACAGAGATCACTTGCCCGCGCCGCACGAAGCCGAGCCCGTGCAGGATCTTGGCCATGCGCAGCGCCACGGTGGTCTTGCCGGTGCCGGGATTGCCCGTGAACGACATGTGCAGCGTCGGCGGCGCCGAGGCCAGCCCCGCACGCTGCCGGATGCGCTCGATCAGCAGCAGCGAGGCGATCTGGCGCACGCGGTTCTTGACCGGCTTGAGCCCGATCAGCTCCTGATCGAGCTGCTGCAGCGTCTCGGTGATTCCGGCCGCTTCAGCCTCCTTGCGGAGATCAAAATGAGTCTCGCTGTGTTCGGTCGTGGTTGCGTGGGGGACATCGAGCATGGCTACCCTCGAAGAAAAGAGCTTCGCCGCGGGAGGCGGCGAAGCAGTGGTCCGCCAGGATACGAAGCAGGGAGAGCTTCGCGCGGAAGCGGATGACCTAAGCTGGTGCAGGCGCGGCCGGCTTTCGAACCGTGGTGTAGCGGATCGCGCGGCCGCCGACCTCCTGCCGCACCAGCTCGAACTCCGTCTCTTGCTTCGGCCGGTTGACGAGGAAGGAGATCCGCACCGATTCCCAGCCGTGGCCGGAATCGAAGCCGCTGATGCGGATGTAGCGGTCGCTATAGACCCTGCGGCACTCGGCGAGCTCCATCATCACGCCGGCGGCGTCCTGGAGATCGAACATCGGCAGGCCCCACATCTCCCAATAGGTGTTGCGGGGATGCGGATCGTCGGTGAACTCGATGTTCACCGCCCAGCCATTGGCGAGACAGTACTGCACCTGGCTGGTGATCTGCTCATCGGTCAGATCCGGCAGGTACGAAAAGCAGCCCTGGGTCAGTTTCATGTCGAATCCTCCTCAAACGGTTTCCAGCGCCGTCGGCACGAAGTCCGGCGTGTCGGTGGATTGATAGTTGAAGGTGACGTCCTTCCAGACATCGAGCGCGGCCTTCAGCGGCGTGCAGGTCTGGGCCGCCCTGGCCAGGATCTCCGGGCCCTCGTGGACATAGTCGCGGCCCTCATTGCGGGCGAGGATCATCGCTTCCAGCGCCACGCGATTGGCGGTCGCGCCGGCCGCAATGCCCATGGGATGGCCGATGGTGCCGCCGCCGAATTGCAGCACGACGTCCTCGCCGAGCAGGTCGAGCAGCTGGTGCATCTGGCCGGCATGGATGCCGCCGGAAGCGACCGGCATCATCTTGTTGAGGCTCGCCCAGTGCTGGTCGAAGAACAGGCCGTGCTCGAGCTTGGTCGGATTGAAATCCTCGCGGCAGACATCGTAATAGCCGCGCGTGGTGTTGGGATCGCCTTCGAGCTTGCCGACCACGGTGCCGGCATGGATGTGGTCGACACCGGCGAGCCGCATCCATTTGGCGATGACGCGGAACGACACGCCATGGCTCTTCTGCCGCGTATAGGTCGAATGACCGGCGCGATGCAGATGCAGGATCATGTCGTTGCGGCGCGCCCACTTCGCCATCGACTGGATCGCGGTGTAGCCGATCACGAGGTCGATCATGACGATGACCGAGCCGAGCTCCTTGGCGAATTCCGCGCGCTCGTACATGTCCTCCATCGTCCCCGCGGTGACGTTGAGATACGTCCCCTTCACCTCGCCGGAAGCTGCCTGCGCGCGGTTCACCGCCTCCATGCAGTAAAGGAAGCGGTCGCGCCAGTGCATGAAGGGTTGTGAGTTGATGTTCTCGTCGTCCTTGGTGAAGTCGAGCCCGCCCTTCAGCGCCTCATAGACCACGCGGCCGTAGTTGCGGCCAGAGAGCCCGAGCTTCGGTTTCACCGTTGCGCCCAGCAGCGGCCGGCCGAACTTGTCGAGCCGCTCGCGCTCGACCACGATGCCGGTCGCCGGTCCCTGGAACGTCTTCACATAGGCGACCGGAAAGCGCATGTCCTCGAGGCGCAGCGCCTTCAGCGGCTTGAAGCCGAACACGTTGCCGATGATGGAGGCCGACAGGTTCGCGATCGAGCCCGGCTCGAACAGGTCGAGATCGTAGGCGATATAGGCGAAATACGAGCCCGGCGTGCCCGGCACCGGATCGACTCGGTAGCATTTCGCGCGATATTTCTCGGCCGCGGTCAGGCGATCGGTCCACACCACTGTCCAGGTCGCGGTCGAGGATTCGCCGGCCACCGCAGCCGAGGCCTCGATCGGATCGACGCCCTCCTGCGGCGTGACACGGAACAGCGCGATGACGTCGGTGTCCTTTGGCGTGTAGTCGGGCTCCCAATAGCCCATGCGCTTGTACTCCATCACGCCGGAGCGATAGCGCTCTTTGCCGCGGACCGTGCCTGCATGTGCGTTCATGTCTCTCTCCTGCTCTTTTCACTCTTCTTGCTGATTGGTTAAGCGGCAACAGGCTCGCGGGTGATGCGCGGGTCCAATTCGCCCGCCCGATAGCGCCGCGCCATCTCGCTCATCGGGACCACCTTGATCCTGCTGGCATGGCCCGCGGTGCCGAACTGCTCGAACCGCTCGCGGCAAAGCTCGCGCATCGCGTCCATCGCCGGCTTCAGGAACTTGCGCGGATCGAATTCGGAGCGCGTTTCCGCGGCCACTTTCCGGAACACGGCGGTCATCGCGAGACGGCAGTCGGTGTCGATATTGACCTTGCGCACGCCGCTTCGGATCCCGCGAACGATCTCCTCCACCGGCACGCCCCAGGTCTGCGGCATCTCGCCACCGAACTGGTTGAACATGTCCTGCAGCGGCTGCGGCACCGAGGAGGAGCCATGCATGACCAGATGCGTATTCGGCAGCCGGCGGTGAATCTCCTCGACCACCCGCATCGCCAGGATGTCACCATCAGGCTTGCGACTGAACTTGTAGGCGCCGTGCGAGGTGCCCATCGCAATCGCCAGCGCATCGACCTTCGTCGCGCGGACAAAGTCGACGGCCTGGTCCGGATCGGTCAAGAGCTGGTCGTGGCTGACCTTGCCCTCGACGCCGTGGCCATCCTCCTGCTCGCCGCCGCCGTGCTCGAGCGAGCCGAGCACGCCGAGCTCGCCTTCGACGGAAGCGCCAACCCAATGGGCGAGATCGACGACGCGGCGCGTGATCGCGACGTTGTAGTCATAGTCAGCCGCCGTCTTGGCGTCGGCCTTGAGTGAGCCGTCCATCATGACCGAGGTGAAGCCATGCGCGATGGCCGAGGCGCAGGTCGCTTCGTCATTGCCGTGGTCCTGGTGCATGCAGAGCGGGATGTCGGGATAGGTCCGCTCCAGCGCGTCGATCATGTGCGAGAGCATGAGATCGCCGGCATAGCTGCGCGCGCCGCGCGAGGCCTGGATGATGACGGGCGCATCGACCGCGGCCGCCGCCTGCATGATCGCAATGCCCTGCTCCATGTTGTTGATGTTGAACGCCGGCACGGCGTAGCCGTGGCTGGCAGCGTGATCGAGCAATTGGCGAAGGGTGATACGGGCCACGGGTCGTCCTCCTTATTGGCTCTTGCGGGCGATCGCCCGGCGGGCCGCTTCCGCAATGCTTTGCGGCGTGATGCCGAATTCGCGGTACAGGACCGGCGCCGGCGCCGAGGCGCCGAAGCCCCGCATGCCGACGAATTCGCCGTCAGCGCCGATCCAGCGATGCCAGTCGCCGGCGACAGCGGCCTCGATACCGACACGCGGCGCGGTGCCGAGCACGGCGGCGCGGTAGTCCTCCGGCTGTTCCTCGAACAGTGCGAAGCACGGTGCCGAGACCACAGCCGCACGAATATGTTCGGTCGCGAGCAGGCGCGCGGCTTCCAGCGCGATGGAAACTTCCGAACCGGTTGCGATCAACGTCACGTCGCGGCCGCCATCCGGCGAGACGACGAGATAGGCACCGTTCGCGACGCGGTTTCTGCCGCGGGCGTCGCTGCGGAAGGTCGGCAAGGCCTGCCGCGACAGGCACAGCACTGAGGGGCGATGCTCCGCCGCGAGGGCGCAATCCCAGGCCTCCAGCGTTTCCACGGCATCGGCGGGGCGGAACACCAGCAGATTGGGGATCACGCGCAGTGCCGCGAGATGCTCGACCGGCTGATGCGTCGGGCCATCCTCGCCGAGACCGATGGAGTCGTGCGTCATCACATGGATGACGCGCAGCCGCATCAGGGCGGCAAGTCGGATCGCCGGCCGGCTGTAGTCGGAGAACGCGAGGAACGTGCCGCCATAGGGGATGAAGCCGCCATGCAGCGCGAGGCCGTTCATCGCGGCGGCCATGCCGTGCTCGCGGATGCCATAGTGGATGTAGTCGCCGGCGAACGCACCGCTCCTGACCGCAGCTTGCGCCTTGGCGTGCGTCAGGTTCGAATGGGTGAGGTCTGCCGAGCCGCCGATCAGGCCGGCTATCGTTCCAGCAATCCCGTCGAGCACCTGCTGCGAGGCCTGCCGCGTTGCGAGCTTCGGCCGCTCGCTGGCAAAGCGCTCGCGCAATTTCGCCGCGGCCAGCGCATACGCCGCCGGCAGCGCGACGGCCTTGCCTTCGATGAACAGGTCACGCTGCTCCGGCGTGGCGTTTTCGTAGCGATCAAGCCAGGCGAGACGGTCGACCTGCCCGCGCTGCCCGATCATCCGCCACGCCTTGAGCACCGGGATCGGCACCACGAAGGGCTGATAGTCCCAACCCAGAGTCCGGCGCGCCGCTGCCGTCTGCTCGGTGCCGAGCGGCGCGCCGTGCGCCTTCTCGGTGCCCTGCCGATCAGGCGCGCCATAGCCGATGATGGTGCGGCAGGCGATCAGCGACGGTTTTGCGGTCCCCCGCTCCTCCGCAATCGCCTGCGCCACCGCTTCGGGATCATGCCCGTCGACGCGGCGCACCGACCAGCCGGAGGCGGCGAAGCGCGCGAGCTGGTCGTCCGACGTCGCCAGCGAGGTCGGCCCGTCGATGGAGATGCCGTTGTCGTCGAACAGCACGATCAGCCGACCGAGCCCGAGATGGCCGGCAAGCGAGATCGCCTCCTGGCTGATGCCCTCCATCAGGCAGCCGTCGCCCGCGATGACATAGGTGAAGTGATCGACGAGGCCATCGCCATGCCGCGCATTCGCCATGCGCTCGGCAAGCGCCATGCCGACCGCGGTCGCAATGCCCTGGCCCAGCGGTCCGGTCGTGGTCTCGACACCAGGCGTGTGGCCATACTCGGGATGGCCCGGCGTCTTCGAGCCCCATTGGCGGAAGGCCTTGATGTCGTCGAGGCTGACATCGCCGCCGGTGAGATGCAGCAGCGCATAGAGCAGCATCGAGCCGTGCCCCGCCGACAGCACGAAGCGGTCGCGGTCCGGCCAGTTGGGGTGCGCGGAGTCGAATTTCAGGAAACGCGAGAACAGCACGGTTGCGACGTCGGCCATGCCCATGGGCAGCCCGGGATGGCCGGACTGCGCTGCCTCGATGGCGTCGACCGCAAGGAAGCGGACGGCATTGGCGAGATCGTTGTGCGTGACCGCATTGAGGTCGGCTTCGGCGTGGACGGAGATGTTCATCGGAGTCTCTCCCTGTTCACTTCAGGCTGCGCTTGCGCTCGATCAGCTGCATGATCAGCGGCGTCAGGATCAGCTGCATCGCGAGGTCGAGCTTGGCGCCGGGGCACACGATTGAATTGGCGCGGGACATCCAGCTCTGCGGCAGCATCGAGAGCAGATAGGGGAAGTCGATACCGCGCGGGTTCTTGAAGCGGATCACCACCATCGATTCGTCCGGCGTCGGGATCCAGCGCGCGATGAACGGATTGGAGGTATCGACCGTCGGCACCCGCTGGAAGTTGATGTCGGTCTCGGTGAATTGCGGACAGATGTAGTGGATGTAGTCAGGCATCCGCCGCAAAATCGTGTCGGTGACGGCCTCGGTCGAATAGCCCCGCGCGCTGCGGTCGCGGTGCAGCTTCTGGATCCATTCGAGATTGATGACGGGCACGACGCCGATCTTAAGGTCGGCATAGCGCGCGACGTTGACCTTGTCGGTGACCACGGCGCCGTGCAGGCCTTCGTAGAACAACAGGTCGGAGTTCTCCGGCAGCTGCTTCCAGTCGGTGAAGGTGCCTGGTGCCGCGCCATGCAGCGCCGATTCTTCGGCGTCGTGGACGTAGTGCCGCGTCACCGCGGTTCCGGTCTCGCCATAGTCGCGGAAGGCGCGCTCAAGCTCCTCGAACAAATTGGTCTCGGGGCTGAAATGGCTGAAGTGCTTGTTGCCGCGCTCGGCCTCCTTCGCCATCTGCGCACGCATCTCGGCGCGGTCGTAGCGATGGAAGGCGTCGCCCTCGATGTAGGCGGCATTGACCTTCTCGCGGAAGAAGATCTGCTCGAAGGTCTTCTTGACCGAGGTGGTGCCGGCGCCGGAGGAGCCGGTGATCGAGATGATCGGATGTTTCCTGGACATGGCGTGACCTCGCTCAGAGCCGGAAGAATCCGCGCCGCGCGAACAGCGGCGCCGAGACGCTGGCGACCAGCAGCGGATCGCAATGCAGCTCCTCGACGCGCCGCACCTCGTTGCTCGAGCCCATGATCAGCGGCACGCGCTGGTGCAGGCTCTGCGCCGACAGATCGAGGATGCGCTCGCGCCCGGTCGAGGCCGAGCCGCCGGCCTGCTCGATGATCATGGCCATCGGATGCGCCTCGTAGGTCAGGCGCAGACGGCCGTCGCCGTAGCCGGGACGCGCATCGGAGGGATAGAGGAACACGCCGCCGCGGGTGAGGATGCGATAGGCCTCCGCGACCAGCGAGCCGATCCAGCGCATGTTGAAATCGTGGTTGGCGGGCCCGTCGACGCCGGCGAGGCATTCGTCGATGAAGGCGCGCACCGGCGGATCCCAGTGCCGGCGGTTCGAGGCGTTGATCGCGAACTCCTCGCAGGCTTCGACGATCTGCACGGCGCTGCGCGCGAGGCGGAAGCAGCCCGCCTTGCGATCGAGCGTGAAGATGTCGACGCCGTCGCCGAGCGTCAGCACCAGCGAGGTCTGCGGGCCGTAGGTGACGAAGCCCGCCGCGAGCTGCGCCGAGCCGCGCTGATGGAAGGCCAGTGAGAGATCATCGGGGGCCGGCAGGATCGAGAAGATCGTGCCGACGGTCATGTTGATGTCGATGTTGGAGGAGCCATCGAGCGGATCGATCGCGATGCAGATGCGCCCCTGACGATCGACGATCTGGGCCTCGCGCATCTCCTCCGACGCCAGCGCGGCGATCGGCAGCCGGCCGAGGCAACGGCGCAGGATCGCGTCCGCCTGGACGTCGAGGTCGCGTTGGAGATCGCCGTCGCTGTTGCGCCCGGTGGTGAGGCCCGAGGCGTCGGCGAGATCGCCGCTGGCGATGAGACCGGCAATCTCGATCGCCGCCGCCGCGATGGCGTCGACGGCGCCGGCCACCGCGAGCGCGTGAGGTGCGGTCTCGGAATACCGTTGAAGGTGGTCGTCCAGCCTGAGTTGCCCGGTCATCTGCGTCCATCCCCTGGGCCGGTGCCGCATCCGTTCCCTCCACTCTGGAGGTCGGTGCGGTCAGTCCCGTCATCAGGAGATTGACAGCGGCGGCTTAATAAGGAAAATTTCTATTCATAATGAGCCTCAAAGAATTTTCTTATAATGGTCCCGGCCATGCGGCGGCCCAGCTCCGGCATTTGACGATCCGGCAGCTGCGCTCGCTCGCGGCGTTGTCGGCCAAGGGCAGCGTGACGGCGGCGTCCGGCCATCTCGGGCTGACCCAGCCGGCCGTGACCCAGCAGCTGCGGCAGCTTCAGGACCTCGCCGGCCTGCCGCTGGTGCAGCGGACCGGCGACGGCATGCTGCTGACCGAGGCGGGCAAGGAAGTGCTGGCGCTGGCCGAACGAGTCGAGGCCGCGATCACGGATTGCCAGGGCGCGCTCGACCTGCTCGCGGGGCGGACCGGCGGCACGGTGCATCTCGGTGCGGTCTCGACGGCCAAGTATTTCGTGCCGCATGCGATCGCGGCGTTCTCCAAGCGCTACCCCAAGATCGAGATCAAGCTCACCATCGGCAATCGCGAGGAGATCCGCGAGGCGATGCACGGCTACGACCTCGACTTCGCGGTGATGGGTCGGCCGCCGGCCGACGTCACCGTCGACGTCCGCCAGCTCGGGCGCAACCCGCACGTCATCGTCGCGCGCAAGGGGCATTGGCTGGAGAAGGATTCCGGCCTCAGCCTGACCGACCTCGTGCACGAGACCTTCCTCACCCGCGAGCCCGGCTCGGGCACGCGGACGCTGATGGAGGGCATGTTCCAGAAGTCCGATCTCGAGCCGATCATCGGCATGGAGATGAGCAGCAACGAGACCATCAAGCAGGCGGTGATCGCCGGGCTCGGCATCGCCTTCATCTCGGCCCACACCGTGGCGCATGAGCTCGCCGAGGGCCGGCTGGTCGTGCTCGACGTCGCAGGCCTGCCGATCGTCCGGCAATGGTACGTGATCCGCCGCAGCGACAAGGTGCTGCTGCCGCCGGCGCAGGCGATGTTCGATTTTCTCGGCTCGGAAGGCTCGAATTATCTGCCCGACGTGCCCGAACTCGGCGGGCGGTAGCCGGCCGGCGCTCAGCTCAACAGCTTCATGGCAAGGGTCGCCGCCAGCACCACGATGATCTGGAGCAGGCGCTCCGTCGTGAAGATGCGGTTGAACGTGGTCATCTTTTGCCCCGGCCGTCGTGAAGTAGATTCGATCGGCCCGTTGCTAGCACAGAAGGGCGCGGAGACAACTCCGTAATCGCCCCGTGAGGGATCTTGCCTGCGGCGCGCCGGTTCACGGCCGCGCAGGTTGTTAACGATCAGGCCGCGAGCGGGACGGCATGGTCCGAGCGCGAGGCGAAATAGGCTTCCAGCTCCGACAGCGCCCGCGCTTCCCACTCCCTCGCCTGCTCCAGCAGCGACCAGCTCTGGCCTGGGCGGAATGCTGCGGTCTGGCGATAGAGCGATGCGATGCCGCGGTAGCGGCGCACGTTCTCCAAGATGGCGTGACCGTTCATGTCCGAAAACTCCCTCGTCATTCCCGCGGGAGAAACTGCGGCCAAATCTTTTTCGAAAAGTTAGCGGCGCGCGGCAAGTCCGCGGATGGTTGCCGGACTGTTGCGCAGCCGCAACGCGCGCGGCGCGATCTATTACGGATTCGTTGCCGCGCTCTCGCCCGAGGGCTTCAGCCCACCGCTTCTGACGATCGTCATCGTGGCGCGGCAGAGATCGGCAAGGCCGATCAGGAGGACTGCGAGAAGACAGAACAGGTTGATGGAATCGGCATTCGCGCTGGTCAGTGCGTTGAACTCGAAAAAGGGCGGGATGAACGCCCACCACACCAGCGGCACCGTGAGCAGCGCGGCCAACGCCGCCGCCGGTGCGCCCGTCATCAGCGCAAGCACGAACAGGCCGGGCAGGAATGCTGCGAAATAGAACTTTGCGCCGAGCACGACGCAGATACCCTGAAGCACGGCCGACATCGCGACGACGGCCAATCCGAGCAGAAACGCCTGCCACGACCATGGCCGTACCCGCGGTACGCCAAACAGCCCCGCACGCTTCATCAGCCTCCCCCTGCCGCCCGTTAACCAGGTGCGTTTGCGACGAAAGTACTACAACCGCAACCCATCCGCGAGATGGAAATTGCCTCATCGCGCGGTTGGTGAACGGCTCGCATAGCGCCATCCCGGCGACCGGCCGCTACTCGGTCACCGCGTAGAGCAGCCCCGCGACGGGCAAAGCAAGGCCAATGGCCGATGCGAGCATCCAGCCGCCTTGTGCGAACGCCCAGGCTCCGACCGCGGAGCCGGCCGCGCCGGCGGCGAAGAACGTCGCCATGTAGAGACCGTTGAGGCGACTGCGGTGCTCATGGCCGAGCGCGAAGATGGCGCGGAAACCCAGCACTACGTTGCCCTGGACACCGATGTCGATCGCAATCGCGGCGACCACCAGACAGGCGAGGTTCAGCATCGAGCCGGGCGCGCCGATGGCGGTCACGAGGAAGCCGGCGGCCGTGAGCAGCATCGCGACCAGCGTCGCGATACGGCTATGGCCGCGGTCTGCGAGGCGTCCGGCGATCGGTGCGGCGAACACGCCGGCGACGCCGGCCAGCGCGAACAGCGCGATGCCGCGCTGGGAGAAGCCGAACTCGCCGGCGAGCTGGAGCGGCGCCACCGTCCAGAACAGGGTGAAGGCGCCGAACAGGCTCGCCTGGTAGAGCGCGCGGCGCCGCAGCAGGGGCGTGGCCCGCACCAGATCCGGCATCGACAGCAGCAATTGGCCGTAATGCATCCGCGTGACCGGCTTGCGCTTCGGCAGCGTCATCCAGAGCGCGGCCGCGAGCACGATCATCAGCGCGGCGGAGGCGAAGAACACCGCGTGCCACGACGTCAAGGCCGTGACGAAGCTCGACACCGGACGCGCCAGCATGATGCCGAGCATCAGGCCGGTCGAGACGTTGCCGACGACGCGGCCGCGGATGGCTTCGGGCGCCAGATGCGCCGCATAGGGGATGATGATCTGCACCGCGACCGAGCCGAGGCCGATGAACAGCGCCGCGAGCAGGAACGGCAGCGCATGGGTTGCGAACGCCGCGGCGATGAGCGCTGCGGCGCCGAGCATGATCACCGAACAGATCAAGGCGCGGTTTTCGACGAGATCGCCGAGCGGCACGATCAGCAGCAGCCCGGTGCCGTAGCCGATCTGCGTCATGGTCACGATCAGCCCGCTAGCTGCATGCGACAGGCCGAGCGCGGCGCTGATCGGGGCGATCAGCGGCTGCGCATAATAGATGTTGGCGGCGACCATGCCACAGGCCGCGGCAAGCACGAAGGTCAGGCGCTGCGACACCGCATCCGGCCCGGGCGCGGTATCGATCGTGGCATTCATGGTCATTCGCATCGACTCCAGATATTAATAGGGAATGATCATTCCCTATTATGACGATAAATTCAGGCGAGCAGCTTCATGGCGACGGCGACGAGGCGCTCGCCTTCGAGCGGCACGCGGGCCTTGCCGACGACGCGCAGGCCTTGCGTGATGCAGATCATCAGCCGTGCGGTGTCATCGGCCGCGACGTGGCGGGGAATCGAGCCGTCGGCCTGGCCCTCGCGAATGAGGCCGGCGATGAAGCTTTCGTTGCGCTCGAGCTGCGCATTGACGCGGGCGCCGACGACCGGATCGACCGCGGAGAGCTCGACGGCACTGCCGACGACGAGGCAGCCGCGCCGCCCCTCGCTACCCTGGGAATGCTCGACATAGGACAGCAGCAGGTGACGGATGCGCTCGCGGCCGTTCGCGCCGCGCGCCGCCGCGCTGCGGGTCTGCTCCTGGCGCAGCGCCGCGTAGCGCTCGAAGGCGCCGAGGAACACCGCATGCTTGTCGCGAAACGCCTTGTAGATGCTTCCCGTGGCGAGCCGCATCGCCGCGGTGAGCTCGCCGATCGAGGTGGCATGATAGCCGCGCTCGCGAAACACGCGCACGGCGCGGTCGAGCGCGGTGTCCATGTCGAATTCCCGGGGGCGGCCGGGCGGACGTGCGGCAGGCCGGGAGCGGCGGGCGGTCTTTTGCATTGCGGGATAATAGGGAATGAACGTTTCCGAATAAAGACACGTGGTTGTGAAGGGGGACATGATGGTGACGTCATTCTCGCGTCCCGGACAAGCTGCAACGCGTAAGCGTTGCGGCGCAGAGCCGGGACCCAGGGCGACACGGCGTGGTGCGGATAGATGGGCCCCGGCTCTGCAGCGCACCGCACCGGACGATGCTCCGCATCGCTGGGACGCTGCGCTGCGTCCGGGGCACGAGAGCGAAGTAGGGTGCGCACACTCTCCTCCTCGTCATTGCGAGCGCAGCGAAGCAATCCAGACTACCGCCGCGGAGAGACTCTGGATTGCTTCGCTGCGCTCGCAATGACGGAGTGTGGCAGCACCGCAGTTCTGAACGGCTCTCGTAGGATGGGTAGAGCGAAGCGAAACCCGTCACGCATCCTCCTCGCCGAAGCATGATGGGTTTCGCAAATGCTCTACCCATCCTACGCCTCCATGAACCGGGCGAGCGGCCCCGGATTACGCTGACGCTCCATCCGGGCCACGGCAGCATCACCCCTTCACCGGCGTGCCATCCGCCATCGTCGTCACGCCCTTACGCTCGACGATCATGCCGTAGGCCCGCGGCTGGCGATGAACGTCGAAATTGAAGGTGGTGCGCTTGTAGGAGTTGCAGAGATCGAGATCGCAGCGCGCCAGCGCGATCTCGTCGCCCTTGGTGGTGGAGGCCGCGATGATCTCGCCCGAGGGCGCAATGACGCAGCTGCCGCCGATGTGATCGACGCCTTCCTCGTTGCCGGCCTTAGCGACGCCGACCACGAAGGTGCCGTTCTGATAGGCGCCGGCCTGCATCACCAGGTGATTGTGGAACAGCGAGAGATCGTCATGCTCCGGCGCGGGCGGATTGTGCACCGGCGTGTTGTAGCCGATCAGCACCATCTCGACGCCCTGCAGCCCCATGACGCGATAGGTCTCGCTCCAGCGGCGATCGTTGCAGATCGCCATGCCCATCACGCCGCCGAAGGCATCGACCACGCCGAAGCCGCTGCCGGGCTCGAAATAGCGCTTCTCCAGGTGCTGGAATTCGCGCCAGGGCTCGTGCTCGGCATGGCCGGGCAGATGCACCTTGCGATATTTCAGGACGATCGCGCCGCTCTGGTCGACGAGGATGGACGTGTTGTAGTGCCTGACGATCCCGGCCTCGACGGTCAGCTCGGCGTAGCCGAGGCAGAAGCCGATGCCGAGCTCGCGCGCAAGATCGAACAGCGCCTGCGTCTCGGAGCCCGGCATCTCGCGCTCGAAGAAGCTGTCGATCTCGGCCTGGTCCTCGAAGTACCAGCGCGGGAAAAACGTGGTCAGCGCCAGCTCGGGATAGACGATCAGATCGCAGCCGCAAGCCCGTGCCTCGCGCATCAACGCCATCAGCCGCGCCACCACCGCGGTCCTGGTCTCGCTCTTCGCGATCGGTCCGAGCTGGCCGGCTGCGATGGTCATAATCCTCGCCACGCGTCATTCCCCATCTTTTTCGAGTGCACCGGGCCCGAGCCTATCGGGCGGCGCACCGCGCGCACAGGCCGCCTCGGCCCTCCGTGCCGAGGGCACAATCAAATTCCGTGCCTGCGGGTATCATCTTGCGGCGCTGGGTGAGCACCCTGGACGGGAATTTCGTTGCCGATCTGCAACGGTTCCCCACCGTCTGAAGCTGGACAAAACAAACTCCCATTCCGGCCACGAACCGCTCTCACAAGGCCGTGAGACTATCAGGGGAAGACGATGCGTGCACAACGCGTTTGGAAAGTGAATGGGGCCGCCAGCATCGGGCAGCTCCAATCCAGGCTGGACGATCTGAACAAGCGTCTCAGCCAACTCGAAAACCAGAATCCGGAGAATTGGAAGCTGGAAGAGCTGAGATCGAGCGCGCTCAGCCTGTCGCGCGAGATCGACGACATCCGCTGCGCCGAGGCGACGGCGGCCTTGAGCGAGCTGCTGCGGAAATAACCAGGCCTACCGATTCGCGCCGCGCCAGGGGGAACCAAGCGCGGCGGCGGCCATTTCCATGCAAAGCATGGAGCGAGATCATGAGCAGGCACCCGACGCGCGCCTATCTCGCGCGCGGCGTGGCCGGCGCGGTATCCATGCTGGTCCTGTGCGCGGCGGCGTCTTCACCATCGCGCGCCCCGTCGCGTTATGAAGAATTTGGCTTGTGAGGGATTTCGCATGACGTCCGATCCCGAGGAGCAGGTCAGGCTGCAAGGCTACGGCGAGATGACGCTGCGCACGGCCGTCGAGACCTTGATGCTGCTCGCGCCGCGCGAGCGATCCGAGGCCGCAATCTTTCGCGTCCGCGACGGCGTGCGCCTCGCGCAGAGCGAAATCGCCGAGCTCGCATCCAGCTGGGCCATCGAGCCCGCGCCAAACGTGCGATCGCCGAAACTGGTGCCGGAGCAGCACTGGCAAGACGTGGTCCGCGGCATGGTGCGTGACGCCCCGCTGCCGTCGCTGCTGGTGGCCTTCCTGGTGGGTGTGCTGGTCGCGCGCAGATGATGATGCACGCTCGCGATGACGCGCTCACATGAATGGAATCACCGCGTTCCGGGAAACCCGAGGAAACCCTTTGCTCGCGACATCGCGACCGTTCCGCGCGGAACGTCTCGCGGCAGGAGGGATTGGTCCCCCGTTGAACCCGAACATGGAGACAACCATGACACGTACGAAACTCGTGAGCGTCGCCGCAACTCTTGCCGCGATTTTGCCGCTCGCAACTGCAAGCCCCAGCCTCGCTGCGGGACGCGGTCCCGGCTGGTGCACGACACCTAGCGGAGAAGCTGTCGGCGCCGCCGGCCCGGCGATGAGCGGCGGCCAGTTGATGGCCGGCGTCGGCCAATGCCAGCGCATCGGCGGTTGGCACCCCACCAACACCTATGGCTATCAGGGCCCGGGCTACGGATATGACGAGCCCCGCTGGGGCACATCAGCCTACGCACCCTACGAAGACTAGGGGCCCTTCCATCGCAAGATCACAGCGGCGCGGCCAATCACGGCCGCGCCGCTGTCCCGCCACGGCCCGGCTCCGGGTCATGACCCGCTCTCTCGCGCTGATAGCGGACATTGCTGGACGTGTCCCCACGGCAAGGGCCAAATCGCTCGGCCGAACCGTCAGCAAGGCGGCTTCGAGCGCTGCACGTCAAATACTTCGCCAAGGCGGCCTCGGTTGAAAGCGGGTTTTCAGGCTTTCAACAAAATGCGAGACACGGGCTGAGACCCCGCGACGCGTTGGCACCAAAGCCAGAATATCGGCGCCTTCGAATTCATATTCACGAAACAGCCGACGCAGTTCGCCCTTCTTAACCGATGGCGCCACGTCCCATTCGGACCTGAGTGCGATGCCCAACCCTGCAATAGCCCACTCGCGAACAACCTCACCATTGTTGCTGGTGAGTGCCGGAGTTATTCGAAGCGCTTCTGATCGCCGGGATGATGCGTGGCTATTCCTGTAGCGCCAAAGCGTCACGTCCTCTTCGTTTTCGCGAACGGAGAGACATGCATGCTGGGCCAGGTCGCGGGGATGTGACGGCGTTCCGCGTCGTCGAAGATAGCCGGGACTGGCGCACACCCAGCGCGCGTTGCGGGCAAGAAGGTGAGCGATCCACGAGGAATCCCGGACTGTCCCGATATGGATGACGACGTCAGCTTCGACATTGCTGTTCCAGGGGGTTTCGGAAAGATCCAGCGTCGCACGCACCTGTGGGTAGTCGCGAATGAATGCCGCCATGACGGGCGCGACATGAATCCTGCCAAAGCCAAAGGGCGCGACAACCCGTAGGGGGCCGGCAAATGCGCCACCGCTGAGACTGTTCCCCAGATCATCGATACGCGCCAACAGGGACTGGGCTTCATGAACGAGCCGTTCGCCTTCCGGCGTGAAGCGCAGGCCTCGGGAGTTGCGGACGACAAGATTGATTCCGAGAACGGCCTCCAGCTTTTTCAATCGCATGGAAAGCGCCGGCGGCGTGACATCGAGCGCCCTCGCCGCCCCGCTAAGCGAGCCGGTTCGGCTCAGGGCTACCACAAATCGAAAATCCTCAAGCGCAATCATTCAATTTTCCTGAAAGGATGAGATAATCATACTTAAACACAACTGATCACCGAAGTGATAGAAGTTTGACAATGACCATGCCCCGCGCCGTTCTTTTCGATCTTCTCACGGCGCTCCTCGATTCCTGGAGCGTCTGGAATGCCTCCGCCGGATCCGAAGCGTCGGGCCGAGCCTGGAGGGCCGAGTATCTCCGCATGACCTATGGTTGCGGTAGTTATGTTCCGTATGAGGATCTGGTCCGCCAGGCTGCGCGCGCAACTGGTCTCGCTCCGTCGGCGGCAGACGCCCTCGAAGCAAATTGGATGTCCCTCCCGGTCTGGAGCGGCGCGCAGGTTGCGCTAGACCAGTTGGCCGGACGCGCGCGCCTGGCAGTCGTCACCAATTGCTCGACGCGCCTTGGACGAATGGCCGCCGCCCGCCTCCGCACACAATGGGATGTCGTGATCACCGCGGAAGAGGCCGGATTCTATAAGCCCCACACCCGCCCCTATCGTCTTGCGTTGGACATGCTGGGCGTGTCGGCTGCGGACGCAGCGTTTGTCGCAGGCTCCGGCTACGACCTCATCGGCACCTCAGCCGTCGGACTGCGCACCTACTGGCACAATCGCGTGGGCTTGGCTCGTCCGGAGGGCGCACCGGCAGCTGAGAGAGAATCTCCGAACCTCGATGACCTCGTTCCCTGGCTGGAGGACTTTTCATGATATCTCGCACGTTGGCCGCCATGTTCGCAGTCGGATTGAACATCTCTGCGGCAACGGCCCAGGAGTTTCCCGAGAGGCAATTGACGCTGATCGTTCCGTTTCCCGCCGGTGGCCCGAGCGATGCACTTGGCCGGGCGGTGGCTCAAGCCATGGCCGCCCACTTGAAGCAGTCGATCATCGTAGAAAATATTGGCGGCGCCAGCGGCACCATCGGCCTAACCAAATTGCTAAAGGCGCCTGCGGATGGATACTCGCTCGGATTTGGCACCATCGGTACACATGTCGCGAATGTCGCGTTCTACAAACGCCTTCCATACGACCCAATCGCCGACTTCGAGCCTGTGGGCCTCGCTGGGATGGCTTCCACACTTCTTGTCGCGAAGATGGACCTGCCGGCATCCAATCTACATGAGTTCGTCACCTATGCCGGTGCCAACGGCGAGAAACTCACCTATGGCAGCGCTGGCGTCGGATCGATTTCGCACTATGCCTGCGTTCTGCTGCTGTCAAACCTGAAACTGAGCATCACCCATGTTCCATATCGCGGCATTGCCCCAGCGATGAACGACCTCATGGGTGGTCACGTGGACTTCATGTGTGACCAGACCACCACAGCGCTCCCTCAAGTGCTCGGCGGAACGATCAAGGCAATCGCAGCGCTGAGTGATCAGCCCCTGCCGCAGGCGCCTCAAATATCCACTACGGCAGAGGCCGGCTATCCGGGCGTGAAACTCCGCTCCTGGAACGCGATCTTCGTGCGAAGGGGAACGCCCGTTCCGGTGCGTCAGAAATTAAACGACGCCTTGCGCGCAGCACTCGTCGACCCGGATGTCATGCGGCAAATGACAGCGGTGGGTGTCGAACTGCCACGGGGAGCGGATCTCGAGCCCGGTGCCGTCAGCGCACTGATCGCCCAAGGGCTGGAGCACGACGTGCCAGTGCTGCGCGCCAAGGGCGAATATCTGGACTAAGCATGACATCTTTTTCCGACATCGAAACGCCCGCTGCCATCGTCGACGTCGTGCGCATGCAGCGTAATATCGCCCGCATGCAGGACCGGATGAACGCCTTGGACGTCAGTTTCCGTCCCCACGTCAAGACGACCAAATGCTTCGCTGTTGCGGACAGGCAGCGCGCCGCGGGCTCGAACGGCATCACCGTCTCGACCCTGCGCGAAGCCGAGGAGTTTTTTGCTGCGGGCTACGACGACATCCTCTACGCGGTCTGCATCGCGCCGCACCGGCTCAGCCGGACCCAGCGACTGCGTGATCGAGGCTGCCGCCTCAAAATTCTGGTCGACTCGGTCGAGGCTGCGCAAGCCGTCGTCGAGGCGCAGTCCCATCGCGATCCTTTCCACGTCCTGATCGAGGTCGACACTGACGGACACCGCTCGGGTGTAGGCCCCGAGGATGAGCGTCTCATCGAGATCGGCCGCATTCTTCACACCGGCGGCGCCACACTTCGCGGCGTGCTGACTCATGCCGGAAACTCCTATGAGCTCGACGAGCCCGGGGCCCTGGAGCGGTTGGCGGAGCAGGAGCGTGCCTTGAGCGTTCGCGCGGCCGAACGGCTTCGCGCTGCCGGCCTTCCATGCCCGGTCGTGAGCGTCGGATCGACCCCGACAGCGCTGTCCGCCCGCGCCTTGGACGGCGTTACGGAAGTGCGCTGCGGCGTGTACGTGTTCTTCGATCTATTCATGACGAATGTCGGCGTCTGCGCGTTCGACGATATCGCCCTGTCCGTGCTGACGAGCGTGGTCGGCCATCAGTCGGAGAAAGGCTGGATTATCGTCGACGCCGGATGGATGGCGATGAGCCGAGACCGCGGCACTGCTCGTCAGCGCCGTGATTACGGATACGGGATCGCATGCGATTTAGAGGGGCGCCCGCTCAAGGAAGACTTGGTGATGATCGCAGCAAATCAGGAACACGGAATCCTTGCCGTAAGAAACGGTCCTGTCATCTCTCTTGAAAATTGCTTTCCGATTGGCACACGACTTCGAATACTCCCGAATCACGCCTGTGCTACCGGAGCACAATTCTCCGAATATCATGCCGCCACGGAAAACGGCATTGAAAGATGGCGGAGGTTTAATGGCTGGTGACATTGCCTGCCTAGAACCTCACGGAGTGGCGGCCCCAGGTGGGTACGACAGTCATGCGGTGAGAGCCGGCGCTTTTGTCTTTGTTTCCGGACAATTGCCGATCTCCGCCAATGGTGCGAGGCTTGCTGACAAGGACCTTCATCCGGATGAAGAGGCTGCGTAGGCGTTTGGAGGAAGGCGCTGAGTTGAACTCTATCCCCCGCGCGCCATTCGCGCCCGGAGGTCAGCCAAAATAGGCCCGTAAGTCCGGAGGGAGCATTTGTGATGCTCGATCATGTCCTACGTGACATCCCGCCAGGGTTCGTTTAGGTCGTCCCGCATCAGCCTGATCTGCTCCTCGACGCCCCTGGCATAAGCCTGGGATCGACAGGGATGGCTGCCGTGCCTCAAATCATTACGCATTTCATTGCGTGGGAAAAACGTAGAAAGTATAAGTACTTGAAATGATGGTCGGAGTGGCAGGATTCGAACCTGCGACCCCTGCGTCCCGAACGCAGTGCTCTACCGGGCTGAGCCACACTCCGACAAGAAGGCGGCTTATAGCGTCGGGTTTGACGCACTGCAAGCGGCCGAGCTGAGGAATTTTGCCCTCGTGAAAACGGGTGTTGAAACGCTGATTTTGCCGGCCGGCGCGGCCGGCGCGGAAGCCGCCGCCCGGCGACTTGCGGCCGGCGGGCTGGTCGCGTTCCCGACCGAGACGGTCTACGGGCTCGGGGCGGATGCAGCCAATGCAGTCGCGATCGCCCATCTCTACGCCGCCAAGGGGCGGCCGGCGTTCAATCCGCTGATTGCGCATGTCGCGGACCTCAAGGCCGCGCGGCGGATCGGGCGATTCGATGCGCGCGCGCTGGCACTGGCGGAAGCGTTCTGGCCGGGGCCGCTGACGCTGGTGGTGCCGAAGACCGAGGACTGCCCGGTGGCGGATCTTGCCACCGCCGGCCTCGACACGGTCGCGATCCGCATCCCCGCCCATCCCGTCGCGCAGGCGATCCTGCGCGCCTTCGGCGGCGCCGTGGTGGCGCCGTCGGCCAACATCTCCGGCCACGTCTCGCCGACGCTGGCTGCCCATGTCGAGAGCGACCTTGCCGGGCGGATCGACCTGATCGTCGATGGCGGGCCTGTTACGGTCGGCGTGGAATCGACGATCGTCGGCTGCCTCGACGCGCCGATGCTGCTCCGTCCCGGCGGGCTGTCACGCGAGCGGATCGAGGCGGTGCTGGGCGCGCCGCTGGCGCGGCCGCCGGCGGAGGCCGAGAGCGACGACGGCCAGCCGCTGGCGCCGGGCATGCTGGCCTCGCATTACGCGCCGCGCGCCCATGTGCGGCTCGATGCGCGTGAGATCGCGCCGGGCGAGGCGCTGCTGGCGTTCGGCCCCGCGCGCCTGCCCGGCCTTGACGCCGCGTCGGCCGTCATGAATTTGTCGCCCACCGGTGATCTCGATGAAGCCGCCGCCAATCTGTTCGGCTATCTTCGCAGCCTCGATGCGAAGGGGCCGCGGGCGATTGCGGTGATGCCGATACCCGAAGATGGTCTGGGCGAGGCGATCAACGACCGGCTGCGCCGCGCCGCGGTGGCGCGGTGAAGCAAGAGACGAGGACATGAACATCAACAAGCCTGCCACCCCGCCGCTTGCCCCCGAATTGATCGCGCAATTCCGCAACATCGTCGGCGACCGCCACGCGATCACCGATCCGACTGATATCGAGCCTTACGTCACCGAGGAGCGCAATTTGTTCCACGGCCGCTCGCCGCTGGTGCTGCGCCCGGGCTCGACGGCGGAGGTCTCTGCCATCTGCAAGCTCGCGTCCGCGCACAACATCGCGCTGGTGCCGCAGGGCGGCAACACCGGGCTCGTCGGCGGCCAGACGCCGCATAATGGCGAGGTGGTGGTGTCGCTGCGCCGGCTTGACAAGATCCGCGAGGTCGACACCGCCTCTAACACCATGACGGTCGAAGCCGGCGTGGTGCTGCAGATCGCGCAAGCCAAGGCGTCCGAGGTCGACCGGCTGTTTCCGCTGTCGCTCGGTGCCGAAGGCAGCTGCACCATCGGCGGCAATCTCTCCACCAATGCCGGCGGTACCGCGGCGCTCGCCTATGGCGTCGCGCGCGAGATGGCGCTGGGGCTGGAAGTGGTGCTCGCCGACGGGCGCGTGCTGAACGCGCTGTCGAAGCTGAAGAAGGACAACACCGGCTACAATCTGCACAACCTCTTCATCGGCGCTGAAGGCACGCTCGGCATCATCACCGCGGCGACGCTGAAACTGTTTCCGAAGCCGCGGGCGATCGAGACCGCCTTCGTCGGGCTGAAATCGCCGGCGGCGGCGCTGAAGCTGCTCACCATCGCGCAAGGCGAGGCCGCCAATGCGCTGACGAGCTTCGAGCTGCTGTCGCAGCTGGCGGTGGATTTCTCCGTGCGCCACGGCATCGACGTGCGCGATCCGCTCGCCGAGAAGCATCCCTGGTACGTGCTGATGGAATTGTCATCGCCAAGCGAGGATGCCCGCACGCCGCTGGAGACGATCCTCGCCCGCGCCATGGAGGAGGAGATCGTCGACGATGCCGTGATCGCGGCGAGCCTCGCCCAGCGCGCGGCGTTCTGGAAGCTGCGTGACGAGATGTCGGCGGCGCAGAAGCCGGAAGGCGGCTCGATCAAGCACGACATCTCCGTCCCGGTTGCGGCCGTGCCCGAATTCATCGCGGAAGCCGATGCGGCCGTGGTGAAGCTGATCCCCGGCGCCCGGCCGGTGCCGTTCGGCCATCTCGGCGACGGCAATCTGCATTACAATGTCAGTCAGCCGATCGGCGCCAACACCGCCGATTTCCTCGCGCGCTGGCATGATGTGAACGCGGTGGTGTTCGAGATCGTGCTGCGCATGGGCGGCTCGATCTCGGCCGAGCACGGCATCGGCGTGCTCAAGCGCGACGAGCTGCCCGAGGTGAAGGACAAGACCGCGTTCGAGCTGATGCGACAGGTCAAGGCGATGCTCGATCCGCTCGGCATCATGAATCCGGGGAAGGTGCTGTGAGCGCCCTTGCGATCGAGCCCATCTCCGACGCCGATGTCGAGCCAGTCGTCGCGCTATGGCAGCGCTGCGGCCTGACGCGGCCCTGGAACGATCCGCATGCCGACATCGCGCTGGCGCGGCGGCGGGCCAATTCCACCGTGCTGGTCGGCCGCGAGAACGGCGCGATCGTTGCCACCGCGATGGTCGGCCATGATGGCCATCGCGGCTGGGTCTATTACGTCGCCGTCGATCCCACCTGTCAGAAGCGCGGCTATGGCCGCATCATCATGGCCGCGGCCGAGGACTGGCTGCGAAGCGCCGGGATTTCGAAGCTGCAGCTCCTGGTCCGCCGCGAGAACGCGCAGGCCAATGCGTTCTATGGCTCGCTGGGCTTCGAGCTATCGACCTCCGTGATGTTCCAGAAGTGGCTCGACGGCCGCGCGACCACGCCAAGCAATTGAGATCGAGATGCGGCCGCGAACGCAACTGCGCCCCCTCGCCCCGTTCTTACGGGGAGAGGGTTGGGGTGAGGGGCTTCTCTCCGCACGCGAGATCGTCGATGGACCTGTACCCCCTCACCCGCATCCCATCTCCGATGGGATGCGACCTCTCCCCGCAAGCGGGGAGAGGTGAAGAAGAGAGAGACCTCATGACCATTTCCGACCGCGTCCGCATCAAGGACGTCCGCGTGCTCTCGGACGGCTGGACCACGCTGAAGACCACGACGTTCGAGTACCGGCGCGCCAGTGGCGAGTGGCAGACGCAGCATCGCGAGACCTATGAGCGCGACAACGCCGCCGCCGTGCTGCCCTACAATCTCGCGCGGCGGACCGTGATCCTGGTGAAGCAGTTCCGCCTGCCGGCCTTCATCCGCGGCTACGACGACCTCTTGATCGAGGCCGCTGCCGGCGTGCTCGACAACGCCGAGCCCGAGGAGCGCATCCGCGCCGAGGCGGAGGAAGAGACCGGCTATCGCCTGCACCACGTCCACAAGGTGTTCGAGGCCTTCATGAGTCCCGGCGCCATCACCGAAAAGCTGCATTTCTTCGTCGCCGAATACGAGCCCGAGATGCGGGTGAGCGACGGCGGTGGCCTCGAACACGAAGGCGAGGACATCGAGGTGCTGGAGCTGTCCATCGACGAGGCCCTGGCGATGATCGCCGACGGCCGCATCATCGACGCCAAGGCGATCATGCTGCTGCAATATGCAGCGCTGCACGTGTTCAAGTAGGTTGTCTTTCTTCCTTCTCCCCTTGTGGGAGAAGGTGGCGCGAAGCGCCGGATGAGGGGTATCTCTCCGCGGGCTCCTGAGAGAGTTGGACTCGCGGAGAGATACCCCTCACCCGTCTCGCCGCTCCGCGGCGAGCCACCCTCTCCCGCAAGGGGAGAGGGTAAGAGCGTAGCTCGCTCTATCAGCATTGCAATTCTGTCCCGCGTCGCCGCTCCCCTGGTTGAGCAACCGCAAAACTATCTCTAGTCTGCCCCAACCAAGAACCAGGAGACGCGCCATGTCTGCTCCGCGCGACGACGAATTCGGCTTTGCGCCCGACTACGACTCCCCCGTTCCCTACATGCAGCGCACCCGCGATTATTACGCGGCGATCGGCTACACCACGCCGTACCGCTGGGCGCATTACACCGAGGCGCCGTTCCAGCCGCTGAAGAAACCGCTGGCCCAATCGCGCGTCACCATCATCACCACCGCTGCGCCCTACGATCCGGCCAAGGGCGACCAGGGGCCGGGCGCGGCGTATAATGGCAGCGCGAAGTTCAATCAGGTCTATGACGGCGACACGTCGCAAGAGCACGACCTGCGCATCTCGCACATCGGCTACGACCGCAAGCACACCTCGGCCACCGACAGCGGCACCTGGTTTCCGCTGCCACAGTTGTTGAAAGCGTCCGCCGCGGGGCGGATCGGCGAGATCGCCCCGCGCTTCTTCGGCGCGCCGACCAACCGCAGCCATCGCGTCACGCTCGACACCGACGCGCCGGAGATCCTGGCGCGCTGCCTCGCGGACAAGGTCGACGTCGCGGTGCTGGTGCCGAACTGCCCGGTCTGCCACCAGACCACCGCACTGGTGGCGCGGCATCTGGAGCGCAACGGTATTCCGACCGTGATCACGGGCTGCGCCAAGGACATCGTCGAGCACGCCGCCGTGCCGCGCTTCCTGTTCTCTGATTTCCCGCTCGGCAATTCTGCCGGCAAGCCGCACGACATCGCCTCGCAGGCGCAGACGCTCGAGCTCGCGCTCCGGCTGCTGGAGACCGCGAGCGGTCCGCAGACCACGATGCAGTCGCCGCTGCGCTGGAGCGAGGATGCCTCCTGGAAGCTCGACTACAACAACGTCGCGCAGCTGAGCCCTGAAGAGCTGGCGCGCCGCCGCGCCGAATTCGACAAGCAGAAGGAGATCGCGCGCGGCAACCGCGCCGCCTGACGTCCTCCGATAACAACAATCAAGGGAGAGCGACGTGACGCGACCGTTCGAGGGCGTGAAGATCCTGGATTTCACGCAAGTGCTGGCCGGCCCCTATGCGAGCTATCAGCTTGCGCTGCTCGGCGCCGACGTCATCAAGGTCGAGCGGCGCGAGGGCGAGGACATGCGCCGCACGCCGCTGTCCCGCGAATGGGCCGAGCGTGGCCTGGCGCCGGCATTCCAGGCCATCAACGGCAACAAGCGCAGCCTGACGCTCGATCTGCAGAAGCCGGAGGCGATCGCGATCGTGAAGAAGCTCGCAAGCCGCGTCGACGTCGTCATGGAGAATTTCCGTCCGGGCGTGATGGACAAGCTCGGCATCGGCTATGAGGCGCTGTCCGCGATCAATCCGAAGCTGATCTATTGCGCGGTGTCAGGCTTCGGCCAGACCGGCCCGGATCGCCTGCGCCCCGGCTATGACGGCAAGATGCAGGCGCTGTCGGGCATCATGGCGATCACCGGCCACCCCGAGACCGGACCGACGCGCGCCGGCTTTGCGGTGTGCGACGTGCTTTCGGGCGCCACGGCCGCGTTCGGCGTGTCGAGCGCGCTCTACCAGCGCGACCGCACCGGCAAGGGGCAGCTGATCGACGTCTCCATGCTGGAGGCGACGCTGGCGTTTCTCTCGGGCCAGATCGCGGACTGGTCGGTCGCCGGTCATCGGCAAACACTGTCGGGCAATCAGGCGGTGAGCCGCCGGACCACGGCAAATTTATTCAAGTGCGGCGACGGCCATATCCTGCTCGCCGTCAACAACGAGAAGCAATACCGCGCGTTGATGGCTGCGCTCGGCCGCGAGGACACGCTGTCAGATCCGCGCTTTGCCGACTGGTTCTCCCGCAACGAGAACGAGCCGGCGCTCCGCGCCATCATCGAGGAAGCGCTCGCCGCACGGCCGGCGCGCGAATGGGAAACGATCCTGGAAGACGCCGGCGCGCCCTGCGCCAGCATCTGGAAGGTCGAGGAGGTCATCGACCATCCGCAAGTGAAGGCGCGCGGCGCGATCCAGGAGCTGGACACCCAATACGGCCGCCTGCGCTTTGCCGGCAGCGGCTTCAAGCTCGCGCATGGCGGCGGCAGGCTGGATCGCATGGCGCCGGAGCTGGGCGCGGATACGGACGCGGTGCTCGGCGAGCTGGGATTCGACGCGGCGGAGATCGCGGGGCTGCGGGCGCGGGACGTCGTTTAAGCTTGCGCTGCCGCAGGGTGGGCAAAGCGACTTGTCCGCCGTAGCTCGAGGAGCGAAGGCGGAAGCGTGCCCACCACCGCGGTGTTGAAGAGAGGGATCGTGGGCACGGCGCGTTGCGCCTTTGCCCACCCTACGGCACCGCGCCTAGAACAACGATCCCTGCCCGTCATCCGACGACGCAGCCGCAATCTTCCGCACCCCCTTCTTCGGCTTCGTCGCCTCGGCCTCCGCCTCGATCTCCTCCGCACTGATCGGCAGCACGAGCTGCTCGTCATCATTGGCGACGCGGTTGACGCGGGTAGAGACCGGGTGCCAGGCGAATTCGCCGACGTGCGGAGGCCTCATCAGCGGCAGGATCGCATCGACCTCGTCGCCTTTGATGTCGAGACAGCGCTCGAAGTCGCGCGGGCTGATGGTGACGGGCACGCGGTCACGCAGAGCGGCGAGATCCTCGCCAGCCGCCGCGGTGACGATCGCGACCGTGTCGAGCTCCTCGCCGTTCGGCCCGACCCAGGTCTCGAACAAGGCGGCAAAGCCGAGCGGCTCACCGTCGGCGCGGTGGATGAAAAAGGGCTGTTTGCGGCCGGCTTCCGTCTTCCACTCGTAATAACCATCAGCCGGGATCAGGCCGCGCCGGCGGCGAATCGCGTTCTTGAAGGCGGGTTTCTCCAGCACAGTCTCGGAGCGGGCGTTGATCAGGAGCGTGAACCCGCGGGGGTCCTTGACCCAGCTCGGCAGCAGACCCCAGCGCATCAGGCGGAAGCGGCGCGCGCCGTTCTCGACCAGCACCACCGGAATCGGTTGCGTCGGGGCGACATTGTACCGGGGCGGGAAATTCGGCTGCTCGACATAGCCGAACAGTTGCCGCAAAGCCGCGGGGGCCGAAGTTATGACGAAGCGTCCACACATCCTTTGGGGGCCTATATAGGGTCCGTTCAGGTCCTTTTAACCCCGAACGTTAACACTGCGGCAGATGAGCTCAACGGCCACCCAACCCGCGCGGACGCATGTACAGACGGGCCCCGAGGCGGCCGCCTGGGCCGAACGGCTGCGCGTGGCCAACATCAACCCGCGGACCGGGCTTGCCACCGACTATCTCAACCATTTCAATGAAGCCGTGATGCTGCTCGAGATGGTGCCGGATATGCCGGAATGCGCGGATGACTTCCTGACCTGGACGCCGCTGTCCTACGCCGAGCATTTCACGGCGTCGAATTTCAAGGCGCGGGATTTGGCGATCGAAGCCTATGAGAAAGCCGATCCCAACGTGCGTGCCCAGTTCGACCACATGACGGATACCATGACCTCGATCCTGACCGCGGTCGGCTCGGCCATGCGCGAGGTCGAGAAGGACTCGACCCGCGTGCGCCTCGCCGAGCAGGCCACCCTCTGGGTCAAGCCGCTGATCGCGGCCTGCGGCGGCATCATCAATGGCGGGGCGGAAGCCGACGTCGACACCATCATGGCGAACTCGGCCCGATAGGTGGCGCGATTGACCGCAATCGTCCACCCTGCCCATCCCCAGCTCGCGGTCAGCGCGGCGATCTTCCGCGACGGCAAGGTGCTGCTGGTCCGCCGCGCCCGCTCGCCCGCCAAGGGCTTCTATTCGCTGCCGGGCGGCCGTGTCGAGTTCGGCGAATCGCTGCATCAGGCCTTGAGCCGTGAGGTCGACGAGGAAACCGGGCTTCGTATCGAGATCGTTGGCCTTGCCGGCTGGCGCGAGGTGCTGCCGGCCACCGCCGGCGCCGGCCATTACCTGATCATGTCCTTTGCCGCCCGCTGGACGGCCCGGGAGCCGGCTCTCAACGACGAGCTCGACGATTACCGCTGGATCGCGCCGGATGCGCTGGCAAGCCTCGGCGACCTCAAGCTGACCGGGGGGCTGGGGGAGGTCATCCTGTCGGCTCACCGGCTGCTTGGGGCCTGACGGCCCGTCTTGCGCCAGCCGTCCCGAGGGGGCATACAGCCGCCGATGTCGATGCGATTTCTGGCCATTTTTGCCGTGATTCTCGCCTGCGCCTCCGGGCCTGCGAGAGCCCAGGACGTGGCGGCGCCGTTTGACGGCGGACTGCAGCGGCTGGCCGAGATCCTGGGCGGCCTGCACTATCTGCGCGGCATCTGCGGGGCGAACGAGGGCAACAAATGGCGCAACGAGATGCAGGCGCTGATCGATGCCGAGACCCCCTCCGGGGAGCGCCGCACCCGCATGATCGCCGCCTTCAACCGCGGCTATAACGGTTTTCAGCAGACCTATCGCAGCTGCACGCCGGCCGCGACGGTGGCGATCCGCCGCTATATCGAGGAAGGCTCGAAGATCTCGCGGGATCTCACGGCGCGCTACGCGAACTGATTTCTCGTCATTCCGGGGCGCGACGAAGTCGAGAGCCCGGAATCCATCGAGCCGCAGAGTTGGTGGCCTGATGGATTCCGGGCTCGCGCTGCGCGCGCCCCGGAATGACGAGTGCTGGAACTGTCATCGATTTTGTTCACAGCCGTTAACCGTTCTTAAAGATGTGGCCTAGCGGTCGTTAACGCCCGTGCTACACCTTCTCGCACAGCGCATCGCCGTGGATCGCGCCCCAGCCCTGACCGAGTTTCATGAGCCAGCCGATTTCCTACGCCCCCGCCCGCGCGCCGCTGCCCGATCACGAGCAGAAACAGGCTGCGCTGAGCTATCTCAACGAGGCCTGGGCCGAGGCGCGCCATGACGGCGTCGACGGCGACTGCCTGGCGCAGGCGAGCCTGTTCGCGGCGCTCGCCGAGCTCGTCGGCACCTATGGCGAGGACGCGGTGGCAAAGTTCGTCGAGGGCTTTCCCGGCCGCATCCGCAACGGCGAATTCTCGGTCGGCATCTCCAGGCAGTAGGCCGCTCCGAAAAATGACCCCGCCACGCGGGCGGGGCCAGTTGCGGATGAATGACTTTGCGAACGGATTTGGCGAAAGGCTTCGCGAAGTCTGCCGCTGTTATCGCACGGAAGCCTCTTTCAGCGGACAAGCATTAGTCTCGCGGCCGTCGGGAGATGTTCCCGCAGCGCGCGGGAATTCGCTCCCTCGTCACGGCTCGATCCTGAGCGTCGCTTTCATGTTGGGATGATAGCGGCAGTAATACTCGACCGTTCCGGCCTTGTTCAGAACTGATGTCGCCGATTTCTTCGGCGGCAGCATCACGTCGAAATCGCCGTTCCTGGCGGTGGCGGTGTGGGCGAAGACGTCCTTGTTGACCCAGGTGATGGTATCGCCGATCTTCGCCGATACCTCAGCCGGAGCAATCACCAGATTGTCCATCGTGATCTCGATCGACGCGGCGCGTGCCGGGACGATGGTCGACAGGAGGACGACCGCAAGCGCGATCGAAGCGAGGCGTCCCGGCATCATGCGAGGCTCCTATTTCAGCTCGGCCGCAACGTGCTCGGCGTGCTGCTGATGGCCCTGGAAGATCTTCAGCCCGGTCTGCAGCAGGCTCTTCAGCTCGGCATTGCTCGCAGACGGAATGAGTTGCGTCTCCAGGGCGCCATTGACTGCCTTGTGGTAGGCGACCTCGTTGGCGACGTAAGCCTTGTCGAACGCCGCGCCATCGAGCTTGTCGAGCTCGGCCAGCTTGTCGGCCGCCTGCTTCGATAGCGCCTTGCTGGTGTCGTTGTCCTCCGGCGTGACGTTCAGCTTCTTGACGAGCGCGAGGGCCTGCTTGTTGACCGCCTCGTGGTCGCGCAGCATGTCTTCGGCGAACGCCTTGACATCCTTGTTCTTGGCCTTCTTCTGCGCCTGCTTGGCAGCGTTGATGTCGATCACGCCCGCGATGTAGGCGATATGCGCGATCTGGGGATCGGTGGGCTTGTCGGCTGCGCTGGCGCCGTGCAGCAAAACGGGACTCGACAACATCATCGCTGCGGCGGCCGCCGCGCTCCATCGGATCAGCATGGCTTGGCACTCCTGTGGGCCGGAAACGTTCCGGACTGTTGCTTGCACAGGTTGGATGCCAATTCCGCGCGAACGTTCCCGAAAAATTAGGCCCCGATGCCAAGCCGCCTGAGCACGGCCTCCGTCAGGCGCTCGCAACGCTCACCGGCGAACGGAAACGCATCCATCACGACCGGACCGATCTTCTTCTCGACGTTCTCGCGCAGCATCGCGCGCGCACGGTGCAACCGAGTCTTCACCGTCTCGGGCTTGATGCCGAGCAGCTCGGCGGTCCCCTCCACGCTCATCCCCTCCATCACCCGCGCGATGAAGACCATGCGGAAGGTCTCGGGCAGTTCATCGACCGCGCGTTCGACGACACGCTGGATCTCGCGTTGGGCCATGGACTTTTCCGGATCAGTTGCGGCGGACGAAAGCGGAAACTGGATGATTTGCGCTTCGAGCGTTGCCTCCGGCACCGATCCCAGCTCGACCTGCGGCTTCCGACCGCGTGCGCGTCCGAGGGCTTCGTTGATGGCAATGCGCGACAGCCACGTCGACAGCGCCGACTCGCCAAGGAATCCGTCGAGATGCGTGAAGGCGCGGACATAGGTCTCCTGCACAACGTCCTCCGCTTCGCTGTCGCTGCGCAGGATGCCGCGGGCGAGCCTGAAGAGCCGGCGGTTATTGGCTTGCATAATCTCGCGCAACGCGGCCTCGTCGCGGCGCCGCGCGCGGGCCACCAGCGCGGCCTCCGAAGTCCGGGCGCCGGCGGTCAGGCCGGCTGCGGTCCCTGGCATGGCGGGTGTCCTGTCTCCAATTGGTTCCGGACATTGGATGCAGCCGCAGAGGAAAGGTTCCCGATTTTCTTCCCCGGGATCTTACCTTCCTGGAAGGTAAGGACCGCCTCCTAGTCTGTCTCGATCGGCAGCGAGGGATCCCGCGCCCATTCGCCCATCGATCCATCGTACAGCGTCAGCTTCTCGTAGCCGAGCTGCGTCAGCAACAAGAGGTTGATCGTCGCCGAGATGCCTCCCCCGCAATAGCAGATCACGGTCTTGTCGCGCGTGACGCCCTGGGCAACGAACTTCTCTTCCGCGTCCGCAAGATTCGTCAGCGTCTTGTCGGCATTAACGAGTGTTGGGGCGGGAACATTGACGCTGCCCGGCACGCGGCCGGGCCGACCATAGCGGCTCGGCTCGAGGCCCTGGTGAAATTGCGGCAAGAGCGCGTTGACGATGACCGTCGAGGCATCGCCGATGCGCGCCTTCACTGTGTCCTTATCGACGAAGAAGCCCGCGCGCGATGCGGCCACGAAGGTCGTGGCCGGATAACCCTTCGGTGCACCGGTCTCAATCGGCCGCCCCTCTTCCTTCCACTTGTCGAGGCCGCCGTCGAGCACGCGGGCATCAACGCCGAGCGAGCGCAGCATCCACCAGAACCGCGTCGACCACATCATGGTGCCGATGCTGTAGAGCACGATCGTCTTGCTCGCATCGAGGCCGTGGCGACCGAAGGCGGCCTCGAGCTGGGCTACGTCAGGCATCATGAAGAGTGGGCGCGCGGAGGTGTCGGAGAATTCGCCTTGCAGGTCGAGGAAATCGGCTCCGGGAATGTGGCCGGCCGCGAACGTCTTGTCGCCTGGCACCGCGCGATAGGGCACGTCGCTACCGGGCGGCACCGGCTCGTTGTAGGTCGTGCAGTCATAAAGCCGGAGATTGGGATCGCCGAGCATGGCGGCGAGTTGCTCGGTGGTGATGAGGGGCGTGGGTTGGGGCATTGACTGCACTCCAAATTGCGCTCGCGCTGCCGGGCACTCTGTCATTGCCCGCGAAGGCGGGCAATCCAGTATTCCAGAGACGGCGGCAATTGAACCGAGAAGCCGCGGCGTACTGGATGCCCCGCCTTCGCGGGGCATGACAGGGGAACGAGGAGCGGGACCCTGCCCGCCTACTGCTTCAGCGTCTCCAGAAACCGCACCGGCTCGCCCTGCGCGGCCGTCACCAGCTCGCCCTGCCACATCACGCGGCGGCCGCGGATGAAGGTGCCGACGGGCCAGCCGGTGACGCGAACGCCGTCATAGGGCGTCCAGCCGGCCTTGGACGCCACCCATTTGTTGGTGATGGTCTCGCTGCGCTTCAAATCGACGATGGTGAAGTCGGCATCGTAGCCGGCGGCGATGCGGCCCTTGCAGGCCATGTTGTAGAGACGTGCCGGGCCGGCGCTGGTGAGGTCGACGAAGCGCGCCAGCGAGAGCCGACCCGCGTTGACGTGATCGAGCATCAGCGGCACCAGCGTCTGCACGCCGGTCATGCCGGAGGGCGAGGCCGGATAGGTCTTCTGCTTCTCCTCCAGCGTATGCGGGGCGTGGTCGGAGCCGAGCACGTCGATGATGCCCTGCTCGATGCCGCGCCAGATGCCGGCGCGATGATCGGCGCCGCGCACCGGCGGGTTCATCTGCGCCAGCGTGCCGAGCCGCTCGTAGCATTCGGGCGCGACCAGCGTCAGATGGTGCGGTGTCGCCTCGCAGGAGGCGACATCCTTGTGGTCGCGCAGGAACTCGATCTCCTCCTTGGTCGAGATGTGCAGCACGTGGATACGCTTGCCGGTCTCGTGCGCGAGCTTGATCAGGCGCTGCGTCGCCATCAGCGCCGCGGTCTCGTCGCGCCAGACCGGATGCGAGCGCGAATCGCCCTCGATGCGCAGCGATTTGCGCTCGTTGAGGCGGTATTCGTCCTCGGCGTGAAAGGCGGCACGGCGGCGGATCACCTGGAAGATGCGGCGCAGGCTCTCGTCGTCCTCGACCAGCAGCGCGCCGGTGGACGAGCCGATGAACACCTTGACGCCGGCGCAGCCGGGTGCGCGCTCCAGCACGGGCAGGTCCTGCACGTTCTCGCGGGTGCCGCCGATGAAGAAGGCGAAATCGCAATGCATGCGGTGATGGGCGCGCTTCACCTTGTCGGTGAAGGTGGCCTCCGTCACGGTCAGCGGCGAGGTGTTGGGCATCTCGAACACCGCGGTGACGCCGCCCATCACGGCGCTGCGCGAACCGGTCTCGAGGTCTTCCTTCTGCTCCAGCCCGGGCTCGCGGAAATGCACCTGCGTGTCCATCACGCCGGGCAGGATGTGCAGGCCCTTGCAGTCGATCACCTCGGCGGCCGAGCCTTGCGGCAGCGGGCCCAGCTCCGCGATGCGGCCGCCCGTGATGCCGATATCGCGAACACCCTCACCGTCCTGGTTGACCACGGTGCCGCCCTTGAGGATCACATCGAAACGCTGGGTCATGGGGCCTCTCTCATCCTCAGGGCACAGGGCTCGAGGTCTTGTCGTTTGTGCGTTGCGGGCTTACGTTCCGGAGCAACATGTCGCAAGAGATTTTCGCATGAAATCAGCGTTTCTTCCCGATCGGGGCGTGATCAAGGTCGCGGGTGAGGATGCGCGCAACTTCCTCAATGGCATCGTCACCACCGACCTGGACAGGCTGAAACCTGGCCTGGGGCGATTCGGCGCGCTGCTGACGCCGCAGGGCAAGATCATCGTGGATTTCCTGATCACGGAAGCGCCCGCGGGTCACGGCGGCGGGTTCCTGATCGACTGCCCCAAGGCGCTGGCGGACACCCTCGCCACCAAGCTGAAATTCTACAAGCTGCGCGCCAAGGTCACGGTGGACAACCTCGACCTCGGCGTGCTCGCGGCATGGGACGGCGAGCCGGCGGCCCAGCCCGACCTTGCCTTCGCCGATCCGCGGGCCGATGGGCTCGGCACCCGCATCCTGATCCCGGAAGACCTCAAGCAGAAACTGTCGGACCTCATCGGCGCCGAGCTGGTCGATGCGGCCGGCTACGAGGCGCACCGCATCGCGCTCGGCGTGCCGCGCGGCGGGCTCGATTTCATGTACGGCGATGCGTTCCCGCACGAGACCAACATGGATCGCCTCGCCGGCGTCGATTTCGACAAGGGCTGCTATGTCGGCCAGGAGGTCGTCTCGCGCATGCAGCATCGCGGCACCGCGCGCACGCGCAGCGTGAAAGTGCTGCTCGAGGACGCCTCGCCCGAGCCGGGCACGACCATTCTCGCCGGCGACAAGCCGGTCGGCACGATCGGCTCGAGCGCCGGCGGCAAGGGCATCGCGCTGGTGCGCATCGACCGTGTCGCCGACGCGCTCGATGCAGGCCAACCGCTCACCGCCGGGGGGCTGGCTTTGACGCTCGCTGAACCCGACGTCGTCCGCATTCCAGCCAAGCAGCCCATCGCATGAGCCGCGCTGCACGTCTGCATCCCGACGGCGTGAAGCGGTGTCCGTGGCCGGGGGAAGATCCGCTTTATGTCGCCTATCACGACACCGAATGGGGCGTGCCGGAATTTGACGACCGCGCGCTGTACGAGAAGCTGATGCTGGACGGCTTCCAGGCCGGCCTGTCCTGGATCACGATCCTGCGCAAGCGCGACAATTTCCGCAAAGCCTTCGACGATTTCCAGCCGGAGAAGATCGCGCGCTACAATGCCAAGAAGGTTCACGCGCTGATGAACGATGCCGGCATCGTGCGCAACAAGGCCAAGATCGACGGCGCGATCCTGAGCGCGAAGTCGTATCTCGACATCATGGAGAAGGGCCCGGGCTTCTCGAAGCTGCTGTGGGACTTCATGGACGGACGGCCCAAGGTCAACCGCTTCAAGTCCACGGGAAGCGTGCCGGCCTCGACGCCGCTGTCGGTGCAGATCTCCAAGGAGCTGTCCTCGCGCGGCTTCAAATTCGTCGGCCCGACGATCGTCTACGCCTTCATGCAGGCAACCGGCATGGTCAACGACCACCTGGTCGATTGCCATTGTCATGCGACCTGCGGCAAGACGCAGCGCAAGCCGCGCCTCAAGGCCAAATGACGGCGAAGAAGGCGACGCGCAACGATGAGGTCCGCGCCTGGCAGCGCATGCTGTCGGGCCGGCGGCTCGATTTGCTCGATCCCTCCCCACTCGACATCGAGATCGGCGACATCGCGCACGGGCTGGCGCGGGTGGCGCGCTGGAACGGGCAGACCCTCGGCGCGCACATCTTTTCGGTCGCACAGCATACGCTGCTGGTAGAGACCGTGCTGCGGCTCGAGATGCCCCGCGTCGACCAGCGCGTGCGGCTCGCGGCCCTGCTCCATGATGCGCCGGAATACGTGATCGGCGACATGATCTCGCCGTTCAAGGCCGTGCTCGACGGTCATTACAAGGCGGTCGAGAAGCGGCTGCTCGGTGCCATCCACATCCGCTTCGGCTTGCCGCCGGTCTTGCCTGACGACATCACGCAGGCCATCAAGGCCGCCGATCGCGGTGCGGCTTATCTCGAGGCAACCGAGCTCGCGGGCTTCAGCGCGAGTGAAGCGCGGCGCCTGTTCGGGAAGGATCCGGGTCTCTCCGACAGCGTCCGGCGCGACTATCTGACGCCCTGGACCGCGGCGCGGGCCGAGAAGCAGTTTCTGGAGCGGTTTGGCGCCGTGTTTGCGTAGGTCCTGTAGGGTGGGCAAAGGCGCTCTTGCGCCGTGCCCACCAAACTAAGCGCGATGCGCGCAGTTGCGAAATGGTGGGCACGGCGCGATGCGCCTTTGCCCACTCTACGAGCGCTCGCTATAATCGGGCGCAAAAAGGTTCGCCATGATCCACGTCTGTTCCCTCGCCGCGCTTCCCGAAACCGTCCGCATCACCGGCGCCAGCCATGTGCTGACCGTGATGGCCAATGTCGAACAGGTGGCGCGGCCGGTGTCGGTGTTGCCGGCCAACCATCTCAAGGTGTCGATGGACGACATCACCGAGGAGATGGACGGCTTTGTCGCGCCGTCGGAGACGCATATCGAGCAGGTGCTGAACTTCGTGCGCGGCTGGGACCGCAGCGCCCCGCTGGTGGTGCATTGCTATGCCGGCATCAGCCGCTCCACCGCCAGCGCCTTCGCCGCGGTCTGTGCACTCAATCCGCATCGCGACGAGATCGAGATCGCAAAGAAGATCCGCGCGGCTTCACCGATCGCCTCGCCGAACCGGCGCATCGTCGGTCTCGCCGACCGCGCGCTGGGACGCGAGGGCCGCATGCTGCGCGCACTCGACGAGATGGGCCCCGGCGCGATGATGGTCGAAGGCCGCCCCTTCGTGATCGAGCTCGAATGAGGCGGGAGTCGAATAGCAACCACGACGGGACCGCGCCCCCTCTCCCGCTTTCGGGAGAGGGTTGGGGAGAGGGTGTCTCCGCAACGGGACAATCCCCTAGAGGACAAAGCCCTCACCCGGCGCTATGCCATAGCCGAGGCTTTGCCTCGGCGTCTCTAGTTACGGCCGCCGAGGGCGGCCTACGCCTCTCCCGCAAGCGGGAGAGGTTGCAGCTTGCCCGCGGAGCGACCGGCTCAACCAACGAAGACATTCTTCTCGCAACACCTGCGATCTCAGCCGCATGAGCGAGACGCTGCTGACACCGATCGAGATCGGCCTGACCGCCGCGATCGTCGCGATCGAGGACCATGAGCCGCTGATCCTCACCGCGCGCGGTGCTGACGGCCTGGCCGGCCTGCCGTTCGGCCCGTTCGACGCGGTGAGCCATCGCACGTTCGAGATCGGCCTGCGCGCCTGGGTCGAGGAGCAGGCGGGGCTGCGGCTCGGCTATGTCGAGCAGCTCTACACGTTTGGCGACCGCGGCCGTCATGCCGAGGCCGGCGACACCGGCGCCCATATGGTGTCGATCGGCTATCTCGCGCTGACGCGCCCCGTCGATGGCGAGCTCGCGGCAAACGCGGCGAGCTTCGCGCCCTGGTATCGTTTCTTCCCCTGGGAAGACTGGCGCGAGCAGCCGCCGGCGATCATCGCCCGCGACATCATCCCCGCCCTGACCAAATGGGCCGAGGAGGAGACGCCGGAGACGACGCGCGCGCTGCCGCGGAAGGATCGGGTGCGATTCTATTTCGGTCTCGACGGCGCGCCCTGGGACGAGGAGCGCGTGCTCGACCGCTACGAGCTGCTCTACGAGGCCGGGCTGATCGAGGAGGCGCGCCGCGACGGCCGTCCTGCGGCATTAGCGCGCAAGACGCTTCCCCCGCTCGGGACCTCGATGCGGTTCGACCACCGCCGGATTCTCGCCACGGCAATCGCGCGGCTGCGCGCAAAGCTGAAGTATCGTCCTGTCGTGTTTGAACTTTTGCCGGCTGAGTTCACACTTACTGAACTGCAGCATACGGTGGAGGCGATCTCCGGCCGGCACCTGCACAAGCAGAACTTCCGCCGCCTGGTCGAAATGGAAGCCCTGGTCGAACCGACCGGGGTGATGTCGACACAGACGGGCGGACGGCCGGCGGCGCTCTACCGCTTCCGCCGCGAGGTGCTCCAGGAGCGGCCCGCGCCGGGCTTGCGCGTGCGCTCCCGGCGCTAGATCCTGATATTTTGGTACCGGCCCCTGCCCGCCGGTTGCCTGGAGGCTTCATGTTCGACGGCCCGTTTGACGCCTTTGCGCTGATCATTGCGATCATCGCCTTCCTCATTGCGATCAAGGCATCCAGCCAGGCGACCGAGTTGCGCCGCCGGCTCAACTCGCTCGAAGAGATGCTTTATGCGCAGCGGCCGGTGCAGCCGCCGCCGCTGATGCCGGCGCAGGCCGAAGCAACCGCGACGAGTACGGCTGCCGAGCCGCCGCCGCTGGCGCCGGAAGCTGAAACGACGCCGCCGCCGCTCGTCACCGAAGAGATTTCGCCGCCCCCGCTCGAGCCGAGCACGGGCGCCGATGCGCCCCCTCCGGTCCCGGAGGCAGCACCCGGCTTCGAAGAACGGCTCGGCACCCGCTGGGTGGTGTGGATCGGCGGGGTTGCGCTCGCGCTCGGCGGCTTCTTCATGGTGCGTTATTCGATCGAGGCCGGCCTGCTCGGCCCGGGCGTGCGCGTGTTCCTCGGCGGCCTGTTCGCCGCTGCACTGCTGGGCGCCGGCGAATGGACGCGGCGCAAGGAGAGCATCTCGAGCATCGCGGCGCTGCCGATCGCCAACATCCCCGCGATCCTCACCGCGGCCGGAACGGCGGTGGCTTTCGCGACCATCTACGCGGCTTACGCGCTCTACGGCTTCCTCGTGCCTGCGACGGCCTTCGTGCTGCTCGGCATCGTTGCGATGGGCACGCTGGCCGCAGCGCTCCTGCACGGCCCCGCGCTCGCGGGGCTCGGCGTCGTCGGCGCCTTCGTGACGCCGATCCTCGTCTCCTCGGGCAAGCCGGATTATTGGGCGCTCTACATCTATCTTGCGGTCGTGACGGCCGCGAGTTTCGGTCTCGCCCGCATCAGGCTGTGGCGCTGGCTTGCGGTCACGACCATTGCCTTCGCGGTGCTCTGGATCTTCCCGGGTCTCGATACCGAACAGGTGCAGGTCGCGCCGCACGCCTTCCACGCCATCGTCGGCTTCGTGCTCGCCGCACTGCTCGTCGTCTGCGGCTTCATGTTCGGACCCACCTTCGAGGACGGCGAGATCGAGCCGGTCTCGTCGGGCGCGCTCGGCGCCTACCTGTTCGGGGCGATGCTGGTCGTACTGTCGAGCGCGCATGCGGATCTCGCGCTGATCGCATTCACGCTCCTGGTCGGCGGCACGCTGTTCGTCGCCTGGCGTGCACCGGCGGCGACCGGCGCGCTGGGCGCAGCCGCGGCGGCCGTGTTCATCGTGTTCGCCGAATGGGCGGTGCGCGCCAATCCTGACATGCTGGTGCTGCCGGGCGGCCCGATGCCCGGCGTCGGCCCTGTTGCGACCGACAGTTCAGTGACGCTGCACCTGGTGACGGCCGCGATCTTCGCCGCCGGCTTCGGCGTCGCGGGCTTTTTCGCGCAGGGCCGCTCGAACTCGGCGATCATTCCCGTGGTGTGGTCGGCGGCGGGCGTCGCGACGCCGATCGCCATCCTGGTCGCGCTCTATGCGCGCATCGCCCATCTCGACCGCTCGATCCCGTTCGCGATCCTCGCCGTGCTGGTCGCCGCGGCCTTTGGCGCGGCGACCGAGGCGCTGATGCGCCGCGAAGAACGCCCGGGCGTTGCCACCTCGGTCGCGCTGTTCGCGACCGGCACGCTCGGCGCGCTGGCGCTGGCGCTGACCTTCGCCCTGGAGAAGGGCTGGCTCACCATCGCGCTCGCGCTGATGTCGCTCGGCACCGCCTGGATCTCGTTGCAGCGGCCGATTCCGGTGCTGCGCCGGTTGGCTGCCATCTTCGCCGCGATCGTCACCGCGCGCATCGCCTATGATCCGCGCATCGTCGGCGATGCCGTCGGCACGACGCCGATCTTCAACTGGCTGTTGTGGGGCTATGGCCTGCCGGCCGCCTCGTTCTGGGGTGCGAGCATCTTCCTGCGCCGTCGCGCCGACGACGCGCCGCTGCGCGTGGTCGAGACCGCCGCGATCCTGTTCACCGCGCTGCTCGCCTTCACGGAGATCCGGCATTTTGCGACCGGTGGCGACATGATCTCGCCGCCCTCGCTGCTCGAATTCGCGCTGCAGGTCTGCGTCACGCTCGCCATGGCGATCGGGCTGGAGCGCCTGCGGCTGCGCAGCCACAGCATCGTGCACGATGTCGGCGCGGTCGTGCTGACGGCAATCGCCGGCCTCATCAGCGTGTTCGGCCTCCTGATCCTGGAGAACCCGCTACTGTTCTCCAGCGTCAATGTCGGCGGCCTCGTGTTCAATCTGCTGCTGCTCGGCTATGCGCTGCCGGCCGTGCTGATGCTGCTGCTCTCCTACGCGGTGGCGGGACACCGCCGTGTCGCATATGCAAACACGATTGCGGGTGGCGCCCTGGTGTTCGCACTCACCTATGTGACGCTGGAGATCCGCCGCTTCTATCACGGCCCGGTCCTGCTCTACGGCGGCACCACGAGTGCCGAGCAATACACCTATTCGATCGGATGGCTCGCCTTCGGCGTGGTGCTGCTCGGCGTCGGCATCCTGGTCAACTCCGAGCGTGCGCGCCTGGCGTCCGCCGCCGTGATCGCGCTGACGATCCTGAAGGCCTTCGTGATCGACATGTCGACGCTGACCGGCGTCTATCGCGCGCTCTCGTTCATGTGCCTCGGCGTCGTGCTGGTCGCGATCGGCTGGCTCTACCAGCGCATCCTGTTCCGGCGGCAGATCGCACCGCCGCCGGCTGCGCCGCAGACCGGCAGCTGAAGCGTCAGGCCGCGCGGACCGATTCGAGGAACTGCGCGACCTCGACCTTCAGGCGGGTGCTGTCGGTCGCGAGCGACTTCGCCGCCGACAGCACTTCGCTCGAGGCCGAGCCGGTCTCGATCGCACCGCGCTGCACGTTGGTGATGTTGGACGACACTTCCTGCGTGCCGAGCGAGGCCTGCTGAACGTTGCGCGAGATCTCCTGCGTGGCCGCGCCCTGCTCCTCGACGGCGGCGGCGATCGCGGCGGACACCTCGGACAGCCGCTCGATGGTGCCGCCGATCTCCTGGATGGCGCTGACGGATTCCTGCGTCGCCGCCTGGATGCCCGAGACCTGCGCCCCGATTTCGCCGGTCGCTTTCGCGGTCTGCTCGGCCAATGCCTTGACCTCGGAGGCGACGACGGCAAAGCCGCGGCCGGCTTCGCCTGCGCGCGCCGCCTCGATGGTTGCGTTCAGCGCGAGCAGGTTGGTTTGGCCCGCGATGGTGTTGATGAGCTCGACGACGTCGCCGATGCGGGCGGCGGCCTGCGACAGCGCGTTGACGCGCTCGTTGGTCCGAGCCGCCTGCTCGACCGCCTCCGCCGCCATCCGCGCCGAATCCTGCACGCGGCGGCTGATCTCGGTGATGGAGGACGACAGCTCCTCGGAGGCTGAGGCCACCGCCTGGACGTTGGTGGAAGCTTCCTCGGACGCTGCCGCAACGACGGTTGCGAGCTCCTGGCCGCGCTGCGCGGTGCCGCTCAGCGTCGCCGCGGAGGCCTCGAGCTCGGTCGAGGCCGACGACACGGTCTCGACGACCTCGCCGATCATGACCTCGAAATTGCGGGTGATGGCGTCGACGCGGCGGCCGCGCTCGATCTTGGCCTCGGCGTCGCGCGCCGCCGCCTCGTCGGCGGCCTTCTTGGCGATCAACGCCTCCTTGAAGATCTGGAGCGCATCCGCCATCGAGCCGATCTCGGTCTTCTCGCCGCGATGCGGCACTTCGGCGGAAAGGTCGCCCTCGCCGAGCGACTGCATCGGGCGAATGATCGAGGCGATGCCGCGCGAGACGTCGCGCACGAGATAGTAGGCGGCGCCGATCGCGATCACGACGGCAGCGACGATGATGCCTACCAGCACGCGGAACACGGTGGCGTAGCTGTCGGCCGCCTGCTTGGTCTCCAGCTCGGCGCCCCTGTTGTTGAGCTCGATGCCCTTCTGCAGCAGGGGATCGGCGGCCTGCGCCATCTTCGCGACCTTGGTCTGCAGCAGCTCGTTGGCATCGGTCGGGAAGCGGCCGACGCTCTTGCGCGACAGCGCCATCACGTCCTGCACGCCATTCAGATACTCGGCCCAGGCCTTGGTCCATTGCTCGTACAGCGAGCGCTCCTCGGCGACCGTGATCAGCGGCTCGTAAACCTTGCGCGTCTTCTCGATGCGCTCACGCAAGCCTGCCAGCCGCTTCTCCGCGGCCTCCTTGCCTTCGGCAGTGTCCTGCATCAGGTGCAGACGCAGTGCGACGCGAAGCTCGTTGATGTCGGCACGCATCGAGCCGAGCGCACGCACGCTCGGCAGCCAGCTCTCCGCAATCTCGACGGTGTGGGCGTTGATGTTCTGCATCGTGCCGATCGCCATCACGCCGACGCCGGCAAGCGAGAGCACCAGGACCGACAGTACGGTCAGCAGCTTGAAGACGATCGACAACTTCGACATCACAACAATCCCGATGATTACCCGGCAACGCGCACATCACCTGCGCCGCAGCGTCACGACGGACGACCGGGCGGAGGTCAGTTCAACAATGCTGGCTGGTTCTTTTTCCCGAAGGATTGCGCCCATACTCGCAAACAGGCGTTAACAGGAGCCTACGTAAGAATACGGCTCGCGCGCAGCGATCGTGTTGTCTCTGCAACTCTTTCTTGCAGCTGCATCGGCTTCTCGCGTTGGGATGCGGGCGCAACTCGGTGCAGCGCAGCATTCGCGCCGGCTGCCGTCACGCCGCCCGCACCGATTCCAAAAAGCGCGCGACCTCGCTCTGCAACCACCGCGCCTCCACGCGTGGCGGTTGCAGATCAATCCTGCCTAAATGCCGACGCCGCCTTCAGGCCGCGCGCACGGTGCCGAGGAATTTGCCGACCTCGAGCTTGAGCCGGCTGCTGTCGCTGGACAGCGATTGCGCTGCTGCCAACACCTGCGTGGATGCCGACCCGGTCTCGCTCGCGCCGCGCTGCACGTCGGTGATGTTGGAGGACACCTGGTGGGTGCCCGTGGCCGCCTGCTGCACGTTGCGGGAAATCTCCTGCGTTGCCGCGCCCTGCTCTTCCACCGCGGCTGCGATGGTCGAGGAGATCTCCGACAGCCTCTCGATCGTGTGGCTGATGTCCTTGATCGCGCCGACCGAATGCTCGGTCGCGGTCTGGATGCTGGCGATCTGCTGGCCGATCTCGCCGGTCGCCTTCGCGGTCTGCTCGGCAAGCGCCTTGACCTCGGAGGCGACGACGGCAAAGCCGCGGCCCGCCTCGCCGGCCCGCGCCGCTTCGATGGTTGCATTGAGCGCCAGAAGATTGGTCTGGCCGGCGATGGTGTTGATCAGCTCGACCACGTCGCCGATCCGCGCCGCCGCCGCGGAAAGCTCGCCGACACGATCGGTCGTGCTGCGGGCCTGGTTCACCGCATCGCCGGCGACACGGGCGGATTCCTGCACCTGCCGGCTGATCTCGGTGATCGACGATGACAGCTCCTCGGTCGCCGACGCCACCGACTGCACGTTGGTGGATGCTTCCTCGGAAGCGGCAGCAACCATGGTGGTGACCTCCTGCCCGCGCGCCGCGGTCGCGGTCAGCGTCGAGGCGGAAGCTTCCAGCTCGGTCGCGGCCGAGGACACGGTGTCGACGATTTCACCGATCGCGGCTTCGAAGCTGTCGGCCAGCTTGTGCATCTCGGCCTTGCGCTGCGCGGCCGCAAGCTGGTCCTGCCTGATCTTGGCTTCAGCTTCCTCGCGCGCCTTCTGCTCAGACACGATCTTGAACTTTTCGACGGCCGCCGCGACGCCGCCGACCTCATCCTTGCGGCCGAGACCGGGCAGAACCACGGAGAAATCGCCACCGGCGAGCTTGTCCATGGCAACCGTGAGCGCGCGGATCGGCCGCGCGATGGTCAGGAACGACATCAACCAGGAGCAGACGAGGACGAGCATGGCGAGCGCGCCGACCACCATCCCGACCTGCTCGCTCGATCTCATCTGAGCGGTGGCCGCGGCGTTGTTCTCTTCGGATTTGTGCTTCGCATAGTCGGCGATCTGCTCGATCAGCACGTCGAGTTGAGCTGCGATGGGCAGGGTAACCTCTCGCGCGATGCGAATGGCTTCTTCATTGAGCTTCGCGGCGCGCGAAGCGCCATCAGCGCCGCTCGCGGCGAGGGCTTCGGCGCGCACCGCGGCGATCTGCTGTGCAGCCTTGGTGTAGTCTGCGGCGAGCGATCTCAGCTTCTCCATGCGCGCCCGATTTTCGGCCGAGTGAGAAAGCTTCAGCATCTCATTGACCAGCGAGCCCATCGCTTTCTGCTGATCCTCCAATCTCTGGGTGGCCTTCTGAAGGTCGGCCGCGCTATTGGCGAGACGAAGATCTCGCACCGCGAGTTGCATGCCGCGAACGGCAACCTCGGCCCGGACGGCGTCGCGCACGATCTCCTGCTGTTCAAGTGCGCTGTGGCTGGTCTCGCGAATGCTCGCATTGCCACGCATCTGGCTCACGATCATGGCGCCCACCAGGAGCACACCGAGCGCCGACGCAATCGCCAGCTTGGTCCCGATCCTCAGATTCTGAACAAGGCTCAGCATGGGCATGTTTCCCCCGAAGGAACGCGCAGCCGAGGCGTTGTCGGCTTCCCCCTGCCATTGGCTGCGCTGCTGCCCAAAAAGTGAGCTTTTCACATTCCGATTTGGTTAACGCGATCCCTCGCAGAAATACTGACTTTGCACGCTAAATGATTGAGCGCGAAGGGATATGATCTCGTCATAGTTGTAAATTGCAGCTTCAAGTCGGATCTACGACGCCTTGCATCCGATGGTCTCGCCGACGAGGCTGATGCGAAAGACCGGCTGCTTGTTCTCGTCGAGCAGCTCCATGCACCACTCGGCGTTCGGCTTCAGGCTGCGCGCGATGCCGCTGAGCAGATTGGCGCACACCTCTGTCATCTCGGTCCAGGCGGCTGCGCGATCCTCGAACTCGTACGGCAGGTCGGCGGCGCCGGAATAGCGACCGGTGCTGATGCGGAAGAAATAGAGCGACATCGTTGAACCCTTGCGTGGGACCGCCCCCCGGCCGCGCGCAAACTGGGGCGCGAACAGCTACCAAGGCGTGAAGGCCGCGGTCCGTATGACTACGGCGCGCCGGCTTGGTGTTCGATGATGTCTTCGACGATCAATGGCGCGGGTTGTCCCGCGCAGGCGAGCTCACTGCGTCGAGCGGCGCAGTTCCAGCGGGCCCTCGTTCTTCGCCGGCTCGGACTTCACCGGCTCGAGCCGGCTGCCTTCGACACGCGGCGTCTCGACGCGCGCGGCGACCTCGGTGGTCGAGGCGGCAACCGAACCGGTGTGCTCCGGCCTGTGCAGCGAGCGCGGCCGCGCTGCGGCGCGCGCCATCAGCATCTGATTGCCGCCCTGGTGATGGAAGTCGCAATAGGCGAAGCCCATGCCCGACACCGAGCCGCGGAAGCTGCGGTCGTCGGTCTTTTCCAGGTTGAAGCAGGGCTCGAACGGGATACCCTTGATCGAGGCGCACACGTTCTGGCCACGGATCTGGAGGGTGTTGCCGGGCAGGCGAAGATGTTTCACCGGGCCCGAGCCCGAGAACTGCACGGCGCCGGCGGCGCCGAGATCGTCGAGGATGCGGCCTGCACCGCGGGTGCCGTCGAAACAGGTGAAGGCGAACACCTTGCCGGCCACGAAGCGGCGCGCCTCGTCGGCGTTCATGCTTCCAGCGATGGCCGGCGCAAACGTCGCTGCCGCCGTGACAGCCCCCAACACAATACGCGCAAGCATGCTCAACTCCGAACCCAACCCCCGCAGCGGGCGATGCCTTTATCTCTTTACCCGCTGCTTACCATACCAACCATGGCGACATTGAAGCAGCTTGGTTGGTAAAGTCTGAACGCCGTTAGACAATTTTTACCACGACGCGGCCGCGAACCTGGCCGGCCAGGATTTTCGCGCCCCATCCCGGAATCTGGTCGAGCGAAATTTCCTCAGTAATTTCAGATAGTTTTGTTCGATCCAGGTCGGACGCCAAACGCTGCCAGGCGGCTTTCCGGGGCTCGATCGGGCACATCACGGAATCGATGCCGAGAAGGCACACTCCGCGCAAAATAAACGGCGCCACCGAGGACGGCAGGTCCATGCCGGCGGCCAGGCCGCAGGCCGCGATCGCGCCACCATATTTCGTCATCGAGAGCAGGTTGGCGAGGGTGGTCGAGCCGACGCTGTCGACGCCGCCGGCCCAGCGCTCCTTGGCGAGGGGCTTTGCCGGCGTCGACAATTCGTTGCGGTCGATGATCTCGGCAGCTCCCAGCTGCTTCAGGTAGTCGGCCTCGGAGACGCGGCCGGTCGAAGCGATGACGTGGTAGCCGAGCTTGGACAGGACGGCGATCGCAACCGAGCCGACGCCGCCGGCAGCGCCCGTCACCACGACCGGGCCGCTCTTCGGCGAGATGCCGTGCTTCTCCAGCGCCAGCACCGAGAGCATCGCCGTGAAGCCGGCGGTGCCGATCGCCATGGCGTCGCGCGCCGACAGGCCCTGCGGAAGCGCGACCAGCCAGTCGCCCTTCACCCGCGCCTTCTCGGCATAGGCGCCGAGATGGGTCTCGCCCATGCCCCAGCCGGTGCAGACGACCTTGTCGCCCGCCTTCCACTGCGGATGCGAGGAGGCTTCGACCGTGCCGGCGAAATCGATGCCGGCGATCATCGGGAAGCGGCGCACCACCGGCGCCTTGCCGGTGAGCGCAAGACCGTCCTTGTAGTTCAGCGTCGACCATTCCACCCGGACGGTGACGTCGCCCTCCATCAGCTCGGCTTCGTCGAACTGCGTGAGCTGCGTGGTTGTGCCCTTGTCCGCCTTGTCGATCCTGACAGCCTTGAATGTGGCCACGACTGAACTCCCTGACTTTGTTTGTCGGGGATGTTTAGCCGATCAGGCCGGCTGCGCAACCGCCCGTGCCACAGGTTTCTCCACGATCGGAAGATTGATCAGCGCCGAGAGCACGCCGAACAGGATCGAGAGCCACCAGATCGGCGTGTAGGAACCGAACTTTTCGAACACGATGCCGCCCAGCCAGACGCCGAGGAAGCCACCGACCTGATGGCTGACGAAAGCGAAGCCATAGAGCGTGGCGAGCCAGCGCGTTCCAAACATCAGCGCCACCAGCGCCGAGGTCGGCGGCACCGTCGACAGCCAGGTCAGGCCGGAGATCGCGCCAAACGCGATCGCCGAGAACGGCGTGATCGGGAACATGATGAAGGCGAGCGTTGCCAGCGCACGCGTGAAATAGATGGTCGAGAGGATGTAGCGCTTGGGCAGTGAGTTCTGGAGATAGCCGACGCTGAGCGAGCCGATGATGTTGAACAGGCCGATTGCCGCGATCACCCAGCCGCCGGTCTGCGCGGAGATGCCGCGATCGACGAGGAAGGCCGGCAGATGCACGGTGATGAAGGCGAGCTGGAAGCCGCAGGTGAAGAAGCCGAGCACCAGGAGCACGTAGGAGCGATGACCGAAGGCTTCGGCAAGCGCCTTGGTGATGGTCTGGTCATCCGCGGGCGTTGCGCTGTTCGCGGTTGTCACCGGCGGCGTCGAGAGCGCCAGCGACAGCGGGATGATCAGCAGCATCAGGAAACCGAACACGGAGAGCGCCTGCTGCCAGCCGAAATTGTCGATCAAGGCGACGCCAATGGGCGCGAACAGGAACTGACCGAACGAGCCCGCCGCGGTGCCGGCGCCGAGCGCAAGCCCGCGCTTCTCTGCCGGGAGGAGCTTGCTGAAGGCCGACAGCACCAGGTTGAACGAGCAGCCCGCGAGACCAAAGCCGACCATCACGCCCGCACCGACATTCAGCGACAGCGGCGTCGAGGAATAGCGCATCAAGAGCAGGCCACCGGCATAGAGCAGCGCGCCGACGCACATCACCCGGAACAGGCCGAAGCGATCCGCAACCGCACCGGCGAACGGCTGGCCCAGTCCCCACAACAGATTCTGCACGGCGATGGCGAGGCCGAACACGTCACGGCCCCAGCTGAATTCGTGACTCATCGGCTGCACGAAGAAGCCGAGCGCCGAGCGCGGGCCGAAGCCGAGCATGCCGATGGCACAACCGCAGAGGATGATGACGGCCGGGGTACGCCAGTTGGAGGAACGCAAGGCCGGTGCGAGTTCGCCGATCTGTGTCGACATGGTTTTCCTCGTCTGTCGTTGGCGGATCCGCAAATCAGCAGCCGCGGGACAGCTCGTTTAATGCATATGCATGAAAATCCCAAGCCAAAAACGGTTGCATTCCACGAAGAGCTGACGCGGGAGCATTGCGTTTCAATCTGGCCTCGTCTGGCAGGTGCGCAGTGACGGGAATGTGTGCGGCAGGCTCTGGCGGCACGCGCGGGTGCGTGCTATGTTTGATTTACTCAGATTGAGCATATTTGGTAGCAGCGACGTTCGCCCGGCCTTCTCGGCCGGATTTCTCGGGCCCCATATATTCTCAAATTGAGCATAATAGCTTGGCCACACCTGGGAGGCTTCAATGCCGATCACTGGAATTTACGGTCCCGACGACTTTGCCAACCGGCCGCAAGGCCAGCCCATCGCCTCCTCCCGCGCCGCGCCGGTGCCCCCCGGACCGACATGGCCGACGCCGTCACTGGAATGGACGGCGGCGGTCGAACGCGCGACCGCGCCGCTCTATGACCGTGTCAAGCACGTCATCCCGTCGATCGAATGGCCGCTGATGGCGCCGACGATTCACGCGATCAACGAGCTGAAGCGCGCGCGGGGCGCGGTCATCCTCGCCCACAACTACCAGGCCCCGGAGATCTTCCATTGCGTCGCCGATATCGGCGGCGACTCGCTCCAGCTCGCGGTCGAAGCCACCAAGGTGCAGGCGGACATCATCGTCCAATGCGGCGTGCACTTCATGGCGGAGACCTCCAAGCTGCTCAATCCGGACAAGACCGTCTTGATCCCGGACTCGCGCGCGGGCTGCTCGCTTGCCGCCAGCATCACCGGTGCGGACGTGCGGCTGCTGCGGGAGAAATTCCCCGGCGTGCCCATCGTCGCCTATGTCAACACCTCGGCGGAGGTGAAGGCCGAGGTCGACATCTGCTGCACGTCCTCGAAAGCGGTGCAGGTGGTCGAGAGCCTGAACGCCCCGACCGTGATCTTCCTGCCCGACCGATACCTTGCCACTTACGTGGCGTCGAAGACCGACGTGAAGATCATCGCCTGGAAAGGCGTCTGCGAGGTGCATGAGCGCTTCACGGGCGAAGAGCTGCGCAGCTTTCGCGAGGCCGATTCCACCGTGCAGATCATCGCGCATCCGGAGTGTCCGCCGGACGTGCTGGCGGAAGCCGACTTCACCGGCTCGACCGCGCACATGATCAACTGGGTGCGCGCAAAGCGGCCGCGGCGGCTGGTCATGATCACGGAATGCTCGATGGCCGACAATGTCCGGGCCGAGCTGCCCGATGTGGAGATGCTCCGCCCCTGCAATCTCTGCCCGCACATGAAGCGCATCACGCTCGCCAACATCCTGGAGAGCCTGCTGACGCTTGGCGAGGAGGTGACGATCGAACCCGCGCTCGCGGAACGCGCGCGGCGCTCGGTCGAGCGCATGATCAATCTGAGCAATTGAGGGCGAGCAACATGCACGACATCCACGATCTCACCCGCTCAACCGACGACGTCATCATCGTCGGCGGCGGCCTTGCCGGACTGTTCTGCGCGCTGAAGCTCGCGCCGCGGCCGGTGACCTTGATCTCGGCAGCACCGCTCGGGCACGGCGCATCCACCGCATGGGCGCAAGGCGGCATCGCTGCGGCCGTGGCTGAAGGCGACACGCCGGAGGCACACGCCGCCGACACCGTCGCGGTCGGCGGCGGCCTCGTCGATGAAGCCGTCGCGCTCGGGATCGCGCGCGAGGCGGCGCCGCGCATTCACGATCTTCTCGCCTATGGCGTTCCGTTCGATCGCGATCTCGACGGCAGGCTTGCCGTCGGACGTGAGGCTGCGCATTCCGCGCGCCGCATCGTGCATGTGCGCGGTGATGGCGCTGGCGCCGCGATCATCGCCGCCTTGAGCGAGGCCGTGCGCCGCACGCCCTCGATCCGCCTGATGGAAGGCTGCGTCGCCGAAGCATTGCTGACCGAGGACGGCGCAGTCACCGGGCTGCAATTGCGCGAGGCCGGCAATCCTGCGGCACGGCCGCTCGTGCTCGCCTCACGCGCAGTCGTGCTGGCGACCGGCGGGCTCGGCCATCTCTACGCCGTCACCACCAACCCGCCGGAAGCGAGCGGCTCGGGCCTTGCGATCGCAGCCCGCGCCGGCGCCGTGATCGCCGATCCTGAATTCGTGCAGTTCCACCCCACCGCCATCATGGTCGGCCGCGACCCGGCACCGCTCGCCACCGAAGCGCTGCGCGGCGAAGGAGCAACGCTGATCAATGGCAACGGCGAGCGCTTCATGAGCGCCCGCCACCCGCTCGCGGAGCTCGCGCCCCGCGACATCGTGGCCCGCGGCGTGTTCGCCGAAATCGCGGCCGGGCGCGGCGCCTTCCTCGATGCGCGTCAGGCGCTGGGCGCGCGCTTCGCGACGAGGTTTCCGACCGTGCATGCGAGCTGCATCGCCGCCGGCATCGATCCCGCGGCGCAGCCGATTCCGATCGCGCCGGCCGCGCATTACCACATGGGCGGCATCGCGGTGGACGCGCACGGCCGCAGCTCGATCGACGGCCTCTGGGCCGCCGGCGAAGTCTCCTCCACCGGCGCGCATGGCGCCAATCGGCTCGCCTCGAATTCCCTGCTCGAAGCCGTCGTCTATGCCGCCCGCATTGCCGACGACATCGCCGGCCGCACCGTGCCCCCGCCCGCCCAGCTTCCCGACGGTTTGGTGACGCCGCGCGCCGGCACGGTGGATGCTGCAGAGGTGAAGCGGTTGCGCGCGGCGATGAGCGCACATGTCGGCGTGATTCGCGACGGTGACGGGCTTGCCCTAGCGGTGCGCTATTTCGCCAGGCTCGAGCGCAAAGCCGGACACGGTGCCCTCGGCAACATGGCGATCTCGGCCCTGCTCGTTGCGGCAACGGCCTGGACGCGGCGCGAGAGCCGCGGTGCGCATTTCCGTTCCGATCACCCGGCCGAAAACCCGGCGCCGGCGCAGAGAACGATGACCACGCTCGCCGCAGCGCGCGAGGTCGCGGAGAGCCTCGATGAACGCCCGCGGCCACGCATTGCGCAATCCATGATCGCCTGAAGGAGGCCCCATGATCACCCCGACCTCACTGCTCTATCCCGATGCCTTCCTCTCGCCGCTCGCGATCGAGGCGGCCGTTGAGCGCGCGCTCGACGAGGACCTCGGCCGGGCCGGCGACATCACCTCGCTCGCGACGATCCCGGAAGCGACGCGCGCGCAGGCTATCCTTGTCGCGCGCCAGTCCGGCGTGATCGCCGGATTGCCGCTGGCGCTCGCGACCTTGCAGAAGCTGTCGCCCGACATCGAGGTGCGCGCACATGTCCGCGACGCCGCGCGGGTTGCGCGCGGCCAGCACGTGCTGACGATCTCGGGCCCTGCGCGCGCCATCCTCACGGCAGAGCGGACTGCGCTGAACTTCGTCGGCCGCCTGTCGGGCATCGCCACGCTCACGGCGGACTATGTCGCGCGCACCGAAGGCACCAGGATGCGCATCTGCTGCACGCGCAAAACCACGCCGGGACTGCGGGCGCTGGAGAAATACGCGGTGCGTTGCGGCGGCGGCTTCAACCACCGCTTCGGGCTCGACGATGCGATCCTGATCAAGGACAACCACATCGCGGTGGCCGGCGGCATCCGCCCGGTGCTGGAGCGCGCCCGCGCCCATGCCGGCCACCTCGTCAAGATCGAGATCGAGGTCGATACGCTGGCGCAGCTGCGCGAGGTGCTCGACAGCGGAACGGCCGACGCGGTGCTGCTCGACAACATGGACATTGCGACGCTGCGCGCGGCGGTGAGGCTCAACGAGGGTCGCCTCGAGTTGGAGGCGTCCGGCGGCGTCACGCTGGACTCGATCGCCGCCATCGCGGCAACCGGCGTCGACTATGCATCGGCCGGCGCCCTGACGCATTCAGCGCCGAATTTCGACTGCGCGCTGGACATCGAGGCGTGACGTCTTCGCCTCCCCCGCTTGCGGGGAGAGGCCGGAATGCGCGCGTAGCGCGGATTCCGGGTGAGGGGGAGTCTCCGCGAGTCCAACTCTCACCGTCCTCGCGGAGAGTCCCCCTCACCCCAACCCTCTCCCCGCAAGCGGGGCGAGGGAGCGCATTTGCGCAAGCAAGGAGAGGTAAGGAAACTACCGCCGCTCGCCCATTTCCGCGGAGCTCTTGGCTTCCTGCGCGAGTTCAGCCGAGAGCGCGGCGGTCTGCGCAGGCGAGCCCCAGCTCGGCACCTCGCTGCCGTCACCCCAGTTGCGCGGCCGATAGAAGGTGTGCACGCCGGTCTTGTACAGCTTCTTCATCTCGGCGACCCACGACGGACGGACCCAATAGGCGTGGTAGTGCGTGGATTTGCCGACCTCCGGCAGCCAGATCTGGCCGTCGAGCATCGCCTTGGAAATCTTCTTCGCCCGCTCCCACATTTCGGGCTCGCGGATCACGTCGGGATTGTTGTCGCAGGCGAAGGTGAACTGGCAGGCGAGATGGCGATACTTGTTCTGGTAGACCACGCCGCACACCGTGTCGGGATATTTGCCGGAGAACACGCGGTTCATCACCACCTGCGCCACCGCGATCTGGCCGCGCACGGCCTCGCCGCGGGATTCGAAGTAAACGGCTTCCGCGAGGCACTTTTCAGATTTCGCGCGCGCCTTCTCGTCGAGCGCGAGCCGTTCCGCCGGCGACTTGGCGCGCTGGTTATCGGCGTTGACCTCGCCCTTCGGCGCGACGCTCTCGCCGCTCTCGATGTCCTTGGCGATCTCCGCCGTCGGCGGGGTCAGCGAGGCCGTCACCTTCATGTCGGGGTCGGGCATCACGATCAGCGGCTCGGCGCCGGGCTGCCAGCTCTCGATGGTCTCGAGATTACCGCCGAGCGAGGAGCTGCCGAAGAACAGGTTTGATGTCTTGACGCTGAAGGGATCGCGCGCGGGCGCAGCCGGCGCCGCGGCCCGCTTCAGCGCTTCCAGCGGCTGCACCGCCAGCGCGCGCGCGGCTTCGCTCGCCTGCGGCGGATTGGAATATTGCGGCAGCGGCGGTGCGCGCAGCGCCTCTTGCAGCTCGGGATCGAGCGCGGCCGCGGATTCCGGCGACATCGCCGGCGGCAATGCGGCGGTCTTGGCGCCGAACACCGAGCTGTTCGAGGTCGCGGGATCTTCCTTGGCCGGGGCTGCAGCCGGCGCGACCGTCTCGGGAGACTGTGTCGGCGTGACGATTGCGAGGCGATCACCCTTCAAGGCGCGATCAACCTTGGGAAAGTCGGAAGCCTGGTAGCGCGCCGGGGCCTGCAGCGCCGGATTGCGGCTGATCGCGCCGGTGACGTCGCGGCCGTCGAGGCTGGCGAGCCGAACCATCGCGCTCTGCGGAACCGACGTGCCGATAGGACGGGAAAAACTGTAGGTGGCGAGCTGGATCGAGGACGCAGCAGAGAACACCTGCTTCTGCCACCGCTCAGCGACGCCGGGTTGGTGCGCCAGCAGCGAGGCAATGTCCTGATAACCGGTCTCTCTCGGCATCAATGCGAAGATGCAGAGACCGATGCCGAAGGACGCGAACCGCGCGCCCTTCGGATGGTTACGCAACACAGACATCGATACACTCACGCTACGCTTACGCTCGTCCGATCGAACTCAGTACATCCGTGCAATTCGATCTTTATCGTGAGTATCTAATTTAGGTTGCCGGGGCGTTAATCGGCGTTGCGCATGCGGCACACTCAAGCGAATGCAGGTGTTTTCACGGGGCGACGTCGCGCATTGGTAAATGCGGCCTGACGTGAAGCGGTAAAGATCGGGTCAACGCGAAAGGTGAAGGAACTCTTGCCGCCGCGTATCATTACGGGACGTTTGTTACAGGAGCCTCGGCGATGGCGACGGAACGTGAGGAGCCGACGTGCCCCTCACTCCGCGATCAGCTTCAGCCACTCGTCTTCGGTCAGCACCTTGACGCCGTGCTTGTTCGCATCCGCGAGCTTCGAGCCGGCGCCGGGGCCCGCGACGACGAGATCGGTCTTTTTCGACACGGAGCCCGATACCTTGGCCCCTAACCGCTCGGCCGTCGCCTTGGCTTCATCCCGCGTCATCCTCTCCAGCGATCCCGTGAACACAACGGTCTTGCCGGCGACGGCCGAATTGCTCTTCGGCTTCTCGGCGTCGACGATCTCGACCTCCCTGGTCAGGCGTTCGACGATGCCGCGATTGTGGCTCTCGCCGAAATAATCGGCGATGCTCTTGATCACGGTGTCGCCGATCTGGTCGAGCGCATCCATCTCGGCCATCGCCTCCTCGTCACCCTCAGCAACTTTCAGGCAGGCATCGTGGAACGCATCCCACGAGCCGTAGCCGCGCGCCAGCGCCAGCGCCGTGGTCTCGCCAACATGGCGCATGCCGAGCGCGTAGATGAAGCGCTCCAGCGCGATCTTCCGCCGGCTCTCGATGGCCCCGAACAGGTTGCGCACCGAGGTCGCGCCGTAGCCCTCGACCTCCTCGAGCTTCAGCTTGGCGTTGCGCTTCTCCAGCGTGAAGATATCGGCGGGCTCCTTCACCCAGCCCTCGTCGAAGAAGTACTGGAGCTGCTTCTCGCCAAGGCCGTCGATGTCGAAGGCCCGCCGCGACACGAACAGCTTCAGATGCTCGATCTTCTGGTAGGGACAGGCGAACTCGCCGGTGCAGCGGGCACGCGAGCCCTCCTCGCCCGTCGCCGTCTCCTCGCGCACGACGTCGGTGTGCAGCGGACACGGGCACTTCTTCGGGAAGTGGAATTCCCTGGCGGTCTTCGGCCGCTTGTCCAGGACGACGTCGACCACCTGCGGGATGACGTCGCCGGCGCGCTGGATCACCACGGTGTCGCCGATCCTGATGTCGCGCCCCTCGCGAAGCACCTCGCCCTTGTTGCCGATGCCCTTGATGTAGTCCTCGTTGTGGAGCGTGACGTTCTGCACGATCACGCCGCCGACGCCGACCGGCTCGAGCTTGCCGACCGGCGTGAACGAGCCGGTGCGGCCGACCTGGATCTCGATGTCGCGCAGCACCGTCATGGCGCGCTCGGCCGGGAATTTGTGCGCGATGCCCCAGCGCGGCGTGCGCGAGACGAAGCCGAGCCGCTCCTGCCAGTCGATGCGGTCGACCTTGTAGACGACGCCGTCGATGTCGTAGTCGAGTTTTGCGCGCTGCTCCTCGATCGCGTGATGAAACGCGAGCAGCTCCTCGACCGAGCGACAGAGCTTGGTCAGCGGATTGGTCTTGAAGCCGCAGCGCTCGAACCAGCCGATCATGCCGCTCTGCGTGTCTTCCGGCATCGCGCTCATCTGCCCCCAGGCATAGGCGAAGAACCCGAGCGGGCGCGAGGCGGTGATGGTCGGGTCCTTCTGGCGGAGCGAGCCGGCGGCCGAATTGCGCGGATTGGCGAAGATGGTGTCGCCTGCCGCCTTCTGCCGCTCGTTGAGCGCCAGGAACGCCTTCTTGGTCATGTAGACTTCGCCGCGCACCTCGCAGATGTCGGGGATGTTGCGGCCCTTCAGCTTCTGCGGCACGTCTTCGAGCGTGCGGATGTTGGCGGTGACGTCCTCGCCGACCGCGCCGTCGCCGCGCGTCGCGGCGGTGACGAGCTCGCCGCCCTCGTAGCGCAGCGACATCGAGAGGCCGTCGATCTTGGGCTCGGCGGAGAAGTCGATCTTGTCGTCGTCGAGCTTCAGGTAGCGCACGATGCGACCAACGAAGTCGCGCACGTCCTCCTCCGCAAAGGCGTTGTCGAGCGACAGCATGGGCACGGCATGCGGGACTTTCTTGAACCGCCCCGACGGTGCGGCGCCGACCTTCTGCGAGGGCGATTCCGCGGTGACGAACTCGGGAAAGCGCGTCTCGATCGCGTTGAGGCGCTGGCGCAGCGCGTCGTATTCGGCATCGGTGACGGTCGGCGCATCCTCCTGATAGTAGCGCTCGTTGTGCCCCTCGATCTCGAGCGCGAGCCGCATATGCTCGACCTTGGCCTGCGCCTTGGTGAGGTCGGCGACGTCGCGTAGCGGTGCTGCTTTGGATTTTGCTGCTCTGGCCATGATGCTTGGATACGACGTAGCGGGCGGGAGGGTAAAGGCTTGTGGAAATCTCGTGCCCCGGACGCAGCGCAGCGCCTCTTCGGCGGTGCGCTGCAGAGCCGGGGCCCATGCGACGAGAGCTCTGGGTCCCGGCTCGCGCTTCGCGCGTCCGGGACACAAACCTAAGCCGTCGCCGCCTTCAGCAATCTCTCCGCCGCCGCCCTCGCCTCGGCCGTGATCTCGGCACCTGCGAGCATGCGGGCGATCTCCTCGCGGCGGTGGTCGGCGGCGAGTGCGTTGACGCGGGTGGCGACGCGCTTGCCCTTGTCGAGGGCGTCCTTGGAGATGAGCAGGTGCTGGTCGGCGCGGGCGGCGACCTGCGGGGCGTGGGTCACGGCCATGACCTGGACCTTGCCGGCAAGCCGCGCCAGGCGCCCGCCGATGGCGTCGGCCACCGCACCACCGACGCCGGTGTCGATCTCGTCGAACACGAGCGTCGGCGCCGAGCCGCGGTCGGACAGCACGACCTTGAGCGCGAGCAGGAAGCGCGACAGCTCGCCGCCGGAGGCGACCTTCATCAAGGGACCCGGCTTGGTGCCCGGATTGGTCTGCACCCAGAACTCGACGCGGTCGAAACCTTGCGGCCCGGGCGCAGCCTCGTCGGTCTCGACCTGGGTCATGAACCTGGCGCGTTCGAGCTTGAGCGGGGCGAGCTCGGCATTGACTGCCTTGTTGAGCTTCTCCGCCGATTTCTTCCGCGCCAGCGACAGCTTCTTGGCGGCCGCAGCATAGCGGCTGTCTGCCTCGATCGCGGCCTGCTCCAGCTTCTTCAAGCGCGAGGCGCCGGCATCGATCAGGACGACGTCGGCGGCATATTTGGCGGCCAGCGTGGCGAGCCCGTCGACCGGCGTCGAATATTTGCGCGAGGCGGCGCGCAATGCGAACAGCCGCTCCTCGATACGCTCGAGCTCGGCCGGATCGAAATCGGTTGCGGCCAGCGCCGCCTGGAGATGCTGGTCGGCTTCCTCCAGCGCGTTGATCGCGGCGTCGATCGCCTTCACCGCGGGCTCGACCAGCGCCGGCGAGTTGACGCCGCGGCGCTCTAGCCGGCGCACCGCTGCCGAGAGGGCTGCGACCGGCGAATGATTGCCGCCGACTGCTTCCTGCGCCTCGCGCAGGTCGGAGGCGATCTTCTCGCCCTGCATCATGGTGGTGCGGCGGGAGGCCAGCGCAGTCTCCTCGCCGTCCTTGGGCGCGAGCTGCTTCAGCTCGTCGGAGGCGTGGCGCAGATAATCGGCCTCGCGCGCCGCGCTCTCCATGGCGGCGCGATGCTCCTCCAGCGCGGTGTTGGCGGTGCGGCGCGCGTCCCAGAGCGCTTCGACCGCCGCGACGTCCTTTTCGAGGCCGGCAAAAGCGTCGAGCAGGCGGCGGTGGGTGGCGGCATCGACCAGCGCGCGCTCGTCGTGCTGGCCGTGGATCTCGACCAGGGCGGTGCCGACCGCCTTCAGCGTCTGCACGCTGATCGATTGGTCGTTGATGAAGGCGCGGGTGCGGCCGTCGGCGAGCTGCACGCGGCGGAGAATCATCTCGCCGGTGTCGTCCAGACCGTTCTCGGCCAGGATCTTCGTCGCAGGGTGATTCTTCGGGACATCGAACACCGCCGTGACCTGCCCCTGCTCCGCGCCGTGACGCACGAGGCCGGCATCGCCGCGGCCGCCGAGCGCCAGCGCAAAAGCATCGAGCAGGATGGATTTGCCTGCACCGGTCTCGCCGGTCAAAACCGCGAGGCCGGAGGCGAATTCGATATCGAGCCGTTCGATCAGGACGATGTCACGGATCGACAGACGCGCCAGCATGGAACCAAATTTCCTAGCCGAGACCCATCTTCTTGAAGGTCCGGCTGATCCAGGACCCCTGATTCTCGCTCGGTTCGAGACCGCCGGATTTTACAAGATTATAGGCGTCCTTGTACCAGCGGCTGTCAGGAAAATTGTGCCCAAGCACGGCCGCCGCGGTCTGCGCTTCGCCGACGATGCCGATCGCCATATAGGCCTCGGTCAGGCGGAACAGCGCCTCCTCGACATGGCGGGTGGTCTGGTACTGCGTGACGACGGTCTTGTAACGATTGATGGCGGCCGTGTAGTCGCGCTTCTGGGCGTAGTAGCGGCCGACGTTCATTTCCTTGCCCGCGAGCTGGTCGCGGGCGCCCTCGATCTTGGCCTTGGCCGAGGTCGCATATTCCGAGTTCGGATATTTGCGCACCACCTCTTCCAGCGCCGCGATCGCCTTTTCGGTGCGGGTCTGGTCGCGGCTGATGTCCGGGATCTGGTCGTAATGGGAGGCGGCGATCAGATATTGCGCATAGGCCGCGTCCGGGCTGCCGGGATGCAGCGTGACGTAGCGGGTGGCGGCGCCGATGCAGCCGTCATAATCGCCGCCCTGATAGGACGCATAGGCCGACATCAGCAGCGATTTGCGGGCCCATTCGGAATAAGGATGCTGGCGGTCGACCTCTTCGAACTTCTTGTTCGCCGCCTTCATGTCCTTCTTCTCGTTCATGAGGTACAGGCCCTCATTGTAGATCTTGTCGGCGGGCTCCTCGACGAAGGTGTCGTCCTTGGCGGTGAACTTGTCCCAGAGCGCGCCCGTGCCGCATCCGGCGAGCGGCAGCGCGAGCATGATGAAGGTGACGGCCTGAAGCAGCCCGCGGGCTCGCGACGAGACCGAGAAATATCCGCGCGTCATACGCTGTGCCGACATGAGTTTAAGCCCTGACGCCCTGTGATGCGGTGTCCGCCAGCCCACGAACCCCTCATGGGCGCGAAATGTAACCGTGGTGCCTGCCGTGCGACCACGCCGATGTATCCGAAAAACGACCGTTAACGAACCGGATAGGGAGGCATTTCGCCCGGATTAAGGCGAACCTGCCGCAATGCTAGCCGATCATGGTTACCAGGAGTTTTCCGGGGCCGCCAACCACGTTCCGAAGGCGGCAGGCCGCGTCAGGACACATCCGGTCCGAAGGCCGCAACGATCCGGCCGCCGACGATGCCGCGACCGACCTCACCCACGGGACGCGTGGTGCGGCGGGCAGCCTCGCCCTCAACCACCCGCCAGGCGGTCCGGTCGGCGAGCAGCGCGGTCAGGACGGCGTGGTTGACCTTGTGGCCACCACGCACCGAGCGGTAGGCGCCAAGCAGCGGCAGGCCGGCCAGCGAGAGATCGCCGATCACGTCCAGCACCTTGTGGCGGGCGCATTCATCGGCGTAGCGCAGGCCTTCGGTGTTGAGCAGCCGCTCGTCGTCGAACACGACGGTGTTGTCAAAGGAGGCGCCGAGGGCGTAGCCCGCGCTCCAGAGCCGCGCGACATCGCTCATCAGGCCGAAGGTCCGGGCCCGGCCGACTTCGCGGCGGAAACCTTCAGGGTTGACGTCGAAGGCGTAAGCCTGCTGGCCGATGACGGGATTGGTGAAATCGATCTCGACCTCGACGCGGAACCCATTGGCGTGGGGCCTGATCTCGCCGAAGGAATCGCCGATCTTGACCGAGATCGGCTTCAAAACCTGAATGAAGCGGCGCTGTGCCGGCTGGGTGACGATGCCGGCCTGGTCGATCGCCGCGATGAAGGCCGCGGCGCTGCCGTCCATGATCGGGACTTCGGGACCGTCGATCTCGATGGTGGCGTTGTCCACACCCATTCCCCGCAGCGCAGCAAGCACATGCTCGGCCGTGGACACCAGCGGACCGGTGCGGTCGCCGAGGACGGTGGCAAAGTCGGTCGCGATCACCTGGTCGGCGGTCGCCTGGACTTCGCGGTCACTTCCCTCAAGTCCGGTCCGGACAAAAATAAAACCTGCGTCGACAGGCGCAGGCCCAAGCGCGACAGTAACGGGAAGACCGGAATGAACGCCCACGCCTGCCACGGAGGCTTGCGCACGAAGCGTTGTTTGCCGGCTAAATTTCATCAGGAACCCGCCCCACTACGACCCACTGCGACTTATACGAGACCCGCTTGGCCGGCCAGAGCCGACACTACCGAATCCCCGTATCCCCAAGTCACGGCAAACCATAGTTGCTGCCTCAAACAGCGCCAACTCACGCTTTTTTACCGATTGTTACCCCAAACCTGCCGTATTCGCGCCAAGGCTTAACCAAATTGCGCCGGTGTTCGGGGTCCCTGCCGGCAGTTTTACTGAACCACCGAATGCGTAATTAATGATTTAAAATCAGTTGCTTGGCTGCGCAATCCGGACATGCCCGGGGCAAAAGGAAAGGTCCCGGCAAGGTTCTCGCCGGGACCTTTTTTCGTCTGCCTTATTGTAACAATCCTCAGGTCGCCTGCCGCCGCAGGAAGGCCGGGATATCGAGATGGTCGTCACCCTGTGGCGCCGGCGCAACAGGTGCGGGGCGCCCATGGACGTCCAGGCCCTGCGGCGCAGGACGGCGGGCATACTCAGATACCGGCTCGCTGGATGCGATCTGCTGCGCCACGGTCTTCTGCGGCCGGCGCTCGGGCAGCGGCGGCATGGCGGGACCGGCGGTGCGGGCCGCGACCGGCGGCTCGCTTTCCTCGTCGCGACGGCCAAGGCCGACATTGGCGAGGCGCTGCAACAGCGACAGGCGGGTTTTCTGCGGGGTTTCTTCCTCAGCCTCGCCGCGGGCCTGCCGAATCTCGGCCTGGGCCGGCATCGGCAGCTCCTCGATTCGCGGCATGCGTGGCGCGCGGGCCGGACGCTCGGCCTGCGGCGGGATGAAGGTATCCGGCGTCATCGGCTCCTGCACCGCGACCGGGGCCATGTCGGGCTCCGGGAACAGGGTCGGCTTCTGCGCGATCGGGCGCACGGTGACGTCGCCATAGGTCTGCGGCGCGGGCGCCTGCGGCACCTCGGCCACGGCAGCGGCGATGGCGGCGAGCGCAGCGCGCTCGACGTTCTGACGGGGCGCGGCGACAGCGGGAGCCGGCGCGGCGACCGGGGTCTGGGCTTCGAGCTTCTGGGCACGCTCGGCCAGACGCTGGTTGTCGGCCCGGAGCCGGGCGGTCAGGTCGGCGAGACGACTCTCGGCAGCGGCGGCCGGGGCGGCAGCCTGCTGCACCTGCGGCGCCGGGTTCGCGACGGGCGCGGAGGTGGCCTGGCTGTTGCGGGCGATCGCGGCCTGCTCGATGCCGGTGGCGACGACCGAGACGCGGATCAGGCCGTCGAGCGCTTCGTCGAAGGTGGCGCCGACGATGATGTTGGCATCCTGGTCGACTTCCTCGCGGATGCGGGTCGCGGCCTCGTCGACCTCGAACAGGGTGAGGTCCTTGCCGCCGGTGATGGAGATGAGGAGGCCCTTGGCGCCCTTCATCGAGCTGTCGTCGATCAGCGGATTGGCGATCGCGGCTTCCGCGGCGGTCAGCGCGCGCTTGTCGCCGGAGGCTTCGCCGGTGCCCATCATCGCCTTGCCCATTTCCCTCATCACCGCTCTCACGTCGGCGAAGTCGAGGTTGATCAGGCCTTCCTTGACCATCAGGTCGGTGATGCAGGCAACGCCCGAATAGAGCACCTGGTCGGCCATCGCGAAGGCGTCGGCGAAGGTGGTCTTCTCGTTGGCGACCCGGAACAGGTTCTGGTTCGGGATGATCAGGAGCGTATCCACGACCTTGTGCAGCTCGTTGATGCCGGCTTCAGCGGTGCGCATGCGGCGGCCGCCTTCGAAGTGGAACGGCTTGGTCACGACGCCGACGGTGAGGATGCCCATGTCGCGCGCGGTCTTGGCGATCACGGGAGCAGCGCCCGTGCCGGTGCCGCCGCCCATGCCGGCGGTGACGAACACCATGTTGGCGCCCGAGAGATGGTCGCGCAGCTCGTCGATCACCTCTTCCGCCGCCGCGGCGCCGACGTTCGGCTGCGAGCCGGCGCCGAGGCCTTGCGTGACGGCCGTGCCCATCTGCACGATGCGCTGCGCCTTCGACATCGTCAGCGCCTGCGCGTCGGTGTTGGCGACCACGAAGTCGACGCCCTGCAGGCCCGCCGTGATCATGTTGTTGACGGCGTTGCCGCCGGCGCCGCCGACGCCGAATACGGTGATCCGGGGCTTCAGTTCGTGAATATCAGGAACATTGATGCTGATGGTCATGGTTGCCTCTCGATCACGCGCGCGTGGGTTCGCCCCGGCCGGTGGCCGCGGGAGTTGGTGAAAATCGAAGATTGCAGAATGCGGTCATCAGAAGCCCTCGCGTAGCCATCGTCCGACCTTTCCGAAATATCCGCCGGTCCCTGTCTTGACCTGCTGCCGCGTATGCCGCGGTTCGACATGTTCGAGGTGAACATATTGCGGGTAGACGAGAAGTCCGGTCGGCACCGCGAACGCGGCGTTCTTCGCCTCGTTGGGCAGCCGGCCAAAACCGAGCGGACGGCCGACCCGCACGGGGCGGCCGAGAATCCGGGTACCGAGATCGACGAGACCGGTCAGCTGCGAGGCGCCGCCCGAGAGCACGACGCGGCCGTTGGGCTCTGCGGCGAAGGGCGAATCCTTCAGCTTGTCCCGAACCATTTCGAAGACTTCCTCGGCACGGTGCTTGACGATGTTCGCGATGGTGGCGCGGGAGACGATCTGCGGCAGATCCTGCTCGTCACCGGCTGTCGGCACAGACATCAGCTCACGCGAGTCCGATCCGCCGGTGATGACGGTGCCGTATAAGGTCTTGATTCGCTCGGCATCGGCAATGGTCGCCGAGAGTCCGCGCGCAAGATCCATCGTGATGTGTTGCCCGCCGACCGCAAAACCCGCCGCATGCACAAAGCGGCCGCCCGAATAAACGGCAATCGTGGTGGTGCCGGCGCCCATCTCGACGACGGCGGCGCCGAGATCGGCCTCGTCGTCGGTCAGCACCGACAGGCCGGCCACATAGGAGCTCGCTGCCATCGCTTCGACATTGATGTGGCAGCGCTCCACCGCCAGCATCAGGTTGCGCGCCACGGTGGCGTCACAGGTGACGACGTTCATGTCGACGCCGAACTGGTGCGCAACCATGCCGCGGGGATCGCGGATGCCCTTGACGCCGTCGAGCGTGTAGCCGACCGGCAGCGCGTGCAGCACGGTGCGGCCTTCGCCGGTGGCGTGGCGCATGCCGGTGGAGGTGACGCGGCTGACATCGGCCGGCGTCACGGCGCCGCCACGAATGTCGGCGGCGGCTTCGACCAGCTGGCCGGCGAGCCGGCCGCCGGAGACCGACAGCAGCACCGACTCGACCCGCACCTTGGCCATCTTTTCGGCAAGCCCGACGGCTTGGCGCACCGCCTGCTCGCATTCGCCGAGATCGATCACCGCTCCGGCCTTCATGCCGCGCGACTGGATCTGGCTGTAGCCGATCAATTCCACCGCATGGGTGCGGCCGCGCAGCGCATCGCTCGGCGGCGACGGCTTCAGCCGCGCGATCATGCAGGCGATCTTGCTGGTTCCGATGTCGAGGCAGGCGACGATGCCGCCGCGCTTGTGCGGCATCGGGCGCGTCTTCGGCGTCTGGGTGCGATCGAGACCGGTCATGCGGAATCCCCGGCCTTCTTTTTCTTCTTGTCCTTGAACAGCTCCTCGCGCGCCTTGGCGGCGTCCTCGGAGAGCTGCACCACCAGCCGGTCCGGCAGGCGCATGTCGACGGCGACGATGTCGCGAGAGAACAGCCGGTCTTCCTTGTCGAGCTTGGACAGCGTCGCAAGCGCGTTGCCGACGTCCTGCTCGGGCAGGCGGATGTCGAGACCGTCCTTGAGCCGCAGGTTCCAGCGCCGCTCGCCTACGTAGATCGCGGCCTTGGTCACCGAATTGACCTGCGGATAGCGCGCCAGCAGCGCCAGGAAATCGCGCGCCTGGGCGTCGGCGCCCTTGCCGACCACGAGCGGCAGCGACAGGAAGCGGCGCGAAACATAGGGCTCGAGCACGGCGCCATCGTCGGCGATGACGGAGAGCCGGCCGGCCTCCTGCCACAGCGCGAACGCCTTGCGCTCGGTGAGCTCGATCATGAGCTGGCCCGGATAAAGCTTCAGCACGGTCGCATCCGCAATCCAGGGATTGGCCTTGAGCTTGTCGCGCACCGCGTCCGCATCGAGGAACAGCAGCGAGGAACGGCCGCTGACGCCGCCGATCGCGAGGATCTCGTCCTGCGTCAGCTGCTTGCGGCCGTTGATCACGACGGAGGTGATGCGGAAACCGGCGGAATTGGCCAGCGCATTGCGGGCATCGCTGACCGCGGTGACGAAATCCTGGAGGTGGCCGCCCTTGACGATGCCGAAGCCGCAGCTGCCGATCAGGAGCAGCACGGTCATGCTGAGGCCGACCCGGCGCGGCAGATAGCGCTCGACCAGCGCGACCACGCGCGGCGGCGGCTCGCGCTCGACGACGGCCCTGACCTTGGCCTTGGCTTTGGCCTTGTCGTTGGCGGCAGCGCGCGCCTCTTCGTGCTTGTCCTGCATCCACTCGCGCAGAAGCACGCCCGCTCCGATAGCGGCCGCCTTCAGGTCAGCTTGGGGCCTCAGCGATCTGAAAAGCGACCGGGTGAGGCTTCCTGCTCCATCCATTGCACGAGCTCGTCAACAGTTTGCCCGCGACATCGCGCGGATCCTGGCGAACATGACGTCTCGGACCTGCCGGGCCGGGTGCTGGTCTTCAGCAGAAGAAAACCTCTCCCCTTCAAAGCGTTCGCTGGAGGGTGACATCACCCCGCGACAGCTCTCGCGCCGGCAGCCAAAGCGCCATATGCGCCGCCAGCGTTAACCTTCGGACGTCCTGGTAAACAAAAGGTAAAATTCGTTAACGACTTGCGCATTTTGCCTCGCGATGTGAGGCATTTGCGCCGCGATGTCCGGCATTTTACCGGTTTTGGTCGCCAAACCGGCCGGTTTCGCCGATTCGGCCGTTAACCAGTCCTGACTATTTCCGCACACGCTGGCAGGCGAGCTCGACCAGGCCGCGCAGGAAGTCGACGAACTCGATGCCTTCGGCTTTCAGCGCCTTGGGGTAGAGCGAGGACTTGGTCAGCCCGGGCAGCGTGTTGGTCTCGAGATAGACGAGGCCCTTGTCCGAGACGATGAAGTCCGAGCGGGAATAGCCGGTGCAGGACATTGCGCGATGGGCCAGCATCGCCTGCTCCTTGAGCGCGGCGGTGATCTCGGGTGCGAAGCGGCCGGGGCAGATCTCCTGGGTCGACTTCAGAAGATATTTCGCCGCGTAGTCGAAATTGCCCTCACCCGGAATGATCTCGATCGGCGGCAGCGAGATGATCGAGCCGTCGGTGCGCTCCAGCACGCCGCAGGTCGCCTCCACGCCGGCGATATAGGGCTCGATGACATACTCTTCATGCTTGGCCGCGTTGCGGACGGCGACGAGATCCTGCTTGGCGTTCACGAAGATCAGGCCGTAGCTCGACCCGTCGCGCGCGGGCTTTGCGATCAACCGGCCGTATTCGGCGAAGGCCTCGTCGATATCATCGAGCGCAAGATTCTCCGGCGGCGTCACGCCGCCGAGCGCGGCGAAGCGCTTGGCTGCGATCTTGTCGAAGGCGAGATGCGAGGACGCCGAGCCCGAGCCGGTGAACGGCACGCCGCGCGCCTCGCACATCACCTGCAATTCGCCGTTCTCGGCACGCCCGCCATGCAGGCCGAGCACCAGCACGCGATCTTCCGCCTTGGCCCGGTCGAGCGCCTGCGCGAGCGGAACGCCTGACGTGCCCGGCTTGAACTCGTCCTCGAACGGGCGGGCATGCTCGAGCAGCTGCTTCGACTGCACGACGTGCACCTTGTCCTCGACGTCCCACCACCAGAGGTCAGCCTCGGGCAGCGCCTGATGCAGCGCCTGGGCGGTGGCGACCGAGACCAGACGTTCGCGGTTGGAGCCGCCGAAGAGGATGGTGATGCGCATGTTCCTGTCACCCATGTGTATCGTCATTCCGGGATGCGCCGAAAGGCGCAGGCGCGACTTCGTCGCGCCCCGGAATGACGGAAATCATGAAAGCCCGATCCGCTTGATTTCCCAGTGTAGCTCAATTCCGGAATTCGCCTTCACGCGTTCGCGTACGGTCTCGCCGAGCGTCTCGATGTCGTGCGCGGTGGCATCGCCCGTGTTGATCAGGAAGTTGCAATGCATCTCCGAGACCTGGGCGCCGCCGACGCGCAGGCCGCGGCAGCCGGCGGCATCCACCAGCTTCCAGGCGGAATGGCCGGGCGGATTCTTGAAGGTCGAGCCGCCGGTCTTCTCGCGGATCGGCTGCGCGGTCTCGCGATGGCTCTGCACCTCCGCCATGCGCGCGCGGATCGCCTCCGCGTCCCTGATCTCGCCGCGAAAGCGCGCGGAGGTGAAGACGATGGAGGGATCGACGCCGCTGTTGCGATAGACGAACTTCATGTCCGCATTGGAGAAGACGTGCTTGGTGCCGTCGCGCCCGACGCCCCTCGCCTCGATCAGCACGTCCTTGGTCTCGCCGCCATTGGCGCCGGCATTCATGCGCAGCGCGCCGCCGATCGTACCCGGAATGCCGAAAAAGAATTCGAGCCCGCCGATATTGGCGGACGCCGCAACCTCCGCCACGCGCTTGTCGAGCGCGGCAGTACCCGCGGTGACGATGTCGCCACTCGCACTCGCCTCGCCGAAGGCGCGCGGCGCGAGACGAATGACGACGCCGGCAATGCCGCCGTCGCGCACGATGAGGTTGGAGCCGACGCCGATGACATAGACGGGAATGTCAGGGGCCAGATGCGCGAGGAAGTAAGCGAGATCGTCCTCGTCCGCCGGCGTGAACAACACCTGCGCGGGACCGCCGACGCGAAACCAGGTGAGCTCGGCCAGTGACTGGTTCGCCAGCAGCCGGCCGCGCAGCTCGGGCATCGCGGCTTTGAGTGAAGGGGTGATGTCGGGAAATCCCACCGCGTTACCCCAGCGCCTTCAATTCGCCGGGCAATGCATACGCCCATTGCGTGATGTTGCCTGCCCCAAGACACACGACGAGATCGCCTGGTTTCGCCAATCCCTTGACGATGCCGGCGAGCTCCGTCGCGGCCGGCAGCGGGACCACCTCGCGGTGACCATGCGCGCGCAGGCCCGCGACGAAATGGTCGCGGTCGATGCCGTCGATCGGCGCTTCGCCCGCGGCATAGACGTCGGCGACGACGACCGCATCGGCGTCGTTGAAGCAGGTGCAGAATTCCTCGAACAGCGATTGCAGACGGGTGTAGCGATGCGGCTGCACCACGGCGATCACCTTACCGGTGTAGGAATCGCGCGCTGCCTTCAGCACGGCCGCGATCTCCACGGGGTGATGGCCGTAATCGTCGATCACGGTGACGCCGTTCCACTCGCCAGTCTTGGTGAAGCGCCGCTTGACGCCGCCGAAGCCAGCCAGCGCCTTGCGGATCGCCTCATCCGACACGCCGAGCTCATGCGCGACCGCAATTGCAGCCGTCGCATTCGAGGCATTGTGCCGGCCCGGCATCGGCAGCGCGAGGTCGGCGATCTCATGCGTGGTGCCGGTCTTGCGGTCGCGGATCACGACCTTGAACTTCGAGCCGCCGCCGCCTGCGGTGAGATCGACCAGGCGCGCATCGGCCTGCGGGTTCTCACCGTAAGTGATGATGCGGCGGTCCTCGATCTTGCCGACGAGGCTCTGCACCACGGGATGATCGATGCACATCACGGCAAAGCCGTAGAACGGAAGGTTCTCGATGAAATGACGGAACGCGTCCTGCACGGCCTCGAAGGTCTTGAAGTGATCGAGATGCTCGGGGTCGACATTGGTGACGATCGCGACATCGGTCGGCAGCTTCAGGAACGTGCCGTCGCTCTCGTCGGCCTCCACCACCATCCAGTCGCCGGCACCTAACCGTGCGTTGGAGCCGTAGGCGTTGATGATGCCGCCGTTGATCACGGTCGGGTCGAGCCCGCCGGCATCGAGCAGCGTTGCGACCATCGTCGTCGTCGTGGTCTTGCCGTGGGTGCCGGCGATGGCGACGCAGCTCTTCAGCCGCATCAGCTCGGCCAGCATCTCGGCGCGGCGCACCACGGGAATGCGTTTCTCGCGCGCCGCCATCAGTTCCGGATTGTCGCGCTTGATCGCGGAGGACACGACCACGACCTCGGCGCCGTCGATATTCTCGGCCTTGTGGCCGACCGAGACCTTCGCGCCCTTCTTGCGCAGACGGTCGAGATTGTAATTGTCGGCGGCATCCGAGCCTTGCACGGCATAGCCGAGATTGACCAATACCTCGGCGATGCCGCTCATGCCGATCCCGCCGATCCCGACGAAGTGGATGGGTCCGATCTCGCGCGGCAGTCTCATGTGGTTTCCTTGGGGTCATCGTCCGCGAAGGCGGACGATCCAGTACTCCGCGACGCCAGAGATTCAAATCAACTGCGTCGGATACTGGATGCCCCGCTTTCGCGGGGCATGACAAGTGGCTTTTTTGGCCATCCAGGCCGGAACAGACGTCAGATTCCCGCGACCTTGACCACGAGATCCGCCAGCCGCTCGGCCGCGTCGAGCCGGCCAGCGCCGCGGGCGGCTTCCGCCATCGCGGCAAGGCGCACGGGCTCGGCGGCGAAGCCAGAAATTTCGGACGCCAGCCGATCGGAGGTGAACTCGGTCTGCGGGATCCGGATTGCGCCCTCGACCTTGACCAGGACGCCGGCATTGGCGAACTGGTCCTGGTCGATCGAGCCGGGCAGCGGCACCAGGATCGAGGGCCGGCCGATCGCGGCGAGCTCGGCCACGGTGCCCGCACCGGAGCGCGATACCACGAGATGATTGGAGGCGAGGCGCGCCGGCAGATCCGTGAAGAACGGCGCGAGCTCGGCCTTGATCTTGAGCTTGTCGTAGACGGCGCGCACGCGGCTCATGTCCTCTTCGCGCACCTGCTGGGTGAGAATGAGACGGCTCCACAGCGCAGGCTCGAGTCGCTCGATCGTATCAGGCACGATGTCGGCCATGATGCGCGCGCCCTGGCTGCCGCCGACGACGAGCAGGCGCAGCGGCCCGTTCGGCTCGGGCGCGGCATATTTCACCGCGGCGGCCGCGAGGATCGCCGGACGCATCGGCGTGCCGACGGTCGTCGTCTTGCCTGCCAGCGCCGGATCGCGATCGAGCACGCCGGGCAAGGACGTCGCGATGGCGCGCACGCGGCTCGACAGGAACCGGTTGGCGCGGCCGAGCACGGCGTTGGCGTCGTGGATGATGCCGGGTACGCCCGCGAACTTCGCCGCGACCAGCGGCGGCAAGGTCGGATAGCCGCCGAAGCCGACGACGGCGACGGGCTTCAACCGCTTGATCAGGGCGTAGGCCGACAGCGTGCCGGCGGCGAGCGTGAGGCCGGCATAGGCGAGCTGAAGCGGATTGCGGCCGCGCGCGGTCTCGCTTCTGACGACGTCGATCATGTCCTTGCTGAACAGCCCGCTGTAGCGCAGCGCGCGCTCGTCGGTGACGAGGCGGACGCGATAGCCGCGCCGGATCAATTCGACGCCGAGCGCCTCGGCCGGGAACAGATGGCCGCCGGTGCCGCCCGCGGCGAGAAGAATCAGGGGGGACATGTCCATGGTAGGCCTTTTTACAAGGTCTGTCCCGTCATTGCGAGCGAAGCGAAGCCATCCAGAATCCCTCCGCGGGGACAGTCTGGATTGCTTCGCTGCGCTCGCAATGACGACTTACGCGTAACTGCGCATCGCCTCGGCGTGGCCGCTCGCCTCGACCTCGGTGCGCGGGCGCAGCCGCGTCAGCGCCAGCATCATGCCGACGCCATAGGCGAGCGAGATGATCGAGGAGCCGCCATAGGAGATGAACGGCAGCGTCATGCCCTTGGCGGGGATGAGCTGCAGGTTCACAGACATGTTGATCGCCGCCTGCACGCCGAACAGGATCGCAAGGCCCGAAGCGGCAAAGCGCGAGAACATGTCCTCATTGGCATAGGCGCGCGACAGCGTGCGGATGACGACGAAGGCGAACAGCGCCAGCATCGCAAGGCACAGGATGATGCCGAACTCTTCGGCCGCGACCGCGAAGACGAAGTCGGTGTGGCTGTCCGGCAGGCTGCGTTTGGCGATGCCCTCGCCGGGTCCGAGCCCGAACCAGCCGCCGTTATAGAAGGCCTCCATGGCGGTATCGACCTGGAAAGTGTCGCCGGAGGCCGGGTTCATGAAGCGCTTGATGCGGCCCGCGACGTGCGGAACGAAAAGATAGGCGCTGAACAGGCCGGCCGCGCCGAGACCTGCGAGCCCGAACACCCAGATCATGCGCATGCCCGCGATGAAGAACAGCGAGCCCCACACCATCAGGATCAGCATGGTCTGGCCGAAATCCGGCTCCATCACCAATAGCGCGACCAGCATCAACAGCAGCACCAGCGCCATCGAGGTCGCCGGCATCTCCGGCCGTCTGGTCGATTCCGCGAACAGCCAGGCCGCGATCACGACGAAAGATGGTTTTGCGATCTCGGAGGCCTGGATGTTGACGCCGAGCAGCGTGATCCAGCGGCGCGAACCCTTCACCTCGGGGCCGATGGCGAGCGTGAGCACGATCAGGATGATGCTCGCCGCGAAGATGATCAGGGCCGAGCGGCGGATCGCGCGCGGCGACAGGAACGACACCCCGAGCAGCACGATGCAGGAGGGCACGAGGAACAGCACATGGCGGCTGAAGAAGTGGAAGGCATCGAGCCCGATGCGGGTCGCAACCGGCGGGCTCGCCGCCAGCGACAGGATGACCCCGGTCAGCATCAGCCCCAGGATGGCGCCCATCAGCGGCTTGTCGACGGTCCACCACCACTCGGAAAAGGGGGTGCGTTCTTCACGGGAGAGCATGGGCGGCCGCTTTCGGACAGAGGTCCGTCCATTGGTCGCCGACGTTGGTTACCGGGGGGTTAAGGAAGTGCGGATGTTTGACGATGATCTCTGGCCACAAGACGCACTGTCATGCCCCGGCTTGACCGGGGCATCCAGTACGCCGCGGCTCCTCGGTTCAATCGCAACCGTCTCTGGAATACTGGGTCGCCCGGTCAAGCCGGGCGACGACAGCGCAGTTGGCCGGACGAGTGCGCGCCCTACACCACCGGCTTCACACCCGGCAGCGCCTGCACCAGCTCGCGGAACTTGGTGCCGCGGATCTCGAAGTTGCGGTACTGGTCGAACGAGGCGCAGGCCGGTGACAGCAGCACGACGGCATCGGCGAGGCCCGAGCCTTCCGCATCGCGCGCGGCGTGCTCGACGGCGACATCGAGGGTCTGGCTGATCTCGTGCGCGACCGAGCCGAGCGTTCCGGAAAATTCCTGCGCGGCTTCGCCGATCAGATAGGCTTTTCGAATCCGCGGGAAGAAACCGGTCAGGCTAGTAATGCCGCCCGCCTTTGGCTTGCCGCCGGCGATCCAGAAGATGTCGGCAAACGACGACAGCGCATGCGCCGTGGCATCCGCATTGGTGCCCTTGGAATCGTTGACGAACAGCACGTTGCCGCGGCGGCCGACCTGCTCCATGCGATGCGCGAGGCCCGGAAAGCTGCGCAGGCCGTTCTGCAGCACGTCCTGGCCGATGCCCATGGCGAGCGCGGCGGCGGCCGCGCAGGCCGCGTTCTGCGCGTTGTGCTGGCCGCGCAGCGAGCCGATGCCGCCGAGCGCGGCGACTTCGCTGCGGGCGCCGCCCGAGGCGCGCACGATGGTGCCGTGCTCCACGTAAATGCCTGACGCGAGCGGGTTCTTGACGGAGATGCGCACCACGTTCTTGCCCGCGCGATCGAGCCGGTCGGCGATATCGCGGCAATAGCCGTCATCGACGCCGACGATCGAGGTGCCGCCGCCTTGCACGCCGGCAACGAGGCGTTCCTTCACCGCGGCGTAATGCTCGATCGTGCCGTGCCGGTCGATATGGTCCTCGCTGACATTAAGCAGGATGCCGACGGAGGGATCGAGCGAGGGCGTGAGGTCGATCTGGTAGGACGACATCTCGATGACGTGGACGCGGCCCATGCGCGGCGGCTCCAGCGACAGGATGGCGGTGCCGATATTGCCGCCCATCTGGGTGTCGTAGCCGGCGACCTTGGTCAGATGCGCAATCAGCGCCGTCGTGGTCGACTTGCCGTTGGTGCCGGTGATGGCGACGAACGGCGCATCGGGTGCGTGGCGGCGTCGCTCGCGGCAGAACAGCTCGATGTCGCCGATCACCTCGACGCCGGCCTCGCGCGCCTTCAAGACGCTCCAGTGCGGCACCGGATGGGTGAGCGGCACGCCGGGCGCCAGCACGAGGCTTGCGAACTTGGCCCAGGAGACGTTGCGCAAGTCCGCGGTGATGAAGCCGGCCTGCGCGGCCTTGGCGACGTTCTCGGCGTTGTCGTCGGCGGCGACCACCTCGGCACTGCCGGCTTTCAACGCATGGCAGGACGCGAGCCCCGAGCCGCCGAGGCCGAACACCGCGACCGTCTTGCCGGCGAAGGACGTGACGGGGATCATCGATCGGTCACCGCAGCTTCAGCGTCGAAAGGCCGGCGAGCGCCAGCATCACCGAGATGATCCAGAAGCGGATCACGATCTGCGGCTCGGTCCAGCCCTTCTGCTCGAAGTGATGGTGGATCGGCGCCATCCGGAACACGCGCTTGCCCGTGAGCTTGAAGGACACCACCTGCACGATGACCGAAACCGCCTCGAGCACGAACAATCCGCCGATCACGGCGAGCACGATCTCGTGCTTCACCGCGACCGCGATCGCGCCGAGCATGCCGCCGAGCGCAAGCGAGCCGGTGTCGCCCATGAAGATCGAGGCCGGCGGCGCGTTGAACCAGAGGAAGCCGAGACCGGCGCCGAGCAACGCGCCGCAGAGCACCGCGAGCTCGCCGGTGCCGGCGACATATTTGATCTGGAGGTAGTCGGCGAACACCAAGTTGCCGGTGAGATAGGCGATCATCGCGAAGCTCGCCGTGGCAATCATCACGGGCACGATGGCGAGGCCGTCGAGACCGTCGGTGAGGTTCACCGCATTGCCGGAGCCGACGATGACGAAGGCGCCGAAGACGACGAAGAACCAGCCGAAATGCAGCACGGTATCCTTCAGGAAGGGAATCGTCAGCGCGGTCGAGGCGGGGTCGCGGTTCAGCCGCACCAGCGCGTAGCAGGCGACTAGTGCGATCACGGCTTCGATCAAGAGGCGCAGCTTGCTGCCGAACCCGGTCGTGGTCTGCTTGGTCACCTTGAGGTAATCGTCATAGAAGCCGACGAAGCCGAAGCCGAGCGTCACCGCCAGCACGATCCAGACATAGGGGTTGAGCGGATTGGCCCACAGCACGGTGCCGACCGTGAGCCCGGACAGGATCATCAGTCCGCCCATGGTGGGCGTGCCCTTCTTGGCGAGATGCGATTGCGGACCGTCGGTGCGGATCGGCTGGCCCTTGCCCTGACGGATGCGCAAATGATCGATGATCCAGGGCCCGAACAGGAACACGAACAGCGCGCCGGTCACGATGGCGCCGCCGGTGCGGAAGGTGATGTAGCGGAAGACGTTCAGGACGGTGCGAAAGGCACCGAAGCCCGGAAATGTGTTGGAAAGCTCGATCAGCCAGTAAAACATTCAGACGGTCCTATGGCGCCTTTGCATATCCAGGTGCCTCATGCGCATTCGCTGGTCTTCGTCATGGGCCGCGCGTTTCGGGAAACGGACGGCTTCCGCCGCAAAGGGTGGGATTCGGGAACGGCGCCTTCCAAGCAGTTTACGCCTTTGCCTGCAAGGCGGCCACCAGCCCCGGCACAAACTTGTTGACCCAGAACATCTTCTTGCTGCCCTTGACAACCACGACGTCGCCTGCCTTCAGCAGATTTGCGACCTCGGCCGGTTTCAGCGTGGCGGGATCGTCATGCCAGCCGAGGCCCTTGCCCGCTGGCAATGCGTCGAACAGGTGGCGCATCAGCGGCCCGACGCAAAAGACGCCGTCGATGCCGTCGAGATGCCTGGCGAGGCCGGTGTGATAGCTCGGTGCGTCCGCGCCGAGCTCGAGCATGTCGCCGAGAATCGCGATGCGGCGGCCACCGCTCATGTTGCGCGCCTGCAGGCTTTGCAGCGCCGCCGCCACGCTGGCCGGATTGCCGTTGAAGCTGTCGTCGATCACCGTGATATCGCCGATTGCCTGCTCGACGCCGCGGCCGGTCATGATGCCGACGCGATCGAGCTTGACCGCGAGCGTCGCGACATCGAGATGCGCGGCATGAACCGAGGCGAGCGCAGCCAGCGCATTGTGCACCCGGTGCGGCGCGCCAGGGGTGAGGCTGAAGGCGATCTCCTTCTTGCCGATCGCGGCCACGACCTGCCAGCTCTCGCCGTGCGGCGCATGCGCGACCTCGTGCACCTCGGCATGCTCGCCGCCGAAGCGCACGACCTTGCCCTTCCACTCGGAAGCCTTGAGTCCGGCGGGCAGCACCAGCACGCCGTCCTCGGGCAGGCCGAGCGCGATCGACACCTTCTCGCGCCTGATGGCCTCGAGCGAGCCGAGCTTTTCCAGATGCACCGGCTGGACGTTGACGATGAGCGCGACGGTCGGCTGCGTGAGCTCGCTGAGCCGGGCGATCTCGCCTTGCTGGTTCATGCCCATCTCGACGACCCAGAGGCTGGCGTCCCGCCTGGCATTGCACAGCGTCAGCGGCACGCCCCAGAAATTGTTGAAGCTCGACGGGCTGGCATAGGCGTTCGGATAGGCGGCGAGAAATTCCTTGGTGCTGGTCTTGCCGGCGCTGCCGGTGAGCCCGATCACCGGGCCATTGAAGCGCGCGCGTGCGGCGCGGGCGAGGCCCCAGAGGCCGTCGATCAGCGTGTCCTTGACGACGATCTGGGGAATGCGGATGCCCGCGATCTCGTGCGGCACGATGATCGCGACCGCGCCTGAAGCTTCCGCCTTGTCGGCGAATTCCCAGCCGTCGCGCGCGCTGGCGAAAGCCGAGACGAAGCCGCCACTCGGCGTGCCGCTCAGCGCGACGAACAGGCTGCCCGGCTTCACCAGGCGGCTGTCCTGGGTGACGAAATCGATTCCCGTCTCCGGGAACGATCCGGCCACGCCCAGCGCACGCGCGACCTCGGCAACCGTCCATATTGGCCCGCTCATGCAACCCTCGACGCTAGTGCGGCGGCGACCGCCTCGTGATCACTGAAGGGCAGCGTCTGGCCGCCGACGATCTGCCCGGTCCACGAAGAAAGTCGCGCGAGCAATCCTGAAGAGGCTGCCTGCATCACTTCGCATCTCCCTCTTCTCTCTCCAGCTTTCCCCTGATCCAGTCCAAGGACGAAGCCACCCATTCTAAATTAGGGTACGATCTTGCGATGCGCAGGAGCAACGTATCGTTGTCGAGCACGAAGCGCGTCAAATGCCGGAGATTGCGAGAGCGATCAAATATCGCTTGAACATCAGCGTCCGTAATTTGGTCGATATTCTTGCCAAGTAATTGGGTAGTTGCGGCAAAAGCCTTCGTTCTCTTGAGACTTTCCAATCCTATCCACGCTGCAAAGCCGCCGCCTATAGTACCTCCGAGACCCGCAATTATACTGCCAAGAATCGGCAATGATCCCAGAGAAGCACCGGCAACCAAGACAGTTAGACTGTTTCTCATGAGGCTCGATACGACAACCTCACTGCGCGTGGGATTGTGCCCTGTGCCTGCTTCCTTCGTAGACTGAAGAAGAAGCTCCGCAGCCCGCGGCGTCATAATATCAGGGCGACGCTGAAGAAGCTCTGCGACTGCTAACCTGTTCTCAAACGCCCGAGCTTTCTCAATAGGACTAAGATTGAATCGCTCCTCAGCGTCGATTAGCGATGCCCCCTCGGCCGTGGCGAGCAAAAATATGCCACCTACGACCAAAGAACTGTCCAGCACCTCCCTCGCCTTCTCCGAGAGCGGAGGAAGATCGTCAAGAGTCCGGCTAGTGGCCGCCTCGGCAGCATTTTGCAAACGCAGGTGCTCTACATACAACAGAGGGATCTGGATCGCTTCCAGGTCCTGATCTGCCAGCCGTCGAAATGCGACCGCGCGTTCAAGCAGGTGCGAATGAGCGACGTTTCCAACATGCAGAACCTCAACTAGCGTCTTCACGAGCATTCTGAGTTGAGGGTGCAACTGACGCAGTCTAGCTACATTATTCCCTTGTCGATCTATGTCCTCGGGAGGAGCAAAATCGATAATTCCATTTTCGGCCAGACTGAAATGAACACCAGGCCCCTGAGGGGGCACCTCGGGGGGCACATCAGACGAGCTTAGCACCATCGACGCTAACGCGGCGGCGACCGCCTCGTGATCACTGAACGGCAGCACCTCGCCGCCGACGATCTGCCCGGTCTCGTGGCCCTTGCCGGCGATGAGCAGCGCATCGCCCTCTTCCAGCTCCTCGATCGCGACGCGGATCGCCTCGGCCCGGTCGCCGATCTCGCGGGCGCCCTCCGCGGTGGCGAGGATGGCGGCGCGGATGGCTTCCGGCTTCTCGCTGCGCGGATTGTCATCGGTGATGATGACGGCATCGGCATTCTCCGCCGCGATCTCGCCCATGATCGGACGCTTGCCGGCATCGCGGTCGCCGCCGGCGCCGAACACGACGACCAGCCTGCGCTTGGCATACGGCCGCAGCGCCTGCAGCGCCTTCGCCAGCGCGTCGGGCTTGTGTGCATAGTCGACGAAGATCGGCGCGCCGTTGCGCGCGCCGACGCGCTCGAGCCGGCCCTTGGCGCCTTCGAGATGTTCGAGGCTCGCAAACACGTTTTCAGCATCGCTGCCGGTGCCGATGGCAAGCCCGGCCGACACCAGCGCATTCTCGATCTGGAATTCGCCGACCAGCGGCAGCCGGATCGCGTAAGCCCTGCCGCGATGCTCGACCGTGAGCTTTTGCGAGAAACCGTCGACGACGGCCTCCGTGAGGCGGATGCCCTCGCCTGCGCCATCGCCGTTGCGGCCGACCGCCATGACGCGCAGGCCGCGCGATGTCGCCGCCTCGATCGCTTCCGCCGAGCAATCATGATCGGCCGAGATCACCGCGGCGCCATCAGGCGGCACCAGCTCGCGGAACAAGCGGAGCTTGGCCGCGAGGTAATGCGCAACGGTCGGATGGTAATCCATGTGGTCGCGCGAGAGATTGGTGAAGCCGCCGGCCGAGATGCGCACGCCATCGAGTCGATATTGATCGAGCCCGTGCGAGGACGCCTCGAACGCGAGATGCGTGACGCCCTCGCGCGCGATCTGATCTAACTGCCGGTGCAGCGCGATCGGATCCGGCGTGGTCAGCGAACCGTAGACGGTGCGCTTTTGCGAGACGAGACCGATGGTGCCGATGCTGGCGGAGGCGTGCCCGAGCCGCTCCCAGATCTGGCGCGTGAACGCGGCGACCGATGTCTTGCCGCTGGTTCCAGTCACCGCGGCAATCGTCGCAGGCTGCGCCGGGAAAAATCTTGCCGCGGCCAGTGCCAGCGCGCGGCGCGGATTGGCGACCGAGATGAACGGCACCTTGCAGGCGGCCGGTGCGTGGTCGCCGACGACGGCCACCGCGCCGGCGGCGACCGCAGCATCGACGAAGCGGGCGCCGTCGGTCTTGCTGCCTGCCAGCGCGAAGAAGAGATCGCCCGGCTTCACCGCGCGGCTGTCGAGCGCAACGCCGCTCACCTCGAGCGCCGCGGCAGCGGGCTCGATCGCGGCATCATTGCCCGGAACATCCTGACCCAAGAGGTCGCGCAGCTTCATGGTCTTCCAGTCGATATGCCCAGCCGGAAAGCCGATTCCAAAGGACAATCCCGACTCAGCACCGGCGATGGCCCACCCGGTTGATTACTGGGTTGTCCTGGATGCTGCAAGAATAAGGCGCTCCGCGGGCGGCAGGTCGAACCGCGGCTCGACACCCAGGAGCGGCGCGATCCGCTCGATCACCTTGCCCCCAGTGGGCACCGCGTTCCAGCCCGACGTGATGAAGCCCTTCGTTTCAGGTATCGCCTGAGGCTCGTCCAGCATGATCAGGACGTGATATTTGGGATCGTCGCAGGGCAGGATGGCCGTGAAGGAGTTGAGGACGCGCTTCTTGGCGTAGCGGCCATTGATGACCTTCTCGGACGTGCCGGTCTTGCCGCCGACGTAATAGCCTTTGACGTCGGCGGTCTTGGCGGTGCCGATCTCAGCATTGAGCCGCATCAGGAACCGCATTTTGTCGCTGGTCTCCGGCTTGATGACGCGCTTGGCCATCGCCATGGCTTCGGACTCGCTGCGTTTCATGAATGTCGGCGGAACCAGATAGCCGCCGTTCACGAGCGCGTTGATTCCCATCACCGCTTGCAGCGGCGCTACGGACAGGCCCTGGCCGAACGCAGCGGTGACCGTGTTCAGCTCGCTCCAGCGCCGCGGCAGGAGCGGCGCCGCGCTCTCCGGCAATTCGGTGCGCAGCCGCGTCATCTGGCCCATCTTGGCGAGGAAGGCCTTGTGCGCCTCCACGCCCTGGCCGAGCGCGATCCGCGCCGCGCCGATGTTGGAGGAGTAGGTGAACACTTCCTTGGTGTTGATGAAACGCCCGAGCGGATGACTGTCGTGGATCGTGAACTTGCCGTAGTGCAGGTTTCCGCGCGCGTCCCACATCGAGTTCAGATTGATCTTGCCGGAATCGAGCGCCATCGCCAGCGTGAACGCCTTGAAGGTCGAGCCCATCTCGTAGACGCCGGTGGTCAGGCGGTTGATCCGATCGGGGTCGTGCGCTTCCTTCGGATTGTTGGGGTCGAAGTCCGGCAGCGAGACCATCGCCACGATCTCGCCGGTCTTGACGTTGGAGACGATGCCGGAGGCGGCCTTGGCGTGGAACTTGTCCTTGGCCTTCACGAGCTCGTCGCGCAGCGCATGCTCGACGCGCAGATCGACCGCGAGCTCGATCGGCTTCTGCAACCGGTCGGTGGCAAAGCCGGCGCGGTGGAGATCGGCGAGGCCCTGATTGTCGAGCCACTTCTCGAGGCCGGCGATACCCTGGTTGTCGATATTGACGAGACCGATGAGGTGGGCGACCTCGTTGCCGGTCGGATAGACCCGCTTGTTCTCGCGCAGGAAGCCGATGCCGGGAATGCCGAGCTTGTGGACGGCCTGCTGCTGCGCCGCCGTGACCTCGCGCTTGAGCCAGACGAAGCCCTTGCGCGTCTTCAGGCGCTCGCGCACCTCGGCCTCGTCGAGGTCGGGAATGGTCGCGGTCAAGAGCTCGATCGCCTCGTCCTTGTCGATGATGCGGCGCGGCTCGCCGAACAGGCTCGCCGCCTTGACGTCGGTCGCAAGGATGGCGCCGTTGCGATCGACGATGTCGGGCCGCGCGGTCGCAACCACCTCCTGCGCCGCGGCGCGGCGCGCGCTGTGGGCGTCGGCGCCGATCGCGAACATCACGAGCCGCCCGCCGATCAGAGCATAGACCGAAGCGAAGGCGAGCATCGCAAGCCCCACGCGCGCGCGCGCCTTCGCGGCCCGATCGACGTTGCGCCCGTAGAGCAGGCTTCGGATCAGCCGTCGCCGCCAAGGTTCAACTGACCGCTCGGCCGTTTTTTTGGTTGGTCTTGCAGGCGTTGCCGGGCTCATTGCTTGTCCTCGCGCTGAGGCACGGAGCCCGTCACCGTGTCGGGATCGCTCGCGGCTTCGATGGTCTTGAGCATGGCCCCGATCGGATCGGGCTCGCCCGGCCTGAACATCCGCGGCGGACGTTCCGGCAGGTTCTTCAGCGAATCATATTGCGTGCCGTTGACCGGCTTGAGGTGCAGATGCCGGTCGGACAGCCCTTGCAGGCGGTGAGGCGCATCGAGCTTGGCCCACTCGGCCCGCAGCCCCGCGATCGCATCGCGCTGCTCGCGGATCTCCGCACGCAGCCGCAGCACCTTCTCGGTGCGCGCCGTGGAGTCCATCTTGATGCAGTAGACATGGGCGGCTGCGAAGATCAGCGCACCGATGACGAGGAGGTGGATGATGCGCATGCGCTAGCCGCCCCTCATCACGTCGGCGAGCTTGGGCCAGGACGATGCCTCATCGATCTCATGCGCCGGCGCAGAGGTGCGCTCGGCGGCGCGCAGCTTTGCCGAGCGCGCGCGCGGATTGTGCGCAACTTCGTCCTCGCCGGCGACGACCGGCCGCCGCGTCAGCAGCTGGAAGCTCGGCGCAATCTGCGCGACTTCCGGCAGATGCCGCGAACCGCCGCCGGTCTTGGAACGCCCGGAGAGGAAATTCTTGACGATGCGGTCTTCCAGCGAATGGAACGAGACGACGACGAGGCGGCCGCCGGGCCTCAGCACGCGCTCGGCGGCAGCGAGCGCCGTCTGGAGTTCCTCGAGTTCTTCGTTGACGAAGATGCGCAGCGCCTGGAACGTCCGCGTCGCCGGATGAATGTCGCCGGGCTTCGATCGCACCACCCTGCCGACGAGATCGGCGAGCGCGCGCGTGGTCGTGAACGGAGTGTCCTGCCGGTCGGCGACGATGGCGCGGGCGATGCGGCGCGAATGCCGCTCCTCGCCGAAGAGATAGATGATGTCGGCGAGATCGCCTTCGGAGGCGCGGGCGACGACGTCGGCCGCGGTCGGGCCTGTCTGCCCCATCCGCATGTCGAGCGGACCGTCGAGGCGGAAGGAGAAGCCGCGGCCGGCCTGGTCGAGCTGCATCGAGGACACGCCGACATCCATCACGACGCCGTCAACGCCGTCGACGCCTTGCGCGGCGCAGACCTCGGCGAGGTTGGAGAAGCGGTCCTCGACCAGCGTCAGCCGGCCCGCGGAGCGTTCGACCAGTTCGGCACCCCCGGCAATCGCGGTGCGGTCGCGATCGATGGCAATGAGTCGGGTTCCCGGCACTTCCAGGATCGCGCGGCTATAGCCGCCGGCACCAAAAGTGGCGTCGACATAGACGCCGCCCTCGCGCGGGGCGAGATGGGCGATGGCCTCACGGCCAAGAACGGGGATGTGCGGAGCCGAGCTCATGCGCAACGCCTGCCGACCGCCCGGCCCGATACCCAAGCGAGATCGGGGCCGAACAAGCCCATAACGCCTCGAATCATTACGCGTCGCGGCGGTTCCACGACAAAGCCCCTGTCCAGCATGGTTACCGAGCCCGGCCGTCCCGGGCCACAAACCCGGTGTTCCCAGTGGAATTTGTCGGGCAGCCATGGGATTTCGAGCCAAAATACGCTTTGGCCGCCTCCGGACGCGGGTCGGCTCTTCATCCCTCAGTAACGGCCCTTAGCGTTAAGAAAGCGTTGCTCGGTTCATGACAAGTGGAAAAGGTAACGAGGGCAGTGATGCTTCATCCACACACATCGCCAAAATGAATCCGTTAACCGCGCCGCGCGATTGCGCGCGATGGAGGGTAAAGGAATAGTAAAGAGAAGGGCTTGCCCCACTCTCCGTCCGTCCGAGCTGCTCATGCCCTCCGGTTCGTCCACGCCGTCTGGATCTGATTCGAAGCGTCACCGCGTTCTCCCGGTTCCCAAGACCGTGGCGGGCCTGCGGACGTTCGAGCCCGATTCCTCGATCGTCTCGGACATCATCCCCTCGCCGAACCATGGCGAGCGCAACAAGGGACGGCAGCCGGACATGATCCTGCTGCACTACACCGGCATGCCCGATGTCGAGGGCGCGCTGGCACGCCTCTGCACGGCCGGCACCGAAGTGTCGGCGCATTATGTCGTGTTGGAGGACGGCCGCATCGTGCAATGCGTGCCCGAGGCCAAGCGGGCCTGGCACGCCGGCGTCTCCTCCTGGGCCGGCGAGGACGACATCAACTCCTGCTCGATCGGCATCGAGATCATCAATCGCGGCCATGACTGGGGCTATCCGGAGTTTCCGCTGCGCCAGATCGCCGCCGTGATCGCGCTGTGCCGCGGCATCATGCTCCGCCGCAAGGTGCCGGCGCACCGGGTGCTCGGCCATTCCGACGTCGCGCCCGCCCGCAAGAAGGATCCCGGCGAGAAATTTCCGTGGCATTCGCTGGCCAATTCCGGCGTCGGCCATTGGGTGACGCCCGCCCCGATCGTCCGCGGCGACAGCCTGATGCTCGGCACCATCAGCGACGCGGTGCTGAGCATGCAGCAGGCGCTCGCAAGGTACGGCTATGGCGTGCCCCTGAACGGCAAGTACGACGCTGCCACGATGGAAGTCGTCACCGCCTTCCAACGCCATTTCCGCCCAGCACGGCTGGACGGCGTCGCCGATCACTCGACGCTGTCGACCTTGCAGGCGCTGCTGGCGAGCCTGCCGGCGGAAGCAACGCCGGTCGCATCGAAGTGACGGCGTAGCCGCACACGCCGTCATTGCGAGGAGCTCTTGCGACGAAGCAACCCAGACTGTCTCCGCGGTGATAGCCTGGATTGCTTCGCTGCGCTCGCAATGACGGCATGTGAGGCCCCTATTCCATCTCCCTCATCCGTCGCGCATAGAGCCTCCGCAACGGCTCGAGCTGCGTCGCTTCGGTCGCCGCACGATAGGCCTCGCGTGCCTCCTTCGTCCTGCCGAGCCGCCGCAACAAATCCGCGCGCACGGCGGGCAGCAGCTCATAGCCGCGAAGCCCGCCGCGCGCGGCGATCGCAACGACGAGATCGAGCGCACGCGCCGGCCCATCGACCATCGACAGCGCCGCGGCGTGGTTGAGTTCGATCACCGGTGACGGATTGATGCGCAGCAGCACCTCGTACAAACCTGCGATCTGCGGCCAGTCGGTGGCTTCGAAGCTCGGCGCACGCGCATGCAGCGCTGCGATCGCCGCTTGCACCGCATAGGGCTGCGGGCGGCCCGGCACGCGCAACGCATCCTCCACCAGACGTAGGCCCTCCTCGATCTGCGCGCGGTCCCACAGCGAGCGGTCCTGCTCTTCGAGCAGGACGATGTCGCCGGCGGGCGTCTGTCGCCCGGCGCGGCGCGCGTCGTGCAGCAGCATCAGGGCCAGCAGGCCCTTGATGCCGGCGCGATCGGGCATCAGCCGGTTCAGCAGGCGGCCAAGCCGGATGGCCTCGGTCGCCAGATCAGGCCGCATCAGGTCCGCGCCCTCGGTCGCGACATAGCCTTCGGTGAAGACGAGATAGATCACGGCGAGCACGCCATCGAGCCGCGGCGCAAGCATCTCGCGCTCCGGCACCTCATAGGGGATGCCGGCAAGCCTGATCTTCTGCTTGGCGCGGACGAGCCGCTGCGCCATCGCCTCCTCGCCGACGAGAAAAGCGCGCGCCACCTGCGCCGTCGACAGCCCGCATACGGTGCGCAGCGTCAGCGCGACCTGCACCTCGGCCGCGAACGCAGGATGGCAGCAGGTGAAGATCAGCCGCAGCATGTCGTCGTCGAGCGTTGCGGTCGGCTCATCGGGGCCGAGCGCGTTGAGCTCGAGCTCATGCACCAGCGCCTGCTGCTTGCCGCGGAACACAGCCTGACGGCGGATGCGATCGATCGCCTTGTGCTTGGCGACGTTGACGAGCCAGGCGCGCCGATTGTCAGGGACCTCACACGCCCAGCGTTCCAGCGCGACCGCAAACGCATCCTGAAGCGCGTCCTCGGCGAGATCGAAATCCCCGACGAGACGGATCAGCGTGGCCAGCGTCCGCCCCGCCTCGTCGCGGAAGATTTTGTCGATCTCGCCAGGGGTCATGTCACGCGATCACTCCCCTCTCGTCATTCCGGGGCGCGGCAAAGCCGCGAGCCCGGAATCCATAACCACGATTCGGGGATATGGATTCCGGGCCTGCGCCTTGCGGCGCATCCCGGAATGACGAAGGTGAGAGCCGTCACTTCTCGTACACCCAGATCGGCCGCACCTCGATCGAGCCGATGCGTGCGCTGGGAATCCGCGCCGCGATCTCGATGGCGGCGTTGAGATCCTTGGCTTCGATCAGGTAATAGCCACCGAGCTGCTCGCGGGTTTCCGCGAACGGACCATCGGTCGTCAGCGTCTTGCCCTCGCGCACACGCACGGTCGTTGCGGTCATGGTCGGCTGCAGGCGGTCGCCGGCCTTGAAATTGCCGCTCTGGATGATGGCTTGCGTGAAGGTCTGGTATTCGGCCAGCATCTTCTGGCTGGTCGCCGCGTCGTTCTTCGCGTACTCGACCTCGTTCTGGTAGATCATCAGCAGGTATTGCATCGCTTCACTCCTGTTGTTCGGCTGTGTTGCCGGCATCCAGTCGAACGGGTTGCGCGCCAAACGACATCTTCACGATAAATTATTTCTGGCCGAGCGTGCCTCGCGATATCGGCTTGACGAAACCGTCACAAATGCCCATGCCTAAGCCGTCAGTCGGCCGGACGGCCGCTCCGGCAGGTGCCGAAAGGCCGCCGGGGAGGAAAGTCCGGGCTCCCTTGACATGCGGTGCCGGATAACGTCCGGCGGGGGTGACCCCAGGGAAAGTGCCACAGAGAACGAACCGCTCCCTCCTCGGAGGAAGTAAGGGTGAAAAGGTGCGGTAAGAGCGCACCGCGGTTCCGGCAACGGAGCCGGCAGGGCAAACCCCACCGGGAGCAAAACCGAATAGGGACGGCTTAAGCGGGCTGTTCGCGAAAGCGATAACACCGCGGGGCGATGTCAGGCCCGCCGTCCGGGTAGGTTGCTCGAGGCCGTGTGCAAACATGGTCCCAGAGGAATGGCCGTCACGTATCGTTCGCGCAAGTGGACGGTGCCCTACAGAACCCGGCTTACAGGCCGGCTGATGCTCTAAAGCGTTTTCGAGCGAAGTGGGTTTCCGGTTCGCGTGAAGAAAACGCGTCTTGCTAAGGAAGCAACGAGGGGTTCGATGCTAGCGCATCGGACCCCTCACCAATTTGGGCTGCTGTCATTCTGGGGCGTGCGCAGCACGAACCCGGAATCCATTCATCCACCGACTCCGCTGCCTGATGGATTCCGGGCTCTCGCTTCGCGAGCCGGAATGACGGCTGTGAGCTACGCGACGATCTCGTTCAACACCTTCATCAACGCCTCCGGCGCCGTCACATTCGGCGCGTGACTGGCGTCGAGCTCGACATAGCGCCAGCCCTCCTCGCTCTTCGTGCGCTGGGCGAACTGCCCGAACACGTCGCCGGGCGGAAGGCGCGTGCAATAGATGTAGCTGCGCGGCATCGCCGGCTCGCCGTGCTCGAGCCTCAAGCGCGTCTCGAAGCACTTGATCGGCATCGGGACGCGCCGCGCATTGAGCCAGTCGAGATCGGCCTGCGCGGTATCCGGCGGCGGCGGGTTCGGCGGGATGCGATAGCCGTCGCCCGAGCTGACTGCCTTGCGCATCGGCTCGCGTCCGCCCTCGTTGAGGTCGAACAGCGACTGGCCGTCACGCGGCACGAAGGCATCGAGATAGATCAGCTGCGTCACGCGCTCGCGCGCGCGGTCGGCGACGCCGGTCGCGACCATGCCGCCGTAGCTGTGGCCGAGCAGCACGATGTCGTTGAGATCCTCGAAAGCGATGACGTTGAGGATATCCTGGAGATGCGAGTCGAGATCGACCGAAGGATTCGCCAGATGCGCGCGCTCGCCGAGCCCGGTGTAGGTCGGCGCCACCAGGCGGTGGCCGGCCTGCGCCATCAGCGGGTGCATCTTCTTCCAGGCCCATCCGCCGGACCATGCGCCATGACAGAGCAGGAAGGTCTTCTCGCGTGCGGCCATCGGCGTTTCCATCGTTCTTGTTTCTACGATGGAGTGTAGCGGCCGGCCGCGCGATGTAAACGCCGCTTACGCGGCGCGCGTGTCCTTCACCAGCACCGGCGCAAGCTCGCCGGCTTCGCGCCGCAGCTTGCCCGCCTCGAAACCGTGCATGCCGAGCTGCCATTGCAGGCCGACGATGGCGCCCTTGGTCGGTTGCAGCAGCGCGAGCGATGCGAACAGCGTCACCGGCAGCCACACCGCGAGCTGCAGCCATTCCGGCGGCGCGTAGGCGGTCTCGACCGCGAGGATCGCCGGCACCACGAGATGACCGACCACGACCATCACGAGATAGGCGGGAAAGTCGTCGGCGCGCTGGTGGAACAGCTCCTCGCCGCAATGGTCGCAAGCCTCCGCCACCTTCAGGAAGCGGCCGAACATGTGCCCTTCCCCGCAATGCGGACATTTGCCGCTGAAACCGCGCCACATCGCCTTGGCCAGAGAGACCGTCGCCAGAGAGACAGACATGCCCACACCTCTTCCTTTTCGACGATCCATACAATAATATCTTGCATCCATACATTCAAAGGTTATGGGCCCAAATTGCATGGAATGGATCCCTACAATCTCGGAGCTTTCGGGCCCGCGCTATCAGCGGATCGTCGAGGCCATGGAGGCCGACATTGCCGCCGGCAGGCTGGTGCGCGGTCAACAGCTGCCGACGCAGCGTGCGCTGGCAAAAGCACTCGGCATCGACCTCACCACGGTGACGCGCGCCTACACCGAGGCGCGGCGCCGCGGCATCATGGAAGCTCGCGTCGGACAGGGCTCGTTCGTGTCGGAGACCAGCGCGCGGCGCGCGGTCGACCTGCCGCACCCGGTCGCGATCGACCTGTCGATGAATGTGCCGCCGCACCCGCTGGAGGCGCAGCTCGACGAGCGCATCATCGCCGGGCTGGAAGCCCTCCGCGCGCAATCGGGCCTGACGGCGTATCTCAACTACCAGCCGCCCGGCGGCAGCGCGCATGAGCGCGAGGTCGCGGCGCGCTGGATGCGCGCCCGCGTCGCGCATGCGCAGGCCGATAGGCTGGTGATCTTTCCCGGCGCACAGACGATCCTCTTCAACCTGCTCGCCCATGTTGCGCGGCCCGGCGACACCGTGCTGACCGAAGCCCTCACCTTCCCCGGCATCAAGGCCGCCGCGGCCCGGCTCGGCGTCAAGCTCGTCGGTGTCCCCATGGATGAGGACGGCATCCTGCCGGATGCGCTGGCAAAGGCGTGCCGCGTGCACAAGCCGAAAGCCGTCTATCTCATTCCGACGCTGCACAATCCGACCACGGCGACGCTTTCCGCCGAGCGGCGCGGCGCGATCGCGAAGATCATCCACGATGCCGGCACCATCCTGATCGAGGACGACGCCTACGGGCTGCTCGACCGCGCGGCCTCGCCGATCGCGAACCTCATTCCGGAGCGGACATATCTTGCGACCACGCTGTCAAAAAGCATCGCGCCGGCGCTGCGCGTTGCCTATCTGGTGACGCCCGACAGTGGCGCGCAGCGGGACATGCGCACCTCCCTGCAGGCGACCGTGCAGATGCCGGCGCCCCTGATGGTCGCGCTGGTGACGCATTGGATCGAAGGCGGCATTGCCGATCGCATCATCAGCGCCATCCGAAGCGAGGCAGTCGGGCGCCAGCAGCTCGCGCAACGCGCGCTGAAAGGTTTTCAGTTCCTGGCCAGGCCCGCGGCGCATCATCTCTGGCTGCGACTGCCGGAAGAGCGACCCGATCTCGCCGCACATCTTCTGCGGAACGGGCTTGCGGTCGTCGCCGGCGATGCCTTCACCGTCGACGGGGCACCGCCGCATGCGGCGCGCGTCTCGCTGGGCGCGGCCCGAAACAGATCGGAATTGACGGAGGCGCTGCGCATCCTGGTCGGCGCGCTGCAGAAGCCTGCCGACACCAGGCAGATCGTCTAGATCATCGACGATGACGGCGATGGAGCGCCGCAGATCACGCTTGCATGCGGCACGGATTGACCTGCATGCCGGCAGGCATGTTATGCGAGCCGTGGCGATCAGCTCGGGATCGCCCCTGGCGACAAGGACAGTCTGTTGGAAACGCTCACCTACGTCCTGCTGCTGCTCGGCGCGCTCGCCGGCGGCTTCGTCTCGGGACTGGCCGGTTTCGGCACGGCGCTGATGGCGCTCGGCATCTGGCTCTATGTGCTGCCGCCCTCGCTCGCGGTCCCCTTGGTGCTGATCTGCTCGGTGATCGCGCAGACCTCGACGCTGCCCTCGATGTGGAAGAGCTTCAACCTCTCGCTGGTCTGGCCGTTCCTGATCGGCGGCCTGCTCGGCGTCCCGCTCGGCACCATGATGGTGGCCTCGGCCGATCCAAAAGTGTTCAAGCTGAGCGTCGGTGTGCTGATCCTGATTTTCTCTACGGCGCTCTATCTGAACAAGAGGTCGCTCGCGATCAAATCCGGCGGCCGGATTGCCGACGGCGCGGTCGGCTTTGCCGGCGGCATTCTTGGTGGCCTCGCTGGGCTCTCGGGACCGCTGCCGATCCTGTGGGCCAATATCCGCGGCTGGAACAAGCACGAGCGGCGCGGCATCTTCCAGCTCTTTAACTTCACGGTGCTCGCCACCGCACTGCTGCTGCAGACCGCATCGGGTCTCGTCGAGCTCAAAGTGGTCTGGCTCGCGCTGGTCGCCTTTCCGGGCACCTTGATCGGCGCATGGGCGGGCGCGCGCGTCTATCACGCGCTGAACGACAAGCATTTCGGCGATGTCGTGCTCGGCCTCTTGTTTCTGTCGGGCCTCACGCTCGTCTGGAACAGCCTTGGCGCGCATTAGCCCCACGGCGCCGCAAGCTGGCGGGAGCCGTGGGAGGGATGTCACTTTCGCTACGCGGGAGCACGGGCCAGAGGCGCGACCGGCTCGGCTTCCACTGCCTTCGCGGCCTCGTCCTGCGACGCGAAGCGCTTGCCGAACTCGCGGCGCATGAGCCACAGGCTCATTGCGGCCTGCAGCGTCGTCGCCGCGATCGAGAGATACCAGACATGCTCGATGCGGAAACCCGGCCGCGTCGACAGCCAGAGCACCGGCAGCGAATAGGTGAACACGCGCGTCACCGAGCTCACCAGCACAGGCCTGGTGTTGCCGAGGCCCTGGAACATGCTGGAGCAGGTGAAGATGAGGCCCTGCGCCACCATGTTGAGCGAGATGATCCGCAGGAACAGGAAGGCGATCGCCATCGTCTCCCGGTCGTTGGAAAACCCGGCCAGCAGCAGCTCCGGCTTCAGCTGCGCGAGGATCATGAAGCCGACCGCCACGACGGTGGTGATCAGCGCCGTCTTGACAAAGGTTTCCCGCACCCGCGCGCCGTTGCCGGCACCGACGTTCTGGCCGGCGATGGGCGCGGCCGCCAGCGCAATCGCGAGCGCCGGCATCTGAATTAGGCCGAGCACGCGCTGCCCGATGCCGAAGCCCGCCTGCGCCGCCGCGCCGAAGTCGCGCAGCACGTAATAGACCACCGCCATGAAGATGAACATCATCGCGAACTCGCCGCCGGCCGGCAGGCCGACATTCAGGATGCGCATCAGGTGCCGCGGCTGCGGACGCCACTGCGCCGCGTTGAAGGCGACGTAGCGCTCGACCTTGCGGAAATAGGCCAGCAGCATCAGCACGCCGACGGCGACTGCGATCGAGCTCGCCAGCCCCGCGCCGGCGACACCGAGTGCGCAGCCCGTGCCCCAGCCCGAGATCAGCACCGGCGCCAATGCGATATTGATCGCGACCGCGAGCGCGCGCACGACCATCGCGGGACGCACGATCCCGGTCGCGCGCAGCGCCGAAGCCAGCACCTGCATGGCGAATTCCAGCGCGAGCGCCGGCATGAACCACAACAGGTAGGTGGTCCCCGCCTCGACCGTGGCCTGGTCGGCCGCGACCGAACGCATGTAAGGGCGCGACAGTGCTGCGCCGATCACGAGAGTCAAGAGGCCGGCCAGCACCGACAGCACGACCGCCTGGTTGAAGATCAGGTTCGCATCCGCCCGGTCCTTGCGTCCCACGGCATGCGCGATCAGCGCCACCGCGCCGACGCCGAGCACCTGCATCAAGGCATTGACGAGAAAGCCGGCATTGCCGGCCGCGGCGACGCCGGCAACCGCCGCATCGCCGAGGCTAGATACGAAATACAGATCGACCAGCTGGCAGATCATGATCGAGATCATGCCGACCATGATCGGCGGCGCCATGGCCAGGATGTGTCTCACGATAGAGCCGTGTGTCAGGTCTTTCATGTCGTTCCATCCCCACGCGACGTGGCCGGCATTCGTCCACCGGCCACGCGCGTCATTCCGCTGCTGCGATCTCTCCGAGCTCCACCACCTGGCGCTCGAACAGGCTGCGATAGATGCCGCCGGGCTTGGCCGCGAGCAGAGCGTGCGTGCCCTGCTCGACGATCTCGCCGCGGTCGAACACCAGGATGCGATCGAGGCTCTTCACCGTCGACAGCCGGTGCGCGATCACGATGGAGGTGCGTCCCTTCATCAGCCGCTCCATCGCCTCCTGGATCAGCGCCTCCGATTCCGAATCGAGACTCGAGGTCGCCTCGTCCAGGATCAGCACCGGAGCATCCGCCAGGAAGGCGCGCGCCAGCGCCACGCGCTGCCGCTCGCCGCCCGACAATTTCACGCCCCGCTCACCGACCAGGGTGCCGTAACCCTTCGGCAGGCGCAGGATGAAGTCGTGCGCATTGGCAAGCCGCGCCGCCTGCTCGATCGCCTCCAAGCTGGCGCCGGGCCGGCCATAGGCGATGTTCTCGGCGAGCGTACGGTGAAACAGGATCGGCTCCTGCTGCACGATCGCGATCTGGCTGCGCAGCGATTGCTGCGTGGCCAGCGCGATGTCCTGCCCGTCGATCAGCACGCGGCCGCCGGTGACGTCATAGAGCCGCTGCACCAGCTTGACGAAGGTGGTCTTGCCGGAGCCGGAGCGGCCGACGAGGCCGACCCGCTCGCCGGCGCGGATCGTCAGCGACAGCCCGTCATAGAGCGGCGCACGATGGCCGCCATAATGGAACGTGACGTCATCGAACACGATCTCGCCGCCTTCGATCGCGATCGGCTGCGCATTGGCCGCATCGGCGATGCCGATCGGCTCGTCGTGGATCGCCACCAGCTCCTCCATGTCGTTGACCGAGCGCTGGAGGTTGTTGATGTGCATGCCGACGTCGCGCAAATAGGCGTGGATCACGTAGTAGCTCGTCAGCACATAGGTGACATCGCCGGGCGAGGCGTAGCCGGAGACCCACAGCAAAACGGAGCCGCCGATCACCGAGGCGCGCAAGCCCAGCAGCAGCGTGAGCTGCGCCATGGCGGTGTAGTTGTAGCGAAACCAGGTCCGCCGCACGCGCACGCCCCAGCGGTTGACGACGCGGGCGAGCCGCGCGTCCTCGCGCAGTTCCGCGCCGAAGGATTTCACCACGGCGTTGCAGGTCAGCGCATCCGCCAGCGTGCCGCCCACCTTGGTGTCCCAGGCATTGGAGACGCGCGCGGCCGGCGCGACGTAGCGGGTCGAGAACAGCACCGTCATCGTGACATAGACCAGCGCGCCGAGCGCGATCACCGCGCCGAGCGAGGCCCAGTGCAGGCCGAGCAGGATCATCGAGCCGATCAGAACGACGAACGAGGGCAATAGCGCGAGCAGCAGCGTGTCGTTGAGCAGGTCGAGCGCCCACATGCCGCGGGTGATCTTCCGAACCGTGGAGCCGGCGAAGGAGTTCGCGTGCCAGTCGGTCGAGAAGCGCTGCACGCGCGTGAACGCCTCCTGCGCGACCTCGGACATGATCTGCAGCGTGAACGGCACGATCGCCTGCAATCCCGCGAGCCGCAGCACCATCGAGGCCGCGCCCAGCGCCACGATGGCGCCGAACGCGACCAGCGCCGCGTGCCGCGCATCGGGGTCGGACGGACCGCGGGTCAGCGCATCGATCAGGTGTCCGGAGAAGACCGGCATGAACAAATCGGCGGCGGTTGCGCCGAGCAGGCCGCCGGCCACGACGAGGCCGCGCCCCGGCTGCTTCAGCCAATGTTTGAACACGAAGGGAAGCACGACGCGAATCGCCGCAGGCTTCTTGGACAGAGCGGTCATGGCATCATCCGGCCGCTTCGCGCGGGCCGGCTCCATCGATGGACGCAAGTCGGCCCGAAGGCCGCAACGGCGTCACGTAAGATTGATTTTGACTTGGGAAACGAAGCGATCGGGACGCTCGGCCAAAACCTTGGCCCAATCGAAGCTGGCGGAAGAGGCCTCTAACAGGCCGCGTACATACCGAACCAGAACGTCATCGAGGTGATCATCGAGCGCGGGCGTACGATCTGCGATTGCGACGAAATCATGCAAATCTCTCCCCGGTTCGAATGAATGAGGCGCGCTTTATAGATGTGTCGCCAGCCGATTGCAACGGGGCTCGCGCGAGATCACGCACGAGTGTTGCAAATTAGTGCCCGTCGCCGCCGGCGCCGAACGGCGACGGCGGTCTCTTCAGCAGCACCACCAGGAAACTGAGGGCGAGATAGAACAGCGACAGGATGAAGAAGGCATCGCCAAAGCTCATCACCACGGCCTGGCGATGAACCAGCTGGGAAAGCTGCTTCATGGCCATCAGCGTGGAATCGCCAAGTCCCTGAAATTTCTGCATGAACATGCTCAGGGTTTCGGTCGCGGTCGTGTTGCCCCAGGTCACGCGCTCCTGCAGACGGGTGATATGCAGGTCGGTGCGGTCGTTGAGCACGGTGTTGATGACGGCGAGGCCGAGCGCGCCGCCGAGATTGCGCATCAGGTTGAACAGGCCGCTCGCGTTCTTCACCTTGTCAGGTGGCAGCGTGCCGAGCGCGACGTTGTTGGTCGGGACCATCGCGAACATCATGCCGATGCCGCGCAGGATCTGCGGCACCAGCAGCTCGTAGAAATCGTATTCGCGGGTGATCCAGGTCATCTGGTAGGAGCCGATCGCGAACACGACGAGGCCGAACGCGATCATGTAGCGCATGTCGAGCTTGGCCATGAGCCGGCCGACCAGCGGTGCGACCAGGAACATGGTGATGCCGGAGACGAACATGGTGTCGCCGATCATCAGCGCGCTGTAGCCGCGCACTTCGGCGAGATAGCGCGGATAAATGTAGGTCAGGCCGTAGAGACCGATGCCGATGCAGAATTGCAGCGTGCATCCGACGGCGAAATTGCGGTCGGAGAAGGTGCGCAGATTGACGATCGGCTCGGCCGCCGTGAACACGCGCCAGAAGAAGGCGATGGCCGAGATCGCGCAGATCCAGGCGCAGATCGCGACCGACGTGTCCTGCATCCATTGATATTGCGGGCCCTCTTCCAGCACATATTCCAGCGTGCCGAGGAAGCTGGCCATGAACAACAAGCCCCACCAGTCGAAGCGATCGAGCAGCTCGAAATGCGGCTCGTCGAAATCGACCAGCGCCAGCACGCCCACTGTGATGCCGATGCCGGGCACGACGTTGATGAAGAACAGCCAGTTCCACGACATCGCGTCGGTGATGTAGCCGCCGACCGTCGGTCCGATGGTCGGAGCCAAGGTTGCGACGAGGCCGATGATGGGACCGACGATGTGGAATTTCGTGCGCGGGAAGACGGTGTAGGCCGAAGCGAACACGGTCGGGATCATGCCGGCGCCGAGAAAGCCCTGCAGCGCGCGCCAGAGGATCATCTCCTCGATCGTCGTGGCGAAGCCGCAGAGCAGGCTCGCGAAGGTGAAGCCGGCCGCCGAGATCGCGAACAACAGCCGCGTGCCGAAGGCGCGCGACAGGAATCCCGACAGCGGGATCGCGATCACCTCGGCGATCAGATAGGCGGTCTGAACCCAGGAGACCTCGCTGGAGCTCGCCGACAGCCCGGCCTGGATTTCGCTCAATGAGGCCGAGACGATCTGGATGTCCAGGATCGACATGAACATCCCGAACACCATGATGATGAACGCAAACAGCCGCTTCGGCGCAATGCGCTCCGAAGCGGGATCCGCCATCATGGCAGGTGAAGCGGTGGTGGCGTTGGCCATTTTCTCACTCAGCTCGCGCGAGAGGGCACGCTCCACCTCTCCCCATCGGGGAGAGGTCGATTTGCGCAGCAAATCGGGTGAGGGGCCGCAGCTTCCACGAGAGAGCGTAACCCCTCACCCGGATCGCATCTTCCGATGCGATCCGACCTCTCCCTCCGGGAGAGGTGAAAGGCGAAGCGGCGCTCGTCTCGAACATCATAGCATCCCTACTGCGGATGGACCGCGGTGGGATCGTCGAGGTCGACCGCGCTGTCGGCGTCGGCGGCGCCCTTGTTGGTGTCGACGGTGGCGTAGACCGACATGCCGGCGCGGAGCAGGTTCTGCTTCGCCACCGATTTGGGAACGCGGATGCGGACCGGCACGCGCTGCACGATCTTGGTGAAGTTGCCGGTGGCGTTGTCGGGCGGCAGCAGCGTGAACACCGACCCCGCGCCCGCCGCGATGCTGTCGACGACGCCGGAGAACTTGCGCATGCCGTAGGCATCGACCTTGATCGTCACCGGCTGTCCCGGGCGGATGCGCTTGAGCTGTGTCTCCTTGAAGTTCGCGTCGATATAGACGTCGTCCAGCGGCACGATGTTGCCGAGGCGCTGTCCGACCGCGACGAAGTCGCCGGTGTTGACAAGGCGGTTCGAGAACGTGCCGTTCACCGGCGCGCGCACCGCCGTGAAGCCGAGGTCGCGCTCGGCTTTGGCGAGCGTGGTCTTGAGCTCGGCGAGCTGGGCCTGCGCTTCGGCCTGCTGCGCCTTGGCGACGTCGACATTGCTGACGGCAACCTCGTAGGCGGCTCGCGCGGCCTTGACCGCGGCGGCGCCCTGGTCGCGTCCGGCTTCCGAGCTTTCGAAGGTGGCGCGCGAGGCAAAGCCCTTGCTGCTCAGCGCCTGCTGGCGCTCATAATCGAGGTCGGCGCGCTTGAGGCCCGCTTCGGCGGAGACGAGCTGCGCCTTGGCCTGGGCGACCTGGCTGTCGAGAGCTGCGACCTGGCGGCCGATGCGATCGATGGTTGCTTGCTGGGTCGCGATCTTGGTCGCGGCGGCCTCGACCGCGATCCTGTAGTCGCCGTCGTCGATGCGGAGGACGATGTCGCCGGCTTGGACCTGTGTGTTGTCGCCGGCAAGGATCGAGGAGATGTGGCCGGCAACGCGCGCGCCGAGCATGGTGTTGTTGGCGCGCACATAGGCGTCGTCGGTCGAGATGTAGAAGCGACCGACCAAAGTGTAATAGCCGGCATACCCCGCAACAGCCAGCGCGAGGACGAGGCCGACGCCCATCAGGACGAATTTGCGCTTGCCGGACTTTGGCGCACCGGACGCAGCGGCGGCGGGCGCGTCCGGCGCAGGTGCGGCCGGCTTGTCGATCACGGGCTGCTCCGGCGCCTCGCGGGTCGGACGCTTGGTTTCCTCGGCCACGTGAGCGCGCAGCTGCTCGGCAGGGGGTGCGGGTGTCTCGGAGGCAGCATCAGCGCCCGTCTGGTCCTCCGCCGTTTCCTGGCGAAGGACGCGAGCCGTCTGATCTCTCGATATGGCCATCACGGCCTCCCCAAAAAAGCGCAACCCGAGGGCGGCCGCGGTTGCGGCGGTTTCCTCGCGTGGATCTCAAATAGCATTGACCGAACGGTTCGGTCAATATACACATTATTCCCGACAGAGCTTACAGCCGCGAATCCTTTATGGGCGTTTCATGGCTTAATCCCGACCCAAAAACCTTCCGAGACCCTAAACCAATGGTTGTAGCTGCCAGCGAACAATTGCGTATCGTCCAGGACGAGGACAATTCCAAGCGCCGCCAGATCCTGGACGGCGCCCGCAAGGTGTTCATGGATCTGGGCTTCGACGGGGCCAGCATGGGCGAGATCGCGCGCGCCGCGCAGGTCTCCAAGGGCACACTCTACGTCTACTTCGCCGACAAATGCGCGCTGTTCGAAGCCATCGTCGAACAGGAGGCGCTCCAGCACGGCCAGGTCGTGTTCAGTTTCGATCCCGACCGCGAGGCCGAGAGCACGCTGAAGGAGTTCGGCCTCGCCTATCTTCACCTGGTCTGCCGGCCCGGCGGCGGATCGGCGATCCGCACCGTGATGGCGATCGCCGAGCGCATGCCGGATGTCGGCCGGCGTTACTATGCGCGCGTGCTGGACAAGAGCATCAACCGCCTCTCCGCTTATCTCAAGGCACGTGTCGCATCGGGCGATCTTTCGATCGATGATTGCGATCTTGCCGCCTCGCAGTTCATGGAACTGTGCAAGGCCTCGCTGTTCCTGCCCTTCGTGTTTCAGGCGGAGCCCGCGCCGTCGGAACAGCGCATGAGCGCGGTGGTCGAGAGTGCAACGCGGATGTTCCTGGCGGCGTACAAGGCGAGGTAGCCGCGCGTTGCGCCTGCGGGCCGGGCGACACTATATTGCGGCCATGTCTCGTGATCTTCGCCCGCCAGTCGACATCCTCCACTACGAGATCGTCCAGGAACAGGCCTCGGCGCTTGGGCGGATGGGCCGCGCCCTCGAACAGAGCCTTTCGCGTTTGCGCGAGTTCGACGTCGCTCACGCCGCGACCGAAGTGCCGGACGCGATGCAACCGGCGAGGCGCAAGCTGGTGCTGGAAGCCGGCCAGGCGCTTTGGATGTTCGTGGTGCAGCGCGAAGCGTCCGGCCTGCGCGACAGCCGCCACATCATGCGCACCTACAATGTACCGGGTGAAGTGCAGCGCTGCATGGGATTGGCACCATCGAAGCCTAAAGCGCGATGACGACATCATCGCGCTTTAGTCCGTGACCTGCTTCCTCAGCGCCGAGAGATCATTCACGACCATCTTGGTCGGGCCGGTCGTGATGATGCCCTCGTCCTGGAGACGGTTGAGAATGAGGCTGATCGACTGCCGCGTCGCGCCGATCATGCGCGCGAGATTGGCCTGCGTGAGGCGGCCGAGCGAGATCGGACCGTTCTCGTCCTGCGCCGCGTTCTCGCACAGCTTCACCAGCAGCAGCACCAATCGTTCCGCAGCCTTCTGCCCAGCCAGCGTCTGCGCCAGCATCGAATAGGTCTCGCCCTTGAAGCCGAGACATTCGATCAGCGCGACTGCGAACGAGGGCGACTGTGCGATCAGGCGGCGGATGGCATCCTGGTCGAGATGCAAAGCTTCGACCCGGCCGAGCGCGCGCGCCGACCAGCTATGGCGGTGATTGCCGAGAATGTAGGGGGCGCCGACGAAGTCGCCGGCTTCCCATGTCGCCAGCATCAGCTCGCGACCTTGCGTGCCGGCATGGGTGCTTTCGACGATCCCGCTCAAAATGACGTGGATGCCGTTCGCCGGCTCGCCTTCGCGCAGCAGATGTTCGCGGTTCTGGTAAGTCGCCAACCTGCCGGTCCGCATCACCAGGTCCAGATCAGACTTGTCCAGCGCCTTCAGCACATAGCGACCCGTTCCGGCGCCTTGCACTTCCGCACAGGGCTCACCCGGATCGGCGACTTCATGTGCATGGCCCCGCCCCACGACCAGTCTCCCTTCGAGTGACGGCTCGAAGGCTAGGAGGTATCGCATCCGATTGCAACGCGTTGCGACCGCTCAACGCACGGCCGCCGCAGCCGTGAACGCACAAGCGAGGTCAGCGAGCAGGCGCTCCCGCCCCGCCGGCGCCAGGAACGTGACTCCATAGGGCACGCCGGCCCCGGTCATCGCATTCGGCACCGCAATCGCGGCGAGCCCGAGCGGATTGGCGTAGTTGGTGTAATAACCGTTGTTGAAATTGGCCGTCAGCGGATCGCGCGCAACTTCATCAATGCTGAGGACGGTGCCGACCGTCGGCACCACCAGCGCATCGTGAGCTTCCCAGAAGCCGCGAAGCTGACGCTGGACGTCCTTGACTTCGTAGAACGCGCGGTAGGCATCGGCGGCCGAGAACTTCCGGCTGCCGAGAACGAGATCGCGCACGATCTTGACCCCTGCACCGGGATGGGCGTCGAGAAAGGCGCCGACAGAAACATCACGCTCCGCTAGAAACGGCCCGAAGAACATCAGATCGTTGATCGAGGTGAATGGCGAGAAATCCACCGGCACGACCGGCAGGTCGAGTCGGCGCAGCCGGTGCAGCGCGTCGCCGAACAGCCTCTCCGTCTCTGGATTGCCGAAGAACTTGAGCTGATAGAGGCGCGGCGTTGCGATCTTCAGCGGCCGCGCCGGGGACGCCTGCTCTGTCCAGCCGGCGAACTCCAGCGGCGAAAAGCCGTCCGCGGGATCGCGCCGCGCCAGCACGCGATAGACATCATAGCCGTCGGCGGGATCGCGGGTGTAGAGCGAGATCGTGTCGAAGCTCCGGCACGCATACACCATCCCGCGCTGGCTGAACGCGCCCGGCGCCGGCTTGAAGCCGGTCACGCCGCAATAGGACGCAGGCACCCTGCCCGACCCGCCGGTGTCGGTGCCGAACGCGAACGACGACGTGCCGGTGGCGACCGACACCGCCGCGCCCGAGCTGGAGCCGCCGGGAATGTAGTCTGCGTTGTATGGATTCCGGGCGATGCCGTAGGGCGAGCGGACGCCGACGAGCCCGGTCGCGAACTGGTCCATATTGGTCTTGCCGACATAAATCGCACCGGCTGCAATCGCGTCAGCCACCACGGGGCTCGTATCCTCCGCCACATAGGCGAATTCCGGACAGGCCGACGTCGTCTGCTCACCTGCGACGTCGATGCAGTCCTTGACCGAGAATACGAGCCCATAGAGCGGTAGCTCATCGATCTCGCCGACGCGGGCATCGATCGCGCGCGCCGCGGCCATGACGCTCTCGGGCCTTCCCGTCGATATCCAGACACCGCTCTGGTCGGCATCAGTCAGGCGCGACAGCACGTGCGCGGCGACGTCTGACGGCTTCAGCGTGCCGTTGCGATAGGCAGCGCGAAGATGGCGAGGCGAGATATCCATGGCGTCACATGCTTATGGGAACAGGGCGCGCCGGCGAGACAAGCCCGCCGGCAGCAGGCGTCAACGGCCGATCACCTTCTCGATATAGGCCGGCTGGATGAAGGCTTCGAAGCCGGCGCGCGGCAGCAGCTTCGGGAGACGCTCCTGCTTGACCAGGAAGTCGGCCGTGGAGACCAGCGTGTCGACGAACTTGCCCTTCTTTATCGTTGTGCCGAGATAGTCCTCGGTGAGCTGCTGGTTGCAAGGGACCATGCCCGTGCCCTTCATCATTCGCATCGCATCGGGCAGCGGCAGCGAAAGCTCCTCGGCGATGATCTCGGCCGTCTTCTCCGGGTTCTTCAGCCAGAAATCGATCCCCTCGCATTCGGCCTTGATGAACTTCTCGACGTAGGACGGATATTTTTCCGCAAAAGCATTCATCACGACGCCGATGTCCCAGGTCGGATAGCCGCGCTTGGTCATCTCACCCGAGGTGATCAGGATCTTGCCGCCGTTCTTGACGGCCTTGTCGAGGTTCGGCTCCCAGAACCAGGCGGCATCGATATCGCCGCGAAGCCAGGCGGAGGCGATGTCCGAGGGTGCGAGATCGATAATCTTCAGCGAGGCAGGATCGACGCCGTCGTCCTTCAATGCCTGCAACAGCAGGTAATGTGTGGTGGATCCGAACGGCGCGGCGACCGTCTTGCCTTTAAGATCTTTAAGCGAATTGATGTTCTTGTCGGTGCGCACCACCATCGACTCGACATAGTCGAGCAGATTGATCACCAGGATGCCCTTGATCGGCAGGGCCCGGGTCGCGCCGATCGCGGTCGGAGGATTGCCGAGGCCGCCGAAATCGACGTCGTTTCCGGCGATCGCGCGCAGCATGTCGCCGCCGCCACCGATCTTGACGTATTTGATGTCGACACCAGGCATCTCCTTGGCCAGCAGGCCGAGATGCTTGGTGACGAGCTGCGCGTTCACCAAATTCAGATAGCCGACGGTCACCTTGGCCGGCTTGTCCTCGGCACGAGCGGGGGCCGAGAGCGTCAGCGCAGCGAATGCAAGCGTCGCAACCAGTCTCTTCATCATCTCATCTCTCCTCGATCAGGATCAGGTTCGGGCCCACGGCATCAGTAATTTCGCAATTCCGCGCATCATCAGGTCGAGCACGACGCCGGTCAGGCCAAGCACGATCAGGCCCATGATCACGACGTCGGACAGCAGGAATTTCGCGGCATCCCAGATCATCCAGCCGATGCCGGCGGAGGCCGCGACGATCTCGGCGGCGACGAGGACGGTGTAGGTGAAGCCGAGCGAGATGCGCATCCCGGCGAGGATCAGTGGTCCCGCTGCGGGCAGGTAGACGTGAAAGAGCAGGTGGCGCCGGGTTGCGCCAAGGGATTGCGCGGCACGCACGTAGACGGGATCGACGCTGGTGACGGCCTGGATCGTCGAAATCACGATGCCGGGCAGGCCTGCAAGGAACAACAACGACAGTTTGGAGCTCTCGCCGATGCCGAGCCACATCACCAGCAACGTATAGAGCCCAAGTGGCGGTAGCGGACGATAGAACTCGATCAACGGATTGAGCAGCGCACGGGCATTTTTCGAGACGCCCATGAGCACGCCGAGCGGAATGCCGACGAGACAGGCCAACGCGAAGGCCACGAGGATGCGGTAGAGGCTGGCGCCGAGATGCTGAAGCAGCGTGGCGCCCTGGTAGCCCTTCGTCATGGTCTTGACGAATGCCGCCCACACCGCCTGCGGCTTCGGCAGGAACAGTTCGTTGGCCCAGCCCATCTCCGTAACGATGACCCACGCGGCCAGCAGCAGGGCGACGGTGAGGGTCGAGAGCAGCACCGACCGCGACACTGTTGGCAGCCGCAAGCTGCCCCGCCGTGTACGGTCGGCCGAGATCGGAATGGCCATGGGACTTGCCTCGACGCTCATGTGCGCACTCCCAAGATCTGCATGATGGTCAGTGCATAGATCCGCGTTGCCATCACCGACTTGGTGATCGAGATGTTCTCGTTGTCGACGGCCCAGCCGTCCTCGCCCGGACCGAAGGTGACCGCATTGATGCCTGCTTCGCGGAAGCGGATGGTGTCGTTGAAGGCATTCTTGCGATTGACGCCGGGCTCACGGCCCATCAGCCGCCGATACACCGCACGAAGCGAACGGCAGGGCTCCTCCTCGACCGGCACCGGCTCGGTCGCGTTGACGAACAGCGAGCCGGGCACCTGGCGCACTCCGACCTTGACGTCGTTGATTCCGGCAAATGTTTCCAGCCCGAGCCGCTCGATGTCGGAGATCACGCTGGCGAGCGTCATGCCCGGCACGATGCCGACCACCGCGAGCGTGATGGTGCAGGCATCCGGCGAGAACTGCATCTCGCCGGGCAGGCCGCCACGGATGCGCACCACCGAGCAGCAGGGCGACGTATGCCCCATGAACTTGCTCGGCACGTGGGTGAACGCCATCTCCTTCAGCTTGGGCAGCAGCTTGCCCGCCTCCATGATGGCGTTGACGCTGATATCGGGCCGCCAAATGTGCGACTTGATTCCCTCGACCGTGACCTCGATCAGGCAGTGGCCGGAATTGGCCACCGAGAGGTTGATGCCCCAGTCTTTGCTGACATCTCCCCAGGCAGTCGGCTCGGCCGTGATCTCGTAGTCGGCAGTGAGACCGACCTTCTCGAGCATGTAGATCGAGCCTTCGGTGCCGTTACGCTCCTCGTCGACGGTGTAGCAGCACATCAAGGTGCCATCGAACGTCACGCCCTCCTCGATCAAGGCCTGCACCGCGAGCAGCGATGCGGCAAGGTTGCCGCGCGTGTCCGACGTGCCGCGCGCGTAGAGCAGATCGCCATGGCGCGTCGCCTTGAACGGATCGAAATCCGTCATGTGCCATTTCTCGGGCTCGACCACCGGATAGGTGTCGAGATGATCGTTCAGGATCAGCGACGGGGCGCCCTCCCGCCCTTTCAGCACGCCGAGCACGTTCGGCCGGTGCGGCTGCGCACTGTGCTTGGTGACCACCATGCCGAGGGCCTCGAGCTTGCCCGCGACCAGCATCGAGATCGCCTCCTCCTCGGCCGGCGGCAGATCGGGATCGAGCGGATTGCCGGAGCGCGGCTGACCGGTTCGGATCAGCTCGGAGGCAAGGTCGAGCCATCGCTGCTCCGTGATGCGCGACAGCACGCGCTGCTCGAGATCGGAGTAGGGCGGGGCGACGGGCATCTGCATGATGGGTTCCGCTGGCTCACAGCGCCGGCTGCGCTGCTTCGTTTCAGCACCATCATTGCAGCGACCGTGCCAATCGCGGGAAAAGCCCGTCCTGGCCCGATTAGCGATTTTGATTCAATGAGTTGGAGGCGAATCGGGACGGCGCAAATTTTTGCGCCTCAACTGGGCTTTGCCGAAGACGCAGCGTCCACTGAACAGCCGGGCCTCAGCCGGCCGCTGACCCCAGGTCTTCCATCCTGCGCCATTCATGCAGGATGCGACGCCCTTCCGGCGCGAACGCAAAGTAGTTGCCGCCGCCTGCCGGCTGATCGTGGACGCGATCGATGGAATGGCCGGAATAGTGACAGAACAGCAGCGTGCCGACTGCGCCGTGGCCGACGAACAGGACGTCGCCGGGTCGGTTTCGCGTCAGCACTGCCTCAGCCTCGCGCACGATCCGCGCCTGTGCATCCGCAGCGCGCTCCCAGCCGCGCACGCTGAGATGAGGCGCGGCGAAGAACTGGTCGGCGACAGCTTCGAACTCGGCCGGCTTCAGGAAACCGGTCGCCGAACGGTCGTTTTCGTGCATGGCCTCGCGGATCTCGATCATGAGTCCGAGCCGAGCGGCAATGATCTCGGCGGTCTCGATCGCCTTCCGCTCGCCGCTGGAGACGATCTGCTTGGTGCTTGCGAGCCAGCCTGCATTCGCCAAGGCCTCGGTGCGCGCGCGGCCGAGCGGGCTCAGGCCCCATTGCGGCACCGGCACATCGGGATCGATTTGCACCTGCGGGTGGGTGAGATAGCGGACGATGTCGGCGGTCATAATGAATCTCAGTCTCTCCTCGTCATTGCGAGGAACTCGCGACAAAATTGCGAAGCAATTTTGCGCTGATGCGACGAAGCAATCCGGACTGCCGCCACGGTGACAGTCTGGATTGCTTCGCTCCGCTCGCAATGACGGTGGAGGTCGATTTTCGCAAGGTAATGCCTAATCGTCGGCGTACTCGTCCTCTTCCCGCTTGTGCATCGTGCTCTTGCGCGCACCGAGTGAACCGGTCACCGACGGCTCGCGCGCACTTGCATAGGGTCTGCGCGACTGGGCGCGCGAGGCGACCTCCTCGCCCGACACGGCGGCGGGCTGGCAGATCAGGCGGCGGCTGGCGCGGCGCATCAGATCGACGTGGATGTGATCGTAGTGGTAGACGTTCGAGCCCGGCGCCAGCACGGTGCTGAAATGCGCGCACGCACCCGACTGCACATCGCGCAGGAATCCCTGCTCTTCCGGCATGCCGCGCCAGCCGTCCTTGATGGTGACGCGGCGTCCGTCAGCGAGCACGAAGGCCGAAATGTCGAGCGCATTGCCGTAGGCGTGCTCTGAAATGTGGGCGTGCGGATTGCCGTTCATGCCGCGGCAGGAATAGGCGGAGATCTGCTTGATCTCGGCGACGCGCACGCCGAACCAGCGCATCGCCGAAGGCTGCACCGTGTCGGCGAGCCAGCGGTCGAGCTCGGACACGATCGGACAGGCGAGCGTCGCGGTCGGCTTGATCGCAACGGGACCAACGCTCGCGACGGGATTGCCCTGCGCAGGACCAAGACGCGGCAGCGGCTGCTGTGCCGGCGCCTGCGAGTAAGGCGCCGGACGAGCCGGATAGCTCGGTGCGTTCATGTAGCGCGCCGCACCCGCGGCGTCGGTACCCTCGGGCGGCAGATCGATCTCGTCCTCCTGCGCGGCCACGCCGGGTGCGTTCAGCGACATCGGCCCCGACGATGCACCATAGCCGGCCGGCTGGCGCACCGCGCTCTCGGGATAGTTCGAGCGCTGCGGATAGGACGATGCGGGATAGCCTTGGCTCTGCGGATAGTTCGACTGCGGCTGCACCGGCCAACGCGGCTGGTTGCCGATGCTGCCGGGCGGGCGCAGCGACTCGTCGGCAAAGCCATAGGTGCTGGAGCCTTCGCCGATGGCGGCGACCTTGAGCGGAAACTCGGCGCCGCAGCTGCCAGGCCCGGAGATCGGGTCGATGCGGACGATGTCCGCACTTTCCTTGACCGCGCCCGATTTCAGGCATGCGGCTTCCGCCTCGGCCCGCCACGGTTCACGTTCGGCCTGGAAGAAGCCGCGACCGCAACCCGCTAGCGAAACAAGGACGATGGAGCCGACGAGATACAAACGAACTCCGCGCGTCATGCACGCACGTTCGGTGAATTTACTTAAAGACTCTTCAACACGTCGATTTCAGCATTTCTTAACCATTGCGGCCGCTACCGCCGATGAGCGACAGCAAGACTGACTTTTTCGGTGAGAGACTCTCTGTTAACCATGACGGCCGCGGCAAAGCGCGACCAGCGGAGCGACCTCATGACGTTCGCCGGCAGACTGAGCGTGATCACCGCCTACCTCGCCATGGCCTTCGTCGGCGCCATCGTGCTCGGGATGATTTAGAAGCGCTGATCAACACACGACAGTTCGCTCAACCGCCCTGGAGGGCAGGAAAAACACTACGACCGCGTGCGCGAGGGCTGCGACGAGGCGGTGATCTCCTCCCGCGGCACCTCGACCCGCGTCCAGTCGTTGCCGGAGCACCAGAAGCGGCCGAGCGCGCAGGCTTCGACGTGCAGCTTCGAGGGGCTCTTCAACCTCATCGTCGCGTAATAGGTGTTGCCGCTGGAACGGCTGTAGATGCTCCCGGTCCAGACATCGTGCTTCTTCGGCTTCATGTTGACGAGCACGCTCTCGCCCCGGCCCGAGGCTTCACTGAGCGCGTAGCCGCACAATGCGGATCCACAACGCTCGATGCGGACGGTGCCCTTGGCGCCGGCGCTCTCCCATTCGCCGAGCGGCGCATGGCTGTCGTCGCCGCTGACCTGCGCCACAATTGTGGTCTGATCGATCTCGGCGCTTGGGACGATGACCGGCGGCACGATGCGCGGCGGTTCTAGCGCGGCGGTCTTCGGCCGATCGATCCGCTCCAGATCAACCCGCGGCGGACCGGGGCTCAGCGTCTCCATTCTCGAAATCTCAAAGCTTGGCGCCGGCGGTGGCGCAACGGGCTGCGACGTCGCCGCGGCAAGGACGGGAGGCGCCGGTGGCGGCACGACCACAGCCGCTTGTGGCGGCTTGACCGCTGCCGCCGGACAAGCTGGCTGCGGTGCCTGGACTACCGGCGCGGGCGCCGGCTGCAAGGCCGGTGCTGTGGAGACCTCGTCCGATGGCCGAAGGCCGCGATTGGAGGACACGGTGACACAGGACGAGGATCGGCAATTGCGCGGCGCCTCGACATGAAACCGGTGGCCGCCGATCGAGAACGTGTAGGAGCCGGCCTGCGCGGTCGGCGCCATCGCCAGCAGGGCGATCGATGTACCAAGACAGGTGGCAAGCCAGGTCGCAAGTCGCGGCATCTGCGTCTCCTCGGTGTCGCGACGACGTTACGCGGCGCAGGCACGGCCGAATGTGCGCTGCATCACCCAGGCGGCATCAGGTCGTTGTGACGCCCATCACAGAACACCAAGCCGCCCCAGCGTAGGGTCGAACCACGCTTCATCCACCAGCGACTTCGGTCCATCTCGGGACCACGCCATTTTCGGAGGTTGTCATGAGCAAGCTCTCCATCGCCGCCACCGCCCTCTTCCTCGCTTCGACCGCCGCCGCGCATGCCGGCAATTCGATTTCGTTCCAGATCGAGGGCCAGCACATCCGCATCGAGACGCCGCGCAACTGCGCTTCGCTCGATTGCGTGACCATCGTCGCGCCGGGTCTGTCGGACAAGCCGATCAAGCTGAACAACATCAACCTCAAGGGCCTCGGTGGCTCCAAGGACGATGACGTCGACGCCACGCCGGCTCCGGCGCCCACGACGGCGCAACCCGCGCCGGCTCCGGTGCAGCAGCAGCCCGTGCCGCAGGCGCCGGTGCAGGCGACCGCGCCGGCCGCGCCCGCCGCCCCAACCGCGACTGTTGCTGCCGCTCCTTCTATCGGCTTCGACAACTCGCAGCCGGCTCCGGTCGCGGCGCCCGCGCCTGTTGCCGCACCCGCTCCCGTCGCCGCGGCTCCTGCGCCGGCTCCGATGGCTGCCGCGCCCGTGGCTGCAGCGAACTCGCCGATCGGCGTCTGGGCGACCGAAGAGAACAAGGGCAATGTCCGCGTCGAGCAGTGTGGCGCCAATCTCTGCGGCTATGCCGAGAAGACCAACGAACGCATCCTGATCAACATGAAGCCCGAGGGATCGAAGTGGAGCGGCCGCATTCGCGATCCCAACTCCGGCCGCAATTACGACTCGACGATCTCGATGAAGGGTCCGAACGCGATGCGCGTGCAGGGCTGCGCCTTCGGCGGCATGTTCTGCGGCGGCCAGACCTGGAAGCGCGTGAGCTGACGCGCGGAGCGGGTCAGCTCCCACACACGCACACTCTTCGTCATGCCCGGGCCTGTCCCGGGCATCCACGTTCTCAGTGCCGCAAAGCGTGGATGGTCGGGCCTTCGCCGCGCCGTAGCGGCTTCGGCCGCGCAGGCGGGACAAGCCCGGCCATGACGCTGCGGAGAAGACTGAATCCCATTCGCGAGCAACGCGCTCCTTTGAACGTTCGCCTCTCCTGTGCCACACACATTCATCCGTCATTCAGCTCTGTCCGGCTGATATAACCGATCTCGCCTCACGCTCTCATCGGGACTTCCTCGTGACATCAATGCTGGCTTGGCGCCGCTTCGTGTTCGCGCTCGTGCTGCCGGCATTGCCGCTGGCGGGCAGCAGCGCGGCTCGTGCATCCGAGACGATCGAATTCGCACAGGCGCAGCCGCAAGCCCAGCCAACGCCCGCACCCTCGCCGACGCCATCGGCCGCCCCGACACCGTCCGCAGACGCACAGCCCGCTGCCGTCGAGCCGATCGGCAACGTCGCAACCGTGACGGGGATCGCGACCGTGATCCGCGACAAGAATTCCTATCCGCTGCGCGTGCGCGACGACATCTATCTCAACGACGTCGTGCAGACCTCGTCGAACTCCGCGCTCGGCATCACCTTCAACGACGCCACCACGTTCAATCTCTCGGCGAGCGCGAAGATCACCATCGACAATTACGTCTATGAAGACGGCGGCAAGCAGAATTCGGCGATCTTCGACGTCGGCAAGGGCACGGTTGCCTTCGTGGCGGCCGCGGTGGCGAAGACGGGCGACATGAAGATCACGACGCCAACGGCAACGCTCGGCATCCGCGGCACCACCGGGGTCGTCGACGTGCCCGAAGGCGCGGCGGCGAACAGGGCGAGCAACGTCAACATCAAGCTCTATCCCGACGCCGACGGCCGCGTCGGCCACATCGATGTCGACGACCGCTCGAGCGGCGCGCGGCTCGGCGCGCTGACGCAAGCCGCGAGCGGCTTTGCGATCCGCCCGGGCGCGGCCACCGCCGGCGTCATGCGTTTTGCGGCCGTGCCGATCACGATCCCCGCGCCGCAGATCGCGCGCGACCGCGGCTTTGTCAGCCAGGTGCATCTGGCGCAGACCGCGGGCCGGCAGATCGTCATCGAGCAGCGCGACTTCCGTCGCGCCAACCCGACGGCGCTCAGCCGCATTCCGCGGCCGGCACAACCGCCGCAGCAGCAACAATTGCGGCCGACGACGGCCCCAGGCCAATTGCCGCAACGGCCGAACGGCCAGCCGCGTCAGGACAACCGTCCGGGTCAGCAGCAGCCGGGCACGCCGGGCCGGCAGGGAACACAGCAAGGCGCGCAGCCGCCGCAGCGGCAGGGACAAGGACAACACGGCGGCGCGGTGCAGCCGGGCACGCCGCGTGCCGGGCAGGGGCAAGGGCAACGGCAACAGGGCGCTGGTCGCCCGACGGGCCCGCCGCGCGCCGGACAGGGCACGGCGCCCAGCAACACGCCGCAAATTCAGCCGCAGCGTGGTGGACAGATTCAGCCCGGAGGAATCGTGCCGCCGCAACCGGGCGGGACGCAGCCAGCCGGCCCGCAGCAGCCATTGCCGCGCACCGGCCTGCAGCCGGCCCAGCCTGCGGCTCAGCAGCCGGGCATGCAGCGCCCCAGCACCTTCCAGCCACGCCTCCCCGCCGCGCAACGTCCCGCAGCGCCGCGCAGACCCGCGCCCGCCCCGAAGGAGAAAGAGCGGCGGTGACCCGCTCTCTCCGTCATTGCGAGGAGCCCTTGCGACGAAGCAATCCAGAATCCTTCCGTGGAAAGATTCTGGATTGCTTCGCTGCGCTCGCAATGACGGTGTGGAGAAAGTTGACGCTAACCTCTCCGTCTCAGCTGCGAGCGCTCGGGTCGAGACTTCACGCCTCGCCGCGCAGCCAGGCTTTCACCTTCTGCAACAGGCCTTGCCGCAGCTCGTCGACGGAAGCTGCTTCGGCGGGTGTCAGTGTCTGCAAAGCTGCATCCACGTCGTCGTTCGACGGCGTCGGCTCTTGCCGCGGCGATGGCGGCAGCCCCGCCGCCGCGAGCGCAATCGGGCCAATCTGGGTCAGGAACGCGCGCTCATATTCGCGCGACAGACGCGCGATCGCCTCGTCCAGCGTCAGCCAGTCGACCGCCTTGATGTCGTTCGTCAGCTTGCGAACGGGGCCCCCGTCGGCCTCCATCCGCCAGAAATGCACGACCTTGGAGCGGCCGCCGGACTGGTAGACGAGCGTGCCCAAGAATTCGTGGATGGCGACGTCGTGGCCGGTCTCTTCCAGCACCTCGCGATGCGCGGCTTCCTTCGGCGTCTCGCCGTCATCGAGCTTGCCCTTGGGCAGGACCCATTCGTTGCGCTTGCGCTGGCGCACGACTGCAACCAGCGGCACCGGCCCGCGCCGCAGCACAATACCACCCGCCGCCATGACCGGCGCCCGCGCCATCACCACATCCGTATCGAATCGCCCCCGCCAGACGATATAGGCGGCAGGGACGGCGGATTGAAGGCTACTTTCTTCTGAGCAGCGCTTGACCGGCGCGAATGCGCGTGCCCTCGGCAATGCCGTCGCAGAAGGTGAAATCGCCGGGCGCGAGGATGATGATGGTCGAGCCATGCTCGAACCAGCCGAGCTCCTCGCCTTTGGTCACGTTGACGTCGCAGGGAAAATTGACCGGGCCGCGCGTCTGCGCGTTCAGCACCATGTCGAGGAAGTGCAGGCGGATGCTCGCGACCAGGATGGCCGCAACGGGCACCAGCGTCACGGCTTCGCCGGTCGACAGATGCGTGCGGATCACCGCGCGCTCGTTCTTGCAGAACAGCCGCTCGACGCGCTTGAGCGCGATCGGGTTGACGTTCCAGACGTCGCCATGGATCAGCGTGACCCGCTCGATATGCGCATCATAAGGCGCATGGAAGCGGTGATACATGCTCGAGGTCAGCCGCAGCGTGACGAAGGAGCCGTTGCGGTGCTGCTCGACCAGCGCGGAATCGCCGACGAGATCGAGCAGCGAATAGGGCGCGCCCTTGACCTGGAACAGCTCGGTGTCCGCGATTTTCCCATGAGCGCCGACGATGCCGTCCGAGGGGCTCGCCACCACCGCAGCATCAGGATCGAACGGCCGCAGCCCCGGCTTCAACTCCCGGGTGAAGCAGTCGTGCAGACTCCTGAAATGCGTCTTGCGCGCTTCCGACAGATCGAGGTCGGAGAACAGCTTCCACAGCGCGATCGAGAAGTCCCGCACCAGGGGATTCTCGATCTTGGAGAACCAGCCCATGAAGCGCGTCAGGGCCGCGCGCGGGATGCGATTGGTCAGCAGGAAGTTGAGGTCTTCCTGCTGGGTGAAAGAGGCGATGAGGGCTTTGACTGTCATGAATCTGTCAGCTCACAGGTTTAGCGCTTGTTGTCATGGAAACGACACTCCCGATTCTCTCGATGTCCGTGGCCGCCGCAGCGTCCGCTGCCGCCGTCCTCCCGAAGATCAAGGCGCGGGTCGAGCTCTCCCGCGCCAAGCACCGCTCGCTCGCCGGGCACTCCAAGATGTCGCGCAGGGTGGCGCGGCTGCTGCCGTTCTACGAGTTCGCGGGTGATCAGTACTTCGCATGCGACGGCGCGCCGGCGAACATCGCAGCGCAGCGCAAGGACGCCTTCTTCCGTCTCGCCAGGCTTTACGCCGAGCGCTACCCCAAGGGCCGCGCGATGACGAAGGAAGCGGCGGAGACGATCTCCGACCTGAACTTCACCGAAAGCTACCGCGTGCCGTTCCAGTTCTCGCGTCTCGTCCGCGAGCATCTGGGCACCTCGACCTTCATGGAATCCTCGCGCGGCGTCACCGTCACCGATGTCGACGGTAACACTGCTTACGACCTCACGGGCTCCTACGGCGTCAACATCTTCGGCAACGATTTCTACAAGGAGTGCATCGAGGGCGCCGAGAAGCGCGCGCATGCGCTCGGCCCCGTGCTCGGCCCCTACCATCCCGTCATCCTCGAGAATGTGCAGCGGCTCTGCCAGATCTCCGGCCTCGACGAGGTCTCGTTCCACATGTCCGGCACCGAAGCCGTGATGCAGGCGGTGCGGCTGGCGCGCTACCACACCAAGCGCACGCATCTGGTTCGCTTCGCCGGCGCCTATCACGGCTGGTGGGGCGACGTGCAGCCGGGCGTCGGCAATCCCATTCCTGCGCACGAGACCTACACCCTCGCCGAAATGTCGGAGAAGACTCTGCACGTCCTGCGCACGCGCAAGGACATCGCCTGCGTGCTGGTCAACCCGCTGCAGGGGCTGCATCCCAACGCCAACGCACCCGGCGATTCCTCGCTGGTCGATTCCTCCCGCGGCGGCAATTTCGATCGCGCGGCGTACACCGAGTGGCTGAAGAAGCTGCGCGAGGTTTGCGACCAGCGCGGCATCGTGCTGATCTTCGACGAGGTCTTCGTCGGCTTCCGCCTCGCCGCCGGCGGTGCCCAGGAATATTTCGGCGTCAAGGCCGACATGGTGACCTACGGCAAGAGCCTCGCCGGCGGCCTGCCGGTCGGCGTGGTCTGCGGCACGCGCGAATTGATGCGCCGCTTCCGCGACGACCGCCCCGCCGACATCTGCTTCGCCCGCGGCACCTTCAACTCGCACCCCTACGTCATGACGGCGATGGACGAGTTCCTGAGCCGCCTCGCCAGCCCGAATTTCCGCGCGGTCTATGACGGGCTGGAGGAGACCTGGAACGGGCGCGTAAAGAAGCTCAACCAGATGATGACGGACGCCGACCTGCCGGTGCGCTTCGCCAACTTCTCCTCGATCTGGACGGTGAAATACACCACGCCGTCCCGCTACAATTGGATGCTGCAATATTACCTGCGCGCCGAGGGCCTGGCCTTGAGCTGGGTCGGCACCGGCCGGCTGATCTTCAGCCTCAACTACACCGACGCCGACTTCACCGAAGTCGCCGACCGCTTCGTTCGCGCCGCACAGAAGATGAAGGCCGACGGCTTCTGGTGGCACGACGGCGCGCTCACCAACAAGCAGATCAAGCGCCAGATCCTGAAAGAGATGCTGGCCAAGCGCTTCGGGCGCTGAGGCCCTTCCCCTTACAACCGTCATTCCGGGGCGAGGTCCATCCTCCCCCTCTCCCCGCTTGCGCGGAGAGGGTTGGGGTGAGGGGGACTCTCCGCGCGCGCGGTGAAAGTTGGCGGACGACCGTCTGGCAGCGCCCCCGCAGAGACTCCCCCTCACCCGGATCGCATCTACGACGCGTTCCGGCCTCTCCCCGCAGGCGGGGCGAGGCGAAGAAGCCGCAGCGACTGCCCCCCACACGTGGATGCCCGGGACAAGCCCGGGCATGACGCAACCATTGGACATCGAAGTGCTTGGTGGGACCAGCGCGCTCAGGCGTGCTGCTCTTCGAGCACCGGCTCGTCGATGAAGCCCAGTGTGTGCTCGGGGTTGAGGTGCAGGCCGGGGTCCATCAGTTCGCCGCGCATCAAGGCGAGCGGAGCGCCGCGATAGAGCATCAGATCGTGGAACGGGTCGGTCAGGATCTTGGTCATCCAGACGAGGCCGGTCTCGACGTCACGGATGAAGAACAGATGCACGGTGCGGAACAACAGGCCGCCGCCGCCGACCACGAGCCAGATCTTCGCCACCTGCCGCATGAAATCGGTCGCGCTGGCCCACGGCGTGAACAGGCCGAACAGGGTGGGATCGATGACCAGGACCAGCGGCGACAGCGCCCAGATCGCCATCAGCACCACCTTGCGCTGTAGATTGTAGCCGACCTTGATCTCTTCCTTGTACTCGTGCGTCGCCTGGTTGATGTGGTCGTAAGTGTGCGGCTCGAAGAAGAAGTGGCCGGCCTGGCGCGAGGTCATCGAGACCAGCCAGCCGACCAGGGCGGAGACGACGGGATCGATGAACAGCCAGACATAGGCGAAGAGGAAGCTCAGCGCGCTGACGAAGTGCAGGCTCTGATTGATGCGGCTGTGGTGATAGTAGCGATGGTCGTCCCAGCGCTGGATCCGCAGCTGCTCGAGATAGTTCTTGATCATGCTCTCCCCCAAAATGCTTTCGGGTTCAGGATTTACAGAGATTCGATGTAGGCCGTGTGACATCATCATTTTGTCATGTGACGATGTGCAGCGGCGCGATGACGCACGCGACGCGTGAGCTCACGCTGCCTTGGCGACGTCGACCTTGCGGAAGCGCACCAGCGAGAAGTGCCCCAGCGGCGGAATCAAGCGGCGCTCGGCGAGTTCGATGCCGTGCGCGCCGGCGAGCCATTTGGCGTAGCGCGACCAGGCGAACTCGGCGGTGCGGAAGCCGAGCGGACGCACCACCGGCTGCAGCTTCTGCTCGATGAAGCGGCGCATGCCGGTGTCGGCGCTGACGCGGGTGAGGATGATCAATTCGCCGCCCGGACGCAGCACGCGGGCGAATTCGTCGAGCGCCTTCTCCGGGTTCGGCACGGCGGTGACGACGTATTGCGCCATCACGACGTCGAACGAGTTGTCGGGGAATTCGAGCTTCTCGGCGTCCATCACCGCGAGGCCCTCGACGTTCTTCAGATTGCCTTCGCTGACGCGGCGGCGCGCCTTGTCCAGCATCGCTTCCGAGATGTCGGTGCCGAAGATGCGCAGGTTCGGCGCGTAGAGCGGCAGCGAGATGCCGGTGCCGACGCCGACCTCGAGCACGCGGCCGCCGATCTTGTTGGTGGCCGTAATCGCGGCCTGCCGGCCCTTGGCGAACACGCCGCCGAACACGAGATCATAGACCGGCGCCCAGCGGTCATAGGCCTGCTCGACCGTGCCGCGCGTGAGGTCGAGCTGCTGGGTGCCGTCAAGGTTCATGATCTTAGCCATCGATGAGGTTCTCGCTGTGGTTCGAATGGACGATCAACCGCGTACCGGCCGCCGCGCCATGCGAGGCGAGGCGCGCAGGACGCGGCTGGGCTGCAGTGAGGTGAGGTTGCCGACGAACTGGCGCGCGCTGTTCTCCCAGGAGCGCTCCAGCGCGAAATTGCGGCAGGTCTGACGCGACATGGTGAGCGCGCGCAGGCACGCGGTGCGCAGATCGTGGTCGATGGCGCCGATCGGGTGATCGGCAATGACGTCCTTCGGTCCCGTGACCGGAAACGCCGCAACCGGCGTGCCGCAGGCGAGCGCCTCGAGTTGCACCACGCCGAACGTATCGGTCAGGCTCGGAAACACGAACACGTCGGCGGAGGCGAGGTGCGCGGTGAGATCCGCACCCTTCTTCTCGCCGAGGAATACCGTGTCCGGATATTTCTTCTCCAGCGCCGCCTTCTGCGGGCCGTCGCCGACGACGACCTTGGTGCCGGGCAGGTCGAGCGAGAGGAACGCTTCGAGATTCTTCTCCACCGCCACGCGCCCCATCGTCATGAAGATCGGGCGCGGCAGGTCGAGCTCAGCCGGAGCGTCGGGATGAAACAGCTCGGTGTCGACGCCGCGCGTCCAAAAGCCGAGCCGCTTGAAGCCGCGCTCGGACAGCTCCTGCCGCAGCGAGGGCGTCGCCACCATCGTCATCGCGGCGGCATCGTGGAAATGGCGCAGCACCGCATAGCCGACCCCCGCCGGGATGCCGGTCCGCACCGAGACGTATTCCGGGAAGCGCGTCGTGTAGGAGGTGGTGAAGGCGAGCCGGTTGCGGCGGCAATAGGCGCGCGCGGCCCAGCCGATCGGGCCTTCGGTGGCGATATGCAGCGCCTCCGGCGCGCACCTCTCGATCCGCCGCGCGATCTCCTTTCCGCTCGGCAGCGCAAAGCGCAGGCCCGGATAGGTCGGCAGCGGCCAGGACGGAAAGCCGTCGGGGGTGAGGAAGTCGATCTCGACATCGAGGGCCTTGGCCGCATTCGCCAGCGAGGTCAGGGTGCGCACCACCCCATTGACCTGCGGATGCCAGGCGTCGGTCGCGATTAATACCCGCATGGGAAAATCCCGAGAGTTTGATGATTCTCAGGCATCGACCATCAACGAAGGATATTTCAGGCGTGTGACGTCACAGAAGTGTCGGCGTGCTGTTTTGTTCGTTAACGGGCCCGCGGAGCCACGAAACTGTCATGAAACAATTCTTGCCGCCGTGAAACCGTTTTCGGTTTTGCGCGCAAATGTCCCGAAACGTTTTGCCGTTAGGACTTTAGGCAACGGAGCACCGCAATGGTGCCGCGGTGAGCAAAACACCGAGCAAACAGGGGCGATCACATGTTCAATCTGGACACGTTCAAGACGTTTTCGCGTGCCGTTGCGCTCAGTGCAGTCGCGGTCTCCGCCATCGCGTTCGCGAGCGCAGCCAAGGCGGCGCCGGTGCAGATCTTCCCGTTCTTCCAGCCGCTGCCGCCGATGACCGCGCCGCAGCCGCTGCAGCCCTATCAACCGTATCAGCAGCCCTATCAGGCGCCCTACCAGACCGAGCCGTCCGAGGATCAGGACGCGGTCGAGATGCCGGCCCGCTTCCGCCGCCAGACCGTCTCTTACGCAACGCGCGAAGCCCCGGGCACGATCATCATCGATACGCCCAACACCTATCTCTATTACGTGCTCGGCAATGGCCAGGCGCTGCGCTATGGCATTGGCGTCGGCCGCGACGGCTTCACCTGGTCCGGCGTCCAGTCGGTGAGCCGCAAGGCCGAGTGGCCGGCCTGGACTCCGCCGCCGGAGATGATCGCCCGCCAGCCCTATCTGCCGCGCCACATGGCCGGCGGCCCCGGCAACCCGTTGGGGGCCCGCGCGATGTATCTCGGCGGCACCATCTACCGCATCCACGGCACCAACGCCCCCGAAACCATCGGCAAGCGCGTCTCCTCCGGCTGCATCCGCATGACCAACGGGGACGTCACCGACCTCTATTCCCGCGTCAACGTCGGCACCAAGGTGATCGTGCTGCCGATGACCGAGCGTCGTGCAGACCTCGGCGCCACGAACCGCTAAAACGACAGGACATCATGACGCGAACGGCCCCGGAACCCACCGGGGCCGTTTTCGTTTGCCCTCGACATCCCGCGTGCTGCGGCGCGATCCCGATGGAGGCGCAAATGCGACCACGAAGGCACCCCTCGCAACGCCCATGGCTGCACGCCCTCGCCGGCGCCGGAGCACTGGCGCTGCTCGTGTCCGCGCCCTGCTCGCTCGCGCAGCAACCCGCGCCTGACGACACGGGCCAGCAGGCCTTCAACAATTCCTGCCGCACCTGCCACTCCATGAAGGAGGGCGACAATCGCCTCGGTCCCAATCTGAACAAGATCGTCGGACGCAAGGCCGGCTCGCTGCAGGACTACAATTACTCCTCGTCGATGAAGGACGCCGGCTTCGCCTGGGACCAGGACAAGCTCACCCGCTTCATGGTCAAGCCGGACGAGGTCGTGTCCGGCCACAAGATGCAGCCCTATGGCGGTATCTCGGCGGAAGAGGCCACCCGCGTGATCGCCTATCTGCAATCGGCGGCAGGGCAGCGCTAGAGGCAGCACTTGCGCAGGCTTGCGGTTGCTCGCTAGCCTGGCTTCAGCAGCCATGGCACGCGCATGACACAAACACCCTTTCCCTATCGCGATAACACCGCCGAGCTCCAGGGCATCCTGGTCACGGACGACGCAACATCAGGCCGGCGCCCCGGCGTCGTGCTGTTTCCCGACGCCCGCGGAATCGGGACGCATGCGATCGCCTGCGCGGAACGACTGGCCGGGCTCGGCTTCGCCGTGCTGGTGGCCGATCTCTATGGCGGCGGCAGGACGGCGCCCGACGTCGCCGAAGCGATCAAGCTGATGAACGAGCTGCGAGCCGACGAAGAGCGCTGGCGCGGGCGGGCCCAGGCGGCGCACCTCGCCCTGTCAGGGCACGAGGCGGTCGACGTCATGACGCTTGCCGCCATCGGCTATTGCTTCGGCGGCACCACCGCGCTCGAGCTGGCGCAAACCGGCGCGACGCTCGCCGCAGTCGTCTCCTTCCATGGCGGACTCACGAGCCTGAAGCCGGATCGTGCTGCCCATATCAAGGCCAAGGTTCTTGTCTGCCACGGCGCCGCCGATGCGCTGGTGACGATGGCCCAGCTTGGCAGCTTCGAGGAGCATATGCGCAGGACCGGCGTGGACTGGCAGGTCAACGTCTATGGCGGCGCGGCGCATGGCTTCACCAATCCGGAGCTCGTCGGCGCCGCCTTGCCGAACCACGCCTACCATGCCGCCGCGGATCGGCGGTCATGGGCCGCGATGCTCGGCCTGTTCGAGGAAGTGTTTGGGCTGAAGCTGCGCTAGTCTAGGCGGCTGCGCCCCGCCACTCCGCGATCAACCTCAGCCAAGCCGCTGCATGAAACGCACTCATCAGGAGATACATCGGCACCATCCCGCCGAGCAGCGAGCCCTGCCCGGCGCTGCACAGCGTATCCGCCGGGCCGTCGCCGAGCATGGCCGTCAGCAGTGCCATCATCGCGAAGGTCGGCGTGGCCGCCAGGCCCAGCCATCTGGCGAGGTGGCGCGCGGCCGCCACAGCGTCGGGGCTGACGCTGGGGGCCGCGCTGACCGGACCGGTCATTGCCGTTCTCCCGCAGCCTCCTCGCGGAAGGCTTTCTCGCCGGCGTCCGAGATCTCCACCCATTTCTTGTCGGGCGCCGCACCGTCTGTGTAGCTGTCGTGCCAGTTCCACCATTTGTAGGTCGGGGTCTGCGGATAGCCCGGAGGCGAATCCTCCCACACCTCCTGCCGGCCGAGCGGGGTGATGTCGAGATAGTTCCAGGTGCCGCCCATCTGTTCATCACCGCGGCTCTTGACGAAATAGGTGCGGAAGATGCGGTTGCCGTCGCGGTAGAACACGTTGGTGCCGTGCCATTCGTCCACGCCGAAATCCGCATCGAAGCTGTCGGTGACCGTGACCCAGGGCATGGTCCAGCCCATCCGCTGTTTCAGCCTGACGATGTCGGACTGCGGCGCGCGCGAGGCGAACACCAGGGTGGTATCGCGGGCGTTCAGATGCGAGACATGGGCGACCTGGTCGGCCACCATGGAGCAGCCGCGGCAGGCATGATCGGGCCAGCCGAACACGCCGGGCTCGAAGAAGGCGCGGTAGACGATCAGCTGTCGCCGGCCCTGGAACAGATCAGCCAGGCTGACCTTGCCGCCGGGCCCCTCGAACGCATAGGTTTTGCTAACTTCCATCCATGGCATGCGCCGGCGCTCGGCGGCCAGGGCGTCGCGGGCACGGGTATGCGCCTTTTCCTTCACGAGCAGTTGCTGGCGGGCGGCCTCCCAGTCGTGCGCCGACACCACCGGCGGGGTCTGCATGGCGGTCTGTCCGTTGGTTCCGGCCTTTTCTGCTGATGTCATCATGACTCTCCAAAGCTTTTGCTTGACGTCCTGCCAACAATTTCTGGCACCAAGCGGTTGCGCGGTGGGAGTAACAAGTGTGGCGGGATTGACATGGAGTCGCTGATCACGGCCGCCGCGCGCGCATTGGAGGCCGGCGATCCGCTTGGCGCGCTGAACCGCGTCGCGCTGCGCAACGACGCACCGTCGCTGGCGCTCCGCGGCATCGCGATGGCGCAGCTCGGCGATCTCGCCAAGGCCAAGACGCTGCTGCGGAGCGCTGCGCGCGCCTTCGGACCGCGCGAGGCGGTGGCACGCGCAAGGTGCCTGGTGGCCGAAGCCGAGATCGCGCTGGTCTCGCGCGATCTGAACTGGCCGGTGAAGACGCTCGCGGCGGCCCGCGCGACGCTCGAAAAGCACGGCGATCTCGTCAATGCCGCCCATGCAGGCCATATCGAGGCGCGCCGCCTGCTTCTGGTCGGGCGCCTTGACGAGGCCGAGCGCACGCTGGCCGAGGTCCGTCCCACGCCGCTCCCGCCCGCGTCCCAAGTCGTCCGCGAACTCGTGGTCGCCGGCATCGCCATCAGGCGACTCAGAACGAAAGACGCGCGCGCGGCGCTCAGCCGCGCGGCTGACGCGGCGCGCCTTGCCAGCATCCCGGCGCTCCTGGCCGAGGTGGACAGCGCGAACCTGATCCTCGTCACGCCGGCAGCACGCCTGATCGCGCGCGGCAGCGAACATCCGTTGTTGCTGGGAGAGGTCGAACGGCTGGCGACCTCGACGGCGCTCGTCGTGGACACCTTCCATCACGTTGTCCGCAGGCAAGGCGTCGCGGTGTCGCTCGGAACGCGTCCCGTGCTGTTCGCGCTCGCGCGTCTCCTGGCGCAGGCATGGCCCGCGGATGTCTCGCGCGAGACGCTGATCTCGGGCGCATTTCAAGCCAGGCACGCCGACGAATCGCACCGCGCGCGCTTGCGCGTCGAGATCGGACGGCTCCGCACCCAGCTCGAGCCGCTGGCCGACATCAGCGCGACGCAGCAGGGCTTCGTGCTGGCGCCGCGGAAGACGCGCGACGTCCTCGTGCTGGCGCGGCCCGATGAGGAAAAGCACGCCGCTGTCCTCGCCTTTCTCGCCGACGGCGAGCCGTGGTCGAGCTCGGCACTCGCACTTGCGCTTCGCATCAGCCCGCGCACCGTGCAGCGCGCCCTCGAAGACCTGGCGCGGTCGGGCAAGGTGCAATCGTTCGGACACGGACGGGCGCGCCGCTGGATGACACCGCCCGTCCCCGGTTTCCCGACAGGCTTGTTACTCCCCACACCGCTCCTGAAGACATAGGATGCGCGTTGAGCACAGGGATCGAGCACATGAAACGTTCAGCCGCCGAGATCGTCACGGAGTATGGGCCCTTTCCAGGCGTTGAGGCCGTGCATGGCGTCACCTATGACGGCACGCATGTCTGGTTCGCCTCCGGCGACAAGTTGAACGCGGTCGATCCGGCCGACGGCAAGATCGCGCGCTCCATCGACGTCGCCGCTCATGCGGGAACGGCGTTCGACGGAAGGCATCTGTTCCAGATCGCCGAGGACCGCATCCAGAAGATCGATGCGGCCTCGGGCAAGGTGCTCGGCACGATTCCGGCGCCCGGCGGCGGCGGCGATTCCGGCCTGGCCTGGGCCGAGGGCTCGCTCTGGGTCGGACAATATCGCGAGCGCAAGATCCATCAGATCGATCCCGAGACGGGGAAGATCCTCCGCACCATCGAGAGCAAGCGCTTCGTCACCGGCGTGACCTGGGTGGATGGCGAGCTCTGGCATGGCACCTGGGAAGGCGAGGACAGTGATATCAGGCGGATCGATCCTGAAACGGGCAAGGTGCTCGAGCAGCTCGACATGCCCGCTGGCACCATGGTCTCGGGCCTGGAGTCCGACGGCGGTGACCGCTTCTATTGCGGTGGCGGAGATCGCGGCAAGGTGAGAGCGGTCCGCCGTCCGCGGCACGGCTAGGCCCGCAATACGCGGCAACGTCCCGTTCACACCCGTTAACCTGTTCGCCCCAATTCCACCCCACCGGTGCGCTCTAGCGCCCTCCTCGCCCGCCCTGTAGAATCCCCGCCCGGGCGGCTTGGGGGATTGATGCGTCTGACGTGGAATCTGAAGACAATCCTGATCGGCGTCGCGGTGCTCGCGGCGTCGTTCTTCATCAGCCTGAAGGCGATGGACCTGCTGTCGCCGCGCGCGACGAATTCGGCGCCGCCGGTCGCGCAGCTGCCGCCGCTGCCGCCGGCTTCGAAGAGCTCCATCGTGATCGCGCCGGTCGCCATCGCGCTGTCGGCGATCCGCGAGCAGGCCGAGAAAGCCGCGCCGCGCAATTTCGCCGGGAAGGCCGACAACCCGATCTCGCAGATCCTGGAGAACGCCGATATCGGCTGGTCCGCCGTCCGCGGCCCGATGGCGGCAAACGGCGACAAGGACGTGCTGACGATCTCGACGCCGCTCACCGGCAAGCTCAACGTGACGGGCTCGCTGTCGTCGAAGGCCACCGGCGCGCTTGGCGACGCGCTCGGCAGCGTCCTCGGCGGTGACGCCGCGAAGCGGATCGGCGCGGTCAACATCAAGAACCTGAACGCGAGCGCGGAGATCAAGGGCAACGTCGTCGTCACCTCGCGCCCGAAGCTCGCCGCCGCCTGGCATCTGGAGCCCAACCTCGGCGCCCAGGTCAATCTCGGCGACACCAACGTCAACGTCGCCGGCGCCAAGGTCAACGTGCCCGCGCAGGTCAAGCCGCTGATCGACAAGACTGTCGGCGAGCAGATCAACGCCGTCTCGGAGCGCATCCGCAGCGATCCCAGCCTGCGCGAGAATGCGAAAGCGCAATGGATCAAGGCCTGCCGCTCGATCCCGCTGCAAGGATCCAGCGCTTCGGCAGCGCTGCCGCCGCTCTGGCTCGAGATGAAGCCGGTGCGCGCGATCGCGGCGCAGCCGCGCGTCGATGCGCAGGCCGTGACCTTGCTGCTCGGCCTCGAAGCCGAGACACGCGTGACCTCGACGCAGACCAAGCCGGACTGTCCATTCCCCGACAAGATCTCGATCGTGCCGCCGACCGGCACCGGCGTGAACATCGGCGTGCCGATCGACGTGCCCTTCACCGAGATCAACAAGCTGATCGCGGCCCAGATGGTCGGCCGCACCTATCCCGAGGACGGCTCCGGCCCGGTCGACGTCACCGTCAAGAGTGCCAACGTCATCCCCTCGGGCGACCGGCTGCTGATCTCGCTTCTGGTGCGCGCCAAGGAAAAGAAGAGCTGGTTCGGCCTCGGCGCCGAGGCGAATGTGCACATCTGGGGCCGGCCGGTGCTCGACCAGGCGCAGCAGACGCTGCGGCTCACCGACATCCAGCTCGCCGTGGAATCCGAGGCTGCCTTCGGCCTCCTGGGTGCCGCCGCCCGCGCGGTGATGCCGCAGATGCAGCAGGCGCTGCTGCAGAAGGCAACCCTCGATCTGAAGCCGATCGCTGCCAACGCCCGCGAGAAGATCGCGGCCGCGATCGCCGATTACCAGAAGAGCGAGGACGGCCTCAAGGTCGAGGCCAAGATCGACAGCCTGACACTCGCCGACATCGCCTTCGATTCCAAGACGCTGCGCGTGGTCGCCGAAGCCGGCGGAGCGCTGAACGTATTCGTGACGAAGCTGTCGGGGATGTAGCGCGTCCCTGCTCGTCGCAGGGCCGTCGCATTTGACTTGTTGCAGCGGCCTGCGCGCACGCCTCGTCCTTCGAGACGGCGCTTACACGCCTCCTCAGGATGAGGCTATTCGACGTCAGTGCCCTCTGAAACTGCAGCCACGCCCTCCATCCTCATCCTGAGGAGCCCGCCCAAGGCGGGCGTCTCGAAGGATGGCCGCAGGGAAAGCTTTCATAAGGGATCGTCCCGCCACTCACCGGACCCTCACAATTCCTCGTCGCTTGCGCCGCTGGCATTCTCGCTGCAGGATGCTAATCTCGCACGGCATTGTAGGGGACAACGCGAGGACAACATGGAAGCCGGCATGGTCACGCCTGCGCCGGCGCTGGTGCGTTTTTCAGGCATTCAGAAGACCTATGATGGCGAGCATCTCGTGGTGAAGAACCTCGACCTCGATATCAGGAAGGGCGAGTTCATCACCCTGCTCGGCCCCTCGGGCTCGGGCAAGACGACCACGCTGATGATGCTGGCCGGCTTCGAGGTGCCGACCCATGGCGAGATCTACCTGGCGGACCGGCCGATCAAGAACGTGCCGCCGCACAGGCGCGACATCGGCATGGTGTTCCAGAACTACGCGCTGTTTCCGCACCTGACGATCGCGGAAAACATCGCCTTCCCGCTATCGGTTCGCAAGTCGAGCAAGGCGGAAACGCAAGAGCGCGTCAACGCGGCGTTGCGCATGATCAAGATGGAAACCCTGGCGCACCGGCGGCCCGGGCAATTGTCCGGCGGTCAGCAGCAGCGCGTGGCGCTGGCTCGCGCGCTGGTGTTCAATCCGCAGCTCGTGCTGATGGACGAGCCGCTCGGCGCCCTCGACAAGCGTCTGCGCGAGCAGATGCAGCTGGAGATCAAGCAGCTGCACGAGACGATGGGCATCACGATCGTCTATGTCACCCACGACCAGAGCGAAGCGCTCACCATGTCGGACCGCATCGCCGTCTTCAACGACGGCATCGTGCAACAAATCGACCGCCCCGACGCGCTGTATGAGCATCCCGTGAACAGCTTCGTCGCCCATTTCATCGGCGAGAACAATGTGCTCGCCGGCACCGTCGAGACGATCGACAAGGACTATTGCAGCATCGCGCTGGCCGGTGGCGGCACCGTGACAGCGCGGGCGGTCAACGTGTCAGGCGCGGGCGCATCGACCTCCCTGTCGGTGCGGCCGGAGCGTGTCGCAATCGTCACGAATGGCAATTCCGGTGAGGGACCGAACCGGCTCCCGGCGACGGTCCAGAACACGATCTATCTCGGCGATCACGCGCTGGCCGTGCTCGATGTCGCCGGCAACGCCGAGTTCATGGTCAAGCTTCAGCCGGGAGCGCATGACAGCCTGAAACATGGCGGAACCGTATTCATCACCTTCCGCCCGGAGGACTGCCTCGCCCTCGATCCGGTCTGATCTGCCGCCGGCGAAGCTGAAACAATCAATGTCAACGCAACTCACATAAAGAAGGAACGAAGACCATGCTGAAGCGCAAGATTGCTCTGGGTTTCGCCGCGGCACTGAGCGCCAGTGCTGCGCTGGCCACGATCGCAGAGGCGCGTGACCTCACCGTCGTCTCGTGGGGCGGCGCGTATCAGGAGGCCCAGAAGAAGGTCTATTTCGAGCCGTTCAAGAAGGCGTCCGGCGTTGCGATGAACGACGAATCCTGGGACGGCGGCGTCGGCGTGCTGCGCGCCAAGGTGCAGGGAGGTGCCGCCACCTGGGATGTCGTCCAGGTCGAGAGCGACGAGCTCGCGGTCGGCTGCGAGGAAGGCCTGTTCGAGAAGCTGGACTATTCCAAGATCGGCGGCGAGGCTGCCTATATCCCGCCGTCGGTCAATCCTTGCGGCGTCGGCGCCATCCTCTACGATTTCGTGCTCGGCTACGACAAGGACAAGCTGAAGGAGGCCCCGAAGGGCTGGGCCGACTTCTTCGACACCAAGAAGATTCCGGGCAAGCGCGCTCTGCGTCAGGGTCCGAAGACCACGCTGGAGATCGCGCTGATGGCCGACGGCGTCCCACCAAAGGACGTCTACCACGTGCTGGCGACCGACGAGGGCGTTGAGCGCGCGTTCCAGAAGCTCGACACCATCAAGGGCGACCTCGTCTGGTGGAAGGCCGGCGCGCAACCGCCGCAATTGCTCGCCTCCGGCGAGGTGGCGATGACCTCGGTCTACAATGGCCGCATCGACACCGCGAACAAGAACGAAAAGAAGAACTTCGGCATGGTGTGGGACGGCGCGCTGTTCACCCTCGACAGCTGGGTCATTCTGAAGGGGAGCCCGAACAAGGACGCGGCCTACAAGTTCCTGGATTTCGTCGGCAAGGCGGAGAACCAGTCCAAGCTGTCGGAGAACATTGCTTACGGGACGTCGAACAAGGACGCCGCCGGCCGGCTCCCGCCCGCCGTTCTGAAGGACCTGCCGACAGCGCCCGACAACATCAAGAACGCGGTCGAGATCAACGTCGCCTTCTGGCTCGAGAACATCGACCGCCTGACCGAGCGCTTCAACAAGTGGGCCGCGAAATAGCGCGCGACAGTACCGGCGTGCGGCACAGGCGGAGGGAAGAATGTCGCGAAGAGCTCGCCCGCGGCGCATCCTTCGAGACGCCCGCCTGCGGCGGGCCCTCAGGATGAGGGCGGGATTTGTGGCGGCGACTTTGCAGGCACCCATGTCGATGAGCCTCATCCTGAGGAGACCGCGAAGCGGTCGTCTCGAAGGACGAGGCGCTTGCTCAGGCCTCTCGTCAACGAGGCTCACGCCATGACAACCACGTCCCTGCCCGGCGCCAATGCGCAGGCCGAGGTGCCGCTTAAACGCCGATTGAGGCGCGCTGAGCGGACACGCCAGGTCAAGGCGTTGGCGCTGGTCCTGCCGCTTCTGCTGTTTCTGCTCTTCACCTTCGCAGGCCCGATTGCCGGTATGCTGTGGCGCGCGGTCGAGGACTGGGAGGTGCGTCAGGTCCTGCCGCAAACAACAGCGGCTCTCGCCAGCTGGGACGGCAAGGACCTGCCGGATGAGAAGGCCTATGCGGCGTTGGCAAGCGACATCCTGGCGGCGCGCGCCGCCGGCACCGTCGCGATTGCGGCCAAACGGCTCAACTACGCGCTCAACGGCTTCCGCACGATCCTGACCAGCACGGCGCGCAATCTGAAGGCGGTGCCGGAGCCGGGGACGGCCAAGGAGACGCTGGGCAAGATCAACCCCGCCTGGCGCGAACGCGCCACCTGGACCACGATCAAGGAGGCGAGCGGCCCGATCACCGGCTTCTACCTGCTCGCTGCGCTCGACCTGACGCGAAACGCGGACGGCGCGATCGTCGCCGCTCCACCGGATCAGGCCATCTACCGCGACATTTTCCTCCGCACCTTTCTCATCAGCCTCGGTGTCACGGCGCTCTGCCTGATCCTCGGTTTCCCGGTCGCTTACCTTCTGGCGACGCTGCCGCCTGGCCGGTCGAACCTCTTGATGATCTTCGTGCTGCTGCCGTTCTGGACGTCGCTCCTGGTCCGCACCTGCGCCTGGATCGTCCTGTTGCAGAGCAAGGGCGTCGTCAACGACAGCCTGCACTGGCTTGGCATCATCGACGCGCCGCTCCGCCTGATCTACAACCGCTTCGGCGTCTGCGTCGCCATGACCCACGTCCTGCTGCCGTTCATGATCCTGCCGCTGTACAGCAGCATGAAGGCGATCTCGCCTGCTTACATGCGGGCCGCCGCTTCGCTCGGTGCGCCACCCCTCACCGCCTTCCTGCGGATCTATCTGCCGCAGACGCAGCCCGGCATCGGCGCGGGCAGCCTGCTCGTCTTCATCCTGGCGCTCGGCTACTACATCACGCCGGCCCTCGTCGGCGGCGCCGCCGACCAGATGATCAGCTACTTCATCGCGCTCTACACGACCGAGACGGCCAATTGGGGCCTTGCTTCGGCGCTGGGTGCGGTGCTGCTGCTGGCCACCGTTCTGCTCGCTCTCGTCTACGGCAAGCTGGTGCAGGGCCAGCAGGTCACGGGAGGGATGAAGAATTGAGCGACAATTCCTCCTTGCGCACGCCCAGCCAGCGCATCGCGTGGACCGCGACCATCGTTGTCTCCACGCTGGTGTTCATCTTCCTGATCGCGCCGATCCTTGCGATCATGCCGCTGTCGTTCAGCTCTAGCGCGTACCTCACCTATCCGCTGCCGGGCCTTTCCTTGCGCTGGTACGACGACTTCATCACTTCGCCGCGCTGGATGAACTCGCTCAAGAACAGCATGATCATCGGCGTCGCCTCGACGCTGCTGTCCATGGTCCTTGGGACGATGGCCGCGCTGGGGCTGGCGCAGTGGAAGAGCCGGTTCAAGCCGCTCGTGCTGGCCTTCGTGCTGTCGCCGGTGGTCGTGCCCGGGGTCATCACCGCGGTCGGCCTGTACTTCTTCTTCGCACCGATCGGGCTGACGGGCAGCTATCTCGGCCTGATCCTGGCTCACACCGCGCTGGCGACACCCTTCGTGGTGATCACGGTCGGTGCGACGCTGCAGAGCTTCGACACCAATCTGGCACGGGCCGCTGCCTCGCTCGGCGCCTCGCCGCTCGAAGCCTTCCGTCGCGTGATCCTGCCGCTGATCCTGCCGGGCCTGGCGTCAGGCGCGCTGTTCGCCTTCGCGACCAGCTTCGACGAGGTGGTGATCGTGCTGTTCATGGCAGGTCCCGAGCAGCGCACCCTGCCGCGCGAGATGTTCAGCGGCATCCGCGAAAACATCAGCCCCACCATCACCGCAGCGGCGGTGATTTTGACGACAATCTCGGTCATCCTCCTGGCCACCCTGGAAGCCCTGCGCCGGCGCAACGAACGGCTCAAGGGCAGCGGGGGCTGATTGCCGGCACAATTTCCGTCATTGCGAGCGCAGCGACTTGTCCGCCGAAGCCTCGGCGAAGGCGGAAGCAATCCAGAAATGCATCCGCGGAGATAGCTCTGGATTGCTTCGTCGCAACAGCTCCTCGCAATGACGCGGGCGGACGAAGACACGACAGCGCGCCCGGTGAAAACCAGGCGCGCTTCGTTCAGGCCGTTACGCGAACCGCATTACTCCGCGTACTTGAACTGCGGCATGTTCTTCAGCTCGTCCTTGCTGGCATTGAACACGGCGTGATCCGGATACCATTTCGACGCGGACGACGTCGCCGCGGGCGCCGCGGGCCTGTCGGTGCCGGTCGCAGCGCCGGTCGTCGTCCCGGCGGGCTTGGCGCCGGTGTTCGCGCCGGTGCCGGTATAGGCGACGGGCTCGTTGACGAACTTCAGTTTCTCGTAGGGCACGGCGACCAGATGCTCGCCCATGCCGAGGAAGCCGCCGACGCCGATCACGGCGATCTTGATGTCACCGTTCTTGTCCATCAGCAGGTCGTTGATCGTGCCGATGTTCTCGTTGGCCTCGTTGTAGACCTTCAGGCCGTCCATCTTCGAGGTGCGCCACTGGCCGGAAGCCGTCGTGGTCGTTGCGGTGGCCGCAGGGGCCGCCTTGTCGGTGGTGGCGGGCGGCGTTTGCGCGAACGCGACGGTCGCGAGCAGGGCGGTACCGGCGAGGCCGGTGACGATCGATTTCATCATGTTGTCCTCTCCTTGCGAAAACCTTGTGCGGAGAAAACAGCGCTGATCACGCGCAGTTCCGTGCGCGCCGCAATTTCGTCGCGCAATGCGCGAGCGGAGCATCCACGAGGTTAGTTCCTGCGTCACTCAGGAACATTTTGCGATGCACGGTTCCCCGCCGACGACCATGCACGCTGGGGTGAGGCATGGTCGCGGCGAGGACCGCGCCGACCCGGCGTCGCCGAGGTCAGCTCTCGTAGTCGATCAGGAGAGCGGAGAGGCTCGAATTGCCGGTTGAGCTGCCATTGGCACCATAGGAGGATGCCGACGATTGCGATTGCTGGAGCGCCTTGAGGAATTGCTGAAGGATATCCTTGGTCGTCGCGTCGGCCGACGTGCTGCCGGCCGACCCGGTCGTCGACGAATCCGACGAATTGTCGTCCGGCGACGGATCGCCCGCGCCGTCGGGACCGCTCGCCGAGGTGGACTGAAACACGCTTTTCAGCTCCTCGGCCTGCTCGGAGGTCAGCGTCCCGTTCGAGACTTCCTTCGAGATGAGGTCGTCGAGCTTCGACTGCATCGCCTCCTTGGAGGGACGCGTGCCGCTCGACCGGTCGCTCGCCCGGCTCTGCTGGAGCGCCTTCTCGATGTCGGTCAGCGCCGTCGAGAGCGCGGACTGGTCCGACGACGAGATCGCGCCGGCGGAGACTTGCGATTGCAATTGCTGCTGCAGCCGCTGCAGCAGCGACTGATGACTGCCGGTGGAGGCCGCCGTAATCGAGGTCATGATGGCTCCGTGGTTCTTGCGGGTGTGGCGAACGGCGCCACGGTAGGGTCGACGCGCTTAACGAGAACTTGCCGCGCCATGCCCGGTCGATTGCCGTCCGTTGCGGGCAGCCGGCCAGAAACAATCCGAAACAAAAATCTTCGCCATTTGACCCGAATTTTGGACAAACAAGGGCGCATGGCCATTCCCAATCCCAACATCCTGGTCGTCGAGGACGATCGCGAAACCCGGACGCTGATTGCGAAATACCTGCGCAACAACGCCTGCAACGTCACTGCCGTCGCCGACGGCCGTGAGATGTCGCGCGCCATGGCCGATCACCGCGTCGACCTCATCATCCTCGACGTCATGCTGCCCGGCGAGGACGGCCTCACGCTGTGCCGCAAGGTGCGCGCAGAAAATCAGACGCCGATCATCATGCTGACCGCGCGCGGCGAGGACGTCGACCGCATCGTCGGCCTCGAGATGGGTGCGGACGATTATCTGCCGAAGCCGTTCAACCCGCGCGAGCTGCTCGCCCGCATCAACGCGGTGCTGCGCCGCCAGGCGGCCGCGCAGGCGGCAAGCTCGATCGAAGGTGCCTCCATGCTCACCTTCGAAGGCTGGCGCATCGATCTGCGCCTGCGCGAGCTGCGCAATCCCGAGGGCGCGCGCGTCGCGGTGACCAGCGCCGAGTTCGACCTGCTGCGCACGTTCTGCGAGCGGCCCGGCCGCGTCTTGTCGCGCGACAGCCTGCTCGACCTCACGCAGGGGCGCAACACCGGCTCGTTCGAGCGCTCCATCGACGTGCTGGTCAGCCGCATCCGCCGCAAGATCGAGCCCAATCCGGCCGATCCCACCCTGATCAAGACGGTGCGCTCCGGCGGCTATCTGTTCACGCCACGAACCGAGGTCGCGGGACCTGAGGCAGCAGGCCCCGAAGCGGTCGCAGCGCCCCTGAGCCGCTGAGGGGGACCACGATGAAGCCGTTCTCGTTCTTCCATCTCAGCGGGATCGGCGGGCAGATTGCCGCGCTGGTGCTGGCCTCGACCGTGGCGCTCCATCTCGTCGTCACCACCGCCTTCCTGGTCAGCCGGCCGGACCGCCCTGATGCGTCGCCGGACCGGGCGCATCAACTGGCCGATGCCGCGCTGTTGCTCGGTGCGGCGGAGGCGAGCGAGCGTCCGCGCCTCGTCGCCGATCTCGCGCGCGCCTTCCCCAGGCTCGGCATCGAGATGCTGGCGCCCGGCACGGCCAATCTCGCGGAGAGCGACACCTTGCATGTGCGCGGGATGCACCGTCATCTCGACCGCGCCTACAGGACCGGACTGCTGGCTTCAGGCGGTATCGAGCCCCGTATCGGCGTGCAATTGCCCGACGGCACCGTGATCGCGGGCCAAGTCGATGGCGGCCCGCGGCCGTGGTTCTGGGGCGCGCCCTGGCTGATGGCGCTGGTGAGCGCGTTCTTCTGCGTCACCGTGCTCGGCCTATGGGCGGCGGGCGCGCTGACGCGGCCGCTGTCGTCCTTCGCCGAGGCGGCGGAGAATTTCAGCCTCGACCGCACCGCCGAGCCGCTGCCCGAGCGCGGCCCGGAGGAGATCCGCGCGGTGGCGCGCGCGCTCAACCGCATGCACGAGCGGATCGCCCGCCTGATGTCGGATCGCACGCGGATGCTGGCCGCGATCAGCCACGATTTGCGCACGCCGATCACGCGGCTGCGCCTGCGCGCCGAGTTCATCGAGGACGAGGCCAACCGCAAGCGCATGCTGATGGATCTCGACCAGATGCGCGCAATGCTGGAATCGGTGCTGTCGCTGCTGCGCGACGACCGCAAGATCGAGGCGGTGACGCTGGTCGACATCGCCAGCACGCTGCAGCTCGTCGCCGATCAGTTCGGCGACATGGGCCATGTCGTGCACTATGTGGGGCCGGCGTCCGCGACTGCCGCCGCGCGGCCGGACGATCTGCATCGCGGCGTCACCAACCTCGTCGAGAACGCCGTGCGCTTCGGGGCCGAGGTGACGATCCGCCTCGACGTCTCGGACACCACGCTCGTCATCGACGTCGAGGACGACGGCCCCGGCATTTCGGGTGCGCGCAAGCAGGAGATGCTGGAGCCGTTCGTGCGGGGCGACGAGGCGCGCACCATGGACGAGTCCACCGGCTTCGGGCTCGGCCTGTCGATCGCGCGCGCGATCGCACTCGCCCATGGCGGCGAGCTGTCGCTGCACGACCGCAAGCCGCATGGCCTGATCGTACGGATGCAATTGCCGGTCTCGCAGGCGCCGCGCCTTGCCGCGTGATCAAGCCGCGAGCGGCGGGTGCTCGATGGCCTCGTGCGGGAAGATCGCCACCGCCTCGAAGCGATAATTGCAGGCGCGGCAGGTCCAGAGGTAGGAGACGCGGCCTTCGCCTGGCTCGATCCAGTCAGGGAACGGGATCGGTGTGCCACATTGTGCACAAGGGTTCTGCTTGGGGATGTCGTCGATGTCTACAGGGGTCATGGACGTTCTCCCGAGTGCTGGTCTTGAGTGACGATTGTTGGGCGAATGCGCGAATGGACAGACCCGCTGTCGCGTAAGGCGCTTCACCAACTCGGAGCTTAACCCAGGTTTAAGTCGTAAACGCGACGAGCCGGCGAAAATCGCAGCTGGTGACATTTCGCCACATCATCGCCGTGTTCCCACGGCCTAACGCGCTGGGGGCGGGTCCGTTATGCCGAGGAATATTTCGATGAAAATCTTACGTGTCGTCGCGCTGCTCGCGGCCGGATTGACGCTGCCGCAGGCAGCTTTCGCCGGCGAAGCCGAATATGCCGAGATGGTTGCCGCCCATGCCCGCGCCAACGGCGTACCGGAGGCGCTGGTGCATCGCGTCATCATGCGCGAAAGCCGCTATCAGCCGCACCTCGTCGGCCGCGGCGGCACCATCGGGCTGATGCAGATCAAGCTCGCGACCGCGCGCGGGGTCGGCTACACCGGCGATGCCGCAGGCCTGCGCGATCCCAACACCAACCTCACCTACGCCGTGAAGTACCTCGCCGGCGCTTATCGCGCCGCCAATGGCGATCACGCGCGAGCCGTGCGTTATTTCGCGGGCGGCTATTACTACGCTGCAAAGCGCCAGCGGCAGGAGGCCGTGCAGGTCGCCAATGCGGGCGAGACCATGGGCCAGGGCACTATGGGTCAGCCCTGGCTCGAGCCGAACGGCAATCCGCAGCCGATGTTCGCCGCGCCAACGCACAGAAAGCTCGCCCAGCGTGTCCGCAACGCGCGGGCGCAGGCGCTCAAGTAAGCTCTCGTGTCCCGGACGCGCTGCAGCCTAGGCGATGCGAAGCATCGTCCGGTAACGCTGCTGCGCAGAGCCGGGACCCAGCACCCTCGGCAAAATGGGCCCCGGCTCAGCAGCGCACCACTGCGTGATGCGCTGCGTCCGGGGCACGGACGGGTTCCGAGCCAACACGCGTTGACCACCCCGCCCTGCTGGCATACATTGGCACTGTTCCGAGGGGTGCTCCGAGGAGGAGCTGAGATACCGCTAAATGGGCAATACCGCCCAGGACCGCGGTGACCCTTTGAACCTGATCCGGGTCATGCCGGCGAAGGGACAGGGATGTTGCAGACGACCAAGCGACCGGATTCACCGGTTTCCATCATCGGCGCAGGCATCGCGGGCGCCTGGCAGGCGCTGCTGTTCGCCCAGGCCGGCCACGCCGTCACCTTGCATGAGCGCGGTGACGAGGCGATGACGGATGCCACCAGCCATTGGGCCGGCGGCATGCTCGCGCCCTATTGCGAGGCCGAGGTCGCCGAACCCATCATCAGCCGCCTCGGTTTGCGCTCGCTCGATCTCTGGCGGCGCGAGCTGCCGGACACGCCGTTCAACGGCTCGCTGGTCGTTGCCCACCCACGCGAGCGCAACGATTTCGAGCGCTTCGCGCGCATGACCGAGCATCACCGCCGGCTCGATGCCGCCGGCCTTGCCGCGCTCGAGCCGTCGCTGGAGGGCCGCTTCCGCGACGCGTTGTTCTTCCCCGCCGAGGGCCATGTCGAGCCGCGCCGCGTGCTGCCGAAGCTGCACGAGCGCATCCGCGCCGCCGGCGGCACCATCAAGTTTTGCAGCGACGTCAGCGCTGCCGAGCTGGACGGCATCGTGATCGACTGCCGCGGCCTTGCCGCGCGCGACGAGGAGCCGGAGCTTCGCGGCGTCAAGGGCGAGATGATCCTGATCGAGACCTGTGAGGTGCAGCTGGCGCGCCCGGTGCGGCTGATCCATCCGCGCTGGCCGCTCTATGTGATCCCGCGCGAGAACGGCCTGTTCATGCTGGGCGCGACCTCGATCGAGGCGGAGGACACCGGCGTGAGCGTGCGCTCGGCGCTGGAGCTATTGGGCGCGGCCTATACCGTGCATCCGGCCTTCGGTGAGGCCCGCATCCTCGAATTCGGCTCGGGGCTTCGGCCTGCTTTTCCCGACAATTTGCCGCGCATCGGCATTCGCGATCGCAGGATCAGCGTCAACGGCCTCTACCGCCACGGCTTCCTGATCGCCCCCGCGCTCGCCGAGCTGACGCTCGCCTATGTCGAGCGCGGCCAGATCGACAACGAGGTGATGCAATGCGCGTGATCGTCCAATGCTTGTGATCATAAACGGCGAACAGCGCGAGGTCAGCGCGGCAAGCGTCGATGCGCTGCTCGCCGAGCTCGACTACGAAGGCACTCATTTCGCCATCGCGCTCAATTACGACGTCGTGCCGAAAAGCCGCTGGGCCGAGACGCGCCTGAAGGCCGGCGACGAGATCGAGATCATCACGCCGCGGCAGGGAGGGTGAGGTGATGATTGCTGTCTATTTGTCGCGCCCGCGCGCGCCCCACACTCCCCTGTCATCGCCCGGCTTGACCGGGCGATCCAGTACGCCGCGGCTTCACGGTTCCAGCCGCACTGCCGCGGCGTACTGGATCCCCGCCTTCGCGGGGATGACAGCTACATCTGGGCTGACAGCATCCACTAAGGAGACACCTCCGACATGGTGACCTTCTACGGCAAAACCTTCGCCTCCCGCCTCCTGATCGGCAGCGCGCTCTATCCCTCGCCTGCGATCATGCAAGGCGCGATCCGCGCCTCCGGGTCAAACATCGTCACGGTGTCGCTGCGGCGCGAATCCGCTGGCGGCAAGACCGGAGATGCGTTCTGGAAGCTGATCCGCGAGCTCGACGTCACCGTGCTGCCGAACACCGCGGGCTGCCGCACCGTGCGCGAGGCGGTGACGACGGCAAAGCTCGCGCGCGAATTGTTCGCGACCTCCTGGATCAAGCTCGAGGTCATCGCCGACAACGACACGCTGCAGCCCGACGTCGTCGGCCTGGTCGAAGCCGCCGGCATCCTGATCAAGGACGGCTTTGAGGTGTTCCCCTATTGCACGGAGGATCTCTCGGTCGCGAGCCGCCTCGTCGATGCCGGCTGCAAGGTGGTGATGCCATGGGCCGCGCCGATCGGCAGCGCGAAAGGCATCACCAACCGCGATGCGCTGAAGCTGCTGCGCGAGCGGCTGCCCGACATCACGCTGGTGGTCGACGCCGGCCTGGGCGCGCCCTCCCACGCCGCGCAGGCGCTGGAGCTCGGCTATGACGCCGTGCTGCTCAACACCGCCATTGCCAAAGCCGCCGATCCCGTCGCGATGGCCAACGCCTTCCGCATGGGCTGTGAGGCCGGCCGCACCGCTTACGAGGCCGGGCTGATGAACGCCCGCGACTTCGCCTCGCCCTCCACCCCTGTCGTTGGGACCCCGTTCTGGCATGCCGTATCCTGATCGCTTTTATCCCGTCGTCGACAGCCTCCAATGGGTCGAACGCCTGACCAAGCTCGGCGTCGGCACCATCCAGCTGCGCGCCAAAGAGCTGAACGACGCCGACGCGCTCCAGATCGTCAGCGACGCGCTCGCCATCACGAAGGACACGCAGGCCAAGCTGGTGGTGAACGATTATTGGCGCGCCGCGATCGTCGCGGGGGCAAAATATCTGCATCTCGGCCAGGAGGATCTGGCGGAAGCCGACCTCAACGCGATCCGCGAGGCCGGCCTCTCCCTCGGCATCTCCACCCATGATGACGCCGAGCTGGAAACCGCGCTCAAAGCCAAGCCGGATTATGTCGCGCTCGGCCCGATCTTCTTCACCACGCTCAAATCGATGCGCTTCGAGCCGCAGGGCATTCCGAAGATCACCGAATGGAAGCAGCGCATCGGCACCATCCCGCTGGTCGCCATCGGCGGGATCAAGTTCGAGCACGCCGCGGAGATCTTTGCCGCGGGCGCGGACTCAATCGCGGTCGTGTCTGACGTCACCCAGAACCCCGACCCCGACGCCCGCGTGCGGCAATGGCTCGACGGTTCGAAGGAGGCGGCATGATGCAGGTCCCGCCCTCACCAGGCGTCATTGCGAGGAGCCCTTGCGACGAAGCAATCCAGACTGTCTCCGTGGACGCATTTCTGGATTGCTTCGCTGCGCTCGCAATGACGGAGCAAGAATTCACCGCCGTCGCTCAAACGCACGCACACCAGAATTAACCGGAGGATCCCATGAACATCCGCTCCAACCCCGACAAAACCGTCCCCGCCGTCACCACCGGCCCCCTGCCCTCCTCGCGCAAGATCTTCGCGACCCCCGATGCCGCGCCTGATATCCGCGTGCCCTTGCGCGAGATCATCCTGTCCGAAGGCGCCGGCGAGCCGAACCTGCCGGTCTACGACACCTCCGGCCCCTACACCGACCCCAGCGTCACCATCGACGTCAACGCGGGCCTAGCCCGCAATCGCAAGCAATGGGTGCTGGAGCGCGGCGGCGTCGAGGAATATGAGGGCCGGCAGATCAAACCGGAGGACAATGGCAGCGTCTCCACCGACAAGGCCGCGCGCGCCTTCTCGGCCTATCACAAGCCGCTGCGCGGCCTCGACGGCCACAAGATCACGCAGCTCGAATTCGCCCGTGCCGGCATCATCACCAAGGAGATGATCTACGTCGCCGCCCGCGAAAACCTTGGCCGGAAGGCACAGCTCGAGCGCGCGGAAACGGCCCTCGCCGACGGCGAGAGCTTCGGCGCATCGGTGCCGGCCTTCATCACGCCGGAGTTCGTGCGCGACGAGATCGCGCGCGGCCGCGCCATCATCCCCTCCAACATCAACCACTCAGAGCTCGAGCCGATGATCATCGGCCGCAACTTCCTCACCAAGATCAACGCCAATATCGGCAACTCCGCCGTGACGTCGTCGGTCGAGGAGGAGGTCGAGAAGATGGTGTGGGCGATCCGCTGGGGCGCCGACACCGTGATGGACCTGTCCACGGGCCGCAACATCCACACCACGCGCGAGTGGATCCTGCGCAACTCGCCAGTGCCGATCGGCACCGTGCCGATCTACCAGGCGCTGGAGAAATGCAACGGCGATCCGGTCAAGCTCACTTGGGAGCTCTACAAGGACACGCTCATCGAGCAGTGCGAGCAGGGCGTCGACTATTTCACCATCCACGCCGGCGTGCGCCTGCAATACATCCACCTCACCGCCAGCCGCGTCACCGGCATCGTCTCCCGCGGCGGCTCGATCATGGCGAAGTGGTGCCTCGCGCATCACAAGGAGAGCTTCCTCTACACGCATTTCGACGAGATCTGCGACCTCATGCGCAAGTATGACGTCTCGTTCTCGCTCGGCGACGGCCTGCGTCCCGGCTCGATCGCGGACGCGAATGACCGCGCACAATTTGCCGAGTTGGAGACGCTCGGCGAACTGACGAAGATCGCGTGGGACAAGGGCTGCCAAGTCATGATCGAAGGCCCCGGCCACGTGCCGATGCACAAGATCAAGATCAACATGGACAAGCAGCTCAAGGAGTGCGGCGAAGCGCCGTTCTACACATTAGGACCGCTGACCACCGACATCGCGCCGGGCTACGACCACATCACGTCGGGCATCGGCGCCGCCATGATCGGCTGGTTCGGCTGCGCCATGCTCTGCTACGTCACGCCGAAGGAGCATCTCGGCCTGCCCGATCGCAACGACGTCAAGACCGGCGTCATCACCTACAAGATCGCCGCCCACGCCGCCGACCTCGCCAAGGGCCACCCCGCCGCGCAACTGCGCGACGACGCCCTCTCCCGCGCGCGGTTCGAATTCCGCTGGACCGACCAGTTCAACCTCGGCCTCGATCCGGACACGGCAAAGAGCTTCCACGACGAGACCCTGCCGAAGGAAGCCCACAAGGTCGCCCATTTCTGCTCGATGTGCGGCCCAAAATTCTGCTCGATGAAGATCACGCAGGACGTGCGGGATTATGCGGCGACGCTGAACGATCCGAACAGCGTGGGGATGTCGATCAGCGGCACGGCCGAGGATGGGATGGCGAAGATGAGCGCGAAGTTCAAGGAGATGGGCGAGAGCTTGTATCTGGATGCGGAGAAGGTGAAGGAGAGTAATCGGGTGTTGTGAGGCACCGAGACCCTTTCAACAAGACATGGCGGTCCCGTATGACGGGAGCGCCATGTCTTCAACTCTTGCAAATCCCGGGCAGCTTAGTTCGGACCACGCGATGAATGAAGCTGAGCTCAACGCCTATGGCCAAATGGCGCTAGCGCTTGCGCGTCATGCGGATGGTTGGGCTAAGGGTTGGGACTTCAAATTTCCGGGTATTACCGAGCCCGTCTATCACCACTTGTCGGATTCGACATTTGAAAGTGTGGCCAACTGCCTCTGGAAGCTGAAGGTATTTAGGGCTCTCGATGAGAAGAACGGAGGCGCGGCCAATTTTGTTATCGATTGCGAATTAGAAGATGTTTTCCGCACTGCGATTGCCAATTACCATATCGGCCCCACTTTCGAGGAGGTGCTGTATACGCTGATCTATTTGTTTGGCGATTATGGCACGCAATACTGGGGATTTTCGACGCGCCGGGATCTTGCGTTCGGGAAAGACGGACGATTGGCATCGGTGCTCGATGCGTTGGTTCCACTCGGCTACGCAGAAAGAACCGAAGCCGGGTATGTCTGGACCGAACGCGTTGCACCGATCATGCGCGAAGCAGGTTATGAAGGTGAATGGCCGGTTGGCTAGCTACCTTGAGGTGCGCCGCACCAGCGCAGACCCAGGATGAGTAGAACTGATTTGTCCGGCGCTCTTCCCCACCGCCTCCCCGACCAGCTCCGTCCCAACCTCCGCCTCGTCTTCGTCGGCACCGCCGCCTCGACGCGCTCGGCGGAGCTCGGGCACTATTACGCCCATCCCGGCAACCGCTTCTGGCGCGCGATCCATGAGGCCGGGATCACGCCGCGGCGCTATCAGCCAGGCGAGTTCGCATCGCTGATCGAGCTCGGGATCGGCTTCACCGATCTCTGCAAGACGGGCGCCGGGATGGATCACCAGATCGCGGCGGAGACGATCGACGTATCAGGCTTCAGGGCGAAGATGGACAAGTGCCGGCCACGGACAATGGCGTTCACGAGCAAGAAGGCGGCGAGCTTGTTTTACGGCAGGCCGTCAGCTGCGATTGCGCTGGGGCGGCAGAAGCGGGATGAGAGTTTGCCGGAGATATTTGTATTGCCGTCGCCGTCGGGGGCGGCGTCGGGGCATTGGACGATCGAGCCGTGGCGGGAGTTGGCTAGGTGGATTGCTGCGTAGGGTGGGTTGGCGCAGCGTAACCCACCTCTTCTGTCGCCGCCGATGCAGACGTGGTGGGTTACGCCTTCGGCTCACCCACCCTACGAGAGCGCGCCACACCCACAGACCTCATCCTGAGGAGACCGCGCAGCGGTCGTCTCGAAGGATCGCCGCGGGCGAGATGCGGGCCTTCATGGTTCGAAACGGTGCTTCGCGCCTCCTCGCCACGAGGATCCAGCTTCGTAGGGTGGGCAAAGGCGCGGCAGCGCCGTGCCCACGAATTCTTCGCGAGTCCCGGCGGTGCGTGGGCACGGCGCGAAGAGCGCCTTTGCCCACCCTACGGTACCGTCCCCCTCACCCCGCATACGCCTTGTCCAGATCCGCGATCACGAGCTTCCGCATCCCCATCATTGCCTGCATCACGCGGTTGGCTTTGGTGCGGTCGGGGTCGCCGAGATAGCGGCCGAGCGCCGTCGGGATCACCTGCCAGGACAGGCCGAATTTGTCCTTGAGCCAGCCGCACCTCGATTCCTCACCGCCGTCGGCGGTGAGACGGCTCCAGAAATAATCGACCTCGCCTTGCGTCTCGACGCTGATGAAGAACGACACCGCCTCGTTGAAGCGGTATTGCGGCCCGCCATTGAGCGCGTGGAAGCGCTGGCCCTCCAGCTCGAACACCGCCATGAAGTCGCTGACGGTCTCGACCCTGGCGTTGGGAAACACCGATTTGTAGAACGCGACGGCCTCGGGGACATTGTTGTCGAACCAGAGAAACGGCGTGATCGAGGTCATGAACTTGTATCCTTTCGGCTGGGGCTGGACGCTCGGAGGGGCGCCGCTGTCCCAAGGACGAGCGAGCGGGCAGCATTCCGACAGGGGAGCCCCACTTTTTTCCGCCCCCGCAGGTGTCGTCCCGGCCTAGTGCGCAATTGCGCACGGGCGCCGGGACCCATAACCACAGGCCGAGTTGTCGGAATCCCGACCGCCGGTTCGTCCTCTGAACACAGCACGCAACACCCGGAGCCCCCCATGCCCACCATCACCGCCTTCGAATCCTCGCCCGACCGCGGCCGCGGGCAGGCGCGCGACATGCGGGTCCGCTGGGCATTCGAGGAGGTCGGCCAGCCCTACGACGTTCGCCTCGTCTCGTTCGCCGCGATGAAAGAGCCGGCGCATCGCGCGCTGCATCCGTTCGGCCAGATCCCGACCTATGAGGACGGCGACCTCGCACTGTTCGAGTCCGGCGCGATCGTGCTCCACATCGCCGAACGCCATGACGGCTTGCTGCCGAAGGATGCGAATGCGCGCGCCCGCGCCATCGCATGGATGTTCGCTGCGCTGAGCACGGTGGAGCCGCCGATCGTCGAGCTCAGCATGGCCATGATGTTCGAGCGCGACAGGAGCTGGTACGCCGAGCGCCTGCCAGGCTTGCAGGAGCACGTGCGCATCCGGCTCGGCGAATTGTCGCGCCGCCTCGGCAAGGCCGACTGGCTCGACGGCGCCTTCAGCGCCGGCGACCTCATGATGGTGACGGTGCTGCGGCGGTTGAACTCGGCGGGCCTGCTCGACGAATACCCCGACATTGCCGCCTATGTCGCGCGCGGCGAGGCGCGGCCGGCGTTCCGGCGGGCGTTCGACGCGCAACTGGCGGTGTTCAACGCGGCGTCGCGTTCGTAATTCGTAGGGTGGGTTAGACGCGCGGCTGCGCGAAGCGCGGGCCGTGCGGCGTAACCCACCGCTTCTGTTTCGGCGGATACGAAGGTGGTGGGTTACGCCTTGCACCTTCGCGTTGAACGAATGCGCTCGTGAGCGGCTAACCCACCCTACGAGAGCTGTGCCAGGCCCAACCGTTGCGCCGGCCGCGACCCTCCTGCATTCTAGCCTCCACCATCCCAGAGGAGCCCGCCATGCTGACCCTCTACTCCTATCCGCAACTGTTCGGCGTCGCCGACAACAACGGCTACGGCCTCAAGGTCTTCGCCTTCCTCAGGCTCGCGGGCGTGCCGTTCGTGCATGAGCACCTGTTCGATGCCTCCGCAGCGCCGCGCGGGCAGCTGCCTTACGTCGTCGACGACGGCGAGATCATCGGCGACAGCGAGACCATCATCGCGCATGCGACCGCGAAATATCGCCTGACGATCGATGCCGGCTTGTCGACGGCGCAGCGCCGCACCAACCATTTCGTGACGCGCATGCTGGACGATCTCTACTGGGTGATGTCCTATTCGCGCTGGAAGGATGAGCGCTTCTATCCGGCGTTCCGCGACGCCTTCATCGCGCAGCATCCGCAGATCGACGCCGATGGCTTCGAGAAGGCCAAGGCCTACAACGCGCAGCGCTATCACTTCCAGGGCATCGGCCGCTACACGCCCGAGCAGGCCTATGCCCGGGGCCTCGCCGATCTGCAGGTGCTGGCGGAGATCGTGCCGGCGCAAGGCTTCGTGCACGGCGCGGCGCCGACGAGCGTTGATGCCGGCATCTACGGCTTCATCGCCAACATCTATTTCTTTCCGATCCCGACGCCGCTGAAGGCCTTCCTCGATGCGCACGCCAACCTCGTCGCGCATTGCGAGCGGATGCATGCGATGGTCGAAAAATCGTAGGGTGGGTTAGCTTCGGGCGGCGCGAAGCGCTGTCCGAAGCGTAACCCACCACTGTTCGTCTCCGGAGACGCCGAAAAGGTGGGTTACGCCCCGCAGATGCGCTTCGCGCATCCGCAGGGCTAACCCACCCTACGGCACCTCGCTTTACCGCATCGTGATCGCAAGGCCGCTGAGATCTGCATTCGCCATCAGGCCGACCTGCGTGCCGGTCAGCTCCAGCACCGCGCCCTTCTGGTTGGTCAGCACGATGGCGCGGGCGCCGGCGCCGACGGCGAGGCCCGCGCCGGCGGCACCGTAGACGCCGGCGACATCCGAAGGGCGGTTGATGTTGCTGACGCGGCCGCGCAGCACGGTCTTGGATCCCCCGAACACCAGGCCATAGTCGATGCCGCCGGTGGAGAGCCCGTAAGAGCGGCCGCGGAAGTTCAGCACGCCGGAGCCGCCGGAGCCGCCGATGATCCAGCCGGCCTTGTAGATCGTCAGCGTCACGAAGCCGCTGTCGGCGCGCGCGGTCGTCGAGAGGCCGGCCAGCGCGGCAATGGCGACGCACGCGGCGCGGAAGGTGGATGCGAGCTTCATGGGGGTCTCCGGGGGCTTTTTTAGGGGAGGATTCGAATCAGACGGAGCGAATGTACCTGATCGATCGGGGCGGCAACATGATGGGACGGCAGTTTCCGCAAGTGCAGCGGCGGCGAGACTCGCGGAAGGTCCTCATGCCCCGTCATTGCGAGCGTAGCGAAGCAATCCAGAATCGTTCTGCGGAGGCAGTCTGGATTGCTTCGTCGCAAGAGCTCCTCGCAATGACGAGATGGATGGATACCGGCTCTTGCCGCCAGCAGGAAAAGGCGAACCACCAGCGATCGAAGGCACCATCGCCATCGTGCCATACTGCCCCTGTTTTGCCCGACGGAGCAAGCGGATACTTCCGCTATCCCGAATTTTCAAAAATCCCAATGTTCTCCGCACCATCCCTACTGTGCATGGGGTTGTTTTCGCATTTTTGTTTTGAGCAGCCCACGTCTTGCCGCTACGCTCATGCGTCCGCCCCCGTCCTGAGGTGATCCCATGTCGATCCAGCATTTCGCGCCCCCGCCGCACATCAAGGCGCCGCCGCTGTCCTTTGCGACGCGCGTTGGCGATCTCCTGTTCGTCTCCGGCATTCCCGGCTTCGATGTATCAGGCGCGCTGCCCGATGGCTTCGAGGCACAGTTCGCCAACGTCGTCGTCAACATCAAGCGCGTGCTGAGCGAGGCCGGCGCGGGCATGCACGATCTCGTCAAGGTCAACGTGCTCCTGACCCGCGCCTCGGACGTTGCCGCGATGAACGCGCTCTATGCCGGCGCCTTCGGCCCGCCGCCGTACCCGGCGCGCACCACATGCGTGGTGCACGCGCTGCCCGATCCGAAGATGCTGATCGAGATCGAGGCGGTCGCCTCATTGGCCAAGTAGGAGCGGATTAAGCTGCGTGTGGCCCATCGGGCACGCTGCCAAACCAAATGCTCGAGGCACGGCTGACATGTCCGTGAATGGCGGCTCGCCGGCTTGCAAAGGGCCTGCTTTTACCGCACGAATTTTTTCGGTCCCATGTCCCACAAGGAGATACTTCATGCGTCGCCTTCTCGCGCTTTGTGCCGTTGCCGGCATCGCCTCGTCCGTGTTCGCCGTGCCGGCCTCAGCGAAGGTCGGCTATTACGTGATCCGCTGGGACAACACCGGCATCTGCCAGGTCTGGAACGAGGACCTGCAATACAAGCCGTTCCAGTTCGGGGTCTCGACCTACAAGGTCGTCAGCAAGCCGCTCCCGACCTTCCAGCAGGCCTCCGACCTGCAGATCAAGATGCGCACCGAGCGGAAGTGCACGCTCTGAGCTCTACGGCAAGAGATCGCATTCGAAGGGCGGGTCGCGCGGGCGATCCGCCCTTTTTCTTTGCGCTGGCCTGAAGCGTTTCCCCGGCCGAAATCGCGCAGGTCCAGCGCACATTGTTTGAACCTCGGCGGCCGGTGGAACTACTCACATCTTGTCCGGGGCGCAGCCAAGCGCGTCCCGCACCACCCCTCCCCGTCATTGTCGGGAGGCGCATCACATCATTCATTTGAGGAGCTGATCATGCGTCGTATTTCCATGCTGTGCGCTGCCGCCGGTCTTGCCGTCACTGCGTTCGTCGCCGCGAGCCCGGCCGAAGCCAGCTATCATCTGATCCGTTGGCAGGACACCGGCTTCTGCCAGATCTGGGACGAGAGCATCCCGACCACGCCGTGGCCGGCCGGCTACCACCGCGCCAGCGCCAGCGTGCCGACCTTCCTCGACGCCCTCGCGGCGAAGGACGCCGCGCTCAAGAGCGGTAGCTGCACCTGGTAAAGTTTCGATCGGCGGACGAAGAGCCGGGCAAGGACGCCAACGTCCTTGCCCGGTTGTTTTTGTGCCCGCGTGAACGCGAGCCGTGGCGCCTTCACGCGTCCTTGTGCGCGCCGGGATGGATCAGGATGTCGCGCGCGGCGGCGAGGTCGATGAAGGCTTCGGCGCTGCCGCCCTGGTCGGGATGCAGGCCCTTGGCGGCGCGGCGATAGGCCTGGTTGATGTCCTCGCAGGTGAGCTGCACCGCGAGCGGCAGGCCGAGCACCTTGCGGGCGCGATCCTCGCTGGAGAGCTTCTTCGGCGCAGCGTTGCGGCGGCCGAAGCGCGGTGCGGTCAGATCGTGCACGACCTCGAGCACCACACCGAGACGACGCTGGGCCGCCAGCGTCACGCTGTGATCGTCATTGTCGACGGCCTGGCGCAGCACCGGCAGCGCCTGCTCGGCGGCCTGGCGCAGCGTGACGTCGCCGCTCATCCGCGCGATCTCGGCCACCAGCCGGCCGGCCTCGGCCCAATCCGGCGATTGCGCCGACCGCAGGCGTTCCAGAGCGAGTTTCCAGGAGTCGAGCCGTTCCATCATGCGCGCAACGTTTAGCAATCAAGATCAGTATGCCAAGGCCGCCGTTTCCGACCCCTTAATTTCGAGTTAGCTTTTCGTGAAACTTCGAAACGAAAACGGGAGGAATATGCCATGGCGTTGCTCGCGAACCACATTGCCGTCGTCACCGGCGCCGGTTCCGGAATCGGCCGGGCGATCGCCGCCGGCTATGCGCGGGAGGGCGCGCAGATCGTGCTGCTCGACGTCAACGCCGAGACGGCGGCGGAGGCGGCGCAGGAGATCCGAACATCGGGCGGCAAGGCCGAGAGCTTTGCGCTCGACGTGACCAGGCGCGAGGATTGCTTTGCGCTGGCGAAGCAGGTCGCGGACAAGGTCGGGCAGGTCTCGATCCTCGTCAACAATGCCGGCATCACCCGCCGCAACGCCTTCACCGCGGAGACCGAGACGGTGGCGAAGGACTGGAACGACATCATCTCGCTCAACCTCACCGGCGTCTTCAACATGACGCAGGCGTTCCTCGCGCCGTTGCGCGCGAGCAAAGGCCGCATCGTCAATATCGGCTCGATCCAGTCCTTCGTGCATCTGCGCACGCCGAGCTCGGCGGCCTACACCACCTCGAAGCACGGCGTGCTCGGCTTCACCAAGGCGCTCGCGGTCGAGCTCGGCAAGGACGGCGTGCGCGTCAACGCGATCGGGCCCGGCTTTATCGAGACCAACATCAACGTCCATGTGCGTGCGACAAATCCGGCGCTGGTGCAGGCCTTCGTCGATCACACGCCGCTGGCGCGCACCGGCAAGCCCGAGGACATCGTGGGGCCTGCGGTGTTCCTCGCCTCCGATCTGTCGGCCTTTGTCACCGGCAGCATCGTGATGGTGGACGGCGGCTACCGAACGGTGTGAGAGGCTCGTCAATCGCGGCCGCATTTGGGCATTCTCAAGATCAATTCGGCGCGGCCACCCCGATTAACCCTTCATTAACCAAACCAGACCACCGTAGATTCACGGCTTGGGGGTCGTTGGTTCTCGATCCGCTTCCGACGATGGAAGCGGGCGTTGATCGGGAGGTGTGTTGATGACCACTGTTCATGTCGCCGCGTCCGAGCCGGACGCACAATTCTTTGCCCCGAACCAGATCGTTCCGCTTCTGATCGGCGCCACCGTCGACGAGGTCGAGCGTGAGCTCGTGCTGCAGACGCTGGCGCGCTGCGACGGCAACCGCACGCGGGCCTCGCGCGTGCTCGGCCTTTCGGTGCGCACGCTGCGCAACAAGATCAAGCTCTATGCCGCCTCTGGCATCGACGTGCCTGCCCATCAGGACTAGCGCGCGACTTTAGTCCACCCGCGACGACGCGCTGCGCAGCCGCGCGCGATCGATGACACGGCTGGTTGCTCCGTTGGATTGATGTTGATCAAGCCGGGCACGATGCGCGGGCAGAATTGCTGCTGTCGTCAAACGCCGCTAAGTAGCTTGCTTCGGGTGAAGGGAGCAATGGCGTGGCAGACGACCAGGGACGACGGCCGGGGCCTCAGGGTCCTCGTGGGCGGCAAGGCGAGCCGGGACGACCGGGACCACAAGGTCATCCGGGCCGGCGCGGCCCCGACGGCGCGCGCGGCAAGCCCGGGCCGCAGGGCAAGCCGGGCCCGGTCGGAAAGGCCGGACCGCAAGGAAAGCAGGGCGAAGCCGGTCCGCGTGGGCCAGCCGGCGCGCTGGGACCTGTCGGACCGCAGGGGCCGGCGGGGCCGCAAGGCCCGCGCGGCGAGCCGGGTCCGCCCGGCCAATTGCCGTCGATCGAGCAGGTGCTGCCGTGGCTCGACCAGCTCTTCGACGCTTGGGACGAGCGCCGCCGCCAACGCGAGCGCGAAGCCGCTGAGCGCGAAGCGCTCGAAGCCGCTGTCCAGGAGACCGACGAGGCAATCGTCGACGACGAGGGCGACGACGGCGACGATCACAAGAAGAAAAAGAAGAAGAAGAAGCAGGGCCAGAAGAGTTAGCCCCAGTCTATTTGGGCTGATCCTCGCGCCGCGGCAGCATGCCCATGCGCTCGAACTGCCAGCGCATGGCGCGATACCAGAGATAGCCGACCGCCGCGCCGCACAGGGCGAGGATGACCACATTCGCGCTGGAGAACGAGCCGCTCCACCACATCATCCACGCGGTCCACAGCAGCGTGAAGACGATGGCACCTGCTTTCAAGGGAAGAAGGGGGCGGCTCATGTCGTGCTCCGGGCGATCAAAACCCCGGCCGCCACCTTCGCAAGCCGAGGCAGCAGATACCGTGAGGCAGATCACGGACCACGCTGCCTGAGCTCACGTACCGAAGCGCAGCCGCGAGCGCTCTTTGGCCTTTTCCGCCTCAACCTCGCGGTCGCGCGCCGGCGCATGGGTATGCAGTGAAGTCAGGAGTTTTCGCGCGGCCTCGGAGACCTCGGCCACCGCACGCTCGAACGCCGCCTCGTTGGCCTGAGACGGTCTGTTGAAACCCGACAGCTTTCGCACGAATTGCAGCGCGCTGGCATGGATCTCATCCTCGGTCGCCGGGGGCTCGAAGTTGAACAGCGTCTTGATATTGCGGCACATGCACTTTCTCCGGATATTTCCTCGAGGACGGTTGGCGGAGGGGAAATCCTACATCGTTCCCGCATTTGTGCTAGGTTCCGCCGCAAAAGCGGCCGCCGGACACGAGCCGCACGGGGGAGAGGAACATGAGAGCTTCTTGCGTCGCGCTGTCGGCCATCCTGCTATCGATCTCGACGTCAGGATGGGCAGTCGACTATCCGCCACCGAAGCAGGGCGACTGGATCGCCCGGGATTTCAAGTTCCACACCGGCGAGACCATGCCGGAACTGAAGCTGCACTACACCACGGTCGGCGAACCCTCGGGCCAGCCCGTGCTGGTGCTGCACGGCACAGGCGGGTCGGGCGCGAGCGTGTTGACGCCTTCCTTTGCCGGCGAGCTGTTCGGCCCGGGGCAGCCGCTCGACGCCGCCAAATATTACATCATCATTCCCGACAATGTCGGCCACGGCAAATCGTCGAAGCCCTCCGACGGCATGAAAACGAGCTTTCCGAAATACAATTACGAGGACATGGTCGAGGCGCAATATCGCCTGGTGACGGAAGGCCTCGGGGTCAAGCATCTGCGGCTCGTGATCGGCAATTCGATGGGCGGCATGCACACCTGGCTGTGGGGCGAGAAATATCCGAAGGCGATGGACGCGCTGATCCCGATGGCCTCGCAGCCGACCGAGATGGCATCGCGCAACTGGATGATGCGGCGGATCATGCTCGACACCATCCGCAACGATCCCGACTACAATGGCGGCAATTACACCGGCCAGCCGCGCATGATGAAATATGCCATCACCGCCTACGGCATTGCCAGCATCGGCGGGACGCTCGCCTATCAATCGCAGGCGCCGACCGCGGCGAAGGCCGACAAGATCGTCGATGACCGGCTCGCGACGCCGATCACGGCGGACGCCAACGACTTCGTCTATCAATGGGAATCCTCGCACGACTACAATGCGAGCGAGAAGCTGGAGGCGATCGAGGCCCCGCTGCTGCTGATCAATTCGGCCGATGACGAACGCAACCCGCCCGAGACCGGCCTCACGGACGCTGCCATGAAGCGGGTCAAGAACGGCCGCCTCTATTTGATCCCGGCGAGCGCCGAGACGCGCGGCCACGGCACCACCGGCAATGCAAAGTTCTACAGCGAGCAGGTCAGGCAATTGCTACAGACCGCGCCGCAGCGGACGATGTAGGAGCGGCAGCCAGACGATATGTCGAAAGCCCGCTTTCGTAAGGCTGCACTCGCACTTCCCGGTGTTATCGAGGGCGCGCATCACGGCCATGCCGACTTCCGCGTCGGCAAGCGCGTGTTCGCGACGATAGGCTATCCCGATGACACATGGGGTATGGTGAAGCTGACGCCGGACCAGCAGGCCATGCTCATCGATGCGGAGCCGGCGATGTTTCGCCCCGTGCCCGGCGCCTGGGGCAAGAACGGCAGCACGAATGTGAAGCTGGCGAAGGTCGATCAGGTAACGCTGCGAAGCGCGCTCGATATGGCCTGGCGCAATGTCGCGCCAAAATCGCTGCTTGCCTCGATCGAGACGCCATAGCGAAGATCATGCCGCAACGCATCATGCCGCCGCGCCTCTCGCGCGCATATTATTTGAGCATGCAATGCGCTGTCAGCTCGGGCTTAATCGCATCAACGATACGAATCGGAATGCGGCGGAGGATCGCATGCGAAGGCTCGCACTGTGCGTTTGGCTGATCGCGATGACGGCGCTGACGAGCGCTGCGTTCGCGTTCGACAACGGGCAATATGATCACGTCCCGCCCGACATCCGCGCCTGGTTCAAGAGCGTGATCGCGCCGAACGGCGTGCCCTGCTGCGACATCTCCGACGGCCATCGCACCGACTACGACGTGCGCGCGGGCAGCTATTGGGTGCCGATCGAAGGGCAATGGATGGAAGTGCCCGAACGCGCCATCATCCGCGACCAGGGCAATCCAGTCGGCCAGGCCGTGGTGTGGTACGTCCACCACCGCGGGGCCATCATCATCAGCTGCTTCGTGCCGGCGGATGCGGTGTAGCGCGTCTTGATGAATTCCATTGGCTGGAGATGGCCCGATCGGGTAGCCTAGAGCCAAGCTTGAAGCGGAGGCACGCCGTTGACCGATCTTAGCGCCGAAGACCTCGCCACCATCTATGCCAAGCCGAGCCCGCGCGTGATCGCGAAAGCACGGCCCGCGATCGACGCGCACGCGAAGAAGTTCATCGAGATGTCGCCGTTCTGCGTGCTCGCGACATCGGGCTTGGACGGCAGCGTCGACGCTTCTCCGCGCGGCGGCGGCATCGGCTTCGTCCGCGTCGCCGGCCCCAACCAGCTGCTGATGCCCGACCGCTCCGGCAACAACCGCATCGACAGTTTCCGCAACGTGGTCGAAGGCTCAGGCTTCGTGCATTTGCTGTTCTTCGTTCCGGGCATCGACGAGACGCTGCGCGTCGGCGGACGCGGCACGCTGTCGGCCGACCCGGATCTGCTCGCCTCGATGGAGGAATTCGGCAAGCCGCCGCGCGCGGTGCTGAACGTCACCGTGAGCGAAGTCTATTTTCACTGCGGCAAGGCGCTGATGCGCTCGAAGCTGTGGTCGTCGGAGAAGGTGCCGCGCTCGGTGATGCCGAGCATCGTCACGGTCGTTCACGAGCAGACCGGCCTCGGCGAGCCCGCGAGCCAGGAGGCCGTGGAAGAGCTCTACAAGACGCAGCTGTAGGCCGCACGGCATCACAGCGTCGTCCCAGCCTTGCGGGGTCCCCGCTTTCGCGGGGACGACATGGGAGTGTGTCGCGACGGCGTCTGTCGCGGCGTTAGCGCTTAATGCCCGTCGCCTTCCAGCCCGCCGACATGCTTCTGGGTGTAGAGTTCGAGGCCGATGCGGCCGATCAAATCGAGCTGGGTTTCGAGGAAGTCGATGTGATGCTCCTCGTCGCTCATCAGCTTCTCGAACAGGTCGCGCGTGACATAGTCCTTGACGCTGTGACAGTAGGTCGCCGCTTCCTGATAAAGCGCCCGCGCGCTCATCTCGGCGGCGAGATCGCACTCGATGATCTCCTTGACGTTCTGGCCGATGCGCAGGGGGTCGAGCACCTGCATGTTCGGAAAGCCGTCGAAGAACAGGATACGCTCAGTGAGCTTGTCGGCGTGCTCCATCTCCTCGATGGACTCCTTGCGCCAGACCTTGGCCATGTCCAGCAGGCCCCAATTGTCGAGGAAGCGGTAATGCAGCCAGTACTGATTGATCGCAGTCAGCTCATGACGCAGCGCCTTGTTGAGATATTCGATGACCTTTGCGTCGCCCTGCATGGTTCACTCCAGCTCTTGCAATCCAAATCGGCCCTAACCGAGTTTAGAACGCTTCTAAATCACTTTGCGAACGAGGGCAACCGGCTGCGGGAACGCAGCCGGGGAAAAGCTCAGCCGGGGGTGCGGAAGTTTTCAGCAGGCCGCGAGCGCGAACTCGGCGGGCTCGGCGGTCTCGTCGTTGGCGGCCACGGTGTGGCTATGCGGACAGCCGGCGCAGCAGGACTGCGCGCAGGGCCCAAGCGCTTCGTCGATGATGGTCTTGATCGTCCGTGCGCAGCGGCCGCATTCGGCGCTACAGCCGAGACAGCCATAGACCTGTTTGGCATGGCGCACGGCATCGTCGGACTCGGCGACGGCGGCGCGGATATCGTCATCGCTCAGCACGTTACAGGAACAAACGATCATGGAAGCGGCAGGCCCTTCGGTGATGCGCCATCATCGATATTTAACAGGCCGGCCGGATGCAAAAGGAAAAACCGGTATTTGAAGCTATTCCAAACTGGCCTGATCAAAGCCTAGAACGGCTCTAAAATAAGCTGTTGCGCTGGATCAAGATTGGGCCGGACTAGTCGCCGCCACCGCCTCCTCCACCGTCGCCACCGCCTCCACAGTCGCCGCCGCTGCTGCTGCCGCTATCGCTGCTCGAACAGCTGCCGCCGTCGCTCGAGCTCCCCGAACTGCCGCCGGAGAACCAGCTTCCCAGCGAGAAGCCGTCACTCGTCCCGGAATAGCTGCTGTCCCCGCCGCCACTCCCGCGGTCGCTGCCTGCGGTGGCGCGGGAGCGCCGTGCGCGGTTCTGGAGATGTGCGATCCAGCCGTAGCCGATCGCGAAAACGATCCCGGCCGCAATCAAGGCATTGACCATCGCGTTGCCCATCATCGTCTCCCAGTGGGGCCCATATTAGTTGGTCGTCTCCGGCAAAGGTGCCGTTCATTGATCATTTCAGCGAAATATGGAACCTTGCGGCCCAAAGGGTTCCCGTGTGTTGGTCTGAAAGGTCAAGCAATGAAGAAGTCGCTCATGGCGGTCGCTGCCGTCGCCACCCTGGCCCTGACGGCCGGATCGCCGGCCCATGCCCAGCGCGGCGTCGCCGCAGGCGTGGCAGCCGGGATCATCGGCGGCGCCATTGTCGGCGGTGCATTGGCTTCTCCGTATTATTACGGACCCGGCTATGGCTACTATCAGCCGGGCTACTACCCGCCGCGCTACTACGCCCCTGGTCCAGGCTATGTGGCCGACGACTATTACGGCGGCTGCGTCTGGCAGAAGCAGCGCTTCTGGGATGGCTATGCCTGGCGCGTCCGTCGCGTCCGAGTCTGCGGCTGAGGCACGCCAAGCCGGTTGACTACGGAGTTGCCGTTCATCTCGGGGCCTGAAAAAGACCGCTTTTTCTCGTCACAGGTCCGTGTGCGTTTACCGTGGATTGACCATTTGCGCGCTTCCTAGCTGCAAGGCCAATTCCATCAGAGTGTGCGTGAACCTTTGAAACCCGGGCGCCTCTAACAGGAGGAACCCATCTCCCAGGAGAGCCAAGAGCATGAACAAGACTTTAGTTGCCGCCCTCACGGTCGCGACGGTCGCCGGTTCGCTGGTGACCGCCGCTCCGTCCGCCAAAGCCGGTGACAACGTCGGCGCCGGCATCGCGGCCGGCCTGATCGGCGGCGCGATCGTCGGCGGCGCCATCGCGTCGAGCCGTCCCGCCTATGGCGGCCCGGTTTACATCGCCGAGCCCCCGCCGCCCGCGCCCTGCTACTGGCGCCGCGAGCGCTATTGGGACGGCTACGGCTGGGTCAGCCGCCCGGTTCGCGTCTGCTACTGATCTGATCGCAACGCGCTCATGAGCGCGGCGATCGAAGCCCGGCCGAGCACCTCGGCCGGGCTTTTTCTTTGGTGAGACACTAAAGCGCGATGAGATTTGGACGAATCGTCATCGCGCTTTAGGTCTTTGTTTGAGCATGATCTTTTCGGAAAAAACGCTTCACACTTTTTCCGGATCATGCTCTACCGCGCCGCCTGGATCGAACGCAGCACCTCTTCACTCGGCCAGCAATCGACTTTGAGTCCCGCCGACTTCTGATAGGCGCCGAGCGCGGCGCGCGTCTGCATGCCGGCCTTGCCGTCGATCTTGTCCTTGTAGAGCCCGATGCGCGTCAGCCCGCGCTGCATGGTCTCGACGTCCTTGGTGCGCAACTGCTTCGAAGCCGACCAGGGCGTTGCGAAGGGCAGCGGGCTCGTCATGCGGTCGCTGAGATGGCCGACGAACAGCACGTAGAGATCGGAGAAATTGTATTCCTTGATGACGAAGTAGTTCTTCGTGGTCAGGAACGACGGCCCGTAGATGCCTTCGGGCTGGAGCAGCGAGGCCGGCTGCGCCTGCTCGGCCGCGCTGAGCTTTTGGCCGCGCACCGGGACAAAACCCTCGCGCAGCCATTGGGCGATCGGCTTGGTTACCTCCGGCACGCCCGTCGTGCAATCGACCTTGGCCGGGGCCTGCACCTCGTAGGCCCAACGCAGGCCGCTCTGCCAGCCCTTGTTGACGAGCTGCTGCGCGGCCGAGGCCAGCGCATCCGGCACGGAGTGCCAGATGTCGATGCGGCCATCGCCGTCGAAATCGACGCCATGCTTGTAATATTCGGACGGCAGGAATTGCGTGAGCCCGGTGGCACCCGCCCAGGACGAGCGCATGTCCTTGCGCGTCACCACGCCTTCGCCGAGGATCTTCAGCGCGAGGATGAACTCGTTGCGATACTGATCCTTGCGCCGGCCGACATAGGCCTGCGTCGCCAGCACGCGAACCAGATCATAGGGCAGCGTGTAGCGGCCGTAATCGGTCTCGCGGCCCCAGATCGCAAGCATCATTGTTGCCGGCACGCCGGAGCTCTTCTCGATCTCGGTCAGCGCCGCGCGATATTTCTGCAGCAGCCGTTGGCCCTCGCCGGCCAGCCGCGCAATCGAAGCTTCCTTGACGTAGTCCGCCGGCACCTGCACGAACTCGGCCTGCGACGGCGCGCCGGTCGCCGGCCGTCCCGGCAAGAGCAGATCGGGCAGCTTGTAATCGGGCTCCAGCCCGCGCGTCTGCGCGTCGAACGTTGCGCGCGAGACGCCGGCCTGCTGGGCTTCCGGCCACAGCGAGGCGATGAACTGCGTGAAGGCGGCGTCAGCGGCGCGGGCGGACGACCAGCCGCAGGTGATGACGATCACCGCAGCGATGAGCGCCCGCCGCATCATGCCGCCATCACCGCGTCAGCTTCTTGTACTTCACGCGGTGCGGGATGATGCTGTCCTGGCCGAGCCGGCGCATCTTGTCCTTCTCGTAATCCTGGAAATTACCTTCGAACCATTCGACATGGCTCTCGCCCTCGAAGGCGAGGATGTGCGTCGCGATGCGGTCGAGGAACCAGCGATCGTGGCTGATGATGACGGCGCAACCGGCAAAGTCCTCCAGCGCCTCTTCGAGCGCGCGCAGCGTGTCGACGTCGAGGTCGTTGGTCGGCTCGTCGAGCAGCAGGACGTTGGCGCCGGACTTCAGCATTTTTGCCAGATGCACGCGGTTGCGTTCACCGCCCGAGAGCGCGCCGACCTTCTTCTGCTGGTCAGCGCCCTTGAAGTTGAACGACGAGCAATAGCCGCGCGAATTGACTTCCTTCTTGCCGAGCAGGATCAATTCGTTGCCGCCGGAGATTTCCTCCCACACGGTCTTCTTGCCGTCGAGCGCGTCGCGCGACTGGTCGACGTAGCCGAGATGCACGGTCTCGCCGACCGTGATCGAGCCCTTGTCCGGCTGTTCCTGCTTGGTGATCATCTTGAACAGCGTGGTCTTGCCGGCGCCGTTGGGGCCGATCACGCCGACGATGCCGCCGGGCGGCAGCTTGAAGGTGAGATCGTCGATCAGGAGGCGATCGCCAAAGCCTTTGCTGAGACCCTCGAAATCGACCACGTTGGCGCCGAGCCGCTCGGCCACCGGGATGATGATCTGCGCGGTCTGGGTCTGCTTCTCGCTGGCCTGCTTGAGCAGTTCCTCATAACGCTGGTAGCGCGCCTTGGACTTGGCCTGGCGTGCCTTGGGCGAAGACGCCACCCATTCCTGCTCGCGCGCGAGCGTCTTCTGGTGCGCGGCATCCTCGCGTCCCTCCTGCTCCAGACGCTTCTGCTTCTGCACCAGCCAGGACGAGTAATTGCCTTCGTACGGGATGCCGCGGCCGCGATCGAGCTCGAGGATCCAGCCGGTGACGTTGTCGAGGAAGTAGCGGTCGTGGGTGACGATCAGGATCGCGCCGGGATAGTTGCGCAGGTGCCCTTCCAGCCACGACACGGATTCCGCGTCGAGATGGTTGGTCGGCTCGTCCAGCAGCAAGAGCTCGGGCTGGTCGAGCAGCAGGCGGCACAGCGCGACGCGGCGACGCTCACCGCCTGAGAGCTTGGTCACGTCGGCGTCGTCGGGCGGACAGCGCAGCGCGTCCATGGCCTGGTCGACCTTGCTGTCGAGATCCCACAGGCCCTGAGCCTCGATCTCGTCCTGCAGCTTGGTCATCTCATCGGCGGTCTCGTCCGAATAGTTGACCGCGAGCTCGTTGTAGCGGTCGAGGATCGCCTTCTGCTTGGCGACGCCTTGCATCACGTTCTCGCGCACGGTCAGCTTGGGATCGAGCTGCGGCTCCTGCTCCAGATAGCCGACGCGGGCACCCTCGGCGACCCAGGCCTCGCCGGTATATTCCTTGTCGAGACCGGCCATGATCTTGAGCAGCGTCGACTTACCCGAGCCGTTGACGCCGAGCACGCCGATCTTGGCATCCGGGTAGAAGCTCAGATGGATGTTATCGAGCACCTTCCGGGTCGGGTAGCTCTTGGTCAGGCCCTGCATGAAATAGATGAACTGGCGCGCCATCGGTCCCGTGAAACCTTCGATTTGAGGAAATTTGCTTCGCCAGCGATGTAACGATCCCGCCTTCAAAGGGCAACGTTTTCCCTCCGTTCACCACGGATGAATACGGGACGGACACCATCCGGACGCAGATCCGGACAATTGAAACCATTTTTTAATAAAGCAGGCCAAAGCTCGGTTTCGCGCGGAAACAGCGCCACCCGCTCAGAACGAATGGGGAGCACAGCGAGGCCGCATCATGGCTCTGATCGAGACCAATTCTCTTCCCGTTCCGGCAGGAGCCGGGCGCACTTTCGGGTTCGCCTCGGAGATCAAGGCCTTCTGGAAGCGCTTCTTCGCCACCGCCTTCAATCCCTACCGGCCCGAACTGCATTACATGCGCGGCCCCGGGCCCGCCTGGCGCGCCAAGCACGGCCTGGATGCGCCGTTCCGCTTGAAGCCCCGCGACGTCTGAGAGACGACCTCCTATCGGACTTTTGAAGCCGCAGGCTGCTTGCGCGCTGGCGCGATTGCGCGCAACCATGGCCAGGTTCCGACGACGGCGCCCGCCCGGCGCCATCACCTCTCGCCATGGATGATCGCTGATGAGCCGGCTGCGCTGCGCAATCCTCGACGACTATTTCAACCTCGCCCTCGACGTCGCAGACTGGCCGAAACTGTCAGACCGCGTCGACGTCACCGTGTTCAGCCATCCCTTCGCCTCCGAGCAGGCCGCGGCCAGTGCGCTCACCGACTTCGAGATCATCTGCGCGATGCGCGAGCGCACGGCATTTCCCCAGAGCCTGTTCGATCGCCTGCCGAAGCTGAAGCTGCTGCTGACGTCGGGCATGCGCAACGCTGCGATCGACATCGAGGCCGCGAAAGCGCGCGGCATCGCCATCGGGGGCACGCAATATTCCCGTGATCCGACCGCGCCGCTCGCCATGGGCCTGATCCTGGAATTGACCCGCGGCATCGGCCGTGAGAACGCGCGGATGCATGCGGGCGAATCCTGGCAGACATTTGCCGGCGTCGAGATCGACGGCATGACGCTCGGCATCGTCGGGCTCGGCAAGCTCGGCAGCAAGATGGCAGGCATTGCGAAAGCGTTCGGCATGAACGTGATCGCCTGGAGCCCGAACCTGACGCCGGAGAAGTGCGCGGCTGTTGGTGTCGGCTACGCCACCAAGGAGGAGCTGTTCGCCAAGGCCGACATCGTCACCATCCACGTGGTGCTGAGCGAGCGCTCGCGCGGGCTTGTGAGCCGCGCGGATCTTGCGCGGATGAAGCCGACGGCCTTCCTGGTCAACACCGCGCGCGGGCCGATCGTGGATGAGCAGGCGCTGCTGGAAGCCTTGCAGGAGCGCAAGATCGCGGGTGCAGGCCTGGACGTGTTCTCGGTCGAGCCGCTGCCGGTCGACCATCCCTTCCGCAAGCTCGACAATGTCGTGCTGACGCCGCATCTGGGCTACGCCACCACGGATGGTCTGCGCATCCATTATGGCCAGATGGTCGAGGCGATCGACGCCTTCACCAAGGGCGGCGAGCTGCCGCGCAGGCTGGCCTGAAATCAAAAGGGCGTGCCGACGGCACGCCCTTCGCAAACATTGATGTTGAGGCGCTCAGCGCACGGTGACCGGCGCGGGCAGCGGCGGCACGACAGTGGGCTGCGTCCCCGGGACCGGGCCCGCCTGGGCGGACATCGGAGCCGGCCCGGCCGCGCTCTGCGTCGGCGCGGCTGAGGCCGTCGCCGTTCCCGGCGGCGGGCCGCCCGGCATCACGACAACGCGGGTGCCGACCTTGACGCGATCGAACAGGTCGGAGACGTCCTCGTTCAGCATGCCGATGCAGCCCGACGAGACGAACTTGCCGATGGTCGAGGGCTGGTTGGTGCCGTGGATGCGGTACACGGTCGAGCCGAGATACATCGCGCGGGCGCCGAGCGGATTGCCCGGGCCGCCGGCCATGAAGCGCGGCAGATAGGGCTGACGCTCGATCATCTCGGTCGGCGGATGCCAATCCGGCCACTCGGCCTTGCGGGTGATCTTCTGCACGCCGGTCCAGGTGAAGCCGTCGCGGCCGACACGGACGCCGTAGCGGATCGCACGGCCGCCTCCGAGCACGTAATAGAGGTAGGTGTTGGGCGTATCGACCACGAGCGTGCCGGCCGGCTCCTTGGTCTGGAACGCGACCTCCTGACGGCGCAGGTTCGGCGGCAGCTGCACCGGCGCGGCATCGGGCTGCTCCTCGGGTGGCAGCGCGGCCAAGGTCACCGGGCGGCCATCCGTGCCCACGGGCGGCTGCCCGGCCTGGACCGTGCCGGTCGCGGCGGGACCGCCGACAGCCTCGGGCGGACGCAGACCATCATTGGCAGGCGCCTGCTGAGGGGGACGGTCGGCGTAGATCACCGCCGGCGGACCGGCGGGCCGCCGTAGCGGGGATCGTCGGGCGACATCACGGGGCCCTGCGGCGCTGCCGAATAGACCGGCGGGGCGCCAGCCGGGCGACCGTAACGCGGATCATCAGGCGACATCACCGGGCCTTGCGGCGGGGCGGCCGAATAGACTGGAGGCGCGCCCATCGGACGGCCGTAGCGGGGATCGTCAGCCGGACCGGGCGGCGGCAGCGAGGCATGCGGCATCGCGTCGTCGTCTTCGTCGAGCGCGTCGAAATTCGGTACGCGGTCACCGGGCCGATATTCGGCCGGGGCGCCATAGCTCGGGACCTGCTGGACCGGATAGCTCTGAGCCTGAGCGAGCGAGGTTCCCGCCGCAGCGACTGTTGCGGCAGCGCATATCGTCAGAAAGTGTTTGATCATCATCGCTCTTGTATAGTCCCCAAGCCCGATCGGACCGTTAACGGCCAGATGACGGAAGATAGCGGCACATTCAAGACATATCAGGCTTATTTGCGCCGGACTTGCCGTTTTGTGATCCGCAAGACTACCGTTGCCCCGTTGCATCACGGGGCTGAAATCGTATCGCGCCATCATTTGCCGCGATGTTGGGCCGCGATTTTAACGGAACGATCCGGAAGCGTTGCGATATGGTCGAATCAGCCTGATTCGCCACTTTTTTGAGCTTCGATCCCGCGTGGCGAACGCGGCAAGCAGTACCGTCACCGCGTTCAGATGGCTCTTGGGCCCCGGCCACTCCGCCGCCGGGGCGGAAATTCGCAATCGCTCGATGCTTCCCGGCTTTCGCTTCCTGTTTGCCGCGATCCTGCTGTCAACCTCCATCCTGGTGTTCGGCCTAGGGGCCGCCGCGCTGCTGCGGGCGACCCATCAGCAATATGCCAGCAACCCCGGCTGGCGGAACGGCCCGCAGGAGCAGGTGTTTGCGCAAGCGCCCGAGCCGGCCCAGCCGGTGCTCGCGGTGCTGCGGGCCGAGCCGGAGTTGCCCGCCGAGACCACGCCATCGCTCCGCGACCAGGTGCCGACCATCGCTCTGCCCCTGAGCGAGCCCGAACAGGTTGCCGCACTGACGACCGAGACCGAGGCTCAGCCTGAGGCCGCCACGCCCCAGGCCGAAGCGCCGGCCATCGAGCCAGCCAGGCCCGAGCCGATCGTGGCGGCGGCAGCGCCGGCTTCCACGGATACGCTGACCCCCGCCGACACCACGGCCGCGACTCCCGAGGCCCAGCCTGCCGAAACCGCCAGCGAGCCGGCACCGGCTGACCCTGCCCTCGCGGCCGCGGCGATCGATGTCGCCTCGGCAAGGCTCGCTGCGCTGAACGCTGCCCCGGCCGCGACGGACGCGCCGGCGAAGGCCAAGGCCGAGAGCAGCAAGCCGGACAGCAAGGCCACCAAGCGCAAGGCCAAGGTCAAGAAGCGCCAACGCGTGGTGCGGCGCCCGCCGCCTCAGCAGCTGCAGCAGCAGCTCGATCCGTTCGGTCAGCAGCAGCCGGCTTTCGCGACAACAACGACCGCACGTACGCGCTGACTCGTCACTCCGACAACCTCACGCCGGACCGGTCGCGATAGCCGGGCCGCCGGCCTGGCCCCATTCCGACCACGAGCCGTCATAGAGCGCGGTGTCGGTGATGCCGAGGCGGTAGAGCGCGAGGGTCAGCACGCCGGCGGAGACGCCGGAGCCGCAGCTCGTCACGATCGGCGCATCCAGCTTGACGCCGGCATTGGTGAAGGCGGCGCGGAGCTCCTCGAGCGGCTTCATCTCGCCGGTCGCGGCATCGAACAAGAGGTTGTAGGGCACGTTGCGGGCGCCGGGAATGTGGCCGGAGCGGATGCCCGGCCGCGGCTCGGGCGCGCGGCCTTCGAACCGATCGGCAGCGCGCGCGTCGATCACCTGCTCCTTGCGGCTTTCGAGGTTGGCGATCAGCTGCTGCATGCTGCGCACGCGCTTTGCATCATAGCTCGCCGTGAAGGTCGCAGGCTTCGGCTTGACCTCGCCGCTCTCGATCGCGCGTCCCTCGGTGCGCCACTTCTTCAAACCGCCATTGAGGATGCGCACATTGCCGTGGCCGTAGGACAGGAACATCCACCAGGCACGCGGCGCTGCGACCCAGCCGCCGGCATCGTAGAGCACGACGGTGTCGCTGTTTCCGATGCCGAGATTGCCGACGTCGCGGCCGAACTGCTCCGCGCTCGGAAACATATGCGGCAGCGGATTGGAATGATCCGACACCGCATCGACGTCGAAGAACACCGCGCCAGGCAGATGCGCGGCGAGATAATCGTCCTTCGGCAGCGGCAGCACGCCCGGCAGCTTGAAGCTGGCGTCGACGATCTTGACGTTGGCATCGCCCATGTGAGCGGCGAGCCATTCGGTGGAGACGAGGGGGTCGGTGGCGGTCATGCGATGTCTTTCTTGTCGTTCCGAAGTTGAAGCAATGCGCATCAAACTCCGCTGTCATCGCCCGGCTTGACCGGGCGATCCAGTATTCCAGAGGCGGTTATGATTGAGCCGAGAGGCTGCGGCGTACTGGATTCCCCGCTTTCGCGGGGAATGACAGCGGAGATTGGCGCGACGGCGCAGCACTTCTCACCCCTTCTTCTTCGGCTCCCACTTCTCGGTCGGCCCGCCGGCATCGCGCCAGGCGGCGTAGCCACCGGCGATGTGGGCGACGGGCTTGAGGCCCATGTCCTGCGCGGTCTTGGCCGCGAGCGCGGAGCGCAGGCCCCCGGCGCAGTGGAAGACGAACTTCTTGTCCTCCTGGAAGATCGGCTTGGCGTAGGGGCTCTGCGGGTCGATCCAGAATTCGAGCATGCCGCGGGTGCAAGCGAACGCGCCCGGGATGCGGCCGTCGCGCTCGATCTCGCGGGGATCGCGGATGTCGACGATGACGACGTCGCCGTTCTTGGAGATCTCGATCGCGTCCTTGGCGGTGAGCGTCTCGATCTCGGCATTGGCCTCGTCGATCAGCGCCTTGATGCCGCGGGTGATGGTCTGGGGCATATCTGTTCCCTTCTCTTTCGTCATTCCGGGGCGCGCGTAGCGCGAACCCGGAATCCATTTCTCTACACGCGCTGCGGCCCGATGGATTCCGGGCTCGATGCTTCGCATCGCCCCGGAATGACAGCAATCAGTGCGTCAATTCCTTCATCGCACTCTCCAGCCCCTCGATCGTGATCGGATACATACGATTGGCGAAGATGCGTTTGATGATGGTGGTGGATTCCGAATAGTCCCAGTGCTTCTGCTGCACCGGGTTCAGCCACACCGTGTGCGGATAGGTGCGGATGATGCGGTCGAGCCAGACCGAGCCGGGCTCCTCGTTGACGTGCTCGACCGAGCCGCCGGGCACCATGATCTCGTAAGGCGACATCGAGGCGTCGCCGACGAACACGACCTTGTAGTCGTGCGGGTATTTGTGCAGCACGTCCCAGGTCGGCGTGCGGTCGGTGAAGCGGCGCTTGTTCTGCTTCCACACGCCCTCATAGAGGCAGTTGTGGAAGTAGAAATACTCCATGTGCTTGAACTCGCTCTTCGCCGCCGAGAACAGCTCCTCGACCTGCTCGATATGCGCGTCCATGGAGCCGCCGATGTCGAAGAACACCAGCAGCTTCACCGCATTGCGCCGCTCGGGGCGCATGTGGACGTCGAGATAGCCGTGATTGGCGGTCTCGCGGATGGTGGTGTCGAGATCGAGCTCGTCGGGCGCGCCGGTGCGCGCGAATTTGCGCAGGCGCCGCAGCGCCACCTTGATGTTGCGGATGCCGAGCTCGACGTTGCCGTCGAGATCCTTGAATTCGCGCTTGTCCCACACCTTCACGGCGCGGTTGTTGCGGTTCTTCTCCTGGCCGATGCGCACGCCTTCGGGATTGTAGCCGTGCGCGCCGAACGGCGAGGTGCCGGCGGTGCCGATCCATTTGCTGCCGCCCTGGTGGCGGCCCTTCTGCTCCTCGAGGCGCTTCTTGAGCGTCTCCATGAGCTTGTCCCAGCCCATGGCCTCGATCTGCTTCTTCTCTTCTTCCGTCAGGTATTTCTCGGCCAGCTTCTTCAGCCACTCCTCGGGGATCTCCGCCTTGTCCATGGCGTCGAGCAGGCTCTCCAGCCCCTTGAAGACGGTGCCGAAGACGCGGTCGAACTTGTCGAGGTTGCGCTCGTCCTTCACCAGCGAGGCGCGCGACAGGTAATAGAAATTCTCGACCGTGTAGTCGGCAAGGTCGGCGTCGAGCGCCTCCATCAGCGTGAGGTATTCGCGCAGCGTCACGGGGACCTGCGCATCGCGCAGAGAGGTGAAGAATTGCAGGAACATGGGTGACAGATTGCCCGTCGGGTGGCTGACGTCAAGGGGCGGCACTTCACCTCTCCCATCGGGAGAGGTCGGCACGCAGTGCCGGGTGAGGGGCTTCGCTTCCTCGTGGGACCGGCGCCCCCTCACCCGATTTGCACCGGACGATGCTCCGCATCGCCGGGAGCAAATCGACCTCTCCCCGCTGGGGAGAGGTGAAGCAAGATCACGACCGTGGTGATTCAACGTGGACCGGCAGGCTTTTTGCTCTAGAATTGCCGGCCTCAAGGGGTTGTTTGGGGGACGTTTGCAATGGGAATTGTCGCGGCGCTGATCATCGGCGCCATCGCCGGCTGGCTGGCCGGCAAGATTGTCCACGGGGCGGGATTTGGGCTGGTCGGCAACATCGTCGTCGGCATCATCGGCGCGCTGGTGGCGAGCTGGGTGCTGCCACAGCTGCACATCCAGCTGGCAACGGGCACGATCGGCGCCATCGTCGACGCCACGATCGGCGCAGTGATTGTGCTCGTCATCCTTTCGCTGATAAGACGGGTCTGAAAGCCTGACCGAACCAGGAACGGCCGCCCTGCGCGGCCGTTCCCATGTCGCGACCGGGGCGATGCAATTGGCAATTCCCGGGACGACGACCAACAAGGACGCGCGATGAAATTTACCGGCACCAAGGACTATGTTGCGACCGATGACCTCAAGGTCGCCGTCAACGCTTCGATCGTGCTGGAGCGCCCGCTCCTGGTGAAGGGCGAGCCCGGCACCGGCAAGACCGTGCTGGCGGAGGAAGTGGCGAAGGCGCTGAACGCGCCGCTTCTCACCTGGCACATCAAGTCCACCACCAAGGCGCAGCAGGGACTCTACGAATACGACGCGGTGTCGCGCCTGCGCGACAGCCAGCTCGGCGATGAGCGCGTGTCCGACATCCGCAACTACATCAAGCGCGGCAAGCTGTGGGACGCCTTCACCAGCGAGCAGCGCCCGGTGCTCCTGATCGACGAGATCGACAAGGCCGACATCGAATTCCCGAACGACCTGCTGCTCGAGCTCGACCGCATGGAATTCCATGTCTACGAGACCGGCGAGACGATCAAGGCCAAGCAGCGCCCGATCATGATGATCACGTCCAACAACGAGAAGGAGCTGCCGGATGCGTTCCTGCGCCGCTGCTTCTTCCACTACATCAAGTTCCCCGACGCCGACACGATGGGCCGCATCGTCGACGTGCACTTCCCCGGCATCAAGAAGCGCCTGGTCGAGGAAGCGTTGCGCATCTTCTTCGAGGTGCGCGAGGTGCCTGGCCTGAAGAAGAAGCCGTCGACCTCGGAGCTGCTCGACTGGCTCAAGCTGCTGCTCAACGAGGACATGAGCGCCGAGCAGCTGCGCGAGCGCGACCCGCGAAAACTGATCCCGCCGCTGCACGGCGCGCTGCTGAAGAACGAGCAGGACGTGCATCTGTTCGAGCGGCTGGCGTTCTTGAGCCGGCGGGAAGTGTAAGGCACGCCGTAACGCGTCGCATGGTGCCGTAGGGTGGGCAAAGGCGCAGAGCGCCGTGCCCACCCTTCCTCCGTGATGGATGCCGATCGTGGGCACGCTTCGCTTTGCCCACCTTACGATATCTGCGCTGCGTCCGGGGCACGAGTGCGGGCAAGGGGCAACGGCGTCATTCTCCAAATGCCACTGTCATTCCCCGCGAAGGCGGGGAATCCAGTACGCCGCGGCTTCTCGGTTCTAGCGCACCTTCTCGGAGTACTGGATCGCCCGCCTTCGCGGGCGATGACAGCGCGTGCGTAGCCGCAGACACACCTTCGCAGCCTCGCGGCTCATCTCGCCCGAGCTTTGCTTCATTCCATCGCCCCGAAAGAAAGAGGGCGCAGGGAAGACCGGGTGCCGACGGGCACCCGCGGTCCGCTGCGCGAAAAGCACACGCAGAGAAACCGCACAGCAGCATACAGGTGTCGCCGATCACTCGGCCTTCCCTGCGCGATGGTCGGACGGCTTATGCCGCGCTCTCCCGGGAGCCGAATTCCTTCTGGCCTCCCTCGCCCCGCGAATTGACGATGCCGTCTGCCCGGTTGGGCTCGCGCGCACCTTCGCGGAAGGCTTGACCGTAGCAACGACGGCCAGGACCACACGGTTTTGCCGTACGCAGCTCATCCAGCTTCGCCAAGAGGCTTCGCCGGACTTCGGCGCCGTTCGTCTGCACGTGGCCGCGGACTCACAGGGACTACCCGCCCTGCCCGCACCTTCGTGTCGACGCTGCCGCGTCCATCGCAACCCGGCCCGCGTTTCGAACGACTCGCGAACCGCCCCTCTTCGTCGGGCCGGGCTGTTTCGATCTATGCCGCAATTCCGAATTTCGGTAAAGTGGAATATTTTTGCGTGCAGGGGTTGACGCGGCAGCGACACAGCCGAGCCGTAGCTTGTAGGGTGGGCAAAGGCGCACTTGCGCCGTGCCCACCACCTCTACAATATTGCAACAGAAGCGTGGGCACGCTTCGCTTTGCCCACCCTACGCAGATCGGCTGCTCACGCCACCGCCGTCTCCGGAATCCTTGCGGCTTCCATCGGCTGCTTGCCGCGGATCAGGTCCGAGGCGCGGTCGGCGATCATCATCGTGGAGGCGTTGAGGTTGGCCGAGATCATGCGGGGCATGACGGAGGCGTCGATGACGCGGAGGCCTTCGAGGCCGTGGACGCGAAGGTGGTCGTCGACCACCGCCCAGGTGGAATCCGCCGGACCCATGCGGCAGGTGCAGCCGGGGTGGAAGGTGGTGGTGCCGCGCTCGGTGGCGGCGTGCAAAAATTCGTCGTCGGTGTTGACGTTGGGGCCGGGGAAATCCTCGTAGGCGTAATAAGGCGACAGCGGCGCACTCTTCAGCAGGCGGCGCGCCAGCTTCATGCCGCCGACGATGACGCGGCGGTCGAGCTCGGCGTCGAGATAATTGGTCTGGATGATCGGCGGCGCGAACGGATCGCTGGAGCGGATGCGGACATAGCCGCGGCTCTCGGGCCGCTGCTGCCAGGACGCCACGGTCATGCCGGGCTCGTCCTCGAGCTGGCCTTGCACGCCTTCCTTGTAGCTTGCCGGCGTGAAGGTGAGCTGCAGGTCGGAGCTCTCGGCGCTCTCGCCGGAATGCCAGAAGCAATAGACCATGGTCGGCGACAGCGACAGCAGGCCGCGGCGCGCGGTGGCCCATTTCATCGCCTCGACCCAGAGCCGCCAGCCGCGGCGAAGTTCGTTGATGGTCTTGATGTCTTTTACGCGCGCTACCGTCCGTGGCGCGTAATGGTCCTGCAGGCCTTCGCCCACCGGCAGCGCGTGCCGCACGGCAATACCGTGCTGCTGCAACAGATCCGGCGAGCCGATGCCGGAAAGCTGAAGCAGCTGCGGCGAATTATAGGTGCCGCCGGACAGGATCACTTCCTTGTTGGCGCGCACTTCGACCGGCTGCCCGCCGCGCCCGCCCTTCATGTAGCGCACGCCGACCGCGCGCTTGCCTTCAAAAATGATCTCGGTCGCGTGTGCATGGGTATGCACATGCACGTTGGGCCGCTTCATCGCCGGCTTGAGGAACGCGGTCGCGCCGGAGACGCGCAGGCCGTTGTTGATGGTGCGCTGGCAGTAGGAGACGCCTTCCTGGGTCTTGCCGTTGTAATCGGGGTTGCGGGGAATGCCGAGCGAGACCGCGCCTTCCATGAAGGCCTCGCAGAGCGGATCGCGCCAGTTCATGGTGGTGACGATGAGGTTGCCGTCGCGGCCGCGATAGGTGTCTTCGCCCTCGCCGACCCGCTTCTCCAAGCGCCGGAAGTAGGGCAGCACGTCGGCATAGCCCCAGCCGCGATTGCCCATCTGCGCCCAGGTGTCGAAATCCATGCGCTGGCCGCGATTGTAGATGTGGCCGTTGATCGAGGACGAGCCGCCGAGCGTCTTGCCGCGCGGCGCGTAGATGCTGCGCCCGCCGGTCCAGGGCCCTGGCTCCTGCTGGTAGGCCCAGTTGATGCTCTTCATGTGGAAGGTCTTGATGAAGCCCGCCGGCAGATGGATGTAGGGATGCCAGTCGGAAGGGCCCGCCTCGAGCACGCAGACGCTGACGTCAGGATCTTCGCTGAGCCGGCTGGTGAGCACGCAACCGGCGGAGCCCGCGCCGACGATCACATAATCAAATCTATCCATGGTCCCTCGGCCGCCCCTAGCGCGGCTTGTCGTTGAGTTGGAATTCCAGGTGCGCCTGCACCGTCGGCCATTCGGCGGCGGTAATGCTGTAGACGACCGTATCGCGCAACGTGCCGTTCGGCGCGATCTGGTGGCTGCGCAGGATGCCGTCCTGCTTGGCGCCCAGGCGCTCGATGGCGCGGCGGCTCTGGTGGTTGAAGAAGTGCGTGCGGAACTCGACCGCGATGCAGTTCAGCGTCTCGAAGGCGTGGCGCAGCAGCAGCAGCTTGCACTGCGTGTTGAGCGGGCCGCGCTGCGCGCTCTTGCCATACCAGGTCGAGCCGATCTCGACGCGGCGGTTCGTGGCATCGATGTTCATGTAGGTGGTCATGCCGACGATGGTGCCGCCGGCGTCGAACACGGTGAAGGGCAGCATCGAGCCGGCAGCCTGCAGGCCGAGGCGACGGTCGATCTCCTTGCCCATGTTCTCCGGCAGCGGGATCGCCGTGTACCACAGCTTCGACAGCTCGCCGTCCTTGACGGCCTCGACCAGCCCCTCGCGATGATCATGCGACAGCGGCTCGAGACGGGCGTGCTGTCCGCGCAGGGTGATGGGGTCGGGCCAGGGCATTTGAGGTTGTCTCCAAGAAAAACGACTGGTCGTCATTCCGGGGCGACGCGAAGCGGCGAGCCCGGAATCCATACCACGAGCCGGGGTTATGGATTCCGGGCCTGCGTGCTTGCGCACGCATCCCGGAATGACGGCGGAATTTGTACAGCACGTTCAGAATGCCGGCTCAACACATTCTCACTTATTCAAAAAATTCAACGGCAATCCGCCGCGCGGCCAGTCCATCGCGATCAGCTCGCCCCTGCCCGACAGCGTGATGTAGGCGGTTTTGAGCTCGGGGCCGCCGAAGGCGATGTTGGTGGTGACGCGGTCGCCGGTCGGGACCTGTTCCACCAGGGTGCCGTCGGGCGCGACCACCGAGATGCAGCCGGAGACGAGCGTGGCGACGCAGACATTACCGTTCGCTTCCACCGCGAGCGAGTCGAACATCTGGTAGCCGCCGAGGCCGCAGATCGGCTGGCCGCGCTCGCCGCGATAGATCGGATCGCGCGGCTTGAGCGTGCCCGGCGCCGAGAGCTCATAGGCCCAGAGCCGCCCGGTCGGCGTCTCCGCGATGTAGACCGTGCTCTCGTCCGGCGACAGGCCGATGCCGTTGGCCGGCAATATGCCGTGCACGATTTCGACGATCTCGCTCATGCCGGGCTTGAGGTAATACATGCCGCCGACGTCCATGTCGCGCGCGCGGCGCTTGCCGAGATCGGAGAACCAGAGGCCGCCGTGCTTGTCGAAGACGAGGTCGTTCGGCCCGCGCAGATCGTGCGCGCCGCATTTGCTCACGACGGTCTCGACCTTGCCGGACTGCAGGTCGACGCGCTGGATCGCGCCGCCGAGATAATCGTCCGGCTGCGGGCCCGGCATGATCATCTTGCCGGCCGGAATCCAGGAGAAGCCGCCATTGTTGCAGATGTAGATCTTGCCGTCGGGCCCGAGCGCGGCGCCATTCGGACCGCCGGGAATTTTCGCCACGATGTCCTTGCGACCGTCGGGATAAATGCGCGTCAGGCGCTGGCCGCGGATCTCCACCAGCACCACCGAACCGTCCGGCATCACGACCGGCCCTTCGGGAAATTCGAGGTCGGTGGCGAGAACGCGGACGTTGGACATTGGAGACCCTCCCGGCTGCTTGTTATGGCTTGCACGGGATGTCCGGCACGGGCCCCCGCAGGCAAGATTTGCCTGCCGTTATGGCAAAGTCACTGGGGCTTGCCAAGCAAGCGGGACGGTATGCCAGCGTTGCGTGTTATTCTTTGACCGGTATCCAGATTTCGAAGCCGCCGTTGCCGGTGGCGGGATCGAATTTCTCGTCATAGCGCTCGAAGTTCGGCGCGTCCGCGGCTGTCAGGCCAGACGTTGGCAGCCATTGATTCCAGATCATGTTGACGGTGCGCCGGATCGAGGCGACGTGGTCTTTGTGCGTGAACACCGCATAGCGCTGCTCCGGAATGCGGATGCGACCGAAGCGGCGCGGCAGGTCGGAGAAATCGGCGACCTCGACGCCGGCGATGTAATCGAAATTGCCGGCATCATCGCCGTTGCAGCAGACGCCATAGGCGACTTGACCGATGGGCGCGGGAATGTCGCCGACCTCCCGATTGAAGCGCTGCCATAAACCGGGGATCATGGCGCCGTTGTCGCAGGCGATGCGCTCGGCGGGACCGGCGACGAGGAAGGCCTTTGCCGTCTCGAAGCGCGGTGGGACAAGATGGTCGAGCATGGTGGAATCCATGAGGATCGGCTCCTGTAGCCTGAGCTGGTTGACGCACGCTGCCGCCCTCACCGCTTCGGGCGTGGTGCCGAACTGGTCGCGGAACGCGCGGGTGAAAGCTTCGTGCGAGCCGTAATCCGCCTCCAGCGCCAGTGACAGGATGTCGGGTGCGCCCTTTGCCAGGCAGCGCGCCGCCTCCGTCAGCCGCCGCGCGCGCACGTAGCGCATCACCGGCAGACCGACTGCTGCGGCAAACGCACGCACGATGTGGAACCGCGACACGCCCGAGATCGCAGCGATCTCGTCGAGCGTCAGCGGCTCGGCCAGATGGCTCTCGATGTACCAGAGCGCACGCTGGGCTGGATTCATGGCGGTTCAGGCCCTCGTTCGAAGCGCGGCGATGATGCGCCGCGCGGCATCGCCCTGCTTGATCGGCATTGCTGTCCTTCGCACGAGGATAGCCGGCCAACGGCCACTGGCAACGCCCCCGTGTTCGTGGCTACACTCGTCGAAACCGCTCACCAGAAAGAGGAACCCGCGTCATGGAAATCACCGATGTGCGGGCGCACCATATCCGCATCCCCTATGATTCCGGTGTCGCGAGCTTCCGTCAGGGCGCTTCCGCCATCACGGCCCTCGACATGGTCCTCGTCGAAGTCACGACCGATGCCGGACTGACCGGCTGGGGCGATGCCTTCGCCTATGTCTGCCCGCGCACGACCCGCAGCGCGGTCGAGGAGATGATCGCGCCGCAGGCCCGCGGGCTGAAGGTGCCCGATGCGGCCGGCATTGCCGCAGTGATGGAACAGATCCAGCGCAACCTGCATCTGTTCGGCCGCTACGGCATCACCATGTTCGCGATCTCCGGGCTCGATATCGCGTTGTGGGACCTGGCCGCGAAGGTCGCCGGCGTGCCGCTGCATCGCCTGCTGGGCGAGATGAGGCGCACGGCGATTCCGGCTTACGCGAGCCTGCTCCGGATCGGCTCGCCCGACAACATCGCCGCCGAATGCAGGAAGGCGCTCGCGCTCGGCTATGGCGCGATCAAGCTGCACGAGACCACGACCCCTGCGGTGCTCGCCGCGCGCGCGGCGATCGGCCCCAACATTCCGCTGATGGTCGACATGAACTGCCCGCTGACGGGCGAGCAGGCGATCGCCTTCGCGACGACATGCCGCGACGCACAGCCGATGTTTCTGGAAGAGCCGGTCTGGCCGCCGGAAGACTTTGCCACGCTAGCCGAGGTGCGCAGCAAGAGCGGGCTCGGAATTGCCGCCGGCGAGAATGCCTGCACCGAATATCAATTCCGCCAGATGATGGAGGCAGGCGCGGTCAGCCACGCCCAGCCCTCGGTGACCAAGGTCGGCGGCATCACGGAATTCCTGAAGGTCGCGGCGCTGGCCGATCGGTCCGGCATCAAGATCGTGCCGCACTCGCCTTACTTTGGCCCGGGCCTGCTGGCGACGCTGCATCTGCTCGCGACGCGCGACGACGGGCTGGTCGAGATGTTCTATCTGAAACGCGAAGCCTGCCTCTGGGGCGGCCGCGCCGATGTCGATGCGACCGGCCACGTCGCGGTGCCCTCGGGTCCCGGGCTAGGGTACGAGCCCGATCGTGGCGTGATGGAGCGCTATCGCGTGATGTGACCAGCGCGGTTATTTCGCAGCGTCCTTCGCCGGCGGCGCGTCCTGTTTCTTCTTCAGATCCTCGGCAGTCTTCGCCTGCGCGGCCTGGAGATCGAGAAGCGTCTTCTGCAGGCCGGCGACGGCGGTCTTCAACGCATCGATCTGACGACCCGCGGCATCCAGCTTCTGCTGATGGTCGATGGTGAGCTTGGTGATCGTCTTCTGCAGGAAGTCGACATTGCTCTGCAGGCAGCTGGTGCGGCGCTCCATGGTCTTCTCGACCGTGCAAATCTCGATGCCGGGCACGTCCTGCGCGAGCACCGGCAGAGGCGCCAGCGCTGCGAGCAGCAATATCGCGAAACAAATGCCGGCGTTTCGAAGCAGCATGAAAGTTCCTCGGTCAGTCGATCACATCAATGTGCGCTGTTTGTGCGCAGCCGCGTGAGGCTACCACACTGGCACCGCATTCTCGCGTTGAGCTTGTGTCCGTTCCCTGGACGGGAACGATGATCCGCGCGCGGAAGAAGTGGGCGTTCTGTCCGCGGCTTTGTTTAGGGGAGAATATTAGAATGGCAACGCGCGATAGACGTTTGGCGGAATTCGACGGCGCCGGAGAACCACCGCCGGGCCTGCCACTCGAAGTGCTGTGCGAGGATCACAGCGGGACGTATCAACTGCCGTTCGCCTGCCGCTATGTCGAGGGACGCTGGCAAAACCAGGAGGCCGGGATTGCGGTGGAAGCAACCGTGATCGGCTGGCGCCTGCCGCGCGTGAAGCAGCGCGGGGCCGCCTGAAGGCGTTCTCTGTTTCAAAATGCGACGGAGCCGCGCTCCGCTTTAACCTTCGGAACGCGGCCCGAACGAATCACGTCCGAATCAGCCGAAGCGCCCTGTACGCATCTGTTCACGGCTAGATCTCGCGGCGGGTCCGACAGGCGCGCACAATATCTGCGCAGCCGGCAGGATCGCAGACGCCTCTCACCGGCACCAAAGGTTAATTGTTGCAAAGACATAGCGCTGCGGTCGCAGCGGACGGTGCCTCGCCGCCGAAACAGGCAAGGCCGTGCGACACCTGCCTAATATTCGACCTCGAGCTCCTCGATCTCGGCCGGCTCCTCCTTGGCCGCCGCGATCCATTCCTGCATCTCGGGCATTGCCATGATGGTGTCGGCATAGGCCTTCAGCGGCGGCGCGAGCTTGACGTCATAGGTCACGAAGCGCGTCACGACAGGGGCGTACATCGCGTCCGCCATGGTGCGCTTGTCGCCGAACAGGAAGGGGCCGCCCGATTTCTCCAGGCAGTCGCGCCAGATGAACCAGACCCGGTCGATGTCGGCCTGCGCCCGCGACCAGATCTTGAAGCCGGGAAAGTGTCCCTTCAGGTTGACCGGCAGCGAGGCGCGCAGCGTGGTGAAACCGGAATGGATTTCGCCTGAGATCGAGCGGCAATGGGCGCGCTGGATGCGGTCGGCCGGCAACAGGCCGGCGTCCGGCATCACCTCGTTGAGATATTCGGCAATGGCCAGCGTGTCCCAGACCACGGCGCCCTCGTGCCGCAGGCACGGCACCAGGATCGAGGACGACAGCAGCAGGATCTCGGCCCGCGCCGACGGATCGTCCGGCGCGGTGACGATCTCCTCGAAATCGAGCCCGGAGAATTTCGTCAGCAGCCAGCCACGCAGCGACCAGGACGAGTAATTCTTGCTGCTGATGGTCAGTGTCGCCTTCGCCATATGACCCTTTCCCTGGTCCCGACATCGGCCCGGCCTGCCCGTGGCCTCTGCTTCCACGGCATGAACAGCAAGCGACGTGCCAGTTTTACGCGAGGCCCGATCGCCGTCTGGCGTCCTTATTGCATAGCAGCACGGGACGGGGTGGGCGATTCAGTATGATGTCGATGTACTATCAGGCTTTTCAGAACCACATGGACCTGACCGCGCCTTGGCGCGCGGGGGCTTCGTCCGCGCTCAAATTCCTCCATCTGGTGCCTCAGGGCCTATCGGACCAGGTGGTCGGCCGGGTATCGGCCGCGCTGGAGCTGATCTCGCGCTCCACCCTCACCTATGACCGTCCCGCCTACGGCATCGACAGCGTCATGGTGGGCAACCGCGAGGTCGCGGTCAGAGAGGAGATCGCCTACGCGACCCCGTTCGGCTCGCTGCTGCATTTCAGGAAAGAAGGCGTCGGCGAGCAGCCGCGCATGCTGCTGGTGGCGCCGATGTCCGGACACTTCGCGACGCTGCTGCGCGGCACGGTGAAGACGCTGCTGCAGGACCACGACGTCTACATCACCGACTGGCACAATCCGCGCGACATCCCGCGCAGCGAGGGCCGTTTCGGGCTCGACGACTATACCGAGCACCTGATCGACTTCCTCGGACAGCTCGGGCCGCGCCCGCACATGGTGGCGATCTGCCAGCCGTCCGTCTCCGCGCTCGCGGCCGCCGCGATCATGTGCGAGGACAACCATCCCTCGCGCCCGGCGACGCTGACGCTGATGGCCGGCCCGATCGACACAAGGATCCAGCCGACCAGGGTCAACGAGTTCGCCAAGAGCAAGCCGATCGAATGGTTCGAGCGCAATCTGATCAACTACGTGCCGGTGCAATGCCGCGGCGCCTTGCGCAAGGTCTATCCCGGCTTCGTGCAGCTCACGGCCTTCGTCTCGATGAATCTCGAGCGCCATATCAAGCAGCACATGGATCTCGCCAACCACATTGCCAAGGGCGAGAAGGAGAAGGCCGCGACGATCAAGACGTTCTACGACGAATATTTCGCCGTGATGGACCTGCCGGCCGAGTTCTACATCGAGACCGTGCGCGACGTGTTCCAGGAGCATCTCCTGCCGCAAGGCAAGCTGATGCATCGCGGCCGTCCCGTGAACACCAAAGCCGTCAGCCGCATGGGCCTGATGACGGTCGAAGGCGAGAAGGACGACATCTGCTCGATCGGGCAGACGCTGGCCGCCCAGGACCTCTGCACCGGCGTGCGCGCCTATCGCCGCGTCCACCACATGCAGGCCGGCGTCGGCCATTACGGCGTGTTCTCCGGCAAGCGCTGGAACAACGAGATCTATCCGCTGCTGCGCGATTTCGTGCACGTCAATTCGTGAGGGTCACGCCGCCGCGCACTAGAGCTGCTCTTCAAGCTCGTATCGCGCCGGGCCACGCGATGACTTGCCCTGACATCACAAGGCGGTTGCGCCCGCTCTCCTTGGCGGCGTAGAGCGCCTTATCCGCAGCCGCTATCAACGACGTGCAATCAGCCTTATCGCCGAACGACATATGTGTGGCGCCACCAATACTGAGGGTGACCTGCTTGGATGGCGGATTGAGCGCGTGCAGGATGCCGAGGTCCTGAATCGCTTGCCGGATTCGCTCGCCGACCTGCTCGCACCCTCCCGTGTCGGTATTTGGTAGCAGCAAGGCGAATTCCTCACCACCATACCGAGCGGCCAAGTCTGCCGGCCGCCTGGCCTGCTCCGCCAGGACCTCGGCCACCGAGCGGAGACATGCATCGCCCGCCTGATGCCCGTACTGATCATTGAAACTCTTGAAATGATCGACGTCCATCAGCAAAAGTGACAGAGGCCTTCCTTCGCGCCTGGCCCGGTCCCATTCCGCCTCTAGCCGCTCGTCGAAGTGTCTGCGGTTTGCCAAGGCCGTCAGGCCATCCGAACTGGCGAGAGCCGCCAGCTTATCTTCCAGGTCCTTACGTTCGGTCATGTCGCGCGAGATCGCCACCACGCCGTTGATGTCTCCACTCTGCGCACTCCTGGCGACGCGCAGCGCGGTTTCGATCCAGACCTCGCCTTTCTCGCGATGCCGAGTGCGATAAGTGATTCTTGCCTCCTCGGCTTCACCGTTCATCAACGCGGAGATCGTCTCCTCAACCCGCGCCAGATCCGCCGGATTTATGCCGGCGAGGGCCGACGTATCCACCAATTCGTTCGGAGCCCAGCCGAGAACTCGCGCGCTGGACGGCGACGTATAGAGAATCCGTCCATCGACCGCTATGCGCATGACCATGTCTCCCGACTGCTCCGCGAGGAGACGAAAATCCGCCTCCTTGGCGATCAGAGCAGCGGCCATCTTCTGCCGCATGTGCAACTGGCGCACCAGCAAACCCCCCGCAACAGCGAGCCCTCCTATCAGTCCCAGCACCGCAGCCACGCGCGTCAGCGCCGCTCTGCGCCAGGGGGCCAAGACGTCGTCTTCCGATTCCGTCGCAACCACGACAACGGGGTAGCGACTGCTTAGTTGATAAAAGCTCAGACGCCGAACGCCGTCGAGAGGCGACGTGAAGTAGTAGACGTCCGCAGTTGGCCGCTCGCGGAAATTCCTAAAAAGCGGTGCATTCGACAGATCGCGGCCCGTATATCCGTTGTCCGGGCTACGCGCGAGGACAACGCCTTTCGCGGTCGCCAGTGCAATTGAGCCGTTCTGGCCGACGTCGAATCCGCGATAGAACTGTAAAAAATAGTCGACATCGATCGTGGTAAGAGCCACTCCGGCAAAACTGCCGTCAGGATGATCGAAGCGCCTTGACGCTGTGATGATCCATTGCCCCCCGACCTGCTCCTCACTGGCCCCCCAATGAAGGTTCCTCGCTCAGCCACGGCGCGATGATGCTGGAAATACTCGCGGTCGCTGTTGTTGAGGCCGGCGAAATCCACGGGCTCGCTGGTTGCGAGCCAGCGGCCGGTCTCGTCATAGACGAACACAGCGCGAATCCGGTTCGCGGCTTTGCGCCGGGAAAGAAAGGTCTGAATCTTGGCGATCGCCGCCGGGCTGGTTCCCTCGAGTTCGAGTTGGCCGACCAACACATTGAGAACGGTGTCCGCGAGCTCGAACGTATCGTCCGCGTGTTGCGTCACCGACCGGGCCAGATTGGCCATGTCTGTTTCGGAGCCCTTCAGCAGCGTCTGTCGCGAGGACCACTCCCGCCAGCCGCTGAGCGCGACAATCGCCAAGCAAGCGACCGCCACGAATGCGGAGGCCCAGAGCGTCAGACGCCCTTTCCGAAGATCGCTGCGGTGATCGATCAAGAGATGCTCCCTGCACCCTCAACCCCGTAAACGCCTTGGGCTGAAGGATGGTTGCTCGTTCCGATTGTGATTTTTGGCGGAGCACCGGAAGGAGACTGACGGCATCGATGAGCGGCTTGACCGTCGATCGATAGCCCATGGACTGGTCCGACGAGAAGGACAACACAGCAATCAACTCGCCTCGAGCACTGTGCCGGCCACCCGGCCAAAGCCAGGTTCAGTGAAACTCGTCGGATGCAGGCTTCGAGCTCCGGCAAGATGTGCAAAATCGTCTGTCCGGGGTTGAGGCCGAATGACCATGCTCTCTGCCGGCAGACGCTCGGTCGGCGAGACCGACGCGGGCTTCGCGCCGCCTGCAACAATGTGGGGCAACGGCGCGGCCATCGACCAGATGTTCTTAAGCATCGCCCTATTCACCGAGCACGCGATGACACCGTTCCGCTTCAGACGGGCGACGGTAAAGAGCTTGCGGATCAGCAGGTCTCGTTCCAGCGACTGCGGCAATTTGAACTGCACCCCGATGAGCCGGCCCCTTTGTTGCGCAATCACCGCATCGATCCATCCCACCTGCATGATGTGCACGCGCAGCGGTTCTCCGGCGCGAGGACAGTCAATGCCGGAGCCAAGCAGAACGCCGGCGCCAGAGAGGGAGATGTTGCTCACGCGTCCAGAAAGCTGCTCGCCGGTCCCGGTCTGGATCGAGATAGTTTCGTCGATGTCGAAACGCTCCTCGGTACGCCCCATCCGCGCCTGCAGCGAGGTCATGCAGACGAAGAAAAGCACGACGATGTTCACGACCGACCAGAAGGCGACCATCGGTAGAGCCGCCGGATGATCGATGATGCGCCATTCCGGAATCGTGTTCAGAACCACACCGACAACCGTCAACGCCATCAGGACCGCCGACGGCCAGAATATCTCCGCAGCGTAAGTTGCGCGCCGCGCGGCAGCGCCCTTCGGCGTCACCTTGAACGCATGTCCCGCCGGCTTGACGAGAGTCCCCAGCACCGTCGGCAGTATCTTGAAGCTCTGGATCGTCGCCGACACCTGAGCGGCGAGCGGAAAATGCACGTGCGGCGCGAACCAGGAGATGCCGCCGTTGAGCGCCAGAATCGCGGGGAACAAGTAGTAGAACACCGATTCGGGGGTGACATCGACGACAGGCGCCAAGCCGGTCCACATGAACACGATCGGAACCACCACGACCATGAGCGCCCGCAAGCCCAATGAGAGCCAATGCGTCGGAAAGAAGAGGAGCCGATGCATCAAGCCCAGTCCGGGGCCGAGCGGGCCGGCGGCGAGGTACAGCGTCTGGATCGCGCCACGCGCCCAGCGTTGCCGCTGCACGAAAAAGGCATCAAGGCTTTCCGGCGCCAGCCCAATCGCCAGCGGTTCGCAGAGATAGCGGGTGACGTATCCCTTGCGCAGCAGGACGAGCGTCAGCAGGATGTCTTCCGTAATGGACTGGGTCGGCAAGGCATCGCCTACCGCGCGGAGTGCTGCGCGACGCGTGACGGAGTTGGAACCGCAACAAAAGGCACCATCCCAGCCGTCGCGCGCGGGCATGATGGAATCGAAGAAGAACCGTTGTTCATCCGGCAGTCCCCTGTGCAGGCCGAGATTCGCCTGCATCGGGTCCTCATTGTAGAAGGCGTGCGGGATCTGAACGATTCCGACCTTTGGATCAGCGAAGAAGCCCATCGTGCGCATCAGGAAATTGCGCTGCGGCACGAAGTCCGCATCAAAGATCGCGAAGAACTCGCCACTCGTCTTGGTCAGGGCATGATTGATATTGCCGGCCTTGGCATTCAAATTGTCGGCGCGTGTGAGATAGCCGGCGCCCTTTTGCGTGCAGAGCGCCCTGAGCCAAGGCCTGCGACCATCATCCAAGACCCAGACCTGGAGGTTCGGATAGTCCAGGCACAGCGCGCCGGTGATCGTCTTTTCCAGCACCTCGAATGGCTCGTCATAGGTCGGAATAAAGACGTCGACCGAGGGCAGCTCATCATCCGGCAGGCTGCGAAGCCGACGCTCGTGCTGATCTGCTTCGCTTCGGCGATCGGTCCTGCGAAGGAACGTCAGATAAAGAATGAACTGATCTGTGAAAGTCAGAAGCTCGACGAACAGACAGAACCAGATCCAGCCGACCTGATACCAGGTCCCGCTTGCCGGCAGCACGGTGGTGAAAATACGCCATTCGAGATAGCGGGCCACCACAAGCCACACCACGACAAAGACCGCAAGACGCGCCCAAGAGCGCGCGACTGGGAAGGTCGGCGCCAACAGATACATCGCAGCAAAGATGCCCAGCATCGGCGCGAACAGCTGAGAGAGAGGCAGAGTCATGGCTTGCATGGAACATCTCGCTCACAGGGGCGATTGGTCGAGCTCCAGGCGAGCGGTCAGCCATTTCAACTTCGAGCCGACCAATCGCAGCAGGCCGTCGGTTCTGCGCTCGAAGCGCACCTCAGCCAACCGTCCGATATCGCAGGAGCCGTTGCGGTCGGCCGACGTCTCATTGGGCGGAAGCGATATCTCAATTGTAATGTTGCCCGGATCAGGCCGCGGCACCCGAGCCGCAAGCAGCCGATCATCGCCGTACGCGGCCGATCCGCGGACCTGCCGGATCTGGCCGCTCTTCCATTCGCGACTCCCAATCAGGCGGACGGTAGCCGCATCTCCGGCCTTGATCTTCTCGAAATCGCGCTCGGGTAGTTCAACGACGATAAACCGGCGTTTGCAATCTGCGAAATCGAAGACCGACTGCCCTTCCGTGACCATCGAGCCCGGGCTGGCCGCGACCGACCAGACCACATGGGCTGCGGGCAAGGACAGATCGTAGTGATCGAGACGATCAAGTCGAGTGCGTTCCTCTGCAATTTCCGCGGCCAACTGCGCGGCACGTGAGCTGTTTTGCAACAGGTCGGTCTCGAGCTCCTGGCGGCGGAGGACAAGCCGCTCGCGCTGCTGCTGGGAATAGGGCACGTCGTTGGCATCGCCACGAAGATAAATGCCCTTCTCGGCCGCCCCCAATTCCGTCTTGAGGCGCTGCAGGCGTTCACCGGCCATCTGGCACCGCGTTGCGGTTGCCTCCTGTGAGGCCTGGGCCTCACCGGAGCGGATCTGCGAACTGATGCCGAGCTTCACGAGCCTCTCCATCCGGCCCGCGACATCGTTGCGCTGCCGCGCCTCAGCGAGACAGCCGCCTTTTTCAACTTCCGTTTCACTTATCTCGTGGCTCAGGCGCGCTAACATCCCCGAACGATAGTCCTCGCTTCGCTCGCGGAGCTTGCGATCGAGCTCGGCGATTTCCTCGAGTTGCCGGCGTGCGAGCTCGGCGCGTTTGGTGGACATGGCCAGCTGCTGATCAAGGTCCATGAGGTGGCGGCGATCCGGCGAACGCGCCTCGACCAGCGGCACCATCCGGTTGTGCTCGAAATATTCACCCTTGCGTGGAAGATCTGACGAGAGCTGACCCGCCATCGGTGCAGTCACCCGCATGAGCTCGGCATTGACATAGGCGGAGGGGGCGATTCGGTAAGTCACATACGGCAGCAGGGCCCATCCGCTGAGAGCGATGATCCCGAGTGCCAGGGACCGCCGAGCGATCCGGCTGCGAATGAAACGTTCGACATGCAAGCGAACCACGACTGGATCTCCAAATGGGCTTTGGTCGCTCCGCCTGCCCCTGCGAAGGCAAGCCAATCGCCGCGTGGCCGCCGCAGCAGCAGACTCCTCCCCGCAACCAAGAGAAGCATATCTAGCTTTCACCACAACAGGTTAAGACGTGTCAAAACCGGAGAACTACGGCTCGGGATCGATAACAAGAAGCCGACCTATTCTGGCTTCAAGTCGGCGCGGCGCTTGTACCGATCGAATGACGGCGCGGCTAACGACCATTCCTAAGCAGCGCTTTCGCTTCCGCGAATTCGGGAAGACCATGCTCCGCCTCGAATTGAGCGAGCACGGGCGCGAGCACTTCGGATAGCGCACCCGCTCGGCCATTTGTCTTGTACAGGCGTGCAAGTTCAAGGGCGCTGCGCAGCTCGAAAGTCCTGGTCTGCTGATGTCGTGCGATGTCCAGCGCTCGCTTGAGGGCGTCTTCGGCACTGGATTCGTCCGAAGGGTTTTCGCGTGACAAGAGTTTACCGCGGACACGGTGCAGCTCGGCGTCAAGCCAATGCTGGCCGGATTGTCCCGTCCCGGCGATCAATTCGTCCAGGATTTCCAGCCCGGTCTCGACTTCGCCGACATCTGCAATCGCCAGGGCGACATGCATCCCCCAGAACGGTTCGCAGAGGTAGCAATCGTTCTCGTGCAGGAAGGTCCAGCCGTGACGCATGTCCGCCAGTCCGGCCATTCGATCGCCGGCACGCCACTTGGCGAGGCCATTCAGGTAGGTGCCGGCGGCCACGTACAACGGCATCGTATGGTCGCGCGCGAGACCGAGCGCCAGGATCGTCTCTGTCTGCTGCAACATGCCCCCGCATACTCCGTCGAACACGGCGCGATGAACCAGCGCATTGGCCTGGGACAGCGCCCGTTTTTCTCCCGGAGTACCCACCGCTTCCGCGGCGAGCCTGCGCGCACGAGCGATGTCGCCGAGCGGCCAGAGCACCAGGGCGAGAAATCGCATGATGACGAACGGAAGATCCAGCGCCGAAGCCCTGAAAGTCGCGGGATCCGGTTCGGCCCGATAGATCGCCAGCGCCCGCTCAAGATGCGTACGCGCATTCGAATACTCGCCGGCGAACCAGCACGTCACGCCGCCGGTCCAATGGGCCACGACGGCGGCCACCGGCGAGTCCGGCCGTCGCTCAGCGGCGTTTCTGATGGCATCTGCCAGCTCCCGCATCGGAGCAAGTTCGCCATGCGTCAGGCAGGCATTGAAGAGGCCGGAATGGACCGGCGCAAGTTCAACGGGATCATCGATACCAGCCGCGAATTGTCGCGCGCGCGTCCATGCCGCGACCGTTTCCGGAGCGCTGTGGCCGAGGCTGCCCCGCAAGGCACGGCCATATGCGATTTGAAGATGCAGCCTGCTCATCATCCGGCGGGGTTCGTCAGGCAATTGATCGGCGATCGCGATGGCCTTGCCGAGATGCGCGATCGCCTCGGAATAGGCCGAGCGTTTCAACGCCTGCTGGCCCGCCTTGCGCCACCACTCGAGTGCGATCTCGCTCAGCCCCGCCTCGGTGAAGTGGTGCGCCAGGACTTCCGGCTCGGTCTCGGCGACAACTGGAAACTTCTCGCGCAGGACATCGCCAATCCGTGTGTGAAGCACCTGCCGTTTGCTCCTAAGCAGACTCTCGTAGGCCGCTTCCTGAACAAGAGCGTGCTTGAAACTGTAATTTGCTTCGGGCGGCGTCCCACGACGCAGCAGCAGTTCGGCCTCTTCGAGTTGTCCCAGCGCCGCGCCCAGCGTCAGATCGTCGCGTCCCGCCACGGTTTTCAACAGCGCGTACGAGAAGTCGCGGCCAATGGCGGCGCCTATCTGAGCCACCTCCTTGACCGGAGCGAGCCGGTCGAGCCGCGCCATCAGCGAATCCTGCAGCGTCGCAGGGATAGCAAGCGGCGGCAGCGGACAGTTCAGGCGGTAGCGCCCGGCATCCTCGACGAGCAGCCCGGACTCCAGCACCATCTTGGTCAATTCCTCGACGAATAACGGAATGCCATCGGTCTTGTCGATGATCTGCTCCATCATCTCGCGTGGCAGCTGGCGACCGACGACAATCTGCTCGACGAGCGCGCGCGTGTCCTGCCGATCGAGCCGGTCGAGCCGCAACAGACTGACGTTGGCAAGGCCCGACCAGGAGGGCTCGAACTCCGGCCGGGACGTCAGGAGCACGAGGATCGGCAGTCCTCTGATCCGATCGACCGCGAGATCGAACAGCTCAAGTGTCGTCGCATCGGCCCAATGCATATCCTCGCAGATGATCAGCAGCGGCTGGTCTCGCGCCAGTCCCTCAAGCTGATCCAGAAGGGCGGCAAATGTCTGGCGCCGCTGCTGCGCCGGGCTCAAGCCGAGGGGCGGGCAATGGTCGCCGGTCGGAATCGAAAGCAGCGCCGCAATCAGCGGTGTTGCCCGGGCGACCTGCTGGGTTCCTATCGCCAGCATTGCCTCGAGCTTGTCGAGCTTTTGATCCGGCGTGTCGTGCGAGCGAATTCCGGCGGCGCGCTCGAGCTGCGCAACAAAGGGATGAAGCGCACTGTTGGTGTGGTAAGGCGAACACTGATATCGCACGCGACGGTGCGTTCCCAACGAGGGGCTTTCCGACAGCGTTGCCACAATACGCGACTTGCCAATGCCCGCTTCGCCGGAAATCAACACGATCTGGCCCCGGCCCAGCCATGCCTCCCGCTGGCGCGAGAGGATGAATTCGATCTCGTTCTTGCGACCGACAAAGCCGATCGAGCGCGCGGCACGGACTGCCTCGAAGCGACTCTCGGATGCGGTTGCTCCTTCCACCGCCCAGACTGCGATGGGGTCTGCCATTCCCTTGACCTCCCGGCGGCCGAGATTGCGCAGGGAGAAGAGATCGCCAAGCAGCCGGCGCGTCGATGAAGCAACGACGACGACCCCCGGCTCCGCCAGGCTCTGGAGCCGGGCGGCGAGGTTTGGCGTGTCGCCGATGGTTGCGTGCTCCTCCGACGCATCTCCGCTGATGAGGTCGCCGACCACCACAAGTCCGGTCGCAATTGCGATCCGCAGTTCGGCTCGTTCGTCAGTCCCCGTCTTGAGCTGGCGTATCGCGGCGATCATGTCGAGGCCGGCGCGCACCGCGCGCTCGGCATCGTCTTCGTGGGCGCGCGGATAGCCGAAATAGACCAGTATTCCGTCACCGACGAATCTGGCGATCCTGCCATCATAAGCACCAACCACGCTCGCGCAGGCAGCGCGATAGGCGCGGATCACCTCCCACATGTCCTCGGGATCGAGACGCGCCGAGAGCGCAGTCGAGCCGACCAGATCGCAGAACATGACGGTGAGGTGACGCCGCTCGGCGTCCTGGGGACGAGCGGGAGATGCGATCAACGCGGCCGGATCGAGGTCAGCGATAGCACGGAGCATTTTGCGGCGATGGCCGAGCAGGACTCCGAGCTTCTCGAAGTCCTCGTCCATCAGTTCGGGAAGGACGCCTATGTCGATCCCATTTTGGGCGAAGCGCTGCGCGTATTGCGCAAGCCCCAGCTTATCGAGCCACTCCGCAATCTGCATTGGCTCCACCGATCGTGTGGTTGGCGGTTAGCAGAATTTTGGACCACGGCGCGCGGGGACAATATACCAACACCACCATGATGGCACGTTTTGTTTGTTGCGCGATAACCTAGGTTTCTCAATACCGATATTGCGTTCAAGCGGTGACGCAGCTCGATGCGAACAGGCTTGCTACCAAACATCGTCGGCACGCAGCATTGGACGGCAGAGGTTGCGAAGAATCGTCGCGGTCGTTTCGAACCAGAGCCGAACCAGCACTGCGGCTTGTGCCAAGCGGACGTTCTCCGCGACCGCAGCTTCCTTCACTGCTCGCTGATAGGCGCTTCATAACTGCGAGCCATCGTGCCCGCCGCAACCTGAAGCGAAGAACCAACCACCCAGCAGCCGGCAACAAAGCCGATCAGGCCGTTAGGCAGATTTTGATCAAGGACAAGGATGCTGACGGAGAGAGTTGCAGCGATTGCCGCGCCAAACGTTCCCGCCGCACTCATGATCTCGACCGGCTCGGAACCGTTCCATTCTTCCGAGATACTCGATGTCGGCTTCTGTGCACCATTGCCGGACAAATCAATCCCCACGTAATAGCCAAGCGCTCCGTAGAGCATCGTTATCAGGACGATCCAGCCGCTTTCAAACAGTCCGGCTTTCTGACGTAACAGGGTCGCTCCAACATAGAGGCCGCCAGAGGCCCCAACGGCGGCCAGCCCGATTCTTTCAAGAAGATGGGCCGATTTAATCAGACTGGAACGGGCGATCCGAAGATTGCCGACGCGCCTTGTTGCAGAGAAGGCGCTGGAAATTGCGCTGCTTATCTTCATAGGAGCTCCTTCTGAGTAAGTAGCAGCCTACCGGCCGACCCCGAACAGAAGCTGCATGAGTTGCGCGATGCCCTTTCATTCCAAATTACTGAAGGATCTTTGCTGAGTGATGGGACCGGCTTTGCTCGTGAACGAGACGGAGCCAATCCAAAGCTGCGAGCATGTGGCTGCGCAGGCATTGCGTCTCACCCGTGTTTGAAATGATCCGGGTGCGGCAATTTCGTTGGATGAGTGGTAATTCCGAAAAAGAGCGATCGCGTATGAAGCGGTTCACACACGGCTCCTCCCTGTCGCTCTATTCGGTCACAATTTCCGGAGGACGCGTCTGCATTGTGCGATAACGGAAGGCGAACACGCTGGATCTGCAACGCGCGGTTGGTCAGCAAGCTGATCACGTCTGGCCGAAATCAAAGATCCGCGCTTGGTTTCGTGAAGCTCGCAGCCTCAGGCCGACCATTCCTCGCCCCACACCTGCACCACGTGGCCGGGCGTCACTTCGCGATATTGCCGAACCGGCGGCTGATAATCCGGCGCGCGGACCGGGCTTCTGATCTCGTCGTTGGAGGCCTGGCGTCGCGTGCCGCGGCGTGACGGGTCGGGCACCGGCACGGCGGCCATCAGCTTCCTGGTGTAGGGATGCTGGGGGTTGCCGAACACCGATGCGCGCGGGCCGATCTCGACGATCTCGCCGAGATACATCACGGCGACGCGGTGGCTCATGCGCTCGACCACGGCGATGTCGTGGGAAATGAAGAGATAGGCGAGGCCCATGCTGGCCTGCAGGTCGAGCATCAGGTTGACGACCTGCGCCTTCACCGAGACATCGAGCGCCGAGACCGCTTCGTCGGCGACGATCAGCTTCGGCCCGAGCGCGAGCGCGCGCGCGATGCAGATGCGCTGGCGTTGGCCGCCGGAGAATTCGTGCGGGAAGCGCGCGGCCATGTCGGCTGAGAGGCCGACGCGGACGAGCAGGTCGGCAACCTTGTCGCGCGCCTGCGACGCCGTCGCGAGTCCGTTGGCAAGCAAGGGCGCAGCGATCGCCGTTCCCACCGACATGCGCGGATTGAGGCTCGCGAACGGGTCCTGAAACACGATCTGCATGTGCTTGCGCACATCGCGCAAGGCTCGGCCGTTCATGGCCAGCACATCCTGGCCGTCGATCAGGACCGTCCCGCTGTCCGGCTCCGTCAGCTTCAGGATGGAGCGGCCGGTGGTCGACTTGCCGCAGCCGGATTCACCGACCAGGGCCAATGTCTCGCCGGCACGCAAGGTGAAGGAGACGTTCTCGACCGCATGGACGCGGCCCGAGACCTTGCCTAACAGGCCCGAGCGGATCGGAAAGCGCGTGGTGAGATTTGAGACTTCGAGCAAAGGCGGCGCGGCGGGTGAGACCGTGTCAGGCGTCTCGGACGGCTCGTCCGATGTGCCCGTCACCTTGTCGACGATCGGAAACCGCATCGGCCGCGGCCGCCCATCCATCGAGCCGAGGCGCGGCACGGCCGCGAGCAGCGCGCGCGTGTAGGGATGCGCAGGCGCGGCGAAAATGCGCGCGGTGGCATCCGTCTCCACCGCCTGCCCGCCATACATCACCACGGTGCGGTCCGCGATCTCGGCGACTACGCCCATGTCGTGGGTGATGAAGAGGATCGACATCCCCTCCTCCTGCTGAAGCTCCTTCAAGAGCTCGAGGATCTGGGCCTGGATGGTGACGTCGAGCGCGGTGGTCGGCTCGTCCGCAATCAGGAGCTTCGGCTTGCAGGCCAGCGCCATCGCGATCATCACGCGCTGGCGCATGCCGCCGGAGAAGCGATGCGGATGCTCGTGGAAGCGCGATGCCGCCGCCGGGATGCGGACGCGATCGAGCAGGCGGATGGTCTCCGCCTCCGCCGCCGCGCGCGACAGGCCGCGATGCTGGATCAGCGCTTCGGCGATCTGGAAGCCGATGGTGAGCACCGGATTGAGGCTCGTCATCGGCTCCTGGAAGATCATGGCGACGTCATTGCCGCGGATGTCCTTCATGCCCGCCTCGGGCAGCGCGAGCAGATCGCGCCCCGACAGCATGACCCGCCCCTCGACGCGGCCGATCTCCTTCGGAATGAGCCGCATGATCGACAGCGCGGTCACGCTCTTGCCCGAACCGGACTCGCCGACGATCGCCACGGTTTCCCGGGGCGCGATGTCGAACGAGACATTGCGGACGACGGGAAGCCATTGCCGCTCGAGCATGAAGGAGGTGGTGAGGCCGGCGACCGACAGCACGGGGGCTTGGGCAACGATGGGTTTGGTCGCGGCGCTGGTCATAGGTAGACCTCAAGGCCTGCCGCGAAGAAGGTGCGCTCCCTCCCCCGCTTGCGGGCGAGGGTTGGGGAGAGGGTGTCTCCGCAAGCGAGAACCCCCAAGAGGAGAGAGCCCTCTCCCGGCGCTGCGCGCCGACCTCTCCCGCAAGCGGGAGAAGTGAACTTCGCTCGTGGCTGCACCGGTGTTCCCATCATGACCTCAGTACCCCCGCTTGCGATCGACCAGCCCCGGCAAGGCCTCGCCGCGGCGGTGTCGCGCGATGGTATCAAGCACATAGCCGACCGCCGTTTCCGGCTTTGTCGTGCTGGCGATGTGCGGGGTCAGGAGAATGCGCGGATGGCTCCAGAACGGATGGCCCGCAGGCAGCGGCTCGGGCTCGGCGACGTCGAGCACGGCAGCCGACAGCGCACCGCTGTCCAGCGCAGCGATGAGGTCGGCCTCGACCAGATGCCCGCCCCGCCCGACATTGAGCAGCCGGGCACCGCGCGGCAGGCGCACGAACAGCTTGGCGTTGAGGATGCCGCGCGTCTCCGAGGTCAACGGCAGCAGGCAGACCAGAATGTCGCTCTGCCCCAGGAAATCCGGTAACGAGTCGGCGCCCGCGTAACAGGTGACGCCTTCGATCTCGCGCGGCGAACGATTCCACCCCGAGAGCGGAAAGCCGAACGTCTTGAGCCGTTCCAGCACCGCCTGGCCGAGTTGGCCGAGCCCCATCACGCCGATACGCCGCTCGCTCGTGTACGTCGCCGGCAGTTCGCGCCAGACTTGATCGCGCTGCTGGGCGATGAACTGCACGAGATCGCGATGCAGCGCCAGCACCGACATGCAGGCATATTCGACCATGCGATCGGTGATGCCGGGCTCCATCATGCGGACCAGCGGAACATGCGGCGGCAACTTGGTGATGTCGAACTGATCGACGCCGGCGCCGACCGAGAAGACCAGCTCCAGATTCGGGAACGTCGTCGCGATGGCGTCCGGCGGCACCCAGGCCACGAGATAGCGCACATTGGCGGGATCGCCGATGTCGGGCCAGAGCCGGAACGGGATGTCGGGCGCGCGTTCCGCGAAGAAGCGCGCCCACTCGGCGCCGCGCACCATGTTGGCCTTGTAGAGAACCGTCATGCCCGCCTCAGAACGGGCTGACCGGCGCGAGCCGACGGCCGTCGATCATGCGCTTGTGGCTGTAAGCGGCGGGATCGACCAGCGGCGTCGAGCCGGTCACGATGTCGGCGGCGAGCTTGCCGGCCGCGGGACCGATGCCGAAGCCATGGCCCGAGAAGCCGGTGGCGAGGAAGAAGCCCGGCAGCGCGTCGACCGGCGAGATCACCGGAATGGTGTCGGGCGTGCAGTCGATGGTGCCGCCCCAGGCTTCTGCGATCTCGATGTCCTTCAGCCCGGGGTTCGACTTGATCAGCGCCGCCAGCGCCGCATTGACCAGCGACATGTCGGGCGCGGGATCGCGCACGCGCTCGGCCTCGAACGGCGACGGCTTGTCGAAGCTCCAGCTGGTGCCGCGCATGAGCTGGTCGAAGAACGTCTTGCCGAACGAGAGCTTCAATCCGTTCTTGCGGTGCTGATAGGTCGGCCAGAACGTGCGCGCGTAACGGAACAGGTCCGGCGACAGCTCGACCGTGCCGCGGTTGCGCAACGCCAGCGTGAAGCCGCCGTCGAGGCGGCGGCGGATGCAGTAGAAATCGGTGCCGAGCGCGCCGGAGGTGATCTCCGGTCCCGGCGTGGTCCGGCACGCGGTGGCGTTGACGAGGCCGATCGGCAGCTCGATGCCGTGGCGGCGGCAGAACAGCGACGACCACGCGCCGCCCGCCAGCAGCACCGACTGCGTGCGGATGGTACCCTTCTCGGTGACGACGGCGCTGACACGCCCGCCTGTCGTCTCCAGCCCGCGCGCGGCGCAGCCCTGATGGATGGTGACGCCGTGCTTGCGCGCGGCGGTGGCGAGCGCAGGGACGGCCATCGACGGCTCGGCGCGGCCATCGCTCGGCGTGTGCAGGCCGCCGACCCATGTGTCGGCATTACCAGGCATGCGCTCGGCGACCTCCGCCGGCGTCAGGACGGTGGAGTGGACCTGCTGCTCGCGCGCGACCGCGGCCCAGCGCTCCCAGCCGGCGAGTTCGTCCTTGCTCTTGGTGAGGAACAAGACGCCGGTGCGGCGGAAGCCGGCATCGACGCCGGCATCGTTCTGCATGTCCTCCCATAGCCGCAGCGCCTCGCGCGCGAGCGGGATCTCCTCGCGGGCGCGGCCCTGCTGGCGGCACCAGCCCCAATTGCGGCTCGACTGCTCGCCGCCGACATGGCCCTTCTCGACCAGCGCGACGGAGTGGCCCTTCTTCGCCAGATGATAGGCCGCGGATACGCCGATCACGCCGCCGCCGATGACGACGACATCCACCTGCGCCGGCAGGCGTTCGTCGCTGTTGATGCGGTTGAGCGGCGGGGACATGGGGCACTCCTGGAGTTCAGTTCGAGGTCTTGCGCGTCAGACAGTCTTGCGCGTCAGGGGATGTTCATTCGCGGATCGAGCGCGTCGCGCAGGCCGTCACCGAGAAAGTTGAAGCTGGTCACCGCGAGCGTGATGGCGACGCCAGGCGCGATCGCGAGCCAGGGCGCGCTGGTCAGATAGATCTGCGCATTGTTGAGCATGTTGCCCCAGCTCGCCGCCGGCGGCTGGATGCCGTAGCCGAGATAGCTGACATAGGATTCGAGCAGGATCGCCTTGGCGACGTTGAGCGTCGCGGCAACGACGATCGGCGCGATCGCGTTGGGCACGAGCTCGCGGAACATGATGCGCAGGTTCGAGGAGCCGAAGGCGAGCGCGGCCACCGCGAATTCCCGCTCGCGCAACGAGCGCACCTGGGCCTCGACGACGCGCGCGACCGCCATCCAGGCCGTCGCCGCGATCAGCACGGTGGTCGTGACGAGGCCGGGCTCGGTGAGCGCTGCGAGCGCCAGCAGCAGGAAGATGGTCGGAAAGCACAGCACGGCGTCGACGAGCCGCATCAGCACCGCGCCGACGGCGCCGCCATAGAAGCCGGCAAAGGCGCCGACGACGATGCCGACCGCCATCGCGATCACCATCGCGACGATGCCGATCGACAGCGAGACCCTCCCGCCCATCAACAGCCGCGCCAGCACGTCGCGGCCGAGCTCGTCGGTGCCGAGGATATGCGCGCCGGAGAGCGGCGGCGCGAACCGCTTCATGATGTCGATATAGGTGTCGTCAAACGGCAGCAGATAGGGACCGAAGGCCGAGCCGAGCACGAGCACCAGAATGATCAATGCGCCCGCGAGCGCCAGCCGATGCCGGCGGAAGCGCCGCCACGCGGCCTGGCCGGGCGCGAGCTGAACGGTGGAGAGGGTTGCGGTCGCCATCGCTTCAGCCCACCCGGATGCGCGGATCGACGACGGCATAGAGGATGTCGGCGAGCAGCGAGCCGATCAGCACCATCGTCGCCGAGAACATCAGGATACCCATGACCACGGGATAATCGCGGTAGCCGATGGAATCGAGGAACAGCCGGCCCATGCCCGGCCAGGTGAACACGGTCTCCGCCACCAGCGCGCCGCCGAGCAGGGTCGGAAACTGCAGGCCGGCGACCGTGATCATCGGCAACAGCGCATTGCGCAGCGCGTGCACCGTGAGGATGCGCCATTCCGGCATGCCCTTGGCGCGCGCGGTGCGGATGTAGTCCTGGTTGATCACCTCGAGCATCGAGGAGCGCATGAAGCGGCCCCACATCGCGGTCTCGACCAGCGCCAGCACCACGGCCGGCGCGATCAGATGATGCAGCAGGTCGAGGAAGGAGCCGTCGCCAATGGTGTGCCGATTGCCCGCCGGCAGCCAGCCGAGCTTGACCGAGAAGACGTAGATGGTGACGAGACCGAACCAGAACGTCGGGATCGACAGCGCGATCATGGCGCCGACGGTGGCGAGCGTATCGAACAACGAGTAGCGGCGCAGCGCGCCAAGGATGCCGATCCAGCAGCCGAGCAGCACCGCGATGATGGTCGCCGTCGCCATCAGCTCCAGCGTGGCGCCGAGATGCGAGGAGATCACCGACAGCACCGGCTCGCCGTCGCGATAGGATTTGCCCCAATCGCCCCGCACCATGCGGCCGAACCAGTCGAGATACTGGATCGGCAGCGGCCGATCGAGACCGAGCTGCCTGGTGACGCGGTCGAGATCCTCCTGCGTCATCTGCCCGGAGACGGCAAACTGCGACAGCGGGCCGCCGGGCGCCAGATGCAGGATGGCAAAGCCGATTCCCGAGACGATCACGAGCAGCATGATCGCCTGGGCGAGGCGGTTGACGACGTAACGGGCCATCTCAGGCGATCCAGCGCATTGGACGCATCACGCCCAATACCATTCGCGCATGTTCCAGCTGTTGATCGACATGTTGATGTTGGGACGGAAGCCTTGCAGCCCCTCCTTGATGCCCTCGGCGATGAAGCCCTGGAACAGCGGCAGGATGGCGAGGTCGTTGCGGATCAGCTTTTGCAGCTCGCCATAGGTCGCCTTGCGCTGCGCCAGGTCGAATTGCTTGGCGCCTTGAGACAGCAGCCGGTCGGCCTCCGCGCTCTGATATTGATACGTGTTGTAGCCGCGGCCGCCCTTGGCGGGAATGGCGCCGGAGCCGAAGCGCGGCGTCACGTCGGGGTCGCTGCCCAGCATGAAGTTCACGCCGACGATCACCGAATTGAACTTCGATTGCTGCCAGAAGTCGCCCCAGATCACGGCCGCCGGCATGTTGTTGACGCGCATCGCCGCGCCAATGGCCCGCCAGTCCTGGATCAGGAGCTGCTGGCACTGTTCGCGCACGGCACTGCCCGCCGTCGTCGAGTTGGCGAACTCGAGCTTGACGCCGCCCTTCTCGCGAATGCCGCTGGCGCCGCGAACCCAGCCCGCGGCGTCGAGCAGCGCGTTGGCCTTGGCAGGATCGTATTTGTGCTGCGGCAGCCCCTGCTGGAACGACCAGGCCTGCTGCGGCACGAAGCTCTCGGTCTGCGTCGGCAGGCCGTAATAGAGCGCGTCGATGATCGCCTGCTTGTTGATGCCGAGATAGAGCGCCTCGCGCACGGCACGATCGGTGAAAGGGCCAAAATCCAGGTTCGGCGCGATATGCTCTACCGAGGACGTCGACGAAACGAAGATCTTGCGGCCCTTCAGCGTCTTTGCCTCCTGCACGAAGTTCGGCAAGATGCCTTGCAGGCCCGTATAGTCGACCTGACCGGTGCGGAACTGGGTGTAGAGCACGGTGAGATCAGGGATGTATTTGAAGACCACGCGTTCGAGGTACGGCCCCTTGCCATGATAACCGGTGTGGGCGTTCAACTGGATATGGTCGCCGGGCACGCGCTCGCCCCAGCGAAACGGGCCGGTCCCGACAGGCGCATTGTGGAACGGTGAGGCGTTCGGATCGGATACCTTCTCCAGGATGTGCTTGGGCACGATGAAGGTGAACGACGCCAGGATCGACATATAGGGCGAATAGGGCGCTTCCATCCGCCAATGGATCTCGTCGGGCGCCACGACGGTGATGTCCTTGACAAGGCTGTGGCCGACCCGGCTGCGCGCACGGAAACCGGGATTGTTGATCAGCTCGATGGAGAATTTGACATCCTCCGCCGTGAACGGCGTGCCGTCGTGCCACTTCACGTCGCTGCGGAGCTTGATCTTCCAGGTCAACCCATCCGCCGACAGGCCGCCATTCTCGAGGGTCGGGACTTCGCGGGCGAGGTCGGGGACGAACTTGCCGTCGGGATCGATGTACCAGAGCGGCGAGAACACCTGCCACCAGATGCCCAGATCGACCTCGATGCCCGGCATCAAGGGATGAAAGACGGTCGGCTCCTGCGACAGCGCCGCGATCACCTGCCCGCGCGGCTTGTCCGGCGGAGCGGTCGGGCGTTCAGTCTGGGCCAACGCACTGCTCGAAAGCGTCCATCCCGCCGCCGCGCCTGCGCCGAGCTGGAAGAATTGACGGCGATTCGGAATGCCGAGATGCCCTGCCCCAACGCCGAACTTGCCGGTGTCGTCTGCCATGACCCACTCTCCGTTTCCGCACGCGGCACCGTCTCCCGCGCCCCCGAGACCCCGGCAAAGGGACAGGAGTGGGCTTTAGTGCTTCTAAATTTTTCTTCCAAAAGTTCATCACGACTAAATACAGCTGTCAATCGCATTGCTAGAATGCGTTCGCTTTTCAATCCGACTGAAGCCACGAGGCGCGATGCCCGAGGCTGAGATGATGCATGGGAGAGCGACATGGATGGTCGCGGCGATACCAACGGCACCAAGGACGCTTCCACGATCGAAGCTGACGATGCGGTCGACCAGCGCCTGGGTGAAACCGTGCGGCTGCTGCGGCAGCGCGCCGGCCTTTCGATCCAGGACGTCGCCAACAAGACCGGCCTGTCCACCGGCATGATCAGCCAGCTCGAACGCGCACGCGCGATGCCCTCGATCCGCACCCTGCGCCTGCTCGGCATCGCGCTCGATGTCCCCATCTCCTATTTCTTCGAGAGTAGCGATCCCGCCGACGGGCAGCGCTACATCGTGCGCAAGAGCAACCGGAGGCTGCTGCGGCTCACCGCCAGCGGCGTCGTCAAGGAAGCGCTGACCCCGGAAGGCAAAGGCCAGCTCGAGCTCTACGAGCTCACGCTCAACCCCGGCGCCTCCTCCGGCACCGACTTCCTGCAGCACACCGGCGAGAAGGCGGGCTACATCCTCGCGGGCAGCCTGCGGCTGTGGCTCGACAGTCAGGCCCATGTGCTGGAAGCCGGCGACAGCTTTCGTTTTCCGAGCATCGTGCCGCACATGTTCGACAACCCGACCCAGCAGGTGGCGCGCGTGATCTGGGTGACGACGCTGCGGCAGACCGACTCGCCGGCGGGTTGAAGCGGCCCCGTCCCGCACCACCGGAAATTGCCCCTCGACGCCGCCGCGCCTAGTCTGTAGCTCACATGATGCCCGCAGCTCGCGAAGCGGCGGGGGCGGCCGGCGTCTTTGGTGTGAGACCATGAAACTCAGGAGGCTTCTGACCCTCGCGTTGGCCGCACAGGCCATCATGACTGCTGCAGCCTTCCTCGCCTCCTCTCTGGCGACCGGCAGTGCCGAATTCGGCACGGCCCAGCTCCTCGCGCTCTTGGTCAGCGCCGCCGTGGCGGTGCTGCTCGTCCTTCTCTGCGCGCGTGCGATCGAGACGTCGCGGGAAATACGCACCGCTGAGCTGCTGGCCGGGCAGGCGCAGACCAACACGCACATGATGCAAGCCGTCATCAAGACCGCGCTCGATGCCTACATTCAGATCGACGAGAGCGGCACCGTGCTGGAGTGGAGCTTTCAGGCGGAGGCGCTGACCGGATGGACGCGGCAGGAGGCGCGGGGCGCCGACGTCGTCGATCTTCTCGTCGCCGAGCCGCTGCGCGCCGGCTTCAGGCAACGCATGGCGCGCCTCGTTCCGGAATTGTCCGCCGCGCCGGCCGGCATGCGCTTCGAAGTCACCCTGGTGCACAGGAACGGCGATAAAATTCTGGTCGAGGCGTCCAGCACGGTGTTGCGGATCGAAGAGCGCTCCATCATCAACACCTTCGTCAGGGACATCACCCAGACGCGCGCTGCCGAGGAGCAGCTGATCCAATCCCAGAAGATGGACGCTGTCGGGCAGCTCACCGGCGGCATCGCGCATGAATTCAACAACATGCTCACGGTGATAACAGGCACGATCGAGATCCTCGCCGACGCCGTCAAGGACAACCCGCCGCTCGCGACCATCACCAAGCTGATCAGCGAGGCCGCCGATCGCGGCGCCGCGCTGACGTCGAGCTTGCTCTCCTTTGCCCGCAAGCAGGCGCTGCAGCCGGCCGAGATCGACGTCAACGAGCTCATCGAGGAGCTCGCCAAGCTGCTGCTCGCAACCTTCGACAAGAAGATCGAGATCGTGACGAAGCTGGGCGGCAACGTCTGGCTGGCCTACGCCGACCGCGGGCAATTGAGCTCGGCGCTGCTCAACCTCGCCATCAATGCCCGCGATGCCATGCTGGACGGCGGCAGGCTGACGCTGACGACGCGCAACGTCGTGTTCGGCGTGCGCGAGGCCCTGGCGGTCGGTGCCGGCTATGCCGGCGACTATGTCGAGATCGAGATTACCGACACCGGCACCGGCATTCCGCAGGCCATTCTCGAACGCATCTTCGATCCGTTCTTCTCGACCAAGGAGGTCGGCAAAGGCACGGGGCTCGGGCTCAGCATGGTGTTCGGCTTCGTCAAGCAGTCCGGCGGCGGCATCAAGGTCGCCTCGGAAGAAGGACGCGGCACCATCTTCACGATCTACCTGCCGAAGGCGGAGGCGAGCACGCTGCGCCCGACCGGCTACGACGATCGCAAGATCGTCGGCGGGACCGAAACCATCCTCTGTGTCGAGGACGACCGCGAAGTCCGACACTACGTCACGGTCCAGCTCGAAGGGCTCGGCTACAAGGTCATCCCCGCCGCCGATGCGACCGAGGCCCTCGCCATCGCGGCCGAAGGCACCCCGTTCGCGTTCGACCTGCTCTTCACCGACATCGTGATGGCCGGCAGCATGAACGGACGCGAGCTCGCCGAGCAGATGGTGGCCGCACGACCGTCCTTGCGGGTCCTCTTTACCTCCGGCTACGCCTACGATTCCCTGCATACACAGGGACGCGCCACCATGGGTGCGCCGCTGCTGCGAAAGCCCTACCGCAAGGCCGAGCTGGCACGCCTGCTGCGGCGCAGCCTCGACACCGCAGTCGATTCCGCCGGCGACGCGATCCCGACGCCCTACTCGGTGCAGGCCGACGTCGAGGCGTTTCTGCGCAGGCAGGCCGCGGAAGATAGTGGCACGACGCGGTCGCGGAAGTAGCGTCCGCGCTAGCTCATCCTTCGGCGCAGCGTCGCCGATGGCGTCTCGCCGAACTTTTCGCGGTAGGCGCCGGCCATGCGGCCGAGATGGGTGAAGCCGAGATCGAACGCGATCTCGGTGATGGAGGCATCGGGCGCGGCCTGCGCGAGGCGCGCGTTAAGGCCGGCGAGGCGCATGTCGAGCAGCATCTGCGAGATCGACAGGCCGAAGTGACGGCGGAAGCCGAGCTGCAGCGCGCGGATGCCGATGCCGGAGGCGCAGGCGAGCTGCGCGAGATCGAGCGGCTCGCCGGCATTGTCGGCCAGATGGTCGCGTGCGGCGCGGAGCGCGCGCGGCAGGCGCTCGGCCTGGCCCGAGAAGGTTTCAATCGCATCCGAGTGGCTATGCCGCTGCCCGTTGAGGAGATGATCGAGCAGCGCTTCGCGCCGATCGGCCATTGCGACCGGCGACAGCCGGCCCGATGGACCGAGACGCTCGGCGAGCGTCATCAGTTCGGCGAGCCGGGCCTGCAGGGCCCGCCCCGACGGCGCATCCAGCTCGATCACCGGATCGAACTCGACCGCCCCGGTCGCCCTGCCCGACAAGGCCGCGGCGCGCTGCTCGACCATGCGGCGGTCGAGCAGCAGGATCGCCTGTGCGCAATCGCTCCACATCATCCGGGTCGGAATGGTCGGCGACAGCAGCGATGCCGTCCGGCCCGGCGCCGCATCGAGCTCGCGATGACCGGCACGAATGCGGGCGCTGCCCGCGAGCGGGACCTGCACCAGGAAGAAGCGCTCGAGGCAGCCGGGATCGATGCTGACCGATCCGCCATAGGCGACGTAATTAATGGAAAAGCCGTCGAAGCCCGCGCAATTGTGTCGGGCCGAGAAGCCGGCCGCCCGCGCCTTCGTCGGCCTGAGATCATGCGGGCAGAAGATGCGCCCGATCTGCTCGGCCGCCTCGTCGACGTCGTCCGTGGTGACGCGGTCGAAGGCCGCAAGCCGTTCGGCTGCAGAGGCTCTTGCGCTCATTTCCAGCTCGGCTGCGGACATCGTCGACCATGCTTCGCGCCCGGAATTACTTTAAGCCTATAATAGTTCCGCGGGCGCGAAAAGGGGCGCAACTCGCAAAATCATCGTGCTGCACGGCAACAGGCGCTCCGGATTCGTTTAGCGGATAGACAGGCGGCCCGTCCCCGGCCGATGCTCCGTCCCCGCCGGAATCCATGAGGAGCAAGCCATGACTGCACTCGAAAAAGGCATTACCGCCAACGGCACGGGCTATGGCGGCAAGAGCTGGAACATCCTCGGCCAGGTCTATTTCCCCAAGGCCGTGACCGATTCCACCTTCGCATTCGAAACCAACAGCGATCCCGGCCAGTTCGTGCCGGTGCACATCCACCCGACCCAGGACGAGTTCATCCTGGTGCAGGAAGGCACGCTCGATCTCAAGCTCGACGGTCAATGGGTCAAGGCCCATGCCGGCGACCTCGTGCGCATGCCCCGCGGCATTCCGCACGGCTATTTCAACAAATCCGACAAGCCGTGCCGGGCGCTGTTCTGGGTCTCGCCGATGCAGAAGCTGGAGGCGCTGTTCAACCAGCTGCACAATCTGACCGACCCCGCGGAAGTCGTGCGCATCTCGGCGCTGCATGAGGTCGACTTCCTGCCGCCCGAGGCCAACGACTAGCCGTCGCCGCTTCCTCCGCTTCCATCTGCTCGCAGCCCGGCCGGCCGCGCCTTGCGGCCGAACGCGGTCGCTTGCGCGCCAAACACATCGAGCAATCCCATGGTCAGCCCAAAACATGTCTGCGTGATCGGCGCCGGCGTCTCCGGCCTTGCCGCCGCGAAAGCATTCTCCACCCGAGGCCACCGCGTCACCATCGTCGAGCGCAGCTCAGATCTCGGCGGCGTCTGGGAGCCGGCGCGCTCCTACCCAGAGGTGCAGACCCAGAGCCCGAAGGAGCTCTACCGCTACACCGACCGCGCCATGCCGGAGGCCTATCCGGAATGGCCGACCGGGCCGCAGGTCCACGCTTATCTCGCCAACTATGCCAAAAGCTTCGGCCTCGACCACATGCTGCGGCTCAACACCGAAGTCGCCGGCATGGCGCGCCGTGCCGACAGCAGACCGGGATGGACACTGGTCTTGAAGGATAAGAACGGCACGGGCACGAACGAGGATTTCGATTTCGTCGCGGTCTGCACCGGGCAATTCAACGAGCCGCGCGAGCTGCATTGCCCCGGCGAGGGCGGCTTTCTGGCGCAGGGCGGCCAGATCCTGCATTCGTCGAAATACGGCGATCCGACGCTGGCGAAAGGACGCCGCGTCGTCGTGCTCGGCGGCTCGAAGTCCGCGACCGACATCGCCGTGAACGCGGTGAAGTCAGGCGCGCGCGAGGTCACGATCGTGATGCGCGAGCCGGTCTGGCGCATTCCCTATTTCATCGGCGGTCTCGTGAACTTCAAGCGCATCCTCTACATCCGCGCGCAGGAGGAGATGTTTCCCGGCTGGGGCATCGGCGCGATGGGGCGGCTCGCGCATCGCATCGCCGCGCCGCTGGTCTGGGCGAACTGGCGCGGGCTGGAGAGCCTGCTGAAGGCGCAGCTCAAGCTCGCCCGTTGCAACATGGTGCCGAAGGAGCGGATCGAGGACGGCGTCAACTGCTCGGTGCCGATCGCAACGCCTGACTTCTATCCGATGGTCGCCGACGGCCGCATCAAGGCCGTGTTCGGCACGTTCGACCATTATGAGGGCGACAGCATCGTGATGAGCGGCGGCGAACGCGTGGGCGCCGACGTCGCGGTGCTCGCGATTGGCTACAAGCTCGGCGTGCCGTTCCTGCCCGAGGCCTATCAAGCGAAGCTGGTCGATGCCGACGGGCAGTACCGGCTCTATCGCCTGATCGCCAATCCTGATCTGCCCGAGCTCGGCTTCGTCGGCTTCAACTCCTCATTCTGCACCGTGCTGTGCGCCGACCTCGCGGCCAACTGGCTGGTGCGTTATGCCGACGGCCAGCTCGCGAAGCAGCCGACGGCACAGGCAATGCGCGACAACATCGAGATGATGCTGCACTTCAGGCGCGTCGAGCGGCCGGCCGCGGGCGTCTATGGCGGCCTCTGCGTCGCGCCCTATCACTACCGCCATTTCGACGAGCTGATGGCCGACATCGGCACGAAGCAGCAGAAGCGCGGCGGGCTCGCGGGGCGCTTCCAGCCGCCGGATGCGGATGCTTACGCCAAGTTCCTGGCGACGGCGCCGGACTACCGGGCGGCGTGAGAGGGGAATTGCGGCAGCTCGCCTCCGACGTTTACGATCTCGCTGGCCACCGAATCGAGGGGAACCAGCCATAGGATCGGCCATGGGATCGAGACGACTTGCCGCCGCGGCCCTTGCGGCTGCTGCCTTCCTCGTCGCGGCGCCCGCCGTAGCGCAGAAGGCGGCGCCGACACCACAGCAGTCGGAGGCGCTCGCGGCCTACGAGCGCGCGCTCGGCGACTTCAAATCCATCCTCGCCGAGCGGCGGCGCCAGATCGAGGCGAAGGAGCCGCTGCCGAACCTGCCGGGACAGGCGCTCTATCTCGCGCGCGTCGCCGTGATCAGTGCTTACAAGGACCTCACCGACGTCATGCCGTCGCGGATCGGCCGGCCGAACAAGTTCGAGATTCCTCCGGCCTACTTCGATGCCGAGATCGAGCCGCTGGTCGACGAATACGGCAGGCTGTTCGACCTCATGGAGGCGCCGCCTGCGAGCGCGCAGAGCTCGCCGACACCATTCAGGGACGTCATCGATCTTGCCGTTGCGATTGCGCGCGCCAAGGGCCTCGCCCCCGAACATGCCGAAGCTGCCGGGCGGATCAGCCTCGGGCTGTTCTTTGCGGAGACCAACGGCAAGCAGAATGTCCGCAATGCGCGCTCGAACACCTATATGGGCAGCTTCCAGACCGGCCCCTCCGAAGACCGCAACGGCAGGCGGAAATGGGAGGCCATCAAGGGCGACATCGCCGCGATCGATCCGCACCTGAGCGCACGCGACGACAAGGAGGAGGCGCGCGCCCGCGGCACAGATCACCGCTTCAACCACTGGACCAATGTGCGCGACGGCCTGATGAACGCGCACGCCGATCTGTTTCGTGAGATCCCGAAAATCGTGAAGACGCTGCCCGACCCGATCGACCAGATGAAGCTGTTCGAGCTGATCCAGATCGTTCCCACCCCGACGCGGTCGGCGCTCAAATCCGGCGATCTCCTGAACTATGGGGTTTCCAGCCCCACGATCATGAAGCACCTGCGCAACAACAGCATCTTTGCCTTCGGACGGGCCGACCGGGCGAAAACCTCGGCAAGCTACCGCGAGATCCTCGCTGCGATGTGGCTGTTCAACCGCAAGTTCGAGAAGGCGATGGCGAAATACGCGGAGATCAGGGGCCGCTGAGGAGGCGGTCGAACGCCGCGCCAAGGCTTTGCGGGCAAGCGACCCAGAGTGCCCCCGCGGACAGACTCTGGATTGCTTCGCTTCGCTCGCAATGACGGAGCGCGCGGCGCGCCCTCGCACACATCCGCCGTCATTGCGAGGAGCCCTTGCGACGAAGCAATCCAGGCTTCCACCGCGGAACGATCCCGGATTGCTTCGCTCCGCTCCCGCCGGGAACATTACTCCGTCCGGATCGGCGAATCGTTCCGACAGATAAAAGCGATTTGTCGCAAATAAATCTGCCAAAGGGCACGCCGCCGTTTGCAGTGCAAGGCACGTGACCGCCATGGCTATGGTGTTTCGCGGCCGCGCATTTGTTGGTAGCCTGCCGCACCGACAGACAGCAATCGGGGACCACCGAATGACGCGCGCGAATCCCACCTCTCCCGCACGACGCAAAGAAGCGTGGACGCGTATCGGGCAGGTCCTTTCCGCCGCGACCGCCGTGATCATGCTCGCCGGCTGCGAGGACAAGAACACGTTCGTGGCGCCGCCGCCGCCCAAGGTGGACGTCGCGACGCCGGTGCAGCGCCCGGTGACGCGCTACGTCGAGGCCACCGGCAACACGGCGCCGATCAAGAGCGTCGATCTCGTCGCGCGCGTGCAGGGCTTTCTGCAAACGATCGACTATCAGGACGGCACGTTCGTCAAGCAGGGCACCCAGCTGTTCACGATCGAGCCTGAGACCTACAAGCTCAAGGTCGAGCAGGCGAAGGCCGCGGAGGTCGGCGCGCAAGCCACGGTCAAGCAGACCGAAGCCGATTACAAGCGGCAGGTCGAGCTGGTGCAGCGCCAGGCGGTCTCGCAGTCCACCCTCGACACCTCGACATCGACCCGTGACAACGCTCAGGCCAACCTCCAGCAGGCCCAGGTCAATACGAGGCTGGCGGAGGTCAATTACGGCTACACCAGGGTGACCGCGCCGTTCGACGGCGTCGTCAGCGCGCACATGGTCTCGGTCGGCGAACTGGTCGGCGTCTCCTCGCCGACCCAGCTCGCCACCATCGTCGCGATGGACCCGATCTATGTGAACTTCACCGTCAACGAGCAGGACGTGCTGCGCATCCGCGCCGAGGCGGCCCGCCGCGGACTGACGCCCACGGATATGAAGCAATTCCCGATTCAAGTGGGGCTGCAGACCGAGACCGGCTATCCGCATGAGGGCAAGCTCGACTACGTCTCGCCGACCCTCAATCAATCGACCGGCACGCTGGCGGTGCGCGGCCTCGTCCCCAACGACAAGCGGGTGCTGCTGCCCGGCTATTTCGTCCGCGTCCGCGTGCCCTTCGACCAGGAGAAGAGCGCGCTCCTCGTTCCCGACACCGCGCTCGGGAGCGACCAGGGCGGCCGTTATCTGCTGGTGGTCAACAGCGACAACGTCGTCGAGCAGCGCAAGGTGCAGATCGGCCCGGTCGACAACGGGCTGCGCGTGATCGAAAGCGGCCTGAAGCCGGAGGACCGCGTCGTGACCGCGGGGCTCTTGCGCGTCATCCCGGGCCAGAAGATCGATCCGCAGATGACGAAGATCGAGCAGTCGCAGGCCTCGAGCAAGTAAGGGCTGCCAGCCATGATCTCAAAGTTCTTCATCGAGCGGCCGGTCCTCTCGAACGTCATCGCGCTCCTGATGATCCTGATCGGCGGCGTCGCGCTGTTCAATCTCGCCATCGCGCAATATCCCGACGTGGTGCCGCCGACCGTGCAGGTCACCACGCGCTATCCCGGCGCCAGCGCCAAGACGGTGATCGACACCGTGGCGCTGCCGATCGAGCAGCAGGTCAACGGCGTCGAGGACATGCTGTACATGCAGTCCTACAGCGGCTCCGACGGCACCTACACGCTGACCGTCACCTTCAAGATCGGCACCGACCTCAACTTCGCGCAGGTGCTGGTGCAGAACCGTGTCTCCAGCGCGCTGTCGCAATTGCCGCAAGCCGTGCAGAACCAGGGCGTCACCGTGCAGAAGCGGTCGACCTCGATCCTGTTGTTCGTGACGCTGACCTCGCCGGATGCGAGGTACGACAGCCTTTACTTGAGCAACTACGCCACCATCAACATCCGCGACGAGCTCTCGCGCCTGCCCGGCGTCGGCAACGTCACCGTGTTCGGCGCCGGCCAATATTCGATGCGGATCTGGCTCGATCCCAACAAGCTGCAGGTGCGGGGCCTGGTGCCGCAGGACGTCATCAACGCAATCCAGCAGCAGAGCCAGCAGGTCTCAGCCGGCCAGGTCGGCGCGCCGCCGACGCCGCCGGGACAGGCGTTCCAGTACACGCTCAACGTCAACGGACGGCTCGACGACGCCGGCCAGTTCGAGAACATCATCGTCAAGACAGGCTCGAGCGGCGACGTCACGCGGGTGCGCGACGTCGGCTGGGTCGAGCTCGGCGCGCAGACCTACAGCCAGATCTTCTCGCTCAACAAGCAGCCGGCCACCGGCATCGGCGTGTTCCAGTCGCCCGGCGCCAACGCGCTCCAGGTCGAGCAGGCCGTCGAGAAGAAGATGGCCGAGCTCGCCAAGCGCTTCCCCGAAGGCATCAAGTACGACACGCCGTTCGACACCACCAAGTTCGTCGAGGCCTCGGTGCACGAGGTCTACATGACCTTGATCGAGGCCGGCTTGCTGGTGCTGGTCGTGATCCTCGTCTTCCTGCAGGACTGGCGCGCGATGCTGGTGCCGGCGACGACCGTGCCCGTCACCATCATCGGCGCCTTCGCGGCGATGGCGGCGCTCGGCTTCACCATCAACATGTCGACGCTGTTTGCGATCGTGCTTGCAATCGGCATCGTGGTCGACGACGCCATCGTCGTGGTCGAAGGCGCCGCCCACAACATCGAGCAGGGCATGAACGGCCACGACGCCGCGATCCGCGCCATGGACCAGCTGTTCGCGCCGATCGTCGGCATCACGCTGGTGCTGATCTCTGTGTTTTTGCCGGCCTCGTTCCTCGCAGGACTGACGGGACGCATCTACTCGCAATTCGCGCTGGTGATCGCTGCCACCGCGCTGCTCTCCGCCATCAACGCAGCGACGCTGAAGCCGACGCAATGCGCGCTGTGGCTGCGGCCGGCGGTGCCGCCGGAGCAGCGCAATTTCTTCTATCGGGGCTTCAATGCGGTCTACAACCGCCTCGAGCGCGGCTACACCAGGCTGATCACGTTTCTGGTCAAGCACGCCACCATCTCGGTCGCGTTCGCGCTGCTGGTCATCGCAGCCAGCGGCTACGGCCTGTCGCGGGTGCCGACCGGCTTCCTGCCGATCGAGGACCAGGGCTATCTGATCGCCGCCGTGCAGCTGCCCGACGGCGCCGCGCTGGAGCGGACGCAGGCCGTGCTCGACAAAGCGAGCGGGCTGATCAAGGACACGCCCGGCGTAGCGCAGGTCATCACCATCGCCGGCATCTCCGCGCTCGACAACAGCGCCAGCCTCGCCAATGCCGGCGTCGCCTACATCATCCTGAAGGACTGGGACGCGCGCAAAGGGCCAGGCGAGGATCTGCGCTCGCTGGTCTTTGGCCTCAACGACAAGCTCGCGGCCATCATGGAGGCCCGCACCATCGTGCTGCCGCCGCCGCCGATCCAGGGCATCGGCAACGCCGCCGGCTTCTCGATGCAGGTCGAGCTGCGCGACGGCAACAGCGATTTCGCCAAGCTGCAGGCCATCACCGGCGCGATGGTCAGCAATGGCCAGAGCCAGAGCGCGCTGCAGCGCGTGCAGTCCTCGTTCCGCTCGTCGGTGCCGCAATTCAACGTCGAGATCGACCGCGTCAAGACCCAGACGCTGCACGTGACGACAGATCAGGTGTTCTCGGCGCTGTCGACCTATCTCGGCTCGTCCTATGTCAACCAGTTCAACAAGTTCGGCCGCGTGTTCCAGGTCTACACCCAGGCCGATCCGGCGTTCCGCGTCACCGAGCGCGACATCGCCAACATGCAGGTGCGCAACTCGAACGGCGACATGATCCCGATCGGCACCGTCGCCAAGATCACGCCGGCCACGGGTCCGTCGCTGATCAGCCTCTACAACCTCTATCCGTCCTCGACCGTGATCGGCCTGCCGGCGCAGGGCTACTCTTCCGGCCAATCGCTGAAGCTGATGGAGGAGATCGCGGACAAGACGCTGCCGCCGGGCACCGGCTATGAATGGACCGCGATGTCCTATCAGGAGAAGGCGGTCAGCAACCAGATCTACTGGGTGTTCGGGCTCGCCATGCTGCTGGTCTATCTCGTGCTCGCCGGCCAATACGAGAGCTGGTATGCGCCGATCTCGGTGATCCTCGCCGTGCCGCTGTCGCTGCTCGGGCCGATGCTGATCCTCTCCGCCCTCAAGATCGACAACAACCTCTATTGCCAGATCGGCCTGATCCTGCTCATCGCGCTGTCGGCGAAGAACGCGATCCTGATCGTCGAGGTCGGCCTCGAGCTGCACGGCCGCGACGGCAAGCCGATCCTGGAGTCCGCGATCGAGGCGGCGCGCGCCCGCTTCCGCCCGATCCTGATGACCTCGTTCGCCTTCATCCTCGGCGTCGTGCCGCTGGTGCTCGCCACCGGCGCCGGCGCCAGCGCGCGCAAGTCGATCGGCATCACCGTGTTCTCGGGGATGCTGGCCTCGACCTGCCTTGCGGTGCTGTTCGTGCCGGCGTTCTTCGTGGTGGTGCAGCGCTTCGAGAACTGGCGGGCGAGCAAGAAGGCGGTGAAGGCGGTGGCGGAGGTGAAGCCTTAGCTGCTTTTGGTCCGCTCGAAACAAAAGTGCGAAAACAACCCCATGCACAGTAGGGATGGGGTTGAAAAGGCTTACGAGAATTTCGGTCTTGCCGAATCGACTTGCTCCGTCGGGCAAAACACTGGCAGAATGGCATCATGGGCGGAATGAGCGATCGTCCGCGCGCCCCTCGTCATTGCGAGCGCAGCGACTTGTCCGCCGAAGCCTTGGCGAAGGCGGAAGCAATCCAGACTGGCTCCGCGGAGGGACTCTGGATTGCTTCGTCGCAAGGGCCCCTCGCAATGACGAGTGGAGCGAGTTCGGCTCACGCCGCCTGCGGCGTGCGGATCTCGCGCGGCAGGATCAGCGCGGCGGCGATGGCGAGCAGGCAGAGGGCGGCGAAGGCGTGCAGCATGGTGACGAAGCCGCCCTGTTCGTAGAGCCAGGCGACCAGACCGACGGAGGCGCCGGCCGCGGTGAAGCCGACGAAATAGCGCACGGCATAGGCGCGCGAGCGCCACTCTTCCGTGGTGTATTTGCCGACCATGGCATCGTTCACCGTGACCTGACCGAACGCGCCCATGACGATGCCAATCGAGACGACGATCAACGGCAGGTTGGACAGGCTCGCCGCCAGATACAGGAACGGCGCCAGCATGAAGGACAGCGGCAGCGCCACCGTCTTCAGCGAATAGCGGTCGAGCAGCCGGCCGATCGTGTACTGCGTCATCGCGCCGAACACGTAGACGCAGGCGGCGATGACGCCGAGCAGCGCCGGGCTCCTGGTCAGGTCGGCAAGGCGCTCGGCGAACAGCTTTGGCAGCGCGACGGTCACGGCGTTGAAGGTCGTGGAGATCGCGATCACCACGATCAACAGCGCCAGGATCACGCGCCACATGTCCCGTTTGGCCACCCGCGCCTGCGCTGCGGCCTGCTTCGAGCCCTTGCGGTCCTCGTGCACGACGCCCAGCGCGAAGGCGATTCCGATCAGGACCGTGACCACGCCGGGAACGATGAAGGCGAAGCGCCAGCCGAGATATTGGCCGATCACGCCGGTGACCAGGGCCGACGAGGCCACGCCGAGATTGCCCCAGACGCCGTTGATGCCCATTTCGCGGCCGAGCCGGTCGGCATAGGACACGATCATGGCGGTGCCGACGGGGTGATAGATCGAGGCAAAGATGCCGATCGCGAGCAGCGCCGCGCCGAGCTGGACCTGCGTTTGCACGAAGCCGACCGCGATCATGGAGAGGCCGATGCCGACGAAGAAGATCAGCATCATGTGGCGGCGGCTCCAGCGATCGCCGAGCCATCCGGTGAGCAGCGAACCGGCGCCGAAGGCGACGAAGCCCGGCGTCGCGTAAGGCAACAGTTCCGAATAGGCCATGCCGAGCGCCGGGCCCATGATGATGACCGCGGCGGCGAAGATCAGCATCGAATAATGGTCGATGAAATGGCCGGCATTGACGAAACCGATGACCCGGCTGGGGCTGTTCATTCCCGAATCCTCTCCTGCTCCGAAATGAGTTATATGTCCTCGCCATGACGGGATGCCGCCAATGACTGTCTTGGAAACGCCAATCCTGCGGGAGGTCCGGAGCAATCACCGCTCGCCCGCGGGCGTGCATCTGGTCGCTCGCGATTATCCCAAGGGGATGCGGATCGATCTGCACATGCACCGCGAGGCGCAGCTGATCTATGCGGCAAAGGGCACGATGCAGGTGACGACGCCGGGGGGACGCTGGCTGGTGCCGCCGGACCGCGCGGTCTGGGTGCCGGCCGGGCTCCAGCATGCCATCGACCTGCTCGCCGACATCGAAATGCGCACGCTCTATTTCGACCTGCCCTGGCTGGAACGCGAGCAGCGCTATGACGGCCTGTCCCGGGAATTCGTGGTGCGGGTGTCACCGCTGCTCAATCAGGCGATCCTTGCCCTGTTCGACGGGCGCAGCACCGAGGAGCGCACCGAGCTGCTGGTGCGCCTGGTGATGCTGGAACTGCAGCAGGCCGAGGATTCCGCGACCTTCGTGCCGCTGCCCCGAGAGCCACGCTGCCGCCGCGCCGCGATGATCGTGCTCGACGATCCCACCGGCCTGCACGACATCGACACGCTGGCGCGCGAGGTCGGAACCTCCGGGCGTACGCTGTCGCGGCTGTTTTCGAGCGAGACGCAGCTGAGCTTCAAGAGCTGGTGCCAGCGCGCGAGGATTGCAGCGGCGATCGAGCGGATATCGACGGATGCGAGCGTGTCAGTGAAGCAGCTCGCGACCCAGCTCGGCTATGCCAGCGTGCCGGCGTTCTCGGCCGCGTTCCGCCAGGTGACGGGGCGGACGCCGACGGAGTTTGCGGGGAAGGGGTAGCCCCAATCTCGTCATTGCGAGGAGCCCTTGCGACGAAGCAATCCAGAATGCCGCCGCGGAGGGATTCTGGATTGCTTCGCTGCGCTCGCAATGACGGAGAATGTGGCTGCCGCCTCGTTCCCAAATGCCACCGCATGCTCCGTCCCCTCCGTCCGACATGCCGCCATTCTCCAAACGCACGGCCCAACTAAAGATGCCGCATTCGCCTGCTTGATTGTGATCGGCTTGCACCCAAATCCCGTGTAAGCTCCCGCATCACACCGACCCGATACGAAAGCCCAGATGGCCAACGCCTTCTTCTCCGACCTGCTTGCCACCATCTCCGAGCGCGGCCGCACGTTGCTTCGCCGGGGGGACGCCTCGAATACCAAACGGGATGCCGATGGACTGCTCGAGCTTTGCGGCGCGCTGCTGTCCGGCCGCGGCGAAGCATCCGGCACAGCCATGGCGCGCGAGGTGCTCGATCTCTATCAGGAGCTGGATGCGGAGGGACGCCGCACCTTCTTCGAAGGACTGGTACGTTTTTTCGGACCCGACCGGGAACGATTGTCCAAGGCCATCGAGCAATGGCGCGCCAAGCCGAGCGACGAGGATGCCAGCGCCCTGCACTTCGCCTCCGAGCCGCGGCGGCAGGAGCTGATCCGCCGCCTGAACCGTGCGCCCGGCGGTACCGGCGATCTCGTCAACATGCGCGCCGATCTGCTCGGCATGATGAACGGGCACACCGATCTCGCCGCGCTCGACCGCGACGTCTCGCATCTTCTCTCTTCGTGGTTCAACAGGGGGTTTCTCGTGCTGCGCAGGATCGACTGGTCGACCCCGGCCAACATCCTCGAAAAGATCATTCGCTATGAAGCCGTGCACGAGATCTCGGACTGGGACGATTTGCGCCGCCGCATCGATCCGGTCGACCGGCGCTGCTACGCCTTCTTCCATCCCGCGATGGTGGACGAGCCCTTGATCTTCGTCGAGGTGGCGCTGACCGAGACGATCCCCGGCGCGATCCAGCCCCTGCTCGCGGTCGACCGCCAGCATCTGCCGATCGAGCGCGCGCGCACCGCCGTGTTCTATTCGATCTCCAACACCCAGCGCGGCCTGGGCGGCATCTCCTTCGGCAGCTTCCTGATCAAGCAGGTGGTGGAAGAGCTGCGCCGCGAGCTACCGAAGCTCGACACCTTCGTGACGCTGTCGCCGGTGCCCGGCTTCATGGCCTGGGTGAAGCAGGACAAGGATCTGCCGCTGTCGGACGAGGACCGCGAGGTGCTCAAGCGCCTCGACGATCCCAGATGGTTCGAAAGCCCGGAGACGGCGGCGCTGCTCCGCGCCGTGCTGGAGCCGCTCGCGGCGCACTATTTCCTCAAGGCGCGCACGCCGAAGGGCAAGCTGATCGATTCCGTCGCCCGCTTCCATCTCGGCAACGGCGCGCGGCTGGAGCGCATCAACTGGCTGGGCGACCTCTCGCCCAAGGGCCTGCGCGAGTCCGCCGGCGTCATGGTCAACTACCTCTACCGCCTCGACGACATCGAGAAGAACCACGAGGCCTATGCGAACGACGGCGAGGTCGTGGCGTCCAGCGCGGTGAAGAAGCTGCTGAAGGGTGAAGGGCGAAGGCTGCTGGATATGCGGCTGTCGTAAGGGGCGGACGCTTACCACATCGTCATTGCGAGGAGCCCTTGCGACGAAGCAATCCAGACTGTCTCCGCGGAAAGACTCTGGATTGCTTCGCTGCGCTCGCAATGACGGAGTGTGTGGCAGCCAACTGCCAGCACATCCTCTAGAGTCAGATCAGCGTCTCGTACAAATCGTCCCAATTCGGATTGAGGCTCTCGATTAGGGCAAGCTTATTGGCCCGACTGCCACCCTTGATCTGCTTCTCGCGCACAATCGCGTCGGTCATAGTGGCGTGCAGCTCGTACCAGACGAGAAGCTTGCAGCCGTACTTTGAGGAAAAGCCCTTGACCAATCCCTCGCGATGCTCGAACGCGCGGCGCGGCGGATTGGAGGTGACACCCGTGTAGATCGTTCCGTTGCGACGATTGGCGAACATGTACACGCAGGGTTGCTTCATGATCGTACTCGGCTGAGGACAGCTTCTACGATAGCACAACCAAGAGATGATTACGAGACTTTCGCCACAGCGTCATTGCGAGGAGCTCTTGCGACGAAGCAATCCAGACTGTCTCCGCGGAAAGACTCTGGATTGCTTCGCTGCGCTCGCAATGACGGAGTGTGCGGCGGCTCCTTGCGCAACTCTCTCCACCGTCATTGCGAGGAGCCCTTGCGACGAAGCAATCCAGACTGGCTCCGCGGAGAGACTCTGGATTGCTTCGCTTCGCTCGCAATGACGGCGAGTGGCGCCACAGCGGGGGCCTACTCCGCCAGCGCCTTCATCTCCTTGTAGAGATCCGACTTGCCTTCGAAGCCGATGCCGGCAAGCTCGGGCATGGTGATGTGGCCGTTCTCGACGCGGACGCCGTCGGGGAAGCCGCCATAGGGCTGGAACAGGTCGGGGTAGCTTTCGTTGCCGCCCAAGCCGAGGCCGGCGGCGATGTTGAGCGACATCTGGTGGCCGCCATGCGGGATGCAGCGGCCGGGGGACCAGCCATGGGTCTTCAGCACCTCCAGCGTGCGCTGGTATTCGCACAGGCCGTAGGACAGCGCGCAATCGAATTGCAGCCAGTCGCGGTCGGGGCGCATGCCGCCGTAGCGGATCAGGTTGCGGGCGTCCTGGTGGCTGAACAGGTTCTCGCCGGTCGCCATCGGGCCTGGATAGAACTCGGCGAGCGCGGCCTGCAGCGCGTAGTCGAGGGGATCGCCGGCCTCCTCGTACCAGAACAAGGGATAGTCGCGGAGCATCTTGGCGTAGGCGATGGCGGTTTCCAGGTTGAAGCGGCCGTTGGCGTCGACGGCGAGCTGCGCGTCCTTGCCGATCTCCTTCAGCACCGCCTCGATGCGGGTGCGGTCTTCGTCGATATCAGCGCCGCCGATCTTCATCTTCACGACGTTGTAGCCGCGGTCGAGATAGCCGCGCATCTCAGCCCGGAGCATCGAGAGATCCTTGCCGGGATAATAATAGCCGCCGGCCGCGTAGACGAAGACGCGCGGATCGGCTTCGACGCCGTGGCGTTCGGCGAGCAGACGAAACAGCGGCTTGCCCGCGATCTTCGCCACTGCATCCCACACCGCCATGTCGATGGTGCCGACCGCGACCGAGCGCTCGCCGTGACCGCCCGGCTTCTCGTTGGTCATCATCGCGGCCCAGACCTTGTCGGGATCGAGATTGTCGCCGGCGGCATTCAGCAGCGATTTCGGATCGGCCTCCGCGATGCGCGCGGCAAAGCGCTCGCGGATCAGACCACCCTGCCCGTAGCGGCCGTTGGAGTTGAAGCCGTAGCCGACGACGCGCTTGCCGTCGCGGACGACGTCAGTGACGACGGCAACGAGGCTGGTCGTCATCTTGGTGAAGTCGATATAGGCGTTGCGGATCGGCGATGAGATCGGCTTTGTGATCTCGCGGATGTCGACGATGCGGACGGACATGGGGTTGGGCCTTTCACTTTCGTCATTGCGAGCGCAGCGAAGCAATCCAGTCCGTCACCGCGGAAATAGTCTGGATTGCTTCGTCGCAAGGGCTCCTCGCAATGACGAGGAGAGAGTGTGCGTTCCCCGCAATAGCGCACCGGGGACTCTCGAGATTCCGGGTTCGCGCTATCGCACGCCCCGGAATGACAGTGGCTTATTTCTTATCCCTGAAATATGGCTCTACCGGACCGTGCACCTTGATGGTCAGCGGGTTGCCGTGGCGGTCCTTGGCGTTGCCTGCGGTGACGCGGACCCAGCCTTCGCTGATGCAGTACTCCTCGACATTGGTCTTCTCGATGCCCTTGAAGCGGATGCCGACATCGCGCGCCAGAATGTCCGCGTTGTAATAAGGGCTGTTCGGGTCGACCGACAGGCGGTCCGGAAATTCGTCACTCATGATTGTCTCGCTCACAACAGTGTTTCGATTTGATTGCGCAAACCTTCGGGCCGGGCGGTCGGCGCGTAGCGCGCGACCACGCGCCCCTCACGGTTCACCAGGAATTTGGTGAAATTCCATTTGATGGCGGCGCCGAGAAGCCCGGATTGCTGACGTTTCAGGTACTCGTACAAGGGATGCGCCTTCGGCCCGTTGACGTCGATCTTCTCGAACAGCGGGAAGGTGACGTCGTAATGGGTCGAGCAGAATTCCTGGATCTCGCTCGCCTGCCCCGGCTCCTGCGCACCGAACTGGTTGCAGGGAAAGCCGAGCACGGCGAAGCCGCGTGGCGAGAGATCGCGATGCAGCTCCTCCAGGCCGCGATATTGCGGCGTGAAGCCGCATTTGCTCGCAGTGTTGACGATCAAGAGCACCTGCCCCTCGAAACGTCGCAGGGCGACCTCCTCGCCGGCGAGCGAGTTGGCCTTGAAGTCGTAGATGGCAGTCATCGCTAGCCCACGGGATCGATCGGCGACGGCGGCACGCCGCCGGCCTCGATCGCTTCGCCTGCCAGCAGGCACAGATCCTCGCGATAACGTCCCGACACGACGTGCACGCCGACCGGCGCCTTGCCGACGAGACCTGTGGAGACCACGAGGCCCGGCAGGCCCATGAAGGGGATCGCGATCTGCGGCAGCTGCGCTTCCCAGACGCGCTTGAAGGAGCCCTCATCCTTGCGGTCGAGATGATCCGGGAACGGCAATTCGCCGGAGACCGGCGTCAGCAGCACGGCGTATTTTTCGAAGAACAGCATCCACTCGCGGGTCAGCGTGGCGCGCCGGGTCAGCGCCTTGGCGTAATTGGCCTGGTCCATCGGCGTGACCCTGGCGCGGTTGCCGCGCAGACAGGCCAGCGCGCCGGGATCGCCCTCGCGCTCGGCCATCTCCAGCTGCGCCTCATAGCCGTCGCCGAGCCAGAGCTTGATCTGCCACTCGACTGCCTCGCGCATCGGAGGGGTGTCCTCGATCACATCGACGGTCCAGCCGGCGCGCTCCAGCCGCTTGCCGGCATCGCTCACCGCCGCCTTCACCTCCGGCGCGGTGGCAAGGCCGCCCGGATTGAGGCAGAGCGCGGCGCGCTTGTCCCGAGTGGGGCCTTGCAGCGGCACCGGCACGAACCAGGGATCGCGGATGTCGCGGGCCGCCATGGCTTCGAGCGAGAGCTTGAGATCATTGACCGTGCGCGCCAGCGGGCCCGACACCGCCATGATCTGCGGCCCGATCGGTCGCTCCGGCAGCGCCCGGTTGAAGGCGGGAATGCGGCCGAGCGTCGGGCGCAATCCGTGCACGCCGCAGGCATAGGCGGGATAGCGGATCGAGCCGGCGATGTCGGTGCCGTGGGCGATGTGGCCGATACCGGCCGCGACCGCCGAGCCGGCGCCGCCGGAGGAGCCGCCCGGCGTCAGCGAAGCGTCACGGGGGTTCTTGGTGTCGCCATGGACCAGATTGGTGGTGAACCAGCGGTAGGAGAAGGCCGGGCAATTGGTGCGGCCGAGCAGGATGGCGCCGGCTTTGCGGAAATTCGCGACGACCGGATTGTCCTCGCGCGCGATCAGGTCGCGCTGCAGCTTGAGGCCATTGGTGGTGGCAAAGCCTTCCTGGTCGACATTGGCCTTGATGGTGACGGGCACGCCAGCGAGAACGCCGGGGTCCTCGCCCCTGGCAATGGCGCCATCGACGGCATCGGCCTGCTTGAGCACGTCCTCCGGCCGGTGGTCGATCACCGCGTTGAGCTGGGGATTGACGGCATCGAGCCGCGCGAGACCGGCCTTGGCGGCCTCCCTGGCGGAGACTTTCCGGCATTTGACGAGGGTGGCGAGGTCGGCGGCCGACAGGCGCCAGAGATCTTGCATGGCTTGCTCCGTATGACCGGCGTCTTTTAGCGCCGGGAACGGGGCAAAGCCATGCGGATTTCGCGGGGTGAAGGGCGGCGGGGGCTCGGATTGGTGCATCTTCCGTCATTGCGAGCGTAGCGAAGCAATCCAGACTGCCGCCGCGGAGGCAGTCTGGATTGCTTCGTCGCAAGGGCTCCTCGCAATGACGTGGAGGGGGCGCGGGCTTCTCTCGCCGCGTCGCGCCCGGCTAATGCCTTGTCGCGGACTGGTCCGGCATGTCGAGCAGCGCCTCGGTGAAGGGAAACTCCAGCACGATCTCGCCGTCGGCGTCGGTGACCTCGATGACCGCCTCCAGCAGCGCCGGCTGGGTTCCTTCCGACTTCACGACCTCGAGGATCATCTGGCGCGCGACCTCCCAGGCGCGATCGGGGTTGCGCAGGTCCTCGCCGTCAGGATCCACGATCAGTTCGTCGCCGATGCGGGTGTTGAAGAAATATCTGGGCATGCCTGATCCAATGGGGTCGTCTGTCGCCGATGAGAAGCCGGTCCATACTCACAACTGGTTTATCCCGACAGGGATCACGACCTATCGGCAATTTTGCGTATCTGATCCGCTCATCTTTGCGGCCGCAATACGCCATCTTTGCAGTGCAACATTCCTCAGCCTACTACCTAGGTCGGGAAAATTTCACTGGCGAAGTTCTCCGCCCGCACTAATTTAACTGCGGGCGGATGCGTCCGAATTTGCAAAAAATGGAGAGCCAAATGGCCTGGAAAGCCCCGAAGATCGTCGAAGTGCCCTGCGGCATGGAAATCAACATGTATGTGAGCGCCACCCGCAAGTAAGCGGCTGGCGAGATCGCGTTCTGCGCAGGTGGTTCTTGGTCACGATACGTTTCCGGCAGACAGAAACCTTGTCCGAAACTGTCTCGGCCTGAGATCCACCTCGCGAATTCGCCTCCAGGAGACGGATCATGCTTCGCGTCGTCGTCCTGGGCGCCGGGGCCGGCGGCGGAGTTCCGCAGTGGAATTGCGGTTGCGAAGGCTGCCGCGCGGCTCGTGCGAATGGACATGAGCTCTTTCGAACCCAAGCCTCGGTCGCCTTCAGCGGCGACGGCGAGCACTGGTTCCTGATCAACGCCTCGCCCGATCTTCGCCAGCAACTGAATGCCACGCCGCAGTTGCACCCCAAGGCGGGCGCGCTGCGCCACACGCCGGTTGCGGGCGTGATTTTGACCAACAGCGAAGTCGATGCCGTGGCCGGCCTGCTGTCGATGCGCGAGGGCTCGCCGTTTACGGTGTATGCGCACGAGAAGGTGCTGGCGATCCTTGCCAGCAACAGCATCTTCAACGTGCTGAACGAAAAAAACGTGCGGCGCCAGCCGATCGCGATCCGCGAGCCGTTCGAGCCGCGGCTGCCGGACGGCACGCGCTCAGGGCTCGAGGTGCTGCCCTTTGCCGTGCCGGGCAAGTCGGCCTGGTATCTCGAAGGCAAGGTGCATCCGGGCGGGGTGAGCGGCGACGGCGACACGCTGGGCCTGAAGATCACCGACAAGGCCACCGGCAAGTTCTTCTACTTCATCGCCGCCTGCGCCGAGGTGACCGATGCGCTCAAGGCCGAGATCGACGGCGCTGCACTGGTGTTCTTCGACGGCACGGTCTGGCGCGACGACGAGATGATCAGGGCAGGGCTCGGCCACAAGACCGGCAAGAGCATGGGCCATGTCGCGATGTCCGGCGCGGATGGCGCCATCGCGCGGCTGGCCGACCTCAATATCGACAGGAAACTGTTTCTGCATATCAACAACTCGAATCCGGCGCTGCTGCCCGGCTCCCCGGAGCGGAAAATGGTAGAACAGGCGGGCTGGCAGATACCCGCGGATGGAACGGAGATCGTGTTGTGAACGCCGCATCACTGACTGGAATGACCGCGCTCTCGATCGGCAAGGATTTGAGGCTCAACTCGGCCGAGGAGCTGGAGGCGACGCTGCGCCACATCGGCGCCACGCGCTATCACAGCCTGCATCCGTTCCATAAGCTGCTGCATGGCGGCAAGCTGAACAAGGGCCAGGTGCAGGCCTGGGCGCTCAACCGCTACTATTACCAGAGCACGATCCCGATCAAGGACGCGGTGGTGATCTCGCGGTTCCGCGACCGCGCCACGCGCGTGGAATGGCGCCACCGCATCGAGGACCATGACGGCGATGTCGGCAGCGAGGGCGGCATCGAGCGCTGGATCAAGCTGACCGAAGGGCTCGGACTCGACACCGCATACGTGGAATCCACCGAAGGCATCTTGCCGGCGACGCGCTTTGCGGTGGAGGCCTATGTCCACTTCTGCCGCGAAAAAAGCCCGCTGGAGGCGATCGCCTCCTCGCTGACCGAGCTGTTCGCGCCGAACCTGCATGAAGAGCGCATCGCCGGCATGCTGGAGCACTATGATTTCGTCAACCCCGACATCATGAGCTACTTCAAGCGCCGCCTGACCCAGGCGCCGCGCGATGCCAATTTCGCGCTAGACTATGTCAAGAGGCACGCCACGACGCCGGAGCAGCGCGCGCAGGTCTGCAACGCGCTGATCTTCAAGACCAACGTGCTATGGGTGCAGCTGGATGCGCTCCAGCATGCCTATGTCGAGGGCCACATTCCGCCGGGCGCGTTCGTGCCCAAAGCGAGCTGAGGGATTAGACTTATGGTCGGGCCGCGGAACATCAGCGTCAGCGAGGCAAGCCGCCCCGTGCTGCCGCGGCATGCCAAGCTCAGATATGACGAGACGCGGAAGGTCTGGGTGATCCTGGCGCCGGAGCGGGTGCTGGCGCCAGACGAGATCGCGGTCGAGGTCTTGCAGCTCTGCAACGGCGAGCGCAATGTCGGCGACGTCGCCGATCAATTGGCGGCGAAATACGCCGCGCCGCGCGAAGCGATCCTCGCCGACATCATCGTCATGCTGCAGGACCTCGCCGACAAGGGCTTTCTCACCGAGATCAGGGAGAAGACGTCATGAGCGACGTGACCATCCCGCCCAGCGACAGCCTCGCGGTGCTGGAGAAGCAGCGCTCGACGGCGGAGACGTTCGGCATTCCGCTCGCGGTGCTGCTCGAGATCACCCATCGCTGCCCGCTGCAATGCCCCTATTGCTCCAACCCGGTCGAGCTCGACCGCTCGGGCAAGGAGCTGACCACCGACGAGTGGAAGAAGGTGCTGAGCGAGCTCGCCGAGATCGGCGTGCTCCAGGTGCATTTCTCCGGCGGCGAGCCGACGGCGCGGAAGGACCTGGTCGAGCTGGTCAAGCATGCCAGCGACGCCGGGCTCTATACCAACCTGATCACATCGGCCGTGCTGCTGACGCGCGAGAAGCTCAGCGATCTCGCAGATGCCGGGCTCTGCCATGTGCAGATCTCTTTCCAGGGCATCGAGGACGGCCTTGCCGATCGTGTCGCCGGCTACAAGAACGCTCACCGCAAGAAGCTCGAGGTCGCGAAATGGACGCGCGAGCTCGATTTGCCGCTCACCGTGAACGCGGTGATGCACCGGCAGAACCTGCACCAGCTGCCGGACATCATCCAGATGGCGCTTGATCTCGATGCCGACCGGCTCGAGGTCGCCAATGTGCAATATTACGGCTGGGCTCTGAAGAACCGCGCCGCCTTGATGCCGACGGTCGCGCAGTTAGATGAGTGCACCCGCCTTGTCGAAGAGGCGCGCGAGCGGCTGAAGGGCCGGCTGACGATCGACTATGTCGTGCCGGATTATTACGCGCTGCGGCCGAAGAAATGCATGGGCGGCTGGGGCCGGCAGTTCTTCAACATCTCGCCCGCCGGCAAGGTGCTGCCCTGCCACGCCGCCGAGAGCATCACCGGGCTCGATTTCGAATCGGTGCGCTCCAACCATTCGATCGCCTGGATCTGGCAGAACTCGGAGGCCTTCAACCGCTATCGCGGCACCGGCTGGATGAAGGAGCCGTGCAGGACTTGCGAATTCCGCGAGATCGATTTCGGCGGCTGCCGCTGCCAGGCCTTCGCGCTGACCGGGGATGCCGCCAACACCGACCCGGCCTGCGCGCTGTCGCCGCTGCACGAGACCATCTTCAAGCAGGCGGAAGCCGAAGCCGAGGGCGAAACCAACCGCTTCCTCTACCGCAACTTCGCCGGCGGCACCCTGGAACCCGAGAATGACGCCTGACGCGGACGCAGGCACAGCGGCCAAACGCGCCGATCCCTTTGCGCCGCTGACCTCCGACATGCTCGACGTCGGCGACGGCCATGAGCTCTATGTCGAGAGCGTCGGGCGCGCGGATGGAATCCCTGCGGTCTATCTCCATGGCGGGCCTGGCAGCGGCTGCCAGCCCGACCATCGCCGCCTGTTCGATCCCGACCGCTTCCGCGCCGTGCTGTTCGACCAGCGCGGCTGCGGCCGCAGCCGTCCCAAGGGATCGCGCGAGCACAACACGATTGCGCATCTGATCGCGGACATGGAGACGATCCGCGAAAAATTCGGCTTCGAACGCTGGATATTGGTCGGCGGCTCCTGGGGCGCGACGCTGGGGCTGGCTTATGCAGAGGCCTACCCCGAGCGCGTCTCGGGCATTGCGCTGCGCGCGACGTTTCTCGGCACGCGGGCCGAGGTCGAGACCGCCTTCACTTCGCGCCTGTCGCAATTCCATCCGGCGCTGTACGAGGATTTCCTTAGCGTGCTGCCGCCCGAGGAGCGCGACCGGCCGGTGGATGCCTATTGGCGCCGCATCCTCGATGCCGACCCCGCCGTGCATGGCCCGGCGGCGAAGGCCTGGCACGACACCGAGCGCACCTTGTCCGAGCACAAGCCGGCCCGGACGCGGCTCGACCTCGCCGCGCTCAACGTCTGGCGCACATTGCCGGCGACGCCGTTCATGGAAGCGCATTATTTCATCAACGACAGCTTCATGACAGAGAACCAGCTGCTACAGAATGCGGGAAGACTCGCCGGCATTCCCGGCATCATCGTGCAGGGTCGCTATGACCTACTGTGTCCTCCCGCGACATCCCAGGCCCTTGCGAAAGTCTGGCCCGGTTCCGAGCTTCGCATCGTGGAAGAAGCCGGCCATTCGCTCTATGATGGCGGCGTGAGGGACGCGGTCATGAAGTCGATCGCGGACCTTGCGTCGAAGATCGGGCGATGAGAGGACAAGAAGAATGCCGCTCGCCGGAAAGGGCATGCTGCTGACGTCGATGAACATCGACGCTTCGGATGAAGCCGATTTCAACCGCTGGTACGATCGCGAGCATCTGGAAGAGCGCGTCGCGATCGACGGATTCCTCGAAGCGCGGCGCTATGTCGCGCACGCCGCCAATCCCAAATATTTGTGCCTGTATTCGACCGAGGCTCTCGACGTGCTCGACGGCCCCGCTTACAAGGCGCGCCTCGCGAGCCCGACCGACTGGTCGCGGCAGACCATGGCGCGCTTTCAGGACATGCTGCGCGTGGTCGCGCGCATCACCATCAGCGAGGGCACCGGGCGCGGCACTGCGCTCGGCGTGGTGCGGCTGCGGCCGACGCCTGATAATGCCGCGCCCTGGCGTGATGCACTGCAAGAGAAGCTCGTGCCGGACAAATGCGACGGCATCATCTCGATGCATCTGCTCGAAACCGAGCCGGAATTGTCGGGCGCAACGGCGGGAATTCCGGCGGTGCGCAACGAGGGCGCGCGCGACTGGTTCGTCCTGATCGACGGCACGCACGTCAATGCGGTCTCCGCCGTCATCGCCGAGCGCTTCACCGGCCCGGCTGCGGCGCCCTTCCCGCTCCCCATCTCCGTCGGCACCTACTGCCTGATGTGGGACCTCGCGAAGAGCGACATCGCACAGAACTGACGTTGGAAATTGCTGCGCTGCCGCCAACGCCGTCATTGCGAGGCAGCGGAGCAATCCAGAATCTTCCCGCAGAGGCAGTCTGGATTTGCTTCGTCGCAAGTGCTCCTCGCAATGACGGGGATGGAGCAGAGTGCGATGCTGCACCGCACGCACATCCGCGCGCGGTCATTAATGCCGTGCACGCGCAGCTCCCATGAAAGCGGGGAAGCGGGCAAATTTGCCGTTGTACTTCGGAACGGTTCTAATAAGCTAACCCAATGACGTCATTCAGAAACCAGATCGAAGCGCGTTAAGCGCTCGCCAAAGCTCAACAAAAAAGGCCGCGGGGTCTTTGAGCCTGCGCGGACAGGGTAGGAATGAAACCGACCGATATCGCGGCCCCCGACTACTTTCACAAAGTGGTCGATTGCCAATGGGCCTGTCCTGCGCACACCCCGGTTCCCGAATACATCCGACTGATCGCCCAAGGCCGCTACAGCGACGCCTACATGATCAATTGGAAATCGAACGTGTTTCCCGGAATCCTGGGACGCACCTGCGACCGTCCATGCGAGCCGGCCTGCCGGCGCGGCCGCGTCGAGGAAACGCCCGTCGCGATCTGCCGCCTCAAGCGCGTTGCCGCGGATTTCAAGGACGACATCAAGCAGCGTCTGCCGAAGCCCGGTCCGAAGAACGGCAAGCGCATTGCGCTGGTCGGCGGCGGTCCCGCTTCGCTGACGGTGGCGCGCGATCTCGCGCCGCTCGGCTATCACTGCACCGTGTTCGATGCCGACCCGGAAGCCGGCGGCATGATGCGCACGCAGATCCCGAAATTTCGCCTGCCCAACTCGGTGATCGACGAGGAGACCGGCTACATCCTGAACCTCGGCGTCGAGTTCAGGGGCGGTCACCGCATCGACAGCATGAAGGCGCTGCTCGCGGAGAAATACGACGCGATCTTCGTCGGCTCCGGCGCGCCGCGCGGCCGCGAGCTCGACATTCCCGGCCGGAAGGAAGCAGCTAGCAACATCCATATCGGCATCGAATGGCTGGCCAATGTATCGTTCGGCCATGTCGACAAGATCGGCAAGCGCGTCATCGTGCTCGGCGGCGGCAACACCGCGATGGACTGCTGCCGCACCGCACGCCGGCTCGGCGGCGAGAAAGTCACGGTGGTCGTGCGTTCCGGCTTCGAGGAGATGAAGGCCTCGCCCTGGGAGAAGGAGGACGCGATCCACGAGGATATCCCGATCCTCAACTACATGGTCCCGGTGTCATTCAAGCATGTCGCCGGCAAGCTGATCGGCGTCACCTTCCAGCACGTCAAAGCCGAATACGACGCCAAGGGCCGCCGCAATCTGGTGCCGTCGGGCGATCCCGATCAGACCATTCCCTGCGATGACGTGCTGGTCGCGGTCGGCCAGGAGAACGCCTTCCCCTGGATCGAGCAGGATTGCGGCATCGAGTTCGACAAATGGCATATGCCCAAGGTCGATCCGAAGACCTTCGCCTCGACCAATCCGAAAGTATTCTTCGGCGGCGATGCCGCGTTCGGCCCGAAGAACATCATCTGGGCGGTCGCGCACGGCCATGACGCCGCGCTGTCGATCCACAAGATGCTCTCGGGCGAGGACATCACCGAGCGCCCGCTGCCGGAGGTGCAAATCTCCTCGCAGAAGATGGGCATCCACGAATGGAGCTATGACAACGACATTTCCAACGACAAGCGCTACAAGGTGCCGCATCGCGACAAGGTCGTTGCGCTGAAGGACATCCGCGCCGAGGTCGAGCTCGGCTATGACGTCAAGCTCGCGCTGGGCGAAGCCCATCGCTGCCTGAACTGCGACGTGCAGACCGTGTTCTCGACCTCGCTCTGCATCGAGTGCGACGCCTGCGCCGACATCTGCCCGATGGATTGCATCACCTTCACTGACAATGGCGAAGAGAGCGACCTGCGCCAGCGCCTGAAGGCGCCCTCGCCGCGCCCGGACCAGGACCTCTACGTGTCCAGCGATCTCAAGACCGGGCGCGTAATGGTGAAGGACGAGGATGTCTGCCTGCATTGCGGGCTGTGCGCCGAGCGTTGTCCCACCGGAGCCTGGGACATGCAGAAATATTTCATCGAAATGACCCACGCAGGTTCGACATGTCCGACAAAAAGCCGCTCAGCAGCGTAAACGACTTCGTCGTCCGCTTCGCCAACGTCAACGGCTCGGGCTCGGCCAGCGCCAACGAGATGTTCGCGCGTGCGATCCTGCGCCATGGCGTGCCGGTGTCCCCGCGCAACATCTTCCCCTCCAACATCCAGGGCCTGCCGACCTGGTACGAGGTGCGCGTGACGGAAGAAGGTTATCTCGGCGCCCGCGGCGGCGTCGACCTGATGGTGGCGATGAACCCGCAGACCTGGGACAAGGACGTCGCCGGTATCGAGCCCGGCGGCTATTTGTTCTACGATTCCACCAAGCCGATGCCGTCGACCAAATTCCGCGACGACATCACCGTGATCGGCGTGCCGCTGACCGCGATCACCAACTCGACCTATACCGATCCGCGCCAGCGCCAGCTGTTCAAGAACATCATCTATTTGGGCGCGCTCAGTGCACTGCTCGACATGGACCCCAAGCTGATCGAGCAGCTGATCGGCGAGCAGTACAAGGGCAAGGAAAAGCTACTCTCCTCCAACGTCCACGCGCTGCACTTGGGGCGCGACTGGGCCTTGCAGAACCTGAAATGCCCAATCGGGCTTCGCGTGAAGAAGTCCGACAAGGTCGGCGACCGCATCTTCATCGAGGGCAACAGCGCCGCCGCGCTCGGCGCGGTCTATGGCGGCGCCACCGTCTGCGCCTGGTATCCGATCACGCCGTCATCCTCGGTGGCGGAGGCCTTCACCGCCCATTGCAAGAAGTACCGGCACGATCCTGAAACCGGCAAGGCGAAATATGCGATCGTGCAGGGCGAGGACGAGCTGGCCTCGATCGGCATCGTCATCGGCGCCTCCTGGAACGGCGCCCGCGCCTTCACCGCGACATCAGGCCCCGGCATCTCGCTGATGACGGAGTTCATCGGCCTCTCGTACTTTGCCGAGATTCCGGCCGTGATCATGAACATCCAGCGCGCCGGCCCCTCCACGGGCATGCCGACCCGCACCCAGCAATGCGACATCATCGCCTGCGCCTATGCCTCGCATGGCGACACCAAGCACGTGCTGCTGTTCCCGGAGGACCCGGCCGAGGCCTTCGAGTTCGCGGCTGCCGCCTTCGATCTCGCCGAGCGTCTGCAGACCACGATCTTCCTGATGCTCGATCTCGACATCGGCATGAACCACCGGCTCTGCCGTCCGCTGAAGTGGGACGATGCGCGGCAATATGACCGCGGCAAGGTGATGACGGCGGAGATGCTGGAGGAAGGCCGCGACTTCGGCCGCTATCTCGACGTCGACGGCGACGGCATTCCCTACCGCACCTATCCCGGCACGCATCCGACCAAGGGCTCCTACTTCACCCGCGGCACGTCGCGCGACCGCTATGCGCGCTATTCCGAGGAAGGCACGGTCTACGCCGACAACATGCAGCGCCTGGTGCGCAAGTTCGAAACGGCGCAGGACCTCGTCCCGCGGCCGCTGCAGGCCAATGCGGAACGGCCGACCAAATATGGCGTGATCTATTTCGGCTCGACCTCGCCGGCGATGGACGAGGCGATCGGACTGTTGGAGGCGCGCGGGCATCAGCTCGACCGGATGCGCATCCGCGCCTTCCCATTCCATTCGAGTGTGGCAAGCTTCCTCGCCGAGCACGATTTCGTCTATGTCGTCGAGCAGAACCGCGACAGCCAGCTGCGCCAGCTCATCGTCAACGAGAACGGCATCGATCCCGTCCGTCTGGTGCCGATTGTGCATTATGACGGCACGCCGATCACCGCCCGCTTCATCGCCAAAGCCATTGGCGACCACCAGGACCACCTCAAGGTGACCCCGCTCCGCAAGGCCGTGTCATGATGGTAAATCGCATCCACATCGTCATTGCGAGCGCAGCGAAGCAATCCAGACTGCCTCCGTGGAAAGACTCTGGATTGCTTCGTCGCAAGGGCTCCTCGCAATGACGATGTGGATACAGCGGGGGACTATTCGATCGTTCTCTTCGCGAGAAGATACCGCGAGGAGAGGGAGCAGAGAGAAACGTTCATGACCTACATCGCAAAACCGAAATTCCATCATCCGGGCCTGAAGAAGAACGCGCTCGGCTACACGCATCGCGATTACGAGGGCAAGATCTCGACGCTGTGCGCCGGCTGCGGTCACGATTCGATCACGGCTTCGATCATCGAAGCGTGCTACGAGTTGTCGATCGAGCCGCATCGGGTGGCAAAGATCTCCGGCATCGGCTGCTCGTCGAAGACGCCGGACTATTTCCTCGGCAATTCGCACGGCTTCAACTCCGTGCACGGCCGCATGCCATCCGTGCTCACCGGCGCCAACCTCGCCAACCGCGATCTGATCTATCTCGGCGTCTCCGGCGACGGCGATTCCGCCTCGATCGGCTTCGGCCAGTTCGCGCATTCGATCCGGCGCGGCGTCAACATGACCTACATCGTCGAGAACAACGGCGTTTACGGCCTGACCAAGGGCCAGTTCTCGGCGACCGCCGACCGCGGCTCGAAGAGCAAGAAGGGCGTCACCAACACCGACAACGCCATCGACCTCGTCGCGATCGCGCTGCAGTTAGGCGCCACCTTCGTGGCGCGCTCGTTCTCGGGCGACAAGAGCCAGCTGGTGCCGCTGATCGCCGCCGCGATCGGCCACAAGGGCGCATCCTTCATCGACGTCATCAGCCCCTGCATCGCCTTCAACAACCATGCCGGCTCGACCAAGAGCTTCGATTATGTCCGCGAGCACAACGACGCCGTGAACCGGCTCGACGTGCTGGTCGGCCGCGACCCGATCGCGGTGGACTACGCGCCTGGCACGGTGCAGGTGGTCGAGCAGCACGACGGCAGCAAGATCGCGCTGCGCAAGATCGACGCCGACTACGATCCGCATGACCGTCTCGGCGCCCAGACCTTCCTCGCGCGGCACGCCGCCAAGGGCCAGATCGTCACCGGTCTTCTGTACGTCGATCCCGATGCCGACGACCTGCACGAGCATCTCAATACGGTCGAGACCCCGCTCAACGCGCTGGAGGCGGACACGCTCTGCCCGGGTTCGGCGGTGCTGGACAAGATCAACGCCAGCCTGCGGTGATCAACGGCGCCGGACTGAAACGGGCTGCCTGACTCGTATGGTGATCTTGTCAGACACGACGGGCGGGTCGAAGGGGTAGTGCTTCGCATCGCCCAGCACCAGTTGCAGCGTGTGCGTGCCGGGCGGAAGCTCGAGAAACGTTTCGGTTTGCCCTGCCCCGAAATGCAGATGGGACTTGTCCTGCGGGATCGGTTCCTTGATGTCGATGGGCTCGTTGACGTCGACCAGCAGATGATGATGACCGGCGTTCTGGTAGTCATCGCCGGCATGCGTCACGCCCATGTTGCGCAGACCGAACCGGACCCAGAACCCACCTCGGATCTTCTGCCCATCCTGCGGGGTGATGAAATAGAGCTTTGCATCTTTGGGAGCGGTTTTGCCCTGAGAGTAAGCAGGGCTTGGCAGCAAAACGACTGGCAGCAATACGAGCGCCGCCGCCAGCGCGGCGCAGCGAATGATTTTCATCAAACCTCCTCCAGCCTCAAGGAGTGAGCGCGACACGGAATCCATGCGTGGGGTAACGGACGTTGGTATCATAGCCATCGCGGTTGGACGGCCGCACGTATCTCGAATCGTTCTTCCAGGAGCCCGAGCGCAGGACGTGCGATGAGCAGTCGCCGCCGGTCCATGCCGAACCGTCGACCGGTGCACCCTGATAATTCTTGTGCCAGCAATCCTCGACCCACTGGTCGACGCCGCCGCCCATGTCGTGGAGCCCGAAGGGATTGGGCTTGAAGCTGCCAACCTTCGCCGGCTGCTCGGCTGCGAGATCGCCGCAATCCTTGCATCCGGCCATGCCAGGCTGGAGCTTGTCGCCCCACCAATATTTTGTCTGCGTACCGCCGCGCGCCGCGTATTCCCATTCGGCCTCGCTCGGGAGCCGGTACGGCTTCTTCGTCGCCTGCGACAGAAAGGCGGCATATTGCTGTGCGTCGGTCCAGCTCACATTGCTGACCGGTGCATCGTCCTTGCCGGTCGCGGTGAAAGCACACGCCTTCGCAGCCGCGCATTCGTTCCACTCACGCACCGTGACCGGATATTTTCCGATCGAGAACGGCTTGATCGTGACCTGGTGGACGGGACGCTCGGTCGGATCGTCGTTGCTTCCCATGGCGAAGCTGCCGCCGCGAATGGCGATCATCTCGGGTTCCCGGACCGGCGTCACCGATGGACTGGATGCCGGAGACGGTGAAGGCGATGCTGCGGGCGATGGCACCGTTGTGGGCACCGGAGAGGCCGCGGGTGCGGCTTGTGGCGCCGGTGCTGCCGGGCTCGGTAACGACGGAACGGATTGCGGCGTCGGCGAAGCCAACGGCGCCGCGATCGGGGGAGCGGCAGCCTGTTGCCCCACCTGGCTGCGGTGCTGCACCAGCACGTACCAAAGCACGTAGCCGGCAATGACCAGCAATGCCGTGATCAGAAGAAAGAGCAGGACGTTCTCGCGCCGGCTTCGTGTCTTGCCGACGGCATCTGCATCCGGCAGCACGCGATAGACGCGCACGGGATCGGTGATGTTCTTGACCTTGCGGTCGCCGAGCGACTCATAACCGCACACGATCTTGTGCTTGATCTGCTCGTAGATCGCGCCGGATATGTAGACCTGCCCCGGCTCTGCGATGCCCTCGATACGCGTGGCGATGTTGACGCCGTCACCATAGATGTCGTCCGGCTCCACAATGACGTCACCGAGATTGACGCCAATCCGATATTCGAGCCGGGAATGCTTGGGAATCGAGGCGTTGCGACCGACGAGATTCTGCTGGATGACGATGCTGCATCGAACGGCCTCGACGGGACTGTCGAAAATGGCGATGAAGCCGTCGCCGGTCGTCTTCACCAGACTCCCATGGTGCTCGACAATGCTGGGTTGGATGATGTCGCGCTCGATCCGCTTGACGCGGGCATGCGTGCCTTCCTCGTCGGCCTGCATCAACCGGCTGTAGGAGGCGATGTCACCGACGATGATCGCGGCGAGACGACGAGGCAGTCCGCTGTGCGGCGGCGGCTCATCGGGATTTCCGGGTCTGAAGTTGCGAATTTCACCCATGCGGGGACTCCACAAACTTACAAGGCAGCCCCAGCCTACGACTGCCAAAGGCGGTCGTCTGTGAAGGCTACCACATTGACGAAACGAGACAATGTCGCAGCAAGCACCGGCGTCGGGTTCCGAGGAATCAAGTCGTCGCACCCGTTGAACCTTCTCGATTGGAGTGGTGACTAAGGCCCGCCGTGGCCGCTGCCCGACATCGAGCGACGTGCGGCGGTTGAACGCGCTCCACTGCGCCTGCGACCAATGGCAGACCGGCCCGCGGATGGCGGGCCAATGCCCATCAGGCGTTCGGTGCGATCATGAAGCTTGCCCTTGTCCTTCCGCTCGCCCTGGCTGCATTCATCGGCACTGCCCGGGCCGAGGACGGCGACGATATTCGCGAGGCCAGCAAGGCCGAGGCAGAGACGTTCAATACGCGCATGTATGCGGGCGCCCCCGGCAACAAGGCCTATGCCTGCTTCGTCCGCCGCTACGATGCCGACCATCTGGCGCGGCACCCGAAGCAGAAGGTCGCTTCGATGAAGCTGCTGATCTCGGCTGAACTCGACAAGGAGGACAAGGAGCTTCACAACTCCTTCCGCCTCGGTTTCAGGTACCGTCATCGCAGCGGCGATTTCGATTCCAGCGGCTCGTGCAACCACGCCGTGTTCACCAAGAGCGGCAACGAGGTGCGGCTCGGCTGCGGCGTCGATTGCGAGGGCGGCGGCATCGGCGTTGCGCTCTCCAAGGACGACAAGTCGGCGATCGTCCGGCTCGAACGGGTGCGCGTCTGGCAGAACAACAAGCCGGACGACGATGCCGAGCACTCGCTGACGGCCGGCGCCGACGACAAGATCTTCCGCCTCGACCGCACCGACAACAGCGAATGCGCTTCGCTGGTGACCGATCGCAAGGAACTCGCGGCGCTACGCCACAAGTGATATGCCTTCGGCAAATTTGGCCTCGTCGAAGGAAATCGTCATGAACCGCCGGAACATCTTGTGGAGCGCCATCTCGGCACTGGGTGCAGCGCTCGGCGCCTCCAGCGCGAAAGCCGCAACGGAGGCGGGCATCGGCGCCAAGCTGAAGGTGGTCTATCACCTCAGCGATGCCGAGAAGGTCAATTTCGTGCTCGGCAACATCCAGAACCACATCGACGGCGTCGGCGGCCCCGAGCATGTGACGATCGCGCTGGTGATCCACGGCCAGGCGCTGAAGGCGTTTCACTCGGCGCAGGCCAATCCCGATGTCAGCAAGCGCGTCGGCGATTTCTCCAAGGACGGCGTCGAGCTCGCCGCCTGCGGCAACACGATGAAAGCGCAGAACGTGACGCTCAACGAGCTGCTGCCGGGTTTCGTCAACGCCGAGAAGGGCGGCGTGGTCCGGTTGGCCGAGCTGCAATCGCAGGGGTATTTGTATCTCCGGCCGTAGGCCGGGCACGGCGCCGCCACTCCCCGTCATTGCGAGCGCAGCGACTTGTCCGCCGAAGCCTTAGCGAAGGCGGAAGCAATCCAGAATCCTTCCGCGGAGGCAGACTGGATTGCTTCGTCGCAAGGGCTCCTCGCAATGACGGGGAGAGGGCTGCGCCGGCCGTCGCTGTATCCTCCCGTCGCACTTGACTAACCCATAACTCTACGGTTATGCATAAACCCATAACTTCCTAGTTATGGATCCCGCATGCCCTCCACCCCCGACCTCCTGTTCAGGACGCTCGCCGACCCGACCCGGCGGGCGATCTTCGAACGGCTGTGCCGCGAGGGGGAGCAGACGGTCGGGGCGCTGACGGCGCGATCCGGCGTGTCGCAGCCGGCGGTGTCGAAACATCTCGGCGCGTTGAAGCAGGCGGGCCTGGTGCGCGACCGCCATGAAGGACGGCAGACCCATTACAGCGCGCAGCCCGGTGCGCTCAATCCGCTGATCGACTGGACCGGCCAGATGGCCGGGTTCTGGCAGAAAAGGCTCGACGCTCTCGACGATCTCCTGAAGAGGATGGACCAATGAACGAACCCGCCGAGACGCGCTCCGTCGTCATCGAGCGCGAATTTGCTTATCCCGCCGAGCGGCTCTGGCGCGCGCTGACGCAGCCGCATCTGATCGAGGAATGGCTGATGAAGAACGACTTCAAGCCGGTCGTCGGCCATCGCTTCAACCTGCGCGGCGAGTGGGGCGGCGTGCTGGATTGCGAGGTGCTCACCATCGAGCCGCAGAAGACGCTGGCCTACACCTGGAATTTCTCGCATGAGGACGCCGCCTTCGATCTGAAAAGCATCGTCACCTTCACGCTGACGCCGACCAGCGCGGGTACGCATCTGCGCGTCGAGCAGGCGGGCTTCCGCCCGACGCAGAAGCAGGCGTTCGGCGGCGCGCATGCCGGCTGGAAGCAGTTCCTGGCCAAGCTGGACGATTTGCTGGCGCGGGCGAGCTAGCTCCGCCGGCGTCCATTTCGATCAATCCAACAGGAGGTCCCCAATGAGCACGCAGATGTGGATTCGGCAAATTCACCGCTGGCTGTCGATGGCATTCACGCTCGCCGTCATCGCCAACATCGTGGCGATGACGATGCAGGTCCAGGCCGCGTGGATCGGCTTCCTGGCGCTGGTGCCGCTGATTCCGCTGCTCGCGACCGGGCTGTATCTGTTCGCGCTGCCTTATCGCGGCCGCAGCAACGCGTGAACGAGGCCATGATGAAGAAGCCCGTGGCGGCGAAGACGAGCAGCGCGAAGGAAGCAGGCAACGCTTCGCCATCAAAACTGATCGACGGCCGGATCAAGGAGCTCGGCGACTGGCGCGGCGCGATGCTCGCGCGCGTCCGCGGCCTGATCAGGGAAGCCGATCCTGACGTCGTCGAGGCGTGGAAATGGCGCGGCGTCCCCGTCTGGGAGCACGATGGCATCATCTGCACCGGCGAGACTTACAAGGAGGTGGTGAAGCTGACCTTCGCCAAGGGCGCGGCGCTGGCCGATCCCGCAGGTCTCTTCAATTCCAGCCTCGACGGCAATGTGCGCCGCGCGATCGACATCCGCGAGGGCGACAAGGTCAACGAGAAGGCGTTGCAGGCGCTGATCCGCGCGGCGGTGGAGCTGAATGCGTCGAAGAAGAAGCCGGGGAAGCGATCAGCCTAGAATAGCCGTTGTGCAGCCGCGGAGGCCTTCCTTCTCCCCTTGCGGGAGAAGGTGGCGCGAAGCGCCGGATGAGGGGTCTCCATCGGCAGGGGAAAGTGCCGAGAGATACCCCTCACCCCAGTGAGCTTATGTCTGCCGGCGTCGCTGCCCTCTCCCGCAAGGGGCGAGGGCACACCAACGCGCATCGCGCATGGTGCTCCACGTGATCAGCCCCCGTCACGCCACCGCCGCCGGAATCGGGCGCGGGCTGACGACGTATTCGCGCAAGACCTTGTCGTTGGCGTCGACCTCGATCAGCGCGACGTCGTAGGTCCAGAGGTCGGCCAGGTGCTGCAGCACGCGCTTGGCGTCGGTCTCGTTGAGCTGCGAGCCCTTGATGACGTGGTGATGCAGGATCAGGCGGCGGTCGCCGGAGAGATCGACGTCGACCACCTCGATATTGGCGTCGATGAAGCCGACATCGTGCTGCCGCGCCAGCTCGCGGCGGACGCGGCGGAAGCCGCGCTCGTCGTGGATGGCATCGACGCGGATGCCGGCACGCTCCTCGGGATCATCGTGCAGGTGGAACATGCGGAAGTGCCGCATCAATTTGGGGCTCAGGAACTGGCCGATGAAGCTTTCGTCGCGGTAATTGGCCCAGACGTCGCGCAGCACGCCCATGACGTCGTTCTTGCCGGCGATGTCGGGGAACCATTCGCGGTCCTCGTCTTCCGGATTGGTGACGATGCGCTCGATGTCCTGCATCACCGCAAAGCCGAGCGCGTAAGGGTTGAAGCCGGAGAAGCGCGGGTCGTCGAACTCGGGCTGGAACACCACGTTGGTGTGCGACCCCAGGAATTCCAGGAAGTTGCCGTCGCTGATGCGACCCTGCTCGTGCAGCTTGGTCATGATGCGATAGTGGACGTAGGTCGCCGTCCCCTCGTTCATGACCTTGGTCTGGCTCTGCGGATAGAAATATTGCGCGATGTGGCGGACGATGCGGAGCAGCTCGCGCTGCCAGGGCGCCAGCCGCGGCGCGCTCTTCTCCAGGAAATAGAGCAAATTCTCCTGCGGCAGGCCGAGCAGCTTGCGGCGGCGCTCGATGCTGAGCGTGGACCGGCTCTTGGCGGCGCCCTTCGGCACCGTGCGCCAGAGATCGTTGAAGACCTCCTCCTCGTGCTGGCGGCGGCGCCCTGCCCGCTTTTCTTCGGCGCGCAGGTCGAGCTTCTTCTTGCCGGGATAGCGGTCGATGCCGTGCGACATCAGCGCGTGCGCGGCATCGAGCGTGCGCTCGACCTCGATGCGGCCGTAGCGATCCTCGCACTGCATGACGTAGTTCTTGGCGAAGTCGAGATAGTCCAGGATACCGTCGGCATCGGTCCACTGCTTGAACAGATAATTGTTCTTGAAGAAATGGTTGTGGCCGAAGGCGGCGTGCGCGATCACCAGTGTCTGCATCGTCGCCGTGTTCTCCTCCATCAGATAGGAGATGCAGGGCGAGGAGTTGATGACGATCTCATAGGCGAGCCCCATCAGGCCCTTGCGGTAGGACGCCTCATGGAACGCGAAGTGCTTGCCGAACGACCAGTGCTTGTAGAACAAGGGCATGCCGACCGACGAATAGGCGTCCAGCATCTGCTCGGCGGTGATCACCTCGATCTGGTTCGGATAGACGTCGAGGCCGAGATCCTTCAACGCCACCTCCTCGCAGGCATCGGTGATGCGCTGCAAGGTGTGGAAATCCCAATCGGCGCCTTCGAACAAACGTTCCGTCATGGAGCGGCCTTCTCCTGGGCAGTGTCGCGGCGCTGGAATAGATCGTGGAATACCGGAAAGATCTCGCTGCGCTCCGAGACCTTGCGCATCGAGAGCGGCGCGCCGCTGTTGCGCAGGCGTTCGTAGAGGCTCCAGAGCGAGGAGTCGGAGAGATCGAAGGCGCTGCCGCCGGCCTCGCCGACCTCGAGATAGGCGAAGAACTGGCAGACCGGCAGGATCTTCTCGGTTAGCAGGAGCCCCGTGAGTTCGCCGTCGGAATAGGAATTGTCGCCGTCGGAAGCCTGCGCGGCGTAGATGTTCCAGTCCGACGGGTTGAAGCGCTCGCGCACGATCTCGTGCATCGCCTGCAGCGCGCTGGAGACCAGCGTGCCGCCCGAGGCCGGACCGTAGAAGAAGGTCTGCTCGTCAACCTCCTCGGCACGGTCGGTGTGGCGGATGAAGACGATCTCGACGTGCTTGTAGCGCCGCTTCAGGAACACGTAGAGCAGCATATAGAAGCGTTTCGCCAGATCCTTCATGTGCTCGGACATCGAGCCGGAGACGTCCATCAGGCAGAACATCACCGCCTGCGCGACGGGCTTGGGCACCGTCTCGAAGCGCCGGTAGCGAATGTCGAGCGGATCGATGAAGGGGATGCGCTTGGACTTTGCTTTCAGCGCATCGAGCTGGGCCACGAGAGCCGCACGCTCCTCCTCGTCCGTGCAGGCTGCGATCGCGGCTTCCAGCTCTTCGATCTCGTCCTTGCGCGGACGCTTCAGCGCGATGCGGCGGGCGAGCGCGAGCTTCACCGTCCGGCTCACCGAGATGTTGGCGGGCGAGCCGGTCATGGTGTAGCCGGCGCGCTGGATGCCTTCGCTCTCGGTCTGCGCGATCTTGCGCTTGGCGAGATCCGGCAGCTCGAGGTCGTCGAGGAACAGATCGACGAACTCGTCGCGGCTCAGCACGAAGCGGAAGGCGTCCTCGCTGTCGCCTTCGCCGGGACCGGAATCCTTGGCGCTGCCCTGGCCGGAGCGTTGGAGATAGTCGCCTTCGATGAACTTCTTGTTGCCGGGCAGGACCATGTCGCGCGTCCCGCCTTCACGGCGGAAACGCGGCTCGTGCATGCCGTCGAGCGGGATCGCGACCTCACCACCCTCCAGGACGTCCTTGATGTCGCGTTCCTGCGAGGTCTTCTTGACGGCGCCCTGCACCAGGGACTTGGCCCGACGCAAGAACCGCTGGCGGTTCTCAAGACTCTTGCCGCCTGGATTCAGGCGCCTGTCAATAATGTGAATGGGCACTTTACCATTCGCCTCCCATCCGCCTCAACCGGCCTGCTTCACGCGCATGTACCATTCGACGAGCCGGCGAACCTGGCGTTCGGTATAGCCGCGCTCCACCATGCGTGCGACGAACTCGCCGTGCTTCTTCTCCGTCTCGCCGTCCTTCTTCGACCCGAAGGAGATGACCGGAAGCAGGTCCTCGACCTGGGAGAATATCCGCTTTTCGATCACATCGCGAATCTTCTCGTAGGAGGTCCAGGTCGGATTCTTGCCGCCGTTCTGAGCCCGCGACCGTAACGAGAATTTGACGACCTCGTTGCGGAAGTCCTTGGGGTTGGCGATGCCCGCCGGCTTCTCGATCTTCGTCAGCTCCTGGTTCAAAAGCTCGCGATCGAGCAGCTGGCCGGTGTCGGGATCCTTGAAGTCCTGGTCCTCGATCCAGGCGTCGGCATAGTCGACGTAGCGATCGAACAGGTTCTGCCCGTAATCCGAGTAGGATTCGAGATAGGCCTTCTGGATCTCGTTGCCGATGAACTCGGCATAACGCGGCGCCAGATCCGCCTTGATGAATTCGAGATAACGCTTCTCGGTCTCCTCAGGCAGCTGCTCGCGGCGGATCGCCTGCTCGAGCGCGTACATCAGATGCACGGCGTCGGCGGCCACCTCCTGCGGATCGTGGTTGAAGGTGGCGGCCAGGATCTTGAAGGCGAAACGGGTCGAGACGCCGTCCATGCCCTCGTCGACGCCGGCGGCGTCGCGATATTCCTGGACGCTGCGCGCCTTCGGATCGGATTCCTTCAGGCTCTCGCCGTCGTAGACCCGCATCTTGCCGAACAGGGTGGAGTTCTCATGCTTGCGCAGGCGCGACATCACCGAGAACCGCGCCAGCGTCTCCAGCGTCGACGGCGCGCAAGGAGCCGCGGCGAGCTCGGAGCCCTGGATCAGCTTCTCGTAGATCTTCTGCTCCTCGGTGACCCTGAGGCAGTAGGGCACCTTGATGACGCAGATGCGGTCGATGAAGGCTTCGTTGTTCTTGTTGGCCTTGAAGCTCGCCCACTCGGCTTCGTTCGAGTGCGCCAGGATGATGCCGGTGAACGGGATCGCGCCGATGTTCTCGGTGCCGATATAATTGCCTTCCTGGGTTGCGGTCAGCAACGGGTGCAGCATCTTGATCGGCGCCTTGAACATCTCGACGAACTCGAGCACGCCCTGGTTGGCGCGGTTGAGGCCGCCGGAATAGCTGTAGGCGTCGGGATCGTTCTGGGCGTAGGTCTCGAGCTTGCGGATGTCGACCTTGCCGACCAGCGAAGAGATGTCCTGGTTGTTCTCGTCACCGGGCTCGGTCTTGGCGATCGCGATCTGGCGCAGCCGCGAGGGCTGGATCTTGGCGACCCGGAACTGCGAAATGTCGCCGCCGAACGCTTCGAGCCGCTTGTAGCACCACGGGCTCATCAGGCCGGTGAGGCGACGGCGCGGAATGCCGTACTTCTCCTCCAGCATCGGACCGAGCTGATCGGGATCGAACAGGCTGAGCGGGCTCTCGAACACCGGCGAGAGCTCGTCGCCGGCCTTGAGCACGTAGATCGGCTGCACTTCCATCAGCGACTTGAGTCGCTCGGCGAGCGAGGACTTGCCGCCGCCGACCGGGCCGAGCAGGTAGAGGATCTGCTTGCGCTCTTCGAGACCTTGCGCCGCGTGGCGGAAGAAACCGACGATACGCTCGATGGTTTCTTCCATGCCGTAGAAGCCGGCGAAGGCCGGATAGGTGCGGATGGTGCGGTTCAAAAAAATACGGCCAAGGCGTGGGTCCTTGGCCGTGTCAATCGTCTGGGGCTCACCGATCGCCGCTAGGAGTCGTTCGGCCGCGTTCGCGTATTTCATGGGATCGCTTCGACACGATTCCAGATATTCCGCCATCGACATGTCGTGCTGGCTTCTCGCCTCGAACGACCGAGCGAAAGCGTTGAATAGAGAATCGTTGTACATGATCCCTCTCCGCGTGAGTTCCGCTACAAGCTGAAACGAAAGCAGTTACCGGAGCGTTCCTCAGGCCGTTTCGAATCAGCGTGAGCACATGACGATCATTGGACACCCGGGTGCCAACTCGACGCAACGCACAACGTAGGCACTCCATGAGTTACGAACAGGCACATGCCTGTAATTTGTGCGAATCTCTGTCTATTCTGGCTCATTTCCAGAAAATGTCACTCGGTCGCCACATCCGGGCGTTCCCGGATATGACCCCATCCGGCGATGCAGCATAGCGGTCCGGGAGCGGCGATCTTATGACGCTTGTACGGCGAAGCCTTGCGGCCGCCGTTCATCTTCCTGCTGCAATGCGGTGCGCGCGCTGATGCCAGCGTGGAAGTCGCGACAAGCGCGCAGCAATGTATCAAAATCGGTCGCCAGGCCCTCCGAGCGGATGACGATGCGGCCATCCTGCGCGCGACGGGCCAGGGTCGGGATGGCGGACAGCTGGCGCTGCAGCGCCGGCGAGGGCGTGAGCACGATCGCCTTGTGGCCGCGGCTTTCTTCAGCCGAAATCTCCGCGATCGATTCCCAGAGGAGAAATTCATTGCCGATACGGAGATCGCGGATGCCGTAGGGGGTGACGACCACCACCGCTCCTCGTTCGGCGGGAAGCATCCAGATCAGCCAGGACGTGACCAGGCCAAACACGACGACGCCGGCATAACCGACCATCGTATCGTAGCCGCCGGGCCCGTCCCACCAGTCGAAGGCAAGGCTCGCACTGAGCAGGGTCATGGCAAAGCCCGCCGCGACCAGCAGCCGCAGCTGCGTCACGCAGCGGTTGATTTCGAGATCGCGCGATGCGTCGATGCTGACCGACGCAACCGCTGGCTGGCTGTCGGCGACGGCCAGACCCTTCTTCTTATTGGCGTACATGCTCTTCCCCCAGCATGGCCATTCGCGGCCGAGCCACGATGCGACGGCGGATCGAAATCCGCCGGTGGCACTCTACGCAACCACTGGCCGACGAGGCGCGACGGCTGACATTACGCAAGGAGACCTCGGCCCTGTCCTCTGGCCAACGACTTTTACGCAACATAGCCCTGCCCGCCTGGATCGCCATGATCGCGACGGAGTTACACTGGAGGGTATGACTCCCATACCCTTGATTGGTTCCCTCCCGGGTGCATGTAAGCTAGAGGATAGCGCGTCAGGACCGGCGCGAAAACCCCTCGCCCGCAGGCTTGGAGATAAATAAGCATCATGAATCCCGTCAAAGAACTGGAAAAGCACGGACAAGCGGTCTGGCTCGACTTCCTGGCCCGCGGCTTCATCGCCAAGGGCGACCTGAAGCGGCTGATCGACACCGACGGCGTCAAAGGCGTCACCTCCAATCCATCGATCTTCGAGAAGGCGATCGGCAGCTCGGACGAATACGACGCCCCGATCGGCAAGGCGCTGAAGCGCGGCGACCGCAATGTGGCCGATTTGTTCGAGGCCGTCGCGGTCGAGGACATCCAGAACGCCGCCGACGTGCTGCGCCCGGTCTATGACCGCCTCAAGGGCGGCGACGGTTATGTCAGCCTGGAGGTGTCGCCCTATCTCGCCATGGACACATCAGGCACGATCGCGGAGGCGCGGCGGCTCTGGAAGGACGTTAGTCGCAAGAACCTGATGGTGAAGGTGCCGGCGACACCGGAGGGGCTGCCGGCGATCGAGCAACTGATCAGCGAGGGCATCAGCATCAACATCACGCTGCTGTTCTCCAAGGCCGTCTATCTCGAGGTGGCGGAGGCCTACATCGCCGGTCTCGAGACCTACGTCGCCGGCGGCGGCGATCCCTCGCACGTGGCGAGCGTCGCCAGCTTCTTCGTCAGCCGGATCGATTCGGTGGTCGACAAGCAGCTGGACGAGAAGATCGCCCGCGCCAACGATCCGTCGGAGAAGGAGCGGCTCGCCGCGCTCAAGGGCAAGGTCGCGATCGCCAACGCCAAGCTCGCCTACCAGGACTACAAGCGCTTGTTCTCAGGTCCCCGCTGGGAGAAGCTCGCCGCCAAGGGCGCCAAGCCGCAGCGCATGCTGTGGGCCTCGACCGGCACCAAGAACAAGGACTACAGCGACGTCCTCTACGTCGAGGAGCTGATCGGTCCCGACACCATCAACACCGTTCCGCCGGCAACGCTGGATGCGTTCCGCGACCACGGCAAGCCGCGCGACAGCCTGGAGGAGAATGTCGAGGACGCGAAGCGCGTGCTGGAGGAGCTGGAGCGCTCCGGCATCTCGCTCGATGCGATCGCCGAGGAGCTGGTCAAGGACGGCGTCAAGCTGTTTGCGGATGCCGCCGACAAGCTCTACGGCGCCGTCGCCCACAAGCGCGCGGTCGTGCTCGGGCCCGCACTCGACCGCCAGCAGCTTTCGCTGGGCGACGGGCTCGGCAAGGCGCTGGCCAAGACCACCGAGGAGTGGCGGGCGTCGGCCAGGATCCGCAGGCTGTGGCAGCGCGACAAGTCGGTCTGGACCGGTGCGGACGAGGACAAATGGCTGGGCTGGCTCGTCAGCCCGCACCAGGCCGACATTGCCGATTACGAGGACTATGCCGGCCGCGTGAAGGGCCAGCAATTCTCCGACGCCGTCGTGCTCGGCATGGGCGGATCCAGCCTCGGCCCCGAGGTGCTGGCCGAGACCTTCGGCAAGAAGCCCGGCTTCCCCAAGCTGCACGTGCTCGATTCCACCGACCCGGCGCAGGTCCGGGCGATGGAGGCGAAGATCGACATCACCAACACCGTCTTCATCGTTTCCAGCAAGTCCGGCGGCACCACCGAGCCGAACGCGATGAAGGACTATTTCCATGAGCAGGTCGCCAAGGCGGTGGGGGCAAAGGTGAAGACCGGCCATCGCTTCATCGCGGTGACCGATCCCGGCTCGTCGCTGGAGAAGGCGGCGAAGCAGCTGAACTATGCCCGCGTCTTCCATGGCGAGCCCTCGATCGGCGGGCGCTATTCGGTGCTCTCACCGTTCGGGCTGGTGCCGGCGGCAACCGCGGGCATCGACGTCAAGACCTTCGTCAAGCATGCGCTGGCGATGGCCCGCTCCTGTGGCCCAGACGTGCCGCCGTCCGAAAATCCGGGCGTGCAGCTCGGCCTTGCCATGGGTCTCGCCGGGCTCGAAGGCCGCGACAAGGTGACGATCCTGGCGTCGAAGAAGATCGCCGATTTCGGCGCCTGGGCCGAGCAGCTGATCGCGGAATCGACCGGCAAGGAGGGCAAGGGCCTGATCCCGATCGAGGGCGAGCCGCTGGGCGATCCCTCCGTCTACGGCAATGACCGCTTCTTCATCGACATCCGTGTCGAAGGCGAAGCGGACGCCGCACACGATTCCCAGCTTGCCGCGATCGAGGCGGCGGGTCATCCCGTGGTGCGGATCGTCATGAAGTCGATCGAGCATCTCGGCCAGGAATTCTTCCGCTTCGAAATGGCAACCGCCGTGGCCGGCGGCATTCTCGGCATCAACCCGTTCGACCAGCCCGACGTGGAAGCGGCCAAGATCAAGACCCGCGAGCTCACGGCCGCGTTCGAGAAGACCGGCAAGCTGCCGGCCGAAGAGCCGGTGGTCAGCACCAAGGACGCCGATCTCTACACCGACGAGGCCAATGCCACGGCGCTGCGCGCCGCCGGCGCCAATGGCGATCTCAGCTCCTGGCTGAAGGCGCATCTGTCGCGATCCAGCGATGGAGACTACGTCGCCCTGCTCGGCTACATCGCGCGCGACAAGGCCACGATCGACGCGCTCCAGGCGATGCGGCTCGAGGTGCGCGAGAAGCGGCACGTCGCGACCTGCGCCGAGTTCGGCCCGCGCTTCCTGCACTCGACGGGACAGGCCTACAAGGGCGGGCCCGACAGCGGCGTGTTCCTCCAGATCACCGCGGACGATGCCAAGGACCTGCCTGTGCCGGGCCAGAAGGCGAGCTTCGGCGTGATCAAGGCGGCGCAGGCGCGCGGCGATTTCGACGTGCTGACGGAGCGCGGCCGGCGCGCGTTGCGCGTGCACCTGAAGGGCGGGCTCAAGAAAGGCCTCGCCGCGCTCAATGCGGCGCTCAACGACGCGCTGAACTAAAGGAATGATGCAGATGCAACTCGGCATGATCGGCCTCGGCCGAATGGGCGGCAACATCGTTCGCCGCCTGATGCGCCACGGGCATTCGACGGTGGTCTACGACAAGGATGCGAAGGCCGTCGCCGGCCTTGCCGCAGACGGCGCGGTCGGCTCGGCGACGCTGGAAGAGTTCGTCGCCAAGCTGGAGCGGCCGCGCACGGCCTGGGTGATGCTGCCGGCTGGACGCATCACCGAGACCACGATCGAGACGATCGCCGGCGTGATGCAGGAAGGCGACGTCATCATCGACGGCGGCAACACCTTTTGGCAGGACGACGTCCGCCGCGGCAAGGCGCTGAAGGCGCGCGGCATCCATTATATCGATGTCGGCACCTCAGGCGGCGTCTGGGGGCTCGACCGCGGTTACTGCATGATGATCGGCGGCGAGAAGACGGTGGTCGACCGGCTCGATCCGATCTTCGCGGCGCTCGCGCCGGGCGCCGGCGACATTCCGCGCACGCCGGGGCGCGAGGGCCGCGATCCCCGCATCGAGCAAGGCTACATTCACGCCGGCCCCGTCGGCGCCGGGCACTTCGTCAAGATGATCCATAACGGCATCGAATACGGCCTGATGCAGGCCTATGCCGAAGGTTTCGACATCCTCAAGAACGCCAATATCGAGGCCCTGCCGGCGGATCACCGCTACGATTTCGATCTCGCCGACATCGCCGAAGTGTGGCGGCGCGGCAGCGTGATTCCATCCTGGCTGCTCGACCTCACCTCGACTGCGCTCGCCGACAGTCCGCAGCTTGCCGAATATTCCGGCTTCGTGGAGGATTCCGGCGAAGGACGCTGGACCGTGAATGCCGCGATCGACGAGGCCGTGCCGGCCGAGGTCCTGACCGCGGCGCTCTACACACGTTTCCGGTCCCGCAAGGAACACACCTTCGCCGAAAAAATTCTCTCCGCGATGCGTGCAGGGTTCGGCGGGCACAAGGAGCCGGGCGCGGCGAAGCCAAAGTAACGAGTGAACCAAGCGAAGGCCGACTATTCGTGACAAAAGACCCGCAGCCAAAGCGCAAGCCGGAAAATTGCGCCTTCGTCATCTTTGGCGTCACCGGCGATCTCACCCATCGTCTGGTGATGCCGTCGCTCTACAATCTGGCCGCCGAGCATCTGTTGCCGGAAAAATTCTGCGTCGTCGGCGTCGCCCGCAGGGGCCAGTCCGATGAGGAGCTGCGCGACAGCCTGCTGAAGGGCTTGCGGCAATTTGCGACGCGCCCCGTCGACGACGACATCGCGACGAGGCTGCTGGAATGCGTGACCTTCGTCGAGGCCGATCCGAAGGATCCGCCCTCCTTCGATCGCCTGCACCAGCATCTGGATTCGCTGGAATGCGCGCAGGACACCGGCGGCAACCGGCTGTTCTATCTGGCGACGCCGCCCGCCGCGTTCGCGCCGACCGCGCGGGAGCTCGGCCGCACCGGCATGATGAAGGAGAACGGCGCCTGGCGGCGGCTCGTGATCGAGAAGCCGTTCGGCACCGACCTTGCCTCGGCCCGCGCGCTGAATGCCGAGCTGCTGAAGATCATGGACGAGCACCAGATCTACCGGATCGACCATTATCTCGGCAAGGAAACGGTGCAGAACATCCTGGTGCTGCGCTTTGCCAACGGCATGTTCGAGCCGATCTGGAATCGCAACCACATCGACCACATCCAGATCACCGTGGAGGAGAAGCTCGGCGTCGGCCACCGCGGCGGCTTCTACGATGCCACCGGCGCGCTGCGCGACATGGTGCCGAACCACCTGTTCCAGCTGATGTCGCTGGTCGCGATGGAGCCGCCCGCCCGCTTCGACGCACATTCCGTGCGCTCCGAGAAGGCGGACGTGCTCACCGCGATCCCGCAGCCCAGCCGGGAAGAGGCGCTGAAGAATTCGGTGCGCGCGCAATATCTCGCCGGCCGCATCGGCGACGACGAGATCACGGACTATCGCAAGACCGCGGACGTCAAGCCTGGCAGCACCACCGAGACCTATGTCGCGCTGAAGCTGATGATCGACAATTGGCGCTGGGCCGGCGTGCCGTTCTATTTGCGCACCGGCAAGGCGCTCAAGCACAAGCGCACCGAGGTCGCGATCAAGTTCAAGCAGGCGCCGCTGTCGATGTTTTCAGGCACGGACGTCGACCGGCTGTCGCAGAACTTCCTCACCATCGGCATCGCCCCGACCGAGACGATCGAGCTCCAGTTCAACGCCAAGGTCCCGGGGCCGAGCGTCACCATCGATGGTGTCGAGATGAAGTTCCGCTACGGCGACTATTTCCGCGCCGATCCCTCGACCGGCTACGAGACGCTGATCTACGACTGCATGATCGGCGACAACATCCTGTTCCAGCGCGCGGACGGTGTCGAGGCCGGATGGCAGGCCGTGCAGCCGTTCCTGGACGCCTGGAAGAGCGCGGGCACCAACGGCATCGAAACCTATGAAGCCGGCAGCGACGGCCCTGCCTGCGCCGACGAGCTGCTCCGGCGCGACGGGCGCAGCTGGCGGAAGTACTCGTGATGGCTCTGGCCGAGCAGCCGAAGCTGATCGTCGAGGCCGATGCCGAAGCTCTCGCCCGCGCCGCGGCCGAACGGGTGATGGCGCGGATTGCGGCCAATCCCGGCCGCATCGCGGTCTGCCTCACCGGCGGCTCCAGCCCGAAGAAGCTGTATCAGTTGCTCGGCAGCGAGGCCTGGCGCAGCAGGATTCCGTGGGACCGCGTGCACTGGTTCATCGGCGACGAGCGCTTCGTGCCTGAAAGCGATCCCCTCAACAACATGGCGGTCGCGCGCGCGACCTTTCTCGACCGCGATGCGCCCGCCGGCCATATCCACCCGATCCCGACCACGGCTGACAATCCCGATGCCGCCGCGGCAGCCTATGCGCGCGAGCTGCAGGCCTTCTATGGCGCAGACCAGCTCGATCCGGCCCGCCCGCTGTTCGATCTCGTCCTGATGGGCGCGGGGCCGGACGGCCACACCGCCTCGCTGTTTCCCGGTTACCCCGAGATCGAGGAGACCCGACGCTGGGTCGTCGGCGTGCCCAAGGCGAACGTCGCGCCGTTCGTGCCGCGGGTCTCGCTCACCCTGCCCGCTTTGGCCTCCTGCCGCGAGATGCTGTTCGAGATTGCCGGGCACGACAAGCAGCCGATCTTGACGCGCCTCGTCAATGGCGAGAATCTGCCGGCCTTACGCGCGCGCTCGAACGGCGAGACCGTCTGGCTGGTCGACAAGGCCGCGCTTCCGGAGGAAATTCGTGGGCCGCGCTGAAGCACCTTGTGCATTGATCGTGATGGGCGTGTCGGGTTCGGGCAAGAGCACGGTTGCGAAGGCGCTCGGCGAGCGCCTGGGCTGGCGTTTCGAGGACGGCGACAGCTTCCATCCCGCCAGCAATGTCGAGAAGATGCGAGCCGGACATCCCCTCACCGACGAAGACCGCTGGCCCTGGCTGAATGCCATCGCCGACGAGATCGCGCTGGTGTGCGGACGCGGCGGGCACGTCATCATCGCCTGCTCGGCGCTGAAGCACGCCTATCGCGACGTGCTGCTGCGCGGCCGCGACGACGTCCGCTTCGTGTTCCTGAAGGGCACCAAGGAGCTGATCGCCGAACGGCTCGCGCAGCGCAAGGGACATTTCATGCCGCCCGGACTGTTGACCAGCCAGTTCGAGACGCTGGAGCCGCCGGAGGCGGGCGAGCACGTCATCACCGTCTCGATCGACGAGACCGTCGAGGCGATCGTGGACGGCATCGTGCGGCAATTGAAGCTGGGCGGCGCAATACCCAAGGTCTTGCCATGACGCAAATCTCACTCGTGGTCTCCGACGTCGACGGCACGCTGCTGACCAAGGACAAGACGCTGACCGAGCGCGCAAGACGCGCGGTGCAGCGGCTGCACCAGGCCGGCATCGGCTTCACCATCACCTCCAGCCGGCCGGCGATCGGCATGCGCTTTTTGATCGAGCCGCTGGCGCTGTGGCTGCCGGTCGGCCCGTTCAACGGCTCCTCGATCGTCGATCCCGAGATGCGGCCGGTCGAGCAGCACCTGATTCCGGCGCGCGCGGCCGAGCGCGCCTTGCAGATCCTCCGCGACTACGGCGCCGACATCTGGCTGTTCACCACCGACAAATGGCTGATCGACAATCCCAGCGGCAGCTACGTCGCGCACGAGCAGCACACGATCCGCGCCGATCCGACCATCGTGACGGATTTCTCGCCCTATCTTGCGAGCGCCTGCAAGATCGTCGGCGCCAGCGCCGATGCGGCCGGGCTCGCCGCTTGCGAGAAGGCGATGCAGGAGGCGCTCGGCAGTGAGGCCACCGCGGTGCGCTCGCAGACCTATTATCTCGACGTTACCCCGCCCGGCTTCAACAAGGGCACGTTCGTGCAGGCCATGGCCCAGCGCTTGGGCATCTCGACCGACGCGGTTGCCACCATCGGCGACATGCAGAACGATCTCGCGATGTTCCGCGTCAGCGGCACCTCGATCGCGATGGGCAACGCCGCCGACAACGTCAAGGACGAGGCCACGCATGTCACTGCGAGCAACGAGCAGGACGGCTTTGCCGAGGCGATGGAGATGATCTTGACGCGGAATGGGGTGGGCTAGACGGGCTGCCAGTCGGGTCACCTCTCCCGCTTGCGGGAGAGGTCGCCGCGTCGCGGCGGGTGAGGGTTCTCTCCTCTTGGGGGTTCTCGCCCAGCGGAGAGAGCCCTCTCCCCAACCCTCTTCCGCAAGCGGGAGAGGGGGAGCACCGTCCTTGTGGAGGCAACAGAGCCTGACGGCTCTTGCTACTACTTCGACCGCTGCATCGCCGGCTTCTCGCTCTTCTGCCGTGCAGCCGAGAGGTTATGCGCCGTGTTGACCAGCGCAATGTGGGTCAGCGCCTGCGGGAAATTGCCGGTTTGGCGGCGGGCGACGGAATCGTATTCCTCGGCGAGCAGCCCGACGTCATTGGCGACGCCGACCACGCGATCGAACAATTCCTGCGCCTTGTCGAGATCACCCGAGAGCACATAGGCATCGGCGAGCCAGAGGCTGCAGGCCAGGAACGCGCCTTCGAGCGGCGGCTGTCCCGGAGGCAGCTCGCGCGGATCGTGCCGCAGCACGAAACCGTCGCGCATCAGGCATCTCTCGACGGCGGCGATGGTGCCGCAGATGCGCGGGTCCGACGCCGGCAGGAAGCCGACGGCCGGCAGCAGCAGCACGCTGGCATCGAGCAGCTTCGTGCCGTAGGATTCGACGAAGGCGCCCACCTCCGCGTCAAAGCCCCTGGTGCAGACGTCGCGGTGGATCGCATCGCGCAAGGTGCGCCAGTGCAGGAGCGGCGCCTTGAAGCCGAAGGTCTCGGCGCTCTTGATGCCGCGGTCGAAGGCGACCCAGGTCATCACCTTGGAGAACACGTAGTGCCTGGGCTGGCCGCGCCGCTCCCAGATGCCGTGATCGGGCTGGTCCCAGACCTCGGCGAGATGATTGAGCACGGCGCATTCCAGCGCCCAACTCTCGTCGTCGAGCTTGAGCTTGGCCATGCGCGATTGATGGAAGGCGTCGATCAACTCGCCATAGACGTCGAGCTGGAGCTGGGCGTGGGCGGCATTGCCGACCCGCACCGGCTGCGCGCCCTCGTAGCCGGCGAGCCAGGCCGCCTCCCATTCCAGGAGCCGCCGCTGGCCCCAGATGCCGTACATGATCTGCATGTTCGAAGGCGAGCCGGCCGCCGCGCGCAGCAGCCAATTGTGCCAGGCCGAGGCTTCCTCGGTGTAGCCCGAGTTCATCAGCGCCAGCAGCGTGAAGGTGGCATCGCGCAGCCAGCAGAAGCGGTAGTCCCAGTTCCTGCTGCCTCCGAGCTTTTCCGGCAAGGACGTGGTGGGTGCCGCGACGATGCCGCCGGTCGGAGCGAAGGTCAGCGCCTTCAGCGTGATCAGCGAGCGCAGGATGAGGTCTTGGTAGTCGCCGTCGCGGGTGCAGTGGCCGCACCAATCGCGCCAGAACGTTTCGGTCTCCTGGAGCGCGACCTCGGGATCGATCGGCGCGGGCGGCTCGATATGCGAGGGGCCGTAGGTCAGCACGAAGGGCACGGTCTGGTCCGCGCCGACCTCGAATTCGGCGACCGTCGTCAGATCCTCGCCGCGGGTGTCGACGGGTGTTCGCAGCACCGTCATGTCCTGGCCGCAGATTGCCAGCAGCGAATGATCCATCCGCCGCACCCAGGGAATGTCGGCGCCGAAGCCAAAGCGGATCACGAGCTCCATCCGCATCTTCACGGTGCCCCCGAGGCCGCGCACCAGCCGCACGATGTCGGACGCCTTGCCGCGCGGCGGCATGAAGTCGATCAGCGCAACCGTGCCGCTCTTCGTCTCGAATCGCGTTTCGAGGATGAGGGTATTATCGTGATAGCGCCGCGAGATGCGGGTCGCGTCCTCGCATGGCGCGATCAGCCAGCGCCCGTTCTTGTGGGTGCCGAGAATGGCGGCGAAGCAGGCGTCGGAATCGAAGGCGGGCCAGCACAGCCAGTCGATCGAGCCGTTGCGCCCGACCAGCGCCGCGGTCTCGCAATCGCCGATCAGCGCATAGTCTTCGATCCTCTGAGACAATGTCGTGCGAGCCTAGCAATGCCCGGCCGTTCAACTCCCGCCGGGCAATGAACGTTCCCGTGTCGCGGCCTTCAAGGCTGCGAGATCGATCTTGGACGCGATCTCGTCGAGCGCGACCGGAAGGCGCTGCCGCCAGTTCGGATGCTCGTCGATCGTGCCGGGGATGTTGGGCTGGTCGATCACGCCCAGCAGATCCTCCAGCGACACCGCAAGCAGCCGCGAGGGCGTGCGCGAGAGGAACGCGAGCACGGAGTACACATCGTTGGCGTTGATGCCGTTCTGGCCCAGAATCTCGTCGAGCCTGCCGAGCGCATCCCAGCGCGCCTGGTCGTTCTCGCCGGGATCGAGCCCGAGCGAGCGCTTCATCCTGAGATCGCTGAAGGAGCGCCAGCCGGCATAGGTCGACAGGTCATGCGTGTTCAGCGTCACCAGCGCATTGGGCCGGTAATGGTCGACATTGCGGAAATGTCCGGCATCGTCGCGCTCGAACATCATGACGAGATAGGACCAGATGCCGAAATCCTGCATCATTTCGCGGAAACCTTCCGGCACGGTGCCGAGGTCCTCGCCGATCACGATGCATTTATGGGCCGCGCTCTCGCGCGCCACGGCAGCCAATAGCGCCTCGAACGGCATCTGCACATAGGCGCCGTTGTCGGGCTTGAAGCCGCGCGGCACGAGATAAAGCCGTTTCAGGCCGAGCACGTGATCGAGCCTGATGGCGCCGGCATGACGCATCGAGGCCGCGAGCATGTCGGCGAAGGGGACGAAGGACTGCGCTTCCAGCCCACCGGCGTTGAAGCCGGCAAGGCCCCAATCCTGGCCGATGGTGTTGAGCACGTCGGGCGGCGCGCCGACCGCGAGATGACGCGAGATCGCCGTCTGCTCGTTCCAGGCATCGAAGCCGTTGGACTGCACGCCGACGGCAACGTCGAGATAGAGCCCGACGCGCATGCCGAGCTGGCTGGCGAGCTCCTTGGCCGCATGCAGCTGGCTGTCGGCCGTCCATTGCACGAATTCGACGAACTCGACCTCGCGCCTGTCGGGACCGTTGCGCAGCTCGGCGAATTTCGCCTCATCCGGCTGCTGCCACTCTTGCGGCCATTCCCACCAGGGTCCGGTGAAGCGATGCCGCAGCACCTCGAAGCAGGCAAAACGGGACAACAGCGGCGCGCGGTCCGCACGGAAGGCGTCAAACGCCTTGCGACGCGCCCCGCTCGCGCTTCTGACGAAGCTGTCGAAGGCCGCGCGCAGGCCCAGCCATTTCAGCGCCGCCATGTCGGCATAAGGGACGCGATCGCCCTCGCGCAGGCGGGCGGCCGTCGCGGCCGCGTCGGGCACGAGGTCGGCCGAGAATTCAGGTATCGCCTCGACGTCGATATAGAGCGGGTTGAGGAACAGCCGGCTGTTCGGCGAATAGGGGCTGCAATCGGCCGGGTGGTCGTCGAACAGGACATGCAGCGGATTGAGCCCGACGCCGTCGGCCCCGAGCTGCTTGGCGAGCCGGACCAGGCCGGCGAGATCGGTGAAATCGCCGATGCCCCAATTGCGGCCCGAGCGGACGCTGTAGAGCTGCACGGCAAGCAGCCAGCCGCGATCGAAATCGCCGCCGAAGCAGCGTTCGGGCGCCACGATCATCGGCACGTCTTCGCTGGCACCTTCGGCATCGGTCAGCGTCAGGCGGTGATACCCGAGCGCCAGGCCGGCGGGCCAGGCGATCACGGGCTCGCGCGTCTCGCCTGCCGCGATCACATTGCCGTTGCCGGAAATTTTCCATTGCAGCGGCGGGGCGCCGATCGAGGCCAATTCCGTGCGCGGATGTCCGAGGGCACGCACCACGACCGGCCCGCTGACGAAGCGATAGACCCGCTTCTCCGGCAGGGCGTCGAGGATGGATTTGAGGGCCTCGGGCGCGGTGACCCGCAGCTTGCCGAGGGCATCGATGAATTCGGATTGAACGCCCTTGATCCGGGCTTGAGCTAAAAGATCCATTCGGCACGCAGCTTGCAGGCCATGGTTTGGCCGGGGGCATCGATTTTAACGAGATCGCGGAAGAGGTTAGTCAGGGGTAACTCGCAAACTGCGCTTGCCGTTCCCGAGGGAACCAATGACACACAAGCGGCTTTCTATAATGGTACCAAGCGTGGGTTCCCGACAAGGGAAACGGGCTCCTGCTTTCTTGTCAATGGCATCACCGTGAACAAGACAATTCAAACTGTCGAAAGTGCCGCGGCCGGCAGCGCTTTCCTGATCGAGGACGTTTATCCCGCGATCGACGGCGGCCGCTTCGCCGTGAAGCGGATCGCGGGCGAACGGATCGAGGTCTGGGCCGACATCTACCGCGATGGCGAGGCCGTGATATCAGCCGCGCTGATCTGGCGAGGAGAGCAGGAGCGCGAATGGCGGAGCGAGCCGATGACCCATCACGGCGATGACCGCTGGTCCGGCGCGTTCACGCCCCCCGAGCCCGGCCAATATGTCTACGCGATCGAAGCCTGGACCGACGAGTTCGCCACCTGGTCGCGCGCCGTCACGCGAAAACGGCGCACCGGGGCCGATGTCAGCCTCGATGCGATCGAGGGCGCCGGCCTTTTGACCAAGGCGCATGGCGCGCAGCAGGACGCCGCAGCGATCATCATCAGGCAGTGCGAGGACTATTTGAGGAACGGCGACATCACCTCGCTGCTCGCGACCGAGCTCGGCGAAGCCATGGCCGAGAGCCAGTCGCGGCCGGACCTGACGCGCTCGCCATTCTTTCCGCTGACCGCGGACCGCGACAAGGCGCGCTTCAGCGCCTGGTATCAGATGATGCCGCGCAGCCAGGGCGCATGGCCGGGCCGGCATGGCACGCTGCGCGACTGCATCGCGCGCGTGCCCGACATCGCCGCGATGGGCTTTGACGTGCTCTACTTCACGCCGATCCACCCGATCGGCCACACGAGCCGCAAGGGCCGCAACAACGCGCCGGTGGCCGGTGAAGGCGATCCCGGCTCGCCCTATGCGATCGGCTCGGTCGAGGGCGGCCACGACGCGCTGCATCCGGAGCTCGGCACGATCGAGGATTTTCGCGCGCTGGTCGCCACGTGTCTCGAGTATGGGATCGAGCTTGCGCTGGACTTCGCGGTGCAGTGCTCGCCGGATCATCCCTGGCTGACGCAGCATCCGGAATGGTTCAAATGGCGGCCCGACCGCTCGGTGAAGGCGGCGGACGGCCCCTATTCCGACATCGTCATCCCCGATTTCAATTCGGTGGATCGCGTCGGGCTTTGGAACGCGTTTCGCGATGCCATGCTGTTCTGGATCGACAAGGGCGTGACCATCTTCGCCATCGACAATCACGACACCGCGCCGCTTGCGTTCTGGGAGTGGCTGATCCGCGACATAAGCCGCCGTCATCCCGACGTGATCCTGTTCTCCAAGACCTATGCACGGCCAAAGCTGATGAAGGGCCTCGCCAAGCTCGGCTTCGCGCAGTCCTTCACGTACTTTCCCTGGCGCACAGAGAGGTGGGAGCTACAGCAATATCTCGGCGAGCTGACGCGCTATCCCGAACGCGATTTCTATCGTCCGCACATGTTTGTCAACACGCCTGACCTGTTGCCCTTTCACCTCCAGAGCGGAGAGGCCTGGGCCTTCAAGTCGCGCGTCGCGCTGGCGGCCACGCTGTCAGGCAATTACGGCATCTACAGCGGATTCGAGCTGCTGGAGCATGACGCCATTCCCGGCCGCGAAGAATATCTGGATTCCGAGAAGTACCAGATCAGGCAGCGCGACTGGGACAAATCCGGCAACATCAAACCCTACATCGCGGCGCTCAACCGCATCCGCAACGACAACGCGGCGCTTCAGCAGACCGCGAATTTGCGCTTTATCGCCATCGAGGACGGCGAGACGATCGCCTTCGCCAAGGAGTCGGCCGATCCGGCCAACATTGTCGTCGTCGTGATCGCGGTGGCGCGCCATGTCCGTGAATGCTGGCTGCCGCTCGGTGATCTCACCGTTGACGTCGGCGGACGGCGTCACCATGTGACGACACTCGAAAACCTGCTCACCGGCGAACAATCCCGCATCGAATGGGGCGGCATCAAGTTGCGTATCGATCCCGACCGCGATCCGGCACTTCTGTTCCGCTGCCTGGCGTAAGGGGTCACGCCATGAATGTTCTGTCTTCCGTCGATACCAAGAAGGTTGAGGCTGCCGAGGTCGTGGATGAGCTCTGGTACAAGGACGCCATCATCTACCAGCTCCACGTCAAGGCCTTCGCCGACAGCAACAATGACGGCATCGGCGACTTCGCCGGGCTGACCGAGCGGCTGCCCTATCTGCAGGAGCTCGGCGTCACGGCGCTGTGGCTGCTGCCGTTCTATCCCTCGCCCGGCCGCGACGACGGCTATGACATCGGCGATTACGGCGCGGTCAATCCCGATTTCGGGACAATGAAGGACTTCAAGCGCTTCATCCAGGAGGCACAGAAGCGCGGCCTGCGCGTCATCACCGAGCTCGTCGTCAACCACACCTCGGACCAGCACAAATGGTTCAAGCGTGCGCGCCGCAGCCATCCGGGCTCCAGCGCCCGCAACTGGTATGTCTGGAGCGACACCGACCAGAAGTACCAGGGCACGCGCATCATCTTCACCGACACCGAGAAGTCGAACTGGACCTGGGATCCCGAGGCCGGCGCGTTCTACTGGCACCGCTTCTTCTCGCACCAGCCGGACCTCAATTTCGACAATCCGCGCGTGGTCAGCGCCATCATCCAGGTGATGAAGCGCTGGCTCGATGCCGGTGTCGACGGCTTCCGGCTCGATGCCATTCCCTATCTGTGCGAGCGCGAGGGCACCTCGAACGAGAACCTGCCCGAGACCCATGCGATCATCAAGCGGCTGCGCCAGGAGCTGGACGCATATTCCAAGGGCAAGCTGCTGCTGGCCGAGGCCAATCAATGGCCGGAGGACGTGCAGGAATATTTCGGCCGTGGCGACGAATGCCACATGGCCTATCACTTCCCGCTGATGCCGCGCATCTACATGGCGATCGCCCAGGAGGACCGCTTCCCGATCACCGACATCCTGCGCCAGACGCCTGATATCCCCGCGAGCTGCCAATGGGCGCTGTTCCTGCGCAATCACGACGAGCTCACGCTGGAGATGGTCACCGACGTCGAGCGCGACTATCTCTGGACCACCTACGCCAACGATCCCCGCGCGCGCATAAATGTCGGCATCCGCCGCCGCCTTGCGCCGCTGATGGACAACGACCGGCGCAAGATCGAGCTGATGAACTCGCTGCTGCTGTCGTTCCCGGGCACGCCGATCATCTATTACGGCGACGAGATCGGAATGGGCGACAACATCTATCTCGGCGATCGCAACGGCGTGCGCACGCCGATGCAGTGGAGCCCGGACCGCAACGGCGGCTTCTCGCGCTGCGACCCGGCCCGGCTCTACGCGCCGCTGATCATGGACCCGGTCTACGGCTATGAATCCGTGAACGTCGAGGCGCAATCGCGCAGCCTGTCCTCGCTGCTCAGCGCCACCAAGCGGCTGATCTCGGTGCGCAAGTCGACGCTCGCCTTCGGACGCGGCACCATGACCTTCATCCGCCCGGCCAATCGCGCCGTGCTGGCCTATGTCCGGCAATACCGCGACGAGGTGATCCTCTGCGTCGCCAATCTGTCGCGCGCCGCGCAGGCCACCGAGCTCGACCTGTCGCCGTGGAAGGACCGCATTCCACAGGAAATGCTCGGCCGCACGCGCTTTCCCGCGATCGGCGAATTGCCCTACATGATCACGCTGGGGCCCTACGGCTTCTACTGGTTCCAGCTTCAGGAGCGCGACAAGTCGGAGCCGGTGATTCCGCGCGCAGTGCCGGAATTCGAGACGCTGGTGGTGCCGGTGAATTCGAACTGGGTCTCGCTCGCCCGCGAGCGCGGGGTGTTCGAGCGCGACGTGCTGCCGGGCTTCCTGTCGCGGACGCGCTGGTATCCGGAGCACAATCCCAAGCAGATCAAGGCCACGCTCACCTCAGCGGTGCCGTTCAGCGACATCGGCGACAACAGACCCTGGATCGCGTTCTTCGAGACGACGCGGAACGACGTCACCACGCGCTACGTGATGCCGATGCAGATCGAGTGGGTGCGCTTCGACCGCGAACGCTTCAACCCGAAGGCGCTCGCCGCCGTGCGCCAGGGTGCGCGAGAGGGCACGCTGCTCGACGTCGCGACCGAGCAGATCTTCATCGGCCTGTTCCTGCGGGGCCTGTCGCAAAACCTGGTGGTGGAGGAGAACAATCTGCGGCTGGAGTTCAAGGCGACCAGCCGGTTCGCCGACTACACCATCAAGGAGCCCGAACGCATCCGCGCCATCGAGCAATCGAACAGCACCGCGCTGGTCGACAACAAGTACGTCGCCAAGATCTATCGCCGGCTCGAAAGCGGCGTCAGCCCCGAGATCGAGATCGGCCGCTATCTCACCGAGGTCGCTCGCTTCGCCAACACGCCGGCGCTGCTCGGCAGCGTCGAGCTTGTCGACAATAACCAGCGCAGCGCGCTCGGCGTGCTCCACGCCTATGTCGAAAACCAGGGCGACGGCTGGACCGTGACGACTGGGTATCTCGATCGCTATGTCGACGAGCAGCGCCTGGCGCCGGCCGATGAGATGCCGCGCGAAACCCAGGAGCAGGCGCCGTATCTGCATTTCATCGCGCAGATCGGCCGGCGGCTCGCCGAACTGCACGTCGCGCTCGCCGCGGCAAAGCCCGACGATCTCGCGCCCGTGCCGATCGAGCCGGCCCAGATCAGGACCTGGCTCTCCGACCTCAAGGCGCGTGCCGAGCGGGTTCTCGAGCGGCTGGCCGACAGCCGCGACGGGCTGCGGGAGGCGGACCGGCCCCTGATCGACCGGCTCGTCGCCGCACGCCGTAGCCTGTTCGACGGCCTGAATGCGCTCTTGCCATCGGACATCGGCGGGTTGAACATCCGTCATCATGGCGACTTCCGGCTCGGGCAAACTCTGATCGTGAAGGACGATATCTTCATCATCGACTTCGACGGCGATCCGCGTGTGCCGCTGGCCAACAAGCGCCGCAAGGCGCCGGCCGCCCGCGACGTCGCCGGCCTGATCCATTCCATCAACCTTTCCGTGAACGCGGCGCTAGGCCGCGCGCTCACGGGCGCCTCCGACGAGCAGGACCGGCTCGCGGCCGCGCTCGACGAATGGCGCGAGCGCGCCACCGCGACCTTCCTGTCCGCCTACCGCGAAGCCATGACCGACCGGAGGCTGTGGCCGGAGGATCGGTCCAGCGCGGAAGGCCTGTTGAAATTTTTCCTGCTAGATCGAGCGTTCCACGACGTAGAGTACGAGCTGTCCCACCGGCCTGAGGGGCTCCATGCGCCGCTGACCGGACTGCTTCGCATTCTGTCCAGTGCCGAGAGCGAAGCCCATGCCTAAACTGCCTGCCGAAGCCTACGCGATCATCGAGGGCCGCCACTCCGACCCCTTCCACTATCTCGGGCTGCATCCCGAGGGCGGCAAAAGCGTGGTCCGCGCATTCCTGCCCGAGGCCACCAATGTCGAGGCGGTCGGCGACCATGGCGAGGTCGCGCCGCTCGACCGCGTCCACGATTCCGGCCTGTTCATCGGCGCCCTGCCCAACGGCTCGAAGCACTACCAGCTGCGCGCCAAGTTCGGCAGCAACGTCGTCGAGTTCGAGGATGCCTACCGCTTTCCACCGATCCTGACCGATTTCGACCTCTACCTGCTCGGCGAAGGCACCCATCAGCGCCTCTACGACAAGCTCGGCGCGCACCCCTTGCGGCTCGAGGGCGTCGACGGCATCGGCTTCGTCGTGCTGGCGCCGAATGCGCGGCGCGTCTCCGTGGTCGGCGACTTCAACTTCTGGGACGGTCGGCGCCATCCGATGCGGGTGCGCGGCAACGGCTATTGGGAATTGTTCATCCCGCATGCGAAGGCAGGCGATCACTACAAGTTCGAGATCGTCGGACCGCATGGTCATCTGCTGCCGCTGAAATCCGATCCGATGGCATTCGCCAGCGAGTTGCGGCCGAAGACAGCGTCGATCGTGTTCGACGAGGCGCATCTGCCGCGGCCGCGCCCGGCGCCCGAAGGCATCAATGCAATGTCGGCGCCGATGTCGATCTACGAGGTTCATCTCGGCTCGTGGCGGCGCAAAGGCAACAATGAATGGCTGACCTATCGCGAGCTTGCCGAGCAGCTGCCGGCCTATGCGCGCGACATGGGCTTCACCCATCTCGAATTCCTGCCCGTGAGCGAGCACCCGTTCGACGGCTCATGGGGCTATCAGCCGACCGGCCTCTATGCGCCGACCAGCCGTTTCGGCAGCCCCGAGGATTTTGCGGCGCTGATCGATGCCTGCCACCGCGAAGGCATCGGCGTGCTGCTCGACTGGGTGCCGGGTCACTTCCCGGACGACCCGCACGGGCTCGGCCATTTCGACGGCACCGCGCTCTACGAGCACGCCAACCCGCTGCAGGGCCGCCACCTCGACTGGGGCACGCTGATCTACAATTACGGCCGCACCGAAGTGACGAACTTCCTGGTGTCGAACGCGCTGTTCTGGATGGAGCGTTATGCCATCGACGGCCTGCGCGTCGATGCGGTCGCGTCCATGCTCTATCTCGACTACAGCCGGCCGCCCGGCGCGTGGATCCCGAACCAGTATGGCGGGCGGGAGAACATCGAGGCGATCAACTTCCTGCGCCGCTTCAACACGGAGATGTTCGCCCGCTTCCCGCAGGCGACCACGGCCGCGGAGGAATCCACCGCCTGGCCCCAGGTCTCGCGCCCTGTCGAGTTCGGCGGGCTCGGCTTCGGCTACAAATGGAACATGGGCTGGATGCACGACACGCTGAACTACATCAGCAAGGATCCGATCCATCGCAAGCATCATCACGGCGAGATCCTGTTCGGCCTGCACTATGCGTTCTCGGAGAACTTCATCCTGCCGCTGTCGCATGACGAGGTCGTGCACGGCAAGCGCTCCATCCTCGGCCGCATGCCCGGCGACGAGTGGCAGCGCTTTGCCAATTTGCGCGCCTATTACAGCTTCATGTTCGGCCATCCCGGCAAGAAGCTCTTGTTCATGGGCGCGGAGATCGCACAGAGCCGCGAATGGAATCACGACCAGTCGCTCGACTGGCACCTGCTCGAGTACAAGGTCCATTCCGGCGTCCAGGCCCTGATCCGCGACCTCAACCGGCTCTACCGCGCGGTGCCGGCGCTGCACCAGATGGATTGCGAGCAGGCCGGCTTCGAATGGCTGATCACGGACGATGCCAACCGCAACGTATTCGCCTGGCTGCGCAAGGGGTTCGACGAGAGCGCGCGGTGTATCGTCATCGTCAACTTCTCGCCCAACGTCTACCAGAACTATCGCGTTCGCGTGCCCTTCGGCGGCAAGTGGAAGGAAGTGCTCAACTCCGATTCCGCCCATTATGGCGGCAGCAATGTCGGCAATATCGGCGAAGTCCAGGCCGAGGGCGGCGAGCTCCGCCTCACCATTCCGCCGCTCGCTGCGATCTTCCTCGTTCCGGAAAGCTGATCGATGCGCCTGACCGCCGGATCGCCCGCACGGCTCGGCGCAAGCTGGGACGGACGCGGCACCAATTTCGCGCTGTTCTCCGCCAACGCGCAGAAGGTCGAGCTCTGCCTGTTCGACACGCAAGGCCGCCGCGAGCTCGAGCGCATCGAGCTGCCCGAGAAGACCGAGGACGTCTGGCACGGCTATCTCAACGACGTCTCGCCGGGCCAGCTCTACGGCTATCGTGTGCACGGCCCCTACGAGCCCGAGCACGGCCATCGCTTCAATGCCAACAAGCTGCTGCTCGACCCCTACGCCAAGCGGCTCGCCGGGCGCCTGGTCTGGAGCGATGCGCATTTCGCCTATCGCACCGGAAGCCCGCGCGAGGACCTGTCGTTCGACCGGCGCGACAACGCGCGCGGCATGCCCAAGGCCGTCGTGGTCGACGAGACCTTCAACTGGGGCCGCCGCGAGATCCGGCCGAACATTCCCTGGGAAGACACCATCATCTACGAGGCCCACGTCAAGGGCCTGACCCAGAAGCGCGACGACGTGCCGCCGAACCTGCGCGGTACCTATGGCGGACTGTCCTCGCCCGCGATGATCGAGCACCTTAGGAAGCTCGGCGTCACCACGGTCGAGCTGCTGCCGGTGCACAGCTTCGTCGACGACCGCATCCTCGTGGAAAAGAAGCTCGCCAATTACTGGGGCTACAACACGCTGTCCTTCTTCGCGCCGGAGCCGCGCTACGCCCAGGACAATGCGCTCGATTCCTTCCGCACCACGGTGGCGCGGCTGCACGATGCCGGCATCGAGGTCATGCTCGACGTGGTCTACAACCACACCGCCGAGGGAAATCATCTCGGTCCGACGCTGTGCTATCGCGGCATCGACAACGCCTCCTATTATTGGCTGAACCGCGAGAACCCGCGCTATTACGACGACTTCACCGGCTGCGGCTCCTCGGTGAACCTCACCCATCCGCGCGTGCTGCAGATGGTGATGGATTCCTTGCGCTACTGGGTCGAGGTCTGCCACGTCGACGGCTTCCGCTTCGACCTCGCCACCACGCTGGCACGCGGGCCGAACGGTTTTGATCGCGGCAGCTCGTTCTTGACCGCAGTGCGACAGGATCCGGTGCTGGCGACCGTCAAGCTCGTCGCCGAGCCATGGGACCTCGGCCTCGGCGGCTACCAGGTCGGCGCCTTCCCCTCGCAATGGTCGGAATGGAACGATCGCTATCGCAGCGCCATGCGCCGCTACTGGAGCGGCGAAGGCAGCCTGATCGGCGACATCTCCAGCCGCATGACCGCGTCGTCCGACCTGTTCAATCACGACGGGCGGCGGCCGCGCGCCAGCATCAACCACATCACCGTCCACGACGGCTTCACGCTCGCCGATCTCTTCAGCTACAACGAGAAGCACAACGAGGCCAACGGCGAGGACAATCGCGACGGCTCCAACGACAATCACAGCAACAATTGCGGCGTCGAGGGGCCGACCGACGATCCTGATATCATCAGCCTGCGCCGTCAGCTGCGCAAGAACGTGCTGGCCTGCCTGATGCTGGCCCAGGGCGTTCCGCTGATCCTCGCCGGCGACGAGGTCGGCAACTCGCAATCCGGCAACAACAACGCCTATTGCCAGGACAACGAGGTCGGCTGGGTCGGCTGGGACAATCTCGGCAAGGACGGCGACGACATGATCGACTTCGTCGCCCAGCTCGCCGACATCCGTCGCCGTTTCTCGCAGCTGCGCAGCCATCGCTGGCTCGACGGCCGGCCCAAGGACGGCGTCTCCTACGGCGCGTTGTGGCTGACGCCGGCCGGCGACGAGATGACGGAGAGCGACTGGACATTCCCGGATGGGCGGTTTCTCTCCTATGTGATGGGCCCGATGGAACCGGGTGGGGCCGCGATCTTTATCGTACTGAACGCCGCTCCCGAAGAGATCGCATTCAAATTGCCCAAAATGACCGAATACAAGAGCTGGCAGCAGCTCCTGAACACGACCGATGCCAAGCTGAATACGATCGACTTCCTGCCCGGGAGCGACAGCAAGGCGCCGCCGCGATCCGTGCTTGCCTTCGCAGGCGCGCTATGAGGCCATCCTTCGGGGCGAGGCCGACCAAGGACGGCGTGTCGTTCCGGCTGTGGGCGCCGGCCGCGCGCCGCGTCGATCTCCTGCTCGACCGCAGGCACGCGATGCAGCGCCGGCAGGACGGCTGGTACGTCACCGAGATCGCCGGCCTCACCGCCGGCAGCAAATACAAGTTCAGAATCGACGACGAGATCGACGTGCCGGATCCCGCTTCGGCCTTCCAGCCCGAGGACGTGTTCGGCCCGAGCGAGGTGATCGATCACGATAACTTCGCCTGGCGCGCGCGCGATTGGCGCGGCCGTCCCTGGGAAGAGACGGTGCTGGTCGAGACCCATGTCGGCACCTTCACGCCGGAAGGCACCTATCGCGCCATGATCGACAAGCTCGATCATCTCGCCGCGACCGGCATCACGGCGCTGGAATTGATGCCGCTCGCCGATTTCGCAGGACGCCGCGGCTGGGGCTATGACGGCGTGCTGTGGTACGCGCCGGACAGTGCCTATGGCCGGCCCGAAGACCTGAAGACGCTGATCGACGAGGCGCATCTGCGCGGGCTGATGGTGTTCCTCGACGTCGTCTACAATCATTTCGGCCCGGAAGGAAACTATCTCGGCCGTTACGCGCCGACCTTCTTCACCGATGCGCACACGCCGTGGGGCAGTGCGATCGATTATCGCGTGCCGCAGGTGCGCGCCTTCGCCGTCGAGAACGCGCTGTCCTGGCTCGGCGACTACCGCTTCGACGGCCTCAGGCTGGACGCCGCCAATCACATCATGGCTGTCCCGGGCGAGCAGTCCATGCTGCAGGACCTCAGCGTTGCCGCCGGCGAGCTCGCCAAGGCTACGGGACGCCACATCCACCTCGTGCTGGAGAACGGCGACAATCGCGCCAGCCTGCTCGACGCTGCGCAGGACCCGCCGAACGGCAAATATCGCGGGCAGTGGAACGACGACTATCATCACGTCTGGCACGTGATGCTGACCGGCGAGCATGTCGGTTACTATGGCGACTACCAGACGCCGCGCATGGACCTGGCGCGCGCGCTCGCCTCCGGCTTCGTCTATCAGGGCGAGATCTCGGAGTTCTGGGGCAAGAAGCCGCGCGGCGAGCCGAGCGGCCAGCTGCCGCCGGCAACCTTCGTCAATTTCCTGCAGAACCACGACCAGATCGGCAATCGTCCACTCGGCGAGCGGCTGGAAAGTCTGGCATCGCCAAAGCAGATCGAGGCCGCGCTCGCGGTCACCCTGCTCGCGCCGATGGTGCCGATGATGTTTCAGGGCGAGGAATGGGGCTCGACGGTCCCCTTCCCGTTCTTCTGCGATTTCCAGGGCGGACTCGCCGATGCCGTGCGCACGGGGCGCAAGCGGGAATATGCCTGGGCTTACGAAAAATACGGCGACGAGGTGCCCGACCCGCTCGATCCGGCAACGCTGCAATCGGCCGTGCTCGACTGGACCGGCCGCACGCCGCAACACGATGCGCGGCTTGGGCTGGTGCGAGAGCTGCTCGGCGTCCGTCGCAAGCAGATCATGCCGCGGCTGAAAGGCGCAAGCTTCGGTGATGCCGAGGCGGCCGACAACGGCCTCCTCACCGCGCATTGGCGCATGGGCGATGGCTCGACATTGCGCCTTGTCGCCAATCTGTCCGATCACGAGATCACCTCCAGCGTCAGCGCGGGCACGCCGATCTGGGGCGGCGGATCCGGCGAGCGGCTCCCGCCCTGGTCGGTGGTCTGGCGCCTCGGAGGTTAGGATGCCTCCCGCCATTCCGCTCGCGACCTACCGGCTCCAGCTCACCGCAGATTTCGACTTCGACAAGGCTGCCGCCGTCGTTCCTTACCTCAAGGCGCTTGGCATCACGCATCTCTACGCCTCACCGGTGATGAAGGCCCGCAAGGGCTCGACCCATGGCTACGACACCGTCGACCACGGCCAGTTCAATCCCGAGCTCGGCGGCGAAGCCGGCTTTGCGCGGCTGAGCGAGGCGCTTCAGCAGCACGATCTCGGGCTCATCATCGATTTCGTCCCCAACCATGTCGGCGTGCATTTTGCCGACAATCCCTGGTGGCTCGACGTGCTGGAATGGGGCCAGGCCTCGCCGCACGCCGCCTCCTTCGACATCGACTGGGACCAGCTGGCCTACCGCGCCCGCGGCGGCGTGCTGCTGCCGATCCTCGGCTCGTCCTACGGCGAGGCGCTGGAGCGCGGCGACATCGAGCTGCGCTACGACCCGGACGAAGGAAGCTTCGCGGCGTGGTATTTCGAGCACCGCTTGCCCATCGCGCCGGAGCGCTATGGCGAGATGCTGCGGATGGTCGTCAAGGAGGCGGACGCGGCGGAAACGGAGCCCGGCAAGCGCCTGCTGTCGCTCGCGACCCGTTACACGGGGCTGCGGCGTCCCAATCGCAAGGAAGCTCCCGGCTTCAAGGCCGAGCTCAAGGAGATCGCAGGCGCCGCCGATATCATCAAGCGCGGCCTTGCCGCCTATCGCGCCGGCAAGGACCGCCCGGCACAGACGCTGACGCTGCATCATCTCCTGGAGCGCCAGCACTACAAGCTCGGGCACTGGCGGCTTGCCTCCAGCGACATCAATTATCGCCGCTTCTTCGACGTCAACGGCCTCGCCGGCCTGCGCGTCGAGGACGCGAGCACATTTGCCGCCACGCACCGGCTGGTGAAGCAGCTCATTGCCGACGGCAAATTGCAGGGAATCCGGCTGGATCACATCGACGGCCTGCGCGACCCCGCCCAATATTGCCAGCGATTGCGCCGGCTGGTGCGCGACGCCCAAAGCAACACCGCCCAAGGCAACACAAAGCCGTTCTATACGGTGATCGAAAAAATCCTGTGTGAGCACGAGCGCCTGCCGCATTTCGCCGGTGTCCAGGGCACCACCGGCTACGAGTGGATGAATGTCATCACCCACGTGCTGATCGATCCCAGGGGGCTGGAGGCGCTGGACGAGACCTGGCGGCAGATCAGCAACCGGCCGCCGCGGCTTGTGCCTTACGTCAAGGACGCCAAGCGGCGCGTGCTCGAGACGTTGCTGACCAGCGAATTCACCGTGCTGACCCGCCTGCTCGCGCGCATCGCCAACGGGCATTATTCGACGCGGGACTTCTCGGCCGACAGCCTGCGGCAGGCGCTCGAGCTCTATGTGCTGCATTTCCCGGTCTATCGCACCTATCTGACGCACAGCGGCCCGACGGCAGCGGACCGCAAGCTGATCGACGACACCATCGCGCGCGCCCGCCGGGACTGGTTCGCCGCCGACGACGGCATTTTCGACTTCCTGCGCGATGCCTTGACCATGGACCTGCTCAAGCCTGGCCGTCCGCCGCACAGCGCCCCGCGCGTGCGCCGCTTTGCGCTCAAGGTGCAGCAATTCACCGGGCCGATGATGGCGAAGTCGCTGGAGGACACCGCGTTCTATCAATTCCACCGGCTGCTCGCGCTGAACGAGGTCGGCGGCGATCCCTCAAGCACCGGCCTCAGCATTCCCGCGTTCCATCAAGCCATGCAGGCTCGCGCCAGGGAATGGCCGCAAGGCATGACGGCAACCGCCACCCACGACACCAAGCGCGGCGAGGATGCGCGCACGCGCATCGCGGCGCTTAGCGAGATTCCCGGTGAATGGACCAGCGCGGTGGCGCGCTGGAAGGTGCTGAACGCACCGCATCTCACGCTCCACGGCAATTTCCGCGCGCCGTCGGCAACGTTCGAATACATGCTCTACCAGACCCTGCTCGGCGTCTGGCCGATTGAGGCGCCGGCCGATGCCGCCTTTGTCGAGCGCATCCAGGCCTATGCCCTCAAGGCTGCGCGCGAGGGCAAGGAGGAGACGAGCTGGCTCAACCCGCATGAAGCCTATGAGGACGGCATCCGCGACTTCATCGCCAAGATCCTCGACGCCGACCGGTCCGTGGAATTCCTTCAGGCGTTGCAGACGCTGGCTCGCCGCATCGCGCTGCTCGGCACGTTGAACTCGCTGAGCCAGCTCACGCTCAAGGCGACGCTGCCGGGCGTGCCGGACTTCTATCAAGGCACCGAATTCTGGGACCTGTCGCTGGTCGATCCCGACAACCGCCGTCCGGTCGATTTCGCCGCGCGCCATGCGGCGCTGACATCATTGGAAGCGCCGGATTGGAGCGGCCTCATCGAGAACTGGCCGGACGGCAAGCTCAAGCTGGCCTGGACGCGGCATCTGCTCAAGCTGCGCAACGAGCTGGGCGACGTCTTCGCGCAGGGCGACTACCAGCCGCTGGAGGTACGAGGCGCCCATGCCGACCATGTCGTCGCCTTCGCGCGCCGTCATGGCCGCGCCGCCGCGATCGTCGTGGCTGGGCGTCATTTCGCCCCGTTCACCCAAGCGGGCCGGGCATGGCCCGCACCGGAAGGTATCGACGCCACCATCGACATCACGGGCTATACCGTGCCGGGCCTGGCGGGCAACGACTTGCCGCTCGCGCAGGCCTTTCGCGACTATCCTGCCTCGGTCATCGCGGCCCGAACCGCGAATGCCGTCGGAGCGCCGCGACAACGCGTGCGCGCCTGAGGTCACTTCCCCCCGTCTTTGGTCAGCAGCAATTGGCCGCGCTTCCTGATCGTCGCCTGCGCCATCTCGGCAAAGCGCTGCAACAGCCAGGGCAGCACCACCTCGACCCGGACCTGATCGTCGCCAACATCGACCTGTCCGGTCGCGACCTGGCCGAGCGCGCGGATGCGGAAGGCCATAGTGTCGCCGCTCCAGCGTTCCTCCTCGACCTGCATCACGGGAATGCTTGCTGCGGCGCGGCCAAGCCCAGTCTTCAGCCGGCGCACGGCCTCTTCTCGGCCGAGACGATGCGGAATTGAGACGACAAGCGGTGCTGACATGGTCCTGCCTCTTCTGACTAACTCCACATAATCATGTCAGGTCGACCAACAAAGGTTCCATGCAAGTTGATCCCCCGTCCGTGTTTCAAAGCCGGAACTTTACAACCTGCGGCAAGTTGCCCCCGCACAACGGGACAGGTTGCAACGACCCTTTGAACAAAGGGCTGGAGGAGATTCGCATGTCAATCGGCACGATCATTCTGATCATTTTGATCATCGCCCTGCTCGGCGGCTTCAGCGGCATCGGCGGCGGGCCGTTCTACGGCACCGGCTATTACGGCGGCGGCGGCCTCGGGCTTGTCATCGTCATTCTGCTGATCCTTCTGCTGATGGGTAGGATCTAGATGCAGACTTGGTAGGGTGGGCAAAGGCGCGGCGCGCCGTGCCCACCTCATCGCTCGAACGAAAGCAGGTGGTGGGCACGCTTCGCTTTGCCCACCCTACGGCACCCGCCTTCGTCGCAACAGCGACGACCTACTTCACCTTCCCTGCCAGCTTCTTCATCGCCGCCTTGATCGATGCGGCGGCATCGTCATAACCCTCCCACGCCTTCGATCGCGCCAGCAGGGCCGGCACGGTGCGTAGCGTGTATCGCTTGGGATCGAGATCGCTCTTCACCTGCGCCCAGGTCAGCGGCATCGAGACCGTGGCCCCGGCGCGGGCTCGCGGCGACAACGGGGCCACCGCCGTCGACATGCGGTCGTTGCGCAGATAATCCAGGAAGATCTTTCCCTTGCGCAGCTTCTTCGACATGTTGAGCAGATAGCGTTCGGGATCATCGTCCGCCATCCACTGGCAGACGCCTTGCGCAAAGGCCTTGGCCTCCTTCCAGCTCACCTTGTCGCGCGCGCCATGAAGCAGTGGCACCACGACGTGCAGGCCCTTGCCGCCCGTGGTCTTGCAGAAGCTGTCCATGCCGATGTCGGCGAGCCGCTGCCGCATCTCCTTGGCCGCCTCGACGACGTCGGCGAAGTCGACGTCGGGCGCGGGATCGAGGTCGAACACCAGCCGGCCCGGGGTGTCGTAGGCATAGGGCGCGCAGTTCCAGGGATGCAGCTCGACGCCGCCGATCTGCGCCACCGCGGCGAGCCCTTCGATCCGGTCGATCTGAAGATAGGGCTTGCGGTCGCCGGAGACCCGCGCGAGCTCCAGAAGGTTCGACGTTCCCTGCATCGCATGGCGCTGGAAGAAGCATTCGCCCTTGATGCCGTCGGGCGCACGGATCAGCGAGCATGGCCGGCCCTTGAGATGCGCGATCATCCATTCGCCGACGGCTTCGAGATAGCGGGCAAGGTCCAGCTTGGTGACGGCGCCACCATCGCCGTCGTCGGGCCAGAGCTCCTTGTCCGGCTTGGAGATGACGACGCCCATGACCTCGGCATTTTGAGCGGTCTGCTTCGCTCGTCCGCCCGCCTTCGTGCGCGCCGCCTTCCTGGCCCGGGGCTCGGCGAGCTCGGTATCGACGGGCGTCTCGGCCTGGACTTCCTCGGCCGGCTTGTCCTGCCGCAACCCCTTGAACGCCGCCTGGCGAATATTGCCGTCGGCCGTGAAGCCTGCGAACTCGATTTCGGCGACGAGCTCCGGCTTCAGCCAGTGCACGTCCCGCGTCTTCTTCGGCGCGTTCTTGCCGCCGAATGGGCTCTCCTTGACCTCCATGGCCTTGAGAGACGGCATGAGGCGCTTGACCTTGTCCGCGCCAAAGCCGGTGCCGACCATGCCGACGAAGGCGAGATGATCGCCGCGCTGCACGCCTGCCATCAGCGAGCGGAATTTGCCGTTGGTGGTCTTGTAGCCGCCGATCACCACCTCATGGCCGGCGCGGCATTTCGACTTGACCCAGCTCTCGGTGCGCCCCGAGCGATAGGGCGCGTTCAGCTTCTTCGACACCACGCCTTCGAGCTCGAGCTTGCAGGCCGATTGCAGCACGGCATCGCCGCCGCTCTCGAAATGTTCGACATAGCGGAGCTGGGTCGATTTCCGCTTGCGCTGGCCCAGCAGCTGCTTCAGGCGGGCCTTGCGTTCGCTGAGCGGCAGGCGGCGGTAATCCTCGCTTCCTGCGAAGAGCAGATCGAAAGCGAAGAAGATCAGGTCGTCGGTCTTGCCGTCGGACAGGGCCGCTTGCAGCGAGGAGAAGTTCGGCGCACCGTTATGGTCGAGCGCGACGATCTCGCCGTCGATCATCACGTCCGGCAGCGCGGCCGCCTCCTCGGCGAAGGAGGCGAACTTGCTCGTCCAGTCGAGACCCTTGCGGGTCTTCAGCGTCGCCTCGCCGTCTTCGACCCGGAGCTGAACGCGATAGCCGTCGAACTTGATCTCGTGGCACCAGCCCTCGTCTCCGGGCGGCCGCTCGACCAGCGTGCAGAGCTGCGGCGCAACGAAATCCGGCATCTCCGACACCTTCTTGGCGCTCGTCGCGGTCGTGGCACTTGTCTTCGCCGCTTTGCCGGCCTTCAACGCGGTGCGCGGCGCCGGCTTCACCGTGCGCCCTTTCGTCTCCTCGGCACGGTTGGACTGCCAGACTGCGTCGGCCTTGCCCTTGGTGCCCTTGGCCAGCATGAACGGCTTCGGCGCGCGGCCCTTGCCCGCGGCGATCTGCTCCATGGTGCGGCCGGAGGCGACGGACTTGTCCTGCTCGAGAATATCGTTGTCCGCACCTTCGCGAGCATCTTCGTCGCGATGCTTGATCAGCAGCCAGTTGGTCCGCTTCTCGCCGCCGCGGTTGCGCATGCGCACCAGGACCCAGCTTCCCTGCAGCTTGTCGCCGTGGAGCGTGAACTTCAGATCGCCCTTCTTGAAGCCGGCTTCCGGATCGTCCGAGTCCCAGGTGCCGCGGTCCCACAGCATCACGGTGCCGCCGCCGTATTGGCCTTCCGGAATCGTGCCTTCGAAATCGCCATAATCGAGCGGATGGTCCTCGACCTCGACCGCGAGCCGCTTGTCATGGGGATCGAGCGAGGGCCCCTTCGTCACCGCCCAGGACTTGAACACGCCGTCGAATTCGAGCCTGAGATCGTAATGCAGCCGGCTCGCATCATGCTTTTGAATCACGAAGCGCCGCTGTTTCGATGGCGCCACGGCGGACTTGCCCGATGGCTCCGGCGTTTTCTCGAAGTCTCGCTTCTGTCGGTAAGTGGAAAGTTTTTGCAGCACGACCGGTCCCGCTTCTCGTTCGGCACTCAAAGCCTATCACGGCGAAAGTCCCGCCCGGAACCAAAACCCGATGGGACGGTTGGGGTTCCAAAACGCCTTGAAAACGCTGGAGAATGGAATGGCCCCGCGCGCCTATTGGAAGGGAACGTTGAAGCTGTCGCTGGTCAGTTGCCCGGTCGTGCTTTATCCGGCGACCACCGCGGCCGAGAAGACGCGCTTTCACCTGATCAACCGCGAGACCGGGAACCGGCTCAAGCAGCAGATGATCGATTCCGAGACCGGTGACGTCGTCGAGAGCGACCAGAAGGGCCGCGGTTACGAGCTGCGCAAGGGCAAGTACGTCGAGATCGAGCCGGAGGAGCTCGAGGCGGTCCAGATCGAGAGCAACCATACCATCGACATCGAGAGCTTCGTGCCGCGCGAGGAGATCGATCAGCGCTTTCTCAACCATCCCTATTACATCGCGCCCGACGGCAAGGCGGCGGCCGATGCGTTCGCGGTGATCCGCGACGCGATGAAGGACCAGGAACGCGTCGCGCTCGCCAAGATCGTTCTGACCAACCGCGAGCACGTCATGGCGATCGAGCCGCTCGGCAAGGGCCTGCTCGGCACCACGCTGCGCTTCCCTTACGAGCTGCGCGAGGAGGACCAGTTCTTCGACGACATCAAGAGCCCGAAGATCACCAAGGACATGGTCGAGCTCGCCGGCCACATCCTGCAGACCAAGGCGGCGCATTTCGACCCCAGCAAGTTCAAGGACGAATACGAGGACGCGCTGAAGGCCCTGGTGAAGCGCAAGGCCAGCGGCAAGAAGATCGAGCTGCCCGAGCCCGAGGAGCGGCCGAGCAACGTCGTCAGCCTGATGGACGCGCTGAAGCAGAGCCTGAAGGGCGGCAAGAAGACGGCGGCGAAGTCGCATGCGCGCCGCGCGACGGGGCGGCGGCACGCTCCGAAGAAGGCGCACCGGTCGACGGCGCGGCACAGGAAGGCGGGCTAGTTTACACCGGCGTCATTGCGAGGAGCCCTTGCGACGAAGCAATCCAGACCGCCTCCGCGGCGGGACTCTGGATTGCTTCGCTGCGCTCGCAATGACGATGTGGAGAGAGATATCGTAGAGCCTGTGAGCCAATTCGTTTTGTTTCGGCTTCGGCATCAAGGGGTGGTATCGCCCCTTGATGGGGGAAGCCGGCGGCGTCAGGCTGTTGGTTATCTATGCTTTTGCGAGACGATGCCCTTGCAGGATGTTGTTGGTGAGGGCGTACCAGAGCACGACGGCACGGACCTTCTCGATGCCGCGCACGGTCAGTTGCCTGAGGTCCCAGTTGCGCCAGCGGGCATGGATGCATTCGCAGATGGTACGGGCCTGGTACTGTGCCTTGCCGGCTTCGCTGGCCATGCGAGCACGCCAGGCCGCTATGCCAGGACCGTCGCTGCTCCGGGGTAAGAAGGGATCGACACCGCTCCTGGATTGGGGCGGTGGACAGTAAACCTCGATGCCCTCGCCATGCGCCCATTCGATGTCGTCGCCAGTGCAGAACCCGCCATCGGCGAGGTAGCGGCGTGGCAAGCGCTTCAGCCGAGCGCGCGTTCGCTCCAGCATCGGGCGCATCAAGCCACGATCTGAGCCGCTGTTGTCGACATCGATCGCGACCACGATCAGTTCGCCAGCCGCGCTAGCCACCTGCACATTATAGGCCGGACGGAAGCCGGCATCGGCCATCTTCATCACCCTGGCCTGCGGGTCGGTGGTGGAGGCCCGAGGCTCCTTCGGCTTCTTGCCATTGCCGCCCTTGTCGTCGAGCTGTTTTCGCTTGCGCTTGATCTCGGCCAGCGCGGCCTGCGCGGCTTGCACCCGCTCGCTGCGTTCGCGCGCCGCCCGCTCTTTGGCGGCCCGGATCCGCCGATTGCTGGCTTCCGGGTCCGCATCGACCTCGCGCTTGAGCTCTTCCACAATGGCCTCGGCCTGCGCCATCTGCCGATCCAGCGTCGCCTCCCGCCGGAACGATCCGGTCCCGGCATTCGCTCGTATCCGCACCCCGTCCTGGGTCAGCTTCTCCAGATCGACCAGCCCTGCCTCGTTCAGGGCCACCAGATGTTCAACCAGCAAACGGTCGAGCAAGTCGGCACAGCCGACCCGGAAGTCCGACAGCCCGTGATGGTTCAACGACACGCCACCGCAGAGCCAGCGGTAGACGTCGTGGCTGTCGCAGAGCCGGTCCAGCGCCCGCGCGCTGCCAACGGCATCGCTCGCGGCGTACAGCCAAAGCGCCAGCAACAACCGTGGCGATGGCGCCGGATGGCCCGGCCTGTTTTCCCGTGCCTTGACGCGATCTTCCAGCTCGCTCAGGTCCAGCCCTTCGACATAAGCCCAGATCACCCGCGCTGGATGATCCTGCCCGATCAGGCTGTCGATATCGACCGCTCGCAATTCGACCTGATTGCGCACAGGCTCGCGCAGCCGAGGTGCGCCTTGCGGCACCGCTTCGGTTCGTGCCGACTGCTCCGGCAATTCACCAAAAAGTCCGTCGTCAGCCATCATCCTCTCCAGCAGATCAGTCTGCCCAGAGAATCACATTCGTCTGACGCGCGGTACAAAAGATTCACAGTCTCGTAGGGTGGGCAAAGCGAAGCGTGCCCACCACCTTTATCGAAATCGAGAGAATGGTGGGCACGGCGCGTTGCGCCTTTGCCCACCCTACGGGGTCTGTGGAACGCTAATCCCCCGCCTTCAGCCGATACCCGATCCCGGTTTCCGTCAGCACGTATTGCGGCCGCTCCGGATCGGCTTCGATCTTCTGGCGGAGCTGGCGGACATAGACGCGCAAATATTGCGCATCGGTCAATTCGTCCCACAGCTCCTTCAGCAGGAAGCGGTGGGTGAGCACCTTGCCGGCGTGCTGCACCAGCACCCGCAACAGGTCATATTCCTTCGGCGAGAGCTTGACGTCGCGATCCCCGATCTTGACGATGCGGCGGACGAGATCGACCGAGAGATCGCCGGTGCGGAAAACCGGACGCTCGCCCTTGACCTGAAGCTGGTGGCGCAGCGCGGCGCGCAGCCGCGCCAGCAGCTCCTCCATGCCGAACGGCTTGGTCAGATAATCGTCGGCGCCGAGATCGAGCGCCTGGACCTTGCCGGCTTCGTCGCCGCGGCTCGACAGCACCACGATCGGCACGCCTTCGTTGCGGGCGCGGATGGTGCGGAGCAGCTCATGGCCCTGAACGTCGGGCAGTCCGAGATCGAGGATGATCAGCGCCGGCTCCTCGTCGAGCTTCTCCAGCGCCGTCTTGCCGTTCGGCGCCTCCAGGATGTCGTAGCCCTGCGTCGTCAGCCCCATCCGCAGCAATTTGCGGATCGGCGGCTCGTCGTCGATGACCAGGACCTTGATCGGAGCGGCGCTCATGCGGCGGTATCCAATGCGTGGTTCTCTGCCGGAACCGGCAGGCGAACGGTGAGCACCGCGCCGCTTCGCTCGCTGCGATTGGCAGCGGAGATCGTGCCGCGCATGGCCTCGACGAAGCCGCGGGAGATGGCAAGCCCGAGCCCGGTGCCGGGACGGACGTGATCGCCCTTCTGCACGCGATAGAACTTGTCGAACACGCTCTCGAGCTCGTCCGCCGGAATGCCGGCGCCCTCGTCGGCGATCTCGAGCACGACATGAGCACCGTCGCGCCGGCCGCGGATTGAGATCGTCGTCTCCGGCGGCGCGTACTTTGCGGCGTTGTCGAGCAGATTGAACAGCACCTGCTCGAACAGCACGGCATCGAGCTGGAGCATCGGCAGATCGGCGGCCAGCACCAGCTCGACCTTGTGGCGGCTGAGGATCTTGCTGGCGCGCCGCAGCGCGCTGCCCACGATTTCGCCGAGATCGTGCAGCGCCGTGTTGGGCACGATCGCGCCGGATTCGAGCTTGGTCATGTCGAGCAGATTGGCGATGAAGCGGTTGAGCCGCTCGGATTCGTCGATCACGGTGGCGAGCAGGTCGCGCTTCTCGGTGTCGGAGAGCGCACCGGCGAGATCGCGCATGGTCGAGGCTGCGCCCAACACCGACGCCAGCGGCGTCTTCAGATCGTGCGAGATCGAGGTCAACAGTGCCGAGCGCAGCCGCTCGGATTCGACGGTGCGCTTGACGCGGTCCATGTCCTCGACCAGCAGCACGCGCTCGATCGCGAGAGCGCCCTGGTCGACCAGCGCATCGAGCAGCCGGCGCTGGTCCGGCGTCAGCAGCGGGCCGGTGCGGTCGTTGTCGATGCCGATCACGCCGATCGGGCCGCGCCCGGTGCGCATCGGCAGGAACAGCCGTTTTGCGCCGGGCAAGGTGTCCGAGCCGCGGCCGGCGGGGCGATCGTTGCTCCAGGCCCAATTGGCGGCAGCGAGATCGGCCTGGTCGAGCTCGTCCTCGGGCGGATAGCCTGATTTCACCGTGAGCAGGCCTTCATCCGGCAACAACAGCACCACGCGGACCTTGAGCATCAATGCGGTCTGGTAGGCGCTCGCCCACAAGACGTCGTCGAGCGTGGCGGTGCCGGCGAGCTTGCGGCTGAAGGCATAGAGCTGCTCGGTCATCCTGATCCGGCCGATCGCGGTGTCGGCCTGGATGCGCACACGCGCCGCCACATTGGAGACGATCATCGCCACCACCAGGAACAGCACGAAGGCGGCGACATTGGTCGGGTCGGTGATCGTGAAAGTGTAGATCGGCGGCAGGAAGAAGAAATTGTAGGACAGCGAGGCCGCGACGGTCGCCAGCAGCGACGGCCACAGGCCATAGCGCACGGCCACCGCGACCACCGCGGTCAGCAGCACCAGGTCGACGTTCTCGATGCCGAAATAAGGCTGGATCAGCTTGGCCGCGCCGAGACCCACGAGCACGATTCCAAGCGCCTTGAGATAAGGCAAGGGATCGAATGGCTCGGATCGTGCGGCGGTCTGCACCGCCATCTTGGGCGCGGCCTCTCCGGAAAGCTCGTCGCCGGGGATGACGTGAACGCTGATATTGCCCGCGCGGCGCACCAAATCGTGCACGACGGAGCCGCGCGTCATCTCGAACCAGCGCGAGCGCGTCGACTTGCCGATCACGATCTGGGTGACGTTGTTGCCTTGCGCGAAATTGACGACGTCGTCGGCGATGCGGCGGCCGACGGCGGGAATGGTCAGCGCCTCGCCGCCGAGCGATTCCGCGAGCCGCAGCGTATCGGCCAGCCGATCCCGCTCCTCGTCGGACAATTGCAGCGATCGCCGCGTCTCGATCGAGATCGCGGTGAACGGCGCATGCAGCCGGTCGGCCAGCCGCTTGGTGTAGCGCACGAGGCCGGCCGCGCGGGGATCCTCGCTGACGCAGACCAGGATGCGCTCGCCCGCGGCCCAGGGCCCGGGAATCGCATTCGCCTGCATGTGGTTGAGCAGCTGCTCGTCGACCCGCTCGGCGGTGCGCCGCAGTGCGAGCTCACGCAGCGCCGTGAGGTTGCCCGGCGAGAAATAATGCTCCAGCGCCCGCTCGGCCTGCTTGGGCACATAGACCTTGCCCTCCTTCAGCCGCTGGATCAGGTCGTCTGGCGTGAGGTCGATCAGCTCGATCGCATCGGCGCGGTCGAACACCGAATCCGGCACGGTTTCGCGCACCCGGACGTGGGTGATCTGGGCAACGACGTCGTTCAGGCTCTCGATGTGCTGGATGTTGACGGCGGTGTAGACGTCGATGCCGTGCGAGAGCAGCTCCTCGACGTCGAGATAGCGCTTGGGGTGGCGGCAAAGGGGCGCATTGGTGTGGGCGAGCTCGTCGACCAGCGCAATCTGCGGCCGCCGCGCGATCACCGCGTCGAGGTCCATCTCCTCGACGATCTGGCCGCGGTAGTCCAGCCGCTTGCGCGGCACCACTTCGAGGCCACGCACCAGCGCCTCGGTCTCGGCGCGGCCATGGGTCTCGACGAAGCCGACCACGACATCGATGCCGGCCTTGCGCTTGGCATGGGCGCTTTGCAGCATCTCGTAGGTCTTGCCGACGCCGGGAGCGGCGCCGACGAAGATCTTCAGCCTGCCGCTCGCGCTCTCCTCCCGGCGCGCCGCTTCCAGCAGGGCCTCCGGGGACGGACGTTGTTCGGGATCGCGGCGCTCTCGGACCATCTTGCCAGTATAATCACCCCCACACTGCGAGCCTAGACGGCTACTTCGCGGCCATGCGATCGAGCGCGAGATTCAGCGCCAGAACGTTAACCCTGGGCTCGCCGAGCAGGCCGAGCAGGCGGGCTTCGGTGCTGGCGGTCACAAGCTGCTTGACCTGATCCTCGGGCAGACTCCGCGCCTTCGCCACGCGCGGCACCTGGAATTGCGCCGCTTCCGGCGAGATGTTCGGATCGAGGCCGCTGGCCGAAGTCGTCACCAGGTCGACCGGCACCGAGGCGTTCGGATTCTCGCGCCTGAGCTTGTCCACATCTTCCTTCAACCGGTCGGCCAGCGCCTTGCTGGTCGGGCCGAGATTGGAGCCGCCCGAATTGGCGGCATTGTAGGGCGCGGACACCGTCTTGGCCGAGTCGTTCGGGTCCGGCGCCAGCGTCGCCGAGGGGCGGCCGTGGAAATATTTGTCGTCTTTGAACTCCTGCCCGATCAGGGCGGAGCCGATCACCTTGCCGTCTTTCTCGATCAGGCTGCCTTGCGCCTGCACGGGAAACAGCGCGCCGGCCATGCCGGTCATGGCGAGCGGATAGGCAAGCCCGGTGATGGCGGTGAGCGCCAGCAGCAGGACGATGGCGGGGCGGATTTCTCTGAGCATGTTAGGTCTCCTCTGTCTTTTCGTCATTGCGAGCGAAGCGAAGCAATCCAGGGGTCTTTCCACAGCGGCAGTCTGGATTGCTTCGTCGCTTCGCTCCTCGCAATGACGGGGTTAAGCCAAGCGCAACGCGGTTACCGCGAGGTCGATCGCCTTGATGCCGATGAAGGGAATGACGATGCCGCCGAGCCCGTAGATCAAGAGGTTACGCCGGAGCAGCGCGCCGGCCCCGACGGCGCGGTAGGCGACGCCCTTCAGCGCGAGCGGGATCAGGGCGATGATGACGAGCGCGTTGAAGATGATCGCCGACAGGATGGCGCTCTGCGGGCTCGACAGGTTCATGACGTTGAGCACGCTCAGTTGCGGGTAGAACGCCAGGAACATCGCCGGGATGATCGCGAAATATTTGGCGACGTCGTTGGCGATCGAGAAGGTCGTCAGCGCGCCACGCGTCATCAGCAGCTGCTTGCCGATCTCGACCACCTCGATCAGCTTGGTCGGGTTGGAGTCGAGGTCGACCATGTTGCCGGCCTCACGGGCGGCCTGGGTGCCGGTGTTCATGGCGACGCCGACATCGGCCTGGGCGAGCGCCGGCGCGTCGTTGGTGCCGTCGCCGCACATCGCCACCAGCTTGCCCTTGGCCTGCTCGTCGCGGATCAGCTTGAGCTTGTCCTCGGGCGTTGCCTGCGCCAGGAAATCGTCGACGCCGGCTTCCGCGGCGATGGCGGCCGCCGTCATCGGGTTGTCGCCGGTGATCATGATGGTGCGGATGCCCATGCGGCGCAGCTCGGCGAAGCGCTCGCGGATGCCGCCCTTGACGATGTCCTTGAGCTGGACGATCCCGAGCAGCCTGCCGTCCTTGGCGACAGCCAGCGGCGTGCCGCCGGATTTCGAGACTTCATCGGCAATGGCCTGGGTCTCACGGCCCACCTCCGAGAGCGCAGCAGGCTGCATCGCCCGCGCCGTGTTGCCGGAGGCAACCGCCAGCGGCGCGCCGCCGCCGACATAATTGAGCATGGCATCGACCGCGCCCTTGCGCACCGACGAGCCGCCGGCATCGACGCCGCTCATGCGGGTCTGCGCCGTAAACGGGATGAAGGTGGCACCCAGCTCCGCCATGTCGCGGCCGCGGATGCCGTATTTCTCCTTTGCCAGCACGACGATGGAGCGGCCTTCGGGTGTCTCGTCTGCGAGCGAGGCAAGTTGGGCGGCATCCGCCAGCTCCTGCTCGGTCACGCCGCGAACGGGACGGAACGCGGTCGCCTGCCGGTTGCCCAGCGTGATGGTGCCGGTCTTGTCGAGCAGCAGCGTGTCGACGTCGCCGGCGGCCTCGACCGCACGGCCCGACATCGCCAGCACGTTGAAGCGCACCAGGCGGTCCATGCCGGCGATGCCGATCGCCGACAACAGCGCGCCAATCGTGGTCGGGATCAGCGTCACGAACAGCGCGACCAGCACGATCACCGAGATCGAGCCGCCGGCATAGGCCGCGTAGCTCGGAATGGTGACGGTGGCGAACACGAAGATGATGGTGAGGCCGGCGAGCAGGATGTTGAGCGCGATCTCGTTCGGCGTCTTCTGCCGCTCGGCGCCTTCGACCAGCTTGATCATGCGATCGATGAAGGTCGAGCCTTGGGCTGCCGTGATGCGCACCCGGATCCAATCCGACAGCACCTGCGTGCCGCCGGTCACCGCCGAACGGTCGCCGCCGGATTCGCGGATCACGGGCGCAGACTCGCCGGTAATGGCGGCCTCGTTGACGGAGGCGACGCCCTCGATCACCTCGCCGTCGGACGGAATGGTGTCGCCGGCTTCGACCAGCACGATGTCGCCGACCTTCAGGCTGGTGCCCGGCACCAGCTTGAAAGCCTGGCCGGCGCCGGTCAAAAGCTTGGCCTGGCTCTCGGTGCGGGTCTTGCGCAGCGATTCGGCCTGCGCCTTTCCGCGGCCTTCCGCAACGGCTTCAGCGAAATTGGCGAATAGCACCGTGAACCAGAGCCAGAGGATGATCTGGAAGGTGAAGCCGAGGCTCGCTCCGCCCGTGACGAGGTCGCGCAGGAAGATCACCGTGGTGAGCGCGGCGACGATCTCGACCACGAACATCACGGGGTTCTTCACCATCAGCCGCGGGTCGAGCTTGGTGAAGGACGCCCGGATCGCAGGGAGCACGATCCTGGGATCGAGCATCGCCGACATCGGAGCGCGCTTTTGCAGTTTCATCGTTTCCATGGAGGTCACTCCAAACCAATCAGAAGTCAGAACACTTGGCCGGCGTTCATCGCGAGGTGCTCGACGATCGGGCCGAGCGCGAGCGCCGGGAAGAAGGTGAGGCCGCCGATGATCAGGATCACGCCGACGACCAGGCCGACGAACAGCCCGCCGGTGGTCGGGAACGTACCCGCCGACGGCGGAATCGACTTCTTGGCCGCGAGCGATCCCGCAATCGCCATCGCCGGGATGATCATGAAGAAGCGGCCGACGAACATCGCGGATGCGAGCGTGAGGTTGTAGAAGAAGGTGTTGCCGGTGAGGCCCGCGAACGCCGAGCCGTTGTTTCCGGTCGCCGAGGTGAAGGCGTAGAGCACCTCGGTGAAGCCGTGCGGGCCGGCATTGGCCATCGAGGCGACCGCCGCCGGATAGACCACGCCGACCGCGGTCCAGCCGAGATACATCAGCGGCAGCACCAGGATTGCGAGCATCGCCATCTTGACCTCGCGCGCCTCGATCTTCTTGCCGACATATTCCGGCGTGCGCCCGACCATCAGGCCAGCGACGAAGATCGCGAGCACGACGAACAGCAGCATGCCGTAGAGGCCGGCGCCGACGCCGCCGATGATGATCTCACCGAGCTGCATGTTGATCAGCGGGATCATGCCGCCGAGCGCGGTGAAGCTGTCATGCATGGCGTTGACCGCGCCGCAGGACGCCGCCGTCGTGATCACGGCGAACAGCGAGGAGGCGACGATGCCGAAGCGGACCTCCTTGCCTTCCATGTTGCCGCCGGTCAGGCCCAACGCCTGGAGCGTCGAGGTGCCATTGGCTTCCGCCCAATAGGTGACAGCGACGCCGGCGACGAACAGCACGCCCATCACGGCGAGGATCGCCCAGCCCTGGCGCTGGTTGCCGACCATACGGCCGAACACGTTGGTCATGGCTGCGCCGATCAGGAAGATCGACAGCATCTGCACGAAATTTGACAGCGCGGTCGGGTTCTCGAAAGGATGCGCAGCGTTGGCATTGAAGAAGCCGCCGCCGTTGGTGCCGAGCATCTTGATCGCGACCTGCGAAGCGACCGGGCCGACCGCGATGGTCTGCTTGGCGCCCTCGAGCGTCGTCGCCTCGACGTAATCGCCCAACGTCTGCGGCATACCCTGCCAGACCAGGAACAGCGTGTAGACGACGCAGATCGGCAGCAGCACGTAGAGCGTGGTGCGGGTGACATCGACCCAGAAATTGCCGACCGTGCGCATCGAGGCGCGCGAGAAGCCGCGGATCAGTGCCACCGCCAGCGCGATGCCGGTTGCCGCCGACAGGAAGTTCTGGTGCGTCAGGCCTACCATCTGGACGAGATACGAAACCGTGCTCTCGCCGCCGTAATTCTGCCAGTTGGTGTTGGTGATGAAGGAGATCGCAGTGTTGAAGGACAGATCCTCGGCGACCGCCGATTGCCCGGCCGGATTGAACGGCAGCACGGCCTGGAACCGCAACAGGCCATAGATGATGAGGAAGCCGCCGACATGGAACAGCAGCATCGCGACCGTGTAGGTGAGCCAGTGCTGCTCGCGCTTCTCGTCGACGCCGGAGATCCAATAGATGCCGGCTTCAATCGGGCGCAGGACGGGCGACAGGAAGGTGCGTTCGCCCTTGAATACGCGCGTCATGTACCAGCCGAGCGGCTTGGTCAGCGCGACCACGATCGCGCAATAGAGGATGATCTGGAACCAACCGATCACAGTCATGGCATCAACCCTTCAGGCTTTTGGTCCGGCGCAAGTGCGGCAGAAGCAGCGCGAGCAGGCCCGAGACGAGCGCAGCGTCGGCCAGCAGCAATTCGACGAGCAGCAGCACGGCGTCAGAACCGCTCGGGCCGCAGCAGTGCATAGGTGAGATAGATCAGGAGGCCGAACGAAACGGCGCCGGCGAGCGCATAATCGAAGATCATGGTCCGCTCCCTCACAGCCGTTCGCAGGCATAGGTGTAGCCGATCGCGAGGGCAAAGAAGACGAAGCCCAGCGCCAGCATCAAAAGGTCCATCATGGCGATACTCCTCAAGCGAGACGATGTCCGGCATAGCCGTCTCTGGATTCCGGCTGGCCGCTTGCTGCGATTGATCGCGGCGCGGCCGGAAACTTCACCGCGCTGAGGTGCCACCGCGCCCATAGGTTTTCGAGATGAGGCCTATGACAACGTTATAGGAATCTCATAAAGGCCGGCCCGTCTCGGCGGGCGGCCCTGGCAAGAACGAAAGTCGAGGGACGATCGCGCTGCCCGGAAGGCCCCGTCCACTTATGGAATCCCTATATCTCTCGCCCGAACCCCATCTCGTTTTCAAATCCCCTCCAGGCCATTTTGGCGAGGCCGGCCGACTGACCGACGCCATTCCAGGAGGCCTGACATGACCGCCGCTCTCCACCCGCTCGATCTCCCCTCGCTCGCCGAGCGGCTGCGCAAGGCACATGCGACGACGCGGCCGCTGATGCTCGACATCATCGGACACGCCTGCCGGCGCATCCCTTCGCTCGGAGACAGCGAGCGCACCGCACGCCTCACGCGCCTGATCGATGTCGGGGCATGGGCCGATGCCGCACTGGTTGTGATGGAGCTGGAGCTGCCGATGTGGCAGGTCCGCCGCATCGCCTACGATGACGGCGAGTGGCATTGCGCGCTGTCGCGCGAGCGCGAGCTGCCGGATTGGCTGGATGCCGCAGTCGAGGCACGCCATGCCGACCTCGCGCTCGCCCTGTTGTCGGCATTCGTCGAGGTGCGGGCGCTGACCGCCGACGCATCGCGACCGAGCGTTCCTTCGGTCCGTCCGATGCTGGACCCACTTTATGAGCCGGTCGCCTGCGATCATTTCGGCTAGGCCCGTCCGCCAATCAGCCTCGGCGCCGTCGATCGATTCTTCGTGGAAATCACAGGCTACTTCAGGTCTGACAGAGGGCGGCGCGAGGCACGGGGTCTAGCTCGTCCGATCTCGCACGCGATCGACCGCGAGCTGACCATGGCTGCCTGTGAAGTGAGCAACCGCGGTCGCGATGCCCGGTTGAGGCCGCCTATCCCGCAGAAAAGGCTTTGCCTAAAAGTACCTGGCCGATCTGGCGCAGTTTCACGGAACCGTGTAGAGCGGTTTCATGAGCATCAGCAACGTCAATGTCGTCGTCCATCCCCTGGTCCAGCACAAGCTCTCCCTGATGCGGGAGAAGGACCGCTCGACCAAGAGCTTCCGCGAGATCCTGAACGAGATCGGAATGCTGCTCGGCTACGAGGTGACGCGCGACCTGCCGCTGGAGCTGGTCGAGATCGAGACGCCGATTGCGGCCATGCAGGCGCCCAAGATCGCCGGCAAGAAGCTCACGCTGGCGCCGATCCTGCGCGCCGGCGTCGGCTTTCTCGACGGCATGCTGGCGCTGATGCCCTCGGCACGCATCGCCCATATCGGGCTCTACCGCGACCCCGAGACGTTGCAGGCCGTGGAATATTACTTCAAGGCGCCGCAGGACCTGTCCGACCGCACCGTGATCCTGATGGACCCGATGCTGGCGACCGGCAACTCGGCCTGCGCCGGCGCCTCCCTGCTCAAGGCCCGCGGCGCCCGCGATATCCGCTTCGTCTGCCTCCTAGCCGCGCCCGAGGGCATCGCCAAGTTCCAGAGCGAGCATCCCGACGTGCCGATCTGGACCGCCGCGATCGACGAGCGGCTCAACGACCACGGTTACATCGTGCCGGGCCTGGGCGATGCCGGCGACCGGATGTTCGGCACCAAGTAGACAGGTTTTCGCGATCGGGTTAGTCCGATGGCCATGAGCGCCAACGACGTTTCGCTGCAATCGCTGCTCCGGATCAAGAGCGCGGCCGATCCTGCCTTGGTCTTCGACGGCAACGCCGTCTCGCGCGCGGAATTCTCGGCGAAGATCGAGCAGACCGCCGCCTGGCTTGCGGCGCAAGGCATCGGCAAGGGCGACGTCGTCGCGGTCTGGCTGGTCAACCGGGTCGAATGGCTCGCACTGTTGTTCGCCGCCGCACGGCTCGGCGCGATCGTCGCCGCCGTCAATACGCGCTATCGCAGCGCGGAAGTCGCGCACCTGCTCAAACTATCAGGCGCGAAGCTGCTGGTGGTCGAGGCCGCATTCCGCGCGATCGACTTTGCCGCAATCCTCGCCGATATCGGCAAGGCCGAAGTGCCCGCGCTGCAACGGCTGGCGGTGGTCGGCGCAAATGCGCTGCCGGCGCACTGGCCCTGCGTGCGGTTGGATGCCTTCGAGACGCCCTACCCGCCCCCTCCGCCGATCCAGGATGATGTCGACCTGCCCGTGCTGCTCTACACGACGTCGGGCACCACCAAGGGGCCGAAGCTCGTCGCGCATTCGCAAGCGACGCTGGCGACGCACGCCGCCTCCGTCGCCCGCGCGCTCCAGCTCGATCACCACCGTCATTCGCTGCTGGCCATCCTGCCGTTCTGCGGCACGTTCGGCATGACGAGCCTGCTCGGCTTCCTCGCAGCCGGTGCAACCATTCATGTGCTCGACGCCTTCGAGGCCGCGCCGGCCCTGCAGATCCTCAGCACGCAACCGATCACGCATGCCTTCGGCTCGGACGAGATGTTCCGGCGCATCCTCGCCCTCACCGATGCGCCACGCCCGTTTCCGCATCTCGAAGTCTGCGGCTTCGCCGCGTTCCAGCCCGGCTGGCGCGAGCTGGCTGCGGAGGCCGAGGCGCGCGGCCTGAAGCTGTTCGGCCTCTACGGTTCGAGCGAGGTGCAGGCGCTGTTCTCGATCGGCCGCCCCAATGATGCCTTCGCCGATCGGATCGAGGGCGGCGGCTGGCCGATGTCGCCCGACGCGAAAGTCCGCGTGCGCGATGTCGAGACCGGCGAGCTCGCCGGAAGCCTCGTCTCCGGCGAGATCGAGATCAGCGCGCCCTCGCGCTTTCTCGGCTACTTCAACAATCCTGCGGCGACGCGCGAGGCGATCACCGCCGACGGCTTCTTCCGTACCGGCGACATCGGCCGGCTGCGCGGCGACGGCTCGTTCGTCTACGAGACCCGCGCCGGCGATGCGATGCGGCTTGGCGGCTTCCTGGTCGCACCGGGCGAGATCGAGGACGAGCTCAAATCCTGCGCTGGCGTCGCCGACGCCCAGGTCGTCGCAGTCGATCTCAAGGGGCAGGCGCGCTGCGTCGCCTTCGTGATCCCGACGACGGAGCCACCAACGCAGGAGACGCTGATCGCGCGTCTGCGCGAGCGGCTCGCCGGCTACAAGGTGCCGGCGCGGATCTATGTCGTGGACGCCTTCCCCGTCACCGACAGCGCCAACGGCGTGAAGATCCAGCGCGCCAGGCTTCGCGCCATGGCGATGGAGCGGATCGCCGCCGAATAGACTCGTTCAATACGACTTCGCGAGCCCCAACACCTTTTCCGCGATGAAGCTGAGCGCAAGCTGCGGGCTGACCGGCGCGATGCGCGGGATCAGCACCTCGCGCAAATAGCGCTCGACGTGGAATTCCTTGGCGTAGCCGAAGCCGCCATGGGTCATCACCGCCTGCTCGCAGGCCGAGAAGCCCGCTTCGCCCGCCAGATATTTTGCGGCATTGGCCGCCGCGCCGCAGGGCATGCCCTTGTCGTATTGCCAGGCCGCCGACATCACCATCAGCCAGGCCGCTTCCAATTCGACCCAGTTCACCGCGAGCGGATGCTGGATGCCCTGGTTCTTGCCGATCGGGCGGTTGAACACGACGCGCGTCTTGGCGTATTCGGTCGCGCGCGACAGCGCGAGCTTGCCGAGACCGACGGCCTCGGCCGCGATGAGAATGCGCTCCGGATTCATGCCTTCGAGGATGTACTCGAAGCCTTTGCCTTCCTCGCCGATCCGATCCTCCATCGGGATTTCGAAGTCCTCGAAGAACAACTCGTTGGAATCGACGATCTTGCGGCCCATCTTCTCGATCTCGTGGACCTTGATCCTGTTCCGATCGAAATCGGTGTAGAACAGGCTGAGGCCGTGGGTGGGCGAGCGCACCTCCTCCAGCGGCGTGGTGCGCGCCAGCAGCAGGATTTTGTGTGCGACCTGGGCGGTCGAGATCCACACCTTCTGACCGTTGACGATGTAGCGATCGTTCTTGGCGACCGCGCGGGTCTTCAGCTGCGTGGTGTTGAGGCCGGTGTTCGGCTCGGTGACGGCGAAGCACGCCTTCTCGCGGCCCTCGACCATCGGCGGCAGCATGCGCCTGCGCTGCTTCTCGGTCCCGAACACGACGACGGGATTGAGTCCGAACACGTTGATGTGCACCGCCGAGGCACCGGACATGCCGGCGCCCGACTCGGCGATGGTGCGCATCATGATCGCGGCTTCCGTGATGCCGAGCCCGGAGCCGCCATATTCCTCCGGCACGCAGATGCCGAGCCAGCCGGCATCCGCCAGCGCCTTGTGGAAGTCGTGCGGGAAGCCGCCGTCGTGGTCCTTCTTCAGCCAATAAGCGTCGGGAAAGCCTTCGCAGATCTTGGCGATGGCGTCGCGAATGGCTTCCTGCTGATCGGTGAGCGCGAAATCCATGGCCTTGATCTCCCTTCGCCTTGCGTTCTTTAGCTCGAAAAACCGCATGCAGATACGTGAATTTGCCCGCGAAGTGTGTCTACCATGCATGGGGTCATGCGGCGCGACGGCAAGAGCGCGCCGTTATTTCGCAGGGAGGAAACCGCGATGGCCGGACTTTATTTCGAGGACTTTTCCGTGGGCCAGGAGTTCAGGCATCCCTTGACCCGGACCGTCACGGAGATGGACAACACCCTATTCAGCCTGCTGACGCTCAACCCGCAGCCGCTGCACATCGACGCGCATTTCGCCGAGAAGACCGAGTTCGGCCAGCGCATTTTCAACAGCCTTTACACGCTCGGCATCATGATCGGCATGACGGTCTATGATACGACCTTGGGCACCACCGTCGCCAATCTCGGTATGACCGACGTCACCTTTCCAAAGCCGGTCTTCCATGGCGACACGTTGCGGGCCACGACAAAGGTGCTCTCGGTGCGGGAATCCAGATCGCGGCCCACGGCCGGCCTCGTCGAGTTCGAGCACCACGCTTTGAACCAGAACGACGAGATCGTCGGTAAATGCCGCCGCATGGCGATGATGCACAAGAGGCCGGTCTGATGCGTTCGATGCTGTTCGTGCCGGGCGATTCCCCGCGCAAATTCGAGAAGGCGAGCGAAGGCAAGGCCGACGCGCTGATCATCGATCTCGAGGACTCCGTCGTCGCCGAGAAGAAGGCGGAAGCGCGTGAGCTCACGCTTTCGATGCTGAAGAGCCGCCCCGGCCCGCATCAGCTCTATGTCCGCGTCAACGCGCTCGACACCGGCCTGACGCTGGCGGATCTCGCCGCGGTGATGCCGGGCAGGACTGACGGCATCGTGCTGCCGAAATCGCAAGGCGGCGACGACGTGCGGCAGGTCGCGACCTGGCTCGAGGCTTTAGAAGCCGCTGCCGGCATCGCGATCGGTTCGACCCGCATCGTCTGCGTCGCGACGGAGACCGCCGGCTCGATCTTCGGTCTCGGCAGCTACAAGGGCTGCTCCCCTCGCCTCGCCGGCCTGATGTGGGGCGCGGAAGATCTCTCCGCCTCGCTCGGCGCCACCGAGAAGGCGAGCGGCGGCGTGTTCCACAGCCCCTATCGCCTGGCGCGCGATCTCTGCCTGATGGCGGCGGCCGCGGCCGAGGTCGCGCCGATCGACACGGTTTACACCGACATCGACAACCTCGCCGGCCTCGAGCAGGAGACGCGCGCCGCGCGGCGCGACGGCTTTTCGGCCAAGGCGCTGATCCATCCCAAGCATGTCGACATCGTCAACGCGGCCTTCGCGCCGACGGGGGCCGAGCGCGCCTGGGCGGAGAAGGTGATCGCGGCCTTCGCGAGCAATCCCAATTCCGGCACGCTGCGGCTCGACGGCCAGATGATCGACAAGCCGCACCTTCGCGCGGCGAAGAAAATTCTCGGCGAGGCCTAGAGCGGGCGTAGGCTGCGGCCTGAAGTTGGCGGCCTTAATCGAATGCCTGAACGGGCGGTGCGGGCGATTGCGCCGGCGCGGCAGGCGCGGCTTGAACCGGCGGAGCCTGGACCGGCGGGGCCGAATTGCCGGCAGCTCTCATCTGGCCGTTGGCGGCCATCGCCTCGCGCGTGCGCGACGGGCTGCCGGTCGCGGCGGCACGACGCGGCGGCGGCTGCCGCTGCCTTGCCGACTGTGAGCCTCTCAGGCCCCAGGAACGGGCGATCGACGGTCCGGCCGTGTAGCCGATCAAGGCTCCGGCGACCGCACCGACGGGGCCCAGCACGACCGCACCCGAGACCGCGCCCAGCGCCGCATCGCCCGCGCGCTCCTGTGCGAGCGCGCTCGCGGGCACACAGGCCAGCATTGCGACAGCAGTGATCAGTGCCTTGTTCATCGGAGCGCCTCCCTCGCGACAGATCACTCCTGCTCAAATATGGCCACACGAGGTTCACTTGCCGGCCAACAAAAGGCAATCGCGCCCGGAACCGGCCGTCCGGACAGGTCGATTGGCCGATCGTCGATCTCCAGGAGCCAGCAACAAGGACAGGCGCGCCAAGATCTTGACAGCGCTCGCGCGCTGAATATTTTTTTCGCCGAGAAGAGACCTTCTCATCCTCGCACAACCAAAGGATCCAACGCGACCGTCTGGAGAGACGACGATGCTCGATGAGAATCTGGCCCGCATTCGTGCGCACCGCAACAACATCCACCGCTACCGGCGCCTGCTGAAGACCAGGTTGTCGCAGCTGGAGCGCCAGTTCATCGAGAGACGCCTCGCCGAAGAGCAATCGGCGCTCGATGGCCTGACCGCAGCGACCTTTCCCGTCGGCCTCCGCGCCTCTGAGGCGCCGGCTGGCGCAATGGGGATGGCGCAATGAACAGCCAGCGCGACCTGCTCATCCGCGGCAGCGAGAGGGTCATTGGCCATTACGAGCTGCTTCTTGCCAGCGCCAAGAGCGAGCATGAGCGCGAGCTCTATCGCCAGCGCATCGAACGCGAGCGGCGGCTGATCCGGGACCTGCAAGGCGAATGGAATCACCGCGCGGCTTGAGATGGGAGATCACACGGCACGACACCCCAAGGCTATCGCATTTGAGAGCCCTTCCCGCGGCCATCCTTCGAGACGCCCGCTTGAGGCGGGCTCCTCAGGATGAGGACGGAGTGCGTGGCTACAGTTCAAGAGGCACTGTCGCTGATGAGCCTCATCCTGAGGAGGCGCGTCAGCGCCGTCTCGAAGGACGAGGCGGGCGCACCGGCCGCCGCTACAAGTCGTATGCGATAGCCCTGCCGACGCAGGGGGCGAACCGCTTCCGCGGTTCGTCGGCGCATTCGTTTCAGCGGACGAGACGATTGGGGCCTGCGAGCGCGCTGCTCGGCTCGGCTGCCGGCGCCACTCTGACGGTGGCGGTGAACGGCGCACCATTGCGCAGCAGCGTGAGCTTCACGTCCTCGCCGACGCGCGCGAGGCCGATCGTGTTGCGGAGCTGGGCGGCGGTGCGGATCGGGCGGTCATCGGCGCCGGTCACGACGTCGCCCTTGCGCAGGCCCGCCTTGTCTGCGGGCGAATCCGCCGCGATCTCGGCGATGACGGCACCCTGATTCAATCCCTTGTTGACCGACGGATGCAGGTCTTTCAGCGAAACGCCGATGCGGCCGCGCTCGACGCGGCCGCTCACGATGATCTGCTCCATCACCTTGCGCGCCATGTTGACCGGAATGGCAAAGCCGATGCCGACATTGCCGCCCGCGGGCGAGATGATCGCCGAGTTGATGCCGACGAGCTCGCCGCGCAGGCTGACCAGCGCGCCGCCGGAATTGCCGGGATTGATCGCCGCGTCGGTCTGGATGAAATCCTCATAGCCCTGCTTGCCGAGGCCGGTGCGGCCCAGCGCGCTGACGAGCCCCGAGGTCACGGTTTGGCCGAGGCCGAAGGGATTGCCGATCGCAAGGACGAAATCCCCGACATCGAGCCCGTCGCTGTCGCCGAAGGCAAGCGCCTTGAGCCCGACCGGGTTCTGGACCTGGAGCACCGCGACATCCGTCGGCGGATCGCGGCCGATGACCTTGGCGGAAAACTGCCGGCCGTCCTTGGTCGTGATCTGAACGGCGGAGGTGCCTTCGACCACGTGATTGTTGGTCAGCACATAGCCGCGCTGGGCGTCGACGATCACCCCGGAGCCGGTCGCATTGACCTCCTTCTCGATCTGCCGGGGCACGTCGAAGAACTCGCGAAAGAGCGGGTCGCGATAGAGCGGGTTGTCCTCGCGCACGCGGCCGTGCACGGAGATGTTGACCACCGCCGGCGTCACCTGACGTACCAGCGGCGCCAGGGTCGGCACCGGGCCACCGGTCTTCAGATCCGGAATCTGGCCGGCGGCAGGCTGCGATGCCGTGAGCGTCAGCATCAGCAAGGCCAGGAACAAGAGACGCACAGCATTCATCATCGTCACCCTGCCGCTTGTGTTGTGGGGATGGTCGAAACCGTGGCTTCAGCCTTCGTCGCCTGACGCGACGATCATGCCCTGCAGGACCAGAAACGGGACGGTCCAGGCTGCCGCGGCCTGGCCGAGCAGCACGAGGGCGAGGACGGTGGGCGTGACCATCATGCCGCCCGCCCTTCTGCGGCGGCCCATGGCCGCCGCAGCCGCATCGGCACGCCGCCGCCGCGCGGCGGGTCGTCATTGTCGTTGTCGCCGTCGAGCTTGCGCAAGGCGGCCAGAATGTCGGCGAGCCGGACCGTGTGGCTCATGCCGGGAATCTCGCGCAAGGCGGGACAGGATTCGACCGCGTACATGTCCGATGCCCAGGACGACAGGATGACGCGCTTCTCGGGCGAAGCGAGCTCTTCGGCATTCAGGACGTCGGCGGGCGAATCGTAGTGGGCGGCAGGATGAAACAGCGGATTGAGAGTGCCGGAACCGGTATTCACGTTGGTCATCGGTTAAGTCTCCCACATGCTCCTTTCCAGGGGGACGGCTTGTTGGCGAGGAGACGGCGGCGCCACATCGCCGCCGTCCCGCTTGACGTTCATGCGAGCGCTCAGGCTGCCTTCTTCTGCTCGATCTGCGATGCCGCGGGAGCGCCGCCCGCAATCTGAATGCGGCGCGGCTTCATGGCTTCCGGAACCTCGCGGACGAGGTCGATGATCAGGAGCCCGTCCTGGAACGAGGCCTGTTTCACCTGGACGTAGTCGGCAAGGTTGAACACGCGCCGGAACGGACGCGCGGCGATGCCCTGGTACAGATATTCGCGCGCGGCGGTCTCGGGCTTCTTGCCCTCGATGGTGAGCGCGTTCTGTTCGGCCGTCACGGTGATGTCGTTAACGCCGAACCCCGCTACCGCAAGGCTGATCCGGTAGTGATCTTCGCCGGAACGCTCGATGTTGTAGGGGGGATAATTGTCCTCGGTCGCCTGGCGCAGCGTGCTGTCGACGAGGTCGGCGAGGTGGTCGAAGCCGATGGTGGATCGCCACAGGGGCGCGAAGTCAAAACTGGTCCTCATAACCAAGTCCTCCAAAGAGCAAGATGGATACGAAGGAGCGCAAGGCGGGAATTCAGACGGGTCCGAAAGACCTGCCCGGCGCCCGTGCCGGACCCGATCTGGCATCCGGCACACCGCTCTCGCGGCGAAAAACGACTTAGAAAACCGGCAACCGGTTTCAAGAGGGGCCTGCAAAATTTTTTTGTCCCCATGGGTGGTCCGCCGGGCCCGCACGCTCTCGGCGGCAACGGCAAGGTAAAATAGGGATAAAATAGCCGGGTCGAAGGGAAGGCCAGATTGCCTCCGGCCTTGTGGCACCGGGCAACGCGCATGGCGTACCAGGCGGCAGCACACCACAGACCAGGGTCCCGACCGCGGCCGGCCGGTCTCGCGGCCGGCGCGATTGCCCTGCTCGCCGCCGCAACGGCCTGTGCGGCGCAGGCCGACGACATCGCCATCTCGCCCGCCGGACTGACGCCGATCGGAAAGGTCGATGCGCGCTTTCAGTCCTACAATATCGAAATGGTGGAGGTGACCGGCGGGCGGTTCTGGACACCTTATCCGCGAACCGCACGCGCCTTCGACCAACGGGATCGTTACAGCGCGCGCCCGCCGATCGACCTTGCCAATGGGCGGCTACGCCGGCTCGCGGCGGCGTTGTCGCCGGCCTATCTGCGCGTCAGCGGCACCTGGGCCAATGCGACGGTCTTTGCGGAGGCGCCGGGACAGCCGCCGCCGGGATTCAGCTCGGTGCTCAGCCGGGCGCAATGGCGCGGCGTCGTGGAGTTCGCGCGTGCGGTCGATGCAGAGATCGTCACCTCCTTTGCGATCAGCCCCGGCAGCCGCGATGCCCACGGCACCTGGACGCCGGACCAGGCGCAGCAGCTGATCGAGGCGACGCGCGCGCTCGGTGGCCGCATCGCCGCCGCCGAATTCATGAACGAGCCGACGCTCGCGGCGACGAACGGTGCACCGGCCGGCTATGACGCGGCCGCCTATGGCCGCGACTTCAAGGTCTTTCGCGATTGGATGCGGCGCGCCGCACCGGAGACGCTGATCCTCGGCCCGGGCTCGGCCGGCGATCCACCGTCGCCATCCGGGGCGGGGCTCACCACGCGCGATCTGCTTGCCGCATCCGGTCCCGGCGTCGATCGGTTTTCCTATCACCATTACAACACGATCTCGCCGCGCTGCGGCGGGCAGGACGATCCGGCGCAAGCCCTCTCGGAGCAATGGCTGGGCCGCACGGATACGACACGCGCGACCTACCAGGCCCTGCGCGACGCATTCGAGCCGGGCAAGCCGATCTGGCTGACCGAGACGGCTGATGCTGCCTGCGGCGGCGGCTTATGGGACCGGACTTTTCTGGACACGTTCCGCTATCTCGACCAGCTCGGACGCCTGGCGAAGGCCGGCGTGCAGGTGGTGATGCACAACACGCTGGCCGCCAGCGATTACGGCCTGCTCGAGGAAACGACGTTCCGGCCGCGGCCAAGCTATTGGGCCGCGCTGCTGTGGCGCCGGCTGATGGGAACGATCGTGCTCGACGCAGGCAAGTCTGCTCCGCGCGATCTCCATCTTTATGCGCATTGCCATCCCGACAAGGCAGGTGCGGTGTCGCTGCTCGCAATCAACACGTCCCGCAACACAGCGCGCACGCTATCGCTGCCGGTTTCCACCGAGCGATACATCCTGCACGCGGCGCGGCTGCAGGGCACGATGGTGCAGTTGAACGGCAAGACGCTCGCACTGAGCAACGATGGCCGGCTGCCGCCGCTTCAGGCACGTGTAGCGCCACCGGGCGCGTTTCGGCTCGCGCCGACAACGATCACCTTCCTGGTGCTTCCGAACGCTGCAAATCCGGCTTGCCTGTCCCGACGCTCAGGATCTTAGCGAGTCTCGCGCCGTCTCCGGCGCCATCAGCGTTGCGAGGATCGTGATGACCGACAGCGCAACGATATAGACCGACACCGCCCAGTACGATCCGGCCCATGCCAGCAGCGCAGCCGCGATCAGCGGCGAGAAGCCGCCGCTCAACGCCGCCGCGACGTTGGCGCCGAGCGAGGCACCGCTGTAACGCACCTGGGTGCGAAACAGCTCCGGCATGAACGCGGCCTTCGGCCCGAACAGCAGCGCATGGGTGAGCGTCATCGTGACGACGAGCGCAAGCGTGATCAGCGCCGGCTCTTTGGTGTCGAGGAACCAGAACAGCGGGAACGCCAACGCCACCGAGAACACGCCGCCGGCCAGGTACAGCGCCTTGCGTCCGAAGATGTCGGACAGCCAGCCGGCCAGCGGCAGCGTCGCGAACTCGACGATCGCGGCATAGACCACCGCGTCCAGGATCACCTGCCGTGGCAGGCCAAGCTTGGTCGTCGCGTAAACCACCGTGAACACGGTGAGGAGATAAGCGAGCCCGACCTCCGACACCGTGATCCCGATCGCGAGCAGAAAGCTGCGCCAGTCGCGGCGCAGCACTTCGAGGGCCGGTTGCGCCAGCACCTCCTTGCGTTCGACGATCTCCTTGAAGTGAGGCGTCTCCGCGAGCTTGAGCCGCACGATGAAGCCGACGCCGACCAGCAGAATGCTGATCAGGAACGGCACGCGCCAGCCCCAGCTGAGGAAATCCGCCTCGGGCAGCTTCGTCATCAGGGCGAAGATGCCGGTGGAGGCGGCGACGCCGACGGGAAAGCCGACCTGCACCAGGCTGCCGTAGAAGCCGCGGCGATTGCCGGCGTGCTCAATCACCATCACGACCGCGCCGCTCCACTCGCCCCCGAGCCCGATGCCCTGGACGAAGCGCAAGGCGATCAGCAGGATCGGGGCCCAGACGCCGATCTGATCGTAGGTCGGCAGGCAGCCGATCAGGAAGGTGCCGAGCCCCATCGCGATCATGGTCGCGACCAGCATGGTCTTGCGGCCGAGCCGGTCGCCGTAATGCCCGATGATCGCGCCGCCGATCGGCCGCGCGACGAAGCCGACCGCATAGGTCGAGAATGCCGCGAGCGTGCCGACGAAGGGATCGAAGCTCGGGAAGAACAGCTTGTTGAAAACGAGAGCCGCCGCCGTGCCGTAGATCAGGAAATCGTACCACTCGATGGCGGTGCCGAGCGCACTCGCCCACACCACATGCGCCGTCGTCGATCTCTCCGCGGAAGCGGAGACCCCCATTGCTGTCGTCATGCCCTGCCCCAACGATTCCGGTGGGCATCATGAATAATCAGGGTCAGGGTTGCAACCTGCCCGCGCACTTGGTCGCTCGCGTGCCCCGGACGCTGCGCAGCACGAAGTGATGCGCTGCAGAGCCGGGGCCCATGTCGCTGCGAGTTGCGCGGCCTGCTGGGTCCCGGCTCTGCGCAGCAGCGCTAGAGCGCTGCAGCGCGTCCGGGACGCGAGAGCGTCCGGTGCCGCCGCTCCGACACCCGTCATTGCGAGGAGCCCTTGCGACGAAGCAATCCAGACTGCCTCCGCGGAGAGATTCTGGATTGCTTCGCTTCGCTCGCAATGACGGGTGTTGATGCATTAGCGCTCCCTGCGCGACGTTGCCCAACTATCGTGGAACCCATTCCGCCCCCTTATTCGCCATTGACAAACTCATTCGCCAATATCTAATTTACCTCCACAAAACGACCCTGCCGCACCAAGCGGCCAATAAGAGAGAGGAAACGACAATGAGAGGGCTCCTGGCCTGCACCATGCTCGCGGCCATGACTTCAGCAGCCATGACATCGGCGGCGACCGCGCAAGTCTCCGACGACGTGGTGCGGATCGGCGTGCTGACGGATCTGTCGAGCTGGGGCCGCGACAACTCCGGGCCGGGCTCGGTCGAGGCCGCCAAGATGGCCGTGGAGGAATTCGGGCCGACCGTGCTCGGCAAGCCGATCGAGATCATCAGCGCGGACCACCAGATGAAGACCGACGTCGGCGTGCAGATCGTGCGCGGCTGGTTCGACAACGGCAAGGTCGACGCCGTCGTCGACATCCCCAATTCCGGCATCGCGATCGCCGTCCACAACATGGTGCGCGAGCGCGGCAAGATCGCGCTGCTCTCCGGCCCCGGCGCGAGCTCGCTGACCGACGAGCTGTGCAGCCCGAACACCGTGCACTTCACCTACGACACCTATGCGCTGTCGAAGGTGACCGCGTCCGCCGTGATCAAGGAAGGCGGCAAGTCCTGGTACTTCATCACCGCGGACTACGCTTTCGGCCAGCAGCTCGAGAAGGACGCAACCCGCTTCATCAACGAGATGGGCGGCAAGGTGCTCGGCGGCGTCAAGCATCCGACCAACACCGCGGACTTCTCCTCCTTCGCGCTGCAGGCGCAGAGCTCGAAGTCCGACGTGGTCGCCTTCGCCAATGCCGGCCAGGACACCGATAACGCCATCAAGCAATCCGGCGAGTTCGGCCTGGTCCAGGGCGGCCAGAAGCTGGTCGGCCTCTTGATGTTCGACACCGACGTGCACGCCATCGGCCTCAAGGCCGCGCAGGGCACTTACATGACCACTGCGTCCTACTGGGCCATGGACGAGGCCACCCGCGCCTGGTCCAAGAAGTTCTACGAGCGCACCAAGGTGATGCCGACGATGATCCAGACCGGCGTCTACGGCTCGGTGCTGCATTATCTCAAGGCGATCAAGGCGGCCGGCACCGACGATTCCGCCAAGGTGATGGCGAAGATGCGCGAGCTGCCGATCGAGGATATCTTCGTCCACGGCGGCAAGTTGCGCGAGGACGGCCGTGTCATCCGCGACATGTATCTCGCCAAGGTGAAGTCGCCCGAGCAGTCCAAGGAGCCGTGGGATTATCTGGACATCGTCAAGACCGTGAAGGGCGAGGACGCCTTCCGCCCGATCTCCGAATCCAAGTGTCCGCTCCTGAAAAAGTGAGGCCCGATATGGCTGGCAACGAGCATGGCGCCATGGAGACTTACGAGTGCGACGTGCTCGTGGCCGGATCGGGTTGCTCCGGCATGTCGGCCGCGATCACCGCGCGTTATCGCGGCCTCGACGTGCTGATCGTGGAAAAGGAACCGCGCTTCGGCGGCACCACGGCCCGCTCCGGCGGCTGGCTGTGGATCCCCGGCACCTCGCTGGCGAAGGCCTACGGCATCGAGGAGTCGCCGGAGCAGGCCCGCACCTACTTGCGGCACGAGGCCGGCAACAATTACGACGCGGCACGCGTCGATGCCTTCCTGAGCGCCGGTCCTGAAGCCGTCGATTTCTTCACCACCAAGACGGCACTGCGCTTCGACATGCCGCTGGTGTTCCCGGACTACCACGCCGAAGCGCCCGGCGGCGCGCAGGGTGGCCGCTCCATGGTGACGCGCCCGTTCGATGGCCGCGAGCTCGGCGACCAGATCAAGACGTTGGGCATGCCCCTGCCCGAGCTCACCGTGTTCGGCATGATGCTCGGAAGCGGCAAGGAGATCATTCACTTCATGCGCGTGACGAAGTCGCTGACCTCGGCGGTCTATGTCGCCAAGCGGCTATCGCGGCATCTGATGGACGTGCTGCGCTACGGCCGCGGCATGACCTTGACCAACGGCAATGCGCTTGCGGGGCGGCTCGCGAAATCCGCGCAGGATCTGAAGATTCCGATGTGGCTGTCCTCCCCGGTGCGCGAGCTGACGGTCGAGAACGGCGCGGTGACCGGTGCGATCGTGTCGCGCGAGGGACGCGAGGTGCGTGTCCGCGCACGGCAGGGCGTCGTGCTCGCCTGCGGCGGCTTCCCGCACGATGTCGAACGTCGCAAGAAAATGTTCCCGCACGCACCGACCGGCAAGGAGCATTTTTCGCCCGGCCCCATCGGCAACACGGGCGACGGCCTGCGGCTTGCCGAGAGCGCCGGCGGACATGTCGAGAATCGCCTGCCAAACGCGGCGGCGTGGGTGCCGGTGTCGCTGACCACGCGCAAGGACGGCTCCAAGGGCGTGATGCCGCATTTCATCGATCGCGCCAAACCCGGCGTGATCGCGGTGATGCGCGACGGCAGGCGCTTTGCCAACGAGGGCAATTCCTATCACGACTTCGTCCAGGCCATGATCAAGGCGGCCAAGCCCGGCGAGGAGATCGCCGCCTATCTCGTCTGCGATCACAAGACGTTGCGGAAATACGGCCTCGGATGCGTGCCGCCCTTCCCGATGCCGCTGGGTCACCATTTGAGGACCGGCTATCTCATGCGCGGCGGCACGCTGGAAGCGTTGGCCGCCAAGGCCGGCATCGATGCGAAGGCGTTCACCGAGACGGTCAAGCAATTCAATGCGACGGCGTCGCAAGGTCACGACGCCGCCTTCGGCAAAGGTTCAAAAGCCTATAACCGCTACCAGGGCGATGCGCTGCACGGCCCCAACCCCTGCGTGGCGCCGATCGAGAATGGTCCGTTCTACGCCATCAAGATGGTGATCGGCGATCTCGGCACCTATGCCGGCATCGTCACCGACGAGAACGCGCGGGCGCTCGACGCCGAGGGCCGGGTGATCCCCGGCCTCTATGCAGCCGGCAACGACATGGCGAGCATCATGGGCGGCAATTATCCCGGCGCCGGCATCACGCTTGGGCCGGCGCTGACCTTCGGCTACATTGCCGGCAGACATCTTGCCGACAGCGCCGCCAAGCGCGACGCGGCGTAAGCCAGGCTTAGAGGCGCATGAAGAGAGAGAGCCGCGGCATCCAGTCGATCGAGGTCGGCGGCGAATTGCTTCGCGCGCTCGCCCGGAGCGGCGAGCCGATGATGCTGCGCGATCTCGCCCGCGAAGCCGGCATGACGCCGGCCAAGGCGCATCCCTATCTCGCCAGCTTCTCGCGCATCGGCCTGATCGAGCAGGACGAGACCACCGGCCGCTACGAGATCGGCGCACTTGCGCTGGAGCTCGGCCTGATCAGCCTGCGCCGCCTCTCCGGCGTGCGCATCGCGCGTCCCAAGATCTCGGGCCTCGCGAGCCAGATCGGCCACGCCGTCTCGCTCGCGGTCTGGGGCACGCACGGCCCGACCGTGGTGCAGCTCGAAGAGCCCGCCCAGCCGGTGCACATCGTGATGCGCGTCGGCTCGGTGATGGCACTGCTGGAGACCGCGACCGGCCGCGCGTTCGCGGCCTTCCTGCCGGAGAAGACGATCAGCGCCGCGCTCGACAGCGGCCTCGACCGCCATGGCGTCGGCTACAACCCGAAGCGCGCCGTGAAGGGTACCAAAGTGGCCGAGATGCTCGCTGAGGTGCGCAAGCACGGCCTCGCCCGTGCGCTCGGCGATCCCCTGCCCGGCGTCAACGCGTTCTCCGCGCCGGTGTTCGACCATTCCGGCCACGTCGCGCTGGTCATCACCGCGATGGGCCCGGAAGGCACGTTTGATGCCCGCTGGGACAGCCCGATCGCGCATGCCCTGCGCGAGTGCGCGGAGAGCATTTCGAAGCGGCTGGGTTACGGGATCACCGTTGCGGCCGAGTGAGGCTTCGCAGCCCAACACAAACACCGCTGTCATGCCCCGCGCAGGCGGGGCATCCAGTACGCCGCGGCGAATGTGGCGAGAGCGAGATCTCCAACGCGCGCCTCTGGAATACTGGATCGCCCGGTCAAGCCGGGCGATGACAGCGAATGTGGAGCGACCTCGCCCCCTACTTTTCCTTCACCGGCACCGTGTAGTTCAGGACCAGCCGGCCGCCATCCGGATAGATCGTCTGCCCGGTGATGTACGACGCATCGTCGCTGGCCAGGAACGCCACGACGGAGGCGACCTCGCTCGGCTCGCCGCCGCGGCCGGCGGGCGTTCGTGACATCACGGTCTTGCGGGCGTCCTCCGAGGTGTAGATGGACGACGCCACCATGTCGGTCAGAATCGTGCCCGGCCCGACCGCGACGACGCGGATGTTGTGGGGAGCGAGTGCGACGGCCGCGACGGAGGTGAGCTGCTTCATGCCGCCCTTCGACATCGCGTAGGTCGCCAGCGCCGGGATCGCCAGCAGCGCATTCACCGAGGACATGTTGATGATGACCCCGCCGCCGCCTTGCGCGATCATCTGCCTCGCCGCCGCCTGCACGCCGAAGAACGCGCCCTTCAAATTGATGCCGATGATCTCGTCGAATTCCTCTTCGGTGATGTCGAGGATGTCGCGGTTGCGGGCGACGCCGGCATTGTTGACCATGATGTCGAGCCGGCCGAACTCCTTCACCGCGGTCGCGACCAGCTGATCGACGTCCGCGCGCTTGGCGACGTTGCCGACGATCGTGCGCAACGCATTCGGCCGGCCAAGCTCGGCGGCCGTGGCGGCGAGGCCTTCGGCATCGACGTCGGAAATGACGACCTTGACGCCGTCGTCCAAAAACCTCTTCGCGCAGGCCTTGCCGATGCCGCGCGCCGCGCCGGTGATGGCCGCGACCTTGCCGGATAGTCTCATGGTCTCACTCCAGGACTTGGGACGATTTCACCTTGCTCTCAGAGGAAACGATCGGGCGCGAACGGCGCGAGCGGAATTTCCGGCGCCTTGCCGCTCACGAGCTGGGCGACGAGACGACCGGTGCGGGCCGAGCCGACCAGGCCGACATGGCCATGGCCGAACGCATAGACGATGTCGCGCGAGGCGCGCGCGTAGCCGATGCAGGGACGTCCGTCCGGCATGCTCGGGCGATGGCCGAACCAGGTCTTGACGCGCGAGGCCGGAATGTCCTTCGGCAGCTTCGGGAACATGCCGACGAGGTGGTTGCGCAGGATCTCGGCGCGCTTCCAGTTCGGCGCGGCTTCCAAGCCGGCGATCTCGACCGTGCCGGCGGCGCGCAGGCCCTTGTTGGTCCAGTTCACCACAAGCTTGGCGTCGGAGGCCATCATCGAGCTGCGCGGACCTACTTCCGGATTCTCGATCACGACATGATAGCCGCGCTCGGTTTCGAGCGGGAGGGGATCGCCGATCGACGCAGTGAGCTGCTTCGAGCGGGCACCGGCCGCGACCACAGCGGCATCGCAAGCGATCTCGCCGGTCTCGGTGAGAACGGCCACGAGCTTGCCGCCGTTGAGCTTCAGCCCGGTCGCCTTGGCGCGCACGTGCTTGGCGCCACTGGCGATCGCGTGATTGGCGAGCGCGCCAACGTAAGCGCCGGGATCGCGGCAGCGGCCGGCTTCCTCCACCACCACGCCAAAGGTGTAGCGCGGATGCAGGTCCGGCTCACGCTGGCGCATTTCGTCGGCATTGAGCTCCAGCCATTCGACGCCGACCTTCTTGCGCAGGCGCCAGCCGAGATCGTTGTCGAAATTGCCGCGCGAGGTGAACACGTGCATCACGCCGTTGCGCTCGATCAATTCGGGGACGCCGGCTTCTTCCGCGAGCTTCTTGTGCAGCAGCGGCGCGTCCTTCAAGAGGTCGCGCAGCGCGAACGCCGTGGTCTCGACCCGCGCCGCGGTCCAGCCCGAGAGCAGGTACTTGATCAGCCAGGGCAGCGCCTTCGGCAAGTAGGACCAGCGGATCGCGAGCGGACCGAGCGGGTCCATCAGATAGCCCGGCACCTTCTTCCACACGCCCGGCTCCGCCGGCGGGATCACCGAATGCGACGACAGCCAGCCGGCATTGCCGTAGCTCGCCGCCTGTTCGCCGCCCGGGTCGCCGGGATCGATCAGCGTGACGCGATGCCCCTCGCGCAGCGCCTCGATCGCGCTGATCACGCCGACCGCGCCGGCTCCGATGATGGCGACGTGGCGGCCGGCCGGCATCGCTTTAAGCCTTCACTGCGGGCGTAAAATCCTTGCCAACCGAGATCGCCCTGGGATCGATGATGCAATGGAGGATCGACGGCTTGCCCGAAGCGAGCGCGCGCTCGAAGGCGGGCGCGAACTCTTCGGTGCGCTCGACACGCTCGCCATGGCCGCCGAACGCCTTCGCGTACATCGCAAAGTCCGGGTTCTTCAGCTGGGTGCCGACGACGCGGCCGGGATAGTCGCGCTCCTGATGCATGCGAATGGTGCCGTATTGCGCATTGTCGACGATGATGACGACGAGCGGCGCGTCGTATTGCACGGCGGTGGCGAATTCCTGGCCGTTCATCAGGAAGCAGCCGTCGCCCGCAAACGCGACGACGACCCGATCCGGATATTGCCGCTTGGCGAGCACGCCAGCCGGCACGCCATAGCCCATCGAGCCCGAGGTCGGTGCGAGCTGGGCGGCAAAGCTGTGGAAGCGGTGATGGCGGTGAATCCAGCCGGCATAATTGCCGGCGCCGTTGCAGACGATCGCGTCCTTGGGCAGGCGGTCGCGCAGCCAGGTCATGACCTCGCCGTACTGGAACCTGCCCGGCAGCTCGCGCGCCTTCCCGGTCCAGGCCAGATAATCGGCATGCGCCTTGGCGGCTTCGCCCTTCCACGCCACCGCGCCGGAAGGCTTCAGCGTCTCGACGGCAGCGGCGAAGGCGGCCGGCGTGGCCTGGATCGCCAGCGCCGGCTGATAGATGCGGCCGAGCTCTTCGGAGCCCGGATGCACATGGATCAGCTTCTGCTTCGGATTGGGAATGTCGAGCAGCGTATAGGACGAGGACGGCATCTCCGACATGCGGCCGCCGACCAGCAGGAGAACGTCGGCATTGTCGATGCGCGCCTTCAGGCCCGGGCTCGGCCCGATGCCGAGGTCGCCGGCATAGTGCGAATGGTCGGCATCGATCAGCGAAGCCCGGCGGAACGAGGTCGCGACCGGCAGGTCGAACCGCTCGGCGAAGCGCGCGATGCTCTTGGTCGCCTCCTCGGTCCAGCGCGAGCCGCCGAGAATGACGAGCGGCGCCTTGGCGCCGGCCAGCATGGCGCCGAGCTTCTCGATATCGGCAGGCGCCGGCCAGCTCACCGCCGGCTCGATGCGCATGGCATCGGCAACGGCCGCGGTCTCGGTCAGCATATTCTCCGGCAGCGCGATCACGACGGGACCGGGGCGGCCCTGCATGGCGACGCGGAAGGCGCGCGCCACCAGCTCCGGAATGCGGTCGGGACGATCGATCTCGACCGCCCATTTCGCCATCGAGCCGAACACCGCCTTGTAGTCGAGCTCCTGGAACGCCTCGCGCTCGCGCATGCCGGTGTCGACCTGGCCGACGAACAGGATCATCGGCGTCGAATCCTGCATCGCGATGTGGACGCCGTGGCTGGCATTGGTGGCACCGGGGCCGCGGGTGACGAAGCAGATTCCGGGCCGGCCCGTGAGCTTGCCATAGGCCTCCGCCATCATCGCCGCCCCGCCTTCGGCACGGCAGATCACGACGTCGATCGGGCTGTCATGCAGCGCATCGAGGGCCGCCAGATAGCTCTCACCCGGCACGCAGGTGACGCGCTCGACGCCCTGGGCGACGAGCTGATCGATCAGGATCTGGCCCCCGGTGCGGGTGTTGCGAATGGTCATGTCGGCTCCCTCAAGACTTCAGCGATGCGCACTTATGCGGGAACTGGCCTAGGACAGGCCGAGAGCGTGCGCAAGGTCGAAAGGCTTCTCGCACCCTGCGCAGGCGTCATGCCCGTCCCTGCCGTTTGCACTACAGGTCCCGGCGCGGCGATGATGGCGAGCTTCGAGATCTTCGTCTACGATCCGGCGATCCAAATCGTCGGGAGCACCGGAATGCAAACCATCGGCCTGATCGGAGGCATGAGCTGGGAGAGCACCGTACTTTACTACAAGCTCATCAACGAGCGGGTCCGCGACCGCATCGGCAAGCTGCATTCGGCCCCGCTCTTGATGTATTCCTACGATTTCGAGGAGATCAAGCAGATGCAATATGCCGGCCGCTGGCAGGAGGCGGCGACCAGCCTCGCTGAGGTCGCGCGCCTGCTCGAAAGTGCCGGCGCGCGGGCGATCGTGCTGTGCACGAACACGATGCACAAACTGGCGCCCGAGATCATATCCAGCGTGAGCGTTCCGTTCATCCACATCGGCGACGCGACGGCCGAGCGGATCCGGGCCAAGGGATATCGGCGGGTCGGGTTGCTCGGCACCAGGTTCACGATGGAGGAAGATTTCTACATCGATCGATTGCGCGCGCATGATCTCGACGTCATGGTCCCTCCCGCGGACGAGCGCGCGGAGGTGAACCGCATCATCTACGACGAGCTGTGCCTCGGGAACGTCGCCGCGCCCTCGCGCCGCCGCTACCAGGAGGTGATGGCGGCCCTCGTCGCCGGCGGAGCCGAGTGCATCATTCTCGGCTGCACCGAGATCACCATGCTGGTCGGCCCGGACGACACGTCTGTCGAGACGTTCGACACCACGGCCATTCACGCGGAAACGGCCGCCGATTTCGCGATCGGGTGAATTTGATCCCTCTTCAGCCCCGTTCCGGGATCGAGGTCCCTGGAAGGTGGGCTATCCTCACCCGCTCCGCTTCTGCCGCGCGCTCGCCAGCAGCACCAGCATGAACGAGGCCGCCGTCATCAAGGTCGAGATCGCGGCGATGGTCGGATCGATCTCGTCGCGCAGCGCGGTGAACATGCGCTTGGTCAGCGGCTGATACTGGCCGCCGGAGATGAACAGCGCGACGATGGTCTCGTCCATCGCCGAGATGAAGGCGAAGATTCCGCCGGCGACCACGCTGGACTTGATCTGCGGCAGCGTCACCGCGAAGAAGCTGCGCAGGCGGTTCATGCCGAGGCTGCGCGCCACCATCTCTTGCGCGGGATCGAAGCTCTGCAGACCCGCAAGCACCGAAATCACGACATAAGGCAGGCCCAGCATCACGTTGGCCAGCACGAGGCCGGGCATGGTCGCGACCAGGCCGACCTTGGCATAGACGAAGAAGATGCCGACCGCGGTGATGATGATCGGAACCACGAGCGGCAGCAGCAGCGCCATGTGGATGAGACGCATGATCCGCAGCTTCGACTGGCTGATGGCATAGGCGGCGGCCACCCCGAACGGGGTCGCGATCACGACGGTGAGGAGCGCAACCGTCAGCGTCACCCGCGTCGCCTGCATCCAGGCGGGATTTGAGAAATATTGCTGGTACCAGCGCAGCGAGAAGGACGGCGGCGGAAAGGTCAGGAAGCGCGCGCTGGAGAACGAGATCGGCGCGATGATCAGAACGGGAAGGATCAGATAGACCAGCACCAGCAAACTGATCACATACAGGACGATCCGTGCGGGCGAGGCGCGCATCATTTCTGCCCCAACACGCGGTCGAGCGAGACGAAGCGGCTTACAATGAAGAAGATCGCGACCACACTGATTAGCAGCACGACAGCGACCGCGCTGGCCGCGCCGAATTGGTTGTAGAGCTCGACGTTGCGGCTCACCAGCATCGACACCATCACGGTGCGGCCGCCGCCGAGCAGTTCCGGCGTGATGTAGAAGCCGAGGCAGAGCACGAACACCATGGTGCAGCCGGCAAGCACACCCGGCAGCGACAGCGGCAGGAACACGCGCATGAAAGTGAGCGAGGGGCTCGCGCCCAGGCTGGCGCCGGCCTGCATGAGATCGTTCGGGATCTTCTGCATGGTGGCATAGAGCGGCAGCACCATGAACGGCAGCAGGATGTGCACGGTCGCGACAACCGTGCCGAACGTGTTGTGGACCAGCGCGAGCGGCTCGGAGATCACATCGAGATAGCGCAGGAACTGGTTGATCACGCCGCTGCGCTGGAGCAGCGCCAGCCAGGCATAGGCGCGCACCAGCACGCTGGTCCAGAACGGCAGCACGACCAGCGACAGGATCAGGATGCTCCACCCTTTCGGCACCGAATTGGCGAGGTAGGCCACGGGATAGCCCAGCAGCAGCGCGATTGCCGTGACCGCGAGGCTGATCTCGAACGTCAGTGCAAAGCTGCGCCAGTAGACATCTTCGGTGAAGACGCGGCGATAGTTCTCCAGCGTGAAGCCGTCATGATAGATCGACTGCCAGGCGAGCCAACCGACTGGCAGCACGATCAGGGCAAGGATCACCAGCAGCGCCGGCGACACCAATGCCAGCATCAGGCCGTGCTCGCGGCGCTGATGCTTTTGGGAGGGATCTGGCACGGATGTCGTCAACGCTGGCCTCGCCTACTTTTGCATGAAGGACGCCCAGCGCTTCTCGGCGGCTTCGCCCGCGGACGAGGACCACCAGGCGTAGGACATCAGCGCCTGCTTGGCCGCATTCGCCGGCTCGCTCGGCAATTGCGCAGCGCGCTCCGCCTTGATCACGCCCGTCTCGAACGCCTTGGGATTGCCCGGGCCATAATCGATGTGCAGCGGCAGATTGGCCTGGTGCACGGGATCGACCGCCGCGTTGAGGAACTTCACCGCGGTTTCCAGATTCGGCGCGCCCTTGAGGATGCAGAGCGAGGTGCTCTGCAAAATGCCCTGATTGTAGGTGAAGGTGACCTTCGCGCCCTCCTTGGCCACCGCGCTGACCCGACCGTTCCAGGCCATCTCCATGTCGACCTCGCCGTCATTGAGCAGCTGCGCCGACTGCGCGCCCGAGGTCCACCACACCGTGATGTGCGGCTTGATCTCTTCCAGCTTCTTGAAGGCGCGGTCGACATCGAGCGGATAGAGCTTGTCGGGCGCGACGCCATCGGCCATCAGCGCCGCCTCGAGCGTCGCGAACGGGTGGTTGCGCAGCGCGCGGCGGCCGGGGAATTTCTTGACGTCCCAGAAATCGGCCCAGCTGTTCGGCGCGTCCTTCGGGAAGGCTTTCTGGCTGTAGGCCAGCACGCTGGAATAGAACTCGTAGGACACCGAATAGGGACTGCGATAGGCCTCCGGCATCGCCGCGCCGTTTGGAATCTTCGAAAAGTCGAGCTTCTCGATCAGCCCCTGCTCGCCGCCGCGCAGGCAGTTGCCGGTCGGGGTGTCGACGACGTCCCAGATCGGCTTGCCGCTGCCGACTTGCGTCTTGATCGCGGGCCAGGCGTCGGGAATGGAGTCCTGGTTGATGGTGATGCCGAGCTTCTTGGCGGAGGGATCGAGGATCGCCACCGTCTGTGCCTGCTGATAGGCGCCGCCTTGCGAGACGAAGGTGATCTGCTCGGCGGCATCAGCCGCACTGGTCAACCCGATTGCGCCCAGCAGCGCGCAGCCCAATCCGAATTTCTGCTTCATCGTCATCCTCACCTCCTCCAAATAGAGCTCACTGACCGATCGCGTCGAGAAACTGGTACCAACCGGCGACCATGCGCACGGCGGGCTCGCGCAGCGGATAGAACGGGATCGCCTTCATGCGCCTGATGTCGAGCAGGCCGACGTCGGGCGTCTCGCCGCGCACGAAGGCGGCGAGATAGCGGCCCATCAGGCTCGACATCGCAACGCCGGCGCCGTTGTAACCCACCGCGAACAGCGTGCGGTCGTCGAGCCGACCGATATGCGGCACCGAGTCCAGCGTCATCGCGACCAGCCCCGACCATTTGTATGCGAGCGGGACATCGGCGAGATCGGGGAAGATGCCGACCATCGCCTTGCGCAAGGCGTCGAACGCGGCTTGCGAGTCCTGCTTGCCGAAGGCGCCGCGGCCGCCGAAGATCACACGGTTGTCGACCATGCGGAACCAGCGCATCATGCGCTTGGTCTCGGTGTAGGTGCGCCCGGTCGGCATCAATTTTCCCGCGAGATTGCCGGGGAGCCGCTCGGTTGCGACTATGGCGCTGCGGAAGGGAATTAGCGTGCGCTGCAGATGCGCGGTGGCACTGGTCAGGTCCGAATAGCTGTTGGTGGCAATGATCGCCTGCTTGGCGCGCACCGCGCCTTGCGGGGTCTCGGCGACGATGCCGTCGCCTTCCCTTCGAAGCGTTGTGACCGGCGATCCCTGGAAGATTGCAACGCCGCGGCGCGCGACGCCATCGGCGAGGCCGCGCAAATAGTTCAGCGGATGAATGCCGCCCGAGCCGGGATTGAGCACGCCGCCGACGAAGATGTCGGAGCCGGTCTCCTCGCGCACCTGGCCTTTGTCGAGGATGCGAGCCGCGGCCGAGCCCATCTCGCGCGTCATCCAGTTGGCTTCGTCAATCGCGGCCCGGAGCGTCGTCTCGTTGTGCGCAGCCTTGACCTGGCCGGTGCGCACAAGGTTCGCGCTGGTGATGCCGAATTCGGAGACGAGCTCCTCGACCATGTCGGTCGATTCATGGGCGATCTCGTACATGCGCCGCGCCATGGCGCGGCCATGCACGGCATCGATTTCGCGGAACGAGAGGCGGAACTTTGCCGTGATCACGCCGCCATTGCGCCCGCTCGCGCCCCAGCCGGGACGGTTGGCCTCGAGCACGACGGGGCTGAGCCCGCTCTTGGCGATGTGGTGCGCGGCGGAGAGGCCGGTATAGCCGGCACCGATGATCACCACATCGGCTTGGCTCTCGCCCGACAGCACGGGATAGTCGCGCGCCGGATCCGCCGTGGCTTCCCACAGCGAATTGACCGATGGCAGCGCGCGCCAGTCCCGTGTCATGCCACAGCCCTCCGTTACGCCGCCGGGCCGATCGCGGCGTCGGCGAGCGCCTTCAGCGTCGGGAAATGGAAGTCCGGCTTGGTCAGCGTCTCCACCGCCGGCGTGCCGCCGAAGCCGGCAATGCCCTGGCGGCGCTCGATCCAGCACACCTTGTAGCCGAGCTTCCGCGCGATCCCGATGTCGTGATACTGGCTCTGCGCGACATGCAGGATATCCGACTGCTTGTAGCCGAACGCCGACTGGCGGCCCTTGTTGTAGGCGAAGAATTCCGGATTGGGCTTGGCAACACCGGTGTCGTCGGCACAGACCGTGTCATCGAAGGGATTTCCGAGCGCATGCGCGTAGCACGACAGCGCGACGCGGTCGGCATTGGTCATCGCGACCAGGCGGAACTTCGTGCGCAGCCGCCTGAGCGCTTCCACCGAATCCGGGAATGGCCCCCAGCGCAGCACCGAAAGCTGGAACACGTCGCAGGATGCGTCGTCAGAGGGCAAACCTAGCTCGGTGGCAAGATGGCGATAGACGTGGAACATCACTTCGCTGGAGCGCTCGTAGTGCTTGTCGCGGCCCCGCTTGTAGGGCTCGAAAATCTGCTCGTCGCTGAGCTCGGCTGCCTTCCTGCCTCCGATCTTGCGCACGGCTTCGAGCACGCCGGTTTCGAAATCAATCAAGGTGCCGACGACATCGAAGGTGAGAACCTTGAAATTGCTGAACGCGGCTTGGGTCGACATGGTCTTCTTCTCTCAGGTTGCCCGGGGCACGACGATCGTGTCCTCGGGGTGGAGCGTGACGGTGAGATTGCCGCCGAGGGGCGGAATGCGGTGATAGGCCTGGTGATAGCTCGGCTGGCGCAGGCTGAGCGCGATGCCATCGGCGAGCGCGAGGAAAATGCGCAAGCTCTCGCCCTGATAGACGATGTCGGTGACCGTTCCGGTCAGCCGGTTGCAGGCCTCATCCTGCGCGCCGTCGTCGATCAGCAGCTTCTCGCTGTGCACGGCCAGCATCAGGGCATCGCCATCGGGAATGGCGCGCGCGCTGCGCAGCAGGGCATTGCCGAGTGCGACGCTGCAAGCATCGACGCGGCGGACCGGCAGCATCGTGGCTTCGCCGATAAAGCTGGCGACGAAGGAATCGGCGGGATGATCGTGCAGCCGCGCCGGCGCGTCGATCTGAACCAGCCGGCCGTCCTTCATGACGGCGACGCGGTCGCTCATGGTCAGCGCCTCGCGCTGGTCATGGGTGACGTAGATGATGGTCGCCTGGATGCGCTTGTGCAACGCGCGCAGCTCGATCTGCATGGATTCGCGCAGCTGCTTGTCGAGCGCCGAGAGCGGCTCATCCATCAGGATCAGGCGCGGCTCGAAGATCATGGCGCGTGCGAGGGCCACGCGCTGACGCTGACCGCCGGAGAGCTGCGCGATGCCGCGCTCTTCATAGCCGGCAAGGCCGACCATGCTGAGCGCTGCGCGCACCTTGTCCGGCCAGACGGATTTCGGCAGGCGTCGCGCGCGCAAGGGAAAGGCGACGTTCTCGCCGACGCTCATATGCGGAAACAGCGCATAGTTCTGGAACACCACGCCGATGTCGCGCTTGTGCGGCGGCATATAGGTGACGTCACGGCCCCCGAACAGAATCGTGCCTGAGGTCGGCAGGATGAAGCCGCCCAAAATGCCGAGCAGCGTGGTCTTGCCGGAGCCGGAGGGGCCCAGCAGCGAGACGAATTCACCGGCGCTGACATTGAGCGAAACGTCGTCGAGGGCGCGAACGGCGCCATAGGCCTTGCTGGCGGACCTGATCTCGACGCTTTCCGCTCGCTTGTCCAACGATCGACCTCGCGATGTCCCTGCGCTGGCGTGCCTCACTGCGCGCCATAAGGCTGCTTTATAGACAGGGCTTTGGAGCACTCACGGCCTAAGCGTGCGCTGCACCAAACCTTCTCCCGAAGCCCCTGTGTTTAGGCTGTCATGCTCATGACACCAGACTTGCCAAAACTCGGCAATTGCCAAATTCTCACCGCGCTCATAACATGACGTTATGCCAGAGCTCCGCCGCATGCTGCCGTCCAGTAACGCCCTGTTCGTGTTCGACGCGGCGGCGCGCAATGGCAGCTTCACGGCGGCGGCGGCCGAATTGAACGTGACGCAGCCGGCGGTGAGCCGGATGCTCGGCCAGTTCGAGGAGCATCTCGGCGTCCGCCTGTTCGATCGCAAGGCGGGCCGCGCGGTGCTCACCGAGGAAGGCGAGCTGCTCTATCGCCGCGTGCTCGAAGGCTTTCGCAGCATCGAGAGCGGGCTCGTCGAGATCGAGCGGCGCCGCAAGGGCACCGAGACGGTGACGCTGTCGGTCTCCTCCGCCTTCACCACGCATTGGCTGATGCCGCGCATCGACAAGCTGCAGAAGCAGTTTCCGCAAGTGGATCTGCGCTTCCAGCTGATCTCCGGCGCGCTGCGCGGGCCGGTGGAGAATGTCGATCTCGGCATGCGCTTCCGCGACCGCGACGAGCCGTCATCCGGCGGCACGCTGGTGATGAAGGAAGTGATGCTGCCGATGTGCAGCCCCGGCTATCTCGGCGAGACTGATCCCGCCGAGGGCAACACCATCATCCGCCTCGCCGAGACGCCGGGCGACTGGGCCGCGGATTACGCATCGCTCCTCACCGGACGACGCGGCGCGGCCAAGGCGTTGAGCTTCACCGACTATGCAGTCGTGGTGCAGGCCGCGCTGCTCGGCCAGGGCATCGCGCTCGGCTGGCTGACGGTCGCCTCGCACTGGCTGCTCACCGGCGCGCTGGTGCCGGCCTCCGACACGCTGACCACCACGCGCCGCATCTGCGAATTCCTGCCGCCGCGCAACCGGATCATGCGTCCCATCGCCGCCGAGATCCGCGACTGGATCATTGCGCAGATGAAAAGCGAGATCGCCGCGATCGACCGGCTCTATCCGAAGCTCGGCGCCATGGCGGCGTGTTACTGAGCAGGTGGCGTCGCGGTGAAGCCCCGCTCTCTCCACGTCATTGCGAGCGCAGCGAAGCAATCCAGAGTCTTTCCGCGGAGGGATTCTGGATTGCTTCGCTGCGCTCGCAATGACGATGTGGATAGAGCTGCGCTCGAATTCCGCCCCTACCGATGCTCGATCGCCCTGATCGCACCACGTAGCTCGGCGAGGCCGCGCAGGCGGCCGATGGCGGTGTAGCCGGGGTTGGTGCGCTTGGTGGCGGCGAGATCGTCGAGCATGCGGTGGCCGTGGTCGGGCCGGAACACGATTCTCTTGTCCGGTGCGCGCCGTGCGTTCTCCTTCAATAGCGCCTTAAGCACCGCGATCATGTCGACGTCGCCGTCGAGATGGTCGGACTCGTAGAACGACAACCCGTCCGCCTCGCGCTTGGTCGCGCGCAGATGGGCGAACGCGACGCGTGGGCCGAAGCGCTCGGCCATTTCTGGCAGATTGTTCTCCGCGCGTACGCCGAGGGAGCCGGTGCAGAAGCAGATGCCGTTCGCCTTGGACGGCACGGCGTCGAACAGCGCCTGATAGTCGTCGGCGCTGGAAGCAATGCGCGGCAGGCCGAACAGCGGTCGCGGCGGATCGTCCGGGTGCAGCGTCAGCGACACGCCGAGCTGCTCGGCCACCGGCGTCACGCGCGCGAGGAATTCCGCAAGGTGCTGCCGCAGGATCTCAGGCGTGATGTCGCGGTAGGTGTCCAGCCGATCGCGGAATTGCGGGATGGTCATCGGCTCGGTGGTCGAGCCCGGCAGCGCGCTGGCGATGACCATGACGAGATAGTCGATATCCGCCTGGCTCATCTGCTCGAACAATTTCTTCGCGCGCGCCTGTTGTTCCGGCGAATATTCCTGTACGGCGGCCGGGCGCTTCAGGATGTGCAGCTCGAACGCGGCAAAGCGGTCCTGGTCGAAGCGCATGGCACGGGCGCCGTTCGGCAGCTCCCATTCCAGATCGGTGCGGCACCAGTCCACCACGGGCATGAAGTTGTAGCAGATGATCTTGATGCCGCTGGCCGCCACCGCCTCCAGGCTCGCGATCCAGGCCTCAATCGACTTCGTCGCTTTTCCGCCAAGGCGCTTGACGTCGTCGGGGATCGGAATCGATTCCACCACCGACCAAGTCAATTGAGAACGGCCGGGCTGGCCGTTCTCAATGAAGTTCTTGCGCTCCTCGACCGCCTTGCGCGTCCAGGCCTCCCCGATCGGCACCTGATGCAGCGCCGAGACGATATCGCTCGCGCCGGCCTGCCTGACGTCGTCGAGCGAGACCGGATCATCGGGCCCGTACCAGCGCCATCCCTCCAGCATCATAGGCTGCCTCCCATCAGTTCGCAGTCAGCACGACCTTGACGCTCTGCGAGCGGTCGAGCGCCAGCCGCAGCGCATCGGGCGCGGTCGAGAGCGGCCGCTCGGCGGTGACCAGCGACAGCACATCGACGCTGCCGTTGCCGATCAGTTCCACCGCATTCATGAACTCGAAGCCGAAGCGGAACGAGCCGCGCAGGTCGATCTCCTTGGCCATCACGGCATTCGACGGTGTCGGGATCTGGCCTCCCGGCAGATTGCCGATCTGCACCACGACGCCGCCGCGCCTGACGATGTGAATCGCGCTGGCAAGGCCCGCGGCCGTGCCCGAGACCTCGAAGGCGACGTCGTAAGGACGCGCGGCAGCCTGTGCCTTCAGGCCCTCTTCACCGCCCGACACGTTCTCGACATGCGAGGCGCCGAGCTTGGTCGCAAAGGCCAGCGGCGCCGGCGCGATGTCGGCGACCGTGATGTCAGCCATGCCGGCACGGTGCGCCGCGAGCATGGTTAGAAGTCCGATCGGGCCGGCGCCGAAGATGATGCCGCGCTTGCCCTCGATCTTGCCGGCGCGCGCGACCGCGTGCAGGCAGACCGCGAGCGGCTCGGCCAGCGCCGCGGCCTGGTAGGAGACGTGATCGGGGATCTTCACGCACTGCGCGGGGATCGCGTCGAAGTAATTGGCGAAGCCGCCCTGCATGTGCGGCGTCTTCGAGGCCGAGCCCATGAAGTAGATGTTCTCGCACAGGTTCGGCCGGCCCTCGCGGCAGGCGACGCAATGGCCGCACCAGCGTGACGGATTGACGGCAACGCGGTCGCCGACCTTCAGATTGGCGGCGGTACCGGAGATCTCCACGACCTCGCCCGAGATCTCATGTCCCAGCACCAGCGGCGACTTCACCACGAAGTCGCCGGTGCGGGCATGGCGGAAATAGTGCATGTCCGAGCCGCAGATGCCGCCGGCACCGAAGCGGATGCGCACCATGCCGTCCGCGAGCTTGTCGAGCGGATGCTCGATCATGCGCAGGTCTTCGGGGCCGAACAGGGTCGCGGCGAGAGCAGTCGAGGTCATTTGGAGAGTCCCATGTATTTTGGCAGCCAGAGGGTCAGGTCGGGAATGTAGGTGATCGCGATCAGCGCGAGCAGCAACGGCACCAGCCAGGGCAGGATCGCCACCGTCGTGCGCTCGACCGAGAGCTTTGCGACGCGGGCGAGCACGAACAGCACCATGCCGAGCGGCGGATGCAACAGACCGATCATCAGGTTCAGCGTCATGATCAGGCCGAAATGGATCGGGTCGATGCCGAGCTTGAGCACGATCGGCAGCAGGATCGGCACCAGGATGGTGATCGCCGCCGTGGTGTCGATGAAGCATCCCACGAACAGGATCAGCACATTGGCGAGCGCCAGGAACACCCATTTGTTGTGGGTGATGCTGAGCATCCAGTCCGAGAGCATCTGCGCCGCCTGCGATACCGTGAGCAGCCAGGCGAAGATCGAGGCCGCGGTGACGATGAACAGCACCGAAGCCGTGGTCTCGATGGTGTCGAAGGTCGCCTTCGCCACCGTCTTCAGGGTCATGGTGCGATAGCGGATGAGGCCGAGGAACAGCGACCAGATCACCGCCGCGACCGCGGCTTCCGTCGGCGTGAACCAGCCGAGCGTCATGCCGCCGATCAGGATCACGGGCGCCATCAGCGCCATCACCGCGGAGAAGTCGAAATACCAGTCGATCAGGAGCAGCGTGCCGAGGCCGATGACGACCGCCATGTTCACCGACATGCCGGCAACGACCATCAGCCAGATTGCGAGCGGGAAAGCGAGTACGATGGCGATCTCGAGACCGGCCGAACCGAGCTGCGGCCAGGAGAACGGCGTATCACTGCCCCATTTGTTCTTGTGCGCGAAATAGGTGACGGTCGCCATCATCAGCAGCGTCATGACGATGCCGGGGATGACGCCGCCAAGGAAAAGCGCGCCGATCGAGACGTTCGCCATCATGCCGTAGATCACGAAGGGCAGCGAGGGCGGAATGATCGGCCCGAGCGTCGCCGAGGCCGCGGTGACGCCGACCGAGAACTCGGTGGAGTAGCCGTGGTCCTTCATCGCCTTGATCTCGATGGTGCCGAGGCCGGCAGCATCCGCGATCGCGGTGCCGGACATGCCGGAGAAGATCACCGAGCCGATGATGTTGACGTGGCCGAGGCCGCCGCGCATCCACCCGACCAGCGCGACGGCGAATTTGTAGATGCGCCCGGTCACGCCGGCGATGTTCATGAGATTGCCGGCCAGGATGAAGAACGGCACGGCGAGCAAAGGAAAACTCTCCACGCCGGCGATCATGCGCTGCGCCAGCGTGACGTCGGGCGTCACGCCACTGACCAGGATGTAGAGCAGCGACGACGCGGCCATGGCGATCGCCACGGGAACGCCGAGCAGCATCAGAAGGAGAAAGCCTCCGAGCAACAGCAGCATGGTCTTATCCTTCCGATCCGTCGTAGGCACCGGGACGTTCGAGGACCGAGTAGCCCTGCCGCCAGTTCTGGAGTGCCACCTGCGCGGAGCGTGCGAACATCAGCACGAAGCCGAGCAGCACGGCGTAATAGACGTAGTCCTTGGGAAGATTGATCGTGGTCATCTGCTCGTCGCCGATGATCTTGATGTAGACCCAGACCAGCTTGATGGCGTAGCCGAAGAAGGCGATCCGGATCAGGTCGATCGCCGTCGACAGCACACGCCCTACGGCATGCGGCAGGTAGCGATAGACGAGGTCGACCTGGATGTGCCGCGACAGCCGCACGCACATCGACGAGCCGATGAAGACCACGCCGATCAGGCAATAGGTCGCGATCTCCTCGGTCCAGGCATAGCTGTCGTTGAGGACGTAGCGGGTGAAGAATTGCAGGAAGACGGCAAGCGCCATCACCCAGAAGATCGCCAGCGCGACCCAGTCCTCGAACGCGTAGACGCCGAGATCGACCTTCGGCGTCGCCTCCTCCTCGAAGGTATGGGCGATCTCGTCCGCGGTGATCTGCCGGTGGATTTCGGCGGTGGACATGGGTACCTCTCAAACCTCTCTCACGTCGTTCCGGGGCGACGCGTCAGCGTCGAACCCGGAACCTCGAACGAGTTCTGCTGCGTAACCTCGCTCCGCTCCTCATCCTGAGGAGCTTGCGAAGCAAGCGTCTCGAAGGATGGCCCCAGGCGACACCTAGGTGGCACCGGGGCCTTCATGGTTCGCCCGGCGATGCGAAGCATCGTCCGGAGCGCGCTTCGCGCTCCTCACCATGAGGGTCTGGCTTATTTCACCGCCTGGATCTTCTCCCAATCCGCCTTGCGGTAACCGAAGGTCTCGAACGCGACGTTCTTCAGCACGGTGTCGCGGAACTCGTTCTTGTCGACCTCGGTCACGGTCAGGCCCTTGTCCTTGAAGAAGGCGACCAGCTTGGTTTCGTTTTGCTTGATCTCTCCTGTGGCCTTGGCCGCTGCCTCCTGCGCCACGTCGGTGAAGATCTTCTTGTCCTCGTCCGAGAGCTTCTTCCACAGCGCGCCGGCGATCACGGTGTTGAGGTGATCGACGATGTGGCCGGTCAGCACGATGTGCTTCTGCACCTCGTAGAACTTCTTGGCCTCGATCGTGGTCAGCGGATTTTCCTGCGCCTCGACGGTGCCGTTCTGGAGCGCGAGATAGACTTCGGCGAACGCGATCGGCGCGGTGTTGGCGCCGCAGGCGCGCGGCATGGCGAGATAGGCGGGTACATCGGGCACGCGCATCTTCAGGCCCTTCATGTCGGCACAGGTCTTGATCGGCTTGTTCGACGAGGTCTGGCGCACGCCGTAATAGGTCACCGCGACGATGTGGTGGCCGCTCTTGTCCTCATAGCCCTTTGCGAGCTCCTTGAAGATGTCGCTCTTGGTGTAGGCGAGCAGGTGATCGGCATCGCGGAAGGTGTAGGGATAATAGGTCACGCCGATCGGCGCAAAACTCTTGGCCGCGAAGCTCGAGCCGGAGATGATGATGTCGACCGAGCCGAGCGACAGGCCCTGGTTGATGTCGGCTTCCTTGCCGAGCTGGGAGGCCGGATAGACCTCGATCTGGTAGCGCCCGTTGGTGCGCTTGGCGATCTCCTGGGCGGCCCAGACCGACGCCGTGTGGAACGGCTCCGAGGTCTCGTAGACGTGGGCCCATTTGAGCTTGGTCTGCGCCAGGCTCGGGCTGGTCGCCGCCAACAGCGTGGCGGCGGAAATCACTGCTGTAATCGTCATCTTCTTCAACATCGACTTTTCCTCCATCGTTCAAGTCTGCTTCTTGTTGACCCGCCCCGGCACGGATGCGGGCCGCCCAATCTCACCGCCGCCGCGAGCTGCCGCTCTTGGCCTGTTTCGTCGACGGTCGTTTTGATTTCGCCGGCTGAACCGCGGACGGCGCCGCCCGTTTCCGTGCAGCCGCTGCTTCTGCTGATGTCTCGGCACCAAAATTCTGTGCAAAGCGCTCCTGCGAATGCGCGAGGTGATCGCGCATGGCGTCATGGGCCGTCAGCGGCCGGCGCGCAGCGATCGCGTCGCGCACGGCCCGGTGCTCGTCGAGCGCGGTTCGCCACGTGGTGGGGTTCTCGAAATAATGCGCTAGCTGCGCGAAATAGGGATTGAGGCGCTGGTCGAACAACTCGCCGACAACCCGCACCAGCACGGCGTTGCCGAGACATCCCGCAATGGCGATATGGAAGGCGCGGTCATGAACCATCGAGGCTTCGCCAGGATGGTCGACATTCTCCATCGCGACGAGCGCGGCGTCGATGCGGTCGATGTCGTCTTTGGTCGCCACGCGCGCGGCTTGCTCTGCGATGGCGCTTTCGAGGAATTCGCGGGCACGCAGCAGCTCGAACGGGCCTTCGATAACCGCTGATGGCGCCGGCACGGCGTCGGCGGGCTCGGACACATAGATGCCGGACCCGACGCGGATGCGCAGCCGGCCCTCGACCTCGAGCGCAATCAAGGCTTCGCGCACCGTCGGCCTCGACACTTTGAGCTGCTCGGCGAGCTCGCGCTCGGTCGGCAAGCGGCTGCCGACCGCGTACTCGCCGCTGTCGATCAGGCTTCGCAATTGATCGGCGACCTGGCGATAGAGCCGTCTCGCCTCCACAGCTTCCAGCGGCACGCTGGTCCTCCCGAAAGGTCTCGCGAGGTCGTTTGGACCCGCGGCCTGCCAATTTTGGAAAATTGGTCTTACCAATTGACCAGAGCATTGACCTGATAGGGGCGCCGTGTCAAGCAGCGGCAAAGCAAAGGGGAGACGTCCATGCGCCAGAGCTCGATGCGCCTTGGTCGCGCCAATCTCGACCGGCTGGCGACTGCCATCCGCCGTCCGGCCTATGACCGATCGCGCCTCACGCCCGGCATCGTGCATTTAGGATTGGGGGCTTTTCATCGCGCGCACCAAGCTGTGGTCATCGACGATTGCCTTGCTGCGGGAGCGACGTCGTGGGGCATCGTCGGCGCCAGCCTGCGCAGCCCGGATACGCGCGACGCCCTCGCCCCGCAGGACCATCTCTACACAATTGCCGTACGCGCGGCCGAAGGCACCGAGCACCGGGTCATCGGCGCCCTGCTCGACAGTGTCGTCGCGCGCGAGAAGCCGGCAGCCCTGGTCGAACGGATGGCCGACCCCGCCACGCGCATCGTCTCGCTGACGGTCACCGAGAAGGGCTATTGCCACACGCCGCAGACCGGCGACCTCGACGAGCGCCATCCCGATGTCGTGCACGACCTCAATAGTTTCGACGCGCCGCGCTCGGCGCCCGGCTTCGTCGTCGCCGCGCTGGCACGGCGGCGGGCGCAGGGTCTTTCGCCCTTCACCGTGCTGTGCTGCGACAACCTCGCCGCCAACGGCGATACCGTGCAGCGGATCGTGACGCAATTCGCCGCGCTGCGCTCCAGGGAACTCGGCAAGTGGATCGCCGAGACGGTGGCTTTCCCCTCGACCATGGTCGACCGCATCGTGCCGGAGACGACGGATGCCGATCGCGATGCGGTCGCGTCAGTGCTGGGCATGCGCGACGCCTGGCCTGTCATGACCGAGCCGTTCACGCAATGGGTGGTCGAGGACCGCTTCACCGCGGGCCGGCCGGACTTTGCCGCAGCGGGTGTCGAACTCGTCGGCGACGTGAAGCCGTTCGAGCTGATGAAGCTGCGGCTGCTCAACGCCAGCCATTCCGCGCTGGCCTATCTCGGCTATCTCTCCGGCTACGAGACCATTGCCGACACCATGCAGGATCCCCACTTCGCGCGCCTCGCCGCACAGGTGATGGAAGAGGCCGCGGTGACGCTGACGATGCCCGCAGGTACGGATCTCGCCGCCTACCGCGCCTCGCTGCTCAAGCGCTTCGCCAATCCGGCGCTGCATCACCGCACCTGGCAGATCGCCATGGACGGCTCGCAAAAGCTGCCGCAGCGGCTGCTCGGCGCGATGCAGGATCGCCTTGCCAGGGGCCTGCCGATCGCAACGCATGCGCTCGCGGTGGCCGGCTGGATGCGCTACGTCAGCGCCGTCGATGAGCAGGGCCGCGCCATCGACGTGCGCGATCCCCTCGCCGGCGAGTTCGCCGCGCTGGCGCGCGAGGCGGGGCCTGTTGCCGAGCGCCTCGCGCCGGCACTGCTTGGGGTGGCGAAGGTGTTCGGACCGCTCGGCGCCGAACCGCGCCTGCGCGAGGCCGTCACCGCGGCGCTCGGCCGCCTCTATGCCGACGGCGCACGACGGACCGTGGCGACGCACGTTTCGGCGTGACCACGACGCGGGCAGCATCTTGAATGCTGCACTGCGGCCAAAATCGACAGAAGTCGCGCTTGATTTTTGGCCGTCGTTGCCCCACCCGAGAGCGATGGGAAACGACACCAAGGTCATCGCCGCCAACGCGGCCTTCTACGCCGCTTTTTCAACGGGCGACTTCGCCGGCATGGAACGGATGTGGGCGGACGACGACGGCATCTCCTGCATCCATCCCGGCTGGCCAGCGATCATCGGACGCGCCACCGTGATCGGAAGCTGGCGCGATATCCTGCAAAACCCGCAGCGGCCGCAGATCGTCTGCGCCGAGCCGCAGGCCATCATCGACGGCGACAGCGCCCGCGTGCTCTGCATCGAGATCGTCGACGGCACCGCACTGGCCGCCGCCAACCATTTTCGCCGCGTCGGCAACGATTGGCGCCTGGTGCACCATCAGTCCAGCCCGATCGCGCAGATTGTCGAGCAGGCTGAGGACGATAGAGCCAGTCACCGCGTCCACTGAGCGCGGCGATCACGCGAGCGTGATCTACTGTGCATGGGGTTGTTTTTCAGTTTTTTGTTGGACGGTCCGAAAGTTCCGACAGATCGTCCAGCACGCCATGTGCCCCGGTGAAGTCATCGTCCCCAAAGAACATGCTGCGGGTGATCAGAACCGGGATGCCGGCGCGCGAGGCCGCGACCAGACCGTTGGCGGAATCCTCGATCGCAACGCAATCGGACGCCTCGAGCTTCAGCCGCGCCAGGATCTCGAGATAGACGTCCGGCGCCGGCTTCTTGTGCCTGACGTCATCGCCGGCGACGATCGCGTCGAAATCCGCAGCCCAGCGTTGGCCCAGCGCCTGCGACAGCAGCGCATCGATATTGCCGTGCGAGGTGGTGGTCGCGATCGCAAGCCGCTGGCCGCGCGCCTTCGCGGTCGTGAGCAGATCCGTCACGCCCGGCCGCAAGGGGCAACGACCAGTCTCGACCAGCTCGGCATAGTGCGCGGTCTTGATGCGGTGAAGCTCTGCGATGTCCATATCCGACAACGGCGGAGCGGTCTTGAGCCTCTTGTGGTAGGCGCGCATGCGTTCCTTGCCGCCCGTCACCCGCAGCAGGTCCTTGTAGACGGCGCGGTCCCATTGCCAGTCGAGACCGCGGCGGGCGAAGGCAAGGTTGAAGGCCTGCCGATGCAGCTCCTCGGTTTCGGCCAGGGTGCCGTCAACGTCGAAGATCAGCGCGGCCGCGCGGCGGATCAATTCGGCGGCGCCTGCTGGCGACTGAACCAACGCTTCGGCCTGCATGATCGATCCCTCCCTTCCGATGCTGCGAGAAGCGAGCATCGACCGAGCCTGTGGGGGAGACAAATCGCAATATCTTTTGCCGGACCCAAAAATCTCTTATGAGCGAACTGCGCATGACGGCGCAAACGGGAACTTTCGACCTGCACAGGAGGCGCATGCGGCTCTTCATTCTCGGCCTCGGCTACAGTGCCCGGCACTTCGTCCGCAAGCACGGCGACAGCTTCTCGCATGTCGCCGGCACCGTGCGCGATCCCGCGCAGCGGAACGATCTCGCCGGCATCGAGGTGCATCCGTTTTCCGGTAGCGATCCGTCGCCCGAGACGGTTGAACGGGTTCGCCATGCCGACGTCCTCCTGGTGTCGATCCCGCCCGGCAGCACCGGCGATCCCGCGATCGCGGCGTTCGGCGGCGTGCTCAAGGGAAACCGCTGCAAAGTCGTCTATCTCTCGACTATCGGCGTGTATGGCGATCACGCGGGCAGCTGGGTCGACGAGAGCACGCCGCCGCAGGCCGTCCTCGACCGCACACGGATGCGGATCGCGGCAGAGCAGGCCTGGACGGATGCGACGGGCGGCGATGCGGCGATCCTGCGGCTTGCCGGCATCTATGGTCCCGGCCGCAACGCGCTGGCGACGCTGCGCGCGGGAACGGCGAGGCGCATCATCAAGCCGGGACAGGTCTTCAACCGCATCCACGTCGACGACATCGCGAGCACGATCATGGCCGCCATCCACCACGAGCGCGGCGGCACCTGGAACATCTGCGACGACGAGCCCGCGCCGCCGCAGGACGTGATCGCCTATGCCGCGCAACTGATCGGCGTGGCACCGCCGCCGGAAGAAGCGTTCGCCACCGCCGAGATGTCGGCGATGGCCCGCAGCTTCTATGCCAGCAGCGCGCGGGTCTCCAATGCGAAATTGAAGCGCGAGCTCGGCGTCACGCTTGTCCATCCCACCTATCGGCACGGCCTCGACTCGCTCTGGCGCGCGGGCGAAGGACGATAGGGTTCCTGCGCTCCGATGCCTGCCAGACATGCCTTACCCGCGCTTGACTCCGTGCCTGCGCGGTCATGATCTAGGCGTCGAGCGAGCCACCACACAACGAGCTCGCCCCTTGGGAGGATGCAATGAACAAGACGATCGCCATGATCGCGGCGACGATTGCCGTCGTCGCGCTCAGCGCCGCGCGCGCCGCGCCGCTGCCCGAAGCCAATCCCGACGATGTCGGATTTTCGAAACAGGGCCTTGCACGCCTCGATGATTTCTTCGCGCGCGAGATCGCGGCCAAGCGCGTGCCCGGCGCAGTGGTCGCCATCGCCCGTGACGGCAAGCTCGTCCATTACAAGGCCTATGGCCAGCTCGACCCGGCCAAGGGCACGCCGATGCCGATCGATGCGATCTTCGCGCTGGCGTCGATGACCAAGCCGATGGCAGCGGTCGCCGGCCTGACGCTGATGGAGCAGGGACGGCTGCCGCTCCAGGCCAAGCTGTCCGATTACTACCCGGGCTTCGCCGACATGAAGGTCGCCGCTCCCCAGGCCGACGGTTCGCTCAAGCTCGAGCCGCAGGCCTCGCCGATCTTCATCCACGATCTCTACCGGCATACGTCGGGGTTGATGTATGGCGGCCGTCCGGACTCTTCGAGCCCGGTGGCGCGGCAATATCCCGATGGCACAGCGCCGGCGATCGAAGGCGACACCCAGGCCTTCATCGATCGCCTCACCAAGCTGCCGCTGGCGCACCAGCCCTCGACCGAGTTCGAATACGGCTTTTCGATCGACGTGCTCGGCGCCGTCGTCGAGAAGGTCAGCGAGCAGAAGCTCAGCGACTATCTCGCCGCCAATGTCTGGCAGCCACTCGGCATGAAGGATGCGACCTTCCATCCGACCGACGCGCAGCGCCCGCGCCTCGCCCGCCCCTTCGCGAACGATCCGCTGACGGGCAAGCCGCAGGCCATCAAGCTCCTGGACATCCCGACCAAGTTCGAGTGCGGCGGCGCCTGCTCGTTCGCAACGGTCGGCGACTACATCCGCTTCGGACAGATGCTGCTCAACGGCGGCGAGCTCGACGGTCAGCGCATCCTCGGTCCGAAGACGGTCCGTCACATGACGACGAACCATCTCGGCCCCGAGATCAAGAACAACGTCGCCAATGTCGAGCCGCATCGCGGTGGCTTCGGCTTCGGCCTTTCGGTCGCGGTCCGGACGGCCGAAGGATTATCGTCGGTCCCCGGCAATCCCGGCGAATTCACCTGGAACGGAGCTTACGGGACGCAGTTCTTCTGCGATCCCAAGGAACGTCTCGTCGTCGTCGTGGGGACGGCGGCGCCGGGTGAGCTCAGGAAATATTATCGCGAGCAGGTCCAGGACATCGTCTACGGCGCGATGACGAAGTGAGATCGTCACGCCCTGAAAGAGAAAGGGCGGCCGCTCTGGCCGCCCTCTTGATTGAGCGTCAGCTCAACACGCCGTATTTCTTGAACCAGGCCTCTGCCTGCTTCCAGGCATCCTCCGCGGCGTCTCTGCGATAGCTGCCGCGATAATCGGCATGGAAGCCGTGCGGCGCTTCGGGGTAGATCTTGAAGTCGGCCGGCTTCTTGCTCTGCTCGAGCGCTGCCTTCATCTGCTCGACCTGGGCGACGGGAATGCCGGTATCGGCGCCGCCATAGAGGCCGAGCACCGGCGCCTTCATCTCGGGCGCGAGCTGCAGCGGGCTCCTCGGCCACAACGGGTTGGCGGGATCGACCAGGGTCCCATAGAAGGCAACGCCCGCCTTGAGCGCACCGCTGTGGGCGGCATATTCCCAGACCGCGCGGCCGCCCCGGCAGAAGCCGATGGTGCCGAGCCGCGTTGCGTCACCGCCTTGCGATCCTGCCCAGGCGACCGTCGCATCCAGATCCGACAACAGCTCCGCGTCCGGCTTCGCATTCACCACCGGCAGCAGCTCCTTGACGTCCGCGACCTTGGTCAGGTCGACGCCCTTGCGGAAATAATAGTCGGGCGCGACCGCGAATGCGCCGAGCTTGGCGAGGCGCCGCGTCACGTCCCTGATGTATTCGTGCAGGCCGAAGATCTCCATCGCCACGATGATCACCGGCGCCTTGGTATTGCCGGCCGGGCGGGCGAAATAGGCGGGCATTTCCTCGGAGCCGACCTTGATCTTGGCATCACCGGCCTGGAGGCCGCTGGTATCCGTCGTGACGATATCGGCCCGGACCGGACCGGCCGCGAGTGTGTAGCCCGCGGCGACGGCTGCGGTGGCGCTCATGAATCCGCGGCGCGAGAGCGGGGCGACTTTCGTCAGTCCAATGACGTCGGATGTGATGGTGTTTTCAAAGCTCATCGATCTTCCCATTCCTGATTCCCATGCTGATGCCCCTCGGGCGCCGCATTCGCCAATAATTGCGGGACAAAGGCAACTCACCAGCCTGCGAGGACACGGCTCACCGCCTCACCCCTTCGTTGGCGAGCACCGGTGTCCGCCGTCCGCCGGAGCCCGATCGTGTGCCGGACTTAACCGTCTAGCTGCACTGCATCGCAACATCCATTAACCGAAAGAAGCGGTTCTTTCCCTGGCGCCAGGCCTGCCGTCGCTGCAGAGAATGCTCCTATTCGCGCACCCGAGAGGCTCTGCCGCAACAAATTGCAATCCCGGTGACGATGGTGACACATCATGTTGTTCGTGCACCGTGCGTCATCACCAATTCACATGCAAACCGACGTCATTTGATTGAAATTTTCGGAAGATCTGGGCCGCGCGATTTACCCGGTCTTTCTTTGTGACACCCTAGTTCCACGGCCGGAAGTTCCATCTTCGGAAACGCAGAGGCTTCTTCCCGCGACGCGCGACGCTCGCCGGCAACGGACGACGAAGCGCAAGCGGGTTCATTCCCGTCCGCCCCGATTGCGCTACTCAAGGCTCAATTGAATAAAGTTTATCCGACCTGGAACTGAAATGAATTTGGCGCGCGAATCGATAGAACTGTTGGAGCAGGCCGCACGCATCCTGTGGTTCGAAGGCACCAAGCATGGTTTGCGCGACCGCGAATGGATGGCGCTGCGCTTCCTCTCCCGCGCCAACCGGTTTTCCCGAACCCCCTCGGCGCTGGCGAGCTACGTCGGCACCACGCGCGGCACCGCCTCGTTCATCATCGGCGAGCTCGAGCGGCTCGGCTATCTCGAGCGGAAGCGCTCGGCCACCGACAAGCGGTCGGTGACGTTGAGCGTGACCCAGCAGGGCAAGAAGTTTCTGGTGCGCGACCCCGTCAACGTCCTCGTCGAAGCGATTGCCGTTCTCGGTGACGAGGTCAAGATCCGCTTCCGCGACACGTTCCGGCACGCGCTTGACCACTCCGATGCCGCCGAGCAGCGGCACCACACCGACGTCTGCAAGCGGTGCATCTTCCTGCGGGAGGATCGCGCCGGTACCGACAGCAAGACGGCGGCCGAGTTCAGCTGCCGCCTGTTTCGCGCGCCGATTGCCGAGGCGGAGGTCGATCTGCTGTGCACCAGCTTCGAGCATCACCGCCAATAGTAGGCCGCTCGATCAGGGCGTTGCCTTGCGCGACGAGTAGATGACGCCGCCGCTGGCTTCCACCACCAGGCGCCCGTTATCGTTCCTGATCTCTTCGATGCGTCCAAGACCGGGCACCTGCTGTCCCAGCACGGCTTCGATGACGCCGTTCGGGCCTTGCAGGATCGCGATCCCCTCATAGGCCTGACGGACCGACCAGCCCTTGATTGCCTTGCGCGGCGCCGACGCCCGCTCGGGTGCAGGCACCGATCCCGTGAATTCGGGCGCGGCGACTGCGGCCATCATCGGCCCTTGCGGCGACACCGGCTGCGTTTGCACCGTCGCCGGCGCAGGAGCCTGGGCCTGCACCTGAGCGAGCTTGTCGAGCTTTGCCGTCGAGGACGAGCTCACCCGCTCGATCCGGTCCAGATTCTCCGCAAACCTGCCGAAGCGATCGTTCGTGACCTTGCTGGATTGATCGACCGCGGTGCGCAAGCCGTCGAGATTTTCAGACACGCCCGACACCTGCTTGCGCAGCTGCGCGACGGTCTCGCGCAGATTCCTGATCTCCGCATTGGCCGCAACGTTGTTCGGCGCCGGCTGGGTGGTGAGATAGGCGATCACGCCGGTGCAGGCGCAGACCACCAACATGGCAGCGACCGCCAGCGTTGCGAGCGGCACGACCCATGTCGGACGAGGCGGCGGCGGCTTCGCCACGATCACGGCCGGCTTGATCGCGACCGGCGCAGGTTTCGGGATTGCCATCTTGTCGAGCCGTGCCTTGGCACGAATGCGCTTCAAGCCCTCGAGTGCCTCCTTTGCGAGAGCTTCGTCGCTCGCCGCGGCCGATACACGCTTTGCGCTCGCGGCAGGCTTGGGCGTTCGCGCCGCGTTGTCCATTGTATCGCTCGCCTCCGGCGCCGGCTTCGCCGCCGCGAAAACATCCGCGGTCGCGTTGGGACGAGCTTGTCCATCGGACAACATATGCAAATGCTCCGTTCGGTTCGGTCTGTCGAGCGGTGACGCTATTTGCCGAAGCTTGCCTGAAACGTGCGTGTCGAAAGCTTTTCATCACGCGCGATGAGGCGTCGCATGAGTCGATCGCGTCATACACGTGGCGAGAGTGCGACTCGAAAGACACACACTCGCCAAGATTTCACCAAGCTGGAGTCGCGGCGCAGACGTGAGTCGAATTGTCGCACGCGGTAAAGCGGGTTCCAGTGTCAATCCGGGGTTGAAAACCCCACAATTTGCATGACCCGGAGCACCACCCAAAACGGCTGTAATTGTACGGGGATGCGGAACCATACAACCACGACGGTGCAAAACTAGTTTAGGATTCAAATCAACTGATACGATTGGATATATCAAGAAACAACCAGAAACGAATCAACAGCATCAAGCACACGTAGCAATCGCTTTCTTACGCACGCTTGATCGGGAATCGGCAATTGTTACGGTCCTACTCAAGTGATTCTCGCCAGTTGGCGAGGAGATCGACACAGTTCAGCAGTGTTCGGACGCGATGAGCAACTTGGCGCAACTGTTCTAGGTCGTTTCTCAATCTGCTCCGCGAGGTGATCCGTAAGACACCCGCCGAGCCTCACGCAGTAAGCGTTTCAGTATCGAGTTGAAGTAACAGGCCCGCGAGACGCAGGCACTGAACGCGTAGGGCTGCCCGCGAATATCGAAACCATAACAACGGTTCGCGGGATGGAATGTCGTCAAACAGCATCGTTGCCGAGCCGGGGCATCACAACAACCCAACCGGCCGCAACAAGTGCGAAACAGGGGCGAAAGACTGATGTATATTATCGTTGATGATCGCGAGAGCGTCGCGAACAGCTACGTCGGAGGGCTCGTTCGCGAAGGCGTATCGTCGATCGGCTTCTCCTCCGGAGAATTCTGGGACTGGTTGCAATCTGCGAGCGAATCCGATCTGGCGGCGGTGGACGCCTTTCTCCTCGGGGATTGCGATGCCCGCGGAAGCCTGCCGCGGGCGATGCGCAAGCGCTCATCGGCTCCCATCATCGCCATGAGCGGCCAGAAGATGCTCAAGAACACGCTGGAGCTGTTCGAATCGGGCGTGGACGACGTCGTGCACGTGCCTATACACCTGCGCGAGATCCTCGCCCGAACGGCCGCGATCGCGCGCCGCCGGGTGGGCGAGCTGCCGCGGCCCTGCGAGAGCAGGATCCAGGTCTTCTTCAACGGCCGTGACCCCGAAATCGCGGGCCACGCCCTCACCCTGCCCCGCCGCGAACTGCGCATTCTCGAATATATGGTGGCCAACCACGGCAAGTGGATCACCAAGACGCAGATCTTCAACGCGGTCTACGGCATCTTCGAGTCCACCTTCGACGAGAGCGTGATCGAGAGCCACGTCAGCAAGCTGCGCAAGAAGCTCCGCGACCGCCTCGGCTTCGACGCGATCGTGGCCCGGCGTTACGTCGGATACCGCCTCAACATCCCGGCGGGCGAAACCCTCGACGAGCCGGTGCAGGAGCTCGACGACGTCGGCATCCTCCTGAACCGGGCGCAGGCCGCCCCGGCCGCGTACCCGACCAGCAACTGACGCGGCAGGACATCGCCACCAAACCGGTAACGGCCTCTGCGAGCAGCAGAGGCCGTTGCGCTTTCAGCGGCAGAGAGGGCAGCACGCGGGCTTGCCGTGGCGGCGCAAGCGCCGCGCTATTCCGAACAACATGCCCTACGGCTTCTGCTGGAATTCTTCCTTGGAGACGTAGTTGAAGTCCTCGACCAGGACGTCCTGGACGATGTCACCCTGCATCCGTTCGTTGACGCGTTGCTTGATGGCCGTGGTCAGGACGGCGAGGTCGTAGCGGGCGAGCTTCCTGAAGTCGAGACGATCGTCGGCATAGATCCTGCGGAAGGCCTCGTCGACGACGAACGGCTCCGGCGGAACGTTCAGCTGGTGCATGGTCCGCCCCTCCATGGTGTAGACGAAGCGCGCGACGATGTAGCCCTGCACATTGCCGTTCTCGACCATCGGCACGCTCAGCGCCCGCGTCTTGTGATATTGCAGCCCTTCGAGATATTCGTCCTTCGCCGGCAGCAGGCTGCCCTTCTCCTTCCAATAGGCGACGGCATAGCTCGTGCCCGCCGTGAGGATGCATACCCAGAGCCCGGCCAGCACCAGTCTGATCATTTTCCGTCCTGCGCTGTGCGACCGGTATAGGTGCCGTCCGACTCGGCGTCCTTGACCGCCTTGACGATGATGCTCGCGACCTCGCGGACCGCGTCGTAGTGCATTTCCAGAATGGAACGATTGCGTTCGAGCTTCTCCCGCAGCCGCTGAATCTCCTCGGTGATCTCGACCTCGCCGCCGAGGTGCATCCGCGCCCGCATCAGGCGGACGAACTCGAGCATGCTCCGGCTCTTCCGCGCGCTGAAGTCGTCGAAATCGATCTTCTGGCCCGTCGCGAGTGCGGTCGTCTCCTCCTCGACGATACTCGCGAGCCGGCGGATTGCAGCCAGCAGGCCACGCATCTCGTCCGATCTCACCGCATCCGCGGCGTCGACCATCGCCTCGCCACCTCCGATCGGCAGCAGCACGGGCAGCAGCGCATCGCTCGCTGCGGCTTCCGTCGTCACCATCTCGGTGTCAGCGACCGCCTGGTCCATCGCCACGGCCACCGCGCCTTCTTGTGCCTGCATTGGAAATTCACCTCTCAACTTCTGTCACCCGTTCGCCGATCACGATCCGGCCTTCCCCGCAGCGTCCGGTCCGGCCGGATGTGCGGCGGCGAGCTGCCGGGCGATGCCGACGCCCTTGCCCTTTGCCAGCTGATTGCCGAGCTGCTCTGCAAGCATCGACTTCCAGACGCCGCCAGCCGTGCCCTTGCCGAAGACCTCCTCCGAGTCCTTCGGCAACATCGTCTCGACGAAGGTCTGGAGGATGAAGGCTTCGAACTTGCGATAAACCTCGCCGGATGCCGGCGCCTTGATCACCTGCACCGGTGCACCGTTCACTGCCCCCGACTGCGCTTCGGCGACTTTCGCCGCGACTTGGTCGGCAGTCGCCGCTTTGGCCTTGCCGACTTCCGCCTCCATCGTGGCGGCGAAATCGGCGTCCGATGATTTCAGCGCATCGAGCTTCGCGGTCGCGGCGCGCTGCGTCACGGGGTCGGCGGCTTCGAGGACGTCGAGGACGAGGTCGGGCGTCGCTGTCACGATCATGTCTTGTTCCGGTTGGCTGTCTGTGGCGTCCACGCGCGCACGGTAAGGCTCGTTCCCGTCATGTCCTCGAGCGAGCGCTTCTCGGCATCGCGGAGCTTGTCGGCGAGCGCGGCCTTGGCGACCTCCTCGAGCTGTTTCACGCGGCGGGTCTCGCGGCGAACCTGGTCGAGCTGCTGCGCGGCCTGCGCCTGCACCGCGCGGGCGCCGACGCTCGTCCTGTTGAGCCGCCGGGCGATCGATTCGTTCGACGATCCCGCCGGCGGCTTTCCATCGTTCAAGGCTCCGACCAACCATTCCTGCTCTTCTTGCAGGCTGCGCTCCTGCTGCCGCAATTGTGCGAGCTGCCATTCGGAGAGCCGGAGCTGAAGCTTCACCAGCGAGACCATCCGGCCGAGCTTGTCCGCGCGCGACGTCATGACGTCACTCCGCCAGCCACGATGACACGCCCAGCATGAACTGCGTCAGCAGCTCGTCGCTGGTGAGGTAGAGCAGCAGGAAGCCGCCGAACAGCACGAAGGGCACCGAGATGAAATAGACCGGAATGGCCGGCGTCAGCTTGTTGATCAGGCCGACCGCCAGGTTGACGATGACCGAATAGACGATGAAGGGACTCGAGATCCGCAGCGTCAGCACGAACGCTTCCGAAAGGCGGCCGACGAGCAGGTCGAGCGCCACGCCGCCTCCCAGCCTGTTGCCGGGCTTCCAGACGTCGTAGGAGTTCATCAGCCCCCGCAGCACCTGCCAGTGCTGGTCGGTCATGAAGAACAAAGTGGTGACGGCGGCCATGATCAGCGGCACCAGGGCCGGTGCCGGATCGGTGTCGGCGACCGGCGTGCCCGGGATGTTGCTCAGGCCGATCGCGCCCGCCATCATGGTCGCCATGGTCTGGAGGGCGAGGAAGAACACGCGCCCGCCGAGCCCGATGACACTGCCGACCACGAGCTCGGAGCAGATCAGGAGCGCCAGCGTCAGCGGCGCCGCGTTGTCCGTGAGCGGCTTCAGGACGGCGATCAGGATCGGCGTCAGCGCAAACGTGGTGACCAGCGCGACGAACAGGCGCACCTGGGGCGGCACGTTGACGCTGGAATAGCCGGGCACCAGCATCAGGCAGGCACCGATGCGGCAGAACACGATGAACGTCACCAGCACGCTGTCGGCGAGCCCGGAGATCACGATATGGCTCCGAGCGCCCTGATCTCGGCGCTGCGCGCGACTTCGACATGCGACAGGATCGGCAATGTCGGGAACACCCGCTCCAGGATCATCCGGACATAGGGCCGCGCTTCCGGCGTGACGGCCAGCACCACGCTGGTGCCGCTTTCGGTGAACTTCCGGATCGCGGCGCTGGCTTCGGTCGCGAACTGCTCGATCAGGCGCGGGTCGGCATCGAACTCGACGACGTCACCCTTGGCATCGCGCTTCAGGCTCTGGTGGAAGGCGAGGTCCCAGCGGTTGCCGAGACGGACCACGTTGAGCACGCCATAGTCGGAGAGATCGCCGCAGATCTGCTGGGCGAGCCGCGTCCGCACGTGCTCTGCGACCTGCTCGGAGCGCCGCACATGCGGCGCGATCTCGGCGATCGCCTCGAGGATCAGGTGGAGGTTTCGGATCGACACGCGCTCGGCCAGCAGGATCTTCAGGATCGCCAGCAGGCCCGAATAGGAGATCTGCGACGGGCACAGATCCTCGACCAGGCGCTTGTATTCGGGATCGAGCCGGTCGAGCAGGGCACGCATGTCCTTGTAGGACAGGAGCTGGGCGAGGTTCGCCCTGATCACTTCGCTCAAATGCGTGAGCAGCACCGACAGATTGTCGACCGGCTTGCAGCCCTGCCGCTTGACTTCGTCGGTGAAGGCTTCCGTCACCCACAGCGCCTTCATGCCGAACGCAGGCTCGATCACCTCGTCGCCTGGCACGTCGGGCTTGCCGTCCTTGTCGACCAGTACCAGCACCTCGCCGAGCCTGAGCTCGCCATGGGCAACGCGCGTGTCGTGAATGCGGATCTGATAGCTCTTGGGATCGATCGACAGATTGTCGGTCAGCTTGATCTCGGGAATGACGAAGCCGTACTGCTTGGCGAATTTCTTGCGTATCTTGGCCACGCGGTGGGCAAGCTCGTTGCGCGAGCCCAACAGATGGACCGAAAGGTGGCCGCCGAGCGCGAGCTCGATCTCGGCGGTCTTGAGCTGCTCCTTGACGGATTCCTTGGCCTCGGCCTGGGCGCGCTCGTCGGCCTTGGAGGCCGCCTCCTTGCGCTCCCGCGCGGCTTGGCGCTTCGGCAGCGAGTAGCCGACGAAGGCCATGACGCCCCCGAGCAGCACGAACGGCGCCATCGGCAGCCCCGGCATCAGAGCGAGCACGAACATCATCAGCGCGGCCGCCGACACCGCGCGCGGATAGCCGCCGAGCTGCCGCAGCACCGCCTGCTCCGCCGAGCCCCTGGTACCGCCCTTGGAGACCAGGAGGCCCGCCGACAGCGAGACGATCAGCGCCGGCATCTGCGACACCAGACCGTCGCCGACGGAAAGCTTGGTGTAGACGTCGGCGGCGCGGGACAGAGTCAATCCGTGATGAGTGACGCCGATGACGATGCCGCCGAAGATGTTGATCGCGGTAATGATGAGGGCGGCAATGGCGTCGCCGCGGACGAATTTCGAGGCGCCGTCCATGGCGCCGAAGAACGCGCTCTCCTCTTCGAGCTCGCGGCGCCGGCGCTGGGCCTCCTTGTCGTCGATCAGGCCGGCGGACAGGTCCGCGTCGATCGCCATCTGCTTGCCGGGAATGGCGTCCAAGGTGAAGCGGGCGCCGACCTCGGCGATACGCGTCGCGCCCTTGGTGATCACGACGAAATTCACCGTCACCAGGATCGCGAAGATGATGAGGCCGATGACGAAGTCGCCGCCCATGACGAACTTCGAGAAGCCGGCAACGACATGGCCTGCCGCCTGTTCGCCCTCCCCACCCCGCGACAGGATCAGGCGCGTCGTCGCGATGTTCAGCGCCAGGCGCAGGATCGTCGCGATCAGCAGCACGGTCGGGAAGGCCGAGAAGTCGAGCGGCCGCTGAATCCACAGCGCGACCATCAGGATCAGCGCCGACAGCGCGATCGAGAACGCGAGGCCGAGGTCGATCAGGATCGGAGGAATCGGCAGGAACAGGATCGTGAGCATGGTCACGATGCCGCCGGCGAAGAAGGCATCCGTTCCGAGGCGGCGCGGATTGGGCAGGCTAGCAGCTAACGTATCGGCCATGGGTCACCGGCAGAGGGGTCCGGTTCGCAATCTGCCGCGCAAAGCTTACGCGGGGATGGTGCCGGGGCCGTCCGGATCAGAAGCCGCGTTCGATCCGCGAATAGACCATCTCGGTGAAGGTCGACAGATGCGCGCCGATGAAGGAGCCGGAGACGGCTACGACCAGGAGAATGACGATGATCTTCGGAACGAAGGTCAGCGTCACCTCCTGGATCTGGGTCAGCGCCTGGATCAGCGCGATGACGGTGCCGACCAGCATGGCTGCACCGACTGCCGGCCCGGAGGCGACGATGATGGTCCAGATCGCCGCCTGGACGATATCGAGGGCGTCCCGCTCGTTCATGACTGGCTGATCGTGAGCCCCGGTCCGACCGCGACCTTCGTGCCGTCCTGAAGGGTCGCGATGGAGCCGTCGCTGTTGATGGAGACCGAGACGACCTTGCCGCTGAAGGTGGCGCCGGTCGAGTCGGTGAAGCTGACCGTCTTCCCGATCAACCCGTTGGCCTGCGACAAGGACTGCGAGGACAGCAGCGCGTCGAGCTTCGAATTCGTCTGCATCGCCTGCTCGACGGTCGAGAGCTGGGCGAACTGGCTCATATATTGCGAGGTATCCATTGGATTGGTCGGATCCTGATTCTTCATCTCGGCAATGAGGAGCTGGAGAAACGTGTTGTAGTCCACGCTGTTGCTCGACGTCGGCGAGTTGGTCGCGTTCGAGCTGGACGACTTGCCGGTCGTGTCGGTCGCGCTGTTGACGTTCATCTTGTCTCTCCGCTGTCAGGCAGCTTCGACTGGGGAAACATTGGCGGCGCCCGCCAGGATGGCCTGCTCCACCGGAAACAGCGCCCGAATCCGCTTGAGCGCCTCGAAATAGCGGGTCGCGCCGACCAGCTCGTGGATCGCGCCGAGCCCGTCGAGCATCTCGCGGCTCTCGCAAACGGCACACAGGGCCGCGTAATGCTGCGCGTAGAGCGCGGCGGCGTCGCGGACGTCGGTCGGGTTCATCAGCATGAGCTGGACGATGAAATAGAGCTGTCGCAGCGCCGTGGTGGCGTCGGACGCCTGCATGACCTGCCCTTCGAGCAGGAACATCACGTCGTTGACGAGCTCGACGGAGACCTTGCGGTCGACGCGGAGCACCGCGCCGTTGATGTAGATCCGTTCGCCCGCGCGCAAGGAGATCTTCATTAAAGCGCGTCTCGGATCAGGCGGTTGATTTCGATGAGCTGCACCACGTCGCTCGACCTCTGCTCGCGGAGGCGGTCGGCTTCCTTGACCACCCACAGCCCGATCGAGATGATGTCGGCGCGCAGCTTGTCCGGCAGCCCGTTCTCGGGGTGTGCGAGATCCTCGATGAAGATCGTCCACAGCCGCCGCACATAGAGCAGGCTCTCGACCTGGTCCTCGAGGCTGAAACGCCCCTTCTGGATCCGCTCGAGCCGGTCGATGCCGAGGCTGAGCGCCTGCCGCTCGCGGCTGCGCGCCTCATAGCCACTTTCGTCGACGACCGCTTCATAGGCTTCAAACGTCATCAGGACCACTCTTCGCAGGAGACCGAACAACTGGACAAAGGTTACGAGCCCCTATTCAGAGATAATTGATGAGGCTGATCTTCTGGAGCTGCGAAGTGAGCGCCAGCGCCGTCTGGATCTGTGTCTGCAGCGTGTTGACCCGGACCGAGGCTTCGGTCGGGTCGACCTTCTCCATGCCGACGATCTGATTGTTCAGGATGTCCTGCTGCGTCTTGAGCTTGGTGGTTGCTGTGGTGATCCGCTGCTGGACCGTGCCGACGCTGCCGCCGAGCGCAGCGAGGTCGTTGATGGCGTTGCCGACGAGCCCGATGGCCTTGTCCACCACGACCTGGAACGTCTCCTGGCTCAGCTTCACGTTCCCGAGGTCGGCCATCATGGTGTAGGCCTCGGCGAGCTTGCGGAAGCCGGTCTGGTTGGCGCTCACGGACGTATCGGCGATCTCGGTGGTGGAGATCCGGCTTTGCATGGTCTGGTCGGTCGCCGACGACCAGTTGGTGTTCCAGGCCGGGCTGGCAAACTCGGCATCGAAGGTGGTGTCGAGGAAGGTCTGCATCTGGGCCGGCGTGATGGTGGCGACGCTGGCTGAGGATTGCGAGAAGCCGAAGGCCGCGAGAAAATCCGCATCGACCTGGTTCTTGCTGGCCGAGCCCGCGGCGTAAGGCGTGATCGGCGCGTTCTGCGTGTTGATGCCCGAGAACAGATAGGAGCCGTTATAGGAGACGTTCAGGGCGCCGATCAGATCCTGGAGATTGGAGGATGCAGGCGGCAGGATGACCCGCCCGCCGCCGTCGGTGCTGCGGGCCGCGATCAGGTCCTTAAGGAAATCCGTCGCGGTCTTGCTGAGCTGGGTGATCCGGTTCTGCGTCACGTCCAGGCGCCCCGAGACGAGCCCGTTGGTGTCGACGAGCTGATCGGCGAAGCTGAAGTCCGCCCGCAGCGTGAGGTCGCTTCCCGTCGTTGCACCGAGCTCGAGGCCGATATCGGCGAAGCGGCCGGTGGTCGCCTCGGTCGAGGCCTTGCTCAGCGCCGCCTGGTTGTTCGTGATCGAATACCTCAACGAGGAGGACAACATCAGGGTGGAAATGTAGTTCGCGCTCATCATGACTTAGTTCCCTACGGCAGCGAGCAGGCTCTGCAGCATTTCATCGACGGTCGAGATGATCTTCGACGAGGCCGAATAGGTGCGCTCGACCTGGAGCATCAAGGCCATCTCGTCGTCCATGTTGACGCCGTTGACGTTGGACAACGCCGTGATGCTGCGGTTGAGCAGCGTGCTCTGGTACTCGGAGTTGTCGTTGGCGGCCTTGCGCTGGTTTTCGATCCAGCTTGCCGAGGACGATGCGAAGTCGATCAGGCTGCCGCTCGGCTTGCCTTGCGTCGTTGCATCGAACGGCTGCGAGGCATCCATGCCGCCGATGAGCTGCTGCAGCCGGGTCGAATAGCCGCCGTTGCCGGCGGTGTTGTATTGATAGGCGGGGTTGCCGCTGATCGCACCGTCGCGCAGCAGATTCGGGTTGCCGCCCAGGGCCGGATCGACCGATGCGGCGACCGAGATCGTGCCGGCGAGGCCCACCGAGACGGTTGCGCTCGCCGGCATCGCCGGCGCGCCCGGATAGGTGAAGAGACCGGGAACGTCGGGCAGTGCCGCAGCGGTCTGATCGCTTTCCCTGAACGTATTGATCAGGCCGCGCGCGATTTCGTCGAGCTGGCTCTGATAGGTGACGGTGTCCTGGTCGCGCAGCTGAGCCAGCCCTGCGAGCTTGCCCGACTTCAGCGGCATCACCGAATTGGCCCCGGTCACGGGGACGCCGTCGATGTAGACGGCATTGCCCGTGGTGCCGGCGGTGTAGGCGGTCGTCGGCGCAAAGCTCACCGACCGCGCCGTCTTGTCGAACAGCACGACGCCGCTGTCGGCGTAGAGCGCCGCGTCGCCGTTGGGCCGGATCGACATGGTGACGCCGACCTCCTGCGACAGCTGCGAGACGATGCTGTCGCGCTGGTCGAGGTAGTCGGTGATGTCGTCGCCGGAGATCGTGCCCTTCACGATCGCCGTGTTCACGGTCTCGAACTGCGAGAGCAGCTGGTTGATGTTCTGAACCGACGTCTTCATGTCGGCATCGGCGCTCTCGCGGACCGACTGCACGGTCCGGGTCGCCTGGTTGAGCGCGGTCGCCATGTCCTTGGCGGACGCGACGGCCGCCTGTGCCAGCGTGGTGTTATCAGGGGCGTTGGCATATTTCTGCAATGCCTGCTTCAGCGCATTGAGCTGCGCCGTCGGCGACTGGTCGAGCTCGGGATCGTCCACCGTCGCGGTGGCGATCTTCTGCAGGCCGTCATAGATCGCGGTTTGCTTGGCCGACGACGAGGTCGCGATCAGGACGTTGTTGTAGAGGCCCGAGCTGGCGGCGCGCTGGATCGCCGCGACATAGACGCCGGTGCCGGGCAGATTGTCCAGCACGGTGAGCTTGCGCGAATAGCCGGTGGCGCTGGCACCGGCGATGTTGCGCGAGATGACCGACGACTGGATGCTCGACGCCATGAGCGAGGAGCGAGCCGAGTTGAGAGCGGCGGTAAGCGACATGGCGTGCTCTTGCCCGAAACGAGCGCCGAAGAATTCAGCGCTTCAGGTTGACGACGACGTCCAGCAGATCCGCGCCGGTCTGGAACGATTTCGAGTTCGCCGTGAAGCCGCGCTGGGCCTCGATCATCGAGGTCAGTTCGTCCGCGAGATCGACGTTGGAATCTTCCAGCGCGCCGGATTTGACGGTGCCGAGACCGCCCTGGCCGGCGAGGCCAACCTGCACGTTTCCGGACTCCAGGTTCGGCGAATAGACGTTGCCGACTTCGGGCGTCAGATGGTCCGGGCTCGGCACCGTGGCGAGCGCGATCTGGAAGCTCGGTAGCGTGGTGCCGTTCTTGAGGACGGCGGTGACGATGCCCTTGTCGTCGATGTTCACTTTCTCCACGGCGGACGGAGCGTTGCCATCGACCGTCGCCTTGAAGTCGAAGGCGGCAGCGACCTGGGTCATGGCCGACATGTCGATATTGAAGGCGGCGGAACCGCCCGGGATCGCGACCGAGAGCGCCGTCGGGCTCGCCGCGGCCAATTTGCCCTTGCCGGTCGCGGTGACGTCGAAGGTGAACGTGGTTGCGGGGCCCGGCGTCGTCAACGCAGTGGCGCCGTTGTAGACCTGGATATCCCAGGTATTGGCGCCGGTCTTGGCAGCGTAGACGTCGAGCGTCACGGCATTGCCGATATTATCGTAGGTCACCATCGACGTCTTCGACGTGTAGTTGGCGGGCCCTGCCGGCGCTGCGATCGCGGTTGCGCTCGGATCGAGATTGGCGGCCACGGTCGCCTTGGTCGATGGCGCGGCCTGGAGCGCCATCTGATTGACGTTGATGACCTGAAGGCCGCCGAAACCGTTGGCGGCGACGTTGGGCACGGCACCGTTCGCGATGTTGTAGCCCATCAGCTGGAAGCCGGCTGTGTTGACGAGGTTGCCGGTTTCGTCGGGCACGAACGCGCCCGCACGGGTGAGGAAGTTATTTCCGTTCGCGTCCTGCACGACGAAGAATCCGTTGCCCTGGACCGCAAGATCCGTCGTCGATGTCGTGAAGTGATAGTTGCCGGCGTCGGAGATGGCATAACGGACGGTGGTTTCGACCGCGCCGGAATCGTAATTGCCGGAGCCGCTCTTCAGGATCAGCGAGGAGAACTCCGTCGAAGCCCGCTTGTAGCCCGTCGTGTTGACGTTGGCGATGTTGTCCGAGACCGTCGACAGCTTGTTGGACTGCGCGTTCATCCCGGAAACGCCGGTGCGCATAACACCATACAGGCTCATGAATTGGACTCCTTGGTCAGGTTGCAGCTACAATGCGGGGTCTTGCTTGCGCGGGGCTGATGATTGGGCGTGATGCACAACTTCATGTTGTCAGGTCGTTTTCGGCTGACAGAAGGAGCGAGCCTTGTCGGTCCATGCGCCGAAGCCGCTCGAGACGAGGTGCGCGACGATGTGACAGACGTAGCGCTTCTGCGCCGGCTGATTGTTGGGACCTGCATTGTAGCGGGCGACGGCCATGGTCCAGCTGCCTTCGCGCTGCTTCAACTCCTTGAGGAAGTGCGCGGCGTATTGGACGTTCCTGGCGGGATCGAACATCGCCCGCACCGAAGCGAACTTGTCGCCGTGGTAATAGTGATTGATCTGCATGCATCCGAGGTCAATCAATTTGATCCCCTTGCTGCGCATGGTCTCGAAATTCGCGATTGCATCATCCATGTCCTTGGCGAACACGGTCTGGCCGTCGGCACCGAGAGCATAGGGATGGAGCGCGCCGCGCCGTCCGGTCTCGGTGAGCCCGACCGCATAGAGAATGCCGAGCGGAATCCCGTGCTGCTGCGCCGCGCGCGCCATCTCGCGCTCGCAGGGGCGCGCAGTTTCGGCGGCCGCCTGGGCCGCGCTCGCACTAGAGATAAACAGGGCCGCGACGATGATACGCCGCCACATCCTGATCATGACGCGTCTCCTGGCTGAACGGGCGCTCCTGGCGAGCCTGCTTCGCGCCGCCGTCGGACTGCCCCGACGACGTGCCTCCACCGCCGAACGCGTCTTGCGACTGCGGCGAGGATTGTTGCTGGCCCGAGAGCTGCGGCTGCGACTGGCCCGAGCCGCTCTGAAATCCATCCAGCGAGCCGTGCTGGACCGGCGCGACGTCGGCGACATAGCCCGCCGACTGCATGAGATCGCGGATCTGGTCGCGCTGCTGGTCGAGCATCTGGCTCGTGTCCTTGCGCTCGGCCGCGAGCTGGACGGACACTTCGGTGCCGACGAGGCGGAGGCGCACCGTGACGTTGCCGAGCGCGGGCGGTTCGAGATTGACGGTCAGGATCCTGAGCGGCTGATCCGGTGCGTTGGTCTGGGCTGCCGCGAGATCGGGCGCCGCGGACGCCGCCGCGGCCGACGGTTCCTTCAGCTCGGCCACGACTGCGTTGGCGACCTGCTGCGGGGCGTTGAACTGCGCTGGCGGCAGATGGGTTTCCTGCTGGACCACGGTGACCTTGGTCGTCTCGGGCAGCGCCGCGCGCACTGAGGCCTTGGCAGCGCGCTCGACATCGGCGGTAACAGCCTCGAAGCCAGGTGATGCCGGCATTGCGCTCGAAGACTCCGCACCTTGCGTCGGTGTCGGCTGCGACTCGGCCATCGCTTGCGACGTCGCGGCCTGCGAGCGTGCACCGGCTTGGGCAGCACCGGATGGGACGGTATCGGCGGTCGCCGCCTTCACGGCGCTTGGCGCCTCGTGCTTCAGCGAGGGGGGCCGCTCGTCGCGCGCGGGCGCGTCCTTGTCCGCGGACGGCAATTGCATCTGCGGCTTCGCGGCAGGCGCGGCAGCGATCTCCTGGCCGACCATGACAGCGATGCCGGATTGGTCCTGGCGATCCGTCCCGGCGACATCGTCGACCGGACGTGGTTTCTCCGTCGACTTTTCGGACTTGTTGTCGGAGGCCTCGTCCATGGACTTTGGATGTGGAGTTGTCGCCACACGTTCGCGCGGCGTCGCCTCCTTCGGCTTCTCCTGCTCGGTCGGGTGGATCAGGCGCGTGCGCAACGTTCCGGTCTTCGCGGCCGTCTCGCTGCCATCTTCGCTCAGTGCCTGCTTGGCGAGGTTCGAGACGGTGTGGAGCAGATCGTTGAACGACGAATTCGCCTGCGGTTTGGTTCCGGCGCCCTTTGCCGAGCGCGATCCGCGCACGTTGAGACTCTCGGCGAGACCGGAGAAGAGCTGTCCGGAGGTTCCATTGAGCTTGGTCATGGACGGCGGTCCTTGGTCAGGAGTTCGAGTTCGCCGAGCTGCTTCTGCGCGCGTGCGAGCGTCGCGGTCGATGACGCCAGATCGAGCCGCGCCGGCGTTGCCGGAGGCTTGTCCGCTGCTGCGGCGGATCCGCCCGCGAACGGCTTGCGGACGTCGAGCGCGAGCTGCACGGCGGCATTGAGAAGGGGGACGTCGCGCTCGGGCAGCTTCGACCGGTCGAGCGCCTTGAGTTCGGCGAGACCGCCGTCATATTCGTCGGTGAGCACCCGCGAGGCGCCGCGGAAGAAATGGGCGCGCTCGCGTTCCGCTGATGCGTCCGCGCTGAGCGTCAATGCCCGCTCGCCCGCAAGTCGGGCCACGGCCAGCCGTCCGCGCACCATCGCGGCGCGCGCGATCACGAGATAGAGCTTGAGGCGGCTGGCGCGATCGATCTGCTCCAGCAGGGCTGAGATCCGCGCAAAGCGGCGATCGTCGAGTGCCAGGCTCGACTGCGTCAGCCCCGCGGAGAAGCGCTGCCAGAAATCGCCGGCATAGATCGAATTGCGGTAATGGCGGATATAGGCCAGCGTCAGGAACTCGAACTTCTCGAAATCCTCCGCCTGCCCCACCAGCAGGATCTCGCGCCGCAGCGCCGCCTCCTCGACCAGCGTGCCCGGCAACAGCAGGCGCGCATCGTCCAGACGCTCGATCGCGAGCGAGGCCTCGGCGCGCGCGAACAGCGCGCCCTGAACCAGCGCGACCTGTCCGCCCAGTCCTGAGGGAATGGTCCGCGGCTTGATCTCCTTGAGCAGCTCCCGCGCTTCCTCCTGACGACCCTCGACATAGGCGAGCGCACCATTGAACAGCCGCTCGTCGACGTTCATCTTGTCCCGCGGCAGCTTGCGGACGATTTGCGGCGCACCGCCGCTGAGCAGGTAGATGACGACCGCCTGGCCGTTCTGTGGATTGCTCCACACGGCGGGATCGGCCGCGAGAAACTTCTCGCCGATCTGCCGGATCAGCGCGATATGGCTGCCATGTGCAGCAGTGTCGCCGTTGGCGATGCCGTCCTGCACCGCTTGCAGCGCGCGGACGAGCTCATAGGGTTCCCCGCCCTGGGGCGCAGGCTGGGCAAGCGCATTTGCCGCCATGAAGGGCAGCAGCAGCCAAGCGGCGCGGCGCAGCAGCCTGATCAAGGGCGCTTCTCCCGGATCAGGATCTCGATCCGGCGGTTCTGGGCGGCCGCCGGGTCGTTCGGAAGCTTCGGCCGCCGATCGGCGTAACCTTCGATATGCTCGATCCGCCGCACATCGACGCCGGAGCGAACCAGCATGTAGTAGGCCATCTGCGCACGCGCGGTCGACAGTCGCCAATTGTCGTAGGTCTCCGACCGATACGGCCGATTGTCGGTATGGCCGCGGACGATGATCATGCCCGGGCGCTTCATCAGCAGCGGCCCGATCTTGTCGATCGCGCGGATCAGCTCGGGACGCGGCTCCGCCGAGCCGACCGCGAACATTCCGAAGCTCGCATCGTCGGTCAGGCTGATCAGGAGCCCCTCCTCGACTTGACGCACCTCGGCCGCCGGTCCCGCCCCTGCCTTGATGTCCGACAGCGCCTCTGCGATCGCGGACTGAAGCTGCTTGATGGTCGGCTGCTGCGTTTGCGCCACCTCGCGCGTTTCCGACTCCTTCGCCGTATCGTTAAGACGCGCCTGCGGGGCGCCGTTGGCCTGAACGCCGGCTTGGACGCTGCCCTCGCGTGCCGACTGCGTCGGTGCGGAGCCCGGCGGTAGCAGAGGCGACAGGCTTGCGGACGGGCTCTCCGGGTTCGGAGCCACGCTGCCGCCGGCATCATCCGTCCTGGTCCGGCGCGCCTGCGGCTCGCCCGGATTCGCGCCGGCTGCGCCGTCCCGCGCGGAGGCATTCGGCTTCGGCTCGTTCTCGATGAAGCGATCGGCGTCCTTGGACGCCTGCGGCGCCAGCTTCCAATAGCCGGGATCGAAGGGATCGCGATAGGCATCGCCCCCCTTGAGGCCGTCCTCTTCGGCGGAGGTCAGAGCGCCGGCGCGCCGCTGGCCACTAGACTGGTTCGCGCTATTGGCGATCTCGGCGAGCGTTGCATAGGGATCGCGGAACAGGACCTTCTCCTCGAAGGAGGCCGGCTTCTCGGCGGTCGGAGAGTCACCACGACGTTCTTCGTTCGTGCCAGCCGGCTGGCGCTTGCCGTCCTGACCTTCGAACGAGGTCGGCTCCTTCTTGGAGAGATTCTTCAGGCCCTTCGGCGCGGGGGCATTTTCCGCGAGCTGGATCGGGTTGAAATAACTCGCGACCACCTGCTTCTGGTCCTGGTTGAGCGCGTTGAGCAGCCACATGACCAGGAAGAACGCCATCATCGCGGTCATGAAGTCCGCATAGGCGATCTTCCAGACGCCGCCGTGATGCGCCTCCTCGGCGAAGGCGCTGCGGCGGCGGACGATCACGATCTCATGCTTGACCTCCTCCATGACGGACTACCGGCGCGCTTCCTTGAGGCGTTCGCTCCAGGCCGTGATCTGCGTCTCGATCACGGTCTGGTCGGCCACGACGCGAACCTCGAGCGTCTCGGCGGCCTCGTATGCGATGCCCGTTCGCCTGGATGCCTCGAGCTGCGTCTTCACGAGATCCAGCAGCTCGCTCGGACCGGTGACCTTGAAGGCCGGCACCGACGAGTTGCCGGTCAGCGCCGCGATCTGCTCGACCAGCGATCCGATCGCCTTGTCGCGCACCGCATCGGTGAGGAACGGCAGCAGGATCCGCGCCACCGAGCTTGCGATGTTGGTTTCGATCTCGCGGCACGCCGCCTCGAAGCCGCTGACGATCGCGACCGCCTGCTGGTCGGACCATTTGGCCCGCTCCTCGCCGAGCCGGATCGCACTGCGGACGCGCTCCTCGGCCAGCTTGGCGTCGGCTTCCGCGACGCCCGCGGCATGGCCGCGTCGATAGGCATCGTCCAGCAGATTGACCGGCGGCGCTTCCGTCGCAGGCACCGGAGACGGCGCCTGAAGCTGCGTCTGGGCCTGCGGTTGCGCTTGAGGCTGCGGATCGCGCCTCGCCTCCTTCGGCCTGGTCAGCACGTCCTGGATTTTCGGCGGCGGAGGCGGCGGCGACTTGACCCGGCCATTCGCGTCGAACTGCGTCAGGAGTTTTCCGATTGCCGCGTTCATGCCGCCTCCTCGCGTCGCATCCAGTCTTTAAGGATCGCCGCCGCCTGCATCTGATCGAGCCGGACGATCTGCTCCAGCCGCTTCTGCGGCGTTCGCTGCATCTTGCCTTCGAGGTCTTCGACGAGGTTGAGCTCGGCCTCCTCGCTGTCGGCCAGCGCAAGGGCCGCCGAAGCTTCGAGCTGGGCGGCCTCGGTCGCCTCGACCTGCTCCTGCTGCGCGCGATGGGTCAGAATGCCGTTGACCGCCGGCCGCAGCCCGAACCAGACCAGCATCGAGGCCACGGCCAGGATCGTGATCGCGTTGATGACGCTGCCGAGCTGCTTGTTGATCATCTCGACGAAGCTGATCGGCGGCACCGGCGCCAGCTCGCGCGATCCTTCGATGAAGTCGACGGCCGTCACCTGGATCTGGTCGCCGCGCGCCTTGTCCAATCCGCCCGCCGTCGCCGCGAGCTGGCTGATCTCGGCGAGCTTGCTGTCGATGATGGCCTGGTTGCTCTTGTCGCCGAGATCGGCGACCAGCCGCGCGCGGTTCACCAGCACGGCGATGAACAGCTTCTTGACCGAATAGCCGTCGCTGACCGTCGTCGTGGTCTTGGACGAGACCTCGAAATTGGTGACGTCCTCGCGGCGGGTCTTGTCCTCGCTGGAGTTCTTGCCGCCGCCCGCATTCACCTGCTGGTCGGGGAGGTTCTGCTGCACCGTGGTCGGCGACGAACGGTCGGCGTTCTGGGAAGATTCCTTCTCGCGCACGGCCCGCACCGAGCGCTCGGCGCGGCTCTCGGGATCGTAGACCGTCTCGTTGATCTGCCGCTTGTCGGTGGACAGCTGCGGAGCGACGCTCACCTCGAAATTGTCGAGGCCGAGATACGGCGTCAGCGCCTTGCGGATGTTCTCCTGCACCATGCCGCTGACCGTCTTCTGCAGGCTCGCCATCTTGGTCGGCGCGGCGCTGGCCTCGTCCTCTTCAGCGAGCAGCATCGAGCCGTCGGCGTCGAGCACCGTCACCTTGTCGCGGCTCATGCCGGGAATGGCGGCGGCGACGAGATGCCGGATCGACTGCGCCGTGCGTGCCTCGATCGCGCCGTCGGTGCGCAGCACGACCGAGGCCGAAGGCGGCTGCTGCGTCGCGCGGAACGATCCGCGCACCGGCAGCACGATATGCACGCGCGCCGCCTTCACGCCCTTCATCAGCTGGACGGTGCGGGCGATCTCGCCCTCGAGCGCGCGCAGCTTGGTGACCTCCTGCATGAACGAGGTCAGCCCGAGCGAGCCGATCTTGTCGAACAGCTCGTAACCGGAATTGGCGCTGGTCGGCAGCCCCTTCTCGGCGAGCAGCATCCGCGCCTGCATGGTCTGGCTCGGACGCACCGAGACCGCATCACCGGCGGAATTGACGTCGAAGGTGATGTTCTGCTCGCGCAGCGCCGCGCCGATGCGCGTCACGTCTTCGCGGGTGAGGCCGGTGTAGAGCGTCTCGAACTCGGGGCGGCTGAGATAATAGGCGCCGCCGACGACGGTGACGAGAACCGCAAAGCCGATCAGTCCCAAGGCCATCAGGCGTCGCGGCCCAAGCTCCAGCAGATTGTTGAGCAGTTGCTGTACCTGCGCACGACTGAGCATATGACCTCGTACCAATGCGAATGGTGAGGACACTCAGCTGCCAACCTTGTCTGAAGGTTGCGCGAGGCGCGAATGTGCGGGTTCGCTGGCGCGGCGTTGCAATTTTACAAGGCTGGACGATGCAATCGGTTTGGCAGCCACGAGCGAGCGATCGGGCGCACGGCAGCCCGACCGGCTGCAGCGTGGCGCCAGAAGTATGACGTCGGGAGGTCGATTGCCGGCACATCGCGTGTCGGGGCGCCCACCATCACGGCGGGGACCGTGCTCCCTGAGGGAGCACGGTCGTTTTCGAAAGCGCCGCTTAGCCGCGGAACAGCGACAGGATGCTCTGGCTGTTCTGGTTGGCGATCGAGAGCGCCTGAACGCCGAGCTGCTGCTGGGTCTGCAGCGCCTGGAGCCGGGTCGATTCCGCGTTCATGTCGGCGTCGACGAGCTGGCCGACACCGCGATCCACGGAGTCCATCAGCGTCTTGACGAATTCCGTATTGGTCGAGATGCGGTTCTTGACCGCACCGAGATCGGCAGCGGCCGAGGCCACCGAGTTGATCGCAGCGGTGACCTTCGAGATGTAGCCATCGAGCGTGGTCTGGTCGGCCGCCGAGTCGGTCAGCGCGGAGATGTTGATCGTGTCGACCGAGGCGCTGGCGGCCACGGTGTCGAGAATGCCGGTCTGCGTGGTGGAGTAGAGCGTGTAGTTGGCGGTCGTGATGGTGATCGAACCGATCGTCGGGGTTCCGCCGACACGCGAGTAGGACGAGACGAGGTTGAAGCTCGTCGGGGTGGTACCCGTCGTGGTGCTCAGCCAGTTGATGCCGTTGAAGGTGGCCGAATTGGCCTTGAGCTTCATGTCCTGCTGGATCTGGGTGATGTCCGCCTGGATCTTGGTGCGGTCGATACCCGCGGTCTTGGCTTCGACCAGCAGCGCCTGCAGCTTGGTCAGGCCGGATTCCTTGTCGCCGATCACCGAGGTCAGAGCGGTGTATTCGGTGTCGACGGTCGCAGCCGACAGACCGAGCGAGTCGGAGACCGCGGACAGTGCGGCGTTGTCGGAGCGCATCGAGGTCGCGATCGACCAGTAGGCGGCGTTGTCCGAAGCAGTGGACACGCGCTGACCGGTGGAGATCCGGTTCTGCGTGGTGGCGAGTTGCGCGCTGACAGACCGCAGGGTCTGGAGCGCGGTCATGGCGGAGGAGTTGGTGAGAAGGCTAGAACCCATTTTGATGTCCCTTTGAAGATTGAAACGAGCTTAGGGGACATACCGGGCTTGCACCGGTACGACAGAGCGGCGTCATGCCTTTGGGCGTGCCGCAAACGCGGGTTCAAGGCCCAATCTGTCGTAGCGGGGAGGTTAACGAGCGAAGCTTGTGCGGGGCTTGTGGCTCTGTGCTCTGCCTGCAACTGGCAGCCGAAATGACGGCGTGCGCAGCGTGACGCCAAACGAAAGGGGCCGCGCTTCGCGAGAAGCGCGGCCCTCCCCCGATGATCCAAGCCTTAGCGGAACAGCGACAGGATGCTCTGGCTGCTGTTGTTGGCGATCGAAAGCGCCTGAACGCCGAGCTGCTGCTGAACCTGAAGCGCGGCAAGGCGGGTGGATTCCGCATTCATGTCCGCGTCGACGAGCTGGCCGACACCGCGGTCAACCGAGTCCATCAGCGACTTCACGAACTCCGTGTTGGTCGAAATACGGTTCTTGACGGCACCGAGATTGGCGGCGGACGCGGCCACCGAGTTGATGGCGGTCGTGACCTGCGCGATGTAGCCATCGAGCGTGGTCTGGTCGGCTGCCGAGTCCGTCAGCGCGGAGATGTTGATCGTGTCGACCGAGGCGCTGCCGGCCACGGTGTCCAGAATGCCGGTCTGGGTGGTCGAGTAGAGCGTGTAGTTGGCGGTCGTCACGGTGATCGAGCCGATGGTGGGCGTGCCGCCGACGCGAGAATACGACGACACCAGGCTGAAGCTCGTCGGCGTGGTGCCGGTCGTCGTGCTCAGCCAGTTGATGCCGTTGAAGGTCGCGGCATTGGCCGTGCTCTTCATCTGCTGCTGGATCTGGGTGACGTCCGCCTGGATCTTGGTGCGGTCGATACCCGCGGTCTTGGCTTGCACTAGCAGCGACTGGAGCTTGGTCAGACCGGAGTCCTTGTCACCGATGACCGTGGTCAGAGCGGTATATTCGGTGTCGACGGTCGCAGCCGACAGACCGAGCGAGTCGGAGACGGCGGAGAGCGCGGCATTGTCGGCGCGCATCGAGGTGGCGATCGACCAATAGGCGGCGTTGTCCGAAGCGGTGGCCACGCGCTGACCGGTGGAGATCCGGTTCTGCGTGGTGGAGAGTTGCGAACCCACAGACCGCAGCGTCTGGAGTGCGGTCATGGCGGTCGAGTTCGTAAGCAGGCTTGACATTGCGAATGTCCCTTTATGTACGCGTTTACATTTTCACGAGGGGACATACCGGGCTTTCACCGGTACGGAAGGGCGGCATCATGCCTTTGGACCGATCTGTATGGGTCCAACCCGCCGTGCCGCATTGCTAGCACGCCGAATCTTGCTTCCGGATTAAGATGGGCTTGAATTCCGCAGTGAAATCATATGGTTAACATTACGCCCCGCTAACCATAACCAGTGCGTTTCGCTTAACCATAAAGGGCCGGCCGGCGATCGCGGCGCTCACGAGAACGAGCGGACCAGTCCGGAGGCCAGCAGATTCCAGCCGTCGATCAGCACGAAGAACAGCATCTTGAACGGCAGCGCGAGGATCGTCGGCGGCATCATCATCATGCCCATCGACATGGTCAGCGTCGCCACGATCATGTCGATCACCAGGAACGGCAGGATGATGAGGAATCCGATCTCGAACGAGCGGCGGAGCTCGGAGATCATGAAGGCCGGAATGATGACGCGCAGATCGATCCGCTTGTCGTCGAACTTCCTGCGGAAGCTTTCGGCGGCGAGCGCTTCGAAGGTCTGGAGATCCTTGTCGCGGACATGGGCCAGCATGAACTCGCGGAACGGATCCGTGATCTTCAGATAGGCCTCCTCCTCCGATATCTCGTTCTTCATCAGCGGCTGGACGCCGCTCTCCCAGGCCCGGTCGAAGGTCGGCGCCATCACGTAGAAGGTCATGAACAGCGCGAGACTGATCAGCACCAGGTTGGCAGGTGTGGTCTGGAGGCCGAGACCGGCGCGCAGGAACGACAACGCCACCGCAAATCGCGTGAAGCTCGTCACCATGATGAGCAGCCCCGGCGCCACCGACAGCACCGTGATCAGCGCCATCAGCTGGATGATCCGGCCGCTGGTCGAGCCGTTTCCGGGCGGCAGCAGGGAATTCAGGTCCGGAATCTGGGCCAGCGCCGCTTCGGGCAGCACGACCAGAACCAACGCAAGCAGCAGGACTTTCACCCTCACTGGATCACCAGCGTCTCGATGATCAATTCGCGGACCTTGCCCGACGAGCGGATATTGGCGCGCTCGGTCAGGTCGTCGCGCAGATGCTGGAGCCCGCGCGATCCCTCGAACTGGGTAACGGTCGCCGACCGAAGATAGGTCACGATGTCCTCGCTGATATGGGCGGCCAGAATGCCGGCATCCTCGTCGCTCATGCTGTCGGTCACCATCGAGGCTTCGATGCGTGCCCAATTGTTGGCCGGCGCGGCGAGATTGGTCACGATCGGGGACAATTTCCTGAGCCGCGCGCTGCCGGCGTAGCTCGAGGCGATCGGCGGCGGTGTGGCGCTCTTCTTCGCGTCGGCAACGCGCTCGGCGGTTGCGATCAGATGCAGGCCGGCAACCGCGCCTGCGCCGATCGCGATCAGGGTCAGCACGACGATGGCGGCGATCAGGCGCATGGCGTCCCCTGCCATCGCGACGCGGTGCCGGTCTCAGAACGGTGCCACGGCATCATAGATCCGGTGTCCCCATCCAGGCTGCTGCACGTCTGATAGGTTTCCACGCCCGCCATAGGACACGCGCGCCTCGGCGATCTTGTCGTAGGAGATCGTATTGGCCCGCGAGATATCGCGCGGACGCACGATGCCGCCGACGTTGAGCACGCGCATCTCCGTGTTGACGCGAAATTCCTGCGAACCGCTGATCATCATGTTGCCGTTCGGCAGCACGTCGGTGACGATGGCCGCGATCGACAGCTTGATGTCTTCGGTGCGGTCGATCTGGCCGTTGCCCTTGATCTGGGTGTTGCTGCTGAGATTGGCGTTGGCCGAACCCGTGTCTTTCCATCCGGCGACGTCCATCAGCCAGTCGAGCCCGAACTTCACCTGCGAATCGCGCGAACGGCCGGTCTTGTTGTCCAGCTTGGCCTTGTCCTGCATCGAGATGATCACCGTCACGACGTCGCCGGTGCGGCGGGCGCGGGGATCGCGGTAGAGATCGGTGCCGTCGTCCCAGGTGGAGCGGTAGCTGACGGGCGTGCGCATGCGCGGCGTCACCGGGATCGGATCGGCCTGCATCCGCAGGCCGCTGCCGACGGGCGACATCTGCGGACCGATCAGGACTTCGGCCGGATCATGATAGCACCCGGCCAGGAGCACGGACGCCGCGAGGAGGGAGAGGATCGGCTTGTTCATCTATTTGGTCTTTCCGTCGTCCACGCGACGCATGCCGCCGAGCAGGTCGGCGAGGTGCGCCGCGCGTGCCGTGTCCATCTCGTTGAAGATCGCGCTCGAGCTGCGCGGGCTGAGCTTGGCGAGCACGGCGGCGGCGGTCTCGTCGGCCATGCCGGCGATCTGGGTCGCCGCAGCTTCGGGCTTCATGCGCGAATAGATCTCGACGACGCTGGCTTCGGCCTTTTTCAGGAAGTCGTCGCGCAGCGCCATCCACTTCTCGTATTCGACGCGCTTGGCCTCGACTTCCGCGATGCGCTCGCGCAGCAGGCTCTCGGCCTTCTCGAGCTCCTTGAGCTGCCAAGCCAGCCTTGCGTCGACGGCGGGATCGGCGACGTTGCTGCAGAACAGGGCGATTTCGTTGTCGGGAGCCGGCGCGGCCTGCGGCAGCGCTGGCTTCGGCGGCGCCGTGACGCTGCCGGGCTTGGCCGGACGGACCGGCGCGGGCGCAGGTGTCGGCGTTTCCGGAGCCGGCACCGCGCCGGTGACGACGGGGCCCGAATCTTCAGCCGCCCATGCCGTGGCCCGGACCGACGCATTCTCGCCAGGTGTCGCGGTGGCCGGCGGCTGCGGCTTCTGCGGTCCGCCCGCACGAGCACGGGCGAAGGAGAGCAGGTTGAGCGGTTTCGAGGGCTTGGCCTCGTCCAGGGCGAGCACCGGCGAGACGCTCGCGAGCATTGTTGCCGCGGCCAGCAGGAGGAGTTTGGCTTTGTGATCCAGCTTCAGCATCGGGCCGCGTGCGATTCTCGCTTCAGACCTGAGCATTGAGCGACCAAGCTTGCATGACGCTTGCGCATCATTGCACGATGACGTCGGCCTGCAGCGCGCCTGCCGTCTTGATCGCCTGGAGGATCGCGATGATCCCTGACGGCTTGAGGCCGATCTGGTTCAGCCCGCGCACCAGGCGCTGGAGGTCGACCCCGCTCAGGATCGCCACCTGCGATCCGGCCTCGTTGGCTTCGACCACGGTCTGCGGGACGACCACCGTCTGTCCTCGCGAGAACGGCGCCGGCTGCGACACAACCGGCATCTCCGTGACGCGAACCGTCAGATTGCCGTGGGTCACGGCAACGGTCGATATCCGCACGTCGCGCCCGATCACGACCGTGCCGGTGCGCTCGTTGATCACGACCCGCGCCGGCGTGTCCGGCTCGACCACCAATTCGCCGATCTCGGCGAGGAAGCGGACAGGGCCGACATGACGCGGCTTCGACAGCACGATGGTGCGGTAGTCGCGCTCGAACGCGATCTGCGCGCGGTAGCGACCGCCGGCGTAGCGGTTGACCGCGTCGAGGATGCGCGTTGCGGTGACGAAGTCGGGGTTCTTCAGCTGGAGCACCAGAAACTCCATCTCGTGGAGGCTTCCCTGCACCTCGCGTTCGACCAGCGCACCGTTCGGGATGCGTCCGGCCGTCGGCGTGCCCTGGCTGACGTTCTGCGCCTGGCCTCCGACGCTGTAACCGGCAACCGTGATCGCGCCCTGTGCCACTGCATAGACCGCGCCGTCCGCCGCGCGCAGCGACGTCATCACCAGCGTGCCGCCGAGCAGCGACGTCGCATCGCCGAGCGACGAGACGGTGACGTCCATGCGCTCGCCGGGCCCGATCGAAGGCGGAAGGTCCGCCGTCACCATCACCGCTGCGACGTTGCGGGTGCGCAGCGTGGTCGGCCGCGGGGGATTGTTCGTGCTCGTGGTCTCGTTCCTGACGTTGATGCCCATGTTCTCGAGCATCGACTGCAGGGACTGTTCGGTGAACGGCGCGTTACGCAGCGTGTCGCCGGTGCCATTGAGGCCGATGACAAGGCCGTAGCCGACGATCTGGTTTTCGCGCAGACCCTTGATGTCCGCGATGTCCTTGATGCGGACGGCGGCTTGGGCGCTGGCGGCAGACACCAGCAGGATGAGCGCAAGCAGGAGTCTGGTCATGACCCGTCCACGACCTTGACGGTGCCGTCCGGCTGGACGACGCCCCTGATGATCACGCCGGTGTCCGTGTTGCGCACCGGGATCAGCGCACCGGCCGCACCCGACTGCATCGCCGAGCCGTAAGTGACGATGGACAGGCCGCTGTCCTCGACCACGACCTTGACCATGGCGCCGCGCGCGACGGTCCAGGGATCCTCCACCGCATTGGTTGGAATGGGCTGGCCCGGCAACAGCGCGCGCCGCGCCATGCGGCCGACCAGGACCTGACGTCCCTCGATGAACATGGCAACGCCGAGCAGGCTCGGCGCGAAGGCGCGCTCGGTGATCATCTCTTCGCGGATCAGCTCGCCGGCGCGGATCGAGACGGCCGGCACGGGAAGCCGCTTCTCCTCGGCCGCGGCGCCCCGCGCCGCGACGAGTACCAGCAGTACGGCGGCCAACCCGCGCACGATCAGGCTCACCCTGTTCAACATCGAGACACCGGAACTAGCGCATGCCCTTCGAGACCGTCTGGGCCATTTCGTCCGAGGCCTGGATGACCTTGGCATTCATTTCGTAGGCACGCTGCGCCGAGATCAGTTCGGTGATTTCCTTGACCGGGTCGACGTTCGAGGCCTCGAGATATTTCTGGTTGATCTTGCCGTAGCCGGCATCGCCCGGCAGCCCGACGACCGGCGTGCCGGACGCCGTGGTCTCCTTGTAGAGATTGCCGCCCAGCGGCTCGAGGCCCGCTTCGTTGGCGAAATTGGCGAGGTTGAGCTGGCCAATCTGCCGCGGATTCACTTCCGTATCGAGCTTGGCAAACACCTGGCCGGTGGCATTGACGGTGACCTCCACCGTTCCCTGCGGCACCGTGATCGCGGGGTCCAGCAGGTAACCGTCAATGGTGACGAGCTGGCCGTTGGCATTGGTGTTGAACGAGCCCGCACGGGTGTATTGCACCTCGTTGTTGGGGCCGAGCACCTGAAACCAGCCGCGGCCGTTGATCGCGAGATCGTAGGGGTTTCCGGTCTGCGTCAGCGCTCCCTGGATGTGCAGCTTGCGGATCGCCGCGGACTTGACGCCGAGGCCGAGATTGGCGCCTTCCGGAATCGGCGAGGAGCCGTTGGTGTTCGCGACGCCCTGCATGCGGTCCATCTGGTAGAACAGATCGGTGAACTCGGCGCGCGCCCGCTTGTACGACGTCGAGTTGATGTTGGCGATGTTGTTCGCGATGACTTCGATGTTGGTCTGCTGGGCGTTCATGCCCGTGGCCGCAATGGCGAGCGATTTCACTTGTCACTCCTTCAGATCAAATCGACATCCGAACGACTTCCTGGTAGGCCTGCACGACCTTGTCGCGAACCGCGACCGCCGTCTGCAGGGCCTGCTCGGCCGACATCAGCGCCTCCACGACGCGGCGCGTCGATTCCTTGCCCTGCATTGCCGAGATCGATGCGGCTTCGCCCGCCTTCAGCGTCCCGATCGCGTCGGACGTCACCTGCTTCATCACCGATTCGAAGCCGACATCGTCAGTGGCCTGTACCGAGGTTGTCGCGGCAGGCGAGACGGCCTGCGTCTCGGTCGCGCGGCTCGCCGCTTGCCCTGCGGAAATCGCGGTGGATGAAATCGCTTCAAGCATGGTCAGCTCCTCAGGAGGTCGATGCTCATGCCGAGCATGGACCTCACCTGCTTTACGACCTGGAGATTGGCTTCATAGGAGCGGTTGACTTCCCGCATGTCGGCCATCTCGATCATCATGTTCACGTTCGGCAGCTTGACGTAGCCGGCCTTGTCGGCGGCGGGATGCCCCGGATCGTACTCGACGCGATAGGGCGTGGTGTCGACCCCGATCTCCTTGACCTTCGCGAGCTGCGCGCCCGAGGCGCGGTCCATCGCGGCGTCGAAGGTGATGGTCTTGCGCTGATACGGATCGGCGCCGGCGGCGCGTCCCGTCGAGGTGGCGTTCGCGAGATTTTCCGAGACGATGCGCATGCGCGTCGACTGCGCTTCGAGCCCGGAGCTTGCGACCGTCAGAGAGGCGCTCAGTGAGTCCAGCATCTCAGTTCACCTCAGGCTTTTGCACTCGACAGGACCATGCGGTGAAACGACCGCACGATCGCCGCGTTCATCGAATAGTCGCGATTGACGTCGTTGCCCTTGATCATTTCCTGCTCGAGGCTGACGGAGTTGCCGGAGTGAACCACTTCCCAACTGTCCTTCTTCGCGGTCGCCCGCGTATCGGTCTCGGCTGCGGACAACTGCATGTGCGAGGGCGACGTCGTCGCAAGCCTGACCGGCATGCCGTCGAGCACCTTGTTGAACGGCTCGACGTCGCGGGCCCGAAAGCCCGGCGTGTTGGCGTTGGCGACGTTGGTGGCGATGGTCGACTGACGCAGCTCGAGATAGCGCGCCTGCGACGATGCGAGTTCGAAGAGATAAAGCGGTCCCACGACGGCCCCATTCTGATCCATTCGGGACGAGCCTAGGGCGTTAAGCTTTCGTCAAGCTGTTGCGCGAAGCACCATCCGCGGAAATCTATCGGACGTTCTCGGGCCGCGGCGTCTGCTTGGATTGGAGGAAGTAGATGATCTCCGCGACGGGCCGGAAGAATTCCGCCGGAATCACCTGGTCGACCTGGACCGCCTCGTAGAGCGCGCGCGCCAGCGCCTTGTTTTCGATGACGGGGATTCGGTTCTGCTCGGCGACCTCGCGGATCTTCAGCGCGATCACGTCCATGCCCTTGGCCACGACGAGCGGCGCGGCGCTTTCCTCGCGCTTGTAGCGCAGCGCGATCGCGAAGTGCGTCGGGTTGGCAATCACCAGCGTCGCGCGCGAGGCCGAGGCGATCATGCGCTGGCGCGAACGGTCGCGCGCCAGCGAGCGCAGGCGCGCCTTGATCAAGGGATCGCCTTCCGCCTGCTTGTGCTCGTCCTTGATCTCCTGCTTGGTCATGCGCAGCTCGCGCCGCCAATGGAAGCGCGCCCAAGCGAGATCGATCGCCACCAGGACGATGGTGGCGATGCAGATCGCCGAGACGATGCGCATCGCGATGTTGAGGATCATCTCCGGCAGCGCGACCGGATCGGTGTACATCGCCTCGAATGCCTTCGCTTCGGACGCGCGCAGCACGAAGGCGACGACGGCGGTCACCGCACCAAGCTTGAACAGCGACTTGGCGAACTCGATCAGGCCCTGCGTTCCGAACAACCGGCTCCAGCCGCTGACGGGAGAGATTCGCGACAAGTCAGGCTTGATGCGCTCGAGCACGAAGCGCGGCGCGTTCTGCAGCAGCGAGGCGGCGAGCCCGAACACAACGAGGATGACGACCAGCGGCACCAGGAACCGCAGGGCCTGCAGGCCGACCACGGTGAGCAGGTTCTGCGCGTCCGCGCCGCTGGAGAGCGGGAAGCCCTCGGGATCGTCGAGGAGGCTCTTCAGGGTCGGCGTCAATTGCTGCACGCCCTGGCCGATCAGGAACGCCTGGATCACCATCAGCGCGGCCATCGAGGCGAAAATGGAGGCCTCCCGAGAGACCGGAATCTTGCCCTGTTCGAGCGCATCGCGGACTTTCTTCTCGGTCGGCTCTTCTGTCTTGCTCTCCTGATCGGATGTTTCTGCCATGCCCGTTTAGCGGTCAGCGGAAGACCAGCTCATCCTCCTGGTCGGGGTTGAGCTCGATTTCGCCCTTCTCCGCGAGGTCAAGTGCGAGGTCGGTGATCACACGGCGCGCCTCGAGCACGTCGCGCTGGTTCGACGGTTCGCCGATCGCGAGCTCGGCCTCGACGACGCGGCGGACGCGCGAGGCGACCGCGGACAGGATCACCTCGCGGAAATGCTTGTCGGTGCCCTTCAGCGCGACCACGATGCGGTCGGTCGGAACCTGGTCGAAGATCATGGTGCGCGCCTTCGGCGCCAGGTTGATGACGTCGTCGAAGGTGAACAGCAGCTCCTTCAGCACCTCGGCCGACTTCGGACGCTTCTCCGACAGGCTCTTCAGGATGTCCTCGATGTGGCCGCGCTCCATCTTGTTGATGATGTCGGCGACGCGAGCGTAGGTGTCGGCGCCGAGGTTGCGGGCGAAATTCAACGTCAGATCTTCGTGCAGGGTCTTCTCGAGGACCTTCATCGCGTCATCAACGATCGGCTTGAGGCTGAGCACGCGCCGCATCAACTCGTTGCGCAGGCTCGACGGCAGCTGGCTCATCACTTTGGCGGCGCAGGACGGCTTGACTTTGGACAGGATGAGCGCCGCGGTCTGCGGATGCTCCTTGGACAGATAGGTGGCCAGCGAATTTTCCGACACCGACGAGACGCGGTCCCACACAGAGCGGCTCGAATTGCCGAGCAGGTCCGTCATGATCGCCGAAACCTGATCAGCCGGAAGCACGTCGCCGAGCACGGCCTCCAGACCGCCGAGGGTGCCGAGAATGTTCGCGCCCATCGAGAATTGCTGGGCGAACTCCTCGACGATTCCCTCGAGCTCCTGCGCGGTGATCGGCCGCAGCTCCGCCGCCGCCTTGGTGACGATGCGGATCTCCTGCGGCTCGAACTGCTGCAGCACGCTCGCGGCCGCCTGCCGGCCCATGGCCAGCAGGAGCGCGGCGACCTTTTCCGTGCCGCCCAGCGTGGTAACGCCTCGCTGCTTGACGGGAGCGATGCCGACCGGTGCCGCCATGGTCAGGTATCACCCTGCCCCAGCGGCCCGACGATCTCCGTGAGCGAGACGCCGAAGCGGGAATTGTCCTCTTCGACGACGACCACCTCGCCGCGGGCGACGATGCGGCCGTTGACGACGACATCGACGGGCTCACCGACCCGGTGATCGAGCGGGACCACCGCGCCGCGTCCGAGCTTCATCAGGTTCGCCACCGGAATGGTCGCCGATCCCAGCACCACCTGCATGGTGACGGGAATGCGCAGGATAGCGTCGACATTGGCGAACTTGCCGGTCTCCTCGGCCGTGCGCTGGGCGATCTCGGCCAGGCGTTCGAGCGGTGACGTCTCGGCCTCAGTCGATGCAGATGCAGACTCATAGTCGAAGGATTGCGCCATTTGGTATTGCCTCTTGGTATTTCCGCTGCCGGAGCGCCGCGGCGTTCCGGTCGTATTCTTCTGCCGGGTGAGGGCTTCAGTGCTTGTTCAGATCGGCGGTCGCCGCCGTCGCGATTGGTGCGAGCCCGCTCCGCGCGTCGAGCGCCGCGATCGCCTCGTGGGCCTGATCGATCTTCGTGCTCAGCACGTTGGCAAGGCGTCCGAGATTTGCGGTGGAATCGTGCGCCGCGGTAATCACGGTGTCGAAGGCGCCCGCGGTCTCGTGCACGATGGTCGAGAATTCGCCCTGATAGCTGCGCAACCGCGCCAGCTCGCGGTGCATCCGGGTCACCCGCATGCTGGTGAAGGCGAGCGCGATCAGCAGCACGGCATCAACGAGATAGGATATCATCGACGAACTCCCGCTTCTGATCGACGGGATCGGACACCTGCATGGCGTAATAGCCATCAAGCTGGCCGATCTGACACCAGAACAGCACCTGATTGTTGCTCTCGAGGCGAGCCAGCGTGCGCGGCGTGGCCTCCAGCTCCAGCACCTGCCCCACCTTGAACTTCACGACGTCCTCGAGCGAGATCATCTTCTCGTCGAGCACCGCGCTCAGCGTCACCTCGGTACGCTGGACCTCGCTCTCCATCTGCTCGCGCCAACGCGGATCGGTCGTGCGGCCGTCGCTGGCGGTGACGGTTGCAAGCTTCTGCCTGAGCGGGTTGAGCGCGGAGTGCGGAATGATCAGGAACATCTGACCGCCGCGGTAGAGCGCCTGCACCATCATGTTCGCGCAGATCGACATGTTGCTGGCGCGTCCGATCGCCAGCGACGCCATCGCGGTCTCGACACGCTCGACGCGGAAAGTGACGTTGGACGTTCCGGCGAAGGCGCCCTGCAGCGCCTTGGCGAACCGCTCGAACAGCGCCTGGACCAGCCGGATCTCAATGTTCGAGAACGTGCGTTCGACGTCAAGCGGCGGTTCCGCTCCGTCGGAGCCGAACATCGCCTCGACCATCGTGAACACGAAGTCGCGGTCGAGCATGATGATGACGCGCGAGTCCCACTGCTCGGCATAGAGGACGGCCGCGACCGCGTTGCCCTCGTAGTCCTTGATGATGTCGCCGAGCGGATCGTTGGTGATGCCGTTGACCGAGAAATAGCAGGGCGTTCCGGCCATCGGCTGCAGGCTGTCGGTGCACGATGCCGCCATGCGATCGAAGATCACATTGAGCATCGGCATACGGTCGATCGATATGCCGGCAGCGTCCAGCAGGTAGTTCGGCAGCTGCTTGCGCTGATCGACCTCGGCGTCTTCCATCATCATGCGCGCGCCGCCTTGGGTTCAGCGTCGGCAACGACGGCCTTGGGACCTGCGATCGTCTCGTTCTCGACGACGTCGATCGAGGGACGTTCGCTGCTCGAGATCATCTTGCGGCCGTGCTCGACCGCGATCTGGGGCATGGCGCCGTTCATGAACGCCAGCAGCGTCTGCTTGACGATGATGTAGGGCCGGCACTTCTTCTCGCGCATCATCTTGATCTTGATCGCGAAGGGCGAAATGATGCCGTAGGACAGGAAGATGCCGGCGAAGGTGCCGACGAGAGCGGCGCCGATGAAGCCGCCCAGCAGCTTCGGCGACTGATCGAGCGCGCCCATCGCCTTGATGACGCCGAGCACCGCAGCGACGATGCCGAGGGCCGGCATCGCCTCCGACACCGTCACCAGTGCATGGTAAGGAGCCAGCTTGCCCTTGACGATGGTGTGGATCTCCTCGTCCATCAGCGCCTCGATCTCGTGCGTGCGCGCATTGCCCATGATGATGAGACGGACGTAATCGCAGATGAACTGGAGCAGCGAGGGGTCGCCGAGCACGCTGGGGAATGCCTTGAAGATCTCGGAGTTCGAGGGGTCGTCGATATGCGCCTCCACCTCGTTGCGGCCCTTGCCCCGCAGCTCTCGCATCAAGGCGTGCAGCGCGCCGAGCAGGTCGAGGTAATAGCGCTGTCCCGGCACCGCGTTGGTGATGGCCTGCATGCAGGCGACGCCGCTGTCGACGACCGTCTTCCACGGATTGGCCACGATGAAGGTGCCGACCGCCGTGCCTATGATGATTACGAATTCCCACGGCTGCATGAGCACGGCCAGGTGCCCGCCCATGGCGGCAAAACCGCCGAGCAGCGCCGCTACCGTGATGAAAATCCCCACGAAACTGCCCAACGCGCCGCTCCATCGCCGATCCCACCGGGAATACCTAGTCGGCGACGCTTGCGCGAAGCTGGCTTCGAGGTCGCCAGCCCCGCGCAAGCAATTGGCGGCAGCTTGAAGCGGCGTCGCAAACGGCGCCAGAGGGGCGCGTGTCATGCTATCCACCATCGCGGACTACACCAGGCTGACCAAGGACATGGGCAAGTCGCTGACGCAGGTCGCGCAGCAGCCGGATGTCAGCCGCGAGACCGACTACTTCCTCAGCCATATCGGCAAGGTTAAGACCATCGACGACTTCCTGAAGGACTATCGTCTCTACTCCTATGCGATGAAGGCCTATGGCCTCAGCGACATGACCTACGCCAAAGCGTTCATGCGCAAGGTGCTGACCGAGGGGGTCGCGAGCAAGGACGCCTTCGCCAACAAGCTGACCGACGTCCGCTATCGGCAATTCGCAACCGCCTTCAATTTCGCCGCGCTCGGCGACAAGGCGACTCAGACCGCCGCGGCCACGACCGGGACGGCGACCCAGTTCGTCACGCAGACGATGGAGGAGAAGGCCGGGGACCAGAACGAGGGCCTGCGGCTGGCGCTGTATTTCACCCGCAAGGCTTCCACCATCACGACCGCCTACCAGGTCCTGGCCGACAAGGCGCTGACGCAGGTGGTGCAGACCGCGCTCGGCCTGCCGGCGACGATCAGCTCGGCCGACATCGACGCCCAGGCCAAGATGATCGCGGACAAGATCAATCTCGCCGACTTCCAGGACCCGGCCAAGGTGACCAAGTTCGTGCAGCGCTTTGCGGCGATGTGGGATGCGACCCAGGCCCAGAACGACAGCTCGACCAATCCCGCGCTGGTCCTGATCGCCGGCGCCGCGACGTCGGTCAGCATGGATACCAACGTGCTGGCGACGCTTCAGAACATCAAGTTCAACAGGTAAGTCATGCAATCGGCTCTCTATGTGGGATTGTCGGCGCAGGTCGCCCTCGAAAAGCGCCTGCAGACGATCGCCAACAACGTCGCCAACGTCAACACGGCGGCGTTCCGCACCGACGTGGTGAAGTTCGAGACCGTGCTGTCCAAGGCGGGCCCGACGCCGGTGGCGTTCTCCTCGCCCGGCGACAACATCATCTCGCGTGAGATGGGCAACATCACCGAGAGCGGCAACCCGCTCGACGTCGCCGTGGTCGGCCAGGGTTGGATCGCCTTCGCCGGTCCGAACGGCACGGTCTACACGCGCGACGGAAGGCTCCAGATCGCCCCCAACGGCGATCTTCAGACCGTGAGCGGCTTTCCGGTCGTCGATTCCGGCGGCGCGCAGATCACGCTCGACCCGAACGGCGGACCGATCTCGATCGCGCGCAGCGGCGCGATCATCCAGGACAACAACGAGATCGGCACCATCGGCCTGTTCAGCATCCCGGCCGACGCCAATCTCGAACGCTACGGCAATTCCGGCGTGACGCCCGACCGGCCCGCGACCGCCATCGCGGACTTCTCCCGCGACGGCTTCAAGCAGGGTTATGTCGAGGGCTCCGGCGCCAATCCGATGATGGAATTGACCAAGCTGATCGCGGCCTCGCGCGCCTTCGACGGCACCAACTCGATGATCGAGGGCACCGAGAGCTCGCTGCAGAACGCGATCCGGACGCTCGGCGAACCCGGCAAGTAGAGTGTGCCGCGTGCGCAATAAGGTTGGACGGTTTCCTTGAACGCTCTTCGGCAACTCGAGTGGGCGCTGCTGGAGCTTCAGCAGAGCACTCCCCTGGCAAGCGTCAGCGGCGCGATCTCCGAGATCGCGCCGACGCATTTCCGCGTCTCCGGCCTGTCGCGCTTCGTCAGGCTCGGCGAGCTCATCGGCGTCGATTGCGGCGGCAAGCGCCAGATCGGCGAGGTGGTTCGAATCGACAGCGACGGCATCATTGCCAAGCCGTTCGACCGGCAATTCGGCGGCGGGCTCGGCTCGGTCGCCTCCCGCATGCCGCCTCTGTCCTTTGCGCCCGATCCGAGCTGGAAGGGCCGCGTCATCAACGCCCTCGGCGCGCCGCTGGACGGACTGGGGCCCCTCACGCAAGGGGCGCAGGCGGTCTCGGCCGAGACCGAAGCGCCGTCGGCCATGAAGCGCGCACGCGTGCACAAGCCGCTGCGCACCGGCGTGCGCGTCATCGACCTGTTCGCGCCGATCTGCGCCGGCCAGCGCGTCGGCATCTTTGCCGGCTCGGGTGTCGGCAAATCGACGCTGCTCGCGATGCTCGCCCGCAGCCAGGGCTTCGACACCGTCGTGCTCGCCCTGGTCGGCGAGCGCGGCCGCGAAGTGCGCGAGTTCATCGAGGACGTGCTGGGCAACGACCGTCACCGCGCTGTCACAATCGTGTCGACGGGCGACGAAAGCCCGATGATGCGCCGGCTGGCGCCGAAGACGGCGATGGCGGTCGCCGAATATTTCCGCGACCGCGGCGAATCGGTCCTGCTGATGGTGGATTCGATCACCCGCTTCGCCCACGCCGCTCGCGAGGTCGCGCTCGCCGCCGGCGAGCCCGCGGTAGCACGCGGCTACGCGCCGACCGTCTTCACCGATCTGCCGCGCCTGCTCGAGCGCGCCGGCCCGGGCGAGGAGGGATCCGGCACCATCACCGGGATCTTCTCCGTGCTGGTCGACGGCGACGATCACAACGAACCCATCGCCGACACCATCCGCAGCACGCTCGATGGGCACATCGTGCTCTCCAGGCACATCGCAGACCAGGCGCGCTATCCGGCCGTCGACGTTCTGGCGTCGGTCTCCCGCCTCGCCCACAACGTCTGGGACCCGGAGGAGCGCGAATTGGTGAGCAAGCTGCGCGCCATGATCGCGAAATACGAGGATACGCGCGACCTTCGCCTGATGGGCGGCTATCAGCCGGGACGTGATTCGAGTCTCGACCAGGCGGTCGAGATGGTCCCGCGAATCTACAGCGCGATGCGGCAAGGCGCGTCGTCCCCGCCGAGCGCCGATCCGTTCCGCGAGCTTCGGGACATGCTCAAGGGCGACTGACGGATTGAGAGGGCGAGGCGCCTGCCGCGCGCCGTGCCGGTGGTTTTCGACAGGAGATTGCGCATGTCGCTACGCTTCCAGCGCATGCGCATGCACACCGGTCGCCGATTTTTCTCTTGAGCGAATTCACCCGTTCAGGTGAGCACAAGCCCGCAAACGCGATGCAAGCAATCGAAGGGTCGATCTGCAAGCAGTGCGGGAACAACCGTCACGTGTAATTCCAACGAGTTCCCTCGACGATTCCTCGGCAGAACGCACAAGTTGTGGATGACGTGCCGCCAAACACGGTCGTGATGCACAAGCTTCGATCAATTTGCATCAACGCCAGACAACAACGTGCCGTGCAATCAAACCGTCGTATAGTTGCGTGCATGTTGCGCGCGGGGCAGCGTATTGCGTTCACTATCATGTGTCTCTGGAAGTGAAATTGTCTTGAACGTTACATTCGCCTGCAACGACATCCAGTCTGCGAGAGGGTCTCTACTTGATTTTGTTGAGAAGCTCATCCATCGTTTTGGTTGAGTAGAAGAAACGTCTGCTTGTGACTTGAACTTTTGGGGGCTTCGGTTGAGCTATTCCGGTCCACCGTTCGCCGGCGACGGCAACCCGAGCTCCCGCGCGACGACGACGCTGTCGGCATGCCATCAGCGATACGGCTTCTCGCTCCGGACGATGCGACGCTCATCCGCCCAGGTCGAGCGCGTTGCGATCCGTGCCTTTGTGCAAGAGTTCGATCCGACATGCTCGTCTGACACTCAGGGCGCAAAGCGGCTTCGGGACGCCGCAGACGAAGTTCCGGGGACGAGGTAGATTCATGCCATTGGCGCGGGAAGCCGTCGAGCTGCTGGTTCAGGCGGCGAGGGCTTGGTATTTCGAGGGCAATCAGCATGGATTGCGCGATCGGGAGTGGATGGCGCTGCGCTTTCTCGGGCGCGCCAACAGGTTTTCGCGCACGCCGTCCGCACTGGCCGGCTTCATCGGCGCCACACGAGCGACTGCATCGCAGATCGTGAAGACTCTGGAGAGCAAGTCGTTCCTGGTACGAAAGCCGTCGCACGAGGACAAGCGTTCCGTCGTCCTGAATGTCACGTCCCAGGGCGAGAAATGCCTGAGCCAGCACGATCCGATCAATCACGTGGTGAACGCGGTGACGGCGCTCGGGACCGACGAGTGCATCAAGCTGCGCGACTCTCTCCGCGAGATCCTCAATCACCTCGATGCGGCCCATCAGCGGCTCGAAGCGAGCATCTGCCGGGACTGCATGTTTCTCGCAGAGCGCGGCCCGGGCACCGGCAAGGGACGTGGAAACGCCGAGTTCATGTGCCGGCTCTATCGTGCTCCGATCTCGCTCGAGGAGACCGAGCTGCTCTGCACCAGCTTCGAGCGCACGCGTGACCGTCCCAAGATCGAGCAGCATCTCGACCGCGACCGCGTGGCGAGCCAGGGCTGAGGCGCAGCGGATCGGCCGCCAAGGAGCGGCATGCGCTCCATCAACATCGTCATTGCGAGCGAAGCGAAGCAATCCAGAGTCTTTCGGCGGAGAGATTCTGGATTGCTTCGTCGCAAGGGCTCCTCGCAATGACGGAGTATGTGGGTGCAGCTTCGCTCTTCCACCTGGCATTTTGAACGCAGACACGCCTTCACAGCCTCGCGGCGCATTTCGCCCGAGCTTTACTGGTCTCGCCGCCCTCATAGACAAGAGGGCGCAGGGAAGACCGGGTGCCGACTGGCACCCGCGGTCCGCTGCGCGAAAAGCACACGCAGAAAGAACCGCACAGCAGCATACAGGTGTAGCCAAGCACTCGGCCTTCCCTGCGCGATGGTCGGACGGCTTATGCCGCGCTCTCCCGGGAGCCGAATTCCTTCTGGCCTCCCTCACCTTCGCGAAAGTCGCTAACACGACGCCGGTTGACGCCAATGTCACATTCGCCAAGGCTTGACCGTAGCAACGACGGCCAGGACCACACGGTTTTGCCGTACGCGCGGCCCGCCATTTCGCCGCAGTTTTTCCAACTCCGTCGACAGAGCCGGAAACTTACAGACGAGACGAAACCTAGCAGCGCCGTTCGTCCGCACGCGGCCGCGGGCTTACCGGGGACTACCCTCCCTGCCCGCACCTCTCGCGCCCGACGCTGCCGCGTCCACCGCAAGCCCGGCTCGCGAACAAGACGACGACGCGATCGCCCCTCAAGGTGAGCCGGGATGGGTGAGACATACGATATTTCCGAATTTCGGTAAAGAGGAATATTTTTGCCTTACCAGCTTGACGGCGGGCGAAACAGGAGCGATCGCGCAGGCGTGTTGGAGCGCAGTCCGGGACAAGGGCGGGACGGCGAGCGCGGCGGGAGCCCGGCCTCGCCTTGTATGCATTATCCCAGTTGCCATCCTTCCGCAGTTCGCTTTACATGCCCCCAACGCGCCCCGCGGATGACGGCCGGGGCCGAAAAAACACACACATTGCCAAAGGGACGGAGCATGGCGCGCAACATATTGATTCTCGGGGCTTCTTACGGCTCCCTGCTGGGCACGAAGCTGCTGATGGCCGGGCACAACGTGACCCTGGTCTGCCGCGCCAAGACGGCGGAGCTGATCAACCGCGACGGTACCGAGGTCCGCATCAAGTTGCGTGACGAGGCGGTGCACCGGGCGATCTTCTCCCGCAACCTCCCCGGCAAGCTCGATGCGGTGACGCCGGCCAATGTCGACCTCTCCCGTTACGATCTGGTCGGCCTCGCGATGCAGGAGCCGCAATACACCAACCACACGGTGCGCGTCCTCATGGTCAAGATCGCCGCGGCGAAGCTGCCGTGCCTGTCGATCATGAACATGCCGCCCTTGCCCTATCTGAAGCGGATTCCGGCACTCGCCGACATGGATCTCGAGGAGGCCTACACCAATGCGCAGGTGTGGGAGCGGTTCGAGCCCGGGCTGGTGACGCTGTGCTCGCCCGACCCGCAGGCCTTCCGTCCGCCGGAAGAAGCCGCCAACGTGTTGCATGTCGGCCTGCCCACCAATTTCAAGGCGTCGGTCTTCGCCGACGAGAAGCACAACAAGCTGCTGCGCGAGCTGGAGGCCGACATCGACGCGGTGACGCTCGACGGCCACGACGTGCCGGTGAAACTGAAAGTGTTCGATTCCCTGTTCGTGCCGCTGGCGAAATGGTCGATGCTGCTCACCGGCAATTACCGCTGCATCACGCCGAACGAGCCGCAGTCGATCCGCGATGCCGTGCACGGCGATCTCAAGCGTTCGCAGACGATCTACGACCATGTCGACGCGATCGCCCGCCGCCTCGGCGCCGATCCGCAGGACCAGGTGCCGTTCGCGAAATATGCCAAGGCCGCCGAGAGCCTGCTCAAGCCGTCATCGGCCGCGCGCGCGGTCGCGAGCGGCGCGCCCTTCATCGAGCGCGTCGACCTCCTGGTGAAGCTGATCTCGCATCAGCTCGGCGTGCCCAACGCCGAGATCGACCGCACCGTCGACACCGTGGACCAGAAGCTGAACGAGAAGATCGTGCAGGGCGGCTCCGGCGCGCACTAGCGCCGCTTCCAGCGACGTCGGCGCTCAGGCGATCAGGAACGATTGCAGCCAGATCAGGCCGGTCACCGCGACCAACGTGACCGCGCCGGTGCGTGTGACGAGATCGGGGCGCCCGAGGCGACGCGCGCCGCGTCCGAGCGTTGCACCCAGAATGATCCATGCGGCGCCGGCGGTGAGAATCTGAAGCGCGATCACGCCGAGCCACGGCACCAGTTCGAGCGGGCCGGCCCCAAGCGGCAGGAGCAGGAACGCGAAGACCAATGCTTTCGGGTTCAACAGGGTCGTCAGCAGCACCTGACCGAACGTCACCGCAGCACCGTCGCGCAGCTCGCGCGTGTTGACGCGCCAAAGCATGGCCGCGAGGCACAGGATGTAGATCGTCACGGCAACGCGGAGCACCAGCGCTGCAATCGGGATGTCGCTGATGACCGGACCAAGCGCCAGCCGCAGCACCGCGATCGCCAGCAGATAACCGCACAGCTCCGCCGCGAGCAGATGAAGGGAGCGCGAGATGCCGGCTCCGGCCCCCGATGTCGCGAGCAGGGTGTTGGTCGGCCCCGGCACCGCCAGCAGGAAATAGGTCGCCGTGAAGAAGGTCAGAAACGTCATACGGCCAGATAGCAGGTCTCGGCCCCGCTGATCTTGATCTGCGTCATTTCAGGCCCAGCGATCGCCGATGCGGCCCCATCGTCGGCGAACCGACGCCGTTCGGCACCGGGTTCCTGCCGCTCACAGTGAATGCTTTCCGGTTTTGACGTGGGCAACACCGCCTGATTCGCGCTGGAGCGCTCGACGCGCCACCGCTGGATTGATAAGCCGCTGTCCGCGAATGACGGGGACTTGAGTCGGGGACATGACGGTTGCGATCGAGATGGGGCAGACCACGGCGGGCGCCGCGGCCGCCATGGACCTCGAGGAACTGCTGGCGACCCGTCTCCTGGTGCAGGGCAATTCGGGCTCCGGCAAGTCGCATCTCTTGCGGCGGCTGCTGGAACAGAGCGCGCCCTGGGTACAGCAGGCCATCATCGATCCCGAGGGCGATTTCGTCACGCTGGCCGAGCGCTTCGGCCATCTGGTGATCGAGGCCGAGGACCACACCGAGCGCGGCCTTCAGATCGCGGGCGAACGCGCACGGCTACATCGTGTCTCCACCGTGCTCAATCTCGAAGGCCTCGATGCCGAGAACCAGATGCGGCGCGCAGCTGCCTTCCTCGGCGGAATGTTCGACGTCGACCGCGATCATTGGTACCCGATGCTGGTCGTTGTCGACGAGGCCCAGCTGTTTGCGCCGGCGGTGGCGGGCGAAGTCTCGGACGAAGCCCGAAAACTCTCGCTCGGCGCCATGACCAATCTGATGTGCCGCGGCCGCAAGCGCGGGCTTGCCGGCATCATCGCGACCCAGCGCCTCGCCAAGCTCGCCAAGAACGTCGCGGCGGAAGCCTCGAACTTCCTGATGGGCCGCACCTTCCTCGACATCGACATGGCGCGCGCCGCCGACCTGCTCGGCATGGAGCGGCGGCAGGCCGAAGCCTTCCGCGATCTCGAGCGCGGCCAGTTCATGGCGCTCGGACCTGCGCTGTCGCGCCGGCCGCTGCGTCTCAACATCGGCCCGACCGAGACGAGCCCGCGCAATTCGACGCCACGGCTGATGCCGCTGCCGGAGGCCACGCTTGAAGACGCCCGCGCGGTGATCCTCGCCGCACCACCGCCCGATGCCAGCCGGCCGCAGCGACGGCCGGCGCCGGATCTGCTCGAGCAGCTTCGCGCGGCGAAGGCCGCCGCCTTGCCGGAGATTCGGCCAGAGGCGGTCGAGGCTCCCATCAGCGCCGAAGAGCTCGCCGAGCGGCGCGAGCGCGTGGATCGTACGCTGCGTGCCGTGCTGGCCGAGCCCGATGCCGGCTTCCGCGCGATCGGCGTGCTCTATCAGGAGTTCGTGGTCCGCTGCCGCATCGAGGGCTTAGGGGCGGCAGTCCCTGATCTCAACGAATTCCGACGCATGCTGACGCATGCGCGCGCCGGGCTGGGGGCGGATCTCACCGAAGACGACGCCTGGCAGGAGGTGTCGCTGCGCGCCTCGATCCTGCCTGACGACATGCAGGGTGTGTTCATGATGATCGCGCGCGCGGCGAAGGAAGGCTGGCCCTGCCCCGGCGATGCCGCGATCGCCCGCGCCTACGGCTCGCACTCGCTGCGCCGCGCGCAGCGCCTGCTCGGTTACATGGAGGAGCAGGGCCTGATCGTCGTCCAGCTCGACGGCGGCGGACGCCGGATCGTGACGCTGGTGGAGCTCGCCTGGGCAACCGCGCCGGGCGATCCCAACGGAGATGATCAGCCGGTGGAGCAGGTCGCGAGCGCGGCGTCGGCTTGATGTTACCACGACTGAGATGCGCTCCCTCTCCCGCTTGCGGGAGAGGGTTGGGGAGAGGGTATCTCCGCAATGGGACAGCCCCCAAGAGGACAGAGCCCTCATCCGCGCCTTCGGCGCGACCTCTCCCGCAAGCGGGAGAGGTTGGGACCGTCAGGCCGCCTCGGAGCCGCCGAGATAGGCGTCGCGGATGCGGGGATCGTCCTTCAACGCGCGCGCGGGGCCTGACAGCACGATCTTGCCCGTCTGCAGCACATAGGCCTCGTGCGCGATCTCGAGCGCGAGGCTGGCGTTCTGCTCGACCATGAAGACAGAGACGCCCTCCTGGTTGATGGTGCGGATCAGCTCCAGCACGCGGTCGACGTAGAGCGGCGACAGGCCCATGGTCGGCTCGTCCATCACGATCATGCGGGGACGGCTCATCAGCGCGCGCGCCATCGCCACCATCTGCTGCTCGCCGCCGGAGAGCGAGCCGGCGCGCTGCGACAGCCGCTGGCCGAGCTTCGGGAACAGCGTCAGCATCCTGTCGAGATCCTGCGCAATGGCGTCGCGATCGTTGCGCACGAAGGCGCCCATCAGGATGTTCTCGCGCACGCTCATGTCGGCGAACAGCCGCCGCGCCTCCGGCACCGAGGCAATGCCGCGGCGGACGATCTGCGGCGTGGAAAGCCCGATCAGCGAGGCGCCATCGAACGTCACCTCGCCCGAGCGCGGCTTTACCAGGCCCAGGATGATCTTCATCGTGGTCGACTTGCCGCTCGCGTTGCCGCCGAGCAGGCAGACGATGTGGCCGCGCGCGACCGTGATCGACAGGTCGAAATGCACCTGGGCCTGGCCGTAGAAGGTGTTGACGTTCGACAAAGCCAGCAGTGCTTCGGGAGCAGAGTTCGTCATGCCGCGCTCTCCTGCTCGGTCGTCCCAGATAGCCCGTGGCCGAGATAGGCCTCGATCACCTTGGGATCGGTTCGCACCTGTTCGCCCGGTCCTTCCGCGATCTTCTTGCCCTCGTCCATGACGATGACGCGGTCGGACAGGCGCATCACCATCTCCAGCTTGTGCTCGATCAGGAGGATGGTCAGCCCTTCGGCTTTCAATTCGGCGACGAGCGACTGCATCTCCGCGGTCTCGGTCGGGTTCATGCCGGCAGTGGGCTCGTCGAGCAGAAGGAGCCGCGGCTTCAGCGCGAGTGCGCGGGCGATCTCGATCCGGCGGCGGTTGGCGTAGGAGAGGCTATAGGCGGGCTGGTCGATGCGCGGCAGCAGCCGCTCGCCGAAACGGGCGAGAATGGCTTTCACCTCTTCGCGCAGCCGCTCTTCCTCCGCCTTGACGCTGGAAGGACGCAGCAAGGCCAGACCCAACTCCAGCAGCGGACCGATCACCGGCACGGCAGGCTTGACCGCGCGCAGCCGCGTGTGTGCGCCGATCAGGACGTTGTCCATGACGCTGAGATTGCCGAACACGCGGCCGAGCTGGAAGGTGCGCGCGATGCCCTCGGCCGCGAGCCGCTCCGGCGACAGGCCGGTGATGTCCTGGCCTTCGAAGCTCACGGTGCCGTCGTCGGGCCGGTCCAGCCCGGTCACGAGATTGAACAGCGTCGTCTTGCCGGCGCCGTTCGGGCCGATGATGCTGATCAGCTCGCCGCTGGCGAGATCGAGGTCGATGGCGTCGACCGCAGTGAGGCCGCCGAAGCGGCGCGTCAGCCCGCGCAGGGACAGCATGGGGTGAAGCTGCTCCGCCATCAGATCGTCCCCAGCAGGCCCTGCGGCCTGAACCGCACGAGCAGCAGCAGCACGATGCCGTAGATCAGGATGCGATACTCCGCCGCGATCCGGAACACCTCGGGCAGGCCGACCAGCGCGACCGACCCGACGATGGCGCCGACGACGTTGCCGAGGCCGCCGAGGATGACGACCGTCAGCGCCAGGATCGATTGCTGCGTGTTGAAGGTCTCGTGGTTGATGTAGGAATAAAGATGCGCGGCGATGCCGCCGCTGACGCCGGCGGCGAAGCCGCCGAAGATGAAGGCGAGCGACTTGTAGCGGTTCAGGCTGAGGCCGTAGGCGCGCGCGGCGATATCGTCGTCGCGGATGGCGCGAAAGCTGCGGCCGAGATGCGAGGTGAGCAGGCGTCCTTGCAGCAGCGCCAGCACGACCATCACGGCAAAACTGAACCAGTAGATGGACGATGGGCTGATCAGGTCATAGCCGAACAGCGTCAGCGGCGGGATGCCGGAGATGCCGATCGGGCCGCGCGTGACGCTCTCCCAGTTCAGGATCACCAGCGACACGATCTCGCCGATCGCGAGCGTCGCGATCGACACATAATGCCCGCGCAGGCGAAAGGACGGCGAGATCAAGAGCGTGCCGAGCGCAGCGCTCATCAGGCCGCCGCCGATGATGGCGAGGCCGGCCGGGACGTTGAGGGTCAGCGACAGCAACGCCGACGTGTAGGCGCCGATCGCGAGCAGCGCGGCATGCCCGAGCGAGACCTGGCCCATGGTGCCCGCAACCAGCGTGAGGCTGAGCGCGAGCATGCCGAGCAGCCAGGCATTGATCAGGGTCTGGAGCACGTAGAAGGACACCGGGAACAGCGGCAGCACCGCGAAGATCGCCGCTGCAACGGCCAACGCCCAGCGCGGAATGCGCAACGGGCGGCTCGGCGCGATGAAGGTGCCGGTGAGCGGCTCGGGCGGCGCCTGCCGGGGGCTGACGAACAGGCCGTTCGGCCGCAGCACCAGGACGACGACCAGCAGCAGGAAGGCGAACAGGTTGCGGTAGCTGGTGCCGAACACGGCAACGCCGTAGCTCTCGACGAGGCCCAGCAGCAAGCTGCCGATCACCGCGCCGGGCACGTTACCGGCGCCGCCGACCACTTCGGCAACGACGCCCTTCAGCGTCGCCTGCAGGCTCATCGCGGTGTCGATCTGGTTATAGTACATCCCGACCAGCATGCCGGAGACGCCGCCCAGCGCCGCCGCGATGCCGAAGACGGCCTGATTGACGCGGTTGACGTCGACGCCCATCTGCATCGCGGCGTCGCGGTCCTGCGACGCCGCGCGCACGGCCCAGCCGAGCTTGCTGTAGCGCAGGAACACGAACAGCAAGAGCGCGCTGGTGATGCCGACGCCGGCGATGAGCAGATCGAGCGGCCCGATCGTGCCGCCGCCGAGCTGGAAGCGCACATCGGGCAGCTGGCTCGGCAGCGCGCGCGGATTGGGCGAGAAGGTCAGCATCACCAATTGATCGAGCACGAAGCTGATGCCGATGGTCGCGAGCAGCGGCGCGATGCGCACCGAGTTCTGCAGCGGCCGCAGGCCGAACCGCTCGATGATCAGCCCGACCAGCGCGGCGGCCGCCGCCACCACGATGATGGTGAGCGGCAGCGGCGTATGCAGCTGCACCACCGCGACCCAGCCGATATAGGCGCCGACCAGATAGATCGAGCCTTGCGCGAAGTTGATGAGACGGCTGACGCCGAAGATGAGCGCCAGCCCGACCGCGACCAGGGCGTAGACATTGCCGATGATCAGCCCGTTGATCGTGTAGTCAAACCAGGAGGACACGCAGCGTTCCTAATGAGGGATGAAGCGGCCGGAGCGGTGCGCTCCGGCCATCAGGTCAGGTCGGCTTGCCGTCCCACAGCAAGAACTGGCCCTTGCGCACGACGAGCTCGGCGTTCATGGCGCCTTTGACGCGGCGGCTCTCGACGTCGAACGTCGCCTTTCCGAAGATGACGCTGGAGACGTCCTTCACCTTGGCGAAGGCATCGCGGATGGCGCGGCGGTCGGTGCCGCCGATCTTCACCACGGCAGCGGCCATGTTCATCGCGTCGTAGGAATAGGCGTTGAAGGCGTCGGGCTCCTGCCCGTTGTACTTGGCCTTGAAGCCGTCGATGAACTTCCTCACCTCGGGCCGCGGATCCTGCGGGAAATAGCGGGTGCCGAGATGGACGTCCTCGACCGCCTCGCCGCCGAGCTCCAGGAATTTCGGCGAGTACACCGAGCTTGCGGCGCAGATCGTCTGCTTCAGGCCGACCTGGCGGGCCTGGCGCGCGATCAGCGCACCGTCGGAATAATAGGAGATCAGGATCAGCCCGTCCGGGCTGGCGTCGCGCACGCGCACCAGGGTGGAGCGGAAGTCGCGCTCCTCGGCGATGTAGCCCTCGGTGACCGCGATCTCGGCGCCGTATTCCTTGGCCGCCTTGACGAAATGGTCGCGGCTGGTACGGCCCCAATCGGTGTTGAGGTGCAGCACCGCAAGCTTCTTCAGGCCGAGCCGCCTGACGGCGTAGGACGCCAGCAGCGGCTGCTCGTCGGCCTGGCTCACCGACGTGCTCCACATGAAGTCGCCGCCCTTGGTGAAGTCGGGGTGCGAATTGGTGAAGCCGAACTGCACGAGGCCGCCGCGCTGATAGATCGGCGAGGCCGCCATCGAGGCGGGGCTGGAGAAATCGCCGAGCTCCATGACGATGCGGGGATCGGAGACGAACTTCTGGGCGATCGCCACCGACTGGCGCGGATCGCTCTGGCTGTCCTCGAACTGGTAGGCGAGCTTGCGGCCGTTGATACCGCCGGCGGCGTGAATCTCGTCGAGCGCGAGATCAAAGCCCTGCTTCCACTGCGCGCCATATTGCGCGTTCGGTCCCGTGAGGAGGCCGCTGACGCCGAGCAGGATCGGCTCGGCGGATTGCGCAAAGGCGCTGCGCGAGAAGGCCGCGCCCGCCATCATGGCGGCGAGAGAGCCTTTGACCAGGGTACGACGATCGATGTTGCTCATGCACGGCTCCATCCATTTCAGTTGATAGTTTTTAGTTGATACGGCAGCAATTCTCGTGCCGGTGAGATTGCCTATTTCGAGGGCTCGCCGAGCGACAGCATCAGCCGGTTTGCCCAGTTGAAGAACGAGGCGCCGTTGATGACGTCGACGATCTCGGCATCGTCGAGACCGGCGCGGCGCAGCTCCGCGATATTGTCGGGCCCGAATGCGATCGGCGTGGCCGCCAGCGCCACCGAGGCCTTGACCACCGCATTCCAGCGCTCGCCGAGATCGGCGTTGACGCCTTCGTCGAGCAGGCTCTGCACGTCGTCGCGGCGCTTGGAATAGGTGCTGGCGAAGCGCGCATGCACGGAGGCGCAATAGATGCAGCCGTTGTAGCGCGAGGTGGCGGCGGCTGCGAGCTCGCGCTCGGCGCGCGGCAGGCCGTCGGCGACGTTGTAGAAGATGTCCTTGTCGGTCTTGGTGCGGGCCTCCAGCACTTCGGGATCGCGCACCAAGAGACGAAAGTATTCCGACTTGGCGCGGGCGCGGTCGACGAGGCCGGCATAGTGCCGCTCGGTCAGCTCGGCCTCGGGCAGCGAGTCGATCCACGAGACCCAGCCGAGCTCGTCCTGGGTGAAGACGACGGGCGGATTGACGGTGCTCATGATTGGGCCTCCTTACGCGCTTGCCGCGGCGAGCGTGCGCAAGCCGCTGACGACGCGCACCTGGAACGACAGGAACGCAACGAGCTGCGAGAACGTGACGATGCCGGTGTTCGACCAGCCGGCGGCCAGCAGCGCCTTCATGTCGGCGGATGCGGAATCGCGCGGGTGGAACACCAGGAGATGCGCGTGCTCAAGCGCCGCGACCAGCCGGGCGCCGAGAACAGGCTTGCGCTCCGCGCCGACGCGATAGACCAAGCCGGCCTTGTTCTCGATCGACAGCGGGCCGGCCGGATAGGCGCCGTATGGGCCCGAGGTCTTGCCGCGCTCGATCTCGGCCTTGATCGCATCAGACAGCGGCGCGCCATCCGCAGTCGCGGCAAGCTTGTCGCGATAGAAGGCGGCGACGGGGGATTCGCCATGCAGCCCGGTCACGAAGGCGGCGACCGCGGCGCGTTCGGCGAGCGAGAAATCGCCCGCGTCGATCGGCTCGAACAGCGAGAGATAGCTCTTCTGCGCATTCTCGCGCGCCTGCAGGCGGCGCGCGCGGATGGCATCCAGAGTGGAGCCGGGCTCGATCCCGGCGAGCGTGTCGATGATATCCTTCGGTGCCATCATTCAGCCTCGTGCAACGCGATTCCATTCATTCCGGCTAGCCTGCGAGGGCAACGTCCTTGGCGGCCGTCCGGGTCCAGCCCAGCGACGGCGCGACCTTGTCGGCGACGAGCTCGATCGAGCGCAGGACGTAAGGATGCGGCGCATCGACCGAATGCACCTGGAAGACGAGATCGGTCACCCGCTCCAGCGTGGCGTCGGTACGGAGCGAGGCGATGACGTGGTCGGCATCGCCGACATGGGTGTCGAACGCGGTGATCATCTCCTCCAGCGTCTCGCCCGGCGGAAGATGTCCGCCCTTCATGAATTGCGGTAGCGCGCGGCGCAGCCCGATGTCGGCGAGGCGCAGCGCCTCGCGATGGTCGTCGGCGACGAAGACGCTGCGCGAGGCCATGATGCGCGGCTCGCAGCCCGGCGGCAGCGCGGCGAGATAGGCGTCGATGATCGGGTTCTGGATCTCGGCGAGCGCCGCGTTCGGCGCGTCCTTGGCCCGTGGCTGGGTGCGCGACAGCAAGAGGCCATCACCCGCCTTGCCGGCCCGGGCACCGCCGGCGACGGAGAACGTCGCCTGCCAGATGCGCTTGTCCAGTTGCGGCCGTTGCGGATAGAGCGTGTCGCCGCCGTCGAGCGGCTTGCCGGTCAGGGCCTTGCGGACGATCTCCAGATTGCGGGCAAAGATCTCGTTGCGCTGGGCGCTGTCGAGGCCGAAGGCGGCGAAGGCGGACGGGTTGCCGCCGGTGCCGACGCCGAGCTCGAAGCGGCCGTTGCAGAGGAGATCGAGCACCGCGGCATCCTCCGCCACCCGCACCGCGTTCTCCAGCGGCAGGGTGACGATGCCGGTGCCGAGGCGGATGCGCGAGGTCTGGGCGGCGACGTAACCCAGGAAGGTGAAGGGCGACGGCAGGCCGCCCTCGCGCTCATGGAAATGATGCTGCGCGATCCATGCGGAATCGAGCCCGGCCTGCTCGGCGCGGACGATCTGCTCGGCGGCGAAGCGATAGCGGTCCGCCGCCGGCGCCTCGTCGAGCAGCCGCGTGAAGAAGCCCAGGCGTTTCAGGTTGGCAAAGCGTTTCATACGATCCCTGTCGGGCGAGGATGGGCCCCGATGATGTCGGTTGCCGCAGCTCCAGACAAGCGGGCATTGCGCAGGGCACGTACGCAAGATTTCTGCGCAAGGCTCATACGCAAGGCTCCTGCGCAAGGCTGCCCGCCGGATCGCCCTTGCCTGGACTCTGGGCGGGCAGTCTGCCTACCAGCTCGGCAGCACCGCGCCCTTGAACTTGGTCAGGACGAACTCCTTGACCTCAGGCGTGTGGTAGCTGTCCACGAGGATCTTGACCCAGGGCTTGCCCTTGTCGGCGCTGCGCACCGCGATCAGGTTGACATAGGGTCCCTTCGGGTCCTCGCGCAGGATCGGATCCTTGACCGGATCGAGGCCCGCCTGGGTTGCATAATTGGTGTTGATCGCGGCGGCGTCGACGTCGTCGAGCGCGCGCGGGGCCTGCGCCGCATCGACCTCGATGAACTTCAGCTTCTTGGGGTTCTCGGTGATGTCGAGCACCGTCGGCTTGAAGCCCGTGCCGTCCTTCAGCTTGATCACGCCTTTGTCGCGCAGCAACAGCAGCACGCGGCCGCCATTGGTCGGGTCGTTCGGGATCGAGACCTTGCCGCCCTCGGGGATATCGGCGAAAGCCTTGTGCTTCTTCGAATAGACGCCGATCGGGAAGTTCACGGTCAGGCCGACGGCTTCGATCTTGTAGCCGCGATCGGCCTTCTGGTTGTCCAGGTAAGGCTGGTTCTGAAACGAGTTGGCCTGGATCTCGCCGGCATCGAGCGCGGCGTTCGGCACCACGTAATCGGAGAATTCGAGCAGCTGGATGTCGAGGCCCTGCTTGGCGGCGATCGGCTTCACGGCTTCGAGGATCTGCGCATGCGGCCCCGGCGTCACGCCGATCTTGATGGTCTCGGCCGCAGCTGCGGCGGACCATGCGGCCAGCACGGCGGAGAGAATCAGGGGAAGGCGAAACGACATCTTGGTCTCCATGGGTCTTGCGGCAACGGAACCGTATTCCCTTTTCTGCGGTGCGAAATCAATGAAATGGAAATCCATATTGGCCGCGGGTCGAGGCCAGCCTTTCTCCATTCGGCCGCAAACGGGAAACGAATGCAGAGTGCGACAAAGTGCGCGCACGTCGTCCAGCGCGATCCGGGCCACTGCCGCTTGTGGCAGATTCCCGGATTACACTTTCGTTCCATGCGCACTGGGGCCTGCGCCCTTCTCTTTGACTCCACCACGCCCGACGTGCTGAGTTAGCGCGCACTGAGCCGGTGGCGACGAGGTGGGGATCCCGATGAACGAGAACGAAATTCGCAATCTGGTCGCGGAGGTGAAACAAGGCACGCTGTCGCGGCGCTCGTTCATCAGGACAATGGCCGCGGTCGGAATCGCAGCGCCAATCGCGAGCCAGATCCTGGTGTGGCACGACGTGGCGATGGCCGACGCCACGCTGCCGTACAAGCCGGCCAAGGCCGGCGGCGGCGGCACGCTCAAGATGCTGCTGTGGCAGGCGCCCACCCTGCTCAATCCGCATTTCGCGCTCGGCACCAAGGACCAGATCGCCTCGCGCATCTTCTTCGAGCCGCTCGCCGGCTGGGACAAGGAGGGCAACCTCATCCCCTGCCTCGCCGCCGAGGCTCCGACCAAGGCGAACGGCGGCCTTGCAGCCGACGGCATGAGCGTGATCTGGAAGCTGAAGCGGGGCGTGACCTGGCATGACGGCAAGCCCTTCACCGCCGACGACGTCGTCTTCACCTGGCAATACGCCGCGGATCTCGCCACCGCGGCCTACACCACGGGCTCCTACAAGGACATCAAGGTCGAGAAGATCGACGACCACACCGTCAAGGTGATCTTCCGGGCGCCGACGCCGTTCTGGGCCGATCCGTTCGTCGGCTCGGTCGGGATGATCCTGCCAAAGCATCATTTCGGCGACTATGTCGGCGCCAAGTCGCGCGAAGCGCCGGGCAATCTGAAGCCGGTCGGCACCGGCCCGTACAAATTCGTCGAGTTCAAGCCGGGCGACATGATCCGCGCCGAACGCAATCCCGACTACCACATCAAGAACCAGCCGCATTTCGACACGGTCGAGATCAAGGGCGGCGGCGACGCGGTGTCCGCGGCGCGCGCCGTGCTGCAGACCGGCGAATACGACTTTGCCTGGAACATGCAGGTGGAGGAGGAGGTCCTCAAGCGCATGGAGGCGGGCGGCAAGGGCAAGCTCGACATCGTGCCGTCCGGCAATGTCGAGTTCATCATCCTCAACACGACGGACCCCTGGACCGAGGTCGACGGCGAGCGTTCGAACGTCAAGACCAAGCACCCGACGCTGTCCGATCCCGCCGTTCGCCGCGCGATCAATCTTCTGATCGACCGCGATTCGATCCAGAAGTTCATCTATGGACGCGCCGCGATCGCGACGGCGAGCTTCGTCAACGCGCCCAAGCAGTTCAAGTCGCCGAAGCTCAAATACGAGTTCGACATCGACAAGGCCAACAAGATCCTCGACGAGGCCGGCTGGACCAGGGGCACGGACGGCATCCGCGAGAAGGACGGCAAGAAGCTCAAATACGTGTTCCAGACCTCGACCAATGCCCCGCGCCAGAAGACGCAGGCCATCATCAAGCAGGCGTGCCAGAAGGCCGGCATCGACATCGAGATCAAGGCGGTCACCGCCTCCGTGTTCTTCTCCTCCGACGTCGGCAATCCCGACACGTACTCGAAATTCTATGCCGACATGGAGATGTACAACACGACGCAGCCGCAGCCCGATCCGGAGCGCTTGCTGAACCAGTGCGTGTCCTGGGAGATCGCCACCAAGGACAACAAATGGCTCGGCCGCAACAATTCGCGCTATTCCGATCCCGAGGCAGACAAGGCCTACAAGGCCGCGCAGAACGAGCTCGATCCGGTCAAGCGCGCCGCGCTGCTGATGAAGGTCGACGAGATCTTCTGCGAGGCCCACGTGTTCCTGCCCCTGCTCTCGCGCCACGTCGTCAACGCCGGCGCCAACAATTTGATGATCGACATCTCCGGCTGGGACACCATCACGTGGAACCTGGCGGCGTGGTATCGGGTCTGAGGGGGCACCACGCATTTAAGGCTCTTTTGTCCCGGACAAGCTGCAACGCGCCAGCGTTGCAGCGCAGAGCCGGGACCCAGGAGCGACGCGGCCCGCTACGACATGGCCTCGGCTCCACAGCGCACCGTACACATCCGAGCAGCGGTGCCGTAGGGTGGGCAAAGGCGCACTTGCGCCGTGCCCACCACCTGTCCGAAACAGCCACAGGAGCGTGGGCACGCTGCGCTTTGCCCACCCTACGAGATCCGAGGGGGCTCGCGAGCGCAATTGTGGTTGCAGCGCAGCGCGGGCTTTTAGAACGTGACACCGAATCCCTTCCACTGTGTGCTCCAGATCACAGCGGAATCGTGCGCCATCGCCTACAAGGATCGGGCATGGCCGCAAACAAGGTAACGGCGGTACGCACGAGGCTGGGAAGACGATCAACAGCTGCGGACTTTGCAAAGCCGTCAGGGTGAAGAGCCCGGCGGCTTTTTCGTTTTGCTGGTTCGGAAGGATGGGTAGAGCGAAGCGAAACCCATCAATATGTTTCGAGCGCGGGTGCATGATGGGTTTCGCAAGGGCTCTACCCATCCTTACGCACTGGCTATGAAGCGCCCCCGCCCTTCTTCTCCTCGCGTTCATCTTCGATCTGACGTTCGGCTTCGAGCCAGAAGTCCAACTCCCGATTGCTGGGACGGCCGGCCTGCTCCCAGAGCTCATATGCGCGTGTGCGCACCTTGCCACGGCGCATCATGCGAAGCAGATTTCGTTTCAATTCCTCGGCGAAGCTCCTGAAGCGTTGTCCGGTGGTTTCGTCCTTGACGAGCGAGGCCGCTCGCGTTGCGAGTTCGATCTGGTGCTCTAGCTTCTTCTGCTCGTCCACCGCCGAAACTGCCGTGGGTAAGGAACGTTGTCGGAGCCGTGCAGACACTAAATTCGCTTCCCGGATGGTCCGTTCCTTCAGGTGTTGCGCTTTCGGAAATGACCAGCTGCGCAGCATCGCTTGAACCGGCGCAGCCGGCGCCGCTAATGCCACGTCGTGTCGGCTTCGACGATCACCACTCTGATTTCAGGGTCCTCAGTCGTGTTGCAGGTGCACGGCATGCCCTCGCCGCAGCGGCAGCCGCCGAGCTTCTCGCTCCAGACCCGGAGCGGGTGGTTTTCGCAGACCCATCCGAGACCCTGGCAGAATGGGCAGGTCTTGTTGGTCACAGCGTATCCGGCGTCCGCAGCGTGTTCGACTTGTCCTCGTTGCGCAGCTCCTGCTCCGCCGCGTGCCAAAATTCCTCCTCGCGCCCTTCGGGCTTGCCCGCCTGCTCCCACAATTGGTGCGCGCGTTCTCTGATCTCTTGCTCGGTCGGCTCGGACAATTGCACCTCCTGCTTGGAAGCACGGCCCCACCCTGGGGGGTATGGGGGGCTTAGAGGCGGGGCCGTGCAGGCCAGCGATCGGCGGCGAGGCTGGCCCGCGGAGTCAAGCTTCTACCATGTGCAAGGGTTCCTCCGCGTCTGACCGCGTCGGACGGAACCCGCTCCGCCCCGCCGGCTGGGCATGGGGCCGACGATCAGCGCGGCCGCTCCTCCTCGCCGTGCTGCCGCAGGAGGTCGAGCAGGCGCCTGCGCATGATCATGCCCGGCCGATCGGACGGCATGTGCATCTCGATCTTGCGGCCCATGTCGACGATGGCATCGGGGTCGGTCGATTCCAGCATGTCGCGATCTTCGGCGATGATCGCGGCGTCCCAATCGATCAGCTCCTGCGTCGAGCAATCAGCCTCGCGGTCATTGCGGAACAGCAGCTGAACCACCTGGATCTGGCCGTCCGATATCGGCGTCGCGCAATTGAAAATGATGTGCCGGATCCCGGACGGATATTCCATGTCGAGACGCCGGCAGAACGGCATGTACCATTTGTTGCGCTGATGCCGCCGCGTCGTCGGCTCTTTCGTCCCGGTGATCCTGTAGGCGCCCGGCGGATTGCGGACCGTGATGATGGTCTCCGCATCGAAGCCGGCTTCGGTCTCGACGATCTCGTATTTCTCCGGCTTGGGTTGATTGATGTCGCCGAAGGTGCCCTTGTGAACGAAGGCGAAGTGGGCGTTGTCGAACGAGTTTTCCATCAGCCGAAGCGCCGCCGTATTCCACTTGTCGTAGAACTGGTTGATGCGGCGATAGCCGGGCGTGCCGTCCTCGGGAATTTCGGGGATCTCGGCCAGGGGCTCCTCGAGCGCGACCCAGACATAACCGTAGCGGGCCTCGGCACGGAACGAGCGCGCCTTGGCGTCCGGTACCGGCTGCTCGAACGGAAACTGCGGAATCATCACCAGCTTGCCGTCGCGGTCGTACTCCCAGCCGTGATAGCCGCAGACGATGTTGCCGTTGTTGCACCAGCCCTTCGACAGCTTCGCGGTCCGATGGCAGCAACGGTCCTCGAGCGCGGCGGGCTGGCCCTCGGCATCGAGGAACAGCACGATCGGCTCGCCCAGCAGCGTGAAGGGTTTTGGTCCATCCTCGAGGTGATCGAGCGGCATCAGCGCGTACCAGAACCGGCGCAGCACCGGCTGTTTCGTGCTCAGCATGATGATCCTTTCGCGATCACGCGGCCAGGCGCGTGACCACGCGCGCGGCATCCGATTTGAGCTTTTGCAGGTCGAGGCCGGGAATGGCGCCATCTGTGACGACGATGCGGCCGCCGACCAGGAGAGAGCGGAGCTTCGCCGAGCCGCCGCAGGTGACGGGTGCGATCAGGGGATCGTGCATGCCGAAATGCCTGACGTCATCGAGCTTGAAGATGGCAATGTCGGCCTGCTGCCCAGGCGCCAGCGTGCCGACGTGAGGCATGCCGAGCACGCGCGCGCCGCCCGCGGTCGCCCAGTGCACGATATCCTCGGCGGTCACGGCGGCCGCCCCCTTCACGGCGCGATGGGTGTGCCAGGCGCTGTGCATTTCGCAGAGCATGTCGGCGGCCTCGTTGGAGGCTGCCCCGTCCACGCCGAGCGAAACCGCGCCGCCGAGCCGCGCCATCGCGTCGGCGGGCGCGACACCGGAGCCGAGGCGGCAATTGGATTGCGGGCAATGCGCCATGCCGGTGCCGGTGCTCGCGAGAATCCGCACCTCGTCGTCGTCGAGATGCACGAGGTGCGCGAACCAGACGTCCTCGCCCAGCCAGCCGTGATCGGCCAGCCAATGCACCGGACGCTTGCCGTGCACCGACAGGCAGAAATCGACATAGTCGGCGGTCTCGGACAAATGACTGTGCAGCCGCACGCCCATGCGGCGCGCCGCGGCAATGACCTCGCGCAGCTCGCCGGGATCGAGCGACCAGGTCGGCGTGGTCGGCGCCAGTGCAACGCGCGACAGACCGCTCGGCGAGGCATCGTGGAAGCGCTGCGCGCAGGCCTCGACCGACTGCAACATGCGATCGAGCGTTTCGACCGGCATCGCCGCAAACCTGTCGGTCTCGACATGGCGCGCCGTGGTGCCGCCGCCGCGGCAGAACACCAGGCGGATGCCGAGGCTGCGCGCCACCTCGAAGATCACCTGCGCCGGGTCGAAGCCGAACGTGTCGCTGAAGAGGTAATGATGGTCGGCGACCGTGGTCGTTCCCGACAGCAGCAGCTCGGCGAGCCCGATCCGGGCCGCGACCGCAAGCGCCTCCTCGTCGAATTTCGACCAGAACCTGTAGGGCACGGCGCGCAGCCAGCCGGCCAGCGGCAGGTCGATGCCGGACCGGACGCCCTTCAGCACACTCTGGAACAGGTGGTGATGGGTCGAGACCAGGCCGGGATAGATCACCCCGCCTTGGGCATCGAGGCGCTGCTCGCCCGGCTCATGCTCCAGTGCGCCGATCTCGACGATGATTCCGTCACGGATACGGATCTGCCCGGCGCTCCGCATCGCGGCTCCGGGCAGGCCGGTGAAGATGCCGGCGGCATTGTCGATCAGCATCGCGGTCATGCTTCGGCCCTGGTCTCGCTGTCGTGCCAATCCGACAATGCCCATTGCGACAACGCGACCATGGCTGCGAACAGCAGCACCCCGGTCAAGGTGATCAGGAACAGCGCGGCGAACATGCGGGGAATATCGAGCGAGAATCCGGCGTCGAGAATCTCGTAGGCGAGCCCCGAGGAGCGGCCGCCGGTGCCCGCCACGAACTCCGCGACCACCGCGCCGATCAAGGCGAGACCGCTCGAAATCCGCAGGCCGCCGAAGAAATACGGCAGCGCTCCCGGGATGCGCAGCTTCACCAGCGTCTTGAAACGGCTGGCACGATTCATCCGGAAGAAATTCGCAAGCCCCGGGTCGACGCTGCGCAGGCCCAACGTCGTGTTGGAGATGATGGGAAACAGCGCCACCAGGGTTGCGCAGATGGTCAGCGACAGCTGCGTGTTCTTCACCAGGATGATGATGAGAGGCGCGATCGCGACGACGGGCGTGACCTGGAGCAGCACAGCATAGGGAAACAGGCTGATCTCGATCGCCCGGCTCTGCACGAACATGAAGGCGATCAGCGTGCCCAGAATGACGGCTGCGACGAAGGCCTGCAAGGTGACGCGCAAGGTCACGAGGAGTGCGCGCAGGAGCGAGGGCCCGTTCTGCAGGAGGCTCGCGAAGATGTCCGTCGGCTTCGGAAACAGATAGACGGGAACAGAGGCGAGCCGGAAGCCGATCTCCCAGACCGCGAACAGGATGATGCCCACCGCGATCGGGGCGGCGATCCGCACGAAGGCTTCGGATTCGAACAACGGCTTCATGATCCGCCTCCGCCGGCTGATTGCAGCGATGCCTCGGCAAGCCAGGTCGACAATTCGCGGCAATAAGCCGCGAATTTCGGGCTGTCGCGGAAACCCTGGTCGCGCGGCTGCGGCTCGTCGATGGTCATGACGCGAAAGATGCGGCCGGGATTCGCCGCCATCACGACGATCCTGGTCGAGAGGAACACGGCCTCGTAGATCGAATGCGTCACGAAGACCGTCGTCAGCTTGCGCTCCCACGACAGATTGACGAGGTCGTCGTCCAGCTTGTTGCGCGTGAACTCGTCGAGGGCGCCGAACGGCTCGTCCATCAGCAGAAGATTGGGATCGGTGACCAGGGCGCGCGCGATTGAGACACGCATCTTCATGCCGCCGGACAGCTGCCGCGGGAAGTGCCGGTTGAACTTGGAGAGGCCGACCCGCGCAATGGCGTCGGCGACCTTCGGATCCGCGGTGGCCCGCGGCATGTTGCCGAACTCCAGCGGCAAGCGGACGTTGGCCTCGACCCGAGCCCAGGGCATCAAGGTCGGCTCCTGGAAGACGAAGGCAAGACGCCGCCCCTCCTGCCCCACTTGCGCGAAATCGCCGCGCCACCACAGCAGCCGGCCGTCGGACGGCTCGATGAGATTGGCGATCAGCTTGAGCAGCGTGCTCTTGCCGCATCCGGACGGCCCAATCAGGGTGAGGAATTCGCCGTCGGCGATGGACAGATCGATCGGCGCCAATCCGCGCGCGCCGTTGGCAAACACCTTCTCGGCCGAGAGGACCTCGACGGCGGGCGCGCCATCGGCTGCGGCCGTGGCTTGCTTCACCACCGGGGCGAGCGGTTCAACGGGCGACAACATCCTCATGTCGGCTCCTCAATTGACGCCGATTTTGAGATTCTTGACGAAACGATCGTCGAAGGCCTTGTGCCAGTCGACCTTTGGGCCGAGCAGCCCGTTCGTGACCAGGAAATCGTAGGTCTTCTCGTAACGCTCAGCCGTGATGATCCCGATGCCGAGCTTTGCTGCATCGCCACCGTCGATGGCCTTCATCGCCCTCAATCTCTCGATCGCGAAGGCGAGCTGCCCGTCCGTCATCTTGGGGTTGGCTGCCTTGATCAAGGCATTGGCCGGCTCCGGGTTCTTCAGATAGTCGCGCCACCCTTCGAGCGAAGCCTTGACGAACCGCGAGACGAGATCTGGCTTGTCCGCGATCATCTTCTCGGTCGTGACGATGGTCGAGCCGTAGGGCGGATAGCCGCCGTCGGCGAGCGGGAAGAACTTGACTTTCACGTTCTGCTGCTCGGCCTGATAGGGCTCCGACGACGGATAGGCCTGCTGCGCCACCGTGTTGTCGGCGAAGAAGGGCTGCAGGTTGAAGGTGTAGGGACGGATCTGGTCGTCGGTGAAGCCGTACTTGGCGCGCAGCCAGGGCCAGAAGGTCGTGCGCGACGATCCCCCGATCAGGATCGGCCGGCCCTTGAGCGCAGCGAGATCCGCCACATCGTCGTGCGTCATGATCCCCTGGAGGTCGAACTGAAACGACGAAGCGACCGTCACCAGCGGCAGGTTCTGCTCGCGGCCCTTGAGGACCTGGATGTCGTAACCCATCATGAAATCGGTATCGCCGGCCAGCAGGAGCTGCGAGCCGTTCACCTGCGGACCGCCCATCTTGATGGTGACGTCGATTCCGGCCTTGTCATAGAGCCCGGTGGCTTTGGCCTGGTAGAAGCCGCCGTGCTCGGCCTGCGCGAACCAGCTGGTCAGGAATGTCACCTTGTCGGCAGCCTGGGCCGTGCCGAGGGAGGCGGCCAGGGCTGCGCTCGCCAACAGGCCGGCTGCGATCGTTCGGGACAGATTCTTCATGGCCATGCTGGTTGCCCTTCTGCAGCTCGCCGGACCAGCCGGCGAGCACTGCGCTGCGAGACTTTCCGAGCGTGAGGATGCATGGGTCGGCTGTCACCTCAAAGCATTTAGATTCGAGCCATCCGTTGCCTTTCCGGCAACGCCGATTTGCTATGCAAGCGGGCTGGTGTGATGCAGATGGAGCAGGCGTCATGACCGCTTTCGCCTCGTCCGGCCCCCGCCCGATGAGCCAACCGAACAAGGGCTTGGCAGAAAGGGAACGAAGGTTCCGCGTGCGCTGACGCCCCGCAGCCATGCCGTTTTCGTGGGCGATCCGCCACGGAAAATTGGGCATTCGGCTCGCTGCAAGCATGATGCACTCCGGGGGCCGGTGACACCGCGCGGCTAGAGCCGGGCCATCTGTCGCCGCAGCTTTGCAAGAAAGCGGCTGCGCTTCTCCGCGGTGGCGACGTTCATGTGATAGAGCGCGTAATAGCGCACGCGCGCCTTGCCGCCGGTGAACCACGGCAAATATCGCTTGATGATCTTGCGCGGCGGATCGGCCATGCCGATCGCCTGCCAGCGCGGCCGACCGTAGGTGGCGATGCCCACGATGCGTCCGATGTGCTGCAACATCGGCCTCGCATGGGCGGGATCGGACAGATCGAGCGCGATGCCGGGACCGAACATGCGATCAAACCAGCCTTTGAGCATCGCCGGCGGCCCGAATGACCAGGTGGGAAACTGTACGACGAGCGCGTTTGCCGCCAGCAGGCGCGCAGCGTAAGCCTCGTTGTTGCGCCGGTTCAGCACGGGATCGTGGTAGTCGCGGCGGAGCTCGGCATTCAGGACGGGGTCGAATCCCTCGGCGTAGAGATCGAGCAGATCGATCGTATGGCCGGCCTCGGAGAGGCCTGCCAGCGCTTCGCTGCGAATGGCCGCGTGGAAGCTATCGGCGAGCGGATGGCAATACACGTAGAGCACGTGCACTGCTCATCGCCTCGCGCTCACGAAGCTGCGCATCTTGCCGGGATTGAGCAGACCGTGCGGATCGGCTTCATGCTTGAAGCCAAGCTGATCGGCATCGGCGCGCTTGTACCGGCTGCCGTCCTCGACCGTGTAGACATGCGGGTTGGCGATGAAGACGCCGCGCTCCTCGTGCAGCCGCATGATCTCGTTCAGTCGATCGGCATTGGTGTAACGGATCACGGGCAGGCTGCTGCAGGTGACGCGGCCACCGAAGCGGATGAATTCGAGGTGCTGCAGCACCTCGTCCGGAAACAGCTCCCGCATCTCGGCAACCTTCTCCAGCACGCGGTCATGCGGATAGAGACACTGCAGATACGTCACGGAACGATCGCTCTTCAGCACCTGCAGCGTGGTGTGGTTCCAGCAATATTCGTAGAGCGGGACGCGGCTGGGGCTCTCGTCCGTCGGGGTCTCCAGCGTGATCGTGCCGCGACCGCCGAGCAGCGACTTGAAGCTGTCGAGAGAGGGCTCGGCGATCATCGCCATGAGCACGCTCTTTCCCTCCGGGCAGGACGGCTTCAGCGCCCCGAAATAGGACGGCAGCGGCCAGGTGATCGGCGAGAGCACCTTCTTCACGATGCCGTCGGCGAGGGCTGCTTCGTAGCCGAACCTTGCCGCCTCCATGAAATCGTCGAAGGCCACCACGACGTCGATCCATTTCCAGGCGGGCGCGAGCGGCATTTCGAGCGCCGTGATGATGCCGGTCGTGCCATAGGCACGGTTGACCTTCTGCGCCGCATCGCCGCGCAACTCGATCACGCGCGGCTCCTCCTCGACCGTGACGACGCGCGCAGCCAGGATGTTCCCGGGCTCCCGCAGGCCGCCATAGGCGATGGAGCCGATACCGCCCGATCCACCCGCGACGAAGCCGCCGATCGTCGCCATGCGCTTCGTGGACGGATGCATCCGTAGCTCCCATCCCTGCGCCTGCGCGGCCGCATCGATGATGTGCATCTTGGCGCCGGCCCCGACGCGCGTCGCGCCCGGCCTGATCCACTCGATGTTCTCGAGCCCGGAGATGTCCAGCAGCACGCCGCCCTGCAGCGGCACGGCCTGGCCGTAGTTGCCGGTGCCGCCGCCACGCACGGTGATCGGCACCCGATGTCGCGCGCAGACGGATGCGATCCGGATCACGTCGCGTTCGTCGCGCGGCAACGCGATCAGGTCGGCCGACTTGCCGTCGAGCTGCGCGTTGAGGATGGGGCTGTACCAGAAGAAGTCGCGCGAGCGCCGGCGCACGACCTTCTCCTCGGTCACCACCGGAACGTCGCCGAGATCGGCGATCAGCCGGTCCAACGCATCGGATGCGAGATCAGTCACCATTGGCCCCCTTCGATGCCCGATGCACGAGCTCCGCCGCGACCGCTTCGGATCCGACGACGAAGCCGAAGCACTGGTTGACGTTGTAGATGGTCGCGGCCATGCAGTAATCGGGCGAGGTCGTGGCCGCGCAATCCTCCAGGAGCAGGCAGTCATAACCGCGGAAGTTCGCGTCCTGCAGCGTGCAGAGCACGCATTGATCGGCGTTGACCCCCGCGAACATCAAGGTGTTCACGCCGAGATTGCGAAGAATGCTGTCGAGCTCGCTATCCTGGAAGCCCGACATCCGGTACTTGGCGACGTGGATGTCCGTCGGCTCCGTCGCAAGCTCATCGACGATGGCCGCCGACCAGCTGCCCCGCTCCAGCACTTTCGCGCCCGAGCCCGGCAGCGCGTCACCGAGGCCGACGCCGGCGCCGTTCGGATTGTACACATGCAGCAGCGACGGGCTGAGATTGAGCCGGTCGGGCCGGTTGCCCCAGTTCAGCCAGACGATCGGCACGTCGCAGCTGCGCAGCAGCGGCAGCAACCGCCTTAGCGGCGCGATCGGTCGCCGCGCCGGCGCGACGTCCACGCCGATATGCGCCAGCCAGCCGCTCGGATGGCAGAAGTCGTTCTGCATGTCGACGACGACGAGCGCGGTGCGCGCGAGGTCGAACGTGATGAGCTTGCCCATGGCCTGGACCGTCGCCGGCCGCGGCAGAACCGGCTGGCGCACCAGATCGGCCCTCCCCTCAGCGACCATCCAGCGATTGGCGCGGCTCGAACCGAGCGGCAGCAGGCCTTCGTTCACAGCAGGATCGGATGACATGACGCCCATCGCCTAGAGCCCTTGCAGGACGCGCATGTCCTCGGCGTCGAGCGCGACCGGCTCACCGCTGCGGATCAGCTCGGAAAATCCTTCGTTGGGCGTCATCACCGTGAGCGTGTAGAGCTTGCCCGGCCCGGTGTTCTCGATGACGTGCTCGGAGCCCGGGTGCAACAGAAGCGAGTCGCCCTTCTTGATCGGCAGGGTCTTGCCGTCACAGCGGGCAACACCGACGCCGTGCAGCACGTGAAAGAATTCATGCGCCACGGCGTGCTCGTTGGGCGGTGTCGCGCCGCCGGGCTGGAAGATTTCGATGACGAAGATGTTGCCGATCCGATCGGTCACCTGGTCGAACAGGACCGCGAAATAATTGGTGTCCTTCGGCGCGATGCGGAAGACCTTCGCATGGCTGAGATCGGCGACGCTGAACGACATGGGATCATTTTCCTCGAACGATGCGCAACTCTCGTCGGTGACCGATGTCGCACGCCGAGGCATCGCCTCAAAGCGCTTTGATTCGACAGACCCGTTGCCTTTTCGGCAACGAGCCACCATCCTGCGGACATTGATCGGGGCCCAGGACATGCTTCACAGCCGATTGTTGAACTACATCGACGAGGTTGCCCGCACGGGCTCGATCCGCAAGGCGGCGGACCGTCTCAACGTCGCGGCGTCCGCGATCAGCCGCCAGATTCTCGCGCTCGAAACCCAGCTGGGGACGCCGATCTTCCAGCGCCTTCCGAAGAAGCTGATCCTGACCGCCGCAGGGGAAGTCTTGATCGGGCATGTCCGCCAGACGCTCAAGGAGCTGGCCCGCACCCAGGTCAAGATCGAGGAATTGAAGGGCCTGCGCCGCGGCGAAATCACCTTGGCGATGATGAGCGGCCTCGCCTCCAACCTCGTCCCAAACAAGGTGAAGGAGTTTCGCGCGGCCAATCCGCGCGTCAAGCTCAACCTGACGCTCTTCAATACGGGAGCGGAAATTCAGGTTGCGGTCGCCAGCGGCGAGGCCGATCTCGGCATCGGGTTCGATTTCGGCAAGGACAGTAATCTGAAGGTGCTCGCGCGCGCCGTCGGCCGGCTCGGTGCCGTCATGACGCCGAACCATCCATTGGCGAAGCGAAGCAACGTCCGGCTCAGCGACTGCATCGACTACCCGCTCGTCATCGCCGACGCCACGAGTGCGATCCGCCCTTATCTGGAGGCGGCGTTCGCGCGGGTCGCAATCGACCTGCAGCCGGCGATCGAGACCAATTCGATCGAGATCATGCGGCACGCGGTCATTCTGAACGATGGCATCTCCTTCCTCACCCCGTTCGATGTGGAATCCGAGCGGCGTGCCGGGCGGCTGAGCTACGTTCCCGTTCGCGAGCTCGCGCAGGACGCGCAGGCGCTGATGCTGGTCGGCCATGTCCGGGGCACCAGCGCGATCGCCAGCGTGCTTGCGGAGATGCTGAAGGCAATGATCCGCGAGGTCGCCAGCTGAACCGAGCGGCAGACGAGATCGTCGCCTCGGTCGTCAGGGCGTTGCCGAAACGGCAACACAACAGACGAAATTAAGCACTTTTCATGCTTGTGCGGATGCCCAACAATGATTGGCAGGCCGACGGGCGAGCAAGCCTCGCCGGATTCGTCCGCCAATCCGGGCCAATGCAACCGACAAGACAATCGACAAGGCAAGCGAGATGAAACTGAAGTCGCATTGGTGGTGGGACCTGTCGACCGAGGATTTCCGTCAGCTGGACATGAGCAGGATCGTCGCCGTGCTGCCGGTCGGCGCCGTCGAGCAGCACGGGCCGCATCTGCCGGTTCGGGTCGATACGGCGATCGTCGAGGGCATCATCCGCCACGCGGTTGCGCAGATGGCCGACGATTTTCCGGCCCTCGTCCTGCCGACGATGTCGATCGGCAAGTCGAACGAGCATTCCGCCTTTCCCGGCACGCTGACGCTCTCGGCGGAAACCCTCGGCCGCGTCTGGTACGAGGTCTGCGAGAGCGTGCACCGGGCCGGGGTCCGCAAGGTCGTCTTCGTCAACGCGCATGGCGGCCAGCCGCAGGTCATGGAGATCGTATGCCGCGAGCTCCGCGTCAGGCTGGGCATGCTGGCCGTCTCCTCGCAATGGTCGCGCTTCACGGACCTCTCGGACCTTTTCAGCGCGGCCGAACGCAAGCATGGAATCCATGCCGGAGAGATCGAGACCAGCGTGATGCTCCATCTGCATCCAGGTCTCGTCGACATGGCATCGGCGGAGGACTTCAGGTCGTTGTCCCAGGCTCTGGAGACCGAGTGCGAGATCCTGATGCCGGAAGGCCCGGTCGGGTTCGGCTGGCAGATGCAGGACATCAATCCTAAGGGAGCCTGCGGCAACGCCGCGCTCGCCGATGCCGAGCGTGGCCGCGCCGCCGTCGAACGCGCGGCGGGCCGCTTGATCAAGCTGATCGCCGAGGTCGAGCGCTATCCGCTATCGCGGATTCGGCCAGACCCCGTCTCCTCGGCCGCGAGATGAGCGCTGGAGCGGTGAGAAGCTCGAACAGGTTCAGACCCATGAATTCACTGCGATGAAGTTTCAGCAGATGTCAGCGAAGTCTTTGCGATTGCCCGTGCTGCCGCCCGAAGTCGAGACCATGACGCTGAAGGACGGCACGCGGCTCGATGCCGACGTCTACCGTCCGGCGGTACCGGGGCCCTATCCGGTTCTGCTTCAGCGCCAGGCCTATAGCAGGCGCATCGCCTGCAGCATCTGCTACGCGCATCCGTCCTGGTACGCCTCACACGGCTATATCGTCGTGGTGCAGGACGTCAGGGGACGCGGCACTTCGGAAGGGATATTCCGCCCAGGTGAAACCGAGATCGAGGACGGCGCCGAAGCGGTCGAATGGGCGGCGCGTCTCGATGGCGCGAACGGCGAGGTCGGCATGTACGGCTTCTCCTATCAAGCCTACAACCAGCTGCTCGCCGCGGCGGGAGACTGCCCGTCGCTGAAGGCCCTCGCGCCGGCGATGGGACCGTGGCATCCCGCGCATTGGGCCTATGAGAACGGCGCCCTGCAGATGAAGCACATGATCGGCTGGGGCATCCAGATCACCGCGGAGGCGGCACGTCGTGCCGGTGATGACGAAGCCTTCAGCGCGCTGCAGGCCGCCGGGACCAACCTGCCGCTCAGCGGCCCGATCGCGGCAATGCCGCAGCTGCTGCAAAAATACCGGCATTATTCGCACGTCATGGACTGGCTCGAAACGCCGCCGGATTCGCCGTACTGGGACCGCATTTCACCCTTGGCACATCTGGATGCCATTCGTGCCCGCCATCTGCCGATGCTGTTCGTCGGTGGCTGGTTCGATCCTTTCCTGCCGGCTACGGTCGAGTCCTTTCGGGCCGTCGCAGGCAGCTGCGACCACACCAGGCTCATCGTCGGCCCCTGGATCCATTTTCCGTGGACACGGAAAGTGGGCGCGGTCGACTTCGGCCGGGAGGCGGAGCGCAACGTCGACATCGATCACATCCGGTTCTTCGACCGCATCCTCAAGCGGGCGTCAGGGCCGGCGGAAGACCGACCGATCGAGCTGTTCGACATGGGTTTGAAGACATGGCGGCAGCATCAGGATCTGCCTGAGAGCACGCAGGCACTGTTCCTTGGCGGCACGGGACGGGCATCGCTGGACGTGCAGGACGGCACGCTCGGTGTTCGGCCGAGCCAAGAGGAGGATGTCGAGCACATCGTGCATGATCCCTGGCGTCCTGCGCCGACGGTCGGCGGCTATTACGGCGCTCCGACCGGACCCGTCGACCGCCGGGCGGCCGATGAACGCGGCGACGTCGTGACCTTCACGACCCGAGCTCTGGAAGACGCCATCGAGGTGGTCGGCGAGCCCGAAGTCGAGCTCGAGCTGAGTTGCGACCGCCCGAGCTTCGATCTTTGCTGCATTCTTTCGCTCATCACGTCCGACGAAAGGGTTCTTCAGATCTCGAGCGGATATGCGCATTACCGCACCGCGATGACAGGCCGATACAAGCTGAAGCTGGCCACCACGTGCGTGACGCTGAGGAAGGGCGAGCGGCTGCGCCTCTCCATCGCGGGGGCCGACTATCCGGCCTATCCCGTCAACCCAGGAACGGGCGAAGATCCGGTGAGCACCCCAAGGACCCATGCCGTCGTGACCACGATTGCGGTCTGGCACGGCCCGTCCCGGCCGTCACAGCTCCGGCTGCCTGTCGGGCCCGGGCCTGAGATCAGGCCAGGCTAGCTCCGCCGGCGGAGCGAGTGACAGATACCCGGGGCCGGCTTAGCGCGGCTTGAGCAGTTCGCGCGCGACGATCAGCTTCTGCACCTCGGTCGCACCTTCATAGATTCGAAGGGCGCGGACCTCGCGATACAGGCTCTCCACGATTTCGCCCTTGCGCACGCCGCGACCGCCGAACATCTGCACGGCGCGATCGACAACCTGCTGGGCGGTCTCGGTGGCCGCCAGCTTCGCCATCGCAGCTTCACGCGTTGTGGGAAGCTTCTGGACGTCGCGACGCCAGGCGGCGCGGTAGGTCAGCAGCGCCGCGGCGTCGGTTTCGGTCGCCATGTCTCCGAGCGCGGCCTGGGTGAGCTGCAGATCCGCCAGCGTCGCCCCGAACATGCGGCGCGTTTGTGCGTGCAGTCGCGCCTCCTCCAGCGCACGTCGGGCAAAGCCCAAGGCGGCTGCAGCAACCGAAGCCCGGAAGATGTCGAGGGTCTGCATCGCGATCTTGAAGCCGCCACCGGGCGCTCCCAATCGCCGGCTGTTCGGAATGCGGCAATTGTCCAGGCGCAGCGTCGCCAGCGGATGCGGCGCGACGATGTCGATGCGCTCGGCCACGCTGAAGCCGGGGTCGTCCGGAAACACGACGAACGCCGAGATGCCGCGCGCGCCGGGCGCCTCGCCGGTTCGGGCAAACAGCGTGTAGACGTCGGCGATGCCGCCGTTGGAGATCCAGGTCTTCTCGCCGTTCAGAACATAGCTGTCGCCGTCTTCGCGCGCCGCGCAGGTCATGGCCGCCACGTCGGAGCCAGCCCCCTGCTCCGAAAGCGCGAACGCGGCCAGCCATTCGCCCGAACGGACTTTCGGCAGCACGGCGTGTCGCAGCTCCGACGAGCCCGCAAGCGCAATGGCGCCGGATCCCAGGCCCTGCATCGCAAAGGCGAAGTCGGCAAGGCCATCGGCATAGGCCAGCGTCTCACGCGACAGGCAGATCGAGCGGGAATCGATGCTGGTCACGTCGCCGTCCGGCGCCGCGACCGCGCAATCGAGCAGCCCCGCGGCACCGAGCGCCCGCACGAGCTTGCGGCAGGCGCCGTCGATGTCGCGGTGATCGACGGCCTGAACACCACCCTGTGCGACGAAACGATCGAGCGCGTCGCAGGTCACACGATGATGCGGCTCGAAGAACGGCCAGTCCAGCCAGTCGCGGGAGATTGTCTGTGCCGGTGAGTTCATCGGTCGCTCCGCAAGGTCGGGGGCCCGCCGGACCCGGCATGCTCTCTGCCGCACCAGCGACCGCCCAAGCCGTCCGCACCATCAATTATTTCAAGTATAAACTATTTCCCTGGCCGGGGCCGTTGTCAAGTCGTCAGGCGCGGACCATATTCGAACACCTCTTCGTTGCGTCAGGACTAGCGAAGAAAAGCTGACGGTTCCGCCACATCAGGACCAGTCCTGATCCTGTCACGCCTTGAATTTAGTTTTGGCACGAACTATTCTACGAGCTGAACGGAATTCCACTCGCTTGCAGCCCGAACGAGGCTTAGGAGATCGATTTGGCACTCGCAAAGGAGTCCTCTCCGGCCTCCAGCAGGAAGGCGACCGACGCGGAGGCCGAGTACAGGGCTCAGACAAGGCTCTGGCTTCGGCTGCTGGCCTGCACGTCCATGATCGAGGGAGAGTTGCGGCGCCGGTTTCGCGAGGAATACGACTTCACGATGCCCCGCTTCGACGTCCTCGCCCAGCTCGACCGTGAGCCGAGTGGATTGGTCCTGGGGGAACTGCCCAAGCGCCTGATGGTGTCGGCCGGCAACCTGACACCGATCGTCGACCGCCTCGTCGAGGATGGATACATCACCCGCACGCCCTCGCATCTGGACCGGCGCGTCCAGATCGTCTGCATGACGGTCGAGGGCCGAAAGACCTTCAGGCGGATGGCGAAGAGTCACGGCGCCTGGCTCGCCGAATTGCTCGCCGATCTTCCAATCGACCGTCTCGACGGCCTCGTCGGCGAACTCGACGACGTGAAGAGTGCCGTGAGGGACGCCCTGCAACGGCGCGAGCGGTCATGAGCCTCAACGCCGAATTCGAATCCCGGCAGCTTCGCGATCCCAGGTCTCCGTCGTTACGCCGGCCTGTTGCAGCGCGCCCTTCTTGATCTTGCCGTTCTCCGTCAGCGGCATCTCTTTCACGATGCGCACATAGCGCGGTACTGCGAAATAGGCGATCTGCCCTTCGCAATGCCTGATGATATCGACAGGCTCCAGCGACTGCCCCGGCTCCAGCAAGATCGCCGCCGCAACCTCGTCTTCGCCCAGTTCGGAGGGCAGCGGATAGACCGCGCACGCCGCAACCGCCGGATGGGAAAGGATGATCTGCTCGACCTCCCAGGATGACACGTTCTCGCCGCGCCGGCGGATCGAGTCCTTCATGCGATCGATGAAGCGGTAATGTCCGTCGGCATCCCTGACGACGCGATCTCCGGAATGAAACCAGAGATTCCGCCAGGCTTCGACCGTCTTCTCCGCCATGCCAAAATATCCGGTGGCGAAGGCGAACGGCTCCCTGGCGCGCAGGACGAGTTCGCCCGCCTGGCCGTCGGGCAGCTCCGAATCGTTGTCGTCGACGATCCGCGCCTCGAAGCCATCGGCCAGATAGCCCATCGTTCCCGGACGGTCGGAGGGAATTGCGCCGGCAAACACGAAATTGGTCTCGGTCGATCCATAGCCGTCGACCAGCGTCACGCCGAACCGCTCGAGGAACGGCCGATGGATCTGCGGTGGCACGCCTCCACCCAAGGCGACGCGAAGGCCGTGAGCATGATCCTCCTCCTTGCGAGGCTGAGCCATGAGCATGGATGCCATGGCGCCGAGCAGGTAACCTACGCTTGCATTGTGGAGGCGCGCGGCGGCCCAGAAGCCCGACGCGGAGAATTTTTGCTCGAGCACGTAAGTGCAACCGTTCAGCACCGCTTGATAGAATGCATTGAGCGCGTTGGTGTGGAACAGCGGCAAGGTCGTGAACAGCACGTCGCCCTCGCGGATGCCGAGCGCCCGCGCCGAGCAGATGCCCCACCAGAACAGCTGCGCTTGCGGACAGCACACGCCCTTGGCCGGCCCCGTGGTGCCGGATGTGTAGAGGATGGCAACAATATCTCCCGGCCGCACGGCACCGGGCGGCGCCATGGATGCGAGCGCGGGCAGCGGCATGGATCCCTTCGCCGTCCCCTCCGCGACCTGATCGATGGTCCACACCAGCGGCGGCAGGCCGGCCTCGATGCCGATCGTCTCGATTGCGTCCAGAAATCCGGCCTCGACGACGAGGAGCGCAGGGCGCGAGTTGCGGAAGATGTGTGCGAGCTGGAGGCCGCGCAGCGCCGTGTTGATCGGCACCGTGATGGCGCCGAGCCAGGCGCAGCCGAGATAGACTTGAAGAAACTCGGGCCGGTTCGAGCACATCAAGGCGACCCGGTCTCCCGGCTTGATGCCGGCCTCGATCAGCGTCTGCGCCGATGCAGCCGCAATCGCCGCAGTCTGCGCGTAGGTCCAGCGCGCCCCTCCTGCAACCAGCAGGATGCGGTCGCCGTAGCGGCGCGCCTGCCTGGCCAGGATGGTCGAAAGCACGCGATCGGACGGGGGAAACAACTCGACCGCACGTGCCCAGGCCGGCGTATCCTGCTCCTGCCCGGCGTCATCCCGCATGCAATGCTCCGTCATCCGGCCCGAATGGCCTGCCCGAGATCAAGGCAGGAGCTTGTACTTACCGTCCTCGATCTGGACGAGGACGCGCGAACGTGCGTCGACACCATGACGGTCCGCCGGCGTGAAATTGTAGACGGCTTGCGTGCCTACGACTTCCTTGGTGGCGAACAGGGCCTGGCGCAGCGCGCTACGGAATTCCGGCGAGCCTGGCTTGGCCCCGGTCGCCAGCGCGCGCTTGGCAGCATCGACGAAGACGACCCAGCCATCGAACGAGTAGGAGGAGAACCCGTCCGTCGGCTGCTCGCCGTTCGCCTTCTCGTAGGCGGCCCGGTAGGCCAGGGCGACCTTCTGGATGGGATTGCTCGGCGGCAGCTGCTCGGCCGCGATCACCGGCCCGGTGGGGCAGATGATGCCATCGGCGGCCTTGCCGGCGAGACGAAGGAAGTCGGCGCTGATCATTCCGTTGTTGCCGTAGAGCGGCCCCTTGTAGCCACGCTCGGACAAGGCAATGGCGGGCAGCGCGCCCGGCGTTCCGGTGCCGCCGAGCATGATGGCGTCGGGGCGGGCCGCAAGCGCGCGCAGCACCTGCGCCGTCACCGACGAATCGGATCGGGCATAGCGTTCGTTGGCGATGACCTTGATCTCCGCCGCCTTGGCGCTCTGCGACAACGAATCGTACAGGAGATCGCCGAGCGCATCCGAGAATCCGATGAAGGCGACCGTCTTCAGCCCGCGCGCCTTCATGTGGTCGACGATGCCCTGGACCAGCAGCGGCATCGGTTGGGGTGTCTGGACGACCCAAGGGCCGCCTTCGCCGGCCGGAACGGATGCGATCGGAGAGACCGCGATCATCGGCACCTGCATCTCGATCGCGGCGGTGGCCATCGCCAGCGTCTGCGGCGCGCCCGACGTCCCGATCAGGACGTCGACCTTCTCCTGCTCGACGAGCTTGCGCGCGTTGCGCGCCGAAGCGGTTGCATCGGAGGCATCGTCGAGCTGGATGAGGCGCACCTTCTCGCCGCCAATCTCGCCGACATAGGCCTCTCCCGCAGCGATCCCCTTTGCGTTGGGAATGCCGATCGAGGATACCGGCCCGCTGAGGCCGGTGACGAAGCCGACGAGAATGTCGGCTTGCGCGCAGCACGGAACCGCCAGAAGGAGCAGCGCTGAACCCAGCAGTGATTTCATCGAAGTCATGGCACCTGTCATTGGTGGTTTGGATGCGTCAATTCCGGCAAGCCGTACGCGCATCTCACGTGGACGAAACCAGCGCGATCACGCGCAGCGGACTGCCCGAGCCGTTCTGGATCTTCAGCGGGGAGGCGACGATGATCGCGCCAGTCGCAGGAAGCTGATCCAGGTTGCACAGGCATTGGAGCCCATAGCGGCCCGCGCCGTGGAGGAAATGATGCGCCGGATAAGGCGGCTCGAAATGCCCGGCCTGTCCTGCATCGGTGCCGATCGTCTCGGTGCCGAAACCGATGATGCCGCGCTCCTCCACCAGCCATTTCATCACGGCTGCATTCGGACCCGGCGTGTGCGCCCCGTCGTCCCGGAGGTTCGAATAATCGCGCCAGCCCTTCTTCGACCAGTCCGTCCGCAGCAGCACCCAGTGCCGGGCCGGAATTCGGCCGTGCTCGGCTTCCCAGGCCTCGACGATCGGCACCGTGAGCACGAAGTCCGGATCCAGAGCCGCCTGCGCGGAGCAATCGATGACGCAGGCGGGCGCGATCATGTCCTTGGCCGGCATGGTATCGACCGCATTGTTGGCGAGGTCCTTGCCGGTGAACCAGTGTATCGGCGCGTCGAAATGCGTGCCGGTATGCTCGCCGAAAGTCACGTTATTCCAATACCAGGCCGGGCCGCGCGCGTCATAGCGCGAGATCTCCTGGATGCGCACCGGCGCCGCCTGGCCGAATTCGGGCGGCAGCACGATCACGGGAAAGTCGGGGCTGAGCGTGAAGCTCAGGTCGATGACGCGCACCGCATCCGAAGCGATCGCGCCCGCGAGATCCAGGAGAGCCTTGCCGTGCATTGTCGCGTCCTCCACCTTGGTCGAAAAGGTCTCACTTACCGGTCGAGCTCGCGCTCGAGCGCTTTCGGATTCGCCGCCAGACGTTGCCGAATCTCCTGGGCAACGTCTCCGACATACATTTCCTCGAGTCCGCCCCTGAGCCCGGCCACGACCGCCTGCGCGATGGCCCGCGGCGCCACCTTCGGCGGCGGCACGGTCTGAAACCACTCCGTGTCGACGGGCCCCGTGAAGACGTTCATCAACTTGATGCCGCCGGGCCGAAGCTCGGCGCGAAGACAATGCGAGAGCGACAGGCAGGCGGCTTGCGAGGCGGAGTAAGCGCCGAAGGCGGGCCAGTTCGCCAACGCGTGGACGGACAGGATGTTGACCCAGGCAACGCTGTTGTTGATGCCGTCCGCTCCCCGCATCCGCATCGCGGGTCCGAAGGCCTGTGCGAGATTGATGAAGCCGAGATAAGCCTGATCGATCTCGTCGCGCGCGATGCTCGTGCCCTTGCGGTCCAACAAGCCGCCGGGCCTCACATAATCGATCGTATTCACCAGGATGTCGACCTTGCCGCCGATGTCGGCAGCGAGATCAGCGGTTGATTTTTCATCGGCGGCGTCGAGGGGTAAGAGCTCGATGCCATCCTGCCCGCGCAGCAGCTCTTCGCCGGCAAACGGCCGCCACGGCTCGGCGATGCCCACGAACACGGTCTTGGTCCCCGCGGCCTTCAACGCCAAGGCGACCTCCCGCCCGACGGCACTGCGGCCGCTGGTCACGAGCACGCGCCGAAATTTGGGATCGGCAGTCATTTCGCGCCACTGCCTGTCGTCAGCCATATTGGGCGTCTCCCCTTCGGGTCGGGCAAAGGCCACCGCCTGACCGCTCTTGTCGAGCTGGAACGACACGCAGACTGGAGCACCCTCGATACAATCGGAATGAAGATGCGCCACGACGGTCGGACCACAATCCATCTTGACGAGGCCGACGCGCCAGGGCGCCCGCTCCCGGAAATAGACGTCACTCGGCACGTGCGCCGTGGTGTGCGCCAGCAGCACGCCGCGGGCCGGCGCGTCGACGAACGCAAGCGCGGCGGACAGGCACGACGGGCACGCCTCGCGCGCCGGATAGGTGAAGGCGCCGCAGCCCTCGCAGCGCTGGAGCATAAAGCGCCCTTCGGCGGCAGCGCGCGTAAAGCCGTGCGAGGTCCAGCTGCGGGCGCGCGGCGGCGCGGTCGGCAGGCGCGTCCGCAGCAGCGGGTTCTTGCGTCGAGGCGGTTCAATCGGATCGATCATCGCGAAGGCCCGGCAAAGATCGCGGCACCGGAGGCAAGTCCGCGGTCATAATTGATCATACCGAAGCCGGACGCCAGGCCGAGACTCGCATCCCTGACCTGAGTCGGACCTGCAATTCCCAGGACCTGCCGCAGCCCTTCGACGAGACCGAGATAGGCGCCGGCTGCGCCGGCCTGCCCGACCGAGAGTTGCCCGCCGGAGGTGTTGTGCGGAAAGTCACCGTCGATGGTGAGATCGTGCTGGCGGACGAACTCGGCCCCCTCGCCCTTCTCGCAAAAGCCGAGATCCTCGAACTGCATCATCGAGATGACGGGATAGTCGTCGTAGGTCTGGACGATGTCGAGATCGTCGGGCTTGACGCCGGCCATCGCATAGAGCTCACCGACGTCCATCGCCCAACCGCCACGAACCTGCATCGGATCATCGGCAAAGGCATTGTGCCGCTCGATTGTCGACAGCAGCCGTGCCGCGGGCAGCCGCAGCGAAGCGGCGGTGTCCTCCCGCATCACGAGGAATGCCTCGGCGCCGGCGCAAGGCATCACGCAATCGAACAGATGAATCGGATCGGAGATGGGGCGCGCGGCGAGATATTGCTCGATCGACAGCGCCGACTTCATCAGCGCGTGCGGATTGCGCAAGGCGTTCGTGCGCTGGGCAACCGCGATCCTGCCGACGTCCTCACGGCTCACGCCGAAGGTCCGCATGTAGTTGCGGGCGATGAGAGCGAAGCTCGAATTTGCGCCGCCCGCGCCGTAGGGATAGACCGCATCCTGATTGAAGCGAGAGAAATTCTCGAGCGTCAAGCGGAAGGAATCGACGTGGTTGGTGTCGCCGGCGACGCACGCCACGATGTCGGCATCGCGCGCCTGAACTGCGCGGGCCGCCTTTCGCACCGCCGCGATGGCGCTGGCGCCGCCGAGCGGAATCGTATCGAGCCATCGCACGCACAGTCCGAAATGCTGCGTCAGGCCGACCCCGCTGTCCGTCCCCAAGGTGAAGCTGGAGACGCACAATCCGTCGATCTCCGAAGCCCTGATGCCCGCTTGCGCAACGAGTGCGCTCAAGGCACGGCCGATCCACCATTGAGCGCTGTCGATCGAATAGCGCACATAGGGTATCGTGACGGGGGCCGCCATCACGATGCCGTCGTAGGGTGTGCGAAGCGAGAGCGTCAACGATCGTCCGCCTTGTCCATTCGCCTCAGATCACCGTCAGCTTCACGTCGATATTGCCGCGTGTTGCGTTCGAATAGGGGCAGCGTTCGTGCGCGCCGGCAACGACGGCCTCCGCCACCGATCGCTCCACGCCGGGCAGATCGACCTTCAATTCGACGGCCAGCGCGTATCCGACGGGCACCGGTCCCATCGCCACCTTTGCCGTGACCGAGGGCTCCGCAGACGGCACCACCTTCCTGGTGCGCGCCACAAGTTTGACCGCACCGAGGAAACAGGCGGCATAACCCGCCGCAAAAAGCTGCTCCGGATTGGTACCCTCGCCGCCGGGGCCGCCGAGCGATTTCGGCACCGACAGCGACACCGACAGCAGGCCATCCGCGCTCGCGGCCTTGCCGTCGCGGCCGCCGGTCGCGGTGACTTCGGTGTCGTACAGGATCTTCTCGGGCGTCATCATGTTGGTCTTCTCCAAACGCGCTAGCTGGCTCTAACGTCGGTTACGCGAGAGCAGCGCGCGGAAATCGTCGCGGGCAAGCGCGCTGGCGCGCCTGAAGCTCGGACCCCGGCTCGGCTCGGTTCCGTTGAGACGCCTGAGCTGCACCCACATTTCGGCGCTCTTCAGCGCCACCGCCGCGCAGTTGACCACCGGGGCGTGCCCGACCTTGAGACCGTGCTCCCGCCCGATCAACAGACCCGGCAGCACGCCAGCAGGTATCACGACGTCGGCACCGCGCTCGACGAGCGGCAACGCACAGGCGACGAAATCGTCGACCATGCGGGCGTGCGCGGCTTGATCGCCGGCGAAGGCATCCGCGAAATCCTCGGGCTTGCAGCCGAGGCCCGTGACGTGAACGACGCGACCGTCGAGGCCGTAGCGTTCGGCCTGCTCATAGTGCCAGACCTCGAAAACGGGATCGAGCGTGACGAGGCCGAGCCGCCGACCAAGCTGCGAGGCAGCAAGCAGCGTCGCCTCGCCGGCCCCGATCACGGGAATATCGAGCGTTGCACGCAGCTCGTACAGACCGGGATCCTGGAAGTGGCCCATGACGAATGCATCGAAGCCCTGCTCTTCCGCTGCGATGCCGTTGTCGATGGCCTGAACGGCGCAGCGCAATTCGGCGAGCCGGCCAAATTCGCGATCGGGCGGGGATATGCCTTCGACATGCACCGTCGTACCCGATGCCGCGATGCTGTTGAGGTACTCCGACAGCCGCGCCATGTAAGGCGCGTTCACGCTCGCATCAACGAAGCTTTGCCAGAAGATGCGCATCGTCTCTTCCTCACCGGGCCGCCGGTCCCAATATTTCAATCACAAACTAATTTGCACGTCAAATGTGTGCGGCGCACCCAAGGAGGCGAGCTGGCACGCCGCGGCCGTCGCTGCCGGTTTTGTCACTCGCGGCGCCCAAGAATCCGCCGCCAACTGCCGGAATTGTATGCATCAGCATTTTTTTGCAGAGAGCCGCCAGGCGCTGTTGACGGGCTCGCCGGATATACTTTAGGCTTTAACTAATTCCTGCCGCTCTGGCGGCGTAACGATGATGTTGCAGGACACCGCTCTTGAGCGACTCGATCGTGTGGGCAGTCTTCCGAGCTGAACGATGGGCAGCGATGTCCTGTGCAGGGCTGCGCAGCGGCGTGCTCCTCCGTCCACAGGCAGTGGCATGAGGCCGCCGCCAACCAGGCGAAGTCTTCATATTCGCGCCGACCTCCGGCGCCGCAATAGCGCTTCCGATTGCCGTCAGTCCCGATTGAGGTCCGGCGGCTTCCCGTCATTCGCACGCGTATCAAAGCAGGAGAAGGCAATGCGCAAGACCCTGGCCTTAGTGGCAGTTGCAGTTGGAATCACCGTCGCGTCGGCGGCGCGGGCCGACATCACCATCGGCTTCGTCACCTCGTTGAGCGGCAACGGCTCCTCGATCGGCATCCCCTATGGGCGCGGCATCAACGCCGCCTACGAGTACAAGAAATCGGTCAATGGCGAGACCGTCCGCCTGATCCAGCTCGACGACGGGTCCGATCCCTCGGCGGCGACGCGCAACGCGCGCAAGCTCGTGGAGGAGGAGAAGGTCGACCTGCTGATCGGCACCGCAACGGCGCCCTCGACGATCGCGATGGCGGCCGTCGCGAGCGAACTGAAGGTGCCGATGATCGCGGTCTCACCGATCGTCAAGCTGCCCGACACGCCGGAGCAATGGGTGGTCTCGGTGCCGCAGCCAGCTTCACTGCTCGTCAAGATCATCGCCGATCGCATGAAGCGCGATGGCATGAAGAACATCGGCTATATCGGCTTCTCGGATGCGTGGGGCGACCTCGTCTACAACGGCGCCAAGGCGGCGGAATCGGCCGACGGCATCAAGATCCAGACCAACGAACGCTATGCCCGCACCGACACCTCCGTCACCGCGCAGATCCTCAAGGTCATGGCCGCTCGGCCCGACGCCGTGCTCGACGGCGGCTCCGGCACGCAGGGCGCACTTCCTCTGCTCAGCCTTGCCGAGCGCGGCTTCAAAGGAAACACCTACGGCACGGTGGCGCTGGTCAATCCGGATTTCGTCAACGTGGGCGGCAAGGCGGCCGAGGGGATTCAAGTCTCGGCGGGGCCCGTGATCGTCGCCGAACAGCTACCCGACGAGCATTTTGCCAAGAAGATCGCGCTAGATTTCCGCAGCGTGTACCAGAAGACCCACAACATTCCGACCACCGACGGCTTCTCGGCCTACTCCTTCGACGCCTGGCTGATCTTCGCCAACGCGGCCGAGCGCGCGCTCAAGTCGGCAAAGCCGGGGACGATAGAATTCCGCGCCGCACTCCGGGATGCCATCCTCAGCACCAAGGAGCTGCCGGGGGTGCATGCCGTCTACAATTTCAAGCAAGGCGCTGCGACGGGCGTCGACGAGCGCTCCCTCGTCGTCGTCCGGCTGACCGGCGGCGCCTGGAAGTACGTGCCGTAACAAAGCGATCGGCCATCAACGGGGGAACAGCGGCTCAATGACGAGCGATATCGCAGCCATACTTGCGATCGACGGCATCGCCACCGGCGCCATCTATGCGCTGGTGGCGATCGGCACCGTCCTCATATTCACGGTGACGCGGGTCGTGTTCATCCCCTTCGGCGACATTGCGGCCTTCACTGCGCTGACGCTCGCGGCCCTCGACGCAAAGCGCTTCCCCGGAACGGGCGCGCTGGTGGTGGTGCTGGCCTGCCTTGCGACCCTGATCGAGATAGCTTCGCTGGCGCGCTCGGGCGAACTCCGCCTCCTCCCGCGCGCGCTTCTCTTCTATCTGGTGCTCCCCCTTGCGGTGGTCGGTTGTGCCTGGCTGGCCACGCGCATGGACCCGCCCCTCGCCGTCAGGCTCGTGCTCGCACTGATGCTGATCACGCCGATCTCTCCGCTGCTCGACCGCATCGTTTTCCGCCCGATCGCGGACGGCACGGTGCTGCTGCTGCTGACGGTGTCGGTGGCGCTGCATTTTGCGCTCGTCGGGCTGGGTCTGCTGTTCTTCGGTCCCGAAGGCGTCCGAACCGAGCCGCTGACCTCGCTCTCGATGGAATTCGCCGGCGTCCTGATCTCGGGCCAGACCATGCTGATCGTGATTGCGGCACTGGTCTTCAGCGGCCTGCTCTATCTCTTCTTCGACTTCACGCTGGTCGGCAAATCGCTTCGCGCCACCGCCGTGAACCGGACCGGCTCGCGGCTGATGGGAATCCGCCCGGCGCGCGCGGGCACGATCGCCTACCTGCTCGGCTCGCTGATGGCCGGCGTATCGGGCATCCTGATCGCACCCGTCAACACGGTCTTCTACGATTCCGGCTTCCTGATCGGTCTCAAGGCGTTCGTCGGCGCGATCGTCGGCGGCATGACCAGCTATCCAGGGGCCGCGATCGGCGCCGTCGGCGTCGGCATCCTGGAAAGCTTCGCATCCTTCGAGAGCAGCGCGCTGAAGGATGTCATCGTGTTCTCGCTGCTGATCCCGATCCTGATCTGGCGATCGCTCGCATCGCTGCATTCCGAGGAGGAGATCGAGGAATGACGCGCCTTCACGTTCGGATCGCCGCCATCGCGGCCGTGTTGGGCCTCGCTGCGGCTCCCTTCGTCCTCAGCCCGTTCAGCATCACCTTGATGAACTACATCGGGATCTATTCGCTGGTCGCCATCGGGCTCGCGCTGCTGACCGGGGTTGGCGGCATCGTCTCGTTCGGACAGGCCGCTTTCGTCGGCGTCGCGGCCTACGCGACCGCCTGGGTCTCCGCGTTGAACGGCCATTCGCCCTGGCTCGGCCTGTTGTTCGGCGTGGCGCTCACATGCGGCGTCGCGACCGTTCTCGGCCTCGTCACCCTCCGCCTGCAAGGGCACTTCCTCTCGCTCAGCACCGTTGCCTGGGGTCTGGCGATCGGCTTCCTGTTCGGCAATTTGGACGGGCTCGGCCGCTTCAACGGCATCTCGTCGATCCCGCCGATCAGCTTCGGATCGCTCGCCCTGGTTTCCAGCGCGCAGATCTACTTCCTGATCTGGGGGATCGTCGCCGTTGTGCTCTTCCTCGGCTACAATCTCCTGGACTCGCGGCTCGGCCGCGCCATGCGCGCGTTGCGCGGCGGCAATACGCTGGTCGAAAGCCTCGGCATCAACGCCTTTCGCATCAAGCTGGTGACGTTCGTGACCGCAGCGTTCCTGGCCTCGCTCTCGGGATGGCTGTACGCCCATATGAGCCGGTTCATCAGCCCGGGACCATTCGATGCCGGCATGGGCATCGAATATCTGATGATGTCGATGGTCGGAGGTGCCGGCAGCCTTCTCGGCGGCGTCGTCGGCGCCGCCATCGTCACCCTGCTGAAGAACAGCGTGCAGGACTATCTGCCCTTGATCGCCAAGGGTGCGTCCGGGCAGCTCGAGATCGTCGCGTTCTCGGCGCTGTTCATCCTGTTCCTGCAATGGGCGCGCCAAGGTATCGTGCCCTATCTTGCACGCTACCTGCCGAAATTGAAGCGCGAGCGGCCGGCGCCGGCACCGCCCCTGCCCCGCCGTTCCCAACCCAAGCCGGGCGAGCTTCTCCTGAAGGTCGACGGAGCCGAGCGCCGGTTCGGAGGCCTGGTCGCCGTCAACAACGTCAGCTTCGAGGTCCGCGCGGGTGAGATCCTCGCCGTGATCGGCCCGAACGGTGCCGGCAAGAGCACGATGTTCAACTGCCTCACCGGTGCGCTCAGGGTCAACAAGGGCGAGATCGTGTTCGCCGGGCGCGCGATCACGCATGACGCTCAGTCCCGCATCGCCAAGGCCGGGATCGCGCGCACGTTCCAGCACGTCAAGCTGCGGCCGCGCATGAGCCTTTTGGAGAACGTGATGCTCGGCACCTACGGCCGCACCGCCGCCGGCCTGTTCGGCGGAGCCTTCCGCCTCAACCGGCGCGAGGAAGCGAGTGCCCGCCACGAGGCGTTGCTTCAGCTCGAACGCGTCGGTCTCGGCGACAAGCCGTTCGAGCTCGCCGGCAATCTGCCGCTCGGAAACCAACGCATCCTGGAGATCGCGCGGGCGCTCGCCGCGGATCCGACCCTGCTGGTGCTCGACGAGCCCGCTGCGGGTCTGCGTCGCCAGGAGAAGCTCAGGCTGGCCGAGCTGCTGCGCTCGCTGCGGGAGGACCACCTGACCATCCTGATCGTGGAGCACGACATGGAGTTCGTGATGTCGCTGGTCGATCGCATCGTCGTGCTGGATTTCGGCTCGAAGCTCTGCGAGGGCGCGCCGGCCGCGATCCGCAGCGATGCGCGGGTGCAGGAAGCATATCTCGGAGGCGTCGCGTGAGCTCGATGTTTTCCCTGTCCGACGTCACGGTCTGCTACGACAATGTCGAAGCGGTCCGCAACGTCTCGCTGTCGGTCGAAGAGGGCCAGATCGTCACCGTGATCGGCCCCAACGGTGCAGGCAAGACCACGCTGCTGATGGCGGCAATCGGACTACTGTCGTCGAAAGGCCGCATGGTCTTCCAGGGCAGCGAGATCGGCAAGCTCTCGGTCGAGGACCGCGTCGAGCGCAGATTGTGCCTGGTGCCGGAGAAGCGCGAGCTGTTCTCCGACATGTCGGTGGCCGACAATCTCCTGCTGGGCTCCTACAGCCTGCGCGACCGGTCCGGCGTCGAGAAGACGCTCGACGAGGTCTACGACCGCTTCCCGCGGCTGAAGGAGCGGCAGCGCCAGGCGGCCGGCACGCTGTCCGGCGGCGAACGCCAGATGCTCGCGCTCGGACGCGCGCTGATGGCGCGGCCCAAGCTGCTGATGCTGGACGAGCCGAGTCTCGGTCTTGCGCCGCTGATCGTGCGCGAGATCTTCCGCACCATCGCCTCGTTGCGCGATCTCGGCGTTTCGATCCTGCTGGTCGAGCAGAATGCCCGCGCCGCGCTGGAGACGGCCGATTACGGTTACGTCCTGGAAACCGGAGAGATCGTGCAGTCCGGGCCCGCCAAGGATCTCATCCACGATCCCCGGCTGATCACCGCCTATCTCGGCGGACATTAACGCCGCCAGACAAAATCGAAAAACAACCCCATGCACAGTAGCCGGCGACAGCAATATCAACGGCTTGGCGTCGGAGGTGCAGTGTCTTCTGATTTTTCGAAAGGCATTTGACCCGTCGGGCAAAACAATGGCATTATGCCACCCTCGCAGCGCTCCGGCCGCTGAAGCGCGATGAGGGTGTGTACTCATAAGATCTGTCGCTAAGAGTAGGTGCGTCTGATGTCGGCTTGTCCCGCAACAGCGGCGCGAAAGCGGACCTTGTCGGACTTCCGAGAAGGGCCATGTGCAGACTCATGCAACACGGCAAACAGCATCGTCTCACTCGATGACCTTGTCAGCGCGCGCCAACAGAGACTCGGGCACCGTAACGCCCATCGCCTTAGCGGTCTTGAGGTTGATCACCAGCTCGAATTTCGTCGGCTGTTCGACCGGCAGATCGGCAGGCATCGTGCCGCGCAAAAGGCTCGCCGCAAATCGAGCAGTAAGGTCTGCCAAGTGATCGGGGGATGGGCCGTAGCCGATAAAGCCACCTTGCTCGGCCCGCAATCCCCACTGATACATGGTTGGAAGGCGCAGTGCTGCAACTCGTTCCATGATCAGCGGACCATTGCCGTCGAGCATCCCGGAATTAAGAACATTCAGCGCCGTGGCCCCCGATGCCTGTGCCTTATCAATAGTCGCTGCAATCTCCTCAGCCCTGGCGACGCGATAGATTGAAAGCTCGACGTTGCGTGCGCGCGCCGCCTCTTGCAAAGCGTGAGCCTTCGCCTCAGTTGTTGTGCTGGGATCGGCGAGAGCCGCGATGCGGCGAATCCCGGGCACGGCGTCGATCAGGATGTCCTGTCGCATGCCGTTAAGCTCAGGGGAAAAAATGCTGATCCCCGTGATATTGCCATTGGGCCGGGCGAACGATTTTACCAAGCCCTCCGCGACCATATCGCCTGTGATCCCAACGATGGGAATGCTCTTGGTCGCCTGCTGTACGGCGGCAACTGCCTCGGGTGCAGCAGCATAGATGACATCGGGCTGGGCTATGACCAGCTCCGCCGCAAGTTGCGAAATCAGATCGATATGAGGTGCAAAGGCGCGGTAATCAATTGTGAGGTTTTGGCCTTCAATGAAACCAGCGCGCCGGAGGTTGTCGAAAAAACGTACGTTAAAGTGAATGTCGCGAGGATGCGGAGACAAGCAACCCAGGCGATAGGTCCGCCCCGGTTTCTGGGCCAGCGCTGCGAGCGGCAGCGCCACCACCGCGCCGCCGACAAGCGTGATGAAACCGCGCCGTCTCATTGGAACCCCCAATGGAAAACGCCTCGTGCATGTCGAAGTCTAGCACTTCAAAAGACGGGCCGCCGATGAGAACAATCGGCCCGGTCGCTGCGTCCAAATGTCCGCAACGGGTCAAAATGCGAAGAACTCAGGTTGAGCAAATCTGGTCCGCTCTGCCGCGACAAGCGGACCTCCGTGAGACCCAGCGCAACTTCCCAGATGGGCCAGAAGCGGAAGTCGGCTTGTCGGTCGACGAGATCAGAAATATCTACCCATGTCTTTCGGAAAAGTCTTCACAAGCAGAGAGAACCTCCCTTCGGCTCAATCCGACGTGGCCGAAGCCCAGTGGCCCGCTAAATTTTACCACAAGTCGGTCTGGTCGTTTAGGTTTGGGTCTGGCATCCGTTGTCCAAGAGAGACGCCCAATCTTCAACTTGACGACGTTCCCACTTTCGCAGGCCGACTGTATCGATCTGATGAGACTGCTTGCGTCGTCAAAAGGCAAATCCATTCGCGACGACTCGCCCAAATTGCAGACGAGTTGGCAAGTCGTGCCTAGCGATCTGATGTACAGTCCATACGTAAAAGAAATAAGCTCATCTTTAGCGCGAGGTCGGCTGACCGCATCCGGCGAACCCGGAGCGACTCTTTAGCGAGACCAGAAACAACCTGATAGCCTATGCATGCACAAAGAACTATGCCGAATAAAATGCTCCAAAAGGCACCGACGTCTTGAGGCCACCACATAGGCTGAAGATTACAATTTCTATGAAACTAAGACAATTGTGACCCATGCCACGCTTGCCTGAAATGTCCGCTACGGGTCAAAATGCGAAGAACTCAGGTTGAGCAAATCCGGTCCGCCCTGGCTCTACGAGCGGACTTCCGACCGCCGAGGCGCAACTTCGCAGATGCGCCAGAAGCAATCATTCCGGCTTCGATGTAGCGGCAGCACTGTCGCCACGCGGCAGGGTGATGATGAACTCGGTGAATGCGCCGGGCTTGGTCTCGACATCGATCCGGCCGCCATGTTGCTTGACGATAATGTCATGAGTCATCGAGAGGCCAAGTCCCGTTCCCTCTCCGGTCGGTTTAGTGGTGAAAAACGGATTGAACATCTTTTCTCGTACTTCGGGTGGAATACCCGTGCCGTTGTCTCGTATGCGAATCTCGATGGCCTCGCCGAGATTTCTGGTAGCTGCGCTGAGGACCGGCTCAAAGGTTTCATCGCCCGCCTCTGCCTTGCGCTTGGTAGCTGCGTAGAAGCCGTTTGAAATGAGATTCAGTAGCGCTCGGGTCATTTCCTGCGGATAGAGATCGAGCGCACCCGCATTCGGGTCGAGGTCATGCTTGAGGGTTATGCTGAACCCCGCCTTTTCCGCTCGCGCACCATGATAAGCAAGGCTGAGGCTCTCCTCGACGAGCCTGTTGACTTCCGCCGACCGGCGCTCGCCAGAACCCTCTCGCGAGTGCAACAGCATGTTCTTGACGATGGAGTCGGCTCGTTTGCCGTGCTGTACGACCTTTTCGAGGTTGTCATGCAACAGCCGAGTCAACTCCTCCACCTCCGTCCGCATCTTGTCCGGGAGCGCAGCATCCTTGAGCAGGTCGCTCAACTCGCCAGTCAGCTCCGCCGAAAGCGCCGAGAAATTGTTTACGAAGTTAAGCGGGTTCTTGATCTCGTGCGCAATGCCAGCGGTGAGTTGGCCCAGCGAGGCAAGTTTTTCAGTCTGCACGAGGCGGCCCTGCGCAGTGCGGAGGTTGTCGAGGGACTTTGAAAGGTCATCCGTGCGTTGGCGCAATTCCTTCAGCAGCCGCGCATTCTCAATGGCGATCACGGCTTGCTTGGCAAAATTGCTTAGCAGCTCGATCTGCTTGTCTCTGAAGAGCTGCACCTGATTGCGATAGACTGTTATCGCGCCAATGACCTCCTCGTCGCGAAGCATCGGCACAATAGCGACGGTCCGAGCTCCGCCAAGTTCAACGAGATCAATCGACGCTGGGGAGCGCTCGAGATACGCCTCCGTTGTTCGCATGTCGGCAACGTGGACCACCTGCCTCGTACTTATCGCCCTGGCCAGGGCGCTTTTCGGATGCGGGGTCAGTAGACGATCGCCTCGAGCGGCAGCAAATGCGGCCGGCACGTTGAATTGGGCCGCCGGTCTCATCGCGCCGCCTTCAACCAACAGCATCGAGCCGAACTCTGCGCCGCAGACGCGTGTTGCGCTCTCAAGCATCTTGTCGAATACCGGCGCCAGATCGCCGGGCGATGAGCTGATGGCCTGGAGCACATCAGCCGTAGCCGTCTGCTGCTGCAGGGATTCGCTCAAATCATCAGTCCGTTGGCGCAATTCATTAAGCAAGCGGGCATTCTCGATGGCAATCACGGCCTGCGCCGCAAACTGCTGCAGCAGCGTGATCTGCTTCTGCGAAAATCGCCGGTTCTCCTGGCGAAAGATGAGGACGTTACCGACGACGCGCTCGTCCTTCATTAGCGGCACTGCGAGCAGGCAGCGGGCGCCCCCCAGGTCAACTAACGCGCGGCGGTTGGGCTCTCCGCTGCGATAAGCATCAGACTCGAGCAGGTCGTTGACTTCGACGAACGGGTAGCCCCTCAACAGACGAGCGGGGGCCGTGGTCGGACCGTATTCTAAAGGCTGCCTGCGCCGGAATTCATCGTAAGCGGGCGGAAGCCCGTACGTGGCTTCCGTGTGGAAGCGAGCGCCGTCGTAAGTATTCAGCACGCCGAAATTGGCGCCGCAGAGCTGCATCGCCTTGCTTAGCATGGAATCGAAAACGGGCGCGAGATCGCCCGCCGACCGGCTGATGACACTCAGCACCTCCGAGGTTGCGGTTTGCTGCTCCAGCGACTCAGAGAGCTCCCGTGTTCGCGCCTGTACCTCCTCGAACAGCCGCACATTGCCGATGGCGATCACGGCCTGGTCGGCGAATGTCTGCAGCAGCGCAACCTGCTTGCGGCTGAATGCGACCGGTTCCAGCCGACGCAGTACGATCGCGCCGATGGCCTCGCCCTCGCGCAGCAGGGGTACGCTGAGCGTGCAGCGGTGCCCCTGTTCGCGCGACATCCGTTGTCCCTCCGGAAACTCCGCGGCCTCGGGCGCTTGAAAGTCGGACACCTGCACCGGTACCTTGTCGACCACCGAGCGTCCGACTACCCAGTCCCTGCTGATCGGACGTGGCGCTCCACCGGACCGTATCGGCCCGTGATGCGCACTGAAATGCAGATTGTCGCCAACCCGAAGCAGCACGCCGGCATCATAAGCATCGCAGAACGCGCAGGCGCTCTCGACAATGGCCTGCAGGGCGGGATTCACGTCGGTCGGCGAAGAAGCGATTACCTTCAAGACCTCGCCGGTTGCGGTCTGCTGCTTCAACGACTCGCTGAGGTCCTCGGTGCGCTGGCGCACCTCGTCAAACAGGCGCACGTTCTCGATCGCGATCACCGCCTGGTCCGCAAAGGTGGCGACGAGGTCGATCTGCTTTTGTGAGAACGCCTCGACACGTGAGCGCGCCAGCACGATGACGCCGATCGGTTCGTTCTCGCGCAACAATGGCACGCCAAGCGTGGTGCGCTGGCCTGCCAGCGAGGTCGTCTCATGCAGAGTGTATTCGGGATCGGCCGCGACATCCAGAATCTGGACCGGACGCCGCTCGAGCACGGCGCGGCCGGTCACTGTGCCGCGGTTGACGGCCAGCGGATTGTTGGTGAGGAAATCGATATAGGCCTCGGTGTAGCCCACCGCGGCTCCGGCGCGGTATTCGTCGCCCGCCCGGCGCATGATAAAGGCCATGTCGGCGCTGCACAGGATGGCCGCGGTGTTGACGAGAGTGTCCAGGACCGGCTGCAGCTCGAAGGTCGAGCGGCTGATGGTCTTGAGGACGTCGCCGACCGCGGTCTGCTGCTGCAGGGATTCGCTCAGTTCCTCGGTACGCGCTTGCACCTCATCGAACAGGCGGACATTTTCAATGGCAATGACGGCCTGGTCGGCGAAGGTCTGCACCAGCTCGATCTGCCTTGCCTCGAACGGGCCGACGGCAAATCGGAACACAGTGATGACGCCGAACGTCTGCCGCTCGCGCGTGAGCGGCACGCCGAGTGCCGCCCTGAATCCCATCAGTTTTTGCGCTTCCGAGCGCTGGAGCTCAGGATCGGCTAGGACGTCGGGTATATGCACCGTATGACCATCGACGATCGTTCGCCCGAATATCGATTCCCGGCCCGGCTTCCTCGAGTGTCTAGCGAATTGTTCGATCCATTCGGGCTTGGCGCCGAACGTGGCAGCGAGCCGAAAATCACCGTCGTCCTGATCCCGATACCTTATTGTTGCGATGTCTGCCTCGCACAATCGACAGGCAGATGAAAGCAGCGCATCCAGCACGGTCTGGAGATCGAAGGCCGAGCGGCTGATGGCCTTCAGCACGTCGGCGGTGGCCGTCTGCTGCTGCAGGGATTCGCTGAGATCATCGGTGCGCTGGCGTAATTCCCGAAGCAGCCGGGTATTCTCGATCGCAATTACCGCTTGGCTGGCGAAGTTGGTCAGCAGCTCAATCTGTTTGTCATTGAAAGAGCGCACCTCTTGGCGGTAAACAGTGATCACCCCGATCACTTCATCCTGCCGTAGCATTGGCACGACAACGATCGTTCGGGCACCAGCAAGTTCGGTCAACTCAACCGATGACGGATTGCGCTCAAGATAAGCCGGATGCTTACGCATGTCCTCAACCTGAACCACTTGCTTGCCGCGAATGGCGTCAGCGAGTGAGGTTCGCGGATGAATCCGAAAGGCCTTGTTCATTCGTGCGGCCGCAAACGAAGAAGGCGCATTGTACAGCGCCACCTGCCGCAGCATATCGCCTTCCAAAAGATTCATAGATCCAAACTCGGCCCCGCAAACGCGAGTTGCGTTCTCAAGCATCTTGTCAAACACCGGCGAAAGGTCGCCCGGGGATGAGCTGATGATCTCCAGCACTTCCGACGTCGCGGTCTGCCGTTCAAGCGCCTCTTTTGTCTCGTTGAACAGCCGCACATTCCGAATCGCGATGACGGCCTGATCGGCGAACGTTTGCAGTAGCTGCACGTGATGAGCGGAAAACGCACCGGGCTCCTTACGTGTAACGCTGATCGCTCCAACAACTCCGCTGTCGTGCTTGAGCGGCACGAGAAGCCTGCTTCGATAGCCGCGCGCCCGCGCAATTTCCCGCAGTGGGGAATGAGCGACCTCCGTGTCAGCGGCTTCCGCAATTTCGCCGCGACACATTTTTTCGTAATGAGGATTCCCCGCGATCGGATGCGGGAATGACGAGCGAAGCACCGTGTCAGCCTCTTTACTGACTGGCGTGAACGCAGCTAATTCAACCATATCTCCAATGATACGGAGCACGGTAGTCCCGTGCGCCCCGACAAGCTTGTTGGCGCTTTCCGCGATTGCGTCCAACACCGGCTGCACGTCGGACGGCGAATTAGCAATGACCTTCAATATCTCGGCCGTCGCCGCCTGCTGCTCGCGGGCGTCCTTTAGCTCGATCTCCAATGAGGTGGAAGGTTTAGACCGGGGTGGCCGTTTGGCCCAAGAGCGGGTGCGGCCCTTTGCGAAGCCGGCTTTGCGCGTCTCTCCCGCGCTCCTCTTGCCGCCCGTTTTCGCTGGCCCTGCCATTCCGCCTCCGGGGTGACGAGGCCATTTTACCGAGTGGAACTTGTTCTGGAAGGGGTGAAAGGAGCGAGAATCGCGGCTGCCGCTGATGTCCGCTTGGGTCAACGCGCCGTTTTGACCACTGGTGGGGCGCTTCCGCTTTGCCCCCGAGGCCGGACATCTCGCCGCGTCGGCATAACGGAAGCGATGGGCCAACACCGGAAGTGACAAGCCTTATTCAATCACCTCGTCCGCGCGCGCGAGAAGGGAAGCTGGGATTTCGATACCGAGCGATTTCGCTGTCTTGAGATTAACGACAAGCAGGTATTTGGTGGGTTGCTCGATAGGAAGCTCGGCCGTTTTGGCGCCCCTCAGAATTCGGTCCACATAGTGAGCCCCAATTCGAGCCAAGGCAGGAAAGTCCGGCCCGTAGGAAATCAATCCGCCCGCTCGCGCAAAGCCGGCGTCGAAGGAGATCGATGGTAAACCGGCTTGTACTGCGAGATCCGCCACACGGTTCGGAGGAAAGACTGGGTCACTAAATATGTCCAAGGCCTCGGCTCCCCGGGTTTTTGCGGCGGCAACAGCGCGAGGCACTTCCCCCACTTCGTGCACATCGATTACGTCGAGCTGAAAGCCGAGCTTGGCGGCCGCGGTTGGCGTCTCCGGAAACACCAGCCGATGCATCTCGTTTGAGGTGTTGAGGAAAACTCCCACGCGTTTGGCCTGTGGCAAAACCTCTCGAAGAATACCAAGAAACTTCCCACCAAAATCGGTCCGATCCATCGTAGCGACGCCCGTAAGGTTTCCGCCAGGACGGGCAAGACTTGACGCAAGTCCCATACCGACCGGATCGGCGACCAGAATTATTACAATTGGTATGTCGGGGGTGGCGTTCTTGGCAGCGCGGGCGGCAAAAGGAGTGAAGGCAACGATTAGATCGGGTCTCGACCGCACGAGGTCGGCCGCGAGCGCCGGAAGCTTGTCGAGGTGATAATCCGGGTCTTTCCGCTCAGTCGCAATGGTCGTGCCCTCGACCCAGCCAATCTTTTGAAGCTCGTCCGAAAACGCCTCAATATAGGGAACCTTGCAAGCAGGGACGCAAAGCATGCCGATCCGCGCCACTCTTCGCACCGATTGAGCTGTGGCTGCCGACCCGAAGAACAGCAGCACAACCAGAAGCGCGGACACTGTAACGGCAAATCGTCTCATGCGATCACCGTATCGCTGCACGGAAGGCGTTCGGTCTGCCAGGTCGAGCGTTAATAGCAGCTTCGAGACATTCCGAGCGATCACAAATGAACGCTATGGCTCACTTTCGGAAGTCTGACGTCGTAGCAGAGATGTCCAGTCTACCTCGGAAGCGTAAATCGTCAGGTGACACGGCAGGTCCGAAAAGTGCCGACCGCAGCAAACTACGCCCTCATTCGATCACCTCGTCGGCGCGGGCGAGCAGCGATGGTCGAAGTCTAGCACTTCAAAAGACGGGACGCCGACAAGCGGACCTCCGTGAGACCCAGCGCAACTTCCCAGATGGGCCATTTCCGGACTCATGCACCGCAGCAACAAGGGTTTCTGTTCGATCACCTCGTCGGCACCCGCGCACCGAGCTTATTCGGGTAACCCGGCTTTGCGAAGACCCTCGGTATACAGCTTCCAGCGTGATTGCCCGCCCCGGGCGATCCACGCAGATATTGTAAAGGCGGGATCGACTTTAAGCACATGCGCCGCCCACTCACGCGCCTCTGCGTCGCGTCCGAGATGGGCGAAAGCGGCGGCGAGACAGCGGTAAGCCGACGAATAGGGGTTCTGACGAAGGGCCTTCTTTCCAGCGACGATTGCCTCGTCAAAGCGCCGAAGCTCAATTAAGGCCACCCCCATCCCAGTAAACGGCCGGTATAGCAGCGGGTCTACCGGGCTCAAGCGGATAGCACGTTCAAAGCTGCGGACCGCTTCCTCCGGCTGAACTGCAATTGTATAGACCCAACCTCGGCCATTCCATGCGTGATGTGAATTTGGATTGAGCTTGACCGCCCGCTCTGCCATTTCGATCTCACGTTCACTATCGCTGACCATGAATGCCGAGGTTGCGGCAGCCATTGCTAACGTGTCTGGATCATCATCGTCGACGCTCAATGCATAGCGAGAAAGCCGGATTGCTTCCTCGCGCTCGAAATCAGGATCGTCAGCATAGCCAAAAAGGACGTTGTTCATGTGACAGAGACCTGCCAGAGCAGCGACAACGCCGAACCGAGGATCTAGCTCCAAAGCCCGACGAGCCAGCCTGATCGCTTCGGCCACCCCTTCACGGGTCATTGGGTAGTACTGTTGCGCGGCTCGAAGATAGAGATCATACGCGGTGAGGTTCTTCGGTCGTCGCCGCGCCGCCTCCGCAATTTCTGTTTGAAGTAATTTCGGGTGAATGGCTGAGACGACCGCAACTGTGACTTCGTCCTGAAGAACGAAAACATCAGTCAGGCCGCGCTCGAACCTGTCCACCCAAATGTGCGCGCCTGTCACCGCATCAACCAACTGCCCAGTGATGCGAACTTTGCCTGACGCCTTGCGCACCGACCCCTCAAGGACGTAGCGCACGCCAAGTCTGCGCCCGACTTCCTTAATATCGACGGCTCGACCTTTGAAGGTGAAGCTAGAATTGCGAGCGATCACGAACAACGATTTGAACCGCGAGAGCGCGGTGATGATCTCCTCAACCATTCCGTCCGCAAAATATTCCTGCTCGGGATCGCCGCTCATGTTATCGAACGGCAATACCGCGATGGAGGGCTTGTCGGGGAGCGCAAGAGCGCTCTCGGGCGCATCGCCCGGATCCGGGCCCGCAACTTCTCGCGTCTCCTGCACCTGTCCGACGAAACGGAATCCCTTGCGCGGAAACGTCTTGATGAGGCGCTGCTCCTCGCCGGTATCGCCGATGGCCGCGCGGACAGCATTCAGGCGAGTCGTAAGCGCAGCATCGGACACAATGCGACCTTTCCAAACGGCGTTGATAAGGTCGTCCTTGCTGACGACGCGCTCTCTATTTCGGATCAGGTATTCGAGCAAATCGAACACCTGTGGTGTAATGGAAACGACCTGTGCCCCGCGATGCAGTTCGCGCCGGTCGATGTCAAATGCGAATTCCTCGAAGCGATAGCGCAAGTTGCCAAACCTCTCACGGTGTCCTCCCTTCGCAGGAAGGCATCTTCGCACACCCAAAGAATAAGCCGATGGTATGAAAAATGTAAGCCGATGGTTGAGCGGGTTTTGAGCCGTGGCATCTCATCTGATGCGGCGCAGCCCGACTTCCGGTTTGGGTCAAAGGCTGACCTGGGCAGATCCGCGATGCTATTCCGCTCAGCTCTCGGAAGCGGTGCGTTGACCGCATGGCGGGTGAAGACGTGCTAGGTCGTTACCGCACGGAACAGACGCCATTTGTCGGGCACGCCTTTGAGAATGTGGCGGCCGCGCTCCTCAAACGTCAATCCGGAGCCTGCCACGAGATCGCGAACCGTCTGTGAGACCAGAACTTCACCCGGGGCAGCTAGCGCCGCCACACGTGCACCAATATGCACGGCAATGCCAACAATATCGTGAGCGACGAATTCGCACTCGCCGGTATGCAAACCGCAACGGACCTTCAGATCGAGTGGGCGCACCGCGTCGCCGATTGCGCTCGCGCAACGCACAGCGCGCGCAGGGCCATCGAACGTGGCAAGGAAACCGTCGCCGGCGGTATTGACTTCGCGGCCGCGATACTGACCGAGCACGCCCCGAGCTTTGGCATAGAACGCATCCAGCAGCACGCGCCAGGCGCCGTCGCCGAGAGCGGCCGCGCGCTCCGTCGATCCCGCAATGTCGACAAACAGCACAGTTGCAAGCACCCTGTCCGGCTCCGCTGCTTGCCGATGCCCGGTGACGAACTCTTCGACCTCATTGATAATTGCATCCTGATCGCCAACCCAGACCATATGGTCCTGACCGCTGAGCTCAATCAGTTTGGCGCAAGGAATCTGCTGCGCCATGTAGCGCGCATGCTTCACGTCAATGACGCGCTCATCGGTGCGATGCAAAATCAAGGTCGGCACACGCGTCACGGGCAGGATGTCCCTGACATCGATCTCCCGGTTCATGCGCATGATCGCCGATGCCGCGCCTGGGCTTGCCGAGGCCCTGAAGTAGGCGGCGGTTTGCTCAAGTGCCTGCTTATTGCCAGCGAGGCTAGGCGCCCACATCAGCAAACTCATCGCATCTGCCGAACCCCAATGGTGCTCAATGTCATCGAGGAAAGCGCTCCACTGCGCATCGGTCCACGCGAATGCGTAGTCAGGGGCCCACGAGCGTCGCGCATAAGTGCCACAAAGCACCAGAGCTGACGTGCGTTCGGGATACGTAGCTGCATAGAGCAGCGACATCGGACCGCCCTCGGACACGCCAAACAAGGTGGCCCGCTGAGAACCAACCTGGTCCAGCACCGCCTGCACGTCGTGCATCCGCTGTTCAAGCGTGAAGATCTGGGAACCGCGATCGGACATTCCGGTGCCGCGCTTGTCGAACGTGATGACCCGCGCAAACGTTGCAAGCTTGCGGAAAAAGGAAGCGCGTGCCGGCGATTGCCAGAGCGCTTCGACATTGGAGACAAAACCTGGGACGAACAGCAGGTCGCGCGGACCGTCGCCCATCACCTGATAGGCAATATGGACGTCGTCACTTTTGACATAGTGAGTGGCCGGGATGTCAGCCATGGTGGCCTACTGCGTGACAAACCGCGCGGCGCGAGTGTCGCACCTCATTCCGCGTCAGGCTAGCGAAATTCGGTGGAGAATTTGGCTGCCGCCCACCCGTAAGTACCGGCGCGACTGGGGGAACCCAGGGTGACGCCAGGTGCGGCCGCGATGTGCGTTTCGGGTCAAACGCGACCGGTCCGGCCGATCTTGCTCACCCTTTGATGTCGGCTTCGTCCCGAAAGCTACCGAGTTGGTGCGGCGATGCAATGTGACACGATGGGCCAATTCCGGAAGTGGACTGTGCCTACTCGATCACCGCGTCGGCACAGTCGAGAAAGGATGCCGGAATCTCGATGCCGAGCAATTTCGCTGTCTTTAAGATTGTTGGTAAGCAAGCATTTGGTGGGCTGCTCCGGTCATTGAAAGTTTGCGGTTCACGGGTCAGGTCAACCACGCATCATAAGATGATCAGAACGAGAGTCGCCCCCGGCTTGGGTCCTCGTTGATTGAGCAGGCGCCGCGCTCAGCTCCCACCAATAGGCTGTCGGGCATAAACGCTTCCACTACTCTGCACAGGACCGGGGCGGCGCCCCACGGCAGGGGGCGTCGCCCGACTGCTATCAGATCGTCACGCGGCTGCCGTCGAAGCGCGTGAAGGAAAAGCCGTCGAAAGGTTCGCGGAGGGTCATGCGCTCGTCCCGCAGCATGCCGATAGCCACTTCTTCGCCGATCGCCATTGAGGCGGAGGCGTCGGAACGCCAGTGGATGCCCGCCCAATTCCGTCCGAAACCGTAATTCGCCGCGAGCTTGTTCAACTCTCCACCCACCGTGAGCGGCGGCCCGTTATAGGGCACCAGTTTCGTCGGGTCGGCCGGATCGGGCTGCACCGGGTTGGCGATGACGCGGCTCTCGTCGAAAAATGCCTTCAATAGGGTAGCTGCGACGGCACCAACGCTCGTGGCACCGCCGGGATAGCTGGAATGGAAGGGTGCGGCCTCCGGATAGGTTTGTGACAAAAGATAGGTGCCGTATCTGCCTTTGCTGCGATCGAGGGCTTCCGATCTCAGGAAGTTATCGTGCAACGGGTAGTCGCTCACGCCATTGGCGAGGCGATGGTGGGCCAGACCGCCATAGGCTTCCGGTCGTACAGCCCGGTGCACGAAATACTTCTGCCAGTAGGACACGCGGGCGGAGTTATTGATCCCCATAGCGACTAGTGCCTGCAGATAGGGCAACCCGAAGGTGGCAGCTCCAGGGTTTTGGGTTTTCGATTTTCGATACGGGTTCGATGGGTAGGACGCGGGCTCGGCCGGTGGATACATCCCGGAGTAGCGTTGGTCCGTCCCACCGCCGGGTGTTGCAAGGAGCAGTGCTGCCGCCCACCCAAATGCAGGACCACTGTGGACATACTCGGCGAGATCTCTTCCTGTCGCTACGTATCGCGGTGTCGTGTCGAACTGCAGCCTGCGTTTCGGTGGAGTGCCATTCTGGATCGCCAGCCACTCCTCATATTCGGTCAGGAATTCGTTGGCGGGCGACGGGGTGCGAATTTGAGCACTGACCCACTGTGCGGCGTTGGGCACGTCCCGGAGCAGGAATTGCGAGATCAGCGGGCCGTCCAAAACACCCAGAGGCGTGACGGAGCGACCCTTCGGGTCAGTCGGGTCGAAGTAAAGCGCATTGGCACGGAACAGCGTCCCGGGTGTGACCCGACCACCAGACTTCGGCCCGCGGAAATCCGCAAGCTTGTTGATTTCCTCGGTCGCTGCAAGCACGTCGCGGTTGGAGGTGTCGTCGCGCAACTCGGTAAGCGGAACATCACGAAGCAGGGATTGCCAGTATACCTCGACCGCCTCGCCGCCGCGCTCCGCACTTGCAAGGGCCGGCGCCGGCGGTAGCGCAATCTGAGTAGGGTTCATGCCGCTCAGGCTGACGGCCAGCGTGCCTACCGGATTGACCAGTTTGCGCGTGCCGCCGAGCGGGATTTTCTCGAAATCAGCGGGATCGCCCGACTGGCAAGCAATATAGAAAGCCTGCCAAGCAGCTTGTTCCACTTCGCCGCGTTTGTCGTGCGGCAGGCCCCGCGTATCGGAACCGATCTTGTTGGTGTAGCGCGCCTCATCGCCATTCGCCGGGTGGGGCGGGATGGGAATTTTCTCGTTATTGCTCGCGCAGGCCGCTCGGACTTCGAAGGCGCGGCGCTTGAACGCCGCGTCGAGCGGTCGCGCCTCCATGCCCACGCCCACGGTCTGCGCCGCGGCCGGGGCTACTCCGGACATACCCGGCGGAGACGCAAGCACGGCGGCGCCAACTGCGATGCCGGCCCCGCCGAGGAGCGAGCGGCGAGTGACCGCCGTGGTCTGCAGGGTCGGCAGGGTCGGCGATGCCAGGTCATATACAGTCGAAATAGTGGGGTGGTCAGCCATGGAGATCTCCTTCCTCGCAGGCACGCTCTGGGGCCCGCGCTTCAGATTCAAAGCATCCGGGCGCGCCTTGCGCGCACCCGCGTTGGAATGCGAATGCTGAAGGACCGGCGAAAAAGGAAGTCGGTTTTTCGAGTGCAATGCTGCCGATGGCACGACTGCTGTCCGTTCAGTCCCGCGAGGAATTCGGCATTCCCGCCTGCGACGACAGCTATTTAAAGAGTACACGATCTCGTGCGTCCGGAAAAGACGCCTGAATCTTTGGACGACTTCCGCTTAGGATCAAAAGCCGACCGTTGGAGAGCCCAGGAGCTTGTTCTGCAACGGGGCCACTTCCAGACATCGCCGATGGGTATAAGATCAGCCGCCACCCGGAGAACGACAAGTGGCCCGAATAACTTCCTTGGTATGCATCCTAACGACTCTCATAATCCTTGTGGTCGCCACTCCACGACGGGCTCTGGCAACACCAGAAGCGTCTGCATGCGGGTACCTCGCTGGTCTCATCGATAAGGCACCGCCAGGGCCGTTGTTCTTGCCCAGCTATCCGACCGTGAACTCGGGGCCTCTGCATGGCGCCGCATGCCTCTATGACAATGCGGTGGCCGCCATCGCATTGGTCGGTTGCGGTGAGCAAGACAAAGCACGTCGCATCGGCGCGGCGATTCTCTGGGCCATCGACAACGACCGGAGCTGGCATGATGGACGGCTGCGGAACGCCTACGGTGAAGACCGAGATGGTGTGTGGACCGAAGGGACAAGCCAAATGGCTCTCTTGCTGAAATTGCTCGGCAGGACTGCGGAGGCAAAATCGTTGGTCGCTGTCATCGAATCCCAGAGGTCGCCGGATGGCGGGTTCTATGCCACAAGTGTCCGAGCGCTACCGACCGGGTTCATGCTGGATACCGATCCGGCCAAGCCACGACTCTATTTCCGATTGCCACATCTTGGCGCTGCTTCGTGGGCTGCTCTTGCAGAACGCGGGTTCAATCCCTTTACGGCGACCAAAGGACTTCCGTAGTTGAACCGCAGTGGCGCCCGTCCAGCTCCGAATTGGATCAAAAGCTCCGTTTTGACCAGCGGTCGGGAGCGTCCGGTTTCCCCCGTCTCCGGACAACTCACCGCTACGCCCTAATGGAAGCAATGGGCCAATGGTTGCCCTTCGGGTTAGAAGCGCTGACTCATTTCCAACCACCTTTACCTCCGGCGCGCGACTTTTTGCCTCATCGCCTGAACTTTGGGATCAGTGCGCTGAACAAAGAGGGATATCCGACGGGAGTTGAGATTCCCGCAAGGTTCACATCGGTAGCGGATACGTTTGTATGAGTCGCCATGCGGCTCGCAATGCGAACTGACGACGCACTTTGTGCGCAAGAGCCCCAGATCCGAGTCATCCAGAGGTATCGCTGCCTTTCCAGGAAAGGAGGAGACCTCATGCAACTCAAGCAAACCGCAATCCGCATGTTTGCCGCCGCGTGTCTCACCTGGACCACGTCAGTTTTGGCTCAGCCAACCGAACCTCAGGACCCGAGAATCAAGGCGGCCATGGACCTCTTGGTGTCGATCGCGGCCCAGCTTGGTCCGCCAAGGGTCGAAGGTACTGAACCCGTTGCAGGCAAGGAGGTACCTGTCATTTATTTTGGTTCGGCAAAGATGAACAATAGTTTCGACCTGGTCGACGAGGTCGTGAGGAAAGCGCAGGGCACGGCCACAATTTTCGTCAGAAGCGGTGACGAGTATGTTCGGGTCGCGACTAACGTGAAGAAAGATGATGGCTCCCGAGCGATCGGAACTATTTTGGATCCCAAGGGCAAGGCGATCGAGTCCATCAGGAAGGGCGACGCTTTCTATGGCGAGGTCGACATCCTCGGCAAGCCCTACGTCACAGGCTACAAGCCTATCCGGGATGCCTCGCAAAACGTGGTCGGCATCTACTACGTCGGCTATCTGAAATAGATCGCCTCTGCGGTCTGTCGTGCCGCCAATGTGCTTCAACGTCCATGCCAACCGCGCTCGGCGCGGGGTGAGGGCACGAAACGATTGGATCGGTGACTACAAGTTTGTGTTCGCGCTTCCCGGGACTTGCGGAATGTCTGCCTTGAGTCAGAAGCTGCCGTCGCACCTAAAGCGGCCCCGCGTCCGCTCTACTGGCGATCCGCGACATCACACCGGGATCGGCGTGGTTCTGCTAAGCCAACAACGGCCTATCGCACTTGCAGCGTAAAGTTAGTCGATCAGCTCGTCGGCGCTGGCGAGCAACGTAGGAGGCACGGTCACACCGAGTGCCTTGGCGGTTTTTAGGTTGATGAGCAGCTCAAATCTGGTCGGTTGCTCTACGGGCAATTCGGCGGGCTTTTCACCCTTCAAAATTCGATCAACGTAAACCGCCGCACGGCGAGCCATCGCACGCTGGTCAACTCCATAGGAGATAAGACCACCTGCTTCAAGAAGCTCTCTTACGTAGCCGCAGTTCGGCAGATTACGTGCCAGTGCTAGATTTGCGATCACTCTCCTAGCCTGAAAGATCAGGCTTTCTCCGTTCGCGACGACTCCTTGCATGCCAACCTTTACCATCGCGTCAAATGCGGGTTCGAAATCGCTGAGCGAGCGCACCTCGAAACCTTGGGTATGAACGCCGAGCTTGATTCCGGCTTCGATCGCCTCCTGAACATAGAGGCTCGATATTTTAACATTTGGGTTGATCAGCAATCCAACGCGCGTAACCGTCGGGACAATTTCCTTGAGATACTGCAACCGCTTCGCACTTAGCTGGACGGAAAAGTTCGACAATCCGGTAACATTCCCGCCGGGGCGCGCAAAGTTTTCGATCAGGCCGGCTCCGATAGGGTCAAAGCCAAAAACAAACACTATTGGAATGGTCCTTGTCGCCCTCTTCAGGTACGGCGCAGCTGCCCCAGCTCCAATCAATACATCACACTTTAAAGATACGAGTTCGGCTGCCATCCTGTCGAAAGCCTCGGGCACTTCATCAGGAAAGCGATGTTCTAGCGTTATGTTCTGTCCGTCTACATAGCCCTGCTTTCTAAAACCCTCAGTCAGGGACTGATAGTACGGAGTTTCTTCTTCGATGTTCGCGGCATGCCAGAGGACCCCAACTTTGGGGATGCGCCCCTGCCGTTGCGCGCGCGCTATGCGCGGCCACATCGCAGCCGTGGTGCTGAGTAATGTGATGAATTCGCGTCGTCTCATGAGCTGCTCCAGCCAGAGACCGCTCGCGAGTATATGGTATCCGTTGGGCCTTGTCTGTATCGCGCTGCAGCGTCGGAAACGTCCGCTTCGGGTCATGAACGTCAAAACTCAAGGTGAGCATAATAGGTCTGCTTCCGGGTGCTTAGCGACCTGTCGAGGCTGACAGCCGAGCCATGATTCAAGGCCCCCAAAGGAAGGGGCCGAATCATGCGCTACGAACTCACGGACTACGAGTGGTTTGCCACTAAGCCGATGCTGCCGTGCAGACGATCGACACGTCTATTGTCCGCGTGCATTAGCCGCACGTTATGAGCCGCACCGCTAGCGCCTGATCGTCCGCGTCAGCATCGGAAAATGCTTGTTGCCGCCCGCAAATGGCGGGAACTGGACGAAGTCGGCGCGCATGCGCGCGATGACGTCGGAGCTCAGGGCGCGTGCGAGCGCGGCCGGGCTGTCGAACACCAGCTTGTTGCGCTGCATGTGCTCGACCCGCCGCGACGGCAACCGGTCGACCCAATCGATCCGCGTATAGATCTCGATCTGGCGGACATCCGGGAAGGTCCGCATGATCGCCGGGTGATGCTCGAGATAGTGCAAATGCCAGGCGTTCATGTCTTCGGCAGGCCCGGGATAGTGAACCAGATAGCTGCACGGCGTGCCGGCGCCTTCCGGATGCGCGGCGACGTCGACGGGAAAGGCGCGCGTGAGCATCACCTGGTGCGTGACCTCCAGTCCGGTGAGGCTCGGCAATCCGTCGCCCGCCACGAGGCTGGCGAGGTTGCCGCCGCCGTTCATCGCCGCCTCGCATGCGAACAGATCGTCAAACCGCAGCTGAAGCGCAAGCGCCGGACCAGCGCCGTCGGCCTTGTAGGGATGATCGACCGACTGCTCCAGCGGCGTGAACAGCAAGGCCTCGGTCACCGCCGGGATCGACCCAGCCAATTCGGCCGCGACGGCCATGTCCTCCGGATCGAGCCGCCGCTCGCCTGCCGGATCGGAGAATGTCACGAACAGCGAAATCATGACGATACCGCCTGCGTTCCCTCGTCGGCGTGAAGATGTCGCTCGAGCGCGCCGCGAATGTCATCGGGCCAGGGAATCGCATGATGATTTTCCAGCGACGTCGCAGCAAGAATCTGGCCGGCGCGCCAGCGCGTGCCGTCTGCACCGGAGACCACGTGCGCCAAGTGGAGCGAGGCCCTTCCGACCTTGCCGATGCGCAGCTTGAAGGTCAGGAGATCGCCGAACATCGACGGCCGCGAAAAATCGCAGGTCAGATGCACCGTCGGTGCGCCGATCTTCCGGCTTCCGATCAATTCGGGCCAAGGAAATCCGATGTCGCCCCAGAAATCCTCGACCACCCCGTTCAACATGTTCAGATAGGAGGGGAAGTAAGCGATTCCGGAAGGGTCGCAGTCTGCGAACCGCAGCCTGCGCTCGAAGGAGAACTCGCTCATCAGATCGCAACGACCGGATGCCGGATGACACCGACGCCGTCGACCCCGGCTTCCACCACGTCGCCCGGCCACAGCCATTCCTGCGGGCTCATGCCCGCGCCCACACCTTCCGGCGTACCGGTCGCGATGATGTCGCCGGGCTCCAGCGTCATGCCCGACGAAATGTCCGAGATCAAAACCGGGATGTCGAAGATCATGTATTTGGTGTTGGAATCCTGCTTCACGACCCCGTTTTTCGTCAGCCACAACCGCAGATCATGCGGATCGGGAATCTCGTCCGCAGTCACGATGCAGGGGCCGAACGGCGCATAGGTGTCCATGCCTTTGGAGAAGATCCACTGACCGGCCCGGCGGTTGTCGCGCGCGGAGATGTCGATCATCACCGAATAGCCGAACACGTGGTCCATCGCCTTCTCGGGCACGATCCGCGTCGCGGTCTTGCCGATGATGACGGCAAGCTCGACCTCCCAGTCGAGTTGCTGCGTCATCTTCGCATTGTGCTGGATCGCCGCGCCCGGGCCGATCACGGAGGTCGGCGGCTTGGAGAAGACGACCGGCTGTTTCGGCAAATCCTTGTCGGTGTCCAGGCTCTTGGCGGACTCGGCGACATGGGCGCGATAGTTCAGCCCGATGCCGAAGATGTTCTTGCGCGGCCGCGGGATCGGCGCCTGCAGCTTCACGTCCTCGAGCGGAACCGCGGCGCCGGCCGGCAGGCGTCCATTGGCGCTTTCCAGGCCACTCTTAAGCGCCGGCAGCAAGGTCGCGTTATTGTCGATGAAGGAGATCATGTCGTTCGGCCATTCCAGGCCGAATGATGCGCCGAGGCGCTCGACATCGACGACCAATCCGTTGACGAGAACACCAAGGCGGGCGCCGGCGGCGCCGAGAGTATAGGTTACGAGACGCATGGAAGCTTGATCCGTCTGTTGAAATCCTGGGCGAATGAGGCGGTCAGGCGTCCACCGGCTGATGGCCCGCATTGTCGCCATAGGCCTCCTCGCGATAGAAACCGAGCCCTTCGATGACCGGCAGGTCGTTGAAGCAGAACAGGCAGGCGTCCTCGCTCTTCGAGATATTGCCATGTTCGTGCCAGGCCCAGGACGGAACGCAGAAGATATCGCGCTCCCGCCATTCGAAGCGTTTGCCGCCGATGACGGAATAGCCCTGCCCCTTCGCGACCTGGTAGATGAAGCTTCCGGTATGCCGATGCGATTTCGTCGTCTCGCCCGGCCGCAGCAACTGCATGCTGGCGCCGATCGTCTGCATCACGTGGCCGCCGGTGACCGGATTGACGTAGTTCATGAGAATGCCGTCGTAAGGCGATCCGTCGGTTGCCGCGGCATATTTGTTCAAGGCCTCGTAGGTCGGCTCCCACTCATATTTGAACATCGGCGAATAGCCCTTCGACCAGGGCGCGTTCACCGGGCGAAGGCCCGGATTGCCCCAGGTCCTGGTCATGTCGTCGATCGGATAGCCGGATTCCTCCTGCTGGACCTTCGGATGCACCACGAAGAAATTGGCCTCGAGCGCATTGACGAGAGGAATGTCGAGCCCGTCCTGCCAGATGCACACCGAGCCGCCGGCGTCGACGCCGTGCTCATGCCAGGTGCCGTTCGGCGTGAGCACGAAGTCGCGGGCCCCCAGGGTCATCTTGTGACCGTCGACGATGGTGTAGGCTCCCGAACCTTCCATGATGAAGCGCAGCGCCGAGGCCGAGTGCGCATGCGCCGTGGCGACCTCGCCGGGATGCATGACCTGCAGGCCCGAGTAGAGCCAGCCGACGGCAGCCGACACCTCGCGACGACCGGGATTGTTGAGATAGATGACGCGGCGCCCGGCCTTCTCCGGCGACACCAGCTCGACCGACCGCAGCACATGCTCGCGCAGATCCTCGTAGCGCCAGAGCACGGGAACGGACGCCGATTGCGGCTGCCACGGCTCGATCTTGTTGGCGACGGTCCATAAGGCGCCAGCTTCGTATCTCTCGAGGTCCTTGTAATAGGCCTTCAGTTCCGGAGTGTCCTCGACGTTGGCGCGGCCGATCACGTTTTCCCGCATCTCATCCTCCAGGTGCTGTGTCGTGGTATCGTGCGATCGATGCCCTGTTCGTCGGTCACGACCGCTTCCTTATCACGACGGCGGCATGCCCGGGCGTTGACTTACTTTATATGTAAAAGTATGGTAATGCATATTTCTGGAGGACGCAATGGCTGAACGGTCTTTCGCGCGCGAGGTCGAGGATCTTCGGCTCGGCGCCGGCGACACCTTTCGCGGCGAAGGCATCCTCGCGATCACCAAGGCGCTGCTGCAATCAGGCGTCGCCTATGTCGGCGGCTATCAGGGCTCGCCGATCTCGCACCTGATGGACGTGCTGGCCGACGCCAAGGACGTGCTCGACGATCTCGGTGTCGTGTTCCAGAGCTCGGCGAACGAGGCGGCGGCCGCCGCCATGCTCTCGGCCTCCGTGATGTATCCGCTGCGCGGCGCCGTGGCCTGGAAGTCGACGGTCGGCACCAATGTCGCGTCCGATGCACTCGCCAATCTCGCCTCGGGCGGCGTCACTGGCGGCACCATGATCATCGTCGGCGAGGATTATGGCGAAGGCTCCTCCATCATGCAGGAGCGGACCCACGCCTTCGCCATGAAATCGCAGATGTGGCTGCTCGACCCGCGTCCCGACCATGAATGCATCGTCAACCTGATCGAAAAGGGTTTCGAGCTGTCGGAAGCCTCGAACACACCCGTGATGCTCGAGGTCCGCGTCCGCGCCTGCCACATGCATGGCAGCTTTGCCTGCAAGGACAACGCCAGGCCGGCGCACACCATCAAGGACGCGCTCAACAATCCCAAGCGCGACGTCAATCGCATCGTGTTGCCGCCGGCGGCCTACGAGCACGAGCAGGAGAAGATCAAGACACGCATGCCGGCCGCGATCGGCTTCATCCGGGACAACAAGCTGAACGAACGGATGGGACCGGCACGGGGCAAGGTCGGCATCGTCATGCAGGGCGGAATGTACAACAACGTCATCCGCGCGCTGCAATACCTCGGTCTGTCGGACGCCTATGGCAACACGCAAGTCCCGCTCTACGTCATGAACGTCACCTATCCGGTGATCGAGGCCGAGGTGGCGGACTTCTGCATCGACAAGGACGCGGTCCTGATCGTCGAGGAGGGCCAGCCGGAATATCTGGAGCAGGCGATCAACACGGTGCTGCGGCGCAAGGACATCCAGGCGCGCGTCCACGGCAAGGACGTGCTGCCGATGGGCGGCGACTACACCGCGCAGGTCCTGCTCGGCGGCGTCAGGGAGTTCCTGGAGAAGACGGAGCCGCGGCTGCTCGGCAACCGGCCGCCGGCGCCGGACGCCGCGCCCGTGCTGAGCCATCCTGCGGTCGAGAAGCTCAAGCAGGTCGTGCCGGCGCGTCCGCCCGGGCTCTGCACCGGCTGTCCGGAGCGGCCGATCTTCGCGGCCATGAAGCTCGTCGAGGAGGAGCTTGGCCAGCACCATGTCTCGGCCGACATCGGTTGCCATCTGTTCTCCATCCTGCCGCCCTTCAACATCGGCGCAACCACGATGGGCTTCGGCCTCGGTCCAGCCTCGACCTCGGCCTTCAACGTCAAGGCCGACAAACGCTCGATCGCGGTGATGGGTGACGGCGGCTTCTGGCACAACGGGCTGACCAGCGGCATCGGCAACGCCGTTTTCAACAAGCATGACGGCGTGTTCGTCATCGTGGACAATTTCTACACCTCGGCGACCGGCGGACAGGACATCCTGTCCTCGCGCGCTCTCAACAAACGCCGCAAGACCAACAATTCGATCGTGCAGGCCGTGAAGGGCATCGGCGGTCAATGGGTCCGGCAGATCGACCGCACCTATGACGTCGCCAGGATGCGCGACACGCTGAAAGAAGCGCTGACGACGAAGGAGGAAGGTCCCAAGGTCATCGTCGCCTCTTCCGAATGCATGCTGAACAAGCAGCGCCGCGTGAAGCCGCAAGTGAGCAAGGCGATCAAGGACGGGGAGCGGATCGTCAAGGAACGCTTCGGCGTCGACGAGGACGTCTGCACCGGCGACCACGCCTGCATTCGCCTGTCCGGCTGCCCGTCGCTCTCGGTGAAGCAGCTCGACGATCCCCTGCGCGACGATCCGGTCGCCGCGATCGACAATTCCTGCGTCGGCTGCGGCAATTGCGGCGAGGTCGCCGAGGCCGCCGTGCTGTGCCCCTCGTTCTATCGCGCCGACGTCATTCACAATCCGACGCGCTGGGACACGCTCAAGTCGAGGATTGCCATGGCGGTGATCGGCTGGCTGCAGCGACGGCGCGATCGCCGGCGGCCGACATTCGGGGCCTTGGCATGAGGGTCCTGGCATGAGGGACGAGACGGTTCGGCTGGCGCTTCCCGCGGCCGGCGAAGCGACCGAACGCCCGATCTCGATCGCGATCCTGGCCATGGGCGGTCAGGGCGGCGGCGTGCTGACCGACTGGATCGTCCAGCTTGCGGAGAACCATGGCTGGGTCGCGCAGTCGACTTCGGTGCCCGGCGTCGCGCAGCGCACCGGTGCGACCATCTACTACATCGAAACGATGCCGCCGCTCGATGGGCGCAAGCCGATCCTCTCGCTGATGCCGACGCCCGGCGATGTCGACGTGGTGATGGCAGCCGAATTCATGGAGGCGGGGCGCTCGATCCTGCGCGGCCTGGTGACGCCGGACCGCACCACGCTGATCGCGTCCAACCACCGGTCATTTGCCATCGGCGAGAAGATCGCGCCGGGCAACGGCGTTGCCGATCCCGGCGCCGTCACCGGCGCGATCGGCGTCGCCGCCAAGACCGAGATCATCTTCGACATGAACGCGCTGGCGATTGCGCACGGGAGCGTGATTTCGGCCGCGATGTTCGGCGCGCTCGCGGCCACCGGCGTGCTGCCGTTCGACCGCGACAGCTATCTGGCGGTGATCCGCGCCGGCGGGAAAGGCGCCAAGGCCAGCGTCGAGACTTTCGAAGCCGCTTTCGATCGCACCCGGGCCGGCGCGCCGGAGGCCGTCGAGCTCCCGCGAGCCGAGGAGAGCGAGAAGAGCCGCGCGCCTGCGACGCTGGATGCAGAGCTGGCCAAGCTGCTCGAACGAGCGAAACAGGAGCTGCCGGACTCGGCGCTGCCGCTGGCGCAGGCCGGCCTGAAAAAGGTGGTGGATTTCCAGGACATCGCCTACGGCGCCGAATATCTCGACGTTCTCGGTGCGCTGCACGCGGCCGATCGTGGTGCCGGCGGCATCGACAGAAGCTTTGCCTTCACCCAAACGGCCGCAAAATACCTCGCCAATGCCATGACCTATGACGACGTCATCCGCGTTGCCGACCTGAAGACGCGCACCAGTCGCCGCGCGCGGATCGAGGGCGAGCTGGAGCTGGTGCAAGGCCAGGTGCTCCAAACCACCGAGTTCATGCACCCTCGCCTCGAGGAGATCATGGGAATGCTGCCGGTGTCCTTTGGACGTTGGCTCGACACCAAGCCGCGCCTGATGGGCTGGCTCGATCGCCGCATCAACAGGGGACGACGGGTGCGGACCTATTCGCTGCCCTGGTTTCTCGTGCTCTATGCCGTCGGCGGGCTTCGCGGCATGCGCCGCCGCTCACGGCGCCATGCGATCGAGACGGCGCATCGCGACGAATGGCTCAAGGCCGCCACCGAGGCTATCAGGACCAACTACCAGCTCGGCGTCGAGATCCTGCAATGCCGCCGGCTGGTGAAGGGCTATTCCGATACCCACAGCCGCGGCCTGTCGAAGTTCGACCGGACGCTGGCCACGATCAAGCTGGTTGCACAGCGCGAGGACGCCGCCGATTGGGCCCGGCGCCTGCGCGAAGCGGCGCTCAAGGACGGCCCCGGCAAGGAGCTCGACGGCGTCATCCAGACCATCAAGAGCTTCGCCTGATGAGACCGGCGTCGGCGAAGGATTGCGGTTCAACCGACGCTGGTCAGAACCGGGCGGCTTGACTGCGCTGACCGGTGCGCTAATCGGGGCCCGATCACCTCCGAAAAGAGCTTTGGAATATCTCCGTCAGACCAACCCGCCCTCCTGGTCATGCGATGCCGGCAGCACTCAAAGAGAATATCGTTCCCCTCGGACAGATCGAGACCCGGCTCTGGCTGCAGCTGTTGTCGCTGCACGGAGACATCTTCGCGTCGTTGAATTCCCTCCTCGGCGCCGAGTTCGGCTTGTCGCTGGCGAAATTCGACGTCCTGGCCCAGCTCGACCGCGACAGGAACGGCCTTGCGCTCGGACAATTGTCGCAGAACCTGAAGGTATCAGGCGGCAACGTCTCGGGCCTGGTGCAGCGCCTCCTCGCTGACGACCTCATCAGCAGGGAAATGTCGAGTGAGGACCGCAGGTCGTTCATCGTGCGCCTCACACCGAAAGGCGAAGCTTTGTTCAGGAAGGCCGCCGACGTGCACAAAAAGCATCTCGGCCAAAAATTCGAGAACATCTCGGCCAAGGAACTCGACGCGGCGCTGTCGGTGCTACGCTCGCTTTCGGCCAAAATACGAACCCCCAGCAAGAAGCAAAGTCGAAAAAGCTAATGGCAAGAGAATCCAGGAGCAGGTGGAGATCCGGCCCGCCAAGGTCGAGAGATCAGCTCTACGCCTACATTCCCTATCTGTTCAATCGGCTGGCCAATCGCTGGAACCTGGATCAGAACCGCGATCTCACCGAGCATGGCATCAACAACGTCGTCTTTCGGACGCTGTCGGTGCTGTTCATCTACAAGACGCTCACGGTCAACGAGATCGCCGTGCTCGCCGTGACCGAGCAATCGACGGCGAGCCGCATGGTCGAATCCATGGTGTCCGCCGGTCTCGTCAAGCGCGAGATCGCGGAGGAGGACCAGCGCCGCCGGGTCGTGGCATTGACCGCCGAGGGCGAAGCGTTGCTGCGCAAGATCTGGCCGATCATGGCAAAGAACTACGAGCGCCTGACCGCCGGCATCGATCCCGACGAGATCGAGACTTGCGCGCGCGTGCTGGCCAAGATGATGGAAAACGTCAAGCAGAACCAGATCTGACGCGGGTCATCCGATGCGTATCATTCGATGCGCGTCATTTGATGCGAGTCATTTTATAGGCGTCATAGGCCGAGGCCAACGAGGCTGGTGCCGCCGCAGACATAGAGCACCTGCCCGGTGACAAAGTCCGAGCGTTCGTCGAGAAAGAATTCGATGGTGTGCGCGACGTCCTCGCGTGCGCCGAGCCGGCCGACCGGGACGTTACGCGCCATTGTTTCCTGCCGCTCGGAATCCTTGGGGATGATGCCCCAGAAATTGTCGGTCAGGATCGGGCCCGGCGCGACGACGTTCACGGTAATGCCGCTGGACGCAAGCTCCAGCGCCCATGTCCGGGCCATGCCGTGCACGCCGGCCTTGGTGGCGGAATAGGCCGAGCGGGTCACGGCGCCCATCGCCGCGCGCGAGCTGACGAATACGATGCGGCCGAAACGGCGCGATTTCATCCCCTCCAGCGCGGCCTGGGTCAGGAGCATGGGTGCGCCGAGATGCAGCTGCGCCAGCGCCAGGATGTCTTCGGGCCTTGCGTCGGGCAACAGGTTGGGCAGGATGATTCCGGCATTGTGCACGAGGCGATCGATCGCATGATTGGAGGCGATCTCCCGGGCAACTTCCCGCGTCTGCTCGAGGCTGGTCAGGTCCGCGCAATAGGCCGTGAGCAGATCGTGTGTCCAGTCCGGCCTGTGCAGCCCAACCGAGACCACGCGCTGGCCCTTGTCGACGAGGCTCTTCGCCAGCGCCTCGCCGATTCCGGAATTGCCGCCGGTGATGAGGGTGGTGCGGACCTGGCTCATGCTCGGTTATCCCTGCGTTTCGTCAGACCTGCCGCCGCTTCAAATCGCGCAGATCGAAGAAGGCGCCGTCCTGCATCAGCCTGGCGACGAAATCCTTCAAGCCGCCGCGCTGGATCTTCTCGGTCGCAGTCAGCGGCAGGGCATCGACGAAGCAGATCCAGCCGGGCGCCTTGTAATAAGCCATCTGCTCCAGGCTCCAGCGGACGATCTGCTCGGCGAGCGCGCGGTCGGCGCCGGCCTGCTCGGCGATGATGACGGCCGCCACTTCGTCGCCGCGCACGGGGTCCGGCGTCGCGGCGACGGCGGCCTGCCGAACCTGCGGATGCCGATTGAGCACGGATTCGACCTCGACCGCGGCGATATTCTCGCCGGAGCGGCGGATGACGTTCTTCTTGCGATCGACGAAATGCAAATCGCCGTCCGCATCGCGCGACACGATATCGCCGGTATGCAGCCAGCCTCCGGCCCAGGCCTCCGCGGTCGCCTCGGGGTTCTTGAGGTACTCCCGGAAGAAGCCGTAGCGCGGATCCGCGCCGGCCCGCCGCACCAGCAGCTCCCCCGGCGTCCCGGCCGGCACGTCATCCCCGCCGTCATCGACGATGCGAATGTGGATCTCCGGAGCCGGGCGGCCGAAGCAGCTGGTGCCGACCTTGCGCGGCTCGACATTGGCGGCGATCACGCCGCCGCTGCCGGTCTCGGTCATCGCCCAGGCCTCGAGCAGAGGGAAACCGAAGCGCGCCTCGAACGGCGCGTGAAGCAGCTTGTCGACGCCCGCGCCGAAGCCGAAGCGAACCGCGTGCTGCCGATCCTCCGCGCACGGCGCGGCGCTCATCAGCATCGACGGCATGACGCCGAGATAATGCAGGCACGTGGCCCGGCTCTGCCGCACCGAGCTCCACCAGCTGCGCGGGTGAAAACGATCGAGCATGGTCAGGCAGCCGCCGACCGAAACCATCGCCATCAGCGAGACCGCCATCGCGTTCATGTGGAACAGCGGCAGCGGCGTGATCATGCGCTCGACATCCGGCTTGAGGCCAATCAGCCCGCCGGCGTCGCGATACCAGTTTCCGCTGTGCAGGAAGTATTCGTTGGTGAGAACGCAGCCCTTCGGCTGTCCCGTCGTGCCCGACGTGTAGAGCAGCGCGCACTCCGTTGCGCCGTCCGCCGGCCGCAGCGGCCGCGTACCGTCATAGGGCGCGGGCACGTCTGCGTCATCGGTCACGATAGGAATCGGCCGGCCCGCCTGGCGCGCCGCCGTCTCCACCTCAGTACGGCGTTCGGCCAGCACGAAGGCGGCGTTCATCTCGGAATGCGCGATGATGTATTCGAGCTCGCTCATGCGCAGATCGGGGTTGATCGGCACCACGGAGACGCCGAGCGCGTTCAGCGCGAACCACAGCTCGATGAACACCGGCCGGTTCTGGAGCAGGAGCCCCACCCTGTGGCCTTCGCCATAACCGCTTTCGGCGAACGCCTGGCGGCGGGCCTCGATCCGATCGAGCATCGCGCGGTAGGAGATCTCGCCGGCCGGAATGCCGTAGATGCCTGATGTCTCCGGCAGCACGTTGAGGAAGCCGGCCTCGCCGCGGCGGAGCGCGGTCTGGCGAAAGCGGGCATGGACTGTCGTTGCAGCGGTCAAGGCGCACTCACATGAAGAGCTGAATGTTGCCGAACGGCGCGTCGAAATTGACGAGATCGAGGCGCTTGAGCTTGATCTTCAGGCCGTCGCCGACCTGGACCAGATCGTGCGTTGCCCATCCCGAATAACGCTCCAGCAGGTCGCCACGGGTCTCGGTGTAGATGTAGGACGTTCGTGCCTTGAACACGCCCGCCGCGACGTCGCAGGCGACGATCCTGGGAGCCTGGAGCAGATGGTGGCATCGGCTCTTCGGCTTCTGGCTGAAGGTGCGCTCGCCGGCGAGGCGTTCGACCCGGACCTTGAGCAGCAACAAATCCTCGTACATCAGCGACGGCTGCAGCACCGGGTCCTGCTGCTGCCATTCGAGCGGCATCCAATAGCGCCCTTCCGGGTGAAACAGATCGAGCCAGCTCTGCCACTGCATCGTGTCGAGAAGCTCGGCCTCCCGATAGATGAAATCGATGATGGCCTTGTCGTCGATCATTGCGCCGCCTCGGTGTGCTCGTCCATGCCCATCGTCATGAATTTGGCCCAGGCATGGAACTGGTTGCGCATCTGCCGCTCGGACGTGCCGTTGATGACGGCGGTGACGTCCGGCTGTTCGCCTGCTACGTAGAGGCGGCGCAGATTGATCCACTGATTGCCGTTCGACTTGAGGCCTTCCTGCGCCCGCTCGTACATTTCCAGGTCGTCGTGCCCGACGATGGAGGTCGGCGCGTTGATGAAGCGGTTGTACATCAGGGCGCGCTCGTAGAGCTTGTCGGGTGCGCCGACCAGGCAATAGACCCAGCTCTCGACCAGCGTCCTGTCGACCGCGATCGGAATGAAGTTGCGCAGGATCTGCACGGCGCCCTTGACCATGATGTTCGGGAAATAGACGGTGTTGTGCCTGACCTCGCCGAGGATCTCGTGCGCCCGCGTCTCGCCATACGCCGCGACCATCTGATCGAGATAACCGTCGACGTCGGAATAATTGGAGTGGATCGAATTGGCGACGCCGGTGTGGCCGTGGCCGTTGGGCCAGATCCTGATGCCGCTCTGCTCGTAGAATTCGTACGGGCTCATGAACGGCCCGTAGAGCTGAACCGCCATGGGCGTCTCGGTCGAATCGCCCTGCTCGCGCTTCCAGACCTTGACGGCGGTGCCGGCCGAGCTCTCGTGCGCGACCATGGGATGGCAGGTGTCGGTCTGGTTCTCGACCAGCATCTTCCAATTGCAGGTGTGCATGTAGCGGATCGGCGCCGCCATCACCGCGAGCTTGCCCTCCGGCGAGCGGTCGACCATGTTGTCGATCGTCGAGAGGCTTTCGCCGAAATAGTCCTCGAAGGACAGGCCGCGCTCACTCAGCCGCGCGAAGATGAAGTCGCGATAGATCGCAACGTTCCTCACGCGCGACAAGCCTTCATTGGCCTGGGTATCGCCGAAACCGGTCGCCTCATAGCCTTTCTTCAGGGGAATCGCGAGCAGCGATCCGTCGGTCTTGAACGACCATGCGTGGTAGGGGCAGCGAAAGAATTTTCCGGTGTTGCCGCAGGGCTCCGAGGCGATCTTGACGCCCTTGTGCGGGCAGCGGTTGTAGAAGACATGGATCGAGCCGTCGGTGTGGCGGCTCGCCAGCACCGGTTGCCGGCCGATCGTGGCAGTGATGAAGTCGCCGGGCTTGCCCAGCTGGCTGGCATGGCCGACATAGATCCAGCTGTTGGGAAACAGATGCTCCATCTCGAGATCGAAGATCTCGGGGTCGACGTAGACGTCGCGGTGCACCTCGGCCTCGCGTACCAGCGCCGCGATCGAGCGCCTGTCACTTGCGTGCTTGCCCATGGTGTCCTAAGTCCTTGTCCTAGAGATCCAGCACCAGTCGATCCGATTTCGCGCGCGAGACGCAGATCTGCATCACCGTGTTCGACGCCTTCTCGTCGTCGCTGAGAATGACGTCGCGATGATCCGGGACACCGGAGATCACGCCGCACTGGCAGATGCCGCAATCGCCGCGCCGGCAGTCGGAGAGAACCTCGTGGCCGGCAGCTTCCAGCGCCTCGATGATGCTCTGGTCGGCCGCGACGGCGATGACCTCTCCCGTCGACTTGAGCTCGACTTCGAAGGCACGGTTCGGCGCGTTCGAGGTCTCGGCCTTGAAGAGCTCGTAGTGGATGCGATCGGCGGCGATGCCGCGGGCGTGAGCGGCGGCCTTCACCGCATCAATCATGCCTGCGGGACCGCAGACATAGACGTGGGAGCTCGCAGGCGAGGCGTGTAGCGCCGCGGCGATGTCGAGACACGAGGCGTCGCTGTCGTAATGGATCGAGAGAGCGCGCGCGCAGACGGCCTCGAGCTGCGGCAGGAACGCCAACGCGCCCGGTGCCCGCCCGGCATAATGGAGACGGTAGATCGCTCCCCGCCCTTCGAGCTCGGCCGCCATCGACAGGATCGGCGTGATGCCGATGCCGCCGGCGAACAGAAGCGCGGGCGATGCGTCCTCGTGCAGCGGGAAATTGTTGACCGGCACCGAGGCGGTCACGACGTCGCCGACCTTGAGCGCATGCATGAAGGCCGAGCCGCCGCTCGACATCCGCTCGCGCAGAGCCCCGAGCGCAAGCTGGCCTTCCGGCAGGCCCGGCAGGGCCATCAGGGAGTAAGGCCGGTCTCCCCCGCTCGGCAGCGAAACACGAATATGCGCCCCTGCCCGCCATCGCGGTGCCGCGCCGCCCTCCACGTCGAACACGAGGCTTCGTATCGTCGGCGTTTCCGCCGAGACCGACTGCACCCTGAGCCTCAGCTGACGCGTGTCCATTCGCGGGGTCTGCATAATGTATGAATTTGCATATTTTTAGACATATAACAATTCGATGTCAATCGGCTCTCGGACCGGACGTTTGCAGCTCTGAACGCCGGCGGCCGCTATTCGATCGGCGCCGGACGCGCCAGCTGGAAGAGGTCGCGAGGCCTCGCATACCAGCCGGAGCCGTGCATGCGGGCGATGAGGTCGAGGCCGATCGTGTCGATATGCCCTCGCTGTTCATCGATCACGAACTGCTCGGCGACGTGCGCACAGACGATCTCGCCGATCACCGCGATTTGCCGCGGCCCGGTTTCCTGAACAACGAGGGAGCGGCATTCGAACGCGACGGGGCAGCCCTTGAGGAGCGGAGGCGAGACCATTTGGGAAGGAAGCGTCTCCAGCCCCGCAAGCTCGATCTCGTCGATCTCGGCCGGAGCATCGACGGCGGTCGCGTTCATCGCTTCAGCCATCCGATGCGGCACCAGGTGAACGACGAACTCGCCCGTCTCGACGATATTCTGCGCCGTGTCCTTCAAGCCTCGTTTCGGATGGCGCAGCAGACCGAGCACGACCGTCGGCGGCTCGTGGCCGAGCACGGTGAAGAAGCTGAACGGCGCGGCATTGGCGGCCCCGTTCCGGGATCGCGTGGTGACCCACGCGATCGGTCGCGGCGTCACCGTCGCGGTCAGGATCTTGTAGCGGATATCCGCCGGAAGCTGTCCCATATCGAAGAGCATCGAACCCTCAGTTGCGCACGCGAGCGGCTTGTATTTGCGATCCGTCTAGTTTTTATTTGATCATATGCATATGATCTTATCAAATGTGCCGTATTGCATCGGAGCGCCCCCGACTTAACGATTTGATTTCAAGGACATTCAGTGAAGAAATCGCGCCGCCCCCGTCCGCCGGATCCGGCGAAAGCCTCCGCACGCGGGGCCAAATCCAGCAAGACCACCACGCCAGAACACCGCGGCCGGCGCGGCATCCAGTCGATCGAGATCGGCTTCAGAATTCTCGATTACCTCCGGACCGAACTGCGGCCGGTGCCGCTGAAGATGATCGCGGCCAACACCGGAATGTCGGCCGCGAACGTCCACTATTATCTCGTGAGCTTCCAGGCGGTGGGCATCGTCCGCCAGGAGATCGACACCGGCTGCTACGCCCTCGGGCCCTATGCGTTGAAGCTCGGCATGGCGGCAATCGAGCAGTTCGACGTCTTTGCCGTCGCACGGCCGGCCATGACCGAACTCGCGACGACCATCGGCCACACGGTGTTTCTCGGCATTTGGGGTAATCGCGGTCCCACCATCATCTATCGCGTCGAGGGCGGGGCCAGCCGCCCCATCATCGAGCTGCGGGTCGGAAGCGTCCTCTGCCTGCTGCGGTCCGCGTTGGGACGCAACTTTCTCGCACATCTGCCGCGCTCGCTGACGGGTGAGATGCTCGATCAAGAGCTCAAGGAGGAGCGCTCGCGCAAGCCGCGGATGGATGATGCGCCAACCACCAAGATCGAGGTGGAAGAGATGATGGCCGCAATCCGGCGCGACGGCATCAGCCGCTGTCGTGATGCGCTGCTGCCGAACTTCACCTCCCTATCCGCACCGATCTTCGATCAGGCCGGGTTCATGATCGCCGCCATCACCATGATGGGGCCGATCGGCATTCTCGACGACGACCTGAAAGGCCCGACCGCAACCGCGCTGATCCTCCATGCGCGCGCCATCTCCGCGACCGCCGGCTGGCAGCCCGAGGCGTGACGGCTCCACGACCGGGCACGACGCAACAGCGCGGCCGCATCTCGGCACACGGACTTGCATCGATCAGCTGATTGGGGATCAACGTCCCGGCGCTCTCGATACCATTTGCGGCGCCGCCGCGGTGGATACCGGTTTCCTGGCCGGCAGCAATAGGCCAATCCATGCGCCGACCAGCGACAACAGCGCCGCCAATGTCATCGCTGCCTCGAAACCGTCGGCGAAACGAGCCGCGCTGTCCATTGCGCCATTCGCCGAGAAAGTGGCAACCAGCGCCGCAATCCCGAACATGCCGCCGAGAAATCGGCCCATGTTGAAGATGCCCGAAGCCTTCGCCATTTCAGCCAATGAAACCGAGCTCAGGATGGCGTTCTGCGCCGCGGGCATCGCCATGGACACCCCAACGCCGGCGATCACCAGCGGAGCAATCAGCGCGCCGTAGGCGACATCGGGCGACGCGATGAAGGCGATCCAACCAAGCCCGATCGCCTGCATGATCAGTCCCGTCACGACGAGCGGCCGCTCGCCAAACTTGCCGACCACGGCGCCCGCGATCGGAGCGGTCACAAACAACGTCGCCGTCCATGGCAGCAGGCGCACGCCGCCCCCGAAGGCGCCGAAATGCAGGGTCACTTGCAGGAACTGCGGCAGCAGGAATACGACGCCATACATCGCAGCATAGAACAGGAAGCTCAGCGAGAGCGCCGCCGAGAACGACCGCGACACGAACAGCCGGAGCGGCACCATCGGCGCAGCGACGCGCGCTTCCCAGATCAGGAATGCGATCGCGAAGACGAGACCGACGATCATCGAACCTACGACTTCCGCGCTGGTCCAACCAACATTGTTGCCGCGCATGAGGCTCCAGACCCAGGCCAAAGCGGCAACGGCGACCAGTGTCAGCCCGGTGACGTCGAGTGTTGCCGCAGGTCCAAAGCTCTCGCGCAAACGCGCCCGCACCAATGTGGCCGCGAACGCGCCGATCGGCAGGTTGATCCAGAAGATGGAGCGCCAGCCAAGCTGCTCTGTGAGAAGGCCGCCGATCGCGGGCCCGATGATCAATGCAAAGCCGGTAATCCCTGAAAAGATGCCGAGCGCCTTGGCGCGCTCCTCCCGCCCGAACGTTCCACTCAGAATCGCCATCGCAAGCGGCATCACCAGCGCCGCTCCAGCACCCTGCGCGGCACGCGCCGCGATCAACCAACCGATCGTCGGCGCCAGCGCGCAAGCGGCCGAGGCGAGTGTGAACAGCGCGATGCCGCCAGCAAACATCCTGCGCCGCCCGAACCGGTCGCCGAGCGCGGCTCCGGACAGCAGCAGCACGGCGAAAGCGAGATTATAGGCGTTAACAGTCCATTGCAGTGTCTCGACCGAGCTCGAGAACTCGATGCGGATACCTGCGAACGCCGTCGTAAGTACCATCGCATCCAGCGCCATCATGAACGAGGCAAGCGAGGTCAGGGCGAGTACCCAGGTCTTCTCCGCGGGGGTGGGAGCGTCTTGCATCTCATCAATCTCCATCTTGGGGCCGGAACGGCGCCGTCGCGGAGAGGACGAAGCAGGAGAGCCCAAGGATGCTGGCCGAAAAAAACTTGTGCGGGCCGCATCCTTTGGACCCAGCCAGACGTCCTATTGATCGAGAAGCCGCAAGTTCGTGCTGCGGTGAGATGAGGAGACAACGATGAAACGAAACGTGATCCGCTACAGGACCAAGGCCGACATGGCCGACAAGAATGCCGAGCTGGTCGAGGCGGTGTTTGCCGAGCTGAAGGCGGCGCACCCGGAGGGGGTGCGTTACTTGACGCTGCGGCTCGAGGACAACACCTTCATCCACATCGTCGAAACCACGGCCGAGGACGGCTCGTCAGCGCTGCCGAAGCTTGCGGCCTTTCAGGCCTTTCAGAGCGGTTTGCGTGACCGCTGCGCCGAGCCGCCGGTGCGCAACGGTGCTATTGTCGTCGGCAATTATCGCGTGCTGGCGGAGCCATAGGGCTCGTGGTGGAGGCATGATGAACTCAGCTCGGGAAAGCGCGGCCCACGACATTCCGGCGCTCCTGGTGGCTATCCGGCCGCGGCTGCACCGCTATTGCGCGCGCATGGTCGGATCCGCCATCGACGGAGAAGACGTACTGCAGGACGCGCTGATCAAGGCCGTGGAGGCGGCCCCTACGGCCGGCCCGATCCGCAATCCGGAGGGCTGGCTGTTCCGGATTGCTCACAATACGGCGCTCGATTTCCTGCGCCGGCGCAACCGGCAAGAGGCACTGCATTCGCTTCAGGAGGTGGACATGATCGTTGACGAGATCGACACGGTCGCAAGCCGCCAAATCGCAGCGACCAGCCTGCGCACTTTCATGCGCCTGCCGGTTGGCCAACGCGCAAGCGTGATCCTGATGGACGTGCTCGGCTGCTCGCTTCAGGAGATCTGCGATGTCATGGACTTGAGCCTGCCCGCAGTAAAGGCTGCGCTGCATCGCGGGCGCACGCAGTTGCGCGAGCTTGCAGAGGAACCCGACGATGCGCCGCCTCCGCGTCTGTCGGCAGCCGACCGCACGCGGCTGGCCAATTATGTCGACCATTTCAATGCACGGGATTTCGATGCGATACGCGCCATGATCGCCGAGGACGTCAAGCTCGATCTGGTCAACAGGACCCGACTGACCGGCAAGGCCGAGGTGTCCCGGTACTTCGGCAACTACGCAACAATCAATGACTGGCACCTCGTACCGGGCCTCGTCGAAGGCCAGCCGGCCGTCCTGGTGCTCGATCCCGCGGCGATCCCCGGTTCAAAGCCCAAATACTTCATCCTGCTCGGCTGGGCGTCGGGCAAAGTCGCCAGGATACGGGACTTCAGGCATGCCTCGTACGTTGCCGAAGACGCTGACATCCTGGTCGACCAAGACAAGATCGGGCGTTAGGAGCCCGACCAGCGTTTCGATGCACTGGGTTCAGTCACGGAGCGGGCATTGGAGTTGCCATCGGTGCCGCGCCCCAAGGCACGCCCCCAAGGCACTGCAGCTACGTCATTCGAATCCAAGCGCCCTTGCTTGTTGCGGACTTCACAGCAGCATCGATGAACTGCACCCCTGCCAGACCATCCTCGACGGTTGGGAAGATCACCTCAGGATCCGGCTTTTGGCCGGCCTGTGCCGCGCGGATGGCGCGCGCTGCTTCGGAATAGATCGTCGCGAAACCTTCGAGGTAGCCTTCAGGGTGACCCGAGGGGATACGGCTGACGCGGGCGGCGTCGGCCAATGTGCCGGCCCCACCGCGCGTCAGGAGCTGCTTCGGCCGGCCGTACGGCGTGAACCAGAGATGGTTCGGATTCTCCTGCGCCCATTCGAGACCGCCTTTGCTGCCGTAGACGCGCAGCGTGAGCCCGTTCTCGTTGCCGACGGCAACCTGGCTCGCCCACAGCATGCCCTTCGCGCCGCCCTTCCACCTGAGCAGAATCTGCACATCGTCATCGAGCCGCCGCCCCTCGACGAAGGTCGACAATTGCGCGAGCAATTCGTCGAGCGCGAGCCCGGTGACGAAGCATGCCAGATTGTAGGCATGGGTGCCGATGTCGCCGATGCATCCGCCGGCGCCGGACCGGGCCGGGTCCGTGCGCCATGCCGCCTGCTTCTGGCCGGTGGTTTCCAATGGCTCGGTCAGCCAATCCTGCAGATACTCGGCCTTGACGAGACGGATCTCGCCGAGTTCGCCATTTGCGATCATCGCGCGCGCTTGCCGGACCATGGGATAGCCGGTGTAGTTGTGCGTTACCACGAAGATCCTGCCCGTCTTCCTGACCAGCGCCACCAGTTCCTCGGCGTCCGCAACCGTTGTCGTCAGCGGCTTGTCGCAGATGACGTGGATGCCGGCGTCAAGGAAAGCTTTCGCGACCGGGCTGTGCATGTGATTGGGCGTCACGATCGAGACCGCCTCGATGCCATCCGCTCTCGCCGCTTCTGCCCGCGCCATCTCCTCGAAAGAGCCATAGGCACGGCCATCAGCGATGCCGAGCTCCTTTGCGGAGGCTTTGGCTCGAACCGGATCCGACGCGAGCGCGCCGGCGACCAGCTCGAACTGGTCGTCGATGCGCGCGGCAATGCGGTGGACGGCACCGATGAAGGCACCCTGGCCACCGCCGACCATGCCGAGGCGGATACGACGATGGCCGCCGGTGTCATTGCTTGCTTCGATAGCCATGTTGCACCCTCTCTTCAGGAGATGCCGAGCATCTTGCGGTTGGCAGCCGCGTCGGTGCCGCTGCCTGCGAAATCGTCGAAGGCCTTCTCCGTCACCCGGATGATGTGGCTTCGGATGAACTCGGCGCCCTCGGCCGCGCCTTGCTCGGGATGTTTCAGGGCACACTCCCATTCGAGCACCGCCCAGCTGTCGTAGTCGTATTGCGTGAGCTTGGAGAAGATGGCGCCGAAATCGACCTGGCCATCGCCAAGCGAGCGGAAGCGGCCGGCACGGTCGACCCAGCTCTGGAATCCGCCATAGACGCCCTGGCGGCCGGTCGGATTGAACTCGGCGTCCTTGACGTGAAACGCCTTGATCCGCTGATGGTAGATATCGATGTAGTCGAGATAGTCGAGCTGCTGCAGCACGAAGTGCGAGGGATCGTAGAGCAGGTTCGCGCGCGGATGGTTGTTCACCCGCTCCAGGAACATTTCGTAGGAAACACCGTCGTGGAGGTCCTCGCCCGGGTGGATCTCATAGGCGAGATCGACGCCGTGCTCGTCGGCATGGTCGAGGATGGGCCGCCAGCGCCTGGCGAGCTCGTCGAAGGCGGTCTCGATCAGGCCGGCGGGACGCTGTGGCCAGGGATAGACATAGGGCCAGGCAAGCGCGCCGGAGAAAGTCGCCTGGGCAGTCAGCCCGAGCCGCCTGGACGCCAGGATGGCGCGCTTGACCTGATCGACGGCCCATTCCGTGCGGGCCTTGGGGTTGCCACGCACCTCCGGCGCGGCGAAGCCGTCGAATGCCGCGTCATAGGCCGGGTGAACGGCGACGAGCTGGCCTTGCAGATGGGTCGAAAGCTCGGTGATGGCAAGGCCGTGGCGAGCCGCAATGCCCTTCACCTCGTCGGCATAGGTCTGAGACTCCGAGGCCTTGTTCAGGTCGAACAGCCGCCCATCCCAACTCGGAATCTGAATCCCCTTGTAGCCCAGGGGTGCCGCCCATCCGCACATCGCATCGAGCGAGTTGAACGGCGCCGCGTCGGCAGCGAACTGAGCCAGGAATATCGCAGGCCCTTTGATCATCTTCATCGAATGCCTCCTTCTGCCTTGGACGTTTTGGGGATCGCTTTTCCGCATCATGGGTGCGAGGATGCCGGCCATCGAGAAAGAGAGCAATACCGGACTACGCGACGGGATGAAGCTCTCTATCGCGACGGGACCGATGATCCTACGCTCCAACAGATGGAGAGCGCCCGCGCGCACGGTAGGCAGCGCGTTTGCCAAACTGGCCGGAGCCATTGCGGCTGCGACTGAGCCAGCCCATCTCGCCCCGCAGTTCGATCAATCGACGCGGCCACAAGGTGGCCGCGTCGATTTGGTCAGCGAAAGTCGCCTTTGGTCTCGGGGATCACGATCGCCCCGATCAGATAGATCGCGAAGACGCCGACCGCAAACCAGGCCAGCGACATCGGGATCTGCGCCGGGCTGCCGCTCACCAGCGAGACGAAGGTCGGCATCATGCCGCCCAGCGCGAAGCCGATGTTCCAGGACAGGCCCGTGCCGCTCGCGCGCAGCGCGGTCGGGAAACGCTCGTTCAGGAAGATCAGCACCGGCGCATAGCCGGCATTGCCGATGAAGGCGATGGCGAGCGCAAGAAGCGTGATCTCAGTCGTGTCCTTGGTCGCCGCGAGGTTGAGATAGCACAGCGGCAGCAGCACGGCCGCCAGCGTGCCGATCAGCAGAAAGGTCTTCTTGCGGCCGATCCAGTCGCTCAGCGCGCCGATCAGCACGGCCGAGAAGAACGCCGAGACGCTCGCGCCCATCAGGATCAGCGACGAGGTCTGGTTCGGCACCGCGTTGATGACCTTCAGGAAGCTCGGCAGGTACCCCGAGGTCAGGTAGTAGCCGGCGCCGCCGCCGAAGGTGATGAGCAGATTGACCAGCAGGACGCCGCGATACTCGCCCGAAAACACGTCCTTGACCGGCGCTTTCGACACCTTCGCCTGCTTGTTGCCCTGCTGGGACTTGAGCTCCTTGAAGTACGGCGATTCCTCGAGGTTCCTGAAGATGAACCAGCCGAGCAGCGAGCTCAGCAGCCCCGAGAAGAACATGAAGCGCCAGCCCCACACGGCGAAGGCATCGCCGGGAAAGACCGAGGACGTGATCAGGAAGACGAAGGATGCGAGCAACGCGCCGATGCCGGCGCCACCGCCGCCTACCAGGCCCGACATCGCGCCACGCCATTGCGCCGGCACCGATTCCGTCCCGATCGTGTGGGTCGAGGCCACGACGCCGCCGACGAACACACCCTGTACCAGACGCAGGATCAGGAAGATGATCGGCGCGATAATTCCGGCCTGCGCGATGGTCGGCAGCAGGCCGAACGCCGCGGTACTGAGGCCGACGCCGACAATGGCGATCAGCATCGCCTGCTTGCGCCCATGCACGTCGGCATAGTGCCCGAACACTGCCGAGCCGAGCGGCCGCATCAGGAGCGTGACGGCGAACGAGCCGTACACTGCGGCGAGCGACAGCGCCGCATTGCTCGACGGAAAGAACAGCGCGCCGACGACCGGCGCCACGTAGAGCAGAATGAACAAATCAAACAGATCGAGCGCCCATCCGAGCACCGATGCGATGATCGCGTTGACCATCTGCTTGTTATCGGCCGATGCTTGCGCACCCGCGGCCGGCATATCCATCTCAGCCATTTTGTCCTACCTCCCCGCTTGAGTAACGCCGCGGTCCGCGCCATTGCGAACCACGGCAGTTCGTTGCATCGCGTATCAGCGCCCGACGAATTTCGGCGGGCGCTTGGCGTTGAAGGCCTCGACGCCCTCCTTGAAGTCCTCCGACTGGCGCAGGCGGCTGTAGCAATGGCCTTCGAGCTCGATGGCGATCGCCAGCGTCGAATCCTCGGTGTCGTTGAGCAGCTTCTTGGCGGTGCGCTGCGCCAGTGCAGAGAAGGTGCGGAGCTCGTCCACCAGTCTGTCGGTCGCCTTCTCGAGCTCGGCATCGGGCACGCATTCGGTGGCGATGCCCCACTCATAGGCCTGCTTGGCCGAGATACGCTTGGAGCGCATCACGATGTCCTTGGTGCGGGTGATTCCGACCATCTTCTGCAGGCGGGCCGAACCGCCCGAGCCCGGAATCTGACCGAGCTTCTGCTCCGGCAGCGCGTATTGCGTGGTCTCGGATGCGATGCGGAAGTCGCAGGCGAGCGACAGCTCGAAACCGACGCCGAAGCAATAGCCGCGATTGGCGACGATCACGGGTTTTGCGCAACGCGCCGGCGCCGCGATGTTCCAGGCGAGCTTGGAGACGTGCTCCGGGCTCGCTGCCATGAAGCCGCCGATATTGCCGCCGCTGGAGAAATGCTCGCCCTCGCCGCGCACGACGATGACGCGCACGCGCGGATCCTCGTCAAGCGTCTCGAAGGTCAGGCGCAGCTGGTCGCGCTGCGGCATCGCCACGACGTTGTAGGGTGGACGTCCCAGGATGATGTCGGCGCGCTCATGCGCCTCGTCGATCTCGACCTTGAACCCGTCGAGCTTTGCGAGCCGGGGATCGGCGAATGTGTAGGGTGACGGCATCTGTGCTTCCTTCTGTTGAATGGATAATGATCAGGCCGCGTCCGACGGCGGCAGGCGCTCGGCCTCGTATTCTCCGGCGACGAGCAGTCGCCGCAGCAGCTTTCCGACCGGCGATTTCGGGATCGCGTCGACGAAGACGTAGCGGCGCGGCCGCTTGAAATTGGCAAGGCCCGAAGTGCGGCAGAACTGCTCCAGCTCGACTTCAGACACCGCGCGGTTGCGCTTGACGAAGGCGGCGACGACCTTGCCCCATTTCTCGTCCGCGACGCCGACGACCGCGACCTCGTCCACGGCTGGATGCAGCGACAGGCAACTCTCGATCTCGACCGGCGAGACGTTTTCGCCGCCGGTGATGATCATGTCGTCGACCCGGCCGGTGACGAACAGATCGCCGTCGGGATCGACGAAGCCGGTATCGCCGGTGAAATACCAGCCTTCGCGCAACGACTTGGCGTCCGCTTCGGGACGGCGCCAATAGCCTTCGAAGGCCTCGTCGCCTTTGAGCGTGGCGATGATCTCGCCCTCCTCGCCGACGGCGGCAAGCTCCGCCACCGACTTCGCGCCGATGCGCACGACCTTGACGTGCTGGTTGAGCCCCGCCTTGCCGGCCGAGCCGGGCTTTGCGGCCGCGTTCTGATCGATCGTAAAGGTGTAGATCTCGGAGCTGCCATAGTGATTGACGAACAGGCTTGGCTTGAACGCCTCGTTCAGCTTCTTCAGCAGGCCATCGGTCATCGACGCGCCGGCGAAGCCGAGCTTGCGCACGGTGGAGACGTTGGTCCCGGCAAAGGCATCGTGATGGACGAGATCGTGATAAAGCGTCGGCACCAGATAAAGATTGGTGATCGCTTCCTTCTCGATCAGCGCCAGCGCCTGGCGACTGTCATAGCGCGGCAGGCAGATGAACGTGCCGCCGATCAACGACATCGCCAGCAGCGAGCGGACGCCCATGGTGTGATAGAGCGGCATCACGCCGAGCGTGCGCTCACCTCGGCCGTAGAGATTTTGCGCGACATGGGCGATCGCGGCGGCGCGTTCGGCGCGATGCCGCCGCGGCACGCCTTTGGGACGCGACGTCGTGCCCGAGGTATAGAGCATGATCGACCAGGCATCGGCTCCGACGCGCGGCTCGGCATCGGGGACGCGGTCCCTGATCAGATCGGCGAAGCTGGTTGCATCGCCCGTGCCGGGATCGACGGACACGCGCAGCAGCTTGCCTGCCAGCGCCGAGCCCTGCACGGCCTCGGCGGAGATGTCCTGATGGAAGACCGCGCAGGCCTCGGCATTCTCGATGCAATAGTCGAGCTCGTCGGCCGTGGCACGCCAGTTGATGGGCGTGATCACGAGGCCTGCGAACTGGCAGGCCCAGTGCATCGTCGCCGCTTCCCAGCGGTTCTGCAGCAACGTGACGACGTGATCGGCGGGCTTGAGGCGAAGGCGGTCGAACGAGGCGACGAGGGCAGAAATTCTGTCGTACCATTGCCGGTAGGTCAGGCGGAGTTCGCCGTCGACCAGGGCAACGGCGTGAGGATCGCGCGCGGCGCTGGCAATGAAGCTGCTGGCGAGATCAAGCATCGGACGTCTCTTTGTTGGATGAAGCAAGCTCGGCGGCGGCATCCAGCGCCGCCTGGATGATCGGCGTGTAGCCGGTGCAGCGGCAGATATGGCCGCTAAGGAGATCGCGGATCTCCGCCTCGGTCGGCGCCGGGTTCTTCGCGAGATAATGATCGAGCGACATCAAAATGCCGGCGGTGCAGAAGCCGCACTGGAGCGCGTGGTTGCGACGGAACGCCTGCTGCAGCACGCCGAGCCTGTCGGCCGACGGTGCGAGGCCTTCGACGGTCTTGAGCTCGCAGCCATCGACCTGCGCGGCGAGCGTCAGACAGGACCGTGTCAGCATGCCGTCGACGACGACAGTGCAGGCACCGCAGACGCCGTGCTCGCAGCCGACATGGGTACCGGTCGCGCCCAGCTGGTGACGCAGGAAATCGGACAGCAGCATGCGCGGCTCGGCCTCCGCCTCGACGGGCTTGCCGTTGAGCGTGAAGCGGACGGGATGGCGGCGGTCGGCCTCGAGGCGCGTCATTGCAGCACCTCGCCGATCAGGTCGCGGCCGATCATGCGCACGAGGTCACGGCGATAGCGCGCCGTGGCGTGGACGTCGTCGCGCGCGCCAAGCTCCCAGGCAAAGGCGTTGAGGGCATCGTCGAGCGCGCTTCCCTCCAGCCGCGGCCAGTCGCGCGCGGTCGGAACATCCGCGACGCCGCCGACGGCGAGCCGCACGCCCGTCGGCGTCTTCATCGCGGCGCAGGCAACAATGGCGAAGTCGCCGTGCCGGCGCGCGACCTCGCGGAAGGCGACGCGCAATCCCTTCACCCCCGGCAGCGAGATGCCCTCGATCAGCTCGTCATCGGCGCGCGCGGTCAGCATCATGCCGGCAAAGAAATCTTTGGCCGCGATGCGGCGGCGTCGTTTAGCGTTGCGCAACAGCACCTCGCCATCAAGCGCGACCAGCGCGAGCGGCATCTCGGCACTGGGATCGGCATGCGCGAGCGAACCGCAGATGGTGCCGCGGCTGCGGGTCTGCATGTGCCCGACCCAGGGCAGCGCCAGCGCCACGAGCGGCAGCGCCTCGGCGAGACCCGGCCAGGCCAGGAGATCGGCCTGCCGCACGCCGGCGCCGATGACGATGCTATCGCCCTTCCGCTCGATCTGGCGCAGCTCCCTGATCCGCATGATGTCGATGAGAAGCTTCGGCTTGGCGAGGCGCATGTTGAGCATCGCCATCAGCGACTGGCCGCCGGCAAGGACGCGGGCATCGCCGCCCTGCTGCGCGAGGCCTTCGAGGACGTCACCGATGCTCTCGGCGCGGAGATAGTCGAATGCGGGCGGCTTCATCGGCGCCCCCCGAACAAGCCGGCGACCTTTACCAGCAGCGCGAACAGCGAGAAGCCTCCACCCGAAGCACCGCCGCCGCCGGCCTTGCGGGCCAGCGCGGTGAAAAACTGGCCGATGATCACGCGTGTCGCGCCATCAAGCAGACGGCCGCCGATGCTGGCGACCTTGCCGCCGATAGCGGCGTCATAGCTGTAGGTCAGGCTTGTTCCGCCATTGCCGTCGGGCGCAAGCGTGATGCGCCCCTCCGCGCTGCCGAAACCGAGCGCGCCGGTGGCCCCACCGCGCAAGGTGACCGCGCGTGGCGGGTCGAGATCGAACAGCTCGACATCCGCGCGATAGCGGCCGGTGACGGGGCCGATGCCGAGCGTGACGTCCGCGCGGAAATGCGTGTCGGTGACCTTGTCGACGCGCTGGCAGCCGGGAATGACCGATTGCAGCGTGGCCGGATCGAGCAGCATCGCCCAGACCTGCTCCGGCGCGCCCTTCACCGTGGCCTGTCCTTCGCCGCGCAGCCGCCTGTCGCCGTCACGAACGGGGGCCGAGGTCGCGCCGCCCGCCGGAGGCGGCGGCTCGACGCCGCGCACCAGCTCGGCGAGCCGCGCCGGCACCAGCGGCAAGGTGATATCGGCGACGCCGAGCGCATCCGCAACCGCATTGGCGAGGCACACCGGCGTCGACATGCAATTGCCCTCGCCCACGCCCTTGGCACCGAGCGGCGTGAATGGCGACGGCGTCTCCATGTGGAAGATCTCGGGCTCCGGCACCTCGGTTGTGGTCGGCAGCAGATAGTCGGCGAACGTTCCCGTCAGGAAGCTGCCGTCCTCGGCGTAGGCATATTCCTCGAGGAGAGCGGCGCCGAGCGCCTGGGTGAAGCCGCCGCGGATCTGGCCGTTGACCATGCCGGGATGCAAAATGGTGCCGCAGTCGTGCATGGTGACGTAGCGGTCGATCCGCGTCTCCAGCGTGACGGGATCGATCTCGACGCCGCAGAAGTCGAAGATGAAACCGTGGCAGAGCGAGGAGTTGATGCGGTCCTCATCGTCGGGCGGCATCAGCTCCGGCGGCGTCCAGAACACGGTCTCGCGGATGGTCTGACCGGCATCATCAGGGAGCGAGCCCGGTGACCAATGGCTGAGCGCAGCGACGCGCGAGAACGCGATCCGGTTCTCGGGATTATGCTTTGAGGCCACAAAACCCTTTGCGAAGACGATGTCCGCGGCCTCGACGTTGAGCTGGCTCGCAGCAATGCGCGCGAGCCGGCCAGCGACGCGCTCGGCCGCAAGTTTTGCTGTGCCCGCCACGGCCGCGGCGAAGCGGCTGGCGTAGTTGCCGGACGCGATCGACCAGGCATCCTTGGCCGTGTCGATCTCGGTGTTGACGCGGATGTCCTTCGGCTGCAGACCAAACACGTCGGCCACGACCTGCGACAGCACGGTGCGATGGCCCTGCCCCTGCGGCACGGAGGCGACGTGCACGGTGACGCTGCCGACCGGATCGAGCCCGACGGTTGCGGTTGCCTGCGCGCCGTTCTTGGGACCTGCCTTGCGGCGCTCGGCCGCCGTCAGCACGGTCGTGATGTAACCCATGTTGGAGACGCTGGGCTCGACCACCGCGGTGAAGCCGATGCCGTAGAGACGCCCTTGCGCCCGCGCCGCGTCGCGCCGCGCTTTCAGCTCCGCGAGCCGGCCCTGCTCGACCGCGCGCGCGACAGCTTCCTGATAATTGCCGGAGTCGAGTAACGCGCCAGTTGCCGTAGGATAGGGAAATGCGCCAGCGCCGATCAGATTGCGCTTGATCACATCGAGCGGATCGAGGCCGAGGCCAATCGCAATCGTCTGAACCAATCGCTCCAGCGCGAAATAGACCTGCGGGCCGCCAAAGCCGCGGTTGAGGCCGGTCGGCGTCTTGTTGGTGACGACGACGCGGTTGCGGACCTTGACGTGACGAATGTCGTAGGCACCGGTCAGATTGCCGTGCATGCGATAGAGCGTCGCCGGCTCGGGCGCGCGCAAATGCGCGCCGCAATCCTCGACCTGGTCCCAATCCAGCGCGAGGATCTTTCCATCCGCCGCCACCGCCGCCGACAGCGTCGTCGCGCGGTTGGTCGCCGACACCGATGCGGTGAGATGCTCGAGCCGGTCCTCGATCCACTTCACCGGCCGGCCCGTGATGCGCGCGGCGGCGGCGATCAGCACGATGTAGGGAAACACGCCCTGCTTGACGCCGAAGCTGCCGCCGGAATCCGGCGGCGTGCGCAACCGCAGGCGGTTGCCCGGCACTTTCAGCGCCCGCGCGATCACGGTGTGGATGCTGAACGGGCCCTGAAAATTGGCGAGAACCTCATAGGCGTCCTCGCCGGCATCATGCGAGGCGACGACGCCATAGGTCTCGACCGGCGTGCAGGAATTACGGGGATAGCGGATGTCGATCGAGAAGCGATGCAGAGCCTCCGCAAAGACACTTTCCGGATCGCCATAGCGGAAGGAACGATCGCTGGCGAGATTGCCGGGAAAGCCGTCATGCAGCACGGGAGCATCAAGCGCCAGCGCACCCAGCGGATCGACGACGGCGCCGCGCGGTCGATATTCGACGTTGATGAGCTCGGCCGCATCCTCGGCATGCGCGCGATCCGTCGCGACGACCACGGCAACCGGCTCGCCGACATAACGCACGCGGTCCATGGCGATCGGCCAGCATTCGACCGGCGCCTTCACGCCGACGACGAGGCTTGTCGTGACCGCCTTGACATCGCTGCCGGTCAGAACCGCCGCAACGCCCGGCAGGCGTTTTGCAGCTTCAGCATCGATCGAGAGAATATCGGCATGCGCATGCGGCGAGCGCAGGATGGTCGCGTGCAGCGTGCCGGGCGCAACACCGAGATCGTCGATGAAGCGACCACGGCCGGAGAGCAACGCGGCGTCCTCGACGCGCTCGATCGAGCGCCCGACCCACGGCTCATCGCCTCGTCCCGGATCTGCGGATCTGACCGCCTGCAACATGTCCCGGCATACCTCCCGACGCGTTCTTTGACGCGGCGGTGACACTTGTCAGGACAGGGGCTGCGCGGGCCATACCGCCCGCTCTCACGACTTACCAAATCGTCTCATTCGAGCGCGTGCAGCGCAATATCAGCCCGCGAGACTCAACCAGCGAGACGCGAGACGTTGCGAAACTCGCGCGGGCTTACGCCGGCATGGTCGCGGAAGAAGCGCGTGAAATGTGCCGGCTCCGGAAAGCCAAAACGCTCGCTGAGCTCGCCGAGCGGTGTGTCCTCGCGCATGACAGCATCGAGCGCGCGTTCCATGCGGACGACGTTGAGATAGATTTTTGGCGAGACACCGAGCGAGGTCTCGAACAGGCGGAAGAACTGCGCGCGCGAGAGCCCTGCGTCCTTCGCGAACTGATCGACGCCGCCATAGGAATCATGCACGCGCATCGCATCCATCGCGCGGCGGATGCGCCAGTCGCAGCTCACCGCGCTCATGCCGCGGATTGAGGTCGGAAAGCTGCGCCAGGGCGTGAAACGCTCGATCACCGCGATCATCAGGTCCGACAGCGTCTGCTCGTGGGTCCGCACCGCATTCGGATTCGCCATCATTTCAGCCGCCAGATGCAGCGTGAGCTGGCGGATGCGCGGCGACACCTCGCCCGACGGCCGCTCGAAAAAGCCCGGCGCGCCGCTCGCGGCCCAACCGGGGCGGAACTCCTTCAGCCATTCCGGCTCGATATAGAGCGCCATGATCAGGGTGCGCGGACGGTTGACGTCATGCACATAGGCATGCGGCTTCCAGCCGTCGACCAGCACAGCGGCGGTGTCCGTCAGCGGCGTGACCTGGTCGCCGACCATGAACTGCGTATCGGCCCCCTCGACCTTGAGCAGGACGTGGCAGTGATGATGGGCGTGGCGGACCAGCGAACGATCCATGTCGAGCAGAGCGACCCTGCCGAAAGCGCCATGAGCGATGCGCAGGGCCGTCGACATCAGTTCCTTCCTCCCGGCGTTGCACCGCAAAATGGCTGCCTTGTCGAGTGCGGCACTATAAGCAGCACCCACTTCATATTCCAAGCGCGCAAATGGATGCAAGCCGTTCACGCCCATAGCTCTGCAAGCAGTCCGCCGGGCTTGGATCGCCGCAACGCGGTGGCGAGATCGGCATCCTCGCCTTGACGCGGATGCGCTTGATCGCTTGATGCACGAAGCCGGCACGCCGCGACGTCACGGCGCGCTTCGAACGACCTCATCGGTTCGCGCAACGTCTGCCTGAAAGACCTTTCCTAACCAACGCTGGAGATCGTCCATCACCGTGTAAAAAGCAGGCACGTACATCAGACTGAGAAGGGTCGAGCTGAACAGTCCCCCGATCACGGCGATCGCCATAGGCGCCCTCCTCTCGGCATCCGCTCCCATGCCCAAAGCTATGGGCAGCATGCCGGCGCTCATCGCTATCGTGGTCATGACGATCGGCCGAGCTCGTTTCCGGGCCGCGTCCAACAAAGCCTGCGTGCGATCAAGGCCGCCATCGCGTCTGGCGACGATCGCGTACTCGACGAGAAGAATCGAGTTCTTCGCCGCAATTCCCATGAGCATGAGCAGCCCGATCATGACCGGCAGGGAGATCGACATCTGCGTCATCAGCAACGAGCCGAGAGCCCCTCCGACCGACAGCGGTAGCGCGGTGAGAATGGTTACCGGCTGAACGAACCCGTTGAAGAGCAGCGCGAGGACGACGAAGAGCAGAACGATGGCCGACCCGACCGCGAGCTTGAAGCCGTCGAACAGCTCCTGCATGCGTTCGGAATCGCCCGCAGGCTTGTAAAACACCCCTGCCGGCAGCCGCTTGATCGAAGGCATCCGGGCGACCAGGTCTTCCGCCTCGCCGACCGTCAAGCCACTTAATTCCGCTTCGACCGTCTCGCTTCTGGTGCGATCGGTCCGCTCGATCTGGAGCGGACCTGAGCCGAAGCTGATGTCGGCGACAGACGACAGAGGCACCGGCTTCTCGAAGGTCGGCACCTGCAGCATCGACAGGCCAGCCATGTCGGAGCGAGCAGCGTCGTTCAGCAAAATGCGAACCGGAATCTGCCGTGCGCCCAGGCTGAACTTCGACAGGTTCTGGTCGATATCGCCTACGGTGGCGATATTGACAGTCTTGGCGATCGCAGTCGTGGAAACTCCGAGGAGAGCGGCCTTGTCCGCCTTAGGCGTTATCTGGAGCTCAGGCTTGGCGAAACTGCTTGTGACTCTCGCGCGTTGGAATCCAGGAGTTGCGCGCATATCCTGGGCCAATCGGCGTGCCGCATCGGCAAGGGCTGCGGCATCATCGCTCAACAAGGACACCTGGATTTTCGCGCCGGAGGACCCGTCCTCGCCGAGGCGGATCCGGACGCCCGGAATGATCGACAGTTGACGGCCGATCGAGGCTTCGAACGCCTGTTGGGAGAGGGTTCGCTCGGCTCTCGGAACGAGATTGATCGTAACGGTCGATCTTCTGACCTCTCCCACCGAGGTCGACAGGTCTCCCGGGCCGGAAAGCGTCGAGGTCTCGGTTCCGACGGCGGCATAGACGGAAGCGACTTCTGGTCTCGCCCTCAGCAGGAACGCGACCCTTTGCGTGGCAGCGTCCGTTTCCTGCAACGTCGCACCCGGCGCCAACTCTACACTGAGGATCGTGCGGCTTCGATCGGCCGCTGGCATGAAGTCGGTCGGAAGGGACGGAATGAGAGATAAGGACGCGACGAAGACTATGACACCGGCGACGATGGTGATCCATCGATAGCGCAGCGTCCAGGTCAACACCAAGGCATAGTACCGCACCCACGCCGGCTCGGGATGCTCTTTTCCGGTCGTCTTCAGGAGAAAGGCCGCCATCAATGGCGTAAGCAGGCGAGCGACCACGAGAGAGAAGAAGACAGAACTGCAAACGGCGATCGAGAAAGCCTTGAAGAACTGCCCCGGAATGCCCGGCATCAGGCCGACCGGCGCGAAAACCACGATGATGGCGAACGTCGTCGCGACCACGGCCAGGCCAATCTCGTCGGCCGCATCGATGGCGGCCTCGTAAACGGTCTTTCCGGACTGCCGAATATGCCGGACGATGTTCTCGATTTCCACGATGGCGTCGTCGACAAGAATGCCGACGACCAGGGCAATCGCCAGAAGAGTGATGTTGTTCAGCGATTGGTTCAGCGCAAACATCACCGCGAAGGTCGGCATCAACGACAACGGTAGCGCAGCACTCGAGATCAAGGTCGCCCGAATATCCCGCAGGAAGATCCATACGACCAGAACTGCGAGCAACGCTCCCAACAGGAGCGCCTCGATGGCGGCGTCGTATCCCTCGATGACCGCATCGGTCGAGGACGTCACTTCTAGGATCCGAACGCCAGCGTGCGCAGCGCCGAATTCGGCCATCCGCCTCCTGACGGCTCGGGTCACTGCAAACTCTCCGGTCCCGACGGCGCGGTAGACGCTGAAGCCCACGACTTCCCGATCATTGAACCGAGACCTCTGTCGCGGTTCGGCCCATGAGCGCTCGACGGTTGCGATTTCGGACAGCTTGACGCTGCGGCCGTCGCTGAAGGCGAGGCGCATCTCCTTCAGGGCCGCGACGTCCGGAACGCTTCCCACGGTACGAATGACTTGCTCGGATCCACCGAGCGTCGCACGACCGCCGGGCTGAGTGATGTTGCGGTTTCTCACAAGATCGGAAACTTCCGCGGCGGTCAGTCCCAGAGCGAGCAATCGGTCGGGATCGAGCTTAACGGTGATTTCCGCATCGACACCGCCGGACCTGAGGATCTTGGAGACGCCGGGGACTGCGAGCGCGGATTTGGCGATGTCGTTGTCTATGAACCAGCTCAACGCGTCCGGAGCCATCATCGGAGCGTCGACGATGAACGTGAGGATCGCCTGTCCCGTCGCCTCGACGCGCCGGACCATGGGATCGAGCGTTGCTTGCGGGAGCTTCGAACGGATCGATACGACGGCATCCCGGACGTCGTTCGTCGCCCGATCGATATCGGTGCCGATCGCGAACTCGACCATGGTCATGGACAGGCCCTCGTTCACGATCGAACGAGTGCGATTGACGGTACCAAGTCCTGCGACGCCATCCTCGACGAATCGGGTGATTTGCGCCTCGATTTCAGTCGGCGCAGCTCCAGGCCAGGCAACGCTGACGGTCACCGTCGGAATGTCCATGTCGGGCATATTGTTGAGCCGGAGCTTCGAAAAGCCGACGGCCCCTGCAAGGGTGAGCAGCACGAACAGAATTATGGTCGCGACAGGATTGCGGATCGCCCAACCGGAGATGCCGTTCATCGCAGCGCGCCGCCTTTGACCGAGGCAGTCTTCACGTTCACGAAATCGCCGTCACTGAGGAGACCTGCACCATGGGTCACAATGCGATCTCCAGCCTCCAGTCCGCGCAGGACCTCCACGTCATCCAATTCCCTGGCGCCTAGACCGATCTCGACCAACGACACCAGACTGTCGCGTCCTATCTTGAAGACGTGCGCCTTCGCTTCGCGCCAGACCAGCGCCTTCAGGGGAACGGTCAACGCGAGTTTTCTTTCGGCCGAAATCTCGACCCGAGCGAACATCCCCGGCTTGAGTTTCGTTCCGTTTGGCAGCGCGACATGAACCGTACCCAAGCGCGTCTTCGGATCGACCACCGGCGAAACGAGGCGGACCGATCCATGCTCGGATTTCCCGCCGGGGCCGAGCACCATCACATGCTGCCCTGCGGCAGCAGCGAGCAGGTCGGTTTCGACCAGGCGGGCATCGACCTCGATGCGATCGTCCTGGATCAATCGGAACATCTCGACCCCGGCTTGGACCACCTGGCCGATCGCCACGGATCTCGAGGCGATCGTTCCCGCGGCGGGAGCGATGATGACCGTCTGACGTTGCCGTGCCTCTGCTTCGTCGAGTTGGGCACGAGCCGCTTCCAGCTTGGCCTCGGTCGTCTTGACGAGCGTCTCGCGCTGCTCGATGGCTTTGCGCGCTCATCACGCCCGAGGACACCGAATGCGCGCGCGCAGCATCCGATCTGGCAATGGCAAGGCTCGCTTCCAGTTCGTCGATCGCGGCTTTCTGCTTGGATATCGCCGCAGCCGTCAGATCCTGGCTGAGGCGCGCCAGTACCTGCCCCTTCGCAACGAGGTCGCCTTCGTCCACGGCGACCTCGATCACCGCCAGCCCACCCGCTTCAGAGCTGACCGGGATTTCACGCCACGCGACGACGTTGCCTGTCGCCGTGATCGTTCTGGTGACCTCCGATCTCTCGACCGATGCGGCCACGACGGTCATCGCGAATGAGAGACTTTCCGCATGGACGGTGGAATGGAAGACCAGAGACGTCATGAGCGCCATCGACCTCAGGCCGCGATGGATTCTTTTCATATCAGCACCCTTCTCCGCGCCCTGTCGATTCCCGAACGCCTCGCCAGCCATCACCTTCCTCGAACGGCCGACGACTGCTCGGGTAGGACGTGGGGTTTGCTCGCGTAGTACAATTTGTGTCGGATCGTCTCGGGCGGGTGCCAATTTGTGTCGAAATGTTGCTAGATGGGTGCCTTGGCGCCTTTCGTTACGAGTTCCGGCTTTTTTCGAGCCTGCTTGCCGGTAAAACCGTGCTTCCGAGCCACCGTGAAGGGCATCCATGAACGAACACACTCCTCAGATCCTGGTCGTCGACGACGATCCCGAAATTCGTAAGCTGCTTGCCCGCTACATCGAAAGCCAGTCGCTTCGCGTCGTCCTGGCATCGAGCTGCAACGAGATGCGCGAGCGCCTTGCGGCAGAACAGGTCGATCTCGTGGTTCTGGATGTGATGCTTCCGGACGGCTCCGGGCTCGACGCCTGCCGCGATTTGCGAGCGAAGCGGAACATGATTCCCGTTATCCTTCTGACGGCGCTCAAGGAGGATGTCGATCGCATCGTAGGTCTGGAAATGGGAGCCGACGATTATCTCGGCAAGCCGTTCAATCCGAGAGAACTGGTCGCCAGAATTCGCGCCGTCTTGCGGCGCCGCTCAGAAAGAAGTCTTCGATCTCAAGAAACGAGGAAGTACCGATTCGACGGCCTTACGGCCGATCCTCAGTTGCGCAGCGTAACCGATGCGCAGGGCAATGCCCTGGAACTGACCGGCGCGGAATTCGACCTGCTGCAGGTCTTCCTCGACAGACCGGGACGTGTGCTTTCGCGGGATCAACTCCTGGACCTTACGCGCGGCCGAGAGGGAGAGGTCTTCGATCGCTCCATCGATGTCCTCGTCAGCCGGTTGAGGCGCAAACTGGACACTTCCGGAATGCCGCCCCTCTTCAAGACAGTTCGCAACGGCGGTTATCAACTCGTCGCGAAGGTCGGGGTGCAGGACTTTCCGGCGTGAACACCCTGCGCGCCAAACTCGCCGTCCTTCTCACCGTCGTGATCATCTCGGTGGTCTGCATTCTGACCGGGATTCTCGTCTACCTGTTTGATCCGCCCAACGAACGGGAGGCAATCAGTCCACTCGTCGACCAAGTAGAGTTATTGACCCGAGTTGGGCAGGTCGCTCCCAAATTGGTCATCGTTCAACAGGCCGCTGCGGGCGGTGAAGTCGAAACCAATCTCACCACGTGGCTGCGCGCCGCGCTGACGGCCCGCGGGATCCCCCGCGACGTCATCGTGTCCCGCAAGGACGACCTTCCTCTCCTGTCCATTCCGGTTGATCAAGGATGGGTCGTCACGCAAATCCCTGACTTGCCTCCCGCGGGCGGCATCTTCCATCTCCTTTTGATTTGGCTTGCGCTGACCACGCTGGGCACGATGGCGGTCGCTCTCTTTTTCGCGAACCGGATGGTCAAACCCCTCGTACTTCTCGAACGCGCGATCGAGACCGTAGGCCCGGACGGTGTTCTTCCCGAACTGGCCGTGACAGGACCGGCGGAGGTACGGGTCGCAGCCAGAGCGCTGAATTCTCTGTCTTCCCGGCTGAAGGCGGCAATGGAAAGCCGAATGCGACTCGTCGCGGCAGCGGGCCATGACTTACGGACACCGATCACCCGTATGCGCCTGCGCGCCGAGTTCGTCGCGGATGAAGAAGACCGCCAAATGTGGCTCAAGGATATGGACGAGCTGGAAAGGATCGCGGACAGCGCAATACTTCTCGTGAGAGAGGACTCCGGCAAATCGGCACCCGAGCCGATCCGGCTGGACATTCTCGTTTCCGACCTCGTGGACGAGCTTCGAACGCTATCTTACGACATCACCCTGACCAGCTCTGCGGCGGCGACCGCGCTCGCGAATCGAACGGGCCTGAGCCGCGCCTTCAGGAATTTGCTCATAAATGCATCCACGCATGGTAAGCGGGCCCGGGTCGCCGTCCAAAGCAGCGCGAACGACGTCGTCGTTGTGATCGACGACGACGGTCCGGGGATTCCGCCCGATCTCATCGGGCAGGTTTTCGAGCCGTTCTTCCGCGTCGACCGGGCGCGCACGAAGCAGTTCGATGGTGCCGGACTCGGTTTGACGATCGCGAAAGAGATCGTTCAGCGCGCCGGAGGCAGCATCAAAATCCAGAATGGATCATTCCGGGGGCTGATTCAGACCGTGACGCTGCCGGTTGCGCAATCGCTTCCGGCGGAGCCACACTGACGGGTCCCCTTTCACCGCGACGGGACACACTTACCGGAGCTCCGCACTCTGACCGGCGGGGGGCGACGCCGAACTGGAGACGCGTCCCAGCGGCTTCGGGTTGTTCGTGATCCCCGGGGGTGCCTTCATCCACTGGTAGCCCTCGAAACCGGAACGATAGCCTTCGGTGTACAACGCTTGCATATATCCCTGCTCAAACGACGTCTCCCTCGTCGCTCGAAAGGTCGACGGAATTGCCGCAAGGTTGAAGTCGGTACCGTCGATCTCGGCCTTCGCATAGATGCGATAGAGGTCGCCGATGCTTTGATTCTTGATCAGGGTGGAGATCGACCTCAGAGAAATAGAGAAAATGCCCGGCTCTACGGCTTCCCATTCCGGGTTGATCTTTCCGTTTCGGATGATGAAGAGGCGTGCAGCGGCTCTCTTGGCTGGAACGTCGGTGCGAATGATCGTCGAAGGTCGCGGCACGAAAACCTGCTGAGTCACGCCCCCATCGACGTGCAGTTCCTCGTAGGTCCGATCTGCAACACTGACCTTGATGCGGACGGGAGGAAAGGCACCCGGCACAGAAGCGGAAGCCAGCAGGATCTTCCGGAAGAGGGGGAGGACTTGGGGATGATTGCTCATGGCTATGCGTCCCACATCCCATAGAACCGGACGCTGCGCGTCCAAATTCGTCGTTCCGATGAGCAATACTCGGCCCTTGCGCCGCTCCATCGCGATATCGCGGAGGAATTGATCATCGACATACTTTGCTATCAGACTCTCGAGCGGAGAGCTGTCGACCAGGCCCGATCCGAGCAATGGCGCTACGACGCCAGGATCGTAGATATCGCTGCGCTCGTACCTCGTGAACACCTCTTTCAATGCCGCATCTCTGGTCCGCCCCAGGTAGACGAACGGCGCAGTCAACGCGCCGGCACTGACCCCGGTGACCAGATCGAACTCAGGTCTCGTGCCCGCATCACCCCACCCGACCAAGAGACCTGCGCCGAAGGCACCGTTGTCGCCTCCGCCAGATATTGCGAGAATGTTGAGCTCATCCGGTCGTTGGCCGAGACGACCATGAGCGGCATTCGGCTTCCTCCGGATTTGTTTGATCGTAGACAGGGCGGCAAGCGCCTCAGGCGGAGCATCCCCCCATACCCGGACGTTCGGCATCCCGGCGAGTTCGGCCTCGTCGATGAGCCGTTTCGGAACCACATCGCGCGGGAACATGGAGGCGCATCCGCAAAGAAGGCCGGTCATCAGAAACAGCGCGGCCACGCGCATCGCCGATCTGGACGCATACATGACGGGGCCGTACTCGATGGCGCGGATGACCATCATCATGGCGCCCTTCGGGGTCGAGCCGCAAAGGCTGTGTCTGCCGATGCGGCCGTCCTTGATCGCCACTACTTTCGTGTCTCCACTGGACCATCATCGGTCCATTCAGGAGGAAGGCCCAGTTTGCCGCCGACGAGACCGGCGATCCCAGGAGCGCGGCCGTAGCTTTCGCACGCCGCATACTTGGGAGCGAGACCAATATTCGAACCGACCTTTTCCAAGGACGGGATCTCGATACTAAAGCCTTCGAAGGGACTTTCACCTTTATTGAGCATCTTGGCGAAATCGTCGCCGAAGTCCCGAGCGAGATCGTAAGCGTCACTGGCTTTCGATGCTCTCGGCGTGCTGAAAAAGGCGTTCGCCCCTCTTCCCCAGATCATGGCGGCTTGCTGTCGCCCCGTGGCGTCGACGGCCTCGGCTTCGATGGACAAGTCTCCGAGCCCAACCGGAATGCGGGGCACCGGAATCGGAACGGCCGTATCCACGAAGCTTGAACCGAGCTTCGCCGCGGCCGAGACGCCCGCGGCGACTTCATCAGTCGGCGTCGCACGCGTAATGGCCGCACGCACGGTCAAATCCGCCCGTTGATCGGGCGACACCACCCTGAATCTGTCGCTCAAATTGATGCACAAGGCGCGGCTTACCGTATTGGCGACAAGGATACGCTGTTCATGGGTTAGGGCAGGCGCAACGTGGGCAGGGAATGCCGTCGGTGCGATATTGATCGTCTTCGCCGCTGCTACCTGCTCTTTCTTCACCTGAAGACGGGACTTGGTGATCTTTCCGTCCGACTGCTTCAATCCCTCGTAAGAGGAGAGCCCGTTGCCCTGGACCAGGGCGGGGGTCGCGCAACCCGGCAACAGTGCAAGGACGAGCAGGGCCGAAGCGCAATATCCGAGCGGCCACCGGCGTTGATACGGAAACGACGGATATGAACCAGGATGGTTAAGACCGGCGGCGGAGCGCATTCAGACCCCCTTATTGTGAACCCTGCGCTCTTGATAAACGGGCTACATGGCTCGGAATCTGGCTGCGGATGACCTAATGTTGCTGGCCGACCGCCATTTGTGTCGAAAGATGTCCAGCCCGAATTGAGGACAGCCTTCGTTACAAATATTACCCTTCAGCCTGTTCCAACCGGACTAAACCGGCGCCCATGCACATTCCCCAAATCCTTGTCGTCGATGACGACTTAGAGATCCGCAAGCTCCTTGCTCGCTACATCAAGGAGCAGGGCTTCCGGGTTCAACTCGCGTCCCGCTGCGTGGAAGTACGTGAACGGATCGCCACGAATCAGATCGATCTGATCGTGCTGGACGTGATGCTGCCGGACGGGTCCGGACTCGATCTTTGTCGCGATCTCCGGTCCACGCGGTCGCGGATTCCGATCATCCTGCTCACTGCTCTGAAGGAAGACGTGGATCGGATCATCGGTCTGGAGATCGGCGCCGACGACTATCTCGGCAAACCGTTCAACCCGCGTGAGCTGATCGCCCGGATTCGTGCTGTGCTCCGACGCGGCGACGATGACCGCCCCTCTCACGGCCGGAAGGGGCGCTACCTCTTCGAAGGGTTCGTCGCCGATCCGTCCGCCCGGTCGGTGGTCGCTCCGCAAGGCGACTCGATCGATTTGACCGGGGCGGAGTTTGATCTTCTCTTGACGTTTCTCGACCGTCCCGGTCGCGTTCTGTCTCGCGACCAATTGCTCGATCTGACCCGCGGGCGCGATGGAGACGTCCTAGACCGCTCCATTGATGTGCTGATCAGTCGACTGCGGCGCAAACTTGCAGAGGGCGGCGCAAATCACATCTTCAAGACGGTGCGCAACGGCGGCTATCAGCTCGCGGCCACGGTCAGCTATCTGGACGAGCACTCCTAAGCCTGTTGCCGCTCAATCGGCTGTCGTCTGAATGCGAATGTCGGCGCTTTGTTCGCTTCATCGCGCATCACGCGTAAGATCGATGGAGACCTCGGACACCCAGGCTCCCGGCGACTCCATGACGAAGGATTGGCGGCTTCCTTTCGTACGAACGACGAGCAACGCTGTGATCTTGTCGCCCTCGATGCGGGCATCGATCACGCCATTCTGATTTTGCCCATAGACCTTGCCCCCGACGCGGTACTGGCTTTCGAACCAGTTTCCCGAAAGCTCCGAGCCGCTTTGTTCGATTGTAGCGCCCAGATCCATCTTGTACGCGTCGCTCGCGCAGCGCACATTCATCTTGACGGATTGACCTTCGTTCTTGGGAACGTAGTCGACCTTACAGCGGACCCGCTCCCGGGGCCCGTCCTTAGGCTTCATCCAACCACTGCCCGACCATGACCCGGCGACGCTATTGAAGCTCGCCTGCGCTGATGCAGGCGATGCGACGGCGACGGCCATCAGCACCGAAAAACCGAGGCTCCGTGACATCTTCAACCGGCACATGGGCAGGCTTTTCATTGCGCTTACCATTGCGAAAATCATCTGCCCTCCTTCTGGAACATTGATCGTCGCTCCAGGCTTCGATCCATTGGTCAGCTGCATACCGCGCACTGCAGCGCGAACATCAGGCCCTTCGACGCGGCAGACCCCGCTTTCCCGCTCTTGGAAAGCTGCCCGACGAACGTCCGATGTTGATGAAATCGAGCGCCGCCCTTCTCCTGACCCGCGCTCGTTATCCGGGCACCTGGATCCAAATTGGGCCGTGTGTGACTGAACGTTTCTGCGCGTCGGCATGTTGAGTCAAAAGATGTCAGAACGGCCGAGTTGTCGAACCGGGTGCGTCAGGCGACAGCTGCCTGGCATAGACTCTTGCTCGCCAATCCAGCAGGACCCCCGTCCTCCTGGCCGCGCGGATGCCACAGCGTGCGCGCAGGCTTGCGTCGAAGCGGCCTCGGCATCCGAGCCAGCCCCGCAGCATGCTCGCAGTCGCTTCGTTTGCTCGTCATGGGCTGGGCTTGGGCGAAGGCGTCGGTGAAGGGCTGGCCTCCGGCTTCACGACGGCGCCGTCACCATGAGGCACGCACGTTCCGACATTGCTCAACAAGCGCTTGGCTTGCGCCTCCCGGGCTTTGGAATAGTCGCGACGCCGCTCGATGTTCACTGCCGCCCACTTGTCCCAAGCCTCGAAAGCGTCAGCATAGTGCTTGCGCATCTGCTCTTCCGCCGAAAGGCAATCAGCGAACTTGTCAAACAGCAAGTCTGTGTTGACCGGCGTCACGCCGCCGACCAGAACCACCAGCATCCATTTCATCGCGGTTCACCGTACTTCCCGGATGCAAACAGCGAACCAAGCTCGCCGGTTCCGTGGGGCGGAGCATCAACATCACCTCGAAGGCGTCCGCAATAGTCCAGCGCGGTCGCGGAAAGGCGGGCGGCGCTGTAGGGCAGCCCCATCGAAGCAAGGGCTCCGTGCCCAATGCTCGCCGCTCGCCGATGGGCGCGCCCGGCAGGCCGAAACCTCATGGCTTCTGCAACACGGTCGAGAGCGCCGAACCGTCGTTCAAGATCGAGAAGATCTCCCGCGAGGACAGATGCTCTGCGGCCTCCTCGAAAGTCTCGCTGGCATCGATCTTGGCACGTCCGACCGCCAGGTTGGCGTCGACGGTGTCGGGCCTGGTGGGGCGAGGCGGCGGCAGCTGAGCGAGGTGGAAGGCCAGGAGCGCGGGGTCTTGGCGCAGCTCCAGCAACGCGGGGTTGCCCCCTGCGTCCGCCGACGCGCTCAGTTCGTTCGCCCGCCGCAGGACGGGAGGCGGCTCTCGCTCTTCGGGAGTGACAAACAATCTTCCGGAGACGGGCATGGCGGTCAGCGCGCCTATGGGAACGGCGAACAGCAATCCAACGATGACCGGCGACATCCAAAGCAGCAGGGGCAGCGAAACGGCGTAGGCGCTTGCGGCCATCGCGACGCCGCACATGGTTGGAATGCCGTACTTCCGATAGAGTTCGCGGCGCTCCACCGTACCGTCGTCGCGCCTTTGCGTCTGCCAGCCGGCATCGCGGCCGGCCAGAATCTCGACCACGGCGATCGACTGAAAGATCATCATCACCGGCGCCATCAGCGCGGAAACTATGATCTCTGCGAGAACTCCGGCCGAGGCTCGCAACGCGCCGCCGAACTGGCGTCTCATCGAGCCCCGCATCCAAACGAGGACGAGGCTGAGCAGCTTCGGCAACAGCAGCAGACCCATCGTGGCGACGAACACCCAGATGGCGAGCACGGGATCCTGGGCGGGCCACGTCGGAAACAACGAGAAACCCTTCGGAAAATACTCCGGCCGCACGAAGCGGGCCTGCAACGAGATCAGCATGCCCAGCAAGAGGAACAGCAGCCAGAGCGGTGCCGTCAGATATGCCCCTATCCCCACCATGAAATGCAGGCGCGACACCCAGTGGAGACCCCGCGCCGGCACGACAGCCAGATGCTGAAGATTGCCCTGGCACCAGCGTCGGTCGCGCGCTGCGAAATCGAGCAGCGAGGGCGGCACCTCTTCGTAGCTTCCGCCGAGCGTCGGCAGCATGTAGATGCCCCACCCCGCGCGCCGCATCAGCGCAGCTTCGACGAAATCGTGGCTCAGGATGTGCCCGCCGAATGGCTTGCGCCCGCGCAGCTGCGGCAGCGCGGCCGATTCCGCGAACGCCTTCACGCGGATGATCGCGTTGTGGCCCCAGTAATTGCCTTCGGAGCCGTGCCACCAGGCGACGCCGGCGGCGATCAACGGTCCGTACAGGCGGCCCGCGAATTGCTGGACCCGGCTGAACAGGCTGCGCGCGTTGACGACCATGGGGAGCGTCTGGACGAGCCCGGCGCTCGGATTGCTTTCCATGGCATGGACCAGTCGGACGATGGTCTGCCCGCTCATGAGACTGTCGGCATCGAGCACGATCATGAAATCGTACGCGCCGCCGAACCGCGTGATCCACTCGGAGATGTTCCCGGCTTTGCGCGCCGTATTCTCGCCTCGGTGTCGATAGTACAGCCGTGGCGTCCCCACCGCCTGTCGCAGCGCGAGGAGCGCTTTTTCTTCGGCGACCCAGATGTCCGGATCGGTGCTGTCGCTCAGAACGTACCAGTCGAACAGCTTTCCTTGCGAGGTCGTCTCCAGGGATTCGATGATCGCGCGGAGCCGCGCCGTCAATCGGTGCGGGTCTTCGTTGTAGGTGGGAAGCAGCATGGCGGTGCGGCTTGCGATCGCAGGCAGCTCCGCGTCCGGCGCGAAGGCGCCCGGACGATGGACGAGCAGCACGAAGAAGCCGGCCAGCGCGGAGGCGAACGAGAAGGCGACCCAGGCGAGCAGGACCAGGAAGAGCGCCAGCACCATGGCTTCAAGGACGGTGACGCCGCCGACCTGCAGCACGCGATACATCTCATATCCGCCGGCCGCCGTGAGCGCCGCCGTCGAGACGACGATGAGGCCGCGCCGCCAAGCCATCGCGGGAGCAACCGGCGCAGGAATGCGGTGGGCGACCTGGTTTTTTCCGAGATCGCCGGGAGCCATCGGAAGGGGGGACTCGCCCGGCAGCAGGCGCTGGGTCGCGATATCGCCGGCCATCGGCCGCGGTGCCGTGCTCAGGGCGCCCATCGGTAGACCCAGATTTCCGACAAGGGCTTGTCGCCTTGGGCCAGGAACGCCCGCAGCTCGATCGGCTCGCTTTTCACCTGGCACTGGAAGCTGAGCCGCCACCCACCTGTGTGGGGATTGGGCTGCGTGACGATGTTCTTCACTTCGGACTTCTCCGCCGTCACCACGCCTTTGACACCGGCAGGATCGATGCCCTTGAGGTTGTCGCCGAGCAGATCGAGTACGAACAGGCGCGCGTCCTCACCCCTCGCCCCGATCCCGCTTCGCGTGAATCTGGCGAGCGAATGCGGCTTCGGGCTATCCGGCCCCCAATGCAGCCGATAGGTGTAGTTGTGTTCGCCCTTGGCCTGCAGCGGGTTTTTCGGTCGCCAGAATGCGGCGATGTTGTCGTGGACCTCCTCCTTGGTCGGGATCTCGAACAGCACGACCCCGCCCTCGCCCCAATCCCCGATCGGCTCCATCCAGAGACTTGGGCGTTTTTCGAAGCTGGATTCGATGTCCTGGTAGGCGAAGAAGTTTCTCTCCCGCTGCATCAGCCCGAAGCCACGCGGATTGAGATCCTGGAAGGTGCTGATCTGGAGATCGCGGGGATTGCTGAGCGGCCGCCACAGGCTCTCGCCCTTCCCATTGAATATCCCAAGGCCATCGGAATCGTGGACTGAGGGGCGGAAATCGTCGATGTCGTTGCGGTCGTTCGGACCGTAAAAGAACATGCTGGTCATGGGCGCGAGACCGGCCCGCGGCATCTCGACGCGCGGGTAGACCGACATTTCGACGTCGAAGACCGTCGTCTCCCCGGGACGCACGGTGAACCGATAGCTCGCGGCGCAGCTCTTGCTGTCGAGCAGGGCATGAATCACCAACGAGGTCGCACCCGGCGCCGGCCGCTCGAGCCAGAACGTCTTGAAGAGCGGAAATTCCTCGCCCTTGGCTTCGCCCGTATCGATCGAGAGCCCCCTGGCAGAAAGGCCGTAGGTCTGCCCCTTGGCCACCGCGCGGAAGTAGCTCGCCCCCAGGAAAACGCAGACCTCGTCGTAATAGTCGGGACGGTTCATCGGCGCATGGATGCGGAAGCCTGCGAACCCGAGATCGATGTCCTCGAACGTCGGGACCTTCTCGCCGAAGGAGAAGTCCGCCTTGCGGTACTTGAGTTCGGACGCCTTTCCGTCCGCGACCTCGAAGATGTTCACCCTGTTCTTGTAAAAGAAGCCGCGGTGGAAGAACTGCGCCTCGAACGGAAGATTCTTGCCGCGCCAGAGCGCCCGCTCGGGCAAAAAGCGGATCGAACGATACTGATCGTAGTCCAGGTCCTTCAATCCACTCGGCAGCTTCTCGTCCGGCGCCTCGTACGGCTTGCTCGCCAACCTCCGCGCCAGGTCCCTCACGGTGGACGGCCCGAACATGTCATCCGAAGGGGCGGCCAGACTGCGTCGGGAAGCAAGCAGCAGCGCCGGCAGCGCTGCCGACCCTTGAACAAGCTGGCGTCGGTTCACGTACTCTCCTACTCGCTTGCAATTGCCGCGGCCAAGCAACGGCCGACGCGCCCACGAGTTCCAGCCGGCCCAGTTCCACCCTCGCACGCCGCTAGCGTGAGGTCGCCGGCTGATTGCGACACGGTTTCGCATCCTCGCGACGACTTTCGCCCGAGCTTTACTTCGTCACTCCACCCTCTGAAAGCCAGGAGGGCACAGGGAAGGCCCCTCAGGTCTCATTTCCCGGCAACGAAGTAAAAATCCTGCCGGCCCGAGACCGATCCGTAGCTGAACGGCTTTTGTGCACGATTGGTCGCCTCCATGACGTCGTCACGCACGACGTCGAACAGCCGGCGCACCTCGAGACCGGGCTTGCGCATATTGTCGACGAACGCCGTGGCGAACGGGCTGTTCCTGCCCACTCCGTCGAGCGCCATCTCTCCGTCCTTGGCGGCATACACCACCAGCGTGCCCGCCTCGGGCTCGATCGCCGCAAGGCCGCGCGACACCGAACGCGACGCGAGCGTCATGGTGCGCTTCATCTGGTTGGCGAACGGATTGTCGCGGCAGGCATCGAGGATGATGAGGCGCAGCCGCTTGGCGCGTTCCGCCGCGTTCAACACCTGGTCCAGCGCCACGGCTTCGAAGCTGACGTCGCGGTCGGAGGCGATCTTCGCGTCGATCGGGATCAGATAGTTGACGCCGCCGACCTCCATGCCGTGACCGGCGTAATATACCATCGCCCAGTCGGCGATTTCCGCCTGCCTTGCAAAGTCGCGCAGCGCCGCGGTCAACGCATCCTTGCGCAGATCGGTCAGCAGCGTGACGGAATCGAATCCGGTGAGCTTGAGCGTTTCGGCGACGAGCGCCGCATCGCGAGCCGGATTGGCGAGCGCTGCGACATTCTCATAAGCGGAGTTTCCGACCACGAGCGCGATGCGCCTGTCATTTCTACTTGACGGTCCCGGCAGCGCGATGACCGACGTGGTGGTGGCGGGAGGAACGGTCTTGATGGACGTATCGTCCAGCGCGGCGAGGCGTTCGCGTGCCTTGTCCATCGACCATTTCGCGCTGTCGTACTTCTGCGGGGCAGCCAGAGCTGCGTTGAAGTCGGCGCGGGCCTTTGCGACCTCGCCCAGCTTCTCGAACACCATTCCGCGGTTTACCAGCGCGCTCTGATGTTGCGGATCATTGCGCAGCGACTCGTTGAAATCGGCGAGGGCTTGATCGTACCTGCCCTGAAGGAGGTAGATGTCGCCGCGGTTGTTGTAGGCCAGCGTCGTCCTCGGCAAAAGCCGGATCGCCTCGCTGAAATCGGCCACGGCACGCTCGGACTGGCCGGTGTGCTGATAGGACAGTCCGCGATTGTTGAACGCATAACCGTAGGTCGGGTCAATGCGAATGACCTCGGAGTATTCGGCGATCGCCCGGGTGTGGTCGCCCTTGCCGGCATAGAGCCGCCCTCGATTGAAGTAGGCGAACTTGAACCTCGGATTGATGCGGATCGCTGCATTGTAATCCGAAAGCGCGCGCTCGGAATCACCTGCAGCGGCATAGGCCATGCCGCGGTCGTTCAAGGCGTTCAGATTGTTTGCATCGAGCCGGATCGAGGCGGTCAGGTCGGCGATGGCCCGATCCACCTCGTTCCGGCGAAGCAGGGCGGCGCCGCGATGCTGCCAGGCAAGCGCGTATTTCGGATCGATGCGGATGGCCTCGCTGAAATCGGAGATTGCGCGATCGTAGTCGCCCTTGTCGCCATATTCGGCACCGCGATTGTCGAACGCCAAGGCGTCGCGCCCGCCGCTCTTTGCGATCAGCCGCGAACACGCGGCGATGCGGTCCTCATGGCCGCGCTGCGCGCAGATTGTCCGGTCGTCTGCGACCGCAACATCAGCGGCGGCCAGAAAAGTGAAAAAAAAGAAACTGAAAACCAGTGCAATCCAATTCCGCATGGTCGCCACCCTGCTTCAGAGCCGGCAGTATAGACGGGGAAGGCGGCCATGCCTGTGATGGTGATCACAGAACCGGTCGCTTGCTTCCCGAGTGCGGCCTGCCACCACGCGCGTTTCATCGCAGACACGCCTTCGCAGCCCCGCGGCTGATTTCGCCCGAGCTTTGCCAGATGTTTCGTCCCTCTGAAAGCCAAGAGGGCACAGGGAAGGCCGGGTGCCGACATCGCACCCGCGGTCTGCTGCGCAAATGCACACGCAGAAAACCGCACAGCAGCATACAGGTGGTGCCGATCACTCGGCCTTCCCTGCGCGATGGTCGGACGGCTTATGCCGCGCTCTCCCGGGAGCCGAGTTCCTTCTGGCCTCCCTCGCGCTCACGGAATACACCGGCACCCGCGCCGGTTGACGCGAGATGCCGCCTCCGCAAGAGCTTGACCGTAGCAACGACGGCCAGGACCACACGGTTTTGCCGTACGCACGGCCCGCCATTTCGCCCGCAGTATTCCCCGCTCCGTCGACGAAGCCGGAAACTTACAGACGAGACGAACCTAGCAGCGCCGTTCGTCCGCGCGCGGCCACGAGCTCTCCGGGGACTACCCTCCCTGCCCGCACCTTTCGCGCCCGACGCTGCCGCGTCCACCGCAAGCCCGGCTCGCGATCAAGACGACGACGCGATCGCCCCTCAAGGATGAGCCGGGAGGGGCTGACACATACGATATTTCCGAAATTCGGTAAAGGGGAATATTTTTGTGGGGAGAGGTTGACGGGGTGCGAAACAGGACTGACAGCTCACGGCGAAAGCCGAAGCGGGGCCCCCTACCGTCATTGACACTCAATTCAATGCACCCATAAATTGCAGAACGAGACAATTGATTTGCATACGAGCCGGAGAGGCCGAGATGCATCGCAAGCAGATGCGCGCTTTGTTGAGAAGTCATCGATCGCAGCCATCGGCAACTCAGGCAAATCGATGGTCGGCAGCCGTACTAGCCAGCATAGTGACCTTTCTAATTACTGTGTTCGGCTTCGGCATTTCGGCATTTGGATTTTGGGCGAAGCTTCGTCAGACCGACGACCTGAGGGTCCTCATCACATCCTCCGCCCCCCTCATAACAACGGAAACCGACGGGGTTGGATTTACGCAGCCGATCAGCCTGACCTACATCAATTCAGGAAATCGGCAGGCTCGCATCAGCAACCTTGGGCTGGTCGCGCTCAAGTACAATGACACCAGGACACCGGCAGACGAGAGTTGCGACGCGGGCGAACCAGACACAAAAATTTATCCGCGGTTCGATTTTTCATCGATTGTAATAAAGCCAGGAGAAATTACGGACATTCGCGACCTCAAATATACCTTTGGGCTCCTGAGTAAACCACTCGGAGAACAGGGGATTGTATTCCCGAACATCCTTCGGCTCACAGCGAACGACTCCTTGCTGGTCTGCCTGCAGCAAAGAGTCGTCACTCCTGATAGCTATGTGGTGTCGTTGAGCAAGGCACTCTGGTTGCTGCGATCCCGCGACGGAGATTTCAAATTTCTGTTCGATCAGGGGAAGCCAATCGTGGTGAAGAAAACGATCACATACTTTGATTAGATCGTAGGATGGGTAGAGCGCAGCGAAACCCATCGAGATGTTTGCCAGGGGGAGACATGATGGGTTTCGCTGCGCTCTACCCATCCTACGGTCCGTCAGCCTGCGCAAGCTCGCTCGATTTCAGTCACGTAGGATATCCAGTCGAACGCGAAGGGCCCGACCTTCGACAGCTTGGTTTCGCTGTCATCTCCATTCTCGTACGCAAAGTCGGACCAACGCACGATACCGTCGCTCCGCGATACGATCGCGGTGATGGCTCCGCACGCGAGGTCTCCACATTCCGGACATACGTACAGAGCCACACGGTGTGCCCCGCCCAGCGGAACATCCGATGTCAAGAGTCGCTCGAGCCTGTCGTTGAGCCGAAGGGCAAGCTCGGGCTCTCGGTGAGGGACCGAAAGACAACCGGACAAATCGAAGCCGGCGGCGCCGGTGACGGCAAAGAGAGATCGCCCGTTAACGACGAAATCGAACGTGTACCGCTCCTTCTTCGCCGGGCTTGCGCAACCGCTCCGATGAAGCACTACAAGTTCAAGCTGGTCAGACATTTCCCATCACTCCGCGCCCGTTTGCGGATCAATGCAGCGCGCGCGACGCCGCCCGCCAGCAACCGGCATCCGAACTATGGGACCAGCATAACGCAACCCGCTAGCATCGGCCGAGTGCATTCGATCTTCTGAAAAAGCATCAGCTGCTTAGCTGGATTTTGGTAGCGGGGGAGCGCTACCGCCTACCCCCACACCGACCAAACCTACGATATCTTATCCAACCGCCCGCGTAAGACTTTTGCGGAGAGCTCCCACCGCGGGCGTCGACGCCTCAACTGCGTCGTCACTCCGGCTCAGACCGGATGATCCGTGAATGATGGCTGAATGGGCCTGCCGCCGAATACCCGATGTCGTGGTGTCGCCTTCACACGACGCGGACGAAGTTCCGCCAACGGTGCGAGGACACCCCCAAGCCGGCTGTGCGAGGATCTCCGCCCTGGTACGCTGCGTGGCATTCATAAATGACGACGCTTGAAAGGCCAGTAATGTACGCCAAAACGATCGAGCAGGCCCGTTTTCCCGCGAGCAAGGCGCGCCCTCGTGCGCGAAACGTCTCAAACTCAAGATGGAGCCGTTGACCTCGCATGAATGCCAAGACGATCGAGCAGAAATACCGCAGATGAAGGACCTTCTACGCTGATTATCGTCATGGGCACCATGCTAACGTAGCCCTGCTACTTGCTTGGGGCCAACATTGTCATCGCAGGAAATTTCTCCCCAGTCGACTGCTGCAGCCGATCGGGATCTAATCTTCCTTGTGATCGAGCGTCATCGCGAGCTGTTGGCACATTACGATGCGGCCCTGTCCGTATCGGCGAAACTCGATTCGGGACCCGAGTTTGATGCCGCCGACGAAATCAGCTGTCAAAGGAACCAAGCTCTCGCGGAGCATGGGAACGTGCTCATCCGTTCAACCCCAACCACGATCGCAGGCGTGATTGCTCTGACGCGTTACGTCGGCAGCCTACAAGAATGGGACCTTCCCGATGATGACGCGTGGTATCGGACTTTCTTGGAAGGGCTGGCAGACGCGATCGATGGAATCGCCATGGCGCAGCGGCTTGGGCAAGATGGCGATTAAAATGGCGCTCGCTTTCATCTTCCGCGGCATACTTTTCTGGGTGGCAATCGCTGCGCTTCTCTATTTCGTGTGGAAGTTGCCCTTCTGAAGTCTGACGATTGGGGGCTCGCCCGAGCTAGTATCGAGGCAATGAGGAGGGGCGGCTCTTGAACCACGGTACTCGCCGGATCCCTGGAAGATGGATGCGATTTCAGTTTCGTGGCCTTGCCCGAAGCTGATCCGTCTTAGAATCGTCGACCACGACGCCTTTGCCAGCGCTGCGCGGCAGGCGCGCCTGCTCCACTGCTGCAGAAGGGGCATCGCTTGAGAAAGATCAAGAGAACTGCGCCCAAGTGAGGCAGCAATGTGCCAACCCGTGCCCACAGCCTAACGAATAGCTGCACGGTCGTTCCGCTAACAGCGCTTAAGTGCCCGAGAAAGCATCCGTTTCCTGGAAATTGGGATGCTTCCGGGCATTACGGAACAAACGACCGCAGGAGCCGCTGTGGACCAGCCCTACCGCCGGTGCCACGACGTTCCGCACCATGGTTCCAGTAGACAAAGACGCCAGGCAAGCCGCAGGCGAAGTGAACTTAGCAACCCGCAATCGCGCATTGCCCAATCGGACCGCTCTGGCGATCTTTACTGGCGCAGAGGCTTGCGAGACGCCATCCTGGTCTCCCAGCAGGCCACAAGCCGAACATATGGTGCGGACATGGAATTTACATCGCGGTCCACGCCCATGGGCCGATTGAATTCTTCGAGGATCTCAATCGCCCGCTTCAGATCGTGACGCGACTGACGAATCCCCATGAGACGTGACGTGCGACGCCGTGGGCGGTCAGCGATGCTCCGGCGGATTTCATCGCGATCACCATGATGGAAGGCAAGCGCAAGATGAGCCACCGCCCGTGCCTGATCGCATTGGTTTCTCCACCGGCCTAGGCGAGCAAACTGACACAGGACCAGGAAATTGCAGCTTTTATCCTACTTCAGGACCGAGACGATAATGTGCATAACTGCCGCCGCGATCTTACATCTGCAACTCTCACGGGCTCCAGCGGCATTACGGGAGATTACCTCGGGTCCTCAATTAACTCGCGAATTCGCCAATGGAACAGTCAGCTTGAGCTTACTAAAGTATGTGGAGAGTTGTCGGTATTCCGACAGAGCCCAAATCCCGTGTCAGGTCGAGTACAGCGGGTAGTAAGCGAACTCTCCAAAAGCCCATTCGGCGTAATGGCTTGCCCAGCGCCGCCTGGTATGGCCATTGCCTAAAACGATCTATCAAGAAACAGAGCCACAAAGCAGCAAATAGTCAGCTTTCCACCCGCATTTCATCCTTGAGGAACGGTCAGCTGATTCACATCGCGGACATACCCGCTATGACCATCCGAGACATGTAGACCAGCAAATACTCTCGAACAGGTTGATATGGCACGATGACGTTCGATGACTCGCGGCAAATACCACGATTCGTTCAGTGCCTATTGTCGAGGACATGTTGGTCTTTCTGGCACGATGCTTGCTGCAGATCATTCGCTCCAAAGGGGGTGCGGGAGACCTGCCAGGGCCTGGAAAAGCGAGATCAGCGCAATGACTTTGATCGGTGGCGTCATTCCGAGCGCGGATATTGTGAAACGTGCAGCGCGCATCGGTGCCGAAGTCAAAAATATCAAGCTATCAGGCGATCTACCGGATCACGCGATAGCTGCGATCAACAGCTTATTGCTAGAGCACAAGGTGATCTTCTTCCGCAATCAAGGACATCTCAATGACGCCGAGCAGGAGCGCTTTTCCGCTCGTCTGGGAAAGCTAGTGCCACATCCGATACTCGGCGCTACCAAGGGGGCGTCGCTCCTCGAACTGGATTCCACTCGCGGTGGCGGTCGCGCCGACGTTTGGCATGCGGATGGGACCTTTGCCGACGCCTATCCCAGGATCTTGGTCCTGCGGGCCGTGGTAATGCCACCGTTCGGAGGCGACACCGTGTGGTCTAACACAGCTGCCGCTTATCTTGGTTTGCCGTCGCCCCTACAACGGCTCGCCGAGGGCCTATGGGCCGTTCACAGCAACGTTTTTGATTACGCTGGGATCGCGCGTCTCCGCGAGGTCGACAAGAAGCACTTTGACGAGGTGTTCACCAAAGCCGTTTTTGAGACGGAGCATCCCGTCGTACGCGTCCACCCCGAAACAGGCGAGCGGACGCTAGTGCTCGGCGCCTTGGTGAAGCAGTTTGTTGATGTCCCCAAATACGACGGACAAAAGCTGTTCGACCTATTTCAGTCTCACATCACCGCGCCCGAAAACACTGTGCGCTGGAACTGGTTAGAGGGGGATATTGCGATATGGGATAACCGCGCAACGCAGCATTATGCGGTCAACGATTACGGGAACCAGCATCGCGTCGTACGTCGGGCCACGATCGAGGGTGAGGTGCCTGTCAGCGTCGATGGCCGGAGCAGTGTAACGCGCCTGAAGGTGACCGAATGACTGCACGACGACGCCCAGCGCTCTCGCGTCTGAAAATCGAGAAAATCTGGCAATCGGACTTGTTTAAGGTAAACGCGAAAACACACTTTCGGACGCGATATCTCAGCTCTTAAGGCCAACTCGGCAGCGCCTAGCTTGATGCATGCAAGCTGTTTAGCGTCGACCGACGGCTTCGAGGAAACTGGAGCATCACTGTCCTTCGCCAGCGGCTTCACGTTTCAGCTTAGAAAATCCTCGATCAGTGGCCATAAAGCGCGCCAACATGGGGGCGATGAGTTTAGTCGGATCGACCACTTGACCACCCTGACGCGTAAGCGCTTCTGCATATGCAATGAGATCACGATGCACCGCCGCAGGCAGCTCCGCACTTACTTTGACCGGCTTGTCGTCTGGAAGTTCTCCTATTTTTAGTTTTGGCATTTTGTTACCCTTTATAGGGTGTAAGTATGAGGTCATGATTGACAAGAACACGAACCGGGACGCCAGGTCGCACGGTTAGAGTGGGCTGGACGCTGAGACTGCGGCGAACCACCTGCTGCCCCGTCTGGTTTAGTGAGTCCGACGCGCCGTGTCGCAATGCCTGGATGATTGCACTGTCGTTGCTATTGGTGTCCGAGCCGGCGCCCAGTTCGGTCCCGATCGCCAGAAACGTCGATAGTGCCGCAGCCTTGAACAACTCGCCCCAGTGATTGTCGACCTGATCTTCGAGACCTGCGTATCCGGCAGTGTCAGCGCCAGGCTGCCGCTCGAGAACGATCGACCGTCCATTCGGCATGATCAGCCGTGTCCAGACGAGCAGGACGCGGGACTGGCCGAAAGTGACCTGGCTATCGTATACCCCGATCAGGCGCGCGCCCTGCGGTACCAACAAGAACCGACCGGTGGGCGTATCGTATACGTTTTCCGTCACCTGCGCGGTGATTTGGCCTGGAAGATCTGATCTAATCCCTGTGATCAGCGCTCCCGGAATCACCGTCCCGGCCTGCACGATATATGGTGTGGCGGGCCTGGTGACGCGGTCAGGGCTGACCGTACGACGGTCCACGGAGGCGTTCACGAAGGCAAGCTTTCGGTCCTGACCGCTTTGTGCAGATGCGTCATCCCCGGTCACCGCTGGATTCGATGGCACGACGCGATCGCTTCCAACAAGCGGCGCGGTGGGCGGACGTACTTCACGTCCGTTCGTCGAAGCGAATAGATGACTGATGCGGGCTGCCTCGGTCTCTTGATCCCGGCGCTGCTGGTCCGGATAAGCGCCAATCGCCGGCGACTGGCCTTGAGCGGCAAGGATCGGTCTACCGAGGTCCCCGGGGAGCGGCGGACCAAGCTGCGGGATTGGCTGGCGCGGAACGCCAGCATAATCCTTCGGCAGGGTCGTAATACCGTCGGCAACATTGTGGTGGTCTGTGCTATAAAGCTCCTCCGCCGCCTGATTTCGGGAGCGATTATGCTGCAGCGACCACAACACAGCCCCACCGATGACAAGCAGGACGACCGCGCTCCCGCCGGCCAAGAGCTTCCGCGACAACCGCGTCACGCGCGGATGCTCTGCTCTCAAGCGGAAGCTTTCTGACCGCTCCACTTGTGTCTCCGGTGGAACTGTTTTCTCGTGATCGTTTCCATTGCGGGTGTTCATGACGACGGCCTCCCGTCGGTCCGGACAATACGGACCTTCTGCTGGTGCTCACCGCCGAGCCGGAGTTCGGCGGCTGCAAACAGCCGATCGACGATCAATACGTTACCGTAGGCGCGATAATTGACGAGCTCGGTCTTGCCCTCCGGGCCGATGACAAAGAGCGGTGGCATCTCGCCCTGCACGATGCCTTGCGGGAATTGGACATAGACCTTGCGGCCATCGTCATATGCGGCGATCGGCCGCCAGGGTGGACTGTCCCCTTCGATGACATAGCGGGAGATGCGCCGCGCCGGCTCCGGAAGAACGGGTTTCAGAGCAACTGAACGCGACTGCTCGCGCACTGCTTCCGGATAGTACCAGGCAACGGATGGCATATATGGCCGCTCGCGGGAGCGCAGTTCGATCAGGTAGGTCCGCCGATCGGTATTGACGACCAGGTTAGTCTCGATCGAAGCTCGGGTCGGCTTGACCAGGATATGGACGCGCCGTGTGTCGCCGCTCCCGCTCTCGGTATCGCCCACGACCCAGCGTACGGTATCTCCGGCCGCGATCGGCCCTGATCCCGTCAACTGTTCTCCCTCCTCTAGCGCGATATCCGTGATCTGCCCCGGTGCGGCGTAAATTTGATAAAGCGCCCCGGGACTGTAGGCGTAGATTTGCGCCGCGTTGAAATACCCTCGCTTGCGCGGCTCGACCCGGGCTGCGCTGTTTGCGGTCTCAACCCGGTTCACGGGTTCAGCGTCTTCCTTCCCTCCCGATTTGCCGCCGAGAGCCGGCTTCCAGAGGGGCGGAACGTGAAGTGGTCGCGGTCTGTCGTCGAGAGCCACGGGCGTTGCCGGCAGCGGAGGAACTTCAGCGTCATAGCTGATCTCTGGCGGAAAGTAGGTCGCGCACCCACCCAGCGCCGACGAGCAAAGCAAGAGAGCGGACAGCAATGCTCGCTTCGAGCTCACGAACTTGGGCCAAGCCGAATCGATCCTGCTTTGCTGGAAGCAACGTTTCGAATGAACGTCTGACGGCGTCTTGGTCACTGATTCAACTCCTTTGACCAGTTGATGGCGCGGACGTAAACGCCAAGCGGATTCTTGCGCAGGCGTTCGGCGTCGCGGGGCGTTTCGATCACGATCGAGAGAATTGCAGTCCAGCGCTCAGTTGAGCTCAACGAACCGTTGTCGTAGGTGCGCTGCGTCCACGCGACGCGAAAGCTCTCCGAAGAGGCGCGAATGACGCTCGATACGTCGACGGAGATCTGGGCCTTGCCCAACTTGGCAAAGGGATCGTTGTTGCGTGCGTAGTCATTGAGCGCAGCGGCGCCGCGATCGGTTGTAAAATCATAGGCCCGGAGCCAGTTTTGGCGCAGAACTATGCCGTCGGCCGGCAGGCCTCTGACGTCCTCAATGAAGCGCGCCAGATGGTACGCGATCTGAGCGTCTGTAGGCTGATAGTCGATGTTGGCGGGCGCAACTCTTTGGGCTTGGCCGAGATGATCGACTTCGACCACCCAGGGCGTGATCGAGCCTTGGCTCGATTGCCAGACAAGGCTGCCGGCGAGACCGGCTGATAGCACCAAGCAGCTGAACGCCATCAGACGCCAGTTCTTGGCTTGCACGCGGGCAGATCCAATGCGTTCGTCCCAAACTTGGGCTGCCTTTTGATAGGGTGTAATCGGCTCGGGCATGCGCCCGTAGTGAACTGATGGTCGTTTGAACATCGATGGTTGCCCCTGATATCGAGTGATCGGTTTCAAGTTGTGCGATAGATGGATTTGAGGCGCTGCTGTGCGGCGGAGTTACAGGAGTGCGTCTCAGCGTTCTCCTTCGGACAAATCAACGGAGGAGCCACTGCCGCCGTGATCCCCCGAGCGGACGGCATGGCCAGCGGCCGAGGCACCATGCCGAATGGTCTCGGCACGCTTCATGCGGCGAGCCCAATCAGGCTGCCCTTCGGCCGGGGAGCTCGCGCCCTGCTCGCTTGCTTGGCTACGTCCAAAGGCAGCCGCGGCTCGGCGCAAAGGACTCGTCGCAGCCGAGCTGCCCGCCTCCCCCAAGCCGGCAAGGCCGCCGCTTCGATAGGCGGCTGTTGCTCCGGTTACGACAGCGCCGCCACCGCGCGCCGCGCCTGCAATCGCACCGCCTGCGAGACCAGCACCGCCTGCGGCAAGTCCTGCGCCCGCCGCAACCATGCCGCCAGCAGCAAGCCCTGTTCCAATCGCGGCTCCGGCGCCGAGTTGAGGTCCGCCCGAGACTAGGCCGTTTGCGATACCCGGACCGAAGATGCCGAGGCCCAGCAAGGAAAGCGCCGCAAGCACCAGCGTCATCGCGTCTTCGATGGTCGGCTGTGCACCGCCGAAACCGGCGGTGAACTGTGAGAACAAGGTCGAGCCAATGCCGACGATAACGGCCAGGACCAGGACCTTGATTCCAGAGGATATGACGTTGCCAAGGACACGCTCCGCCGCGAAGGCGGTCTTGCCAAACAAGCCAAAGGGAATGAGCACAAAGCCCGCCAGCGTCGTGAGCTTGAACTCGATCAGGGTGACAAAGAGCTGGATCGCCAGAACGAAGAAGGCGAGCAGCACCACGGCCCACGCGAACAGGAGGACAACGATCTGGACAAAATTCTCGAAGAAACTGATGTACCCCATCAGGTTCGAGATCGAATCGAGGAGCGGTCGGCCGGCATCAAGTCCGACTTGGGCGATCTTTCCCGGCCGCAGGAAATCCGACGCAGATAGGCTTGTGCCGGTCGCTTTCAACCCAAGACCCGCAAAGCTTTCGAAGACGACGCGCGCCAAGCTGTTCCAGTTGCCGATCAGGTAGGCAAAGACGCCTACGAAGAGCGTTTTCTTGACGAGGCGTACGATGATGTCCTCGTCCGTTACCCAACTCCAGAACAACGCGGCGAGCGTAATGTCGATCGCAGCAAGGGTCGTTGCGAGATATCCGACCTCGCTTCCTAGCAATCCGAATCCGTTGTCAATATAACGCGTGAACGTTTCAAGGAACTGATCAATGATCCCCGTGCCAGTCATGGCTTGCCCGCCTCAGGGGTCATCAGGTTCGGATATCCCTGCGGGATCCGGCTTTGATCCTTTGGAGGGAGCGCCCCGCCGCCGGCGGAATCGTCGCGTCCTGGAACTGCTGCACCGTCTTTCTTGCCCAAGAAGCGACGGCGATTTTCGGCCCAAACTTGCTTGCAACGCAAATAACCCGCTGCTTGCTCCGCAGTGACGCTGCGGCAGCGCGCGAGGTCTGAGTTGGTTGCGTCTGTGGTCTGCTCTGCTTTCGGCGGCGGAGGACCGTCTCCGCCGCGAAGCTGAATCGTGCAGGCAGTGACGACCAACACTCCAATTGTTGTAAGCAGCGACAATGCCTTGAATGCCCGGATGTCGGTCATCAGTGGAACATCTGCACGTTTGAGGATTGATAGCCCTGCCCCGGCGTAAGAAACCGCCGGAGCTGTTCGCGGCCCTGGTCCTTGGCCGCCGCGCGTTGCGCTGCTTCAAGGCTCTGCGCCCTACCATGTGCCGCCACGAGAGCCGTCAGGTCCGCCAGCTGCTGCGCATTCAGTGCGAGAATCTGATTGCCGGCCTGTGTCGCCTGCAGGGCGCCGCTAGCGCTCTGACTCGACGTCACGAGTGCAGACATCTGTATTCGATTAGTATCGAGGTTGCCAACGATGCCGGCCTGGACACGAAGGGCGTCCTGCGTTGCGGCATAAGAATCCTGCCAGCGCGATTGAGCATTGGAGATCAGCAACTGATCCGACTGGCTGCTGGCGGCGGGCGCGTAGCTCGTCGAGAAGGCATGATCGATCTGCTGGACGTCATAGGCAACGCGCTGCGCCTGGGCCAGCAATTGCTGAGTCCGCTGGATCGAGGATTGCAGTTGCTGCAGCGACGAATATGGCAGGCTTGCCAGGTTCTTGGCCTGATTGATCAGCATCTGCGCCTCGTTCTGCAACGAGGTGATCTGATTGGTGATCTGCTGGAGCTCTCGCGCGGCGGTCAGGACGTTCTGGACGTAGTTGTTGGGATCGAAGACGATCCATTGGGCTCGCGCCGGCACCGTGGCATCGAATATCAGCGCGATGGCAGCAGCAGCCGCCAGGCCAAGACGCCTCATAGCGATTTCTCCAGATTGACGAGATTGGGGATCAGGTCGAGAGCCCACGCGACGCCACGGTGTTGGAGCCAAGCCGGGACAAAGCCGTCAGGGCCATGTTCGGCGAGGAGTTGCGCTATGGCAGCCTGATCTGTCTTGGAAGAAGCTGCCGTAAAGGCGAGCGCGACTTCACCAAGTCCAAGTTCGAACATGCGGTTGCCCCGGCGCGACTGGCAGTAGTAGTCGCGCTTTGGCGTTGCCCGGCTCAGAAGTTCGATTTGGCGATCGTTCAGTCCGAAGCGGCGGTAGATGGCGGTGATCTGCGGTTCGATCGCCCGTTCATTCGGCAGTAACAGACGGGTTGGGCAGCTTTCGATGATCGCCGGCGCGATCGCGGAGCCGTCGATATCCGACAACGACTGGGTGGCGAAGATGACGGACGCATTCTTCTTCCGAAGCGTCTTCAGCCATTCGCGGAGCTGGCCGGCAAAGTCCTCGTCGTCGAGGGCAAGCCAGCCTTCGTCGACAATGAGAAGTGTCGGCCGGCCGTCGAGACGGTCTCCGATCCGATGAAAGAGGTAAGCCAGAACGGCTGGGGCGGCGCTCGTTCCGATTAACCCTTCAGTCTCAAACGCCTGAGCCGAAGCTTCGCCAAGGCGCTCGAATTCGGCATCGAGCAGGCGCCCGGAAGGTCCGCCCAGGCAGTATGGTTGCAGGGCGCGCTTCAGGGAGTTCAATTGAAGCAGGACCGACAGGCCCGTCAGGGTGCGCTCCTCTCTCGGCGCCGAAGCGAGAGACGTCAGCGCCGACCACAGATGATCCTTGACCTCCGGCGTGATCTCGACCTTTTCCCGCGCCAGGATCGCGCCGATCCATTCCGTAGCCCATCCGCGCTCGGCGGAATCGTCGATCCAGGCCAAAGGCTGCAGCGCGACTGGGTTTTCGTCCCCGTCAGACAGCGCACCGCCGAGATCATGCCAGTCGCCGCCCATGGCGAGCGCGGCCGTACGAATTGAACCGCCAAAATCGAACGCAAAGACCTGAGAATTCGGGTAACGCCTGAACTGTAGCGCCATAAGCGCAAGGAGGACCGACTTGCCAGCACCGGTCGGGCCCACCACAAGGGTATGGCCGATGTCGCCGACATGGAGGGAGAATCGGAATGGGGTCGATCCCTCGGTCTTCCCGAACAGGAGCGGCGGACCCTTGAAGTGCAGATCCCTCATCTCGCCGGCCCACACGGCCGACATCGGAACCATGTGGGCGAGGTTGAGGGTCGACACCGGTGGCTGCCGCACGTTGGCGTAGACGTGCCCGGGCAGACTGCTGAGCCAGGCTTCGACGGCATTCACCGTCTCGATCATGCAGGTGAAATCGTGCCCCTGAATGACTTTCTCGACCAGGCGCAGCTTTTCATCGGCAGCATTGGGATCCCGGTCCCAGACAGTAATGGTCGCCGTGACAAAGGCTTGTCCGATCTGATCGGTCCCCAGTTCCTGCAACGCCGCGTCGGCATCAAGCGCCTTGTTGTGCGCGTCGGTATCGAGCAGCGTCGACGCCTCGTTGGTCATGACCTCCTTGAGGATGGCGCCGATGGACTTCCGCTTGGCAAACCACTGACGGCGGATCTTGGTGATCAGTTTGGTTGCATCAGTCTTGTCGAGCATGATCGCCCTGGTCGACCAGCGATACGAGAACGCCAGGCGATTCAGGTCATCCAGAATTCCCGGGGTCGTAGCGCCCGGAAAGCCAACTATCGTCAGGACTCGAAGATTGGCTGAGCCCAACATCGGCTCTAGCCCGCCGGTCAGCGGCTGGTCGGCCAACAGCGCATCGATGTACATCGGGATTTCAGGAACCCGAACGCGATGACGCTTGGTCGAGATCGTCGAGTGCAGATAGGTCAGCGTGTCCTGATCATCGAGCCAGGCGCATTCCGGCATGAACCCTTCGACGAGTTGCAGCACGCGGTTGGTTTGGTCGATAAATCCGCGAAGAACCTCGCGCGCATCTGCTCCAACGGTGCGATCCCGGCCCTCATAGAGAAGTCGTTCTGCCTTGGCAGCCCCCTCCTCCGGTGGCAAATAGAGGAAGGTCAGGAAATAACTCGACTCATAGTGGGTGCCCGCCTCTTCAAACAGAGCTCTGCGCTCCGCGTCGACCAGCGCGGATGCGACATCCGGAAAGGTGCTCGGAGGATAGGCTCCTGCAAAATGGCGCTGCGCCTCAACGAACACGGCCCAGCCGGATCCCAGGCGGCGGAGGGCATTGTTCAGACGGCCGGCGACGGCGACAAGCTCAGCCGGCACTGCGCTATCGAGGTCAGGCCCCCGGAACTTCGCCGTCCGCTGGAACGAGCCGTCCTTATTCAGGATGATTCCCTCGTCGACCAGGGCTGCCCAGGGCAGGAAGTCGGCGAGCCGCGCATTGGAATGGCGATATTCGGCAAGGTTCATCATGACCGAGAGCTCAGGTGTTGAGATGACCGGGGATGCGCAGATGTCGGCGCACCACATCGACAAAAGCGGGGTCGCGCTTGGCGGCCCAGACAGCGGCCATGTGGCCGATGAACCAGAGAACAAGACCCGCGATCCAGAGCCGAAGTCCGAGCCCTAAGGCTGCCGCAAGCGTGCCGTTGACGATTGCGACCGAGCGTGGCGCACCGCCCATCAGGATGGGCTCGGTAAGTGCGCGATGAACTGGCACAACAAAGCCTGTGACAGGTTCATCCATCAGATCACCACGCCACCGCCGAAGGAGAAGAACGACAGGAAGAAGCTTGAGGCCGCAAACGCGATCGACAGACCGAACACGATCTGGATCAGTCTGCGGAAACCGCCCGAGGAATCCCCGAATGCGAGCGTTAGGCCCGTCACGACGATGATGATGACCGCGATGATCTTTGCGACCGGCCCCTCCACAGACTGCAAGATCTGATTGAGCGGCTGCTCCCACGGCATGTTCGAGCCAGCCGCCCACGCGGGCCGAACTGCCAAAAGCATGGTGCCGTAGGCGGCCAACGGTGCACCTCGACGAAAGCGAAATTGCTGACGCATGTCAGTCTCCTGCTGTTGTAAGGCTGTAGTCGCCAGTGGCACCGAGCCCTGAGACGGTGGCGAGCTCAGCGAGGCGGCGGTCAGCACCGCGTCCCACCAGCACGGCGACGAGGTCGATGGTCTCGGCGATCAGGGCGCGGGGAACCGTGATGACAGCTTCCTGGATGAGCTGCTCGAGCCGCCGCAGCGCGCCGAGCGCAGTCCCAGCATGGATGGTACCAATGCCGCCGGGATGGCCGGTGCCCCAGGCCTTGAGGAGGTCGAGTGCTTCGGCACCTCGGACTTCGCCGATCGGGATGCGATCAGGACGCAGTCGGAGGGACGAGCGGACAAGATCCGACAGCGTCGCCACACCGTCCTTGGTCCGCAGCGCAACGAGATTGGGCGCCCTGCACTGTAGCTCGCGGGTGTCTTCGATCAACACGACCCGATCGGAGGTCTTCGCCACCTCGGCCAGGAGTGCATTTGTCAATGTTGTCTTGCCGGTCGATGTCCCACCGGCAACGAGGATGTTCTTCCGTGCTCCGACCGCGTTCTTCAGGATCCTGGCCTGCTCTGAGGTCATGATCTTCTTGGCGGCGTAGTCGTCGAGCGTAAACACGGCAACGGCGGGCTTGCGGATAGCAAAGACCGGTGCTGCAACGACCGGAGGCAAGAGACCTTCGAAGCGCTCGCCTGTCCCAGGCAGTTCGGCCGAAACCCGTGGCGCGCCGGCGTGCACTTCGGCCCCCACATGATGCGCAACCAGGCGAACGATCCGTTCGCCATCCGCGGCCGACAGAGTTTCGCCAGTGTCGATCAGGCCGATCGACAACCGGTCGATCCACAGCCGCCCATCGGGATTGAGCATCACCTCGATGATCTCTTCGTCTTCGAGGTAGCCGGCAATCGCCGAGCCGAGCGCGCTGCGCAGCATTCGCGCACCGCGCGACCTCGCCTCCGATTGAATGGAATGGATTGCCAACGTTCGCCCCCATCAAACGAGAACGTTCAGCGAGCGTCCTCAGATGGAGATGATTAGAAAAGGCACCAATGGTCTTGGCGCAACAAGCGCTTTCCGTCATCGTAGGCTGGCGTAGAAAAAGAAAGACTGAGAACTGATGTTTGAGGCCTACTCAATTGTATCATAATCGGCGGGCTACAGCTCACCACTCCGCATCGTCCTCCGCAGGCAGGAGGATGACCGAATCCTCATACAACCCAACTGAGTCGACGGCGCAGGAAACATGGGCCGGCTTGAAGAAGAGGATTGAACTCATCCGCGGAGTGATGGATCGGCGCCCGGGCAGCGCGAACCAGACCAACGCCGCGATCTGCAGCGCTACGTTGAGACCGAAAGCGACTTGATAGGCCTGGACCGGTCGATGACCATCGATCGCGGTCCATTGCTCAAGGATCAGGCCTGTCACGTATTGCGCCAGGAACGCCCAAGCAAAGTGCAAGACGTTTAGGGCGCCGTTGGCACGACCGGCAAGCTCCGGCGGAAAGTAATCTGCTATTACCGCGAAGCTGACCACCGTTGCCGTTCCGGCAATTGCGACAACGGACCAGGGCAAGATGGACGGCAGAGGCACTCGCAGGATCAAAGCTAGCTCGGCTGCGACAAACAGCACCGCAACCGTCGCTAATACCGTCTCCGCCCCGATGCCCCTTCGTTTGACGTAATGGACGGTCATCCCGAACAACAAGGCGCCGCAGCTCAAAACGATCGACATTATGAACAGCTGTCTTACGAGACTTGCGCGATCAAGCCCCTCCACGTCGGTCAGCCATGGTGATGCCCACAGTCCTTGCAGAGACCAGGATGATCCAATGCAAGTCGCCGAAAATGGGGCCACTCGCCAGAAGCGACGATCGGCGAAAACGGAGCCAAGGGTAGCGCGCGTTGTTGATGGAACAATGCCTCGTTCGGGCACCACGACATAGATGAGAATGGCCGTCGCACCGGTGGCGGCCGCCAGAATCTCAAAGAGCTGCCGCCACCCCATCCAAGCGAGTAGGTGTTCGACGGGAGCCGTAGCAGTCACCGCTCCAAGTGATCCCAGCATGATCATGTAGCCGTTCAGCAAGGCAACTCGATCCCTGGGGAACCAAAGGACGATGGACTTCAGCCCTGCCGTCAGCGCCGCGGCCACGCCAAGCCCGATCATTGCACGCGCGATCAGAAGCGACAGGAAACCGGTCGATACCGCGAACAGTCCGGCGCCCAATGCTGCGAGCAATAGCAGAACACTCTGGACGCGGCGCGGACCAAAGCGGTCCAGCAATATGCCGACTGGGATCTGCGCCGCCGCGAAAACGAGGAAATAGACCGAGGTAAGCAACCCGAGGTCGGCAGTCCCAAGCCCGGTGTCGGAGCTGAGATGACTGGCGATCAAAGCATTAATCGTTCGAAACAGGTACGAAAGATAGTATCCAACCGCAAACGGGAGAAATATGCGCGCGGTGAGGCGCCATGCCCCTGAAATCTGCATGCTGGCCCCTGTTGCTGTCAGCTCGCGCAAGCCGATAGCGTGACCAGCTTTTCGTGAGTTCAGCTAAATCGCTGCGGGCGTAGGCTAGCGAAGAAAAAGAAGGACCGGCGAAATGGTGTGCCTGCGTAGTTCAATCAGGTTTCTTCAACCGGCTCCTGACTGCGGATATCTTCCGGAATCTCGCGCAGAAAGCTTTGGCCCTTTTGCAAGCGACGCCCAAGCGCCTCGACAAATCCCTCGAAGCGCTCCCTGCCCTTTGCCTGCGCGGCCGCCTGTGCATCGTTGGGCAACGGTGGCGTAATAGTCAGCCAGAACCGAATGAACAGAGCCAAGGTCTCCGCCGTCAACCCAAGGTCGCGCTCGAGCCTCTGCATCTGACGCGACAGCCGGTCGAGGCGCCGGGTAAACGCGGCCTCTCGCCGGTCAGCGCCGTCCGGCGATAGAAACGAAGCGACCGCAGCTTCCACGATCGCAGACCGAGAAAGCTTCTTGCGATCGGCAAGCTCCGAGATCTGTTTCAGAAGCTCTGGCGGGAAATAGACGTTCATCCGGTCGCGCATATTGCCTCAGAACTCCATACCGTCATTGGGATCCATGGCGACTTGACGCGCGACGCCACGCATCTGCTGGCGTATGAGCCGGGACTGGCGGACCGCGTCCTCGTCGTCGTCAAGAACGGAGGCAAATTCCTCTGCCGGCGTTGGTTCGGTCGTTTCCTTGGCGATCGCGACGTGGTCGGGAAGTTCGGGCTCACGACGAAGCCCGCTATTCGCTGTGTCTTCCACGGCCTCCGTGGCTCCGTCAGTTGGACCTGCCGTCGGCTTCAACGGTCCGAGCGCTGACCATCCGTCCGTTCGCGGCGATCGGCCGGCGCTCGCGGGATCGGGCGGTGACAAAACCCGCTCGGTGAACCGGCGATCCTCGTAATAGCGGACCTTCTTCGCCCTGATCGGCGCCGTCCCTGCCACCATGACGATCTCGTCCATCGGCGGAAGCTGCATGACTTCGCCAGGGGTCAGCAGCGGCCTTGCGGTCTCCTGGCGCGAGACCATCAGGTGCCCCAGCCAGGGATTCAACCTATGACCTGCGTAGTTCTTCATTGCCCGCATCTCCGTCGCCGTGCCCAGCGCATCGGACACCCGCTTGGCCGTCCGCTCGTCATTGGTCGCGAAGCTGACGCGGACATGGCAGTTGTCGAGGATCGCGTTGTTCGGCCCGTAGGCCTTCTCGATTTGATTGAGCGACTGCGCGATCAAGAAGCTCTTGATGCCATACCCCGCCATGAAGGCGAGCGCGGACTCGAAGAAATCCAGACGCCCCAGCGCCGGGAACTCGTCAAGCATCATCAGCACTCGATGCCGGCGTTCGCGGGCGTGCAAGTCCTCGGTCAGGCGCCGGCCAATCTGGTTCAGCACCAGCCGGATCAAAGGCTTGGTCCGCGAGATATCGGAGGGCGGTACCACGAGATAAAGCGTCGTGGCACTGTTGTCTGCGGTCAGATCGGCAATCCTCCAGTCGCAGCGGCGGGTCACCTGGGCTACGACGGGATCGCGGTACAACCCGAGGAACGACATCGCGGTGGACAGGACGCCGGAACGTTCATTCTCCGACTTGTTCAGGAGTTCGCGCGCGGTCGAGGCGACCACTGGATGGGCACCCTGCTCGCCAAGATGCGGCGTCGTCATCATTGCCTTCAGCGTCGCCTCGATCGGCCGCTTCGGATCAGACAGGAAGGCGGCGACACCGGCCAGGGTCTTGTCCACCTCGGCATAGAGCACATGGAGGATGGCGCCGACCAGGAGTGAATGACTGGTCTTCTCCCAATGGTTCCGCTTGTCGAGTGAGCCTTCGGGGTCGACCAGGACGTCGGCGACGTTCTGCACATCGCGAACCTCCCATTCCCCGCGTCGGACCTCGAGCAGCGGATTGTAAGCCGAGGATTTAGGGTTGGTCGGGTCGAACAACAGGACACGGCCATGCCGCGAGCGAAAGCCCGCGGTCAGCTGCCAGTTCTCACCCTTGATGTCGTGCACGATGGCCGAGCCGGGCCATGCCAACAACGAGGGAACGACGAGCCCGACGCCCTTTCCGGACCGGGTGGGAGCAAAACACAACACGTGCTCCGGCCCATCATGGCGGAGGTAGTCGCGGCCGAGCTTGCCCAGCACCACACCATCCGGACCGAGAAGTCCGGCCGCTCGAACCTCTTCCGCGTCAGCCCAGCGCGCCGAACCATAGGTCTCGACATTCTTGGCTTCACGCGCCCGCCAGACCGACATGCCGATCGCCGCCGCGATCGAAACGACGGTCCCTGCTGCTGCGATGAAGGCGCCCTCGACAAAGACCTGCGGCGCATAGGCATCGTAGACGAACCACCACCAGAAGAAGATCGGCGGATAATAGATCTTGAAGCCCAACAGTTCGAACCAGGGCCGCCCAAGCTCGGGCTGGTAGGCCAGTCGCCATGCCGTCCACTCGGTTGCTCCCCAGATGGCGAGCAAGACGATCAGGCCGACAACGATCACCTGCCCCCAGAGTATTTTGGTTCCGGACATTCCGAGCGTCCTTCCGCAGCTGAATTGGCGAGATACCTAGAGGCCGAGGTCGCGCTTCCGGCCAAAGCCCCATTCGATGCCCCCGCCGTCCTTCACGACGCCGGTGACGTGTTGGCCGAGCTTCTTTTCGAGTTCGCGCGACCAGGGCACGAGTTGGAAGCCGAGCCCACTATCGATCATGGCGAAGCGTCCCGAGGTGAGCGTCAGCCGCTGGCGATACGTGCCCGCCACATGCTCCCCGGAGGCGGCCTTCACGCGAGGCAGACCGGTGTCGGCCGAAAGCTTTGCTGCCACCTCGTCCAGTTCGCGTCTGCGCAACGTGTCCAGGAGATCGCGCTGCAGGATGATGCGCTGGCCCTGCCGCCGCGCCAGGCCATGCTGGATCAGGTGCTCGGTACGGGCTTCCAAGGCGTCGCGGGTCTCGCGGCCGAATCCGCCCATGGCGAGCGGCATGGAGTCGCGTTCGACTAGCCTGTGGTCGAGCCAGGTTGCTCCTTTAGCAGCGACTTGACCGGTAAGATCGAGATCGGAACGGGTCGCCAGCACCAAGGTCGGCCGCGGATCGCCGGTTTGACCGAAGCGTCGCACTTCGACGATGCCGCCGATCGGTGGTGCGTGCTCGAAGGCCTCGAGACCTCGGAAGCGCACGTGGTGAGCGCGCCCGTCCGTTCCGTCGATGAGGGCGTAGGCCTCGCCGGTCAGTTCGTCATGCAATCCCCGGTCGACCAGCCGTCCGATAATCTGAGACGTGGGCTGTCCAGCCTCGATGACGAAGTCGGCAACGCCGCGCGATCCCCCACGCTCGGTAAAGGCGCGGTGCATGGTCTTGATGATGTCGCCGCGCATGCCGAGGTCGCGCAAGCTACGCTCCGCCTCAAGTCCGACCATCCATTCCCCTGATGCGGCGGGTGCGGCAACGCCCATTTTCTCCAAGTGCTGAAGGCGGCCAACCATCAGCCGCCTGATCTCGGGATCGGACTTGCCGCGATTCTCCGGCCGAAGATCGATGTAGCCAGTCTCATCTGCCGCCAACCGGATCTCCCGGTCGAGCCGCGTCCAGCGGTCTGCCGTGACTTCCCGCTCCAGCGAATTGCGGATCTCGTGCTCCGGTCTCGGACCCAGTTCGATGGCGACCAGTTCCTCGGCGCGTGAACGCAGACCTTGGCTGATATAGTCGCGGGAGATCACGAGGTCCGCTCCTTCCTGATCTACTCCCCGAACGAGAAGGTGGACGTGAGGGTTGTCGGTGTTCCAATGATCGACAGCCACCCAATCGAGCCGCGTGCCGAGATCGGTCTCCATCTGCCTGGCGAGATCGCGGGTGAAGGCCTTCAGATCGGTCATGTCGCCGGCATCCTCGGGCGAGATGATGAACCGGAAATGATGCCGGTCGTCCTTGCACCGTTCTGCGAAAGCCGCGCTATCGGCTCGGTCGCTGCCGGCATCGAACATCTCGGCACGCTCGCCGCTCCGGGTCACGCCATCGCGCTTCAGATATGAGAGGTGGGCGGTCAGTGGCGCTGAACGGAAGGCTCGCCCTTTGTGCCGGACCACGCGCGCTTTCACCACCACACGCCGGGTCGGGCTGAACAATCTGGCGCGGCCAAAGGACAGACGGCCGCGGCCAAACGTCGAGCGCCCATACGCCGTCGAACGCCTGCCCGCCACAGCCAGATCCGAGGTGTGTCCCAATTTCTTCGCCGCCCGCAGCACCTGGTTGATGAAGCTCTTTTGTTTCGGCGCGCGGGTGCTGCGAATGCGCCCAGGCCGAACACGCAGATCGCTGTCGCCCACGCTCACGGCAGGGCCTCCCAACGATCAAAATCGCACATGGTGCCGAAGACGCGTTTGATGGCATTCGTAAAAATACAAACCGCGGCACGCGCCCCGACCGACCGGCACGCCGGAACCCAAGCCATGTCAATGGCTTGCGGTTCGACCGGCGAGCCTCTTTTATCTCGCCGTCCTGCCGCCGTGGTCTCCCGGTCGCCGGTTCCCGAAAAAGCCGCCGCAACCTGGCAGCCAACTCGCGAAGCCGCCACTGCTTCCGAGCGCTTGCGATAGCGATCGTTACCCGAAGGGCCGAGACACCCGTAGGGTGGCTCGGTGAGGAGCGAAGCGACGAGTAGAGCGCGGGCCGAAGGCATCGCCCATACGCCATCAGCTTGCGAACCAGCACAGTTGGTCATCGCGATTCTCCCGAATCTGATCGATGGACGAACACGCCAATAGGCCGAGCGACCAAACGCGAAACATCGGGCGCCGAAATTGCGGTCGTGACACCGCTCGACAGCATGAGCACCGGCAATCGATCGCGCGTTTTCATGAGATCGGATCGCGTGACGAATAGCGTCGCAGCCGCTGATGATTGTCGGCTGGACGTCCACCCCGGCGGCAGTTCAATCGCAAGCAGATTTGCAAGCTTTGCGACGTACGCCCGCGTCTCGTCTGGCAAGGAACCACCTGCGAGATGCTCTTCATAGCGAGATGGTCCCGCGTTGTACGCGGCAAACACGCCAGGCGAGCCATACCGGTCGAGCAGTTCGCGCAAGTACGCCGTGCCGGCCAGAATGTTGTCGTGCGGATCGTAGGGATCGTTCCCGAGATTGTAGCGCTCGCGAAGTTCCGCCCAAGTCGCCGGCATGATTTGCATCAAGCCCATTGCGCTTTTTGGCGATCTGGCGTGCACGTCCCCAGCACTCTCGACGCTTAGGATTGATCGGATCCAGTTCGGCGCAATCGCAAAGCGTTGTGAGGCTTCATTGATGAAGCCGGCAAATGAGTGAGCGGTCTGACTGATCGCCGGCTGGGCGGCTGATTCGCTCTGGGCCAAAGCAGCACTGCCACCCACGGTCAGAAGAAGTATCAGGGGCACGACAGCACAAACGCGCGTGCCCAACCGGGCCAAGCACGCGGTCGGGCTCGCGCCAGCCTTGCAGACATCGGTCGAGGCGGACGACTGATCCCGCAAACGATCGAACAGGGGAATGGCGAGGAGGACACGTCGAATACACACGATCACTCCTCCCACGTCCACACCGGCATCGCACGGCCGATCACGCTAGATGCCGGAAGAAATCCAAAATATCGGCCATCAAGAGAGTCGTCCGACTGCCAATTCATCAGAAACAGTTCGCCGTCGCCGACGACGCGACAGCCCTGCCATTTCGGCAGCGGCCTGCCTCGTCTGTCGTGATCCTTCGCCTCGCCCACCGCGACGTCGTCGACCGAAATCACGAGGCCGGTTCTGCAAACGGTTTGCCCGGGAAGGGCAAGCACGCGCTTCAGCATGGGGACGCCGATGGGCAAATAGCCGTTAAGGTCGAGGAAGGTCGCGAGCGGCTCCGGCGGCTGCACAGCGACCAATTCAGTGACTTGGAATTTGTCCGCCGGTCGGAGGCTGTAGAGACCGATCGGCACGCTCGCGGACGCGTTCCAGATGTAAAGCGGAAGCGGCTCCAGGACGATCGTCGCGATGAGCGCAGTAGCGATCCCAATCGTCACGGCCAGCATCATTAGGCGGCCCGTCATCGCATCACCTTTTGGCGATGAAGCCAGGCCTGATGGCGCGCTTTCGTATACGAGCGCGGGCTTTCGTTGACGGACAGGCGGTTATGAACGTGATGCCAATGATCAGGAGCGACATCAGCTGGATCGATGCCGAGTGCCTCAACGGCATCGGTCATTTGCAGCACGCCCTCGACCTTCGGCCAGCCGGACAGACGCAGCAAAATCTCTCCGCCGGGTGTCACATAAGGGACGGTCGAGCAGCGCTGTCCCGGAGCGACCGCGCGCAAGATGTCGATACGCGAAATGATTGTGCCAAAGTCGTTGGAGGTCCAACGGACGAAAGCAAAGATGCTGCCGGGCGCAAATGACAGGACGCGCCGATGGCGATCAAGCTTCCGCTCCTTGACGATACGACCGAACCGAATGCGGTTTTCGATACGCTTCTCGAGCCACAGAACTTCCACTTCCGTGAGATCGCTCATGCCGCGGCTCCCTGACGCTGGGGGTGGCAGCCGTGAGCATGGAGTCCGGCGAAAAGCGTATGCGACTTGGAAGGCCAAACAGGACTGGCAACCTGCGGCCGGTCGCCTCCAACGCACTTTGCGGCCTGATCCGTTAGAAGAAATCCGAAGGATTTCTGGTTAGTAAAGTTAGAGCGGCCGGAAAGCGCGGAGAAACAAGCTCTTAAGCTCGATTCCGGTCCCCGATAGCACGAGGATCCGGTCCCCGATAGCACGAGGGTTGCGGTCCTCGATAGCACGGGCTGATTCACAGGTTGTCCTCCGAATATGGAATGAGACCGCGCCGGCGCAGGCGTGCCGTTAAGGGATCAACAGGCGTTGGCGCGAAGTTCAGCCGCTCGGTGCCATCAGGATCCCGTGTGAGCACGAGCTGATAGCCGGGCAATGTCTGGCGCTGAACGATCTGACGTACGTCGTAGGCAAAATGCTTGAGCGGCGAGAGGATGCCGGACTTGGCATGGAGGTGCACAAGGTCAAAACTCCAGCCGCCGTCCTGGCGCCCACCGTGCTTGCGCACTAGGCGGTAGAGCCACCGTTCAAGCCCGCCGGTCAGATCGAAATAGGCTCGATCAATCGTCAGCACGAGCGCGTCATCGATGACGCCCGCGTAGAACCAATCCGGCAGGATCAGCTCGATCCCAAATGGACGGCCATTTGCATCGGCCGTCTCCTTCCACTCATTGATCCAGGAGAAGCGATGCCGTCGCCGTTCTGCCGGCTGGCGGATCGATGTCAGCACAGTTGTTGACTGAAGTCTGTCGAGACCAGCCTTCAGCCGGTCATAATCGCGCGCGCTGGTGCCCCGGCCGACGAACGTCAGAATCTCGTAAGGCGTTGCAGCCATCAGGCGCGATGTCTTCAAGCCGGCGTCACGTGCTTCGACGATCTGGGACGCGGCCCAAATCAGAACGTCTGCATCCCAAATGGTCGCCATGCCGTGTTCCGGAACAGCTTCGACAAGAATTGAGATCGCACCGGCACGAAAATCGATCGGCACAATCCGCTTGGTCTTTGAGAGCGAGAAGAACGGATAGGCCATCAGATCCTGCGCATCGCGCGGCGCGAGATCGCCGGGCAGCGCCCGACAGAGCTCAAGCAGCTCGCGCTCTGCATGGTGTTTGCGCCGCATAGTCACTGCTCTCACGCGGCTATCAGCGACGTTCCTGACCTGCATAGGGACGCAGGGCCGGATGCTTCTTGGCGGGCAGCACGGTCCCCTTGCCGGGATCCGATGTCGACGTCTTGGCGCCGAGATCGGCCCACGCTTTCAGGTCATCGACGGCGTAGACAACACGTCCGCCGATCTTCCGATACGTCGGTCCCGTACCGTACGTGCGGTGCTTCTCGAGCGTGCGACCGGACAGGCCAAGATAGCGGGCGGCCTCAGGCGTACGCAGGAAGCGCGGGGGAAGACCGGCCATCGGATCGGGCATTTGAGAACTCCAGGAGGACAGCGCACTACGCTTGGCTAGGCCGGCGTGTGTGCGGTCATCATGGAGGAGCAAGACCTCGGAGGGGGATGCCGAATGTTGGGGGTGCGATTTTCGGCACCCTCGGGGACAGCGCTAGTCATCCCTGCGCCGGCCCAGGAGCAGCACTTGCTTCTGCTTTTGCCTTGAGGATTGGAGAAGCGAATTCGAGAACTACTCGGCAAGGAAATCGTGCAGGAAAATTTGCGCGGATTTGCAATTGGTGACACGAGGTTCGCCGAATTTGAGCCTATCCTGAAGCCCATTTCATCGAGAGTAAACGGCTGGACTGATCGACAGACTTCTCTTTTGGTTCATCTTCACGATCTTGGAGGTGACTACGCGGCGGGGACTCGACATTGCCGCGTTGCCGACTTGCTGATTGAGGAATTGAGCGAGGCGATAATGGATCGCCTCTATATGGCAACTGGCGGCGGATCCGCAGCTGAAACGGATCGCCTACATCGTGCTCGAAGCCCCCGGAAACCGGCGAACACACGCGGCATGGTCGGGCTTCCTTTTTAGATAGGTCTATTTGACGAGGATCAATTCCGTTCGCGCGGGGATACGATGGGTTTCGCTGCGCTCTACCGATTGAGCAGAGGTCGTCGTGATGAGCAACCACGGTTTGAATCGCCATGTTGAGCGTGAGACAGGAATGTTCGGCAGATGGGTCCGACAGTTCCAGTTGGCATGGCGTCGAGGGAATTGCGATCCGGGCGTCCTATCAAAGCTTTGGCCGATAAACTTGGATATGAATCCGCCGCTGCCTTCTCGGCAATGTTCAAGAAGTATATGGGGCAGCCGCCGGGCCGAGATCTGAGTACCGTGAGATTCTCGGCTAAGATCGGAGAGTAAAACTCATACTCGCTGGATTCCGGCCTCGCCTCCGGGAGGCGGGCTGATGATCCCGGAGGGACCAGACGCCGCTGCGGCGGGACCAAATCAGGGTGAAGCCCTCGTGGCCTTCGATCTTGACGAGCGAGGCGTAGATTGGGGGCCGGTAGGTTCGGATCGTTGAGCCTGACTGAGAGGTAAATCGCAAGCTGCCTCAGGCCAGCCGCGAAGACCCCGCCCGGCGGACCGGACGGGGCTTGGTGAGGCGCTCTTACTCGCCGCTCTTGCGCGGCCGCGACCAGAGGAGGGTGTAACCTTCACCGCTCTCGTCATCGAACAGGTTGGCGTAGATCGGAGCGTTGAAGGAAGGATCGTCGAGCTTGAGTGAGAGGTAGTCCCGGCCCTCCTCGGAGCGCTTCGACCAGGCCGCGCCGATCTCCGCGCGACCCACATAGATGCGGTGGCTGGGAGCGTTGTCGTTGGAGCGGTTGGTCTCGGCGACGATGCGGACGCCCTTGGCCTGCAGGCTCAGGGTGACGATCTCGCCCTGGAAATCGTTGCCGACCTTCTTGAAGGAACCGATGTTAGCCATGTCACTTCTCCTGTTGTGTTTCGAGCCCGCGACCACCGCGGCCTCGATGGCGATCTGCAGGCCGAAGACGATCGGCGACGCACCCGCTCGCGGGCCGGAGCGGAGCGGAGGACGCCGTTGTGGCGACTTTCTTGTCTCGCGAGGAATGGGCGAAGCCCAGGGGAAGAAAGTCGCATCAACGGCGTTGCGGCTCAGACGATCGAGGCGAAGCCGGTCTTCGGCCAGATCAAGCCATCAACGAGGCCACGTGCGTCCGCGTGCTGAACCGCAATCTCGGGAGAAGACATGGCTTATCTCGGTTTTGCTGAACAAGAGGTTGGAACGATTCAGCGCAGATAGAGAAACAATTTGCTGCAAAGGGCGGTATCGTCTCCCAGCAACGGAGCTAGGCAACACGGCTCCGCCGCGGCTGCGTGGGCCAGACCCAAATGCCGGCGGCTTTGATCGAGTAGTTCCGAGGAGGACTGCCTCTCCCGCGCTCAGGGCTCGATCATCCCCCGTTCAGCGCGCCGATTTATGCGAACCTGTCGACGACGAAGGCGGTAAACGGTCATCCCTCGGGCCTTCCGGCCGTAAGAACTGGTTAGACGGACTCTCCATCACTCCACCCGGCTCGAGCGGGCGGGTCTTCGCCAGAACGATCAAGCGCGTCCATGACGTGACCCCAATGCAAACCGCGCCCAGGCAAACGAAGACCTCACGCCAAGCCAACGAAGGCCCCCCGATCTGGGACACGGCGAACACCACATGATAGCCGGCCACGGCGGCGGGAACAGCAAATGCTGTTGCGATCGCGATGCGCAAAGCCAAGGACCGGGTAATCGCGACGGCGGCCTGACCGAAGGCAAGCGTCAACGCCCCACCGGCCGTTCCGATAAGCAGCGCACCGACCACGCCGGCACCATTCTGAAACGCTGTTATTCCGATACTGAGAGCGACGAAAAACGGCAGGGCATACACAGCGAGCGCAAAGATCGCCCAGCAGAAGAAGCCGATGCCGAGTGTGTTGAGAACAAGCCCAAGGGCAAGCATAGTGGTGGCTCCATATGCATAGATCTGACAGTCGCGCCTTCCACCACCACCACGGCGCAATTTTCGATATGGAGCCGAAACGAGGCAGAGTTGCGGCGCATGCAACTCCGCGTTCACGCCGGAGGCGAGAAGGCAGCGCTCACGCGCCGCCGAACCTCCAGACGGGGATGCCGAGCCGCTTCGCTTTGTCTGCCAGGTTGTCCTGGATTCCCGTGCCCGGGAAGTGCATGACGCCGATCGGCAGGAGTTCGAGCATGGCGTCGTTGCGCTTGAATGGGGCTGCCTTGGCGTGCTTTGTCCAGTCAGGCTTGAATGCGATCTGAGGCACCTTGCGGTTGCTTGCCCATTTCGAGGCGATAAGCTCCGCACCTTTGGGCGAGCCGCCATGGAGCAGGACCATGTCGGGATGCTTGGCGTAGACCTTGTCGAGGCGGTCCCAGATGAGGTGGTGGTCATTGAAGTCGAGCCCGCCGGTAAGTGCGATTTTCGGTCCTGCCGGTAACAAGACCTCGGTTTCAGCGCGACGCTTGGCTGCGATGAAGTCGCGTGAGTCGATCATCGCGGCGGTCAGCGTGCGGTGATTCACCAGCGATCCCGATCGAGGGCGCCAGGGCGAGCCGGTGTGCGTCTCGAAGCGTTCGATGGCCTGGTCGCGGAAGAGCTCCAGGCAATTGCGTCGCTCGATCAAGGTGATGCCTTCGGCCGTCAAGCGCTCGAGTTCGACTGATCGAACCTCGGAGCCATTCTGCTCGCGTTGGCTCTTTTGCTGCGCCTGTTCGTTGTCGTCGAGATCGCGCTCGACGCGATCGACGGCTCGATGGAACAGGTTGACTGTCGACCAGAGCAGATCGCCCAGGTCCGGCTCGAGCCGCGTGTCGCTCAGTGTTGCGACCAGGGCGTCGAAGATGTCGGCGACGGCGCCCGCGATGATCTTAGCCTCGGGAAGTAGCCGTGGATCGGGCTGATCGTCGAAGGGACGGTAGCCGAAGAGCTGTAGTTCGGTGAGGACGTGGTCAGTTGGAGAAGAGCCGTGCTGCGGTTCAATGTCGTCGTGGTCGGTCATGGAAGGACCCTTTGCCGGATCGGCCGCGCCCATCGCGGCCTTCGTGGCGATCACTCAGACGGCGGGCGGAGCGGGCCAGAACCCGCAAGGGCCGTAGCGGCAGCGGAGGATGGCGGAGGCCGGCTATTTTGCTTCGCGATGCAAAGCGCGCCGGTTTGATGGCTGTTACGTATGCTTATCGCCGGCGCGCGGCGGAAAATAGCCGGGCGTAGCCATTGCCGGCCCGGTCCGCTTGCCGTCCGATCGCCCTCTAGAAGGCCGAGGTCGCGCCTCTTCCGGGCGATGGCCTTCGTTATGACCGAGCTATCAACGTCGATCGAAGCACCAGCCTATTCTGCGGCGACCATCGACGAATGCAGGAAACGGACGACGTCCTCTGGCACGAGTTGAAGCCGCAATGCTGCTCGGAGGGTCTCGAGACCGAAGATGTGCAGATCTTCGTTGAAGTCGCCCAGCCGGGGCGACAATGTGATCGCTTCAACGCCGGCTTCTTGCGCGCGCTGGGTGAGGATAGCCTGTACGGCATCTCCGGCCGCATCGGCGTCGCGGGCGATATAGAGCCGACGCAGGCCAGACGGCAGCAACATGGCTGAGAGGTGATTGGCCGAGAGCGCCGCAGCCATGGGCATAGTCGGCAGCACGTAGCGCAATGAAAGCATGGTCTCGATCCCCTCGCCCGCAGCGAGCACGTCGTCCACCACGCCGAAGCGAACGGCGTTACCAAGCAGGTCGCCCATGGCCCGTCGTGGCGTATCGATCGGGGCCTTGCCGAGCCGCACGCGATCAAAGCCGTGTGGATCTAGCCAGGTGCGATGCACGCCGGTGATCCGTCCATCGAGGTCCGTGACAGAGGCTATCATCGCCGGCCACGTTTCGGTCGACGAATGCTCGTCCGGTCTATAGTAGCAGCGAGGATGGAAGCGCAAGCTGCCACCATGGTTGATGCAAGTAATTCCGCGACGCTGCAAGTACGCTTCGGCTAATGTCCCTTCAATCGGGCTGGATATCGCAAAGAGCCGACGAGCGGTTTCCCGCGATCCGACCGGCGCGACTGAACGAACGGGTTTCTGAGCGAATTGCTTTTCTGAACGAGGCAGCTTTAGAAACCGCCTCGCTTCCTCGGCGACCTCACGAAAGTCTCGCAAGGTCATACTTTCGCGGATGATGTCGAGGAGATCACCATGTTCGCCGGTTGCAGCATCGGTCCACTTGCCGGCGGCGCCCTTCGCCGATTCGTGCAGCCGTACGAACAACGAGCGGCCCGGCGTGTTGTGGACGTCGCCGACCAGCCAGTACCGCCCCGCCCGTTTGCCATTCGAGAGATAGTGTCGGCACACCGCCTCAGCCTCGCGCGAGAGGCGGCGTGCCAGTTCGGAAGCATCGCGGGACATCAGGCGGCCTCCCGCTCGCTGATGCGCGCTACCGGATACGTGTCGAGCACCCTGGACAGGACCTCCACGCCGCTCGTGTCCGTGGGCACGAACATGCGCAGCTTCCAAGAGATGATCTCCCCAAAGAGGCCGTAAGCCCGCAGGCGATCGCGCATCGTGTCGTTGAAGCCCGACAGCTCGATGCGGTAGGCCCCCATCACCCTAACGCGGCGAAGCTGGAGATCCTCCCCGAGGTCGAGGACGGTTCGTCCGTCCATCAGCGCGGCAAAGGCAGCGTCCGGCGTGAGCGAAGGCGCGTCCGCCGCAAGGACGTTTACGACCCACGTGGCAGAAACCTTGCGTCCGATGACGCGTTCGCCCGCATCGTTCTGGAGCCGATAGACGCGGGTCGATTCGTTCGGCAACCGTTTCCAGATGGGTAACAGCAATCCCGCAGCGACGTGGATCGTGCTCTCCGTGAACTCGGGCACCTCGGCAAGCTCCGCCAGCCACGCCGCGGCAAAACGTTTGCGATCCGCTTCAACCCAATGGCTCTCCGCCATCATGTTCAAGGGGACCTGGTGCTGCTCCATAGGCCGGATCAGACGGATGCGGCGCTCGATCTCGCCGTTGTCGAGCATGATGCTCGGGGCCGGAATCTGCACGGCGGCCCTTCCCGAACGCTCGTTGATCAGCAGGACAGCATGATTAGAACGACGAGCAAGGGCGTCATCCAAACCAACAGGATGGTTACGCTCGCGCTGCACGATGGTGAGCAGCCGCGTCTCGGCACCTGTGCGCGGATGGACATAGATCGTCCGCCGGTCAGTGACGACGAAGCTTTCGGCGCGAAGCGTTTCCAGACCGAGGTCGTAGGTGCCGGACGAAACAGCGCCCTCGATCCGAGCGGTCAAAAGCTGCTCGAAGGCAGTGAACAGGACATTCTGCAGGCCGATGGTGAGCGCCAACAGCCTGTTCAGGAACGTCGTGATCGGTGGCAGGTCATCCCTGAGCCCATTGGCATCTGCGCCGGCCCATAGACCAAGGCGTTGCGCATAAGCGAGGTTGTGGACCGTGGTGGCGCCCGTCGCCGACACATAAACCACGCGAGAATTGGGCAAGGCATGCTGGAGCCTCAGGCCCGCGCGCCCCTGCTGGGAGGCCGCCTGGTCGCCGCGCTCGCCTTTGCCGCCGGCCGCATTCTGCATGGCATGGCTCTCGTCGAAGACGATCACTCCGTCGAAGTCGGAGCCCAACCATTCAACGATCTGCCTGACGCGTGAAAGCTTCTCGCCACGCTCGTCGGTGCGTAGCGTGGCGTAGGTGGCAAAAAGGATGCCTTCCGAAAGCCGGATCGGTGTGCCCTGACGAAACCGGGACAGAGGCGTGACGAGCAGTCGCTCCATGCCGAGCGCGGACCAGTCGCGCTGGGCATCTTCGATCAGCTTGTCGGATTTGCTGATCCAGACCGCACGGCGGCGGCCCTTGAGCCAATTGTCGAGAAGGATCCCGGCGACCTGCCGTCCCTTGCCCGCGCCCGTACCATCGCCCAAGAACCAGCCGCGGCGAAAGCGGACGGCATTCTCGGCCTCGTCGCGCGCGGCGGCCACAACATCAAACGTCGTATCGACCGTCCAGGAGCCCGCCAGGAATTGGGAATGCGCCTCGCCGGCATAAATGACGCTCTCGATCTGGGCGTCCGACAGAACTTCATCTGCCACCAGACTTGAAGGCAGATGCGGACGGTAGGACGGCTTCGGCGGCGCAACGGATGCCATCGCCGCCGACTGCACGAGCTTGGTCGGATGTGTGCACGATCCGGGAATACGGATCGACTGCAATCCGTACTCCTCATAGAGCGCATCGGTGAGGCGGACGCCTTCCGGCGGCGACCATTTGACGGTCTCGTACGCAAGTTCCACACCTTCCGGCGCGTTCCGCGAAGTCGACGAGTGGCTTGGTGCAATGGTGCCGGCCGATTGGAGCATCGCAGGGCGCCTAACGATGTCGGCCACGACCGGCACCGCGACGGGCAGCCTCGCTGGCACATACTGCGTCACCCACTTGAGCAAGGTGCCGACATCGCCGGCCATGCCTTGCGAGGCAGGAAAAGCCTTCGGATCGGCAGCAGGCAGCTTGTCGATCACAAGCAGCCGCGTGTCCGTCTGAGTGCCGTGCTTGGCGTAGACGGCGCCGTCGATCGCGGCAGAAAACACGACCCGTCCGCGCTCCTGGAGGCGAACAAAGGAGCCGGTCCACGCTGGGTTATCCGGCGCAAGGCCCGCGCCAGCGATGGCGACGAGGCGTCCACCGTCGCAAAGGTGCGCGAGCGCCGAAGCGATGTGCCGGAAAGCGGCGTCTGCCATCCGTCGATCGACATTCGCCACCGCGGAGAACGGGGGGTTCATCAGAACGACGCTGGGTACTACACTCGCATCGAGGTGGTCATCAATCTGAGCTGCGTCAAGCCGCGTGACTTTAACGTTGGCGAAGAGATGCTCGAGCAGCCCTGCCCGGGTCTCGGCCAACTCATTCAATATCAAGGCGCCGCCGGCGAGTTCTGCAAAGACGGCGAGCAAGCCCGTCCCCGCAGAAGGCTCCAGAACGCGATCGACTGCTGTAATGCCGGCTGCAGTGCATGCGACCAGTCCCAGCGGAATGGGCGTCGAGAATTGCTGAAGCGCCTGACTGTCTTCGGAACGCCGCGTATGGGTCGGCAGACAGCTCGCGATTGTCGCGAGCATCGGCAGCATGGCGGCCGCCGAGCCTGCCTTGGACCGGATTGCCGGACCGAACTTGCGCAGGAAGAGAACGGTTGCCGCCTCGCAGACGTCATAGGCGGTCTTCCAGTTCCAGGCGCCGGCCGCATCGGAGGCACCGAAGGCAGCCTCCATGGCGCTACGCAGAACAGCGGCATCGATGCGCCTGCCGCGTTCGAGCTCGGTTAGGAGCTGCCGGGCGGCCTTGATAGCAGCAGAGGTGAGAGTAGCAGCGGCACGCATCGAGAGCGGCGCGGCGGCGGCGCCGCCGGGGAGAGATTCGGTCATGGCAGGAATTCTTTCGGAGAGCAGGAAGGGGTCGAACCGCCAGGCGCTCTCCTCTGACCTGGACGGCTCAAACCCTTCCCGGCCCGCTCTCCCTCTCAGACCGGGCATAAAAATAGGGACCGGCGCTGCACGCCGGTCCCCGCGCTACAGCGGGACGGCCGTGCCGTCCCGCACCTTAATGTCATTCAGCCCCGTCGAGCTGTTGCGGATCATCGTCGCTGGCGTTTTCCTGATCCTCATCGTCGGCGAGGAATTCGGGCAGCTGGGCCGCTTCGCCCTCCTGCCCCATTGGCGCTGCATCGGGATCGACGAGACGCAGCGGCTCCGGCAGCCAGCCTGAGCCATCCAGAAGGCGCTCGGCCTCCTTGGCCATGTCGGCCTTCTTCAGATGGTCGATCAGTTGCGCCGACGACTCGCCCTTGGCTTCCCGCACCGCCTCCAGAATTCGCGGCTTGGTGACCCGGCCGAGATAGTTGTCGACGGTCGGCCGCCAGCCAGCCTGCACCATGTCGAGCCCGATCGCGCGCGCCAGCACATCCGCTTGGTCGAGACGGGTGCGGACACCGTGAGCGGAGACACGGCCCTGATTGTAGCGGTTGGACGGCTCATAGACGGCATTGATCGCAAATGATGCACAGTGGGCGAACAGCGACGCCTGTGCACCACCATCGAGCGCCGTCAGCGCATCCCAGAGATCGTTCTCGCTCTTCGGCAACCGTGCCTTCCAGGCCTCATGCCGCGCCTCGACGGCCTTGGCGGAGACGCTTTCTCTCAGCCCCGGAGCTTGAGTTGGAAAGTTCGGCGTGCGAAGGCCGATCTCGAGACAGCTTCCGGATGACGCGAACCGGTAAAAAGCCGTCAGCACGAAATTATGCAGCACCGCCTGGAACGCGATCGCAGGATTTTCTGCCAGTGCATCCCGCAATGCCAGCGTTCGATGCGCCGTCAGCTCGGTGATCAGCCGATCCGGCAGAGTCCTGGCCGCATCCTCATCATCTTCTTCAGCATCGGGAGCACTACCCGCGACCGCGATCACCGTCCGTTGAACGGAAGCGCCCTCTTCTTGACCTTCGGTCGACAACGCACCGGCGTCCTGCCCGACGTCGCAATCAGTTGCCGGCACCTCGTCCTCTGGCCGGACGTAACCCCGGTCCACGGAGAGGCGCCCCTCGGAATCGATACTGATGAAGACACCAGCTCGGGCGATCTCGGTCGGATCGTAGTGCATCGGCCGGTTTTCGAATGCCGACAGTGCCGCCTCGATTTCGCCGAGACGCTGGTCGATTTCGTCGGGCAGCTCGTCGACATCCTGATAATCGGTTTCCAGCTTGGCTTGCTCGGCGTTCAGGGCATCGATGGTGGCCTGCTCCTCAGGCGAGAGATCGACAGGTTTGCCCTCGATTTCTCGCAGCCCTTGAGTGTGACCGTAGGGGAACTCTACGGCGACCGATATCCACTTCCAGCCTTCGGCCCCGATCGTCTCAGCTTCGGCCTTGAGCTTTTCGGTCACGAGGCGGTCGAGCAACACGACGTCCTGAAGCCAGCCGCCGTCGTCGTGCTCGAACAAATCCCGCAGAACGCCGCCACCCGCGTGCTGATAGGTATCGAGGCCCACAAACTGCGCCCGGCGATCGGACCCGCGTACGGTCTTTTCAGTGAGCAGCCGGCGGATCTGGTAAGGCTCGTCATAACCGGAACGGCTTACGTTCTGCCAGACTTGCTCCTGGTGGGCGTGATCGGCTGTGACCGAGAACGCCATGAGCTGCTCGAGCGTCATGCCGTCTTCGGCATAGACCTCATGCAGCTTCGGCGACACCGACGCCAGCCGCAGCCGCTGCTTCACGATCGCAGGGTTCACGAAGTGCCGGGCGGCGATGTCTTCCTCGCTCATGCCGAGGTCGCGGAGCGTCTGGAAGGCCCGAAACTGATCGAGCGGATGCAGACCGACCCGCTCGTCGTTCTCCGCCACCGAGTCATCCTCGGCGATGCCCCCTTCGCGGACGACGCACGGCACCGCCTGCGTCTTGGACATCCGCTTCTGTTTCACCAGGAGCTCGAGAGCCCGATAGCGCCTGCCGCCTGCCGGCACCTCGAACATGCCGGTCTCGTTGCCATCTGCATCAACGACGGCCCGGACGCTCAGACTTTGCAGGAGCGTACGCTGCGCGATGCTCTCGGCTAGCTGCTCGATCGAGACACCGGCCTCGACGCGGCGAACGTTCGACTGGCTGAGCACGAGCTTGTTAAACGGAATGTCCCGGGAAGGCGACAGCGTGATCTTTTGTACGGCTTTCGTCATTTCGGCTCTCCACGACGGGCGGCCGTGAGACTCTCTCTCGGCTTCCAACCCGTCGCGAACAGCCTTCCCTCCTCTCACTCTCGCGCGAGGCCGAGCATCACGCCGGCTCGGGATCGGCGACAGCCGAATCCAGCGACGCGGGCTCAACGGACTTGGGAATGAAGTCGAGCAAATAGTCTGCGGCCTTGCTCGCCTGCGAGGCGGCCCGCACGATGGCCCGATTATCTTCGCGCAGGACTTCAAGCCAGGAGCCGATATAGTCGGCATGGCGCACGGTCGGGACGATCCCGAGCGACGCGCAGCTGAACGCGGAACTCAACTCGGCGACCAGTTCTTCGAAGGCATACTTCTTCGTACCGTAGGATCCGCTCTGGTCGCGGTTGAGGCGCGAGGGATGCCCAGTTGCATGACCGAGTTCATGCAAGGCCGTGCGGTGCCAGTTGATGGGTTCGAAATAGGCCTGCGGCGGCGGGACCTGCACGTAGTCTTCGGCGGTTGCATAGAATGCACGATCTCCACCAATCCGAAATGGAATTCCGCTGCCCTTGATCAGAGCGTCGACCGTGGGTTCAATTAGGCCGGCCGGCGGTGGCGGCGCCGCGTTTGCGATCTCGTCGGGCAGCTCCTCGCACTGATCGGTGTTGAAGACGGTGAATCGTTTGAGGAATGTAATTGCCTGCGCATCTTCGCCGGTCTCGGCTGCGCGTCGCTTTTCGTCATTCGGCACAAAACGATCCGCGTAGACAACTGTGGTGCCGAGCTCTCCCTTTCGAACGTGGCCGCCAAGCGAGAGCGCCTGACGGAAGGTGAGCCAACTTTGAACGGCAAATCCGCGCTCAATCACGGTGCCCCAGAGTATGAGGATGTTAACGCCGCTGTATTGCCGGTTAGTCGACGCATTTTTCGGCATGGCCAGCGGCGCTTTCGCCGCGGACGTACCCCAGGGCTGAACCCAGGGGATGCGTCCGGCCTCAAGCTCGGCAATGATCTTGTCGGTAATTTCGTTATAGAGGGTTGCCCGGTCCTGGCCGGCGCGCGCGCGAGCAGTAGTGTTTGACATCGCGGGTCTCCGCGACGGGCGCCGCGAGCCTCTCTCGCAACTTCTAACCCGTCACGGAAAAACCAGCCTGCACTCTTACTCTCAGCCCTTGCGCCATCTACCGAGAGCCTCATTCGTGATCAGGCGTGCGCCCAAGGGCGCATCGCGGCAACGGAAAATGGCACCCGGAGAGCGTGAGCATAGCGACCCGAAGGGGCACGCGGGTCCGAGTGCAGCGACGAGACCGGTTCAATAGCGGCACCCGGGAACGGGGCAGTGATAGCGATCGCCGCAGGCGAGCCCCTTTCCCGAGTGCCCCCGGCGAGGAGCACCAAAGCTCTTGCGCGAGTGATCGAAGCCGCAAGGCCGAGACGCTGCGCGGCTCGGTTCCACGAGAGCCCGGTGCGGCCCTGGCCGCACGCGCCAAAACCTGAGCGAACGTGATGCAGGCAATGATACGAGAACCGCCCGACATTTTCACAGAGTCTCACAATTCTGGAAGAGAGCCTGTGGGCGCAGCGAAGCGGAGACCACCAAGGGTCGCGAGACCCGGCTAAGAGGCACCCGCAGGAGGGTCAGCATAGCGCCGACGCGTAGCGGCGGGACCCGGGACCGAGTGCAGTCGCGAGACCGGTTAAGAAGGCACCCGACCCGAAGGGCAGTGATAGCAACGCCGGAATGCAATGACGGCGGGCCCGAGGGCGAGTGCCTCCGGCGAGCGACTCAATGCGGATTCACGTCTGCTTGGTATCAATTTTGCTTTTGTGATATCGTCTCACTCGTGCGCATGTCTATGCACGGCGTGGGCATGTTCACTGAGAGCCAATTCTTACAGAGGACGACATGGCCAAGAAAGCGAAGAAGGCAAAGAAGACCGCGAAGGCAGCTACCAAGAAGGTGGCAAAGAAGACGTCAAAGAAAAAGAAGTAGTCATATCGGCTACTGATCTATTGCCGCCTTCGGGTCGCAACCCGGATAAAAAGCGAGACCTCCCAAAGGATATGAAGCGTCCTTTGCAGCCGTTTGGTATCGCGGCACGCTGAGATAAGGCCGGACCTTTGTGCAGGTGGCTGCTTAAAGGTCCGGTTTTTCATTTCTGCCCCGCGAGGGCGTGATTTGTTCGTGCGCGAGGGATCGAAGCCGCAAGGCCGAGACGCTGCGCGGCTCGGTTCACGAGAGCCCGGTGCGGCGACAGCCGTATGCGCTAAACGGACAAGGAGCAACCACCTGAGCTCGGACGTCTGAAGGATCGGAAAACGGTTTCTCTAGTTCGTTCTTGCCCACCCTAGCACCTGGCCGTGCGGAAAATTCAGCCTTCGAAAAACCACGAGATCCCGCGATCCCGAATCCCAGGCGTGTGTTAGCGATCGGGGAACGTCTGCGGGACAAAACGATTCGTCTCAGCGTGGGAGAACCTTTCAATGCTGATGACCAAGCAGAGACGGCCGGCGATCCGCACCCTGCGCGATTGGGCGATCAACGTGCTGAACGAAGCCGGCGCCATCCGCGAGTGCCAGGAGCACGGCTGGATGCAAGACCGCGCCGATCCGCATGCACGAGAGCGCGCCTTCGATATCGCCCGTCAGGACCCGCCAGCAGACGTCTCCCCTCAAGCAGCGGAGGCCGCAATTCGCGACGTGCTGGACTCGATTGGTGATACCTGCCCCGAATGCGCCCCTGACGAGGAGGACCGACGCTAAACATCGACGCCAGCCCGTCTCCTGCTCAGCGGCCTAGCCGTTTCTCCACGCGCTTTCGCGCGTTGCCGACCTTTTTGACAGCCTTTTTCACCGCCGGTGTCGACCTTCCGGTCTTCTTCGCCTCGTACTGCACCTCGTAGTCCTGCCCGCCGGCCACCCGTGCCCGGTCCTGCTTGCGTCCGCGGGACGTCTTCGACTTCTTCGCTGCCGCCATGGATACCTCCTGTTCGTGGCGGCGAGGCAACGCAACAAGGATTCGCCGGTTCCGGAATCATTCGATCTGTGCCAATTTGAATCGGCTGTAGCGTGGAGTTCTTCAGTGGCGTTTCAGCGTAAGATGCCGGCGGCTATCGGCGTCAAGGCGCCCTTCCCCGGCTTTATCGAACCGGCCCTGGCCACCTCGATCGAGAAGGTGCCATCCGGAGAGCGCTGGATTCACGAAATCAAGTTCGATGGCTACCGTGTTCAGGCCCATCTGGCCAACGAGACGGCGAAGATCTTCACTCGGCGCGGCCACGATCGGACGCATCGCTTCAAGAAGGTCGCTCATGACGCCTGGCGGATCAAGGCGAACTCGGCGGTGGTGGACGGCGAGATCGTGGTACCTGCCGCCGACGGCACGACCGACTTCTCGGTTCTGCAGAACGAGTTCAAGGGCAAGTCGAAGAGCATCGTGCTCGTCGCGTTCGATCTGCTCTATCTGAACGGCCGAGATATCCGGAAGCTACCGCTCCTTCAGCGCAAAGCCGAACTCAAGAAGATTTTAAGCGGCACCGACATCCAGTTCAGCGAAAGCTTCGAGATAGACGGCCGTGAGATGTTCGCGCACGCCTGCAAGCTCGGCCTCGAAGGCGTCGTCTCGAAGGTCCGGGGCAGCGCCTATTCCAGAGTTCAACCCGAGCCATCGCTACGGCTCGGGGCACGACATCGGCGGGGGCGTGGGGCTGGATAGCTCAACGTCCGTCTTTATCGACTATGCCACCCTGCCTAACAAGGTCGTGGCGACCTACGCTAACAGCACCATCAAGCCTGACATCTTCGGCGACGAGAAAGCCCGGCAGGCCGCTATGTTCGGCGAGTGCCTGATCGCTCCCGAGGCCAACAACTACGGCGCGGCGACGCTCGGCCGGCTCAAGCAGATATACGAGAACATCTTCGTCATGGAGCAGTTCGCGGGCACCGCGCACCGCGTGGAGTGCAAGGACAAGACGTACGGCTGGCAGACCACCGGCCACCAAGCCCACCATGCTCATGGACTTGCGCAAGGCGGTGGAAGACGGGCACCTTGAGCTATCCGACCCCGACCTCATAGCGGAGCTGAGAGCCTACACCCGCGACGACCCGATGGACCGGGACGAGGACGTGCGGCTCACCACCAGGAACTTTGATCTGCTCATCGCCGCAGCCATCGCGTGGCAGATGCGCCACCACGCTCCGAAACCCGTCAAGGAGGATATCCACACCTCAGTAAGCCAAGGGCAGCGGAAGGACTTCGACGTCTACGCCTAGGACTTTATCGCCTCGGCCATTTCATAGCCCTCGCGAGTGACCTTATAGATCTGGTGTCTAAGCCCCGTCCCCTGGACTAAGCCCAAGTCCACAAGCTCGTTCAGCGCGCCACCCCAGATCGCGGCCGTGCGCGCGGAATTGTCCGCGATGAACTGCTTTCCGTTCGTCTGGATACGCTCCCCATCCATCAGCTTCATATGGAGGATTTGGCCGCCAGGGTCCGAGGCGGCTTCCAGCAACAGCGTCCGCGCCTCGTCGGTCATCGGCGGGACCTTCTCGAAGGCTTCCGTGAGGGTCTGGTCGACAAATGCCGTGCGGTCGGCGCCCACGCCTTCGACGTGGAAGAAGATGTCGTTGTTGATCTTCAGCGCCAGCTGGTTCCGGAATTTGGCGGCAAAGTCGCCCGTGGACTCGTAAGGCACGTACAGGCCGCGGTCCTTCAGCTTGGCTTTGAATTCTAAGAGCGCCTTGTACTGCGCGTCCACGACGCTTTCGGCCCGGACGGGCGCCGAGGAGAAGTAGATCATCGCGGGCTTGCCGGCATTGACGTGCCTCTCGATCTCTTCGACCGATCCGCTGACCGCCTCGCCTGTCGGGGTGCCGATGCGCGTCCAAAATATCGCGACAAGCAGGTCCGCATCGTCCAAAATCTGCTTGTTCAATACTCCTTGCGGGCGGTCTTCCATAGATGGGTGGGAATGTGTCTCCCATCCGATAGGCATCAGCGCGATGCTCCGCGTCGACGAATTAACGGCATTCCATTCATGGATGATCTCGCGAGCGAGCCCGCGCTCGATGTCCACGTCACTCGGGGAAGCAATCATCACGTTGAACACTGTGGCTTGGTAGGACATGCTGTTTCCGACACATTGAGGCTGTACGCTACTTATAGGTGCTATATTCCGGATATGGAAGCCGCCACTGAGGACCGCGCCGCCGACACCACTGCTACCGAAGAAGAGACCAAAGCCGAGGCCGAGCGCCTTGAAGACCTCCTCCGGCAGGTCGAGGGAGAGCAAGCTCTGCGACGACCCCGCCTGGCGCAACAAGCAGCTCAGGCGCCTCAAGCTCTACAACAACCACGCGCGCGACGAGAGCAAGGTCGGAGATACGCGGCAGCCAGAGGCTGCGAACTTCCTACGCAATCCCCCATCAACAAAGAAGCCCTCCTGCGGGGGCAAGTGGGCTTTCTTTGTACCCAGCCCCCGCTAGGTCTATCTATTGTCCCATGGGTGAAATGACGATCGACACTCTGACAGGGCTGTGCAAGCGCATCTTTGTTCTTGCAGAGAGAAAGGCTCAGAGATGGATGTGCACTTTGACACTCTAGGTAATCTATCAATACGGTCGATGCTGGAAGAGCCACATTTCCACTTTATTTCTGCATGCGCAGGGAAATCAATGCTTGGCCCAAGCCCGATACAGATGAAGATAAGTATGAAAAAGGCCAATGGAGCCGTACAGTTCGTCGCTCAAGCATATGAAGACTAGTTGGCTTGGAAACAGAATGGCCCGCAGCAAGCGCCCTAACCGCGACGACCCGACCCAAATCTGCCTCGCCATCGATACTCGCACGTACACAACGGTCCGCATTTTGGGAAATGCGAACGGATATACGCTCGGCGCCGCCTCGTATGGTAATCAGCATGGCCATCCGCTAGAGGCTGAGATTAAGCTGATACACAGCTACCTTACGGAAGTGACCTGCTTTCCCATTGGCTTTCTCAACACGCCGCTCATGAACGAAGCCGAAGCCGCTTTGAAGGCAAAAGCCGCTAAGATGGAGGAAGCGGCGTTAGCGCGCGAATAGCAGACTCATCCCCCGAATTCCCCCTGGTAAACCATTCCAATATTTTTCTAGCCAGCGGGTTATCAAACACCTTCTGCAACAGCGACTTCGCTTCAGCCTTCTCAGTGGCGCTCGCCTGAGCTTGATCAACCGCATTTAAGAGCTTCTCAACATTCATAGTAACGGTTTGGGTATTGCTGGAACCGCCGACCATCACGTTCTGAGACGCGTGAACGTTTACACTGTTGTCGACCGTGATCGCGATCGGCGGGGTGCTCTCACCCTCGACGACGTCCACTCCATAGGAACTGATATTACCGCGCCCGAAAAAGCTATCGCCGCCGGACAGGGGAGTGAAGTCGATGAGGCCCTGCTCTTTCAGCTGGCGGAGGATGTTCATCAGGACCGCAGGCTCCAACTGCTCAAGCCCGGGAACGTCAGACGGAATGCCGGGGTGTCGCTGCGTATGGCGAACTTCGTAAAGGGCGCGGAGAACGACGCCGCGGGCGTCTTTGTCCTTCATTTGCTTCAATCTCCGCTCTCAAAAGTGATGCTACAATTCGCCCTAACAAGTAAGCAGGAAGTCTTCCAGGTCTTCGCGGGAGAAATCGGTCCCGATGTCGTTAGCTGCTGCATACGGATTGGCGACCGCAGCCCCCTTTCCGTCTAGCAGATAGTACATGCCGAACGCCTGCCGCCGGAGCGTCCATCCGAACCCAGCCGCCATCATGGACAAGTGCTCAACGTCAAAGGGCTCATGGGGAGGAGCCCTGAGCCGTTCGGGCTTCAGCAGCTTTGGCGGCATCAAAGGCGGCGGCCTCGCCGCTGAGATCGGGCTCGCCGGGGCCATAGGGAGCACGCCTTCCCGTTTCTGCTTCCGCTCCACCCAGCCCGCGTAATACTCAGCTTCGCCGACGCCATTCTTGCGCGCGCGACGGCGCATCGACTTGAGGGCGCCGCGAGACGGCATCGATACGCCGGTCTCTTCCTTGTGCGCCTTATTGACCCCCGCTAGGAGGAGCAGCGCGAACGGCAGCAGAATGAGCCCGACCATCTGCCACATGCTAGCCCGCGCCCTTCTCAGGCCAGGCAGCATCCAACATCGCTTGGTATCGCGCCCTAAACGATCGCAGCCAACCGACGCGATAGGCCTGCTTCATATCTCGGCTCGGGGCGAGCGGCACGATCGCGTAATTACCCACGCCCACGCTGACAACGCGGATATACTCTCGCGACACCTTGAAAGCTTCGGTCGCGTCCGCGAGAGCATACAGGGTTGGATTGTTGGCGCAGAAGCCGCCGTCCGCCGTAAGTATCTTCTGCTTGTCGGCGGTAACAATCAGCTTGCGTTGAAAGAACGGATAGGCCGAGCATGAGGCTTGGACCGCATCCCCAATCTTGCAGCCAAATCCCGGAACAAAGTTACCGTGGTCGCCGTGCGCTTGAGAGACCGCAGTCTTGAAGATCATCGGGGTCTCAAAATGCCATCGCGTGGCAACGATGCCGATGTGGGTTTGAATAGCAGAGAAGTCTTTATCTCCGAACACCTCGACGGCAAGTTCGCGCAATGCCTTGGACTTCGTCCAAGGAAACCACTTGCTCATCACCTTAACTACATGGTCGCGATAGAGCTGATGCACCTCGTCGACCGGGTGACCCAAGCAGATTAGTGCGGCGATGATTGAGCCGGTGCTGGTGCCGAAGACCAAGTCAAAGTGCTTGTGCAGCGGCGCACCCAGCAAGCCTTCGAGGCCTTTAAGCACTCCGATGGTGTAGAAGCCCTTGGCACCCCCGCCGTCTAAGCTCAGTATCCGGCACGGCTTGGCCGCAGAAAATTCGGCCATTCTGGCCCCCGGTTTGCGCGCTCTCCATTCTGTAAGTTGGGGTTCCACCACGTTTCGCGCAACCCCAGCTGCGCATGGACGGCAGTTTCTAATAGGGACTTTGTCAGCAGGTTGGAGGTGCCAAATCGGTGCCACGCCCGCTTTGGGCGGCGGACTTGGGGCAACGAGGCAATTAAAAAAGCCTCGGAGGGCCAATGTCTTAAAGTGGTGGGCGCCCCAGGGCTCGAACCTGGAACCGCTGATTAAGAGTCAATAGGTCCAGAAAAGAGCGTCTGATGCTGGAGCGGCGGACGAACGTCTGGCATGTTAACACCCGGGCGTCCTATTCGCACTCCAAAGAAGCCAAATTCCCTACACGCAGGTTGGGAATGCTTTCCGTCTGTACTCCCGTCTGCTCATTTTGCTTCATCAAATCTTTGGCCAAAAAGGCCAAGAGCGGCGAGGCATTATGCATTTGCGCGCTGAGAGCATACAGCCACCCTATTCTGCGACCGACGTCGCCGCGGCGATTGGCGTTTCTCTGGATACGTTCTATCGCACGCGCCGCCTCAGGCACGAGCGTGATAGCCTGCCTTCGCCGATCAGCGAGCGAGGACCGCTGAAATGGGAACGCACCGGCTTCGATGCTTGGCTTACCCGACATCATCCTATGCGCCCAAAGACAATTGCTAATGACGCATTCGCGCCGCCGCCAGCAGCAAGTGACGAGGATCACCGCGAGCGGCTGCGGAGAGCTTACGGCCAGTACGACTCTTGACAGACTAGATCGCGCTAGATTCCAATGGGTGCCATCTCTTACTGGCACTGAGGCTTTTTATGGCCGATCCCAAATTTCCCCATGTGAAGTGGCGTAATGGCCGTCCTCGCTCGTCGCACGGCTCTTATGCCAGAGCTCTCGGCTTTGTCGATGCCGACTTGCGCCATGCGCCGTACGATGAAAAAGGCCGTCCGGTCGGTGCTTGGTTCAATCTCCAAGAAGCCTCAGACTTTTCAGACAAGCGAAAGTCGGAGATCGAGGCGGCGCGCCGCGCCGGCAAGCTACCGAAGAAAATTACCATCCGGAAGCGTTGTACGATCGAAGATCTTCTGGACGATTGGAGCAAGTCGGTTGAGTTCAAATCCTTGTCGGCCGCCTCGCAATCTTCCTATCGCAAGTGTATCTCCGCTATCTTGTACCGACCGCAATCACGCGAATCCGCGGCGAAGATGCGCGCCGAAATCCGTGCCGCCAGGCTGCTCGGCTTGGCCGCGCCCGTACGAGAACTCGAGGCGATCGCGACTGCCACTCCGACGTCAATCGGCAAACCGGAATTCCGCGCCTTCTATAACTATGCGAAATCGGCTCGCGGCCATCATATGGCGCTCTCGATGATAGCGACGCTCTCAGCGGCGTTCACTTGGGGGCAAGAAAGCATCCTGTGGCGTCTCGGACCCAACCCGCGAGAAGGCATGGAGTTCGATCATCCAGAGGGACGCATAGTGCAGGTTACGATGCCCGAATTCTCCGCATGGGTCGCCGCAGCCGATGCGATCGAACGGCATTCGGTCGGCGATAGCTTTCATCTGGCGTTGTTCACCGGGCAGCGCCAGACTGACCGTCTAATTATGCGCAATGAGAGCGACGTTGAGGGCCGTCACGCGTTCCGGCAGAGCAAGACTGGCGAACTTGTCGACATCAAAGAGGCGCCACAACTCAGCGCACGGCTGAATGCCTCGCGTGCACGCGTAAAAGAGCTCAAGCTTCGGCTTCAACTGGATAAGGTGCCACCTGAACTCGTGGTCAATGAGGACAATGGCGAGCCTTATGACGAGAGCACCTATCGCCATTGGGTGTCGACCGCCCGGGCCGTCGCGATCTTTGGCTTTCTCGCGCGCGACAGCGCGCGCCAGGCAGTTGTACGCGCAGAGCGACTGAGCGCCGAACTGATTAAAGATGTCGATAGGCTGTTCGCCCCTTTTCCTCTCGACGAGGAGAATAAGGCGCAGCGCGCTCGAGCAGTCGACCAGCGCAAGAGCGCATTAGCGGAATGGCTGGGTGCGCAGACCGCACGCGACAGCAATAGCGATGAGACGGCATGGCGCCTGAAGCCCTGTCCTGCGCTGATGTTTGTAAGCGGCGCCGGCGAACTCGACCAAAAGCACGACCAGGATCTGCGCGATACCTGCGTCATGCTTCTCGATCGAGCTGGCTGCGACTTGCTGACGATTTGCGACATCACTGGGCATTCATACCGAAGCGCGCAGACCATCGTGAAGCACTACCGCGCCCGGAATGCGGCTCGCGCCGATTCCGGCATCGACAGACTTGAATTGCAAGTGCGTAAGGAAGGCATGAAAGGCTGAACAGAGACCAGTAGACCTCATGGCTGGTGTTTCAGCGGAGCATGGGCTCCGGCCTAAGGTCGCGCAGCGCGCGGCCAATCTCGCATTCTGTGTTTCGACTCATTCCTTCAACGAGCCAAGCGCTTCGGCACTGGGTCATCTGTGAAACGCGCGGGGTTTGCCATCTACGATCGCCCGCGCCCTGCAAGAACGCTCCCAATTATCCGACTCGTCGCACGGCGTGCGACGTACGACCACCAAAAGCGTCGCACGAGCCCCCGTTTGTTCCGTCGCGCAAATTAAAAAAGCCCTTGCGGGCCAATGCCTTGAGAGTGGTGGGCGCACCAGGGCTCGAACCTGGGACCCGCTGATTAAGAGTCAGCTGCTCTACCAACTGAGCTATGCGCCCGAAAGGCGGTCAAAGCCTTGCGAGGCCGGTCGTTTAGCAAAGCGATCCGGGTCTGGCAAGCGATCGGACGCAAGTTTTCCAAGGTCTCGTCCAGAGGACCGGAAATGCGAAAAGCCGCTAAATTCCAGCGGCTTCGCCAGGGTTCACGGCGCGAGAGCCGGTCCGTTCAGAGCCGGCCCTCCCGGTCCCGGTCGGGACCGCGGTCACGGTCGAAGCGGTCATGATGGAAATGGTCCACGCCCCGTTCCATCATGCGGTCCATGCGGTCCATGAAGTGGTGGTGGCGCGGGCCGTCCTCGCCGCCGCCGAACGGGCCGCGGTGCCGGGTCAGCACGGCGAGGCGCCGTTTCTGGCCCTCGTCGAGGGTCTTGTAGAGCGGATCGGCGGCATCGGCGATCTTCTTCAAGGCGGCGGAGCTGGCCCCCATGTCCTCGGCGCGCTGGCGCAGGCGGGCGATCGGATCCTCCGGTCTATCGGCATCCCTCGACGCGTCGCCGGGTGCGGTATTCATCCGCGCATTGGCACGGTCGATGCGCAGCTTGGCGAACTCCCGCACGGCCGCCTCGACCGGCGGCCACAGCTTCTCCTGTTCGGGGTTGAGCCTCAAGCCGGCATGGACGGCGGCAATCCGCGCATCGACGAAGGCGGCGCGGTCCTCGGGGTTCATGCGGATGTGGCGGACGTGCTCCATCCACGGGCGATGAAATTGGGCATAGACCGCGCCCGAGCCGGCGATGCTGAGCACGGCGATGGCGGCAATGGTGAATTTCTTCATCTTGGCCTCCTCCGGAAGGATGCCCGCGAGGATGAGCGCGAGCAGGCTGTCGCGCAACTTACAACTTGGACAGGAAGCGCGCTCTTGTAGAAATGTACCGCCGTGAATGCCCGTTCAGATGCAAACTGAAACGATTTGCAACAAAAAAGGGCTTCCGTGCGGTGCGCGGAAGCCCTCCCTGGCCGCCGGTGGCGGTCAGTTCGTCGTGCTTTTGGCTTCCTTCACGAACTCGTCGATCAGCGCCTGGCCGACGCGGCCGGCGGCATCCTTGTAGACCGGCTCCATCGCCTTGCGCATCGCCTCGTCCTGCTCGGCCGTGAGCTTGATGATCTCGCTCTTGCCGCTCTTCTTGATCTCGGCCAGCGCGTCGTCGTTCTCCTTCTGCGACTGCGCGTTGCTGAAATCGGTCGCTTCCTTCATCGCCTTCGACAGCTGGCCACGGATGTCGGCCGGGAGATCGTCCCAGAACTTCTTGTTCACGATCACGACGTAGCCGATGTAGCCGTGATTGGTCTCGGTGATGTATTTCTGCACCTCGTGCATCTTCTGGGTATAGATGTTCGACCAGGTGTTCTCCTGGCCGTCGACCACGCCGGTCTGCAGCGCCTGGTACACTTCCGAGAATGCCATCACCTGCGGCAGCGAGCCGAGCGCCTTGAACTGGGCCTGGATCACGCGCGAGGATTGGATGCGGAATTTGACGCCCTGGTAGTCCGCGGGCGTGATCAGCTTCTTGTTCGCGCTCATCTGCTTGAAGCCGTTGTCCCAATAGGCAAGGCCGGTGATGCCCTTGGCATCCAGCAGCTTGAGCAGCTTGGTGCCGAGCGGCCCTTCCGTCACCTTTCGCAGCGTCTTCAGGTCCGGAAGGATGTAGGGCAGATCGAACACCTCGAACTCGCGGATGCCGAGCGGCCCGAACTTGGAGTTGGACGGCGCCAGCATCTGCACGCTGCCGAGCTGCAGCGCCTCGAGCTCTTCCTTGTCCTTGTAGAGCGTCGAGTTCGGATAGACCTCGACCTTGACCTTGCCGCCGGTGTACTTCTCGGCGAGCTCCTTGAACTTCTCCGCGCCCTTGCCCTTCGGCGTGTCGGTGGCGACGACGTGGCTGAATTTGATGATGATCGGTGATTGGGCCAGTGCCGGCCCGCTCAAGCCAAGTGCCAGAGCCGCGATGGACGCAGCGATTGCCAAGGTGCGCATAGTTTCTCCCTGTTGTTTGTTTGGGCCGCCCGGCGGTGCCGGGTAGCCAATCTTATGCCGGCTGCATCAATAGCGGCTCGCCTGCACGCTCGCTATTGGCCCTTAGCAGGGCAGCCATTCATGGTGCACGCCGCGAGCACCGCTGCGCCCCCTCTCCCGCTTGCGGGAGAGGTGCAACAACTCGCAGCTTCGTTCGTCAGCTCGCCGCGGCCGTCGTCACCGTGTCGCGCTGGCGCTTCATGACGATCTTGTTGAGCGCGCCGAGATAGGCCTTGGCCGAAGCCACCAGCGTATCCGGATCCGCCGCGCGCGCCGTCATCGAGCGGCCGTCCTGCGCCAGCCGCACCGACACTTCCGCCTGCGCGTCGGTGCCTTCGGTGACGGCGTGGACCTGGTACAGCTCGAGCTTGGCCTCGTGCGGCACCAGGCGCTTGATGCAGTTGAACACGGCATCGACCGGACCGTTGCCCTCGGCCTCCTCGATCTTGATCTGGCCGTCGACGTCGAGCTTCATGGTCGCGCGCTGCGGGCCATGGGTGCCGGCGATCACGGTCAGCGAGGTCAGCTTGATGCGGTCGTGCGAGGCCGCCATCTCCTCATCGACCAGCGCCTCGATGTCCTCGTCGTAGATGTCCTTCTTGCGGTCGGCGAGCGCCTTCATTCGCGTGAACGCATCCTCCAGCTGGTTCGGACCGAGCTTGTAGCCCATCTCCTCCAGCTTGTGCACGAAGGCGTGGCGGCCGGAATGCTTGCCGAGCACCAGCGATGACTGCTTCAGGCCGACCATCTCGGGGCGCATGATCTCGTACGTCGAAGCGTCCTTCAGCACGCCGTCCTGGTGAATGCCGCTCTCATGCGCGAAGGCGTTCCGGCCGACGATCGCCTTGTTGTACTGGACGGGAAACGAGGTCGCCGCCGACACCAGCTTCGAGGCGCGGGTCAGCTGCGTCGTGTCGATCTTGTTCCAGTAAGGGAATTTGTCGTTGCGCACGTTGATCGCCATCACGATCTCTTCGAGCGCGGCGTTGCCGGCGCGCTCGCCGATGCCGTTGATGGTGCACTCGACCTGGCGCGCGCCGCCGGTGATGCCGGCCAGCGAATTGGCCACCGCCATGCCGAGATCGTTATGGCAGTGCACGGAGAACACCGCCTTGTCCGAGTTCGGCACGCGCTCGATCAGCGTCCTCATGAAGTGGGTGTATTCCTCCGGCACCGTATAGCCGACGGTGTCGGGGATGTTCACCGTGGTGGCGCCGGCCTTGATCACGGCTTCGACGATGCGGCAGAGAAAATCCATCTCGCTGCGGGTGCCGTCCTCGGCCGACCATTCGACGTCGTCGATCTGGTTGCGGGCGCGCGCGACCATGGCGACCGAGGTCTCGATCACCTGCTCCGGGGTCTTGTTCAGCTTCACCCGCATGTGCAGCGGTGAGGTCGCGATCACGGTATGAACGCGGCCGCGTTTTGCAAATTTCACCGCCTCGGCGCAGCGGTCGATGTCGGCGGGATGGGCGCGCGACAGGCCGGCGATGACCGAATCCTTGGAGCGGCGGGCGATCTCGCTGACGGCCTGGAAGTCGCCTTCCGAGGTGATGGGGAAGCCGGCCTCGATGACGTCGACGCCCATATCATCCAGCAGCTCGGCGACCTCGAGCTTCTCCTCGAAGGTCATGGTGGCGCCGGGGCACTGCTCGCCGTCGCGCAGCGTGGTGTCGAAAATGATGACGCGGTCCTTCTCGGACTTGTTCACGGTGGCCATTCCTAGATTTCCTTTTGAGCGTTTGCGCCGTTCATTCCTTGGCGCTTGAGGTGTCCGGTGATCTCGACCAACCCCTGAGCGCCCAGGCGCATGGCGCCCAGCCGGCCCTCAGGGGCAAGTAAGAAGAAGGCCGCCAATGAGGAGGGTGGGCAGCGACGCGGCCGGGATCGTGGCGGCGGCCTGAGCCACCTCCCCCGAAATCCCCTCGATTTGGCCGCGAATCAGCATTGCCGGACCCGTTTGAGCCTCAAATCCTCGGTCAAAACCGTTGACGGTTGGTTGCCGGGAGGCTCGATGCGCCCGTTTCTAGACGAGAAATGGCCGCAACTGCAACGCCAAAAGATGGTCAACATACGTGACCTAATAGCTCGCTGCACGAGGGCGCAGCCCGCATGGAGCGACGCGCAATGCGGGAACACGGTCCTGGATTTCGCTTCCGCTCCATCCAGGCTGCACGACAGGCTGCAAGATTTGCGAGGGAGACGCCTACGCGGTGCCAGTGCGGCGGGCGCGCGCCCTACTCTCCCAGCGGTTCAGCATCTGGCCGAGCTCGCCGGTCGCCACGGGAGCAGCAGTGCCGGCCTTCACGATCTCGTTGGTGTTGGCCGGCGCGTGGGCTGCGAGCCAGTCCGGCTCCGTGTACTCGCGCCAGCGGCGTGCCTCCGCCCGCCTTTTTCGCGAGACGTGGTCCCGCGTGAAATAGCCAGCCGCAAATGCGAACGAGACAAGGACGACCAAGACGACGGCTTGCACAATGAGCTCCAGCTTTATCCCCCTAGCGCCCCGCACTCCAAACGCACTCGAAGGTGACGAAATTGCGACCTGCGATCGCGCAGCAGCTTCAAGTCTACCTCTCGCAACTGGACGCGGACCGGACTAACCTCCGCCTCGCTTGGCCGGATCAACCGGCCGGCCGAACATAACCGGGAGGATACGATGACACGCCAGGAGGCTCCTGAGCAGGAGCAGCGTGCGCAGAATGCTGCGCTTTCACGACGAACGCTTGTCGGGGGACTGGCGCTCGGCGCCGCGGCCACGCTGGCGGGCCCCGCGCTGGCCCAGACCGGGCCTGCCGCACCGCCGACGACGATCACGACGCCGCCGCGCGATTTCGGACCCAACGGTGCGCCGACGACCTATTTCTGGGACCCTGACATCATCGCGGTCGATCCGTCCTTCAACGATCTTGCCCAACCCAACACCGCGATCAAGCGTCTCTATACGGGCCTGTTGTGGGCCGAAGGCCCGGCGTGGAGTGCGCAGGGCCGCTATCTGCTGTGGAGCGACATTCCCAACAACCGGCAAATGCGCTGGATCGAGGATGACGGCCGCGTCACCGTGTTCCGCACGCCCTCCAACAACTCCAACGGCAACTCCTTCGACTTCCAGGGCCGCCAGCTCTCTTGCGAACACCTGACGCGGCGGGTGACGCGCTACGAGCACGACGGCACCGCCACCGTGCTCGCCGACTCCTACCAGGGCAAGAAGCTGAACTCGCCGAACGACATCGCCGCACATCCCGACGGCAGCTATTGGTTCACCGATCCGCCCTACGGCGGCCAGCTCTACGAAGGCGAGCCCGACGTCGCCGGTGGTCCGAGCAATACGGGCGGCAAGCTCAATCCGCGGATCGGTCAGCCGGCCGGCTTCGTGCCGGGCAAGCGCGAGCTGCCGACCAATTGCTACCGCATCGATCCCTCCGGCCGCATCGACCTCGTCGTCACCGAGGACCAGGTGCCCGACCCGAACGGACTCTGCTTCTCGCCCGACTACAAGAAGCTCTACATCGCCTCGACCGGCAAGGGGCCGGGCGACACCGGCGCCGGCGGCAAGGGTGAGATCTTCGTGTTCGACGTCGGCAGCGACAACAAGTTGTCGAACCTGAAGAAGTTCAGCGATTGCGTGATCGACGGCGTGAAATGCGGACCGGACGGTCTGCGCTGCGACGTCAACGGCAATCTCTGGGCCTCCAGCAATGCCGGACGCGCCGTGGGTTATAGCGGCGTCACGGTGTGGTCGCCGGAGGGCAAGCTGCTTGGCCGCATCCGCCTGCCGGAAGTGTGCGGTAACGTCTGCTTCGGTGGCCCCAAGCGCAACCGCCTGTTCATGGCCGCGAGCCAATCGCTCTACGCCGTGTACACGGCGACGCAAGGCGCCGGGCCGGGCTGAGCGGCACCCCTCCACGAGCGAGCGCGCCGGCGTGAAGCGCCGGCGCGGAGTCTTTGCGTTTTGTGACGATACCGCGACACGCCGACCGTCGCTTTCCGACCGTCGAGCAAATCTCCGCCATCATAGCAACGAAGATAGGTCGCGCAGCAGAACCGTGGCGCGGCGTGAAAGCATGACGCTATCTCCAGCCGGCCTCGGGCATGAAGTGGGAGTTGCGCAATGCGCCGCATGCCAAACGACACGATCATCGTCAGCGTTGGAAGCCAGGAACTCGTGATCGAGTTCGGAGACCCCGGGCTACCAATCGACGGCCACGGCGGCAACGACATCATGATCGCAACGGTCGATGACGGGCCCAGCAGCCTGCTGTTCGTCGGTGACGAGGCGATGCTGGAGGGCCGATCGCATGGCGGCAACGACCTTCTCGTCGCGACCGTCCAGGGCCGCCTGACCTATACATACCTTGACGGGGACGCGCAGATCATGTCCGGCCAGGCCCACGGCGGCAACGACGTGCTGCATGTCGAGGCCGCGCGCGCGACCTTTGCGAACGTCTACCTCTCGGGGGACGCCGAAATCGCCATGACCGGTGAAGCCAAGGGCGGCAATGACCTCATCACGGCAGAGATGGGCGACCGATCGTATGGTGCGTTCAGCGGCGATTCCGGATCGCTCATGAGCGACAACGCCCAAGGCGGCAACGACGTCATCAGCGTGGTCCAGGCCGGCCTCTCTGGCAACGTGTCGATGTCCGGTGATGCCTTGATATCCATGATCGGCAATGCGCGCGGCGGTAATGACACGCTGATCTATACGGCCGCTGTCGACGCGCGGTCCGGCGGCGCATCGCTTCTCGGCGATGGCGGTTACATGAGCGACAATACCCGCGGCGGAGACGACGTCCTGATCGCAACCGTCGACGGCAATCCCGATTCGATCTCCATCGCGCTGGTCGGCGATGCCTCGCAGATGTCCGGCAACGCACAGGGTGGCAACGACATCCTCTACGGGAGCCATCGCGGCGATTGGCTCTATGGCGATGCGCGCACCTACGCCCCCGCCGTGGGCGGCTCGATCGCAGGCGGCCGGGACGTCCTCAACGGCGGGGGCGGCAACGATCAGATCTGGGGCGGACCGAACAACGACCTGTTCGTCTTCAACACGGTTTCGGGCGAGGACGTGATCAACGATTTCGATCAGGGCAACGCGGCTGCGGGCAGCACCGCAGCGGAGCACGACGTCATCGACCTGCAAGATTACGGCTTGGCAGGATGGAGCGCGTTGAAGGGCCTGATCGGCAACGACGGCTCCGGCAACGCCGTGATTCACCTGACGAGCGATGACACGATCACGCTGACCGGAATCCACGCCGCCGATCTCAAGGCCACGGATTTCATCATCTGACGCGCGGTGAGACCGCCGGCCTCGCATCGCTCCCGCCGCGATCCTCGCGGCGGGCCTTTCTCTTCGTCCAGACCGCTAGCGCCACGCTGGCATGGGAGGACCTATCCTGCGATCTTGCCGTTACCCTTGTTTGGGTGAGAGGCGCGAGATGGACGATCGACCAAAGCAGACCAAGAGCCTGACGCAGGATGACGGGTTCGTCCGGGTCCGGGGTGCGCGCGAGCACAACCTTAGGAATGTCGACGTCCGCATTCCGCGCAACGTCCTCGTCGTGTTCACGGGCGTGTCGGGCTCCGGGAAATCCTCGCTCGCCTTCGGCACGATCTATGCCGAGGCGCAGCGGCGCTACCTGGAATCGGTGTCGCCCTATGCGCGGCGCCTGTTCCACCAGATGCAGATCCCCGAGGTCGACGACATCGAAGGCCTGCCGCCGGCGGTGGCGCTGCAGCAGCAGCGCGGGGCGCCGACGACGCGGTCCTCGGTCGGCAGCGTCAGCACCATCTCGAACCTGCTCCGGATGCTCTATTCCCGCGCCGGCGACTATCCGCGCGGCCAAGCGATGCTCTATGCGGAGGCGTTCTCGCCCAACACGCCGGAGGGCGCCTGCCCGACCTGCCACGGCATCGGCCGGATGCTCGACGTCACCGAGAAGTCCATGGTACCCGACGACACCAAGACGATCCGCGAGCGCGCTGTCGCGGCCTGGCCGAGTGCCTGGCAGGGCCAGAACCTCCGGGACATCCTGACGACGCTGGGCTACGACGTGGACAAGCCCTGGCGCGAATTGCCCAAGAAGGACCGCGACTGGATCCTGTTCACCGAGGAGCAGCCGACCGTTCCTGTCTATGCCGGCTACGATGCCGCCGAGGTCAAGCGGGCGCTACGCCGCAAGGAGGAACCGAGCTATCAGGGCACCTTCACCGGCGCCAAGCGCTACGTGATGCAGACCTACGCCAAGTCCGAGAGCGCGATGATGAAGCGCCGCGTCGCGCAATTCATGATCACGCGGGACTGCCCGACCTGCCACGGCACAAGGCTGAAGCCCGAGGCGCTCAAGGTGAGGTTCGCAGGATTCAACATCGCCGAGATGTCGCACCTGCCGCTCAAGCAGTTGCACGAGGTGATCAAGCCATTTGCGAGAGCTTCGTCGGACAAATCGGAGAAGACCGTTGTTGCCAGGCGCATCTGCGAGGATCTGTCGGCGCGCCTCGCCGTCCTGCTCGATCTCGGCCTCGGCTATCTCGCCTGCGAACGCAGCACGCCGACGCTGTCACCGGGCGAATTGCAGCGGCTGCGTCTGGCGACCCAAGTCCGCTCCAACCTGTTCGGCGTCGTCTATGTGCTCGACGAGCCGTCGGCCGGCCTGCATCCCGCCGACACTGAGGCGCTGCGGCGCGCACTGGACCGGCTGAAAGGTGCCGGCAACTCCATCTTCGTGGTCGAGCATGAGATAGAAGTGATCAGGCACGCGGACTGGCTGGTGGATGTCGGCCCGGACGCCGGCGACGGCGGCGGGCTCATTCTCTACAGCGGGCCCCCGGCGGGGCTCGGCGCGATCGCGCAATCGCGGACCGCGCATTATCTCGCGCATCCCCGCAAGAAGCTGCCGACGGTCCGCCGCGAGCCGGAAGGACATCTGAAGCTCAGGGGCGTGACCCGCAACAATCTGCGCGGCCTCGACGTCGACATTCCGCTCGGAATCATCGCCAGCATCACCGGTGTGTCGGGCTCCGGCAAATCCAGCCTGATCAGCCAATTCCTCGTCGATACCGTGGCCGCGCATCTCGGCCATTCGCTTGCCACCGACACCGACGACGACAGCTTGGCGCCGACCGTCGAGACGCTGGGCGGCAAGATCGTAGCCGGCCTCGACCACGTCAACCGCCTCGTCGTCGTCGACCAGAAGCCGATCGGCCGCACGCCGCGCTCCAACCTTGCGACCTATACCGGCCTGTTCGATCACGTGCGAAAACTGTTCGCGGCGACGCCGCAGGCAAAGTCGCGCCGCTACGACGCCGGCCGCTTCTCCTTCAACGTCGCCAAGGGCCGCTGTGCGACCTGCGAGGGCGAGGGCTTCGTCTGCGTCGAGTTGTTGTTCCTGCCCAGCGTCTACGCGCCCTGCCCGACCTGCAAGGGTGCGCGCTACAACGACAAGACGCTGGAGGTGAAGATCAGCGGCAAATCCATCGCGGACGTGCTGGCGATGCGCGTCGACGAGGCCTTCGAGTTCTTCGAGCGCGATTCCGCACTGAACCGGTCGCTGTCGGTCGTGCGCGAGGTCGGGCTCGGCTATATCCGCCTCGGCCAGTCCGCGACCGAGCTGTCGGGCGGCGAAGCCCAACGCATCAAGCTCGCGACCGAGCTGATGCGTCCGCAACGCGGCCACACGCTCTATGTCCTGGACGAGCCGACCACCGGCCTTCACCCGCGCGACGTCGAGCGCCTGATCGCGCAGCTCGAACGCATCGTGGACGGCGGCAACAGCGTGATCGTGGTCGAGCATGACATGGACGTCGTGGCGCACAGCGACTGGATCATCGATCTTGGGCCTGGCGCCGGTGACGAAGGCGGCCGTGTCGTCGCATCGGGGACGCCCGAGCAGGTCGCCAAGGCCGGCGGAAAGACCGCGCCTTATCTGGCGCGGCGCCTGGCGCAATAGCGCGCGCAGCGATCGTCGGCACGGTCGCCTCGCGGTCATCTCGCAATTGCGTTCTATGCCGCGAGCGGCGGACCTCGACTTTCGCGATGTTGACTTTCCTCCGTCCCGCTCCCCATACTTCGCGACAACAACAAGATCGAACGACGGTTTTGAGGGAGGATAGGATGCCGACTTCACGCAGGCAGCTGCTGAAGACCTCGGCGGCTGCCGCCGCCGCACTCAGCCTCGATTGGACACGCGCCCAGGCACAAGCCGAGAATTTACGTATCGGCCTGGTCTACGACCTCACCGGCCCCTTCGCCGCCGGCGGCTCGGTCGCCTCGTCGATCGGGGCGCAGATCGCCATCGATCTCGTCAACGAGAAGGGCGGTGTCGGCGGCAAATACAAGGTTGCTCCGGTCGCCGCGGATTCGCAGAGCAAGCCCGACGTTGCGATCAACGAGGCCGAACGCCTGATCAGCCAGGAGAAGATCGACATCCTCAACGGCGTCTATGCGAGCTCGCATGCGGTGCCGCTCGCGGCCAAGGTCGAGCAGCAGAAGAAGATCCTCTGGATCACGACAGCGGTCTCGACCGCCGTGTTCAAGGACAAGAACCTGCAATACGTGTTTCGCGCGCAGATCCATTCGGATCAATACGGCCAAGCCTTTGCAAGCTTCCTCACCGAGCATGCCAAAGCCAAGCTCGGCATGGACCCGAAGGAGGTCAAGGTCGCGTTGATCCACGAGGACGGCCCCTATGGCGTCGGCGTTGCTTCTGCCGACGAGACTTACGCCAAGGAGGCCGGCATCCAGGTCGTGCTGCGCGAGGGCTATTCGGCCTCCGCGCCCGACCTGTCGGTGCTGGTGACGAAGATCAAGCGTGCCAAGGCCGACGTGATCTCGCATGCGGGCTACAACCCCGACATCACCCTGTTCCTGCGCCAGGCGCGTGAGAGCGGATTGCGCTTCAAGATGCTGTTCGGAGCCGGCGCCGGCTACAGCCAGCTCGACAAGCTGCGTGCCACTTTCGGCGCCGACATCGACAATTTCTGCAACATCGACCCGGTGCCGGCGCAGCTGCTCGATCCCGCCAAGCTCGCGCCCGGAATGGGCGATCTGATCAAGACCATGGTCAGTCGCTACCAGGCCAAGACCGGCGCCACCGACGTACCGCCGCACTGCTCGATGGGCTTCAACCAGACCTGGGTGCTGCTCAACCACGTGCTGCCGGTCGCCAAGGAGAAGTACGGCAGCTTCGAGCCCGAGGCGATCCGGAAAGCGGCGCTCGACGTCGACATCCCCGCCGGCGGCACGATCCAGGGCTATGGCGTGAAATTCTTCCCGCCGGGCACGCCGCTCTCCGGCCAGAACGAACGCTCGACGCCAGTCGTGATGCAGAACGCCGGCGAGCACATTTCCGTGGTGTGGCCGACGAACATTCGTACGCAGGACCCGGTCTTCCCGCTGCCGAAGGGCTCGACCTACGGGGCGTGAGGGAGGCACGGGCGGGGTACACCCTCTCCCCTTGCGGGAGAGGGTGGCTCGCCGCGTAGCGGCGAGACGGGTGAGGGGTTGTCTCCGCGCGTGAACCCTCTCGCTTTCGCATTCGCTGAAGCAACCCCTCATCCGGCGCTTCGCGCCACCTTCTCCCACAAGGGGAGAAGGGTTCGCGGCGTGCGTGTGATTTACAACACCACCCGTCTCCCCTCCTCCGCCGCCCAATACCCGGCGTAGTTCACCTTGATCGTCTCATAGGCCAGCGCGAGATCCGACAGCGGCTGGCGTCCGGTCGCGGCGCACTCCATGAAGTCCTGGATCTCCTGCAAATAGCCGCGCGTCCATTCCTCCTCGAGGCAGACATATTGCCAGCCGGTTTTGCGGTCGACCTTCTCGGTGATGTAGACGCTCGCGAGCTTCTCCTCGCTGGTCTGGTAGCTCATCAGATGATTGTTCGGCGTGATGTTGGCGAACAGGGAGCCGCCGCTCGTATAGGTCTCGATCAGATTGCGCACGCCGCCCATGATCATGTCGCCGGAGAACACGGTGGCCTTGGTGCCGTCGGAGAAGGTTGCGGTGAGCGTACCCCAATCCTCGACGTCGACGGGATTGGCCTTGATGTAGCTGCGTTCCTCCGGCTTCAAGCCGGCGGTGACGTTGCCGACATCGCCGGTGACACTGGCGACGCGGATGCGCTCGCCGCGCGCCTTGGCTTCGACCTGCTTCAGATACAGCACGGCCGAGAGCGGATGGCAGCCCATGCGGATCAGCGAGCCGCCGCCCGTCATCGCCCATTGCGCAGCATGCGCGGCGTGCGAGCCGGAATGGCTCTCCTCGCCCTTCATGAACAGGATCTTGTCCTTGGTCGCCTTGATGATCTCGACGGTCTTGGTCACGGCCGGCGCGTAGATCCAGTCCTCGGCATACATGAAGAGCTTGTCCGTGCGCTCGATCGCGGCTCGCGTCCTGTCCATCTCCTCGATCACGCGCTCATACATCAGCGCCTTCGGCACGTGCTTGCCGATCGGCTGCTGATCGCCTTCGCGGCCGAAATAGCCGGCGAACGGCTTTTCGCAGATGACATGCTTGCCGGCCTGCATGGCGGCGACGATCATCTCGGCATGAAGATTGGGCGGGGTGCAGATGTCGACGACATCGAGATCGCGGTCTGCGATCAGCTCGGCGAAGCTGCGGTAAACACGCGGGATATTGTGATGGCGGGCGAACGCGACAACCCTGTCGCCGCGGGCAGCGACCGCCGCGACCTCGACGTCAACGCCATAGACGCGCCGGAACGCATACATGTGCAGCTCCGACACGAAGCCGCAGCCGACGAGTCCCACCCTGATCCTGTCCATAGCGCCCCCTTTGCAATGGGCGGCACTATAGCGCGCCTGGAGGCCTAATCCACCGAGACGCGCACCACGCCGGCGCTCATCATGCCGAGCGCGCGGGCGGCGGGCACCGAGAGATCGACGATGCGGCCGCGGATGAACGGGCCACGATCATTGACGCGGCACTGGATCGTGCGTCCGCTGTAGGACACCCTGAGCACGGTGCCGAACGGGCGCGTGCGGTGGGCGCAGGTCAGCTCGCCGACTTTGCCGGCTTTTGCGTATCCGTAGTAAGAAGCAAGCCCGCTTTCAGCGTGGGCAACAGAAAAGGCAAAAAGCAAAAAGCTGGCCAGAGCTACCAATAGCGTCGTCTGCGCTTGCACGGCACCCTCCCGGTTCCCTGCCCGGCCCTGCAAACGTCGCTTTGTTCCTCAAAGTTCCAGGAGCATTGCCGGGCGATGCCCGGCAATGCCATCACACTTTGTTACTGCCGGTGGAACACCAGCGTGCGGACCTCGATGCTTTCGCGGGGCGCCGCATCGGCCGGCGTGGTCGGATCGAGGAACGCGGTGTGCGGCCCGAAGCGGGTGCGGCCGTCGGTTGCGGAATCGTAGCACTTCAGCAGCAGCGCCTCGTCCGGCGTCATCTCAGGGAAATAGAACCAGCGGTGGTTCGGATTGTATTTCACCGAATAGGTCTCGCCGCGGCGGTTGGGATAGATCAGGTCGGAAGCGACGAGGTCTTCCGGCGCCACCGTCGTGCCGTCGGCCATGGCGAGCGGTGAATCGCGCAAGGGGCCGCGGATCGGCCGCCACAGATTGATCACCTGCACGCGGCCTTTCAGCAGCTCCTCGGCCTCGTCGGGCAGATGCTCGCGCACGCGGTTGGCACCGGAGATTGCGGTCTGGTCGACATGGACGCGCGTGGCCGGCTGGCGCGGCCCGCCGTCACGGATATCAGGCGCGCCTTCGACACGCTTGCGCACGGTGTGGTCGAAGATGAAGACGCGGTCGGCCTTCAGCGTCGCGCGCAGGAACGCTTCGACCGCTGGATAGTAAACGCTGCGGATTTCGTCGTCGTTGTAAAAATCCTTCACCTGCGTCGGGTGACGCACCAGCGCAAAGCCCTCGCGGTCCAGCGAGAAATTCTGCGCGATCAGCCGCGCATCGAAGATCGGGACCTGGTGCGGCTCCGGCAGCGAGGTGCTTTTCGGCTCACCCGGCGGCGGATCGAAGGCGTAGGTGCGCGGCTTGCCGTCGATTGGTGCGAGATAGTTGAGTTCGGCAGTGACGAAGGGAAGCGATTCGATTTTTGTTTCTTGCAGGCCCATGGCCGGTCTCCCGATGTGGTCGTCGGATTGATTTTTGACGGGGCGCGACGTGGCGCAAGGGAGGCGGTGCAAATAGCAATGAGAGTGTTGTCGGGCGGAGAGAATGCAGAAGGAATATTTCGAAGAAGGCGATTGCGCTGGAAACCATCGCCTCTCCTCACGAGTCCTTGAGGTGCTCGTGAGAGCGTTTCTCCTTCTCCCCTTGTGGGAGAAGGTGGCGCGAAGCGCCGGATGAGGGGTATCTACCCGTGAACTCGACTGTGAGAGGTGAGCACGCGGAGGGAGACCCCTCACCCGTCTCGCCGCTACGCGGCGAGCCACCCTCTCCCACAAGGGGAGAGGGGAAGAAGCGGCGTTGCCACCGAGAAAAAGGGCTACAACCCCGCCTTCGCAATCGCGTCCGTGAACGAGCGATCGACGATCCCCGCGGCATCGAGCTTCTGCTTGATCAGTCCCCAGCGGAAATACAGGTCGATCGTGCTCTGCTCGTCCGCGATCACGCCGTCGTCGATCGGCGCGATGCGGATCTTTGCGCGCGACAGCCAGTTCTGCGGCACGGCGGTCGGGATGTTCATCAGCCTGCCCCAGGTCGCGGCGTAGCTGTCGATGTTGTTCAGCGACCACGCCCGCGCCGCGGTGAGGCGGCGGATGAAGTCGGTCAGCTCCGCGCGCTTGTCGCGGATGGCCTCGGGCCGCGCCACCTGGAAGCTCAGCCCTGGCGTAAGCCCTTCCGACGTGATGATGCGGCGCGACCTGAACAGCACCTCCTCCTGGCTCACATAAGGCTCCCAGGTCGACCACGCATCGACAGAGCCTTGCGTGTAGGCGATCTTGGCGTCCGACGGCGCCAGGAATGCGATCTGCACGTCGCTCGCAGCCCAGCCATTCTTCTCGAGCGCGGCGAGGATCAGCTGATGACCGATCGAGCCGCGGCCCGTCGCGATCTTCTTGCCGCGCAAATCGGCAAAACTCTTGATCGGCGAAGTCTCGGGCACGAGGATCGCAAGCCCCTCGCGCGTCTGCCTGATGGCGGCGATCGCCTTCACCGGCGCGCCGGAGGCGGCGGCAAAGGTGAAGGGCGCATCGCCAACGAGGCCGGTCTCGATCGCGCCGGCGCTGAGCGCTTCCAGGAGTGGCGCGGCCGCGGGAAACTCTTTCCACTCGATCTTGTATGGGACGTCCTTGAGCACGCCGGCCGCTTCCATCACGGCCTGCGCATTGCCCTTCTGGTCCCCGACGCGCAAGGTGGTTTGCGCGGCTGCAACTTCAAGCGAAGCGAACAGCAGCGCGCCGGCCAACATGAGGCGGATCATTCCGCGGCCTCGCCGCGAATGGCCTGGCGCTTGGCAACCAGCTCGCGCGTCAGCGGGATCAGCTCGCGGCCGTAGTCGATGGCATCGATCAGCGGATCGAAGCCGCGGATCAGGAAATGGCTGATGCCGAGATCGTAATAATCGCCGAAGACCTCCGCGACCTGCTCGGGCGTACCGACCAGCGCCGTGGTGTTGCTGTTGGCGCCGGTGAGCTTTGCGATCTCGGTCCAGAGCCGCTTGTCGATCCGGCTGCCCTGGTCGGCGAGCGCGAGCAGTCGCCGGGCGCCGGCCGTGGCATGGCCGTCGGCGGGCTTGCGATAGCCGGTCTTGTCCTGCAGCGCAGTGGCCCGCGCCAGAATCTCCTCGGCTTTCTCCCAGGCCTGCTTCTCGGTCGGCGCAATGATCGGCCGCACCGACAGGCTGAAGCGCGGCGTCGGCCGCCCCTGCCGCACCGCCGCGTTATGGACGCGCGAGGTCACGTCGCGCACCTGCGCGTAGGATTCGCCCCACAGCGCAAAGGTATCGGCGTGCTTGCCGGCGACGTCGATCGCCGCATCCGAGGCGCCGCCGAAATAGACGCGGATGCCTTCGGGACGATAGGGCTTCACCTGCGAGAACGCGTTCTCGACCTGGTAATATTTGCCCCTGTAGGTGAACGGCTTGTCGCTGGTCCATTCCAGCTTGAGCACGTCGAGGAATTCGGAGGTGCGGGCATAGCGCTCGTCCTTGTCGTCGAGCGTGTTGCCGTCCTGCCGCAGCTCGGTCGCGTTGCCGCCAGTGATGACGTGGAGGGCAACACGGCCGCGGGAAAACTGATCGAGCACCGCGAACTGCCGCGCCAGCAATGTTGGCGCGGTGAAGCCGGGCCGCTGCGCGATCAGCACGTTGAGCCGGGACGTCGTGTTCAGGACGTGCTGCGCCACCTGGAGCGCGTCGGGCGAGGTCGAATGGAATGCCAGCAGCGCCCGATCGAAGCCGGCATTCTCATGCGCATTCGCCACCGTCTCGATGTGGGTGGGATTGAGGACCGGCCCTTCGCGAACGACGGTTTCCGACGAATTGTTGTTGCTGATGAAGCCGATGAACTCGATCGACATGATCGTCTCCCTGTTGAGGTCCTAGAGGCCCAGTGCGAGGCGGCCGAGGTCGATGCGCGTGGAATCGTCCTGCGGCGTGTGCACACGGCCGCACAGCACGTCGCGATAATGCCGCTCCAGCGGATTGGCGCGGGACAGGCCGTGATTGCCGGTGAGCGACAGCGCATCCTCGACCACGGCAACGGCATTGTTGGTCACGGTGAGCTTGATGACGTTGGACTCGCTCGCGGCGAGCTCGACGCCGTCATCGAAGTCGCGGGCGAACGTGTCGATCAGCCGCGCGTTGACCGCAAGCCGCGCCTCAATCGCGCCGAGGATCTCCTGAGCGCGCGGCAAAGTCGCCAGCGGCGCGCCGAGGCTGGCGGGCACGCGCTGCTTCAGAAACGTGATCAGCCAGTCGCGCGCGGCACGCGCAACGCCGTCATAGATCGCGGCGACGAAGACGGTGTGGACGGTCGCTTGCGTGACGTCGAGCGTGCGCCAGTCCGCCGGCTTGCGCACATCGACCTCGCCATCGAGCGGGATCACGACGTCGTCGAAGATGACATCATGGCTGCCGCTGGCGCGCAGGCCGTGATGATCCCAGGTCTCGACGATGCGCGTGCCCGGCAGGCCGGCGGGCACCAGGAACTGGCCGACCCGCGGCTCGGCCTCGTCGGTGCGCGCCCAGACCAGGTACCATTTCAGGATCGGCGATCCCGTCGAATAGATCTTGTGGCCGGAAAGGCGCCAGCCAGTTTCGGTGCGCCGCGCGATCGTCGCCGGCAGGCCGCCACGTGCGGGCGAACCGAGCTCCGGCTCCACGCGCAGCGCGTTGATGAGTGCAAGGCCCTCGACGCTCTCGCGCGCGAGCTTGCGCGACAGCCGCGCCGGCCAATTCGGGCTGCGCGCCATCACGAGATGATTGATGTAATGCATCGACAGGACCAGCGCGGTCGACGGATCGGCCTTGCCGAGGATGCCGAGCACGCGCGCGGCATACCGCGCGCCGGCACCGGCGCCGCCATGGACCGCCGGCACGGTCAGCGACAGCAAGCCCGCCTCCGACAGCTCGCGAAAATTCTCGAAGGGAAAGCTGCCGATGCGGTCGTGCTCGGCCGCGCGCGCGGCAAAGCTTGTGGCAAGCGTCGCTGCGCCGGCGATGTAGTCGGGCTCGCTGTGAGCCCTGCGGCCCTTGGCTATGGAGGTCACCATGTGGCGTCCAGCCCCAACAAGCCAAGGATCTGGCGGCGCAGGTCAGCCAGATACGGATCGCCGCGATGGCGCGGATACGGACGATCGACGCGGATATCGGCCTTCACCCGCGCGGGACGCTCGCTGAACACGATGACGCGGTTGGCGAGCACCAGCGCCTCCTCGGCATCATGCGTCACCAGCAGCGTGGTAAACCCCTTGCGCTGCCAGAGTGAGACGAGCTCGGCCTGCATGGTGATGCGGGTCAGCGAGTCCAGTTTTCCCAGCGGCTCGTCCAGGATCAGGATCTTGGGATCGTTGACCAGCGCCCGTGCCAGCGCGACGCGCTGCGCCATGCCGCCGGAGAGCTGGTGCGGATAGGCGTTGCGGAACGACGAAAGCCCGACGAGGTCGAGCGCGTCATCGACGCGCTGGCGCTGGCTCCTCAAAATGCCCTGGGCCTCGAGGCCCAGGGCGACGTTGTCCCAGACCGACCGCCAGGGAAACAGGGTCGGATCCTGGAACACGACGACGCGCGACGGATGCGGGCTCCTGATGCGCGCCTCGTCCTCCCGCAGCCTTCCTGCCTTCGGCTTGTCGAGCCCGGCGACCAGCCGCAGCAGGGTCGACTTGCCGCAGCCGGACGGGCCGAGCAGCGCGACGAACTCGCCGGGCTCGACCGAAATTGAAACATCGCTCAGCACCGGCAGCTCGGTCCCGTCGATGTCGAAGGCGTGGCTGACCTGCTCGATGTCGAGCGCGGCGCCGGCGGCTGGATGCGTAACCGCTTCGGCAAGAGCTGTGGCTACCATTTGACGGTCCCCCTCTGCCAGACCAGGAGACGATCGCGGATCGCAAACAGCAGCGTGATCGCGCCGGAGCAGAGCAGCGACATCACGATCAGCGCCGCGTACATGTTGGCGTAGGCGGCCCAGCCCTGCGCCCATTGCAGGTACCAGCCGAGCCCGGCCTTGACTCCGATCATCTCGGCAACGACGAGCACGGCGAAGGACGCGCCGAGACCCATGAACAGGCCGACGAAGACGTGCGGCAGCGCCGCCGGGATCGCGACCTTCAGCACCAGGAACGACGGCTTTGCCCCCAGCGTGCGCGCGACGTCGTAATAGGCGTTGCTGACGCTCGCGACGCCGGACCAGGTCAGCACCGTCACGGGAAACCCCGTCGCCAGCGCGATCAGGAAGGTCGAGGCGCTCCAGCTCGACGGGAAGGTGAAGAAGGCAATCGGCAGCCAGGCGGTCGCCGGCAGCGGGCCGATGAAGCGCAGCACCGGATGCACCCAATAGCCGACCGCGCGCGACCAGCCGATCGAGACGCCGGTCAAAAAGCCGATCGTCGCGCCGATCAGATAGCCGCCGAGCTGCAGCTTCACGGATGCGAACACGCTGTCGAGCAGCTTCGGCAGATCGTCGGTATAGACCTCGATGATCGCCTGCGGCGGCGGGAAGAACGGCAGTGGCAGCCAGGCGAATTTTGCGGTCGCGACCTCCCAGACCGTCAGGAACACTCCGAGCGCGACCAGCCACGGCGCGCGCTTGTGCAGCGCCTGTCCCGCCGCTCCCAGATAGTCGGCCCCGATGGTGCCGAACAGCGCGATCGCCGCGATGATACGGATGCGGGCTCCTGATGCGCGCCTCGTCCTCCCGCAGCCTTCCTGCCTTCGGCTTGTCGAGCCCGGCGACCAGCCGCAGCAGGGTCGACTTGCCGCAGCCGGACGGGCCGAGCAGCGCGACGAACTCGCCGGGCTCGACCGAAATTGAAACATCGCTCAGCACCGGCAGCTCGGTCCCGTCGATGTCGAAGGCGTGGCTGACCTGCTCGATGTCGAGCGCGGCGCCGGCGGCTGGATGCGTAACCGCTTCGGCAAGAGCTGTGGCTACCATTTGACGGTCCCCCTCTGCCAGACCAGGAGACGATCGCGGATCGCAAACAGCAGCGTGATCGCGCCGGAGCAGAGCAGCGACATCACGATCAGCGCCGCGTACATGTTGGCGTAGGCGGCCCAGCCCTGCGCCCATTGCAGGTACCAGCCGAGCCCGGCCTTGACTCCGATCATCTCGGCAACGACGAGCACGGCGAAGGACGCGCCGAGACCCATGAACAGGCCGACGAAGACGTGCGGCAGCGCCGCCGGGATCGCGACCTTCAGCACCAGGAACGACGGCTTTGCCCCCAGCGTGCGCGCGACGTCGTAATAGGCGTTGCTGACGCTCGCGACGCCGGACCAGGTCAGCACCGTCACGGGAAACCCCGTCGCCAGCGCGATCAGGAAGGTCGAGGCGCTCCAGCTCGACGGGAAGGTGAAGAAGGCAATCGGCAGCCAGGCGGTCGCCGGCAGCGGGCCGATGAAGCGCAGCACCGGATGCACCCAATAGCCGACCGCGCGCGACCAGCCGATCGAGACGCCGGTCAAAAAGCCGATCGTCGCGCCGATCAGATAGCCGCCGAGCTGCAGCTTCACGGATGCGAACACGCTGTCGAGCAGCTTCGGCAGATCGTCGGTATAGACCTCGATGATCGCCTGCGGCGGCGGGAAGAACGGCAGTGGCAGCCAGGCGAATTTTGCGGTCGCGACCTCCCAGACCGTCAGGAACACTCCGAGCGCGACCAGCCACGGCGCGCGCTTGTGCAGCGCCTGTCCCGCCGCTCCCAGATAGTCGGCCCCGATGGTGCCGAACAGCGCGATCGCCGCGATGATGAAGGCCGCAATGCCGAGCGAATGCGTGCGCGACCAGTCGCCGACGTCCTGCCACCACAGGCAGGACAGCCCGAAGGCGATCCAGGCGATGCTGGCGAGCGCGCCAGTGCCGGATTCCCGGATCCAGCTCGCCAGCAGCGGCGCGCGCGAGGTGCGCGGCGCGCCGGAGGCGAGTCCGTCAGACAGCGAATACGTCGACATAGATGCGCTCCGCGAATTTGGCGGTGTCGGTGCTCTGCTTGAACACCTGCACGCTCTTGAGATCGTCGGCATAGGCCTTGAGCTCGCGCTTCAGGATGTCGCCGACGGGATGATGATGGTGGGTGTGGTAGCGCACCATGCCCTCGATATCGGCCAGCGTCGCCGCCTTGGGCGCATAGGGCTGGAACGATTTCGCCGCGACCGTCGCATTCTGCGCGGTGAACATCGCCGCATCGAGCAGCGCCTGGGTGATGGCGCGCGCGACTTGAGGCTCCTCGCGCACGAGCGAGCCGCGCAGGCCGAGGATGCAGCAGCTCTTCTCGCGGTACTCGCCGTCGAGATTGGAGGCGACCTCCTTGTACTGCGTGTCCTTGAGCCAGAGATAGGCCAGCGGGTCGGACGATAGAAACGCCTGCACCTCGCCCTTCTCCACCGCGACATTGAGCAGGTTGCCGGGATAGGCGCGCCAATCGACGTCCTTGACCGGATCGATGCCGAGCTTGGCCAGCTGGATCGAGAAGAAATTCTTGTCGGGACCGGCGAGATCGCCGACCGCGACGATCTTGCCCTTGAGGTCGGCAAGCTTCGAGACGCCGGAATCCGTGCGCGACAGCACGCGCATGCAGCCGCCATGGGTGCCGGCGGCGATCTTGACGTCAAAGCCCTGCTCCAGCGGCTTCAGCCAGCGCAGCGCCATGCCGAGACCGGCATCGCTCTTGCCCGTCGCGATGGCCTCGAGCAGCTGGTCGGTCGAACCGGAATAGTTGACGAGCTCGACGTCGAGATTGTGCTTCTGGAAGAAGCCGTGCTCGATTGCGACAGGCACCGGCGCGAGGCAGACGGCACCGGCATTCCACGACAGCTTCAGCTTGCGCGGCGCGCCGGTGAGCGCGGGCGCGTCGGAGGCCGTGCGGCACAGCGGAAACTCGGAGAAGTCGACACCGGGCACGATGGCCCGCGGTGCGAAGGCCTGCGCGCCCAGCGCGCCGAGCGGCGCTGCGAAAGCCGCCGCAAGCCCGGCCTGAAGCAGGTGGCGCCGGTCGAGTGTCGATCCGCTGCGCTCGTTGTCGTTGGTCATCTGCCCCTGGCTCCTGCTGGCACGGCTCCGCCGTGTGCGCAACGGGTCGCGTTGCGCATGTTCCGTGCGGAGCTGCGTTGAGAGAAAATTGTTCCGTCGGCGCTTCCCGCGCCGCGTTGATGCGATGCGCAAATCATGCGGCGCGTTCGCTGCATCGTCAATGAAATGGATTTTCGAATGTTGCGCGAAGGAAGGTCATTCTCTCCACCCGCGGATGCGGGAGCGATGAAAGGATTTTCGCGGATGCATCGGCACGCAAGGTAAACCGCGACCCCATCGGCTGCCGCAGCCCTGTGCAGCTTCGGCCGCGCACGCTGCGCATTCTCGAAAGCAACGCTCCGCTGAAACGTCATTGCCTGAAGCACGCACAATACGGTTGGCCATTTCATTGACGGCGTACCGCGCGCTCATAGACTTGAGCGTGTCGCTGCATCGTCCGCTCACGCATCGTGAGCGACGCAACAAGACGGATCCAATGAGCATCAACTCTCACGACCATTCCATCACGCGCCGGCTCGCCACATCGCTGCTCGCCGCTGCCATCATGCTATCGTCAGCTGCCGCATCGCTCGCCGCCGACACCGTCGTGCTGCGCGTCGGCGACCAGAAAGGCGGCAATCGCTCGCTGCTCGAAATCTCCGGCTATGCGAAGGACCTGCCCTACAAGATCGAGTGGTCGGAATTCCCGGCGGCCGCGCCGATCCTCGAAGCGCTCAATGCCGGCGCGCTCGACGTCGGCTACACCGGCGATCTCTCGTTCCTCTCGGTCTATGCCGCCGGCGCGCCGATCAAGGCGATCGGCGGCACGCGCTCGGATGCGAAGACCCAGGCCATTCTGGTGCGCCAGGACTCGCCGATCAGATCGGCGGCCGACCTCAAGGGCAAGCGCCTCGCCGGCACACGCGGCGGCTGGGGCCAGTTCCTGATCGACGCAACGCTGGAGAAGGCAGAGATCAAGCTGGAGGACGCGACCTTCGCGCCGCTCGGCCCGGTCGATGCCAAGATCGCGCTGCTCGCCGGCTCGATCGACGCCTGGGCGGTGTGGGAGCCCTACGTCTCGTTCGCGAGGTTGAAGGACAAGGCCCGCGTCATCGCCGACGGCGAAAGGCTGACGCCGACCATCACCTTCATCGTCGCCTCCGACAACGCCATCGCCACCAAGCGCGCCGCGGTGCAGGACCTGGTGCAGCGGCTGAACAAGGCGCGGCTATGGTCACTCGACCATCTCGGTGACTACGCGAAGAACACGGCCGAACTAACAAAACTGCCGGAGGACGTGCTGCTGTCGGCCTACACCGCACAGCGCACCAGCCCGATCGTGATCGACGAGAATGTGATCAAGGAGGTGCAGGAAGCCTCGGACCGCTCGACGCGTTACGGCATCCTGCCGAAGAAGCTCGACGTCAGCAAAGCCGTCGACCGCAGCTTCACGGCTGCGGCCGCGGGATCGAACTAGGCGGAGGCGGCGGGATGCACCGGCTTCGCCTCAGGCCCGGCCCGTTGCATCTCGCCGCGATCGTGCTCATGCATGCCGCATGCATGAGCCTGATCGTGTGGCTCTCGTTCTAGCCGTGCGGTCTCACCAATATCTGCGGTAATAGTGACGGTGATAGGCGCGGTACGGCCGGTAGTAGCCATAGCTGTAGTACGGACGATAGGGCCGATAATATCGCGGATAGACCGGGGCGTAGCCGTACCCGCCGTAATAAGCGGGGGCATAACCATAGCCGTAGCCCGGATATCCATAGCCGTAGCCGCCGTAATAGGGGCCGCCGCCGTAATAGCCGTAAGGAGACCCCGCGGCGATGGCGCTGCCGATGATCGCGCCGGCCGCGAGACCGCCGAGACCCCAGCCCCATCCGCCGCCACGCCAATGCACCTGCGCGACGTTGTCGCCGGTCGCAGCCTTCATCGCCGCGACGTTGGTCGGCATCGGGGCCGCATTGGCCTGCCCGATCTGGGCCGCCATGATCGCGCCGCCCAGCGAACAGGCAATTGCCGTCTTCCAGATCCTCATCGTCTTACTCCCTGTCTGTCCTTTCGCTTGGAAAAGGATCGCAGCGCCATGATCGGGCATCCTTGCGCCAAGTCAAAGCTTAGAATTTCAAAGCCTGGAGTTTGCGTGCACCGCACAAGACGCTTGCCTCCGTTCTGATCAACCCGGTGCCGGGCCACTTCGTCGCCTGTGACACCTGCACGACGGTGCCGGTGGCCCGATCACCCGGCAAAGCATTAAGCTTCCCGTGCATTCGCAACCAACAACCACCTTCACGATTTACTATTCGTACCATTACTATCGGTTCCAAGGTGCGCGGCCGGGGAGGCTTCTGGCGAGCGCCAGAGTTGTGGGAGGATCACATGAGTGCCGCGAGACCCGAGCCGCTTGCCCGTCAAGCGCTGGCATTTGTCTTGGCCGGAGGACGCGGCAGCCGTCTGCTGGAGCTGACCGACCGCCGCGCCAAGCCGGCGGTCTACTTCGGCGGCAAGTCCCGCATCATCGATTTCGCGCTGTCGAACGCGGTGAACTCGGGCATCCGCCGTATCGCGGTGGCGACCCAATACAAGGCGCACAGCCTGATCCGGCACCTTCAGATGGGCTGGAACTTCTTCCGCCCCGAACGCAACGAGAGTTTCGACATCCTCCCCGCCAGCCAGCGCGTCTCCGAGACCATGTGGTATGTCGGCACGGCGGACGCGGTGTACCAGAACATCGACATCATCGAATCCCACGCCTGCCGCTTCATCGTGGTGCTGGCCGGGGACCACATCTATAAAATGGACTACGAGGTGATGCTGCGCCAGCACGTCGAGAGCGGCGCCGACGTCACCGTCGGCTGCCTCGAAATGCCGCGGTCGGAATCCTCCGGCTTCGGCATCATGCACATCGACGAGAACGGCTGGATTCAGGAGTTCCTGGAGAAGCCGAAAGATCCGCCGCCGATGCCGGGCAAGCCCGACGTCTCGCTCGCCAGCATGGGCATCTACGTGTTCGACGCGAAATTCCTGTTCGACCAGCTCAAGCGCGACGCCGAGGACCCGAACTCGAACCACGATTTCGGCAAGGACATCATTCCCTACCTCGTCAAGAACGGCCGCGCGATGGCGCACCAATATTCGACCTCCTGCGTCCGCTCCGGCAGCGACACCCGCGCCTATTGGCGCGACGTCGGCACGGTCGACGCCTATTGGGCCGCCAATATCGACCTCACCGACGTGGTGCCCGAGCTCGACCTGTTCGACCGCGCCTGGCCGATCTGGTCCTATGCGGAGATCACCCCGCCGGCGAAATTCGTCCATGACGAGGAGAGCCGGCGCGGCCAGGCGGTGAGCTCGCTGGTCTCAGGCGGCTGCATCATCTCCGGCGCCTCGCTGCGCCGCTCGCTGCTGTTCACCGGCGTGCGCATCAACTCCTACGCCAATGTCGAGAATGCCGTGATCATGCCTTACGTAAGTGTCGGCCGCGGCGCCCGCTTGAGGAACGTCGTGATCGACCGCGGCGTCGAGATTCCGGAAGGCCTCGTCGTCGGCGAGGATCCCGAGGTCGACGGAAAGCGCTTCCGCACCACCGAGCAGGGCATCTCGCTGATCACCCAGCCGATGATCGACAGGCTCAATACATGACGCCTGTTCGCGTCCTCGCGGTCGCCTCTGAAGTCTACCCCCTCGTCAAGACCGGCGGCCTCGCAGATGTCGCCGGCGCGCTGCCGGTTGCGCTGAAGACGCATGGCGTCGAGATGCGCACCTTGCTGCCGGGCTATCCCGACGTGATGCGCCTTTTGTCCGGCACAGAGGAGCTGCGGCGCTGGCCGGATTATTTCGGCGGCCCCGGACGGCTGCTGGCGGGCTCGCATGCCGGGCTCGACCTGTTCGTCCTCGACGTGCCGCATCTCTATGCACGGCCGGGCAACCCCTATGTTACCACCGATGGCGTCGACTGGGCGGACAACGGCGTGCGCTTCGCTGCGCTGTCGCGCGTGGCGGCCGATATCGGCCATGGCCTCGTGCGGGCGTTCGTGCCCGACGTCGTGCACGCCCACGATTGGCAGGCGGGGCTCGCGCCGGCCTATCTGCACTACGAAAATCGTCCGCGGCCCGGCACCGTGATGACCATTCACAACATGGCCTATCAGGGCAAGTTCGCGCCCGAACTGATCGGATCGATCGGCCTGCCCTGGCACGCCTTCAACGTCAACGAACTGGAATATTTTGGCGGCATCAGCTTCTTGAAGGCCGGCTTGCGCCTTGCTGATCGCATCACCACGGTGTCGCCGACCTACGCGAAGGAAATCCAGAGCGACGAAGGCGGCATGGGGCTCGGCGGGCTGCTTCGTGAACGGTCGGACGTGCTGAGCGGCATTCTCAACGGCATCGACATCGAGGTCTGGAATCCGCAAACCGATCCGCACATCGCCTATCGCTTCGGCGCGGAGGACCTGACATTCCGGGCCGCGAACAAGGCGGTGCTGCAGCAGCAGTTCAACCTCGATTCCTCGGACGAAGCACCGCTGCTCGGCGTCATCAGCCGGCTGTCCTGGCAGAAAGGGCTCGATCTCCTGCTGGAAGCCATCCCGACCATCCTGCGCGAAGGCATGCAGCTCGCGCTGCTCGGCAGCGGCGAGCGCGATCTGCAGGATCGCTATCAGGCCGCGGCCCGCGCCAATCCCGGCCGGATCGGCGTCGTGATCGGCTATGACGAGATCCTGGCGCATCTGATCCAGGCCGGCTCGGACGCGTTGATCGTGCCGTCGCGCTTCGAACCGTGCGGCCTGACCCAGCTCTGTGCGCTGCGCTATGGCGCCGTGCCGATCGTCTCCCGCGTCGGCGGCCTCGAAGACACCATCGTCGATATCGGCGCGGCCGACGCGGCCGGCCGCGATGCCACCGGCTTCAAGTTCGCCCCCGTGACGGCGGATGCCCTCGCCGGCACGCTGCGCAAGGCCAACACCGCCTTTCACGACAAGCTGACCTGGCGCCGCCTGCAACGTAGCGGCCTTGCGACCGACGTCTCCTGGCGCAATCGCGCCGGCGACTATGCCGCGCTGTATCGAAATCTCATGGCGGCCCGCGGGGTTTAGCGTTTTCGAGCGAGGCGGGCATCGGTTCGCGTCAAGAAAACGCGTCAGAACAAGAATGGGAGCTTCGTTCCGATGAAATCGGAACGAAGCTCCAGCATGGCCGAATCCATGCTATAGAGCGCGCATGGACCCGCTATTGACCAAGCTGATCGGCTTTGCCGCAGCCACATGCACCACCGTCGCCTACGCGCCACAAGCCATCAAGGTATGGAAGACCCGCTCCACCGGCGACATCTCGCTCGGCATGTTCCTGGTGATGGTGCTGGGCCTCGCGCTCTGGCTGATCTACGGCCTGCTCTCGGGCGATGGCCCCCTGATCGCCTCGAACGCCGTCACCATGCTGCTCGCCGGCGGCATCCTGGTGATGAAGCTAAGATATGGGTGAGGCTTTTTTCGCCTCTCCCGCTTGCGAGGAGAGGGAGAAGATCACCCAAACACGTACGACGCCATCGCCACATGCGCGACCTCGTCGACGAAGACGCGGCGTCCGACGTCGCTGCCCGCGGCGCCAGCCGCCACCATCAGCGGCAGCAGATGGTCCTCGCGCGGATGCGCAAGGCGTGCGCTCGGCGCATTCTCCCAATCGACCAGCATCGCGTTGCGGCGCGCGGCATCGGGGTTGCTGATCGCCTCGTTCAGATAGGCTTCGAAATCATACGAGACGGGCTTGGACTCCGGACGGTTGAAGCCGCGCATGTTGTGATAGGTAAGCCCGCTGCCGACGATCAGGATGCTTTCGTCACGCAAGGATGCGATCGCCTGCCCCACCTTGACGTGCTCGGCCGCGTCATAGCTGGACTTCAGCGACAGCAGCACGATCGGCATGTCGGCGTTCGGATACATCAGCCCGAGCGGAACGAACGTGCCGTGATCAAAACCCTGATCGGGATCTGCGCGGCAATCGAGGCCGGCATGCGTGAGCAGCGCCTTCACTTGCGTAGCGAGCTCGGGCTTGCCCGGCGCGGGATATTTGAGGTGGTAGGTATGCTCGGGGAAACCGTAATAGTCGTAGACCATCGGCGGGTGCGGCGAGGTCGACACCGTGAAGGCGTCGGCCTCCCAGTGACCGGTGATGACCAGCACGGCCTTCGGCCTCTCGGGCAGAAGCTGCGGCAAGTTCGCGAACGCCTCGGCGGTCTTGGCATATTGCACCCGCCTGTCCTCCATGAAAGGCCAGGGGCCGCCGCCATGCGACAGGAACAGGGTCGGAAATCGCGTCATCGGGCTCGTCTCGTTGACAACAGGCGCGTGCTTACGGTCCGCACGATTGGCGGTGAGCATAGGCAAAGTAGCATGGTTAGCAAGTCGTTAACGATTTGCCGCCCAGAATCCCCGGCGGGGCCGAAGCAGTCGGCTTGAAGACAAGTGAGACGTGCGATGAGGAAGTTTGCGCTGGGGGACGTCGTCAACAGTGATAAGGGCCGCCGCGGTGTCGTCCGCGCCGCCTTCAAGTCGCGGGATGGCCTGCAATTCTATGCCGTCGAGAAGGACGGCGCGATCGATTACCTGGAGGAAGACCGGCTCAGCCCGGCGCCGCGCGTCGAACTCGCGGCTTAAATCCGATTCATCTCCTGCCCTCATTTGCCAGCCGGTCGAGACGCTCCGCGATCGGATCGTCGCCGCTCGCGATGCCGTCGTTCGTGATCAGCAGCAGGCGATCGCCGCCCGCCGCGTCCCAGCGCGGCAGGTCGGGACCATTGAGGTCAGGGCCATTGGGATCGCCGCTTCGAGCGAAGTTGATCCAGTAGGCGCGCATGCGGCTTGCGACCTCGCGGTCGCGCCGCGACAGGATGCCCGCACCGGGCACGCCTTCCGCGCCGAAGATGAACTGCAGCTCGCGCCCGTGGCCGATGTCCGGATTGGCGCGGCGCGCCTCCGGCACATAGGCGAAGCGGTAACGAAAGGTCGGCGCGCCGCTTGCCGCGTGCAGGCGGGCCAGCAGCCGCACCGGCTCGGAGAAGACCTTGTCGGTGTAGACTTTTGCCGCGAGATCCGACGGTCTGGTGAGATCGGGATAGAGCTTGCGCAATTCCTCGCTACTCGTGCCCGGCGGCGCAAGCTCCTCCTTGATCGCGGTCTCGTTCTCCAAGCCGGTCTCGTCCTCATTCGAGCCGATGATCAAGGGAATGCGGCTTTGGCGTCCGGCCGCAAAACCTGCGGCGAGGTCCTCGGTCACGAGACGTCCATCCATCATCGGTGCAAAGCTGCGCGGTGATTTCTCCAGCAATTGCTGTTCGGCGGCCAGCAGGCGCCGCGGCTCGACTGCGCGCAGATCCGTCTTCGGCCCAAGCGCGGCCACGAAGAGCCGGCCGATGGCCTCCGCCTCTTCTGCCGAACGCGGCCGCGCGCGGCCTGGCACCGATTGCAGAATGGCCTTGTGGAAGAGATCGCGCGCTGGCGCGGACAGCATCAGCAGCGCGATCGATGTCGCCCCTGCATCGCTGCCAAACAGAGTGACGTTGCCCGGATCACCGCCGAAGGCCGCGATGTTGTCGTGCACCCAATGCAGCGCGGCGACCTGGTCCATCAGGCCGAGATTTCCGGAGCCGGCGTTCGACAGCGCGGGATACGTGAGCCAGCCGAGCGCGCCGAGGCGATAATTCACGGTGACGACAATGAGGCCCGCCTGCGCCAGCTTGGCGCCATCGAACAGCGGATCGTTCGCGGTCCCCGTGGCGAACGCGCCGCCATGGATGAACACCATGACCGGCAATGGGCCATCGACCCCGAAAGGACGGAACACGTTCAGCGTCAGGCAATCTTCGCTCGCCACGGGCAACGCCGGCTGACGGCACGGCGCGCCGTAGTCGTAGGCGGTGCGCATCTCCGAGCTTTCGGTCGTCGGTTGCGGCGGTTGCCAGCGCAGCGCCCCGACCGGCGGCGCCGCGTAAGCCAGCCCCCTGAACGAGGCCACCTCGCCCTCCACGGCGCCGAGCATCTGCCCTTCCCGCGTCAGCGCGAATGGAAATTGTCCGACCGACTGGGCGACGGCCGAGCCGACCCCACACAGGACTGCGATAGCCGCAACGAATGCAAGCAGGGCCCGCATCTTCGGAACGATCTCGATGAAGGATTCCGGCAGGTTATGTCCGGAGCCGTCGGCGAGGCAAGCCTCGCGCCCGCGCCTAGCCGCCTTTGCCGATCAGCTCCGCGAGCGCACGCCTTGCGACGATGCCGAGCTCGCCCAGCGTGGAGTGGCCGGATTGCGCCGCCTCGATCAGGCGCTCGGCGATGAACCTGCGGCTGTCGTGATCGCCGCCATGCGGCAGTTGCCGGCACGTCTGCTCGAGAACGACGTCCATGTTCGCTTTGGTTCGCTCACTCAACTCTGTCATGACGCCCGGGCGGTACGCGTGGCTTGTAAGCGCAAGCATACACAGAAGGATGATGGCTGATTACCCCGGGCTATCACGGCCATTGTGCATCGCGGTGCGTGTGGTGCCACAACATTCGCGCGGTCACGAAGCCGCCGCAAACGACCACCCTAAGATTGCACTTGCTCTGATGACAAGCTGAGCCTGCGGCGATAGCCTGCCGCCAAAACAAAACCTACGGGAGGAACACCATGCCTGACGCAATGGTCGCCACACGTGCCTCCGATGAGCGCGGAACCGCTCAAAAGGTCGATGTCGCCGTGGTCGGCGCCGGATTTGCCGGCCTCTATCTTCTCCATCGCCTGCGCAAGGCAGGGTTCTCGGCGGTCGGGCTCGACGAGGCCGGCGATGTCGGCGGCACCTGGTATTGGAACCGCTATCCGGGCGCGCGCTGCGACATCCAGACCATCGACTACAGCTATACGTTCGATCCGGAGCTCGAGACCGCCTGGACCTGGTCTGAAAAGTACGCGACCCAGCCCGAGATCCTGCGCTACCTCGGCTTCATCGCCGATCGCTACGATCTGCGCCGCGATATCCGTTTCAAGACCAAGGTCACCGAAGCCAGATGGGACGAAGCGTCGGAGCGCTGGCTCATCACCACTGACAATGGCGCGCCGGTGTCGTGCCGCCATTACATCATGGCGACCGGTTGTCTCTCCGCGCCAAAGCCGCCGGAGATCGACGGCGTCAAGGACTTCAAGGGCGAGGTCTATTTCACCGGACGCTGGCCGCATGACGGCGTCGATCTCACAGGAAAGCGCGTCGCCGTGATCGGCACGGGCTCCTCGGCGATCCAGTCGATCCCGCTGATCGCCGAGCAGGCCGCGCATCTGACCGTTTTCCAGCGCACACCGAATTTCGCATTGCCGGCGCATAACGGCCCGGCGCCCGCGGACCGCATGAGCCTGCTGCAGAGCGACCGCGCGGCCTATCGCGAGCAGGCACGGCAGTCGATGGCCGGCGTGCCCTACCCGCAGCAGACGGTCGTGAGCTGGCAGCTCAGCGATGCCGAGCGTCGCGAGCGGTTCGAACGCGCCTGGGCCGCCGGCGACCTCGTCCACATCCTGACGCAGCTCTGGGCCGACCAGGCCGTCGACCTCGACGGCAACAAGATCGTCCAGGACCTGATCCGCGAGAAGATCCGCGCCGCGGTGAAGGACCCCGAGACCGCCGCGGCACTGATGCCGGACGACCATCCGTTCGGCGCGAAACGCCCCTGCCTCGACACCAACTATTACGCAACCTACAACCGGCCGAACGTCACGCTGGTCAATCTGCGCAAGGAGCCGATCAAGGCGATCACCGCGAGCGGCATCTCCACCAACGGCCGTAGCTTCGACGTCGACGTCATTGTCTTCGCAACCGGCTTCGATGCGATGACCGGTGCGATCCGGGCCGTGCATCCGATCACCGGGCGCGGCGGCAAGTCGCTGTCCGATGTCTGGGCGCAGGGGCCGCAGACCTATCTCGGCCTGACGGTCGAGGGCTTTCCGAACTTCTTCATGATCACCGGCCCTGGCAGCCCGTCGGTGCTGTCGAACATGGCGGTGTCGATCGAGCAGCATGCCGACTGGGTGGTCGATCGCCTTGCCGCGCTGCGCGATGCCGGCTTCACCACGATGGAGCCGACCGAGACGGCGCAGGCCGGCTGGAACAGGCACATGGCCGACTGCTCGATGCTGACGCTGCACCGGCTCGCCAACACTTGGTACACGGGCGCCAACGTGCCCGGCAAGGTGCAGGGGCTGATGCCCTACACCGGCGGCGTCGGCCCCTACCGCAGCATCTGCGACGAGGTGGTCAGCCGCGGCATGCTCGGCTTCAAGCTCACCGGCCCCAATGGGGCCGCGCAATGCAATGACGGCGAGGTGGTGCGCCTGCAGCCGGACGTGCGGCTGGTGCTGAACCTGCTCGCATCTCTCAACCTGCCGCCGATCGAGTCGATGGGCGCGGAAGGCGCACGCGCCTTCGTCAACGAGTTCAACAAGGGCCGTCCCGCGGGGCGGCCAATCGGCGAGATCGTCGACGGCACCCTGCCCATTGCCGACGGTGTGTTGCCCTACCGTGTCTACAAGCCCGCAACGCCGGGACCGCATCCGGTCGTGGTCTATTTCCATGGCGGCGGCTGGGTGCTCGGCGACGAGCAATCGGACGAGCCGTTCTGCCGCGACATGGTGCGGCGGACCGGCATGATGTTCGTCAGCGTCGGCTATCGCCACGCACCTGAGCATCGCTTCCCGACCGCCGCCGAAGACGGCTATGCGGCCACGCGCTGGATCGCCGAGCACGCCGCCGAACTCGGCGGCAAGCCGGGCCCGGTTCTGGTTGCCGGCTGGAGCGCCGGCGGCAACATCGCTGCCGTCACCTGCCAGCTCGCGCGCGACCGCGGCGGGCCTGCCATCGCCGGCCAGCTTCTGGTCTGCCCGGTCACCGACTGCAGCTTCGATCGCCCCTCCTACGAGGACAATGGGACCGCCTACTTCCTGACGCGCTCGCTGATGTACTGGTTCTGGGACCTCTATTGCTCACCGGCCGACCGCACCGATCCGCGGGTCTCGCCGCTGCGCGGCAAGGTCGCCGGGCTGCCGCCGGCCCTTGTGGTCACCTGCGAGTTCGATCCGCTGCGGGACGAGGGTGTCGCCTATGCCGAGGCAATGGCGGCCGCCGGCGTCCCGGTCGAGCAGCTCAAGGCACGCGGCCACTTCCACTCGTCCTTTGCGATGGTGGACGTGGTGATCACAGGCGTGTCGGGCCGGGTGCAGATGGCGGAGGCCTTGCGGCGCTTTGCCGGGCTGCCGCCGGAGGTCCGCCGCGGCGAGAGCAGCCAGGAGCATGACAGCCCGGGGCACAGGATCGCGGCGGCCGCGAGCTGAACCGGAAAACGGCGCGGCCGGGAACCGTTCCCGGCCGCCGGCGTGGCGATTGGTGTGATCCCGGGCAGCCGGCTGTATCCACCAGATACAGCTACGGCTGATGGTCAGGCAGCAACATCGATGCGGCGACGAGGCCGCCTGCTGATCCAATCGCCGCAACAAGCCAGGGCCATGCGTAACCGGCAGCCGATGCTTCGTCCGATAGGATCGCACCGAGCATTGCGATGCCGAGCGCAAATCCGGCCTGCCGCATGACCACGGTGACCGCCGAGGCCATGCCCGTTTGGTCCGGAGGCACCAACGCAACGACAGCGCTCGACAGTTGCGGATGCGCGAGGACTGCGCCAATCCCGGCCAACAGCATTCCGGTTGCCGCAGCAGCGAGAACGACTTGCGCGTTCGGGAGCCAGCCGCTCGCGGCAAGGACCAGAATGAGATCGCCTGCCAGCAGCGCCAGCATCGCCGTCGCGAACAGCCGGCGCCAGCCCCAGCGTGTTGCGAGGCGAGCGCCATAGGGCGGCAGCAGAAGCATCGGCAACGTCGCGAAGAGCATTGCGAAGCCAACGGACGGACCTGACCAGCCGAACGCTGCGTTCAGGAACGGCGGCAGATAGACGAGAACCGCCCAGTATCCAACGGAAACAGCAATCAGGAGCGAGGAAATGCCGACCATGACCGGCCGAATGAACACGGCGGGGTCGAAAATCGGCACGGGCCGGCGCCGCTGCTGCATCACGAAGATGGCGAGCAGACACGCGCTCAGCCCGAGGCCCGCTGCAGTCCGGGCCGGCATTGCACCTCCCTTCAGCAGGCTCTCGATCGCAAGACCAAGCGCAAACGTGAGAAGCACGACGCCGCTCCAGTCCAGCGGGCGGCCGGCAGGATCACGCGATTCTGCGACCAGCCGCGGAACCGCCAGAAGCGTGAGCAGACAAAGCGGGATATTGGCCAGGAAGATCCAGCGCCATCCGAACCAGGCCGAGACAAGTCCTCCGAGCGCTGGTCCGAGCGCCATGGCGGTGCCCGAGAGCACGCCCATGAATGCAAAGGCGCGGGCGCGCTCGTCAGGCCGGGCATAGGCATTCGCAAGCAGCGCAATGCCTCCCGTGATAACGAACGCCGCGCCGAGGCCTTGAACTGCACGCGCGCCCCACAGCATCGGACCACCCGCCGCGAAGCCGCAAATTATCGATCCGACCAGGAACACGACGTTGCCGCCAAGCAGAGCGCGTCGGCGTCCATACTTGTCGGCCAGCGCGCCCGCGGCGAGCAGCCCGCCGGTAAATGCCAGGCTGTAGGCATCCATCACCCAGGCATAGGCAGCGCCGCCGAAACCGAGTTCGGCGGCCATGGCCGGCATCGCGACAACAACCGCGGTTACGTCGAATTGCGTCAGAAAGGCCGCCATGCCGAGCACCATCGCTGGCAGCAGGTCGTGCCAACGACGTGGGGACTGCATGTCGGGTTCAGGCGTGATCATCGTTGCCCCATCGTGAAAGCGTCTGGTACCGATATGCATACCGGGGCGAAGCCTGCGCCAATGCAATGCATTCACATCGGCATGAAAATGTTTCATGATGATGCAATGCGTTCATTTCCTCCCTTCGACGGTCTGATTGCGTTCGAGGCAGCCTTGAGACATGCGAGCGTCACGCGCGCCTCCGCGGAGCTCGGGCTCACGCAGAGCGCGGTCAGCCATCGGCTCCGCAAGCTCGAGGACTTCGTCGGGACGCCCCTCCTCGTTCGGCAGCCGAGCGGCTTGTGCGCCACGCCCGCCGGCATTGCCCTCTCGAACGAGTTGGCCGGTTTGCTCGACAGGATGGCGGATTTTCGTGCGCTTTGTCGCGCCGCCGCTCCGCCTCCGGCCTTGAAAGTGGGCGTCGGTGCAGCGCTTGCCGACTATTGGCTCGTGCGCCGCTTGCCCGATTTTGCGCAAGCACATCCCGGCATACCGGTCGAGCTGGCCGTACGTGAACCCGACGCACATGCGAGGTCGACCGATCTTGACGTCGCGGTGGTGTGGCAACCAGCAGCGGGCTTGAGGCCAACGTCGACGCAGCGTTTGCTGGTTCGCGAGCATGTTTACCCCGTCTGCCACCCACGCCTGCTGCCTGGCCAGCAACCGCTGACCGACGTGACGCGCCTCAAATCGTTGCCGCTCCTGCACAAGGGCCGGATCGGCGAAGACCGCGGGGTCGAATGGTCATGGACCTCCTGGTTCGAACGATTGGGTCTCGGCCGCCCGCCACCCGCCGAGATACGCTTTGCAACGATAGCCACCGCCATAGCCGCGGCCCTCGCCGGCAACGGGATCGTGCTCGCGCGTTCGCTGCTGGTCCAGGACGCACTCAAGGACGGCAGGCTGGTACGGGTGCTTCCGCAATCGTGGGACTTGCCGTCGAGCAAGGCTCAGATCGTGCGCTGGCCCGCGGCAATGGCCAAAGATCCCCGCGTAATGGCGTTTGTCGGCTGGATATTGCAAATTCCGAAGATCCCGAGCGCTTGAGCCCTGCGCCGTAGCCGATGAGCCGGGAACCTTTTCCCGGATGCCGCGTTGGGGCTGGTGGCATTGAGATGCAGCGACAGGTGTATGGGCCCCGGCACGCGAGCACGTGTGCTGGGGTCGTCTTTTGCGTGAGGCAGGACGATGGGGGACGTTGTTGCGGAGTCAAAAGTCGATTTCGGCGCGCTTGCGGCGCTGCATAAATGGCCGTCACTCGGCAACCAGCGCCGACCGGACCGCGAGCCCTACCAGGTGAGCGAGGGGACGCTCGACCAATGCATCTCGGCCTTCATGCAAAAGCCGGCGGCGACCCGGCATCTCTATGAGATCCGCACGGCGCCGCAGCCGCCGCTGGTTACCGCCGTTCTCTCCCCCGAACACGTCATCGAGCTATCACGCTGGCGGGAATTTCTCTGACGGCCTTCACAAGCACGTGCGTAGGAACCTTCTTCCGGTTTTTCCCGTTGTCGGAGATCGGAAGTCAACTCGTGAGCGCCTCACATGCTTGAAGCTGGCGTTGCATCTCCCGTCGTGCCCTATGGCGCGGACCAAACCCTCTTCGTCGTCGTCGACCGTCTCGACATTGCGACTGAAATCCGCATCGAGCGCAGCGATCTCGAAGCCACCATCGGCGAGTTCGTCGCTGGCTGCTTCAACGATCCCGTCAAGGTGATCTCGTTCAACACGCTCGAACACTGGATCAAGGACATCTCGACCGAGGTCGCCGGCGCGATAAAGGCACGCTGCGACATCTATGGCATAGAGCTGCCCGACTATCTCAGCGAATTCGTCGAGAGCCATAGCTGAGGGCGCATCGCACCTCAAACGTTGCACATCGCGCCCAACAAAAAAGCGCCGCTTCCGCGGCGCTTTTCGTGTCGTCACCTCAGTGGTGCCAGAACAATGCCAGCAGCAGAACGATCGGCAGCGGCACGCCAAGCAACCAAAGCAAAGCACCTCGTCCAAAACCCATGATGTCCTCCTCCTTCTTGATCACCGGGATGACGCCGGGAAAAAGGAGAAGTTCCGCGCCTCGCAGCGAGGGCGGATGCGATCGGAGCATGGAACGCGGGACTTAGTTGCGGCGGTGCTTACCGGCGATGACCTCGATCTCGCGGCGGCGTTCGCCGGCGAAGGTCAGCAGCTTTTCGATCGTCAGCGTATCCGTGATCCGCTTGGCGAGCCGCTCGGCGCGCGCAGCCTGATCTTCGAGATGCTGGATCGTGTTCAAGCGCCGCCTCCCCCAAAGCCCCGAATTGTACGGACAGCCATGGTGCTCGAAAAGCCGCTAACAGCCGGTTAAGCGCGCCGCATCGTTCGCAACGCCTAACGCACGACCTCGAGCCTGACATTGGTGATGCCCTTGTCGACCATGCCGAGCGCCTCGGCGGCGGAAGGCGAGATGTCGACCACGCGTCCGCGCACGAAGGGCCCGCGGTCGTTGACCCTGACCGTGACGAAGCGGCCGGAGGAGGTCTCGGTGACGCGCAGCTTGGTGCCGAACGGCAGGGTGGGATGCGCCGCGGTCAATTCGTTCTTGTCGAACTTCTCGCCGCTCGCGGTCTCCGTATCCGAATAGAAGCTCGCGACGCCGTGCGAAGCCGTCTGCTTACCCTCGGAGCTGCGCGCCCGGCTGATCGGGCGTGGATGCAGCGCCGCCACCCTGTGCGGGCGCTCCACCGCGGCTTGCCGGGTTGTTCCGGCGAGATCGGCTTTCTGACGGCCGACCGGCGATTGCGCGCAGGCGGCGAGCGATGCGGCCCCGAGGACCGCGAGCAATAGCCGGCTCGAGCTAGCCAGCGACATCCGGGCAGTTTCGGCACTTGCAATGCGAGACATGATGCGCCCTCCGAACAACCCCAAGTTTCCGTGGGGAATGAGGGCAGAACCTTGTCGGAACAAAAGCGGCTCTGGGGCCGCGGCCGTTTCGCGCCAGCTGTGACGATTCCACCACAGTGACTGTCCTGAATCGGGACAGAACCCGCCGCCGGAGTCGGCAGCTGCGGCTCAGGCCGGAGGGGGGATCGCGCGCAAGACGTCCCTGAAAACGCCGAACTGCAATCGAAACGCTTGCGGGCTGTAGTCCTGGTAGTAGCCCGCCGTCACGGCGACGACGAGATCGAGCTCCGGCACGATGCGGATCGACTGCCCGCCGCGCCCCAGCGCACCGATCCAGTTGATCTTCCGGTCGTTGACGCGCGCTTGGCCGAGCCACCACAGATATCCGTAGGATTGATTGTCCGTCCCCTTGATCTTCTCAGCAGTCGAGGCGTCGATCCAGGCCTTGGAAACGATCCCGCGGCCGTTCCAGCGGCCGCCCGCAAGGACCAGCTGGCCGATCTTTGCCATGTCGCGCGGCCGCAGTCGCAACCCTCCTCCCGCATCGGTGTCTCCACGGTACCGAGCCCACGTCGTGCTGGTGATTCCCAAAGGCTCGAACAACGCCTCACGCGCGAATTCATCGAGAGGACGTCCGGTCGCCTTGCGGATGATGGCCGACACCAGAGTGAGTGCGCCGGTGTTATAGAAGAATTCCTGCCCCGGCGCGGCCGTCACGGGAAGACCGAGAACGTAACGACACGGATCCCATGCCATATGCATGCGCGACTCGTCGTTGTCGTAGTCGCCCGTTGCAGGAGTCGCCTCGATCCACTTCAGGCCCATCGACATGGTCAGCGCGTGCACCAACCGGATACGATCCTTTTCGGGGGACCGCAGGTCGGACAGTTCGGGGAAGAAGCTGAAGATCGGTTCGTCGACGCTGCGGATCAGCCCGCGATCGATCGCGATCCCGACGGCGAGTGACGCAACGCTCTTGGAGACCGACTTCACGCTGTGCAGCGTGTCGGCATCGAAGGCGAGAGTTTCCACACGGCGGCCGTAGATCGGGTCGGGAATTTCGTCGGCTCCCTTGAAGTAGCTCTCGAACGCCAGCTTGCCATTGCGGGCGACCAGCACGGCATGGATGTTGGCATCGCTGGAGACGAGGCGATCCGCCATCCCGCACAGCGCCTCGCGATTGACGAGACTGTTATCGTTGACGGAGCCGACCGGCCAGCCGTCGCCCCGCTCGAGCGGACCACCGCAGCCTTCCGGCGGGTTCGCGTAGACCGGCAACGCAGAGAACGGCGCGAGTGCGGCTCCGCCGAGGAGTGACATGAATTGACGCCGCCGCATTCGAAGTCTCCCGTCACCCCTGTCGCGGCGCCGAGCAAATTTCGGCGCCGGCGTAGCCAGGCTGCGCGCTCTCTCGAAGGATGCGCGCGAATTCACGCCAATAGAGCTGTCGCCAGCTGGTCTTCAGACTGGCAAGAAAATCAAGTTCGCGTTGCGTCAATGTGCACATCGCTCTTTAGGCCGCGAGGCCTCCCATCGGTTTGATTTCGGCGCTATCAGGGAAGACCTTCTCGGCGAGCACCTTCTCCTCGACACGCAGATGATCCCTGAGCAGGCCCTTCAGCACGGCACGCAGATCCGTGGTCGGCTTGAGATCGCGATCGTCGAGCAGTTGCGCCGCCTTCAGGCCCGGCCAATCCGCGATCACGCGGCCGCCGGCGAGCCCGCCGCCGATGAGGAAGGCAACCGTGCCCGTGCCATGGTCCGTCCCCTGCGTGCCGTTGATGCGCGCGGTGCGGCCGAACTCGGTGACGACGGCGACCACGGTCTCGTGCCACACCGCGCCCATGTTGCTTTCGATCGCCGCGAACGCGCCGTCGAGCGCGCCGAGCAGATTGTAGAGCTGGCCCGAGGCCGCGCCTTCGGCGATGTGCGTGTCCCAGCCGACGAAGCCCATCGCGCCGACGCGCGGGCCGTCGGGCTTGGCGAGATAGCGCGCGGCGGTGCCGGCGGCCTCCGCGAAGTAGGCGCGCACGCGCGCAATGCCCGGCGGCGCCAGCGTCGGATCGTCCGACATCGGATCGCCCGTACCCCTCGCACCGTCGAGCGAGGCGAGCTTCATGCGGGCCTGCAGCACGGTCGCGAGCTTCGGGTCGGTGTGCTGATAAAGATCGAGCAGGCGGTTCTGCGTATCCTGGCTCGCCGGCAGGAGTTTTTGCGGCACCCAGGTCATCACTGGCGCGGAGCCGCGCACCACCAGCGGCGTCACCGAGCCGATGCCGAGCGCGCGGCTGCCGCGCGGATCGACCCGACCGCCGGACTCCATCGCCAGCAGCGCACGGTTGAGCCATCCCGAAGCGGTCGCACCGGGCCTGGTGAAGCCGCTCTCCAGCACGTCCTGGCCGTCGAAATGCGAGCGCTCGCGATAGGGCGTCGCGGTGGCGTGGACGATCGCGGCCTTGCCGCTCTTGTAGAGCCGATGCAGGTTCGGCATCGCCGGATTGAGCGCGAAGAAGGAATCGAGCGGCAGCGCCGCCGGCTTGCCGTCGAGCAGCAGCGCGCGATCGCCGCGCAGGGCGACCCAGTCGGGATCGCCGACCGGCGCCACCGCGCCGAGGCCATCGAGCGCGCCGCGCAGGATGACGACGAGCAGGCGCGGATCGCGCCCTTCCGCGCGCGCGATCCGCGGCATCTGGCTCCAGGCGAACAGCGCCCCGGAGCCGGCCAGAAGCTCGCGCCGCGTGGGCAGATGACGATCGAAGCCCATGCTCACCTCCTCTGAAAATCCGCCGACATGAACAGCAGCGCGAGCGCCTGCTGCCGGCTCTCGGCGCGGCCGACCGCCTGCTTCACCTCGGGTGCGATCTCGGATGCAAAGACGTCCTCGATGATGACTTGCGGATCGGCCATGCCGGTGATGCGCTCGGCCAAATTGTTGGCGACGTCGAGCCGCCGGCCGACACCGTCGATCCAGCTCGCCTCGTCGTCCGGATAGCCCTTGGGCGATGATGGACGCCATAGCGGCTCGCCGAGCAGCTGCTGGCCACCGGTGTAGAGGACGGGATCGACGACCGTGATGCCGGTCACGCGCACCATGCCGACGACCCATTCGCCGGGTCGCTTGAGCTTTGACGGCGGTCCACGCCATGCCTCGTCCGACGACACCATCGCGATTGCGACCTGCTTGAGGTCGCCCTCGGTGTCGCGAAAGGTCTTCGCCATCTGCTCGACCAGAGCCGGCGGCGGCTCGTCGGCGACGAAGTGCCGCGCCAGCTTGGTCGCGACGTGGGTTGAGGTCGCCGGATGCGCGGCGAGGTCGCGCAACACGGCGCGGCCCTGCTCGGCATCCTCCTGCTCGTAGCGCTTGCCGAGCACGGCCTGGCCGCCGGGCTCGTGCAGCCGCGGATTGAAGGTGAACTCGCCGCCGTGCTGGGGATCGGCGCCCGGCGGCACCAGCGTCCAGCCGGTCATGACGTTGGCGAAGCTGATCACGTCGTCCTGGGTGTATCCGGTGCGCACACCGAGCGTGTGCAGCTCCATGATCTCGCGCGCGATGTTCTCGTTGAGGCCGCGGCTGCGATTGATGCCGGCGATCGAGTTCGCGCCCATCGATTCCAGATTGTCGAGATAGAACAGCATCGCCGGATGGCCTTCGACGGCGAGCAGCAGATCGACGAAACGGCCGAGCGCATTGGCGCGAACCGCCTCGCGCTCATAGGCGCCGGACATGCTCTGGATCTTGTTGGCCGAGACGCAGAAATGGTTGGACCAGAACCACACCAGCCGCTCGGCAAAGCCGATCTCGGCGGCGAGCGCGGCTTCGGTGCGCAGCTTGGCTTCCTGCAAGTACATCGGACGTCCGGGATCGGGAACGGCGTCAGCCGCCTGCTTGGCCGCCATCTCGGCGGCGTCCTTGTCCTGCACCTGACCTTGCGCCTGGTCTTCCGACATCGCCGGCGCGGCCGCCGCCATCTGCTGCTTCTTGGCCTGCTGCTGCGCCTGCTTGACCCGCGCCGTCCGGCGGGCGTTGGCGTCGGCCACGGTGCGAAAGGCCTTGGCGCTTGTGGGAAGCCCAGCGGCGGCGGTCAGCGTGAGCGGCCGGTCGAGCTCGGCGATCAACGCGCCGCGCGGGTCCGAGCCCATTGCGACGATCGATCCCGGCCGCGGCCCCATGCCGAAGCGCTGCAGCGCAAGCACGGTCTCGGCCCTTGCAGGATTGCTCATGGCGGAGCCCATTTTTCTCGAGCCTGCCGACACGCGGCGCGAGGCTACGAACGGTAATGCTACGCATCGTAGCACTCGAGATGCGCCCGGACAAGCGAAGATTGCGGCATCTCCGTCCGGCTATCGTGAACCGCCCGTCGGATGCGACGGACGCCGTCGCGATCCTAAAAGTTGGGCCCGAGCGCGATCTTGGTGATCACGCCGTTCCTGACGCCGATCCGCCATTCCGCCGAACCATTGGCGAACTGGGCGATATAGATGTCGCTGTCGAGCGCGGTGACGCCGCGGAACGAGACCGCACGCAAGGCGCCGAGTCGCGCCAGGATCGCCTGGTCGAACGGCAATTGCTGACGCGTGATGTCGGCTACTTCCGACGTCATACGGTCGTAGTCGGGCTGTCCCCTGCCGAGATCTTCGATGTAACGGCGCAGCATCTCTTCGCCATTGGCGATCGGAACAGCGCGGCGCGCGGCACGCCCCGGCTTCGCGCCGAGGCTCGATGTCTCGACATTATGGAAGCGCGTCTGCCGGCCCGGCATCAGGATTTCCAGGCACCGTCCCGACTTGTCGGCGATCATCCAGGGATTGTTTACGGTGGTCGTGGCCGCCCAGCTCATGTTGGACCTGACGACGCTCTGGTTCTTGCGATTGCCGTCGGCATCGAGATTGAAGACCCGGATGTCCTCGCCGAGCTCATTGTAGACCATGATCCGGATCGGCGAGGTGCCGGCGCGGCCGCGCACGTTCGCCTCTTCCGAGCAAGGCAGGATGCCGCCGAGCTCGTCATTGCCGTCGGCCCGGAAGATGACGTCGCCGGCCTTGCCGTCGGGCTCGAGCAGCAGGCGGAATTCAGCCGTGCCGTTCTCGAACTTGGCGCCATAGATATCGTAGCCGCCCGGGCCGACGCCGCGGAAGAAGATCGACTCCACCGCGCCGAGCGCCACGAACGTCGTTTGCATTTCGGCGAGATAGCGGTGGACCTTGGCCGCGAGCGGCGCGCTCATGCGATCATAGTCCGGCGTACCACGGCGCAAGCCTTCGATGCCGGCCAAGACCATCTCCTTGCTACCGGCCACCGGCACCTGCTCCCTGAATCGGTCGGAGACCTTGGCGAGGCGGCGCGCGAAGTCGGCCTCGACGGCCTGCGCCACCGCCGCATCGACGCGGGTCGCGAGGCGGGCACCGAAAACCGCGTTCTGCACCAGCACGCGCGACACCTTCGCCTGCTCGTCGCGCAGGAAGACGACGAGATGGTCGCCGCGGAACGAGAAGGCGTCGGTGCCCTCGGCGAGCACCTGCGTTGCGCCCTGCCCGGTCTCCTGCAGCCAGAGACGGTCGCCGTCGCGGCGGACGCTGAGCACGCGGCTGGGCGCCAGCCGGTACCAGCCGACATATTGATCGAGCGACGCGATCTCCGCAGCCGGTGCCGGCATCTCCGCGACACGAACCGCGCGAATGTCGCGGCCGTTCATGCGCAACGTCAGCTCGGCCGAGCGACGCTCGGCATCGACGGGGAACGTGATTTCGCCGGACGAGGCCGGGTAGGACGCCGTGCCGTCGCTGCCGACCGAGAGGCGCAATTTCCGCTGTCCGGTCGCCTGGCCGTAGAGCTCGTCTCCCTCGCGGAAGATGGCGAACACCGAGGCCGGGCCCATGGCGTAGAAATTGACGAAGGGGCGGTAATGCTGGGCCGGCACCTCGCCGCCGTCGGCGATAGCGGGCGCGGGGTCGGGAGTGCGATAGGCGATCATGCCGGTCGACACGATCACCGCCGGCACGATCGCGGCCGCGATCCACAACCGCTTGCGCCAGCCGACCGCGACGGGCATCGCGGCGGCCGCGATGATCCGCTCGACGCGGGCGCGCACGGTCGAAGCCCGCGCCATCGCAAGCTCCACCGGGCGTGGCTTCACGCTGCTGGCAAAATCGAGCAGAATCTCCGCATAGGACAGCCGGTCGTCGATCACTTCGATCGCCTGCGCGTCGCTGATGATCTCGGCGAGCTCGGCAAGGCGCGCGAGCTGCCACCAGGAGAACGGGCTGAACCAGAACACCGCACGATTGAGCGAAGCAAGCAACAGGACGTAGAAATCGCGGTTGGCGACATGCGCGCTTTCATGGGCGAGCACCGCGAGGCGCTTCTTCGCATCCCAGCCTGCAAATTGCGGCGGCACCAGAATGGTCGAGCCGAAGGTGACGGGACCGCCGACGTCGCGGCTGACGCGGATGTCGGCATCGATCAGCTGCGCAGCTTTCACCGGCTTCGCCGCACGCATCAGGCGCCAGGTCAGGCCGAGGCCGATGGCGAGCCGCAGCAGCAACAGGCCGGCGACGCCGGCATAGACGATCGTCGCCACCAGCCACCAGTCGACCAGAACGCCGTTTGCAACCGGCGGCGCCGCGACGGCGCCCGGCGCGATCGGCAGGGTCGGCTGCGACATCTCCAGCATCGCGATGTCGGCCGGCCACGATTCGCCCGGCACCGGCACCGATGCTGGTAGCCGGTCGATGGTGAGCGTCGGCCAATGCATCACGAATGGCATCGCGAGCGAGGCCATCAGCACGACGACCCACGCCGTCATGTGGACGTGCGGATTGCGCACACGGAATAGGGTGAGACCGAACCAGACGACGCCTCCCAGCACAAAGGAGCGCAGCGCCGCCTCCGCCAGAGTTGCGATCATTCTTTCTTCACTCCCCTCGCTTTCTTCGCCTTGGCCACCTGGTCGGCCAGCGATCGCAATTGCTGCTGGTCGAGCATCTTGTTGTCCACCATGCCGACGAGGACCTCCTCGATCGAGCCGTTGCAGAACCAGTCGACGATGCGCTGCACCGCCTTGGCGGCAACGCGCGCGCGTGGTTCGGCGGCGTGGTACACGTAAGTTCGGCCGTCCACCGTGTGGTTGACATAGCCCTTTTCCTCCAGCCGGCGCAGCACCGTGCGCACCGTGGATTCCTTCAGACGCCGCGACAACCGCTCACGCACGATCTCGGCCGTGACAGGACCATCGGCCCAAACCAGTTGCATGACCTCACGCTCGAGGTCGCCGAGTTCAGGCAGGCGATCGTCCATGGCATTTGACCTTGCGGATTGAGTATTCTTGTAACGCTACAGACTGTCGCATATGCAGCCGCGGAGCACAATGGCGATTCCACCTGAGATGGTGGTGATGGGTCGACCTAACTGGGAGTCGGGAGTCGGACGGACGGTGCGCTCCCTCTCCCGCTGCGGGAGAGGGTCGGGGTGAGGGTGTCTCCGCAGTGGGACTCCCCAAGAGGATAGAGCCCTCACCCGGCGCAAGTGCGCCGACCTCTCCCGCAAGCGGGAGAGGTGACCGAGCCAGTTCGCCAGATCGACTCAATCAAAAGTCATCAGCCCTCAGTACGTCGGCTCGTACATCTGCGACTGAACGAGGGCCTTCACGTCATTGGGCGCAGGTCCGTCCGCGAGCCCGCGCTGGTAGGCCACGTCCGCAACCGCCGCCGCGATGCGGACGGAGACCTCGCGGATGCGCGGCAGTGCCGGATAGAGGCTGCCCTGGGCGAGGTCCTCCTTGCCGACGCAATCGGCGAGCGCATGGGCGGCCGCCATGAACATCTCGTCGGTCACGAGGCGCGAGCCGCTGGCGATGACGCCGAGGCCGACGCCGGGGAAGATGTAGGAATTGTTACCCTGGCGCGGCACGAAGCTGCGGCCATTGAGCTTGACCGGATCGTATGGGCTGCCGCAGGCGAACAGCGCGCGCCCTTCCGTGTAGCGGTAGGCGTCCTCCGCCGAGCACTCCGCCTTCGAGGTCGGGTTGGAGAGCGCGAACACGATCGGCTGCTCGTTGAGCTCGGCCATCGCCTTGAGCACATCGGGCGTGAAGGCGCCGCCGACCGCGGCGACGCCGATGATCACCGTCGGTTTCAGCGTCTTGATCGCGGTGAGGAAGTCGGCGATCGGCGCCTGGTCAGTGTGCGCATAGCGCAGCTTGTGGCCATGCAGACCTTCGCGCCCCGCAACGACGAGACCGCGGGAATCCACCAGCCAGTTGCGGCGAAGCGCCTCCGCCTCGGAAGCCCCCTCCGCCATCATGGCCGAGACTACGAGATCGGCGATGCCAGTCGCCGCCTCGCCCGCGCCGAGGAACAGGATCTTCTGGTCCTTCAGCTTGCCGCCGGAGACGCGCAAGGCCGAGAACAGGCCGGCGAGCGCCACCGCCGCGGTGCCCTGGATGTCGTCGTTGAAGACGCAGGCCTCGTCGCGATATTTGTGCAGCAGCTTGAACGCCGAATGATTGGCGAAGTCCTCGAACTGGATCAGCACGCCCGGAAACGTCTTGCGCGCGGCTTGCATGAACTCGTCGACGAAGCTGTCATAGGCCTCGCCCGTCAGCCGCCGCTCGCGCAGGCCAAGATAATAGGGATCGTTCAACAACTCTTCGTTGTTGGTGCCGACATCGAGCACGATCGGCAGGCACAGTTCGGGATGCACGCCGGCGCAGGCCGAGTAGAGCGAGAGCTTTCCGACCGGAATGCCCATGCCGTTGGCACCGAGATCGCCAAGTCCCAAAATGCGCTCGCCGTCGGTGACGACGATCAGCCTGGCCTGGTAGGGCCAGTTCTTCAGGATCTCGGCGATCTGGCCGCGGTCGCGCGAAGAGATGAACATGCCGCGCGGCCGCTGGAAGATCAGGCCGTATTTCTGGCAGGCAAGCCCGACGGTCGGCGTGTAGATGATCGGCTGGATCTCGTCGATATTGTCGACGACGACGCGGAAGAACAGCGCCTCGTTGCGGTCATGCAGCGCGTTCAGGGCGACGTATTTTTCCAGATCCGTCGGCAGCGTACGCAGATTGGTGAGCACGCGCTGAGCCTGCGTCTCCATCGTCAGCACGCATGGCGGCAACAGGCCGCGCAGGCCGAGCGTCTCGCGCTCCGCTTCCGTGAAGGCGGTGCCCTTGTTGAGCAGGGGATCGCGCAGCAGCGTCATGCCTTGCTGCGGATTGGACGACGTCGATTGGGCAACGACCCGGGCAGGTCTATTCACGAATTCCCCCAAGGAGTTTCTTATTGAACCGCAGCCATTGTCGGCCAGTGCTCCATTCAGATCAAGGACGGAGAGACCGCGGCGCCGATTGTGATCTCGCACCGCAGCGAGACTTGCGCAAACGACTGGCAGTTGCGCACGAAAGGTTAACGCGGCAGGCCTCTAACTCCTCATGGTGAGGAGGCGCGTCAACGCCGTCTCGAACCATGGAGCCCCTATTCTCGCCCGCAGCCATCCTTCGAGACGCCCGCCGTGGGCGGGCCCTCAGGATGAGGACGGAGTGCGCGACATCAGGATCAACGGGCACCGACGCCGACTAGCCTCGTCCTGAGCAGGCGCCTAGCGCCGTCTCGAAGGACGAGGCGCGCGCTCAGGCCGCCGCCAAGAACTGATATGCGATCGCCTGCTTATCCTGCTGCCCGCCTTGGCATCAGATTGGCGGCGCCATCTCCCGGCGGCGCGATATGCATCAGGATCGTCTGCGTCGCCGATGCGACCTCGATGCCGTTCTGCTGGAAGCGCAGCTTCATGCGACGGTTGAATTCGCGCTGCACCGGCCAGCGGCCGGCCTCGGTGCAGCGGATCTGGCCGACGATCGACACCATCGCGCCGTCGACCTTGTCGATGCCCCACAGCTCGAGGTCGCCGCGGATGAGCGCGCGGAAGTCCGCTTCGCGGCGCATCTCGTCGACGATGTCCTTGAGGATCTGGCCGGCGCGATCGGTGTCTTCCTTGTAGGCGACGTTGACGCTCACCGAGGCATTGCCGGCGCCGCGGCTGGCATTGGTGATGGTCGTGACCGCGCTGAACGGCACGATGTGCACGGCGCCATCACCCGCGCGCAGGCGGATGGTGCGGATCGAGACGTTCTCGACGACGCCCGACAGCCCCGACACGCTGACGGTGTCGCCGACCTGCACCGTATTCTCCAGCAGCAGGAACAGGCCGGTGATGAGATCCTGCACCAGCTTCTGCGAGCCGAAGCCGATCGCGATGCCGACGATGCCGGCGCCCGCCAGCAGCGGGGCGACATTGACGCCGATCTCGCTCAACGCGGTGAGGCCGACGACGGTCGCGATCAGGCACAGCAGCGCGGTGCGCAGCATCGGCTGGAAGGTGCGCAGCCGCGCCGCGCGGGCATAGTGCCCGTCCCGCGTCAGCGTGTTGATCTGGCGGTCCAGGAGCGCGTTGCTGGCTTCCCAGATGGCCGCTGCGATGAGCACGGCGAGGCCGATGGTCACCACGGCCGAGATCAGCCGGCTGCCGATCTGGCCGCCATAGAACCAGACGATCGCGTCCACGCCCCAGACTTCGAGCACCGCCACGAAGCCGATGAAGGCGATCACGCCGGATACGATCCTGCGCAGCAGCGGCAGATACCGGTTGGCACGGATCTCGAGGCCGGGAAAGCGCTGGAGGATCTCCGGTTTGATGCGGAAGCCGCGATCGATCAGGCTCAGCGTCAGCATGATGACGACACGCGTGATCAGCGCCACCGCGATGGTGCCGACGAAATATTGCAGCAGCAGCGAATAGCCGTTGCGGATGTTGAGCGCCCACACCGCCCAGAGCGCGAGGTCGAGCGCGATGGCAAGATAGTGCCAGCCGCCGGCGATGCGGTTGCGCAAACGGGCCGCAATTCCCTTCCGCTCGGCCGGCGCGCGGATGGCATCGGCGACCTGGCGGCGGCATTGCAGGACGATGACGGCGATGAAGAGGTGCACGACCAGCATCACCATGCGCAGCAGCGCGGCGTAGCCGGCGCGGTGCAGGCCGAGCAGCAGCGCCACATTGGCAAAGGCGATGCCGGAGACGCCGACGCCGACGATGCGGCGCGCCCAGATCTCGATATAGGCCGCGGTCTCCGCGCGCACCGGAAACAGCCCGAACGGCCCCGCCAGCGCCCGGACCAGGCAGATCAGCCCGCGCGAGAACGCATAAGCGTTGACGACGGCGAGGATCACGAGACGGACAATCGCGGGCTCGCCGAGCTCCGTTCCGAGCAGCGCGGTGGCGACGGCGACGAAGACGAGCACGGGAAGCAGCTCGAGCACGAAACGCCCGAGCACGAAGGGCAGACGCAGCATGATCTGCCAGACGCGCGCGAGACTGTGGCGTCGCTTGTGCAGCTCTGGCTCGGGCGTGACGTCCTCGACCGATGATGGCGGATCGGCAAGCGGCAGCGCCTGGGCCGGCAGGCGCGCGGTTTGCGGCACGCGCCCCTCCAGGAACGCGACCGGCCGGCGGATCAGGCGGAAGATGACCCATTCGGCCGAGAGGGCGCAGCCCAGCAGCAGCGCCAGCTTCCAGGCGATCTCGATCAGGAGATTGTAAGCCGCGGGATCGTTCGCGGTGCGCATGATCCAGTAGTAGAAGGCCGGAAAGTGCGTGAGCGTCCGTGCCATGCCGGCAATCTCGCTCGATATCTCCTGGATCTCCTCCGACACCGTGAGCAGGAGTTGCGCGCCAAGGCCATCGGCCGCCAGCGGGATCGGCGATTTCGCCTCCGGCGCGGGCTGCTGCGAACCCGATGCGTTGGCGATCAGACGGAGCGTATCGATCATCTGCGCGCGCTTCTTGTCGTCCTGGAGCGTGTCCAACGCACGCCTGGCTTCGTCAGGCGATAGCGCGGCGGCACCGCCCGCGGCCGGCGCATCGGCACGGGCGCAGGAGAGAGACGAGATCGCGAGGAAAAGAGCGGCGAGAAGCGCCGGGACAAGCTTTTGCGACACGCAGATTCCCTGGAAAAAATGAATGCGCCCGCGGTGTCGTGGCCGTCACCGCCGAAGCACATCCGTCATGTCGGATCGCAGCTATTCGCCCCCAGCCTGTGTCGGAAGTTGGCCTTTGAGACGACATTCTCTTGGCATTTGCCGCAATGCAGGATCGCGAGCTGACGCCCCGGCGAAACTCCATCGGGCCTGCGCGCACTGACCCTTGTGCAGATCGAACAGGAGGATAAGGAAAGGCGGGATCTCAAAGAGTTGCGGCAGCCTTCACGGCTATCCGACACGATCGACGTGACCAAAATACAGCGCCGGGAAGGTAGGGGCTTTGCCTCACTGATGCAGCCCGCTAAACCTTGTCCCGGCGTGCCGTTCGCGGTTTCCGCCGCTATGCGATAGTCCGAACGAGCTCCATCGCAATTAACGCGGCTGGATTTGCGGAGGTGGTGTCATAGACCTCCCCTTGCTCATGAGGTGGACGTTGCGCGTCGCTGGTTTGCGACCGCTATGATGCTCCTCCTGGGACACAAAACTGTCAAGCAGGATCAATGATCTGACGATCACATTTGACGACCCGAGTTCCGCTGGAAGGTCCGCTGTGCAAATCGCTTCCGCGCCCATTGAGGAATTTCAGAAGGCAGGGGGAATGGTGGCATCATGCTCCTGTTTTGCCCGACGAGTCAAACCCGCTTCGTAAAATCCGCATTACAAAGGAGCGGCCCCTGCAAGCCGTTGATTCTGCTATGGCCGGCTACTGTGCATGGGGTTGTTTTCGCACTTTTTTGCCGAGGGCCGGTCGCCTAGAGAAACATGTCCGCCAGGTCGACCGTCGAGGCCTTTCCGATCTGGTCGAAGTTTCGTGCCAGCCAGCCTCGCGCCGCCTCGCGGCCTTCGTCGCGCAGGCGGCACAACAGGCTCCATTCGGGGTGGAATTGCGTGGCGGTGCCGAGCTGCGACATCAATTGGTCGTTGCCGATCCAATGCATGTACATGCGGCTGTGCTTGGTGCTGTCGAGCTCGCCGTCGTCGATCAGCCGGGTGGCGAAGGCGATCGCGCGCATCTCGCGCATCAAGGACGAATTGAAGCTGATCTCGTTGATACGGTGGAGGACGTCGGCGGCACTGGCCGGCAGCTCGTCGCGGCGGATTGCCGTCACCTGCACGATGATGACGTCGTGACTGCCCTTGCGGTAGATCAACGGATAGATCGCGGGATTGCCGAGATAGCCGCCGTCCCAGTAATGCTCGCCATCGATCTCGACCGCCTGGAAATAGGGTGGCAGGCAGGCCGACGCGAGCACGGTGTCCGCCGTGAGAAGCGGGCTCTGGAACACCTTGATCTTGCCGGTACGGACGTTGGTGGCGTTGAGAAACAGCTGCGGCGCCTCGGGCGAGGAATTGAGCCGGTCGAAATCGACCACGCGCTGCAGCAGCGCGCGGAGCGGATTGAAATGAAAGGGATTGAGCAGGTTCGGCGGCAGCGTATGCGTCAGCGTGTGGATGAATGCGTGGACCGGATGATATTCCGGCGGCAGCTTCAGGGCCTGGATCCACTGGTTCAGCGGCGACATCAGATCGTACGCCATGTCCATGCGCGACACTTCGTACCAGAACGCGTGCAGGCTCTCCCGCGCGGCCTCGGCGCCTCCATGCGCCATGCCGGAGGCCATCGCCACCGCATTCATCGCGCCGGCACTGGTCGCGCTGATCGCCTCGATCGCGAGCCTGCCGTCCTCGAGCACCTGGTCGAGCACGCCCCAGACGAAGGCGCCGTGCGCGCCGCCGCCCTGGAGCGCGAAGTTGACGTTCTTGCAATTGGTGGTCCCGCTGGCTGTCACTTTGCTCGCTTCCTGCCTCCCGTCCCCTCTTTCTGCAGCGCCTTGCGCACCTGCTTGAACTCCTCCAGCGAGGCCTTGTCGGCGCGGGGGAAGCGCAAGTCGAGCTTTTCCAGCTCGGCATTGATCACCGAGCCGATCACGACGCGAGCGAACCATTTGTGGTCGGCGGGTACGACGTACCAGGGCGCATGCGACGTCGCCGTGTGCCGGACGATGTCCTGGTAGACCGCCTGGTAGCGCGGCCACAGCGCGCGCTCCTTGATGTCGTCCATGGAGAACTTCCACTGCTTGGCCGGATCCTCCAGCCGCTCGAGGAAGCGCTCGCGCTGCTCTTCCTTGGACACGTTGAGGAAGAACTTCAGCACCACGGTGCCGTTGCGGCAGAGATAGCGCTCGAAGGCGGAGATGTCCTCGAAGCGCTCCTTCCAGATGTTCTTGGTGACGAGCCTGGGCGGCAGCTTTTCCTTCGCGAGAATCTCTGGATGCACACGCGTCACCAGGCATTCCTCGTAATGCGAGCGGTTGAAGATGCCGATATGGCCGCGCTCGGGCAGCGCGACCGCATGACGCCAGAGGAAGTCGTGGTCGAGCTCCTTGCTGCTCGGCGCCTTGAAGGCCGTGACTTCGCAGCCCTGCGGATTGATGCCCTCGAAGATCGCCTTGATCGCAGAGTCCTTGCCGCCGGCGTCCATCGCCTGGAACACGATCAGGAGCGACCAGCGGTCCTGCGCGTAAAGCTTCTCCTGAAACGCGATCAGCCGCTTCTTGTTGGCGTCGAGAATCGCGAGCGCCTTCTCCTTGTCGAGATCACCCTTCTCGTCGGTCTTGTGATCCTTGAGGTGAAACTTGCCCGAGCCATCATAGCGGAACGGCTTGATGTAGCGGTCAAGCTCCTGGGCGAGCGACTTGGACGGCTTTTTGCTCATGAGCGCGGGGCACCTTGCGTTGCAACTTCAGTCGGTCGAGCAAGCTACCAAGGATGCCCTTGGGAAGGAATATGATGAACAGCACGAGCAGCACGCCGTAGACGAGGTTGTCCCAGCCGACCGCCTTGGTGCCGAAACCGATGCGCAGCGTTTCCGCCAGCAGAATGGTGATGATGGCCCCGACGGTCGGGCCGAGCGAGACGAACAGCCCGCCGACGATCGCGGCGAACACCATCTGCAGCGAGACCGCGATGCCGCTGACCGTGTCGGGGGTGATGAACATCTGGTACTGGCAGTAGATCGCGCCCGCCAGCGCCGTCATCAGCGCGCTGAGCAGCGTGATCTTCAGCTTCTCGGCGGTGACGTCGACGCCGGCCGCGGCCGCGGCGTCCTCGTCTTCCGAGATCGCCTCCAGCGCATAGCGCGCCATGCTGCGGTCGACCCAGTGCCAGACCACGATGCCAAACAGCCAGACCGCAAGCGCGATCAGGTACCAGGTGGTCTTGTCGTCGAATTGCAGCGCCAGCAGCTTGTTGCCGGACGCGCGGTTCGGGGTGTAGCCGAGCGAGCCGCCGGTATAGTCGCGCGTCGCGGTGATGACCTGGAGCACGATGCCTGACAGCGCCAGCGTCACCAGCACGAAATAGTGCCCGGTGATGCGAAAGCGGAAGCAGGGATAGCCGACGATCATCGCCAGCGCGCCGGCCGCCGCCATGCTGATGGGAATGCCGATCCAGGGCGACAAACCTGCGTGATTCCACAACAGCGCGGTGACGTAAGCGCCGATCCCCATGAAGCCGCCATGGCCGAGCGAGACGAGGCCGAACCGCCCCATCATCGACCAGGACGTATAGGCGAACGACCAGATCAGGATCAGCACCAGGATGTGCAGATGATAGGGATCGCGATAGACGAAGGGCAGCGCGACCAGCGCCGCCAGTCCGATCCCCCACGCCGCAAGCCGTCCCTGCCCCATCATCGGCGCCTCGCAAGCAGGCCCGCGGGCCGGATGAACATCATGACGATGAAGAACGCGAAGGCGAGCACATAGCCCCATTCGAGGTCGGAGAACAGGCCGCCGAGCGAGATGATCTCGGCGAACACGAAGGCGGCGATGAAGCCGCCGATGAAATTGCCGAGGCCGCCGAGCACGCAGATCAGGAAGGTGATCGGCCCGAAAGACAGGCCGACGAAGGGATGCACGTCATATTGCAGCACCAGGAGGCAAGCGGCGAGGCCGGCGAGCGCGCCGCCGAGCGCCGACGTGATCAGGTAGATCCGCTTGGTGTCGACACCCATCAGCGCCATGATCTGCCGGTCCTGCGAGATGGCGCGGATCGCAGTGCCGGTGAAGGTGCGGGTCATGAACAGATAGACCGCGACCATGCCGACCAGCGCGGCGACGAACGAGAGCAGTCGCGCGTAGCTGAAATTCATGTCGCCGAAGGCGAGCACCGGCAGCCGGATGCCGAGATTGCGGAAGTCGATGCCGAAGGCGACGGTGGCAAAGCTCTGCAGCACGAACAGCACCCCGCCGGTCGCGAGCAGCTGGTTGATCGGTGGTGCGGTCAGCAGCGGCGCGATCACGAGGTAGTGCAGCGCCGCGCCGAGCACAGCGACCAGCAGGATGGTGAGCGGGGCAGCAACGAAATAGCTGACGCCGTAATACTGCACCATGAAATACATGCCGTACATGCCGATCATGACGAGTTCGGCGTAGCAGATCCAGGTCACGTCGATGACGCCGAAGATCAGGTTGAGCCCGAGCGCAAGCAGCGCCAGCACGCCGCCGAGCAGGATGCCGTTGATGACGGCCTCCAGCAGGTAGATGTCGAATACCTCCAGGAACGCCTGCATGCCCATCACACCCCGAGATAAGCTTCCTTGACCGTGTCGCTCGCCAGCATCTCGGCCGAGGTGCCGGACGCGCGGATCGTGCCCGCCTCGATCAGATAGGCGCGGTCGACCACCTTCAGCACCTGCTGCACGTTCTGCTCGACGATCAGCACCGTCAGCCCGCTGGCGCGGATCCGCTTCACCAGCTCGAACACCTGCTGCACCACCACCGGCGCCAGCCCCGCCGAGGGTTCGTCGAGCAGCAACAGTTTTGGATTGGACATCATCGCACGGCCGATGGCGCACATCTGCTGCTCGCCGCCGGACATGGTGCCGGCCATCTGGTGACGGCGTTCCTTCAGGCGCGGAAACAGGTCGAACACCACCTCCAGCCGCTCGGCGTAGTGGTCCCGCGCCTCTTTCATGAAGGCACCCATCTTGAGATTGTCGTCGACCGTCAGCTGTGGAAACAGCCGCCGGTTCTCCGGCACATGCGCAATGCCGAGGCTGACGATCTTGTGCGGCGGGGTCGCGACGACGTCGACGCCTTCCATCTTGATCGATCCGCGCGAGGGACGGATCAGGCCGGAGATGACGCGCATCAAGGTGGTCTTGCCGGCGCCGTTGGGGCCGATGACGCCCACGGCTTCGCCGGCCTTCACGTCGAGATCGACGTCGAACAGTGCCTGGAAGGTGCCATAGCCGGCATTGACGCCGCGAAGCTCCAGCATCGCCTAGCCCCCTGCGCGGCGGCGCGCTTCGGCGGCCGCGGCCTGCGTGGTCTCGGCGTCCGTGCCGAGATAGACCTCGATGACGCGCGGATCGCCGGCGACCGCGCTCGGCAGGCCTTCCGAGATCTTCTCGCCGTGATCGAGCACCATGACGCGGTCGACGACGCGCATCAACACGCCCATGATGTGCTCGACCCAGATGATGGTGATGCCGAGCTCGTCGCGGATGTTGCGCAGCATGTCCGCGGCCTGATCCATCTCGGCCTCGTCGAGCCCACCGAGGCTCTCGTCGGCGAGCAATAGCTTTGGCGCGGTGGCGAGCGCCTTCGCCAGTTCGAGCTTCTTCAACCCCGCTGCGCCGAGCCCATCGACGCTGGCATGGCGGTCGGTCGGCAGGCCGACCATCGCCAGCGAGCGCTCGGCCGCCTCCTCCGCCTTGGCGCGGCTGTGGCGGCCCTGGCCGTAGAAGCCGGCAAGCGCGACGTTCTCGAAAATGCTGAGGCGACGGAACGGCCGCGGGATCTGGAAGGTCCGCCCGATGCCGCTGTTGATGATCCGGTGCGGTGCAAGGCCCGCGATCTCGTGCCCGGCGAACAGGATCGATCCGGAGGTCGGCGCCAGCGTGCCGGAGAGCATGTTGAAGATCGTGCTCTTGCCCGAGCCGTTGGGGCCGATCAGGCCGAGGATCTCGCCCTGGTCGACCCGGAACGACACGTTGTTCACGGCGGTGAAGCCGCCAAACCGCTTCACCAGTCCGCTGACTTCCAACACCGGAGCACTCCGCTACTGGTTGCTGTAGGTGGTGCCCTTCGGTAGCGGCAGCACAGCCTCGCGCTGCGCCTGGCTCTTGGGCCACACCACATAGGACTTGTCGTCGACGTATTGGATCACGACCGGGAACGAGCGCTCGTTCTGGCCGGCCATTGGCGAGCCCTCGCCGTGGAATTTGACGCCGAAGCCGAGCATGGTGCCGCCTTCGGGTATGTCGGTGTCCAGTGCTGCCTTGCGCAGCGAGTCGGGATCGACGCCGCCATATTTCTTGATTGCGCGCGGCAGCACTTCGGTGAGGAACAAATAGGTATTGGACGCAGCCATGCCGACATGGGCCGAACGGATTGCGACGCCCGGCTTGCGCTTGTCGAACTCCTCGCCAACCGCCTTGATCACCGGCGGCAGCTTCGGATCCATGGTCTTCTGGTTGGCGAGCCAGATCGAGATCGGATCGGTGTTGAAGACGTAGTTGGCATCGGCGCCCAGACCTTCCTTCAGCTTCTCATAGACCCCGTAGCCGGCGCCATGTCCTACCAGTGCGCCGAACTTCAGCCCCTGCTCGCGGGCTTGCCGGAGCAACAGGGTGATGTCGGGATTGTAGCCGGTATGGAAGACCACATCCGGCTTGGCCCGCTTCAGCTTGGTGACCAGCGCAGACAAATCCGGTGCCGTCGCCGAATAGCCCTCTCTGAGCACGATGTTGAAACCAGCCTTCTTGGCGCCGGCCTCGTTGCCTTTGGCAACGTCGACGCCGTAGGCGCCGTCCTCGTGGATGATGGCGACCCGCAGGTCCTTCGGGTCCTTGCCCAACTTCTCCTTCGCGTTCTGCGCGATGAAGTCCATCGTCATCATGCCGAACTGATCGCCGGAGGCCTGCGGGCGAAACACATATTTGTAGTTCTTGTTCTCCAGCACCGCCGACGAAATGCAGGTCGTGATCCACATGAACTTCTTCAGCTGCTCGACGCGCGCTGCCACCGGCACGCATTGCGCCGAGGAGAAGAAGCCGAGCAGCATGTCGACCTTTTCCTGCTCGATCAAACGGATCGCTTCGTTGATGGCGACGTCCGGCTTGCTCTGAGCATCGGCATAGATCGCCTCGATCTTGTAGCCTTCGACGTCCTTCGCGCTGTACTGATCGAGCATGATCCTTGCGCCGGTATATTGCAGCTCCGAACCGCCGCCGGCGAGCGGACCCGTCAGATCATAGATGACGCCGATCTTGAGCTTCTTCTCTTGAGCCTTGTCTTGGGCCTCGGCAGACACCGCCAAGCCCGTCGCTGATATCGCGACCAACAGCCCACGTACCAAGCGGGCAGCCATGCGCAGGCGCATCAAAACCTCCCTGGACCATTGTGCATTGCATTCTTGGTGCAATTTCTTCGGCCCATCACATGGGCTGCGCGCGGCGATGTCAAGCCTCGCGCGTTAGCGCGCTGCGCACTGCTGCTCGATGAAGGCCGTGACAAATCGCGGCATGGACGGCCTGAGATCGCTGGTCCCGCGCACGAGATGAATGGCCGACAGCTCCGGCTCGGTCTCGCGCGCAAGGTTGGCTTCGATCCGGGCGCGGGCCACATCGCCCGGCATGTCCAGGTTGATGACCTGCAGCATCGCGATCGTGGGGCCGGTGACCACGCAATGCCAGCCCGGCTCGATCCGATAGTCGGCCGCGGTCAGGCCGGTTTCCTCCCCGAGCTCGCGGACGACGCTGCCGGGAATGTCGAGCGCGCCGTTCCTGACGTCGTCGAGATCAGGCGTTCCCGAGGGGAAATAGATGCGGCCCGCATTGGCGGTGTGGGGCGCCATCTCGCCCATGATGAAGGCGCCGTCGGAGGCGCGCAACGCTCCCATGCCAAAGCCGTTGAACACGGCCTTGTCGGGAAAGCCCCAGTCGCGCCAGGCGAGGAAGCTTGCGAAATCGGTCTCGAAATAGGTCGCCGTCAGATGGCCGCCGTTGAACACGGCGTGTCGCCCGAGCAGGACGCGGCCGTTCCAGATTTTCGGCCGCTCGCGCTGCTTCTCGGCGAAATGCGCCGCGATCTCGGCGCGCCGTTCCTCGGCGAACGGCCACACGATCGGCCGCACCGCAAGATCAAGCGTCGTGACGCGATGAATGATTGGTGACGTCATGACGCCTGATACCACGCCTTCGCGGCGGCTATTTGGCGCTCCCGGTGGTCTTCTTGGCCTGCTCGACGAATTTGTTGGTGAAGGTCTTGCTGACGTCGATCTTGGCGTTCGCCACCTCGGGCGAGCCGACACTGAACACCGCAAGCACGGCGTCGGCGCCCTTCGGGTCCATCTTGCCGGTCTCGGAATACATCGGGATCGTGTTCTTCAGTGCGGCAAGATAGAGATCCTTGTTCTTGCCGACGGTCTCCTCCGGCATTTTCGCCATGATCTCCTCGGGCGTATGCGAATGGATCCAGGCGAGCGTAGCGACGATCGCATTGGTGAGCGCCTGTGCCTCCTTCTCGTGACTGTTGACCCAGGCCGCGGTCGAATACAGCGCGCCGCCCGGATATTCGCCGCCGAAGGTCTCCAGCGTGTCCTTCTGGGTGCGGGTGTCCGAGAGAATGCGCAGATCCTTGTGGCTGCCCTGCAGCACGGTCACGGACGGATCGAGCATCACCGCCGCGTCGATCTGGCCCTGCTCCATCGCGGCCACCGCAGTGGCGCCGAGGCCAACGCCAATCACGGCGGCACTGGTGGGATCGAGCCCGTTCTTCTTGAGCATGTATTTCAGGAAGAAGTCGGTGGAGGAGCCGGGCGCACTGACGCCGACCTTCTTGCCGGCGAGATCCTTGACCGACTTGATGTCGTTGGTGCGCGAGGGCGCGACCACCAGCACGAGGCCGGGATAGCGGTCATAGACCACGAAGGACTGCAGCTCCTGCTTCTTGGCGGCGAGATTGACACAATGGTCGAAATAGCCGGAGACCACGTCGGCGCTGCCGCCGAGAACGGCTTTCAGCGCGTCCGAACCGCCCTTGAGGTCGACCAGCTCGACATTGACGCCGGCCTTGTCGTATTCGCCGAGCTGCCTGGCCAGCACCGTCGGCAGATAACATAGGCAGGAGCCGCCGCCGACCGCGATGGTGACTTTGCTTTGCGCCGCGGCAAACGAGGTGGTGAGCGTCAGCGCGAGCAGCGCGCCCGCGAGCCTAGCAATCGTGTTCTTCATTGGTTTCCTCCGTTCGGCCGGCGGCACCATAGAGCAGCGAGGCTGGCTTGAGAAGCACTGCCTGAGCGGGCTGGCCATCAGCCCTTCGGCGCAATAGCATGCCCAAACAAGAACAATTCCTGATGGGGAGATCATCCATGAATCGCCTTGCAGCCAGCCTGTCGATCGCCGCCGCCTTTGCCGCCGGATGCGGCGCCACCCACCTGCTCCGGCCGGCGCTCGCCGCCGAGAATATCACCGCGCAGCTCATCCACACCGGCGAGATGGAGGGCGATGCGCTCGGGCCCGCCAACGCGGTCGGCTACCGCTCCAAGATGTTCGCGAGCGCGGATGGCGCCACCGTCTCGATCCAGGTCGGCAACGTGCCCAAGCACCTGCATCCCAACACCAACGAGATCCAGTACATCCTGGACGGCACCGGCACGATCTGGCTTGGCGACAAGGAGGTGACGGTGAAGCCCGGCGACCTCGTCATCATCCCCAAGGGCACGCCGCATGGCGGCACCAAGCCGATCAGCGGCCAAGTCAAGGCGATCGCGATCAAGACGCCGCCGCAAGCTCCTGACGACACCAAGCTGCTGGATTGAACTCTTGCGTTCACCTCTCCCGCTTGCTTGCGGGAGAGGTGAACTCGCGCCTAGCCCCTCCCATCCAACGCGGTCGGCCGCCACACCAGGAGCCGCCGCTCCACCAGCGTGACGCCGAAGTCGATCAGGATGACGAAGGCGGACAGCACGAACATGCCGGCGAACACGCCGGCGACGTCGAACACGCCCTCGGCCTGCTGGATCAGGTATCCGAGCCCGGCCGCCGACCCCAGATATTCGCCGACCACCGCACCGACCACGGCGAAGCCGACCGAGGTGTGCAGCGAGGAGAACATCCACGACAGGGCCGACGGCCAATAGACATGCTGCATCAGCTGCCGCTCACTCATCCCGAGCATGCGTCCGTTGTCGAGCACGGTCCGGCTGACCTCCTTGACGCCCTGATAGACGTTGAAGAACACGATGAAGAACACCAAGGTGACGCCGAGCGCGACCTTGGACCAGATGCCGAGCCCAAGCCACAGCGCGAAGATCGGCGCCAGCACCACGCGCGGCAGTGCGTTGACCATCTTCACATAGGGGTCGAACACCGCGGCGACCAGCGGCTGGCGCGCGAACCAGAAGCCGACCAGGACCCCGCCGAGCGATCCGATCACGAAGGCGAGGATCGATTCCGTAAGCGTGATGCCGAGATGCTTCCAGATCACGCCGGAGGCGAACCATTTCACGATCTGGCTGAACACGTCGAACGGGTTGGAGAAGAAGAACGGCGGCAGCAGGATCTTGCCGAACACGGGCACGGTCGACAGCACCTGCCACAGCACGATGCCGACGACCGCGACCAGGACCTGCAGCGCAAACAGCGTGGGGCGCGACATCAGACCGCCTCCGCCGCCTGGGTGGACTGCGCGTAACCCTTCATCACCTCGTCCTTCAGCACGCCCCAGATCTCGCGGTGGAGCGCATGGAATTCCTTGTCGAGGCGCACCTCGAAGATGTCGCGCGGACGGGCCAAGCTGACGCGCCAGTCGCCGATGATGCGCGAGGACGGTCCCGCCGACATGATCACGACTCGGTCGGCGAGCGCGATCGCCTCTTCCAGATCATGGGTGACGAACAGCACCGCCTTGCGGTCGGCATTCCACAGGTCGAGCAGCAGATTGCCCATCACCTGGCGCGTCTGCGCATCGAGCGGTCCGAACGGCTCGTCCATCAAGAGGATCTTCGGATCGCGGATCAGCACCTGCGCCAGCGCCACGCGCTTGCGCTGCCCGCCGGAGAGCATGTGCGGATAGCGGTTCGCGAAGGCGCCGAGGCCGACGGAGGTCAGCCATTTCTGCGCCTGCGGCAAGGCTTCAGCGCGCGGCGTGCCCTTGATCTCGAGCCCGATCGCGACATTGTCGAGCGCGGTCTTCCAGGGGAACAGCGCATCAGCCTGGAACAAATAGCCGGCATCCCGATTCAGCCCCGCCAGCGGCTGATCGAAAATCCTGACACGGCCGCCGGCTGGCTTGAGCAGGCCGGCGGCGACGTTCAGCAGCGTCGATTTTCCGCACCCTGTGGGTCCGACAATGGCGACGAACTCGCCCTGTGCCACCGCGAGATGAGCCTTCTCCACTGCCGTGTAGACCCGCCCGTCTCCCAGGCGGAACGCAACCTTGGTATCTTCCAGCGCCACTGCTGTGGGCGTCGTCATGTGCTTCCTCCGAACTCAGGCCGATGCCTTAGCCGCTCACGCGGCCAAGTTCAATCGAGGCGCCGGGCGTGCTACGCATACCGTACTGCCGCGCTCTTACCCTCCCCTGGAGGGGGAGGGTCGGCTCACATGAGCGCAGCGAAATGTGAGACGGGGTGGGGTGACGGTCTTTCCACAGATGCACTGCCAACGTGGATAGATCACCCCACCCCGCTCGCGCTTCGCGCGATCGACCCTCCCCCTCCAGGGGAGGGTAAGAGAAGAGAGAGCACACCTGCGATGTCTGCCAAGCCGGCGATCAGCTATCAAAAGGTCACCAAGCGCTTCGGGTTCCTCGCAGCCGTGGACGATGTGTCGCTCGACGTCGCCGAGGGCGAGCTTGTGGCGATCGTCGGCGGCTCGGGCTCGGGCAAGACCACGCTGCTGCGGCTGGCCAACCGGCTGATCGAGACCGATAGCGGCACCATCACGGTCGAAGGCGAGGACGTGCGGAATGTCGATCCGGTCGCGCTGCGGCGGCGGATCGGCTATGTCTTCCAGAGCGGCGGGCTGTTTCCGCATCTGAGCGTCGCCGACAATGTCGGCATCACGCCGAAGCTGCTCGGCGAGCCGGCTCCGACAATCGCAGGGCGCGTCGACGAGCTGCTGGAGCTCGTGCAGCTCGACCGGGCTGCTCACCGCAACCGTCTTCCGGAGGCCCTTTCCGGCGGCGAGCGCCAGCGCGTCGGCGTGGCGCGGGCGCTCGCGGCAAGACCCCGCATCGTGCTGATGGACGAGCCGTTCGGCGCGCTCGATCCCCTCACCCGCGATGCGCTCGGTGAGGACTATCGCGCGCTGCACCGCAAGCTCGGCCTGACCACCGTGATGATCACCCATGACATGACCGAGGCGATCCTGCTCGCCGACCGCATCGCGGTGATGCGCGGCGGACGATTGCTCGCACAGGGTACGGCCGCCGAACTCGCGAGCAGCAGCGACGATTACGTGCTCGAGCTGTTGCGCACCCCGCGGCGCCAGGTCGAGCGACTGAATGCGTTGCTCCCGATGGGCGGTGCGGCATGAGCCTCTTCGCCGATCCACGCTGGGGCGAGGCGCTGTCGCATCTGCCTGACTACCTCGGCAACCACGTGCGGGTGAGCCTCGCCGCCCTCGCGCTTGGCCTCGCCGTGAGCCTGCCGCTGGCGATTTTGACGCGCAATCGTCCGGCGCCGCGCGGCATCCTGCTCGCGTTCGCCAGCATCGTGCAGACCGTACCCGGGCTGGCGCTGCTCGCACTGTTCTATCCGCTGCTGCTGCTGGCGGCTTCCGTCACGCTTGCCTGGTTCGGCGTATCCTTCTCCGCGTTCGGCTTCCTGCCGGCGATGCTGGCGCTGGCGCTCTATTCGATGCTGCCGGTGCTGCGCAACGGCATCACCGGCCTCAACGGCATCGATCCCGCGCTGATCGAGGCAGCGAAGGGCGTCGGCATGACCGCGCGACAATCGCTTGTCATCGTCGAGCTGCCGCTCGCGCTGCCGGTGATCATGGCCGGCATCCGCACCGCAGCGGTGTGGGTGATCGGCACCGCGACGCTGTCGACGCCGATCGGGCAGACCAGCCTCGGCAATTACATTTTTGCCGGCCTCCAGACCCAGAACTGGGTGTTCGTGCTGTTCGGCTGCGTGGCTTCCGCCCTGCTCGCGCTTGCGGTCGACCAGCTGCTTGGGCTGATCGAGAGCGGCCTGCGCAGCCGCAGCCGCATGCGCAGCGGTCTCGGCGCGGTCGGCATCGCGGCGTTGCTCGCCGCTACCCTGGTGCCGACGATGGGACGCTCGGCGTCGGGCTATGTGGTCGGCGCCAAAACCTTCGCGGAGCAATATGTGCTGTCGGCGTTGATGAGGGACCGCCTCCAGGCCGCCGGTCTGTCCGGGACGGCGCGCTCCGGGCTCGGCTCCAGCGTGATCTTCGGGGCGCTGAAGGCCGGCGACATCGATCTCTATGTCGATTATTCCGGCACGCTCTGGGCCAACCAGCTGCATCGCACCGACATGAGGCCGCGCGCCGAGCTGGTGGCGGAATTGAAGACGGCGCTCGCCAAGGACAACATCACCCTGCTCGGCGAGCTCGGCTTCGAGAATGCGTATGCGCTGGTGATGCCAAGACGGCGCGCCGAGGCGCTCGGCATCCGAACCATCGCCGACCTCGCCGCACATACGGCGACGCTGTCGATTGCGGGCGACTACGAATTCTTCTCGCGCCCCGAATGGGCCGCCCTGCAGAAGGCCTATGGGCTGCAGTTCCGTGCCCAGCGCCAGATGCAACCGGACTTCATGTATGCGGCCGTCGCCAGTGGCGAGGTCGACGTCATCGCCGGCTACACCAGCGACGGCTTGATCGCCAAATACGAGCTCACAACGCTCGACGATCCCAAGCACGCGATCCCGCCCTACGATGCGATCCTGCTGCTCGCGCCGAAGCGCGCCGGCGACGAACGACTGCAAGCGGCGCTCAAGCCATTGCTCGGCAAGATCGACATCGCCACCATGCGCGAAGCGAACCTGCGCGCCAGCGGCAATGATGCGAATTCATCGCCCGATGCGGTGGCGAAGTGGTTGTGGGAAAAAGTCGGCAAGCGATAGGCCGGCTACAATCCCCGGATCATTCCGGCATCGATCAGCAGCCGGTTCAGCCGCCGCGCCTCGGCGCCATCCTTGCAGCCGTAGAAGATGCCCTTGCAGCGGAGCATGATCTCTTTCTGCTCGGCAAAGGAGGGGTCGAGCGGGATGCCGGCGGCTTCCTGAATGACCAGCGGCAGATAGGGGCCGTCGATCGTGTCCATCACGGCCTGGCTTCCAACCGGCTCGAAATTGACGGCGTCGATCGCATAATAGGTCGCGTAGAGGCGCGGATCGTAGGCGTCGAGCTTCTTGCCGATCGCGCCCTCGTCGAGCCCGGGCTCCAGGATGGCAGGCGCAAATTCCGGCTGATGATCGCCATAGCGCACGATCAGGAAGGGCTCGCCGGGAAAGGTCTTCTTCAAACCGGCAACGAACGCCTTGTACTGCTCGGCGCTCATCGCCTGCCGGCGCAGATATTCGTCGATGGACGGCACATTGCCCGGCGCGCGCCAGTTCGGCAGCAGATCGGGACGAAAGCGGGTCTCCCAGGGGAAGTGGTTGGCACCGAGATAGATGAAGGTGAACAGCGGCTTGTTCGGCGGCTGCTGGCCGATCAGCTGAAGCGCCTTGTCGTAGAAGAAGCTGTCGGGCTCGACATCCTTGGCGCCGAGATCCTTGGAATCGAGGAAGCGCTCGATTCCCGTCGTCATCTGGAAGCTGCGCGCGGCCATGAAGCCGCCATGGGCGGGATAGAGCGACAGCGTGTCATAGCCGCAGCGGCGCAGTGCCAGCGGCAGGCCGCGCTCGACCCGGCTCGAGGCGATGCGCGTGACGAAATAGGCGAAGCGGCCGAACGAGCGCGAGGAGAGCCCTGCGAGCACGTTGTATTCGGTGAACCAGCTCGGGCCGCCATTGCTCTCGGCGAGGAACGTGCGCTGCTTGCCGTCCCACGATTTGAAATGGTCGCCATAGCGCGGCGGCACCTTGATGCCCTGGGCGGCGCGGATATCGAAACTCGATTCATCATGGATCATGATGATGTTGGGCCGGCGGCCCGCGGGGTGGCAGGCATCGACCAGCGGCATGTTGAGCCGCTCGTTGGTCGAGGCAGCCGCCTCCATGAAGCCGTACCGCGCAAAGTCGGAGACGGCTGTGACGCCCGAGCGGAAGAATTTCGAGAGATAACCGTCGTCGTAATAGCCGCGCCAGGCCTCGTCCGGGTGATAGAGCGAATAGCCGACCAGGGCGGCAAGGCAGGCGAGCTTGCAGGCGAGCGCCGGCAGGCGGCGGATGCGGAACGGATCGAGCCACCACAGCGCGTACATCAGCGGCAGCGTGACGAGACCGGCCAGGATCACCGACCAGCGCAAATTCGGAAAGATCGTGAACAGGAACGCGACAGTGTCGCGGTCGATCATCATCAGGTCGATGAAGTTGACCGTCATCTGCACAACGTCGTGCTTGAGCCGCGACAGCAGCACCAGCACGACGACCATGGTCAGCGACAGCGCGCCCGACAGCGCCGGCCGCCGCAGCAGCACGATCCAGAAGAAGTTGAGGATGCCCCAGGCCAGCGCGAAGGACAGGCGCGAGCCGAAATCGGTCTCGGTCTCGTACATCAGTGCGAGCGCGGCCAGATGCGGCGCCGCAACCGCGAGCAGCCGCCAGATGCCGAGTGCGGCGACGCTCGCCAGCACGGCGGTGGTGGCAGAAGGGCCTGGATTGGGCGCGGACGCCATCGACGACACGCAACTTCTGGTCCGGCGGGGTGATGCCAAGCCTGGCCGGCCTGATAGCGGCCAAGGCCTCCGGAGCAGCCGGAAGCCTGCACCGTGTCATAAAACTGTAACGGAACGGTCAAGGACAGGCAACGCGCGGCGGGGTCCGACCTTCGCTTATTGTTAGTGGGCTGCGCCGCATGCCCCAGCGCTTCGCTATTCCGGCGATGAACTGGTCTAGCACCGCTTCGCCTGCGCCATCCTCGACGCTCGGGACGTCGCGGCTCGGCAAGTGCGGACGACGCCGCGGACCGGCGCGCAGCATCGCGGACGGAGATCTCCGCTCCGTGCTTTCAGTTGCAGCGCAGCATCGATCAGGGCCAGGGCGACGTTCGCCGTGGTGATACCGCCGGCGTGGGCCGCGGGACGGCGGGCGTGCGGCTTGGAGCTCGAACGACCCAGCAATGCCTCGCGCAAGACGAAAAGAGCGAGATCGCTGTTTGCGATCTCGCTCGAATTAGAACGGCAAAGGTTCACGATTTGGCTTGGCGAGCGAAGCTCTTGCGCTCGCGTCCCGGACAAGCGCAGCGCAGAGCCGGGACGCAGGAGCCGCGCCGGGCCCCGGATCAGCAGCGCATCACCAAGGTGCTGAGCGCGTCCGGAGCACAACGGCTTAGTTCTTGCTCTTGTCGACCAGCGCACCCTTCTTGATCCAGGGCATCATGTCGCGCAGCTTCGCGCCGACTTCCTCGATCGGGTGCGCCGCGAGCTTGGCGCGGGTCGCCTTGAACGAGGTCTGGTTGACCTTGTTCTCGAGCATCCAGTCGCGGGCGAACTTGCCGCCCTGGATGTCGGCCAGAACCTTGCGCATCTCCTTCTTGGTCTCGTCGGTGATGATGCGCGGGCCGGTGACGTACTCGCCGTACTCGGCGGTGTTGGAGATCGAGTAGTTCATGTTGGCGATGCCGCCTTCATAGATCAGGTCGACGATCAGCTTCACTTCGTGCAGGCACTCGAAATAGGCCATCTCCGGCGCGTAGCCGGCTTCGACCAGGGTCTCGTAGCCGCCCTTGATCAGCTCGACCAAGCCGCCGCAGAGCACCACCTGCTCGCCGAACAGGTCGGTCTCGCACTCTTCCTTGAAGGTGGTCTCGATGATGCCGGCACGGCCGCCGCCGATGGCGGAAGCATAGGACAGGCCGAGGTCATGGGCGTTGCCCGAGACGTCCTTGGCGATCGCGATCAGGCAGGGCACGCCGCCGCCGCGCTGATATTCCGAGCGCACGGTGTGGCCGGGGCCCTTCGGCGCGATCATCAGCACGTCGAGGTCGGCACGCGGATCGAGCAGGTTGAAATGGACGTTGAGGCCGTGGGCGAACACGAGGGCGGCGCCCTTCTTCATGTTGTCGTGCAGGTGCTCGCGATAGATGTCGCCCTGGAGCTCGTCCGGGGTCAGCATCATGACGAGGTCGGCCCATTTGGCGGCGTCCGCAACCTCGAGCACCTTGAAGCCGGCAGCTTCCGCCTTCTTGGCCGAGGCCGAACCCTTGCGCAGCGCAATAGCGACTTCCTTGACGCCGGAATCCTTCAGATTGAGCGCATGGGCATGGCCCTGGCTGCCATAGCCGACGATGGCGACCTTCTTGCCCTTGATCAGGTTCAGGTCGGCGTCGCGATCGTAATAAACACGCATAGGTCGTTTCCTCGTTCAGGGCCGAAATCGGCCAATGGTCAGTGTCCGAAGGGTGAAATTTGCGGATTTCGGGGGCTGTCTAGAGCATTTTCAGCCCTGAGGGAAACCCGTTTCTGCATGGAAATCCGCGACATCATGCATCCATGAAAACGGGGTAGAGGGAGGCCAGCAGCAGGATCGCCATCAGGATGTTGAAGGCGCGGACCAGCCGCTCGGAGGTCAGGACCGGCCGCAATGCGGAGCCGAACAGGGCCCAGACTACGGTCGAGACTGTGCCGACGATCAGGCTGATCACAGTCTGAATGGCGATGTTGATCGGGAATTGGGCGATCGCCGCATAGGCGGTGATGGTGCCGATCACGATCACCCAGCCCTTGGCGTTGATCCATTGGAACATCGCCGCGCCCCAGAAGGTCATGGGGCCGCGGCCATTCTCCTCGCCCGGCTTTGCCGGACCGGCCATGGCGATCGCGGCAGCCAGGTAAATCAGGTAGGCGGCGCCTGCATATTTCAGGATGGTCTGGAGGATCGGATAGGCCAGGAACACCGAGCCGAGCCCGAGGCCGACCGCGGCGACCATGAAGGCGAAGCCGAGCACGATGCCGACGATGTGCGGGATGGTGCGCCGGAAGCCGTAGGTCAGGCCGGAGGACAGCAGCATGATGTTGTTCGGCCCGGGCGTGAAGTACATCACGACCATGAAGACGAGGAAGGCATAGAACAGCGAGTAGGTCATCATCACCTCACGCAGTCTTCGGCAGAACTTGCGGGCGCTTCGCCAGCACCATCACGGCGATGCCGCCGATCACGGTCAGCATGCCGGCGAGGCGAAGCGGCCCGAACCGTTCGCCAAACACGATGCTGGAGGCCGCCGAGCCCACGAACGGCACCAGCAGCGCGAACGGCACGACTTGCGCAGCCGGGTAGTCGCGCAAGAGGCGGCCCCACAGCCAATAGGCGATGCTGGTCGAGATGCCGCCGAGCATCAGCATGCAAACCGCCGATGCCAGCGACATGTGCGTCAGCGACGTCCAGGTCGACGCCGGCCCGTTGGTGAGCAGCGCCAGCACGAACAGCGGCACGGCCGAGGCGAGGCAGAGCCAGGCAAACAGGTCGAACATCGGCACGCCGCGCGCGCCACGAAGCAGCAGATTGCCGATTGCGAAGCTGAGCGGCGAGATCATCAGCACCGCGAAGGCGGCAACGCTGAAATCATAGCCGACGGTGCCGCAGATCATCAGCAAGCCCGCCGCGGCGATGGCGACGCCGAGCGTCTGCACCGGCGTCGGACGTTCGCCGAATAGGATCGCGGCAAGGCCGATCGTGAACAGCGCCTGGCTCTGCACGACGACGGAGGTGAGGCCCACCGGGACGCCATGGGCGATGCCGTAGGCCTGCGACAGGAACTGACCGAGGAACAACGTGAAGCTGATCGCGATCAGCAGTGACCAGGCGACCTTCGGCTTCGGAATGAACAGGCACGGTGCCGCAGCGATCGTAAATCGCAACGCCGTCATCAGCTCCGGCGAAAGCTCGTCGAGCGCGATCCGGCTCGCCACGAAGGCAAGCCCCCAGATGATCGCCACCATGACGGCGATGAGGATGTCGGCCGGCTTCATTGTTGTTTCCGGTTCTGCCTTGTCGTGCAGCCCTGTTTATTGTTCTGGTCTAGCCTTGCTCGCCGGCTTTCGGTTTCCGCAGCAGATAGGTGCCGTGCATCGGCGCGTGATAGTCGGCCGCGACCAGGGTGAAGCCGACGTCGGTCAGCATCCGCTCCATCACCCAGCCGAAGGTGGAATATTCGTCGCGCATGTGGGTCACCACGCCCTCGCGGGAGAAATCGTGGTTCTTGATCTGGAAGTCGGCCCATTGCTCGACGTCACGCTCGATCGCGTCAGGCATCGATGAGTAAACAATGTCACGGAGATAAAACGTCGCTCCGGGCTTGAGCGCGCGAAAAATCCGCGACATCGCCACCGCCTTCCAGAAATCCGGCAGATGGTGCAGCGTGAACTCGCTGACGATGAGATCGTAGGATTCGGGCCGGTAGGCGAAGCTGAGCAGGCCGGCGGATTGGGTGCGCACCGGTGCCTTGCGGTCGCGGGCATAGATCTCGGCCAGCGCCAGCATTGCCGGCGAAATATCGATGGCGTCGACGTCGGCCCCCATCAACGCCGCTTCGGTGGCGAGCACGCCGTTGCCGCAGCCGATATCGGCGATGCGCCAGCCGCGCTGGACCCCGAGCATCTTCAGCGCGGCGCGCGCCCGCAGATCGGCATCGTCATGGTTGTCGTAGATCGAGGCCACAGCGGGCTCGATCCCCATCCGGTTCCGCTCGTTGTAGTACCAGTCGCGCGCCAGCATGGCTCACATCCCTTCAGGCCCGCGGCCGATCGCGGCAACGCCGGTGCGCGACACCTCGACGAGGCCGAGCGGGCGCATCAGGTCGATAAATTGATTGATCTTGTCCGTATTGCCTGTGATCTCGAACACAAAGCTCTCGGTGGTGGCGTCGATCACCCGGGCGCGGAACGCATCCGCCAGCCGGAGCGCCTCGACCCGATGATCGCCCTGTCCGCGCACTTTCACCATCGCCAGCTCGCGCTCGATCGAGCGCTTGGTCTGGGTCATGTCGACGACCTGATACACCGGGATCATGCGGTCGAGCTGGTTCTTGATCTGCGCGATCACCATCGGCGTGCCCGTGGTGACGATGGTGATCCGAGAGAGGTGCTTCTGAGCCTCGGTCTCCGAGACCGTGAGGCTCTCGATGTTGTAGCCGCGCCCCGAGAACAGGCCGATGACGCGCGCGAGCACGCCCGGCTCGTTCTGCACGAGCACCGCAAGCGTATGCGTCTCGTTGGGATCGTGACGGTCCTCGATGAAATAGGCGGATGCGGGCTGGTTCATTGTCGTCCCCTCTTGTCTCTCCGTCACGCCATCGCTGGCGCGTCCGTCCCGACCCAACGGCGGAACAGATCGAAATCGATATTGCCGCCGGACAGCACGAGACCGACGCGCTTGCCCTTCAGCTTGCTCTTTTCCTGCAGCGCCGCGGCCAGCGCGGCTGCGCCGGCGCCTTCGGCGAGATTATGCGTATCGGTCCAGTAGGCGCGGATCGCGGCGGCGACCTCGTCGTCGGTGACCTCTACGATGCGCGAGGCGCCCTTGCGGATCAGCGCGAACGCATCCTCGTCGGGGATGCGCGTTGCCATGCCGTCGGCGCGCGTGTTGCTGGTCTCGGTCGTCACGATTTTTCCGGCCGCGAACGACAGCGCATAGGACGGCGCTTCCGTCGACTGTACGCCGACGATCTCGGTCTTCAGGCCGAGCAGGTCGCGCGCCATGATGCAGCCGCAGATGCCGGAGCCCTGCCCGATCGGCACATAGAGGACGTCGAGGTCGGGCACTGCGCGGAATAGTTCGAGAGCGTAGGTCGCAACGCCAAGAACGAGATCCGGGTGGAACGAGGGCACCATGTGGAGCCCGGCGAACTGCGCGCGACGCTCGGCTTCCTCGCGTGCCGCCTGAAAGTCCTCGCCGTGTTCGACGAGTTCGGCACCGAAGGCCTTCATCGCGCGGTTCTTCTCGACCGAGTTGCCGCGCGGCACATAGATCACCGCGGGCACGCCGTGCCGGCTCGCGGCAAAGGCGAGGCTCTGGCCGTGATTGCCGCGCGTCGCCGAGATGATACCCGGCGTGTTCGGCCGCTCGCGCTTCAGCCGTTCGAGATAGACGAGGCCGCCGCGCACCTTGAAGGCGCCGATCGGCGTGTGGTTCTCGTGCTTCACCACGACCTCGGTGCCGAGCCGACCTGCGAGCAACGGCCAGGCATGCGCCGGCGTTGCCGGCACCGCCTGCCCCACGATCGCATGTGCGCGCTCGAGCTCCCTCAGGTCGAACATGGCCTCAGACCAGCGCCTTGCCGCCGGCGAATGCCTTCGCGGTGGCCTCGTCGTTGGCCTGCTCCGGCAGCAGCATCTCGTTATGTGCCTTGCCGGAGGGGATCATCGGGAAGCAGTTTTCGAGTGCCGCGACACGGCAGTCGAACAGCACCGGGCGCTTGACCGAGATCATCTCCTTGATGGCGCCATCGAGATCGGCCGGTTTGTGCACCTGGAGGCCGACGGCGCCGTAGGCCTCCGCGAGCTTGACGAAGTCCGGCAGCGCCTCCGAATAGGAATGCGACAGCCGGTTGCCGTGCAGCAGCTGCTGCCACTGGCGCACCATGCCCATGTACTGGTTGTTCAGGATGAAGATCTTGATCGGCAGCTCGTACTGAACCGCCGTCGACATCTCCTGCATCGTCATCTGCACCGAGGCATCGCCCGCAATGTCGATGACGAGACTGTCCGGATGCGCCACCTGAACGCCGACCGCGGCCGGCAGGCCGTAGCCCATCGTGCCGAGACCGCCCGAGGTCATCCAGCGATGTGGCTCCTCGAAGCCGTAGAACTGCGCCGCCCACATCTGATGCTGGCCGACCTCGGTCGTGATGTAGGTATCCTTGCCGCGCGTCGCTTCGAACAGGCTCTGGATCGCGTGCTGCGGCAGGATGACGTCGTTGCTCTTCTTGTAATAGAGCGAGTTACGGGCGCGCCATTGCGCGATCTGCTGCCACCACGACCTGATGTCGGGCTTCTTCGCCTCCGCCTTGAACACCTGGAGGATGTCGCCGAGGACGTTGCCGCAATCGCCGATGATCGGCACGTCGACCCGGATGTTCTTGTTGATCGAGGACGGATCGATGTCGATGTGGATCTTCTTCGAGCCCGGCGAGAACGCATCGACGCGGCCGGTGATGCGATCGTCGAAGCGCGCGCCGACGCACAGCATGACGTCGCAATCATGCATGGTCATGTTCGCCTCGTAGGTGCCGTGCATGCCGAGCATGCCGAGCCAGTTCTTGCCCGACGCCGGATAGGCGCCGAGGCCCATCAGCGTCGAGGTGATCGGAATACCGGTGACCTCGACCAGTTCGCGCAACAGCTTGGTCGCCTCGGGGCCGGAATTGATCACGCCGCCGCCGCTGTAGATCACGGGACGCTTGGCATTCGCGAGCAGCGAGACCGCTTTACGGATCTGCGTCGCATCGCCCTTCAGGCGCGGCGCGTAGGAGCGGTGCACGTCCGATTTGCGCGGCGGATGATAGGTGCCGGTGGCGAACTGCACGTCCTTGGGGACGTCGACCAGCACCGGGCCCGGACGGCCCGAGGTTGCGACGTAGAAGGCCTCATGCAGCACCTTGGCGAGATCGTTGACGTCGCGCACCAGCCAGTTGTGCTTGGTGCAGGGGCGCGTGATGCCGACGGTGTCACATTCCTGGAACGCATCGTTGCCGATCAGATGCGTCGGCACCTGGCCGGAGATGCAGACCAGCGGGATCGAGTCCATCAGCGCGTCCGTCAGCGGCGTCACCATGTTGGTGGCGCCGGGGCCGGAGGTCACCAGCGCAACGCCCGGCTTGCCGGTCGAGCGCGCATAGCCTTCGGCGGCATGGCCCGCGCCCTGCTCGTGGCGGACCAGGATGTGCTGGACCTCGCTCTGCTGGAAGATCTCGTCGTAGATCGGAAGCACCGCGCCGCCGGGATAGCCGAAAATGTCGGTCACGCCGTGATCGATGAGTGCGCGGACGATCATCGCTGCGCCGGTCATCTGGTTCGGATCGTGGCTCTTGTCGCTCATTGGCTTGCTCCGGATGCGCTGTTGTCAGCGGCTTCGTTCGTGTCGGGTTCGGGAAATAAAAAAGGCCCCGAAGAGGGCCCATGCACACCGCCTGTCATGTGGATGGCAGCTAGCCACCCCCGGCGGTGTGCCTGGGTACGACGGCGATAAGGAGTTTGGTAATAATGTTACGCATGGCGGGCGCTCGGCTTCCCAAAGGTTGCGCGAAACATAGCGGCCAAAGCCTGGATGTCAAGGCAATGCGGCCGTTCCCGCGCGATTTTGGCAGTGTAGCGGTGTTCCCCGGGTTCGGCGAGAGGTAAATTCGGGAACCCGGCAAAAAAGCGCGTCAATCGAGGTCCCGCTCCGCGGTCACGATGGCCGCGAGCCATCCCCTCGCCTCCTCCGGCCTGACCCATTCGAAGTCGGGCAGCTGGTGCCGGAACCAGGTGAATTGCCGCTTAGCGTAGTGGCGGGTATCGCCGCGGCCGATGCTGGCGGCCTCCTCCAGGCTGAGCTCGCCGCGCAGATGCCGGATCAAGGACGGCACGCCATGGGCCTTCATGGCCGGCAGCAGCGGATCGAGTTGCCTGGCGGCGAGCCGCTCGACCTCCTTGAGCGCGCCGGCGCCCAACATGGCATCGAAACGAGCATCGATGCGGGCATAGAGCTCGTCACGCCCGGGCGCGAGGAAGATCGCACGAAAACTGTCCTTGGGCAGCAGCGGTGGCTGTCCCTCGCGGTGCCAATCGAGCAGCGAACGGCCGGTTGCCTCGATCACCTCGAGCGCGCGGGCGATGCGGGTGCGGTCGCGCAGGCTCAATCGCTCGGCCGCGCGCGGATCGCGGGCTGCGAGTTCCGCGTGCAGCGCCTCGACGCCGTTCCGCTCCAGCCGCGCGCGCACGTCCTCGCGCAGCTCGGCGGGGATCGGCGGCACCACGGAGAGACCTGTGGTCAGTGCCTTGAAATAGAGCCCGGTGCCGCCGATGAAGATCGGCAGACGTCGCTGCGCCCTCGCCTCATGGAGCGCCTTCGCGGCATCGCTTACCCAGGCACCGGCCGAGAAATTCACGGCGGCATCGACGTGGCCATAGAGCCGATGCGGCACGAGCGCCTCGTCCGCCGCGGTCGGCCGCGCCGTGATGATGCGGAGGTCACGATAGACCTGCATGGAATCGGCATTGATGACGACGCCGCCGGCGGCGAGCGCAAGCTCGAGCGCCAGCGCCGACTTGCCGCTGGCGGTCGGGCCTGCGATAAGCACGGCCTTGCTCGAATGCCCCTCGCTCACGAAAACCTCAAATGTCCCTCGTCGCCACGCTGATCTGCAATCCTGACAATCCCGCGCTCGACTCGACCATCGTCGACGGCGCCCGCGCCGTGCTGCCGCAGGCGGCGCCCGCGCACTGGCTGTTCGACGGGGTTGCGGTCGACATCCCCTTCGGCGCCGACAGTAACCTCGCAGGCGACCGCCACGCCATCGAGCAGCGGTTGCGCGAGCTCCGCGGCGACCTGCCCATCGACATCGTCGTGCAGCCTGTTGGCTCCAGGCGCAAGAAGCTTTTTCTCGCCGACATGGATTCCACCATGATCGGCCAGGAATGCATCGACGAGCTCGCCGATTTCGTCGGGGTCAAGGCGCATGTCGCAGGCATCACCGAGCGTGCGATGCGCGGCGAGATCGAGTTCGAGCCGGCGCTGCGCGAGCGCGTCGCGCTGCTCAAGGACCTGCCGGCCACCGCGGTCGACGAGGTGCTGGCCAAGCGCATCACGCTGACGCCGGGCGGCCGCGAGCTGGTCGCGACCATGCGCGCGAACGGCGCCTATACCTGCCTCGTCTCCGGCGGCTTTACTTTGTTCACGCGCGCGGTCGCCGCCAAGATCGGCTTCCAGGAGAACCGCGCCAACGAGCTCGTCGTGCGCGACGGCAAGTTCACCGGCGAAGTGAAGGAACCGATCCTGGGCCGCGCCGCGAAGCTCGCGACGCTGGTGGACCTGATGGAATCGTTCGATCTCGACGACATCGACTCGGTCGTGGTCGGCGACGGCGCCAACGATCTCGCGATGATCCAGGCCGCGGGGCTGGGTGTGGCCTATCACGCCAAGCCCGCCGTGGCGGCGGCTGCGGCGGCGCGGATCGATCACGGCGATCTCACTGCGCTGCTTTATGCGCAGGGGTATCGGCGCGACGAGTTCGTGGAGGGCTAGCCGCCCTTGCTGCACGCTCAGCAGCCGTAGGTGGGCAAACGCGCCCTTGCGCCGTGCCCACCCTTGTTGCCGCGAGGGTAGAAAGATGGTGGGCACGCTTCGCTTTGCCCACCCTACAGGACCGTGCCTTTCCTACTGCACGCTCAGCGCGACAAACCGCAGCTCGCCGTCGCCGTTCGAGACCAGCAGCAGCACCGATTTCTTGCCGTCCTTCTTGAGCTGGTCGACCCGCTTCTGGATGTCGGCGCCGCTCGACACCGCCTCCTGCGCCACCTCGACGATGACGTCGCCGGCGGACAGACGCTTCTCGGCGGCGTCCGAATTGGCGTCGACATTGGTGACGACCACGCCCTTGACGCTCTCCTTGATCTTGTAGCGCGTACGCAGATCCTTGCTCAGCGCTGCGAGATCGAGGCCGAGCGCCTTCTGCGTCACCGGCTTCTCCGGCGCCGGCTCGTCGGTCTTCACCGCCGCCTGCACCTTGTCGGGATCCTGGAGGCGGCCGAGCGTGACCTTCTTGATCTCTTCCTGGCCCTTGCGGATGATGACGACGTCGACCTCCTTGCCGACCGCGGTGTCGGCGACGACGCGGGACAGGTCCTTCGGGTCCTTGACGTCCTTGCCGTCGAACTTGACGACGACGTCGCCGGGCTCGATCCCGGCGGGCTTGGCCGGGCCCTTGTCGTCGACGCCGGCGACCAGCGCACCGCGCGCGGGCTTGATGTTGAGGCTTTCGGCGATCTCGTCGGTGACGCTCTGGATGCGCACGCCCAGCCAGCCGCGGCGCAGCTCGCCGAACTGGCGGAGCTGGTCGACGACGCCCACCACCGTCTTCGACGGCACGGCGAAGCCGATGCCGATGGAGCCGCCGGACGGCGAGATGATCAGCGTGTTGACGCCGATGACGTCGCCGTCGAGGTTGAACAGCGGACCACCGGAATTGCCGCGGTTGATGGAGGCGTCGGTCTGGATGTAGCTGTCGTACGGCCCGGAGGAGATGTCGCGGTTCTTGGCCGAGACGATGCCGGCCGTCACCGTACCACCGAGACTGAAGGGATTGCCGATCGCGACCACCCAGTCGCCGAGGCGCAGCTTGTCGCTATCGCCGAACTTCACCGCGACCAGCGGCTTCGGCGGCTTGATCTTGAGCACGGCGAGATCGGTCTTCTTGTCGACGCCGACCAGCTCGGCCTTGATCTTGGTGCCGTCGTTGAGGATGACGTGGATCTCGTCGGCATCCGCAATGACGTGGTTGTTGGTGACGACGACGCCCGCCGTGTCGATGATGAAGCCGCTTCCGAGCGAGTTGGTCTTGCGCGGCGGGTTGTTGTCGCCGCGCTCGCCGCCCTTGCTGCCGCCGCCGGGACCCCGGCGGTTCTTGAAGAAGTCGTCAAAGAACTCCTCGAACGGCGAGCCTGGCGGCAGTTGCGGCATGGTGTTGCTGCCGCCCCCCTTGGCCTCGACCGTCTGCGAGGTCGAGATGTTGACGACCGCGTCGATCACCTTCTCGGCGACGTCAGCGATGCCATCCGGTCCGCGCGCATGGGCCGGCGTGCCGAACGCGCTGAAAGCACCGACGGCGAGCGCGGCCAGCCCAATTCGCACACCAAGTCGCACGCGGCGGCGCGAGCGGGACGGGGCAATGGTGGCAGCGGTCATTGTGATCTCCAGACAAAGGGATTCGGCGCCAGACTGCGCTCGAACGGGGGCACGGCGCAAGCGCGGAGCTTCACGGGCCTCAAGAGCCCGATAATAAGGCGAAAACCAGTCTGGCGCCTTCACTTTGGCGTTGGCCGAAGCCCTAAATCGGCCGACGCATAACCCAGATCAGGACCAGTCCGGCCACGGCCGAGGCAATCCCGACCGCCCGCAGGATGTTGTCCGGAGTGGCGATGGCGCTTTTCATGGCTTTGCGCATCCAGTTCGGACTGGCTGCGAACATCAAGCCTTCGAGCACGAACAGGATGCCTAGGCCGATGAGGAAGTCGGCGAACGCAATGGACCTCATCGGAATGGAACCTCCCGTTATGCTGTTCTTGTCTGGACAAAGGGCGGCGAAATCCGCCGCCCTTGTCTAGCTTACGGCTTCGCCGGCGTCTCGGTTGCCGTCTTGCCGGACGGGTTACCGAAGTACCGGAAGAAATCCGAATCCGGCCGCAGCAGGAAGCGGGTGTCGTTGGCACGCAGCCCGTTCTCATAGGCCGTCATCGACCGGTAGAAGGCGAAGAAGTCGGCGTCCTTGCCGTAGGCCTCCGCAAACAGGCGGTTGCGCTCGGCATCGCCCGCACCGCGGGTCTGCTCGGCCTGCGAATTGGCCTCCGCGACGATGACGGTCGCCTCGCGGTCGGCCTTGGACTTGATCTCCTGGGCCTTCTGGCCACCCTGTGCCCGGAACTCGGCGGCCTCGCGCTCACGCTCCGTCTTCATGCGCAGATAGACCGCCTGGCTGTTCTGCTCCGGCAGATCTGCGCGGCGGATCCGGACGTCGACGACCTGAATGCCGTAGCCGTCGGCCTCGCGGTCGAGCTGGTCGCGGATGCGCAGCATCAGCTTCTCGCGGTCGTCGCGCACCACGTTGATGAACGTGACCTCGCCGAGCACGCGGCGCAGCGCCGCGTTCAGGAGCGTGGTGAGCTGGATGTTGGCGGCCTGGATCGAGCCGACGCTCTGATAGAAGCGCAGCGCATCCTTGATGCGGTAGCGCGCAAAGGCGTCGACCACGAGCCGCTTCTGGTCGGAGGCGATCGCCTCCTGCGACGGGTTCTCCAGGTCGAGGATCCGCTTGTCGATGTTGATCACCGAATTCCACGGCGCCTTGAAATGCAGGCCGGGCGCGGTGACGACGTCGACCGGCCTGCCGAACTGGAGCACGATCGTCTGCTCGGTCTGCTGCACCGTGAACAGCGACATGTAGGCCACGATCAGGACCAGGAGCAGCCCGATCAGCGTGACGAAACCTGTAACCGGAGACCTCATCGGCTTGCTCCGCTCGACTGCGGACCGGGTGTCCGTTTGGGCGCCAGTTCGGGAAGCGGCAGATAGGGGACGACGCCTTGGCCTGAGGGGCCGCCGTCATAGACGAGCTTGTCGGCGCCGCCGAGCACGCGCTCCATCGTCTCCAGATAAATCCGTTCTCGCGTCACGTCGGGCGCCTTCTTGTATTCCTCGTAAACCTTCAGGAAGCGCGCGCTCTGGCCCTTGGCCTCGGCAACCGCCTGCTCCTTGTAGCCCTCGGCGTCCTGGAGGATCTTGGCTGCCCGTCCATGCGCCTGCGGCACGACCTGGTTGGCGTAGGTGTGCGCCTCGTTTTGCAGCTGCTCGAGATTGGCACGGGCCGCCTGCACGTCGCGGAAGGCGTCGATCACCTGCGCCGGCGGATCGACCTTCTGCATCTGCACCTGGGTGATGAGAATGCCTGCGCCGTAGCTGTCGAGGGTCTTCTGGATCAGCTCCTGCACACGCTGCTCGATCGTGTTGCGGGCGCCGGTCAGGATCGGCTGGATCTGCGAACGGCCGATCACCTCACGCATCGCGCTCTCGGAGACCGCCTTCACGGTACCTTCGGGATTCTGGATGTTGAAGAGGAATTCGCCGATGCCGTCCGGCTTGATGCGCCAGAGCACGGTGAAGTCGACGTCGACGATGTTCTCGTCGCCGGTCAGCATCAGGCTCTCTTCAGGCACGTCGCGAATGGAGCGGCCGCGCCGCGCCGGATCGTCGATCAGCGTCATGCCGACGGAGATGGTGTTGACGCGCAGCGCCTTGGGCAGCAGCACTGTCTCGATTGGATAGGGCAGATGATAGTTCAGGCCGGGCTGCACGGTGCGGACATGCTTGCCGAAGCGCAGCACGACGCCGAGCTCTTCGGACTGCACGCGGAAGAAGCCCGACAGCAGCCAGAATGCGACGATCAGCAGGATGATCAGCGTGATGCCGATGCCGGAGAAATAGCCGCCCGGCATGATCTGCTGGAGGCGGTCCTGGCCGCGCCGCAGAAGGTCTTCCAGATCCGGCGGCCTCGGCCCGACCGGTTGCGGGCCCGAGCCCCATGGTCCCTTTGGACCCGAGCCCCACGGGCCACCGCCCTGATTCTTCCACGGCATTCGACGCTCTCCTCGGCAGGGTGGAATTGCCCCCGCCCGCTTTGTCCGGTCCGGCTTTATAGGGGACAGGCAAGTCCCTTACAACGCAGCCCTGACCGTCTTCCGAGCTATGCTCGGGCACGAAAAAGTCAATGTAAACATTGACGAAAGCGGTTAATGGCCGCGCCGCCGACGATATGTCACATAGGAGACGTCGGCGCTGTCGTCGGGGCCGGCAGGGTGGCGGATGCGTTCAACCTCGTCCCATTCCGCCTTGTCGATGTCGAAATACGTGTCGCCTTCGGGGCGCGCGTGCACTTCGGTAATTTCGAGACGATCGGCGCGATCCAGCCATTGCCGGAAGATCTCGGCGCCGCCGATTACCGCGATTTCAGTGACCGAACGCCGCAGGGCATCGCCAAGCGCGACCGCACCGGCATCCGCTGGCGACGTCGTGACGATGGCGCCATTGGCGCGATAGGCCGCATCGCGCGTGACCACGATGTTGGTGCGGCCCGGCAGCGGCCGGCGCAGGGTCTCGAAGGTCTTGCGCCCCATGATCACGGGCTTGCCGATGGTCAGCGCCTTGAAGCGCGCCATATCGGACTTCAACCGCCACGGCATGGCATTGCCCGTGCCGATAACGCCGTTCTCCGCGATCGCGACGACGAAGACGATCTCCATCAGGCAGAGCTCCCGGCAAGCTGTGTCAGCGCAGGCCCGGTGACGCGGCACAGCGTCCAGTCGTCCATCATGACCGCGCCGAGCGATTTGTAGAACGCGATCGAGGGTGCGTTCCAGTCGAGCACCGCCCATTGCAGGCGCGACCAGCCGTTGTCGACGCATTCCCTGGCGAGATAGGCCAGCAGCGCCTTGCCGAGACCCTTGCCCCGATGCGACGGCCGCACATAGAGATCTTCGAGATAAATGCCGTGGCGGCCGCTGAAGGTGGAGAAATTGAGAAACCACACCGCGAAGCCGACCGGCTCGCCGTTCCACTCCGCGATCGCGCAATAGAGCTGCGGCCGCTCGCCGAACAGCGCGTCGGCGATGTCGGCCTCGGTCGCCTCGACCTCGTGCGTGAGCTTTTCGTACTCAGCGAGCTCGCGGATGAAGGACAGGACGAGCCCGGCCTCCCCGAGCTGCGCACGGCGGATGGTCGACGACATCGGTGTCAGACCGCGACTTCCGCCTTGATGTGCGGATGCGGATCGTAGCCGACGAGCTCGAAGTCTTCGTAGCGGAAGGAGAAGATGTCCTTCACATCGGGGTTGATCCGCATCACCGGCAGCGCGCGAGGTGCGCGGCTGAGCTGGAGCCGCGCCTGCTCCAGGTGGTTGGAATAGAGATGGGTGTCGCCGAGCGAGTGCACGAAGTCGCCGGGCTTGAGGCCGGTAACTTGCGCGACCATCATGGTGAGCAGCGCGTAGGATGCGATGTTGAAGGGCACGCCGAGGAAGACGTCCGCCGAACGCTGATAGAGCTGGCACGACAGCTTGCCGTTCGCGACATAGAACTGGAATAGCAGGTGGCAAGGCGGCAGCGCCATCTTGTCGACGTCCGCCGGATTCCAGGCGGTCACGATCAGCCGACGCGAATCCGGGGTGCGCTTGATCATGTCGATGACCTTGGCGATCTGGTCAATGCTGCCTCCGTCGGGTGTCGGCCAGGAGCGCCACTGATGGCCGTAGACCGGACCGAGATCGCCATTGGCGTCCGCCCACTCGTCCCAGATCGTGACGCCGTTGTCGCGCAGATATTTGATGTTGGTGTCGCCCTTCAGGAACCAGAGCAGCTCATGCACGATCGCCTTCAGCGGCAGCCGCTTGGTTGTCAGCATCGGGAAGCCGGCCGACAAATTGAAGCGCATCTGATGGCCGAACACCGAGAGCGTGCCGGTGCCGGTCCGGTCGGTCTTCTCGACGCCGTCTGAAAGAATCCGCTCGAGCAGGTCCTGATACTGGTGCATGTTGCGACTGAGCCTTTGGGGAGGCGGCGAACTTAGCGGCCGCCCCCGCGCTGCAACAGCGGCGATTCGCTGTCCCCGTCGATTATACCCGGAAAAGTGAGTGTGCCCGGCACAAACGACAAGGGGGCGAAACTCAGCGTTCCGCCCCTCGCCTAGCGCCTTGATCGCCTTCGCTTAATTTGCCGGCTTGAGCACCGGGCTCCACTTCGCGATCTCGTTCTTGACCAGGGTCGCCAGCGCCTCCGGGGTTCGGTCCTTCGGCGCGGGGATGACGCTGCCGAGTTCGAGCAGGCGCTTCTTCACAGTCTCGTCGTCGAGCGCCTTGACGGCGGCGGCGTTCACGCTTGCCACGATCGCAGGCGAGGTTCCCTTGGGCGCGAACATCGCGTTCCAGGCCTGAGCCTGGAATGCCGGCAGGCCGGCTTCCGCCGTGGTGGGCACGTTCGGCAGCGACGGGTTGCGCTCGGCCGTGGCGATCGCATAGGCCTTGATGGTGCCGGCATTGATCTGCGGGACGGCGTTGACGATCTGGTCGCACATGTAGTCGACCTGACCCGCCACCAGCGCATTCATCGCAGGTCCCGTCCCGTTGAAGGGCACGCCGACCGGCTTGATGTCGAGGATCGAGTGCAGAAGCTCGCACGAGACGTGCGAAACCGAGCCGACGCCGGCATGCGCGGCGTTCACCTTCTCGGCATTCGCCTTCACATAGGTGACGAACTCCTTGAGGTCCTTCGGCGGAAAGTCCTTGCGCGCCAGGATCAGGATCGGCGTGCCCGCCAGCAGGGCGATCGGCTCGAAGTCTTTCTCGGGCTGATAGGCCAGCTTCGGATAGAGCGGCACAGAGGCGGCATGCGTGCCCATATGCCCGGTGATCAGCGTATAGCCATCATTGGCCGCACGCGCTGCACGCGTCGTGGCAGTGGTGCCGCCGGCACCCACGACGTTCTCGATGATGATGCTCTGCCCCAGCGTCTGCGCCATGTGCCCGGTGACGATCCGTGAGATCACGTCAGTCGGCCCGCCGGCCGCGAAAGGCACGATCATGGTAATGCTGCGCGTCGGATAGGTCTGCGCCTCAGCCGTTGCGATAAAGGCGCCCAGCGATGCTATCGCTGCTGCACATGCGCCTGCGAGCGCGCGAATGAACGTCATGGCGATCCCCCTTTGGACACAATAAAATGCCGGCCCAAAGGCCGGCATTTCCATTTCACAAAGCCGTAACACAAGTCGATTCGACTTCCGAATGCGGCGTGCCGACGCAGGGCGCGGCGCGGGCGCAGGGCGCGAGCGACCTCAGTTCTCGGACTCGGTGAACACCTCGTCGCGCTTGGCGCGCAACACGGGGAGCACTGTCAGGACAAGCAGGCTCGCCGCGACCGCAAGCAGCACCGCCGACAACGGACGCGTCAGGAACACGCTCCAGTCGCCACGCGAGATCAGCAGCGCCCGGCGCAGGTTCTCCTCCATCAGCGGTCCGAGCACCATGCCGAGCAGCAACGGCGCCGGCTCGAAATCGTGCTTGATCAGCCAATAGCCGACGAGACCGAACACGCCGGCGAGGATGACGTCGACCGGCGCGTTGTTCACCGAATAGATGCCGATCGCGCAGAAGATCACGATCGAGGGGAACATCAGCCGGTACGGCACGCGCAAGAGCCGCACCCAGATTCCGACCAGCGGCAGGTTGATGATGATCAGCATCAGATTGCCGATCCACATCGAGGCGATCATGCCCCAGACGAGATCCGGCTGCTTCTGCATCACCTGCGGACCGGGCACGATACCATGGATGGTCATGGCGCCCACCATCAGCGCCATCACCGCGTTCGGCGGGATGCCGAGCGTGAGCAGCGGAATGAACGAGGTCTGTGCCGCGGCGTTGTTGGCACTCTCCGGTCCCGCCACGCCCTCGATCGCGCCGCGGCCGAACCGGGACGGGGTCTTTGAGAGCTTCTTCTCGAGCGTATAGGCCGCGAAGGACGCGATCACCGCGCCGCCGCCGGGCAGGATACCGAGGATCGAGCCGAGCACGGTGCCGCGCAGGATCGGCGGCGTCGCATCGGCCAGGTCCTTCCTGGTGGGCATCAGGCCGGTGATCTTCTGCTGCACGAGGTCGCGGTTCATCTCGGCGCCGTGGTCGAGATTGCGGATGATCTCGGCGAAGCCGAACACACCCATCGCCACCGTCGCAAAGCCGAGTCCGTCGGCGAGCTCCGGAATGTTGAAGGCCATGCGCGAGGCGCCGGTCTCGATGTCCGAGCCGACCATCGACAGCAAGAGGCCGAACACGATCATCGCAATCGCCTTCAGCACCGAGCCCTTGGCCAGCACGACCGCGAAGATCAGACCGAGCACCATCAGCGAGAAATATTCGGCCGGGCCGAACGCCAGCGCGAGTTTCGTCAGCGGTGCGCCAAGCAGTGCGATCAAGACGGTCGCGACGCAGCCGGCGAAGAACGAGCCGATCGCGGCGATCGCCAACGCCGGGCCGGCACGGCCTTGCTTGGCCATCTGGTGACCGTCGATGGCGGTCACGACCGATGTCGCCTCACCGGGTATGTTGACCAGGATCGACGTGGTCGAGCCGCCATATTGCGCGCCGTAATAGATGCCGGCGAGCATGATCAGCGCGCCCACCGGCGGCAGTCCGAAGGTGATCGGCAGCAGCATGGCAACGGTCGCGATGGTTCCGATGCCAGGTAGAACGCCGACCAGCGTGCCGACGAGGGCGCCGATCAGGCACATCAGGAGGTTGATCGGGGAGAACGCGACGGCGAAGCCGTGAGCGAGGTTGGCAAAGATATCCATCACGCCCTCACTGGATCAGGAAACGCGGAAACATAGGCATCGGCAGCCCGAGCACGTAGGGGAACAGGATTGCGCAGCCGAGCGTCAGGCAGGCGCCGACGATGGCCGCTTCCAGCCAGCGCGTCTCGTGCGAACCTGTCGCCGCGATCATGAAGCTGGCAAAAGCCGTGACCACGAGGCCGAGCGGCCGGATCGCCAGCGCGAAGAACAGGATCGCCGCCATCACGAACAGCGGCCCGCGCCAGGAATAATGGGCAAGCGCCGGTCCCTCCGTGATCAGGCCGGTCAACGCGACGCCGGCAGACAGGGCAACCAGCAGCCCGCCGAACATACGTGGCGCAGTGCCTGCACCGAAGGAGAAGCCACGCATGCCCTGCAAATCACTCGACGCCCACAGCGCGAACAGGGCAAGGGCCATCAGCACGACGCCGCCGACATAGTCTTGCGCCGAACGGATGGTCATGAACACCGTGAGGATCGCCACCGCAAACAGCGGATAGGAATAGATCAGCGCCAGCAGCACCTCGGACGACATCTTCTTGGCGCCGCCGCCGAACGATCCGAAGATGGCACTGGGCGCGCCGGCCAGCAGCGCTGTCGCGTGGCTGGTGACGACCGCCGCCGGACCGCGGCCGGTCCCCCAGCCGAAGATCGTCCCGATCGACCAGATCAATTCGAAAATCTGCGGCGCAATCGCCAGCAGACAAAAGCCGAGCGCCAACCGGGTGTTTCGGGTGGCTGTCGCTGAGTGGCCCATCGTGTCGGCCATGCCTGTCTCCTCCGCGACCCGTAAGTCACGAGCACTGTTGTTCTAAATCGGCTGGAACTGGTTACCCGCCCGGATCACTGCCTAGCGATTTTCATCAGACAATGCCAGCAAAACCCAACACGCCACCGGCAAGGCGATGCCAGAGTGGATTGATGCGCGAGATGGACGCGACCACCGCAACCATCGCGCTCAGGAGCAGTGCAGCAATTGTGCGATGGCAGGATGAGGGCGCTCGCTGCCTGTCGGTCATCCAGTCATGCACCCACTGTGCGCCCCAGTGCATCAGGTGCCGTCGCCGCGGTCCCGCCCTCGGCGAGCAGCGACATCGGACAGAAGGCGAAGATCAAGGACCAGATCGGGCTTCGGCCGGTCATGCTGCTACTTTCCGCCGCAGGAAATAAGTGACGCCGACACTGACGGGGATCGCGACCAGCAGCCGCCATCAAGAGTCAGACCGCCGCGCGGGTGAGCTGCCCAAGGCGGCCTGAAACCTATCCAAAGGGAACCGCAGGATAGCTCCTCCAACCCTCTGTTTTTCGGGAGCTTTGCCCCCTATATTGGGAGTGCCGGTTCGCCGGCTATGGAAATAAACGGTCGTCGTAATAAACCATTCGGACCCGGGGGCGGTACCCGGCGCCTCCACCAAAGCCCACCATCGGGCGAGCCTGAAGCTGGGCTTTGGCGGGGGCGAAATAGGATCGACGAGGGCGTAAAGGGCGTGCTTTTTCCCGGTATTGTTCCGCCGTTATCGGGCTACTGCAATAGTTGCCAACGACAACTTTGCTCCGGTTGCTCAGGCTGCGTAACGCAGTTTGAAAGACCACTCTAAAGTCCTAGTGGGTTAAGCTCCGCTAGGCGGGGTTCGGAGGCACCTGGCAACAGAAGCCTCCACTTTACTCTTTGATTTCTTCCCCGGCGGGGACTCCTGCTCACCCGTCAGGCGCGGTACTATTGCGGCTTGGCGAGTCGGATCGGCAGGGTCCTTCTTCGGGGATGCAACAGGACCACCATGGCGACCGATCATATCCGATACGATGTGCTGGCCCGCGACGCGCTGCGCGGCGTGCTGCGGAAGGTGCTGACCGATGCCGCGGCCCATGGCCTGCCGGGCGAGCACCATTTCTTCATCACCTTCGTGTCCAAGGCCGAGGGCGTGAAGCTGTCGCCGCGGCTGCTCGCGCAATATCCGGAGGAGATGACGATCATCCTCCAGCACCAGTTCTGGGACCTGACCGTGCTCGAGGACCGCTTCGAGGTCGGCCTGTCCTTTGGCGGCATTCCGGAGCGGCTGGTGGTGCCGTTCAGTGCGATCAAGAGCTTCCTTGATCCGTCCGTGAAGTTCGGCCTCCAATTCGACACCTCCGACGTCGCCGAGGTCGCGCCGGACAATCTGCCGGCAGCGCCTGCGCCATCGGCCGTATCGGTCCCGGCACCTGCCGCGGAGAAGGCGGAAGCTGCCGACGAGCCAACCCCGCCGAGCCAGGGCGGCGCCGAGGTCGTGCGGCTCGATCGTTTCCGCAAGAAATGATCTAGGTTGGCCGCGACGCCATCGCGCCCGCCCCAACTGCCTATATAGAGAAGCACATGAAGAGGCCGTGCGGCGTTTCGCGCGGCAGAATGGATGTGCTCATGGCCAAAGCTTCCCGCTCGAACACCGCCCGCCCGGCGACCCGCACCGAGACCGATAGTTTCGGTCCCATCGAGGTGCCCGCCGATCGCTATTGGGGGGCGCAGACCGAGCGGTCGCGCCAGAATTTCCGCATCGGCACCGACCGCATGCCGATCTCGCTCGTGCATGCCCTCGGCATGGTCAAGCTCGCCGCCGCGCAGTCCAATCTCGAACTCGGACTGCTCGATCAGCGCCGCGCCAATGCCATCGTCCGCGCCGCGCGCGAGGTGATCGAGGGCAAGCTGGACGATCATTTCCCGCTTGTCGTGTGGCAGACCGGCTCGGGCACGCAGAGCAACATGAACCTCAACGAGGTGATCGCCAACCGCGCCAACGAGCTGCTCGGCGGCGAGCTCGGCGCCAAGAAGCCGGTGCATCCCAACGATCACGTCAACATGAGCCAGTCGTCGAACGATTCCTTCCCGACCGCGATGCACATCGCGGCGGCAAGCCGCATCAATGCCGATCTCGTCCCTGCCCTCGCCGAGTTGCTGCGCGCGCTGCGCGAGAAGGAGAGGGAGTTTTCGAAGATCGTGAAGATCGGCCGCACCCATACCCAGGATGCGACGCCGTTGACGCTGGGTCAGGAATTCTCCGGCTATGCCGCGCAGGTCGAAAGCGGCATCGCCCGGCTCAAGGTCGCGGTGAAGGACCTCTATCCGCTGGCGCAGGGCGGCACCGCCGTCGGCACCGGCCTCAACTCGAAGCCGCGCTTTGCAAAACTGTTCGCAAAGCACGTCGCCGGAATCACCAAGCTGCCCTTCACCAGCGCCGCCAACAAATTCGAGGCGCTGGCCTCGAACGATGCCTATGTGCTGGTGCACGGCGCCATCAATTCCGTCGCGACCGGCCTGTTCAAGATCGCCAACGACATCCGCCTGCTCGGCTCCGGCCCGCGCTCGGGCCTCGGCGAATTGATCCTGCCGGAGAACGAGCCCGGCTCCTCGATCATGCCGGGCAAGGTCAACCCAACCCAGTGCGAGGCGATGACCATGGTGTGCTGCCAGGTGTTCGGCAATCACACCGCGATCACGGTCGCCGGCAGCCAGGGCCATTTCGAGCTCAACGTCTACAAGCCGGTGCTGGCCTACAACATGCTGCACTCGATCCGCCTGATGGCGGATGCCGCGCGCTCCTTCACCGAGCATTGCGTCAGCGGCATCCGCGCCGACGAGAAGCGCATCAAGGAATTGATGGAGCGCTCGCTGATGCTGGTGACGGCGCTGGCGCCGAAGATCGGCTACGACAACGCCGCGAAGGTGGCCAAGACCGCGCATGCCAACGGCACCACGCTGAAGGAGGAGGCGCTGCGGCTCGGCTTCGTCTCGGCCGAGGAGTTCGACCGCCTGGTGCGCCCCGAGAAGATGACCAGCCCGGGATAAAATTCCGAATTCCGATAGCCATCCGTAATGATACGGACGCTCGGCGTCCAAAAAAATGCGGCTTTGGGGGCAGGATTTGATTACCGTCAATGTTGCGGCGGGGCGGCGTGTTACGCAGCCCTGCTGCCCTCGACGGGCGAAGCATCCTTTGATGGCCCCAAGGGCCGATTGACGAGGACGAGCGAATGGCGATCAAGTCTTTTGGGGCGCAATGCGGCGCCCTGTTTCTGAATGTTCCATCCTGCCTGAAGAGGATCGGATGATGGAGACGCGGCATGGGGAACGTCATCAACCTGAATCGTTTCAGGAAGCGCGTCGAGCGGGAAGCCTCGGCGAAGCAGGCGGACGCCAACCGGGCGAAATTCGGGCGCACGAAGGCGGAGCGGTCGTCCGAAGCGAAGCAGGCGGACCAGGCCAAGGAGCACCTGGACCAGCACCGGATCGATCGCGAGGAGCAGCCATGAAGTCGCCGGTCGTGAAACGGTCGATCGTCGTCGCCGGCCACAAGACCAGCGTCAGCCTGGAAGAGGCGTTCTGGAACGGCATGAAAGAGATCTCCGGCCTGCGCAACATGACGTTGTCCGAGCTGGTCGGCGAGATCGACAACAACCGCCAGCAGGGCAATCTGTCGTCGGCGATCCGTCTCTTCGTCCTGGACTACTTCAAGAGCCGCGCCATGGCCGCCCAGCCGGACAAGGTCCCGGCCCAATAGCCGTCGGGGGCGCCCGCGACGGCGCCCCGGCCGCCGCACTTTAAAATCGCTCTAAGGTGCAGCTTCAGCGGGCGACCGCGCTTGACCTCAATGCCCGGCGTTGAAAATACAGGGCATGACCGACAGCACTGATACGCGTTCGCACATGCCGCTGGGTCTGGCCCAGCGCGGCTATACCGGCGTCATCCAGCACCTCGCCGCCAAGCAGGCGGACTCGGCACTTTCGGACGTCGAGCTCGAGAGCCGCCTGATCGAGCTCGGCTTCGTCGAGGGCGCCCGGGTCGAGATCCTGCATGAGGGGCTGGTCGGGCGCGACCCGATCGCGGTCCGGGTCGACAGCATCACGATCGCGGTCCGCCGTCGCGAAGCCATGGCCATCATCGTCGCCTGACGCGCGACCGGAATTTTGCCCCCAGGCCCTTGATCCCATGGAAGCACCCCTGCTGCATCTCGCCCTGGTCGGCACGCCCAACAGCGGCAAGACCTCGCTGTTCAACGCGCTGACCGGCAGCCGGCAGAAGGTCGCGAACTATCCCGGCGTCACGGTCGAGCGCAAGGAAGGCTTCTTCGTCACCCCGCTCGGCCGCCAGGTCTCCGTGGTCGACCTGCCGGGCACCTATTCGCTGCGCGGCCGCAGCCCGGACGAGGAGATCACCCGCGACTTCGTGCTCGGCAAGGCCTCCGGCGAGACCGTGCCGGATCTCGTGCTGTGCGTGGCCGATTCCACCAATCTGCGCCTGACCATCCGCCTGCTGCTGGAGCTGAAGCGCACCGGGCGGCCGATGATCCTCGTGCTCAACATGTTCGACATCGCAAGCCGCCGCGGCATCAATGTCGACGTCGAGCGGCTCGTTAAGGAGCTCGGCGTGCCCGTGGTCACCTCGATCGCGGTGCGCAAGGGCGGCACGGCCGACCTGCTCAAGCTGACCGACGAGATCTCGGTCAAGCTTGCCGCCGAGCCGCAGGACAACATCTGGCGCGCGCTCAGCGTCAGCGAATTGCGCGCGACCCAGCGCGAGGCCGACCGCATCATCGCCGACTGCGTCAGCCTGCCTGCTCGCCCCGACACCTGGACCGCACGGATCGATGCCGTCGTGCTGCATCCGGTCGGCGGGCTGATCGTGCTCGCGCTGATCCTGTTCGTGATGTTCCAGGCGGTGTTCGCCTGGGCGCAGCCGGCGATGGAGCTGCTGAAGTCCGGCTTCGACTCGCTCGGGGAGCTGGTGCAGGCCACGCTACCCGACGGCTTGCTGCAAAGCTTCCTGCAGAACGGCGTGATCTCCGGCGTCGGCAGCGTCATCGTGTTCCTGCCGCAGATCATCCTCATCTTCCTGTTCATCCTGCTCCTGGAAGATTTCGGCTACATGGCGCGCGCGGCGTTCCTGATGGACCGCATCATGGGCGGCGCCGGGCTGCACGGCCGCGCCTTCATTCCGCTCCTGTCGAGCTTTGCCTGCGCCATTCCCGGCATCATGGCGACGCGCGTCATCGACAACAAGCGCGACCGGCTGACCACGATCCTGATCGCGCCGCTGATGACCTGCTCGGCGCGCATTCCGGTCTACACGCTGATCATCTCCGCCTTCATTCCGGCCAAGGACATCTGGGGCTTCATCAACCTGCAGGGCCTCGTGATGTTCGGCCTCTATGCCGCCGGCATCATCAGCGCGCTCGTCGTCTCGTTCCTGATCAAGTTCTTCATGCTGCGCGACTTTGCGCCGGCGCCCTTCATGTTGGAGCTGCCGGACTACAAGATGCCGCGGTTGAAATCGATCGTGATCGGCATCTACACCCGCGCCAAGATGTTCCTGCAGCGCGCCGGCACCACGATCTTCTCGATGATGGTGCTGATCTGGTTCCTGGCCTCGTTCCCGCAGCCGCCCGCGGGCGCGACCGGGCCGGCCATCGACTTCAGCCTCGCTGCGATGATCGGCAAGGCGCTCGCGCCCCTGCTCGCCCCCGTCGGCTTCAACTGGCAGATCGCGGTTGCCCTGATCCCGGGCATGGCGGCGCGCGAGGTCGCGGTCGCTGCGCTCGGCACCGTCTATGCGATCGAGGGCGGCAAGGAAGCGGCCGAGCAGATCGGCCAGGTGCTGGCGACGAAATGGTCGCTCGCGACCGCGCTGTCGATGCTGGCCTGGTACATCTTCGCCCCGCAATGCGCCTCCACGCTCGCCGTGATCCGGCGCGAGACCGGAAGCTGGGCCTGGATGGGGGTCACTTTCGCCTACATGCTGGTGCTGGCCTATGCGGCGAGCCTCGTGACGTACAACGTCGCGGTCGCGCTGGGCGCGGGCTAGCCGCTTCCAAAACAAAAGTACGAAAACAACCCCATGCACAGTAGACGGGGGTCGTGAAATCAATGGGTTACGCGCAAGGCAACAAACCACCCGCCCTCGTCCGTTGACCCGTCGGGCAAAACAGGGGCATGATGTCATGATCCAGCCCGCAGCGATGACAGCATGAACGACGACACGCCACCCAATCGGCGATCTGTCTCCGTGGACCATTTCAGCACCGACCGCCTGACCGCCGAGCGGTTGCGCGAGGATCACCTCGCCGACCTCGTCGCGCTGCATCACGATGCCGAGGTCTCCCGTTATCTCGGCGGGGTCCGGACGCCCGAGGTCACGAAGGCCTATCTCGCCACCAACATGGCCCATTGGGACCAGCACGGCTTCGGGCTCTGGACGGTGCGAGCGAAAGACGGGGCCTTCGCCGGACGGGCGGGCATTCGGCACATTCTCGTGGACGATGTCGACGAGATCGAGATCGCCTACGCATTCAAGCGCGAATTCTGGGGCCAGGGATTTGCCAGCGAGATCGCGACCGCGCTGACGGACATCGGACTATTACAGCTTGCGCTGCCCTCCCTCATCGGCATCGTCTATATCGGCAACGCTGCATCCCGCCGTGTGTTGGAGAAATCGAACTATCTGCTCGAGCGAAGCACGAACCGTCACGGCAACGACGTCGTGATCTACCGCATCCGACGGTGAATTCCAGAACGAGACCGGGTGCAGGTGGATCGCTTGTGTTCATTTTTGAGCCGACACGATCCGGTGGTCGGCCCAGTCTCCAGCTGTCGAAGCGGCGAATACGCCAATTCACTTGATGCATCTGAGCGGCAACGAAGCGGCCGCCCTATCGTCCGGGGGAGTTTCGGCGCGGGAACTCAATCCTTGCCTGAGAGTTCCTAAGACGGACCTTTTTAGCCAGACCCGGCTCCTTGCGCACGCCCGGAGCGCATGGAGAGCTTTCGGAAAACACGTAAGGGGGGTTCATGACCGTTCAATCCGCGGCTCCAGGCGGCGACCCGAAGGATTTGCCGAGAATTTCGACCGGCAGCGACGGTCTGGATGACATCCTCGGCGGCGGGCTCGATGCCAACCGGATGTACCTTTATGAAGGCCGGCCGGGCACCGGCAAGACCACGATTGCGCTCCAATTCCTTCTCCGCGGCGTGCGCGACGGCGAACGTGTTCTCTACATTTCTCTCTCCGAGACCAAACGCGAGCTCACTGTGGTGGCGCAGCGGCACGGCTGGTCACTGGACGGCGTCGACATCTTCGAGCTGGTGCCGCCGGAAACGACGCTCGATCCCGAGCGCGAGCTGACGGTTTTTCATCCCGCCGAGATGGAGCTGAGCGAGACCACGGGTCTGATCTTCAAGGAGGTCGAACGGATCAATCCCACCCGCGTGGTGCTCGACAGCCTGTCCGAATTGCGGCTGCTGGCGCAGAACCCGCTCCGCTACAGGCGTCAGGTTCTCGCGCTGAAGCACTTCTTCACCAATCGCAACTGTACCGTCGTGCTGCTCGACGATCTTTCATCGTCCCAGGACGATCTGCAGCTGCATTCGATCGCGCACGGCGTGGTGATGCTCGAGCAGCTGGCCATTGACTACGGTGCCGAGCGGCGGCGGCTTCGCGTGATCAAGATGCGCGGCATCCGTTTTCGCGGCGGCTACCACGATTTCACGATCGAAACAGGGGGCTTGCGGATATTCCCACGTCTGGTCGCGGCCGAACACCACAAGGCATTTCTCGGGGAGTTCACGCGCAGCGGCAACGCCGAACTGGACCAGTTGCTGGGAGGCGGCCTCGAGCGCGGCACCAACGCGCTTCTGATCGGAGCCGCCGGCGTCGGCAAGTCGTCCGTTGCGCTGACCTTTGCGATTGCGGCGGCGGCACGCGGCGAGCACGCGGTGTTCTTCGCCTTCGATGAAGGCCGCGGCACGGTGGAGGCACGCGCCCGAACCCTCGGCCTCGCTCTCGAGGAGCATCTCGATGCGGGCCTTATCCGCTTCCAGCAGATCGATCCAGCCGAGCTCTCACCCGGTGAATTCGCGGCCAACGTGCGCAGGAGCGTCGAACGCGACAACGCCCGCGTCATCGTCATCGACAGCTTGAACGGCTATCTCAACGCAATGCCCGACGAGCGGTTTCTCATTCTGCAAATGCACGAACTGCTGAGCTACCTGGCGCAACAAGGAGTTCTCACCATCCTGATCCTGGCTCAGCATGGGCTGGTCGGGCCAACGGACACCAACCTCGACATCAGCTATCTGAGCGATGCCGTCCTCATGTTGCGCTATTTCGAGCTCGGCGGAACGGTGCGGCGCGCCTTATCCGTCGTGAAGAAGCGCAGCGGCAACCACGAGCATACGATCCGCGAATTTCGGCTCACCAGCGCCGGCATCAAGCTCGGTCCGCCACTGAGGGATTTCAGCGGCATTTTTTCCGGCACCCCGCATTATACCGGCCCGGCGATGGCGGAAGGCACTGCTGAATGACCGTCGGGCGAGATCACCACGTTCTCGTCTTCGCGCCGATCGGCCGCGACGGCCCGGCCGCCGCGGAGCTCTTCCGCAGCTCCGGCCTTGAAGCCGTCAACTGCCGCGATCTGGAAGAGCTCGTCACCGAGATGAGTGCCGGGGTGGGTGCCGTTTTCGTTGCCGAGGAAGGTCTGTTCGGGAAGGACACGGCGTCGCTGGCGAAGTGGATCGCAGGCCAACCGCCATGGTCCGACCTCCCTTTTGTCGTTCTCACCAGCCACCGGGAGCAGCCTGCGGTCGTCGCCTGGCGGCGCAGCATTGTCGAGCTTCTCCGCAACGTTTCGCTGCTCGAACGCCCGGTTCAGCCGATCACTCTGACCAGCACCATCCAATCCGCACTGCGGGCACGCGGACGTCAATACGAGATCCGGGCGCTGCTCGAGGCGCGCGAGCAGACCGCGCAGGAGCTCGAAAAGCTGGTGATCGAGCGGACCAAAGCGCTGGAGGAGGCCAACAAGCAGCTTCGCCTCGAAATTGAAGAGCGCGCACGCGTGGAGGAAACACTTCGCCAAGCTCAGAAGATCGAAGCCATCGGCCAGCTCACCGGCGGCGTGGCGCACGACTTCAACAATCTCTTGATGGTGATTTCCGGCGGCCTCGACATGCTCGAACGCCAGACTGATCCGGCCCGCCGTCGCCGCCTGATGGACGGGATGATCCAGGCGGCACAGCGCGGGGCAAGCCTGACCAAGCAACTTCTGGCATTCTCACGGCGGCAGAAGCTCCGGCCGGAGCCCGTCGACGTCGCCGCGCAGATCGGCGGCATGCGAGAACTGCTCGATCGCAGCCTGAGGGGTGACGTCCATGTCGAATTCGACTTTCCGGAGCAGCTATGGCCGGTGGAGGTCGATCCCGGCGAGCTCGAACTGGTCATTCTCAACCTGGCCGTCAACGCCCGCGACGCCATGCCCAATGGCGGCACAATCATCGTGCACGGCGAAAATCTACCCGACCTGAACGATGGGGAGATTTCCGGCGACTACGTTCGCTTGTCGGTCGTCGACACCGGTGTCGGCATGCCCGCGGAAATCATGTCGCGGGTGTTCGAGCCGTTCTTCACGACCAAGGACATCGGCAAGGGGTCGGGACTTGGACTCGCACAGGTCCATGGATTTGCAACGCAGTCGCGGGGCACGGTGCGAATTCGATCGGAGGTCGGCCGCGGCACGAGCATCGAGCTGTATTTGCCGCGATCCTTCGAGACTCCTTCCGGCGAGCGACACCTCATCGACCTCACCCGGGTGCGCCCGAAGAAGAGCAATCAGGGGCAGATCCTGCTGGTGGAGGACGATAACGAGGTTGCCGCGCTGGTCAGCGAGATGCTCGGCCAGCTCGGTTACGACGTCACCCGCGCCTCCAGCGCCGCGGCAGCGCTTGGTGCCCTGGCGGACGGCCGTCCCATCGATCTGATCTTCTCCGACATCATGATGCCGGGCGGCATGAACGGGGTCGAGCTTGCGCGCGAGATCAGGAAGAGACGAAGCGACATACCGGTATTGCTGACCAGCGGATACGCCGAAGCCTCGGTCCATGAAGCGGAGACCGCCGGCATTGCAATATTAGCCAAACCCTATCACATCGACGAGCTCGCGGCAGCCTTGTCCGCGGCGAAGTCAAGTCTTCGGCGCGATGCAGGCGCCAAACGCTCGAACTCCTGCTGAGAGTGATCCTGGATTTCGCTGCGCTCTGTCCAGGCCACTCGGTGATCTCAGGAGCCTTACCGGAAATACCCAAGCACGAGATCGACGTCCGCGCTGCGGGCCACGGTGCCGTTCAGCTCGGCATCGATGACGCGGCGGCAGGCGTCGACCGCGGCGTGGTCGCCGAGATCGTTGGCGGCTTCGAGCACGAGCCAGGCGGCGTCCACAGAGGCCTTGTCCGGAGCCGCGCCGCCGAGATCGGCGCTGGCGGCATTGGCCGGATTCTTCTTGCGAACGGCGGTGCCGAATTGAGGCAACATTGCAGATACTCCCCTGTCCTCGGTGGACCTGTCAGTGAACCTGAAGCTCGGGCTGACGGCCCGCATCGGCACCCGCGCCGGTCTTGCGCGACTGATAGAACTTCAGAATGCTGCGCGAGGTCTCGATCTTGAGCCGGCCGTACTCGCGCTCGTTGTCCTGGAGCTCGCGCGCCGTGATCAGATGATCCTTGGCGCCGAGGAACAGCAGCGACATCGTCGTGTCCCAGGAGAAGTCGAGGGCCTTGCACAGCACCAGGATCATCTCGCGGTTGCGGTCCATCAAGGCGCGCTCGATCACGTCGACCGGCAGCGCCGACAGCAGCGACAGGCCGATCTGCACCTCGTCGAAGCGGTGCTGGCGGGCATAGTTCGAGATCGAATCCTGGTTGAGATTGCCCTGACGATACTGCGTCGTGACCACGCGCTTGGCGACGAAATAGCTGCGCGAGGACGGGCCGAACTTGGACTGGAGATCGCCGGTGACCTCGGTCACCGAGCTCTGGATCTGCGACATCATCTCGGGCCGCTCGACCTCGAGGCGGCGGCGGACGTCTTCGGAGGCCTTCGCGATCAGCTGCTGGAAGATGTGGCGCGGCACGTCCTTGCGCAGGCCGAGCTGCTCGGCAAGGATCGAATCGCCCTCGGCACGGCGGACCATGTGCAGCAGGCCCGAGCCGGAGAAGCGCGCGCCCTCGTTCTTGGCGACCGAGGTCACGACCTCCTGGTTGCCGCGCTTGACCAGCACGTCGGTCACGGCTTCGCCGATCGACTGGCGCTGGGAGATCGCCAGCAGATGCGCCTGGCCCTTGGTCATGGCGCTCTCGACCAGCATCTTCTCGTCGATGCGATTGGAATCGCGCAGCACGGGACCGGCGACCGCGATCTCGTCGTCGAGGGCGAGCTTTTCGATGACGTTGAGCGGTGCGTGGTCGCAGGCCGACATCACTTCGGAGAGCTGCGCGCGCGCAGCCACCTCGATCTCGTCGGCGAGCCGGCCGATCACTTCGCCGAACATGCTGATCTCGTCGTCGCTGTAGCGGCCGGTGATCAGGATGTCGGTCGCATGCCACAATGCGCGTGCCCGGCTTTCGTCGGTGCCGCGCGCGATCGCGTCGTCCAGATCCTGCAGAAGCGATTTCGCCCCGTTCATCTCGATAACCCCAGTTCTTGGCAGCCCTTTGGCGAGCCGTCCCGCCGCTCGCGGCGCGACGCCGAATTCCTCTGGGAACCAACGCTAGAGATGAAACGCGAGAATTCAGTAAAACCAGCAAATCAGTTTTGCCGACGAGAATTCGTTCAAATGCGAGGGAATGGGTTAAGAGGCGGGGAAGATGCTGTGCAGGAGGTGCGCTCCCTCTCCCGCTTGCGGGAGAGGGTTGGGGAGAGGGTGTTGGGACTTTCCCCTAGAGGAGAAAGCCCTCACCCGCGCCTTCGGCGCGACGTCTCCCGCAAGCGGGAGAGGTGAGCGAGCCCGCGGCCCAATTCGCGCAAACCAATCTGCTCAAGGATTTTGCGGGGTCAGCACCAGCGGCGGCTTCGGCCTGGGCTTGGCGGGCGGCGGGCCCGGGGCCGGCTTTACGTCGATCGGCGGAGGGAGCGGTGCGAGTTGCTGGCTGGCAAGCGGCGGGCTCGGCGCGGCGGGCGCCGCCTGCGGAGCCTTCGGGGTCGGCGCCACCTTGGGCTTTGCCGGCGCGCGGCGCGGATCCTGGCCCGGCAACGGCACATTGGCCGGCGCCTGCTCGGGCGCTATCTCAGGAGACACCAGTGTCGGCAGCGCAGCGGTGGCCGGCGGCGGCTCGCCGCGCTCGATGGCGTCGAGCCGCCGCGTCTCGCGATCGATCGTGCGCACAGCAAGCCACGACGACAGCGGCGCGAGGTCGATGGTGCGGCTCAGCCTGTCGGGCGGGCCTGCCGCGAACAGCTGGATCTCCGGCGGGGCGCCGGAGAGCCCGGTCATGATCGGCGTCAGGCTGGCGCGAATGTCGGCCTGGTCAGCGGGAATGTCGTAGCCGCCGGAGACGATGGCGCGGGCATTCTTCGCTTCCAGCGGCGTTGCGCCGACCCGGAGGCGGCCGTCGCGGATCGTGAACGGAATCTGCGCCGAGGGCACCGCAATGCGCCCCGCCGACAGCGCGGGCTCGACGAGCTGCCGCAACCGGTTGTCGTCGTTGACCTGACCGCCGTCGCTGGCGCGGATGGCGATCTCGAACGCACGCGGATTGAGGCCGGCGATCTCGGCGGATTCGAGCGTCACCGTGCCGTTGCCGGCGAGCGCACCGGTGAGGGCCACGACGCTGCGGCCCTGGCTGGTCAGCGCCATCTGCACCGAGGCGCGCCCCTTGGGCAGCGCGAGGTCGCGATAGCGCAGCGCCGACGCATCGACATTGCTGAGCTCGATGCGCGCGTTCAGCGCAAGACCAGCCGCGCCATTGCGCGCGTCGAGGCTTGCTGACATTTCGCCGCCGCCGACGCCGCCCTTGAGCGCATCGAGTGCGAACGACTGGCCGTCGCTCCGGATCACGCCGCCGAAGGGGCGCAGCTCGATGCCGCCGGGCAACGTTCCGCGCAAGGCCTGGAAGGCGATGCGGCCGCGCCAGCCGCTGACCAGTCCGGCGCTGAGCGGGTCGCCGGACTCATGACCGGCCGCGCCGACCGCGACGGCGAGCGCCGGCACCAGATCGAGCGCGTCGAGCCCGACCTCGCCGTCGACGGTCTTGTCCTGATCGAGCGTCACCGCAACATGGCCGCGCAGATGCGAGCCCGCGGCATTGCCGTCGAGATCGCCGAAGGTCAGGCGATTGCCGGAGAGCGTGAGGCGGGAGGACAGGCTGACATTCTGCGCCGACTTGTCGGCCGGGCTGGTCCCGAGCAGCGGCGCCAGATTGGCGTTGCGCACGCGCAGGTTCACGCTCACCTTGGGATCGAACAATTTGGGCTCGAACGATTTGGGCTCGGACGGTTTGGGCTCCGACAATTCGATGCTGCCTTGCGCGTCCGCATCGAGCCCGCCGCCGCTGAGCCTTGCGTTCAATTGCAAGGGACGGCGCCAGGCCCCGCTCAAGCGGCCTTCGAATTGCGTGGCGCCCTCGCCCGGGGCCACGATGCGGTCGAGCCCGAACAGGGCCAACAGGGTGCCGGCCTGCGGCGCCGCGACTTTCGCCTCCAGCGTGAAGTCGCTGTTGCGCAGGCGTTCGAGGTCGATGCCGCCGATGGCCGCCGCCGGCGTCTGCGCGGCCAGCGTCGCAATGGTCTTGAGCTGCGGTGCGTCGAGGTCGAGCACGACGCGGGCATTGCTGCGATCGGCCTGCTCGGCGTTCTTGTCGAGGCTGAGATCGAGCTTGAGACGGGTTGTGCCGGGCAAAGACGGGAGTGCATCGAGGCGCGCGCGCATCGCGGGCGCGAACGGCTCGATCAGCGCGGTGAGCTCGCGCAGCGAATTGGCCGAGGATTTCAGCGCGAGCTTGCCGGTGGCCTTGGCGCGGTCGAAGCTGCCGCTGGCCTCCGTGGTCACGCCGCCGGCCTGGCCGAAACGCAGCTGCTCCAGCGACAGCGACGCCGGGCTGTAGGCGAGCCTGGCTGCGAACGGCCGCAGCTCCTGGCCGGCCGAGATGGCGCGGCCGATATCGAGCGCGAGCTTTGCCTCCTCCGGCCATTCGCCTTGCGGCCCCGCCAGCGCGCGCACGAAGCTCGCGGCGGCATCGAGGTCGAGCCGATCGGCCCTGAGGTCCGCATCGATCCGCGAGCCCTTGCTTGGGCCTGTTTGCACGAAGGCGATGCGGCCTTCGACGGCGCCGCCGTCGATGTCGGCCTTCAGCCTGTCGATGGCGAGATGATTGGCGGCGATGGTGACGTCGCCGGAAAGGCGCAGCGGCCGCGTGCTGCGCCGGTTGATCTCGCTGCGGCCCTGCAACCAGCCCACCAGCGTGTCGGGATCCGAGGACTCGACGCTGAGCCGGCCGCTGAAACTGTCGGCGCCGGGAGCCGCGCCATTGAGCGAGAGCTGCGTCATGCCGGGCGCGCGCAGCTCGAGCCGCCGGAAGGTCCAGGACCGGCCGTCGGTGGCAAGCTCGGCCACGATGTTCTGGAGCGGACGGCCACCGAGCATGATCTGATCGGCATTGAACTCGATCTGCGCCGGGATCGGCACCTGCGGGATCGCCGCCAGCCCTGCGCGCAGTGCCGGCAGGACGCGCTGCGGATCGGCATCGTCCCTGGCGGTCAGCCTGTCGGCATCGACCTGCCGCGCCGACAGCACCGCGCGCAGCAAGGGCGAGGCGCCAAACCTGATATCGCCGACGCCGCCGAGCTTCAGCGCGGTGTCCTCCGCGCCGAAGCTCGCATCGATCTGCTCGAATTTCGCGCCGGCCGGATCGGCCTTGAGCCTGGTCGCGAGCTTCCAGGGTGTCGGCCCCGCCTCGCCCGCCTTCTTAACCGCGGGCACGGCGAGCGTCAGCGCGCCCTCGAATTTCGGCTGGCGATTGTCGAAGGCGAGCACGCCTTCGAGATCGGCGAGGATGGCGCGCTCGCCGGGATCGATGTTGAGGTGGAGACGGGTCGCGCTGCCGTCGGCGCTGGGGCCGGAGGAGACGCGGAACGGGTAGCGCACGCCGCGCGCGCTGAAGCTGCCGTCGCCCCGCACCGACCCTGCGAGCGAGCGCACGTCGCCGGAGAAGGCGATGTCGTTCAATTCCAGCGTCGAGCGGCTGGCGGCATCGTGAAGAGCGATGCGGCCGGTGAGGTTCAGCCGCTCGATGGCGAGGGACGCCAGGTTGAAGGTGCCGCTCGCGGTCGACGGCAGATCGACCCGCCCGCGTGCGTCCAGGCCGAGATCGACTGCCATGCCGCCGACCGTGAGCTCGGTGGCGCGCCATTCGCCGCGCATCAGGGAGCCGAGGCTGAACTCGACGTCGAGCTTGTCGGCGCGCAGGCGGCCGAGATCGTTGTTGCCGCCGAAGGTGACGGCGCGCAGCCGCAGCGTCGGCGCCGGCAACAGCCGTGCGTCGAGCTCGCCCGCCACCCGCACCGGTACGCCGATGATCTTGCCGGCCTCCGCCTCGAACTGGGGCCTGAACTGGTTCCAGTCGATGTAGTAAGGCCCGATCAGCGCGGCCAGCAGCGCAATGATGAAGGCAATCGCCAATCCGAGCAGCGTCGTCTGCACGGGTCTCCCCTCGGCCAAACCGGCCCGGGCCGAAGCTGAGGGCCTCAGGCGCGCCGGAACAGCCCCTTATATAGGGGGAAGTATGGCGAAGTCACAGCGACTGTTGCGCGCGGAGGTTAACGCGCGTGCCCCCTCACCAGCTCGCCGGCAGCCGCTTCAGCCCGCGCAGCACGAAGGTCGGCCGCCATTCCGGGGTCTCGACATCGTCGATGCGCAAATCGGGCAGCCGCCGGAGCAGCGTGGCAATGGCGATCTCGGCCTCGATGCGCGCCAATTGGGCCCCCAGGCAGAAATGGATGCCGCCGCCGAACGACAGCGGCTTGACGTTTGCCCGGGTGACGTCCAGCCGGTCAGGCCGATCCGGGTAGATCGCGGGATCGCGGTTGGCCGAGCCGAGCAGGCACAGCACGGTCTCACCCTTGGGGATCTTCACGCCGCCGAGGTCCTCGATCTCCTCCAGCGTGACGCGGCCGGTCATCTGCACCGAGGAATCATAGCGCAGGAACTCCTCGATCGCGTTCGTCATCAGCTCCGGCCGCGCTTTCAGGAGCGCAAGCTGATCCGGATTGCGGTGGAGCGCGAGCAGGCCGTTGCCGATCAGGTTGACGGTGGTCTCGTGGCCGGCCACGAACAGCAACATGATATTCGCAGTCAATTCCTCGTTGGTGAGCTTGTTGCCGTCCTCCTCGGCCAGCACGAGCTGGGTCGTGAGGTCGTCTCCCGGATTGCGGCGACGCAGTTCGAACAACTGCTGGAAATACATCTGCGCCATCAGGTTGCGTGCGTTGCCCTGCTTGATCTCGTCCGGCGTCATGGGGACAGGATCCAAGATGCGCACGCCATCGCTCGACCCCTTGTGGAACGCCTCGCGGTGCTCTTCCGGGATACCAAGCATATCGCAGATGATCGTGACCGGCAGACGGAACGCGAAATCCGCGATCAGGTCCATCTGACCGCGCTCGATCACGGCATCGATGGCGTGATCAACGATCTCCTGGATTCGCGGCCGCATGTCCTCCACGCGTCGCGCGGTGAAGGCCTTGACCACGAGCCCGCGCAAACGGGTGTGATCCGGCGGGTCGGCCTGCAGCATCGTGTGGCCCAAATTCCGAAAGACCGGCTCGTCCATGATCCTGTCGCTGTAGCGGCGCCTGGAGCGCTCGACGAAATCCTTGCCGAAGCGCTTGTCACGCAGCACGACACTGACCTCGGCGTGGCGGCTGGCGACGTACTGGCCGAACGGCGTCAGGTGGATCGGATCGAGCGTGCGCAGCCGCTCATAGTGCGGATAGGGGTCGCGGATGAAATCCGGCGAGAGCGGGTTGAACAGCGGTCCGCCAGCGGGTTGCACTTGCTCGTTCATGGTGACCTCGGATCGGTTGCCGCATGACACGCATACGCAAGGCTGCCCCATCGCCCGGCGTAACCATCCCTGTAAATTATCAACTCGATACATTGTTGTATCGAGTTGCATTCTGCCCTAAGCTGCGCCGATGTCAAGGGTGAGAACCAGGCCGACCAGAGACGACACGCGCGACAGGCTGTTCGAGGCGGCGGCGCGCGTGTTCGAGGAGGACGGCATCGGCGGCGCCAGCATCGAGGCGATCGCGGCGGCGGCGGGCTTCACCCGCGGCGCGTTCTATTCGAACTTTGCGAGCAAGGACGAATTGATCATCGCCATGCTCGAGGACCATGTCGCGCAGTCGATCCGGCGTAACATGGACATCCTGGCGCAGCACGACAATCTCGACGATTTCATCGCGGCGCTGAAGACGATGGACCGCAGCCGGCAGGATCCGCTCGGCCGCTCGCCCCTGCTCCACATGGAGATGATCCTGTTCGTCGCGCGCGCCGAGAAGCGCCGGCCGGAACTTGCCAAACGCCTGCGCGGGCGGCGCAAGCTGGTCGCCGACATCATCGAAGCGACGCTGAAGAGCAACGGACGCAACCACAATCTGGAACCGCCCTGGATGGCCGCGATCGTGCTCGCGCTGGAGGACGGATTTCGCCTGCACCGCCTGATCGATCCCGAGACGACACCGGCCGACAGTTTCCTGCGCGCGCTCACGGATCTCAGGAGCAGGACGGGATTGGCCTCGGTCTAGCGGATGCCTGCAGCGGGCGGCGCAGCCGCGCCGCTGTCTCTGGCATCGAGAGCGGCTGCCGCTCGTTCACGGCGCCACGTTCCCGGGCTGATGCCGACGAGCGAAGAGAACACGCGGGTGAAGTGGCTCTGATTGGCGAAGCCGGCCGATACCGCGATCTCCGCCAGCGACAGGTCGCGTACCGTCATCAACTGCTTGGCCGTGTCCACGCGCTGGCGCAGCAGCCATTGGTGCGGCGGCAGGCCGGTGGAGACGCGAAAGGCGCGCGAAAAATGGCTGACGGAGAGATCGAACTCGGCGGCAATCTTCTCCAGCGAGAGCTTGCCGTGGAGATCTGACTCCAGCATTCCGCAAGCCCGCTTCACCTGCCACGGAGCAAGGCCGCCGCGCACCGGCTCGGCGCGCCGCAACCCGCCATAGGTCGCCACGACATGTGCGCTGAGCGCGAGCATCATGTGGTCGACGAAGAGCTGGTTGGCCTCGTCAGGCCGCCGCAACGCCGCCAGGAACGACGCGCCGAGATGGCGAATGGTCGGATCGTCGTGGCCGATGCCGGGCTGATAGGCGAGCTCACCGATCGGCCCCGCGCCGCTCTGCCTCGCCATGTCGTCCAACGCCGAACGGGGCAGATGGAAGAACAGGGAATGGAAGGGCTTGTCGATCACGTAACGCGGGTCGCGCTTCAGGTCGTACAGATAAGTGGCGCCGGCGCGGATATCGTTCTTGATCACGCATCGGCCGCGCTCCCAGCACTCGCAATCGGCGAAATCGCGGAGCTTGACGCTGACGAGATAGGCGTCTTCCGCAGGCAACGATTCGGAAAGCCGCGTCACGGGATGGTCGTCCCGGGTTTCGGTGACCGCGAGCTCGGCGCTGCGCAGCGAACGCGTGACCAGCGTCGGCGGCGCATCCTTCAAATGCAGGAATCGTTCGAGCTTCTGCGCGAGGGCGCCGTGTGCCATGGGATCAATCTCGGATGTGAGGAGACTGGGAGCTGAACGCCGCCGCCAGATCACGCCCAATTATCCGACATCGGCAAGCGACGGTCCAGACTCGCGCGTGAGCATCGCGCGCCCGGTTCACCTGAACGTGAGCTGCTTGTAGGTCTTACGCCGACCGCTGCATTGCCGCCGGCTCCGCCGCCAGCTCCAGCCGCCCCAGCATCGCCCTCGCCTGCTCGGCGCAATGCTCGATCAGCCAGCGCTCGAAGGCGACCGGCGGCAGCGGCGGTGCGTAGAGGAAGCCCTGAACGCTCGGCGAAAACGCTGCAGGTATCTTGAAGCGTACTGGACCTATTCGGATCCCGTCTTGAGCTTGTGCAGCCGGCCGGCGACCGCCCGCACCTTCCCAGGCGCCGCCCGCCAGATCGCGAGCGCCGACAGCCCGCTCACGACCATCGCGACGGCGAAAGCCAGCGTGTAGTCGCCGGCGCGATCATAGAGCAAGCCGGTCACCCACGGTCCCGCCGCACCGCCCGCCAGCGCCGCGAGCATGATCGTGCCGAAGATGCTGCCCTGATGCCTGCCCTGGAAGATCTCGAACACGACCGCACCCATGATCGAGGTGAGGCCGTAGCCCAGCGCGCCTTGCGTGAACACCATCAGATAAACCAGCCAGAGCGAAGCTTGATATCTCAGCGCGATCAGCGCGGCGAAGCAGACGACGAAACCAGCACAGCTGATCGCCCACACCCACTCCCGGCCGATGCGGTCGGAGACGTGCCCCAGCACGATCTGGCCTGGAATGCCGAGCAGGCTGACCATGCCGAGTGCCCACACCGCAACGCTGGAGCTGAAGCCGACGTCGAGCAGGAATTTGGTCTGGTGCACCTGCACTGCGTACCAGATGTACAGGCCGCAGAAATAGCCGAGCGCGATCCACCAGAACCGCGCGGTCGCGACGGCGCGCTGCAGCGTCCAGTCGGTGTTGGCCCAGACGGGATCGACCACGTTGGAGGCCGGCCTTGCCGCGCCTGCGGCCGGGGCGGCATCGCCGTCAGGCTGGAGGCCGATGTCCTCGGGGCGCTTGTGCAGCAGCAGATTGACCGGCGCCAGCGCGATCAGGACGAGCAGGCCCATCGCGGTGCAGGCGGTGCGCCAGCCGGTCTGCTCGATCATATGCTGCACCCATGGCAGCAGCGTCACCGAGCCGATACCGACGCCAGCGAAGGCGATACCGATGGCGAAGCCGCGCTTGCGGATGAACCAGTTCGGCAGGAACAGCGATTGGCCGGAATAGCCGAGGCAGACGCTGCCGGCGCCGACCATGACGCCGATGGTGACGTAGAGATGCCAGGGCGCGCTGGTCAGCGGCGCCAGCAGCAGGCCGCCGCCCATCAGCACGACCCCGAGCTCCATCACCGCGCGCGGGCCGGCGCGATCCATCAGGCGGCCGATCAGCGGGCTGACCACGCCCGACACCACGAAACCGAAGGAGAAGGCGCCCGCGGTGACGCCGCGCTCCCAGCCGAACTCGGCGATGATGGGCGGAAAGAACAGCGAAAAGGCGGTGCGCGCGTTGACGCCGATCGCCATGGTGACGAAGGTCACGGCGACCACGACCCAGCCGTAGAAGAACGGAAGCCGCATGTTGTGTGCTTGTTTCATCCCTGGACGGTTCTTCGGACCATCCGGGGATGCCCGGGTCAAGCGCTTTTCGCGCATGCCTCGCGCGCGCTCAGGCGGCGTCGAGCCGTGAGGATTTGACCGGCGCGTCGAACAGGATCCGCTCGATCGGATGCGGCCGGCCGAACAGATAGCCTTGCGCAAAATTGACGCCGAGCGCCCTCAGCCGGTCGAACTCCTCGCGCGTCTCGACGCCTTCGGCGGTGACCGACATGTCCAGTCCGCGCGCCAGCGTCACGATCGAGGAGATGATGGCGGATGAGCGCGGCTGCTGGGTCAGGTTGCGAATGAACGACTTGTCGATCTTGATCTTGTCGAACGGGAACGCGGTCAGGTAGCTGAGCGAGGAGTAGCCGGTGCCGAAATCATCAAGCGCGAGCTCGACGCCGAGCTGCTTCAGCCGCTCCATGAAGGCGTGGTTCTCGCTGCCGCGCTCCAGCAGCACGGATTCCGTGATCTCGATCTCCAGCCGCTGCGGCGGCAGGCCGGAATCGGCGAGCGCCGCGCAGATCATTTCGAACAGCTCGGCTTCCTTGAACTGGATCGGCGACAGGTTGACGGCGACCGTGAGATCGGCGGGCCAGCCGGCCGCGTCCGCGCAGGCGCGCCGCAGCACGAATTCGCCGAGCGGCACGATCAGCCCGGTCTCCTCCGCAAGCGCAATGAACTGGTCCGGCGGGATCAGGCCGCGCGTCGGATGCCGCCAGCGCACCAGCGCCTCGAAGCCGCGTCGTTCGCCGCTGAGGGCATCGACGAACGGCTGGTAGTGCACCTCCAGCTGGCAGCGCGCGATGGCGTCGCGCAGATCTCCTTCCAGCGTGTTGCGGGCCTCCAGCTCGGCCGACATCGCTTCATCATAAATCGTGAAGCAGTTGCGGCCGGCCGATTTCGAGCGATAGAGCGCCAGATCCGCTTTCTTCAGGAGCTGCTCCTGATCGCTGCCATGATCCGGCGCGATCGCGATGCCGATGCTGGTGCCGATCTCGACGCGGTGGCCGGGCAGCAGGAACGGCTCGCTCACGAGCTTGGCGATGCGTGCCGCCAGCTCGGTCGAGCAGGCGCGCTGGTCCTCGCCGGCCTCCTGGATGACCGCGAATTCGTCACCGCCGAGCCGCGCCAGCACGTCGTCGGCGCGCAACGCGGATTTCAGCCGCTGCGCCACCTGGCGCAGCAGCGCATCGCCGGCCGCGTGACCGAGGGAATCGTTGACGTTCTTGAAGCGGTCGAGGTCGAGCATCAGGATCGCGAAGGGCAGGCCCCTCACGCTCAACTGCCTGTTCATCTCGTCGAGCCGGGTGAGGAAGAAGGCGCGGTTCGGCAATCCGGTGAGGATGTCGGTCTGGGCAAGCTCGAGCACCCGCCGGTTCGCCAGCGACAGCCGCCGCGAATTGCGGCTGGCGAGCATCAGATAGGTCGACAGCGACAGCGTCAGCAGCATGCCAACGACGAGGACCGCGACCGCGCGGTCGTAAGTCGTCGCCAGCGGACCGCCGGCGGTCGGAACCGCCCGCACCTGCCAATCGGTATCGCCGATCTTGAGACTGCCCGACCAGTGCAGGGTCCGCGCGATGTCCCGCATCGACCGCAACGCCACGGCGGACGACGAATAATCCGGCAGCATCTGCTCCAGGCTGACGATCTGCGCCGCGAAGGGCGGGAAGACCGTCATGCTGACCGCGGGGCTGGCTCCGGTGGTCACACGAATGGACTGGATCAGCAGCGGCAGGTCGAAGATGCCGACCACGAAGCCGGCGAGATTGCGGCGCCGGTCCGCGATCTCCTCGCGCGAGGTGCCCTTGGCATAGACGGGAATGGCGACGAGAACATAGGACAGCCGGTCGCCGTCTCTCGGCCCGAACAGGGGCGTGCGCACGGCGACCACGCGGTCGTTGTCACGCGCACGCTCCAGCATCGACCGGCGCTCCGGAACGGTCATGTAATCCATGCCGTAGACCAGCGAGGTCTTCGGCTCAGTCGAGTAGAACACCGGAATATATTCATCGCTCTGCGGCGCGGTGACAAAGGTCTCGCCCTGCAGCGACTTGATTTGATAGCCCGACACGCCGTCCCGGATCGCCGCGGTCTCGTACTCCGTGCGCTCCTTGCGGTTGACGCGCGGCAACCAGGAGATGCGCAGCGCGCCGGGATGACGCTCGAACAGACGGGCGCTGAAGGTCTCGAATTCGCTGCGGGTGACCTCTTCGTTGGTCGATTCGAACAGGGTGCGCAGCGCGAGAAGCCTCGATATGTACTCGTTCATGCCGTTCTGCATGACGATCGCCTGGGTCTCGGCCGCGTTCTCGAACTCGATCCTGTTGACGCGATCTTCCCACCGCGCGACGGCGGCGGCGCCCACGATCGAGAACAGCAGGCCGACGCCGACCGCGACGAGCGCAGGGCGATAGAGCCCGAGCAGCGGCGCGGCTCGCCACCATCCGCCTCTCCGTCTCCGATCCTGATCGTTCTGATCGCGACCGCCCATCTTGAAGCCGCCGTCCCCTCTCCGCGACGAACCGAACCTCTGGTTGAGGTGCCGGCGCCGCTATCGGAACAAGATCGCGGTTAAGAACTGCACAATTTTGGAAATTGGTCGTTCCGCAATGCGGAAACTAGTTAACGAAGTGCGCGAGCGATCCCGGCGTTATCGACATAAGTTACCGGTTTTACCCGGTGTACTACGGCCTTTCTGCGTCGTGCCGCTTAGCGAGCTATTCAGGCTCGCGCGTTACGTTGCGCAAGACTTCTTCCAACGATCCGGCAAAGCCTCCGATGCATCGATTTCGATCAGCGAGCTCCGTCGTCCTGACCATCGCGCTTCTGGCCGCGACCACGCTGGCGGCGAGGGGCAACGAGGCCGGCATCAGCGCGGATGCGATCCTGTTCGGCCAGGCCGCGGCGCTTGAGGGCCCCTCCTCTGCGCTCGGACAGCGCATGCGGCAAGGCATCGTCGCCGCGTTCACCGAGATCAACGCCAAGGGCGGCGTCCACGGCCGCAAGCTTCAGCTCATCAGCCGCGACGACGGCTACGACCCCGACCGTTCGGTGGCGCAGACGCTGCACCTGATCGATGATGACAAGGTGTTCGCGCTGATCGGCGCGGTGGGCACGCCGACCGCGATGGCGACGATCCCGATCACCAGCGCCAGGAACGTTCCCTTCATCGGCCCGTTCACCGGCGCCGAGTTCCTGCGCGACCTCGAGCTTCCGAACGTCGTCAACATCCGCGCGAGCTACGGCGCGGAGGCGGAGGCCTGGATCAAGCACCTCACCGAGGATCGCAAGTTCACGCGCATCGGCATCTTCTACCAGGACGATTCCTTCGGCCGCGACGGGCTTGTCGGCGTCAAGCGCGCGCTCGCCAAGCGCGGCCTCGAGCTCGCCGCCGAAGGCACGTTCGAGCGCAACACCCGCGCGGTCGTCCAGGCCTGGCGCATGATCAAGCGCGCCGACCCGGAAGCCATCGTCATGGTCGGGACCTATGGACCGTGCGCGGAGTTCATCAAGCTCGCCCACCGCAGCGGCGCCCGTCCAACCTTCGTCAACATCTCCTTCGTCGGCGCCGTTGCGCTCGCGGCGGAACTCGGCCCTGAGGGCGAAGGCGTCATCGTCTCGCAGGTCGTGCCGTTTCCATGGGACCGCTCGCTCAAGCTGGTCGCCGACTATCAGGCGGCGCAGAAGGCGTTCGATCCGACGCTGACGCCGGACTTCGTGTCGCTGGAAGGCTATCTGTCCGGCCGCCTCGCGGCCGCGGCGCTGGAAAAGGCCGGCCCCAATCCGACGCGCGCAAGCCTGCTGCGCGCCATCAACGATACCGGCCGCTTCGACATCAGCGGCAGCCTCTTCACCGTCGGCACACGCATGCTCGACACGCCGCCGAAGGTGTTCCTGACGGTGATCCAGAAGGACGGGACGTTCAAGGCCGTGGACCGGCTTTAGGGCTCTTCACGGCCGCCGCGTCCAGCGGTCGGCGTTGACGGCGCCTTGCGGGATTTCTCCGCTCACGATGGCCTCGACCTGCCGCACGGTCTCCAGCGACTGGTATTCGATGGCCTGCGGCGTCAGGCCGCCGACGTGCGGCGTGGCGATGACGTTCGGCAGCTTGGCAACATCGGGCGTCGGCATCTGATCGGGCGCGCGGCCGACATCCATGGCGGCGCCGGCGATGCGGCCCTCACGCAGCGCGCGTGCCAGGGCGGCCTCGTCGACGAGATTGCCGCGCGAGAGATTGATGAAGACGGCGCGCTTCTGCATGCGCGCCAGCGCCGCCTCCCCGATCAGGTTCTCGGTCTGCTCGTTGGCGATGGCGAGGCAGACGACATAGTCCGAGGCGGCGAGGAGCTCGTCGAGACCGACCTGGCGGATCTCGGCATCGCTGACTGTCGCAAAGGGATCGGAGACCAGCACCTCCATGCGCAGCACTTTTGCGATCTCGGCGAGGTAGCGCCCGATGCTGCCGTAGCCGATGATGCCGATCCGACTGCCGGCGAGCTGGCGGCCCATCCGTGCCTCAGCCTTGCGGCCGGCCTGATAATCCGCCGTGGTCCGCGATACGCCGCGGGAGAGGTCGACCATGAAGCCGAGCGCGAGCTCGGCCACGGCCTGTACGAAGCCGGGCCCGGCGCGGGTCACCAGCACGCCGGCTTGCGAGGCCGCGTCCACATTGACGTTGCGGATGTCGACGGCGCAGCGGACGAACGCTCGCAGGCGCGGCAATTGCGCAAAGATCTCGCCGCGCCCTTCCGTCATGCGATCGGCAACGATGATGTCGGCGTCCTTCGCGGCGCGCACCAGGCTGGCTGCGTCCAGCGGCTCATCCCCCTCGTGCAGGATCACCTCGGCGGCCGCGCGAAGGCCGTTCAGGCTGCGATCGCCGTAATAATTGCGCCGCATCTCCGGGGTATGCGCGAGCAGGACCTTCACGACAGGACTCCTCAATAGCCGAATGCCCGCGGCAGCGCGGTCGAGAGCCATGGCACGAAGGCGATGACGAGCAGGCAGAGGAACAGGAGACCAAGATAGCCCATGATCGGCTTCACCGTCTGCTCGATCGGCACGTTGCCGATCAGGCAGGCGCCGTAGAGGCCGAGCCCGAGCGGCGGCGCGAACAGGCCGATACCCATTGCGATGACGAGCACGACGCCGAAATGCAGGGGATCGACGCCGAGCTGCACCGCGACCGGCAGCAGCAGCGGCCCGAAGATGATCAGCGCGGCCGCGCCCTCCAGCACCGAGCCCATCACGATCAGGACGGCGATCGCCAAGAGGATGAACAGCCAGACGCCGGAGGTCTTGGAGAGGCCCAGCATGAAGTCGCCGACCGCATGCGGCACCTGCTGCAAAGTCAGGGTGAACGCCAATGACTGCGCGGCGGCGACGATGAACAGCACCAACCCCGCACGCGTCGCCGCCTGCACGAAACTGTGCGCGGCGGTTTTGAAGCCGAGCTCGCGGAAGACCACGCTGCCGACGACCAGCGCGTAGGCCACCGCGAAGGCCGAGATCTCCGTCGCCGTGGCAAAGCCGCTCTTGAAGCCGAAGAAGATCATGAAGATCAGGCCGAAGGATGCGATCGCGCCGCTCCACAGCCCCGACACCGGCATCTGCGGCTCGACATCCTCGACCTTGTCCGGCCGTTTGCCGAAGATGATGGACACCGCGATCAGCACCAGCGCCATCAGTGCCGACGGCAGCAGCCCTGCGACGAACAGGCCGCCGATCGACAGGTTGGCAACGAAGCCGAGAATGATCAGGTTGATGCAGGGCGGGATCGTCTCCGCCATCACCGCCGAGGCCGCAAGCAGCGCCACCGCGCCGCCCGGGTTCTGCTTGGAGCGCCGCGCAGCCGGGATCAGCACCGAGCCGACCGCGGCGACGTCGGCCATCTTCGAGCCGGAGATACCCGAGAACAGCACCATCGAGGCCACCATCACGACATTGAGGCCGCCGCGCATGCGGCCCACGGCACGCTGCAACAGCTCGATCAGCCGCACCGACATGCCGTTGGCTTCCATGAGATAGCCGACAAGGATGAAGAAGGGGATCGCGAGCAGGACGAAATTGTCGATGCCGCGCGCCATCTGCTGGGCAAAGATCACGCCGGGCAGTGCGCCCTCGACCCAGATGAAGATCAGCGCGGCCAGTGCCAGCGCAAAGCCGATCGGCAATCCACCGAACAGGGTGGCGAAGAAGCCGATCATCATCAGGGTGCCCGCCGACGGCACCGAGGACGGGGACAGATAATCCCAGGCGAGGTAGAGGCCCGTCACGACGAGGATCGCGATGAATCCCCTCGCGATATCGGGCAGCGGCCTCGCGCAGAGATGATCGATTGCGAACACCGTCATGAACAGCGCGCCGATCCCCATGGGATAGAAGGTCAGCTCCAGCGGCAGACCGGAGCCGGTGGTCTGGCCGGCGGTGAGCGAGCCCAGCTTGATCGCGTTGTAGGCGACGTAGCCGGAAATCAGCACGATCAGCAGCGCGCTTGCGGCATCGACAAGCGAACGCAGCCGCACCGGCAAGAGATCGCGGAAGAAGGAGACGCCGACATTCTCGCCGCGCGCGAGCGCGCTCGCCGCGCCGAAGAAGGCCGAGCCGACCATCAGGCCGCGCGCGACGTCGTCGGACCATTCGACCGGCGCGTTGAAGAAGAAGCGCAGCAGCACGGAGGCGCAGACCACCACGAGATCGGCGGCGAGCAGGACGGCCGCGATCGCGTCGCTGACGCGAAGCAGCAAGGTGATGCTGCCATGGCGGCCGCCCGAGAGGGGCACGGCGGCTGACATGGCCACGTCAGATTTGGTCATATCAAGCTTGGGTCGCGCGGATGACGTCGATGACGGCCTTGGACTCCGGCCGCGCCTTGATGAAGTTCTCGTGTTGCGGCGCGACGCGCTTCTTGAACGCCTCGCGGTCGCATTCGGCCACGGTCACGCCCTTCTCGGTCAAGGCGGCCAGCGCCTCCTTCTCGACCGCGAGCCCATGGGCCCGGGTGTCGGCCGCGGCTTTCTTGGCGGCGTCGAGGAAACCCTCGCGCAGCTTCGGATCCATGCGGTTGTACGTCATGTCGCTGAAATAGATCGCGAGCGGCGAGAAGTTGTGCTGCGTCAGCGCGTAGAATTTCGACGTTTCGAAGAACTTGCTGGCGAGGATCGTCGGCGGGTCATGCTCCAGGCCATCCAGCACGCCGGCCTGCAAGGCCGTGTAGATTTCGCCGAACGCCAGCGGCGTCGCGGCGGCGCCCATCAGGCGCAAGCATTCGGTGATGACGGGATTGGGCAGCGTCCTGATCTTGAGGCCGGCGAGATCCTCCGGCGTCTTCACCGGCTTCTTCGCCAGCACGCTGCGCGAGCCGAAATTATAGGCCCAGGCGACGATGCGGATGTTGCCGCCCTTGAGCAGCGCGTCCTCGATCGGCTTGGCGGCGCCGGCCTCAAACGCTTTGGTCTGCTGCGGGAAGCTCGAGAACAGAAAGCCGAGGTCGAAGGTGCCGACCAGCGGCACCAGATTGGCCGAGATCGACGAGCCCGACACCATGAGGTCGATGACGCCGAGCTTCACCGAATTGATGACGTCGATCTCCTGACCGAGCTGGTTGTCGGGGAAGAAAGCGACCTCGATCTGCTCGCCGAGGCCGTTGCCCTTCAGGTTCTTGACCAGGTTGTCGTAGTAGACGCGGCCATTGGCGTATTTGGGATCGTTCGGCAGCGAGGAGGAGCATTTCAGCTTCAGCGTCGCAGCTTCGGCGCGGCCGATGATGGCGGGAGAGAGCACAATGCCGGCGGTGACCGCCGCCGATGACTTGATGAACGCGCGACGGTTCACGGGCACGATGGTCATGGTGCGGCTTCTCCCTCGTCTTTTTCTTCGCCACGGTCGTTGCCGCAGCCGTTGCGCGGACTGTATGGCCAAAGCGACGACACAGGCAAGGTAGCCGGCTGCGGTCACGGAGCGTCGCGGCGCGCATACCGCCGTCACCAGCCAAGCGAAATCACCGCCATTTCCCGGAGATTTGCCGCGAGGATCGGCCTGCCGCCCGATCTGCGCAAGGAACGCCCTCGCCCATTGCACCGGATCAATCCAATTGGAGCATGGATCAATGCGCAGTTGACATGGATGATGCCTGACCAATTCCCCGTGCTCCGGCAGACGGACTGCCCCATTTTGCCGCGGCCCATGCGTGATCCAGAGCACAGACGGCCGCGTGGCGCGGGCTTAGAAAAAGTGACATCATCGTGCGCATTGCCGTTGGAGGTGACATCATGCGCCGTCCAGTGTTTTCGAATTTGCTTCTTGCGTCCGGTCTTCTCGCACTCAGTCAGTTGATGACGCCGACGGAAGCGGCCGCCGAAGCGCGGCTCGCGCTGGTGATCGGCCAATCGGCCTATCGTACCGTGCCGGAGCTGCCCAACGCCGCCAACGACGCCAAGGGTATGACGGAGCTGCTCGGGAGTGCCGGCTTCACCGTCACCACGGCGGCCAATCTGGCGCAGACCGAGATGCGCGCGGCGATCTCGGACTTCGCCGGCAAGGTCAGTGCCAGCGGCGCCGACACCGTCGCGCTGGTGTTCTATGCCGGCCACGGCCTGCAGATCGACGGCGAGAACTATCTGGTGCCCGTCGATCTCGACCCCAAGCGCGAGGCCGACATCCCGCTGCAGGGCGTGCGGCTGAACGACCTGCTCAACACGCTCGGCGCGCTGCCGACGCGGGCGCGCATCTTCATGCTCGACGCCTGCCGCAACAACCCCTTCCCTGCGCTCAGCGGCGCCGGCCACGGGCTTGCGATCGTCGACACCAAGGCTGGCGCGCCCGGCTCCTTCATCTCCTACTCGACCTCGCCCGGCGCCGAGGCCGAGGACGGCAACGGCATCGACAGCCCCTACACCACGGCCGCGCTGACCATTGCCAAGCAGCCGAACCTGCCGATCGAGGAAGTGTTCAAGCGCATCCGCGTCGCCGTGGCGCAATCGACCGACGGCCGGCAGATCCCCTGGGAAAGCTCCTCGCTGACCACCGACTTCAAGTTCTTCGGCGAGAGCAGCGGCAGCACGCCCGCGCTTCCCGGCGCGAACGCGATGGCGCTCGCCAGCGGCACGCGCAGCGTCGAAGATTGGCGCAAGACGTTGCAGGGCAAGCCGGCCACGGTGGCCTATGAGCTCGTGATCACCGAGGACACCGCGGAGGCGTATCAGGCCTATATCGAGCTGTATGCCCAGGACACCCGCACGCCGCGCCTGCGTACGGTGCTGGAGCGGCGTCGCCAGATGCTGGCGTGGGAGCGTGCCACCGCCATCAACACCCGCGCCTCGTTCGAAGCTTATCTGGCGAACTGGGACAATAGCGATCTCGCGGCAACCGCGCGCCGGCTGCTGCTGCGCGTGCAGAACCGCAACTACGCCGTGCCCGTCGCCGCCGCGGTGACGCCCGTCGCGGTCGCGATGGCGCCGACCTGCCCGTGCTCGACGCCCGCGACCCCGGCAACGCCGGTCAACCCCTCGGTTCCGCCCGTGATCAAGAAGCGCGTCGACGAGACCCCGCCGAAGCGCAAGGTGGTCGAGACGCCGCCCAAGCGACGGCCGTCCGAGCAAGTGGTCTACGAGCGCGCGCCGCCGCCGGATCGCGGCCCGCCGCCGGAGGCTGTGATGCAAGGCATCGGCATCGGCGTAGGGATCGGCCTCGGCATGGGAATGGGCGGCCGCGGCGGAGACCACAATGGCGGGTACCGCAGATACTGAGCCGGTCCGGCACAAGCAGCATTCGGCTCGCGCCAATCGCGCGAGCCGAACTCATTGCGACAGCGTCGGGTAATCCCGGAGCACGGCTTCTCGAATCCAGCCTGCCTGGATCGCGCGCGACAGGATCTGCGCCGTCTTGAGGTCCTCAGCCTTCATGCAGAGATCCACGATGCGGCGCACGGCGTCGTCGCGCATCAGATCGTCGGAGATCTTCATCGCGATCTCCATCGCGGTGCGGGCCGCGCGTTCATAGCGCTCGCGCGTGCTGGCCGGCGCTGAAGCTCCGGCGGCCTCGGCGATCGTTCGCGCCGCCTGGCAGATGTTGCGGATCCGGTCGGCGGCCTCGATATCGCCGATCGGCCTCCCGACTGGCTCGTCCCAGACGTCTGCCGGCTCTCGCCTCGCGAACCACTTCATTGCCCCACCCGTGGTCTTCAATCGCTCGCGGCGTTCAGGACATGCGGCGCGGGCCGATCGCCTCGAACTGCGCCTTCTGCTCGTCGTTGAGCGTGGCGTAGAAATCATCGAGCGCCGCCCGCACCGACTTGATCCCGTCCAGCATGACGTCGAGGCGCTTGCGAATCGCGGCCATGCGGGCCGGCGGCGTCATCACCTCATTGGGCTCGCAGGCCGCCTTGAGCGATGCGCTGACTTTGGCGCTGGTGTCCTGGAGCACCTGGAGCGCCGCGCGCTGGGTGTCGTTGGGACGAAGTCTGTCCTCGATCGTGGCGCCGGGCCAATCGAACGCGGCGGACGCGCTGCAAGTCTGCACCGAGGATCCGCCCGCATTGTTCGATACCGCGGCACGACGCTGATCGTCGGCGAGCGCGTTGAAGCGCGCCTTTTGCTCGTCGTTGAGCGAACCATAGAATGTCTCGAGCGCGGGCTGGACCAGTTCGACGGCCTTCTGCATCGCCTCGACACGCTGCTGCATGGCGGCGAGCCGGCCGGGCGCCGTCGCTGCGGCCTGCGTCGGGCAGGATGTGCGGATCAATGCCGCCGCGTCGACCGAGGCGTTGCCGAGCGCATCGAGAGCCGCGCCCTGCGCATCGGTCGGCTGCACCGTGGCCGCGATCTGATCGATCGGCAGGCCGACGATGGCGCGGCGGTCGCTGCCGCAGAGCTCATCCAGCGGCGCGCTGCGCGCCCGCCGCCGGCCCTGCGGCTGCTGCGGCAGATAGGCCGACAGCCGATCATAACCGTAGGGGCCGAAAATGCCGGCATAGATGTCCGGATAGCCGTAGCCCCAGAAGCCGAGCCCGTCGCCCCAGATCGCGTAATCGTAGAGGTCGTTATAGGCGAACGGCCAGAACAGCGGCCCCACCCAGCCATAGCCGCCACCCGGATGTTGCCACCACCCGCTGCTTGCGCCGCCCCAGCCGGCGAGTGCCGCCGCCGCGGCGATCTGTGCGCGGGCCGCCGGATTGCTGATCAGCCGGCCGTTGCGGAATGCGCTGGCGTTCCAGGCGTTGCGGAAGTTCGCCGGCCGTATCGCGGCATTGCGGATCTGACCGAAGTTCGGGCCGCCGCGTCGCGCACCGGTTGTAAACCGCATCCCGCGATGATGCCCGCCGCCATGCGCGTGGCCGCCGCCGTGCCCACGGAAATGGCCGCCGCCATGATGGCCATGGCCATGCCCGCCGCCATGGCCGTGCCCGCCTCCATGACCACCGCCATGTCCGCCCTTCGCCAGCGCCGCACCCGCCAGCAGGCAGGCGAAGGCCATTGCGGCAATTCCAACGACCGGTCGCACCATCGCACCCTCCCGCGCACAGCCCTGCCATTGAGGCATCGGAACTTGGCGGGAATTGGAACCGGCAACATTGCCGAAAGTTCCCGGACTGGGGCGCGGGCCTTATGCCTCCGGCACAATCTTGCCGGGGTTGAAGATGTTGAGCGGATCGAGCGCCTTCTTCAGGGCCCGCATCGCATCGAGAGCCTCGGGGCCGAGCTCGGCCTTCAGATATTTCTGCTTGCCCTGGCCGATGCCGTGCTCGCCGGTACAGGTGCCGTCCATCGCCTGCGCACGCTCGACCAGGCGGTGCATGAACTCCTCGCCGCGCGCCATCTCGTCGGCATCGTTGGTGTCGCAGACCAGCGAGCAGTGGAAATTGCCGTCACCGACATGGCCGACGATCGGCGACAGCAAATTGAGGCGCTTGAGGTCTTCCTCGGTCTCGCTGACGCAGTCGGCGAGCCGCGAGATGGGTACGCAGACGTCGGTTGCGACCACGCCGATGCTGTCGCCGGGCCGCAGCGCCTTCACCGACCAATAGGCGTCGTGCCGTGCCTGCCACAGCTTGGTGCGGTCCTCCGGCTTGGTGGTCCAGGAGAAATCGCCGCCGCCGCAGTCCTTTGCGATCTCGCCGAAGGCCTTCGACTGCTCGGCGACCTCGACCTCGCTGCCGTGGAATTCCATCAGCAGCAGCGGCGTCTCGGGCAGAGTCAGCTTGGAATAGGCGTTGCAGGCCTTCACCTGCGCGGCGTTGAGCAGCTCGATGCGCGCCACGGGAATGCCGGTCTGGATCGCCAGGATCACGGCCTGGCAGGCGCCGTGCACGGTCTCGAACGACACCGCGCCGGCCGCGATCGTCTCGGGGATGCCGCGCAGGCGGATGGTCAATTCCGAGATGATGCCGAGCGTGCCTTCGGCGCCGACGAACAGATGCGTCAGGTCATAGCCCGCGGAGGATTTCTTGGCGCGCGTGCCCGTGGTGATGATCTCGCCGTCGCCGCGCACCACTTTCAGCGCCAGCACGCTGTCGCGCATGGTGCCGTAGCGCACCGCATTGGTGCCGGAGGCGCGGGTCGAGGCCATGCCGCCGAGCGAAGCATCCGCGCCCGGATCGATCGGGAAGAACAGGCCCTGGTCGCGCAGATGCTCGTTCAGCGCCTTGCGGGTGACGCCGGGCTGGATCACGCAATCGAGGTCCTCGGCATGCACCGCGAGCACCTTGTTCATGTCGCGCAGGTCGACCGAGATGCCGCCGGCAGGCGCGTTGACCTGGCCCTCCAGCGAGGTGCCGGTGCCGAAGGCAATGACGGGCACGCGGTGTTTCGCGCAGATCCGCACCACGTCCTGGATGTCGGCGGTCTCCTGCGCCATCACCACGCCGTCCGGCGGCTGATTGATGATCCACGTGGTGGTATGGCCGTGCTGCTCGCGCACGGCCTGCGAGGTGATGAGGCGGTTGCCGAAGCGTGCGGCAAGCTGCTCCAGCGCGCTTGCGAGGGCTTTCGGCTCCGGCCGCGGCGGATTATTGGTGATGGTCGTACCCACGGAATTCCTCCCGACGAGAAGAGACCGTGGCAAAGGACATATAACCGGTCAAGTCAAGGGACCGGACGCATAGCTTGGGAAGGACACATGCCGGAGACCGCCGCCACAGCGCCGACCACAGAGCCGTTTCGCTGCTCGATCATGCAGATCGAGCCGCAATGGATCGACTACAACGGCCATCTCAACATGGCCTATTACAACGTGATGTTCGACCGGGCGATCGACGAGTTCTGGCTCGAGCTCGGGATTGGCCCGGTCTACAAGAAAGAGCGCCACGGCTCGACCTTCACCGCCGAGTGCCACGTGCGCTATTTGCGCGAGATCCATCTCGGCGATCCCGTGCAAATCCTGGTGTGGCTGCTGGAGGCCGACGACAAGCGGCTGCACACATTCGAAGAGCTGCGGCACGGCACCGAGGGCTGGCTGTCGGCAACGTCCGAGAACATGTCACTGCACATGGACATGAAGGCGCGGCGCGTTGCGCCGTTTCCGCCCGACATCCGGCAGCGTATTGCCGGGGTCGCCAAGTCCCACAGCGCCTTGACGCGACCCGAGGGCATCGGCCGGAATGTGGCGATGCCCTCGAAGCGCTAGTGCATGATCCGCCGCGCTATATCCTGTTGCGGCCGCGGGCCAGGCCGACGACGGCCGAGACCAGGAACAGAACGACTGCGATGAAGAAGATGATCTTGGCGATCTCGATCGAAGCGCCGGCGACGCCGCCGAAGCCCAGGATGCCGGCGATCAGTGCGATAACCAGAAACGTCACAACCCAGCCTAGCATGGTCAAACCCTCGTCTTGATGTTGTCTGCGATCGACGCGGCTGGCCGCGCCACCTGCCCTGACAATCTCGACGCGGGAACGATGGTTCCGGCCCCGGCGGGAGCGAAATTCGCTGGCTCAGCTGGAACAAATCGGCGCGCCGCGCACGTGGAAAACCCTGCCCGGCGCCCCCATATAGGCACCAATCCCTGTTAAGAAGGCTCCCTTCCACCACCCCGCGGTGCCATCGTGGGGCCGATGATTCGCATGACCGAGCCGAGCAAGATCACAGCCGTACCCGACCACCAGCCCGCAGCCGGCGGCATCGCCGCGCGTGCGCGCGCCTCGGTGGGCCCGAAATACCTCGCCGGACTCAATCCGGAGCAGCGCGAGGCGGTGGAGACGCTGGACGGCCCGGTCCTGGTGCTGGCCGGCGCCGGCACCGGCAAGACGCGCGTGCTGACCACGCGCATCGCCCACATCCTGAGCCAGGGCCGCGCCCGCCCGGCCGAGATCCTGTCGGTGACCTTCACCAACAAGGCCGCGCGCGAGATGAAGCACCGGCTCGGCCAGATGCTCGGCCACGCCGTGGAGGGCATGCCGTGGCTCGGCACCTTCCACTCCATCGGCGGCCGCATTCTGCGCGTCCATGCCGAGCTGGCGCAGCTCAAGTCGAACTTCACCGTGCTCGACGTCGACGACCAGGTCCGGCTGCTCAAGCAGCTGCTCCAGGCCGACAACATCGACGAGAAACGCTGGCCGGCACGGATGCTGGCCGGCCTGATCGACGGCTGGAAGAACCGCGGCCTGATGCCCTCGCAGGTCCCGTCGGGCGAGGCCGCGATGTTCGCCAACGGCAAGGGCGGCAAGCTCTATGCGAGCTATCAGGAGCGGCTGAAGATCCTGAACGCGGCCGATTTCGGCGATCTCCTGCTGGAGAACATCCGCATCTTCCGCGAGCACCCGGATATTCTCAGGCAGTACCAGCAACGCTTCAAGTTCATCCTGGTCGACGAGTACCAGGATACGAACGTCGCGCAATATCTGTGGCTGCGGCTCCTGTCGCAGGCGCCTTCTTCCTTCGCCTCTCCCCGCTTGCGGGGAGAGGCCGACGCACGAAGTGCGGCGGGTGAGGGGGACTCTCCAAGCACCGCGCGCGTGGAGACTCCCCCTCACCCCGACCCTCTCCCCGCAAGCGGGGAGAGGGAGAAGACCAAAAACATCTGCTGCGTCGGTGACGACGACCAGTCGATCTACGGCTGGCGCGGCGCCGAGGTCGACAACATCCTGCGTTTCGAGCACGATTTCCCCGGCGCCAAGGTGATCCGCCTCGAGCGCAACTATCGCTCGACGGGTCACATCCTCGCCGCCGCCTCGCATCTGATCGCACACAATGAAGGCCGGCTCGGCAAGACGCTGCGCACCGAGGATCAGGACGGCGAGAAGGTCACCGTGACGGGCTCCTGGGACTCGGAAGAGGAAGCCCGCGGCATCGGCGAGGAGATCGAGCAGCTGCAGCGCCAGGGCGAGAAGCTCAACGAGATCGCCATTCTCGTGCGCGCCTCCTACCAGATGCGCGAATTCGAAGACCGCTTCGTCACGCTCGGCCTGCCCTATCGCGTCATCGGCGGCCCGCGCTTCTATGAGCGCGCGGAGATCCGCGACGCGCTGGCGTACTTGCGCGTCATCAATTCGCCGGCCGACGATCTCGCCTTCGAGCGTATCGTCAATACGCCGAAGCGCGGGCTTGGCGACGCCACCGTGCAGATGCTGCACGACCACGCCCGCAAGCGCCGCATTCCCCTGTTCGAGGCGGCGCGCGCCGTGGTCGAGACCGACGAGCTGAAGCCGAAGGCGCGCGGCTCGCTGCGCGATCTCATCGCGCAGTTCGACCGCTGGCGCGCCCAGCGCGAGGTCACCGCGCACACCGATCTCGCCCAGATCGTGCTCGACGAGAGCGGCTATACCGAGATGTGGCAGAAGGACCGCTCGGCCGACGCCGCAGGCCGGCTGGAGAACCTGAAAGAGCTCGTGCGCTCGATGGAGGAGTTCGAGAACCTGCAAGGGTTCCTGGAGCACATCTCGCTGGTGATGGACCGCGAGGGCGGTGCCGAGGACGACGCGGTGTCGCTGATGACGCTGCATTCGGCCAAGGGCCTCGAATTCGACAACGTGTTCCTGCCGGGCTGGGAGGAAGGCCTGTTCCCGAGCCAGCGCACCCTGGACGAACAGGGCCGCGCCGGCCTGGAAGAAGAGCGCCGGCTCGGCCATGTCGGCCTGACCCGCGCCCGCCGCCGCGCAAAGATCTATTTCGCGACCAATCGCCGGATCCACGGCACCTGGTCGACCACGATCCCGTCGCGCTTCCTCGACGAATTACCGGCGGCCAATGTCGAGATCACGGAATCCAAGGGCGGCTCTGGATGGGGCGGCAGCGGCGGCTACGGCGCCTCTCGCTTCGACGACATGGAGGCGTTCGGGTCCAGCTATTCGACGCCGGGCTGGCAGCGCGCGCAGGCGAACCGGAATCGCGGCGGCGGCCGCACCGGCGGCTTCGAGGAAGACGCCGCAACGTTCTCGTCCTCCTCGTCATCGGGCCCCGATTTCGGCAGCTTCTCCGCGCGCCGCCGCGGACCCCTGACCATCGAGGGCGAGCTGGTCGCCAAATCCACCGGCACGACGTCCGAATTCTCGCTGGAAGACCGCGTCTTCCACCAGAAATTCGGCTATGGCCGCGTCACCAAGATCGACGGCAACAAGCTCACCATCGCCTTCGACAAGGCCGGCGAGAAGAAGGTCGTGGACAGTTTCGTGCAGCGGGTGTGAGGCCCGAGATGGCTCGGTACGTTGCCATCATTGAGAACGCCGACCCGGACGAGGCCGTCGGCGTGTGGTTTCCGGACCTGCCCGGCTGCTTCTCCGGCGGCGACGATGTCGACGAGGCCCTCGAGAATGCGCCCGAGGCGCTCGCATTCTATGCGCAGGAACTGATCGCGGACGGTCGCCAGCTGCCCCCGCCTCGAACGCTGGACGAGCTCAAGGCCGATCCGGAGTTTGCCGAGGACCTGGGGAAACACACGGCCGTCCTGATCGAATGGCCACCCGCCGCGGACGCGGAGTGAGGACTGTTCGCCGCACCAAGCGGACTCTCGACAGTTCTCGCCCGAACGCCCCTTGACCACCGCGAACTTCCCCGTATCAGATAAACCCATGGTCCGGGGCTCCATCACATTGATCGTGCTTGCATTGGGGATGCCGTCGCTTGCGGCGGCGGAGACCATGAGCTTTGGCGATTCGATCGGGAAGCTGGCGGCGAGCTGCGGTGCGGAAATCGTCGCCAATTGCCGCGGCGTCAACCCGGACTCGACCCGCCTGAAGGAGTGCCTGTCGCGCAACCGCGACGTGCTCACGCCGCAATGCGCGAGCGACTATCTCGGCGTGTTCGACGCCATCCAGAAGCGCGTCGCCGCGCGCGTCACGGTGGCGAACGCCTGCCAGCGCGAGATCGTCAAGGTCTGCGGCGGCTCGACCAAGGAGACCAGCAAGTCGGTCCCCTGCCTGGTCTCGACCCCCAAGGGCATCAGCAACAACTGCCTGAAGGCCGTCGACGACGCGGGGTATCGCTGATGCGCGCGAACGGGCTCGCCACCGCAGGGCTGGGCTTGGCGCTGGGCCTCGCTTTGCTCGCGGGCACCGCCGGCGCGCAGACGGCGGCACCGACCCGCGACGACATCGTCGGCAAGCTGAACCATTTCGAGGAAGCCGCCGAGGTCGACCTGCCCGCGCTGAAGCAGCAGGTGATGGAGCGCGCCAAGACCAGGATCAAGAACGATCCGGGTCCGGTGAACCGGCCGTTGATCGCGCCGGAGCTTGCCAAGCTGCCCGCGTTCAATGCGCAGATCCAGTTCGACGCAGACACGCCGATCATCCAGCCGGCGTCCTACCAGACCGTCGGCCGCATTGCGGACGCGCTGGTTCACTCCTCGCTGCTGCCCTACACCTTCCTGATCGTCGGCCACGTCGAATCCAATTCGAAGACGCGCGAGGCCAATGCGATCCTGAGCCAGCGCCGGGCCGATGCGATCCGCGACGTGCTGGTGAACACCTTCAAGATCTCGACCAAGCGGCTGCATCCGATCGGCCTCGGCGAGGAGCAATTCCTCGACCGGACCAAGCCGACCTCCGCCGTCAACGGCCAGTTGCAGATCCTGACCTATGCCAAGCTGCCGGAGGAGGCGCCGCATCCGGCTGCGGCCCCCGCGCCTGCGGCTAAAAAGCCCGCCAAGAAGCGCTGAGCAAAGGCGGCTCCGCGGTTGACGGAACCCCTTGAAGCGCGGGCTATTTTGCAGCCTGTCCCGGGCGCGCGCACACGGTTTCGCGCGACAAAAGTGCCGGTTTGTGCACCGCCCGGTCCAGTGCTATAGCCTCTGTTCGCCCTTCCCGACCCCGTGCTGCATGAGACCGAAATGGGTGGCTTTTTCCAGCGCCAACTTGCCGTGTATGTCGAGTACCATCGCGATCCCCGGAACACGGCGATGCATGTGGTCGGCATCCTGCTGCTGTTCACCGGCGCCGTGCTGCCGCTGACGCTGGTCAAGCTTCCGCTGTTCGGATTCAACGTGAGCCTGGCGGTGGTCCTGGCCGTGCCGGTCTTGATTTACTGGCTGCTGCTCGACGCGGCGCTCGGGCTCGGCATTCTGGCCGTCTCGGTCGTGCTGTTTTCGGTTGCGACGACCATTGCGGCGCAGGTCGGCACCGCGACGATGTGGGCGATTTTCGCGACTCTGGTGGCGCTCGGCCTCGCCGCGCAGGCCATCGGCCATAAGGTTTTTGAGGGGCGCGAGGCCTCGTTGTTCACTTTTCCCTCGCATCTTTTGCTTGGACCGATGTTCGTCATGGCAAAATTATTCATTGCATTGGGCTTCCGTCGCGACCTTGCCGCGATTCTGGCGCCTCTTCCGGCCAATTCCCTTTCAACCCGATAACGCTCGAAGCAAAACAGCAACCTTCTGCATGGCTCTCGTCCTGGTTACCGGTGGCAGCGGCTTCATCGGACATCACCTCGTAGAAGCGCTCCGCGCCCGTGGGCAGCGGGTCCGCGTTCTCGATGTCCGTGCGCCGACCGCGGCGAACGCGGACGTCGATCACGTCCTCGGCTCGGTGCTGGATTGCGCCGCGGTCGATGCGGCGATCGCCGGTGTCGATCAGGTCTATCACCTCGCCGGCCTGCCCGGCATGTGGGTCGCCAACAAGCAGGACTTCCACGACGTCAATTGCCGCGGTACCGAAATCGTGCTCGCAGCGGCAATGAAGCGGGGCGTCTCGCGCTTCCTGCACTGCTCGACGGAATCGATCCTGTTCCCCTATTCCGACCTCAAAGGCGTTCCCGCCGAAGAGGCGCTGCAGCCGGCCGAGGCGATGCCCGGCGCCTACACGCGCTCAAAATCGCTCGCCGAGCATCATGCCGCCAAGGCGGCAGAAGCGGGCTTTCCGCTGGTGATCGGCACGCCGACCATGCCGATCGGCGCTGCCGACCATAATCTGACACCGCCGACCGCGATGCTCTGGTACTTCCTGCAGAAGAAGGTGCAGCCGCATCTCAACTTCCTGGTCAACCTGGTCGACGTCCGCGACGTCGCCATGGGCCTCGTGCTGACCATGGAACGCGGCCGCCTCGGGCAGCGCTACATCCTCGGCGGCGACTGCGTCCCGCTCGGCGACATCCTGCGCATGATGTCGGCGATGAGCGGCCGCCGGCAGTTTCCGATCGTCGTACCCGGCAAGATCGCCGAGCTCTCTGCGATCATGCTCGAATCCATCGCCGACCACATCACGCGCCGGCCGCCGAACGGCACCGCCGAGGGCGTGCGGATCGCACTCGCCGCGAGCGATCTTTCGATCGGCAAGGCCCGTAACGAGCTCGGCTATTCGCCGCGTCCGATCGAGCCGGTCTTGCGCGAAACCATCACCCATCTGCTCGCCCGCAACGGCCAGCAGCCCTCCGGCGCCCTCAAGCATCACGCGCTCTCCTCGCGCGCGAGCTGAAGCCGCCGCCCAAACGCAAAGAACCTTCATGTCTTTCGATTTCAGCAAGCTTCTTTCTGTCGCCTGGGGTGGCTGGACCACGACCTGGCCGACCGAACTCCTTGCCCTGATCTGGCTCGCCTTTCTCGCGAGCTGGGTGGGCGCGTCGTTCTGGCAGGGGCGGACCAAGAAGCAGGTCATGACGCTGGAGTCGCAGCGCTATAGCCTGCCGATCCTCGTCGGCGGCATCCTGTACACGCCATTCATTGCGGAGGTCATGGGCTGGAAGCCGCTTTGGGTGCTCGGCAACGCCGGCATCACCATCGCAGCGGTCCTCTCGGTCGCCGGAATTGCTTTCGCATGGTGGGGGCGGCTGCATCTCGGCAAGTTCTGGTCCAACACCATCACCCACAAGGAAGACCACCGCGTCATCGACACCGGCCCCTACGGCATCGTCCGTCACCCGATCTACACCGGCCTGATCTTCGGAATGCTGGTGACCGGCGTTGCGATCGGCCTGGTGACGACGATCCTCGGCGCGATCCTGATCTCGCTCGGCATGTGGCAGAAGGGCCGGATGGAAGAAGTGTTCCTCTCGAAGGAGCTCGGCGAAGACGCCTATGGCGCCTATTGCCGCCGCGTTCCAATGATCATTCCGTTCACGTCGCCACGGTAAAGGCGTCACTTTCGTGTCCCCGACGCGCTGCAGCGTGCAACGCTGCTGCGCAGAGCCGGGACCCCAGACGGCTATTCGTGCATGGGGCGAGATGGGCCCCGGCTCTGCAGCGCATCGCACCGGACGATGCTTCGCATCGCCGGGGCGCTGCGCTGCGTCCGGGGCACGAGCACACGATCTTGGTCCCCAAGGAACCAGCCCTCCGCTCGCTCGTTGCCCCTCGACATCTGCCAGCGACCGCAGAGCATCGAGCCATGTCGGACGCCTACGATTATTTTCGCGCGCACGCGATCGCCGCCGTCCGCAAGGCGCGGGCGCTGCCGCCCGGGCGGACGAAGCAGAAGCAGCGCACGGTGGCGCGGGTCTATCATCTGCTGTCCAGGGAAGCCGCGCTGGCGCCGAACATCCGTCACCTGGACGATTTTCGCGCGGCACGGCGGTTGGAGCGGCAGATCGGTCGTTGATCTCCGGGCCGACGCCGCGACTGTCCCATGCAAATTCGATCGGCTGCCATTCCACGGGAATAGGCCTCTGCGGCGCGCCACACAGGTTGACGTCTGCCCCGTCAGCCAGTTGGATGCGCGCGCAACCGGGGGCCTGTCATGACGTTTTCCAGCATCTTCGCGCAGTTCGTCGCGTTCATCGGCGGCATCGCGCTGCAATGGCGCAAGATGACGGGCACCGAGCCCGCGCCGGCCTGGGGCGAGAAGCCCGCAATTCCCGAAGCGAAGCCGCAAGGCGCGATCCCGACCTTGAAGATGCCGACCGCACGCGGCTGGCGCGATGGGGAAAAGCCGATCGCTGCGCCCGGGCTCAAGGTCAATGCGTTCGCGACCGGCCTCGACCATCCGCGCTGGATCGAGGTGCTGCCCAATGGCGACGTGCTGATCGCGGAGGCGACGCAGATCGCAGGCGCTCCGCGCAGCGTGTTCCACTATGCGATGCAGGCGACGATGCGCCGCGCCGCGGCACTCGGCGTCTCCGCCAACCGCATCACGTTGTTGCGCGACAAGGACGGCGATGGCGTTGCGGAGGTTCGCGGCGCGTTCATGGAGAACCTCAACCAGCCGTTCGGCATGGCGCTGGTCGGGGACACTTTCTACGTCGGCAACACCGACGGCGTGATGGCCTTCCCCTACGTTGCCGATGCCGATCGCATCACCGCGCCGGGCAAGCGGCTCACGACGTTCAAGCCTGCCGGCCATTGGACGCGCAGCTTGCTCGCCAGTCCCGACGGCAAGAAGCTCTATGCCGGCGTCGGGTCGCTCAGCAACATCGCGGAGATGGGCATGGAGGTCGAGCAAGGCCGCGCCGCCGTCTACGAGCTCGATCTCGTTGCCGGCACGCATCGCATTTTCGGCGCGGGCTTGCGCAATCCCGTAGGCCTTGCCTGGGAGCCGACGACCGGCGTGCTGTGGACCGTCGTCAACGAGCGCGACGGTCTCGGCGACGAGACGCCGCCGGACTATCTCACTTCAGTTCACGACGGCGGCTTCTACGGCTGGCCCTATTGCTACTGGGGCAAGACGGTGGACGACCGCGTGCCGCAGGATCCGGCGATGGTCGCCAAGGCGATTCAGCCGGACTACGCGCTGGGCGGCCACACCGCCTCGCTCGGCCTGTGCTGGATGCCCGCAGGCACCCTGCCCGGCTTCGGCGACGGCATGGTGATCGGCCAGCACGGCTCGTGGAATCGCAGCAAGCTGTCCGGCTACAAGCTGGTGTTCATCCCGTTCGCGAACGGCAAGCCGTCCGGCCCCTCGCGCGACATCCTGTCGGGCTTCCTGTCGCCGGACGAGAAGGAATCCTACGGCCGCCCGGTCGGCGTCGCGATCGGTCCTGACCAGAAGTCGCTGCTGATGGCCGACGACGTCGGCAACGTGATCTGGCGCGTCACGGGAGCGTAGCAGCTTACGTCCCGACGCAGAGCGTGGCGCGCTGCTTGCGGAGCAATGCGATCACCGACAGCGCCGTGATCAGGCCGGTCTTGGGATTCTCGGACGGGATGTTCTCGATGCCCATCGAGAACCGCGCCGAATCCGCCTCGACCTCGATGCGGTGAACGTTGCGTGTCACGGTCGGATCGGCCCAAACTTGCATCTGGGTGCGATCGGGCCCGATGCCCGCCAGCGACAACGCAACGGCGACGTTGACATTCGCCGGAAAGCCCTTTGCGGCTTCGCGCGCGCTGCCCTCGAACAATTTCAGCGGTTCGCGCAGATTGTCGATGTCGATGTTGTTCTGAACGATGAACGGCGCACCCTTCAAGCCGTCGATCGGCTTGCGCGTCACCATCTTCACCGAATGGATAGTGCCGATTGCGGCGGCGTTGACGGCATCGAGGCCCATCAGCGCGCCGGTCGGCACCAGGATGCGGCCGCCATTGGCGCGGGCAAGATCGACGAGATCGAAATTGTCGAGCAAGCCGCCGACGCTGACCACGACAGCGGCCCTGCCGCGCTTCACTGCCGGCTCGACGATCGCACGCAGCTGGCTTGTCGGCGCGCATTCGACCACGATGTCGGCGGCTTCGCCGAGCTGGTCGAGCGGCAGGATTGTCGGTGGGCGACGCAAGCTGTCGATGAAGGCTTGATGCTTGGCGGGGTCTCGCACTGCCACGGCCGTGAGCGACAGGCCCTCGATGCCCTGATCGAGCGCGGTTGCAATCTTGGCGCCGATCGAGCCCAGCCCGGCAATGGTCACCCGCAATTCGCTCGAAGCCTTCTGATCCGTCATCACCATCCCTCTGTCTTGGCCTCTGTTTTGGCCGATGTCATAGCCGCTCACGCCTCCCGCGCATAGCTGCGCAGGCGGGCTTCCAGAACCGCCAGCAAGGCATCGCGGGCCGGATCGCGCGAGCCGCGCAGCCAGGCTGCGGCAAGCGGCAGGCGGCCGACCGGCCCGCTCTGCCTCGGTCGAAGCGGCACGAAGCGCACACCGGTCACCGCCATCCGAGCGGTCCAGCGCGGCACGATTGCGACCCCGAGCTTCGTTGCCACGAGGTTGATGATGGTCTGCTTCTCGTCGGCGACCTGCACGATGCGCGGCGTCAGGCCGGCCTGCTCGAACAGTTTGACCGTGAGATCGTGGCTGTGCGGCCGCGAGCGGCGGTCCGGCACCAGCATCGCCTCCTCGGCGATATCCGTCAGCGTGATCGCTTTGCGCCCGGCCAGCGCGTGCCGGCGCGGGAACGCAACGATCGCGCTCTCCTGGAGCAGGTCGCGGAATTCAAGCCGCTTGTCCGGCCGGTCAGGCGGACGCACGAAGGCGAGATCGAGCGCGCCGGTCAAGATCTTCGGCAGCAGCCGGACAGTCTTGTCTTCGAGGAGCTGCACCGCGATGTCAGGATGCCTGGCGCGGAAATCGCGCAGAAGCGGCGGCAGCAATCCGGCCGCGGCGCTGTCGATGGCACCGACCCGCAGCCGCCGCGCGGTCCCCGCGCGCGAGCGATTGCGGAGGCTGCTCTCGACCGCCTCGACCTTGGCGAGGATGGCGCGGGCATCGCGCAGCAGCGTCGTGCCGTCCTCGGTGAGCGACACAGCGCGCGTCGTCCGCGCAAACAGCCGCGTTCCCAGATCCTCCTCCAGCAGCCTGATCTGCCGGCCGAGCGCAGAAGGCAGCATCTGAAGCTGCTGTGCCGCGCGGCCGAAATGCAGCTGCTCGGCCGTCGCCACGAAGCATCGGAGCTGATGCAATTCCATTTGCCGGTCCTCTCGTCTCAGCGAGGATTATATCATTTTTTTGTATAAACCAGCACCGATTGAGTTTGCCCTGCACTCCCGTCTAGATTCGCCGGCGACGCCGACCGCCGAATATGTCGGCACGATCTCTCCCGCGGAGCTTTCCATGCGCACCCATTCGATCGCAGCCATTCCCGCCGACGGCATCGGCCCCGAGGTGATCTCGGCCGGTGTCCGCGTGCTGGAGGCCCTGGCCAAGCGCAGCGGCGACCTCTCCTTCAACGTCAAGACGTTCGACTGGGGCTCGGATTATTACAAGAAGCACGGCGTGATGATGCCGGCGGACGGTCTCGGCGAGCTGAAGAAGTTCGACGCGATCTATTTCGGCGCGGTCGGCGCCCCCGACGTGCCCGACCACATCACGCTATGGGGCCTGCGCCTGCCGATCTGCCAGGGGTTTGATCAATACGCCAATGTGCGGCCGACCAAGATCCTGCCGGGCGTCGCCTCGCCGCTGCGCAATGTCGGCGTCGGCGATCTCGACTGGGTGATCGTGCGCGAGAACTCGGAAGGCGAATATGCCGGCATGGGCGGGCGCGCCCACAAGGGCCTGCCGGAAGAGGTTGGCACCGAGGTCGCGGTGTTCACCCGCGTCGGCGTCACCCGCATCATGCGCTATGCGTTCCAGCTCGCGCAGTCGCGCCCGCGCAAATTCCTGACCGTCGTGACCAAGTCGAACGCGCAGCGGCACGGCATGGTGATGTGGGACGAGATCGCGGCCGAGGTCGCCGGCGAATTCCCTGATGTGACCTGGGACAAGATGCTGGTCGACGCCATGACGGTGCGGATGACGCTGCATCCGAAGAGCCTCGACACCATCGTCGCGACCAACCTCCACGCCGACATCCTCTCCGACCTCGCCGGCGCGCTGGCGGGAAGCCTCGGCGTCGCGCCGACCGGCAACATCGATCCGCAGCGCCGCTTCCCCTCGATGTTCGAGCCGATCCACGGCTCGGCCTTCGATATCACCGGCAAGGGCATCGCCAACCCGGTCGCGACGTTCTGGACCGGCGCGCAGATGCTCGAGCATCTCGGCGAGAAGGAGGCCGCCTCGAGGCTGATGGCCGCCGTCGAGCGCGTCTGCGCCGCGGGCGTGCTGACGCCGGATGTCGGGGGCAAGGCGACGACGAAGGAGGTCACGGACGCCGTGATCGAAGCGATCCACGGATCGAATGTATAGTCTTCGTCCTCTCTCCGCTTCCGGGCAGAGGCGAAGAACGTGCTATCTCCGCCCCGCCGGTGCCGCCGGCGGCGTGGCCATCGCGGCGGCCGGCTCTGGCGGTGTCAGATGGCGGGGGACGATGATGGTCTGGCCCGGCGTCAGCTGCGCGTTCTCCGGCAACGAGTTGCTCTGCGCCAGCGTCCACAGCGGCACGCGGTTGGCTGCGGCGATGCTCTCCATGGTGTCGCCGCGGCGCACCGGCACCCGCACGCCGCTGTCCCACAATTCGACCAGCGTATCCGCCGGCACCAGATAGCGCAGCGGCACGGCATCGGCCTGCGTCTGCGGCGGAATGCGCGGCAGCTGCGTCACCATCCCGACGATCTGACGATGGATGTCGTCGGACTTCTCGATGTTGATGTGGCTGACGCGCGCGTTTTCCTTGAGGTCATAGCTGGCGTAATGGCCGCGAAAGCCGGGGACAGCCACGACGTCGCCGCCGCCGAGCACGCTGTCGGACAGGAAGATGTTGATGAAGCGCTCGACGTTGAGGGGGACATCGCCGGTCGCGTGCGCGGGATCGATGGCGATGACGAGGCTGATCGGGATGTTCTCCTTGGCCGCCATCTCGGAAATGACGATCGAGCACAGCCCGCCCATGGAATGGCCGATCAGCACGATCGGCGCCGCCTTCTCCCTGTAGCTGGCGATGGCGCGGTTGCCGATCAGCCGGCACAGCGTGAATTCGTAGACGTCGGCCGAGAAGCCGGCCTGCGTCAGCTTCTCGCCGAGCCGATCCATGCCGGTCGAGAAGATCGGGCCCATGGCGCCGCGAAACAGATAGACCTTCGGCGGCGGCAATGGCTCGAACGGCGGGGGCGGCGGCGCGGCGGGGACCGCCGCAATGGTCTTGGACTTGGGCGGAGAAGCCGCGGCCGTGCCCGTGCCGAGGGCGAGCAGCACAATTGCTGCCAGCACGATCAGGCGCCTTGGATCAACCATCCGTTCAGAAGTCCTACCACCGGAGGCGGCGCCTCCCCTTGCGGTACTTCTTGACCGCGGAATTGGCAGATTTTGCGGCGCCGAAGCGTAGCGTTCCGGACTAGTTCCTCGCCGGAGCCGCCGCCGCCGCCCGCGCGGGCCGCGGTGCGCCGGGCTCCGCAACGGGGGCAGCCGGGGCGCGCGAGCGCATGATCGCGGCGTCGATCTCGGCGATGACGCGGCGCTGGATCGCCTCGTTCTTGTCGATCGAGATGTGGCCGACTCCGGTGCCGCGGACATCGACATTGTCGAGCTTGCCGCGAAGGCCGGCCGCGGCCCGCACCGGCTCGCCGGGGCCGTCACCGATATAGATGTTGATGTAGCGCTCCGCGCCGGTCGAGAGCTTGGTCTTGAACACGGAATCGAGGCCGATCGCGAGTTTCACAGGCACGCCGAGCTGGTTGAGCTTGGCAATCATGTCGGGCAGCGCGGTCGCACCGGAGGAATGGCCGACCAGGATGATGGTCTTGAGCCGCCCGGCCTTGTAGGCAGCCGCCGCTTCATCGGCGAGCGAGGACCAAGACACGAAATTGGCGACGGTCACCGGGACGCCCTGCGCCTGGAGGCGGGCACCGATCGTGTCGAGGCCGAGCGAAAAGATGTTGAGCACGCCGCGGAGCAGATAGACATGCGTGGTCGCCGCCGCGGCCTGGCTCGGTGCGGCCTTGGCGGTGGTCGGGCTGATGGCAACAGCTGACAGCATGAGCAGGCCCATCGCCCAGGCACGGAGGGCGGACAGCTGGCTGGCGCCGGCGGTGTGACGGCCGTTCGGTCTCATCGATCTTTTCCCCGGAGACAATACGCTTCGCGATTGGCCGGAATCGTAGCCACGGCGCGCTCGCAGACGCAACAAAGAGCCGCGTGAGCGCCAATCTTAGCAGCAAGCCGTGACCATCGCGCAACACTTGCCGGGAACATGCCACTGAAGCGCCTGTTTTGAGACCATTTTTCTCCGGGGAATTGCGGAGGGACAACAGCGTTCCTATTTCAGGGCTCCGCCGACCTGCCCTCCTGGATGGTGCGGCCCCTTCCCCCACCTTTGCTCCTCAGCCTTGCGGCCATCATGTCTTCCATCATATCCGTCGCCAATCTGTCGAAGACCTATGGGTCCGGCTTCAAGGCGCTCAAGAACGTCAATCTCGACATCACGCGCGGCGAGATTTTTGCGCTGCTCGGCCCCAACGGCGCCGGCAAGACCACGCTGATCTCGATCATCTGCGGCATCGCCAATCCGAGCGAGGGCCGTGTCCTCGTCGGCGGCGAGGACATCCAGACCTCCTACCGCAAGGCCCGCTCGCTGATCGGCCTCGTGCCGCAGGAATTGCACACCGACGCCTTCGAGAGCGTGTGGGCGACCGTGAGCTTCTCCCGCGGCCTGTTCGGCAAGCCGAAGAACCCCGACCACATCGAGAAGGTGCTGAAGGCCCTCTCGCTCTGGGACAAGAAGGACAACAAGATCATCACGCTCTCGGGCGGCATGAAGCGCCGCGTGATGATCGCCAAGGCCTTGTCGCACGAGCCGCAGATCCTGTTCCTGGACGAGCCGACCGCCGGCGTCGACGTCGAGCTGCGCAAGGGCATGTGGGAGGTGGTGCGCGGACTTCAGCAGTCCGGCGTCACCATCATCCTCACCACGCATTACATCGAGGAAGCCGAGGAGATGGCCGACCGCATCGGCGTCATCAACAAGGGCGAGATCGTGCTGGTCGAGGACAAGACGACCTTGATGCAGAAGCTCGGCAAGAAGCGGCTGACGCTGCATTTGCAGAACAAGGTGACGTCGTTGCCGGATAGTCTCGCGCATTACGAGCTCGAGCTCTGTGATGAAGGCGCGACGCTGGTCTACGATTACGACACAAAGGGCGAGCGCACCGGCATCACCAGCCTGCTCGGCGACCTCCGCACCGCCGGCATCCGCTTCAACGACCTCGACACGACGCAATCGTCGCTCGAGGACATCTTCGTCGACCTCGTGAGGACGTCATGAACCACCGCGCCATCCGCGCCATCTATCTGTTCGAAATGGCGCGCACCTGGCGAACGCTGCTGCAAAGCATCGTCTCGCCGGTGGTCTCGACCTCGCTCTATTTCGTGGTGTTCGGCGCCGCGATCGGCTCGCGCATCAGCCAGGTCGAGGGCGTCAGCTACGGCACCTTCATCGTCCCGGGCCTGATCATGCTCTCGGTGCTGACGCAGAGCATCGCCAACGCCTCGTTCGGCATCTACTTCCCGAAATTCACCGGCACGATCTACGAGATCCTGTCGGCGCCGATCTCCTATTTCGAGATCGTGCTCGGCTATGTCGGCGCCGCCGCGACCAAGTCGATCATCCTCGGCCTGATCATCCTGGCGACCGCCGGCCTGTTCGTGCCGCTGCACATCCATCATCCGATCTGGATGCTGGCCTTCCTGGTGCTGACGGCGGTGACGTTCAGCCTGTTCGGCTTCATCATCGGCATCTGGGCCGACGGCTTCGAGAAGCTGCAGATGATCCCGATGCTGGTGGTGACGCCGCTGACCTTCCTCGGCGGCAGCTTCTATTCCATCGACATGCTGCCGCCCACCTGGCGCACGGTGGCGTTGCTCAACCCGGTCGTCTACCTGATCTCGGGCTTCCGCTGGAGCTTCTACGAGATCGCCGACGTCAGCGTACTCCTCAGCATCGGCATGACGCTGGCCTTCCTGGTGATCTGCCTGGTCGTGATCTGGTGGATTTTCCGAACTGGATACCGGCTCAAGAACTGACCGCGCGGCGCTCGCGAAAATGTCAGCGCCGCTGGCCGGCGCGGCACAAAGCGGCCTTGCTTACGCCCGGCATCACGTTAACGATGGACAGGCAGGCCGCTGGAACCAACGCAGGGCCGCAGGCATAATGCACGCCGGGGGACGGAGAGCCGCGGCGCGAGCATGAACAGGCCGGAGGCCAGAAGTCAGATGCGTTCGTTTTTAGTTGCTTTTGCATCCCTGATGCTTTTGAGCGTAAGCACCGCGCAGGCCAAGGTCGAGATCACCGTCGACAAGGACAATCAGCAGTTGACCGTCGCCGTCGACGGGGTCGCGCGCTACCGCTGGCCGGTGTCGACCGGCATCCCCTCGCGCGAGACGCCGAATGGCGCCTTCCGCGCCTTCCGGATGGAAGAGGACCACTATTCCAAGGAATTCGACGACGCGCCGATGCCGCACGCGATCTTCTTCACCAAGGTCGGGCACGCCATCCACGGCACGGACTCGGTCGGCCGGCTCGGCTCGCCGGCATCCCATGGCTGCGTGCGCCTGTCGCGCCAGAACGCCTCGACGCTCTATGCGCTGGTGCAGCAGCAGGGCGTGCTCAACACCACGGTGACGCTGACGGGCTCGGCACAGGTGGCGCTGGCGCGCAATCCGCGCGGCCGCAATGCCAATGCGGTGGCCCGCGCCCCGCAGCCTGCTGAAGAGCAATACGCCACCACAGGCGCCCCGGTGAACCTGATGCCGCCGGCGCAGCCCGAACGGCGCTACATGCCGCAGGACGACAACTACATCTACCCGGCCGACGGCAGCGACACCGGCGCGCGCTATCCGGCGCCGCGCCCGATCACCCGCCCCTATGGCACGCAGGCCTATCAACAGCTGCCGCAACCAACATACGACCAGGGCTACGGCCAGCAGGGCTACTATCATCAGCCGCAGGCCCGGCAATATTATCAGCCGCGCAGCTATTATTATCAGAACTGACGCAGCCTGAACGCGACGCCGGGCGCTGCAGCGAATCAAATCGTGCTGACGCGCCGGCGCCGCGGTGGACCGGACAACTCCAGGCCGGCAGGAATCGAGCAGCTCACCGACGCAGGAAGGCAACAGTCCCCAACCTTCAACGCAGCGGCGCCCCGGCCAAATTGACAAGCTTGGGGTCGCCCGTATTGTCGTTCCCATTGTTTCTGGGAAATGACATGACACGCGAGCAGATTTCGGATTTCTGCGTTACCGCGCTGGCCAATATCCTGCGCATCTCCAGGGATCGGGTCGACACCGGCACCAAATTCAACCGCCTCGGTCTCGATTCGGCGATGCTGGTCTACCTGATGATGGAGCTCGAGGAGAAGCTCGACATCGAACTGTCGACCGACGACTTTTACGACCATCCGACCGTTGAGGCCTTGTCCCGGTTTCTTGCCGACAAGCGCGCGATCCGACCGGCCGCCTGACACGGCCTGAACCGGCGCAATCCGATGGACACTCCCCGCTCGCTCGTGGCGCTCCTGGCCCGGCGCGCGGCGGAGCAGGCCAATGACCGCGCCTATGTCTTCGTCTCTGACCGCGGGACTGAAGAAGCTGCCCTTACCTTCCGCCAGTTGCGCGATTGCGCAAGTGCGCTCGCGGCGCGCCTGACCGCGGTCGCGCGCCCTGGCGACCGCGCCATCCTGGTATTTCCACCCGGTCTCGAATTTCTGGTGGCGTTCTTCGGCTGCCTGATGGCCGGCATCATCGCCGTGCCGATGATGATGCCGCGGCGAAACGGTGCGCGCGATGCCAGCGCCGCAATTCTCGCCAACTGCACGCCAGCGGTGGCGCTGACCAGTTCAGCCCTCTCGCTTCGCGGCGATCTGCAAACGCGCTTCGCACACGAGAACATCCGATGGATCGAGGTCGATCTCGGTCCGGCGACCCTGGCACCGGTCGCGCTGGCGGATCCGGCGGCGGATGACATCGCCTTCCTGCAATACACCTCCGGCTCGACCTCCGAGCCGAAGGGGGTGATGGTCAGCCACGCCAATCTGCTCGCAAATCTCGAGATGATCCGGATCGCGCTCGGCAACACCAGGCGATCGACCTACGTCAATTGGGTGCCGCTCTACCACGATATGGGGCTGATCCTGAACGCGCTGCAGACGCTCTATGTCGGGGCGACCTGCGTGCTGATGGCGCCGAACGCGTTCATGCAGCGGCCGCTCGGATGGCTGCGCGCGATCTCGCACTATCGCGCCGAGGTGGCGTGCAGCCCCAATTTCGGCTTCGACCTCTGCGTCAGCCGCCACCGCGCCGACCAGATGGACGGCATCGACCTGTCCTCGCTGAGGATCGCCCTGAACGGCGCCGAGCCGGTGCGCGCAGAAACCATCGAGCGGTTCGCCGCGACCTTCGCGCCGCACGGCTTCGATCCGCGCGCGATGTATCCGGCCTACGGCATGGCGGAAGCGACGCTGCTCATTTCAGGAGGAACGCGCGGCGGCGGTCATCTGACGCGTCGCGTCAGTCGCGCGGCGCTTCAGGCGCATAGAGCAGAGACGGCCTCGGAAGCTGACGATGCGCAGATCGTGGTCGGCTGCGGGCGCGCGCTCGAGGGTGAGCAGATCGCCATCGTCGATCCCGGTAAATGCACACGCCTGCCCCCCGACTGCGTCGGCGAGATCTGGGTCAGCGGCGCCAACATCGCCCGCGCCTATTGGCGCAACGATGACGCAACGAACGAGCTGCTCAATGCGGAGATCGACGGCGAGCACGGCGCATGGCTGCGCACCGGCGATCTCGGCTTCCTCGATGCAAGCGGCGAGCTGTTCCTCAGCGGCCGGATCAAGGACCTCATCATCATCCGCGGCATCAACCATTATCCGCAGGACATCGAGCGCACGGTGCAGTCGCTGGACGAGGGCTTGCGCGCAAACTGCGGCGCAGCATTCTCGGTGCCGGACGAGGGCGGTGAAGAAACGCTCGTCATCGTGCAGGAGGTGGAGCGCACGGCACGTCACAAGATCGACAGTGACGAGATCAAGGACCGGATCCGAGAGGCCATTGCCGACTGTCACGAATTATCCGCGCGCCACATTGCGCTGATCCGGCCCGGTGCCCTGCCGAAAACCACCAGCGGAAAGATCCAGCGCAGGCTGGCGCGCAAGCTCTGGCTCGATGCGGCCTTCGACGAAATCGGCTGACCTGCTCAGAAATCGATTCTCGCTTTCTCGCCGTCGCGCAGGCTCGCGACAATCCCCTGCTCGATCTTGCGCGCCAGCACCGGGCGGTAGTGGATATAGTCCACGAAACTGGCGCGATCGCGCGTGAGCTCGTTGTCGAGGCGATAGCTGACGAAGTTGCTGCGCGGCCGCCCGGCCACGACCTGTGCGAGCGCGGCATCGCAGGCGTTGCGCTCCAGCTCAGCTTGCGTGCCGGGCTTTGCCACGGTGGCAGCGAAGGTCGGCGGCACGATGATGACGACGGGCACGTCGACCGGCAATTTGCGGACGACGTCCTTGAGGGCCGCGATCTCGGGGAACACCGCTCGCGCCTCCGCAGAGGCCACGGGCGCGGGGTCTCTCGGAGCATTGGTCTCCTTGAATTGGCCGGGCGGCCAGATGTCCTCGTAGCTGACAAAGCCGTCACGGTTCATGCGCGGTCGCAGGCCGAGCCCGATGCCGATGCGTTGGAAGACCTGCTCGATCGCCTGCCAGGAAATCAGCCGCACCGCATAAGTGACCACGCTTCCGTCATAGAGCCAGTAAGGGAACGGAACGCCCTCCTCCGTCGGCCGGGCATGCACGCACCAGCCGGGATCGGCGGCGATGACCAGCGCGCCGACCTTCCGGTGATTGCGCAGGAAGAAATCGAGCACGGCGAGTTGCTCGCGTGGGCTCGCACCGGTCATGTAGAGCTGGACGAAGCGGAACTCGCTCGCGCGGGACAATTCCGCCGGCTGGATCAATTGCCCGGTCGAATTGCCGAGGATGACGGAGTCGAAGCTCGCATCGCGTGCGCGGCTCGCTGCCGTGATTTGCGTCAGACGATTGTCGACCCCCTCGATGCCCAGCAGGCCGAGCTTGCCGCTGTCATAGGGATCGACCACGACCATCAGTGCGAGCACCAACAAGGCGGCTCCCGAGAGCGTGCCGAGGCACGCCAGCAGGCTCCGTCCCCAGCCGGGGTCGGTCTCAGAACTTGAAGTAGACGAATTCATGCAGATCCCGACCACCCATGTGGAGCAGCAATGCGAACAATCCGATGCCGAGCAGACCGGCGAGCCACGGTTTGGGACGGCGCGTGAGCATCGCGACGATGTCCTGGCTCGCCGGCAGCAGGAAAGCGAACAGCGGCGCTGCGATCAGCGGCCATAGATGCTTGCCGCGCTCGAGCGGCAGCGGTGAGATCAGTCCCGAAAAGACATGCCAGGCCGCCTCCAACGATCCGGCGCGAAAGATCACGCCGGTCGCCAGCACGAACAAGACGGTGAGCGCCCAGCCGAGCCATGACGGAAACTCCGGCCCATAGCGGCGCCACAGCGCGCAAGCCACCAGCGCGAAGCCGTGCAGCACGCCCCACAGCACGAAGGTCCAGCTCGCGCCGTGCCAGAGGCCGCACAGCGCCATCGTGATCATCATCGCGCCGAAGAACTGGACCGGCAAGAAGCGGCGCGGCAACAGGCGCAGATTGACCAGGGGATAGAAGACATAGTCGCGCAGGAACAACATCAGCGTGATGTGCCAGCGCTGCCAGAAATCCTGGATATTGGTCGAGCGCAACGGCGCATTGAAATTGTAGGGCAGCTGCACGCCGAACAAGAGGCCGAGGCCGATCGCGATGTCCGAATAGCCGGAGAAATCGAACAGGATCTGGAACGAAAAGCAGAAGGCGAGCCAGGCGTCGCCGCTTCGCAACGGTCCGCTTGCCGCCTGCGCATAGATGGGATCGAGCAGATGCGCGAGGCCGTCGGCGATGACGACCTTCTCGAACAAGCCGAACGCGATGAAGCACATGGCGATGCAGAATTGCCGCTGCCAGCCCGGCACGTAGACCTGCCGGCCGAACTGATGCATCACCTCAGACCATCGCGCCAGCGGGCCCGCGATCGCCTGCGGGAAGAAGGCGATGTAGAGCGCGTAACGGTCGAGCGCATAGAGCGGCGCCTTGCCGCGCTTCAGATCGACCAGATACATGATGTGGTGAAAAGTGAAGAAGGAGATGCCGAGCGGCAGCCCGATGTCGAGTGCCGGAAACTTCGTATCCAGCACGAATGCAAGATTGGCGAGCAGGAAATTGGCGTATTTGAACAGCGCCAGAACCGCGAGATCGAGCACCATCACCAGCGTCAGCACCGCCGGCCATTTCACCCGTCCGTAGGCCACCGAAGCGAGCCAGTTGATCGTGATGGAGGCGATCAGGAGCAGGATGAACGATGGGCTGCCCCAGGCATAGAAGGCGAGCGACAGCGCGACCTGCACGCCGATCCGCAGATGCGGATAAGGGTCTGCCAGGCGGTAGATCAGCAAGGCCGCAGGCAGGAAGACCAGGAGAAAGGGATAGTCGTTGAAGAGCATCGGATCAAAGCTGCGCCATCACCGGCCCTCGCGCCGGCCGGTGATGCTCAGCCCGCCTCCAGATCGGGGGCGGCATCGCCCGGCTGCCGCAGCATGCGCCGAGCGATCTTTTCCTCGCTCGGCACCTTGACGTCCCAGGCGAGCCCGAGCGCTTCCAGCGCGCGGATGAAGATGAAGCCGGGATCGAACTCGAACCAGCGCAGGCCGAAGGCCGCCGAATACGGGAAGGCGTGATGGTTGTTGTGCCAGCCCTCGCCCCAGGCGAGCCAGGCCATCACGCCGAGATTGCGGCTGTTGTCGTCGCGGGTGACGAAGGGCTGTGCGCCGAAGCTGTGCATGACCGAGTTGATGGCAGACATGGTCTGCTCGACCACGAACATCCGCACCACGCCGCCCCAGAGAAAGCCGGTCAGCACACCCCACAGGCTCATCGTCGCCAAGCCGCCGATCAACGCGGGCAGCAGCAGGCCAAGGCCGACCCAGATGTAGTAATGGCTGTTGACCGCAACCAGCCTGCGGTCCGCCATCAGGTCCGGCACGTAGTGGGCGACGTTGGGATAATCATGCGCGATCATCCAGGTCAGGTGCGCATGCAGGAAGCCGCGCAGGCGGCCGAGCAGACCGTCACCATGCAGTCGCGGCGAGTGCAGGTCGCCGTCATGATCGGACAGCTCGTGATGCCGCCGGTGCATCGCGGCCCAGGACAGCATGGGGCCGCGGCCGGCCATCGAGCCCATGACGATCAGGATCGCGCTCATGGTCGTGGAGGTCGCGAAGGCGCGGTGCGTGAACAGGCGGTGATAGCCGACGGTGAGGCCGAGACCCGTGATCAGCCAGAAGCCGAACAACAGTCCGAGCTCCATCGCGCCGATCGGGCGGACAATCAACAGGCCCAGCGCAACCAGCGTGCCGATGAACGGCAGCACATCGAAAATGATGAAATGCCGCCGCTGCATCCTGTGGAAGTGCCGGCTGCGGATGATGCGGTGATCGCGTTTCTGTTGCACGGTCGGGCTTCCAGGTCGGCTCATATGACTACATACAAGCCTGGCGGGCGCAACCCAAGCCGCGGCACCCAGGGTTTCAACAGCCGCGAAAGCCCATAGAATAGGCGAGCGACGCAAAATGCGTTCAAATCCGGTCCTTTCCGCTTGCCCCTCGAGGCCCCATGCCGTCACCTGTTGCAACCATTCTGACTGTGATCTCGATTGTGATGGCGGGACAGGCCATGGGATCCGATCTGGCCTTCGACCTCGAGGCGCATCGCGGCGGGCGGGCGCTGTTGCCGGAAAACACCCTGCCCGCCTTCGCCCATTCGCTGACGATGGGCGTGGACACGCTGGAGCTCGACGTCGGCGTTACCGCGGACGGCGAAGTGATCGTCTCGCATGAGCGCGGGCTCAATCCCGATCTCGCACGGCGGCCCGATGGGGCCTACATCGCTCCGCCCGGTACCCCTTTCGTCAAGCTGCGGCTCGACGAGATCAGGACCTATGACGTCGGCCAGATCCGCCCCGAGACTGCCTACTCACGACAATTCCCCGACCAGCGTGCGCTGCCGGGTACGCGCATTCCCAGCTTGCGCGAGCTGTTCGCGCTGGTGCGCAAGTCCGGCAACACGCGGGTGCGCTTCAACATCGAGACCAAGATCGATCCGAATCATCCGGATGAAACGCTGGAGCCGCAGGCCTTCGTCGCGAAGCTGCTCGGGGTAATCGAGACCGAAGGATTCTCCGACCGCGTCATGATCCAGTCGTTCGACTGGCGGACCCTGCTTCTCGTGCAGCAGCAGGCGCCGAAGATCCCGACCGTGTACCTGACGCTCCAGCGCGGCTCGGCCCCGACGGTGGCGCTCGACAAGGCGACGAGCTGGACGGCGGGGTTCAGCCCGGCCGATCACGGCGGCTCGCTGCCGCGGACGATCAAGGCCGCCGGCGGCGCGATCTGGTCACCCAATTTCGGCGACGTGACCGCGGCGCTGGTTTTCGAGGCCCATGCACAGGGACTTCGCGTCGTGGTCTGGACGGTGAACAAGCGTGAAGACATGGCGCGGATGATCGAGATCGGCGTCGACGGCATCATCTCGGACAGGCCGGACCTGCTGCGGCAAGTCGCCGGCGAGAAGGGGATCGCGCTGCCGGCGGGGACGCCGGTGGCGCCGTAATCAATCTCGTGTCCCGGACGCGGCGCGGCATGCAATGACGCGACGCAGAGCCGGCACCCAGAATTGTGGGCCCCGGCTCTGCAGCGCACCGCACCGGACGTTGCTTCGCATCGCCGGGGAAGCGCTGCGCTGCGTCCGGGGCACCAGACCATTCGTGGCGCCCCCTACTCCCCGTCCTTCCAACGCCGATACAGCGCGCCCAGGATGTTGGAATAATCGTCGGTCCAGACGCGCGCCCTGTCGTCGGCCTCGGTCAGCTCCCATTGCTTGGAGGACGCGAGCCTGCCGACATCGGCCTCCTCGCGCGCGGAGATGACGACGTCGGTGGAGAAGATGTAGTCACCATCGCGCCCCGAATCCTCGTTGAAGACCCAGCTCTTGAGATCGTTGGCATCCGCAATGCCGACCACGACGGTCTCCAGATCCAGATGCCGGTTGGAGACGTGCATCACCACGGCACCGTGCGGCGCGAGCTTGTCCTTGTAGATCTTCATCGCCTCTTCGGTCGCAAGATGGATCGGGATCGCATCGGACGAATAGGCATCGACGATGATGAGATCATAGGCGCCATCGGGCTCCTTGGCGAAGGTGAGGCGCGCATCGCCGATGACGGGCTTCATGTCCGGCATGCAGCTCGATATGTAGCGGAAATTCCTGGGGTCACGCGCCGCGTCGACCATGGACTGGTCGATCTCGAAAAAGGTCCAGTTCTCCCCTGGCTCGGCGGCGCAGGCGAGCGTGCCGGAGCCGACGCCGATCGCGGCGACCTTCAGCGGCGCGCCCTTGCGCTCGCGGATCGCGCTGACGGCCTGACCGATGCCGCCGTCCTTGTGATAATAGGTGATCGGCTCGGGCCTGCCGGCGACCGGCGTGCCGTCGTTGTTGCGGAAGCGCTCGGCGCCATGAATGGTGGTGCCGTGCATCAGCACGTGGAAATAGCCGCCCGGCGTCACCACGATCTTGTGCACGCCGAAGAAGCTGCGCACGGTCGTGACGCGGCCCTCGTCTGCGGGATAAACGCGGATCAACGCCAGCGCCAGCGCGACGGTGGCAAAGATCTTCCAGCGCCCGGCATTGAGGATCAACGCGAGCAGCGCGGCGAGCACGCCGACGGCGCCGGCGACCCAGACGCGATGATCCTCGAACCAGGTCGAGAGGCCGCCCGTCGTGTATGACGGCACGATGAGCACCAGTGCGAGCGCGGCGAGCGCCGGCCAGTACCATCTGACGACGCCGGCCAGCCGCTCGTTCGCGGACGGACGGCACAGCGCGGCAAGCGCGATCAGGATCGGATATTCGGCGATCCACGAGAAGGTGAAGGGCGCAACGAGCCCCGCGAACAAGCCACCGACCATGCCGCCGAACGACAGCGCAACATAGAAGCCGGTGAGATATCTGGCGGCAGGCCGCGTCCGCGCCAGCTCGCCGTGGCAGGCCATGGCAATGACGAAGAAGCAGAGTTGATGCCCGCCGAGCGTCAGCAGCAGGTTCTGCTCGCCGCCGAAAGCCAGCAGGACGACGACGCCGGCGATCGCGACGGGCTGGAGCATCAGCATCCATTTGTGCGGCAGCAGCGGCCGCGACTGGAACACGACGACCCAGGTCAGCAGGTACAGAGACAGCGGCAGCACCCACAAGAGCGGCGCCGCTGCGACGTCGGTCGAGATGTGGGCGGTGACGGCGATGAGCAGGCCCGAGGGCACGGCGGCGAGGAATATCCAGCGCAGCCGCGTCAAGAGGCCTGGCGCGGGTGCATTCACGTCCTCGGCCCGCGCGTCGGCCACGGCCAGCTTCGGCGAACGCAACAACAGCACGCCGCAGGCGCCGATGAGGAGGATCAGCAGGCCATAGCCACCGGTCCAGAACCGGTTCTGCATCTGCAGCGTGAACATCGGCTCCAGCAGGAACGGATAGGACAACAGTGCAAGGAAGCTGCCGATATTGGAGGAGGCGTAGAGGAAATAGGGATCATGGCCGGCCGGATGGCCGGTGCGGACGAACCAGGCCTGCAGCAGCGGATTGTTGGCGGCGAGCGCGAAGAACGGCAGCCCGATCGAGACCGCGAACAGGCCGAGCAGCCAGATCGCGTAGCCCGAAGCCGGCGGCTCGCCATAGGCGGAGGCGATGCCGAGCGGCAGCGTGGCGAAGGCGGCGAGCAGCAGCAGCAGATGCACCGCCACGGGGACGATCCGGTTCCGTGCCTGCATCAACAGATGCGCATAGGCATAACCGGCCAGCAGCAGCGACTGGAAGAATACCATGGCGACCGACCACACCGCCGGCGAGCCGCCGAGCCGCGGCAGCACCATCTTGGTGAACAGCGGCTGCACCGAGAACAGCAGCAGCGCGCTGACGAAGATCGCAGCGGTGTAGACCGTCAGCAGCAGCCGGTTGCGCGACGACGACGGCTGCTCCGTGGCGGCGGGTTGCACGATCGAATCCATGAATGCTCCGGCTCAAACCCGGCGGGCGCCGGACCGCGCGCAATGGAGCACAAGGCGCCTGCACGGGCAATAAAGTGTGGCGTGATGTTGCAGCAAGGAATGCTTGATATAGAGATGTCATTCCGGGGCGCCTCGGAGAGGCGAACCCGGAATCTCGAGATTCCGGGTCTGGTCCTTCGGACCATCCCGGAATAACAGTGGAACAACTTGAATCCCTCATGACGGAAACCGACGTCGTCATCATCGGCGCAGGCCATAACGGCCTCACCTGCGCGGCCTATCTCGCGATGGCGGGTCTGCGCGTGCGCGTGGTCGAGCGGCGCAAAGTGGTCGGCGGTGCGGCGGTGACGGAGGAGTTTCACCCCGGCTTTCGCAATTCGGTCGCGGCCTACACCGTGAGCCTGCTCAACCCGCAGGTGATCCGTGATCTCAGGCTCGCCGAGCAAGGCCTGCGCATCGTCGAGCGGCGTGCGCAGAATTTTCTGCCCGCGCCGGATGGCAGCTATCTCCTCACCGGCGAGGGGCGGACGAAAGCTTCGGTGGCGCGGCTCAGCGCGCATGATGCGGAAGCCCTCGACGGCTTCACGCGCGAGCTGGAAGACATCGCCGACGTGCTCAGGCGGTTCGTGCTGCGCGCGCCGCCGAACCTGCTCGACGGCTTCGGCACAAATGCGATCCGCGAGGCCGTGAACGCTTTGCAGAGCGCCAACATTCTGCGCGGCCTGACGCTGGAACAAAGCCGCAGCCTGCTCGATCTGTTCACGCGCTCGGCCGGCGAGATGCTGGACGAGCGTTTCGAGCACGATCTGGTCAAGGCGCTGTTCGGCTTCGACGCCATCGTCGGCAATTATGCCAGCCCCTACGCCGCCGGCTCGGCCTATGTGATGCTGCATCACGCGTTCGGCGAGGTGAACGGCAAGAAGGGCGTCTGGGGCCACGCCATCGGCGGCATGGGCGCGATCACGCAGGCCATGGCACGCGCGGCACGCGACCGTGGCGTCGTGATCGACACGGATGCCGGCGTCCGCGAGGTCATCGTCGAGCGCGACCGCGCCGTCGGCGTCGTGCTGGAGAACGGCTCTGCGATTCGCGCGAAATATGTCGCGGCCAATGTCAATCCAAAGCTGCTCTACACGCGCCTGATCGCGGCCGAGGCTCTTCCGGCGGACTTCCTCGCCCGCATCCGGCACTGGAAGAACGGCTCCGGCACGTTCCGCATGAACGTAGCGCTGGATCGCCTGCCCTCCTTCACGGCGCTATCGGGCGAGGGCGATCACCTCACCTCCGGCATCATCCTGGCGCCGAGTCTCGGCTACATGGACCGCGCCTGGGGCGACGCGCGCGCCCACGGCTGGAGCCGCGAGCCGGTGGTGGAAATGCTGATCCCCTCAACGCTCGACGACACGCTGGCTCCGGCCGGCAAGCATGTCGCGAGCCTGTTCTGCCAGCATGTCGCACCAAGCCTTCCCGATGGAAAGTCGTGGGACGACCATCGCGAAGAGGTCGCCGATCTGATGATCGCGACGGTGGACAAATATGCCCCGGGTTTTGCGGCGAGCGTGCTCGGCCGCCAGATCCTGTCTCCGCTCGATCTCGAGCGGCAATTCGGGCTGCTCGGCGGCGACATCTTCCACGGTGCGCTGACGCTGAACCAGCTGTTCTCGGCGCGGCCGATGCTGGGCCACGCCGATTATCGCGGGCCGCTGAGAGGCCTCTACCATTGCGGCTCCGGCGCCCACCCCGGCGGCGGCGTCACCGGCGCCCCCGGCCATAACGCGGCGCAGGCGATCCTGCGGGATCACCGCTCGCTGTTCGGAAGCCGTGGATAGGCCTGTGGATGGGCTGTGGACAGGCTGTCGAAAGGTCTGTGACCGGCCAGAGGATGTCTGGGCGAGACGGTCGGGAGCGATCCTGGGGAAAGACGGTGGAAAATCGGCGGGGCAATCGCGGGAAAAGTGGCGGACAGGGCCCTGACAAGCAGGCGGATAAGCTGTGCAGCCCTTCGAAGACCGCGAGCCCCAAAAGACCTCGCCCACCAGGGGAAACCCCTAGCGGGCGGTGATCAGGAATAGCCTTTGAAGAAAATAGCCCCCGCTTTGAAATGGCGGCGGAAATTACTTCAAGGAGGTGCTAATCGAAGTGAACTTCTCGTTCATGGTGGTGCCCAGCCCGTTCACCACGGTAATGATCGCCAGGGCGATGCCCGCGGCGATCAGGCCGTATTCGATCGCGGTTGCACCGGACTCGTCCGACCAGAACTTTTGAATCATGCGCTTCAAGACTCGCCTCCGTTTCAATTCCAAGCTGTGTTGGTTCGATTTCACATCCGGGAATGTACGGGGAACCCACTTCAGGCGGGTTAACCTGCGAACCGCAACTTGTCCGGAAACTCACCCGCAAAAGTTCTAAAAATTGAACTCAACGGAACCCTGAATGCAGCCTTCCCCCACCCATCGCGCCAGTTTTTCGATCGGCAGCGAAGTCGACGCCAAGCGCGTCGTCGATGTGCTCACCGAGGTGTTTTTCGACGGCGATGCGGCGGTCGCCGCCTTCGAACGGCCCGACGGTCAATGGGACGTGACGCTGCATTTCGCCGATGCGCCGGATCAGGCATGGCTAGCCGAACTCGTTGCAACTTCAGCAGGAAATGAGATTGCGGCGACGCTCGTCTTCGACACGGTCGAAGCCAAGGACTGGGTCAAGGCCAGCCTTGAAGATCTCGTCCCGGTGCCGGCCGGGCGCTTCGTGGTGCACGGCAGCCACGATCGCGACCGTGTGGCGCCGAACAAGCTCGCCATCGAGATCGAGGCGGCGCTCGCCTTCGGCACCGGTCACCATGGCACGACGCGCGGCTGTTTACTTCTGCTTGACCATGTCCTGAAGAGTTCCCGCCCGAGGAACCTGCTCGACCTCGGCACCGGCACAGGCGTGCTGGCGATCGCAGCCGCAAAGGCGCTGCATCGCGCGGTGCTGGCCTCCGACATCGATCCGCCATCGGTGCGGGTGGCGGCTGAGAACGCCACGCTGAACGAAGTTGGCAACCATGTGCGGATGATCCGCGCCACCGGCTTTGCCGCGCCGGATTTTGCGCGTGCGGGGCCGTTCGACCTGGTGCTCGCCAATATCCTTGCCAATCCGTTGCGGCAATTGGCGAGCCCGATGGTGCGGCACCTTGCGCCTGGCGCCCGCGTCATCCTCTCCGGCCTCTTGACGCACCAGGCGCCCGCCGTGATCGCCGCCTACCGCGCGCGCGGCCTCGTGCCGGTGCGACATCTCAGGATCGAGGGATGGAGCAGTCTGTTGTTGCGGAAGCTCTCGTAGGGCGGGCAATGCGACTTGCCCGCCGTAGCTCGAAGAGCGAAGGCGGAAGCGTGCCCACCATTCTTTCTACAATCGCGTCATTTTACAATCGCGGAATGACGGTGGGCACGGCGCTCTGCGCCTTTGCCCACCCTACAAAATCTCGCGCTACTCCGCCGGCTTCTCGTCGCGGCGTGACGCGCGCTGCCCCTGCAAGGCACGCCTCGCGCGGCGCTCGGCGAAACGGTCGATCATCTGGCTGATGAGGCCGCGCGGCTTCTTCGGTGTCGGAGTTGTCGGGGCGCGGCGCGCCGGCGGCGAAATCTTCTCAAAGGTGAACGCTGGCATCGTGTGTCCCCTCGCCGTTGAGATGAACCACCTGCTCGAATTTCCCTGTCATCCGGACGAAGCGCAACTGCCGCATCCTTTACTCCACTCAACTCGAATGGAACTATTCAAGCACAGTCCATGCCAGATGCGCCGCAAATGCGTCTACATTGCGGACTGATCCCCATGATCCTAAAGTGATCCACCATGTTCGAAGCGCACTTCCAGACATTCGAAGAGCCGGAGGCCGGCATCGCGTTGGCGGCACGGCTGGCCGCACTTCGCGAAGAGCTTGCCCGTCGCAAGCTGACCGGCTTCGTCGTGCCACGTGCCGATCAGCAGCAGAATGAATATGTGCCGCCATCGGAAGAGCGGCTTGCCTGGCTGACCGGCTTCACGGGCTCGGCGGGGCTAGCCGTGGTTCTGCCGCATGAGGCAGCACTGTTCGTCGACGGCCGCTACACGCTGCAGGCCGCCAAGCAGGTCGACGCCAAGGCGTGGGTGGTGGAATCGCTGATCGACCCGCCGCCGGAGAGCTGGGTGGCGGCGCATCTGAAAGCCGGCGACCGCCTCGGATTTGATCCGTGGCTGCACACTTTTTCGGCAGCCGAACGACTGTCCGCGGCCTGCGCCAAGGCCGGCGCCGAGCTGGTCGCCGTCGACAGCAATCCGATCGACGCAGTCTGGCAGGACCGGCCGCAGCCGCCGCTTGCCCCCGTCGCGGTGCACAGCCTCCAGCATGCCGGTGTCACTGAAGCGGAGAAGCTGACGCAGATCAGGGCCGAGATCGCCAAGCTCGGCACCGATGCGCTGGTGCTGTCGGACAGCCACGCAGTGGCCTGGACCTTCAACATCCGCGGCGCCGACGTCGCCCATACCCCGCTGCCGCTGTCCTACGCCTTGGTGCCGAAAGACGGCCGTCCCACCATCTTCATCGACCACCGCAAGCTCTCCAACCTCACACGCGACCATCTCGAGCAGTCCGCCGACGTGCGCGAACCGGACGCCATGGCGCCGACACTGATGGCGCTGGCCAAGAGTGGTGGATCGATCGCGCTCGACAACGCCACCGCCGCCGACGCACTCGGCCGGCTGATCACGGGCGCCGGCGGCAAGCCGGTGCGCGGCAGCGATCCGGTTGCACTGCTCAAGGCGGTCAAGAACGCGACCGAGATCAAGGGCACCAAGACGGCTCATTTGCGCGACGCTGTGGCGCTGGCGCGCTTCCTCGCATGGATCGATCGCGAGGCGCCAAGCGGCAAGCTCACCGAGATCGACGCGGTCGAGGCGCTGGAAACCTTCCGCCGCGACACCGGCGCGCTCAAGGACGTCTCGTTTCCCACCATCTCCGGCACCGGCCCGAACGGCGCCATCGTGCATTACCGCGTCACCCGCAAGAGCAACCGGCGGATCGCGCCCGGCGATCTCCTGCTGATCGATTCCGGCGCACAATATGAAGACGGCACCACCGACGTCACGCGCACCATGGCGGTGGGCGAGCCGACGGATGAGATGCGCGACCGCTTCACCCGCGTGCTGCGCGGTCACATCGCGATCGCGCGCGCCGTCTTTCCGGACGGCACCACGGGCGCGCAACTCGACACGCTGGCGCGGCAATATCTCTGGGCCGCCGGGCTCGATTTCGAGCACGGCACCGGCCACGGCGTCGGCAGCTATCTCTCGGTGCACGAAGGACCGGCGCGAATTTCGAAGCTCGGCACCACGCCGCTGAAGCGCGGCATGATCCTGTCCAACGAGCCCGGCTACTACAAGACCGACGGCTTCGGCATCCGTATCGAAAACCTCGAGCTGGTCGTCGCCGCCGAGGTCAAGGGCGCCGAGAAGCCGATGAACGCGTTCGAGACGCTGACCCTGGCGCCGATCGACCGCCGCCTGATCGATGTCGCGATGCTGAGCCGCGACGAGCTCGATTGGCTGAACGCCTATCATGCCCGCGTGAGGGATGACGTGCGGCCGGCGCTGGACGAGGCGACGAAGGCCTGGCTCGATCAGGCCACGGCGGAGCTGAAGGCGTAGTGCGCATAGCGCCACGCGGATTGTGCAAGGCTGTTACGACACGATAGGTGTCATGCCCGCGAAGGCGGGCATCCAGTACGCCGCAGCCCCTCGATCAATCATTACCGTCTCTGGAATACTGGATTCCCCGCCTTCGCGGGGAATGACACCGAACTTTCAGCACGAGCGAAGCGCCCAAACGATCGCCATCGTGCCCTCATCATAACCGTCCCGAAATCCGAATAGCCGCATTCCGAATCGCCGATATCGGTCTTGCGTGGGCACGCTACAGTTGATTCGAATTCGGACGACGGACGACATATGCACGGCATGATCAGCAGGCCGCCGGACGCGGCGACGAAAAACATCGCGACCTCGCGCCTGGTGCTGCTGCTGCTGGTCGTGATGACCGGGGTCGCGCCGATCTCGCTCTACATCCTGGTTCCGGCACTGCCGGTGCTGGCGACGAATTTCGGCAGCGACATCTCGATCGCGCAGATGACGGTGTCGCTCTACATGGTCGGCATCGCGCTGTCGCAGCTGATCATGGGGCCGCTGTCGGACCGGTTCGGGCGGCGGCCGGTGCTGCTGGGAGGGCTGGCGCTGATGGTGGTTGCCAGCATCGGCTGTATTTTTGCCGAGACCCTGCCGCAATTGATCGCCGCACGCTTCTTCCAGGCGCTCGGCGGCGCATCCGGCATGGTGATCAGCCGGGCCATCATCCGCGACATCTACGAGCGCGACCGCGTCGCCTCGATGATCAGCCTCGTGGTCGCGGCGTTGATGATCGGGCAGATGGTCTCGCCGCTCACCGGCGGCCTGATCGAGACCGCGTTCGGCTGGCGCGCGATCTTCTACGCCATCACCATCGCCGCCATCGTCGTTGCCGTCGGTATCGCCTTCGCGCTGCCCGAGACCCGCCGCAGCCGCAGCGCCGGCAGCGGCTTCCGCGGCGATATCGGCACGCTGATCCGGAGCCGCGCCTTCGTCGGCTATGTGATGTGCCAGGTGCTTGCGTCCCAGATTATCTTCACCTTCGCCGGCGGCGGGCCCTACATCGTGGTGACGCAGATGGGCCGCAGCAGCGCCGAATACGGCGCCTGGTTCGCGACGACGGGCTTTGCGTTTCTGGTCGGCAATCTGCTCTGCGTGCGCTTTGCGCCGCGGCACTCGCTGGAAAGGCTGATCTGGTTCGGGCTCGCCCTGCAGCTCTGCGGCAGCTTTTCGAACCTGCTCTGGAGCTTCGCCGGCTGGAACGAGGCGCCCGCCTGGCTGTTCGGCACCCAGATGATCGTGATGGCCGGCAACGCCTTCGTCATGGCGAATTCCGCCGCCGGCGCCATCAGCATCCGTCCCGAAGCAGCCGGCACCGCCTCGGGCGCGATGGGCTTCCTGCAGCAAGGCATTGGCGCGCTGATGTCGCAATTCGGCGCCTATCTCGGCGGCCATTCCGCGACGACGCTGCCGCTGACATCAGCGGTTCTCGCGATCTCCCTGCTCTGCGCCTGCGTGATGATGTTCGTCGTGCCCCGCCGCGAGATGGTGCCGAGCGAAGCGCTGATCGGGCAGGCCGAGGAGGACGAGACGGGGATGATGTGAGGGGCGCCGTGTAGAGTGCCTCTGCGGAAGGATTCTGGATTGCTTCCGCCTTCGCCGAGGCTTCGGCGGACAAGTCGCTGCGCTCGCAGTGACGACGCGGAGAGAGCCGTGTGAAAAATGAGAGGCGGGGCTGGGCCCCGCCTCTCTCAAACTCATATCTGCGCTTTGGCTTACGCCTGGCTCGCGATCGCCTTGCCGAGCGCGGCCTGCGCCGCTGCAAGCCGCGCGATCGGCACGCGGTAGGGCGAGCAGGAGACGTAGTCGAGACCGATATGGTGGCAGAAGGCGACGGAGGCGGGATCGCCGCCGTGCTCGCCGCAGATGCCGACCTTGAGCGAGGCGCGGGTCTTGCGGCCGCGGGCGACGCCGATCTTGACCAGCTCGCCGACGCCTTCCTGATCTAGCGAGATGAAGGGATCGACCGAGAGGATGCCCTTCGCGACGTACGGACCGAGGAAGCTCGCCGCGTCGTCGCGGCTGATGCCGTAGGTCGTCTGCGTCAGGTCGTTGGTGCCGAACGAGAAGAACTCGGCCGACTGCGCGATCTCGCCCGCGAGCAGGCAGGCGCGCGGCAGCTCGATCATGGTGCCGACCTGATAGGCCAGCTTGGTGTTGGTCTCACGCATCACGGCCTGTGCGGTGGCATCGATGCGCGCCTTGACCAGATCGAGCTCGGTCTTGGTCGCGATCAGCGGCACCATCACCTCGAGGCCGACGGCCTTGCCGGTGCGCTTCTGCGCCTCGACCGCCGCCTCGAAGATCGCGCGGGCCTGCATCTCGGCGATCTCGGGATAGGCGATCGCGATGCGGCAGCCGCGGAAGCCGAGCATCGGGTTGAACTCCGAGAGCTCGCGGGCACGGTCGGCGAGGCGCCGCGGGTCGGTGTTCATGGCACGCGCCACTTCCTCGACCTCGGCATGGGTGTGCGGCAGGAACTCGTGCAGCGGCGGGTCGAGCAGACGGATCGTGACGGGCAGGCCCTTCATGATCTCGAACAGCTCGACGAAGTCGGCGCGCTGCATCGGCAGCAGTTTTGCGAGCGCGGCGCGGCGCGACTGCTCGTCCTCGGAGAGGATCATCTCGCGTACCGTGCGGATGCGCGTCTCCTCGAAGAACATGTGCTCGGTGCGGCAGAGGCCGATGCCTTCGGCGCCGAACTTGATCGCGGTGCGCGCGTCGTCGGGCGTGTCGCCGTTGACGCGGACGCCGATCTTGCGGACCTGGTCGGCCCAGTTCATCAGCGTGCCGAACTCGCCGGAGAGCTCCGGCTCGATCATCGGCATGCGGCCGGCGAGCACCTGGCCGAGCGAGCCGTCGATGGTGATGACGTCGCCGGTCTTGAAGGTGCGCGAGCCGATGCTCATGGTGCCGCGGCCGTAATCGACGCGGATGGTGCCGCAGCCGGAGACGCAGGGCTTGCCCATGCCGCGCGCGACCACCGCCGCGTGCGAGGTCATGCCGCCGCGGGTGGTCAAAATGCCTTCGGCGGCGTGCATGCCGTGGATGTCTTCCGGGCTGGTCTCGATGCGGACCAGGATCACCTTGCGTCCGTCACCCTGGAGCTTGGCCGCCTCGTCCGAGGAGAACACGATCTCGCCGGAGGCCGCGCCCGGCGAAGCCGGCAGGCCGGTGGCGATCACGTCGCGCTTGGCGTTGGGATCGATGGTCGGATGCAGCAGCTGATCGAGCGAGGCCGGATCGATCCGCGTCACCGCTTCCTTCTTCGAGATCAGGCCCTCATTGGCGAGCTCGACCGCGATGCGCAGCGCCGCCTTGGCGGTGCGCTTGCCGCCGCGGGTCTGGAGCATCCAGAGCTTGCCCTGCTCGACCGTGAACTCCATGTCCTGCATGTCGCGGTAGTGCTTCTCGAGCAGCGTGTAGATCCGCGTCAGCTCCTTGAACGCTTCCGGCATCGCCGCTTCCATCGACGCCTTGTCGGAGCCGGACTCCTTGCGCGCCTCCTCGGTGATGTCCTGCGGTGTGCGGATGCCCGCCACCACGTCCTCTCCCTGCGCGTTGATCAGGAACTCGCCGTAGAGCTTGCTCTCGCCGGTCGAGGGGTTGCGGGTGAAGGCAACGCCGGTGGCCGAGGTCTCGCCCATGTTGCCGAACACCATGGCCTGCACGTTGACCGCGGTGCCCCAGGATTCCGGAATGTCGTGCAGCTTGCGGTAGGTCACCGCGCGCGCGTTCATCCAGGATGAGAACACCGCGCCGATCGCGCCCCAGAGCTGGTCGTGCGGATCCTGTGGGAATTCCTTGCCGGTCTCGCGTGCGACCGCATCCTTGTACTTTCCGACCAGCTCGACCCAGTCCTCGGCAGAGAGATCGGTGTCGAGCGTGTAACCCTGGCTGTCCTTGAAGGTGTCGAGGATTTCCTCGAAGTGATGATGCTCGAAGCCGAGCACCACGTCGGAATACATCGTGATGAAGCGGCGATAGCTGTCATAGGCGAAGCGGCGGTCGCCCGACAGCTCGGCCAGCGCTTCCACGGTCTGGTCGTTGAGGCCGAGATTGAGCACGGTGTCCATCATGCCCGGCATCGAGGCGCGCGCGCCGGAGCGCACCGAGACGAGCAGCGGGTTCTTGGTGTCGCCGAACACCTTGCCGGTCAACTTGCCGACATACTCCAGCGCCTTCTCAACCTGCGGCTTCAGTTCCTTCGGGTAGGTCTTGTCGTGATCGTAGAAATAGGTGCAGACCGAGGTCGGGATGGTGAAGCCGGGAGGCACCGGCAGGCCGAGATTGGCCATCTCGGCGAGGTTGGCGCCCTTGCCGCCGAGCAGGTCGCGCATCTCCGAGCGGCCCTCGGCCTTGCCGTCACCAAACGTGAACACCCATTTGCCGGCCTTGGCCGCTGCCGGCGCCGCCTTGGGAGGCGCAGCCTTCTTCGGCGCGGGCTTCGCGGCGACCTTCGGCGGAGCGGCCTTGGTGACCGCCTTCACCGCAGGCTTTGCGGTGGGCTTGGCAGCGGCTTTGGCGACCGGCTTCGCGCTCTTGGCCAGCGCCTTGCGGGCTGGCGGCGCTGCCTTCGCGGCGGCGGAGGGCTTTGATTTCGCTGGGATTTTCTTGGGCTTCGAGGCGGCTTTGGCCATAGCTTGCACACAACCTGCGAGAGGAATGGGAAATCGCGGGCCTTACACCACTTTGGGCGGGCCCGCGCAAGACGGACAGTTCCGAAAAGTGAACGCCTAGAAGCGGAGCCACTTCAGGAGCCCGAGCCCGATCGCGCCGTTGACGATGAGGAAGATCGCGACGATGAGGTTGAGAAGCCGCGGCATGATCAGGATGAGCACGCCCGCAATCAACGACAGGATCGGCGAAATGTGGGCGACGGTGATGTGCATGAACTATCTTTCTGTGAGGTGAGGCGAATCGCGCGCGGATCATAACCGGCTGGGTTCCGGGAGTAGAGATGCGCAAGGGCTGCTGCGAGTTCCGGCCTCACGAAAACTGCCCGAAATTGCCGCGAATGCGGCAGGCCTTTTCCCGGAACATTGGCTTTAGGCACGCATTGGCAACCGGTCGCGCCGCTGGCGCGTCCGAAGAATCACGTCGAAGGAGTTGTCCATGCGGAACAGGATTCTTGCTCTCGCAGCGCTTGCGGCCGCGACCAGTGCGCCCCTTGCCGCGCAGGCGCAAAGCGATGTCACGATCGGACGCGCGCCCGCCGTGGTCGACAGCGCGCCGACGATTGCGGTCGAACAGCGGCCGGCCTTCCGCGAATATGTCGTCGAGCAACGTGTGCCGGCCTTTCGCATTCCGGATCGCGTGGTGGTCGGCACCACCTTACCCGAAGCAGGCGTCACCTATTATGACGTACCGCAACGTTTCGGCGCCACGACCTATCGCTACACCGTCGTGAACGGCGAAACCGTGCTGGTCGAGCCGCGCTCGCGCCGCATCGTCGAGGTGCTGGACTAACAACGCTGCTGCTCCGTTCGATGTCCGGCGCGTCACATCAGGCTGGCGCGAGCAGTGTTAGATCGGACATCAGGCCCCGCCCGGTCCTCCCCCCGCCGGGCGGGGCTTTTTTGTTCTGTCATTCCGGGGCGCGCCACTTGGCGCGAGCCCGGAATCCATTTGTCAGCATAACGCGCGGCACGATGGATTCCGGGCTCGCGCTCCGCGCGCCCCGGAATGACAGCGGTGTTTGCCGTGCGGCCGCGCCTCAATCCTGGATCTTCGAGAAATCCGCCACCGCACGCGTGGCGCTGCGGATCTCGTTGAGGAGCTTCAGGCGGTTCTCGCGCACCTTCGGATCGTCATCGTTGACGCGCACCTTGTCGAAGAAGGCATCGACCGGCGGACGCAATTTTGCCATCGCGCTCATCGCCGCGGCGAAGTCTTCTTTGGCCACCGCAGCGCTGGCTTCCGCCTTGACCTCACCGATCGCCTTGGCCAGCGCCTTCTCCTCAGCGAGGCTGTAGAGCGCGGCATCCGGCGCGCCGTCGAAGCTGCGCTTGTCCTTCTTCTCCTCGATCGCAAGGATGTTGCTGGCGCGCTTGGTGCCGGCGAGCAGGTTCTTGCCGTCGTCAGAGTCGAGGAATTTGCCGAGCGCCTCGACGCGGCGGACGATCATCAGGAGATCGTCCTGGCCGCCGAGCGCGAACACGGCGTCGACGAGATCGTGACGTGCGCCCTGCTCGCGGAGCTGGACTTTCAGGCGGTCGGCGAAGAAGGCGAGCAGGTCGCTCGGAAGCTTCGAGGCATCGGCTGGCTTCACCGACAAGCCGGCGAGCGCGGATCCCGCCACCTTCATGAGCGACAGACGCAACGCGTTCTCGGCAATCAGTCGGATCACACCCAGCGCCGCGCGACGCAACGCATAGGGGTCCTTGCTGCCAGTCGGCTTTTCGTCGATCGCCCAGAACCCAACCAAGGTATCGATCTTATCGGCGAGCGCCACCGCAACGCTGACCGGATCGGTCGGAACGCGATCCGCAGGACCTTGCGGCTTGTAGTGTTCCTCGCTAGCCGAAGCGACGGAGGCATCCTCGCCCTGTGCGAGCGCGTAATACTTGCCCATCAGCCCCTGCACTTCAGGGAATTCGCCAACGACTTCCGTCAGCAGATCCGCCTTCGCCAGATGCGCAGCGCGCGTCGCCTTGCCGACATCGGCGCCAACGAGCGGCGCGATCTCCGCGGTCAGACGCTCGATGCGCTTGATGCGCGCAGCCTGGGTGCCGAGCTTCTCGTGAAACACGATCTGCTCGAACTTCGGCAGCCGGTCCTCGAGCTTGGTCTTGAGGTCCGTCTCATAGAAGAACTTCGCATCACTCAACCGCGCGCGGATGACGCGCTCGTTGCCGGCGATGATGGTCGCGCCACCGTCAGTCGCCTCGATATTGGCGACCAGGATGAACTTGCTGGCGAGCTTGCCCGTCTTGGGGTCGCGCACCACGAAGCACTTCTGGTTGTTGCGGATGGTGGCGCGGATGACTTCGTCGGGGGTCTTCAAGAATTCCGGTTCGAACGAGCCCATCAGCACGACCGGCCATTCGACGAGGCCCGCGACCTCGTCGAGCAGGTTCTGGTCCTCGACCAGCTCAAAACCTTGCGCGAAGGCAAGCTGCTTGGCGTCGGTGAGGATGGCGTCCTTGCGGCGCTCGGGATCGAGCACGACTTTGGCGGCAAGCAGCTTTGCTTCATAATCCTCGAAGCGGCGCACCTGGATTGGTGCCGGCGCGAGGAAGCGGTGGCCGTAGGTGGTCTGGCCGCTCTCGATGCCGTCGACCTCGAACTTCACGACATCGGGCTCTTCGGTCTCGAGGCCGAAGGTCGCGGTGATCGCGTGCAGCGGACGCACCCAGTTCAGCGAGCCGGGTTTGCCGGAACGCGCGCCCCAGCGCATCGATTTCGGCCAGGGGAAGGTGCGAATGATCACCGGCAGGATTTCCGCAAGCACGTCGATGGCGTCGCGGCCGGGCTTCTCGATCAAGCCGATGTAGAAATCACCCTTGGGGTCGCGCTGGATTTTTGCTTCGTCCAGCGACTTCAATCCCGTCGCTTTGAGGAAGCCCTGCACGGCCGCCTCGGGCGCGCCGACTTTGGGGCCGCGGCGCTCGGTCTTCAGGTCAGGCTGGCGCGCAGGGATGCCGTGCACGGTGAGCGCAAGGCGGCGCGGCGTCGCAAACGCCTTCGCGCCCTCGTAGACCAGGCCTTCGGCAACCAGCTTGTCGGTGACCATGCGGCGGAGATCGTCGGCCGCCTTTCCTTGCATGCGCGCGGGGATTTCTTCCGAGAACAGCTCAAGCAAAAGTTCGGGCATCAGGCCGCTCCGCCCGCTTCAGTATGGATCCAGGCCTCGCCGCAGGCCTTGGCCAGCTCGCGCACGCGCAGAATGTAGCTCTGCCGCTCGGTCACGGAGATCACGCCACGCGCGTCGAGCAGGTTGAAGACGTGGCTCGCCTTGATGCACTGGTCGTAGGCCGGCAGCGCCATCAGATGCTGCTTCTTGTTGCCGCCGTCGCGCCAGCCGGCATCGAGATATTTCCGGCAGGCCGCCTCGGCCATCTTGAACTGCTCGAACAGCATCGCGGTGTCGGCGTATTCAAAGTTGTGCCGGGAATATTCCTGCTCGGCCTGCAGGAACACGTCGCCATAGGTGACCTTGGCATCGCCCTCGCGGCCGTTGAAGTTGAGGTCGTAGACGCGGTCGACGCCCTGCACATACATCGCGAGGCGCTCGAGCCCGTAGGTGAGCTCGCCCGCGACCGGCGCGCATTCGAAGCCGGCGACCTGCTGAAAGTAAGTGAACTGGCTGACTTCCATGCCGTCGCACCAGCACTCCCAACCGAGGCCCCAGGCGCCCAAGGTCGGGCTCTCCCAATCGTCCTCGACGAAACGGATGTCGTGCACGGCGGAATCGATGCCGATCGCGGCGAGCGACTTCAGGTACAGCTCCTGAAGGTTCGGCGGCGACGGCTTCATGATCACCTGGAACTGGTAATAGTGCTGCATCCGGTTCGGGTTCTCGCCATAGCGGCCGTCCTTGGGCCGGCGCGAGGGCTGCACATAGGCGGCGTTCCAGGGTTTGGGCCCGAGCGCGCGCAGCGTGGTCGCCGGATGGAAGGTGCCCGCGCCCATTTCCATGTCGTAGGGCTGCAGGATCACGCAGCCCTGCTCGGCCCAGAACCGCTGGAGCGCGAGGATGAAGCCCTGGAACGAGCGTTCCGGGCGCATATGGGCGGGCAATGAGGCGTCCATCGTCAGATCGGGCTCTCGCGGGGGTTTTGAATCGCGCGGGACCGTATCGACGGCGGGGATGGGAATCAAGGCGAAGGGGGGCTTCTTACCTCTCCCTCTTGCGGGAGAGGTCGGCGCGAAGCGCGGGGAGAGGGTTCTGCCCTCTGGGGGGTTCTCGCCTGTGGAGAGAGCCCCTCCCCAGCCCTCCCCCGCAAGCGGGAGAGGGAGCGCACCTGTGCGTGGGGAGAAAGGCCTAACCCGGCCGGTAAGCTCCGGTCACGGGGTCACGCTTCAGCGTCTGGATATCCCCCATGTGGGCGGCCTCAGCGACGCGCGACAGGCGCATCTCCTCCAGTTCCTGGTTGATCCGGACAGCGGTCTTGTAGGCCCAGCGGACCACGGCAAGCCCGCCCAGGACGCCCGCGAAAGCGACGAACGGCGGCATCGATCGATCCTCGTCTCATGCTCAGCCCCCACTTGCATTGTTGCGCAGATGGACCTGCGCCGCAATTGGTGCCGTCCGGGCGAAATGGCGCGGGAGCGCGAGCCCTAGAACCCGAATTTCGCCCAAATCGCCCGCGTTTCGACCGCCGAGATCAGCTCGTCCGGCAGGCCGGCCATTGATTCCAGGGCCGAAAGCTGCCCCGCGCCGGGCGATTTCCGGCCCAAAAAGCCGGAGAGCAGCCCGGTCGGCTGCGCGATCACGGGGGTGAGAACCTTCTCGCCATAGCGGGCACGAAGAGTTGAGCGGAGATCGCCGATGCTGTCGGCGAGCCCTAGCGCGATCGCGCTTTCGCCCGCCCAGTATTCGCCCGTGAACAGCGTGTCGTCGGCTCCCTTCAGCCGGGCGCCGCGGCTCTCCTTGACCAGCGAGATGAAGATCTGGTGGATCTCGCGCTGGATCGCCTTCAGTCGCATGACGTCATCGGGGTTTTCCGGAAGGAACGGGTCGAGCATCGCCTTGTGCTCGCCTGACGTGTAGAGGCGCCGCTCGATGCCGAGCCGCCTGATCGCCTCCTGGAAACCGAAACTGCCGCCGACCACGCCGATCGAGCCGAGGATCGACGAGGGATCGCAGATGATCTCGTCGCCGGCGCAGGCGATCATGTAGCCGCCGGAGGCCGCGACGTCCTCGACGAACACGAGCACCGGCAGCTTCTTCTCCGCGGCAAGCTGCTTGATGCGCAAGAAGATCTGGCGCGACTGCACCGGCGAGCCGCCGGGCGAGTTGATCACCAGCGCCACCGCCTTGGCGTGCCGGTAGGAAAACGCGCGCTCGAGCACCCGCGCGACGCCGGCAAGCGTCAGGCCCGGACGCAGCGGCGTCACCGCACCGATTACACCCGACAGCCGCACCACCGGCACGACCGCCGTGCCGGGACGAAAGCGCGCCGGCAGATATTGCATGAGCTTGTCGGCCAGGCCGGAACTCTCACGATCGTTCAATTGTTCGTCCATGGCCTTACCTCTGATTAACCATTTCTTATCACGCGAGTGTCATTGAAAGTGCCTGGAACGTGTTTTGCAGAATCCCCGTTGGGAAGCTGCAATAGGCAGCGGAGGAAACGCCATGAAGATCTATCTGCTGTTGCTGCTGATCGGTGCGCTTTTCACGGCGATTCGCTTTACGTCCCCGCAAGAGCAGCAGACGGAATCGCTGCCGCAGTAAGCCGTCACGGCTCCGCCAGCGGCAACGCCGCCCTCCCCTCCAGAATATCCCGCACCTCTTTTTTAGGCACGTTTGACTCCTCGTTAAGCATGAGCCCGGGCAGCAATCGCGTCGGTGCCCGGCCGCCTTTGACGGCGCGCACCAGCACGCGGATCGCGGGCTTTCCCGCTTCGCCATGAACCGGCAGGATCGCGAGGCTACCGAAGCCGCGTGACAGCGCTGCCATGACGTCGCCGAGTCCGTCCGCGCGCCAGATCAGAGTCAGCACGCCGCTCGATCGGAGAATACGCCGGGCTGCATGCACCCACGCATGCAGCGTCTCCTCCGTCGCCACATGCGCAGCATGGCGCGCCTGATCCGGTGAGCCGCGATGGCGTGCGGGATCGTTGAAGGGCGGGTTCATCAGCACGGCGTCGGCGCTGTCGGGCAGAAGTCCGTTCGCTGCAAACGCCTGCGCATCGGCGGTGACGTCGAGCACGATGACCTCGGCGGCGATCGCGTTCGCCGCGGCGTTGGCCCGCGCGAGCTCCGCCAGTTCCGGATCGATCTCGACCAGGCTGAGCCTGATCCCCGCGACGCGCCGCGCAAGCGCGAGCCCCGCCGTGCCGATGCCAGCGCCGAAGTCGACCACGCGGTCCCCCGCCTTAGCGTCGATCGCCGCTGCGAGCAGGACGGCGTCGTGCCCGGCGCGATGGCCGGACCGCTTCTGCATCAAGCGCAACTGCCCGCCGAGAAAGGCGTCCTCGGTAATATCCGCGGCCTCAATCATCGCCGCGCAATTCGTGGCTGAGGCCGGCCTCGGTGAGGAGCGCCCTGGCCTCCTCGGCGTCGTCCTCATGAACCAGGATCCGCCGCGGCAATATGCCGAGGGAGCCTTCGATGATGCTCATGTTCTGGTCGAGCACCAGATGGTGGATGTTGGCGCCGTCGAGCAGCGCGCCGATCGCCGACACCAGCACCATATCGTTGGTCCGAACCAGTTCACGCAAAACGCAGATCTCCTGCCTGAAAGTGGCTAACGCGGCAAATGTCAATGGTTCCGCGGGCCTTGCCGCATTCGCCGCCAGTTTCTATTGTATTTCCATCAGAATAGCCCTTCCGGGGCAAATATTGGAGACCGGCGTGGCCGTCATCGTACCTTTCGAAACTCCCGGCGCGTCGATCGAAGAGCTGGTTGCCCTTGTTGCCCCCGATATGGAGCGCGTCAATGCCACGATCCTGTCGCGGACCGGGTCGGACGTGACCATGATCCCGGAAGTGGCCAACCACCTGATCTCCTCCGGGGGAAAACGCCTGCGGCCGATGCTGACGCTCGCCATGGCCAACCTCGCCGGCTACAACGGCGACGGCCATATCAAGTTAGCTGCCTCCGTCGAGTTCATGCATACCGCGACGCTCCTGCACGACGACGTCGTCGACGAGAGCGAGATGCGCCGCGGCAAGCTGTCGGCGCGCATGCTTTGGGGCAATGAGGCGAGCGTGCTGGTCGGCGACTTCCTGCTGGGCCAGGCCTTCCGCATGATGGTCGAGGTCGGCTCGCTGCGCGCGCTCGACATCCTCTCCGCGGCCGCCGCCACCATCGCCGAGGGCGAGGTGATGCAGCTCGCGGCTGCCAAGAACACCGCGACCACCGAGGACGAATATCTCGCCGTGATCCGCGGCAAGACGGCCGAATTGTTCGCGGCCGCCTGCGAGGTCGGCCCGGTCATCGCCAACCGCCCGAAGGCGGAGCAGACCGCGTGCCGCTCGGTCGGCATGAATCTCGGCATCGCCTTCCAGCTCGTCGATGACGTGCTCGACTACGGCGGCAAGAGCGCCAAGCTCGGCAAGAACACCGGCGACGATTTCCGCGAAGGCAAGATCACGCTGCCCGTCGTGCTTGCCTTCCGCCGCGGCAACGACACCGAGCGCGCCTTCTGGATCCGGGCGCTGGAGCGCGGCGAGATCGGCGATTCCGATCTCGATCACGCCCTCGGCCTGATGAACAAGCACCGCGCGCTCGAGGATACGCTAAGCCGCGCCCAGCACTACGGCGCGATGGCCGTGGATGCGCTGGCGCTGTTCCCGCCCTCGCCGATGAAGAGCGCGCTGGAGCAGGTCGTGGCGTTTTGCTTGGCACGGTCTCATTAGGCCTGACGCCCTTCGTGGCCTTAGCTACGCTCCAGCACCTCAGGGTGACGGTGACGGATGAGTGCGCGCTGCTTCCACAGCGTCATTGCGAGCGCAGCGAAGCAATCCAGAATCCCGCCGCGGAGACGACCTGGATTGCTTCGCTGCGCTCGCAATGACGAGGTCTGTCGGCACCGCTCGCTCTCATGTCCCGGACGCGCTGCAGCGTGAAACGCTGCTGCGCAGAGCCGGGACCCATGCGACGTCCAGCGATGAGCACGATGGGCCCCGGCTCTGCAGCGCACCGCCAAGGGGCGCTGCGCTGCGTCCGGGGCACGAGAGCGTCTGTTCAGCAACTGCGCTTTATTCTCATTCGCTCCACATGCGTCGCCCACCAGTTACTTGCATTTTGCAAGTGACTGCCCTACCTTCCCCGCCATGCAGCCCAAATCCCCTTCCATGCTGGAATGCCCGGTCGGCCGCGCGGTGGAGACGGTCGGCGAATGGTGGAGCATCCTGATTCTGCGCGATGCGTTTCAGGGTGCGACGAAGTTCGACGAGTTCTCGCAAAGCCTCGGCATTGCGCCGAACATCCTGTCGCGGCGGCTTGCGCATCTGACCGAAAGCGGCATGTTCGTGCGTCGCCGCTATCAGGAGCGCCCGCCGCGCTACGAATATGTGCTGACCGACAAGGCGCGGGATTTCTTCCCCGTGATCGCTACGCTGCTGGCCTGGGGCAACAAGCATCTCGCGCCGAAGGGCGCATCCATCCTGCTGGCGAACCGGGGCGACGTCCGCCCGTTCGAGCCGGTCGTGGTCGATGCCGTCGACAAGCGCCCGATCACGCTCGCCAATGCGGTCGTCGTCGCGGGTCCCCGCGCCAGTCGCGGCATGCGCGCGCGGCTCGCTTCGCTCAAAGCCATGAACCCGGCCGTCGCGCCGGCTGGAGACTGACATGCGTCGTATCGTCGTGACGGGAATGGGCGCGGTGGCGCCGCTTGGCTGCGGCGTCGAACTGACGTGGCGGCGGCTGCTCGCGGGGCAAAGCGGGCTGCGCCCGTTGCAGGAATGGGCGGAGGCGCTGCCGGCGCGCATCGCAGGTCTCGTGCCCGACAAGGCCGATGATGCCGAAGGCGGTTTTGATCCGGCGCACGCTGCCGCGCCCAAGGATCAGCGCAAGATGGACCGCTTCATCCTGTTCGCTCTGCTCGCCACCGCGGAAGCCGTCGCGCAGTCCAAATGGACACCGCAGGACGCGAGCGCGCTCGAGCGCACCGCGACGATCATCGCCTCCGGCGTCGGCGGCTTTCCGGCCATGGCGGAGGCGGTGCGCATCACCGAGCAGCGCGGCGCGCGCCGGCTATCGCCGTTCACGATCCCCTCGTTCCTCGCCAATCTCGCCGCCGGCCACGTCTCGATCAAATACGGCTACAAGGGCGCGCTGGGCACGCCCGTCACCGCCTGCGCCGCCGGCGTGCAGGCGATCGGCGATGCCGCGCGCATGATCCGATCAGGCGAAGCAGACGTTGCGATCTGCGGCGGCGCGGAGGCCTGCATCGACATCGTCAGCCTCGGCGGCTTTGCGGCGGCGCGTGCACTGTCGAGCGGCTTCAACGACGAGCCCGCGCGCGCCTCGCGTCCGTTCGATCGCAACCGCGACGGTTTCGTCATGGGCGAAGGCGCCGGCATCCTGGTGATCGAGGCGCTGGAGCATGCGCAAGCCCGCGGCGCCGCCCCGATCGCAGAGATCGTCGGCTACGGCACGACCGCGGACGCCTATCACATGACGTCGGGGCCGCCGGATGGCGACGGTGCGCGCCGCGCCATGGAGATCGCGCTCCGGCAGGCCAAGCTTGCGCCTGCCGATGTGCAGCACCTCAACGCGCATGCGACCTCGACACCGGCCGGCGACGAGAGCGAGCTTGGCGCGATCGGCGCGCTGTTCGGCCGCAACCGCGGCATTGCCGTGAGCGCGACCAAGTCGGCAACGGGTCACCTGCTCGGCGCCGCCGGCGGACTGGAAGCGATCTTCACCGTGCTTGCCTTGCGCGACCAGATCGCGCCGCCCACGCTCAATCTCGAAAACCCCGATGCGGGCGCTGAAGGCATCGACATCGTCGCAGGTAGCGCGCGGCCGATGCCGATGCGGCATGCCATCTCCAACGGCTTCGGCTTCGGCGGGGTGAATGCCAGCGTGATCTTCCGCCGGATCGGCTGAGCGAGAGGCCTTGCAATCGCCGCCCGCTCCGCTACGAAAACGGGATGATCGAAACGAATTTTGGGCTGTTCCTGGCCGCAGCTCTCCTCATTGCCGCAATTCCAGGCCCCGGTATTTTTTACGTCGCGGCACGAACCTTGTCGGAGGGGCGTGCCAGCGGCTTTGCCTCGACCGCGGGCACGGCGCTGGGCGGATTGGTTCATGTGGTCGCGGGCAGCCTCGGCATCTCCGCCATCATCCTGGCCAGCGCAGAGCTGTTTGCCGCCGTGAAATTCGTCGGCGCGCTCTATCTGGTCTGGCTCGGCATCAAGACGTTTCGCAGCGCCGGCAGCAACCTGTCGCTTGGGAGCGAGCCGATCGGCGACAAGCGCGCGTTCCGCGACGGCGTGCTGGTCGAGGCGCTCAATCCGAAGACTGCCGCGTTCTTCCTCGCCTTCATTCCGCAGTTTCTCGATCCCGCTGGATCGAACCCGACGCTGCAATTCATCCTGCTGGGCGCGATCTCGGTGGCGCTGAACACGCTCGCCGATGTCGTGGTGGTGCTGATGGCCTCGGCGACGCGCGCGCAGCTGATCGGGCGGCCGCTTCTGATGCGGCGCCTCACGCAAGGCTCCGGCGTTTTCATCGCGAGCCTCGGCCTCTCGCTCGCCCTGGCGCGGCGGCCGGCAAATGGCTAGCGCCCCGCAAGACAGCTTCTATGAATCGCACGGCCTGCGGCTGCATTACGCCGACTGGGGCAGCGAGGGCGCACCCGTCGCCATCCTGGTCCACGGCGGTCGCGATCATTGCCGCAGCTGGGATCACATCGCGCGCTCGCTGCAACCGCATTTTCGCGTCGTCGCGCCCGATCTGCGTGGTCATGGCGATTCCGACTGGACGAAAGGCGGCAGCTACGCGCTGACAGAATATGTCTACGATCTCGCGCAGCTGGTTCGCAGCATCGCAGCGCCTCAGGTCACTCTGATCGGCCATTCGATGGGCGGCATGGTGAGCCTGATCTTTTCGGGCGCATTCCCCGAACGGGTCACCAAGCTCGTCGTCCTCGACGGCGTGACCATGCTGCCGGATACAGCAAAGCCGCCGGCGCATGAGCGCATCGGAAAATGGGTCGCCCAGCTCGACAGGCTGCACGACCGCACCCCGCGCCGCTATGCGACGCTCGAAGACGCCGCCGCGCAGATGATGCTGCATAACAGGCGCCTCGCCCGCGACCTCGCGCTGCATCTCGCCACGCATGGCGCGCAGCGGAACGAGGACGGCAGCTATAGCTGGAAGTTCGATCCCTACCAGCGCGCCTCTGCGCCGCACCGGCTCTGGCCCGACGATCACATCGAGCTGTGGTCGCGTATCGCCTGCCCGACGTTGCTGCTCAATGCCGGCGAAAGCTTTCTGTCTGGTGCCAGAGCGGCGGGCATGGAGCGCTATTTCCAGAACGCGCGGATCGAGACCATCGCCGGCGCGGGACACTGGCTGCAGCACGACAAGCCGCAAGAGGTGTTGGGTGAGATCCGGCGGTTTCTGGGATTGGCTGAGGAGAGCGGCGACTAGCTCGCTGTTGCGCGAATGGATTGGTGGGCACGCTGCGCTTTGCCCACCCTACGGCAGTGTGCACGCATCACGCAGCTACATCCACGTCATTGCGAGCGTAGCGAAGCAATTCAGGCTGCCACCGCGGAGGGATTCTGGATTGCTTCGCTGCGCTCGCAATGACGGATAGAGCTAGCTCAACGTGCCCGCATGCACCCACCAGCCGGGGTGATCGCGGCGGATCTTTTCAGCGGCGGCATGCGCCTCGGCAGGCGCGCCGTAGATCGCAAAGCACGTCGCCCCGGAGCCGGACATGCGGGCGAGCTTGACGCTGGCGGAGGAGCGCAAGGCTTCCAGCACGTCGCCGATCACGGGCTCGATCCGCAGCGCAGGCGCCTCGAGGTCGTTGCCGACGGTGTCGAGAACCTCGACCCAATCGGAAATCGAGCCGCCCTCCTCCGGCCAGGCCGGCGCGCGGATGACGTCGGTGACGCCAACGCGGAGTTCGCCGTTGCGCAGGCCCAGCGCCTGGAACACGTCCTTGGTGGCAACCGGCACGCGCGGATTGACCATGACGCAGGGCATGCTCGGCAGCGCGAGCGGCAGCAGCTGCTCGCCGACGCCGGTCATGTCGCAGGCGCGCGAGAGCAGGCACACCGGCACGTCGGCGCCGGTCGCGAGCGCGACCTTCTGAATGCGGGGATCGTCGAGCGACAGATCGTTGAGACGCGCCAGGAGCCGCAGCGCCGCCGCGGCATCCGCCGAGCCGCCGCCGATGCCGGCCGCAACCGGGAGCACCTTGTCGAGCGCGAAGGCGCCCAGCTTCAGCCCAGGGACGGCTTCGGCCAGCAGCTTGGCCGCCTTGAGCACCAAATTGTCGGCGGTATCGCCGCAGGCGGCAGCCAGCGGCCCCGTCGTGGTCAGCTCCAGCTCGTCGCCCGGCTCCAGCATCAGCCGGTCGGCGCAGTCGGCGAACGCGACCACGCTTTCGAGATCATGATAGCCATCGGCACGACGGCCGACGACGCGAAGGCTCAAATTGACCTTCGCCCGCCCCTCTTCAATCAACGCCGACATTGGCGATCAGCCCCCAAAGACTCACTTGTCTGCGCATGATCTTATCGGAAAACCGCTACACACTTTTCCGGATCATGCGCGTAGCTTAACCGCCCTTGCCGTCGTCCTTCTTCTTCTCGGCCTGCGCCGCAGAAGAGTTCGAATTGTCGTCGGGAAGGCCACCAGCGATCTTGGCCTCGATCTTCGGCAGCTCTTCCGGCTCGGGCTTGAGATCGCGCGCATGCGACCACTGGAATTTGGCCTCCAGCGTGCGGCCGACGCGCCAATAGGCATCGCCGAGATGGTCGTTGATGGTGGGATCCTCGGGCTTGAGATCGATCGCGCGCTCGAGGTTCTTCACCGCCTCCTCGTAATTGCCGATGCGGTAATAGGCCCAGCCGAGGGAGTCGACGATGTAGCCGTCGTCGGGACGTTGCTCGACGGCACGCTTGATCATCTTCATGCCTTCGTCGAGATTCACGCCCTGGTCGATCCAGGAATAACCGAGATAGTTGAGGACGTGCGGCTGGTCGGGCTGCAGCTCCAGCGCCTTCTTCATGTCGGCCTCGGCCTTGGCCCATTGCTTGGAGCGCTCCTCGCAGATGCCGCGATAATAGTACCAGACGCTGTTGGCCTTGTCGTTGCCGGCCGGCAGCACGTCGATGCCTTTCGAATAGGTCGCGCCGCACTCGCCAAAGCGCTTGCGGCCGCGCTCGATGTTGCCGAGCGCCATGATGGCTTCGAGGTCCTTGGCATCCTCCGTCGTGACGCCCTTGAGGATCTTGATCGCGTCGTCGGTGCGGTCGGCGGAATCGAGATCGATGGCGAGCTGGATCTGCGCGTTGCGCTTGAGCGGCGAGTTCGCGGGCACGCGCTCATAGACCTTGATGGCCATCTGCGGCCGCTTCACCGATTCATAGAGATCGGCGAGCGAGAGCAGCGCCAGCGGATGGCTCGGCTGCAGGTAGAGCGAGAGCTGGAGATAGACCAGCGCCAGATCCTCGCCGCCGCGGCGGGTCAGCGTCGCGCCGATGCCGTAGAGGGCTTCGGCAGCGCCAGCCTGCGCGGAATCGACCAGCGGCGGCATCTTCTTGCCGGCCTTGGTGTCGCGCAGGCCTTCCTGGATCAGCGGATGGCGTGCGAGCTTCTTGTCGAAAGCCTGATAGACATTGGTGGCCGCGGCGGAATCCTTGTTGCGCGACAGCCAGCGCGCATAGGCCTCGGTGACGCGCAGCATGGAATCGTCGAGCTTGTAGGCGCGCTCGAAGCGGGTGCCGGCGTCCTTCTCCTTGCCGGAGAGCTCCAGGATCATGCCGGTGTGAAGGTCCTTGAACAGCGGGTACCATTCCGGACCTGCCAGCTTGTCGATGGTGGCGACACCGCCCTTGGCATCGCCCGCACCATAGGCGGCCCAGCCCGACAGCAGCGTGGCGACGAGATCGGTGATGGGACCGCGGATCGACTGGTTGATGTTGGTCTGCGCGGCCGCGTACTTCTTCACCTTGAGATCATGCACGCCGACGACGAGGCGCGCGACGCGGTTGGTCTTGTCGATGGTGAGGATGCGCTCGGCGAGCTTGACCGCCTCGTCGATGTCGCCGTCGGCGACCGACGAGATGAAGGCACGATCGAGCAGCTCGTTGTTCTTGGGATCGGTGCGGAGCGCCGAACGGTAGAATGCTGCGGCCGATGCCGCGTCGCGCTCGACGCTGGCGTGGCGGGCGGCGAGATAGCTGCCGGCGCCAGTGAGCGACTTCAGATCGTTTCGCGTCGGGAATTGCGCCGCCGTGTTCTCCGGATGATCCGGCGTCTGCGCCAGGACCGCGCCGGGGACCGTCGCGATCGCAGTGCCCATGAGGGCGATGGCGGCAGCAGTCCAGCGGTTGAAACGATTTGAAAACATCAGGGCTCGCCTTAAGTTGGTGGTGCCTGGGTTTGCAGCAGACGGCTGTATCGCAAGCGAACGCAGCCGGTGACATCCGGGCCCGGAACCGTCAGGCCGACAATGCCGCTTTTGGCGCTTCGCCGCAAGGATTCGGACCGGCCGCTCCCCTCCGCACGCCCCCAAATCGGCCAAGTTCGATCAGGAGCAGCCCCAAGACGCCGCCACTATGGCCTTATCGTGGCCGCGGCGGCTCGCCGCAGCCTCGTCCTCACGGTAACGTGCGCCAGGTCACCCTTGCGATGCGCCCTCACATCGCCTCGTAGTTCGGGCCGCCACCACCTTCCGGGGGAACCCAGGTGATGTTGCCGTTGGGGTCCTTCACATCGCAGGTTTTGCAATGGACGCAATTCTGGGCGTTGATCTGGAAGCGCGGACCGGAGCCCTCCTCGATCCATTCATAGACGCCAGCCGGGCAATAGCGATTCGAGGGACCGGCGTAGACGTCGTGCTCGGAGGTCTTCTGAAGGTTCATGTCGGTGACCTTCAGATGGATCGGCTGATCCTCCTCGTGATTGGTGTTGGACAGGAACACCGAGGACAGCTTGTCGAACGTGATCTTGCCGTCGGGCTTCGGGTAGGTCCTGGGCGCGTAGCTCTTGGCCGGATCGAGCGTGGCGCGGTCGGGCTTGACGTGCGACTGCGTGCCAAACAGCGAGGCGCCGAACAGCGTATTGCACCACATGTCGAAGCCGCCCAGCGCGACGCCGAGCACGGTGCCGAATTTCGACCACAATGGCTTGACGTTGCGGACCACGAACAGGTCCTTGCCGACCGATGAGGAGCGCCAGGCGTTCTCGTATTCGACGAGCTCGTCATTGGCGCGGTCGGCGGCGAGCGCGGCCGCAACATGTTCGGCAGCGAGCATGCCGGTGCCCATCGCATTGTGCACGCCCTTGATGCGCGGCACGTTGACGAACCCGGCCGCGCAGCCGATCAGCGCGCCGCCGGGGAAGCTCAGCTTCGGCACCGACTGATAGCCGCCCTCGGTGATCGCGCGCGCGCCGTAAGCCAGGCGCTTGCCGCCTTCGAAGGTGGCGCGGATCGTGGGATGGGTCTTGAAGCGTTGGAATTCGTCGAACGGGGATAGATAGGGATCGTCGTAGTTTAGATGCACGACGAAGCCGACCGCGACGAGATTGTCGTCGTAGTGATAAAGGAAGGAGCCGCCACCGGTCTTGAGGTCAAGCGGCCAGCCGAATGAATGCTGGATCAAGCCCTTCTGGTGCTTGGCGGGATCGATCTGCCAGACCTCCTTGAGTCCGATGCCGAACTTCGGCGGCTCGCTCTTGGCGTCGAGGGCGAATTTGTTGATGAGCTGCTTGGTCAGGCTGCCTCGGGCGCCTTCGGCGAACAGCGTGTACTTGCCGAGCAATTCCATGCCGCGGGTGTAGGAATCCTTCGGCTTGCCATCGCGGCCGATGCCCATGTCGCCGGTGGCGATGCCCTTGACCTTGCCCTCCTCGTCATAGAGCACCTCGGCCGCCGCAAAGCCCGGATAGATCTCGACGCCGAGCGCTTCGGCCTTGCGCGCCAGCCAGCGGCAGACATTGCCGAGCGAGCCGATGTAGCAGTGATGATTGTCCATCAGCGGCGGCATCATGAAATTCGGCAGCTTGATCGCGCCGCCGCCGGTCATCCAGTAGAAGCGATCGTCCTTGACCTGCGTCTTCAGCGGGCAGTCGGCATCCTCGCGCCAGTCCGGGATCAGCTTGTCGAGGCCCGCGGGATCAATGACGGCGCCCGAGAGGATGTGCGCACCAACCTCGGAGCCCTTCTCCACCACGACCACATTGACATCAGCATTGAGCTGCTTCAGCCGGATCGCGGCCGCCAGACCCGACGGGCCGGCGCCGACGATGACGACGTCGAATTCCATGGATTCGCGCGGGGGAAGTTCTTCGGTGCTCATCTGATCTCAGCCCTTGAGACGGTCCTCGGTCGTTTGCGCCCCCTTGTTTCCGATTTTTCCGGGTAGGACAACCTCGGAATCGCGTTCCGCCGGGATGCAAGGCCGCTCAAGGTGATATAAAAGTCAGACTTTCCCATGATCCCCGAACCCGCCCCCACCGTCCGAGAGCTGCTCGCCTTCTATCTGGAGGCCGGTGTCGACTGCGCGCTTGCGGAGGAGCCGATAGACCGCCTGGCGGAAATCGATACGCCGCCACCCAGTCCGCGCGCGGCCCCGCAAGCCGAGGCGCCGCGCCCGGTCGCTGCGCCCGCGGTCATGCGCGGGGAAGCTGCGCCTGCACCGGAGGTCGCCATCGCCTCGGCACGCGAGGCCGCCCGCACCGCGCCGACCCTGGAGGCGCTGCGCGAGCTGATGCAGAGTTTCGAGGGCTGCGCGTTGAAGCACACGGCGACGCGGCTGGTGTTCGCCGACGGCAACCCGCAGGCGCGCATCATGTTCGTCGGCGAGGCGCCCGGCCGCGACGAGGACATCGAGGGACTGCCCTTCGTCGGGCGCAGCGGCAAGCTGCTCGATCTGATGATCGGAGCCATCGGCCTCAACCGCACCACCGCCTACATCGCCAACGTCATTCCCTGGCGGCCGCCCGGCAACCGCACGCCGACGCCGCAGGAGACGCAAATCTGCCTGCCCTTCATCCAGCGCCAGATCGAGTTGGTGAACCCCGACGTGCTGGTGACGCTCGGCAATCCCTCGACGCAGACGTTGCTGGGAACGCGCGAAGGCATCATGCGGACGCGCGGGCGCTGGTTCGACTACGACACCGGCCAGCGGGTGATCCGCGCGCTGCCGACGTTCCACCCGGCCTATCTCTTGCGCTCGCCGGCCTACAAGCGGCTGGCCTGGCAGGACCTGCGATCGATCGCGAAGGCACTGGCGGGGGCGTGAGGGGCCGGTCCCTTCCGTCATTGCGAGGAGCGAAGCGACGAAGCAATCCAGAATCCCTCTGCGGAAAGATTCTGGATTGCTTCGCTACGCTCGCAATGACGACGGAGAGAGCATACGCGGGCGTCACGTCCCCTTCGGCCGCACGATGGCCCAGCCGATGCGCAGGAGCTGCTGGCGGCCGGTCACCAGCCATTCGAAGGCGCGCGGCACTTCCGGCACGATGCCGGGGAAGCGCTTGAGGATCTCCGGCGGCGGGGTGCCGGCGGTGTCGGAGGCGCGCCAGACCACGACGCCGCCGGTCTCGCTGAACTTGGTCGGGTTCATCCACGGCGTACGCGCGGGGTCGGCGTCGATGAACAGATGCGGCCGGCCGGAATGCAGCGCGATCAGGCTGGCGAGCTGGGTTTCGCCGGCGACGGCCCGCAGGCGATGGTTGGTGCGGCGGGCGAAGCTCTCGTCGAAGAAATCAGAGATCGCGCGCGCCGGCATCGAGGTCGCAATTTCGTTGGCGCCCGTCCAGGGCAGGAACAGGATGGCGAGCACGACGCCGGCGGCGGGCGCGGCGACGGCGGCGGCCCAGACCATACGCAGCATCCGCGCGCGACGCATCGCGATGAGATCGCCGGCCGCGACGACCACGGCGAGCCCCGACATGATCAGCACGACGCCGGGGCCGCCGACCACGGAATCGAGCCCCAGCACGCCGGAGATCAGCACCGCGCCGAGCGGCAGAGCGAACGCGAAGAAATAGACGAAGTTGCGCGCGAGCGGCTCGACCGGCGGGCGGTAGATGATCGGCGGCTCCTCGCCCTTGCCGGCGACCACCCCGGTGTTGAGAAAGGTCAGCGCCGGAATCGCTGCCGCCCCGATCACCAGCCCGCCGAACAGCCAGGCCGCATGCAGCGCGCGGACGTTGAGCTCGGCGAGTTGCGGCAAGGCCGGCAGCGTCAGCGTCTCCGCACGCATCAGCCAGACCGCATAGGGCAGCGCCAGCACGGCGACCACGATCAGCGCGAACAGCGGATCGAGCCCGCGCAGCGTCCGGCGACCGCCGGCGGTCGAGACCGCGAAGACGACGATCAGCAGCAGCAGGAAGATCGCGGCGGGCGTCGTCAGCAGCAGGAGGCCGGCTTCGATCGACCAGGCGAACCAGGCATTGCCGCGGCGCTGGCCGATGATCTGCCAGGAGTGCAGCAGCAAGAGCGCCCAGAGCGGCCGCGCCAGGATCAGCGGGCCGAAGTCCAGCGCCGAGGAGGAGAACGCCAGCACCGTCATGGTCAGGAGCACGGCGAGCACCGCCTGCTGCGAGCCGACCACGGCGCGGGAGAGATGATAGAGCGCGATGAATGTCGCGATCTCGCAGAGTTCGGCGAGTACGTAAACACCGAACATGTGGCCGCCGGCGGCGCGATAGGCGATGTCGGCGAGCCAGACCGGCAGCGGCGGGCCGAGATCAGTGCCGACCTGGTATTCCCTGCCGAAGGCCAAGAGGGCCGCGAGGGTGCCGGGCGGGCTGCGGTAGAACACCAGCGCCACGAACAGCCACATAGCGGCCTGCAGCAGCACGGCGATCCACACGATCAGCCGCGGCCGGGCGCGAATGAGCTCGATGACCAGGGAGGTAAACCGCATGCAACGTCCGAAGGTGCAGCCAACCCGTCCAGCCGGCCCTATTCGCTCACCTCTGTTTTGATAAAGGGCGTCACGGGTTGTGGCAACCGCCGCGGATCGTCATGCCCGGGCTTGTCCCGCCTGCGCGGCCATGACGCGCGGATGCCGTCGGAGGATCAGCTAGAGATTTACGGAGGCGTCGATCTCGACGCTCGCCTCGACGTGCACCTCGACCTCGGTCACCGAGAACAGGTCCTGCACCGGCTCGACGGTCCAGGGCATGTGCTTGGCGCGGGCGGCGGCAACGGGGGCGAAGAAGCTGCGGTGGTGGATGGAGGGGCCGAGGCGATCGAGCGCGTCGAGATGCTCGGGAACGGCGTAGCCCTTGTGCTGCTCGAAGCCGTAGCCGGGGCAGTCCTGCGCCAGCGCGCACATCAGCCGGTCACGGGTGACCTTGGCGACGATGGAGGCCGCGGCGATCGACAGCACGATACCGTCGCCGCCGATCACCGCCTCGCAATCGCATGCGGTATCGAGCCGGTCGCGGCCGTCGACGAAGACGTGCCTGGGCGCCTCGGGCAGGGCCACCACGGCCCGCTTCAGCGCCCACAGCGAGGCGCGCAGGATGTTGTCGCGGTCGATTCGCGCCGGCGACGCGACGGCGACCGAGACCTGCGCGGTGGCGCAGATCTTGTCGAACAGCTTTTCGCGCTCCTCGGCGGTCAGGCGCTTGGAATCGTCGATGCCGCGCGGAATGCGGTCGGGGTCGAGAATCACCGCGGCGGCCACCACCGGACCTGCCAGCGGGCCGCGGCCGGCCTCGTCGCAGCCCGCGACCGGCCAGACGCCGCGCTTGATCAGCGCGCGCTCGCGGCGGAAGCTGGGGGGAGCGACGGCGATGATGCCTTTCTTGCCGGGGGCAGCAACCTTCGCAGCATTGGCTGCAGGCGTCTTGGCTGCAGCCGTCTTGGCCACAGGCGCTTTCGCCGCCTTGTCAGGCGCAGCCTTGTTCGCGGCCTGCTTCTTGGGCGCGTCTTTGGCTGGGGTTTTGGCGACCTTGTCCCGAATCATGGCCGGGATCGTGCGCCAGGGGGCTTCGCCAGCGCAACCGGGAACCCAGGATATTCCCGTTATTCAGGCCGGCCGCCCTACGCCCACCGCCAATCAGAACAGGCTGAGCTGATCGCCGTTCCGCTTCGGCCGCGCAAAGTGGTCCGTCGTCAGCTTGGAGCGCCGCTTGTTGAGGCCGAGCCTGTCGCAGGCGATCTCGAAGCGGCGGCCGATGGTCCAGGCCATCGGTCCCGTGCCCTTCATCCGTTCGCCCCATTTGGCGTCGTAGTCGCGCCCGCCCCGCATGTCGCGGATCAGGGTGAAGACGTGGCGATAGCGGTCCGGATAGTTCGCCATCAGCCATTCGCGGAAGAGATCGCGCACCTCCAGCGGCAGCCGCAGCAGCACATAGGCGGCTTCCTTGACGCCGGCATGGACCGCGGCATCGAGGATGCGCTCGATCTCGGAATCGTTCAGTGCAGGGATCACGGGCGCGACCATCACCGTGGTGGGGATGCCGGCCTCCGAGAGCTGCTTGAGCGCCTCCAGCCGCTTCGGCGGCGTCGAGGCCCGCGGCTCCATGGTGCGCGCCAGCTTCGGATCGAGCGAGGTGACCGAGATCGCGACCTTGGCGAGGTTGCGCTTGGCCATCCGCTGGAGAATGTCGATGTCGCGGAGCACCAGCGCCGACTTGGTGACGATGCCGACGGGATGCCCGGCGCCCTCCAGCACTTCCAAAATGCCGCGCATGATTTTGCGCTCGCGCTCGATCGGCTGGTAGGGATCGGTGTTGGTGCCGATCGCGATCATCCGCGGCTCGTAGCCGGGGGCCGCAAGCTCTTTCTCGAGCAGCAAAGGAGCATCGGGCTTGGCGAACAGCTTCGACTCGAAGTCGAGCCCGGGCGACAGGCCGAGATAGGCGTGGGTCGGCCGCGCGAAGCAATAGACGCAGCCGTGCTCGCAGCCGCGATACGGATTGATCGATCGGTCGAAGCCGATGTCGGGGGAATCGTTACGGGTGATCACCTTGCGCGAGGTGTCGATGGCGACCGTGGTCTTGAACGGCGGCAGCTCGTCCAGGCTCTGCCAGCCGTCATCGAAAGCGACGCGCGCCTCGGCCTCAAAGCGGCCGCTGGCGTTGGATTGAGCGCCCCGCCCTCGCCTGCGCGCGCGGTCGATGGCGACGCCAAGCTCGGGGAAATCTGAAGGCGCACCCGCCGGCTCGGAGGGCGCCGTGACCGGCGGGTGCTTGAGAGCATGAGAGGATGCTGGACTCATGCAGCCAAGATAGCACGACATAGGAACAAATCAAGAACACAAACAAAAATCGTGAAAACAACCCCATGCACAGTAGAGCTGCCCAAACTTCGCGCGTCCGCCTTTGACCTCACGCAACACGGCCGTCACGCCCATCCCGTTTCATGCCCGACGGATCGATCACCGCGGAACCGGGTTGGTGACGATCGCGAAGTGAAGGTCGGCAGGAACATGACAATCCAACAAAAAACGGCCGAAGCGAGCAGCGACCTCGATCTGCTCGATCGCTATTGGCGCGCCGCCAACTACCTCTCGGTCGGGCAAATCTACCTGCTCGACAATCCGCTGCTGCGCGAGCCGCTGCGGCCCGAGCACATCAAGCCGCGTCTGCTCGGACATTGGGGCACCACGCCGGGCCTGAATTTCATCTATGCCCATCTCAACCGCGTCATCCGCGCGCTCGACGTCAGCGTGATCTATGTCTGTGGTCCCGGCCATGGCGGCCCCGGCATGGTCGCCAACACCTATCTCGAAGGCAGCTACAGCGAGATCTATCCTAGCATCGCGCGCTATGCGGACGGATTGCGCAAGCTGTTCAGACAGTTCTCCTTCCCCGGCGGCATCCCGAGCCACGCCGCGCCGGAAACGCCGGGCTCCATCCACGAAGGCGGCGAGCTCGGCTATGCGCTTGTGCACGCCTATGGCGCGGCATTCGACAACCCGGACTTGATCGTCGCCTGCGTGGTCGGCGACGGCGAGGCCGAAACCGGGCCGCTCGCTGCGTCCTGGCACTCCAACAAGTTCCTGAACCCCGCCCATGACGGCGCAGTGCTGCCGATCCTGCATCTCAACGGCTACAAGATCGCCAACCCCACCGTGCTCGGACGCATGCAAGACGCGGAGATCCGCGACCTCTTCCGCGGGCTCGGCCACGAGCCGCTGTTCGTCAGCGGCGACGATCCCAAATTGATGCACCGGGCCATGGCCGATGCGCTGGACGTCGCGTTCGCCAGCATCCGCTCGATCCAGCAACATGCCCGCGACGGCCGCACGCGCGTCGAGCGGCCGCGCTGGCCGATGATCGTGCTGCGCAGCCCGAAGGGCTGGACCGGCCCGAAGGAGGTCGACGGCAAGAAGGTCGAGGGTTTTTGGCGTGCCCATCAGGTGCCAGTCGCAGGCTGCCGCGAGAACCCGGCGCATCTCAAGGTGCTCGAAGACTGGATGCGCAGCTACGAGCCGGAAAAACTGTTCGACGAAGGCGGCGCGCTCATTGCCGAGCTTCAGGCGCTCGCGCCGGAAGGGACGAGGCGGATGGGCGCCAATCCACATGCCAATGGCGGCGTGTTGAAGAAGGAGCTGAAGCTGCCGGACTTCCGCAGCTTCGCGATCGAGGTGCCGCAACCCGGCGAGGTCGTGGCGGAAGCGACGCGCGAGCTCGGCAAATTCCTGCGCGACGTCGTTCGCCTCAACGCCCAGCATCGAAACTTCCGCATCATGGGCCCGGACGAGACGGCATCGAACCGGCTCGACGCCGTGTTCGAAGCCACCGAACGCGTCTGGATGGAGCCGACCGAGCCTTACGACGTGCACCTCGCGCAGGACGGCCGCGTAATGGAGGTGCTGAGCGAGCATCTCTGCCAGGGCTGGCTGGAGGGCTACCTGCTCACGGGACGGCACGGCTTCTTCTCCTGCTACGAGGCCTTCATCCACATCGTGGATTCCATGTTCAACCAGCATGCCAAATGGCTGAAGGTGACGCGCGAGCTGCCGTGGCGGCGTCCGATCGCCTCGCTCAATTATCTCCTGACCTCGCATGTCTGGCGCCAGGACCATAACGGCTTCAGCCATCAGGACCCCGGTTTCGTCGATCTCGTCGCCAACAAGAAGGCGGACATCGTCCGCATCTACTTTCCGCCGGACGCCAATACGCTGTTGTGGATCGCCGATCATGCCTTGCGCACCTACAACCGCGTCAACGTGATCGTCGCCGGCAAGCAGCCGGCGCCGCAATGGCTCTCGATGCAGGACGCCGCGACGCATTGCGCTGCCGGCATCGGCATCTGGACCTGGGCGGGAACGGAGGACGGCAAGGGCGAGCCCGACGTGGTGATGGCCTGCGCCGGCGACGTGCCGACGCTGGAGACGCTCGCCGCCGTCGACCTGTTGCGCAAGGCGATGCCGGATTTGAAAATCCGCGTCGTCAACGTCGTCGACCTCATGACGCTGCAGCCGCGCGAGCAGCATCCGCACGGTCTGTCCGACCGCGACTTCGACAGCCTGTTCACGCGCGACAAGCCTGTGATCTTTGCCTATCACGGCTATCCCTATCTCATCCACCGGCTGACCTATAACCGCACCAACCATGCCGGCATGCATGTGCGCGGCTTTGCCGAGGAGGGCACCACGACGACGCCCTTCGACATGGTCGTGCTCAACGAGCTCGACCGCTACCATCTCGCGATCGAGGCCATCGAACGCGTGCCGGGACTGGCGACGAAGGCCGCGCAGGTGAAGCAGCAATTCCGCGACAGACTGATCGAACATTCCCGTTATGTCCGCGAGCATGGCGAGGACATGCCTGAGATCCGCGACTGGGTCTGGCAAAACAGAGCCGGCGGCAACACGCCGACCGAGGCCGGCGACTAGCGATGACGGACGCGGTCCTCGTTCTCAACTCGGGATCGTCGAGCATCAAGTTCGGCCTGTTCGATGTCGCGGTGGCCGAGCCTGCCCTGCTCTGCAAGGGCCTGCTGGACGAGCACGAAGCCAAACCCCGGTTGGTGGTGAAGGGCCCCACGGGCGAAGACCTGTTCGAGACGAGGAAGGAGACGCCGGAGGCAGCCGGCGGCCATCTGTTCGCCGACGTGCTCGCCTTCATCGAGGACCGGTTCGGTGGACGCAGCCTGCGGGCCGTCGGCCACCGCATCGTTCACGGCGGGCCGGATCATTCAGGCCCGGTGGTCCTGACCGACGACATCATAGCGAAGCTGGAGGCCTTGACGCCGCTCGCGCCGCTGCACCAGCCGCGCTGCCTCGCGCCGGTGCGCACGCTCGCGGCGATCCGGCCCGGGCTGACGCAGATCGCGTGTTTCGACACCGCCTTCCACCACGGCCTCGCACCGCCGGCGAACCGCTTCGCCATTCCCCGGCGATTCCAGGCGCGTGGCGTCAGGCGCTACGGCTTTCACGGCCTCTCGTTCGAATATGTCGCGGGACGCCTGGCCGAGATCGCGCCGGAGCTCGTCGCAAAGCGCACAATCATCGCACATCTTGGCAATGGCGCCAGCCTCTGCGCCTTGCGCGATGGCCGCAGCATCGACACCACGATGGGGCTCACGCCGCTCGACGGCCTCGTGATGGGCACGCGTTGCGGTGCGATCGATCCGGGCGTGCTGCTCTATCTGCAACAGCACGAGAACATGCCGGTCGCAGAGGTCCAGCACCTGCTCTATCACGAGTCCGGGCTCATCGGCGTCTCCGGCATCTCTGCGGACATGCGCACGCTGCTGGCAAGCCACGAGGCTGCGGCGCATGAGGCCGTCGATCTCTTCACCTTCCGTGCCGCGCAGCAGGTCGCGATGATGGCGACCACGCTCGGCGGCCTGGACTGCCTGATCTTCACCGGCGGCATCGGCGAGCATGCAAAGGAGATCCGCAGCGCGATCGGCGAGCGGCTTGGGTGGTTCGGCATACGAATCGACGCAGCGGCGAACGAAACAGCACGCGAGCAGATCAGCGGCGCCGATAGTACTGTCGACGTATTCGTCATTCCGACGAACGAGGAACTGATGATCGCTCGGCATTGCGCAGCGGTGCTGCGGGCGATGTGAGCTCCAGCCGAAAAGGGAGTGTCGGAGGGTGGGCAAAGCGAAGCGTGCCCACCGATGGCCGGTGGGCACGGCGCAAGTGCGCCTTTGCCCACCCTACGATTCTGCAGACGATGATCGCTCATCCGACCAGCGGGTGGTATCAGCCAAGCCGTCATTGCGAGCGAAGCGAAGCAATCCAGACTGGTTCCGCGGCGGGATTCTGGATTGCTTCGCTGCGCTCGCAATGACGAAGAATGCGGCGGCCGCGCAGATCAATCGTACTGTCCTATCATGCCGGCAATAGATTCCCGCTCTCAGTGCGTCCCCGACCATATCTGAAAGCACCCCATCGCGATCTCGATCACGATCAGCACCACGATCGCGATCTCGAGGCGCAGCGAGCGCTGGGTGTCGATGATGTCGGTCAGTGCGTTGGCGGTCTCCGACACCGCGGCGAGCTTGTGCTCGAGCGTGTCGAGGCGCTCCTTCAGCTCGTACTCGTCCTCGAGACGGGAATAGAGCCGGTCGAGCTCGGGTTTCTCCCAGAGCACGTCGGGCTTCTCCGCCACCGCGACGCGGCCGGCGACGCGCTGCTGCACCAGCAGCGCGTTGCCGATCAATTGCAGAATGCCCTTGCGCCGGCGCGGCGTTCGGCCGTGCTCGGCGAGCTCCCGTGCAAACGGTTCGATGACGTCGAACACCGCGGCGACGCGGCGCTCGTCGCGCGCCAGCGACGTGCTCTTGGCAAGCGCATCCGCGACCAGCAGCAGCCGGTCGTCGGAGAATTTGGCGAGGCAGATCGGCCCGCCCGGCTGGATCGTCTCGGCGGCTTCCTCGTTGCAGAGCTGCGCCTGCGCGATCTCCTCCTCGTACGGGCTGAGCTCTCCCGTCACGCGCGATTTCAGGTTATCGACGAGGACCTTCTCCTCGGACGGCAACAGCCCGATCAAGACGACGACGCCGTAGCGAAAGATCACGGCAAGGCCGGCATGGACGCGGAAGGCGGCCGGCGTCGAGGACACCAGCGTGCCGATCTCGAGGCTGGATGCATTGATGCGCTCGCCCAGCATCAGCGCCCGGATCCGCAAGGTCGGCGCGGCCTCCTGCTTCGGCGACGTCGGCGCCGCGTTAACGGCGAGTTGATCGGCGTTCATACAAGGTCTCTCCCGGCACCGAGATCACGCATTTCGTTCGACCTTCCCCAAGCTGCCGCCTCGTCCGAGGAAACCGACGGCCCGCACGGCGAATGCCGCCATGAAGCTCCGGGTTAATACCGTCAGGATCGGCTTGTGCCGAAACATTCGGCAATATTGCCAACCCGCGCCGGACACATTTGGCTGCTATGAACTGGCCGCAGTTTACCATCGCACGCCGAAGAGCCGTCCGAAAGTTGCACTCGGCAGCGCGACGGGTCTATGACAACATCATTGCAACACTACGCTTCTCCCGAAGTGCAGACACCGAAGCCTCAATCATGCTGAGCGTCATCATCCCGACCGAAGGCGTCGAGCAGACGGCGGTCGCAACCCTCGCCGCGCTGGTCCCCGGCGCGGCCGCCGGCGTGATCCGGGAAGTGCTTCTGGTCGACGGCACGCGCAACGGGGTCATCGAGCGCGTTGCCGACGTCGCAGGCTGCCGTTTCATCGGCTTCGAGGGTCATTCGCAAGGCGCCGCGCTTGCCGCCGGCGCGCTCCAGGCCCGGTCGCCATGGCTGATGTTCCTGCCTGCCGGTGCCGTGCTGGAAACCGGCTGGATCGAGGAGACCACCCAGTTCATCCAGGCCGTCGCCACCAGTGGCCGGGATCGTGCGGCGGTGTTCCGCTATGCGCGCTCGCCTTACGGAAATACCGCGTTGCGCGACGTCCTCTGGGCCGTGGCGCGAAAGCTCGTCGGTCCGCTGGGCGATCAGGGACTTTTGATTGCGCGTGATCATTACGACCGGATCGGCGGCTACCCGCCCCACGCCCGCCATTCCGAGGCGCGGCTGCTCCGGCGGCTCGGCCGGTCGTCCAGGACCATGCTGCGCAGCCGGATCGTCATGGTCGGCTGAAGCGCCGAGCTACTTGCCAACGTCAAATAATTAATTGACAATGGCAAATATCGAGGTGATCCCATGCTATCGAAAGCTTCGCCGTCAAGCGCCGTGGCCGAACAGGTCACGGGCGACCATGTGGCGGCGGTCCGCGCCTTCAACCGCTTCTACACCCGCAAGCTCGGTGTGCTCGACCAGCACCTCGGCAAGAGCCCGTTCTCGCTCAGCGAGGCGCGGGTGCTCTACGAACTCGCCCATCGCGACGACCTTGCGGCAAAAGAGATCGGCAGCGAGCTCGGTCTCGATCCCGGCTATCTCAGCCGCATCGTCCAGAGCTTCGACGAAAAGGGGCTGATCACGCGAAAGCCCCTGCCCGCGGACCGCAGGCAATACCAGCTCAGCCTCACCGCCAAGGGCCGGCAGGCCTTCGCCAAGCTGAACCTGAGCTCGCAAAACGAGGTCGCCGCGATGCTGGCTCAGCTCTCGCCCGGCGATGCCACGCGGCTCACACAGGCCATGGCGACCATCGAGGCCGTGCTGGAGCAACGCCGAAGCCAGCCCGCGTCCTTCATGCTGCGCAGCCATCGCGTCGGCGACATGGGCTGGGTCGTCTCCCGCCAGGCTGCCGCCTACGCCGCGGACTACAACTGGGACATCAGCTACGAGGCGCTGGTCGCCGAGATCTGCGCGCAGTTCATCAGGAATTACGACGCCGCGCGCGAGCACTGCTGGATCGCGGAGGTCGGCGGCGAGCCGGTCGGCTCGGTGTTCCTGGTCAAGGCCACGGACGAGATCGCCAAGCTCCGCCTGTTGCAGGTGGAGAAGAAAGCACGGGGCCTCGGTGTCGGCCGCGCACTGGTCGAGCAATGCATCCAGGGCGCTCGCGAACGCGGCTACAGCAAGATGACGCTGTGGACGCAGAGCATCCTCGTTGCCGCACGCGGGATCTACAAGAGTACGGGATTCAAGCTGGTCGCGACCGAGCCGCATCGCAGCTTTGGTGCCGACCTGGTCGGAGAGACGTGGGAGCTGGATCTCTGATCTCGGTGCGGGCGCGATGCGCATTGCTGCGCCCTCTCCCCTTGCGGGAGAGGGCATCTCCGGTGGCGGACACACACTCGCTTGGGTGAGGGGTATGTCTCCGCGAGCATCAGTGCAAGCGGATAGATACCCCTCATCCGGCGCTTCGCGCCACCTTCTCCCGCAAGGGGAGAAGGGAAGAAAGCATCATCGTCCGCAATCACACCGTCGCGCCCTGCGCCTTCGGCCTGCGCAGATGCTCGTCCAGCCGCGGCATGATCTCGACGAAGTTGCAGGGGCGCGTGCGGTAGTCGAGCTGGGCCGCCAGGATGCCGTCCCAGCCGTCGCGGCAGGCGCCGGGCGAGCCGGGCAGGCAGAAGATGTAGGTCGCGCCGGCGACGCCCGCCGTGGCGCGGCTCTGGATCGTTGATGTCCCGATCTTGGCGTGGCTCAGCAGATGGAAGGCGATCGAGAAGCCGTCCATGCGCTTCTCGAACAGCGGCTCGATCGCCTCCGGCGTGACGTCGCGTCCGGTAAAGCCGGTGCCGCCGGTGGTGATGACGACGTCGACGCCGCTATCGGCAATCCAGCGGCGGATCACGGCGCGGATCGCCTCGACATCGTCGGTAACGATCTCGCGCGCGGCGAGATGATGGCCCGCGGCGGTGAGACGGTCGGCGAGGGTCTGGCCGGACTTGTCATCCGCCAGCGCGCGCGTGTCGGACACCGTGAGCACCGCGATGTTGAGCGGGATGAATTGTTTGGATTCGTCGATGGAGGCCATTTGCGCTTCTTTCGTGTCCCGGACGCGATGCAGCGCGTCAGCGGTGCGTCGCAGAGCCGGGACCCATTTCGGAGGCTTGGGAGACCGGCAATGTGGGCCCCGGCTCTGCAGCGCATCACTTCGTGCTGCGCAGCGTCCGGGGCAAGTCCTCGCCTACAACCCTCCGGCGCCGAACGTGTTGCAGGCCTGGACCGTGCCCTGCTGGTAGCCGGTCATGAACCATTGCTTGCGTTGCGCCGCCGAGCCGTGGGTGAAGGAGTCGGGCACGACGCGGCCGGTGGCCTGGCGCTGCAGCGTGTCGTCGCCGATCGCGCTCGCCGTGCTCAGCGCGGCCTCGATGTCGCCGGGCTCGAGGAAGTTCGGACGCTTCTTCGCCTCGCGGTTGACCCAGACGCCGGACAGGCAGTCGGCCTGCAGCTCGACCTTCACCTGGAGCGCATTGGCTTCGGCCTTCGAGCCAACCTGCTGCTGCAGCCGCGTCACGCGCGGAATGATGCCGAGCAGGTTCTGGATGTGATGGCCGGCTTCATGCGCGATGATGTAGGCCGTGGTGAAATTGCACGCCGACTTGCCGGAGCAGCCGCGGAAGCGCGTCTCGACCTCGCGGAAAAAGCCGGTGTCGAGGAAGATGGTCCGGTCGGGCGGACAATAGAACGGGCCCATCGCCGACTGCGCCATGCCGCAGCGCCCGCCGTTGGTGGCGTTGCGGAACAGCACGATCTTCGGACCGGTATAGGTCTGGCCGCTGGCCTGGAAGATCTCGGTCCAGCGATCGTCGATCTCGCCGAGGATGCCGGAGATCATGCTGCCCATCTCGTCGGTCGGCGCGCCGCGCTTGCCGGAGGAGGCCTGGCGATCGGTCTGGTAGCTCGGCGCATGGCCGCCGCCGGTGAGGATCTCGGCGCCGCCGATCAGGATGCGGGGATCGATGCCGAAGGCGTAGCCGACCAGGCCGAGGATGATGATGGTGCCGATGCCGAGCCCGCCGCCGCCCATCGGCAGGCCGAACCCGCCTCCCCCGCCGCCAAAGCCGCCACCTTCGTCGCGACGATCCTCGATGTCGTCGCTGCGGCGGAAGTCATCGTAGCGCATGGCGGCCTTTCCTCTGGGGTCCCTGATTTAAGTTTCGACGGCGCACGGAAACGCGAAAGCTCAACGCGCCACATACGTAAAATTTCCGTTGCTTTTATCAATATCGTGGCCGGCAAAAATTGCCTAGTGCGACAGCCTGTCGACGCCAGCAAATTTTTCCGAGGGCCGAGCAGTTTTTTCCGAGAGAAATTTACGGCCTTTTTGCCGCCACGATCGATCCCGCGAGCCGCGCGAGCGCGAAATACACTGTAAAACAAGGCGAACGCACACGACAACTCATGCACGAAGGATGATGCGAGGACTGCTCACGAAAGCGGCGGGTTAAGTCGATTTTTACTTTGCCCCTTCAATGTAACGGTCAGTCGGTTGTTTGGTCCCGCGTCGCCGACAGCGTCGCCTGAGTCAGAGTTCTTGAGTCATGGTAGAGTCGCGTCGCGGGGCGTCTGCAAGGGCGCCCCGCACAAATTTTGAGTCCCCTTCGCATCGCATCATCCTCGGCGATTGCGTCGCCGAGATGTCGAAGCTCCAGGCAGCCAGTGTCGACCTGGTGTTTGCCGACCCCCCCTACAATCTGCAGCTCAAGGGCGATCTCAAGCGCCCCGACGAATCCCATGTCGATGCCGTCAACGACGACTGGGACAAGTTCGATTCGTTTGCCGCCTATGACGATTTCACCCGCGCCTGGCTGCTCGCCGCACGCCGCGCCATGAAGCCGTCGGCAACCATCTGGGTGATCGGCTCCTATCACAACATCTTCCGCGTCGGCGCCATCATGCAGGACCTCGGCTTCTGGCTGCTGAACGACATCGTCTGGCGCAAGACCAACCCGATGCCGAATTTCCGCGGCCGCCGCTTCACCAACGCGCACGAGACCATGATCTGGGCCGCGCGTGACGAAAAAGCCAAGGGCTACACGTTCAACTACGAGGCGCTGAAGGCCGCCAACGAGGACGTGCAGGCGCGGTCCGACTGGCTGATCCCGCTCTGCACCGGCGACGAGCGCCTCAAGGGCGCCGACGGCAAGAAAGTGCATCCGACGCAGAAGCCGGAAGGCCTGCTGGCGCGCGTGCTGCTGTCCTCGTCCAAGCCCGGCGATCTCGTGATCGATCCCTTCAACGGCACCGGCACCACCGGTGCGGTCGCCAAGCGCCTCGGCCGCTCCTATATCGGCTTCGAGCGCGACAAGACCTACGCCAAGGCCGCCGAGGCGCGGATCGCCAAGGTCGAGCCGCTGCCGGAAGAGAGCCTTGCCCCATTCATGACCGCGCGCGAGGCACCGCGCGTTGCGTTCTCCGAGCTGATCGAGCGCGGCATGATCATGCCCGGCACCAAATTGTTCGACGCCAAGAAGAAGCTAGGGGCGCTGGTGCGCGCCGACGGCGCCATCATGCTCGGCGACAAGGTCGGCTCGATCCACCGCATCGGCGCGGTGGCGCAAGGCGCGCAGGCCTGCAACGGCTGGACCTTCTGGCACGTCGAGACCAAGAAGGGCCTCAAGCTGATCGACGAGCTCCGCGCCGAGATCCGCGCCGGCATGGCGGCGGAGTAGTTTTCCGCCGTCGCCCGCCCGGGAATGACGGAGTGTTGATCAACGACGTGCTCATTCGGGACTAGGATCACCCTGTCCAAACGTTCTGACGGGCCGGCTCGCCATGCGACGACAGTCCGAGACATTGCTGCTGGTGCCGCTGCTGCCGATCTTCCTGATCGGCATGTTTCCGATGTTCCTGATCGCGCTGCTCGGGTTTTTCGGCCTGGCGCTGTTCGGCGTGCTCGTGATCTGCGTCGGGCTCGCCAGCAGCAACGAGGCCCACGATACTTTCAACCAAGACGTCATCGTTCACGGCTATGCGCGCGGTTCGGAGCGCGCGGCGCGGGCCTCCGACATGCATCTCGCCGCCCGGCTCGGCCTGCGGCTAGAGGCCGTGGGCGCGGCCATGGTCATCGCGGCGGCAATCGGCCTCTGTTACGCCGCCTGATCTGCGTACCGCGCAGACACCGCCCGGCAAACTCGCCGGTTGCTCTCTCCGACGAGGTTCAGGCAAGACAGGCTCGCCCAACGACGCCGCGTCCGCGCGCGGCCATAGACACCGGGGAGATGCTTGATGCTCAAGTTCTATTTCAATGGATCACCTAACCCGACCAAGGTCGCGCTCTATCTCGAAGAATCCGGCCTGCCTTTCGAGCCGGTGAAGATCGACACCCGCAAGGGCGAGCAGTTCACGCCGGAATTCCTCAAGATCAATCCGAACGGCAAGGTGCCGGCGATCGACGATGGCGGCACCATCGTGTTCGATTCGAACGCCATCCTGCTCTATCTCGCCGAGAAGACCGGCCAATTCCTCCCCTCCAACCGCGCCGAATTGCTGTCGTGGCTGATGTTCGTCGCGAGCGGCGTCGGGCCCTTTTCCGGTCAGGCCGTGCACTTCAAGCATTTCGCACCGAAGGACCAGAACCACGACTACGCCCACAACCGCTACCAGTACGAGACCGACCGCCACTACAAGGTTCTCGACAGCCACCTGGAAGGCCGCCGCTACATGGTCGGCGACAGCTATTCGATCGTCGACATGGCGCTGTGGGGCTGGGCGCGGATGGTGCCGTTCAAGCTCGGCGACGACGCCTTTGCGCGATACCCGAACGTGAAGCGGCTGTTCGACGAGATCTCGGCGCGCCCGGCGGCGGCGCGCGCCATCGCCCTGAAGGACAAGTTCACCTTCAAGGCCGAAATGGACGACGAAGCGCGCGCCAACATGTTCAAGCACATGACGACCAAGGTGGCCTGATCGCGCCGCGCCGCTCTCGAGGCCACGCGCATGCGCGTGGCCTTTGGCGTTCGAGACGTCAGGCGGCGTGGACCGAGCGCAGGAACTTGGCCACTTCCTGCTTCAGCCGGTTGCTGTCGGCCGAGAGCGAACGCGCCGCCGACAGCACCTGCGAGGAGGCCGAGCCCGTCTCGGAGGCGCCGCGCTGCACGTCGCCGATATTGGACGAGACGAGCTGGGTGCCCTGGGCCGCCTGCTGGACGTTGCGGGAGATCTCCTGCGTCGCCGCGCCCTGCTGCTCCACCGCGGCCGCGACGGTCGACGAGATCTCCGACAGCCGCTCGATGGTGCCGCTGATCTCCCTGATCGAGCCGACCGACTCCTCGGTCGCGGCCTGGATGCCGGAGACCTGCTGGGCGATCTCGCCGGTGGCCTTGGCCGTCTGCTCGGCGAGCGCCTTGACCTCGGTCGCGACCACAGCAAAGCCGCGGCCGGCTTCGCCCGCACGCGCCGCCTCGATCGTGGCGTTCAGCGCCAAGAGGTTGGTCTGGCCGGCGATGGTGCTGATCAGCTCGACGACGTCACCGATCCGCGCGGCGGCCTTGGACAGGGCGCCGACGCGCTCGTTGGTCCGGCTCGCCTGACCGACAGCCTCGGTGGCGATGCGGGCGGATTCCTGCACCTGGCGGGCGATCTCGGAGACCGAGGAGGAAAGCTCCTCGGTCGCCGAGGCGACCGCCTGCACATTGGCCGAGGCCTCCTGCGAGGCGCTGGCGACCCCCGTCGAGAGGTCCTGGGCCCGCGCGGCGGTCGTGGTCAACGTGCCCGCGGAGGCTTCGAGCTCGCTCGATGCCGACGACACCGTGTTGACGATCTCGCCGACCGCCTGCTCGAACTGATCGGCGAGCCTGGCCATGTCTTCCTTGCGGCTCTCGGCCTGCCGCGTCTCCAGTTCGGCCTGCTCGGCGCGCATGCGCTCGGTCTCGATCATGTTGTCCTTGAACACCTGGATCGCTTTCGCCATGTCGCCGATCTCGTCGGCCTTGCCGCGCCCGGGAATCTCGACCTCGAGATTGCCGCCGGCAAGCCGCCCCATCGCCTGCGTCATCGAGGTCAGCGGACCGACGATGCTGCGTGCGATCAGGACGGCGACGATGCCGCCGAACAGGATGGCGAGGATGCCTGCGATCTCCTGAACCGTCGTCGTTCCCGCAAGCACGGCTTCGGCGTTGTTCCGCGAGTCCTGATAGTCCTTCTTCAAGGTCGTTTCCGCGGTCTTGAGCTTGCCGATGCTGTCGACGATGAGAGGCGCGAGGTTCTTGTGGTAGATCTCGTCGGCCTGAAGCATCGCGGCCGACGTCGCCTCGAACGCCGACTTGTAGAGGGCGAGCGAAGTCTTCACCGGCGCGAGCGCAGCTCGCAGCTCCGCCGCCTGCGGGCTCTTTTCGAGCGCCGCGAGCCGTTGCGCAGCCCTGTCCACGCTCGCCCTGAAGGTCGCAGGTCCCTGGGTATCGCGCAGCGCCAGAAAACGCCAGTTTGCGATCCGCACGAGCAGGATGCGAGATTCGAGATCGGCGACGAGGGAAGCGGTATCTTCATCGACGGCGGCGCGCGCCACGTCGACGAGCTTGCCCGTCTTGGTGGCCAGCTCCTCGCCGCTCGGCAGCAGCGTCGCCTTGCCCGTTCTCGTCTCGTTGACAGCGTCGCCGAGATTGTCACGCAGGCGTCGCATTTTGGCGATGTCGTCGATCAGGCCGTTGTAGAGCGCGCGCCGCTCCTCGGACAGCGTCCCCTGCGCGCCGACCCGCAGCAGCTCGGTCGCGGCGGTTTCCCGCTCCTGCGCCTCCTTCATTGCGGATTCGTTGGCGTCGTAGACGTAGCGCAAATTGGCGCGCTGAATCGCCTGCAAATGGGCCGATATTTCCAGCACCCGCGCCGTGCTGTCCGAGAGGGCGGATTGTCTTGCGACCTGATCCTGCACGTCCCGCAAATTCCAGACGGCAACCACCGCCATCACGAGACCGACCGCCACCAGGGCCATGAAGCCTGCGTACAGGCGTCCCCTGATCCGCAAACGAAATTTCGGCATTCCCACTGTCCACCCAGATGCATGTGAATTCGAGGGACCGAACAACTCCGGCGATTGTCACGGCCACTCCGACAGCCGCACGCCGCGCCACTGGCGGCCTACGCTGCACCGCGACACAATGGGGGACACTTCTTAATTGAACCTTCAAATTCCTCGCGCGCGCGGTCTCGGCCCGCAGCAAATCTGCTGATTTTGTCGGCAGCTATGCAAAGCCGCATGCGAATGCGCCGGGCCATGCAGACCGATGCATGCCGTTCGTCAGGGATGCTTCCGGACCACCCGCACTGACGCCGGTGGTCCGAGGCTGCATCCTGTATTGCGCTATGTCCATCGGAGAGGCTTCTTCAGCTCGTACGAAATCTCCGACCGCGTCATTCCGAAGTCCAGAAGCTCCCGCTCGCTCATGGCGGCGAGCTGGCGATGAATCCGCGCGTGCTCTCGCCGGAGCCGCATGAACTCCGCCAGCTTGCGCCAGACCGATGCGACCCTCGCAGGCCGAAACGAAAGGCGCCAGCCGGCAGACCAGATCGTGCTCAAGCCAGTCAGCTCGCCGCCCTCGCGGGAGCTTGCGGAAACGGGCCGAGCGCCTTCTCGGTCAGGACCGAGTCGCAGTACTCGCGGATCTCCTTGATCTTGCCGTCCTCCAGGCGAAACACCAGGCAATAGTCGTTGTCGTAGCGTGCGCCCTCGGGCGTGACGTTGTCGCCCTTGGCTTCCACGACGACGATGTCGCCATCGGCGATGAAGCGATGGGCGACGGTGCGCGTGCGGTCGCGCAGGCGCGTGCGGACATAGCCGTGCAGATCTTTGAGGATCGCCTCCTTGCCGGCAAAGGTGCGCGACCAGGAATATTGCCCCGTCACGACCCATTTGGCGTCGTCGGCGAGACTTGCGGTGAACAGGGCGCGGTCGCGCGCGGCGGGATCGGGATTGGCGGCCGCGGCAAAGATATCCTGCAGCAGTTTCTTGTTGGCGCTCGCGTTCATGGCGGCATTCTCCTCGTGGTGACAACGCGGAGATCATCGCCGGGCCGACGGCATTCTTCAAATCGATATGAAATATGATATCTATTCACCTCATGAATTTGCATTCGCTCGACCTCAACCTGTTGACCGCGCTCGACGCATTGCTGCGCGAGGCCAATGTCAGCCGCGCGGCCATGAGGATCGGCCTGTCCCAGCCGGCGACGAGCCACGCGTTGCAGCGCCTGCGCGACATCTTCGGTGATCCGCTGCTGGTGCGCACGGGCGCACGAATGGAGCTGACGCTCCGGGCCCAGGCCCTGCGCGCACCGCTGGCGCAGGCGCTCGACCAGGTGCGCGGGCTGTTCGTGCCTGACGACTTCGATGCCGCGCGCAGCGAGCGGCAATTCCGCCTGATGATGCCGGATCTCGCGGTCGAGCTGTTGATGCCGAAGTTGATGGCGAAAGTCACGCGCCTTGCCCCCAATGTCCGCATCGACGTGGTGCCGTGGCGGGGACCGGCAATCTTCCACGCCGAGTTCGCCCGCACCATCGACCTCGTGATCTCGATCGGCAATGCCTTCAAGGGCTTTCACCGGCAATTGCTCTATACCGACAGCGATGCGCTTGCGGTCCGGCGCGGCCACCCCATGGCCGCGAAGCTGAAGCGGCGCGAGACCTTCCTCGCCGCGCGCCATGTCGGCGTCATCATCCGCGGCCAGCAGGAGGACCTGATCGACACTTGGCTGCGAGCCAAGGGCATCGAGCGGCACGTTTCGCTGGTGGTGTCAGGCTATCTCGAAGCGCTGCACGTCGCCGCGCGCACCGATCTCGTCGCCTTCGTGCCGCGCCGGCTGATCGCCGCGCTGTCGCAGCAGCTCGGCGTCGTCGCGGTGACGCCGCCGCTCGATCCCGGGATCGACGAGCAGTTCATGTTCCATCCGACGCGCGCGCAGATGGATCCCGGCTCGATCTGGCTGCGGCGGCTGATGCTGGAGACCGGGCGGGAGCTGGAGCAAGCCAGGCGGAAGCTCCCGTAGGGTGGGCAAAGCGGAGCGTGCCCACACTTCTGTTGCAATCTTGGGAAGATGGTGGGCACGGCGCTCTGCGCCTTTGCCCACCCTACAAGAGCTACGACAGCCGCGCGGCCTTACGCCTTCTGCGCCGCCATCACCTTGCTCACCGCGGGACGATCGGTCATGCGCTTGAAGTGATCGGCGATCCTCGGCGTCGCATTGATGTCGACGCTGTCGCCTTCGAGCCAGGTCGAGAGCGTGTAGAGGTAGGGATCGCAGACCGTGTATTGATCGCCCATCACCCAGGGGCCCCGAAACATCTTCTGCTCGATCAGCTTGAAGCAGGCGGCCATGGTCTTCGGCACCATCGCCTTCATGTCGGCGAACGAGCTCTCCTCCGTCGCCCAGCGCGCGCCGCGCATCTTGTGGGCGTGGTTGATGTGAACGGTCGAGCAGAGATAGGAGTTGAACGACTGCACCTGCGCGAAGTCGAAGGGATCGTCGAGCGGCGCGAGCTTCGCCTTGGGGAAGGTTTGCGCGAGATAGGCCAGCATCGCCGGCGTCTCGGTCAGCACGCCGCGGTCGGTGACCAGCGCCGGCACCCGGCCCTTCGGGTTGATGGCGAGATAGTCCGGGCTGTTCTGCTGGTTGTCCTTGAAGCTCAGCCGTTCGGCGGTGTAGTCGGCGCCGGCCTCTTCCAGGGTGATGTAGGTGGCGAGCGCGCAGGTGCCGGTGGCGTAGTAGAGCTTGAGCATGTCGGACCTCATGGGGAAAACCGGAGGTTAACGGTCCACCGCCGCGCCGTCCATAGGCGGCCTGTTCGCAGTTGCCCACGGCCGCCTGGCTGTGCGAAGACGCCGTCAATCGGAGGGGGATTTGTCATGACCGTACTCATCGCCGGTGGCGGCATCGGCGGGCTCACGCTTGCGCTCAGCCTGCATCAAATCGGCGTTCCCGTGAAAGTGTTCGAGAGCGTCGCGGAACTGAAGCCGCTCGGCGTCGGCATCAATGTGCTGCCGCATGCGGTGCGCGAGCTGATCGAGCTCGGCCTGCTGGACAGGCTGGACGCCAGCGGCGTGCGGACGCGCGAGCTCGCCTATTTCTCCAAGCACGGCAAGCCGATCTGGAGCGAGCCGCGCGGCCTCGAGGCCGGTTACAAATGGCCGCAATTCTCGATTCATCGCGGCACGCTCCAGCAGATCCTGCTCGACACCGCTGTCGAGCGGCTCGGCCGTGACAACATCCTCACCAGCCATCATCTGACCGGCTGGAGCGAGACGGCGGGCGGCGTGCGCGCCGACTTCGTCGACAGGGCGACCGGCAAGGCCGGCGGCACGTACGAGGGCGCAATCCTGATCGCCGCCGACGGCATCCATTCCGCCGCGCGCGAAAAGCTCTATCCGAACGAAGGCCCGCCGATCTGGAACGGCCGCATCCTCTGGCGCGGCGTCACGCCGGCAAAGGCCTTCCTGACGGGCCGCACCATGATCATGGCCGGCCACGAGATCCTGAAATTCGTCTGCTATCCGATCTCGAAAGAACCGGATGCGGCGGGCAACCACCTCATCAACTGGGTCGCCGAGCGGCACATGCCGCCGACCTATCAGTGGCGGCGCGAGGACTACAACCGCACCGCGCGGCTGGAAGAGTTCCTGCCCTGGTTCGAAAGCTGGACGTTCGACTGGCTCGACGTGCCCGCCCTGATCAGGAACTGCCCGCACGCCTATGAATATCCGCTGGTGGACCGCGATCCGGTGTCGCAATGGACCTTCGGCAAGGTCACGCTGATGGGCGATGCCGCGCATCCGATGTACCCGATCGGCTCGAACGGCGCCTCGCAGGCGATCCTCGACGCGCGCGTCATCACGCGCGAAATCCTGGCGCATGGCCCGACGCAGGCGGCACTGCTCGCCTATGAAGCCGAGCGGCGTCCCGCGACGACCGACCTCGTCCTGCTCAACCGCAAGAACGGCCCCGAGCAGGTGATGCAGCTGGTCGAGGAGCGCGCGCCCGATGGCTACAACGTGGTCACCGACGTCTTGTCGCAGCAGGAGCTGGAGGACATCGCCGCCAACTACAAGCGCGTCGCAGGCTTCCAGGTCGAGGCGCTGAATGCGAAGCCGCCTATCGTGAGCAAAGACGCACGCCTGAAGGCATGATACTCCAAAGAGCGAGATGCACGTTGATGCGCCCTCTCCCCTTGCGGGAGAGGGCCGCGGCGCTGGTCAACGCAGACTCACTCGGGTGAGGGGTTGTTTCCGCGAGTCCAACTCGCATTTGAATTCGCTGAGAGATACCCCTCATCCGGCGCTTCGCGCCACCTTCTCCCGCAAGGGGAGAAGGGAAGAGGCTCCCGCGGAGAATCTATTTACCGACCACCCTCGCCGCCTCCAGCAGGCGCTCGCTGGCGCTTGCCGTCGCCAGCACGGTGCCGTCCTCCGTCATCAGCCTGGCTTCGACGAAGGCGATGGTCTTGCCGAGCTGCGTCACCCTGGCTTCGCCGATGATCGGGCCGGGCTTTGCGGGGCTGAGAAAATTCACGGTCATGCTGATCGTGGTGGTGTAGAGCTGGCCCTCGCTCATCACCAGCACCGCCGGACCCATGGTGTCGTCGAGCATGGCCGAGAGCATGCCACCCTGGATGAAACCCGCCGGGTTGCAGAATTCCGGCTTGCCTTCGAAACCGAGCTTGATCCAGCCCTCCTGCGGGCGGGCATCGAGCAGGCGCCAGCCGAGCAGCTCGGCGCAGGGCGGCCTACGGAAGTTATCGAGCGCGGTCTTGACCATGCGATATCTCCTTTGCTCCCTGTTAGCGCAAGGCTGCTGACAGCCTGCTGTCAGCAGGATGGATCCTAGAGACCCAAACCATGCGCGATGACCTTGCGCATGACGTTCGGCAGCGCTTCGCCGGCCAGGGTTGCGATCGGCACCCAACGCATGCCCTCGGGAGCGCGGGTGCCGGCTTCCACCTTCGCGGTATAGACCACCAACTCCAGCGGAAAATGCGTGAAGACGTGGGTGACGACGCCCACCTTGCGCTGCCAGCGTGACAATCCCTTCAGCTCCGGCGCCTGCTGCTTCGCCGCTGCATCGTCCTGGCCGGCGAGCCAGTCCGAGCCCGGCACCTCCGTCATGCCGCCGAGCAGGCCCTTTTCCGGCCGCGAGCGGACGAGCAGCTCGTCGCCGCCCGTGACCACGAAAGCGGCGCCGCGCCTGAGCGTCCCGCTCTTCTTCGGCGCCTTGCGTGGGAACGTCTCCTGGGTGCCTTGCGCGCGCGCCGTGCAGTCCTCGTTCAACGGACACAGGGAGCAGGCCGGCTTCTTCGGCGTGCAGATCGAGGCGCCGAGATCCATCAGCGCCTGCGCACTGTCGCCGGCGCGAGAATCCGCCAGCAGCGTCGCGGCAAGTTGCTGGATGAGCGGCTTGGCTTGCGGCAGCTCCTCCTCGACGGCGAACAGCCGCGACACCACGCGCTCGATATTGCCGTCGACCGGCATGGTGCGGCGGTCGAACGCGATCGCCGCAATCGCCGCCGCCGTATAGGGCCCGATCCCCGGCAGCGCGCGCAGCCCCTCCTCGGTATCCGGAAACACGCCGCGATGCTCGCGCGTCACCGCGACCGCGCAGGCATGGAGGTTGCGTGCGCGCGAATAATAGCCGAGCCCCGCCCACATCCGCAGCACGTCGTCCTGCGAGGCGCGTCCCAGCGCGGTGACGTCTGGCCAGCGCGCGACGAACTTTTCGAAATAGGGGCCGACCGCCTTCACCGTGGTCTGCTGGAGCATGATCTCGGACAGCCACACGCGATAGGGATCGGACGCCTCGCCCGGCGCGGCGCGCCAGGGCAGTCGGCGCCGGTGACGGTCGTACCATTGCAGGAGCGCGACCGGGCGCGATGAGGTCTCCGGCTGAGAAGGTTCCGACTTCGGCTTGCGTACGGATCTGGGGCTCATTCCTCACTGTAACGGCAATGCACTGGCCTCTCCACGTCATGCCCGCGCTGGTCGCGGGCATCCACGTCTTTCTTCGCAGCAAGAACGTGGATGGCCGGGACAAGCCAGGACAAGCCCGGCCATGACGGGCCTCGGGGGGTCTGTGGCCCGACGTCCAAAGTGCTATAAGGCCCCATGTCCAAATCCGGTCCCATCTTCAAGCCCGGCCCCATCAGCGCAAAACCGCTCGGGATCCTGCTCGACGACGTCTTCGCCGAGGCCTATGCCAAGCAGGGCTTTGCGGCGCGCGAGCTGGTGACGCGGTGGGCGCAGATTGCAGGTCCCGAGATCGCGGCCCATGCCGAGCCGCTCAAGATGCAATGGCCGCGGCCGGTCGAGGGGCAGCCGCAGGAGCCGGCAACGCTGGTGCTGCGGGTCGAGGGGCCGATGGCGCTGGAGATCCAGCACTCGGCCGACGTGATCCTGGAGCGGGTCAACCGCTTCTTCGGCTGGAGCGCGGTCGGCAAGCTCGCCTTCCGCCAGGCGCCGCTGTCGCGGCCGCAGGCCCGGAAGCGGCCCGGCCCGCCGGACCCCAAGGCCGTCGCCAAGGTGGCGGAGACCCTGACCGACATCGATGATGAAGAACTGAAGACGGCGCTGGCGCGCCTCGGGGCCGCCATCAAGCGAAATTGAGCCTCATTCCGCGGCCAAACTGGACCTGTCCGCAGCGCCCGCCATTGCCTCAAACGACGTTTCAAGCTAGCGACAGGCCGTCCGAGCCGGAACCTCGGGCGAACCTTGCCAATCCCGGGAGCCGACCTTGATCATCACCCGCCGCGCCTTCACCACGATGCTGTCGCTGACCGGGCTTGCAGCGCTGACCGGGCTCTCGCCGCTGCGGTTCATCTCGGACGCGATGGCGCAGTCGGCCGCCGATGTGGCCAAGCCGGTGTCGCTGCCCGACATGGCGCTCGGCCCGAAGGACGCCGCCGTCACCATTACCGAATACGCCTCGATGACCTGCCCGCACTGCGCCGCCTTCAACGAGCAGGTGTTCCCGAAGATCAAGAAGGAATACATCGACACCGGCAAGGTGCGTTACATCTTCCGCGAGTTCCCGCTCGACATCAAAGCCGCCGCCGGCTCGATGCTGTCGCGCTGCATCGCCAAGGACGACGCGCCGAAATACTTCGCGGTCACCGACATGCTGTTTCGCCAGCAGAACGACTGGGTGACGAAGAACACCACCGAGACACTGACGCGGATCGGCAAGCAGGCCGGCCTCACCCAGCAGCAGGTCGAAGCCTGCCTGAAGGACCAGGCGCTGCTCGACAAGATCGCCGCCGACCAGAAATACGCCAGCGACGTGCTCAAGGTGGACTCGACGCCGACCTTCTTCATCAACGGCGAAAAGATCAAGGGCGAGGCCTCGTTCGAGGAGTTCGCCAAGAAGATCAACCCGCTTCTGAAGAGCTGATTCGCTCGTCAAGATCCTGATTCGCATCTCGAAAGCCGTATCTTTCCCGGCATAAATCCCTTGGGAAAAGCGGCTTTCGCCGGTTGCCCTCGCGGCGCACCGCGGCCATTGTCCAGCCGCATGAGGCGCCTCGCGCGACTCGCCCGGATAGCGACATTGCCTTCCATGGTATTGTCCCGGCAGGGGGATTCGCGCCTGCCAACAGAGATGCGTGCTTATGAAAATCACCCGCCTGCGACTTCACGGCTTCAAGTCCTTCGTTGAGCCCACGGACTTCGTCATCGAGCCCGGCCTGACCGGCGTGGTCGGCCCCAACGGTTGCGGCAAGTCCAATCTCGTCGAAGCGCTGCGCTGGGCGATGGGCGAGACCTCGTACAAGTCGCTGCGCGCCTCCGACATGGACGCCGTGATCTTCGCCGGCTCCGGCAACCGTCCGGCGCGCAACCACGCCGAAGTGACGATGACGATCGACAATGCCGATCGCACCGCGCCGGCGGCGATGAACGACAGCCAGCTTCTGGAAATCTCCCGCCGCATCGAACGCGAGGCCGGCTCGGTCTACCGCATCAACGGCCGCGACGTGCGCGCCCGCGACGTGCAGATCCTGTTCGCCGATGCCGCCACCGGCGCGCGCTCGCCCGCACTCGTCCACCAGGGCAAGATCGGCGAGATCATCCAGGCCAAGCCCGAGCAGCGCCGCCGTGTGCTGGAAGACGCCGCCGGCGTCGCCGGCCTGCATGCCCGCCGTCACGAGGCCGAACTGCGTCTGAAGGCCGCCGAAACCAACCTCACCCGCGTCGAGGACGTGATCGGCCAGCTCTCCGGCCAGATGGAAGGCCTGAAGAAGCAGGCCCGCCAGGCCGTGCGCTATCGCGAGGTCGCGGCCAAGGTCCGCAAGGCCGAGGCCACGCTGTTCCATCTGCGCTGGATCGGCGCCCATGCGGACGTCAACGAATCCGGCCAGACCCACGACCTCGCCGTGCGCGAGATGGCCGAGCGCACCCAGCACCAGGCCGAGGCCGCCCGCATCCAGGCGATCCGCGCCGCCGAAATGCCGGCGCTGCGCGACGCTGAAGCGCGCGCCGCGGCCGGGCTGCAGCGCCTGACCAATGCCCGCGAGCAGCTCGACCGTGAGGAAGAGCGCGCCAAGGAGCGCGTCGCCGAGCTCGAGCGCCGCCTCGCCCAGTTCGAGGGCGACATCTCGCGCGCCCAGCAGCAGACCATGGATGCCGACGTCGCGCTGCAGCGGCTCGACGCGGAAGATGCGGAGCTGAAGGAAGAGATCAAGTCGCGCGTCGAGAAACGCTCCGGCGTCGACGAGCGCGTCGCCGAAGCCGAGGCGGTGCTGACCGAGACCGAGCAGCGCTTCGCCGAGCTCACCACCGCGCTCGCCGACCTCACTGCCAAGCGCAACCAGCTCGAAGCCAACGTTCGCACCCACCGCGACAAGCTCGCCCGTCTCGACCAGGAGATCGCCAACGTCACCGCGGAAGAGCAGAAGCTTGCCGCCGAGACCGGCGGCTTCGGCGATCTCGACGAGCTGACCGCGACGGTCGAGACCGCGGAGCAGACGCTGGCCGCGTCCGAAGCTGCGGCGCAGGCGAGCGAAGCTGCGCATGTCGCGGCACGCCAGACGCTGGAATCATCGCGCTCGCCGCTGGTCGAAGCGGACAAGCGCGTGCAGCGGCTCGAGACCGAGGCGCGCACGATCTCCAAGATCGTCAACGGCGAGACCAAGAATCTGTGGCCGCCGATCATCGACGGCATCACCGTCGACAAGGGCTTTGAAAAAGCGATCGGCGCTGCGCTCGGCGACGACCTCGATGCGCCGATCGACCCGTCGGCGCCGATGCGCTGGACCAATGTCGGACACACCGAGGGCGATCCGGAGCTGCCCGAAGGCGCCGTTCCGCTCTCCAACCATGTGCAGGCGCCGGCCGAGCTGGCGCGCCGCCTGGCGCAGATCGGCGTCGTCCCGCGCGAGCGCGGTGCCGAGCTGGTGTCGCAGCTCAAAACCGGCCAGCGGCTGGTCTCGCCCGAGGGCGACGTCTGGCGCTGGGACGGCTTCGTCGCCGCCGCGCATGCGCCGACCGGCGCGGCACGGCGCCTTGCCGAGCGCGCCCGCCTCGTCGACATCGAGAACGAGCTGGAGCAGGCTCGCATCGACGCGCAGATCAAGCGCCAGGCGCTGGAGAACGCCGAGTCCGAGCTGCAGATGGCAGCCAGCACCGAAGGCGCCAGCCGCGAAGCCTGGCGTGCCGCGCAGCGCGAGCTGAACGTCGCGCGCGAGCGCCATGCCAATGCCGAACGCGAGATCAGCCGACATGCCGCGCGCAAGGCGACGCTGTCGGAAGCGCACAGCCGCCTCGCCGCCGACCGCGCCGAAGCCGAGGCCGCCTACGAATATGCCGAGGCCGGCATCGGCGAGCTGCCGTCGAGCGAAGACACCGAGACCCAGCTCGCCGCGGTCCGCAGCGACATCGAAGGCCGCCGCCGCATGGCCGCCCAGGTCCGCGCCGAGGCGCAGGCGCTGGCACGCGAAGCCGAGCTCGCCGACCGCCGCGTGCAGGCGATCCTCGCCGAACGCACCGAGTGGCAGAACCGCAAGGAGAGCGCGGCCTCCCACATCGACACCATCCAGGCCCGTATCGCCGAGCTCACCATCGAGCGCAGCGAGCTCGAGAACGCCCCCGCCGTGTTCGCCGAGAAGCGCAGCGCGCTGATCACCGAGATCGAATACGCCGAGAACGACCGCCGCATGGCCGCCGACGCGCTCGCCACCGCGGAAACCGCAATGGCCGAGACCGACCGTGTCGCCAAGCTGACGCTCGAAGCCTTGTCGAGTGCCCGCGAGGCCACCGCCCGCGCCGAGGAGCGCATGGAAGGCGCCCGCCGCCGGCTGGAGGACATCGAGCGCGAGATCCGCGACATGCTCGAGGTCGAGCCGCAGGCCGTCGCCGGCCTTGCCGAGATCGAGCCCGGCGCCGAGCTGCCGCCGCTGCACGAGATCGAGGAAGACCTCGAAAAGATGCGCCGCGACCGCGAGCGGCTCGGTGCCGTCAACCTGCGCGCCGAGGAAGAGCTGCGCGAGGTCGAGACCCAGCACACCGGCCTCGTCACCGAGCGCGACGACCTGGTCGAAGCCATCAAGCGGCTGCGCCAAGGCATCCAGAGCCTCAACAAGGAAGCCCGCGAGCGGCTCCTGACCTCGTTCGACGTCGTCAACAACCACTTCAAACGCCTGTTCGTCGAGCTGTTCGGCGGCGGCGAGGCCGCGCTGCACCTGATCGAGAGCGACGACCCGCTGGAAGCCGGCCTCGAAATCATCGCCAAGCCGCCGGGCAAGAAGCCGCAGACGCTGTCGCTGCTCTCGGGCGGCGAGCAGGCGCTGACCGCGATGGCGCTGATCTTCGCGGTGTTCTTGACCAACCCTTCGCCGATCTGCGTGCTGGACGAAGTCGACGCGCCGCTCGACGACCACAACGTCGAACGCTACTGCAACCTTTTGCACGAGATGACTGGCTCGACCGACACCCGCTTCATCATCATCACGCACAACCCGATCACCATGGCGCGGATGAACCGGCTGTTCGGCGTCACCATGGCCGAGCGCGGCGTCTCGCAGCTGGTGTCGGTGAGCCTCGCCGAGGCCGTGGACATTCTCGACCAGAACGTGGCGTGAGCTTACGCTCGCGCCACACCCATTGACGTCATCATCCGCCTTGTGCGCAAATTGCGCACTGGAGCGGACTGATCCAGTACGCCTTCTCGGTTGACGGCACTGTCTCGGAGTACTGGATGCCCCGCCTGCGCTGGGCATGACCGCGGATGATGATCGCCCCCACCCTCCCCGCTGAACTGAAGGCCGCGCTCGACGGCAAGCTCCAGGGCTTCTCCCGCACCGACGCGGCACAGCGCTCGCAAAAAATCTCGACCGCCTATCGCGCCGGTGGCGGCTCCGGCACGATCAAGTCCGAAGCCGATGCGCTCGCTTATGCGCTGGCGCGCATGCCCGCGACCTACGCGGCGGTGGCGGCCAGCCTCAATGCGCTCACTGAGATCGCGCCTGATCTCGCCCCCGAAACATTGCTCGACGTCGGCGCAGGCCCGGGAACGGCCAGCTGGGCTGCCGCAGAGGCGTTTCCCTCGCTGCAGGACTTCACGCTGCTCGACGCCAATGCGACGCTGAGCCGGCTCGCGCTCGAACTCGCACGCGACAGCACCCGCCTCGCGGACTGCCGCTATCTGCCCGGCGATGCCAACGGCAATCTTGCTGAAGTCTCGCAAGCCGATCTCGTCATCGCCAGCTACGTCATCAATGAGCTCGGCGAGGCCGATCAGCGCAAGCTCGCGGAAGCGATGTGGGCCAAAGCGCGCCACGTGCTGGTGGTGATCGAGCCCGGCACGCCCGCCGGCTATGCCCGCATCCTCGCGCTGCGCCAGCAGTTGATCGCGGCTGGCGCCTTCGTCGCCGCGCCATGCCCGCACGAAAGGCCCTGCCCGCTCATCGCCCCCGACTGGTGCCATTTCAGCCAGCGCCTGCCGCGGTCGCAGGCGCACCGCCAGATCAAGGGCGCCGAGGTGCCGTTCGAGGACGAGCGCTTCATCTACGTCGCACTGACCCGCACCCCGCCCGCGAGCCGCGCCGCGCGCGTGCTGGCGCCGCCGGACATCGGCAAGGCCGAGATCACGGCCAAGCTCTGCACGGAGGCTGGGGTTGCGCCGGCAAAAGTCCCGCGGCGCGACAAGGCGGCCTATGCCGACGCGCGGCGCTGGCGCTGGGGCGATGCCGTCATGTCCGAAAGTTAATTTCGCCGGCCGGGCCTGCCTTGAACTCGGGCCGTTCCTGATCCGACCAAGTCTTACCTTCCCTCCGCGCCGGGCTCTCATCCCGCGTCAATTTGGTCTACCCTAGCGCCCGCCTTCTTCCCTCTTCAGGAGTTCTTCATGTCGACCGGCTGGATCGTTCTCGGCGTCATCGTCGTCCTCGTGCTGTTCGCCTTCAGCGCCTACAACCGCCTGGTGGCGCTGAGCCAGCGCGTCGGCCAGGCCTTTGCCGACATCGACGTGCAGCTCAAGCAGCGCCACGACCTGGTCCCAAACCTGGTCGAGACCGTGAAGGGCTATGCCTCGCATGAGCGCGGCACGCTCGACGACGTCATCAAGGCGCGCAACTCGGCGATGTCGGCGCAGGGCCCGGCGCAGGTGTCCGCGGCCGAGACCCAGCTCTCCGGCGCGCTCGGCCGGCTGATCGCGCTGTCGGAGGCCTATCCGGACCTCAAGGCCAACGCCAATTTCCAGCAGCTCGCATCCGAGCTCTCCGACCTCGAGAACAAGATCGCAGCCAGCCGCCGCTTCTTCAACAACGCAGTCCAGGAATACAACACCGGCATCCAGCAGATGCCCGCAGCTCTGTTCGCCGGCATGTTCGGCTTCACCAGGAAGGACTTCTTCGATCTCGGCGCCAGCCGCACCGAGGTCGAGGCGGCGCCGCAGGTGAAGTTCTGATTTGAGCCGATAGGCCGGCAGGGCACCCGCGTCATGGCCGCGTATGGTCTCTACACGCACATCGCCTCGAACAAGTTTCGTTCGATGCTGCTGCTCGCCGGTCTCTTCGCGCTGGTCTACGTGCTGGTCTATGCCGGCGCGCTGGTGGCCGAGGTCGTCATCAACGGCAACGGCACGGTCGCCTATTATCTGACCCGGGCGTTCTCCGACCTGCTGAAGGCCGCGCCCTTCGCGACCGTTGCGGCGATCGGCTGGGTCGCGATCGCCTATTTCTTCCACCAGTCGATGATCGACGCCGTGACCGGTGGCCACGACGTCACCCGGCAGGAAGAGCCGCGGCTCTATAATCTGCTAGAAAACCTCTGCATCTCGCGTGGCATCACCATGCCGAAGCTGAAGATCATGGAGAGCCCGGCGCTGAACGCGTTCGCGACCGGCCTCAATCCGCGGCAATATTCCATCACGGTCACCACGGGTCTCCTCGATGCGCTCAACGACAAGGAGATCGAAGCGGTGCTGGGCCACGAGCTGACCCACATCAAGAACGGCGACGTGCAGCTCATGGTGGTCGCCGTCATCATCGCCGGCGTGGTCGGCTTCTTCGGCGAATTGTTCTTCCGCCTGTTCACGAATCTGAACTGGAGCTCCGGCTCCGGCGGCTCCTGGTCCTCGGGCTCCTCCTCGTCCTCGCGGTCGTCCTCGTCCTCGAGCGACAGCAAGAGCTCCGGGGGCGGTGCGATCATCGTCATCATCATCGCCATCGTGCTGATCGTGCTGGCCTGGCTGCTGTCGCAGGTGGTGAAGCTCGCGCTGTCGCGGTCACGCGAATATCTCGCCGACGCCGGCTCGGTCGAGCTGACCAAAGATCCGGATGCCATGATCTCGGCGCTGCGCAAGATCGAGAATCGCGGCGAGCTGCCGGGCGCGACCTCGGCGGTGATGGAGCTCTGCGTCGACAATCCGCGCGAGGGCTTTGCCGATCTGTTCGCGACCCACCCGTCCGTGCAGTCCCGGGTCGACGCCCTGGTCAAGTTCGCCGGCGGCCATGACCCCGGTCCGCTGCCGGACCCCACCGAAGAGACGGAACAGCCCGAGACCGAACCGGCCGAGGCGCAGGACGGTCCGCCGCCGCTCTCGCACGGGCCGTGGAGCGATGCACCCGCTCCCGCCAATCCGCCGCCCGTTCCCGCGCCCAGCCCCTCTGGAGCCCCGGCAGCCAATCCGATGGGACCGTGGGGCCGTCACTGATGACGTGATTTGCCGCTTCATGCGGCAGGTTTCCCGGCAATCGGGAATATCCTCGGGAATTGCCGTGACTGGAGCGCAAGGAATTGAATTCTCCCTTGTTTCTGCCATGTTCGCGCCCAACAGCAGACTCGGGACGTCTTTTCGGACATCGATTTGGGGCCCGGCCGATTGCGACCTCGCGATCGGGGGCGCGCGTTAGGGGACAGCAATGGCAAAGCCGGCAGTGGTTGTGGTGGGCGCGGACAAGGGCGGGGTCGGCAAGACCACGGTATCGCGCACACTGCTCGATTATTTCTCGGCCAACAACGTGCCGACGCGGGCGTTCGACACGGAGTCTCCGCGCGGAACCCTGAGGCGCTTCCACCCCGACATCACCGAGATCGTCGACATGACGACGACGGCCGACCAGATGAAGATCTTCGACACGCTCAACGCTGTCAGCCCTTCGGTCACCGTCATCGACGTCCGCGCCGGCCTGCTCTCGCCGGCGCTGGCTTCGCTGCGCGACATTGGCTTCCTCGACGCCGCCAAGGCGGGCCAGATCACCTTCGCGGTGTTCCACATCCTCGGACCCTCGATCGCCTCGCTGGAGGAAATCGCGGAGACCGCGGGCTTCATGTCCGGCGCGAAATATTTCCTGGTGAAGAACTTCATCAACGACACCCAGTTCTTCCAATGGGACCAGGCGACCTACAATTCATACTTCCACCGCATCAAGGACGCGACCGAGCTGACCATCCCCAAGCTCAACGAAATGGCCTATGAGCAGGTCGAGGTGTCTTCCGTGCCGTTCCTGAAATTCGTCGCCAACAAGGGCATCAACGACGAGGCTGCGAACTATTCGTTCGTGCTGCGCGGCTATGTCCGGCACTGGCTGGCCAACGTCTGGAGCGAGTTCGACCGCATCCGCCTGACCGACATCGTTGGTTCGAAATCCGTTACCCGCAACAGCGAAAAATAGTTGCGGACCCCGGGCGGATACGGCTGGATTGGGCAGTGAGTTGGCCCAGATAATGGCTGTCGATGCCCGCAACGCCCGTCTACATCATCTGCTCGCCTCGCCCGCAGGTCGGCAAGACCTTGCTGGCGCGGCTGCTGACAGAATTCCTGCTGCTCAAGAACGGCAACGTCGCGGCCTTCGACGTCAATCTGAAGGAGCCGTCGCTGCTCGATTACCTGCCGAAGGTGACCGAGACCGCCGACGTGATCGACACTTACGGCAAGATGCAGCTGATGGACCGCGTCATCGTCGATGACGGTGTTGCCAAGGTCATCGACCTCGGCTTCCACGCCTTCGACGAGTTCTTCAAGATGACCGACGAGATCGGCCTGTTGAAGGAGGCGGCGCGCCGGCATGTGGCACCACAGATCCTGTTCGTCGCCGACACCGACCGTGTCTCGGCCCGCGCCCACGAGACGTTGCGCGCGCAGATCCCGCGGATGAACCTGGTCACGGTGGACAACGAATATGTCGTTCGCGGCGAACTGCCGCCGGCGATGGGAGGTGGCCGGCTGTTCCGCCTGCCGGCGCTGCCGGGTTTCCTGAAGACGTATATCGACCGGCTGAATTTCTCCTTCACCGGCTATCTGCGGCAGGAGAAGGACTCTTCGACCGAGCTGCATCAGTGGATCCGGCGCAACTACCTCGCCTTCCGCGAGCTCGAGCTCAGCCTGATCCTGCAACGGTCCTGATTTATTTTACCCGGGCAATATTGACCGACCGCCCGGCGGCTTGTATGACCTCGCGTGACACCCTTCCTCGCGAGACCAAGCCCATGAGCATCGACCGAAAGGCCGCGATTGCCGCCTACAAGGAGCGCAAGACCGCCGTCGGCATCTACGTCGTCCGCTGCGTGGCGACAGGCGAAGCCTGGGTCGGGCAGGCGTTTGATCTCGAGAAGGTCGCCAACCGGATCTGGTTCACGCTGCGCCAGGGCGGGCATCCCTGCCGCGCCCTTCAAGCGGCGTGGAACGCGCATGGCGCCACTGGCCTGACATTCGCCGAGTGCGAGCGGCTGGACGAGGAGGAAACGAGCTACATCCGCGATGCGCTGCTGAAGGACCGCATGCTGCATTGGCGGTCGGACCTCAACGCCGAAGCGATCTAGTCGGCCACGTTCACTACCAGCCGCGCACCCTATCGGCGCTTTTCGCGGGCCGTGTCGATCGCCTGACATTTTCTTTGGCGCACCGATGATTTTGGCCCGCCTGCGCTGTCCTGATCCATAGGCGCGCCGGAATGATCCGGGTGGCCCGGACAGGGGGGTAATCCATGGGATCGTTGCAAGATAAAAATGTCGTCGTCGTAGGAGGCAGCCGCGGCGTCGGCCGCGCAATCGCGGAAGCCGCCCTCGGCGAGGGAGCGACGGTCCTGGCCGTCGCCCGCGAAGCAGCAGCCCTGACCGAGCTGGCGAACGAGACGCCGAGGTTGAGAACCCTTGCGGCCGACGCGACGCAGGATACAGCGCCGGGGCAGGTTTTCGCCGCGCTGGCGCCGGACGTCCTGGTGATCTGCGCGGGCTCACTTGCCCCCAGCGCGCCTATACAGGACCTGACCTGGGAGGCCTTCTCCGCCAACTGGGAAACGGACGTCAAGGCGTCGTTCCTGTTTTGCAGGGCGGCGCTGCGAGGTCCGCTCAAGCCGGGAACACGGATCGTCCAGATCTCCAGTGGCGCGGCCTTCAGCGGCGGACCGCCGTTTGCCGGCGGTTATGCGGGGGCAAAGCGCGCGCAGATCTTCCTGGCGGGTCATTGCCAGAAGGAGTCGGATCGGCTCAGACTGGGCCTGCGCTTCATGGACCTGGCCCCCATGCGTATCATGCCCGGCACCCGCGTGGGCAAGGGCGGCGTCGACGGCTATGCCGGCTATCTGGGCATCCAGCCCGCGGACGTTCTCGCGGGCATGACCGACATGCAAACGCCGGCCGATGTGGGAAGGGCGGTGGTTGCCCTGGCCACCGGGACATCGGAGGGCAGTTCCTTCATGGTGAGCGGGAGCGGACTTGCGCCGGCGGCCTGAGGCACACAGAATGCAGATCGAATTCAGCACTGCAGGCCCAGCATGACAGGCCCTCCTGGCCCTTTCGAGCCATTGGGCGAGCCAGGCCAGCCGCTCCTCGATCGACTGGCCTTCGAGCATTTCACGGCGGCCCACCGTCGCGAGATCAAGCTCCACTGCTACCGCATGATGGGATCGCTGCACGAGGCGGACGACCTCGTACAGGAGACCTTTCTGCGAGCTTGGCGCGCGCGGTCGGAGTTCGACGGGCGAGGCTCGGTCCGCGGCTGGCTCTACACGATCGCCACCAACAGCTGCCTCAACGCTCTCAAGGCGAGGACCAGGGCGCATCGCTTTCTCCAGCAGCCCGGACAGCCTCCCTCGCAGGGGCGGGCCACGGGCGGCCCCGCAGCCGAGCTTGCCTGGCTGGACCCTTACCCGGATGCGGAGCTTCCCGCCGTCGCCGACGACACGCCCGGTCCGGAAGCACGGTACGAGACCCGCGAAGCCGTGCAGCTCGCCTTCGTCGCGGCCATCCAGGATCTGCCGCCCAGGCAGCGGGCCGCGCTGCTGCTTTCCGACGTCCTGGGATGGTCGGCTGTCGAAACGGCGCGATTGTTGGGCGGCTCGACGGCCTCGATCAACAGCGCATTGCAGCGGGCTCGCGCAACCCTCGCGGCGCGATATCCCGAGGGACGTCCCCGCCGTCGATCGCAGACCAGCCGAGAGGAGGGACTGCTGCTCGAGCGCTACATGCAGACCTGGCAGGCCGCCAATCTCGACGGCTTCATAGAACTCTTGCGGGAGGACGCCACCTTTAGCATGCCGCCATGGCGGGAGTGGTATCAGGGGCGCGCGGCCATTCGGGCTTTCTTCGAGACCATCTGGACCAGGTTTGCCGGCTTCCGAGCGGTCGCCATCGGCGCCAACGGCCAGCCGGCTGTCGGTGTCTACGCGCGCACCCATCAGGATCCGGCATGGCGCGCCCATTCGCTGCATGTCATCGAGCCTGCGGACGGCCGGATCGCCTCGCTGACGGTCTATCTGGGGCCGCTCGGGCCCGAGCTGTTTCCGGCCTTCGGCTTGCCGCCGCCCTAGCCAGGTCTGCGCTTGCCGCGGGCTCTCGCCGTAGCGGCGAGCACGCTCAATGCCCCTCGAACGTCATCAAGGTCCGCACCGGGACGTCCATCGCACGCAGCTTGGCGGCGCCGCCGAGCTCGGGCAGGTCGATGATGAAGCAGGCGGCGACGACGTTGGCGCCGATCTGGCGCAGCAGCTTCACCGCGCCTTCCGCGGTGCCGCCGGTGGCGATGAGGTCGTCGACCAGGATGACGCGCTCGCCGGGCTGAATCGCGTCGACATGCATCTCCATCTCGTCGATGCCGTATTCGAGCGAGTAGGCGATGCGCACCGTGGTATGCGGCAGCTTGCCCTTCTTGCGGATCGGCACGAAGCCGGCCGAGAGCTGGTGCGCCACCGCGCCGCCGATGATGAAGCCGCGCGCCTCCATGCCGGCGACCTTGTCGATCTTGTTGCCGGCCCAGGGATTGACGAGCTCGTCCACGGCGCGGCGGAACGCGCGCGCATCCGCGAGCAGGGTTGTGATGTCGCGGAACATGATCCCGGGCTTGGGATAGTCCGGGATGGTGCGGACGCTCGCCTTCAGATCGTGGTCAAAGGTCATGGTTATCTCACTCTGGCTTTTCCACCGTCATTGCGAGCGAAGCGAAGCAATCCAGATCTTCTCCGCGGCAAGAGCCTGGATTGCTTCGTCGCCAGCGCAAAATTGCTTCGCAATTTTGTCGCGGGCTCCTCGCAATGACGGTCATACTCAATTCGCCCCAGCATCCAGCCGGAACGCGTTTTCGACGATACGTAACCCCACCTCGCCGCCGAGCGACATCAGCGATTCCGGGTGGAATTGCACGCCGGCGACCGGCAGGGTCTTGTGCTCAAGCGCCATGGCGACGCCGTCCTCGGTGCTGGCGGTGACGCTCAGAACCTCCGGCATGCTGTCGCGCTCGACGAAGAGCGAATGATAGCGGCCGATGACGATCTCGTTCGGCAGGTTGCGCATCAGCCGCCCGCCGCGCACCTGCACCCGTGAGGGCCGGCCGTGGGCGGGATGGGTGAGCTGGCCGAGCTCGCCGCCGAAATATTCGCCGATCGCCTGCACGCCGAGGCAGACGCCGAACACCGGCAGCTTCTTCTCCAGCGCCGCGTCGATTGTTGTCTTGATCCCGAAATCCTCAGGGCGCCCGGGGCCGGGTGACAACACCAGCAAATCCCACCTCTTCTGCTTGAGCATGTCGAGCGCATGCACATAGCGGACCACGGTGACGCTGGCGCCGACCTGGCGGAAATAATCGGCGAGCATATGCACGAAGCTGTCGTCGTGGTCGATCAGCAGCACCTGCTTGCCCGAGCCGGTGGCATCGGGCGCAAAGGTCGAGAGCGGCTTCGGCGGATCGCCGCGCAGCGCCTGGAACAGCGCGGCGGCCTTGACCTGGCATTCGCGATCTTCCGCGGCGGGATCGGAATCGAACAGGCAGGTGGCACCGACGCGCACTTCGGCGAGGCCATCCTTCATGCGGATGGTGCGGATGGTGAGGCCGGTGTTGATGCTGCCGTCGAAATTCACCGCGCCGATCGCACCGGCATACCAGCGCCGCGGCGAGCGCTCGTGGTCCTCGACGAACTGCATCGCCCACAGCTTTGGCGCACCCGTGACGGTGACCGCCCAGGCATGGGTGAGGAAGGCATCGAGCGCGTCGAAGCCGGGGCGCAGCATGCCCTCGACGTGATCGACGGTATGGAACAGCTTTGAGTAAGTCTCGATCTGCCGACGTGCCAGCACCTTGATCGTGCCGGGCACGCAGACGCGCGCCTTGTCGTTGCGGTCGACGTCGGTGCACATGTTGAGCTCGAACTCGTCCTTCTCCGAGTTCAGGAGCTGGCGGATCTGCTCGGCATCGCCGATCGCATCAAGGCCGCGCGCAATCGTGCCCGAGATCGGGCAGGTCTCGACGCGGCGGCCGTCCGAGCGCACGAACATTTCGGGCGACGCGGAGACGAGGAATTCGCCCTCGCCGAGATTCATCAGCGCGCCATAGGGCGACGGGTTGATGACGCAGAGCCGCTGGAACACTTCGGCCGGCGAGCGGTCGCAGGGCTCGGCGAAAAGCTGGCCGGGCACGGCCTCGAACAGATCGCCGCGGGCGAAGGCGGCGCGCGCCGTCTCGACGGTGGCTTGATATTCACCGGGCGCGTGATCGGCAAAGCCCTGGCGCGGCGTCTTTAGGTACGGGCTGTCGGCGGTCTCGCGCGGCAGGCCCTCGGTGGATTTGCCCTTCCAGGCGAAATCGTAAGTGAGCACCACGCCGCGGCCGGTGGCGCGGTCATAGGCCAGCAGGCGATCGGGCACGTACAGCACGATGTCGCGCTGGTCTTGCTCGCGCGGACGCTTCTGCACGAGGTCCTCGATCTGGAAGACGAGGTCGTAGGCGAAGGCGCCGAACAGGCCGAGCAGGCCATCATCATTGGCGGAGAAGGCGGCGACGAGGTCGCGCACCAGCGACATCACGCTGGCCCGCCGCGTGCGCTGGTCTTCCTCGACCGGGGCATCGCCGCGGATGATGTGGCCGGCAAGGCGCGTCGCCGTCTTCTCGGAGATCACCACGCAGGGCTCGCGCAGCACGTCGCCGAGGAAGGCGATGAGCACCTGGCCGCGCGCGTTCAGCGCTTCCAGCTTGAAATTGACGCCGACTGTCTCGAGCTTGAGCGGCGGATCGGAGAAGCCGAGGTCGAAGCTCTCGTAGCGGCCGGGCACGGTCGTGCCCGAGGACAGCACCACGCCGCGGCGGCGGTCGAGCAGGCTGATGAGGTCGTCGAGCCTGCTGGCGCCGCCGGTAAATTGCTCCGCCACGCGCGTGATCGCAAGCCCCGCGCGCGTCGCGTACTCACTTCTGGCCGGGAGGGCAAAGACTGTCCTGTTCATGTCGTCCTCTTACGAAACTTGCCGAGGGAACGCCACACAGGACAAACGATCGGGCCGCCGCACTGCGTGGCGACCTCTAGCGATTTTGAGAAATGAAATCGCACCGGCCACCTCTTTAGGAGGTGCGCCACCAAAGACGGGCTGGGCGGACGGCGGTGCTCATGGGCGGATACTCACCATGGCGCGAGGGCGGCGTCAAGGGTGGCTGGGGCGGCTTCAATCGCCAAAATGGCGACGGCCAGGTCTCAGCCGCTTCAAGCCCGCATCTGCAGGCTGTCGCGCCCTATGGCCGCGTCCGAAGCATGACGCTCGATCTCGGCTCGCGTTACCGTGAGCGGAAGTTCACCGTCGGGTTCGACGACATTGCTACGGTCAGCCAAGGTTTCAACCATAACACCTGTCTTTCCTGTGACCGCACACCATGTGGCATGATCGTCGCTCACGCGTAGCGCCGTGATCATCGCGGCCGGATCCAGATCCAACTTTCGCAACAGCAGGTCGATGGCCTCGGCCGCCAGATTTTGCTCGGCAACTCTCAAGAAATTCCGGATCGTGTCAGCGCCTACCGTCGACAACCGCGCGCCCACCAGTGTGGGCGGAAAGCTCTTCAATACTTCATGCATGTCCGACGGCTTCGGGCTCTGGCTGCCTGGGCCGAATTCGTAAAGTTCTCCACCCGCCTCCTCGTAAACGCACAGGCGCGAACCCTTGTCAGTCTTGACGCCAATGGCAATGCCCTGCACCCCTTCAGCATCCATATTGCTTCCCGCGAACGCCTGAACCTTGAGCTCCGGGTCAGGCCTCACCGCCCCGCACGCGGCGGCGATCGTGAGCTGCAGGCGGTCGGTGATCTGAGAGCTGATGTGGCGAACGCTCAGCCAGATCCGACGTTGCGACAGATGTGGGTTAAGTTGCGCAAGCCGTTCGATTTCGGAGGCATACTGTTCCTGAGCGACAGCATGCAATTCGGGCCAGCTTGCGATCCATCGGGCTGCAAGTTGTTTCATTGGTTGCTGTCGTTCTGCTTCATAGAAGCGACGATCAAGCGCATCGAGCGCCGAGGCTCGGTTCTCGAAGCCATTCTGCTGCACGCTCTCTTGGGGATTATCCCCTACCCAGGCGATCATTTCCTGCAATATACGATGTTGCGCGCTCGCTCCCATCGCCTCGAGTCCGGCGAGCGCATCGCCAGACGTCGTGGGAAGCAACGAAACGCCCGTGTTACCGATGAACTGGCTGTGACCGCCGTTGTTGACCTGAGCGAGATAGTAGTCTGCGTGATAGGCCTGCATGGCCACAGCGGGCAGTTCACGTCCGGAGTACACGCCGACGCGTTGCATTTGGTTGACGTAGTCGACCACCGCGTGGGTTAGATATTCGGCCTTCTCAGGGTCCTCGGGCGCGTCCAGCCGCTCGCGAGGCAAAACAACCGTCGTCAACCGACCATCCACAATCATCACCCCCTCCACAGTCGCGTAGCGAAGGGCTACACGGCTGCAGCCTATGATTGCAGCGAGCTGTTATCAATAGCGATTGCAACACGTGCGCAGATCGACCCGCACCACTGCTGCTGCTACCCCAGATGCTTCCGGAAAAACTCCGTCGCCCGGCCCCAGGCGAGTTCGGCGGCTTCGCGGTCGTGCACGGCCTGGCGCTGCTCGTTGACGAAGGCGTGCTCGGCGTCATAGCGGAACAGCTCCAGCGACTTGCCGGCCGCCTTCATGGCCTTCTCGAAACCATTGACCAGCTCCGGCGTGCACCAATCGTCCTTGTTGGCGAAATGGGCCTGGAGCGGGATCTTGACGTCGGCGGGCTTGGCGGCCTGCTCGGGCGGGATGCCGTAGAACACGACGCCGGCCGCGAGCTCCGGGATCTTGGTCGCGCCGATGATGGTGACGGCGCCGCCGAGGCAGAAGCCGGTCAGCCCGACCTTGGCGCCGTTGCGCGACAGATATTGCGCGGCACCGCGGACGGTCTGCGTAGTGGCGTCCATGAAGTCGAGCGAGTTCATCTCCTTGTTGGCGCTGTCCGTATCGTGATACGGCACCACCTTGCCCTTGTAGAGATCGGGCGCCAGCGCGTCGAAACCGGCCAGCGCGAAGCGGTCGCACAGGCCCTTGATCTGGTCCGACAGGCCCCACCATTCCTGGATCACGACCACGCCCGGCGCATTGCCGCGCGCGGCGTTGGCGAGATAGCCCGAGGCGTCCTTGCCGTCCGGGCGCTTGAAGGTGATGCTGGTTCCCATGGTGTCCTCCGGTGAGTTTCTGGGGGATCGGTTGGCGGTATTTTGGCGGGTGCGGGGGTGTGACGCAATCCACACTCTCGTCATTCCGGGGCGCGCGATAGCGCGAGCCCGGAATCCATTGGGCCGCGGAGCTGGTGGATGAATGGATTCCGGGTTCGATGCTACGCATCGCCCCGGAATGACGGCTCAACAAAAAAGCCCCCTTGCGGGGGCTTCTTCATTCTCGTTTCGCGCCAAGCCGCTCAGTGCGAGTCGGCCCAGACCTTCTTCTTGGTGAAGTACATTAGGCCCGCGAAGATGATCAGGAACACGAAGACCTGGAAGCCGAGGCGCTTGCGCGCTTCCATGTGCGGCTCGGCGGTCCACATCAGGAAGGTGGTGACGTCCTTGGCGTACTGCGCGACCGTGGTCGGCGCGCCGTCGTCAAAGGTCACCTGGCCGTCGCTGAGCGGCTTCGGCATCTTGATGGCGTGACCGGGGAAGTACTTGTTGTAGTACGAGCCCTCCGGGATGGTGACGCCCTCCGGCACCTTCTCCTCATAGCCCTGGAGCACCGCGGCGACATAGTCGGGCCCCTGCTCCTGGTACTGGGTGAAGACGTCGAAGATGAACCAGGGGAAGCCGCGCTTATAGGAGCGCGCCTTGGTAATCAGGGACAGGTCGGGCGGCGCCGCGCCGCCGTTCGCCGCACGCGCGGCCTGCTCGTTCGGGAACGGCGAGGGGAAATAGTCCGCCGGCCGGCCCGGCCGCTCGAACATGTCGCCGGCATCGTTCGGACCGTCCTTGACCTTATACTCGGAGGCGAAGGCCGCCGCCTGCGCCACGGAATAGCTGGGCCCGCCGGGCTCGGCGAGGTTGCGGAAGGCGATGTAGGACAGGCCGTGGCAGCTGGCGCAGACCTCCTTGTAGACCTTCAGGCCGCGCTGCAGCGCGCCGCGATCGAACTTACCGAAAGGGCCCGAGAACGACCATTTGTTGCCGGGGGGCGTGTCGCTGCCTTCGGACGCCTTCGCGCTGTCGATCGAGCCCGCGAACAGCGAACCGGCGAGCGCCAGCACGATCGCGGTCGAGACCATCGGCGTCGACCGGCTGCCGGTCTTGGCCAGCACGGCATCCGAGATCGAGTTCGGCACCGGCCGCGGCTTCTCGATGCGCGAGAGCAGCGGCAGCACGATCAGGAAGTAGGCGAAGTAGCAGACCGTCAGGACGCGGCCGGCGACCACGTAGATGCCCTCCGGCGGCTGCGCACCGAGATAGCCGAGCAGAATGCAGACCACGACGAAGATCCAGAAGAACTGCTTGGCGAGCGGACGGTACTTCGACGACTTCGTCTTGGCGGCATCGAGCCAGGGCAGGAAGCACAGGATGATGATCGCTCCGAACATCGCGATGACGCCCGCGAGCTTGTTCGGAATCGAGCGCAGGATCGCGTAGAACGGCAGGTAATACCATTCCGGCACGATGTGCGGCGGCGTCACGCCCGGGTTCGCCGGAATGTAGTTGTCGGCGTCGCCGAGATAGTTCGGCATGTAGAAGATGAACCAGGCGTACAGCAGCATGAAGCAGGTGACGCCGAACATGTCCTTGATGGTGGCATGCGGCGTGAACGGCACCGTGTCCTTTTCCGTCTTCGGCTCGACGCCATCAGGGTTGTTCTGGCCGGCGACGTGCAGCGCCCAGACGTGCAGCACGACGACGCCCGCGATCACGAACGGCAAGAGATAGTGCAGCGAGAAGAAGCGGTTCAGCGTCGGGTTGCCGACCGCATAGCCGCCCCACAGCAGCGTCACGATGCTCTCGCCGACATAGGGAATGGCGGAGAACAGGTTGGTGATGACGGTGGCGCCCCAGAAGCTCATCTGGCCCCACGGCAGCACGTAGCCCATGAAGCCGGTCGCCATCATCAGGAGGTAGATGATGACGCCGAGGATCCACAGCACCTCGCGCGGCTCCTTGTAAGACCCGTAGTACAGGCCGCGGAACATGTGGACGTAGACGGCGACGAAGAACATCGAGGCGCCGACCGCGTGCATGTTGCGCAGCAGCCAGCCGTAGTTCACGTCACGGACGATCAGCTCGACCGACTTGAAGGCGAGATCGGCGTTCGGCGTGTAGTGCATCGCCAGGATCACGCCGGTCAGGATCTGCATCCCGAGCATGAAGGAGAGGATGGCGCCGAAGGTCCACCAATAGTTCAGGTTGCGCGGGGTGGGATAGGCGACGAAGGAGGAGTGGATGAGACCAAAGATCGGCAGACGCCGCTCGATCCATTGCAGGGCCGGATTGCTCGGCTGGTAGTCGGATGGTCCGCTCATGATGCGATCCTGAGGAAATAGTACGACGAGACGGCGCGAAGCTTCGGACGAAGATCCGAAGCTCAGCCGATCTGGATTTTGGTGTCGGAAACGAACTGGTACGGCGGCACCGGCAGGTTCGAGGGCGCAGGCCCCTGGCGGATGCGGCCGGACGAATCGTACTGCGAACCATGGCAGGGGCAGAAGAACCCGTCGTAGCTGCCTTCATGAGCGATCGGGATACAGCCGAGGTGGGTGCAGATGCCGATCACGACCAGCCACTGCTCGTGACCAGACTTGACGCGGGCCTCGTCGGACTGCGGATCGGGCAGGCTCGCCACGTTGACGGCGCGCGCTTCGTCGATCTGCTTCTTGGTGCGGTGGCTGATGTAGATCGGCTTGCCGCGCCAGAACACCTTGATGTCCTGACCTTCCGCGATCGGGCTGAGATCGACCTCGATCGGCGCACCGGCGGCGATGGTCGAGGCATCCGGATTCATTTGGGAGATGAAGGGCCAGAGCGCGGCCGCGCCCCCTACTGCTGCAGCTGCCCCCGTTGCAACGAATAAGAAATCACGGCGTGTCGGATGGTCCGCCGAAGACGCTGTCGTCACGATTCCAACCCTTTCTTCTTGTGCTACCGGTGGAACCGCTCCGAGGGGCGCCCAAGAGGTCCCCGGAAAGGCTGCCGGCGCCCGCGGCCCCCCGCGGCGGCAGAACTTGGCTTGTTCACCTCTAAACGGGTGAAACAGCAGTCCAGAATCGTTCTATTGGCACCCTTGCCGGGCGAGCGCAAGCCCGCTAACGGCGTGGGAGCGTGCAATGCACGAATTCCCGGGCGGGCGATGTTTTATTGAGACATTTTGCGCCCGCAAGCCAACTCGCCGCCGCCCATGCAGATCGCGCTTTTCCAGCCTGACATCCCCCAGAACACCGGCACGATTCTTCGCCTCTGTGCCTGCTTGGGGCTCGATGCCCATATCATAGAACCCGCGGGCTTCCCCGTGTCCGACCGTCTGTTCCGCCGGGCGGGAATGGACTACCTCGACCATGTCAGGCTGACCCGCCACGTCTCCTGGGCGACATTCGAGGACTGGCGCGCAGGCCAGGGCCAGCGGCTGCTGCTGTTCACCACCAAGGCTGCCACCGATTACCGCGATTTTCATTACCAGAGCTCGGACATCCTGCTATTCGGGCGCGAGAGCGCCGGCGTCACCGACGCGGTCGTCGAGGCCGCCGATGCGCGCCTGGTGATCCCGATCAACGCGGGGCTGCGGTCGCTCAATGTGGCCATGAGCGTGGCCATGGCCGCCGGCGAGGCGCTGCGGCAAACCCGGAACCCGCAAGTTTGAGAGATTGAGGAGAGAGGCTTGAGTTACGCGGTCAAGGAAATCTTCCTGACCCTGCAAGGCGAAGGCGCCCATGCCGGGCGCGCGTCGGTGTTCTGCCGCTTTGCCGGCTGCAACCTCTGGAGCGGCCGCGAGGCCGACCGCAGCGAGGCAACTTGCAAGTTCTGCGACACCGATTTCGTCGGCACCGACGGCACGCTCGGCGGGCGCTACGGCTCGGCCGCGGAACTCGCCGATACCATCGCCGCGCAATGGACAGCGGCTGCCGCCAACCGCTACGTGGTGCTGACCGGCGGCGAGCCGCTGCTCCAGGTCGACGCTGCGCTGATCGACGCGCTGCACGCAAGAGGCTTCGAGATCGGCGTCGAGACCAACGGCACGATCGCAGCCCCTGATGGGCTCGACTGGATCTGTGTCAGCCCCAAGGGCGGCAGCGAGCTGGTGCTGCGGCGCGGCCACGAGCTGAAGCTGGTCTATCCGCAGGCGCTGGCGATGCCCGAAGCATTCGAGGATCTCGCCTTCGAACGCTTCTCGCTGCAGCCGATGGACGGGCCCGAAGTCATCGAGAACACCGCGCGCGCGATCGACTACTGCCTGCACCATCCGCAATGGCGGCTCAGCGTGCAGACGCACAAATCGCTCGGCATCAGATAGGAAATGATTTTGTAGGGTGGGCAAAGCGGAGCGTGCCCACGATTCAAGATGACGGTAAGAGACGTGGGCACGGCGCAAGGGCGCCTTTGCCCACCCTACGGCACACTCCACGTGGTAAGCGACCGGGAATGCAGATGGACGACACGACGATCGAAGACCGCAAGGCCCGCGCCCGCGCCTGGTTCGAAGCCCTGCGCGACGACATCTGCGCGAGCTTCGAGCGGCTCGAGGACGACGCGCCGCAAAGCCTCCATCCGGGCGAGCCCGGCCGCTTCAAGCGCACGCCCTGGCAGCGCACCGACCACTCTGGCGCGGCCGGCGGCGGCGGCGTGATGTCGATGATGCACGGCCGGCTGTTCGAGAAGGTCGGCGTGCATTGCTCGACGGTGCACGGCGAGTTCGCACCCGAATTCCGGGCCCAGATCCCCGGCGCTGCGGAGGATCCAAAATTCTGGGCCTCCGGCATCTCGCTGATCGCGCACATGCGCAATCCGAACGTTCCCGCCGTGCACATGAACACGCGCTTCGTCGTCACCACGAAGGCCTGGTTCGGCGGCGGCGCCGACCTGACGCCGGTGCTGGAGCGAAGGCGGACGCAGGACGATCCCGACTGCATCGCCTTCCACGCCGCGATGAAACTGGCCTGCGCGCAGCCGAGCGGCGTTGCCGATTACGACAAGTACAAGAAGTGGTGCGACGAGTATTTCTACCTGCCGCACCGGAAAGAGGCGCGCGGCATCGGCGGCATCTTCTACGACTGGCACGACAGCGGCGACTGGGACGCCGACCTCGCCTTCACCCAGGATGTCGGCCGCGCCTTCCTGAAGATCTATCCCGAGATCGTGCGGCGCAATTTCGCGAGCGCCTGGACGGCTGCGGACCGCGAGGAGCAACTGATCCGACGCGGCCGCTATGTCGAGTTCAACCTGCTCTACGACCGCGGCACCATCTTCGGACTGAAGACCGGCGGCAATGTGGACTCGATCCTGTCGTCGCTGCCGCCGGAGGTGAAGTGGCCATGAACGCCGTGCTGCCGCCGCTTCCGCGCGCGATGTTGATCGACATGGACGACACCATCCTGTCGGCCTATGGCCGGCCCGAGATCGCCTGGAACACGATCACGGCCGAATTCGCCGAAGAACTCGCCCCGCTGCCGCCGCCGATGGTCGCAACCGCGGTGCTGGCCTTCGCGCGAAACTTCTGGGCCAATGCGGAAGCAGCGTGGCGGATGAAGCTCGCCGAGGCGCGGCACCTGACGGTGAAGGGCGGCTTCGCCGCGCTCGCGGCCGCAGGCCACCGCGCTTTGCCCGACGACCTCGCCATTCGCCTCGCCGACCGCTTCACCGCCTATCGCGAGGAGGAGATGTTCGTCTTTCCCGGCGCGCATGAGGCGATCGACCGGTTCAAGGCGCTCGGCATCAAGCTCGCGCTGGTCACCAACGGCGCCGCCGACATGCAGCGCGCCAAGGTCGAGCGCTTCGAGCTGGCGCATCGCTTCGACCACATCCAGATCGAAGGCGAGCACGGCTTCGGCAAGCCCGAGGAGCGCGCCTATCTGCACGCGATGCAGGCGCTCGGCGTCACCGCCGGAGATACCTGGATGATCGGCGACAATCTGGAATGGGAAGTCGTGACGCCGCAGCGTCTCGGCATCTATGCGATCTGGATGGACGTGCATGGCGAGGGCCTGCCGGAGGGCTCGACGGTCAAGCCCGACCGCATCATCCGCTCGCTCGGTGAACTGCTGCCCGACCGGGCATGATCGAGGGCCCAAAACAAAATTGCGAAAACAACCCCATGCACAGTAGCCGGCTGCTGCAAAATCAAGGGCTTACGGATTTTACGAAATCTGTTTGATCCGTCGGGCAAAACAGGGGTATTATGTCATGGTCGCGACCTCCGCGGCGGTGCGCTTGCGGGTGGCACGCCATTCGCGCAACAATCATTGCGCAGCGTATCTCGCGGTCAGCGAATGACCGTGCAAGCTGCCGGAGAACACCACGATCGCCTTCGGCGACAACTCGGCCTGCAGCTTTCCCGTCATCATGTTGGGATTGGCCGGCGCAAGCGCAACGGTGACCGTCTTGCCGCCATCCTGAATCGTTGCGCGTCCGCGCATATCCTTCGTCGAAAGCGGCGATCCATCGTCGTCGCCAACGTAAAAGACGATGTCCGTCCCCTTGCTGACGAATTCGATCGGATGCCCTTGCGATTTGACCACGGGGCCGCCGTTGCTGCCCTTGGTCTGCGCCGCGGCAACATCCAGCGTCGCGATCATCACAGCGGTCATGGCGAGGCCGATATACGTTCTCATTGCGGGCTCCTCTTTGGTTTTCCGCGCGTATCAATAGGCTTCCGCGGGGGTGAACGTTGCGGCGTGTCCGGCCACCAGCCGCTGCAGCGGCTGCTGGCCGAACATCAGAAACAGAATCGGGGTCACGATTGTGTCGAGAACCGTGGCGCTGAGCAGGCCGCCGAAGATCGTCACGGCCACGGGGTGCAGGATTTCCCGGCCCGGCTCGTCCGCGCCGATCAAGAGCGGCGTGAGCGCCAATCCGGCGCAAAGCGCCGTCATCAGAACCGGACTGAGGCGCTCCATGCTGCCTCGAATGACCAGCCCGGCCCCGAAACGCTCGCCTTCGTGGATGGCGAGATTGATGTAGTGCGAGATCTTCAAGATGCCGTTGCGCGCCGAGATGCCGGCCAGGGTGATGAAGCCGATCATCGAGGCCACCGACAAGGGCTGCCCGGAGATCTCTAGCGCGGCGACGCTGCCGATCAGGGCGAGCGGAATACCGCCCATGATGATCAGCGCCAGTGCGATCGACCGGTAGCGGCTGTAGAGGACGACGAAGATCATCGCCATCGACGCCAGCGACAGAATGCCGATGCGCCAGGACGCCTCCTGCTGGGCCTGGAACGCGCCTTCGAGGCTGGTCGTGTAGCCTTGCGGGAAATCGAGTTCGCGAACCGACCTCTGAATGTCGGCAGCGATATCGGCGATGTCGCGGCGTCCGTCCCCGTTGCCGTAGACGACGATCCTGCGCTGGGTCCCCTCACGCTGAATCTGGTTCGGCCCGTCTGTCTCGACGATGTCGGCCAAAGCGCTCAGCGGGACGAACTCCGAGCCGGTCGGGATGAGCAAATTGTGCAGTCCCGTTGTCGAACGGTCTTGCTCCGACAGGCGCATCACGACATCGAAACGGCGATTGCCGTCGACGATCTGGGAGACCTTCCGGCCATTGGACAGCGCGTCGAGTGCCTGTGTGACCGCAGCCGGCGTCAGGCCGTGAAGAGCGGCGCGGGCATGATCGATTTGGACCCGCACTTGCGGAATCAGCACCTGCTTCTCGACCTGGAGATCGACCAGACCCGGGATCGTCGACAGACGCTGGCGCACCGTTTCGGACAGCCGCCGCAACATCTCGATGTCCTGCCCGAAGATCTTGAGCACGATCTGGGCACGAATACCCGACTGGAGATGATCGAGGCGATGGCTGATCGGCTGTCCGATGGCCACCGACGCCGGCAGCGCGGACAGCACTTCCCGGATGCTCGCATAGATGTCCGCCTTCAGGCGCTTGGACGGTGTGAGATCGACATCGATCTCGCTGTAGTGCACGCCTTCGGCGTGCTCATCGAGCTCGGCGCGGCCGGTGCGGCGCCCGACCGATTTCACCTCGGGCACCTTTGCGAGCAACTGTTCCGCCAATAGGCCAAGACGGTTCGATTCCGCGAGCGAAATGCCTGGATTGTACTGCAGCGACAGGACCAGCGTCCCCTCGTTGAAGGGAGGAAGAAAGCTGCGCGGCATCTGGCTCGCGGCATAGCCCGCCACCGCGACCGCAGCGGCAACGAAGACCAGCACCAGGCCCTGCCGCTCGAAGGCCCAGCCGAGCACCCGCCGATTGGCCTGCTTCAGCTTCGTGACGACAAAGCTCTCGCGGTCACCTGAATCAGCTCGTCCCGAAAGCAGATAGTAGGACAGCACCGGCGTCACCGTGATCGAGGTCAAGAGCGAAGCGAGGATCGAGACCACATAGGCCACGCCAAGCGGCGTGAACAGCCGCCCTTCGATTCCCGGAAGGGCGAACAGCGGCACGAAGACGAGAACGATGATCATCGTTGCATAGACGATACTGGAACGAACCTCCTGGCTCGCGCCGGAGATCACGTCGAGGACAGGACGCGGCGTGCCCGACGCAGCGTTCTCGCGCAAGCGCCGCAGGATGTTTTCGACGTCCACCACGGCATCGTCGACCAGCTCGCCGATCGCGATGGCGAGGCCGCCCAGCGTCATGGTGTTGATCGTGAGGCCGAAGGCGCGAAACACCAGGACCGTCACCAGGATCGATATTGGAATGGCGGTCAGCGAGACGAACGCGGCGCGACCGTTCATCAGGAAGACGAACAGGACCATTGCTACGACGATTGCGGCCTCGGCCAGGGCGCGCTCGACATTGCCGATCGACGTTTCGATGAAGGTGGCCTGCCGGAACTGCACGTTGGCGACGTTGATCCCGCCGCGCATTGTGCGTTGCAGGTCCTTCAGCGTGGACTCGACATTGCGCGTCAAGGCCACAGTATCCGCAGCCGGCTGCTTCATGACGCTGACGATGACGGCGGGCTTGCCGTCATATCCGGCGTCACCGCGCTTGGTCCGCGCGGCAAAATCAACCGAGGCAACCTGCTTCAGCAGGATCGGCTGCTCTCCGCGGGTGACGACGACGGTGTTGCGGAGGTCCTCGATACGCCTGGTGAGACCGACATTGCGGATCAGATATTCGCGGCCATGCTGGTCGACGAAGCCGCCGCCGCTATTGGTGCCGAACCTTGCGACCGCCTGCTCGATCTGATCGTGGGTGACCCCGAGCGCCTGCATGGTGGCGACGTTCGGCGTCACGCGGTATTGGCGGACCTCGCCGCCGATGGGTATCACCTGGGCGACGCCGGGAATGGCGAGGAGTTGCGGCCGGACGACGAAGTCAGCGATCTCGCGCACATCCATGGGTGAAGCCGTGCCATCGCTCGTCAGCGCGATCAGCATGATCTCGCCCATGATCGAGGTCACCGGGCCCATCTGGGGATTGGCCGGAGCCGGCAATTGCTCGCGGATCAGCGCCAGCCGCTCCGAGACGAATTGCCGGGCGCGGTAGATTTCGACGCCCCAGTCGAACTCGACATAGACGACCGACAGACCAACGCCCGAGACCGAGCGCACGCGGATGACGCCGGGCATGCCGTTCATCGACGTCTCGATCGGGAACGTCACCAGCTGCTCGACCTCCTGGGGCGCCAATCCCTCTGCCTCGGTCAAGATGTTGACGGTCGGACGGTTGATGTCCGGCAGGACGTCGACCGAAACGCTCGGCAGGACGACCAGGCCGTAGCCGACCAGCGCGGCGGCGACCGCCAGCACGAACAGGCGATTGCGCAAGCTTGTCTGGACGATGAGCTTGAACATGGTCGGCTACCGGATCTGGTTGACGAGGTCGGTGCCGCGAACGACGATGTGTTCGCCTTCGTTGACACCGGCGGCCACGATGACGCGGGCTGCGTCCACCGGCACCACGCGAACCGGCCGGGGCTCGAAGCGCTCGGGCCCGGTGTGCAGCCAGACGATATTCTCGCCGTTGCCGCTTCGAACGACGGCATTGCGCGGCACGATCAGGCCGGACGCGGGCGCTCCGGTCTGGACCATCACATTCAACGGCTGACCGATGTTGAGACCTGCTGGTGGCTCCGGAATGGCGAACTGAACCACGGACGCATGCTGGCGCAGCGCCCGGCTCGTTCCGACGAAGCTCAGCGCGATCTGCTGCCCGTTTGCGGCCATTGCCGTTGCGGCTTCGGGCTGCTTCAAGCCTATTTCGTCATAGGCGAGTGCCTCGACCCAAAGGCTGCGAGGGTCTGCGATCTGAAACAGGACGTCTTGCGGCTGTATGACCTGGCCCGGCGCGACCCTGGATGACGTGATGATGCCGTCGGTCGATGCCCGCAGCTCCTCGAACCCGGTGCGGGAATTGCGAACGGCTTCGCGGCGCGCCCGCAGGCCCTCTAATTCGCTTTCGAGGTCATTCACCTGGCCTTGCGGCACCGCGCCGCGTTCGGCCAGCGGCCGGAGACGCCGCAGCTTGTTCTCCGTGATTGCCATCAGCTGCTCGATTTCGCCGACCTTCTCGAGGATCGTCGTGCGATCGGCGATTGGCAGATGCGGCTCGATCCGAATGAGCAGATCGCCCTTGCGGACGGTTTGCCCGATGCGAGGGATGCCGTCATCGCCCGGAACCACGCGGCCCCCGTAGATGCTCTGCACGATGCTGCTGCGGTTGGGGTCGGCCATGACACGGCCGATCAGGGTGACGGCGGGATGAATCGTCTGCGGCTCGGCTGCAGCGGTCCGTACCTCGAGCAGACGCTGCGTCGGCTTGGCCGCGAAGACGGTGCCGTCTTGCAGGCGCCGCGGGGAGTCGCTCAATGCGGGAGCATCCGGCGGATTTGGTTGCGTTGCATTCGTCCGGCCCTCGCCGAACATGATGGCCGCGAGAATGACGAAGGCCCCTGCCATCACGGCGGACATGGAGGCGGCCATGCCGCGGCCACGCCGCTTCCAATAGGCGAAGAGAAGGCCGAACCCCAAGGCGGCGAGCATGGAGGCCGCGATGGCCGCTCGGTTCGAGAGCAGCCAGCCGTGCTCGTGCTTCTGCGCCGCGGGCCGAACCTCTGCACGCGGCGTGAACGAGTCGACCAGCAGATCATTTCCCCTGCCGGCGCTGATCGAGAAGATCACCTCGACCGATCCGGGCGGTATGCCGTTCGGAATCGGGGCGGTGTAAACGCCATCCTCCCGGCTTGATGCGTCGATCGGGTCGGAATCGCCGATCGTGACTTGCAAGGCGGCGTCCGAAACCGGCTCGTTCGTCACTGCATCATCAACGAAGATCGACAGCTTGCCGTCTTTCAGGATGCCGACGACTTCGTAGAGCTCGGAGCGCGCGGCAATTCTTGGATATGCCGAGGACACGACCGGCGTCTTCTCGGCGTCGCCGTGATCGTGCCCTTCATGGGCAAAGGCCCCCGAGACACCCAAGAACAGGCTTGCCAACCAGACAGCGCCGGCCAGCCCAAGACTTGTGAGCCGCCCTTTCGGGCAGCGCTGATTCATGAACATCGAAAGATCCTTCAGACATGCGAAAAGGCGGCGGCCGAAACGCCGCCGGGACTACGCGATGCTGAAGGTACTTGGTGGCCGGACGAGTCCCTCGGGGCGCACCCCGACAATGGCCCGCGCGAGCGGCAGGTCCATGGCGCCGAGCACTTCGAAGGCGCTGGGCAGGTGAACGACCTGCGCTGAGGCGATCGAGGTGCCAAACATGTCCCAGGCCACGCCTGGAGCGCCGTCGTCGTCGTGATCCGGCCCGTCATGGACGTGGCCTTCGGCGTCGTCACCGGCGTGGGAATGCACGTGGCCTGCCAGTTGATCGTGGAAATGCAGGGAACCGCTGAGCATGACGGACGGCATCGGCATGTCGCCGACAGCCGCCTTCACCTGCGAGACCGAAATCAGGGAGACCTGAAGCACGAACGCAGATATCGCCACGAACATGGCCGTTCTGGCGAGTTGACGAAGATGGTGGAGGACGCCGTGCAGCACGTCGAAAAACTAGGTCATGCCGACCGCGAATTCAAGGCGACGTTCCGCGCGGACGCATCGCGTGGGAGGTGGTCCAGACACCCTCCTCGCTCGCTCCACGAGCTGCCGACGCCCGACATCCGGCAGCCCGCCTGCCTCACTTGAAGTGAAATGCTTCACAAGCCGCAATCCGGGATTGCGGTAGCCTCGTGCCACGGGGCGTGGTGAGTTGGAGGCGACAATGAAGCAGGACCTTCCGGACCAAGCAGCGCGCACGCAGGCCGCAAGCGAGCCGGGCTTTTGGCAGAGAATTCAATCCTGGGACAGCCGCCTCTCGGTCACCAAGGGACTGACGGCCGTGACCCTGCTGACCGGCTTTCTGGGCGGATATTTCCAGTATCTGAATTCCTATGAGCAGAAGGTCGGCGAGCAGGCCAAGGCGGACATGCAGAAGGCGACAGACACCTTCCTCGAGATCTCCAATGCCTTCGCCGACGTGCAGATCCAGCAGGAGACCATGCTGCGCGAGCAGTTCGGCTCGCTGAAGGCGCAGGCAACCCCCGCTTTCATCCCGGTGGACTCCAAAACATTCGACTCGCTGTCGGACTATTGGAAGGCGCGCACGTCGCTGCGGCGGAACGGCGCCATCTTCGCGCGCAAGGCGGAGATCTACATCGACTGGCCCAGCGACCTCGGGCGCGATCCGGCCGCAGAGCACACGCTGGACCAGGATCCCCTGACGGCAACGCTGCTCACCAAGTATAATTTCGATTGCGAGTCAGAAGCCAATCTCCCCCAGTTCAGAGGCGCGATCTACAATGGCGCCGATCCCGGACGCCCCAGCGACGAATTGTGCAACGACCCGACGGCCAATGGGCTGAAGTCCTACGTCAACCTCTGTGCCAGGCGGGCGGATGGCGAGATCGATGCGTTGCAGAAGGTCGTGACCATCAACTGGTGGAGCGCCAAGCACCACGTCCTGGTGATGCACCATTGCTTCGAGGTGCTCCGCGGCGGGCCTAATGCGTTGCAAGCTCCGGCCTCCGGCAACGACGGCCCCAATGATCGCAAGCTCGATAAGCCGCGCGACAGCAACGAGCACAGGCTGCAGCTTCAGGCCCGCCGGCTGGACGCGTTCATGACGCTGACCATGGCGCAGCTGGACCGCATCAGGGTGCGATACCGTCCCACCGGCTTCTTCTGCCATGTTCCTTTCGCGCGCGATGCCATCGGCTATTTCAGCAACCAGTGCCTGCCGAACCAGCCGGCTACGAGCGAGCGCAGCTGAGGCGTACCGCGAGGACACCGGCGGATACTTTTCGGCACCGGCAGCCGGCGTGATCGGCCTGTCATGACGGCCTGTTAGCGTCGGCCCTGTCGATCAACCCGAAAGGACAATCCATGGATCTGAAGGCCGGCGATGTCGTGATGCTGAAATCCGGCGGTCAGCCGCTGACCGTCGCGGAGGTGAAGGACAACGAGGTGCTGTGCCTGTGGATGGGCATGGAAGGCGACCTGTTCCGCGAGACGCTGCCGCTCGCCGTGCTCGTGCAGGTGGAAGAGGACGACGAGGACGACGAAGACGAAGATGATGACGAGGAGTAGGCACTTCTCGGACCGCATTCTCGTGAGAGCCGCGCTCTTCCCCTGATGACGGGCGCGGGTTGATCAGACGAGGATACGAGGCGCCGCCGTGGCTTTGTCTCCCGAATTCGGTGTCCCCGTCGGTTCGATCAAGAGTATGTGCACTTCCCCATGCGCCACCGGCCGGTGCTCGACGCCCTTCGGCACGACAAAGACCTCGCCGGGGTTGAGGGTGACCGTGCGATCCCGCAGCTCGATGTCGAGCGTCCCGCTGAGCACGAGAAAGAAGTCGTCCGTGTCCTCGTGCTTGTGCCAATGAAATGGCCCCTCGAGCTTGGCCACCATGATGTCGTTGTCGTTATAGGTCGCGACGGTTCGCGGGGAGAAGCGATCGGTGAACGTTGCGAGCTTCTCGGCGAGATTTGCGGGGGCTTTCATCGCGTTTCCTCAGGTGACGACTTCCAGCCCGAATATGGTGACCGGCTACCCTCCTGGAAGGGATAGCACGACCCTGTTTGGGAACACGAGACTGCGACGTGGCGGAATGTGGTTCTACGCGACCCGCGCGTAGAATGGGAGAGCCCTTACGAAACTCATCAGGGATGCTGCTCGCCGCACCGGCGGTGCGTGAATGATGACCAGGATGGAGGCGATGGGTTTCGCAAGGGCGAAACCCATCCTCCGAGCTGATGTCGGCCGGATCAGAACCGATAGTTGATGCCGCCCTTGGCGGTATGAAGCTGAACCTCGGTGTCCGTGAAGGACGCTCCGGGGAATGCAAGAGCATTGCCGTTCGACTTTCCGAGATTGATGTAGATGTACTCGGCCTTGAACGTCCAGCGCGGGTCGAAAGCCCATTCAAGGCCGCCACCCGCGGAGAAACCCACCTGGACTTCCGACGAGGACGCGCTTCGCGTCAGGGCCGGGAAGAAGCCGTTGAAATTGGCAATATTCGGCGTGGCGAGATTGGAGGTGAAGATGCTGTTCTTGACGTGGCCCCAGGCGAAGCCACCGGTACCGTAGATCAAGAGATTGTTCGCCGCGTATCCGAGACGTCCGCGGACCGTGCCGAAGACATCGATTTCCTGCTTGAGATTGAATACGCCGGTGAAGGCGCCATTGTCGCCGCCGATCGTTCCAGTGACGCTGAAGGGGCGGCTCGCCGTCTCCTTGATGGCTGCGCCGCTGACATCCGCCTCCAGACCGTACACAAACGTGCCGGACTGCCAGTTATAGCCGATTTGGCCGCCGCCGAAGCCACCCTTGGGACTCACATCCAGGGAGAACGGCCCCGTGCCACCCGTGACGACATAGCCGGGGACCGTCCCGGTTGCGAGCGCGCCCGGATCGAAGGTCGCGGTCGGATCGCTCCAGCCATAACCGCCATGCACGCCGGCATAAAAACCGGTCCAGCTGAATGCGACCGGCGCGGGCGGCGCCTTGGTGTAAGCCCTGCCGAGGTCGGCCGCGACGGCGCCCTGGGACAGACACAGAGCCGAGACCAGAAGGACAGCAGAGACGATGGACTTCATAACTTCCCTCAACGTTGTGCGCGTGACAAGGCGGCGCCTTGCCGCGTGAGCACTCGTCAAACCGCCGATGACCGGCCGTCCGCTTGAGCCGAGTTATAGAGGTGATCTTGCATTGCGGCTGTAGCATCGGGAACACAGCGTAGCGCGCGAAGTTCGCCTGACGCGACGCAGCTCAGATTGTCGCGACGTCAATTGCTCCTAAGACGCCAAGAACGCCATTTCAGCCGGCGTCGTCTACGCCAAGAGCTGCCTCGCCGCTGCCGAGATCATCACCAGCCCGCCGGTGATCACGGCGGCATCGAGGATCGCCGTGTGAATCTGCACCGGCATCCGTTCGACGAAGGCCTTTGCGAGGAACGCGCCGGGCACGGCCATGCCGCCGATCAGCAGCGCCAAGGCGAGCACCTGCGCGGTGACGGCGCCGGCGAGGCCGAACACCGAGATCTTGATGAGGCCTGTGCCGAGCGAGATCATCGCATCGGTCGCGATCACGGCGGCGCCTTCGAGCCCTGCGGCCATCAACAGCGAGAGCAGGATCACGCCGGAGCCCGAGGTGCCGCCGACCAGGACGCCGTAACCGACCGAGCCGGCGGCAAGGCCGGCGTCGCCGATCTTCACTGCGCGGCGGCGGAGCACGCGGCGCAGCGGCACGCTCAGGATCAGCATGGTGCCGATCACGAGCGCGGCGCCGGCATTGGTGAGGCGGGTGTAGCCATAGGCGCCGAGTGCGGTGGTCAGCGCGGCGCAGGCCAGCACGATCAGCACGCGGCGGCGGTCGGCATAGCGGACATAGGCAAGCGCGCGGCTCGCATTGGTCAGCATCGCGGAGATCGCGATGATCGGCACGACGGGCTCGGCACCGACCATCGGCACCAGCACCAAGGGCATCAGCGCGCCGGTGCCGTAGCCGGCGAGACCGCCGATGATCGAAGCAAACAACGCCATTGCTGCGACCAGCAGAAGCTGCAGAAGCGAGATATCGGCGAAGCCTGAGACGATGGTCAATCTTTCTGGTCGCGCGTGACGCGGGCGACAGCTTGATCGGCGATGGCAGCGAGTGCGGCTTGCTCTAATGGGAAATCCGCCGCGAGCCAAGCGTCCTCGGCGAGCGTCAACACATGTCCGAGCGCGGGTCCTTCGGCGAGACCGCGCGCAATGAAGTCGGCGGCCTTCAGCGGAAATTTCGGCGCAGTCCAGCGCTGCGGCAACTCGGCGAGCGCGCGCCAGCGCGGCGACTGCACGTCAGCGGCGGCGCGGGCCCAGCCCAGCAATACGCGATCGTGATAGCGCTCGGGCCCGAGCCGGTACAGCAAGCGCCGTGCCTTGGCTTCGTCCTTGGTGGCGAAGCGCCACCAGCGGTGCCCCATCGAATCCAGCGCCTTGGCCTCGGCATTGGAGAGCCGCAGGCGCAAGGCGAGGCGCTTGGCGTCTTCGGTGACGGCGACCGAGAGCGCGGCGAGGCGCCGCGTGCTGCTGGGGCTGAGGCCGAGCTCGCGCTCGATCGCGATCATCGCCTCCAGGGGGCCCGTATAGACGACGCCGCCGATCAGCGTTTGCAGCAATCCGCCCTCGGCCATGGCGAGCGCCGCCGCGGAGGCGCCGCCGGCCAGCAGCAGCTTGAGCATCTCCATGCGCACCCGCTCGGCCGACAGGTTCGCCAGGCCCGCGCGTCCCCGGATGCAGGCGAGATAGCCGTCGCGGTCGGGCTCGCCGGCGCCGAAGGCGGCGTGGATGCGGAAGAAGCGCAGAATGCGCAGATAATCCTCGGCGATGCGCTGGTCGGGATCGCCGATGAAGCGCACGCGCCGCGCTTTGGCGTCGTTGATGCCGCCGACATAATCGTAGACGACGCCGCGCGCATCGACCGACAGGCCGTTCATGGTGAAGTCGCGCCGCTCGGCATCCTTCACCCAGTCGCGGCCGAACGCGACCTTGGCCTTGCGGCCGAAGGTCTCGGTGTCCTCGCGCAGCGTCGTGACTTCATAGGGGTGGGCGTCGATCACCAGCGTGACGGTGCCGTGGTCGATGCCGGTCGGCACGCTCTTGATGCCGGCAGCCTTGGCACGCCGTAGCACTTCGTCCGGCAGCGCCGTGGTCGCGATGTCGATGTCGCCAGGCGCAAGACCGAGCAGCGCGTTGCGCACGGCGCCGCCGACCACCCGCGCCTCCTCGCCATCGGTGCCGAGCAGCGCCAGGACGCGCGCGGTCCCGCCTGCGGTCAGCCAGGGCGCATCGGCGAGTAAAGGCTCCGCGCTCATGGGCCGGCCCCTATTTTTCCACGCCCGGCACGAGCTTGCCGTTCTCGATATGGGCGGGGACGTAGGTCGAATCCGGCGGCGCGCCGGAGAAATGCGCAAGCCCGATCAGGCCGGCGATGACCAGCACGATCGCCGCCAGCGCAAGGCGCGCGACGATCGCGACCGGCCAGGACGAGCGCGCGAACAGGCCGGAGCGCGTGGCGGCGAGGAACAGCGCATAGACGGCAAACGGGATGAGGAAGATTCCGATCTCGGTCAGAACCGTCCGGATCATGATGAATAGATCCGCTCATACAGCACACGCAGCATTCCGGCCGTCGCACCCCAGATGTAGCGTTCCGCAAACGGCATCGCGTAATAGGATCGCGGCGTGCCGCGGAATTCCTTGCTGTGCACCTGGTGGTTCACCGGATTCATCAGGAAGGATAGCGGCACCTCGAACGCATCATCAACCTCGGAATGGTTGATGCTGAGCGAAAAGCCCGGCCTGACCTTCGCGACCGTCGGCAGGATGCGGAAGCCGAAGGCGGTGCCGTAGAGATCGAGATAGCCGAGCGGCTCGACGAAGTCGCGTGACAGCCCGACCTCCTCTTCGGCCTCGCGCAGCGCCGCATCCAGCGGCGAGGCATCGGTGGCGTCGATCTTGCCGCCGGGAAACGCGATCTGGCCGGCATGGTCGTTGAGATGCGCCGAGCGCTGCGTCAGCAGGATGGTCGGCTCGGGATGGTCGACCACCGCGATCAGGACCGCTGCCGGGCGCACCGGCTGCTCGCGCGCGATGATCTCGAGCATCTTGTCGGTGCCGGGATCGCCCGAGGCGGGGATGATGTTGGGATCGTAGAGGCCGGGCGGCACGTCGAAGCCGAGCCTCGCCCGGGAGCGGGCGAAGAAATCCGCAGCGCCAAGCGCGACGGGCTCGTTCGTCAGGATAAGGTTGTTCAAGTTCAAAGCGCCGCCCTCACCTGCTCTGCGTCGGCCATGGCGAAGAATTCGCCGGCCGACTCGACACCGAACATCGGCAGGCCATCGACCATCCGCTCCTCGCCCATGTCAACCAGATCGTAATAGAGCGCGCGCGTGACTTTGGCCCAGAGGTCGGCGCGAACATGCAAGTACGGCGTCAGTCCGCCGTCCGCCGCCTGCTCGAAGCGCAGCCTGTGCGCGGCATCGCAGGTGACCCAGTCGTCGACATTGGTGCGGAAGCGCAGCACGCGATGGCTGTCCTCGCCGTCCTTCTGCATCTCGACCGCCATGAATGGCGCATCATCGACGCGGATGCCGACCTTCTCCACTGGCGTGACCAGGAAATGCTTGTCGCCCTCGCGCTTGAGAATGGTCGAGAACAGCCGCACCAAGGCAAGACGCCCGATTGGCGTCCCCAGATAGAACCAAGTACCATCGGAGGCGATTCGGATGTCGAGATCGCCGCAAAACGGCGGATTCCACAGATGCACCGGAGGGAGGCCCTTTTTGGCGCCTTCGGCATTGGCAGCGCTTTTGGCGGCGGCAGTCAGCCCTTCAAGACCGCGATCGGCGCTCTGCCCTTGGTTCGCCATGGTTTGCCCTGACTTTGTCATTTGGCACGATTGGTGCAGGTCTACGTTGTCGATTGGCGCTCGGTTCCACCCGGATTAGTCCGGTGTGGAGGTCGCCACTTCGTGATGCCGTACATACCCCGAAGCCGATAAGGTGGGGATAGGTTAATTCAACGAATACATGGCCTTCCTGCAAGTCTAGCATGGGCCCATGATCTGGCGTGATGACCTGACGCGACAGGCTCACGATGCAAGCAAGCCGCGTGGCAGGCTGAAGGAGCAAGCGAATGGCGGAGAGTGTCGAGAAACTCGAGGACGGGATCGTCCGTTCGGCCGAGCAGGTGTCGAGCCAGGTTCGCGCGGCCAAGGACGCGATCGCCTCCGTCATCTTCGGTCAGGATCGCGTGATCGAGAACACGCTGGTCACCATCCTCTCCGGTGGCCATGCGCTCCTGATCGGCGTGCCGGGCCTTGCCAAGACCAAGCTGGTGGAGACGCTCGGCGTCACGCTCGGTCTCGACGCCAAGCGCATCCAGTTCACGCCCGATCTGATGCCCTCGGACATTCTCGGCGCCGAAGTGCTGGACGAGAGCACCGCGGGAAGGCGCGCCTTCCGCTTCATTGCCGGTCCCGTGTTCGCGCAGCTCCTGATGGCCGACGAGATCAACCGCGCGAGCCCGCGCACGCAATCGGCGCTGCTGCAGGCGATGCAGGAGCAGCACATCACCGTTGCCGGTGCGCGCCATGATCTGCCGAAACCTTTCCACGTGCTCGCGACGCAAAACCCGCTGGAACAGGAAGGCACCTATCCGTTGCCCGAAGCGCAGCTCGACCGCTTCCTGATGGAGATCGACGTCGACTATCCCGACCGCGATGCCGAGCGCCGCATCCTGTTCGAAACCACGGGCGCGGAGGAGACGCTGGCCAAGGGCGCGATGACGCCCGATGCGCTGATCACCGCGCAGCGCCTGATCCGGCGCCTGCCGGTCGGCGATTCCGTGGTGGAGGCGATCCTGTCGCTGGTGCGCTCGGCCCGCCCGGGTCCGGACGCCGGCGAAGCCGGCAAGTTCATTGCCTGGGGCCCCGGCCCGCGCGCCAGCCAATCGCTGATGCTGGCGGTGCGCGCGCGGGCGCTGATCGACGGGCGCCTCGCGCCCTCGATCGACGACGTGCTCGACCTTGCCGAGCCCGTGCTGAAGCACCGCATGGCGCTGACGTTCCAGGCGCGCGCCGAAGGCCGCACGATTCCGGACGTGATCCGGCAATTGAAGACACGGATCGGTTGATGGCAGCAGAGAACGGGCGGGCAGCGAAGGAGATACTGGCGATCCGACGTGCCGATGGCGAAAGCCGCACGCTCGCCGCTTCGTTGCCGCGCCTGGTGCTCGAGGCCCGCCGCATCGCCGCCAACGTCATCCACGGCCTGCATGGACGGCGCCGCGCCGGCTCCGGCGAAAATTTCTGGCAGTACCGCCGCTTCGTCTCGGGTGAACCGGCACAGAACGTCGACTGGCGCCGCTCGGCGCGCGACGACCATCTCTATGTGCGCGAGCTGGAATGGGAAGCCTCGCACACGGTCTGGATCTGGCCGGACCGCTCGCCCTCGATGGCGTTCGCCTCCAAGACCGCGCGCGAGTCCAAGCTGGAGCGGACGCTGATCGTTGCCTTCGCGCTGGCCGAGCTGCTCGTCGCCGGCGGCGAGCGCGTCGGCATTCCCGGACTGATGCCACCGACCGCAAGCCGCAGCGTCATCGACAAGATGGCGCAGGCGATGCTGCATGACGATGCCGACCGCCTCAGCCTGCCGCCGTCCTTCGTTCCGGCCGCGCTGGCCGAGATCATCGTGCTGTCGGATTTCTGGTCGCCGATCTCCGAGATCAGCACGACGCTCGCCGGCCTCTCCGGCTCGGGCGCCCACGGCACGATGGTGCAGGTGGTCGATCCCGCCGAGGAATCGTTTCCCTATTCCGGCCGCGTCGAGTTCGTCGAGCCGGAAGGCTTTGGCGTGATCACCGCCGGCCGCGCCGAGAGCTGGGCGCAGGACTACACCGCGCGCCTCGCGCTGCACCGCGACCAGATCCGCGCCGAGACGGGCAAGCTCGACTGGCTGTTCACGACGCACGCCACCGACCGCTCCGCCGCCGAGCTCTTGCTGTTCCTGCATGCCGGCATGCAGGTGAGCAAGTCGGGCGCACGCACCACGACGATCAAGGCGGGGCCGGCCGCATGATGGGATTGCCGCTCGCCTTCACGCAACCGCTGCTCCTGATCGGCCTGATCAGCCTGCCCGTGCTGTGGTGGCTGCTGCGCGTGATGCCGCCGCGGCCGCGCCGCATCGAGTTTCCACCGACGCGGCTGTTGTTCGACATCACGCCGCGGGAAGAGACGCCCTCGCGGACGCCGTGGTGGCTGACCGCCCTCCGCCTGCTCGCCGCCGCGCTGGTGATCTTCGCCGCCGCCGGCCCGATCTGGAATCCGCAAACGGGCCTCGCCGGCAGCAAGGCGCCGCTGATGATCATGTTCGACGACGGCTGGAGCGCCGCATCGCACTGGGACGTCAGGATCAGGACCGCGGACGAGCTGATCGCCAATGCCGACAATGACGGCCGTGGCATCGCGCTGGTGCCGCTCTCGGAGCCGAACCGCGACATCACCCTGATGCCGGCAGGGGCGGCGCGCGTCGCGCTGCGGCAACTCGCGCCAAAGCCCTATTCGATCGACCGCGTCGAGACGCTGGCCGCGGTCGACCGTTTCCTCAAGGTCACCGGCGACTGCGAGATCGCCTGGCTCTCCGACGGCGTCGACACCGGCCGCGGCGAGGACTTCGTGGCCGGCCTCGGCAAGACCATCGGCGACCGCAGCCTGACCGTGTTCGAAGGCGGCGCCTCCTCGCCGCTGGCCCTGGTCGCCGCGGAGAACGCCGCGGCGAAGATGACGGTGAAGGTGCTGCGCACCGATGGCGGGATTGCGGTCGGCACGGTGCGCGCGCTGGACCAGAAGGCATCCCCGATCGGCGAAGCGCGTTATTCGTTCGGTCCGCAGGACAAGGAAACCGAAGCGGCGTTCGACCTGCCGGTCGAGCTGCGCAACGACATCACGCGGCTCGAGATCTCCGGCGAACGCTCGGCCGGCGCGGTGCAGCTGCTCGACAAGCGCTGGCGCCGCCGCGCCATCGGCATCGTCTCGGGCGCGACCAGCGAGACCGCGCAGCCGCTGCTGGCGCCGACCTTCTATCTCACCCGCGCGCTGGCCCCGTTCGCCGACGTCAGGCTCGCCGACAAGGGCTCGCCGCAGCAGGGCATCACGCAGTTTCTGGACCAGAAGCTGCCGATGATCATCCTCGCCGATGTCGGCACCATCGCCCCCGAGCTGCGCGAACGCCTCAATGCCTGGGTCGACCAGGGCGGCGTGCTGGTGCGGTTCGCTGGGCCCCGGCTGGCACAGGCGGAGGACGACCTCGTGCCGGTCAAGCTGCGCAAGGGCGGCCGCACGCTCGGCGGCAGCCTGACCTGGGAGAAGCCGCAGCATCTCGCCTCTTTCGCGGGCGACGGCCCGTTTGCCGGCGTCGCGGTCCCCAAGGACGTCACCGTGAGCCGCCAGGTGCTGGCCGAGCCCGACGCCGTGCTCGCCACCAAGAGCTGGGCCTCGCTGGAAGACGGCACGCCGCTCGTCACCGGCGAGCATCGCGGCAAGGGCCTCGTCAGCCTGTTCCACGTCAGCGCCGACATGCGCTGGTCGGATCTGCCGATGTCGGGCACCTTCGTCGAAATGCTGCGGCGGGTCGTCGACATGTCCGGCTATACGGCGAAGCCCGGCGCCGGCGTTGCCAGCGAAGCGACCACTGAGACGGTGGCGCCGCTGCACATCCTCGACGGATTTGGCGCGTTCGGTCCGCCGCCCGCGACTGCCAAGCCGCTGCCCGCGGACTATCGCGACCGCGCCACATCAGATCATCCGCCCGGCTTCTACGGTCCGGCAGAAGGACCGCTCGCCGTGAACACGCTTGCCAGCGCCGACCGCATCGCCGCACTGAACACCGCGAGCCTGCGCGCCCGGCACGCCACCTACACCAATGCCGAGCCGCGCGACCTGCGCGGCTGGCTGCTGTCGACGGCGCTCGCGCTGTTCCTGATCGACGCCATCATCGTCGCGGTGCTCGGCGGCGGGATTGCCGCGCTGCTGCGCCGTCGCGCCGCGCCCGCGACGATCGTGCTCGCCCTGCTCGCGGGATTCGCGGCGCTCTCGCCGGCGCCGTCGCGCGCCGACGGCGTCACGGACGAGTTCGCGATGAAGTCGGTATCGCAGACTCGCCTCGCCTATGTCGTGACAGGCAATGCCGACGTCGATTCCATCGTTAAGGCCGGGATGAACGGGCTGACGCTGTTCCTGGCCCAGCGCACTGCGCTCGAGGCCGGCGATCCCGTCGGCGTCGATCCCGCGCGCGACGAGCTCGCCTTCTTCCCGCTGATCTACTGGCCGATCGTGCCGGGCGCGCCGAAGCCGCCACAGGACGCCATCAACAGGATCGACGCCTACATGAAGCAGGGCGGCACCGTGCTGTTCGACACCCGCGACGCGATCGAGGCACCGCCCGGCGCGAACGGCGCGGCGCAGACCCCGGCCATGCAGACGCTGCGCGAGATCCTGTCCTCGCTCGATGTGCCCGAGCTCGAGCCGGTGCCGCGCGAGCACGTGCTGACCAAGACCTTCTACCTGCTGCGCGACTTCCCGGGCCGCTTCACGGCCGGCCAGACCTGGGTCGAGACGTTGCCGCGCGAAGAGGACGATGAGAGCGCGCAGCGGCCGGCGCGCGGCGGCGACGGCGTCTCGCCGATCATCATCACCTCGAACGACCTGGCCGGCGCCTGGGCGGTGCGGCCCGACGGACAGGCCATGCTGCCGGTGACCGGCGGCGACCCCCGCCAGCGCGAATTCGCCTACCGCGCCGGCGCCAACATCGTGATGTACACGCTGACCGGCAACTACAAGGCCGACCAGGTGCACGCGCCGGCGCTGATCGAACGGCTGGGGCAATAGGATCGACATGAATTACGGCATCGCGTTCACACCGCTTGTTCCCTCGATCGTGCTGTGGCTCGCGCTCGCCGCGATCGTCGTCATTGCGCTTGTGCTGCTGCTGGCGCGCGCGCGCGGCGCTGCGGTGCGCGTGGCCGCGCTGGCGCTGTTCCTGCTGGCGCTCGCGAATCCCTCCTTCACGCGCGAGGACCGTGATCCGCTCACCTCGGTCGCCGCCATCGTCGTCGACAAGAGCCCGAGCCAGAACTTCGGCAACCGCACTCGCGAAGCTGCGCAAGCGCAGGAGGCGCTGGTCGACAGCCTGAAGAAGATCAAGGGCCTCGAGGTCCGCGTCGTCGACGCCGGACAGGCCGACGGCGAGACCGACGGCACGAAACTGTTCGGGGCACTGGCCTCGGCCTTGGCGGACGTCCCGGTCGACCGCGTCGCCGGCGCGTTCCTGATCACCGACGGCCGCGTCCACGATATTCCGGCGAACACAGCCGCGCTCGGCTTCCAGGCGCCGGTGCACGCGCTGGTCACCGGCCAGAAGGACGAGCGCGACCGCCGCATCGCGATCACCGCCGCACCGCGCTTCGGCATCGTCGGGCAGACCCAGACCATCTCCTACCGCCTCGACGACCAGGGCGTTTCCGGCGAGCGTGCCAGGGTCACGGTCCGCCGCGACGGCGAGGTCATCAACGAGCGCACGCTGTCGAGCGGTCAGGCCGCGAGCGTCGACGTCGACATCAAGCATGCCGGGCCGAACATCGTCGAGATCGAGGCTTCGCCGCTCGAGCGCGAATTGACGCCGGTGAACAACCGCGCCGTGGTGGCCATCGACGGCGTGCGCGACAAGCTGCGCGTGCTCCTAGTCTCGGGCGAGCCGCATTCGGGCGAGCGCACCTGGCGCAATCTGCTCAAGTCCGACGCCAGCGTCGACCTCGTCCATTTCACCATTCTGCGCCCGCCGGAGAAGCAGGACGGCACGCCGATCAACGAATTGTCGTTGATCGCATTTCCGACCCGCGAGCTGTTCCAGCAGAAGATCAACGAATTCCAGCTGATCATCTTCGACCGCTACGCCCGCCAGGGCGTGCTGCCGATCCCTTATTTCGAGAACATGGCGCGTTATGTGCGCGCAGGCGGCGCTGTGCTGGTCTCGGCCGGCCCCGACTATGCCTCGAACAGCAGCATCTGGCGCACGCCGCTGGATTCGGTGCTGCCGGCCGAGCCCGTCGGCGTCACCGAGAAGCCGTTCTATGCGCATCTGTCCGACATCGGCAAACGTCATCCCGTCACGCGCGGGCTGGAAGGCTCCGCCAGCGAGCCGCCGCGCTGGAGCCGGTTCTTCCGCACCGTCGACACCCGCAACGCGGTCAACCCGCCCGTCATGACCGGCGTCGACGGCAAGCCGCTGCTGTTCCTGTCGCGCTTCGGCGAGGGCCGCGTCGCGCTCCTGCTGTCCGACCACATCTGGCTGTGGGCGCGCGGCTATGAGGGCGGCGGCCCGCATCTCGACCTGCTCCGGCGGATGTCGCACTGGCTGATGAAGCAGCCTGATCTCGACGAAGAAGCGCTGCGCCTCCAGGTGCAGGGCAAGGACCTCGTCGTGGTGCGCCAGACCATGGCGGACAGCGTCCAGCCTGTCAGCGTGACCTCGCCGTCGGGCGTGTCGCAGGATCTGACGCTCTCGCCCGGCGATCCCGGCGAGTGGCGCGCCAGCCTGCCGGCCAACGAGCTCGGCCTGTGGCAGGCCACCGACGGCACGCTGAAGGCGCTGATCAATGTCGGCCCGACCAATCCGAAGGAGTTTTCGGAAGTCACCTCCACGGTCGATACGTTGAAGCCGCTGACACAGGCGACGGGCGGCGATGCCGTGCGTGTGGCCGCTGGCTCGAGCGTCGAGCTGCCGCGCATCCTGCCGGTTCGCTCGGTCGGCATGTTCCACGGCGACGGCTGGATGGGCGTGCGGATGCGCGACGCCAGCGTGGTCAAGGGCGTCGGCGTGCTGCCGATCTTCTCCGGCCTGATCGGTCTTCTGCTGCTGCTCGGCGCGTTTGCGGCGACGTGGGTCCGCGAGGGACGCTAGTTGCCCGAACGACACATCGGCTGGGCGGCCTGCATGCGCCGATCCCGGCTGCCGTTGACATCGGTGAACCGATCGGGCGATGTTATACTATAACATCGCGGCGTCCTGGGATTGACGCTCCGGTGTGGGGGTGGCGTTTCCAGATGAAGTGGTTCCGGTCGAATAGCAGGCACGGCGCCCGGCTCGCGTTGTTCGCGATGCTGGTGCAGCTCGCGCTGACATTCGGCCACAGCCATTGGTTTGCGCAGGCCGCGCCGCTTGCTCAATCCTCAGCCGAGCAGACCGACAGCACCAAGGGCGTTGCTGCGATCGACCGCGCCGCGGTGCAGAAGCAGTCGCCGGCCGGCCCTGACCGCGAGCATTCGGGCGAAGATAATTGTGCCATCTGCGCCATCATCGCGATGGCGGGCACAATCGTGTCGGCGACGCCGCCCGTGCTGTTGCTGCCGCAGGCGATCGAGCTGCTCCAGCGCACCCTCGACGCCGAGTTCGCTCATCTGACATCGGCCGGCACGGCGTTCCAGCCGCGCGCCCCTCCTGTTTCCTGATCTCCAACGCTTGATCACGCCCAGCCTCGCCGTGCATCGGCAAGTGCCTGGGAGAAGTTGAAGTCGAATTCCGTCGCATAGCGACGGCAGGCCGCCTCCGATCAGCAGAGCATCATCCGGACGGCGCCTGGGTGGAATCAGGACCATGTCATTTCAATTGCGACGCGCGCAGCGCCTTGGCGGAGCAAGCCTGCTCCTGCTCGGCGCCGCCGCTACAGCTGCGTTCGCCCAAGACTCGGCGCAACAGCCGGCACAGGACAAATCGTCGACCGAGATCCCCGCCGTCACCGTGACGGCGCCGAGCCCGATCGTGCGTCGAGCGGTGCCGTCGCGCAGCGCAGGCCGCGGCACGCGGACCGCGCGGGTGCGCAGCCGCGAGCAGACGGCGGAAGCGGCGCCGGCAGCGCCCGTGCCCGCCGCGCCCCAGCAGGGCGTTTTACCTGTCGTGACCAACCAGTTCGCCACCGTCACCGTGGTGCCGAACGAGGAGATCCGCCGCGAGGGCGGCGGCCAGCTCGGCGATCTCCTGTTCTCCAAGCCCGGGATCACCGGATCGAGCTTCGCGCCCGGCGCCTCCAGCCGGCCGATCATCAGGGGTCTCGACGTCAACCGCGTCGGCATCGTCGAGAACGGCACCAATGGCGGCGGCGCCTCCGACCTCGGCGAGGATCATTTCGTCCCGATCGATCCGCTCGCGACCAACCAGGTCGAGGTGGTGCGCGGGCCGGCGGCGCTGCGCTACGGCTCGACCTCGATCGGCGGCGTGGTCAGCGCCACCAACAACCGGATTCCGGACGCGCTGCCCTCCTGCGCGCCGTCGTTCCAGGCCTACGGCCTGCCGACTAAGGCCCCGCTCGCGAACGCTGCGACGTCGCCCTGCGTCACCGCGGAGACGCGCACCGCGTTCTCTTCGGTCGACCGCGGCATCGAGAGCGGCGTGCTGCTCGACGCCGGCGGCGGCAATTTTGCCTTCCATGCCGACGCCTATGGCCGCGCCACCTCGGACTATTACATCCCGAGCTATCCCTATCTGACCGACCAGTCGCGCCCCGTGAACGGCCGCCAGCCGAACTCGGCGACGCGCTCGGACGGCGCATCGATCGGCGGCTCGTACTTCTTCCAGGGCGGCTATATCGGCGCATCGATCACGCAGAACGATTCGCTCTACCACATCCCCGGCATCGACGGCGCCGACCACAAGACGCGGATTGACGCTCACCAGACCAAGATCAACGTCAAGGGCGAGTACCGCCCCGACGCGGCTGCGATCGATACGATCCGGTTCTGGGCCGGCGCGACCGACTACCGGCACAACGAGATTGGCCTTGCCGATCCCGCCGACCTCAACAGCGACGGCATCCGGCAAACCTTCACCAACAAGGAGCAGGAGATCCGCACCGAGGTGCAGCTGATGCCGTTCAACGCGCGCTTCGCCGAAGTGACGACGGCGCTGGGCTTCCAGGTCGGGCACCAGGAATTGAGCGCGCCGAGCCCCGACAATCCCGGCACGCTGTTCAACGGGCTGTGGGATCCCAACACCAACACGCGCGTCGCGGCTTACGCCTTCAACGAGTTCAAGTTCTCGGAAGCGACGCGGGCGCAGATCGCCGGCCGGATCGAGCATGTCGAGCTGCACGGCACGACGCCGAACTTCCCGGCGGATTACCTGCCCGACGGCACGCCGCAGGCGGCGATCGCGCGCAACCCGTCCTTCACGCCGAAGAGCGGCAGCATCGGGCTGCTGCAGGATTTGCCGGGCGGAATGGTCGGCAGCATCACCGCGCAATATGTCGAGCGCGCGCCGAAGGCAGCCGAGCTGTTCTCCCGCGGTGGCCATGATGCGACCGCGACTTTCGACATCGGCAATCCGAACCTCACGATCGAGACCGCGAAATCGATCGAGCTCGGCGTCCGCAGGGCGACGGGGCCGTTCCGGTTCGAGGCGACGGTCTACTACACGCATTTCGACAATTTCATCTATCGCCGCCTCACCGGCGTGAGCTGCGACGACGATTTTGCGTCCTGCGGCACGCCGGGGGCCGAGCTGAACCAGGCGGTCTACTCGCAACGCAATGCGAACTTCCGTGGCGGCGAATTCCAGTCGCAGCTGGACATCGGCGCGTTCCAGGGCGGCATCTGGGGCATCGAGAACCAGCTCGACGTGGTCCGCGCCACCTTCTCCGACGGCACCAACGTGCCGCGGATTCCGCCGGTGCGCATGGGCGGCGGCGTGTTCTGGCGCGACGACAATTGGCTGATGCGCGTCAACCTGTTGCACGCCTTCGCGCAGAACAACGTCGCCGTGATCGCGGAGACGCCTACGGCGGGCTACAATCTCTTGAAGGCCGAGGTCAGCTACAAGACCAAGCTCGACCGCAACTGGTTCGGCGCGCGCGAGATGATGGCCGGCATCGTCGGCAACAATCTCCTCAACGAGAACATTCGCAACCATGTGTCCTACACCAAGGACGAGGTCTTGATGCCCGGCATCGGCGTGCGGGCGTTCGCGAATTTCAAGTTCTAGGTGACGACAAACACCGTCATTGCGAGGAGCCCTTGCGACGAAGCAATCCAGACTGCCACCGCAGAAAGATTCTGGATTGCTTCGCTGAGCCTGTGTAATCCGGGGTCTCGCGTCGCGGGGAGACCTTCCCGGATTGCGCTGCGCTTTATCCGGGCTACGCGCCACTCCTACTTCCGCGCCTTGCTCCAGTCGGGGCCGACCGCGCCCGACACGCCCTCGAAGGCGCCGTCGACGAGCTCGAACACCAGGATGCGGGCGGCATCGACGGGACCTGGCATGGTGACGCGGCCCTTCGGCACCGGCTTGAAGCCGACGCGGCTGTAATAGGCCTCGTCGCCGACCAGCAGCACCAGGCGGTGACCTTTCGCCTTGGCGTCCTTCACCGCGCGCTCCATCAACTGACGGCCGATGCCGCGGTCGCGGAACGGCGGCTCGACGGTGAGCGGCCCGAGCAGCAGCGCCGGCGTGTCGCCGATCAGGATCGGCAATTGCCGGACGGAGCCGACCAGGAGCGTGCCGATGCGGGCGGTAAAGGACAGATCGAGCAGATGGTCGACGTGCTCGCGGATCCGGTAGGCGCTCAGCACGAAGCGGCCGGGGCCGAAGGTGCGTTCGTGCAGCCGCTCGATGGCCTGGGCGTCGCCGGCGGCTTCGGGAAGGATGGTCAGTGAGAGATCGTTCATGTCAATTCGCGGAGTAGCACTTGCGCCTGCGGAGGTCCATGGGCGCCATCGGTGCCGGGCCTGGCCTCTCCCCAGCGGAGCGAGCTGCAGGCCTGCCTCAGCCTGCGTCCCGGTTCGACGCCGGCTGGGACAAATAGGTCAGCATCTTCATCTCCCGCCGCCCTCGCGTCACCGTGTCGAGCACGAGCCCTGATGACACCGACAGCAGGGCCATGATCATCAGGCCCATCGACAGCACCGCGGTAGGCAGGCGCGGCACGAGCCCGGTTTCGATGAAAGTGATCACGATCGGGATCGCGAGGATGATCGAGGCCAGCGCCAGCAGGATTCCGATCACCGTGAAGAAGCGCAACGGCCGTTCGGAACGGTAGAGCTTCAGCATGGTGCCGAGGATGCGAAAGCCGTCGCGCCAGGTGTTGAGCTTGGAGAACGAGCCTTCGGGGCGCGCGTAATAGGGCGTCTCGACCTCGGCGACCGGCAGCGACAATTCCAGCGCATAGACCGCAAGCTCGGTCTCGATCTCGAAACCGTCGGAGAGGACGGGGAAGGATTTGACGAAGCGGCGCGAGAACACCCGGTAGCCGGACAGGATGTCCTTGAAAGCGTGGCCGAAGGTCGAGGACAAAAAGCCGGTCAGCATGCGGTTGCCGGTGCGATGGCCGAGCCGATAGGCGGCCTGGACCTGATCGACACGCAGGCCGACCACCATGTCGAGATGATCGTCGAGCAGCCTGTCGATCATGCGCGGCGCGCTCGGCGCATCGTAGGTCGCATCGCCGTCGACCAGCACATAGACGTCGGCCTCGACGTCCGCGAACATGCGGCGCACGACGTGGCCCTTGCCCTGCCGGCGCTCGCTGCGCACGATCGCGCCGGCTTCGCGCGCGACCTCGGCGGTCCGGTCGCGCGAATTGTTGTCGTAGACGTAGATCTGCGCCGAGGGCAGCGCTTTGCGGAAATCGGCCACGACGGTCGCGACCGCGGCCTCCTCGTTGTAGCAGGGCACCAGCACGGCGATGCGAAACTGCGCTGAGGTCATCGCGACGGCACTCCGAGGCTTGTCGGCTCGCGCCCGAGCGGCGTGGCCTGCCGTGCCTGCTCCGGCTGCATCAGCCATGCGAACGCGACACTCCACAGCGAGAGCATCGCAATCGGCACGATGTAGTAGGGCGTGAAGATCGGATGGCTCAGGAAGAAGCCGAGGTTGACGACGAGATTGGCGGCGGCGACGAGCGCCACCTGCCGCACGCTGCCCTCGCCTACCCGCAACAGAAAGGCCGTGGTGCCGATCGCCAGCACGATCAGCACGAATTGCATGTCGCGCAGATAATGGCCGAGCACGGCAAGGTCGAAGGCCGGCGCGACCACGTCGGCGCTGCCATAGGTCGTGGCCAGCGGGCTGCCGGCATTGATGGCCTGCGCAACCAGGGTCGGGGCCATGCCGGCGAGGACAGCGACGCCGAAGCCGAGCCCCTGCGCGAAGCCTGACAGCGTCCGTGTTCGCAGGAACGCAAGGGCCAGATAGATGGCATAGCCGGCCGCGAGCAGCGCATTCGGCAATCTGAAATTGACGGAGGCACCGAGCAGGAGGCCGACCAGCGCAATCAGCAGCACGCTGCGTTTCTCCCTGGTCAGCCACAACGCGGTCAGGAATCCCGCGACCGCGCAGAGCGCCATGGTCGGCGCGATCGAATAGCTCGCCTTGGCCGGGTTGATCATGAGATAGACGGCAAGCGCGCCGAACAGGCCGGCGCCGACGATGGCAGGCAGCGTGCGTGCCATGGCAATGCCCGTCAGCGCGAGGCCGCAGACAATCAGGCTCGCGGCGATGTACAGCGGCACCACCTGGTTGCCTTCGGGAAACAGCGCCAGCAGGAAGCCGGTGCCCGGCGGATATTGCATCACGACCTTGCCGCTCGGCATCGGGTTGTGGCACGGCCAGCGCAGCGGGTCCTGCCATTCGGCGAACGCGATCTGCTTCAGCTTGCCTTCGAAATACTGGTCGTAGTCCAGGTGGGCATTGGTGTTGAGCCCACCGATGCCGAGGCGCTGGAACAGATGCGCCTGGCGGAGATAGCAGATGTCGTCATAGACCCCGCGTGCCTCGCTCCAGCGTGACATCGTGACGATGTTGCTGGCGAGGATCGCAATACAGATCAGGCCGAAGGCGAGCTTGGCAATTTTCATCCGGTCTTCCGTGGCGCGCGTCAAGCGGGTTACTAGCACAGGCCGCCCTCAGCGCCACGTCGCAATCAACGGCTTGCCACCGAGCACCTCGGCGATCCGCAGCCGCGTGCCGGGCGTGGTGCCCTCGGGCAACGCGGCATTGTCGAAGAACCCGCATTCGACGATCTCGCGGTTGGGCTCAGGGACGCGATCCTGCCTGAACTGCCTGACCACGTAGACCGCGACGTGGTCGCGGCGGGAGACGTGGCTGTTGAGGAAGACGCCGTGCAGGATCGCCTCGCCGGTCAGGTCGATGTCGCCCTCCTCCTTGAGCTCGCGCCGCAGCGCCTCTTCCATGGTCTCGCCGAAATCGACGCCGCCGCCAGGCAAATACCAGCCGCTGACGTAGCTGTGCCTGACCAGGAAGACGCGATTGTCGGCATCCAGCACCACGGCGCGCACGCCCAGCGTCATGCCGCGGACGAGCAGGAAATAGACGTGGAAGACCCGCCGCAGCAGCGGCTCGGCTTTCCGTCGGGCTCGGTTCAGACGTTCTCCCATCAGGCTTCCTCGACGCCCCTGCTCGGGCCCTGCTTGCGCGACGCGCGCGACCTTGCCATTACAGCGGAGCAATAGCGAGGCATTCGCGCGCCATGACTCCCTTCACGCTGGCCCATCTGTCCGATCCGCATCTGGCGCCTATGCCGAAGCCGCGGCTGATCGAGCTCGCGGGCAAGCGCGCGCTCGGCTATGTCAACTGGACCCGCAACCGCCACAAGTACCAGCGCCGCGAGGTGCTCGATGCGCTCGTTGCCGACATGAAGGCGCAGGCGCCCGACCACATCGCAGTGACGGGCGATCTCGTCAACCTGGCGCTGGAGGCGGAGTTCGCGCCGGCGCTGGCCTGGCTCGAAAGCGTCGGCCCGCCCGACCGCGTGACCGCGATTCCCGGCAATCACGACGCCTATGTCAGCGCGACGCGGCATCGCTTCGGCGAGACGTTCCTGCACTACATCGCCGCGGACACACCCGGCGGTGCAGCCTTCCCCGCGGTGCGCCGGCGCGGGCCGCTGGCGTTGATCAGCCTGTCCACGGCGGTGCCGACCCTGCCGCTGATGGCGACCGGCACGCTCGGGCGCGATCAGCTCGCTGCGCTTGCGGAGGTGCTCAAGCGGCTCGCGGCGGAAGACGTCTTCCGCGTGCTGCTGGTGCATCATCCGCTGAAATCCAGCGCGCGGGCGAAGCGGATGACCGACGCGCCGGAGCTGCTGGCGCTGTTGAAGCGCCACGGCGTCGAGCTGGTCCTGCACGGGCACGATCACATTCATTCGACGATGTGGTTCGAGGGTCCGAACGGCAACATTCCCGCGCTCGGCGTGCCCTCGGCCTCCGCGCTCGCGCACGGACGCTATCCCGCGGCGGCGTACAATCTGTTCACCATCGAGAAGGACAATGCCGGCTGGCGCTGCGAGCAGACGGTGCGAAGCCTCGGGGCTGGATTTCAGATCGGGCAGATCAAGCATGTGCGGTTGATTTGAGGTCTCCGTCACTCCGGGGCGCGCGAAGCGCGAGCCCGGAATCCATTCATCGCCATGCGCTGCTGCCCGATGGATTCCGGGCTCATGCTGCGCATGCCCCGGAATGACGGCGGAGAGAGCCTCACCAGTTCCGCAAGACCGCGAGCACTGCGAGCCCGAACAACGCGGCAGCGCCGAGCACGAAGCCGAACACGAACGGCCAGAGGCGCGAGCGGCGCGGCGGCGCGGCGGCCGGGGCCTGCGGTTCGGGCGCGATCACCATCGCACGCTCGCGCTCGATCATGCGGCGCGCGACATAGTCGGTGACGGCCTCGACGATCATTGCGGTGTCGTGCGATTCGGCGAGCACGATGCGGCCGAAGCGGGTGTCCTGGACGAATCGGTACATCCGCTTGTCGCGGCCCATCACGATGTGGGCGACGACGTCGATCCAGAGCCGCGGCGTATCGCCCTGGCTGATGCCGCGGTCGAACAGGTCGATCTGATCGGGCACCTGCGCGAACAGGGGATCGAGCGCGTCGTTGAGGATCTCGAGCCGCGCCACCTCGGCGTCGCGCAGATCGACGACGACGCCGGTCCGGTCGGCCGCCTCGATCCGCGCGCGCAGCAGCGCATCGCGCAGCCGCACCGGGCGCGGCTGGCCGGGATGGGTCCCGCTGGTCTCGGGCTCTGACATTGTCGGCCTCGTCCTCGACTTTATCCCGATTAACCTATCAGCAACCAAACCCTCCGCAAAGGCCCACAATTCCAGAGACTTACGGCGCCCACAGCCGTTTCGCCTGTGCCAAAAGCAGACGATCCCACCCAGGCTTGAGGCCTGGATGGGACCATCCGTCCTTGGACGTCTTCTTGTTTCAGATTGTTTCAGCTCGGCAGCTGCCGATCAGGCTGCCGGGGCGCGCTGCGGCTCTTCAACGATCGAGAAGCGGACGCCGGCCTTGTGGCGGCTCTCTTCCGATACCTCGCGCCAGCAGTCCTCGGCTTCCTTGCGGGTCTTGAACGGACCTTTGACCTGGGCCGAGCCTTCGACGAGCTTGTGGAAGTTCATCGAGCCGAACTCGCCGCCGATCACCCAGAAATTGCTGCCTTTGGTCATTGTCAGTCTCCTGTTGAGGTGCGTGACCGGCCTGGACTCCAAGCTGGCTTCCAGACCGGTCCGATCCGCCGTTAGCCGAACTGGTTCATCGTGTTGTGGGCGCCGCCCGCCTTCAGGGCAGCTTCGCCCGCGAAGTACTCCTTGTGGTCGTCACCGATGTCGGAGCCAGCCATGTTCTGGTGCTTCACGCAGGCGATGCCCTGACGGATCTCGGCGCGCTGGACGTTCTTGACGTAGCCGAGCATGCCCTGCTCGCCGAAATACTCGCGGGCGAGATTGTCGGTCGAGAGCGCCGCCGTGTGATAGGTCGGCAGCGTGATCAGGTGGTGGAAGATGCCGGCGCGCTTGGCCGAATCCGCCTGGAAGGTGCGGATGCGCTCGTCGGCTTCCTTCGCCAGCGGCGTGTCGTCGTACTCCGCCTTCATCAGCTCGGCACGGTTGTACTTGCTGACGTCCTGGCCCGCTTCCTTCATCGCGTCGTAGACCTGCCAACGGAAGTTGAGCGTCCAGTTGAACGACGGCGAGTTGTTATAGGCGAGCTTGGCATTCGGCACGACCTTGCGGATGCGGTCGACCATGCTCGCGATCTGCTCGATATGCGGCTTCTCGGTCTCGATCCAGAGCAGGTCGGCGCCGTTCTGCAGCGAGGTGATGCAATCGAGCACGCAGCGGTCTGCACCGGTGCCGGGGCGGAACTGGTAGAGGTTGGAGGGCAGCCGCTTCGGGCGCATCAACTTGCCGTTGCGGTTGATGATGACGTCGCCGTTCTTGGCGTTCTCCGCGGTGATTTCCTCGCAATCGAGGAAGCTGTTGTACTGGTCGCCGATGTCGCCGGGCTTGTGGCTGACCGCGATCTGCTGCGTCAGGCCGGCGCCGAGCGAGTCGGTGCGGGTCACGACGATGCCGTCTTCGACGCCGAGCTCGAGGAAGGCGTGGCGGCAGGCGCGGATCTTCGCCAGGAAGACGTCATGCGGCACGGTGACCTTGCCGTCCTGGTGACCGCACTGCTTCTCGTCGGAGACCTGGTTCTCGATCTGCAGCGCGCAGGCACCCGCCTCGATCATCTTCTTGGCAAGCAGATAGGTCGCCTCGGCGTTGCCGAAGCCGGCATCGATGTCGGCGATGACGGGGACGACGTGGGTCTGGAAGTTGTCGATCTTCTCGATCAGCTCCTTCTCGCGGGCCTTGTCCCCTTCCTTGCGCGCCTTGTCGAGCAGACGGAAGATGTCGTTGAGCTCGCGCGAATCGGCCTGCCGCAGGAAGGTGTAGAGCTCCTCGATCAGCGCCGGCACCGAGGTCTTCTCGTGCATCGACTGGTCGGGCAGCGGACCGAACTCGGAGCGCAGCGCCGCGATCATCCAGCCCGAGAGATACAGATAGGTGCGGTCGGTCTTGCCGCCGAAGTGCTTCTTGACCGAGATCAGCTTCTGCTGGGCGATGAAGCCGTGCCAGCAGCCCAGCGACTGCGTGTACTTGGTCGGATCCTTGTCATAGGCGGCCATGTCGGCACGCATCACGGCCGCGGTGTAGCGGGCGATGTCGAGGCCGGTCTTGAAACGGTTCTGCAGGCGCATGCGCGCGACGGCCTCGGCCGACACGCCATTCCAGGTCGGCTGGGTCTCGAGGAGCGCCTGAGCCGCCTTGACCTCGTCCTGATACGAGGACGGACCCTGGAGGGTGCTGATGCCGCGGGGCTGGTAGTTCATGTGCCTGATCCTTTCGCTGACGATGGCAGGACGGCCATCGACATTCTTGACAATGCATTGCGAGATGCGTGTCAGGAGGTAAACGCGAAAAGACAAAGTTCGTATAGATGGCTTGTTTTTTATTGATGATGTCATGTAACATCTGAACGTGTAATAGATGTTATTTTGTAAATCTTGTAAAAACATAGGTCAGCGGTTCTGACCTTGATGAGCCTGGAGATCTGAGACATGCCCGCCGAGTCCGGCAAGAAACTCTTCGTCGGCCCGCGCTTCCGGCGGATCCGGCAGCAATTGGGGCTGTCGCAGACCCAGATCGCCGAGGGGCTCGGGATCTCGCCGAGCTATGTCAACCTGATTGAGCGGAACCAGCGCCCGGTCACGGCGCAGATCCTGCTGCGGCTGGCCGAGACCTACGACCTCGACTTGCGCGATCTCGCCACCGCCGACGAAGACCGCTTCTTCGCCGAGCTGAACGAGATCTTCTCCGATCCCTTGTTCCGGCAGATCGACGTGCCCAAGCAGGAGCTGCGCGACCTCGCCGAGCTCTGCCCGGGCGTCACCCATGCGCTGCAGCGGCTCTACGCCGCCTATACCGAGGCGCGCCAGGGCGAGACGCTGGCGGCGGCGCAGATGGCCGACCGCGACGTCGGCACGCGCTTTGAAGCCAATCCGGTCGAGCGCGTGCGCGAGCTGATCGAGGCCAACCGCAACTATTTTCCGGAGCTGGAGCAGGCCGCGGAAAACCTGCGCGACGAGCTGAACGTGCCCGCCGAAGGGCTGTACGCCGCGCTGGTCGCGCGCTTGCGTGAGAAGCACTCGATCCAGACCCGCATCATGCCGGTCGACGTGATGCGCGAGACGCTCCGCCGCTTCGACCGTCACCGCCGTCAGCTGCTGATCTCGGAGCTGGTCGATCCGCCCGGCCGCGCATTCCAGCTCGCCTTCCAGCTTGGCTTGGGGGAATGCGCGCAGGCCCTGGAGACAATCATCGGCCGTGCCGGCCCGCTGGACGACGCGCCGCGCCGGCTGTTCCGGATCACCCTCGGCAATTATTTCGCGGCCGCCGTGATGATGCCCTACCCGGCGTTCCTCGCGGCCGCCGAAGCGCTGAACTACGACATCCACGTGCTGGCACAGCGCTTCAATTCCGGCTTCGAGCAGGTCTGCCACCGCCTCACCACGCTGCAGCGGCCGAACGCGCGCGGCATTCCGTTCTTCCTCTTGCGCGTCGACAATGCCGGCAACGTCTCCAAGCGTTTCTCCTCCGGCACGTTCCCGTTCTCGAAATTCGGCGGCACATGTCCGCTCTGGAACGTGCACTCGACCTTCGACACGCCGGATCGCCTGCTCAAGCAGGTGATCGAGCTGCCCGACGGCACGCGCTATTTCTCGATCGCGCAGATGGTGCGCCGCCCCGTCGCGCCGCATCCGCTGCCGCAGCCGCGCTTCGCCATCGGCCTCGGCTGCGAGATCCGCCACGCCGCGCGCCTGACCTACGCCACCGGCATGGACCTGGAGAAGGCCGAGGGCACCCCGATCGGCGTCAACTGCCGCCTCTGCGAGCGCGAGAACTGCGCCCAGCGCGCCGAGCCGCCGATCACGCGCACGTTGATCCTGGACGAGACGACGCGGCGGGTGTCGAGCTTTGCGTTCTCGAATGCGCGGGAGTTGTGAGGGGACGCAGATGCCTCCTCGTCATTGCGAGCGAAGCGAAGCAATCCAGACTGTCTCCGCCGTGACAGCCTGGATTGCTTCGTCGCCTGCGCAAAATTGCTTCGCAATTTTGTCGCGGGCTCCTCGCAATGACGCGAAGTCACGCCAGCGTATGCACGATCACCGGCCCCGCCACGGCGCGCGCGTCGCCGGCGAGCAGCGGGCCGAGATCCTTCTCGATCCAGGCGATGGCGCGCTTGTTCGCCTCCTCGGCCTGCTCGAACTTGTCGAAGATCGAGATCGCGGTGACCGTGTCGTCGCCGGCATAGACGACGTAATAGGCGCGGAAACCCTCGACGTCGCTGATGATGGGAACGGCACCGTCCTTGATGCGGCGCGTCAGCTCTTCCGCGCTCCCGCTTTTCGCCTTGGCCTGACGGATGGCGGCATACATGGCATCCTCCCCTTCCGGCTGTCTGGACTTCCGGGCCTGTTGCCCGGAGGCGGATGTTACGCCGAACCGTGCCGCCGATCCACGCTTGGTTAATCCTCTCCTAATCCATCTCCGCGATCTGCAACCAACGGTTAAGCACGCCTCAACATCAGCGCCTTAGTCTCGCCGCACTCACTTTTCGCAAACAAGGGCGGCCTAATCTGCCGGGCGAAGTGACATCAGGGGGTTCATCATGCGCATTGCGTTGCTGCTGACCGCAACCATCGTCGGCGCGCTGTTCGCCAATCCGTCCCGTGCCGGGTCGCTCGATGCCGACGCGGCGCAGTCGCTGCCGCCGGGCTTCCAGAGCTATCGCGGCTACATGTTCGACCTGTCGGAGAATTCCGACCGCAAGGACGTCGACAAGCTCACCGACAATCTGAAGCAGCAGATCGACGCCGTCGAAGCGGCCGGCCTGTCGCCCCGCGTGCTGCGCTTCTTCCGCACCGTGCCGATCATCGCGAGCGAGCTCGCCTGCCTCGATGAGGGCGCCGCAACCGCCTGCTACGGCCGCGTCGCCCCCAACGTCGAGCGCCGCGTGCCGCGGACGCTGACGGTGTGGGATCCTGCCAAGCAGCGCTGGACCAATCCGAATGCCGTCGACCTCGCGGTCGATTCCGGGCTCGGCGTGATCATGCTGCGGCCCGACATGATGCGCTACGAGAAGGAGGCCGTGCTGCTGCACGAGCTGCTGCATGCCTATCACGCGCGGCTGCTGCCCGACGGCTACGCCAACAAGGGCGTGATCGCCTATTACGCCCTGGCCAAGTCCAAGGATCTCCTGCCCAAGGAATCCTATGCGATGAAGAATCCCATGGAATTCTTTGCGGTGACCGCCAGCATCTTCCTGGCCGGCAAAAGCGAATTCCACGATCCGAAGTCGCGCGAGGCGCTCAAGGAGAAGATGCCGGACTATTACAAATACCTGGTCGGCGTGTTCGGTTTCGACCCCGAGCCGGCAGCCTCGAACGGCCCGGTCGCCTCGCTCAAGTGAGCGGAAGGCGCCAAGCCAAGCCAAAGAGCCGCGCGAACAGCGCGGCTTTTTTGTTTCGCACGCCGGAAGCTGCGGATGACGCACCGCCGGGAATTGCCAAGGCGGGGTCCGATCTGCATAGTCCCGCCCGCATCGATAGCGTTTTTCGAAGGGGATGAGAGAACATGGCGGACGCCGACCTGGATGTCGTGATCCGGCAACTGGCCAGACAGCTGCATACGGGCCTGATGACCCGTGCCAAGGAGCGGCGGGATCGCTTCAACAGCCTTGCGGCCAAGGCCAAGGGCAAGGAGACCGGCGAGCGCTTCAAGATGATGGCCAAGGCCACCATGGAGCAGGCCAATGCGGCCGCCAAGCGCCTGCAGATGTCCGCCGACAACGTCGCCGACAGCTACGCGCGATCGATGCGCCTGGCCGCCAGCACGCCTGTTACTGTGAAGGCGGAGAAGAAGGCAAAGGACGAGAAGCCGGCGAAGAAGGCCGCAAAGAAAGCGAAAGCGAAAAAGAAGACGTAGTCGTTGTCGTTGCGCCTCCCCGATCGCCGCCGCGGGATTGGCGATCTGGAGGCTCGCCGGCCTGTCTACCTTATCATCTCTGGCTTGATCGGATCGCCGCGTTGCGCGTTTGCGACACGCTCCCGCGTGCCCGCTGCAATCGGGCCGGCCGCGACCTCAACGATTCCTCCCGCCCTAAAGCGCGATGCGATTAGGATGAATCGTCATCGCGCTTTAGGCTATTGATTGAGCATGATCTTTTCGGAAAACCGCTGCACACTTTTCCGGATCATGCTTTAGCATGTGCTGCTCGAACACAGTCGAGCGACATCCTCACATGTATCGCCTCAAGCTGTCGAGAAATCGCTGTTTCTCGCCAGGCGCGTAGCCTTGGGACGCTCCATAATAGGGTTCATTGAACTGATTATATGGTGCAGCCCGGTACTGGATCGGCGGCCTCGGTGGCGCGTAGGTCTGGCGATGATGACGCCGAGAGTTCCCTCTGGCTGCCGCACCGGCGTAATACGGATTGAGGACGCACATCTGACCGTTTGCCGATGCCCTGCATTGGTCCATCGTCGTGAAGCTGCATCGGTAGTAAGGGGTCATTCCGCGAGAAACCACGTTCAAGCAAACGGGAAAAGCCGGGTCATATCTTTGAGCCCGAGCGTCTCCCGCTGTCAGGGCGATACCCACGGTCAAAATCGTCAAAGCCCATTTGCACATTGGAAGCTCCTCCAAGCGCGTACGACACGGATGCACTCTGGCCCCGGACAGTAGAGATCCAACTCATATTAGCCCAGTTGGTTCATGCGCGCAGCAGGCAGCCGACAGTCGTGCTCTCGCATCTCTCACCTGTCGCGCCGCTATACGGCAAGCCAACTGTCCTACAGACGCATCGTAGGATGGGTAGAGCGAAGCGTGCCCACGCGTCTGTTGTCGTATTGAAACAATCGTGGGCACGGCGCGAAGTGCGCCTTCGCCCACCCTACGATTCCGGGGTCGCGGAGAGACTCCCCTCACCTTCGCGGCGCGGCAACCTGTGTCGGCTCGGCGCTGGCGAGTTCCGCGAGCTTGGCGCGCGCGGCCTCTCGCGCGTGAGCGTCCTTGCCGGCGGGCAGCGCCAGCGCGGCCTCGAAATCGGCGCGAGCGTCGTCGGCCTGGCCGCGGGCGAGGAACGCAAGGCCGCGATCGAGACGGGCCTGCGCATCGGAGGGATCGAGGCGGACGGCCGTGCTGTAGCTCAGGATGGCGCGGTCGAGATCGCCGGTGGCGGCAAGCGCGAGACCGCGCTGGTGATAGGGTGCGGCGAGCTTGGGATCATGCGCGATCGCCTCGTCGTAATCGGCAATGGCAAGCTCGAGGTCGCCGTTCTGCCGGCGCGCCAGCGCCCGGTCGCGATAGAGCGAAGCGCGGTTGGGATTGAGGTGGATGGCCTGGTCGAAATCGGCGATCGCCCGCCTGAAGTCGCCGTGACGCAGCGCGATCCGCCCGCGCCCCGCATAGGCGAAAGCGATCAGCGAGCCGCGCAACGGCGAGAAGCCGATCACGGCCGAGCAGATGTCGGGATCGTCCTCGTCGCCGCAATTGACGACCATGTGCGTGGACAAGCCGACGAGCACGCAAAGGACGATCAGCAATGGTACGGCAAATCTGGTCATCTTCGACGGTGGCAGGCGGCGGGCCGGCCACGCATCCCCTTTCGAAGAAATGGTCATGCCGAGGTGTTAACACCGGTCGGGACGCCCCTGTGTGCGCCAGATCACAAAGCCGGCCGCAAATCCTTGCCGGTTCCGTCAGCCCCAAGGACCACGTGAAGATCCGCGTGAAGAGGAGCGCCCCCAGGGACCGCGCGGCGGATAGTTCTCGTTGGCGCCGACCGACGGCGCCGCACGCGCGCCGAGCTCGGCCGCGAGTTGCTGGAGCGCGGCGACGCGGTTCTGCGTCGAGGGGTGGGTGGCGAACAGATTGTCCACGCCATGACCCGACAGCGGATTGATGATGAACATGTGCGCGGTCGCAGGGTTTCGCTCAGCCTCGACGTTCGGCACCTGGTGCGCGGCACCCTCGATCTTCACCAGCGCGGAGGCCAGCCACATCGGCTGTCCGACGATGCGCGCGCCGAGATTGTCGGCGGCATATTCGCGGGTACGGCTGATCGCCATCTGCACCAGCATGGCGCCGAGCGGAGCGAGGATCATCAACAGGATCGAGCCGATGATGCCCGGACCGTTGTTGTTGTCGCGGTGGCCGCCGAAAAACATGCCGAACTGGGCGAGCATCGAGATCGCGCCGGCAATGGTCGCGGTAATAGTCATCAGCAGCGTGTCGTGATGCTTGATGTGCGCGAGCTCGTGCGCGATGACGCCGGCGAGCTCCTCGCGGCTGAGCTGGTTGATCAGACCGGTGGTGACGGCGACGGCGGCGTTTTCCGGATTACGGCCGGTTGCGAACGCGTTGGGCTGGAACTCATCCATTACGAACACGCGCGGCATCGGCAGGCCGGCACGGCTGGCAAGCTCGGCGACGAGGCCGACCAGCTCCGGCGCGGTCGAACGATCGACCTCATGAGCGCCGTACATCGACAGCACCATGCGGTCGGAGTTCCAGTAGGTGAAGAGATTGGTTGCGGCGGCAATGACGAGCGCGATCATGGCGCCCGAGGCGCCGCCGATCAGATAGCCGACGCCCATGAACAGGGCGGTCAGGCCTGCGAGCAGCATTGCGGTACGAAGATAGTTCATGGCCGTCTCTCCTGGAGCGGCCGCGGGCGCGAGCCTCTGGCCGGCTCCCCCGAAGTATGAATGCCGCCGACGACCGCAAGGTTCGTGCGTCGCCGGGCCGCAGATCCATCGCAGGTGCGGCCAGCCTTTCCACTCCCGCTAAACCTTGACGGGGATTTGTGCAAAAACACACGTGGAGACTTAGCAACCTGGAAAGCGCGGGGTTGGCTTAATCCGCGGTAACCGGGCACGTCGCACGGTTTTGTGCATTGACCGGTTCCGTTGGCATCTCGTCAGCAAGGTGACCGTCATGATGGACCGCTCACGCGCCGCTTCCGTCGACCCTACATCCACTCCCTCCCCTAACGAGAGCAAGACTGACGCGAAGGGCTTGCAGGAGGCACTGCACGAGCAGCTGTTCGCCCACGACGAAGCCGGCCACCAATCCGATGGGCAGACTGCGCCGGAACCAGAACGCCGCCGGCTGTATCTGCGGCGCGGGGCCAAGATTGCCATCGGGCTCGCCATCATCGCCGTGTTCGGCTGGCTGCCGCTGCGCGCGATCTGGGAGCATTCGAGCGTCGAGGCGGTGCTGAATTCCCGCCTCGTCACCTTGCGCACGCCGATCGGCGGCCGTGTGGCGGCTGCTCAGCGCTTCAGCGACCAGGCCAAGCTCGAAGCCGGAACCGTGGTTCTGCGCGTCGTGAACTCGCGCAGCGATCGGACCCGGCTCGACGATCTCCGGCGGCAGAAAGCGCGCCTTGAAAACGAACGGCCGAGCCTTGCCGCCAAGCTTGCCTCGGCGAAGGCCGCACAAAAGGATCTTGCGCGGCAGGCCACCCAATTCCGCGAGGGGCGCGTGCTCCAGCTCGAGGCGCGCATTGCGGAGATCCAGACCTCGATCGAGGCGGCGGCCGCGCGGCGGGACGAGGCCAGCGCCGCTGTCGAGCGCGCCTCCTCGCTGGCGAAATCCGGCAATGTCTCGACGGTCGAGCTGGCGCGGCTGTCGCGCGAGCTTTCGGTCTCGCAACAGACCGAGCTCGGCGCGCGCAAGCGGCTGGACGCGGCCAAGGTCGAGCTTGCCGCGGCACAGAACGGCTCCTTCCTCGGCGACAGCTACAACGACCGGCCAAGCTCGGTGCAGCGCGAGGAAGAGATGCGCCAGCGCGCCGGCGACCTCGAGGCCGATCTTGCACGCACCGACACTGAGATCGCCTGGCTCGCCAACGAGATCATCGTGGAAGAGGTCCGCTTCGCCGATCTGTCCGAAGCCAACATCACGACACCCGTCGCAGGACCGGTCTGGGAGATGATGACCTCGCCGGGCGAGGACGTGCAGGCCGGTCAGCCCCTGCTCAAAGTGCTCGACTGCAGCGGCGCCGTCATCACCGCCAATGTCACCGAGAACGTCTACAACCGCTTGCAGCTCGGCGATCGCGCCACCTTCGAGCCGAATGATGGCGGCGAGCCGATCTCCGGCCGCGTGGTCAATCTGACCGGCGCCGCCGGCGCGCCCGCCAATCTCGCGATCAATCCGGATGCGCTGAGCAAGGAGCCCTATCGCGTGACCGTGGCATCACGCGATGCCGCGGCCCGCGCCTGCACCGTCGGACGCACTGGCCGTGTCGTGTTCGCCCGGCACGAGACCACGCCGTGACGACGGCGCTGACGCCCGGCATGATTGCGCTCGGCGCGTTCATGGCGATCGTGCCGCTGCTCAGGCGCGACAGCACGATGGCGCGCTCGTTCCTGGCCGTCGTATCGGTGGCGTTGCTGCTGCGCTATCTTCATTGGCGTGTCACGTCGACGCTCCCGCCACCGCATCTGACTGTCGACGCCGTGATCGGTTACCCTTTCATGCTGCTGGAGGCGGCCTCGCTGGTCGCGGTCGCGCTATCGCTGTTGTTCCTGAGCCGGACGCGCGACCGCACCGGCGCGGCGAGGATCGACGACCGCGCCACCGACCCGCGCGCACCATTGATCGATGTCTTCATCTGCACCTACAACGAGGAACGATCGATCCTCGAGCGCACGATCATCGGCGCGACCGGTATGGACTACGGCAACTATCGCGTCTGGGTGCTCGACGACGGAAGACGGCCCTGGCTGCGGCGCCTGTCGGGCGAGCTCGGCTGCCATTATCTGACGCGGCCGGACAACCGGCACGCCAAGGCCGGCAATATCAACCACGCACTCAAGCATGTCGGCGCGCTGCCGGAGCGGCCGGAGTTCGTCGCCATTCTCGATGCGGACTTCGTGCCGCGGCCGGACTTCCTGGCGCGCACCATCTCGCTCATGGACGATGCGTCGGTCGGGGTGGTGCAGACGCCGCAGCACTTCATCAATCCCGACCCGATCCAGACCAATCTTGCCGCGACTGACGTCTGGCCCGACGAGCAACGATTCTTCTTTGACATCCTCATGCCGGCGAAGGATGCGTGGAGCGTCGCGTTTTGCTGCGGCACCTCATCCCTCATTCGCTACGCCGGGCTGGTGCACATCGGCGGATTTCCGACCGACTCGGTGACCGAAGACTACCTCGTCACCCTGCGCCTGAAGGAATGCGGCCTCAACACGATCTATCTCAACGAGCGCCTGACGATCGGGCTCGCGCCCGAAGGCCTGAAGGAATACATCACCCAGCGCGCGCGCTGGTGCCTCGGCTTGATGCAGATCGTACGCGGCCGCAGCGGACCGCTCTCGCGGAAGTCGAAGCTTGCCTTCATCGACCGGCTCTCGCTGGTCGACGCCTTCATGAGCTGGGCCGCGGTCTACACCTCGAAGGTGGCCGGCCTTGTGGTGCCCTGGCTGTTCCTGCTGTTCGGCATCAAGGCTGTCCGGGCCGACCTGACCGAGCTATTGCGCATCTTTCTGCCGTTCTATGTCTGGAACAGTCTCACCATGGCCTGGCTGTCGCATGGCCGTTCGCTCGCCATGATGACGGACGTTTCGCAGCTCATCGCGGCGCCCGCCGTGCTCAAGGCGGTTGCGACCGGCCTGTTGAAGCCGAAAGGACACAAGTTCAAGGTCACCGCGAAAGGCGGCGACCGCGACAGGCGCTTCGTCGAATGGCCGCTGCTGCGTCTCTATGGCACCGCCCTCCTCATCACGCTTGCGGCCATCGCTTACGCCTTCATCCTGCACCTGCGCGGCGAGAACATCGCCTATGGCGGATTGGCGCTGGCCTGGAGCCTCTACAACGCGCTCATTCTCACCGTGGTCTGCTTCGTCTGCATCGAGCAGCCGCGCAAGCGCAAGGCGGAACGGTTCAATCGCAATGAATCGGTCCTATTGCGCCAGGATGGCAGGTCCCATCTCGCGCGGCTCGCCGACATCTCCATCACCGGGGCCCGCCTGATCGATCCCGATCCGCCGAGGCCCGGCAGCACGATCGAATGCCGGATTTATGGCCGCTCGATCGCGGCGATGGTAGTGCGGCGGACGACGGACGGATTTGCGGTGCGGTTCGAGGAGGGCCTGGACACGCGCGTGCACGCGATCAGGGCGTTTTATGCCGGCGAATATGTGCGCGCCTATCAGGGCGTCAAAGCGCTCCCGGTCGGCAAGGCGCTGCTGATGCGGCTGTTTGGATAGGCATCATCTTCTCGGAAAACCGCATCGCACTTTTCCGGATCATGCTTTAGACTTCGGGCGAATCCACGCCTGCCCTCCCCGCCGGAACCCCCATGCTCCAGACCCGATTCGCGATCGCGGCCGTCGCGCTCCTCGCATGCTCCGCCACCGCCTCTGCCCAGTTCGCTCCGCCGCCCGCAAGACCCGCGGCGCCCAAGGCCAGTGCGCCGTCGCCGCGCGCGGCCTCATGCCATAACGGCGCGAGCTTCGATCGCTTCCTCGCCGACGTGAAGCAGCAGGCCATCGCCGCCGGCGTGTCGCAGCGGACGATCGCGGACACATCGCCCTATCTCGTCTACGACCAGGGCATCGTCAACCGCGACCGCGGCCAGCGCGTGTTCGGCCAGCTCTTCACCGAGTTTGCCGGCCGGATGGCCGCGCCCTATCGCATGCAGAACGGGCAGCAGCACATCAAGCAATACGCCGCGGCGTTCGCACGCGCGGAGAAGGAATATGGCGTGCCGCCCGCCGTGATCGCCGCGTTCTGGGGCCTCGAGAGCGATTTCGGCGCCAACATGGGCAACCTGCCGACGCTGAAATCGCTGGTGTCGCTGGCCTATGATTGCCGCCGCTCGGAGATGTTCGTGAACGAGACCATCGCGGCGCTGAAGATCATCGACCGCGGCGATCTGCATCCCGAGGAGATGATCGGCTCCTGGGCCGGCGAGCTCGGCCAGACTCAATTCCTGCCCGTGCACTACGTCAACTACGCCGTCGACTATGACGGCGACGGACGCCGCGATCTGTTGCGCTCGCCAGCCGACGTGATCGGCTCGACCGCGAACTACATCGCAAACGGACTGAAATGGCGGCGCGGCGAGCCGTGGCTGGAGGAGATCAAGGTGCCGCCGAACCTGCCGTGGGAGAAGACCGATCTTTCCGTGCGCGAGCCGCGCTCGACATGGGCGCAACTGGGCGTCACTTATCCCGACGGCCGCCCTTTGCCGAACGACAATCTGGCAGCGTCCGTGCTGCTGCCGATGGGACGCTTCGGGCCGGCCTTCATGGCCTATCCGAATTTCGCCGCCTACACCGAGTGGAACAACTCGCTGATCTATTCGACCACCGCGGGCTATCTCGCCTCGCGCATCGCCGGCGCCGCGCCGATGCGCAAGCCGGCGGCGCCGGTCGCGCAACTGCCATTCAACGAGCTCAAGGAATTGCAGCAGCTGCTGGTGCGCGCCGGCTTCAACGTCGGCAAGGTCGACGGTGTGCTGGGGCAGCAGAGCCGCGCCGCGGTGAAGGCGATGCAGGTCAAATACGGCCTGCCGGCGGATTCCTGGCCGACCGCCGAGCTGCTCGCGCGCATGCGCGGCGGCACGGCGCAGGCCCAGCCACAGGCGACGGTACGGTAGAATTTTCGCACCGCACAAGCCGTTTCCACGATTTGTATTATTCCATGAGGCTCCCATGTGAGTGGCTCAGGTTTCCTCCTGAGTTTTCCCTCATTGAAGAGAGCATCACATGTCCTTCTACGACGCCGTCGTCCCCGCCTATTTGCAAATGCTGAACAGCATGATCGGCCTGCTTACCAAGGCCGAGGCGCATTGCGCGGCCAGGAAGATCGAGCCGAGCGTCCTGCTCGGCTCGCGCCTCTTCCCGGACATGCTGCCGCTGTCGCGGCAGATCCAGCTGGTCAGCGACTATCCGACCAGAGGCTGCGCGCGGCTGACGCAAAGCGAGGTCCCCTCGACGCCCGACACCGAAACGAGCTTTGCGGAGTTGAAGCAGCGGCTGGCGAAGACGATCGACTACGTCAAATCCTTCAAGCCTGAGCAGTTTGAGGGCGCCGAAGCCAGGGACGTCACCTTTCCGGTCGGCCCCGGCAAGACCATCACCATGACGGGACAGCAATTCCTGAGCTCGTTCTCGCTGCCGAACCTCTATTTCCACGCAGCGATCGCCCACGGCATCTTGCGTCACAACGGCGTCGAGATCGGCAAGCGCGATTTCATGGGCGCGAACTGATTTGTGAAATCGCCACGGCCGCGACAGCGGAAATCCGCTGTCGCCGCCGAAATTGCACATGAATTATGCTACGCGGACGCTGCCGCGTAGCTCGCCTGCACTTTCCGTATGGCTCATCCCTTGCGCCTGATGTCGCGATGCACAAGTGTTCGAGACCTCTCACCGCCTGGAAGCATTCCCATGAGCCGTTCGACCAAATTGTTTGAGACCTACAAGCTCGGCCCGATCACGCTGGCCAACCGCCTCGTCATGGCGCCGCTGACGCGCAACCGCGCCGTACCCGGCAGCTTCGTGCCCGGTCCGCTCGCCGCCGATTATTACGCCCAGCGCGCGTCCGCGGGCCTCCTCATCACCGAGGCGAGCCAGGTCTCGCAACAAGGTCAGGGCTACCAGGACACACCCGGCATCTATAGCAAGGAGCAGGTCGCTGGCTGGCGCAAGGTCACCGACAAGGTGCATGAACGCGGCGGCAAGATCTTCATCCAGCTCTGGCATGTCGGCCGCATCTCGCATGTCGACCTGCAGGCGAATGGCGCGGCACCGGTGGCGCCGAGCGCGATCCGCGCCAAGGGCAAGACCTTCGTCAACGGCGGCTTCGCCGACGTCTCCGAGCCGCGCGCGCTCGAGCTTTCCGAAATCCCTGCAATCATCGACGACTTCAAGCGCGCCACGAAGAACGCGCTGGAAGCCGGCTTCGACGGGGTCGAGATCCACGGCGCCAACGGCTATCTGCTCGAGCAGTTCGCCAAGGACGGCACCAACAAGCGCCTAGATGCCTATGGCGGCTCGATCGAGAACCGCGCGAAGCTGATGCTGGAGGTCTCCAAGGCGGTCGTCGCCGAGGCCGGCGCCGATCGTACCGGCATCCGCATCTCGCCGGTGACGCCGGCCAACGACATCTCGGATTCCAACCCGCAGGCCCTGTACGATCACATCGTCGACGGCCTCAGCGCGCTGAAGCTGGTCTATCTTCATGTGGTCGAAGGCGCCACCGGTGGGCCGCGCGACGTCGCGCCGTTCGACTATGCGTCGTTGCGCAAGCGCTTCAGTGGCGCCTACGTCGCCAACAATGGCTACGATTTCGACCTCGCGACCAAGGTGCTGGCCGCCAACGCCGCCGACCTCATCGCCTTCGGCAAGCCGTTCATCTCCAACCCCGACCTGGTCGAGCGGCTGAAGCAGGGGGCGACGCTGAACGACTGGGACAAGAATACCTTCTACGGCGGCGGCGCCAAGGGGTATACGGATTACCCGACGCTGGCGGCCGAGCCGGCGGAGTAGGTCCACGCAATCACTGTCATGCCCCGCCAACGCGGGGCATGACAGTACGCGCCGGCCTCGCATAGCCGCACGGCGATGCGTATGCGCGCCAGATGCACTTTTGGACCGGTCATACCACGTCGAACTTGACGCCTTGAGCCAGCGGGAGCGTGCGGCCGTAATTGATGGTGTTGGTCGCTCGCCGCATATAGGTTTTCCACGCGTCGGATCCGGACTCGCGGCCGCCGCCGGTCTCCTTCTCGCCGCCGAAGGCGCCTCCGATCTCCGCGCCGGATGGGCCGATATTGACGTTGGCAATGCCGCAATCAGAGCCACGCGCCGACAAGAATGTTTCCGCTTCGCGCAGATCATTGGTGAAGATGGACGACGACAGCCCCTGCGGAACGGCGTTGTGCAACTCGAGCACGGCGTCGAAATCGCGATATTTCATCACGTAGAGGATCGGCGCGAAGGTCTCGTGTTCAACCGGTCCGGTCTGCGCCGCGATCTCGACCAGCGCCGGGCGGACATAGTAAGCGTCGGCGGCCCCTTCGATGGCAATGCGTTCGCCACCTTGGACCTGACCTCCGGCAGCGCTCGCAGCCTCGAGCGCACGCTGCATCGCGTGATAGGCCGCGCCGTCGATAAGCGGACCAACCAGGTTACCGCCTTCCAGCGGAGAGCCGACGGTGACGGACGCATAGGCCCGCTTCAGGCGCGGCACAAAGCTGTCGTAGATGCTCTCGTGGACGAACAGGCGACGCAACGTCGTGCAACGCTGTCCCGCCGTTCCCATCGCGGCAAAGGCAACGCCACGCAGCGTGAGGTCGAGGTCGGCCGTCGGCGCGACGATCGCCGCATTGTTGCCGCCGAGCTCGAGCAACGCCCGGGCGAACCGGCTGGCGAGCCGCGGACCGACCGCGCGTCCCATTGCTGTAGACCCGGTTGCCGAGACCAGAGGCACCTTCGCATGGTCGACGAGCACCTCGCCGATCTCACGGCCGCCGAACAGCACCGCCGCGAGCCCCTGCGGCGCATCCCCGCCAGCCTCGTTGAAGCGTTTGACCGCACGCTCAAAAAGGGCGTGGGTCGCAAGCGCAGTCAGCGGTGTTTTCTCGGACGGCTTCCAGACGAGGCTGTTGCCGCACACCAGCGCCAGGGCTGCGTTCCAGGCCCACACAGCGACCGGAAAATTGAACGCAGAGATGATGCCGGTGACGCCAAGCGGATGCCAGCTTTCCATCATGCGATGCTCGCCGCGCTCGGTTGCGATCGTCAGTCCGTAGAGCTGCCGCGACAGGCCGACCGCGAAATCGCAGATGTCGATCATCTCCTGAACCTCGCCAAGGCCTTCGGAGACGATCTTGCCGACCTCGATCGACACCAGTCGGCCCAAAGCCGCCTTGCTGGTACGTAGCTCCTCGCCGAACAGCCGCACGAGCTCCCCTCGCTTGGGTGGCGGCACCAGCCGCCAGCAAAGGTACGCCGCGTGTGCCTGTTCGATCACGCCGGCAGCTTCGGCTGCGCCGATCTCCGCGACGCGGCCAATGATCCCGCCAGTGATCGGCGTACGAACCATGAGGGCGCCCTCCGTATAGTCGGAGCGCTTGACGCCGAGCTCGGCGAGAAGCCTGTCGACTTCGCCGGCGAGATCGGCATTGGCGGTATGCGTCTGCGGTGCTGATTTGACGGACATGGCGGTTTTCCAAATGTTGCAGTTGAACTTAGTTCCGTAGCTCACTCGCGCGCCCATTCCGCAAGGCCGGAACGCAATGCGCTCCCAGGAAAGCCATGGCGGTATCCATCTCGCGCAGGACCATGCGCAGGATGGCTTCGGCGCCCGCCTCTCCCCCGGATGCAAGCCCCCACAGCGGCAAGCGGCCGAGAAGCACGGCTTCCGCGCCGAGCGCCAGATACTTCAGGACGTCGGTGCCGCGCCGGACGCCGCTGTCGGCCAGAATCGTCAGACGCCCCTTCACGGCGCCGACAATCGCCGGAATACAGTCTGCAGGAGCCGGCAGACAGTCGAGATTGCGGCCGCCATGGACCGACACCACGACGCCGTCGGCGCCGATCTCGACTGCCCTTTCGGCGTCCTCCACCGCAAGCACGCCCTTGATGGTGAGCTTGCCCGGCCAGATCTCGCGCAGCCAGCACATGTCGTCCCAGCTCAGCCGCGGCTCGATCCGGACCGATTCGGCAATGTCAGCGCGGGTGATGGCGGTGCGGAACGCTTCCGGATAATGGCCGTAGGTCGGCATGCCCTCGCTCACCAAATAGCGCGCCAGAACCCCGAACAGCCAACTCGGATGCAGTGACACGTCGAGCATGCTGCGCAGCCGCGGTTTGAAAGGAATACCGAAACCGTTGCGTTCATTATACTCCCGCTTCGGCGAGACCGGCGTATCGACCGTGACGAGCAGGTTGTCGCAGCCGCAGGCGCTCGCCCGCTCCAGGAGGCGCGCGGTCAGGGCGCGATCGCGCCAGACATAGAGTTGGAACCAGAGCAGCGCATCCGGCGCGCCGCGCCGGATCGTCTCCACGGTTGTCACCGATTGCGTCGAGATGCAGACGGGAATGCCGACGCGCGAGGCCGCGCGGGCAAGCTTCGTCTCCCCATCATGCGAAACAAGTCCGGCGAGCGCAGTTGGCGCGACGACGAGGGGCGCGGCGAGCCTTCGGCCGAACAACACCGTGTCGAGATCGCGCCGGTCGCGCCCCGTCAGTACCGCGGGCAGCAGGGTAATGGCGTCAAGCGAGGCCCGCAGGCGCGTCAATGCCGTTTCGTCCTCCGAGCCGCGATCAATGTACTCGAACAAGCCGCGCGGGAGGAACCGTCGCGCTCGGCGGCGATAGTCGCTGGCATTGAGGAGCATCGGCATCGGCGTTCAGGCCGCGTAGCGCTTGAACTTGGACTTCGAGATCGAGGTTGCGGCAACGTGAACATGCTGAACGAGTTCGGCTTCGACACGCTCCGTGGTCCAACGCGTCGTGGGGACGGAGATGTTGACCGCGGCGATGGCCCGTCCGTGCTCGTCGATGATCGGCGCCGCAACGGAAATATCGCCCATGACGCTTTGGTTGATCTGGATCGAATAGCCGCGCTTGGCGGCGAGGTGCACCTGCTTCATGAGCTTATCCGGATCCGTAATCGTGTAAGGCGTGAGTGGCTCAAGCCGCGTACGCTTCAAGAGCTCCTGTTGCTCTGCCTCAGGAAGAGCCGCCAGGATGGCTATGCCGGAAGCCGTGAAGTATGCCGGCAGCCGGCTTCCGATCACGAAGTCGATATGGATCAGGTGCTGGCCGGGAAAGCGCGCCACGAACACGACCTCGTGGCCGTCGAGTTCATGCAGGTTACAGGTCTCGCCAAGATTGCGGCTGATCTCGAGAAGATAGGGCGAGGCCTTGTCGATGAGCTCGTTGGCCTTGAGATAGCTGTGGGAGAACTGCAGCACCTTCGACGTCAGCCCGTAGTTGCGCGTGCCCTCAACCCGCTTGAGATAGCCGAGCGATTCCAGCGTGTAGACCAGGCGCTGCGTAGCGCTGCGATCGAGATTGGCGGCCCGCGCGATATCGGCAAGTGTCATGAAGCGCCGTGGCCCGTCGAAGGCATGCAGAACCTGGAACGCCTTCTCGGTCGAGCCGACGAACAGAGACGAGCGCGGCTCGTCCGCCTTGTCAGTCGCCTTCGCCGCGGACTTTGCGCTTGTCTTGTCGCCTACCTTGGCGGCCTTTGCCTTCGCAGGCCGGCCGCCGCTCACGCGGCTGCTACGCGCCATGCTGCCATCCTCTCATGCGATGCCCTCCGAGATCGCCAGCTGCCGGCCGAGCTCGGCACGCAAGGCGGCGACCAGGGCCGGCGCCGGCTGCACCAGCGGCGCCAGCATCCGCGGTGCTTCGACGCCGACCATGTCCATCACGGCCTTCATCGGTCCCGGATTGGTCTCGGCGAACGCCATGTTCATCAGTGGAATCAGGCGGCGATGCAGGCTCAGGGCCTCCGCCGTCTTGCCTGCGGTCGCCGTCTCGAAGATCTGACGCCAGGCGCGCGGCAACAGGCACGCGGTCACGATGATGCCGCCCCTGGCGCCCGCGGCGAGATGCAGCGGAAAGAGGCTGTCTTCGCCGCTCAGCACCGCAAAGCTCTCGTCGACGCCGGCCACGACCTGAAGGAAATGGTACATGTCGAGATTGCAGGCCTTCATGCCGATGATGTTGGGATGCCTGGAGAGCTCATGCAGGATCTTGGGCTCGATCGCGATCCGGGTGCGATAGGGAATCTCGTAGATCAGGATCGGCACCGGCGAGGCATCGGCATAGCGCAGGAAATAGTCGCGAACGCCCGCCTGAGTCGGGTTGGTATAGTATGGCGTAAGAACCAGCAGGCCGTCCACGCCCTCGGCTGCGAATTCACGGCCCGCCTGCAAGGCATCGTGGAAGCCGGTGTCGAGCACGCCTGCGATGACGGGTCCCTTGCCGGCCATCGCCTTCGCCGACAGACCGGCCATCTTGATCCGCTCGGATCTAGCCAGCGCACCGTATTCGCCTGTACCACCGAGCGGCACCACGCCGTCGATACCCTGCTTGTTGAGCCAGGTGAACATGGAAGAGACCGCGCCGGCATCGATGGTGTCGTCGGCCTTGACCGGGGTCGGAATGGCCGGGAACAGGCCGCGGAGACGATTGGCAGTGAGCATGACTTGAGAACCTCTGGTTGGACGGTGGCGCTTCTATCTTGCGGCGGCGCGCCGGCGCAGGCGTTCGGCCACGAAGATGAGAAGCCCCATGAAAACGAACAGACAGGTCGAGACGGCGGCGATCGAGGGCGAGACCTGAAGCGTCACCTCGTCCCAGAACTGCTTGGGCAACGTCGCATTGAGGCCGCCGGTGGCAAACAGCGCGATGGTCAGCTCGTCGAACGAGGTCGCAAACGCAAACAGGAAAGACGACATCATCCCGGCGCCGAGGATCGGGAAGGTGACGAAACGCAGCGTCGCGACCGGGCGCGCCCCGAGGCTCTGCGCAGCCTGATCCAGCCGCGTGTCATAATTGCGCAGCACGGCCATCATGGTCATGACCACGTAAGGCACGGCGACGACGGTGTGGCCGAGAATGAGGCCGACGGCGCTGCCGACGAGACCCATGCGCGCGAACACGTAGAACAGGCCGACCGCGATGATCATGCGCGGCACCACGATCGGCGACAGGATGAAGGCGAGCCACGCCGCCTTGCCGCGGATATCGCTGCGCACCAGCAGGAACGCGGCCGGCGTGCCGATCAGCATGGCGAGCAGACCGGTGCCGATGCCAACCAGCAGCGAGCGCAGCATGGCCTGGGTCCAGACCGGCGAATTCAGCACCGTCTCGTACCAATGCAGGGTAAAGCCCTGCGGCGGCCAATTCAGACCGCCGGTGCCGAATGACAGCGGGATCATCAGTATCGTCGGGGCGCTGATGATGAGCAGCATGGTCCAGACGAAAGCCTGCAAGCCCATGCCGGCCTGATCGAGATTGCGGTCGCGACCGCGTGACGGCCATAGCAGAACGATACGGTCGGAGATCGCGCCGAGCAGCGTCAGCAGCGCATCGCCCGCCCGCACGACCGGGGCCGAAAGAGGCGACGGCTTCGCATTGCGCGGTGCCGATACGCCCGTCATGGTCGACAGGCCGAGCAGCCGGTCATAGGCGGCAAAGACGATGAGCACGACGACCAGCAGCAGCACCGAGATCGCACCGGCGAAGCCCCAGTTCATGGTCTGCTGGACCTGGTCGATGATGAGCTGGGTGATCATGGTCTCGCGGCGCCCGCCGAGCAGCGCCGGCACGATGAAGAAGCCGATCGCCGTGACGAACACCATGATTCCGGCAGCGGCAACGCCGGGCAACGACAGCGGAAAATAGATCTTCCAGAACGCCATGCCCGGTCGCGCTCCGAGCGTGGCGGCAGCGCGCGGCAGGGTGCGGTCGATGTTCTCCATCACCGAGAGCATGGTCAGCACGGCGAGCGGCAGCAGCGCATTGACCATACCGACCAGGACGCTGCCGAAATTGTAGAGCAGGCTCGCGGGGCTCGAGATGATGCCGAGCGAGAGCAGGAGCTTGTTGATGACGCCGTTGCGGCCGAGCAGCACGATCCAGGCGAAGGCGCGAACGAGAAAGCTGGTCCAGAATGACAGCAGCACCCAGAACAGCAGCGTTGCCTTACGCTCCTTGCCGACGACCGAGATCAGATAGGCGATCGGATAGCCGGTGACGACGCAGACCAGCGTGGTCGCCAGCGATATCTTGAGCGTGATCAGGAGAACGTCGAGATAGACCGACGAAGCAAAGAGCTGGCGATATTGCGCAAGCGTGAAGCCATTGTCGCCGTAGACGCTGAGCAACAGCAGCTGGCCGACGGGATAGACCAGAAACAGCACGAGCAGCAGCACCAGCGGCGCGCCCATTGCGGCCCGCGTCCAGGCCAGCCTCTGCGATCTCGCGCGCATGCCAGCCAAGCTCAGCCCCCCTTCCCGTCATGGATGGCGACGGCATCCGCCGCATGCCATCCGAGCGACAGGCGCTGGCCGATCTCGTAAGGCGCCGCTCCGCTGCGGGTCGGATGGGCAGCAACGAGCTGGGGCAGGTCCGCGGTCTCCGGTGCGATGTAGAGCCGCGTCAGGCTGCCGCTGATCATCACGTCCGTAAGCCGGCCGGACAGCTGGCCGCCCTCGCCGACCACGAGGTTCTGCGGGCGCACCATGACCTTGACCGGCTCGCCGGCGACGAACCGGGAGCCATTGCCGACCGCGCGCGAGGCCGCAAGCTGCGCGGTGAGGACGATGTCGAGTCCCTCGCCGTCGACGCCGCGCACGGTGGCGCTGAGCAGGTTGGACTCGCCGAGGAAGTCGGCGACGAATACCGAGCGCGGCCGGAAGTAGAGATCCTGCGGCGTGCCGAGCTGCTCGATCGCGCCTGCGTTCATCAGGCAGATGCGATCCGACATGGTCATCGCCTCTTCCTGGTCGTGGGTAACATAGACGATCGTGGTGCCGAGCTCGCGATGGATGCGCTTGATCTCGAGCTGCATCTGGTCGCGCAGCTTCTTGTCGAGCGCGCCCAGCGGCTCGTCCATCAGAATGATGGCGGGGCGATAGACGATGCAGCGCGCCAGCGCGATGCGCTGCTGCTGACCGCCGGACAATTCGCGCGGATAACGCTTTGCGACGTGCGGCAGGCGCACCGTCTCCAGCGCCTCGGCGGTACGCCGGCGCGCCTCCGCATCAGAGACTTTCCGCATCTTGAGGGGAAAGGCGATGTTGTCCTCGATCGTCATGTGAGGAAACAGCGCGTAGTTCTGGAACACGACACCGATGTCGCGCGCATAGGCCGGGCTGCGCGTGACGTCGGTGTCGTCGATCAGGATCTGCCCTTCGTCGGGATGGGCGAGCCCGGCGATCAGGCTGAGCAGCGTGGTCTTGCCCGATCCCGAGGGGCCGAGCAGGGTGAGGAATTCGCCCTTTGCGACGTCGAGGCTGGTCGGCGCCAGCGCAACGAAGTCGCCATAGCGCTTGCACAGCGCGCGAATGCGCAGGCTCGACGAGACCATGGGCCGCTCCGATCCGCTGGCGCCTCCCTTGCCGATCAAGCCAGGATCCAGCTGTTGAAGCGCTCGATGACGGCGGCCTGGTTGTCGAGCCAGTATTTGGCGTTGATCTTCAGCCCGGCCTTGATGTTGTCGGGATAGGTCGGGCAGTTCTTCGCGACTTCGGGCTTGACGTAGTTGAAGGCCTCCGGCTGCGTGAGACCGGCCGGGAAATATTCGACGAGCGCCGCCTGGCGCTTCGGATCAGAAGCGAACTTGATGAACTCGCGGCAGGCATCGGCGTTCGGCGTGCCTGATAGGATCGACCAATTGTCGCCGCCCCAGATGCCCTGATTCCAGACGATCTCGACCGGCGCGCCGGCTGCCTGGGCTGCCTGGGGACGCGACACCCAGGTCGGCAGCAGATCGATCTCGCCCGAGGTCAGCATCTGCTCGACCTGCGCGCCGCTGGTCCACCACACGGCGACCTGCGACTTGATCTTGTCGAGCGAGGCAAAGGCCTTGTCGAGATCGCAGGGGTAGACCTGCGCGGTCGGCACGCCCGCACCCATCAGCGCCTGCTCGATCGTGTCGAACGGATGCTTGCGCACGGCGCGGCGGCCCGGAAACTCCGCCACGTTCCAGAAATCAGCCCAGGACTGCGGTGCCTTGCGTCCTTTGAAGGCGTCCGTGCGGTAGGCCAGCACGGTGGTGTAGACGTTGGTGGCAACACCGTAGGGCGAAGCAAATTCGGCCGGGATCGACTTGACGACCGGCTCGGATTCGAGACCGTGCTTCTCCAGATATTGCTTGCCGCCGGTGGTCAGTATCTCGATCGCGGGCCAGGAGATCTTGGCCATGTCCCAGGTGTAGTTCTTGGTGTCGACCATGGTCTTGATCTGCGCGACCGGCTCTGCATTGGCCTGCACGCCGACGACCTCGATGCCGGTCGCTGCGGTGAACGGACGATAGAACACCGCGCCATAGGCCTTGGTGTAGATGCCGCCGTCGTCGCGCACGACGATGCGCTTGCCCGCGGCGCGGGACGGCGACCAGACGGACGGCGCGGCCAGCGCGACAGCGCCGGCTCCCGCGCCAAGCAGCAGACGACGGCGGGAAGTAATGAGCTTCGATGCGTTGGTCATGTCAGTCCCCTCTCTACGATGTTGCGGTGGTCGGCGAAATTGGGGCCGCCTCAGGCGCCGATGACGGCGGCAGAACGCGGCCGGGATTGAACAGACCCGACGGATCGAACGCCTGTTTCACCGCCCGCATAAGAGCGAGTTCGACCGGCGGCTTGTAGCGGCTCATCTCGCCGGTCAGCGTGCGCCCGACGCCGTGCTCGGCGCTGAAGGTGCCGCGCAAGGAGCTGGCGACATCGTTCATGGCGCGGCGAATCTTCTGCGCAGTCACGTCGCGGTCCGGCAGCGCGTCCCATTCGGCGAAGCTGAAGAAGGGGATGAGATGGATGTTGCCATCGCCCATGTGGCCGACGATGATGAACGGCAGGTCCGGTACGATCGCGCGCACAGCCGCCATGGCCTGGTCGATGAAGGCAGGCACGGTGGAGACCGGCACGGCGGTATCCGAGGTCAGGCCGACGCCGGCCTTCTTGTTGGCTTCCGACACGCTGTGACGCACCAGCCACATCGCCTTGCGCTGCGCCTCGCTCGACGCGACGACGCCGTCGCTGACGAGGCCCGCTTCAAGCGCCTGCTCGAGCACCGCCTGCATCGTCGCCGCGAGCGCGGCTGCATCGCCGGTGTCGGAGAGTTCAACGAGCACGTGCCAGGTGTCGATCTCTGCGACCGGGCAGCGCCGGCCCGGTACCTGCTCCAGCACGAGCTGGATCTGTTTGGCATTCATCAGCTCGAAGGCGGAGAGCCGCGAGTTGCAGGCCGCCTGGAACAGCCCGAGCACGTCGAGCGCCTGATGCGGACTGTCGACAGTGAGCCAGGCGACGGCTTCCGCCGTCGGCAGCGGATGTAGCTTCAGCACCGCACCGGTGATGATGCCGAGCGTGCCTTCCGAACCGATAAACAGATGCTTGAGGTCGTAGCCGGTGTTGTTCTTGCGCAGCGCGTAGAGGCCGTCCCAGATCGAGCCGTCCGGCAGCACGACTTCGAGCCCGAGCACATTGTCGCGCGTATTGCCATAGCGGAGCACGCCGGTGCCGCCGGCATTGGTGCCGATATTACCGCCAATCTGGCACGAGCCTTCAGCGCCGAGGCTGACCGGATAAAGCCGGCCGGCGGCAACCGCGCTCTCCTGGATGGTCGCAAGCACGCAGCCGGCATCGACCACCATGGTATTGTTGACGGGATCGAGCGAGCGGATCCGGCGCATGCGCGTCAGGGCAACGATCACAGGCGGCTTGCCCTGCCCCGACGGCGTCGCGCCGCCGCACAGGCTGGTGTTGCCGCCCTGCGGCAGCACCGGCGTGTCATGGGCGACACAGAGACGGACGATCGCCGCGACCTGCTCCGTCGTCGAGGGCAGGACCGCACAGAGCGCCGGCGCGTGAAACCGGCCGCGCCAATCTTCGGTCAGACCCGCGAGATCCTCCTCGCGCGTCAGCACGGCCGTGTCGCCCAGCAACTGCCTGAACGCCTCGATCAATGCCATCCACCCGCCTCCGGAACGGGCCAATGCTGGCCCAAACGGCTTTCGCGAGTAATCGATATACGATTACTTCAATCGCATTATGCTGATCATGAATTCGATGTGATGGGGAGTCAAGCGGAGGCGCGGTCGACTACGCCGTCTCCCCGCGTCGTCCTGGCGAAAGCCAGGACCCATTTCCCCGGTGGGCGTTGTCTGGGCGCGACGAGGCCAGCATTGTTCGCCACAACAAAGTTCGGTGGTTATGGGTCGTGGCCTTCGCCAGGACCACACCGTGGTTGTGGTGGGCGCCTTCCTCAACAGACGCGTCGTTGGGAACTGCGCTTGCAGTGACGGGTGTGGAAGCAACACACCACCAAAACAAAAAGGCCGGGATTGCTCCCGGCCTTTCGTGGTTATGAGACGTCGCTTACTGCAGCGATGCGCGCTTGGGCGGAGTGGCGGGCCACGACTTGATCAGGGTGTCGTAGTCCACCGTCTCGCCCTTCGGCTTCTCGTTGGCGAGCTTGCGCTGCGGCGCGATGGTGCCGTCCTTCTGGGCCTTGGCGAACCAGAATTCGGCCGACTCCTTCTTGTGCAGCTTCGGACCGCAGGCGCCCTGCACACCGGACTTCTCCAAGCGCTCCAACACGGAGTCCTGGGCCGCCGCGAGAGCATCCATCGCCTGCTGCGGCGTCTTCGCACCGGACGACGCATCGCCGATGTTCTGCCACCACAGCTGCGCGAGCTTCGGATAGTCGGGCACGTTGTTGCCGGTCGGGGTCCACTGCACGCGCGCGGGCGAGCGGTAGAACTCGATCAGGCCGCCGAGCTTCGGCGCACGCTCGGTGAACGACTTGTCCCAGATGTCGGATTCACGGATGAAGGTGAGACCGACATGGCTCTTCTTCAAGCTCACCGACTTGGAGACGATGAACTGGAGATAGAGCCAGGCTGCCTTGCGGCGATCCGGCGGGGTCGACTTCAGCAGCGTGGCGGAGCCGGCGTCCTGGTAGCCGAGCTTCATGCCTTCCTTCCAGTAGGAGCCGTGCGGCGACGGAGCCATACGCCATTTCGGCGTACCGTCCGCATTCACCACCGGCAGACCCGGCTTCACCATGTCGGCGGTGAAGGCGGTGTACCAGAACATCTGCTGGGCGATGTTACCCTGCGACGGCACGGGGCCGGACTCGGAGAAGGTCATGCCCTGCGCCTGCGGCGGCGCATACTTCTTCATCCACTCGAGATACTTCGTGATCGAGTAGACTGCGGCCGGACCATTGGTGTCGCCGCCACGCTCCACCGAAGAGCCGACCGGGCGGCAGCCCTCCATGCGGATGCCCCATTCGTCGACCGGCAGACCGTTCGGAATGCCCTTGTCACCGTTGCCGGCCATCGACAGCCAGGCGTCGGTGAAGCGCCATCCGAGCGAGGGGTCCTTCTTGCCATAGTCCATATGGCCGTAGACCTTGACGCCGTTGATCTCCTTGATGTCGTTGGTGAAGAACTCGGCGATGTCCTCATAGGCCGACCAGTTCACGGGCACGCCGAGCTCGTAGCCATACTTGGCCTTGAACTTGGCCTTGTAGTCGGCATTGGTGAACCAGTCGTAGCGGAACCAGTAGAGGTTCGCGAACTGCTGGTCGGGCAGCTGGTAGAGCTTGCCGTCCGGCCCGGTGCCGAACGACTTGCCGATGAAGTCGTTGACGTCGAGCATGGGGTTGGTGACGTCCTTGCCCTCGCCGGTCATGTAGTCCGACAGCGCAATGGTCTGGCCGTAGCGGAAATGCGTGCCGATCAGGTCGGAGTCGTTGATCCAGCCGTCATAGACGTTCTTGCCCGACTGCATCTGGGTCTGCAGCTTCTCGACGACGTCACCTTCCTGGATGAGATCGTGCTTGAGCTTGATGCCGGTGAGCTCGGAGAATGCCTTGGCGAGCGTCTGCGCCTCGTATTCATGAGTCGTGATCGTCTCGGAGACGACGTTGATCTCCATGCCCTTGAACGGTTCGGCCGCCTTGGCGAACCACTCCAGCTCCTTCTTCTGGTCCTCCTTCGACAGCGTCGAAGGCGTGAATTCCGCGATCCACTTCTGGATCACGGCGTCGTCGGCGGCGCGAACCGGCGCCGAGACGGCGAGCGACACTGCGATGATCGCAGCGGCGCTGGACATGGTCAGAAAGCTATTCTTGGTCAATGGACCTTTCCTTCTCCTAAACTGTCGCATGTTTTCCTCCGTTGCAGCGACAAACTTTTATACAGGCCCGGGTTGGTCCCGGATCTGGCCGTCCCTTTCGCAAGCTTCAGACCGTGCGGAAAATGAGCGCGGCCGTGACCAGCGAAATTCCTGATGCGAGCCACAGGCTCGAGATCTCAAACCCCTCCTCGCCGACCGGCAGCGTGGCGATCGCGTCGGTGCCGACGAGGCCGATCCACGCGAGGTGGATGACGGCGGCCGCGATCAGCGAGATGAACAGGCGGTCGCCGCGCGTGGTCGGGATGCGCAGCACGCCGACACGCTCGGCCTCGGGATAGACCGCGGCAAGCCACGTCATCACGGCAAGCGTCGAGGCCAGCGCGGCGAAGAAGATCGCCGTCGGCAGCGTCCAGGCCATCCATGCGATGGATTCCATTGATGCCTCCTACACGCGGCCGAGCGCGAAGCCGCGCGCGATGTAGTTGCGGACGAACCAGATCACCAGCGCGCCCGGAATGATGGTGAGCACGCCGGCGGCGGCGAGCAGGCCCCAATCCATGCCGGCGGCCGAGACCGTGCGCGTCATGATCGCGGCAATGGGCTTCGCGTGCACCGAGGTCAGCGTGCGCGCCAGCAGCAGCTCGACCCAGGAGAACATGAAGCAGAAGAAGGCGGCGACGCCGATGCCGCTCGCAATCAGCGGCACCAGGATCTTGATGAAGAAGCGCGGGAAGGAATAGCCGTCGAGGAAGGCGGTCTCGTCGATCTCGCGCGGCACGCCGGAGACGAAGCCTTCGAGGATCCACACCGCCAGCGGCACGTTGAAGATGCAGTGCGCGAGCGCGACCGCCCAGGGTGTGTCGAACAGCCCGATCGCCGAATAGAGATTGAAGAACGGCAGCGCATAGACCGCGGCCGGCGCCATGCGGTTCGACAGCAGCCAGAAGAACAGGTGCTTGTCGCCGAGGAAGCGGTAGCGCGAGAAGGCGTAAGCCGCCGGCAGCGCCACGGCGATCGAGATGACGGTGTTGAGGACGACGTATTCGAGCGAATTGATGTAGCCCGAATACCAGCTCTCGTCGGTGAAGATGCGCTTGTAATGCTGCAGCGTCGGGGTGTGCGGCCACAGCGTCATCGTCGAGACGATCTCGCTGTTGGTCTTGAAGCTCATGTTGACGAGCCAGTAGATCGGCAGCAGCAGGAAGACCAGGAACAGCCCCATGATGAGGCGGCGGCCGGGGATCGAATGCATCAGGCCACTCCTTCCCTAGGCTTGAGGGCGGGCACGGGCTTGAGCGCGGCCGAAGGTTTGGGCTCCACCGCCGGCTCGCTTTCCGCCTGGACTTTGCGTTCCACACCGGCGTTGGTCATGACGGTGTAGAAGATCCAGCAGACGATCAGGATGATGAGGTTGTAGACCAGCGACAGCGCGGCGGCCTTGCCGAGATCGAACTGGCCGAGTGCGATCTTGACCAGCTCGATCGAGACGAAGGTGGTGGAATTGCCGGGCCCGCCGCCGGTGACGACGAACGGCTCGGTGTAAATCATGAAGCTGTCCATGAAGCGCAGCAGCACCGCGATCAACAGCACGCGGTTCATCTTCGGCAGCTGGATCGCCTTGAACACGGCCCAGCGCGAGGCGCCGTCGATCTGCGCGGCCTGGTAATAGGCTTCGGGGATCGACTTCAGGCCGGCGTAGCAGAGCAGCGCGACCAGGCTGGTCCAGTGCCAGACGTCCATCACGATGACGGTGACCCAGGCATCGACGTCGTTGGAGACGTAATTGTAGTCGAAGCCCATGGCGTTGAGGACGTAGCCGAGCAGGCCGATGTCGGGACGCCCGAAGATCTGCCAGATGGTGCCGACCACGTTCCAGGGGATCAGCAGCGGCAGCGCGAGGATGACGAGGCAGGCCGCGACGGTCCAGCCCTCGCGCGGCATCGACAACGCGACGACGATGCCGAGCGGCACCTCGATGGCGAGGATGACGAGCGAGAAGAACAGGTTGCGGCCGAGCGAGGCGAGGAAGCGGCCGCCGAGATCGGTGGAGGGATCGAGCAGCTCCTTGAACCAGCCGACGCCGTTCCAGAAGAACTGGTTGTTGCCGAAGGTGTCCTGCATCGAATAGTTCACCACCGTCATCAGCGGCAGCACCGCCGAGAAGGCGACGACCAGGAACACCGGCAGCACCAGGAACCAGGCTTTTTGGTTGACGGTCTTGTCCATCAGGCGGCTCCCTCCACCAGAAGGCTGTCGGCATAGACGTGGACGTGCGACGGATCGAATCTCAGCCCGGCGGTGCCGTCCGCGCTGGTGAAGCTGCTGGGGGCACGCGCCGCGAGCTTGGCGTCGCCGACGCGCACGCGCGCGAAGCGGATGCGGCCGAGATCGTCGATGCGCTCGATCCTGGCGGTGAGCAGGCCGGGCGCGGGCGCGACCACCTCGACGAATTCGGGACGGACGCCGATTTCGATCGTCGCCCCCGCGGGCAGGTTGTCGTAGCTGCGGTTCAGCGCGATGACGTGGCCGTCGATCAGCGCCTCGCGCCCCCTCACCTCCGCCGGCAGGATGTTCATACCGGGCGAGCCGATGAAATAGCCGACGAAGGTGTGCGCCGGCTTGTCGAACAGCTCGGCCGGCGTGCCGCTCTGCACCACGCGGCCGTCATGCATGACGACCACGGTGTCGGCGAAGGTCAACGCCTCGGTCTGGTCGTGGGTGACGTAGATCATCGTGAGATCGAGCTCGCGATGCAGCGCCTTCAGCTTGGAGCGGAGCTGCCATTTCAGCTCGGGATCGATCACCGTCAGCGGTTCGTCGAACAGCACGGCGGCAACGTCGTTACGCACGAGACCGCGGCCGAGCGAGATCTTCTGCTTGGCGTCGGCGGTCAGGCGCGTGGCCTTGCGGTTCAAATAAGGCTCGAGGTCGAGCAGGCGGCCGATCTCGGCGACGCGCCTTTCGATGTCGGCCTTCGGCACGCCGCGGTTCTTCAGCGGGAACGCCAGGTTCTGTCCGACCGTCATGGTGTCGTAGATCACCGGAAACTGGAACACCTGGGCGATGTTGCGCTTCTGGGTTGACAGCGGTGTGATGTCCTTGCCGTCGAACAGGATTTTCCCCCGCGACGGCGTGATGATGCCGGAGATGACGTTGAGCAGCGTGGTCTTGCCGCAGCCGGAAGGGCCCAGCAGCGCATAGGCGCCGCCCTGCCGCCAGGTCATCGTGACAGGCTTGAGCGCAAAGCTTTCCTGCGGCGCATCGTTGCCGCCGTAGGAATGGGCGAGATCGACGAGGTCAATGCGGGCCATGGCGCATCTCCCCGTTAAGAGCCCGGCGCCGCGACCAACCGGTCGGCGGCATCGAAGACGAAGACATCATTGGGATCGAGCACGGCATCGAGCATCTGGCCGGGCTCGAACTCATGCACGCCGTGCAGCACCGCAACCCAGTTCGATCCGTCGCGGGTCAAATGCACGAAGCTCTCCGAACCGGTGATCTCGGTCACCGTGACAGTGGCGTGAAAGGCGTGACGGTCGGCCTCGCCATTGGCAAGCCCGAGCTGATGGGCGCGGAAGCCGACGCGATAGAAGCCGTCGGGAAGTCCGGCATAAAGTCCGGACGCCGGTGCAGCGCTGCCACCGGCATATTGAACCATGCCATCCCCCTTCTCGAGGCCCACCAGGTTGAGCGGCGGATCGGAGAACACCTGGGCGACACGCAGAGTCCGCGGGCGGCGATAGACGTTCGACGTCTCGCCCATCTGCAGTGCCTGGCCCTCCCACATGCACACCGTGTTGCCGCCGAGCAGCAGCGCCTCGGTCGGCTCGGTGGTGGCATAGACGAAGATCGCGCCCGAGGCCTCGAAAATGCGCGGCAGCTCGGCCCGCAGCTCCTCGCGCAGCTTGTAGTCGAGATTGGCGAGCGGCTCGTCGAGCAGCACGAGATCGGCGCCCTTGACCAGCGCGCGCGCGATCGCGGTGCGCTGCTGCTGACCGCCGGAGAGCTGGAGCGGCGTGCGCTTCAGGAACGGCTCGAGCCGCAGCAGCTTTGCCGCCTCCGCCACGCGCGCCTCGATTTCGTCGCGCGGCTTGCCCTGCACGCGCAGCGGCGAGGCGATGTTCTCGTAGACCGTCAGCGAGGGGTAGTTGATGAACTGCTGATAGACCATGGCGACCGAGCGCTGGCGCACGTCGGCGCCGGTGACGTCCTTGCCGTTGACGAACACCTTGCCCGTGGTCGGCTTGTCGAGGCCGGCGAGCAACCGCATGATCGAGGTCTTGCCCGACAGCGTCGGCCCGAGCAGCACGTTGAGCGTGCCGCTCTCGAGCGTCAGCGAGACGTCGCGAATGTGCGGCACGCCCTCGACGGTCCGGGTCACGTGATCGAGTGTCACGGTCATGAACGTCCTCCCGCTTCCAGCAGGGGACTTTGCGCCACCGCGTGGCTCCTGATCCAGTCGTCGAGGGCCGCGATCTCGTCGGCAGATAGTCGCAGGCCGAGCTTGGAACGGCGCCAGACCACGTCCTCGGCGGTGACGGCCCATTCGTTGGCCATGAGATAGCGGACCTCGCGCTCGGTCAGCGTGGCGCCAAAGGCCTGGCCGAGATCCGCTGCCGATTTCGCATCGCCGAGCAGCTTGATGGCGCGGGTGCCATAGGCGCGCGCCAGGCGCCGCGCATGCGCATGGCTGAGGAAGGGATAGCCGCGCTGCAGCTCGGCGATCAGGCCGTCGATGTCGGATACATTCATGTCGCCGCCCGGCAGCGGCCATTTGCCGGTCCAGCCCTCGCGCGCCTTCGCGCTGCGCAGATAGGGCGCAAGGCGCTCTAGCGCCTCCTCGGCGAGCCTGCGATAGGTCGTGATCTTGCCGCCATAGATCGACAGCAGCGGCACGCCGCCGGGCGTGTCGAGCTCGAACACGTAGTCGCGCGTGGCGGCCTTGGCCTCGCTGGCGCCGTCGTCATAGAGCGGGCGCACGCCGGAATAGGTCCAGACCACGTCGGCGGGCGCGACCGGCTTGGCCAGATATTCGCTCGCCGCCTTGCAGAGATATTCGATCTCCTCAGTCGTCGCCTTCACCTTGGCGGGATCGCCGTCATAGTCGCGGTCGGTGGTGCCGATCAACGTGAAGTCGTCCTGGTACGGGATCACGAAGATGATGCGGCCGTCGGCGTTCTGGAACATGTAGGCGCGGTCGTGGTCGTAGAGCTTCTTCACGACGATGTGCGAGCCCTGCACCAGGCGCACCTTGGCCTTCGCATTCACGCCGGCGCCGCGGCCGAGCACGTCCTCGACCCAGGGGCCGCCGGCATTGATCAGCGCCTTGGCCCGGATCTGCGAGCGCGCGCCAGTCAGCGTGTCGACCATGCTGACGGTCCAGAGGCCGTCCGACTGGCGAATCTCGGTGGCGCGGGTGCGGGTGCGGATCTCGGCCCCCTTGTCGGCGGCATCGCGCGCATTGAGCACGACGAGGCGGGCGTCGTCGACGAAGCAGTCCGAATATTCGAAGGCGCGGCTGTAGCGATTCGGGATCAGTGGCTTACCGACCTCATCGCGCTTGAGATCGACCGAGCGGGTCGCCGGCAGCAGGTGACGGCCGCCGATGTGATCATAGAGAAAGAGGCCAAGGCGCAGCAGCCAGGCCGGGCGCAGGCCGGCGTGATGCGGCAAAACGAAACGCAGGGGTCGGATGATGTGGGGCGCGATGCCCCAGAGGATCTCGCGCTCGATCAGCGCCTCGCGGACCAGCCGGAACTCGTAATATTCGAGATAGCGCAGGCCACCGTGCACGAGCTTGGTCGACCAGGACGATGTCCCGCTCGCCAGATCGTTCATTTCGCACAGGAAAACCGTGTTACCGCGGCCCACCGCGTCCCGCGCGATGCCGCAGCCGTTAACACCGCCTCCAATGATGGCGAGATCGAAAATACGCTCCAACAGACGCATCCCCCGGCGACCGCCCGTTCGTCGAGCGGTTACTTTCGCTTTTGATTAGATCACACCGGAAAACGAAAGCAAGATGAAAGAGAGGCGAAAGGAAGCGAAAGCGGAACTTTTTGGTGGGCATTGAGGCAGCGAAATCGGCAGGTGGACGGACAGATTTTGGGGCAAGTAGCTCGACCGAACGGCATCCAGGCACGGGCCAGTGGGCCGGCACGTCTTTGCACTTGTATGTAGCAACATTCCTACATAGCTTCCCAAGCGGAGCATGGCCACGGCTTGGAGGCTCAGACGATGGTGACCACCCTGACCAGCCGAGAATTCAATCAAGACACCAGCGGCGCCAAGAAAGCGGCATCGCAAGGACCCGTTTTCATTACAGACCGCGGCCGTCCAGCCCATGTCCTGCTGACCATCGAGGACTACTTGCGCCTGACCGGCGGACACATGAGCCTTGCGGAAGCTCTGGCGCAGACGAACGCGGATTTTGATTTCGATCCGCCTCGCGTGGACGAGGGCATCTTCAGGGCTGCTGATCTCGACTGATGTTCCTGCTGGACACCAATGTCATTTCCGAATTGAGGCGACCGGACAAGGCCGATCGGCACGTCGTTGCCTGGGCAGGCGCAATTCCGGCAGCAAACTTCTTCATCTCAGTCATTTCGATTCTCGAGATCGAACTTGGCGCACGCCTGATCGAACGCAGGGACGCAGCGCAAGGTGCCATCTTGCGCAGCTGGATCAACAGCCAGATTCTGGCTCGCTTCGAGGGTCGGATCCTGCCTATCGATACGGCTGTCGCGCGGCGTTGCGCACAACTTCACGTTCCCAACCCGCGCGCCGAACGCGACGCGCTCATTGCTGCAACCGCGCTAGTTCATGGTTTGACGGTTGTTACGCGCAATGTAGAGGATTTCAAACCGACGGGCGTTGCGCTGCTCAACCCGTCGGACGACGCTTAGCCGCTATCTCAGCCGCACCACTGGCGCGGCTTCCGGTGCGGCGTCCTGGCCGTCGGTCGGCGCATCGTCGATATCCGCGCCCTTCGGCATCGCCTCGACCACCTCGATGCCCTTGCTGTGGCAGATGGTGGCGAGGCGCTCGGGCAGCTCCTGGTCGGTGACAAAGGTCTGGATCTGGGTGATGTGGGCGATGCGCACCGGCGCGCTGCGGCGAAGTTTTGTGGAATCGGCGACCAACATGACGCTGCGGGCATTGGCGATGATGGCCTGCGCCACCTGCACCTCGCGATAGTCGAAGTCGAGTAGCGCGCCCTCTTCGTCAATCGCGGACGCGCCGATGATGGCGTAGTCGACCTTGAACTGGCCGATCAGCTGCGTCGCGGTCGAGCCGACCACCGCGCCGTCGGCGCGCCGCACCGTGCCGCCGGCGACCACCACCTCGATGCGCGGATGGCGGTAGAGCAGCATCGCGACGTTGAGGTTGTTGGTGATGACGAGCAGGTCCTCATGCGAGGTCAGCGCGCTCGCGACCTCCTCCGTCGTGGTGCCGATGTTGATGAACAGCGAGCAGCCGTTCGGGATCAGCGAGGCGGCGGCCGCCCCGATCGCCTTCTTCTCGTCGGCGGCGACGAAGCGGCGCGCCTCATAGGCGAGGTTTTCCACGCCCGAGGCGATGATGGCGCCGCCATGGATGCGGGTCAGCGAACGCCGCTCACAGAGATCGTTGAGATCCTTGCGGATGGTCTGCGCCGACACCTCGAAGCGGCGCGCGAGCTCCTCGACCATGACGCGGCCGGAGGCGCGCGCGATGTTGAGGATTTCGGCTTGGCGATGGGTCAGTCCGGTCACGGCAAAGGCCTCACATCAGGATGATGCATGGTGCGGCGGTTCGCGCCTGCGGTCAATGCGGATGCCGATCACGGTTAACGGATGGAGGTTCTCACGACGCCATTTCCTACCACGCCATGACGCTTGCAAGACGTGCGATCAGATCCGGATCGTCGAACGCGCTGGCGGAGGCGACCACGCCTGCTCCAATCAGGTCAGCATGGCTGAGGCTGGTGCGGATGCCGACGGTCGGAATGCCGGCGGCCGTCGCGGACTGCACGCCGGTACGGGAGTCCTCGAATGCGATCGAGCTTTCCGGCCTCGCGCCGACGAAACGCAGCCCTTCCTGGTACGGTAGCGGATGCGGCTTGCCATGCGGCAGCTCGGCGCCGATCACGAGCGCCCTGAAACGATGCGTGATGCCAAGGCCGGAGAGCAGCAGCTCGGCATTGAGACGCGGCGCGTTGGTCACGGCGACCATGGGAATGCCGGCGCCATCGGCGCGGTCGAGCAGCGCCATCAGGCCCGGCAGCGGTGCGATCTGCCCGGCTACCAGGGTGCGGAAGACCTCCTCCTTCTCTTCGAGGATCAAGGCGCGCCGCTCCGGCGCCTCGTGGGGCAGAAAGCGATCGCCGATCGCGACATTGGCGAAGCCCTGCAGCTCGCGGGAGAAACGTGCGTGATCGAAGACGTGTCCGTGCGGGCCGAGCACCTGGTTGAAAGCCTTCAAGTGCAACGGGTCGGTGTCGGCGAGCGTGCCGTCGATGTCGAACAACAACGCCCGGCCCGTTCCATCGTGTTTGGTCTCGATCATTTCCGTACTTTCCCAAATGCGCGACGCATCGATGCGGAAGGCGTATCAATACGGCCTCGATCGCGCAATGACGCATCCACATGACCAGCAGGTGACGCTCGACAAAGCCGCGCGCGACTGCAACACTGGCCACAAGATCAAAAAGGAGGAAACGATGACGATCAACCGACGCGATCTGGCTCTCTCGACTCTCGCCGTCTCCGCGCTTGCGTTCGCGACGCCGGCGCTCGCCGCTTCGGCAGACGAGGAAGCCGTGGCGAAGAGGGTCGATGCCTTCCGTCTCGCCCAGATCGCGGCCGATCCCAAGGCGCTCGGCGCGCTGTGCGCGGAGGAGCTGAGCTACAGCCATTCCAGCGGCAAGGTCGAGGACAAGGCGACATTCATCGCCAACGCGACCGACGGCAAGTCCAAGTTTCTGTCGATCGAATACAAGGATCCCACCATCAAGGTCGTCGGCCCCGCAGCGATCGTGCGTTTCCACTGGCTGGGCGAGCAGGAGATGGCGGCCGATGGGAAAAAAGTATCGACCAACCTTCACATCCTGATGAACTGGCAGAAGCAGGGCGACGAGTGGAAGCTGTTGTCGCGGGCGGCGACGAAGTTGTGATGACTTATTACCCTCTCCCCTTGTGGGAGAGGGTGGCTCGCCGCGCAGCGGCGAGACGGGTGAGGGGTCTCTCTCCGCGAGCCACCCTTCACATGTGAGCTTGCTGAAGCAACCCCTCATCCGGCGCTTTGCGCCACCTTCTCCCACAAGGGGAGAAGGGGCAGCGGTGCGCTCGGCAAAAAATTCCGACCACGCCTCGCGCGTCGAAATCACCGGCGGTAGGTGCTTACGCCGCCTCCTTCACATCGCCGTTCACCAGCCTGCGCGCGGCGCGCTCGGCTTCGCGGGCGTTGCGGAAGAGCTGGCCTTCGAGACGGTTGAAGCGGTGCGACGAGGCGAAGAAGCAATAGCCTCCAGAAGAACGAACGACGATACCTGCGGTCTGCGAATCGACTTCGATGATGTAGCTGTCCGGCATAGTCCGTGGATTCCTCAGTGCGGGCAAACAACGGTGCTCCTGCCCAAAGGTTCCCTAGGCATTTGAGGCCGTTTCCACCCCGAATCGACACGCAATTGAGTACGCCGGGACCTCATCCGTTTTATGACTGGTTCTTGGCGAAAGCCGCGACGAGGTGACTTGCTCGTGCCGCGTTTTGCGGCGCTGCAAAGCTCGCAAAGTGAGGCAGAGCGCCGCGCGCGATTACGTCGCGATCGGCGGATCGTTTCGCTGGATCGCCTGCGGACGGCCGTGGTCGTCGATCGAGACATAGGTGAAATGACCGTCGGTGACGAGGAACGGATGCAGCTCCTTGCGCCGCAATGCCCAGGCCTCGAGATGCACGGTCAGTGAGGTGCGCCCAACGCGCACGAGATTGGCATAGACCGAGACGAGATCGCCGACATAGACCGCTTTGCGAAAATTCATCGCCTCGATAGCGACCGTCACGGTGCGCGACCGCGCAACCTTCGAGGCGAACACGCCGCCGCCGACGTCCATCTGACTGAGCAGCCAGCCGCCGAAGATGTCGCCGTTGGCATTGGTGTCGGCCGGCATCGCCAGCGTGCGGATGCAGAGATCGCCGCTCGGCCCGGTCGTGGCTTGCTCGTTCATGCCCCTCTCACGCGAGATTGCTCACTTGAAATTGTCCCAGCCCGGATCGGGCGCGAAACGCGCGCCGAATCGTTCAGCCAGCGCGCGAAGAGTGGATACAATGTTTTCGACGCCACGCGTGCGCGCATAGTTCAGCGGACCGCCGCGGAACGGTGCATAACCGGTGCCGAAGATCATGGCGCCATCGATTGCATCGGCATCGTCGACGATGCCTTCGCGAAGGGCCGCGACGCAGACGTTGGACATCGGCAGCACCAGGCGGTCGATCATCTGGTCAGTGACGCGCGGACCGGTCTGCGGCAACGGCGTCTTCTCCGCCTTGCCGTCCTTCCAGGTGTAAAAACCCTTGCCGGTCTTGCGGCCGAGCTCGCCCTTGGTGACCTTCTCGCGGAGCCAGGCCGGCGTCGGCGGCAGGAGATCGCCGAATTTGGTGCGCAGCATGTCGCCGACGTCGAGGCAGATATCGAGCCCGACCTGATCGGCGAGCTCGATCGGTCCCATCGGCATCCCGAACTGCTCGGCCGCAGCGTCGATCAGGCGTTGGTCCGTCTTCTCGTCCAGCATCACCATCGCTTCCAGCATGTAAGGCGTCAACGCGCGGTTGACGAGGAAGCCGGGCGAGCTCTTCACGGCGAGCGGCAGGCGGTCGATGGCGCCGACGAAGGCGAGCGCCTCTTTGAGTACTTGTGTATCGTTGCCGTCATGGCTGACGACCTCGACCAGCTGCAGCCGCGACACCGGGTTGAAGAAATGCAGGCCGACCAGCCGCTCCGGCCGCGCCAGCGTCGTGCGCAGGTCCTGGAGCGGAATGCTCGACGTGTTGGTCGCGAGGATCGCGCCGGGCTTCATCTGCGGCTCGAGCCCGGCATAGACCTTCTGCTTCAGCTCCAGCTTCTCCGGCACCGCCTCGATGATGAGATCGGCGTTGCGGACGCCCTCGCCGTCCATGTCGGGGATCAGGCGATCGAGCGCGTCGCGCACGTCGGTGGGCTTGCGGATGATCTTGCCGTAGAGCTCGGCCGCGCGTTTGACTGCGCCCGCGATCGGCTCCGGCTTCATGTCGGCGAGCGAGACGCGAAAGCCCTGCCCCGCACACCAGGCCGCGATATCGCCGCCCATGGCGCCGGCGCCGATGACGTGGACCTGCTTCACCGTGCTAGCGGAGCCTGCCGCCTTCTTCATCTGCTCGCGCAGGAAGAAGACGCGGATCAGATTCTGCGCGGTCGGCGTCACCATCAGCTTGGCGAACGAGGCCTGCTCGGCCTTCAGCATCGCGGACTTGCTGCCGCCGTGGGTCTCCCAGAGATCGATCAGCGCATAGGGCGCGGGATAATGCTCGCGCGATGCAGCCTTCGCGGCCTCCGCGCGCATGCGCTTGGCCAGCAGGCCGCGCACCGGCCCGAGATTGGCGGCGCGCGTCAGCAGACCGGGCTTGGCCCGCTTCAGACGGCCGAACAGCGCATCCTTCACCGCGCCCTGGACGTGGCGCTCCTGCGTCACGGTGTCGACGAGGCCGAGCGCCTTGGCGCGGCGCGCGTCGATGGTGCGGCCGGTCAGCATCAGCGCCATCGACTGGGTCGGATTGACCAGCGCGGTGAACCGGGCGGTGCCGCCGAGACCGGGATGCAGGCCGAGCATCACCTCCGGGAAGCCGAAACGCGCCCCCTCGATGGCGATGCGCGCCTGGCAGGCCAGCGCCACCTCGAGCCCGCCGCCGAGGCAGAAGCCGTGAATGACCGCGACCGTCGGCAGCTTTAGCGCTTCCAGATGGTCGACCACCGCGTGCGCGGCGCGGATGCGCGTCTCGACCATGTCGGGATCGGACGCGCCGCGGAATTCGTTGACATCCGCGCCGGCAATGAAGCCCGACGGCTTTGCCGAGCGAATGACGAGACCGGCGGGGCGCTCGGTCTCGATCGCCGCGAGCACGGCGTCGAACTCCTCCATCACGTCGGACGAGAGCGTGTTGGCGCTGGCGTCAGCGCGGTCGAACAGCAGCCAGGCGACACCATCCGAATGGCGCGTCAGCTTGAAGTGCTTGTAGGGACCATCCGGTGCGGGCCGCGGCCCGATCTCCAGCACGCGGCCGCCGAGCGCGGTCATGATCTTGGAATCCATGGTCACACCGCCTCGATCAGCATGGCGCCACCGAGCCCGCCGCCGATGCATTCGGTGGCAATTCCGCGCCGCGTGCCGAGCCGCTTCATCGCATTGACGAGATGCAGCACGATGCGATTGCCGGAGGTGCCGACGGGATGGCCGAGCGAAATCGCGCCGCCGTCGACGTTCAGCCTCTCGCGGTCGATCTCGCCGGCGGCACCATCGAGCCGCAATATTTCGCGGCAGAACTTGTCATCGTTCCAGGCGGCGAGACAGCCGAGCACTTGCGTTGCGAAGGCCTCGTTCAGCTCCCAGGTCTCGACGTCCTTGATGGTGAGGTCGTTGCGCTGGAGCAGCGGCGTCACCGACATCACCGGGCCGAGCCCCATGATGCTGGGATCGAGCGCGGCCCAATGGCTGTCGACGATGACGGCTTTCGGCGTGAGCTTGTGCTTTGCCACGGCGGCGTCGGAGGCGAGGATCACCCAAGACGCACCGTCGGTGATCTGGGAGGAATTGCCGGCCGTGACCTGGCCCCACGGCCGCTCGAACACCGGCCGGAGCTTGGCGAGCGTCTCGGCCGTCGAGTCCGGGCGCACGCCGTCGTCGTGGTCGAAGAACTTGCCGTCGCGGGAGAATGCGGTCTCGACCTCACCCTTCAGATAACCCGCGCTTTGCGCATGCGCGAGCCGGCGATGGCTTTCGGCGGCATAGGCATCCGACTGCGCGCGCGTAATGCCGAAGAGATGGCCGACGACCTCGGCGGTCTGGCCCATGTTCAGCTCGGTGACTGGATCGGTCAGGCCGCGCTCGAGGCCGATGATCGGCTTGAGATCGCGCGGCCTCAGCTTGAACGCTGAGGCGATCTTCGCGGCAACGCCCTTGGCAGTGGCAAGACCGGCGAACCAGCGCACGCCGGAATTCGGCCAGACCAGCGGCGCGTGGCTCAAGGCCTCGGTGCCTCCAGCCAAAATCATGTCGGCATGGCCTTCGCGGATATAGCGATAGGCGGTGTCGATCGACTGCATGCCCGAGCCGCAATTGATCTGCACGGTGAAGGCGACCATGTCCTCGCCCATGCCGAGCCGAAGCGCGGCGACGCGGGCCGGGTTCATCTCGTCAGCGATCACGTTGACGCAGCCGAGGATGAGCTGGTCGAAGCTATCGGGCGAGAACGGCTGCCGCGCCAGCAGCGGCCGGCCGCACTGCACGGCGAGATCGACCGGCGTGAACGGCCCGGGCCCCGAACGCGCCTTCAGGAACGGCGTCCGGCTGCCGTCGACGATAAATACCGGTCGTGCCATCAGCTCGCCGCCCTCTGCTCACCGAGTTCCTGGAAGAACTGATGCACATTGACGGTTTTCTTGTAAATCGGCGACAGCGCCTCCGGCGCAAAATCGTCGACCTCTATCACTTTTGTGACGGCTTCATGAGCTGCAGCAAGCTGCTCGCCCTCAGCCTGGGTGACCACGCCCTTGCTGACGGCCTCCTTCCAGTCGCGGATATGCGCAGCACGCATGCGCCTGGCGATCGCATCTGTCGCCGCGACCAGCTTAAACGCGCGCTCCAGCCGGGCAAAGCCGCCGTCGTCGTCGACATGAGCGAGATCCGGGGTGAGGCGCTCGCGTGCCGCGGACGGGTCCAGCACGATGGCAGCGCATTGGTGCACGACGCGATCGGACGGGCCGAGCACGCGGGCGCCGAACGGCTGGACCACGAGCTTGAGGAGGCCGGCGACGAAGCGGTTAGGCAAATTGGCCAGGATTTCGGCAAGCCGGTTCTCGATGGTTTTGAGCCCGGTCGCCATGCACCATTCCAGCGCCGCGAAATCCTCCTTCTGCCGCCCCTCGTCCTGCCAGCGCTTCAGCGCGGCCGAGAGCAGGTAGAGCTCGGACAGGATGTCGCCGAAGCGGGCCGACAGCATCTCCTTGCGCTTGAGCGCGCCGCCGAGCGTCAGCAGCGCCATGTCGGCGCAGAACGCAAACGCCGCGGAGTAGCGCGAGAGCTGGCGGTAGAAGGGCGTGGCGTCGCCCGCATCCGGCGCCGGCGCGAAGGCGCCAAAGGTCCAGCTCCGGCCGAAGGCGCGGAACAGGGTCCGGAAGCTGTGGGCGACATGCTTCCAGAACGTCTTGTCGAACGCGCTGAGGCCGCGCTCGCGATCGGTATCGGCGAGCGAATTCATCTCGTCGAGCAGGTAAGGATGGGCACGGATCGCTCCTTGCCCGAACACGATGAGATTGCGGGTCAGGATATTGGCGCCTTCGACCGTGATGCCGACCGGCACGGCGCGGTGGAGATTGCCGAGATAGTTTTGCGGACCGTCGATCACGGCCTTGCCGCCATGGATGTCCATGGCGTCGTCGATCGCGGTGCGCATCCGCTCGGTCGCGTGCAGCTTCATGATGCCGGAGATGACGGCGGGATGGACGCCGGCATTGAGCGCCGCGCAGGTCAGCCGGCGCGCCGCGTCGAGCTGATAGGCGGTGGCGACGATGCGCGCGAGCGGCTCCTCGACGCCTTCGAACTTGGAGATCGAGATTCCGAACTGCTCGCGGATGCGGGCATAGGCGCCGGTGGTGCGCGCCGCATAGGCGGCGCCGGCCGCCGACAGTGACGGCAGCGAGATGCCGCGGCCGGCGGCGAGCGCGGTCATCAGCATCTTCCAGCCCTGCCCCAGGCGCTCCTTCCCGCCGATGACATAGTCGAGCGGAATGAAGACGTCGCGACCCCAGTTCGGGCCGTTCTGAAAGACCTGCATCGAGGGCAGGTGGCGCTGCCCGATCTCGACGCCGGGCAAGTTCGTCGGGATCAGTGCCACGGTGATGCCGAGCTCTTCCTGGCCCCCGACGAGATGATCGGGATCATAGGCCTTGAAGGCAAGGCCCAGCAGCGTCGCGACCGGACCGAGCGTGATGTAGCGCTTGTGCCAGTTGAGGCGGAGGCCGACGACCTCGCGCCCCTCGAATTCGCCCTTGCAGATGATGCCGGTATCGACCATCGAGGCGGCATCCGAGCCGGCTTCCGGGCTGGTGAGTCCGAAGCAGGGAATCTCGCGTCCGTCGGCGAGCCGCGGCAGCCAGCGCTGCTGCTGCTCGTGCGTGCCGAAGCGCATCAGGAGCTCGCCGGGGCCGAGCGAGTTCGGCACCATCACGGTGACCGCGACCGCGATCGAGCGGGTCGAGATCTTGCGTACGACTTCCGAATGCGCGTAGGGCGAGAAGCCGAGGCCGCCGAACTCCTTCGGAATGATCATGCCGAAGAACTTTTCGCGCTTGACGAAGTGCCAGACGTCCTGCGGCAGGTCGCGCGTTTCCCAGAAAATCTTCCACTCGTCGAGCATGGCACAGAGCTCGTCGACGGGGCCACTCAGGAACGCCCGTTCCTCGTCCGTCAGCCTCGCCTGCGGGACCTTCAGCAGCTTCGACCAATCAGGGTTGCCGGTGAAGAGATCGGCATCCCACCAGACGTCGCCCGCCTCCAGCGCCTCCCGCTCGGTGTCGGACATCGCCGGCAGCACGCCGCGCGCCCAGGAGAAGATCGGCTTTGTGATGGTGTCGCGGCGGAAGCTCATGGCGGACCTCATGCATCGGCGCGGGTATCGGGCATTTTAGCGGAAAGTGGCCGGGGTGCGTGAACACTTCGCGGGCAAAAACAAGCGAATTGACGCGGCCGGGCGGCCGCCCAGGCGATAACGGCCGGGGCGTGGGGACAGTTCCGGGAGGGGGTTTGCGGCAATGTCCTCTCAGCGTCATTCCGGGGCGCGCCTCTTGGCGCGAGCTACGGTGCGCAATTGCGCACCTGAGAATCCATACTCCCGATGGTGGTTATGGATTCCGGGCTCGACGCTACGCGTCGCCCCGGAATGACGGAGTGACCTAATCCGGCCGGACCATCTCGAACATGTTTTCCGGCTTGATCTCGAAGTAATCGCCGCGGCGGCCGGCGCGGACGATGGGGCGGGCGGCGGCGGTCTGGTAGACGCCGTCCTTGATCAAGGCCTTGTCGATGTGGACGGCGACGACTTCGCCGAGCGTCAGCCAGGCATCGGCCTCCTTGCCGTCGGCGCCCTTGAGGCGGACGATGTCGGAGACCTTGCACTCGAAGGCGACGGGACTCTCAGCCACGCGCGGGACATTGACGACCTTGCCGGGCACGGCCGTGAGCCCCGCGACCTCGAACTCGTCGACCTCCGGCGCCAGATGCGCCGCGGTCGCGTTCATGTGCTTGGCGAGATCCATCGTGGTGAGATTCCAGACGAACTCGCGGGTCTGCTCCATGTTCGCCACCGTGTCCTTCCAGTTGGTGGAGGAGAAGCCGATTATCGGCGGCACGTAGCAGAACGCGTTGAAGAAGCTGTAGGGCGCGAGGTTGACGTGGCCCCTGGCGTCGCGCGAGGAGATCCAGCCGATCGGCCGCGGCGCGATGATGGCGTTGAAGGGATCGTGCTTGAGGCCGTGGCCCTTGGAGGGCTCGTAGAAGTACAGGTCTTTGTCGGTCACCGCGCTTGCTTCCTTTTCGTCATTGCGAGCGCAGCGAAGCAATCCAGAATCCCTCCGCGGAGACAGTCTGGATTGCTTCGTGGAGCCTGTCATCGGGCCGCGCTTCGCGCGGACCCGTTGGCTCGCAATGACGGAGTTTGTGGGTCCGTCCCGGCCCGCCTCCGGCGGTCATGCCGGGGCGATCAGTCTGCTTATAGGAGCAAACGCCCCCGCCCGTCAGTGGCGCGGCGACAGACCCGCGATGACGAAATCGATCATCTGGTCGATGGTCGGGCCCGGCTTGGTGGCGCACTGGGCGATCATCTGGGGATGGAAGAAGCGAATCATCGCGGTGCAGGCGCACAGCGAGGCCAGTTGCAGGTCGGGCGCCTCGAACTCGCCGGAGGCGACGCCTTGCGCGATCATCTGGCCGATGACGCCGGCGATGCACTCCATATGGGCGACGCAGACGTCCCAGTCCTCCTCCATCGCGATCGCGACCATCTCGTGCAGCTTGTTGTCGCCGACATAGCGCTCGGTGTTCATGCGATTGATGGTGGTGAGCAGCTCGCGGAAGCGCTCCTTGACCGGACCGGGCTTTGCCACGATCCGCTGCGCCTCCAGCTCGACCTCGCCCATCAGGCCCCGCGCCACCGCCTGATGGATCGCCTTCTTCGATTCGAAGAAGCGATACACGTTGGCGGGGCTCATCCTGAGCTCCTTGGCGATGTCGCCGACCGTCGTCTTCTGGTAGCCGATCTGGCGGAACAGCCGCTCGGCCACCTCGAGGATGCGATCCCGGGTGTCGACTTCGATATGTTCCGAAACAAGGGCCATCAGTCAGGACTCGTTGGTCAGCAGTCTTCTCATCTATTCAGCCGCTTCGGCAAGCGGAATTGCGTGCGGGTCATCGCTCCCATGCTGCGGCGCGGCAGGCTGCTCGGGCGTTCCGGCCTCATCCAGGCTCTTGCGGAACCACAGGGCGTAGAGGCCCGGCAGGTACAGGAGCGTCAGGAAGGTCGCGACGAACAGGCCGCCCATGATGGTGATCGCCATCGGGCCCCAGAAGGCCGAGCGCGACAGCGGTATCATGGCGAGAATGGCGGCGAGCGCCGTCAGCACCACCGGTCGGGCACGACGGACGGTCGCCTCAACGATCGCCTCGCGCCGGGTCAGGCCGTGGCTGACGTCGGTCTCGATCTGGTCGACCAGGATGACCGCGTTGCGCATGATCATGCCGGCGAGCGCGATCAGGCCGAGCAGCGCCACGAAGCCGAACGGGGCGTTGGCGACGTTGAGGCCGAGCGAGGCACCGACGATGCCGAGCGGCGCGGTCAGGAACACCAGGATCAGGCGTGAGAAGCTCTGCAGCTGGATCATCAGCAGCGTCAGCATCACCATGACCATCACCGGGAAGAGGATGAAGATCGAGGCGTTGCCCTTGGCGGATTCCTCGAACGCGCCGCCCGGCTCGATCCGGTAGGCCGGCTCGAGATGATCCTTGATCGCCTTCAGCTTCGGCGTGATCTGGTTGGTGACGTCGGGCGCCTGCACGCCGTCGACGACGTCGGAGCGCACGGTGATCGCCATGTCGCGGTTGCGCCGCCACATGATCGGCTCCTCGTGGGCATATTCGATTCGAGCGATCTGCTGCAGCGGCACGGCGACGCCATTGCGCGAGGTGATGGTGAGATCGCCGACGCCGCCGAGATCGAGACGCTCGGACGGGATCGCACGGGCGACCACGCCGACCTTCTCGATGCCGTCGCGCACGGTGGTGACCTGCGAGCCCGAGATCAGCATCGCCAGCGCCTGCGAGACGTCCTGCGGGGTCAGGCCCATGGCGCGGGCGCGGTCCTGGTCGACGACGAGCTTCAGGTAAGGTGACTGCTCGTTCCAGTCGAGCTGGACGTCCTTGACGCTCTTGTTCTCCCGCATGACGTCGCGGACCTGGTAGGCGATCTCGCGGACCTTGTTGGCATCCGGGCCGATCACGCGGAACTGGACGGGGAAGCCGACCGGCGGGCCGAAATTGAAGCGGTCGACGCGCACGCGCGCCTCGGTCAGGAAGCCCTCGGCAGCCGCGGTCTCGATCTTGGCCTTGATGCGCTCGCGCGCCTCGACGCCCTTGGCGACGATGACGATTTCGGCAAAGGCCTCGTTCGGAAGCTGCGGGTTGAGGCCGAGCCAGAAGCGCGGCGAGCCCTGGCCGACATAGGCGGTATAGGTCTCGATGTCCTTGTCGTCCTTGAGCAGCGTCTCGGCCTTCTTCACCGCCTTTTCGGTGACGTTGAAGGCGGTGCCCTCGGGCAGGCGCAGCTGCAGGAACAGCTCGGGCCGCTCCGACAGCGGGAAGAACTGCTGCTGGACATGGCCAAACCCGACGATCGAGGCGACGAAGACGCCGACGGTCGCGACCACCACGGTGATGCGGTGGTTGACGCACCATTGCACGATGGCGCGCAGGCCGCGGTACATGCGGGTCTCGTAGACCGCATGCGGATCATGGTTGTGGTGGGCCTTCATTTCGGGCAGCAGCTTGACGCCGATATAGGGCGTGAAGATCACCGCCACGAACCAGGAGGCGACCAGCGCGATCGCCACGATCCAGAAGATGCTGCCGGCATATTCGCCGACCGCGGAATTGGCAAAGCCGATGGGGAGGAAGCCAGCGGCCGTGACCAGCGTTCCCGTGAGCATCGGAAACGCAGTAGATTCCCAGGCAAAGGACGCCGCGCGCATGCGGTCCCAGCCCTGCTCCATCTTCACCACCATCATCTCGACCGCGATGATGGCGTCGTCGACGAGCAGGCCGAGCGCGATGATCAGCGCGCCGAGCGTGATGCGGTGCAGGTCGAGCGACATCGTGTTCATGACGACGAAGACGATGCCGAGCACCAAGGGCACCGACAGCGCGACCACGATGCCGGTGCGCCAGCCGAGCGCCAGGAACGAGACGAACAGGACGATGACGAGCGCTTCCATGAAGGAATGCACGAACTCGCCGACGGCGTGCTCGACTACCTTGGGCTGGTCGGCGATCAGCCTGACGTCGACGCCCTGCGGCACCGACTTCATGAAGTCGGCCGTCGCCTTCTCGACCTGCTTGCCGAGCTCGAGGATGTTGGCGCCCTTGGCGGTGACGACGCCGATGCCGATGGCGGGCTTGCCTTCCTGGCGCACGACGAAGCTCGGCGGATCGACATAGCCGTGGGTGACGGTGGCGATATCGCCGAGACGGAACACGCGGCCGTTGCTCTCGACCGGCGTTTCGGCGACGGCCTTGGCACCGTCGAGCGCGCCGGTGACGCGCAGCGGCACGCGCTGCGAGGAGGTCTCGACCGTGCCGGCCGGGGTCACGTTGTTCTGCTTGGCGAGCGAATCGAACAGGGCCTGCGGCGTGATGCCGAGCGTGGCGAGCTTGGCATGGCTGAATTCGACGAAGATGCGCTCATCCTGGTTGCCGTAGACGTCAACCTTGGTCACGCCGGGCACCTTGAGCAGGCGCTGGCGAAAGCCTTCGGAGACCTTCTTGAGCTGGGCATAGTCGGCGCCGTCGCCGGTCATCATGTAGAGGATGGAATCGACATCGGAGAACTCGTCGTTGACGACGGGCCCGAGGATGCCGGAGGGCAGCTGGCCCTGCACGTCGACCAGCTTCTTGCGCAGCAGATAGAAGAGGTACGGCACGTCCTTCGGCGGCGTCGAATCGCGGAAGGTGACCTGGAGCGCGGTGAAGGCGGGCTTGGAATAGGTCTGCACCTTCTCGAAATAGGGCAGCTCCTGGATCTTCTTCTCGATGGGATCGGCGACCTGGGTCTGCATTTCCTGCGCGGTCGCGCCGGGCCAGATCACGGAGACGTTGACCACCTTCACCGTGAAGAACGGGTCCTCAGCACGCCCGAGCTTCTCGTAGGAGAAGAAGCCGGCGACGCCGAGCACGAGCATCAGGAAGAGCACCAGCGTCGGATGGCTGACGGCCCAGGCCGAAAGGTTGAAGCGCTTCATCGCACTCTCCGAAAGACGATCCAGTTGCAAACAACGACAGCCGCTTTGCTCGAACCGTCGTGGCGAGGCAGCGAAGCAATCCAGGGGGCTGGGCAGGTTCTGGATCGCTTCGCCGCTTCAGCCTTTGCTTAGGGACAACGGCCGAAACTCACCTCACACGACAAACTCATTGCTCTTGCCGCTCCGGGGCGACCGCAGGGCGAACCCAGAGCGGTAAGAACTAGAAACTCAGCGACGACACGATCCGTACCCTCTGGCCCGGATCGAGCTTCTGCACGCCGAGGGCGACGATCTTGGCGCCCTCCTCCACACCGCCGGTGATGACGACGTCCTTGCTCTCGTAGGACTTCACCGTGACCGGCTTGAGCGTGACGCCACCGTTGTCGTCGACGACGTAGAAGGACGGCTTGCCGCCCTCGTTGAACAGCGCCGACAGCGGCAGCCGCGCGACCCGCTCGCTGGCGGCATCCGACAGCGTCAGCGTCGCGGTCATGCCGAGCGCGACCTTGTCGTCGGCCTCGGGCAGCGAGAACTTTGCCAGATAGGTGCGCGTGGCGGGATCCGCCGCCGGCGCGATCTCGCGCAGCTTGGCCGTGTATTTCTTGTTCGGCTCAGACCAAAGAGTGACGCTGGCGACGCCCGACTTGGCACGTCCAACCAGCGTCTCAGGGATCGCGACGACCGCTTCCTTCTCGGCAAAGCGGGCGACACGGATCGAAGCCTGGCCCGCGGCTACCACCTGGCCGGGCTCGATCAGCGTTGCGGTGACGACGCCGCGGGCGTCGGCAACGAGCGTCGCGTAGGAAAGGGAATTCTTGGTCAACTCGACCGAGCGCTCGGCCCGGTTCAAGCGCGCACGGGCTTCATCGGCGGCGGCGCGGCTCTGGTCGAGCTGGGCGTCCGTGGTCCAGCCCTTGGCCTTGAGGTCCTTGGCGCGCTGCTCGGCGGCGGCGGCCTGGGCCAGCACGCCGGTTGCGGCGCTCTGCTCGGCAACGGCCTGCTCGGCCTGGAGCTTCAAATCGACCTCGTCGAGGGTGGCGAGCGGCTGGCCGATGTCGACCGTCTGGCCGACTTCGACGAGGCGCTTGGCAACCTTGCCGGCGACGCGGAAGCCGAGATCGCTCTCGATCCTGGGGCGGATGGTGCCGACGAAGCTGCGCTCCGGCGTCTCGGCATCATAATGGGCGGTTGCCACCAGAACCGGTCGCGGCGGCTCGGCCTTCTCGGCGACGGTATCGTTGCACCCTGCCAGCGAAACGGCCATCAGGGCGAGCGCCGCTCCTGCCAAAAGCTTGGAATAGCTCGACAAAACCGACCGGACGAACATCGAAGGACACTCCTGCATCTCGATTGAGAGGAATGTCGACTGTTCACTGATAAAAGTCAATAATCGTCATTCATCAGGAATGCGTGATCGTTAAGGGGTGGTAAGGAGAAGAATAAGCCTAGCCGCGAGGTGCTATTGTAGGGTGGGCAAAGCGTAGCGTGCCCACCAGACCGCTCGGTCGGGGAAGATGGTGGGCCCGGCGCGAAGAGCGCCTTTGCCGTTACGAAGATCTCTCACTGGCCCCGCTCGCCGAATTCGTGCTTGCTGTCGTGGCCGCCGACGAACACCAGGATGCCCGCGAGCAGCGGCAGCACGGCGAGCACAAGCAGACCGGTCGAGGTCTGCCCCGTCGCTTCCTTGACCCAGCCAATCAGGTACGGCCCGCCGAATCCGGCGAGGTTCCCGATCGAGTTGATTAGCGCGATGGCGCCGGCGGCCGCCGTGCCGGAGAGCCAGGCGGTCGGCAGCGTCCAGAACACGCCGAAGCAGCAGAACACGCCGATCGCGGCGACCGTCAGCACCACCATGGTCAGCGTGGGATCAGTGAGATAGGAGGAAGTGCCGAGCGCAATCGCCGTGAGCAGCAGCGGCGCGCCGACATGCATGACGCGCTCGCGGCTCGCATCCGAATGCCGCGCCCACAGGATCATGGCGATGGTGCCGAACAGATACGGGATCGCGGTGACGAATCCGGTCTGGGCGTTGGTGAGGCCGAACGCCTTGACGATCTGCGGCAGCCAGAACTGCATGCCGTAGAGCGCGCCGACGAAGCCGAAATAGATCAGGCTGAGCGCGATTACCTTCGGTGAAGACAGCGCCTCCCCGAGCGAGAAATGCTTCACCGCCTGCTTGGCCGCAATCTCCGAATCGAGCTTCGCCTTGAGCCACGCCTTCTGCTCGGCCGAGAGCCAGTCCGCCTTCCCCGGCTTGTCGGTGAGGTAGAACCAGGTGACGATGCCGAGCAGCACCGACGGGATGCCCTCGATGATGAACAGCCATTGCCAGCCTTTCAGCCCCATCATGCCGTCGAGCCCGAGCAACAGGCCCGAGATCGGTGCGCCGATCACGGTCGAGACCGGCACCGCAATGGCGAAGGCCGCAAGAAAGCGGGCGCGATATTCGGCCGGATACCAATAGGTGAGATAGAGGATGATGCCCGGGAAGAAGCCGGCTTCGGCCACGCCGAGCAGGAAGCGCAGCACATAGAAGCTGGTGACGCCGCTGACCATCGCCATCAGCGCCGAGATGATGCCCCAGGTCACCATGATCCGGGCGATCCAGCGGCTGGCGCCGAATTTCTCCAGCGCCAGATTGCTCGGCACCTCGAAGATGAAATAGCCGATGAAGAAGATGCCGGCGCCCCAGGAGAAGATCAGCGGCGTGAACTTCAGGTCCGCATTCATGGTCAGCGCGGCAAAGCCGAGATTGACGCGGTCGAGATAGGAGAAGAAGTAGGCCAGCACCAGGAAGGGAATCAGGCGCCAGGAAATGGCGCGGATGGTCGCGGTTTCGATGTCGCTCTTGGCGCTCTTGGCACCGCCGACAGAACCGGCATAGGTGGTTTGGCTCATGGCTTCCCCCGGGTTGTTGCTTTTCTAGGGCTCAACAGGCGGTTTTGAGCATCGCGGGCAAAGAGTCAATGGAGCGAGCAATGCGCGGAGCGCAGCCGGATCAACCCGTGGCGCCGATGCGGATCTCGCTGATCCGCGCCGGCCTCGCACTCGCGGTGATCGTCTGCGGGCTGTCGCTGCGCTGGTACGGATTCCCGCTCGGGTTTCCAGCCTTCGTGGTCAAGTATGGCGGCTCGCTGTTATGGGCCACGATGGTGTTTCTGCTGGTCGGAGCCGTGCTGCCGAGACTCACGCAGACGCAGATTGCGGCGATCGCGGCTGTGATCGCCGTCGTCGTCGAATTCTCCCGGCTGGTGCACACGCCATGGCTCGATGCGTTCCGGCTGACCACGGCCGGCGCGCTGCTATTGGGGCGCATCTTTTCGCTGTGGAATCTCGTGGCCTACGTGATCGGGATTGCGCTCGGCGTTTGGATCGATCGAGTTGCCAAGATGCACACCCTCGTAGGGTGGGCAAAGCGCAGTGTGCCCACCACAAGCAGATGGTGGGCACGGCGCTAACGCGCCTTTGCCCACCCTACGAGACGGATGCCAAGCCCTCACTCCGCCAGTTGAAACCGCTCGAAGCGATCGAGCTCGTCCTCGATCACGCGCTTCAGCTCCTTGCGGCCCGCCGTCTTCCTGCCCTGCCCGACCCAGGTCCATTTCTGCATCAAGAGCTTCTTGTTCTGCCGGTCGGTCTTGAGATCGAGCGCGGCGACGATCTCGTCGCCGACCAGCACGGGCAGCGCGAAATAGCCGAGCTTGCGCTTGGCCTTCGGCACATAGGCCTCGAACAGATGGTTGTAGCCGAAGATGAGGTTGGTACGCTTGCGCTGGATGATCAGGGGATCGAACGGCGAAAGGATGTGGACGAGATCGGGCGATACCTCATGCGGCTCGAGCGCTGCGGGCGAGGCCCAGTGCTCCTGCTTGCCGGCGCCCTCGATCGCGACAGGCACGAGCTCGCCGCGGCGGACGCGCGAGGCGATCAGGCGCGCGACCGGCTTCTTGCTCGGCGCATCGAGATGGCAGACCGAATCGAGGCTGACCACGCCCTGCGAGCGCAGCGCGCGATCGAGCAGATAGGCCGTGATCTCGCTTGCCGGCGCCGGCTTCGGCAGCCTGTCCCAGCCGAAATGACGCGTCGTCAGCTCATAGGTCTTGAGCATGCCCTGGCGCTCGCTGATGGTGACGGCGCCGGTATAGAAGGCGAGCTGCAGCGCCCGCTTCGACGGCTTGCGGCTCTGCCACAGATGCTCCTTCTCGACGAGCACGTCGTCGTCGATGTCACGGATCGTCAGCGGCCCGGTGCGCAGCAGCCGCATCACCTTGCGCGTGTCGGCCGGCTTCACCGCGGCGAACCATTTGTGCCCATCGCGGCGGTGCTCGCGCATCGCCGGCAGGAAGAAGCGGAAGTCGTTCGCCGGCACGTAGGAGAGCGCGTGCGTCCAGTACTCGAACACGGTCTTGTCGATGCTCTGGGCATGGCGCAGATCGGCGCGGTGGTAGGAGGGGATCCGGCTGAACAGGATGTGGTGATGGCAGCGCTCGATGACGTTGATGGTGTCGATCTGCACATAGCCGAGATGGGCGACAGCGGCCGCGGCGGCCTGTGCGCCTTCGCCGAACGGGGCGCGCTGATCCAGCCGCTGGGCATGCAGCCAGATCTGCCGGGCCTGTGTCGTGGTGAGCGGGAGTGGTTTGGGCGCGCGAGACATTGCGAGGAGGAATGTAGCGAGATTCGTGCCGGGAGAAAGAACCTGAGCAGAATCGAAAAAGAAAAAGCCGCGCTGCCATCTGCTGCCAGCGCGGCCAGAACGTGCAAGTTCGGCAGGAAACCTTACTTCATCGCCATCGATTTTTCGGCGCTCATGTAGTGCTTGCAGGCGGCGCTCATGTTGCCTTTGCTCATCTCGGAATTGGCCGAGGCCATCGACTTCCTCGCTGCCATCTTGCCCGGCGTGTCTTCGCCGCCCAGCCCGCCAACGAGCTTTGCCATGTTCGCACTGGTGCATGCCATCTTGGCGGCGGATGCGGGAGACAGAGCAAGTGCAACGAACGTTGCCGCGAGCAACAGGGTCTTCATCAATTTCTCCTCCGGAAACGAAGCCGGCTACATGCCGGCCAACGCAGCATCCATCTTTCCCGGACAAACGGCTCGCAGAGAAGATATTTTCGTTGCGCCTAACGTGCGGCTTTTGGGCGCTCCCCGACGCTGCCGGTCGCCACATCGGGTTCACACGACGCCTTGCCGCGCCCCTCCGACTGGCACCGATAGACACTGCCGGTGAGACGATCGACCAGCCAGATGTTCTCCTCGGTCGGCCCTTCCAGGCCGACATAGCGCGAGGTCAGCCCCGTGATCAGTGTCGACAGCAGGATCGCCACCGCGATCATCGCCGCGCCGATATAGATGGGCATTGTGCTCGGGGTCACTGTCCGGTCCGGCGGGCCGCTGCGATGGAACTGATAGTCGCGCTGATAGTCACTTGGCCTCGGCACAGGACGGAACTCGCCTCCCTTCGCGTCAAATTGTCGAATGATTGAAGCGTGCTAGGCGGGCATCTGGTCGAATTCTTGTTCGCGGGCGGGCGGTGCGGCGACGCCTTTGCGACGTTCGGGTTTCCCGGAACCCGCGACTGCCGGCCCGAAAGCAGACTGCGAACGATCGAACCGGACCAGAGTGCCCTCGGCTCGTCGTTTCGAATGTGACCAAGATCACATCGACGCCGTTGAACCTGCCCTAGGCTCGCAGCATCAAATCGCCATCAGGCGTAACAGCGAGGATACGACAATGACCCGTTTTGATAAATTCTTTGGACTGAAGGCGATAACCCTCTCCGCAGCCCTGTCGATGACGGCGGGCCTTGCGCTGGCCGGCGACAACAACTTCTCCGCCGACCAGATCGTCGATGCGCTGAAGCCGAAGCCGGCGACGCGCGGCCTGTCCGTTGGCCCCCAGGCCGACACGACCGTGCAGGCCAAGGAAGCGACCTTCCTGAACACCGTGCGGAACCGCTCGACCCGGTCGCTCTCGACGGGCGAGCGCGAGCAGATCGCCGAGCTCGCTGCGACCAAGCCGAAAATCGATCTGGAGATCCAGTTCGACTACAACTCGGCCGACATCGCCAAGACGTCGGTGGCCTCGGTCCAGGCGCTCGGCAAGGCGCTGTCCGATCCGGCGCTGAAGGGCTCGACCTTCGTCGTCGCCGGCCACACCGACGCGACGGGTGGCGAAGCATACAATCAAGGTCTCTCCGAACGGCGCGCCGACACCATCAAGAAGTACCTGATGCAGAATTACGGCCTCAACGGCAACGATCTCGTCACCGTCGGCTACGGCGAGACCAAGCTGAAGGATGCAGCCAACGGCGCCGACCCGATCAACCGCCGGGTCCAGGTCGTGAACATGGACACCAAGACCGCGGCGAAGTAACTCTCCGCCCCTGGGTGAAACACGCCGCCTGCCGCAGCCCGGCAGGCGGCGAAATCATATCCAGCTTTGGAACAGCATCAGCCGGTTGAAGCTCCCCATCGAGGTGCCGACGAAGGCTGCGGAAATCGGCAGCATCACCGCAAAGCCGGCCGCGGCGATGCCGACATAGACCCACAGCAGCCAGCGCGGCAGCCCATCGCGGCGCATTGCATAGACCAGCGCCAGCGACGCCGCTGCCGCGGCCGGCAGATAGTAGTAGATGAAGCCCAGCGTGCGCGGCAGCAACGCCCAGGCGAGCCAGGGGCCGAAGTAGAATGCCGCGATAAGGAATGCCTCCCAGCGCCGCGCCAGGATGAAGTCGCGCAGCACGATGGCGAGTGCGAGCAGTGCCGGCCACAGCACGAGGGGATTGCCGAGGAAGACGATCGCAGCGACGTGGTCCTCCGCCGTCTTGTCGAACAGGAACCAGACCGGGCGCGCGAGCAGCGGCCAGGACGGCCATGCGCTCATATAGGTGTGGCCGGCGATGGCCGTCGTGGTGTTGTCGGCAAAGATCCGCCGCTGCGCCTCGATCAAGTCCGGCAGTGACAATCCGTAGAGCGGAACGAAGGCGGCAAGATAAGTCATGCCCGGCAGGACGGCGAAGCAGAGTGCGACATGATGCAGCTTCAGGCCGGGCCAAAGCTCCGGCCGATACCAGTCGTCCGGCTTTGCATCGGCGAACAGCGTGTGCCAGCCCTGCATCAGGCGGATCACCGCAACGACGACGATGCAGACGCCGAGCGGGAACAGGCCGCTCCATTTACACGCGGCCGCAAGGCCGAACAGGCTGCCCGCCACCGCGAACAGCGCTTGCGGCCGCTCCCTGCGAAACCCATGCATGAAGGCGGCGGTCGCGAGCAGACCGAAGCCGAGCGCGAAGATATCCAGCATCGCGATGCGCGCCTGCACGTAGAGCATCTGGTTGAAGGCCGCAATCAGCGCGGCGGCGATCGCCGGCGACTGCGCTGCGAACAGCGCGAGTCCGCACAGATAGATCGCGACGATCGCGAGCGCGCCGAACAAGGTCGCGGGATAACGCCAGCCGAGCGCGCTGTCGCCGAAGGTTGCGATCGATGCCGCGATCAGCTCCTTGGCCAGCGGCGGATGCATCGGATTGAGCATCGGCTGCGACATCGCAGGCGCAAGCATCTGGCGCGCCGCCGGCACGTAATGCACCTCGTCGAAGACGAATTTTTCCGGCGTGGTGACGCCGATCAGCAGCGCCAGATGCGCGATCAGGAAGATCGCGACAGCGATCACTGCGCTCCGCGACACCGCCGGAACCGCAGGCAATTCGCGCGTCTTTTGTGGGGCTGTCTTGCGTGGCAAATTGGCTGCACCGCGGAGAAAAAGAAACTGCTCCACGTCATTGAACGCATTCTGCCGCAACTGTCACTAAGCATGACGCACGTCCTGCGCCGCTTGTGATAATTCCGCCACATCAGAAGCGCGCGCGATCCGGTACGATCAGGGACACATCGATCGGTTGCGAAATGAATTTGCGTTTTTGGCTTTTACCCACACTGCTCACGGCCGCAATCTGCGCGGCGTCCGGCGTCAAGGCGCAGACGCGCGTCGGCGAGGCCGTCGTGATCCAGAACGAAGTGGTGCGCGTCGCCGCGACCACGACGCCGATCAATGTCGGCGACAGCATGCTGCGCGACGAGACCGTGCGGACCGGCGCCGACAGCGCGGCACGTTTCGTGATGGCCGACAGCACCAACCTGTCGCTCGGCCCGAGCGCCACGCTGAAGCTCGATCGCACCGTCTTCAACGACGAGCGCAGCTATCGCGACGTCGCGATCCGCATGACCACCGGCGCCTTCCGCTTCGTCACCGGACACTCCGACAAGGCCGCCTACAAGATCACGACGCCGCTCGCCACCATCGGCGTGCGCGGCACCACCCTCGACATTCTCTCGCAGCGCGGGCGCTCCGTCGTCGTGCTTCAGGACGGCGCGGCCAGCGTCTGCACGAAGAGCGGCCAGTGCGTGCAACTCACCCAGCCCGGCGACACCGCCATCATCACCTCGACCGGCGGCAAGGTGAGCATCACCAAGACCAACACGCCGCCCTGGACATTCGCCGCCAATTGCGCCGCGAGCGCCGGGTTATGCACGGTCAACCAGTACGCCGGCGCCTCGCCGACCATCACGCCCGCCGTCCAGGACGACGGCATGCTGTGCGGGCGGTGACTATGTTGAACCGGGCAAAACAGTTCGCGATGCGGGCGGCGTTCCTTGTCGCCTTTGCATTCTGCTCGGCCGCGCTCGGCATCGGTTCGGCCGCAGCTCAGTCGCCGTCGCCCTCGCCAAGCCCCTCGCCGTCTCCTTCTCCCTCGTCCACGCCAATTCCAACTCCGTCACCGACCGGCGCGGATTCCAGCGGCAATTCGATCGGCGGCCTCGCGGATCAGCGCTTCAACCAGATGATCACCAACCGGGTGCTCGGCACGGTGCTGCTCGGCGTCAACGAGCAGATCAATTGCGGCGACTGCATCAGCGCGTTCGGCTCCGCCGGCTCGTTCTCGGCCGGCATCCACGGCCGCAAGGAGCTGACCAATAATTTGTCGCTGCTCGCCGGCATCGCCTACACGCATTACAACGAGGGCGGCTACAAGATCACGAGCGCACCGATCGGCGCTTTCGCGCTGCGCTATGACTTCACCGACTGGGGCTCGTCGCGCCCGTTCTTCGACGTCGGCGCGATCCTGACGCCGTGGGAGAAGGCGCGCTACACGCGCAGCTACGACACCAGTCTCGGCCCGGTGAGCGTGACGAGCTCGACCAACGCGTCCAACTACGCCGTCTACGGCCGCGCCGGCTGGATGAGCCGCCTCTCGCCGCGCGACGAGGTCGCGGCCTCGATCGAGGTCTGGCAGCTCTGGCAACGCGTCTCCGGCTATAGCGACAGCGCGGTGGCATTCAATCCGTTCGACGCCAGCATCGCTGATGGCACCGACCGCACCAGCCTGGTCAAGATCGGCGGCCAGTGGACGCATCTGTTCGGCAGCAACATCGAGACCAACATCAATGGCGGCTGGGTGCAGTCGTTCGCCAGCCACAGCGGCATCGTCGCCACCGTGACCGGCCAGGGCATGGTGGTCCCGACCATCGGCAACCAGGGCTGGTTCGAATATGGCGGCCGCCTCGGCTTTCGCGTGCAGAAGGGCTGGATCGTGGACCTCTTCGCCAACGGCACGCTTGGCCCGCAGCCGGTCGGCAACACGATCCATGGCGGCGTGGGGCTGAGGATCAATTATTAGCGGCGAGGTCTCACCTCACACCGGCTGTCATGCCCCGGCTTGACCGGGGCATCCAGTACGCCGCGGCCTCTCCGTCTCGGAGTACTGGATCGCCCGGTCAAGCCGGGCGATGACACCGATCGAATGGCGAGAGAATCAGGCTCACGCCGCCGACTTGCCTTCGAACGCGCGCCGCAACACTTCGACGTCCAGCTTCACCATCTTCATCATCGCCTGCATCGCGCGCGCGGCTGCGGCCTTGTCGGGGCTCGACAGGAACTCGAACATCACCTTCGGCACGACCTGCCAGGCCACGCCCCAGCGATCCCTCAGCCAGCCGCACTGCTCCGCCTTGCCGCCATGGGCGAGGAACGCGTTCCAGACGCTGTCGACCTGGGCCTGGTCGTCGCAATGGATCATCAGCGAGATCGCATGGGTGTATTCCATCTTCATGCCGCCATTGAGCGCGGCCAGCGGCTGCCCGGCCACCGTGAACTCGACGACGAGCACGGAGCCTTCCTTGCCGGACGGGCCATCCGCAACGTTGCGCTGAACGTGCGTGATCGCCGAATTCGGGACCAGCGAGACGTAGAATTTTGCAGCGTCCTCCGCATCGCCGTTGAACCACATGCAGGGCACGAGCTTGGACATGATGAATGCTCCTCGTGAGGTCTATGGGTGTCTGCTCAGGCGTTCGCCAAGTCGGGCTGCAGAGGGGCGGCCGCAAGATCCATCCAGTTCACGCCCCACATGTGCCCGTCCGGATCCTCGAAGCTGCGGCCGTACATGAAGCTGTATTCGTCCTTCGGGCCGGGATCGGCCACCCCGCCCGCCGCCTCCGCCTTGCCGACGATCTCGTCGACCTCGTTGCGGCTGTCCGCGGACAGGCAAAACAGCACCTGGTTCGAGGTCCTGGCGTCCGCGATCGGCTTCGGCGTGAACTGGCGGAATTTGTCGTGGGTCAGCAGCATGGCGAAGATGGTCTCGGAAAAGACCATGCAGCTCGCGGTGTCGTCGCTGAATTGCGGGTTCTTGACCGCGCCGACGGCCTCGTAGAAGGCGGTCGCGCGCTTGAGGTCGGTCACCGGCAGGTTGACGAAGATCATCTTGGGCATCGGAAGCTCCTTGGCGGGGTTCTGCCCAAGGACGGACGGCCAGGCCGCTATCCGACACCGCTTCCGACAATTTTTTTGACCCCGATCCGCGGGGTCTGTCGCACCGCCCCCGCCCCCTGAAGGGTCTTACTTCTTCTCGTTGGGATCGCGGTGCACCGGGTCGATCCATAGCACGGTCTCGGGCTTCTCGACCGGCTCGATGTCGAGGTTGATCGCCACCGCCTCGCCGTCGCTGCGCACCAGCACGCATTCCAGCACCTCGTCCGGGCTGGCATTGATCTCCTGATGCGGCACGTAAGGCGGGACGAAGATGAAATCGCCGGGGCCGGCCTCCGCGGTGAACTGCAGGCTCTCGCCCCAACGCATGCGCGCCTTGCCCTTCACGACGTAGATGACGCTTTCGAGATGGCCGTGGTGATGCGCGCCGGTCTTGGCGTCCGGCTTGATGCTGACGGTGCCCGCCCACAATTTCTGGGCGCCGACGCGGGCGAAATTGATCGCGGCTGCACGGTCCATGCCCGCTGTCGACGGCACATTGGTATCGAGCTGATTGCCGGGAATGACGCGAACGCCGTCATGTTTCCAGCGGTCATCATGATGATGACCATGGTCATGGTGGGAATGCGAATGGTCATGGCCGGTCATGGGACTTGCTTTCTGTTGGTTCCGTGCGCGGCAAACTAACCCAAAGCCGCAGCCGCAAGCCATACCAAAATCGGAACCCTCGTAGCCGCCCAGAGTTGTCATTCCAAGCAACTCGAAAGGAGATTTTCATGGGCAGCACGACCGACAATATCAAGGGCGCCGCCAACGAGGCGATCGGCAAGGCCAAGCAGGGCGTCGGTGAAGCCACCGGATCCGATCGCATGAAGGGCGAGGGCGTCGTGCAGGAAGTGAAGGGCAAGGGCCAGCAGGCCATGGGCGATGCCAAGGACGCCGCAAAGGATGCGATGGATCGCGCCGCCGCTGCGGCTCGCCGCGCCGCGGAGTGACGCGCGTAAGATTGAAAATGAAAAGACCGGCCGCAAGGCCGGTCTTTTTGTTGTGCCGTCACTTCACCGCGAGCAATTCCACGTCGAACATCAGCGTCGCGTTCGGCGGGATCACGCCGCCGGCACCGCGGGCACCATAGCCGAGCTGCGGCGGGATGATCAGCGTGCGCTTGCCGCCGACCTTCATCGAGGCGACGCCCTCGTCCCAGCCGGCGATGACGCGGCCCTTGCCGATCGGAAACTCGAACGGCTCCTTGCGGTCGACCGACGAGTCGAATTTCTTGCCCTTCTGGCCGTTCTCATAGAGCCAGCCGGTGTAGTGCATCACGCAGATCTGGCCGGGCTGCGGCGAGGCACCGGTGCCGACGGTGGAGTCGATGATCTGCAAGCCTGAAGCTGTGGTCATGGTCTTTCCTGCGGTCTGGGCCGAGGCCGTGGTGGAAACGAAATGCGACACGCTGGCGATCACGGTGATCGCGAGTGCCGACATCAGGGCGAGGAGCGCGCGCTGGAAACGCTGCATTAAACACCTTCCGTTTGAGGCGGGAGGTGTCTAACCCAAGGCGGTCGCCGTTTCCACCCCTTTAGACCTCGATATTTTCCAGCCGCACCGGCAGCTTGCGGATGCGCTGGCCGGTGGCGTGATAGATCGCGTTGCAGATCGCCGCATTGGTGCCGACATTGGCGAGCTCGCCGAGGCCCTTTGCGCCCACCGGATTGATATGATCGTCCTGCTCGGACAGCATGATCACCTCGACGCCGGGCACATCGGCATTCACGGGCAGGAGGTAATCGGCAAGATTGTCGTTGACGTAGCGCGCATAGCGGTCATCGATCTCGGTGGCTTCCAGCAACGCCGAGGACATGCCCCAGATCAGGCCACCCATGAGCTGGCTGCGTGCGGTGCGCGGATTCATGATCCTGCCTGCCGCGAACGCGCCGACCAGGCGGGGGCAGCGGATCTCGTGCGTGAAGCGATTGACGCGGACCTCGACGAATTCGGCGCCGAAGGCGTAGGCGATCTTGTCCTTCATTTGGTGGCCGCCGACCAGCCGTACCTGCCCATTGTGCATGGCGCGGAAGGAGTCCATCGGCGCGCCTTCCGGCTTCCACTCGCCATATTCTTCGACCACGCCGACGCCGAGCGCATCGAACGCCTTCTCGATATCGAGCGGACGATCGCCCTTGGCCGCCTGGGTCGACGGTGCCGGGCTGATGCCGACGGTCTCCTTGGCCTTGTCGGCGAGGCTGTCGCTCGGCATCACCGCCTTGAGCAGGCGCTGTCGGATCTGATCGCACACCATCATCACGGCCGAGCAGGTGCTGGCGGTCGAGTTGGAGCCGCCGGCAACCGGCGCGGGCGGCAAGTCGCTGTCGCCCATGAAGACCGCGACCTTCTCCAGTGGCACGCCGAGCCGCTCGGCCGCAGTCTGGGCGATGACGGTGTAGGCGCCGGTGCCGATCTCGTGGCCGGCGATCTCGACGCGAGTGCGGCCGTCGCGCTGCAGTCGCACGCGTGCGGCGGACGGCGCCATCGCCGTCGGATAGCAGGTGGCAGCGCAGCCGTAGCCGATCAACCAGTCGCCATCGGACATCGACTTCGGTTGTGGCGATCGCTGCGACCAGCCGAACGCCCTGGCGGCTTCGTCGAAGCACGCCATGAGCGATCGCGACGTGTAGGGCTTGCCGTCAATGGGATCCCTGGTGGCGTCGTTGATACGGCGAAGCTCGACCGGATCCATGTTCAGTTTGACGGCGAGCTCGTCCAGCGCGCTCTCCAGCGCGAACAGATACGGCACCTCCGGGGGCGACCGCATGAAGCCGGGCGTGTTGCGATCGGCGCGCACGATCGAGACCAGGCTGTCCACGTTCGGACAGGCATAGAGCCGTGTCGTGGTCTTGGTGCCGCCGACGCAATAGGCATCGGGGCGCGAGGAGACTTCAGTCCCCTCATGCCTCAAAGCGACCAGCTTGCCGTCCCGGCTGGCACCAAGCTTGATCTCATGCCGCGTCTCGGCGCGGTAGGTCGCGATGGTGAAGCCCTGGTCGCGGGTCGGGACCAGCTTGATGGGGCGGTTCAGGCGCTTGGCAATGGCGGCGATGATGGCGGTCCGCGGTGTCATCGAGCCCCGCGAACCAAATCCGCCGCCGACATAGGGATTGACCACGCGCACCTTGTCGGCGTCGATGCCGAGCTGCTCGGCCACGCCGTTCTTCAGGCCATAGACATACTGGCTGCCCTCGTAGATGACGAGATGGTCGCCCATCCAGGCGCAGCTGGTCGTGAACAGCTCCATCGGATTGTGATGCTGCGTCGGCGTCTCGTAGGAGGCGATGAGCTTGACCTCGGCCGCATCGAACGCCGTGGCGAAATCACCGATCTTCGGGTCTTCCTTGAACTGCGAGTTTTGTCCTTTCGCGGCGGCTGTCGTCGTCCCCGGCGAATCGAAGGTCGCGCTGGGTGCAGCAGCCGTGTAGCTGACCTTGACGCGGTTGGCCGCCTCGCGCGCGGCCTCGTAACTCTCCGCGACCACCACGGCTATGATCTGGCCGTCATGGGCGATCTCGGCCGATTTCAGCGGCTGGATCGTGGTGCCGGCATAGCCGCCATTGCTGAACAGCTTCGAGTCCTTCAGCTTCGGGGCGTTCTCGTGCGTGACGATGTCGATCACGCCGCGGACGCGCTTGGCATCGTCAAACTCGAAGCGGTCGATGCGGCCCTTGGCGATGGCACTGGTGACCAGGAACGCGTAGGCCGGATTGTCCAGCGGCATATCGGAGGCATAGGTCGCCCGCCCCGTGACCTTTGCGGCCGCATCATAGCGCGGCACGGGCTGCCCCATATTCGTCTTGGGCCCGGGAGCTGCAGCGGTCATGATCAGATCTCCATCGTTACGGCCTGCTGGAGCGCGCGTGCCACCACACGCTTGCCGAGCGCGATCTTGAAGCCGTTGTGCCGGCGGCCGCGGGCATCAGCAAAGGCGGCCTCGGCGACGCGCTGTGCCAGCGCTTCGTCGAACTTCTGTCCCTTCAACAGCGCCTCCGCCTCACGCGCGCGCCAGGGCACGGTGGCGACGCCGCCGAGCGCGACGCGTGCGTCCCGAATCGTGCCATCCCGGACGTCGAGCGCTATCGCAGCTGATGACAGTGCGAATTCGAAGGATTGCCGGTCGCGCGTCTTGAGATACACCGAGCGCGGCCAGCGGCCGGAAATCGAGAATGCCGAGATCAGCTCGCCGGGCTGAAGCGCAGTCTCGATATCAGGCGTGCTGCCCGGCGCCTTGTGAAGCTGCGCGAACGGCATGCTGCGCGTACCGGCCTTGCCGGTGATCTCGACCATCGCATCGAGCGCGATCAGCGCCTGCGCGAAATCGCCGGGATAGGTCGCGACGCAATGTTCGGAGACGCCGAGCACCGCATGCATGCGGTTGATACCATCCATTGCGGCACAGCCGGAGCCGGGATTGCGCTTGTTGCAGTTCTCATAAGAGACATCGCGAAAGTAGTTGCAGCGCGTCCGCTGCATCACGTTGCCGCCGAGCGTTGCCATGTTGCGCAGCTGGGCGCTGGCGGCGAGCTTCAGCGAATCCGCGATCACCGGATAGCTGCGCTGGATCTCGGCATGCGCGGCGACGTCGGACATCCTTGCCAGCGCGCCGAGGCGCAAGCCATCGTCGCCTGGGGCGATCGCCGACCAGGCGTTGGCCAGCGGATTGATGTCGAGGATCGCAGTGGGCCGCATCACGTCGAGCTTCATCAGATCGATCAGCGTGGTGCCGCCGGCAAGCGGCTGCACCGACGCCTTCGTCAGCGGATCGTTGGCAGCCGCGGCGGCGCCGAGCGCTCGCACGGCCATGTCGGGGTCTGATGCTCTCTGGTACGAAAACGGTCGCATGCGCCTAGCCTTTCATGATCTCGGGCGCGGCCTGCTTCACGGCGGCGACGATGTTGGGATAGGCGGCGCAGCGGCAGATGTTGCCGCTCATGTATTCGCGGATGTCGGCCTCGCTGCCGGCATGGCCCTCCTTCACGCACGCGATCGCCGACATGATCTGACCGGGCGTGCAATAGCCGCACTGGAACGCATCATGGTCGATGAAGGCCTGCTGCATCGGGTGCAAGCGGTCGTCGGTGGCGAGGCCTTCGATGGTCGTGATCTCCTGCCCTTCGGCGGCGAGGGCCAGCGTCAGGCACGACACCACGCGGCGATCGTCGATCAGCACCGTGCAGGCGCCGCACTGGCCGTGGTCGCAGCCCTTCTTGCTGCCGGTGAGCTTGAGATGTTCGCGTAAGGCATCGAGCACCGTGGCGCGCGCATCGATGCTCAGGCGCTTGTCCTTGCCGTTGACGCGCAGCGTGACCTCGACGGGAAGCGAGGGATCCTGCGCCGCCGGTGCCCGCGCCTCCTCCGATGCGGCGCGCGCTGTCATTGGGATCAGCGCGCTGCCAGCCGCACCGGTGATGAAGGCGCGCCGGTCGAATCCGGATGATCTGGAACCTGGTTTGTCGGGCATGGCAGGCCTCCGCCGCTGATCTGCTAGATTAAAGCAGCGCACGCCTGCACCGCTCATCGCCCCTTAACCGGAAGCAATGAGTGCAGTTCCGAATGAGAGAAGGGCGGCACAGCAAATGCCGCGCCGCCCTTCGTCAACTTTTCCTGATCTCGCGTGGGGAACTGCGCGGCCGATCAATAACCCAGCGCGCAGCCGTCCTTGCGCGGATCGGAGCCGCCGGTCAGCGTGCCCTTGTCCCAATCGATCCAGATCGCCTGGGCGCCGCCGAGCGGGCCGACCACGCTGGTCGTCTTGTGGCCGAGCTTCTTCAGGCCCTCGACGATGTCGGCCGGCACGCTGTCCTCGAGCTGATACTGGCCCTCGTAGTGCAGACCGCGCGGCATGTCGATCGCCTCCTGCACGTCGCAGCCGTAGTCGAGGATGTTGGTCAGGAGGTGAGTCTGGCCGGTCGGCTGGTACTGGCCGCCCATGACCGCGAACGACATCGTGGAACGGCCGCCCTTGGTGAGCAGGCCCGGCATGATCGTGTGCAGCGGGCGCTTGCCGCCTTCGATGCAGTTGGGATGGCCCGGCTGGATGCGGAAGCCGCCGGCGCGATTCTGGAACAAGACACCGGTCTTGTTCGAGACGATCGCCGAGCCGAAGGAATGCGCAACCGAGTTGATGAACGAGCAGACGTTGCGGTCCTTGTCTACGACCGTGATGTAGATGGTCGAGGGATTCATCGGCGGCGCGACGTTCGGCAGGTCGAGCATGCCGTCCATGCGGATCTTGCTGATGTACTCGTCGGCAAAGCCCTTCTCGAGCATCTCGGCGACGTTGATCTTCATGTGCGCAGGCGAGGCAACATGCATCTCGCGGTTCATGTAGGCGATGCGTGCCGCTTCCGCCTCGAGATGGAAGCGCTCGACGCTCACTGGCGCATACTTGGTCAGATCGAAGCGCAACAGGATGTTGAGCATCAAGAGCGCGGTGACGCCCGGGCCGTTCGGCGGGCACTGCCAGACGTCGTAGCCCTTGTACATGGTGCCGATCGGCGTGGTCACTTCGGTCGTGTGCACGGCGAAATCGTCGAGCGTGTGCAGGCCACCGATGCCCCTGAGGGTCTCGACCATGTCCTCCGCGATCTCGCCCTTGTAGAAGGCGTCGCGTCCGTTCTTGGCGATCGCGCGCAGCGTCTTGCCGAGCTCGGCCTGGCGGATGACGTCGCCTGCGACCGGCGGCTGGCCGCCCGGCAACAAATAGCGCACGGTGTTGGTGCCATTCTTCAGCTTCTCGAACTGGTTCTTCCAGTCGAAGGCGATGCGGGGCGCGACGACATAACCTTCCTCGGCCGCCTTGATCGCAGGCTGCAGCAGCCGGTCGAAACCGAACTTGCCGTGATCGCGCAGCACGGTGGCAAAGGCGTCGATCACGCCGGGGATCGAGACCGCATGCGCCGAGGTGAGCGGCACGGAGTTGATCTTGCGCTCGAGATACCAGTCGGCATTCGCCGCCTTCGGCGCGCGGCCGGAGCCGTTATAGGCGACGATCTTGCCCTCGCCCCGCGGCTGGATCAGCGCAAAGCAATCCCCGCCGATGCCGGTCGATTGCGGCTCGATCACGCCGAGCAGGGCCGAGCCGGCGACCGCCGCGTCCACCGCGGTGCCGCCCTCGCGCAGCACCTCGATCGCGGCGAGCGAGGCCTGCGGATGCGAGGTCGCCACCATCGCGTTGGTGGCGTGGACCGTGGACCTGCCGGGGAAATGGAAGTTTCTCATCGAATGTCTTGCTCTCTTGGCCGTCGGCGCGATGGGCGCGCCATCTCGAAAACCGCGTCTACATGACACATTCCCGCCCGGCGGGGCAATGCTGGCATACCAGGAAAATGGCAGCCATCCGCTGGGCGTATAGACCTTTTTCCGGCTTTCGCGATGCGGGTTTTCCGGGCGCCGGCCGCCTGCTAAACGAGCGGCCATGAAAACGGCTTACACGGTCTGCGCCTTCTATCAATTCGTCGCCCTCCCGGATTACCGCGAGCTGCGCGAGCCGCTGCGCGCTTGCTGCGCCGGACTTGGGCTGAAGGGCAGCGTGCTGCTGGCGCAGGAGGGCATCAACGGCACGATCGCCGGCGCAGCGGAGGCGATCGACGCCTTCGCTCGTGAGCTCGCACAGGGCGACATGTTCGGCGGCAGGCTGAACAATCTCGAATTGAAATTCTCCGCTGCGGAGGCGATGCCGTTCGGACGGCTGAAGGTGCGGCTGAAGAAGGAGATCGTCACGCTGGGCGATGCGGCCGCCGATCCGACCCGCCAGGTCGGCACCTATGTCGATGCGCGCGAATGGAACGCGCTGATCGCGGCACCCGACACGCTCGTGCTCGACACCCGCAACGCCTTCGAGGTCGCGATGGGGACGTTCGAGGGCGCGGTCGATCCCGGCATCACGAGCTTCGGGCAGTTCAAGGACTTTGCCGCCGAGCAGCTCGATCCGGCACGGCACCGCAGGATCGCGATGTTCTGCACCGGCGGCATCCGCTGCGAGAAGGCGAGCGCGCATCTGCTCGCACGCGGCTTTGCCGAGATCTATCACCTCAAGGGTGGCATTCTGAAATATCTGGAAGAGGTGCCGGAGGCGCAGAGCCGCTGGCGCGGCGAATGCTTCGTGTTCGACGAGCGCGTGGCGCTCGGCCACGGCTTGCGCGAGCGAAACAAGGACGAAACGCGTGACGAATGAGATCAAGACGCTGAGCGAGCGCATCGACACGCTGGAGACGCGTCTCGCCTATCAGGACGACACGATCGAGACGTTGAACCAGACCATCACCGCGCAGTGGAAGCAGATCGACAGGCTGACGCGACAGATCGCGGAGCTCAATGCTCGGCTGCAGGAGGCCGAGGCAAATGCGCCAGGGCCGGCCAACGAGCCTCCGCCGCATTATTGAGCGGGTTACTGGCCGGACGCCTTGGGCAGCAGGTCCATGACCTCGCCGGACGTCACCAGGCGGTTGCGGCCTGCGGCCTTGGCGGCATAGAGCGCCCGGTCGGCAGCTTCGACCAGCGCAGCGACTCCCGCGGTTCGTTCGAACGCCGGCCGGCAGGCTGCGCCGCCGAGCGAGGCAGTGACGCATCCAGCCACGAGGTTGCTGCCATGAGCGAGGCCGGCCTCGTGAATGGCGCTGCGGATCCGTTCGCCGACCGCGGCGCAGCCGGCGGCGTCGATGTTCGGCAGCAGCATGGCGAATTCCTCACCGCCATAACGCGCGGCCAGATCGCCGACGCGCTGCGCTTCGGTCGCGATGATCTTTGCGATCAGGCGCAGGCACGCATCGCCCGCGGGATGGCCGTATTCGTCGTTGTAGGCCTTGAAGTGGTCTACGTCGATCATCAGCAAGGCAAGGCTGGAGCGGTCGCGATAGGCACGCGCCCATTCCTCCTTCAGACGCTCGTCGAAGCGGCGGCGATTGGCAAGGCCGGTGAGGCTGTCCTCGATCGCCAGCGTCTCGAGTCTGGTTTCCAGCTTCTTGTGCTCGGTGATGTCGCGGGAGATCGCGACTACACCGTCGACGCGGCCATCGTCCTTGCGCGTCACCCGCATGGTCGATTCCAGCCAGATCTCGCCGTTCTGCCGGTGCGAGTTGCGGTAGGTGAGACGCGCCTCCTCCTTCTCGCCGCGCTTCATGGCGTCGACGATCGCCTTGACCTCCGGCAGATCCTCCGGATTGACACCCGCGAGGGCCGGCGAACCGATCAGCTGATTTGGACGCCAGCCGACGACGCGGACCGACGAGGGCGAGACATAGCGCAGCCGCTCATCGAGGCCGATGCGGGTCACCATGTCGCTGGAGCCTTCGGCCAGCAGGCGGAAATGCGCCTCCGTCTCGGCCAGCGCGACGGCCATGCGCTGGCCGCGCTGCAACTGCCGCACCAGCACGCCGCCGATCACCGCGATCAGCATCACCAGAGCGAGCACGTAGAGCATGCGGGAGATTGCCGCCGCGCGCCAGGGCGCGAGCAACTCGTCCTTGTCGACGGTGGCGAGCAGGAGGAGCGGGAAGCGGCTGCTGCGATTGAAGAAGCTGACGCGTTCGGCGCCGTCCAGCGGCGACTTGAAATGATAGGCGCCGCTCGGCCGTTGCAGGCTCGGCTCGCGGAACAGCGGCTTGTCGGCGACGCTACGCCCGACGAATGTCCCGTTGCTGGGATTGCGCGCGACGATCAGGCCGTCGCCATGCGCCAGTGACACGGAGCTGTTGCGGCCGATCTCGAACTGCTCGTAGAAATGCGACAGATATTTCGAGCTGATGGTCGCGAGCACCACGCCGCCGAAGCTGCCGTCCTGCTTGTTGAAGCGGCGTGACAGGGTGACGACCCATTCGCCGTCCAGCAGGCTCTTCACGGGACGGCCGACATGGGCCTCGCGCTTCGGCGAAAGCTGGTGATATCGGAAGAAAGCATCGTCGCTGAAGGTGGCGCCGGTCGTACCGGGCGAGGTCAGCCAGTTGCCCTGATCGTCGATGATGGCGAGGCTGTGAATGCGCGCGATCGCCTTCTTGCGCGCGTCCAGCAAGGTGCGCAGCTTCGCGATCGTGGCCGGCGCTGTGCCGTCCATCTCCAACCGGCTGACCACGCCGACGACGCCGGAATCCAAGAGATCGAGGCTGTCCTCGGCATGCTGGGTCAGCGAACGCGCAACGTTCGCCATCTCCGTCTCGGCGCCCTTGAGCACCGCATCGCGTGCCGCCCATTCACGCCAACCGCTGACGCCGAGGATGGTCGCGCAGGTCAGCGCGACGAAAGCCGCCGCGCGCAGCGGCAGGCGGCTCCATCCGGCTCGTTGGGTAGCACTCATGCGGCAGGGTCCTCCGATCGTACGGAAACCTCTGCTGCTTCTGTTATTTAATCCTGAAATCCCTACCGGAATACGCGGCGGTTTCCGCCGTTTCCAGTAGTCTTACGGACGCGCCGATCGGCGCATCGCTAACAGGACATTAGCGGGCCTAGCGGAATCCGGCGCGTCCGACGCCGCTAGCTGAAGATGGCCTTAACCTTGGCCCAGAGCGAGGGATGCTCGGCGTCGGCATCGGCCTTCGAGGGCGTCGGCTGTGCGGCGCTCACGGGATCGGAGGCTGGGAACGTGTCCCTCAGCCCGTTGTCGAGCTTGGACTGCCGATCGGCAGCGAGCGCCTCGCGCAGGTCTTCGGCGTGCTTGTCGTGCGGCGCGGGGTTGAATGTCTCAGCCATGATCTCCTCCATTGGCTGGTCAACGCGGCCCGATCGTCCAGGTTCCCCTGTTCCGCTGAGGGCCGCGGCGGTGTATCAGGAGGCACAACCCTGTTCAGGACCATTCGTGCCCCAGTCTTCGACGAAACCATTCATCGACGTCCTCTCCGGCCAGCGCCAGTCCGTGCCGCCCATGTGGATGATGCGCCAGGCCGGGCGCTACCTGCCGGAATATCGCGAGGTGCGCGCCAAGGCGGGCGGCTTCCTCGATCTCTGCTTCAACCCGGAGCTCGCCGCCGAGGTGACGCTGCAGCCGATCCGAAAGTTCGGCTTCGACGCGGCGATCATCTTCTCCGACATTCTGGTGATCCCCTACGCGCTCGGACGTGAGGTGCGCTTCGAGGTCGGCGAGGGCCCGCGGCTCGAGCCGCTCGACGATCCGGCCAAGGTGGCGACGCTGGCGCCGCGCGCAGATTTCGGCAAGCTCGAGCCGGTGTTCGAGGCGCTGAAGATCGTGCGCGGCGCGCTCGATCCCAAGGTTGCGCTGATCGGCTTCTGCGGCGCGCCGTGGACGGTGGCGACCTACATGGTCGCGGGCCACGGCACGCCGGACCAGGCGCCGGCCCGGATGATGGCCTACCGGCATCCCGAAGCTTTCTCTGAGATCATCGACGTGCTGGTCGACAACTCGATTCAATATCTGCTGGCACAGCTCGCCGCCGGCGCCGACGCGTTGCAGATCTTCGATACCTGGGCCGGCGTGCTGCCGCCGACCGAGTTCGCGCGCTGGTCGATCGAGCCGACGCGGCGCATCGTGGAGGGCGTAAGGGCCAAGGTGCCGGACGCGAAGATCATCGGCTTCCCGCGCGGCGCCGGCGCGCTGCTGCCGGCCTATGTCGAGGCGACTGGCGTCAACGCGGTCAGCATCGACTGGACCGCGGAGCCGGCCTTCATCCGCGAGCGGGTGCAGAGCAAGGTCGCGGTGCAGGGCAATCTCGATCCGCTGGTGCTGATCACGGGCGGCGCCGCGCTCGACCGCGCGGTCGACAACGTGCTGGCCAATTTTGCTGCCGGGCGGCTGATCTTCAATCTCGGCCACGGCATCCAGCCGGAAACGCCGATCGCCCATGTCGAGCAGATGATCCGGCGCGTGCGCGGCTGATTTGTTTCGCCCTTTTGGGCGCGGCAAAACAAAAGTGCGAAAACAACCCCATGCACAGTAGCCAAGTCATTGAAAACCTTGGACTGGCATGACTCGCGCGTGCGTTTTGACTTGTCGGGCAAAACAGGCGCAGAATCGCATCATCGCAGATCGTGATTTCGGCAGGGCTTACCGAGGCGGGCTGCGCTCGGAGAGAGGTCACGTCAAGCGAGGAAATCGCTGCGATTCACTCGGCTGAGCGACGTTTCTAGCCGGAGATCGTCGCGCCTGATCTCTTCGACCGTCTCGAAGGTGAAACGGATATGCTCGGCCGCAGCCGCTTCAGCCTCCTTGGTCTTGCCTGCGATCACCGCCTCCGCGAGCGCCAGATGTTGCTCCAGCAGCTGGTCGCGGACGCCCTCGCGCAAATAGAGTTGCGCGCGGCTGTAGAAGATGTTGTTGCGCAAGAGGTCGGCAAGCGCGCGCATGACGTGGAGCAACACCACGTTGTGGCTCGCCTCGTAGATCAGGAGATGAAGCTCCACGTCGGCATCACCCTCCTGGCTCGGATCTTCGAGCTTGTGGGCCTTTCGCATCCGATCGGCGCAATCCCGGATCGCCTGACGGTCGAGCTCGGTGGCGCGTAGCGCGGCGAAGCGGGCGGCGTGCGCCTCCTGAATCCTGCGAAATTCGAAATAGTCGGCCGTGACACGCGGCTTGTCCTGCATCAGCGTTGCGAGGGGCCGCAGCAGCGGCGACAGGAACTGGGCGACGAACGTCCCCGAGCGGGTGGTGGCGAGCAGCCCACGCTTTTCGAGGATCTGCAGCGCCTCGCGCAGCGAGGGTCGCGAGATTTCCAGCTTCTCGGCGAGATCCCGCTCAGCGGCGAGCTTTTCTCCAGGCCGCAATACGCCCTCGAGGATCAGCTTCTCGATGTGATCGGCCATCGCTTCCGCAATTTTCGGGGTCCGGACGACGTTGCTCAAGATGGCACCTATCCCTTTGGTGCAGTGTGCAGATTCGCTTTGCGAGTATGGCGCCTCCGCGCCGGCGGTCAAGCCTCATCCCCACCATCGATACACGATGAATAATATTTCCCAATTGACAGTTGTGGTAAATTAATTTTACCAAGGTAGATATCCGACAAATTTCGATGCCCAAGACCGTGGACCAGCGCGGCGGCGGATGAGGACAACCCGAGGAGATTTTCGTGGCGTGGACCCAGGCTTACGACCCCTTCAACAATCCATGGCTCTCGACCGCCGCGGCGGCGCTGCCGGTCATCGTGCTGCTGAGTGCGATTGCGGTCTTCGAGATCAAGGCGCATTGGGCGGCGGCCATTGGCCTCGTCACCGCCCTCGGCGTAGCCGTGTTCGCGTTCGGCATGCCGGCGGGCATGGCCGGAATGGCCGCGGTCTACGGCGCGGGCTTCGGGCTCCTGCCGATCGGCTGGATCATCATCAACATCATCTTTCTCTATCAGCTTCTGAACGAGAAGGGCGAGTTCGCGGTGCTGCAACGCTCGGTGTCGTCGATCAGTGACGATCGCCGCCTGCAGCTGCTCTTCATCGCGTTTTCGCTGGGTGCGTTCTTCGAGGGCGCCGCAGGGTTCGGCACGCCGGTTGCGGTCACCGCCGCGATGCTGATAGGGCTTGGCTTTTCGCCGCTCGCCGCCTCCGGCCTATCGCTGATCGCCAATACCGCGCCGGTCGCCTATGGCGCCCTCGGAACGCCCGTGATCGCGCTCAGCGCGGTGACCGGACTGGATCTCCAGGAGCTGAGCGGGATGATCGGGCGGCAGCTGCCGTTCTTCTCGCTGCTGGTGCCGTTCTGGCTGATCTGGGCCTTCGTCGGCTTCCGCCGAATGCTCGAGATCTGGCCCGCTGTTCTGGTGGCCGGCGTCTCGTTCGCCGTTCCGCAATATCTGGTCTCGAACTTCCATGGCCCGTGGCTGGTCGACGTGATTGCCGCGGTGGTCTCGATGGCAAGCCTCGCGCTGTTCCTGCGCGTCTGGCGGCCCAGGCATGCGATGAAGGAGATGCCGGCGCGCTATGGCGCCCCGCTATCGGACGAGGCTCCCGTCGGCAAGGCCACCAAGGCGGCTGTCGCCAAGGCATGGACGCCCTGGCTCATCTTCTCGGCCTTCGTCTTCGCCTGGGGCACGCCGCAGGTGAAGAGCTGGCTCGACGGCATCTGGGTCGCCAAGTTTCCCGTGGTCGGGCTGCACAACCTCGTTCAGAAGGCGCCGCCGGTCGTGGCCAAGCCTGTCGCAGAGGGCGCGGTCTATGCGCTCAATCTGCTCTCGGCGGCCGGCACCGGCATTCTCCTGTCGGCGATCATTTCGGGCCTGCTGGTCGGCTACGGTCCGCTCGGTCTGATCCGAATTTATGCGCGCACGCTCTATTTGACGCGCTACTCGCTCGCGACCATCGCCTGCATGCTGGCGCTCGGTTTCGTCACCCGCTACTCCGGCACGGATGCCACGCTCGGACTGGCCTTCGCCAAGACCGGGACGCTCTATCCGTTCTTCGGCGCACTGATCGGCTGGCTCGGCGTCGCGCTGACGGGGTCGGATACGTCCTCGAACGTGCTGTTCGGGGGACTTCAGCGCATCAGCGCCGAACAGATCGGCGTCAGTCCGGTGCTTATGGCAGCCGCCAACAGCTCCGGTGGCGTCATGGGCAAGATGATCGACGCGCAGAGCATCGTGGTCGCGTCCACGGCCACCAAATGGTACGGCCACGAGGGCACGATCCTGCGCTTCGTCTTCTTCCACAGCTTCGCGCTCGTCGTTCTCGTCGGCATCCTGGTGCTGGGCCAGGCCTATGTCTGGCCGCTCAAGCTGCTCGTGCCCTGATCGGGGGCTGGCGATGCGATTGTCACAGTGTCACAATTTTCACGACTTCCGGCGGCTGGCGCGTCGCCGACTGCCCGGGCCGATCTTCGATTACATCGACGGTGGGGCGGACGATGAGGTCACCCACCGCCGCAACACGGCGAGCTTCGAGCAATGCGACCTCGTGCCCAATGTGCTGCGCGGCGTGCAAGAGGTCGACCTCTCGGTCACCGTCATGGGACAGAAGCTTGCGCTGCCGTTCTATTGCTCGCCGACGGCCTTGCAGCGTCTGTTTCACCATCGGGGCGAGCGTGCCGTCGCTGCGGCCGCGGCGCGCTACGGCACCATGTTCGGCGTCTCCTCGCTCGGCACGGTCAGCCTCGAGGACCTGCGCAAGGCCCATGATACGCCGCAGGTCTATCAGTTCTACTTCCACAGGGATCGCGGGCTCAACCGTGCGATGATGCAGCGCGCCAAGGACGCCGGCGTCGAGGTGATGATGCTGACGGTCGACAGCATCACCGGTGGAAATCGCGAGCGCGACCTGCGGACGGGATTCAGTATCCCCTTCCGTCTGACGCTCGCCGGCATGCTCCAGTTCGTGATCAAGCCGCAATGGGGCATCCAGTATGTCACCCACGAGAGATTCAGGCTGCCGCAACTGGAGGAGCATGTCGACATGAGCGGTGGCGCGGTGTCGATCGGCCGGTATTTCACCGAGATGCTGGATCCGTCGATGAATTGGGACGATGTCGCCGAGATGGTGCGAAGCTGGAACGGGCCTTTCTGTCTAAAGGGGATCATGTCGCCGGCCGATGCGCGCCGCGCGGTCGAGATCGGCTGCGCCGGGATCATCCTGTCGAACCATGGTGGCCGGCAGCTCGATGGTTCTCGCTCCGCCTTCGACCAACTCGCCGAAATCGTCGACGCCGTCGGCGATCGCATCGACGTGATGATGGATGGCGGCATCCAGCGCGGGACCCACATCCTGAAGGCGCTCTCGCTCGGTGCCAAGGCCGTCGGTCTTGGGCGCTCCTATCTCTATCCGCTGGCGGCGGCCGGCCAGCCCGGCGTCGAGCGGGCCCTCGGCCTGTTGCGGGCCGAGCTCGAGCGCGACATGAAGCTGATGGGATGCACCTCGATCAACCAACTCTCGCGCGCCAATTTGCGCTTCAAGTCGGCGGCGTGAAACACCGGCGCGACGGCAATCGATAGGAGGCTGTCATCAATTTGAGCGGCGCGCGCGGGACCTGACGGTTTTAGCGCGGCCGGCTGCGCTCGATGATCTCCGCTGCACCCTTCGTCAGCAGGTCCAGTCCCACCGCGCGGCCGAGCTCGCGCGGGCGGTTGGCGGACCCGGTGCGCGAGGCTTCGATGATGGTGTTGCCGGAGAGATCGAGCACCGAGGCGGTGAGCGACATCTGATCGCCTGTGATGGTCGAGAAGCCCGCCACCGGCGAATTGCAGTGGCCGTTGAGCACCCAGAGCACCTCGCGCTCGGCGTCGGCGGAAGCGTGCGCAGAGGCGTCGTCGATCGACGACAGGATCTGTCGCGTCTGCCAGTCCTGCGCGGCACATTCGACCGCGACGATGCCCTGCCCTGCCGCCGGCAGCATCTCCACCGCGGTGAATTCGTAGGCGATGCGATGCGCCAGCCCGACGCGATCCAGGCCCGAGCGCGCCATGATCAGCGCGTCGGCAGGCCCGACTGCGCCGCCATCCGGAAGGCGCTGCTTCTCGCCATTGTCGAGTTTCCGCACCCTTGTGTCGGCGGCCCCACGGAAATGGATCACCTCCACCTCCGGGAACAACCGCCGCGCATAGGCGGCGCGACGGACGGCGTTGGTGCCAATCTTGAAGCCTTTGCCGCGGGACTGGCGTAGCGCTTCCAACGTCACGCCGTGGCGCAGCACCAGCGCGTCGCTGGGCGGATCGCGCGACAGCGTGGCACCGATGACAAGGCCGGGCGTGTCCTCGTTGCCCGGCATGTCCTTCAGCGAATGCATCGCTGCCTGGAGCTCACCCGACAGCACCGCGGCGCGGATCTGAGCCACGAAGGCCCCGCCTTTGCCGCCATGCGGCAACAGCTTGCTGGTCTGGTCGAGATCGCCCGTGGTGTCGAACTTGACGATCTCGACGTCGAGACCGGGCACGGCGGCGGTCAGGCGGCGCGCAATCTCTTCCGTCTGTGCCAGCGCCATGGCGCTCTTGCGTGTGCCGATCTTGAATCGCGTAGCCAAGTCCAAACCCTCTCAAGCAGCGAAGTTTATCGCGCATCCTCCAATATCATGTCGGAGGCCTTTTCGGCGATCATGATGATCGGCGCGTTGGTGTTCCCCGACACCAGATCCGGCATGATCGAGCCGTCGACGACACGCAAGGCTTCGAGTCCCCTCACCTTCAGCCGCTGATCGACCACCGCGAGCGCGTCGTTGCCCATACGACAGGTCGAGGTCGGATGATAGATGGTGCTGCCCCGGTCGCGGCAATAGTCCAGGATCTCGGCGTCCGTGGATACCTTCGCCCCGGGATCGTACTCGTCCACCACGAACGGCTTCAGCGCCGGTGCGTTCAACATCTTGCGCAGGATCTTGATGCCCTCGACATTGGTGGTGCGGTCGGTCTCGGTGGACATGTAGTTGATGCGGATCTCCGGCGGCACGGCCGGGTCTGCGCTCTTGATGCGCAAGGTGCCGCGGCTCTCGGGCCGGAGCTGGCACACCGACGCCGTGAATCCGGAGAAGGCGTGCAGCTTCTCGCCCATCTTGTCGGTCGAGAACGGCAGGAAGTGCACCTGGATGTCGGGGGAGGCCAGCCGCGGACTGGTCTTGAAGAACGCGCCCGCGGTGCCGGCTGCGATCGTCAACCAGCCCTTCCGAAACAGCGCGTAGCGCGCGCCGGCCATGGTGCGGCGAAGCGGATGATTGATGGTGTCGTTGAGCGTGATCTTCTGCGAGCAGCGCATCACGATGCGGACCTGCATGTGATCCTGCAGATCGTGACCGACGCCCGGTGCGTCCAGCACCACATCGATGCCGTGCCGGCGCAGGAGATCGCCCGGGCCGACGCCGGAGAGCTGGAGCAGCTGCGGCGAATTGTAGGCGCCGCTCGACAGCACCACCTCCCTGCGCGCGCGGGCGCGGCGCAAGGAGGCGCCTTGCCGGTATTCGACGCCGACCGCCCGGCGCCCTTCGAACAGGATGCGCTGAGCGTGTGCGGAGGTCTCGATTTTGAGGTTGCTGCGCGCCCTCGCGGGACCGAGATAGGCGACCGAAGTCGAGGCGCGGCGACCGTTGCGCGTCGTGGTCTGGAACAGGCCGACGCCTTCCTGCGTCGCACCGTTGAAATCAGGATTGTAGGGCAGACCGGTCTCGACTGCGGCATCGATGAAGGCTTTTGACAACGGATCGGTCACGATCATGTTGGACACCGGCAGCGGCCCGCCCGTGCCGTGATAATGATCGGCGCCCCGCGACTGGTTCTCGGCCTTCTTGAAATAGGGCAGCACGTCGTCATAGCCCCAGCCGGTGTTGCCGAGCTGGCGCCAGCGGTCGTAATCCTCGTGCTGGCCGCGGACATAGAGCAGGCCATTGATCGAGCTCGATCCGCCCAGCGTTTTTCCGCGCGGCTGGAATACCTGACGACCCTTCAGCTCGGGCTCCGGCTCGGTCTGGTACATCCAGTTGACGCTCTTCTCCTTGAACAGCTTGCCGTAGCCGAGCGGGACGTGGATCCAGATGTTGGAATCCTTCGGGCCGGCCTCGAGCAGCAGCACGCTGTGCTTGCCGTTCGCCGAAAGCCTGTTGGCGAGCACGCAGCCGGCGGAGCCGGCGCCGACGATGATGTAGTCGAATTCGGGATCGGTGGGTGCGAGGGAGGAAGTTGCGTTCATGCGCTACTGTTCTTCTTGTTGGCGTGGGCGTTTCCGACTTCACCTCTCCCCGGCGGGGAGAGGTCGGATTGCGCGCGGCGATGCGCAGCATCGTCCGTAGCAATCCGGGTGAGGGGCCGCAACGGAAAGTGAGACCGTAACCCCTCACGCGGATCGCATCTTCGATGCGATCCGACCTCTCCCTACGGGAGAGGTGAAGCGAACTCGGAGTCGACACCACCCACATAGCTGGCTCCGCGTTAAGGCGATCATGCCTTGACGCGCAGCGCTTCCACCAGCGACTTGAACGCACGGGCATATTCCCCGCCCGCCTTTGCGATATCGGCGCGTCCGGCGCAGGCGACCGCGGCCTCCGTAACCGCCCCGAGCAGCAGCCGCGCGAGCGGCTCGACAGGCTGCCGTGCGATCAGGCCGGCCTCCATCGCGGCGGAGAGCGCGCGCGGCATCTTGCCGCCGAAGTGCTGCGCGTCGATCTCGCGCCAGCGTTCCCAGCCAAGCACCGCCGGGCCGTCGCGCAGGATGATCTGGCCGGTCGGCCCCTTCGCGGTCGCTGCGAAGTAGTGCTGGGTGCCGGCGACCATGGCGGCGAGCACGTCCTTCTCGGCGCGTGCCGTGCGGTCGATCTCGGCAACGAGGTCGCGCGAGACCTGATCGAACACGGCCTCGAACACCGATTCCTTGGTCTTGAAGTGATGATAGACCGCGCCCTTGGCGACCGAAGCGCCTTCGGCAATGTCGTCCATGGTGGTGGCGGCAAAGCCGTGCGTCCCAAACAGGCGCCGCGCCGCCGTCAGGATCGCCTCCGATGTCGCCGCCCGCCGTTCCGCCTGTTTGGCCATGCGTCCTCATCTGGAGCCGCGGGTTTGCTCAACCTCTCCCGCTTGCGGGAGAGGTCGGCGCGAAGCGCCGGGTGAGGGCTCTCTCCTCTTGGGGGTTCTTCATTGCGGAGGCACCCCCACCCCAGCCCTCCCCCGCAAGCGGGAGAGGGGGCCGACCTTCTTCGCGGACGCACCTCAATTTGATCAAGTGAAGCTCTAATCGAATTTGCCGCGGGCGGCCAGTTGACTTTTCGACTATCGGTCGGTATTTACCGACCATCAGTCGGTTTTAGCCTTGAGGTGACAACATGCCGAGCCGCGAGATCGTCGAAGCCTTTGCGAAGCGGCTGGAGGATGGCGACTTCGTCGGCGCGATCCTCGACTACTACGCCCCTGATACCGCGACCTATGAGAACCTCGCCGCGCCCGTGGTCGGACGCGACAAGCTCGCGGACAAGGAGCGCGGCGTGCTGGCGGCGTTCAAGGAGGTCACTGCCGTGCGCCTCGGCCCGAGCCTGATCGATGGCGACGTCGTCGCCAGCCGCTGGAAATTCTCCTTCACGGGCGCCGATGGTGTGACGCGGACGCTGGAGGAGATCGCGTGGCAGACCTGGCGCGGCAATGAGATCGTCGAGGAGCGCTTCTTCTACGATCCGAAGCAGCTCGGACGCTGACCCGGAATGCCCTATCGGTACAGCACCACCACAGCCAGACCGACGAGAGGCGCAAGAAACTGAACGGCCTGCCACCGCGAGCCATCGATCGACCAGCGTCCGTAGAAGACGGTGCCGCCGCGTTGGGCAGGCGACGCCGGTTGATCCCGAAATGCCTTCCACCGCGCCTCGGCAGGCCCGAGAAAATCTTCCGGCTTGACCGCCATGTCGGCGCTGCTCAGCACCACCTGCATCGTCTCGCCTTTCGGCTGGAACATGGCCTCCGCCCCCGGTGGCGAGAAGAAGCTGCGCTTCGCGGCGATATGCTGCTCATAGAAATCCTGACCGACCGTGACGGCCGCAGCGTATGGACTGACGTACGGTACCCCCGAGATGCCGGGAACGACGAGATGGCCCACCCCACGCACCTCCTGCCAGGGAATGAAGAGACCCTTGAGCCACGGCCTGTGAAAGTGGATGCCCGCGGAAGACATGGAGACGACGGCCCGGTCCGAATAGAAGTGCCGGTAGGACGAGAACGCGATCCATCCCAATCCCAGGTAAAGCATCATCCAGCCGAAAACATTCAGCGATGGATTCACGAGATGGCTCCAATAGAGACTGCGCACGGTCCCGACATAGCTGGAGCGGCCGCTTGGCCCGCCGACCAACACGCTGATCACACCGATCACGCCGGCGACGATGATCAGGACAAGGACGCCGATCAACAATTCAAGAAGCAATGGCAGGCCGGACCGCCCGATCAGGGTCGTCAGTGCATAGCCTGCGAACGCCAGACCCAACAGGGCCAGATAGACGACGGCCAAAACGGCACCATTCTGGCCGCGGCTCTCGGCGTGCAGCGCGACCGCAAGGCCGGCGACGCAGGCCCACATGGCCCAGGGAAGGCGGTCCATCCGCCATTTGTCCATCGTGTATCCGACAATTGCCGAAACATCGGCTGAAGGCTCGCTCATGGACAGGCCCTCGGGATCTCGAATGCATGCAGTGCCGACGCGGCGCGCGGTGCCGGTCGGTCCACCGAACGTATCATGCCACAGAGGGAGGCGTCTCGATCGGTCCAAGTGCGGCAAAAAGCCGATCGAGCGACGCATGAGGCCTGACCTTACACCCATTCGGAAGGGCTGAATTGCGGGCGCCATGAGCAAGTCCCGTGCGCCGCTTGCCATTTAAGGACTGATCGGTCTATATATGTTGGCATGAGGCAGACAACACCGCCGCGGGTGCCTCGCGGCCGGCCGCGAAATTTCGATATGGAGATCGCCGTCGAGCGCGCGATGGAGGTGTTCTGGTCGCGTGGCTATCATGCCACGGCCCTGCCCGACCTGCTTCGTGCGACGAGGTTGTCGCGGGGCAGCCTCTACGCCGCTTTCGGTGACAAGCATTCGCTGTTCTTGCGCGCGCTTGATCGCTACATCGCGGATGCCTTGAGGCGGATGGAGGGGGAATTCGATCCTCGCAACGATCCGGTGGCGGGCCTGCGGGCCTACCTTGCCGGCTACGTCGAGCGCACCAGCGGGAGCAACGGTCGGCGCGGATGCCTCCTGGTGGCCACTGCCATGGAATTGGCCGGCCGGGATGCCGAAGTGGGTCGCCGCGTTGCGAGCTTCTTCAGGGCCATGGAAGCCAAGGTGACGGATGCACTGTCCCGCGCGAAAGCGGCCGGCAAGTTGGCCGACGGTGTCGAGCCCGCGATCGCCGCCAACATTCTCGTCTGTTTCGTCGAAGGACTGCGTGTAGTCGGCAAGACAGCTCCGGCACGGGTCGCATCGCAAGCCGCCGCCGACGCTCTCGTCGGCCGCTTCCTAAAGTAATCCCATGGATGCCTTGGCGTATCGGCGCATCCATATATGGACTGATCGGTCCTGAAAAGGTGAGCCATGTCTGGCATCCAGATCGTTTGCGCCATCACCGTTCCCATGATCTGGGGATATCAGTTCGTGGCCATCAAGGTGGGCGTCGCCGAGTTTCCGCCGCTGTTCTTCCTCGCGCTACGCTTTCTGGCCATCGCGGTGCTGCTCGTTCCCTTCGTCGACAGGCCCACGCGTCGACAACTCGGTCCTGTTGCGGCCATTTCGCTGTTCCTGGGCGGACTGAATTTCGGGCTCTTCTATGTCGGCCTTGGACTCGGCTCGGGAAGCATATCGGCCGTCGCGTACCAGCTCGCCACGCCCTTCACCATCCTGTTGTCCTGGCCCATTCTGGCGGAGAGGCCGTCTCTCGCCACCTCTGCCGGAGTCGGACTTGCATTCGTGGGCGTGACCGTGCTCGCGGCGGAGCCGGGCCTGTCGACCAACCTGATTCCGCTGCTGCTTGTAGGTGGTGCCGCTTTTGCCTTCGCGGTGTCCAACGTCTTGACGAAGCGTTACGGCCCCTTTGATCCCTTGATGTTGATGGGGTGGTCCTCGCTGCTCACGGTACCGCAGGTCATGTTGATGTCGCTGCTCCTTGAATATGGACAAGCGGCGAGCCTTGTGACGGCGGGCGAACTCGGCTGGCTGGCGCTCGCCTACACGATCTTCGTGGGGGGAATTGTCGGGTTTGGCCTCTGGTTCTGGCTGATCGCCCGTTGCTCGATGGTGCGCGTTGCGCCCTTCGGGCTGCTGCTTCCGGTGTTTGCCTTGCTTTCGAGCGTACTGTTTCTCGGCGACCGGCTCACGCCAAAGCTGATCGTCGGCGGACTGCTCGCGATGTCCGGGGTCGCCATCACTCAGCTGAGACCGCGCCCTCGCCCCGCTTGATGTCCGGCCTGTCGGGCATTTGTATCGATTTGTTATCGATATTCCGTGACGAACACGCAGAAGTGGTTACGGCGCCCCCCGCAGCCGTGGATAATTCATAGTTCGTCAAAGGTTTGCGGCAAAGTCTCCGAACCGGCTGGACGAAAGGCCCTGCTGCTAGGCTCTGGGATGCGGACTCAAACGACCAACTATGTCGCTCGGCTGTTCGCCGGCGATCTGTCGGCCTTTGGCGGTCCCGCAGCCGACGAGGCCGTCGCCGGGCAAATCCGCGCCGAGCAGATGTCGCTGGTGCTCGGCTATTCGGTCGGTATCATGCTGGCCAATGCCTGCAACGCCATTGTGCTCGCGATCGCGCTGTGGCCATCGCCGGACAGGATCCCTGCGCTGATCTGGGCGGCTTCCGTCGCCGGCGCCGCGATCGCGTTCGGCCTGCAATCGCACGCGGCGCGCCGCATCACCAAGCCGCAATTCGTCTCGCGTCGCGCGATGCACCGGCTGGTGCGCAACGCCTTCATCCTCGGCGCCGCCTGGGGCATCGTCCCGGTCGCCTTCTTCGCCGGCGCTTCGACCGGCGGCCAGCTCGTCATCACCTGCCTGTGCGCGGGCATGTTGGCCGGCGGGGCACTCGCCTTCGCCACCATCCCGATCGCGGCGATCGCCTTCACGGCGCCGATCTTCCTCGGTATCGCCATCTGCCTCGGCCGGAACGGCGATCTCGCCTTTCTCCTGATCGCCTTTCTCGTCGTGGTCTACGGCAGCGTCCTGCTGCGCAGCGTGTTCGTCAATTCGTTCTCGTTCGCCCGGCGCGTGATGCGAGAGATCGAGGCCGAGCGCACGGTGCGGCTGGATCCCCTGACCCATCTGCCCAACCGCGTCGCCTTCAATGAAACGCTCGACGCCGCGCTCAAGCGGCTGGCGCTATCGGGTGAGGAATTCGCGGTGCTCCTGCTCGATCTCGACCGCTTCAAGGAGGTCAACGACCAGTTCGGCCATCCTGCCGGCGACGAATTCCTGGTCCAGGTGGCAAACCGCCTGCAACGCTGCACGCGCGCCGCCGAGCACGTCGCGCGCATCGGCGGCGACGAGTTCGCGCTGGTGATGGCCAACCTGACGCGGCCGGAGGATGCGCTCGAGATCGCCGAACGCTTCGTCGCGGCCTTCGCCGAACCGTTCCAGATCGAGGGCCGTCAGATCGTCGGCGCAACCAGCGTCGGCATCGTGCTGGCGCCGCGCGACGGCAACACGCCGCTCGATCTCATGAAGAATGCCGATGCCGCGCTCTACCGCGCCAAGAAGGCCGGGCCGGGCACGGTCTGCTTCTTCGAGCAAGCCGACGACAGGTCGTCCCGCGAACGCAAGGCGCTGCAATCGGACCTCGCAGGCGCGATCGCGCGCGACGAGCTGTTCCTGGTGTTCCAGCCGTTCCTGGATCTCGGCAGCAACCGCGTCACCGGCTTCGAGGCACTGCTGCGCTGGCAGCATCCGACGCGCGGGCTGGTGCCGCCGAGCGAGTTCATCGCCATCGCGGAGGAGACCGGGCTGATCCACGAGATCGGCGAATGGGTCATCCGCCGCGCCTGCGCGACGGTTGCGGAGTGGCCCGAAGAGATCAGGGTCGCCGTGAATTTCTCGGCCGCGCAGTTTCACAACACGGCCATCCTCCAGACCATCGTGGAGGCGCTCGCCGAGGCCAGGATCGCCCCGCATCGGCTCGAGATCGAGATCACGGAATCGATGCTGCTGTCGAAATACGGCTCGGCTGCGACGGTCCTGAACGCGCTGCTGGAGCTCGGCGTCACCGTGGCGCTCGACGATTTCGGCACCGGTTTCTCCTCGCTGACCTACCTGCGCAAGCTGCCGTTCAGCCGGATCAAGATCGACCAGTCCTTCATCCGCGACATGCTGGTGCAGCCGGACTGCGCGGCGATCGTGAAGTCGGTGATTTCGCTCGCGCGCGATTTGCAGATCGGCGTGGTGGCGGAGGGCGTCGAGACCGCCGACCAGCTCGAATATCTCCGGCAGATCAATTGCGACGAGGTGCAGGGCTATCTGATCAGCCGGCCGGTGGCCGCGGACGGGGTGATGGCGCTGCTGGAGACGAAGAAGTACCGGGCGATTTACGCGGCGTAGGAAAAATTGTGCCTCGGTGCCGGCGACTTGGAAGGTACGCTCCCTCCCCCGCTTGCGGGGGAGGGCTGGGGAGAGGGCTGTCTCCACGGCGGGACTCCCCCAGAGGAGAGAGCCCTCACCCGCGCCTTCGGCGCGACCTCTCCCGCAAGCGGGAGAGGTGGAGCCCGCGGCGCCGTCCGCTTCCTCCTAAGAGAGTCCCGCTCCGGCCTAGCTCAAACCGCATCCGCCCGGAGCAGCGTGTCGACCGTGATGGTGCCACGCGCGCGGGAGACACAGGCGCAGATCTTCTGGTTGGTTTGCTTCTGGTGGTCGCTGAAGAAGACGTCGCGATGGTCGATCTCGCCGTCGACCTCGACCACGTCGATGGCGCAGAGGCCGCATTCGCCGCGCTTGCAATCGTACATCACGTCGTGGCCGCTGGCATTGAGCACGTCGAGCATCGAGCGCTCGCGTGGGATTTCGAGCTCGACACCGGAGTCCTTCAGGCGCACGCGGAACGTTTCGGTCGGCAGCGTGCCGCTGGAGCCGAAGGTCTCGTAGCGGAGATCGGGGAGCGGATGGCCGGCGCCGATCCAGGCATGGCGCGCGGCGTCCAGCATGCGCATCGGGCCGCAGAACAGGGCCAGCGCGCCTTGCGGCAATGAGGCAAACAGCGCGTCGAGATCGAGCCGGTGCCCTTCGTCGCTGGCATGAACCACGAGACGATCGCCGAGCATCGCGGCGAGATCGTCGAGATAGGCGGCCTCGTTGCGCGAGCGCACGGCATAATGCAGGGTCACGTCCGCTCCGTGCCGCGCCAGCGCCTGCGCGGCGCCGAGGATCGGGGTGATACCGATGCCACCGGCAATCAGGCAATAATTGTCGCGGCTCCAGTCGACCGCGAGCAGCGAGGCGGGCTGGGTGATGTCGAGCCGCGCGCCCGGTTGCAAGGACCACATGTAGCGCGAGCCGCCGCGGGAATCGTCAGTGCGGCGTACCGCGATCTTGAAACTGTGCGACGAGGCCTCGCCGACCAGCGAATAGGACCGCGTCTCCGGCAGGCCGTCGATGGTGACGCTGACATTGATGTGGCTGCCGACCGGATAGGCCGTGGCCTCGAACTGATCCGGCCTGATCAGGAATTCACGGACGTTCGGGGTGAGATCGCGGGTGGCGACGAGCGTTGCGGGGGTCCAGGTCTCGATGAAGCGCATGGTGACTGCCCTCAATCGGTTGCGGTCTTGATCAGCGCGAGCGCCGGCAAGAGGTCGAGATGGGTCCGGTTGCGCAGCGCGAGCCGCAGGTTTCGCACCGCGAGCCGCGCATGCTCGCGCATGACGGCCTCGGCGCGCGCGCCTTCACGGTTCTCGATGGCGTCGATCACGACGCGATGGTGCTCCTGGGCGATGATCAGGATCTGCTGCGCCTCGGGCAACGCCGATTGCGCCATCACGAAGCCGCTCGGCGAGGCAAACGGCAGCGCCGAGGCGCGGTCGATCTGCCGGATCAGCGGCGGGCTGCGCGACAGTTCCGTGAGCTGGGCATGGAAGCGCGCATTCAGCGTGACGTAGGACGAGAACGCATCGACCGAGATCGGCACCTGCCGCAGCAGCTCGTCGATTGCAGCGAGGCACTCCTTCAGCGGCTCGAGCTCGCGCGCGGCGACGCCGCGCTCGGCGGCAAAGCGCGCCGCCAGACCTTCCAGCGTGCCGCGCAGCTCGATCGAATCGGAGATGTCGCGCTCGGAAAACGCCTTCACCATGAAGCCGCCGGAGGGGATGGCCTCGAGCAGACCCTCCTCCTCCAGCCGCACCAGCGCCATGCGCACCGGCGTGCGCGAGGCGCCGGTCGTCTCCACCGCCTGAAGCTCGGAGATGCGCTCGCCGGGACGCAGGGCGCCCGACAGGATCTGGTCGCGCAGCGCGAGCTGCGCCTTCACGGTCTGCGAGATGGAGCGGTCGACCTCACGCTCGGCCATGTTCTACTCCGCGGCCTGAAGGTGCTTTGGGGCGTTTTCCTTCGCCACCATCTTGTCGATCAGCTTGCGCGACCACATCGCGCCGGCATCGATGTTGAGGTTGTAGAAGATGCGATCGGGGTTCTCGTCCATCGCGCGCTGCTGCGCTTCCAGGATCAGCTCGTCCTCGCGGAAGATGCCGGAGACGCCCTCGCGGATCTCGGTGGTGAGGCGCTGCTCACCGAGGCGGTAATTGCGGACGAAGGACCAGAAATAATGGCAGGTCTTCTCGGTCTCCGGCGTGATGGTGTTGAGCACGAAGCCGTTGACGCCTTGCGAGCGGTCGCCTTCCGGCGCGCCGGTCCCTGTCGGCGCGACGCCGACGTCGATCGCGATGGTGCACGGCGCCTCGAAGCGGATGATCTGCCAGCGGTCGACCAGGCCGGGCTTGCCGAGCTGCTTGGCCCAGAACGGCGGCGGCTCGATGCCGCGCATCCAGCGCGTCACCGTGACCGTCTTCTCGCCATGGGTGACGTCGAACGGCGCCTCGGCCACCGCATCATTGCCGATGGAGGAGCCGTGCACGAAGGTCTCGTGGGTGAGGTCCATGAGATTGTCGAGCACGAGGCGGTAGTCGCAATTGACGTGGATGGTCTTGCCGTCGCCGGCCCAGGCGGGATCGTGATTCCAGTGCATATCCGGCACCAGCGCGGGATCGGCCAGCGCAGGATCGCCCATCCAGAGCCAGATGTAGCGGTGACGCTCGACCACGGGATAGGCGCGCACGCAGGCCGACGGGTTGATGGTCTCCTGCGAGGGCATGAAGGTGCAGCGCCCCTGCGCGTTGTACTTCAGGCCATGATAGCCGCAGACGACGGTGTCGCCCTCGAGCCGGCCCTTGGACAGCGGCACCAAGCGATGCCAGCAGGCGTCCTCCAGCGCGGCCACCGAGCCGTCGGCCTTGCGATACATCACGACATGCTTGCCGCAGATCGTCCGCGGCAACAGCGCCGCCTTGACGTCGGCGTCCCACGCAGCAGCGTACCAGGCGTTCATGGGGAAGGGTTTTGTCATTGTCTCGCTCCCACGGCTTATGAATACGTTATGTATACAATAGCGGAGGGATGGAATTGTTCAAGGCTAAAAGCGGCGTAACATAATACCGTTGCTCATGTTTCTGTATACATCATTCATCCCGCTGTCATCGCCCGCGAAGGCGGGCGATCCAGTACTCCGCAGCGGAAATTGCCTGAACCAATGACCGCCGCGGAGTACTGGATTCCCCGCCTTCGCGGGGAATGACGGCGGTGACTGCGGTCCAAGCGGGGCACGCGGCCCACCCTCAAGGGACTCCAAGGGAGGGGTAAGAGGGGCGCTTGCGCCGGGGAGCTACGCCGCGAACACCTTCGCCAACCCCGCCTGAGCTTCTTCCTGAATCCGCTTCAGGTGCTCGGGGCTGCGGAAGCTTTCGGCGTAGATCTTGTAGACGTCCTCGGTGCCGGACGGCCGCGCGGCGAACCAGCCGAAATCGGTTTCGACCTTGATGCCGCCGAAGGGCTGGCCGTTGCCGGGCGCCTTGCTCAGCGTCGCGCGGACGGGATCGCCGGCGAGGTCCTTGAGGCCGAGCTGCTCCGGCGTGACGGATTTCAGGATGTTCTTTTGCGGCCCGGTGGCGGCGACATCGATGCGCGCGTAGTGCGGCATGCCGAACTCGGCGGTGAGCTCATTGAAGATCTGGCTGGGATCGCGGCCGGTCCTGGCCATGATCTCGGCAGCGAGCAGGCCGAGGATGATTCCGTCCTTGTCGGTGGTCCACACCGCGCCGTCGCGGCGCAGGAACGAGGCCCCTGCACTCTCCTCGCCGCCGAAGCCGAAGCCGCCGGTGACGAGGCCGTCGACGAACCATTTGAAGCCGACCGGCGTCTCCACCAGCTTGCGGCCGAGCTTCTTGGCGACGCGGTCGATGATCGAGCTCGACACCACGGTCTTGCCGATCGCGGCATCCTTGCCCCAGTCCGGACGGTGCGCGAACAGGTAGGAGATCGCGGTCGCCAGGTAATGGTTCGGATTCATCAGCCCGCCGGTGCGCGTGACGATGCCGTGGCGGTCGGCGTCGGTGTCGTTGGCAAAGGCGACGTCGAAGCGGTCGCGCATGCCGATCAGGCTCGCCATCGCGTAAGGCGAGGAGCAGTCCATGCGGATCTTGCCGTCCCAGTCCACCGTCATGAAACGGAAGGTCGGGTCGATCGCCTCGTTCACGATCGTGGCCTTCAGGCCGTAGCGCTCGATGATCGGATGCCAGTAATGCACGGCGGCGCCGCCGAGCGGATCGATGCCGATTTTGACGCCGGCGGATTTGACGAGGTCGAGATCGACGACATTGCCGAGATCGGCGACGTAAGGCGTGACGAAGTCGTAGGCGTGGACATTCGCGGCCTTGCGCGCCTTGGCATAGTCGATGCGCTTCACGTCCTCGAGGTCGCCTGCAAGATAGGCGTTGGCGAGCTTCTCGACGACGCCCGTCACGTCCGTATCGGCAGGCCCGCCATGGGGCGGATTGTATTTGTAGCCGCCGTCCTCGGGCGGATTGTGCGAGGGTGTGATGACGACGCCGTCGGCGAGGCCGCTGCTGCGGCCCTTGTTGTAGGTGAGGATCGCATGCGAGATGACCGGCGTCGGCGTGTAGCCGCCGTCCTTGTCGATCATGACCTCGACGCCGTTGGCGGCGAACACCTCGACGGCGCTGACCAGCGCAGGCTCGGCCAGCGCATGGGTGTCGATGCCGATGAAGAGCGGGCCGGTCAGGCCCTTCTCCTTCCGGTAATCGCAAATCGCCTGCGTGGTCGCGAGGATGTGGCCTTCGTTGAAGGTGTTCTTGAACGAGGTGCCGCGATGGCCCGACGTGCCGAACGCCACGCGCTGCGCCGGATCCGATGCATCCGGTCTGTTGGCGAAATAGGCCGTCACCAGCCGCGGAATATTGGTGAGCACGTCCGGCGAGGCCTGCTTGCCCGCCGCGGGATCGACTTCTGCCACTGAAATATCCTCGTCCTGTCGTGAGTGCGGGACACCATAGCATCGGCCCGGCCCCCGCCAAGGGCACAACACGCGCGAGGGGGAAGGCGTTCCTTGGGGGTAGCGAAGGTGGTGCAGCGGGTTCGTGCTATGCTCGGCACCACCACCCATCGAATCGTCTCATGATCCCTTCGCGCAAGCTGCTCGTGCTGATCGCCGGCCTCATCCTGGCCGGCGCACCGGCGCGCGCCGCGGAGTTCTACACCGAGGACCTTCGCATCCCGATGGCGGAGGCCGGACCGCAGGGGCTCGAGGCCTTCCTGGTCCGACCTGCGGGGACGAAGCGCTATCCCTTGGCGCTGCTCAGCCACGGCTCGCCGCGCAAGTTCGAGGACCGAGCGGCGATGTCGGCGCATAAATATTACGGCATTGCGCTGGAATACGCCCGGCGCGGCTTTGCGGCGCTGATCGTGATGCGGCGCGGCTATGGCACCTCGCCCGGCGGGCGCGTCGACAGCGTCGGCGGTTGCGCAAAGGCGGCGTACCTGCCGGCGGCCGCCGTCGCAGTTGCCGATCTGCGCGCCGCGATCGATGCGATGGCGCACCGGGGCGACGTCACGATTTCGGGCATGATCGCGGCCGGCCATTCCGCCGGCGGCCTTGCCACGGTGGCGCTGAGCGCGCAGGCCCCGCCCGGTCTCGTCGCCGCGATCAACTTCGCCGGCGGCCGCGGCTCGCGCGACGACGACGATGTCTGCAACGAGGAGGGGCTGGTGCAGACCTTCGCCACCTTCGGCAAGAGCTCGCGCGTGCCGATGCTGTGGGTCTATGCGAGCAACGATTCCTATTTCGGTCCCGATCTCGCGCGCCGCCTCCATGACGGGTTTCGCGCCGGTGGCGGCAATGCGAGGTTCGTGGCGGCGCCGGCTTACGGCGACGACGGCCATTATCTCTATTCGGTCGCGGGCCGGCCGCAATGGACACCGTATCTCGACGCCTTCCTGCGCGAGCGCGGGCTCGGCCGTGAACTCCTGAGCCTGCCCGATCCGCTGCCGCCACCGCCCCAGCTCAGCGAGGCCGCGCGGGCCGAGTTCGCGCGCTATCTCGCCAGCCTGCTGCCGCACAAGGCCTTTGCGGTGTCGCCGAACGGCGGCTACGGCTGGCGCACCGGCCGTGCGACAACTGAAGAGGCCCGGCGCGACTCGCTGGCGGCCTGCATGAAATGGTCGCCCAGTTGCACGCTCTATGCGGTCGATGACCAGCTGGCCGAGCCATCGCAGGCCAGACCCACCGAGCAGAGCGCCCGCGCGCGGCAGTGACAGACGCGCCAGAGGCCGGTTTGTTAACTCCGGAGCTCTATGACAAGCCCATGCTGTGGGATCGGGCACGCTTCAATCTCGGCGCGACGTGGAGGCATGTCGCGGTCGTCCTGCTCGTGTCGGCTCCGATCGGCGCGCTTGCGGGCGACGGGGGGACCGAGCTCGGCGCCGGCGAAACGCCGTCATCGCGCGCGATGATCCGGAAGATCATCGAGCGGGAAATAAAAAGCACCAATCTGCCGGCCGACATCGCCGAGGCGATCGTCTTCGTCGAAAGCGGCTACAACCCGGCAATCATCGGCGGCGCGGGCGAAATCGGCCTGATGCAGGTGCGCCCCGAGACGGCGGCGATGCTGGGCTTCCACGGCAGCAACGCGGAGCTGGCCGAACCCGACGTCAACATCCATTACGGGGTGCTTTATCTCAGCCAGGCCTGGCGTCTTTCGGGCGGGGACCTCTGCCGCGCCCTGATGAAATACCGGGCGGGTCATGGCGAAGAGGAGATGACCGCGCGGTCGCAGGTCTATTGCAACCGGGCCCGCAACCGGCTTCTCGCGATGAGCGCAATGCCGGCAGGCCCCGAAGCTGCGGCTGCTCCGGATCCGGCGCCTGCAGTTGCCGTTGCGGCTGCGGCTGCGGCGCCCGCAAAAGCGGCGAGCCGCCCGAAGATGCCGGTGCAGCCCAAAGCCGTCTATGCCAGCTATCGTCAAGGCACCGCAGCCGCCAGCCGCGCCTATTGGGCCGCTCACGAGGCGAGGGTCAGCCAGATCAAGGCGCGCATCGAAGCACGTTGGAAGCGCGTTGCATCGCGCTGACGGCGATGCCCTATGCTCTAGAGCCGCTCGCTGAGCGCGAGCTTGTAGCCAACGCCGGTGACGGTCGCGATCACGGGCGTGCCGCTGCCGACCAGCTTGCGGCGCAGTCGTGCCACCAGCGCATCGACCGTGCGGATGTCGACGTCGGCCTGGCGGTTGCTGACGACCTCGATCAGATAGTCGCGGCTGAGCGGCCTGCCGTCGGCGCCGACGAGCGCCGCCAGCAGGTCGAATTCGGCGCGCGTCAGCGCCACCGGCTTGCCGTCGTTGCCGAGCAGTTCGCGCCGGGTCAGGTCGATGATCCAGTCGCCGAAGGCGATCGAATTGTGGTTGCGCGCCGCCTTTCGGTCGATCGAGCGCCGCCGCAGCACGCTGCGCGCACGCGCGAGCAGATCGCGCAGGTTGATCGGCTTGGTGACGTAATGGTCGCCGGCGACCTCGAGGCCGAGAATGCGGTCGACGTCGGTGTCGCGCCGCGTCACGAAGATGATGCCCACGTTGCCGGCGGCCTGGATCTCCTTGGCGAGCTCGAAGCCGTCGCCGTCGGGCAGTTGCACGTCGAGGAAGACGAGATCAGTGCGCGCGCGCAGCGCCTGACGGCACTCCGTGCAGGAGCCGGCGCCGACCACATCGAAATTGTTGTCGCTGAAATAGTCGACCAGCATGGTCCGTGTCACCGGATCGTCCTCGACGACGATCAGCCGCTCGCGGCCGGCCGGACGCGATTCCTGACGTGCGGAAACCGTCACGGTCCTGGATGATCCGACCTGCGAATTCAAGTCGCTGCGCGTCGCGCTGTCATGTGAACGGACATTCACAGCCTGTTCGAGCCCCCGAAATTGCCTGCCGCAATACTAGGCGCGTTGTGACGCGCAAACAATATTGGTCATGGTCTCAACGTATTTAGTATGAATTGGCCCACAATTCTCATTCCGCGCACCATCGCGCCGGCAGCCTCCCGTTCTCTGAAAATCAGATTACACTTCGGGTAGCCCGCTGCGGATTGCTCCGCCCGTGAGCTCACATCTACTGTGCGTCCAAAAGCCTGCACTCGGAGGTGGCCCATGGAGGTCATACTGCTCGGCACCGGCGGCCCACGTCCAGACCCGCGTCGCATGGCGACGACCACGCTGATCAGGCTTGGCGAGGAGAACATCCTGTTCGACGCCGGCCGTGGCGTCATGGTGCAGCTTCACAAGGCGGGCGTGCCGCTCGGCGCCATCAACACGGTCTTCCTCACCCATCACCATTTCGACCACATCGGCGATCTCTACGACGTGATGTTGAATTCGTGGATGCACGGGCGCAAGGACGAGCTGCGCGTCTATGGACCGCCGGACACCGAGCGGCTCGTCAACACGCTGGTCACGCAGGTCTACGACAAGGACATCGCCTGGCGCGACCAGGGCGAGCCGACCTTCGGCGGCTGGAAGCCTGTCGCCGCAACGGACATCGTGCCGGGTCCCGTTCTCGATACCGGTCGCTGGAAGATCAGCGCCGAACTGGTCTCGCATGGCGACGGTCTCGACATGTCGCCGGCCTTCCTGGAGCGCTGGATGTGTCTCGGCTATCGCTTCGAGGCCGAGGGCAAGGTCATTGCGATTTCCGGCGACACGGTCCCTTGCCCGGGGCTGGAGCGCCTGGCCGAAGGCGCCGACCTGCTGGTCCAGGTCTGCTTTCTCGCAACGCCCGAGATCAACAACGAGCACTTCCGCCGGCTTGCGAAACACACGCTCGCCTGCGGCGACACCGTCGGGAAGATCGCGGCCAAGGCCGGCGTCAAGAAGCTCGCGCTGACCCATCACCGTCCGCGCACCGACGACGCCATGCTGACCGCATTGCTCGATGACGTCAGGCGGGACTATGCAGGACCGGTCGTGCTCGGCGAGGATCTCACGCGCATCGAGGTCTAGGCATCGTCGATCAGCTCGCCGGCCTCAGGACGATCCGACCTCGATGCGGAACGATAATTGCTCTTCCGCGCCGGCCGCGATGTGCATCAGTCCCGGCTTGTCGGTGAAGTCGCCCTGGAAGCCGGCGGGACTTGCATAGCCGCGCCAGGGCTCGATGCAGAGGAACGGCGCACCTGACGGTTTCGACCAGACGCCGAGCTCGCGAAATCCGCGCCAAGACATTTTCAGCCAAGGTCCGGTTGATGCACCGCCCGTCGCGGCATAGCGGACCGAATGGCTCTCGATGCGGTCGAAGATGACGGCGTCGTCGACGAACAGGGAATCCGACAAGGGAAGCGACGTGCCCTTGACCGGGCTCGGCTCCGCCACGGGGCGCAGCAATCCAGCTTCCAGACGGCGGATCGGAGACGATTCGGCGCTCGCGAAGGTCAGTGCATAGCTCTCCTTGGCCGCGCCGGGCTGCAGCGGCCAATTGAAGGCGGGATGACCGCCGATCGACGCCGGCAACGTCTCCTTGCCGGTATTTGCGATCGTGAGCGTCAGATCGAGGCCGGACTCATCGATCGCATAGGCCGCCGTGAACCGGAACGGGAATGGATAGAGCGCGCGCGTCGTCTCGTTGTCCTCGAGCACAAGAGTACAGCGGCTCTCGCCGCGTTCCGCCCACACGAAGCGGCTGTCGCGGGCAAAGCCGTGCTGCGTCATCCGATACGTCTTGCCCTGGTGCCGCAATTCGTCGTTGGCAAGGCGCCCGACGATCGGAAACAGCAGCGGCGCGTGACGCGGCCATTCCGGCCCCGCCTGCCAAAGGAATTCGGTGCCACCGCCCTTCAGCGAGCAGAGCTCGGCGCCGTGCGCCTTGACGGTCGCGGTGAGCGAGCCGCTGCGAAAGGAGTGGGTGTCGTCGGTCATTGCCGACCTCTACACCCCGCCCTGGCACGCAGCAAGGCGACGCCGGCCATGCAGGCGGCGCCTCCGAGCCATGCCGGGCTGCGTCATATTTCTGTACCTAACGATTGCTCACGTGCGGCTTCTCCACCGCGAGCTCCCCGCGAACCCGGCCGGGACTCCATGAACCATCGTGGTAGTCAATTGAAATTCTTCATCAACGGCCGCTTTCTGTCGCAAAAGCTCACGGGCGTGCAGCGCTATGCCGCCGAAATGGTCAAGGCGATCGACGGGCTGCTCGCGTCGGAGCAGATTCCGGCCGTGCTGCGCAACGCAGACTGGCAATTGTTGAAGCCTGCGGATGCAAGCGAGGAACTTCATCTCGACCGGATCAAGATTCGCGCCGTCGGCCGGTTGCATGGGCACGCGTGGGATCAAGTCGATCTCGCCCGCGCCGCCGCCGGAGGCCGCTTGATCAGCCTGGCCAATTCCGGGCCCGTCTTCCATCGCGACCACATTGTCGTGATTCACGACGCCCAGGTCTTTCGCAGGCCCGACTTCTTCAATTGGCGCTATCTGACCGTCCATCGCACGATGGGTCGGATGCTCGCCCGGCACGCAAGCATCGCAACGGTATCGGGATTTTCACGCAAGGAGCTTGCGGATGTGCTGAATCTCTCGGCATCGCGCATTCCGATCTTCCCCAACAGTGCCGAACACTTTGCGGCCACGAAGCCCGATCCCGGCATTCTGGCCCGACTTGGCGTCCGGCCGCAGAAGTTCTTCCTGTTCGTGGGCTCGAAAACCAAGAACAAGAATCTGTCCGTCGCGATCCGTGCCATCCAGCTGCTCGACCGGGCTGACGTTCCCCTGGTCATCGTCGGCGGCGACAACAGCAAGGTCTTTCAGGATCATTCCGGCGAAGGGGTTTCCGGCCTGCTGCTGGCCGGCCGCCTGACCGACAGCGAGATTGCCGCACTTTATGCGCACGCATCGGCCTTCGTGTTTCCGTCGCTCTACGAGGGATTCGGTGTCCCGCCACTCGAAGCCATGATCTTCGGCTGCCCGGTGATCGCCTCGACGGCCGACGCCGTCGTGGAGACGTGCGGCGACGCGGCTGCGTATTTTGGCGCCACGGATGCCGAAGCACTGAAGCAGCTCATGCTCGAAAGACTGGCAATCGGCGCGATCTCTGAGCAGGAACGCAGGCGACAACAGGATCGTCTTGCATTCTATTCGTGGAAGAAATCGGCGAAGGCGTTGCTCGATCACCTCGCGGCGCCGGCGAACGTCGCCAGCGCTGCGTGAAACGCGGCGCGGTTCGCCTATCGCGCGCAATGGTTTTTGCACAAACGATTTGCAACTCGCGTCTCTCAGCACGGTTCCATGAAACTTCTTCTTCGTTCTTGCGGCGATCGCAAGCACGAGCGGCTTGGCGCAACATGACCACATCCCTGCCCCAATATCGCTACGTATTCGAGGAACTGTGTTTCGCACTAGCGAACACAGAACAGGGATACAGATGTCCGGCTCTCCAACGCGGCCCTATGCAAGGCAAACGATGAAAGTGCTGCACATCGCCGAAACGATCCGTGGCGGGATCGCGAGCTATCTGAACGAGTTGCATCCTCAGCAGCAGGCCAGCTTCGGGGCCGAGAACGTGCATTATGTCGTGCCGTCGGATCATCGGGACGACCTCGGCGCGGTCGATGACAACCAGATTACGACATTCGAGCGATCCGGCCGCAGCGTCGCCGGCCTATTCCAGATGTTGCGTGCAAGCATGCAAGCGCTGGACGCCTTCAGACCTGACGTGGTGCACCTGCATTCTTCCTTTGCGGGGCTCGTGCTCCGGCCCGCGCTGGCAGCCCGCTCGGGCGGACCGCGCGTCGTCTATTGTCCGCACGGCTGGGCATTTTCGCGCGAGACCGGCCGCTTCAGTCACGTGCTGACCAAGGCGGCGGAGAACCTGCTTGCGCGCACGTCGGACCGAATCATCTGCATCTCCGGCGACGAGCATAGCGAGGCGTTGCGCGCGGGAATTCCTGCCGACCGCCTCACCCTGGTCCACAACGGCATCTCGAAGAGCCGCACGCCGCAGCCCGTCTCGGCGGACTGGACCTCCAAGAAGGTCAAGGTGCTGTTCATCGGACGCCTGGATCGGCAGAAGGGCTTCGATCTCCTTATCGAAGCGGCGCGCGCGCTCGAGGACGTCCTCGACATCCGCATGATCGGCGCCTCCGTCGTCAACAAGTATGAAGGCCCGGCGGTGCCGCCCAACGTGTCCCTGCTGGGCTGGCTGGACCGGCCGACCATCGAGACCCAGCTCGAGGCAGCCGATCTCGTCGTGATTCCGTCACGATGGGAAGCCTTCGGCCTCGTCGCCCTGGAAGCGATGCGCGCGGCCAAGCCGATCCTGGCATTCCGCAGCGGCGCCTTGCCCGAAATCGTCGTCGACGGCGTCACCGGCGTGCTTTGCGAGCCCGTCGCGGTGCAGCCGCTCGTCGACGGCTTCCGGCGAGCACTCGATCTCGACCTCAAGGTGCTGGGACAGCGCGGCTACGACCGCTTCAAGCAGCTCTATGACGTCGAGAAGACGCATGCACAATTGCAGCAGGTCTATGCCGAGCTGCTTCGGGACGACCAGACGCCCGTCGAAGCGAAGGCGGGGCTGCAGTCGGACCTCTCCAAGAATTTCTGATGATCAACATGCACGCTTGCCCTAGCAGATGCGGGAGATCGCGATGGCGATGCTCTCGAATAATGTCACTGCCCCTGCATCGCGCGTGAGCATGATCTAGACCATGACACGCCCACGCACGTTGCTTCGCGACAATGTCCTTCGCCTCGCGGGCCTCATCTCGGTCATTGTTCTGTCGGTCCCCGCCTGCGCTCAACCGCTCGACGCCCGATTCCTGCTCGGCGTCGGCACCCATCAGGGGTTGGGCGGGCCGGTGAGCGCGCGGGGATACGTGCCTGCGGAGAACATCGCCCAGATCAAGCAACTCGGCCTCAACGCCTTCCGCGACGATTTCCCCTGGTCCGATTTCGAAACGGCGGGACGCCGGATGGGCTTCACGCCCAGGCTGGGCCGGCTCGAGGCGCAGGTCAGATCCGGCATTGCGCGTCCGCTGCTGATTCTCGCCTTCGGCCATCATCTCGTTCCGAATTCCTCGCCGCCGACGACCGATGAGGCGCGGCAGCGGTTCGCCGACTATGCGGCAGCGGCGGCGCAATCCGTCGTGGCGCAGCATCCCCTGTTCGAGCTCTGGAACGAGTGGAATCTGGCGGCAAAGAAAGATGCCGCATTCTCGCCGGAAAATTATCTGGCGCTGGCGCAAGTCGCGCGACCTGCGGTCAAGCGCGCGGCGCCGAATGCGCCATTCCTGGTCGGCGCCCTCGGTGACGATCTGGGCTGGGCGTGGACGGAGAAGATGCTGCGAACCGGCATTCTGCAGTATGCCGACGGCGCTTCGATCCATCTCTATAATTTCTGCATGGGCCCGAGCAAACGGACCTCGGCCGAGATCATCGAGCGACTCACGGCGTTTCACCGGCTCGTCGGCCAGGCGAGTGGAAACCCCGACTTCCCGGTCTATGTCACCGAGACCGGCTGGACCACGGCCAGCAACAAATGCGGCGTCAGCGAGCAGGCCCAGGCCGACAATAGTGCGCAGCTCATCCTGTGGGCGTCGACCGCGGCGCGCTGGCTCAAAGGCATCTGGCTCTACGAGCTCAAGGACAGCGGACAGAATCCATCGGAGCTGGAGCACAATTTCGGGCTCTACCGTTTCGACAATTCGCCGAAACCCGTCGCCTGCGCGGTCCAGGGCGCCTGGGCCTTCATCCGCTCCAGCCTGAGCGCCGAGAAGCGCGAGCTCGCCAGCGGCGTCGTGTCGATCAACGCAACGACGACGTCCGGCGCCAGAGTTGCGGTCTGGTCCGAGGCTCCCGACCGGCGTTACGAGGTCCGGCTCAAGGGCGATCAGGAAGGCGCAACGTTTGCGCTGCCGTGCGACTCGGCCGCAAGACCTGCGTCCGGAGCCTGGATTCCGGTTTCGAGCACGCCGGTTCTCATTGCAGCAAGCAACGGTGCCATGCCCTCCCTGGAGATAAGACCGGCGCGGTAAGCGCGATTTTGCAAGACATGAGGTTACGCCATGAAAGTTCTTTTGACGTCCACGCTTTATCCGACGCCTCAGGCCCCGAAGATCGTCGGCGGTGCAGAGATCTTCGCGCGGCGCTTCGCCGAGGGCCTGGCGCAGCGCGGAGACGAGGTCGAGGTGATCCGGGCCGCGTCCTCCCATGGGCAGGAGCGCGAAAGCTGCAACGGCATCAACGTCTATTCCGCGCCGGTCCAGAACATCTATCGCCCCTTCACCGAGCAGAAGAACACCGTCTTGCGCAGCATCTGGCATGCGGTCGACGACTGGCAGATTGAGGCGCCGGTGATCGCGGAACGCATCCGGGCCTTCAAGCCGGACGTGCTGCACTCCAACAATTTGTCGGGTCTCACCACCGCGATCTGGCGCGTCGCCGCCCAGCTCGGCGTGCCGGTGCTGCATACGCTTCACGACTATTATCTGACCTGCCCGCGCTGCTCTCGCTTCGACAAGGGACGCTCCTGCGAGCACACCTGCACGAGCTGCGGGATCCTGACCTTTCATCGCAAGCGGGCGACGCATTGGCTGAGCGCCGTGGTCGGCGTGAGCGAGCGCGTGCTGTCGATCCATACCGATATGGGCATGTTCGCGGAGACGCCGATCCGCACCGTGATCCGCAACGCCTCGACCGAGCCGCCGCGCGAGCCCTATCCTCGCCCGGTCTGCAGCTCGGAAGTGACGTTCGGGTTCATCGGCCGCCTCACCGAGGAGAAGGGCATCGACAACCTGATGCATGCCCTTGCCATGCTGCCGCCCGACCGCATCCGGATGATGATCGCCGGCCGGGTCAGCGAGGAGGAGCAACGCCGCCTCAGGGCGCTCGCGCCGCATGCGCGTATCGAGTTCATGGGCTTCGTGGCGCCGGACGATTTCTACCAGCAGGTCGACGTGGTGGTCGCGCCATCCATTTGGCACGACCCCGGTCCACTCGTCGTGGCAGATGCCAAGGCGGCCGGCAGGCCGCTGCTCGGAACGCGCTTTGGCGGCATGCCCGAGGTCATCGAGCACGGCGTGACGGGCTGGCTGACCGATGCCGATCCGCAATCCCTGGCCGACAGCATGCTGGCAGTCGCGTCTGATCCGCACAAGATCGACGAGATCAGCCGGCGCCTGATCGCGGATACCAACAAATGGATATTTGCCGACGTGCTGTCATCCTACAAGACTCTGTATGAGCAATTGCGCGAGCAGCGGATGTCGCGCATGCGCTCGGCAACCAAAGCGCCGCGGGCCGTCGGCAAGGAACGCCTCATTCCGAGATGACACGCCTCTTCGCGATGGCGGGCTACCTCTATCAGAGTGCCGCGGCGATCATCCTGATCTTCGCGATCAGTCACCTGTTGCCCGCCGCCGACTACACCAATTTCTCGCTGGCACTGGCCTCGAGCCAATTGCTCTGCGTCCTGATGTTCGAGTGGCTGCAGCTCGCCGGATTGCGTTTTCTGGCAGCAGCCGGGGAGGACGAGGCGGCCCGGCTGAGGTGGTCGCTCTTCGCCGCAGGCATGTCGAGCGCGGCCGCGCTCGTCGTGGTCGGCAGCTGCGCATCGCTGGCCAGCGTGCTCCCGGCTGGGATCATCGCGCTGGGCCTCGGCATCTCCGTGCTTCAGGGCCTGACCGACCTCTATTTCCTGTCGGTCCGTCTGTCCGACCGGCTGGGCATCGCCTCCTCTCTTCTGGCGTTTCGCGCCACCGCTCTCCTGACCGGGGCCGCCGCGGGAGCCGCGATTTGGGGAACGGCCGAGGCGGCGCTGCTCGGCGTCGGCGCGGGCCACGCGCTCGGCCTGCTCACCGGGCTGCTGGCCTATCGCACACCCCTGGAGCGCGTTCCGCTGCGGAGGGTGCTGGCCGACTGGAAGGATTTCTCCCGCTACGGCATGCTGGCGGCGGGTGCGTCCGTCATCCATCTGTCGGTGCCGGTGCTGCTCCGCTTCATTATCATCGGCCGGCTGGGCGCGACGGGAGCCGGCGCCGGATTTTCGATCGCGCTCGACCTGCTGCAACGCCCGTTCTGGGTCCTCAATGCAGCGATCCACACCGTGAGCTATCCCGATGTGGTGAAGGACTTCGAACGCGGAACCGTCATGAAGTCGGTTCAATCGGCGCGGCGGATGTTCGAATTCATGGTCTGCACGACACTCGTGCTGCTCGGCGGCCTGGTCGGCTTCATTCCGGATGCAGCCCGTATCCTGGTTCCGCGGGAGAGCCTTGATGGCTTCCTGACGACGGCACCTGTTGTCGCCGTCTTCTATTTCCTGCACACGCATCTCCAGGCGACCGTCGCGGTCGTTCCGCACCTGGAGAAGCGCGCGACGAGGCTCGTGGTCGTTGCGGCCGGCCAGCTCGCGATCGTCGCCGCCCTCGCGCTGGCCGCGACATGGGCCGGCCTGTCGCCGCGACAGGCAGTGGGCTGCGCTTGCCTCGCCACGCTCGCGACGATCCTGGTCGCGCTCGGCCCGACGCTGCGGTTCGAGGCATTCCCGCGCTGGTCCCTGGTCGTGCAGGCGCTGGCGGCAGCGGCGCTGATCGGATCGCTCGGCGCGATGCCGACCGAGCCGGCGGCCTGGCTCGCGGGCAAGATCATGATCGCCGCGATCGCAACGGCGATCGTCGGATGGCGCGGAGACTTTCTGATGCTGGCCCGCCGCGGTTAATCGGCGGCACGCATCGCTTCTTGCCGGACCTTGCGGATGGTCAAGCCGATGCTTGAGCCGAGCCGGTCCAGTTCCCTCGCGAGACCGTCAGCCTTTCCCCGGAAGCCGAGGCACCAATACCCGGGAAAATACGGACACAACCAGTGCGTTAAAAAGCATCACCTTACCCGCCCATGAAGGCGGCATGGCTGCCGGCGCGCTGTGCAATCCTACGATCTCGGATCTTATGCGCATATATTCAGCAACGCAGATCATGAAAATCTTGAAAGCGCCTTCGTGACGCCACGCTGCACGGGCATCGCATCAAGCATTCTGCTGCGACTCGAGTCGATCTGTTCCTACGCAAGGAACCGCGTTTCACTCGCGATTTGTAGCTTCCATTTTTATCTGAAATTCACACTCGACAGAGAAGGTTGAACGCAAATCCCTGCGAGCAATTTCGTTCGCGCTGAAATTCGAGTGGGCAATGTCCGATCAAACAATCCTGTCTGCCAGCGGCTTCATCAACTCCATCGGCGTCAACACGCATGCCGGGTTCGGGTGGACCGGCTACAACAATCTCGCGGTGATGGTCGATGACCTCAAATATCTCGGCGTCACCCATCTTCGCGACGCGATGGGAACCAGCCCGGCTGCGCAACCGGTGGTCGAGGGCCTCGCTGCCGCCGGTTACAAGTTCGATTTCCTGGTTTCGTCCGCTTTGCCGCAGACGGGCACGGTCGGGCTGCAGAACTACATCGCCTCGCTGCAGAAATTCGCATCGAACCATGCGGGCAGCATCAGCGCCATCGAGGGGCTCAACGAGGCCAATCACCAGCCCTTCAGCTACAATGGCAGCTCCAGCCTTTCGGCCGCGGCCCAGTTCCAGAGCGCGCTCTATCAGGCCGTCAATTCCAACGCCACGCTCGCCAGCATCCCCGTCTACAATCTGTCATTGGCCTACAACGATCCACAGGGCTACAAGCAGCTCGGCGACATGTCGGGCTCGGTCGACTATGCCAACGCCCACGCCTATGTCAGCACCAGCCTGACCACCGACAGCTCCATCGCGGCAACGCTCAGCGCCGTCATGACCGCGGCACCGGGAAAACCCGTCGTCATCACCGAGACCGGCTATACCACGCAGGCCAACACCCAATATCTCGGCGTCAACGAGACGGTGCAGGCCAAATCGATCCTGAACACGCTGGTCGATGCCTACAAGGCCGGCGTCAGCGCGACTTATCTCTACGAGCTGTTCGACCGCGACTCCTCGGCCGCCAACACCAACCCGGAAGCGAACTTCGGACTGTTCAATTCCGACGGCACGCCCAAGCTCGCCGCGACGGCGATTCACAATCTCACGACCATTCTGGCCGACGACGGCAAGGGCGGCCTCCAGCCGACTGACCCACTGAACTACACCCTGAGCAACATGCCGGCCACGGGCAACAGCATGGTGCTCGGCAAGAGCAACGGCGCCTACGAGCTCGTCGTCTGGGCCGAGCCGAAGCTCTGGAACGACGCCACCGATACCGAGCTGTCCAATGCGGCCCAGACGGTCACCGTGAACCTCGGCGCCGTCCATCATACCGTGAAGGTTTACGACACCCTGACGGGCACCACTGCGATCGCCAGCTACACCGACGTCAGCTCGATCACGATTCCGGTCAGCGATCACCCGCTGATCATCGAGATCGACGCGCCTGCGACCACGCCGACGCCGCCGGACACGCGGACCAGCGTCACCGGCACCGCGGCCGAGATCGTGCCGCAACTGTCCGACCTCAGCAAATCGACGGCGCTGCAGAGCATCACACTGACCGACTCGCACGTCCTGCCGGTCGCCTCGAAGGCGACCATGGACTACATCATCTCCCATTACGGCAGCGCCCTCTCCAAGATCCAGGGCGGTTACTCGTTCTCGGTGACGAATACGGCCGCGACCTGGAGCAGCACGAAGACCTACAACGCCAGCGGAACGCTTGTGTCGAAGGCGGACACCGGCCTGAATTCGAACGGGCAGCCGACCTCGACCACCGTCGCCTACACCGACGGCTCCAAGGACCTGATCAGCTACACCTCGGGCGTGCAGACGAAATTCGTCCACATCGCCACCGACGGGACCCGGACCACCGACACCTACAACACGGCCGGCACGCTGCTGAGCGAAGTCGTGCAGAAGTCCGGCGGCTATTACTCCACCACGCTCTACACGAACGGCGTGAAGACCGCCGCCTACGTCAAGAATGCCGACGGCTCGCAGGACAACTACACCTACGGCATCACCGGCAAGAGCTTCACCACGCAGGTGCAGCACCTCGATGCCTCCGGAAAGGTCACCTCGGTGACCCGCAGCCACGCCGACGGCACGCTGGACTCGACCCAGGTCTACAACAGCGACGGCAGCAGCGTGATCACCACCTATAGCGCCACCGGCGTCAAGCTGGTGCAGACCACCTATCATGCCGATCACAGCAAGGACGTCTGGACCTACAACATCAAGGGCCAGAACTACACGACCGAGCACGACGTCTATAGCTCGACCGGCTTCCTCACCAATTTGACGCGCTTGCACAGCGACGGCAGCCTCGCCTTCAAGCTGGTTCAGACGCCCGACGGGACCAAGACGACCGACTGGTACAATGCCGCGGGCACCCTCACCAGCGAGGTGGTGCAGAAAGCCGACGGCACCATGTCCACCACGGTCTACAGCAACGGCGTCAAGACCAACACCTACGTCAAGAACGCCGACGGCAGCCAGGACAACTACGCCTTCGGCATCACCGGCCAGAGCTACACCACGCTGATCCAGCACGTCGATCCCACGGGCAAGATCACGGAAGTGACCCGCAAGCATGCCGACGGCACGCTCGACTATACGCAGGTCATCAACGCCGACGGCAGCAGCGTCGTCACCAATTACGATGCGGCGGGAACGCGTATCAAGGAAGCCGATCTCCACGCCGACGGCAGCAAGGACGTCTTCCTCTTCAACATCAAAGGCCAGAGCTACACGACCGAGCACGACATCTACGACGCGAGCGGCTTCCTCACCACGCTGATCCGCAAGCACGCCGACGGCAGCATGGCGTTCAAGCTGGTGCAGAGCAGCGATGGGACCAAGACGACGGACTGGTACGACGCAAACGGGGTGCTCACCAGCGAGGTGCTGGAGAAGCCGAGCGGCTACAGCTCGACCACGGTCTATACCAACGGCGTGAAGACCGCGGCCTACATCACCAACGCCGACATGAGCCACGACAATTACAGCTACAACATCACCGGCCAGACCTATACGACGCAGTATCAGCACCTCGATCCGGCCGGCCGGACGACGGAGGTGATCCGCTGGCATGCCGACAACTCGCTCGACTACACCCAGGTGGTGAACAGCGACGGCAGCAGCGTCGTCACCAACTACGATGCATCAGGCGTCAAGAAGACCGAGACCGACTATCACGCCGACGGATCCAAGGACGTGTTCCAGTTCAACGTCGTCGGCCAGAACTACACCAACGAGCACGACACCTACGATACGACCGGCTTCCTCACCAACATCGTGCGCACCCACGCCGACAACAGCCTGGCCTTCAAGCTGGTGCAGAGCGCGGACGGCACCAAGACCTCGGACTGGTACGATGCCAACGGCGTCATCACCAGCGAGGTGACGACCAAGAGCGACGGTTACAATTCCACGACGGTCTACACCGCCGGCGTGAAGACCGCGGCTTACATCAAGAATGCCGACGGCACGTCGGACAACTGGAACTACAACGTCACCGGGCAGTCCTACACCACCCAGCATCAGCACCTCGACGCCTCGGGCAAGCTGGTCGAGCTCACCCGGACCCACGCCGACGGCACGCTGGACTATACCCAGGTCATCCACAACGACGGCAGCAAGCTGACGGACATCTACAACAGTGCCGGCGTCAAGACCCAGGAGATCGCCAACAATGCCGACGGCACGAAGGACGTGTTCCTGTTCAACTTCAACGGACAGACCGGCACGACGCAGCACGAAAACTACAACAGCGCCAGCGCATTGCAGTTCTTCGATCAGACCAAGACCGACGGCACCCACAACGTCACGGCGGTCGCTGCCGGCGTGACGATCCAGGGCGGGTCCGGCAACGACGTGTTCTCGGCCGCGCCGAGCTCGACCACGATCGCCTACGATCACGGCCAGGACCAGGTTCTGAACTTCCAGGCCGGCGACGGCACGAGCCACGACGTGATCCAGATCTCGAAGCTCCTGGCCGCAGACTACAGCCACCTGCAGATGACGCAGTCCGGCACGAACGCGCTCATCACGTTCTCGGCCAACGACACGATCCTGCTGAAGAACGTCTATGTCTCGAACCTGACGAGCCACGATTTCCTGTTCGTCTGAGCTGGGCGCCATTTGCCCAAGCGCGCATCGACATCGAAGGGGCCGGGACCATGTCCCGGCCCCCTGTTCGTTTGCCGGGCGCCTGCCTCATTGATGAGCAGGAGCTGGCAGCCATCCGCTATTGGATGGGCCGCATGAATTCGGACGGATGGCCGCGACGGCGCCGCGCCCTGCGAACTTGCGTCACAATTCGTCTCTAGAAGACAGACGACCCGCGCAAGGACTCCGAGGCCCGATGGAAGCCAGTGAAGCAAGACGTTTCGTCGTCCTCGACTTTTATCGCTTCGTTGCCGCCCTCGGCGTCTTCATCTTTCATCTCAAGATGATCGACCCGGGCATCTCGCCGGCCTGGAACGGGTCCTTCGGCCTGTTCGTGGACATGTTCTTCATCCTGTCCGGCTTCGTGATCTCCTACTCCTACCCGTCCGACGCGCGTGGTGTCAGGGCCTATTCCCGGTTCATGATCCGACGCATCGCGCGGATCTATCCGCTGCACCTGTTGAGCCTGCTCGTCTTCGTGGTGCTGATCGGCGTCGGCCTCGAGCGCACGGCGCGATCAACCCCGCTGGACTTCCTCTACAACCTGCTGCTGCTCCAGGCCTGGGGCGTCACCAACCATCTCAGCTTCAACTCGCCGTCATGGTCGATCAGCGCGGAATTCTTCTGCTATCTGATCTTTCCGCTCCTGATGCTGCTGGCGCGCAAGGTCCAGCCGGTCGTGCTCGGCGTCATCGTGGCGGCGCTCTATCTGGTCCTTGCCCACGGCCATCTGCCGATCTGGCAGGAGCGGTCGCAGATGTACGGCGCCAATTTCGACTACGGCATGCTGCGCGCCTTGCCGAGCTTCCTCAACGGCATCCTGCTCGCCATCCTGTTCCGAATGTCAGGGCCCTACCGGCACAAGCCGGTCGTGTTCGCCGGCATCGCCGTGTTCGGGCTCTCCGTGCTCGTGCTCAACGTCTTCGCCAAGCCGGATCTGGCCATCCTGCTGTTCTCCTGTGCCATCCTGCTCACCGCGGTTGGCGAAAGCGCCTTTAGGGAATTTCCCGGCGCGCGGCTGCTCGGACGGCTCGGCAACACCTCATACGCGATCTACATGCTGCACGACGCCATCCTCATTGCCGTGTTCAAGCCGCTATGGACCTGGCTCGAGCTGCGCCCGGACCAGTTCGGCCTGTTCGCCCTGGCATGCTGCGTAGTCCTCACCGTCATCGCGGACCGTACCTACGCCTATTTCGAAAATCCGGCGCGGCGCCTGATCAATCGTTGGGCCGATATCGGCGTCGCGTCGCCGCGCAAGGCTCAGGCAGCCGAACCGGCCCTGCGCTTCGACAATACCGAGCGGGCGGTCAACTGACGCCTAAAGCGCGATGACGATTGACCCTAATCGCATCGCGCTTAGGAGGCGTTCAGGCCACCTTGCCGTCGGCCTTCGCTGCCATCCGGATCGCGCTATCGCCGAGTAACGGTGCGATATTGGCACGCGACAGCTCCATGACATCAGGCAGCGCCTGGCGGACCTGGTCGCCGGCGGCCTCAAAGGCACCGAGGAAGTGCCCCACAAACTGCTCGAAGCTGTCGCCGACGAGGAACTGGGCCGGCGAGAGCAGCAGCTGCTCGCTGATGCCGAAATGCGCGAACAGGCCCTGGAACTTGTCCTGATAGGTGATCGCGGCGACAGGCGTTCCCTGTCCGAGCGCCGCAATGGCGAGGTGCATGCGGCCGGTGATCACGCCGTCGACCAGCCCGACGACGGCCTTGATCTCGCCCGCCGACAGCGTCTGTTCGACATGGTGCACGTGTTCGCCGAGCGTGGGCTTGAGCCGGTCGGCCAGCGGCCGCAGGCAATTGTCGTCGGCGATCTCGGGGCGGTAGTCATGTGCAAGCAGCACCCAGCTTACATTGTGCTGCCGCGACAGCCGCTCCATGGCGCTCGCCGCGAGCTCAATCATCTTCCGCAGCTTGGCCGGCTCCGGCTTCTTGAACAGCATCGGGTGGATGTTGAAGACGAAGACCTTGCGACCCTGCGCGCGCTGTCGCGCGATCGTGGCCGCGATTGCCTTGACTGCGGCGGTGTCCGCTCGCGGCGTCAGCATGAACGCCGCGTCCGCCACGAGCCGGGCGCGCTTCCGGGCGAAGTCGTCGAAACGCCGGAGCGAAATCGCATCGCGCAGATTGAGGACCACACCCGGATCGATCAGCCGGAACACCTCGCGCAGCGCCTTCGCGGGACGGGAATTGAAGCTGAAGCCGAGCACGCTGACCTTGGCGCCGAACGCCGCCATCAGGTCGGCGACGAGCAGCATGCGCGCGGCATCCACCGGAGAATAATAGCCGTCGAGCACGTCGGCGCCCAGGATGACGCCGAAATCGGGACGGATGATCGAGAGCTCCTGCGCGACCGTCTCATAGGAAAACGGCTGCTTCCAGAGCTCGAGCGGCTTGAAGCCCATGACGCGGACGTCGGCGCTGGCCGCCGCGGTGGCGGTGACGATGTAGATCTCGAGATCCGGATAGGCCCGCTTCATCTCTCCGGCGGCCGCCTCGATCATGGCCTCGTCGCCGCGCGACTGATGAATGCTCCAGGGATCGGAGGGCAGCACCAGGAGGCGGCGCGGATTGTTGCGCGGTGCGGCGTTGACGCCGACATCCTTCCGGGCGATCTGCCATCTGCGCAATTCGAGGAGATCGACCGCGAAGGGCGTGTTCTTCGCGCTGTTGAGCCAGCCTCGAAGCTGCCTGCGCACGGGTACGGGGATCAATTGCTTCACGTGGTCCTCCTCGTCTTCCTCAGGCGGTCGCACCGCGCTTCACGACGAAATCGATCAGGGAGAAGAGCTGCTTCCGCCAGAACAGCAGAATGCTCATCAGATAGGTCGCGCCGAAACATGACGACAGCAGCCCCATCCGCAAATACGGGTTGATGTCGGGCGTCGCCGCGCGGCACAACACGACCGCGCCATAGGCGAGGACGATGGCGCACAGGCAGCCCGCAATCGGACGCAGGAACTGGCTCCAGCTCAGGCCCAAGAGCCGGAGCGCCAGCGCGAAAGTCACGGGGGTGACCACGAGCTGCGCGAAGGCGAAGATCGTCGCCAGCTGGCCGATGTCGCGCGAGGGCAGCAGGAACATCGCAGGCACGACCGTGCAGAACTTGATGATGTTCAGCGCAAAGACGTAGTTCGGCTTGCCCAGCGCGCCGAAATAGGCGCTGTTGACGAATTGCACCGTCTGGATCGCGCCGACCAGCATCAGCGGTCGCATCACCGCTTCGCTGCCGCTCCACTTCGCGCCGAACAGCAGCAGGGACACTTCCGGCGCGATCGCCGCAAGCAGCACGAAGATGGGCGATCCGACCAGCGCGCCGAGACTGACGCTGCGCAGGTAGGCCCCGGCAATCCGGTCGCGCTCATGCGCGATCTTGGACAGCGCGCTGAGCGCGACGTCCATGACCGCCTGGGTGAGCAGCTGCATCAGGATGATGTAGACCCGCGCACCGACCGTGTAGATGCCGAGGGCGGCGACGCCATAGAGCGACAGGATGATCATGTCGATGGTGCGAACGATGGCGAAATCCAGCAGCCGGTTCAGCACGACATGGACGCTATAGCCGGAGAGCTCGCGGAAGCTTCTGGCATCGTAGCCGCGCATCGGCAGCCAACGCGGCTGGCTCCAGAGCCACAGGCCGCTGACCGCGCTCTGAACCACCACCTGGATCACCAGGCTGAGCGCACCGAACCCGGCATAGGCGCAGGCAATTCCCACGACGCCGGAGATGGCGGTCGCCACCATGGTCCTGACCGCGAGCACGCGAAAATCCATCTGGCGCTTGTAGAGCGCCTCCTGGAACAGGGTCGCGGTGCCGATCGGAAGCGAGAGACTCGCGGCGGTGAGCAGCGGCGCGAGCCCCTTCACGTCGAACCAGCGCTCGATATCCGTCGCCAGGACAGCAATCAGAACCGCAAGGATCGTCGACGCTGCAAATGAGCAGAAGAAAGGCAGCGTCACATCGGCAGGTTCGAGCGTTCGCCGCTGGATCAACGCATCACCGAAGCCGAATTCGGCGACCGAGCTCAAGAGCAGCAGGATGAAGGCGACGAGCGCGGCAAGGCCGAAATCCGCGGGATTGAGCAGCCGGGCCAGCACCAGGAACAGCACGAAGGACAGCGCCCGGCCGCCCCAATTCTGGGCAAGCGACCAGAACAAGGCAATCACGACCTGATGCTGTTTGCCCGTGACGTTCATCAACAATTCGACCCAATTCCGACAGATCCAACCACAATCGTAAGCTAGACGCGTGGCACGCGATGCTGCCGCGACGTCACCATCTCCGATCACGGCGGAGCACTGAATGCTCGCGACAATACGACGGAGTGATGGCAATCAGATGAGTGCCGTCACGATTCCGATTTAGAGTGGAAGTGAGTTCAAATCGTGGACTACACTCCGATCAACTTTGCGAGTGATGCAAAATGGATGCCTTGATGAACCCGCCCGCCCAGCGTTCTCTCCGCAGCTCCAGGCGCTTGCGTGTGGCCATCTACGCACCGCATTTTGCGGAATATTCCTACCGTCTCGCGTCGGGATTGGCCCGCCATTGCGACGTCCGGCTGGTGCTCAACCGCAAAGACGCCAATCAGCAATGGGAACTGGCCGATATCGCCGTGACGGCTCCGTTCGAGACGAGAATTCGTGACTTGAGCCTTCGGCGCGGCGGCGCGATCGGCATCCCGGCCTCGTTCCTGGACATAATTTCGTTTCGCCCCGACGTGATTCATTGTCACGAAGTTCCGGAGATCTACACGTCCAAGCTGATCCAGTTTCTCCGTCCGCTCGGCATTCCCTTGGTGTTGACCGTTCACGATGCGATCCCGCATTCGGAAGGCGGCTCCGGTACGTCGCCGCGCGAAGATGCATGGCGGGGTCGCATGCGCGCGGCAGCATCGGTCGTCACCACGCATGGCGAGAGCTGCATCGCCGATTTTCGCCGCGCCTCGCCCGACTTCAAGGGCGAAACCGTCTCCAGCATGCACGGCGTGCTCATGGTTCCGCCAGCCGGAGGTGCGGTCACCGCGCCTGAGGCTGCACGCATCCTGTTTTTTGGGCGGATGTGGGCCTACAAAGGTCTCGACGTCTTCATCGATGCGATCGACATGTTGGCCAAGCGCGGTGTGGCTCATGAAGCGATCGTCGCCGGCCGCGGCCCTGAGATGACACGGCTCGGCGCGCGAATGGAGGCGATGCCGACGGTCAAGACCATCAACGCCTATATCTCGCCCGCGGATACCGGCCGACTGTTTCAATCCGCCACCGTGGTTGCCCTGCCCTATAAGGACGCATCGCAGAGCGGCGTGCTTGCATCGGCCTATGGCAATTCCCGGCCAGTCGTTGCCAGCGCCACCGGCGGCATTCCCGACGTCGTGACGGATGGCGTCAACGGGCTGCTGGTTCCGCCCGGCGATGCCACGGCTTTGGCCGACGCACTCGAACGCGTGCTGACCTCCAAGCCGCTGGCCGCGACGTTAACCGAAGGCGCACGGCAGACCGCGGCCGGCCTTCTCAATTGGGATCGCATCGCCGAGCAGCTCCTTGGATCGTATCACCGGCTCGCCGGTCGCACCGTGAGCTGAGCGCGATCGGCGCCCTCAAACCGATTGCTCGATCTGCGGCCGGAAGAACATGCCGCGGATCGCGCCATCCAGCAATCGCCTCAGCCTGACCTCGATCAGTTCATAACTGATCGCGCTTGCCACCAGCGACATCACCAGCCCAAGCCCGATGAAGCCGGCCCACAGCAGCCAGCGGTCGACGCCGACGGCGACCAGCTTCAGGCCGATCACCTGCAGGGGGAAGAGCACGAAGGGGTGCACGAGATAGAGGCTGTAGCTGATCTTGCCGACATATTGCAGCGCCGGTGCGCTCAGAGCTTTGCCGAGGCCGGAGTCCGGAGCAAGCACCATGCCGAACAGCAGAAATCCGGGAATGAGCCCGACGAAGGGGTGAAACAACACCAGGCTCGCATATAGCGCAGCTCCGCAAGCAAGGCCGGCGACCAAGCCGGCCCGCCCCGGAATCGAGATGCGAAATCCAGTGGCGCTGAACAGCATGCCGATGCAGAAGAAGGCGGTGATCGGCCAGTGCATCAGGCAGGCGATGCCAAGCAGCAGCAGAGGCGCCGCCAGCAATCTGCCGCCGGTGCGCCAGACCGAGAACGTCAGCGCAAACCAGATGTAGAACGCCCACTCATAGGTCAATGTCCAGGCGTTCTGCTGGGCGATCGGCAGGCCGAGCGCGTCCTGCACGAAGAAGAGATTGGCCGCGAAGATCGCGAGATAGTTGCTCAGGTCGATGCCGCGGAAGAACTTGTAGGCCACGATCGGACCGATCGCGAACAGCGCAAGATGCAGCACGACGAACACCGGCATGATGCGCAGGACGCGATCGAAGAAGAACCGCGACAACGACCCGTGCCGCACCAGGCTCGCCGGGATCAGGAAGCCGCTGATCATGAAGAACAGCTCGACGCCGTGCCCGCCGACATTGATCACCGATTGCAGCCAAGCCCAGAGCGGCGGCAGGAAGCCGGGATCGGGGATGTCGTACATGCCGCCCTTCGGCATGTCGTAGAAATGGTCCATCAGCACACTCAGCGCGGCGATGCCGCGCAGGCCCTGGACCGACGGAACGAACGACCCGTCATAGGCGGCGCCCGGCTGGTGCGGTGTCTTGATCACTCCGCGGCACCCTGGGTGCTGAGGGCGGGCTCGAGAACGACCGGCTTCCGCCGCGCCGAGCGGAACCTCTGCCCGAAGGAAATGCAGGGCTTTTCGACGAAGGCGTAGGTCATCCAGCTGACCAGGATCGACAACGCCAGGATCACGCCCATGAAGATCGACCATCCGAGCGGCCCGTCGCCGAACCAAACGAGGCGATGGACGGCGACGATCACGAACGGCGACATCAGGTAGACCGAATAGCTGATGACGCCGACGAACGCCATCGGACGCCACGCCATTCGCTCGCCGAACACGGCAAAGGCGATGAAGACCAGCGCCGCGCAGACATAGGCCGATCCGATCGAATAGCTGTAGAAGAAATTCTCGTGGTACACGCCTCCGAAACGCCGGTCGGACAGGGTGGCGGCGAAGACCGCATACAGCAGCGTGCAGACGGCCACATGGGTCCATCGCAGCTTGCCACCAATGACGGTGTCACGGATGATCTTGCCGAGGAACATCGCCGACAGGTTCAACCCGACCTCCATCACCGACGAGACGGCCCTGTTCTCGACCAGGAGCGCAGCGGTGGTTCCGACCAGCGCGGCTGCGATGACGATCGTCACCGCCGTGAAGCGCTGGTTCAGCAGCCCCATCGCAAAGAGGATCGTGCATCCGACGTAGAACAAGAGCTCGATCGCCAGCGTCCAGTAGAACACCCAGAGGTTCGGGACGTTCACGAACGTCTGCAACATCGTCACGTTGGCGGCAATCTGCCCCAGCGGATAGACTTTCGAGTCGAAGAGCTGCATCGTCACGAGCCCGACGACGAGCGATGTCCAGTAGGCCGGATAGAGCCGGAAGAAACGGCTGATGGTAAAATCCCGCACGGGCGTGGCGCTGTCCGGGAAGCTGAACGGAATGACGAAGCCGCTGACGAAGAAGAACAAGACGACGCCGAACCGGCCGAAGTTCATGTAATAGCCGAACACGTCGTGGATGGGCCAGTAATAGGCGCCCGTCGGGTGCTTCTCGACGATCACCTCGAATACGTGCTGGACCAGGACCGACAACACGGCAATACCGCGCAGCGTGTCGATGAATGCGAGCCGTCTATGCATCGTTCGTTCTCACCTGCTTCCGCTCGCCGCCGGTAGATCCGGGCGGAAGCCATCCAGTGGCGGCACCACCGGTGGCCGCATGACGATTGGCACGGCGTCGGCCCCACGTGCAGAGGTCGCACGCCGCGAGAACACTTCGCTGAAGCTCAGCGCGATGATCAGAAGGCCGGAGGCCGGGCCGTAGTTCAAGACCGTGATCGTGAACAGGTTGACGATGAAGAGCAGCGTCAGCTTGTACACGTCAGTCGCACCGAATGTTGCCCGGAACACCATCACCATGAATGCGACGAAGGGAAGACCGAACATCAGGTACGTCCCGATGTAGAAATTGTCGACCGGCACCCAAAACGGCGCGAGCGGCGAGAACAGCTGCTGCGGATAGTTGAAGCAGCCCGCGCCGCAGCCGGTCACCAGGCCGACCGGCATGAGCTGGCTCAGGTAGATGAACGGCTTCTGCCAACTGTTGTTGATGCGATCGAGGATGCTGAACAAGGTCGAATGCGGCACGGCGGCGGTGCCGGACGCGACCACGATCATGAAGAACGGCACGAAGATCGAGGCGAAAGACCATTGCGCGATGGACCGGATGGCGGGGAAGCGTGACTTTTCCGGCAGCATCCGCACGAACACCAGCAAGAGCAAATAGAGCACCAGGACGATCATGGTCGTCTTGCTCGTGGTCAGCTTGATGGCATAGATCGCGATGGAGCCGAACAGGAGGCACCACGTCGTGCTCTTGCGAATGGAGGTGATCGCGAACGACACCAGGATGAAGAAGGCGGCCATGGTATTGTCGGCCGCAAAGCCCATCAGGCGCTGGTCGTCGCCGCCATAGGCCCACCACAGCCGGCCGGCTTCGCGGACGGCGCCGAAGGATTCGTATTTGTAGCCGACCCAAGGCATCAGGTAGAATTTCGTCAGGAAGACGCCGATCACGGACAGGTAGAACGTCACGGCGATCACCGAAAGCAGCTTGCGGTATGAGCCGAGGCTCGAATCGCAGAAACAAAATCCGACGAAGACCGGCAACATCATCTTGAAGGACGAGATCGCTGCGTTCGTCGTCCCCAGCATGAAATAGCCGAGCACGAGCGACAGCATGATCTGCACGAGCACCAGCAGGGCCAGGGTGCTACGATTACGCAGGATGCAATGGATGAAGAACTGGGCCAGACACAGAAGCGCAACGGCGTCGGGCAGATACCACAGCGGATTCAAGTGGTAGATGCTGGTGTAGTAGCGGATGACGCCGCCGAAGGCGTCGCGGATCAGATAGACGCCGAGCGCGATCGCCTCGATGTTGAGGCTGATCAGCGTCATTTTCGGCCGGTTCAGCGCGAGGAGGGTCATGTCCGGCTCAGTTGGTCGGCCGCGCCGATGGCGCCGGAGAGGCGGAGAAATCGGTCCGGCTGCCCAGAGCGTTCCGCATCCACCTGCCGCCGGGAATCTCGACGTAGCGATAGGTGAAGTGCGAAACCACGAGCACGGCGGCAAGCGAGACAACGAGATTCAGCGTGGCCGGCAGGCCCGCCCAGACCGAATCGAGAGCGGCGATCCGCCCAGCCCCGAGCGCCCGCACGAAATACTCGGACAGCAGCACCACGAGCGCGTGCACCATGTAGATCGAGTAGGAGCGACGTCCGAGCCAGACCAGCGGCCCCGCCACCAGCATCCGCGGAACGAGAATCGCATCGGGAAAGGCGAGCAGGCTGCCGAGGAAGATCGCGAACGTCACCGGCGCGAGGAAGGTCGCGGCGGGATTGGTCTCCGCCAAGCTCACCAGGACAACGCTGGCGATCATGGCGGCGAGCTGCACCAGGCCCTGGACGGCCGGGCCCGGCTTGGCCGGCAGGCGATCGACGATCCGCACCGTCAACACGCCCAGAAAGAAGCTCACGAAGCAGCGCAGGATGCCGAAATCGGTCTGAAGCCCGAGGCTTCTCTTGTCGAGCACGAAGATGATGACGACGAGGCTAGCCACCGCGACCAGGCCGCAGAGAACGTAGAACCACAGCAGGGAGCGCATGCGCTGGGCAAACAGGACGATCAGGCCAAACACCAGATATGTGTAGAACTCGACGCTGATGCTCCAGCTCGGCGCATTCCAGCTGAGATAGTCGATGAAGCCCATCGAGTGCAGCAGAAAGACGTTGAGAACGAACGAATAGGCGTTGTTCACCTCGAACGCCGCCGGCGCGGCCACGACGACGCCTGCCATGACCAGGCTGATGCGCAGGAGGCGAAACAACAGATTGGCGACCAGCATGACGATATGCAGCGGATAGACCCGCGCCAGGCGCCGCACCATGAATTCGCGCAGCGAGAAGCGCCCGAAGTCGCTCTCGACGTAGCTGAGCGACATGACGATCCCGCTGAGAACGAAGAACAAGTCGACCAGCAGCCAAGCGCTTCGGAAGAACGAGCAATTGATCCACGCATTGTGCGGAAACGCCGCGAGGAATGTCGGCATCAGCAGAAGGTGGTGAATCACCACCGAAGTCGCGGCGATCCCCCGAATGCTGTCGAGCGGCAGGACATGTGCCTTCTCACGATGAACCAACTCCGTCACATCAACATTCCATAGCTATTGCACCGCAGCAGTGTGTATCAGGTCTCGCGCATGTTCAATCGCCGCGATCCCACGACTCGCACGCGATGCATGACGACCGACGATACTTTCAATGCTCGCAGATCATTCGGACATGCGAGCGCCAACTTCACGCCACTTTTTGTTTGAGACGCCGCGTGCTTCGGGCGCAAATTTCATCAGCCGTGATGATTGCGAGTATTTGCGTGGAAAGTGTGCGCGAAATTCGGCGCTGATGCGATGAAGAGCGGCGCGTATGAGATTGATCCGTCTGCGCATGGATGCGGCGACGAAAAATTTTTTATGCGAGGGAACAATAGTCGTGCGCTGCGACTTGTGTCGGTTTTGCGACGTGGCGGCCTGCGAGTGCCTGATATGTTTTCAAGTTGCAACATTCGTGAGCGCGATATGCCAATCTCGCAGGCATTGTAAATCGTGCTTTTGCAACCGGCGCAAATTCGAGCAACGTTGTGCGCATGGACGTTCGCGCTCCAGCTTTTGCGCCGCACAAAAAGATGACACAGTTACCTGCCAAGTTTCGCCTGTTCTCCAATTGCAACAGAAGCAAGGAACACGGATGGGCCGCGGACTAACACGTCGTCATGCACAACCGCGATGGCTACCGACTGTCTTGATAGGTTCTGCGCTGATCGTCTCGAGCGCCGATGCTTGCCGCGCTCAGTGCGTCGAATTTTCGGACCGCGCCTCGCAACTGGAACTCGACACCTTCGTGAAGTCGCCCTCCTCGCTTCTGGAGCGACTGCGCAATGACAAGGAAAAGTTGCGGTACCGGCTCGCGACGCTGATTGCCACCAATCCGTCATTGCTGCCGTCGGTGCAGACGCTTATTTCGGCATCGGCTTCGAGCGATCGTTCGGCCATCGGCGCCGCGTTGCGGATCGCCGAAGGGCGGTGCACGACGACTAAGCCGGATGCCGCGCGCAAGATCAGGGATTTCGCGCAGCGGATCGGCGATCTCAACGTGCAGTCTGGTTATGCCGCCGCGGGCGAAGACAATTCCGGCGTCCAGGCGCAATCGCAGATCAAAGGCCCGGCCCAACCGCCCCGAGGCGGCGGCCTGCTCGACGGCGAGTGGAAGACCAAGCTGGCCAATCCATTCAAGCCCGTCCCCCTTCCGAATTGATCGATGATCACCAAAGGCAGCGAATTAGCACATGTACCAGCCTAGAGAACATTTCCAGTCGGGACACCGATTCGGCATCGAATTCGGCGGGGCAGTCCTCAGCTTCGAGCGTGTGGCCGATGTGCTCCGCCGCCAGTGGCCGATCATCGCGGCGTGTGTCGGAGCTTCGCTGGCCCTGGTAATGCTGTATCTGGTCACGGCGCAACCCATGTATACGGCGAACGCCCGCATCATGATGGACACGCGCCAGGCGCAGGTGCTGGACAAGGACAGCAACGCCAGCAGCGCCCTGATCGACACCGGTTATGTCGACAGCCAGGTCGAAGTCATCAACTCGGACGATCTGATCCTGTCCGTCGTCCGTCGCCTGAAGCTGACGGAGGATCCGGAGTTCAACGGCTCCAATCCGGGCCTTCTCTCCCTGATCATGGGCAAGATCACCTCGCTGTTCGGCTCCGGCGAGCCGGCGTCACAGGAGCGAATCGAACATGCCGTGGTCGAGCAGGTTCAGAAGAACCTGCGGACGGAGCGCGTGCTGACGACCTATGTTCTGTCGCTGAACTATCGCGCGCGGAGCCCGGACAAGGCCGCCAAGATCGCCAACGCCATCGCCAATGCCTACCTGGTCGGCGCTCTCGAGGCCAAATATCAATCCACCAAGCGGGCCACCGAGTGGCTTCAGCAGCGCAGCATCGAGCTGAGCGAGCAGGCGTCGGCCAGCGATCGCGCCGTGCAGACCTTCAAGGCCGAGCACAACATCGTCGGAACCAGCCGCGGCCTGATGTCCGAACAACAATTGTCGGACCTCAACACCCAGCTGGTTCAAGCGCGGGCGTCGACGGCCGAAGCCAAGGCCCGGCTCGACCGGATCACCGCGATTTCGGACCAGGACGTCGCACAATCGACGGTGACCGATGCTCTCAACAATTCGGTCATTACCCGCCTGCGCGCCCAATATCTCGACCTCCAGGCCCAATATGCCGACTGGTCCAGGCGCTACGGCAAGGGCCATCTTGCGGCGGTGAACCTGGCCAACAAGATGGAGGAGCTGCGCAAGAACATCGCCGATGAGCTGCATCGGATCGGCGACGCCTATCGCAGCGACTATGAGATCGCAAAGAGCCGCGAGGCCTCGCTCGAGAAGAACGTGAAGGAGCTCGTCGCCCAGGCCGGCGATACCGGCCAGGCCGCAGTCAAGCTGCGCGATCTCGAAAGCGCCGCCGACACTTATCGCAATCTCTACAACAATTTCCTTGAGAAGCTGCAGAGCGCGACGCAGAATCAGAGCTTCCCGCTGAGCGAATCGCGCCTCATCAGCACCGCCACCAAGCCCGATCGCAAGAGCTCGCCGCGCACGGTCCTGGCGCTGGTGGGGGGCCTCGTCGGCGGCCTCTGTCTCGGCTTCGGCGTCGCCTTTGCACGCGAGCTGCTGAGCGACGTGCTGCGAACCCCCGGCGAGGTCGAGGACGAGCTCGGCGTGAAGTGCCTCGGCGTCCTGCCCGATATCGGTCCGGCCACCAAGACCGGCGCATCCGATGTGTCTCGCTACGTCGTCGACCATCCGTTCTCGCGGTTCGCCGAGACACTGCGCAATATCAAGGTGTCGATCGATGTCGCGCGCCTGACCCGCGAGATCAAGGTGATCGGCATCGTCTCTTCCCTTCCCAAGGAAGGAAAGACGACCGTCGCCGCGAATTTCGCGCAATTGATCGCGCTCACGGGCCATCGCACGGTTCTGATCGACGGCGACCTGCACACGCGCTCGCTGACGCGGGAGCTCGCGCCCAACGCCAAGAGCGGGCTCGTGGAGGCACTCAACGACCCCGCGAGCCTCGGCTACCACGTGCAGCGGAGCAAGGAGACGGGACTGGATTTCCTCCCCTCCGTCGTGGCGTCCCGCATGGTGAATTCCGCCGACGTCATCGGCTCGAAGGCGATGGCCGAGCTGCTCAAGGTGCTGAGGGAGCACTACGAGTACATCGTGATCGATCTCGCCCCGGTGATGCCGGTGGCGGACTCCAAGGCCGTCAGCCTCCTGATCGACGCCATGGTCTACGTCATCGAATGGGGGCAGACGACGCGAAGCGCGCTACAGGAGTCGGTTTCCGGGTCGGAGGTCCTGCAGAAGAAGCTGCTCGGCGCCGTGCTCAACCGCGCCAATCCGAAGATGCTCAAGCGCATCGAGGCCTACAAGGGCAAGCACCACAACAGTTATTACGTCGAGCACGCCTAGAGCGAGGTCCAGCCGAACTGAGCGATCTTGAGGCCCGCAGCCATCTGGCAGCGGGCCTTATTCGTGCTTGGCGGTCGCTTGAATGGCATCGCGTGCGCCCTCGCGCACGGACCGGAGATGCGGCAAGCGCGCCGGACCTGCGCGCGAGTCCGTATTCGTCCGGAATCCACAACTTGCAGTTATTGCTCTAGCCAAAAGCAAGGATTGACGGGTACGGTGGTCGCCGGAACAATGCGCCGAGGGACAATCATCCGTCGATAAGACGAGACAATCCGAGCTTGATGCCTGAAAATGCCGAAACTTTAGGCATCTTTCTTTCTCGGTTCCCCGAGGCTAATCTCGGCTCATACTCGCAGTTCTTTTCCGGTAGGCTCGGATGCTGATCGTCCTGACGATTTTGACTATTTGGGTTCTGCTCAACATTCTATTCGTGTTGATCGTGGTCCCTCCACGCAAGACGCTCCGCCAACCCATGGCGACGACGCTCTCACCCGCGCCCATCGACCCGAGCCGGCGCCAGATCGAGCAGGACGAGCCTTTCTCGATCCGCCACGTCATCGTCTCCGTCGCGATGGGCGCCTTCTTCGTGCTCGTGCCGCCGCTGCTCGCCCTGCGCGATGCGATCATGCGGCTCCTCGGCAAGCCCCCGCAGAATAAAACCTGAGGCCCCCGGGGGCCGGAGGCAGGCGATTGAGAGATTGAGCGCCTAATAGGCTTCCTGGAACATCACTGCGGACGCTGTGCGGGCCATGATCTTCAGGTCGAGCCAGATGCTCCAGTTGCTGACGTACCAGACGTCGTACTCGACCCGCTTTTCCATCAGATCGATCGTGGGCGTTTCGCCCCTGAATCCGTTCACCTGAGCCCAGCCGGTCAGGCCCGGCTTCATGTGATGGCGGTAGACATACTTGCTGATCAGCTCGTCGTAGTAATTGTCATGGGCGAGCGCGTGCGGGCGCGGTCCCACCAGCGACATGTCCCCCCGCAGCACGTTCCAGAGCTGCGGCAGCTCGTCAATGCTGGTCATGCGCAGGAAGCGGCCGATCTTGGTGACGCGAGCATCCTTCTTGGTCGCCTGGGTTACCGTCTCGCCATTCTCGGAGACCGTCATGGTGCGGAACTTCCAGATCTCGAATGGCTTGCCGTTGAAGCCGCGGCGCGACTGCCGGAATATGACGGTTCCCGGCGAATCCAGCTTGATCAGCACGGCCACGGTCAGCAGCAGCGGCGTCAGCAGCACGAGCGCGAACAGAGCGACGCCGACATCGAGACAGCGCTTTTGCAGCCGTTCGAGAATGGTGAGCGGCGGCCGCTGGATCTCGACCGCGACGGTGCCGCTGACCGGCAAAAAGGGACGGGTCACCAGGTCGGCAACCGAATCGTCCGGCAGCAGGCGAATGGGCTGCGGGACGGCGCGCAAATATGGCCCGAGCTTGCGCAGCATCGGCAATTCGTTCCAGTCGATCGCGAGCAGATATTCGTCGACATCGGCCGCGCGCGACTGACGGATGACGTCGCGAATCTGCCGCTCCCATTGGCCATCATCCCGGTCATCTCCGAGCACGAAATGGCGCATGACGTCGAAGCCGTTCCTGCGCAGATCCTTGAAGCGGCTCGAGGTGAAGTCGAGCGGCTTCAGGCTGAGCAGGATCACCTTGCGATCGACCAGGCGGCTTCTCGCAAAGCTCGTGCCGAACACGGCCTGCCAGACGAAGCGCAGGCTGATCAAGCCAAGTCCGCCGATCACGGCGAAGACGATGACCGTGCCGCGCGACAGATTGTCGGTCGATTTCAGCAGGAAGGCCGCAACGGCAAGGATCGTGAGCGACGTCAGCCAGATAAACGCCGCCATTCGAAGCTGCCAAAGCAGATTGAGCAGGCGGTGCGTGGAATAGACGTCCCGGAAATAGGCGATTCCGACGAACACCACGCCGACGAACAATCCGGCTCCCACCGATGCACCGTCGGTCGGCGATGCGACCGCCACACCATACAGCGAAGCCCCCGCCACGTAACTCAGCAGAATCAACAGAAAGTCAGCAGCGATGACGACGATCTGAAAGGGCCTCTGAAGCGCACTGCCGCGCGCAGATGACAGCGCATGCGCGCTTTCAGAACCATAAGTTGCAACAGCCATTCGAACCTCTGCGTATCGAGAGAGTGCCTGACGCTCATCGTGATGCTGAAGACTCGTCAATCCCCCGCACCGAAAGTGTTGTTCGATCGCAGCGACATTGTGGCGCTGCACGCGAAACTTTTGCGGCGCACGAACAATGCGTCGCATTGAGATGCGTCGCGAAATTCGACGCGCTGAAAATGTCGTCACAGTGCTGACATATGAGCGAACGGAGTGCCCTATTTTGAATCAAGTTCCGCATCGGACGCGACGCAATCGTTGCACGAACCGCTCTTCGCTCAACTTTGAGGCGCTGCTTTGCTGCCGCCGAACGCAGCATCGGATCACTTGCGAGAATTTCCAGGGATTTCTATCTGCGGGTGTATGCGAGAATCTGCCACGAGTCATGCAGACTTGCCGCACGCTTCGAGGCAGCGATGCAATTCCTACGGACCTCTCTCGTTCCTGTCACCATCAAAAACAACTCGGCAAAAAATGCCGTGCCCTTCTTTTGGCGTGATCGGGACTGACAACAGGTTGCGCCCCCATGGAACTCGCCTTGTTCGCGTTGGATGGACGCTCTCCGGTGCCGGCGACTTGGGGATGTTTTTCCGACCACCCGATCGATGAGCGCCATGAAATCTTTCGCGCGATCCCAGCCGTCGCTTCCCAAACCGCAATTGCCTGACGGCGTCCGCATCTATGCGATCTCGGATATTCACGGCTGCGCGCATTTGCTCGAGCCCATGCTGCGGGTGATCGACGCCGACGTTGCGCGCAGCCGGCCGCGCTATGCTATCGAAGTCTTCATGGGCGATTACATCGATCGCGGCCCGGATACGCGTTCCACCCTCGACATCCTGGTCGAGCGGAGCCGCCGGGGAAATGCGGTCTTCCTCAAGGGCAACCACGAGGCCTTTCTGGTGAGGGTGTTCGAAGACCCTTCACTGTTCGAGGACTGGATTGCCTTCGGCGGCACCCAGACATTGATGTCCTACGGGCTTGCTCCGCCCGATCTCAAGCGCGACGAGCCGGCATCGATCCTGCGTGACTTGATTCGCGCGATGCCGACCGAGCATCTGGAATTTCTGGACAATCTGCGGTTGAGCTTCAGTTGCGGAGACTTCTTTTTCGTCCACGCCGGCGTTCGTCCGGGCGTCCCGTTGGCCGAGCAAACCGAGCGCGATCTGCTGTGGATTCGCGAGGAATTCCTGCGCAGCGAGGAGCAGTTCGGCAAATATATCGTCCACGGTCATACGCCGGTCCGCAGCGCCGAATTGCTGGCCAACCGCGCCAATATCGACACCGGCGCCTATGCGACCGGCAACCTCACCCTGATGAGCATCCAGGGCAGCCGCATGCTCGCGGTGTGATGAGTTTCAGCCTCCTGCCCCCGACGCGCGAGATGGAATGGACGCTCGCGGTTTCTAATTGAGCAGCGGCGACTGCGCCGGCCGCACACGCGTCTGGGCCATCCAGTCATTCCAGGCGCGTTCGTGCTTGACGTAGAGCTCCACCCAGCGTTCGCCATGCCTGGCCTCGCGGACGCGCGCCGCCTCGCCGAGCATGTCGGCACCGGCACGAGTGTCCGGCTTGTCCAGCGCCTCGAACTCGATCGTTTCCGATATCGTGAGACCAACGAGCACGCGCTGTCCGGCGCCGTCCACGATATAGCGTCGCGGCGCATCGTTCTTGGGCTCACTCATGTCTTCATGTCCCATCGGTTCGGTGTGACGCTGGATGCAGCCGTGGCATGGGACGATGCCTAGAAGGCTCGCCGGGCATGGCCGAACGTAGAGGTCGGAGCGGGCCGCGACGCCCGGCGCGAGGCGCCGCTGGATGAGTTCACAGCTCTGCGTTCGACGCGCCACGCGCGCAACGCGTATCCGAAAATGAGGCCAGCGCCGAAAATGAAAGCCGAGACAAACGTAGAAGTCATGGGAGCGTCCTGGATCGTGCGCCTCCTATGAAGAGTGAGCAGTGTGTCGACATCATGGTTCAAGAGGATTCACGGGCGCCGAAAAAATGTTCAAGGTTCGGCCTGCTTTGCATGCATGCCGCGCGCGTGCCAAGCGGCCGACCTCTGCCCGATCTCGTCTCGGCCGGTGGTGATCATCGAACACTCTATATATGGCGACCACAATCCTAAGAGACGTTCTCGCAGCCGATGCATCCAGGCCCGTCCCGGTCGAGCCGACGCGCGCCGGCGAGACCATGCGCCCCTGCAACTGGAAATTCGGCGTCAGCCGGTGAGCCCATACCCTTGCAACCATCCGGAACCCGTCGCATTATCGCACATCGCATTTCATGAGGGATTCAATCCAATGAACTTCCGCGCCGTTGTTTCGTCCATTGCCCTGTCTGCTCTCGGCCTCACCCTGGCGACATCCGTCACCTCAGCCGCCGAGCTCGCGCTTGCCCGGTCACACCGGGCTGCCGCCGTCCAAGGCGGACTTGTGTTCTGGGACGACGTCTACCCGCCGGCAATCTACGGCCCGCAGCTGCGCCCCGTGGAGGAAGTCGCGGCCATGAAGGCGCAGGCGCGGCCGGTGTCGCAGCGCTGGTGGGGATATTGGTACGTGCGGTAAGGCAGCCGGAGCAACAGGCTAGCAACCCAACCGTCCTCAATCATCAACCGCCGCGCCGAGCAAACGGTCGCGGCGGTTTTTTGTTTGACTCACTTTCAGCGCCTTTTGGGAGAGCGGCCGGACAAGCATGGCCGACGGCGAACAGGAAAACTCGCGCCTCCGCCCCCCCCATAACCCAAGCTACGCCGACATTAAAAACGTCCGCCCAAAAGTGCAAAAAAGGCGCCGGCGATGATTCCCTGCTTACAGGGAATTTTGCAGGGAAAAGTGCCCGTCGCGGGGGCGCCAACGGACGTAAAATGCGAAATGAGCGTTGAAATCGCAGGCATTGCGTCGCGATGCATTAAAATCCTAACAGGGAAATTCCGCCGATGATCAGGGAATGTGCTCGCGTCAAGCAGGCAAGACGTATTTCTCTCATCATTGTCAAGCCGAGGGTGCGCGCGACCATCTCCTGCGCGGGATCGAAGTTCGGCGGGCCCGCGAGCACGGCCGGAGGACTCCCGCTAGCTAATTCGTGCCCATCGCAAGCTCCCTGAGAGCCCACCATCCCTCGCGGTCCGAGGAGACCGTTGCGATAGATCAATGAGCAGTCCCCATCATCGGCCGGCGTGTATGGGCCGGACATTGGCGCGAGCTGCAGTGTACGGCTGCTAGAAGGAAAAGGCTCGCTTCCGGAGTAGACCACATCGGCCCCAGCTTGGAGGTTTTTCCGGATCGAAAAACGGAGCTGGGACCGAGAGGTCTGCCGCTGTCTAGTCGGCAAACACAGCTTCATCCCAAGAAATCGTCCACTTGGGATTCAACTTTGTGAATCCGACTCCATGGAATACTCCAGCCCGTGGGGGAACGAGCTGACAACAGGTCGTGCGAAGGACGTCACGCAAGACCGACAGTCGAACTGAGAGCAGGCACGATGGCTTCTAGCCGCCCGGGCGCGGTCGCAAGCCATAGGCAAGGGGCGGCTAGCGCTTCCTGCCAGTGGGCTTGCCTCGGCGGCGGCGCTTCTTCGGCTTAGACCTTTTTGGTTTTTTGCTCTGTTCAGCCGCGAGAACTCGAGCTCGGATTTCCTCTAATTCAACCAGTGCAGAAACGATACTCTGAAGACGTTCGCGAATTGCAGCAGCAGGAATCACCGCTCGACCGCGGGTGCTCATGGACGCCCCCAACTTGTTCTTCTTTGGGGCCGCCGTTGGCACCCGCTCGGAGTCTTCCTTTTTCGGCGAACCTAGTCGCTAACAAATTTAAACGACGACTACCGCGTCCCAGCCAGGTCGAGTTGTTCCCCGAGGGAACACTGCAGCATGCTGGCCAATCGCGTATTCTGGTAAGGTGTACGACCGCCGGCAGAAGCAGAACACTCTGAAGTTTATGCACGGCCTTTTCGCGACTATAGAGCAGCAGGAGCGCGCCAGGGTCCCGCACCCCAGCGCATCCAAGATCCAAAGCTGCATCGTTGCCTCACTGGAAGCAGGCTGCAACCGGATCACGTGCGGTACTTGCGATGGATCAATGAACAACCACGCCCCCAGCCGCGCGGCGATCGATCGGGAGCTTTAGCGTGCACGTGGGGCGCATTCACGGCCGCGTGTACGAAGCCATTTCAGGCGCCCAACGAAGCGAAGCTGAAACAATGCAGTCCGATGCTGTGACCGTAACGCCTGTTGAGGGAGGGTCAAATGCGTAGCCTGATTTTCGGTGCGGCCCTCCTGGCGCTGGCAACCATCGGGTGTTCCACGTTTATTTCGGCTGCCCTTTCCGCGGCACGGGATGCAAAAGCGGCAACGTTCTCCGAACGATTCGCGCCGGCAATGAAGGTTCCCTCAAGCAGCTAGTCCCACCAGCGTGAACCGGCGAGCGGATCGCGAGCCTCAATGGCGGGATTTGTCTTCTCGCTTAAGAAGCTCCAGTCGTCGCTCTAGCTCTTCCTTCTTCGCCAAAAGCCTCTTGGCCAGAATATCATTGACGACGGTGTGAAGTTGCCAGAGCTCTTCAAGAGCCATGCTCTCGAAAGGCTTCCGTTCCATGAATCCCCCGACTCACATGTCGCCAAGGCTAGCGCGAAACAAGAATTAGAGCCACTTTTCCAGGCGGGATGTAGCGAAAGAGGCGCCGAACTGCTTTATTGCGCCAGAACTTCGCAAGCCTCAGCGAGCTTTAAGTAGCTGTCGCGGGCAACCTGGCCCTTCATGATCTCGGCGAGTACCCGGCCTTCGACCGATCTCTGAGCCGTTTAGCATGCACAGCATGATCCATTCGGCAATTCTAGCACTCAGCTCTACATCCTTGTGTAGCAAACGACACACAAGAGCACTTCCATGGGGGCCGATCTACGACCTTAATCGGTATAAGCGCGTGGTCGCTCGGTTTCTGCAGTCTCGTTTGAGGCCAAGCAACGCCGCGCCCGTTCGATCTGTGCGTCAGTAGCGCCATGATTGCGTGCGTACATCTCGGCCACTGGTGCCGAATATTTCGCGACGTAGTATCGGACCTCGCTGCACGAGATGCGTCCCGTCGGCCTGTGGTGACGCGAAGCGAGGGCTTCGGACCCCAGCGGGATCAGCAACAAAGCAACAATAGCTCCGGCCCGTACGATCATTCTCCTCGCCCCCATCTATTTGTCTGGTTCGTTAGCAGAGAGCAGGCCTGAATCGCGCACGCGACGCAAATTAACAATCGTGCACCGATCCAAAGAGCTGTGCGACTGTTGCTCCAATGCTTCGGTGCTGCGCGCGTACCGGATAGTGAGGTCGTGGTCGAGCGATCTGGCGCGAGCTTTCCAGAAAGCGGAAGTGGCAAGTTCGGTCATCGCACTGAACGGCTCTACGAGCTCGCAATAGCTATCTCCGCCGAAGCACTCGCCTTCTACGACGGGCTTTGGGGATACGGCTGGTCCTCGCAATCGTTCTCGCCTGAGCGGCTCGTAGGCGATGCCGGAGAGTCTGCAGTTCTCGAAACAGTGCGAGCAGTCCCTCGACCCGCTCGCCCAGAATAGTCGAACAATTGTGAACCCGACCTCGATTACTCATTACTGCCCAACCATGATTGTTGAAAGCAATAGGCGGTCGACAACGGGAAAAATATGCAATCCAGGGTAGCAACATACAACCCATAAATGACGACGGTATTAACCCTATAAATGACGACCATACTAAAATGGGGCGACGCAAAGGTCTCTACACCGTTGTCACAGCGCACTCCTTTCGCTTTGTCTTTCGGGTCGTTTTCGTTCCGCAAGTTCGGCCTGTTCGGCAAGGCTACGGGCTTGGTACCGCAGCATTCACGCGCGCCCCGATCTCTCAGGCTGGTGGTCCCATTCTGCCCTTTACCCGCGCGACGGCTGCTAGCAGGGGTGACGCTCGTATCGCTTGGGTGGCCCTTCGATCGACGGCTCTCGTACTAGTGCTGAGTGCGCCGGCTGTTAAGGGTTGGTTTAGCTCCCGGCGCGATCATGGCGACCGCAAGGGACCCGAGCATGCAATTGCACCATGCGAATACCTTGGAAAGGATCGTGACCGTAGCCAATCACGGCAATGGCGCGGTCGCGGCACGGCCCGTCACCTTCGACCAATCGGATTTCTCGACCTCTACTCGAGATGAGGTCCTGGCGTTATTGGCGCCAAGCGGTCCCTCAAAACCCACTATTTGGCTCGTCGTGGTCGCTTTGGCTGGGGGCTTCGGATTGGGCTGGGTTGGTGCTTGGTATGGTCCTGCAGCTCTCTCGGCTCTCAGCCCGACTGCTCAGGTGGAAACGGCTTCGCGCCGCATGCCGGACACGAAGTCAAGCGGTAAGGCCGAAAGCGCCCGAAAGTTTGCGTCAGCGTCGGCCTCGCGAACAGCACCTGCTTTAGCGCAACCCTCCACGGTGTTCGCGAGCGTTGCTGCGAAGCCTCTGGCCAAAACCTCGAGCGGGGCGCAATCCGCGGAAACTTCGAACCCAGCTTCTTCGGCTGTCGGCGCGGACGCGTCTGTGACTGGCTCGCTGGCGCCTGCGGGGCCGCTCCTGTCGGCCGCCGAGACAAGACCAACGACCATTGCAGGTTGGGCCGTGCTGGACGTTCGCGGGGGAACGGCGGTGCTCGAAGGGCCCGACGGAATTCGGATGGCCGCACGCGGTGACGTGGTCTCTGGCATAGGGCGAATTGACTCTATCGTGCGCTGGGGGAATCGCTGGATAGTTGCCACAGCCAACGGATTGATCTCGACGCCCTAATCTGGACAGGCCAGCTCGGGCGAGCTTGGCCATCACGCCCGTGCTCGCACCTCCCGTAGAATGTCCGTACTCCGAACTTTACGCCAAAGCGATTGACAAGCAGTTAGGAGGTTGCGAGCAGCCGATGCGGTATGCAGGTTGCGTCGAGAACGCTGTCGGCAAACGTTGGCTCGGAAATGGCCGGGGCGCCGGATTTAGGCAAGTAGCGGTTGACACCCGGAAAAGCGAAAGCATAGCGGCTAGGTGGTAGTGATGCCGGAGTCCGCGCCCGAATTAGATCAGTCCTTTTTTCGTGACCCGCAAGCTACGGACGTAATACCCTTGTCGCTGAACCGTTGACCTAATCTCCTCGCTTACTTTGAGAATTCTTGTTCTGCTCTTGCGCCACCTATTTGTAGAACAAGCGCCTGGGATTGAGGAGCCTGCGCTTAGAACGAGCACGTCACGCTTGCCATTGCGATAAACATCAAACATTTTTCGTCCCCGCGATTATATCAAAGCGAAATATGTTTTCGTCATTCCGGTCGACGAGCTTACTAGCCTGCACGGCAGCGCGGGTTGCAAATATGCAACGCTTCGACGCATCTTCATCAAGCCGATTGATGTGCCCTTCCTGAAGCAGGGTTCACGCCACCAGATCCTTCTAGGAACCTCCCGCGCATCACGATATTGCACACGAACATCGGGATACGGAGCCGACCATGCACGAAGACCTGCGCGTGCTTGCCCAGCCCGGAGCGATCGTCGCTGTTCTGATGGTCCTGCTGCTGATGGCCGGGGGTGACGTTTTCATTCTGATTGCCATCAAGGGCTGGCCATTTTAGTTGGCCGGCCATGGTCGACGTCAGCCAAATCATTTTCTGGGCTGGGCGCCCCTTCTGCGAACCGCGATCGGCACCACGATCACCTATATCGCCGTGATTGTCCTGCTCCGCCTCGCAGGTCCGCGAACCCTTGCAAAGTGGTACGCCTTCGACCTAATCGTCACCCGTCGCACTCGGGTCGACCTTCACCAACAGCGTTCTGTCCGGCAACATCAGCGTGGCGTAGTCTTTGGTAGGCTTCGCCATCCCGATCGCGCTGCGATCCGTAATGGCGCTTTCCGGTAGCGCATTGGAGCGAACTGCGGATCGTGGCCAATCCGCAACCGGAACTGCTGCTCCATCGCGGGAAGTTTCTTCAGGATGCGATGCGCCGCCAGCGCGTCGCCGAGGCGGACGTCCGCGCGGCGATCCGGCATCAAGGTATTGGCCGCGTTGAAGATGTGGATGCTGTCGTGCCCGAGGCCGACGGCACTTTCAGCGTCACCAGGACGCTCGGGCCCAGTGCCAGCGCACTCGCCGTTATCACGGCTGGGCGGCTCCCATTCTGCCAATCGCTCGGACGACGAATAGGAACCTATGTAGGATCGCACGGTTCCGCCTGTGAGGCGGAGTATAGAGATTCCATGTCGGTCTGGGTACGAGGGGTCCTGGTGCTATGCACGATATGGCCGCTGGCCGCGTGCGCCGGTCAGCAGTCGGCGCTCGACCCGCAGGGCCTTCAGTCAGAGCAGATCCAGCATACGCTGTTCATTTTTCTCGTCATCGCGGCGATCGTCTGGATCGCCGTCGTCATCGTGCTCGGCGTGGGTATGTTGCGTCGAAAGCCCTTGACGGATCAGCCGTTGGACCTTGATCAGGCGTTCGAAGAACGCTCCGGACGCGTGGTCCTCGCGCTTGGAATCGCGACGACGGCGATCGTGCTCGGCCTTTCCTTTGTCAGCTATGCGGGGCAGCGCACCGTCTTCGCGAAGGACGAACACGTCCTTACGATCAAGATCATTGGCCACCAATGGTGGTGGGAGGTTCGTTATGAAGCCGATCGTCCGCACCAAAGCTTCGTGACGGCCAACGAGATCCGCATTCCGACCGGGCAGCCCGTCAAAGTCGAGCTGGAGTCCGCAGATGTGATCCACAGCTTCTGGGTTCCGAGCCTGACCGGGAAGATGGACCTGATCACCGGACAGAAAAACGAGTTGCAATTCACGGCGAGGAACGCTGGTGTTTATCGCGGCCAGTGCGCCGAGTTCTGCGGACTGCAACATGCTCACATGGCGTTCGCAGTGATCGCCCTGCCGCCGGACGAGTTCGGCCGCTGGCGCGATCATGAGAACCAAAGCGCGGCGAGTCCCTCGGATCAACTCGGCATGCAGGGCGAGGCGCTGTTCCGCGGCCGCGGCTGCGCTTTGTGCCACAATATCAGCGGCACGATGGCCGGTGGGCAGCTAGGCCCGGATCTCACCCATCTCGCCAGCCGCACCACAATTGCCGCAGGAACGCTGCCGAACACTCCGGCGACGCTTGCCGGCTGGATCGCCGATCCCCAGCACATCAAGCCCGGCAATCTCATGCCGAAGATGCCGCTGCAATCGGACGAACTCATCGCGATCCTTCATTATCTGGAGCAGCTCAAGTGAGCATGGCCGCTGAACCGAAGGACTTGCGGGACGATGCCCTGAACGGCCTTCGGCTCTCCACACAGCTAGAGCGGGTCTGGCGCACGCCCCCGGGGCTTCTCGGTGCGCTCATGTCGGTGGACCACAAGGTCGTGGGTCGCCGCTACATCGTGACCGCATTTGCGTTTCTGGGTCTCGGCGGGCTCCTTGCGGTTCTGATGCGCATTCAACTGGCCGGGCCAGAGAAAACCTTCCTCTCGGCGGACAAATACAACCAGATCTTCACGATGCACGGCTCGACCATGATGTTCCTGTTCGCCGTGCCGGTCATGGAGGCGTTCGCCGTCTATCTTGTGCCGCTGATGGTCGGCACGCGAAACATCGCATTTCCACGTCTGAATGCCTTCAGCTACTGGATGTTCTTGTTCGGCGGTGGTTTTCTCTGGATCTCGTTCCTGTTCAATGTCGGCCCCGACGTCGGCTGGTTTTCCTACGTTCCGCTCTCCAATCTGCAATTCACGCCGAGCAAGCGCGCCGACGTCTGGGCGCAGATGATCACCTTCACCGAAGTCGCAGCTCTCGCAGTAGCCGTCGAGATCATTGTCACGGTGTTCAAGCTGCGCGCGCCAGGCATGACGCTCGACCGCATTCCGCTGTTTGTGTGGGCGATGCTGGTCACTGCATTCCTCGTAATGTTCGCGATGCCGTCGGTCATGGTCGCATCGACGTCGCTGATCTTGGATCGGCTGGTCAACACCCGATTCTATGATTCTTCGTCCGGCGGACACCCCCTGCTCTGGCAGCATCTGTTCTGGTTCTTCGGACATCCCGAGGTCTACATCATCTTCATCCCGGGGACCGGCATGGTCTCGGCGATCCTCGCGACCTTCGCGCGACGCCCAGTGATCGGCTATCCGATCGTCATCCTGTCGCTGATCGCCACCGGATTGCTGTCGTTCGGTCTCTGGGTCCACCACATGTTCGTCACCGGCCTACCGCAGCTGGGTGCCGGACTGTTCACGGCTTCCAGCATGCTGATCGCGGTGCCCAGCGGGCTTCAGATCTTCTGCTGGCTGGCGACGCTGTGGGACGGGCGGCTGGTCTACCGGACCCCGCTGCTGTTCGTGATCGGCTTCATCCTGATCTTCGTGCTCGGCGGACTCTCGGGCGTCATGGTCGCCTCGGTACCGATCGACACCCAGGTGCATGACACCTACTTTGTCGTCGCCCACTTCCATTACGTGCTGATCGGTGGCGCCGTTTTCCCATTGATCGGTGCCGTCTATTATTGGTTTCCCAAGATCGCGGGCCGCGTGCTTAGCGAGCGGCTGGGACGCTGGAACTTCTGGCTCGCCTTCATCGGCTTCAATATCGCGTTCTTCCCGATGCACATTCTCGGCCTGATCGGCATGCCGCGGCGGGTCTACACCTACACCGCCGACATGGATTGGGCTCACCTGAACTTGGTGTCCAGTGCCGGCGCGCTTGTGTTTGCGGTCAGCTTCGCTCTGCTTCTCGTCAACGTGATCTACAGCCTGCGCAAGGGCGAGCTCGCGGGCGACAATCCGTGGGGTGCCTCGACGCTGGAATGGGCGACGTCCTCGCCGCCGCCGCCGCAGAATTTCGATCGCATTCCCGTCGTCAAGCACCGCGACCCCCTGTGGGCCGACGGCGAAAGCCTGCCCGTGGTCGCTGGCCTCAGCACGGACAGGCGTGAAGTTCTGCTGACGTCACTCGCGGAAGCGGAGCCGCAAGTCCGGGAGGCCTCGCCCGAGCCCAGCATCTGGCCGTTGCTCACGGCGATCGCGACGACGATCTTCTTCATCGGCTCGATCTTCACGCCCTGGGCGGTGCTCTGGGGCACGCCGCCAATGGCCATTGCTCTGATCGGCTGGTTCTGGCCCAAAGGCAGCAAGGAGGACGAGGCGTGAGACAGACAATCGTGCGCAACGTCTCGGAGCTGCCGACCTACGGCTTCGGTCCGCGCAGCGGCCCCTGGTGGGGCGCCATGGGCTTTATGGCGCTCGAAGGCATGGGCTTCGCCGTCGCCATCGGCGCCTATCTCTACCTCTACGCAGTCAACTCGAGCTGGCCGATCGGCGCTCCGCCGCCGGATCTCTGGCCCGGTACGACCGCGACCGTGCTCTATCTGCTCAGCATTATCCCGAATGAATACACCAATCGCGTCGCGCACCGGCAGGATCTCGCAAAGACCCGCATCTGCCTGATGGGGATGGCTTTGATCGGTATCGCGCTTCTGGTGCTGCGCGGCTTCGAGTTCGCGCATCTCAACACCCGTTGGGACAATTCCGCCTATGGCTCCATCGTCTGGCTAGTTCTCGGATTGCATACGGTTCATCTCGCCACCGACGTCGGCGACACCGTCGTCTTGGCCGTGCTGATGTTCACCCGCCACGCCAAGCCGCGCCGATTCAGCGACGTGACCGACAACGTGTTCTACTGGAACTTCGTCGTGCTCGCCTGGCTGCCGCTCTATGTCCTGCTCGATTGGATGCCGCGCCTATGACCGGAACCGAGGGAAATGCAAAGCTGCTCTACTGGGCCGGTGTGGCGCTCGGACCCATCGCATGGGGACTGAACCTGCAAGGCATCTACGTGCTCGCACATTTCTCGTGCGCGACGACGCGCGTGAGCGGCACGATCGTCAGCGTGGTGCTGGCCATCGTCGCACTGGCTGGAACTGCGATATCGGCCCGTGCGGTTCGCCGCAGCGCTGGCGCAGAATGGGTCGATGCACAAGGCGGCGGCCCGAAATCATTCATGGCCTGGCTTGGCGTCGGCATGGGCGCGCTGTTTGCGCTCGTGATTGCGAACCAATTGGCCGCCTCGCTCCTGATCAGCCCATGCCTGCGCTGAGACTTGCAGCACTGCTGCTAGTGCTGCTCGCGCAGCCGGCAGCCGCGCACGGGCTCTCAGACGTCGATGCGGGATCGCTCTGGAGCTACGATCCCTGGCTCATGGCCCCGCTCTATGCGGTCGGCATCGGCTTTTATGTCGGGACGCAGCGGCTGTGGGCACATGCGGGAGGCGGCCGCGGCGTCAGTTTCCGCCAGGTCGGCGGTTTCTGGATCGGCTGGATGATCGCAGCGCTCGCCGTGACATCGCCCCTACACTGGCTCGGCGAACGCCTGTTCACTGCGCATATGGCCGAGCACGAACTCCTCATGGTGATTGCCGCGCCGCTGATGGCCTACGCGCGCCTCAACGGTCCCTTGCTGTGGAGCCTGCCGGCATCGTTCCGCCCCGCAGCCGGGCGTATGCTGAATGCCCTGCCCGTGGCGCGCGCGTGGGGTTTTGTCGGTCATCCCGTGAGCGCAACGGCGCTGCATGGCCTGGCGCTCTGGGCCTGGCACGCCCCGCCGCTCTATACATGGGCGCTCACGAACCCTGCGGTCCATCGCTTTCAGCACATCAGTTTCTTCGCAACTTCCCTGTTGTTCTGGTGGGTCCTGCTGCACGGCCGCGGCGCGGGACGCAGCACCCGCATGCGCGACGGCATCGCCATCGGCTGCCTGTTCATCACGATCGTGCACTCAGGCGTGCTCGGCGCTCTGCTCACCATCTCGCCGCGAGTCTGGATCCCCGGCCAAGGCGCCCTCGCCGGCGAATTCGGCCTTTCGCCGCTCGAAGACCAGCAGCTCGCCGGCATCTTGATGTGGGTGCCCACGGGCATCCTCTATACCGGCGCGGCGCTGTTCTTTGCGCATCGGTGGCTGACCGTCAATGACAACGACGCGCCGCTCGCTTCCATTCAAAGTCCGGGGTGAGCCCCCCGCATAGGAACTGCAACTTCCGTTCGAACGTTCGCCTGCTGATACGATGCCGAACGGAAATCACATGGGCCCACGATGCGTCACGGCGACAGCTGCCATCCTGGTGGCGGTATTCTCGCTGCCCGTAAGTATGAAAGCGCAGGACCAGCCCAGGCCTGCAATGTCGTGTCCGGTCGACCATGATCAGCTCGCGGATATCCTCAAGAAGAGCGTCAAGCCGGGCGGCGGCCCGAGCAATGGCGGTCTGGACAACAACGAGTGGGCTGCGGTCGTCAATCGGCAGGGCATTGTCTGCGCCGTCACCTACAGCGGCAGCAAGGTTGATGATCAATGGCCGGGCAGCCGGGCGATCGCAGCGGAGAAGGCCAACACGGCGAATGCGTTCAGCCTCAAGGACAAAGCGATGGCGACAGCCAATCTGTACGCTGGGGCGCAGCCGGGCGGATTCCTGTTCGGTGCTGTTCTGAGCAACCCGCCGTCTCCGGAGGTCCTGTACGCCGGCAACCCGGACGAGTTTGGGACGACGCATGATCCGATGGTGGGCAAGCCCGTTGGGGGCGTCATCGTCTTCGGCGGCGGCTTGGCGCTCTATGACGGCAACGGCATCGCCGGTGCGCTCGGCGTCAGCGGAGACAGCTCTTGCGCCGATCACAACGTCGCCTGGCGCGTGCGCCACCTGCTCGGGCTCGACCACGTGCCCGCCGGCGTCAGTCCGAACATGAGGGACGCAATCATCTACGACATTGGGCCGGATGGCAAAAGCGCCTCAGGCTTCGGTCACCCCAAGTGCAATGGCAAGGAGGACCAGATCGCGGTCGATCTCGGCGCAGGCGTCTCCGGAAACGTGGTGAGATAGCCCGGCAATCACACTTTGGAACCAAGCAGAAGCGCAAGGTTTGTACCTTCGCAAACCGGCCTGCAAAGCCGCACGGCCTCGTCGTCGCCGTGGAGATCTAACATATGTTGGTGTGTGTTTCCGCGCGGTTGTTGAGCGCGCTTTGCGCGGCCGTCGCGTTGCTGTCGTCTGCTGCGGCTCAGAGTGATCTGGCGAGCCGCATGAAGGACCCCGGTCAATGGCCGATGGCGGCCCGCGACTATGCCAACACCCGATACAGCGAGCTCGACCAGATCAACACGACCAATGCGTCGCGTCTGCAGCTGGCATGGACCTTTTCGCTTGGCGCCGACCGCGGCCAGGAGGCGGCGCCGCTCGTGGTCGACGGCACGATGTATGTGGTCGGTCCGTATGCGGGCCCCTATCCCAACCGCGTTTTTGCGCTGGATGCGACGACGGGCGAGCTGAAATGGTCCTACGCACCGAAGCCGGAGCCCGCGGCGGCGGGCGTCGCCTGCTGCGATGTCGTCAATCGAGGGCTCGCCTTCGACAACGGAAAGGTCTTCCTCAATACGCTCGATAACCACACCGTCGCGATCGACGCCAAGACTGGTAAGGAGCTTTGGCACACCAAGCTCGGCGAGATCAACAAGGGCGAGACGATCACGATGGCGCCCCTCGTGGTGAAGAGCAAGATCCTCGTCGGCAACAGCGGCGGCGAACTGGGCGTGCGCGGCTGGATCACGGCCCTCGATGAGAACACCGGCGCCATCGCCTGGCGCGCCTATTCGACCGGTCCCGACAAGGATGTGCTGATCGGGGACGACTTCAAGCCATTCTATGACAATCTGAGGGGTGCCGATCTCGGCGTGAAGAGCTGGCCTGCGTATCGCTGGCAGGTTGGTGGCGGCACGGTCTGGGGATGGATTTCCTACGACCCCGATCTGAACCTGATCTATTACGGCACCGCCAATCCGAGTCCCTGGAATGCCAACCAACGCAGCGGCGACAATCTCTGGAGCGCGTCGATTTTCGCCCGCGACCCCGACACAGGTCGTGCGAAATGGGCCTATCAATTCAGTCCGCACGATCTGTTCGACCATGACGAGATCAACGAGAACGTGCTGGTCGATCTCGAGCTCAACGGCCAGCTACGCAAGGTGCTGATCCATCCCGGACGCAACGGCTATATGTACGTCATGGATCGCGCCACCGGCGAAGTCATCTCGGCTGACGCTTATGAGTTCGTCAACGCCTATAACGGAGTCGATCTCAAGACCGGCAAGATCGTCCCAAATGAGGAGAAGACGCCGCTCGTCGGCAAGACCGTCGAGAACATCTGCCCTGCAGCGCCCGGTGCGAAAGATTGGCAGCCAAGCGCGTGGTCGCCGCGCACGAAATTGCTCTATGTGCCGCATCAGCATCTCTGCATGAACTTCAAGGCCTCGCAGGTCGGCTACATCGCAGGCACGCCCTATGTCGGCGCAGATGTCGACATGTATGCCGGGCCCGGTGGCCACCGTGGCGAGTTCATGGCGTGGGACCCGATCGCGCGCAAGAAGGTCTGGGAGATCAAGGAAAACCTGCCGGTCTGGAGCGGCGCGCTGGTGACCGCCGGCGACGTCGCGTTCTATGGCACCATGGACCGCCTGTTCAAGGCGGTGGATGCCAAGGACGGACGCGTGCTCTGGCAATTCCGCGCCGGCTCCGGCTTCATCGGCCAGCCTGTTTCCTATCGCGGCTCCGATGGACAGCAATATATCGCGATCCTGTCGGGCGTCGGTGGCTGGCCCGGCGTGGTGGCCAATGCCGAGGTCGATCAGCGTGTGCGCAACGCCGCACTCGGCTTCACCGGCGCGACGCAGGATCTGCCCTTCTATACTGCCGGCGGAAGCGAGTTGCTGGTGTTCAAGCTCGGCGGCGCAAGCGGCGAGCATCCAAGCCATGCGCCTGCGAAATAGCGCGATCACCCTCGCCGTCCTGGTTGCTCTCACGCCCGCGCCGGGGGCCGCATCGGACGGCGAGCTTCGGGTCTGTGCCGATCCGAACAATCTGCCGTTCTCGAACAGTGCCGGGGCGGGATTCGAGAACAGGCTCGCCGTCATGGTCGCCCAGCATCTCGGCCGGAACGTCGCCTACACCTGGTGGGCGCAGCGTCGCGGATTCATCCGCAACACGCTGAAAGCGGGCCAATGCGACGTGGTGATGGGCGTGCCTGAAGGGTATGGCATGGCGGAGACCACGAAGCCCTATTACCGCTCGACCTACGTCTTCGTCACCCGGCAAGACCGGCAGCTCGACCTCTCCTCGCTGCTCGACCGGCGGTTGCATGACCTGGCAATCGGCGTGCACTTGATCGGCGACGACGGCAACAATCCGCCGCCGGCACAGGCGCTCGGCCAACAGGGTATCGTCGACAACGTCCGGGGCTATTCGATTTACGGTGATTACCGGGAGGCCAATCCGCCGGCGCGCCTGATCGAGGCGGTCGAGAACGGCGAGATCGACGTTGCCGCCGTTTGGGGTCCACTGGGCGGCTATTTCGCGCAAGGCTCGCCCGTGCCGCTCACGGTGACGCCGATCCAGGACTACGAGGGCTTCGCCCCCCAGCAATTTCAGTTCGCCATCGCAATAGGCGTGCGCAAGGGCGATCACGCTTTGCGCGACCGGCTGAACGCGTTCATCGACGCGCACCGATCCGAGATTGCCGCGCTGCTGCGGAGCTACAGCGTGCCTCTGGTCGAACAGCCGCTCACTGCATCCGGAGGACACGAGTGATGTCAGCTCAAGCGATGCGCGCAAGCGCCATATCACTGCTGCTGGCGGCACCGCATAGCTCTGTACTGGCCCAGCAGACTCTGCCGCAATCGCAGGAGGCACAAATGCCCACGCTGGCGCCCCGGCCGAACTTCGGCGGCAGCGTCGGCAACGGCCGGCCCGGTGTATTCATGCAGGTTCCGGTCAGTCATCTCCACCCCGGCGCGCAGCCTGATCCGCCCCAGATCAAGAACCCCATGCAGGGCGATCCCAATGCGGAGCAACGCGGGATGACCTACTATGTCAACTTCAACTGCGTCGGTTGCCACGCGCCTAACGGGGGCGGCGGCATGGGGCCGGCGCTGAGCAACAACACCTTTACCTACGGATCGCAGCCCGAAAACATCTTTCTCTCGATCTACCAGGGACGGCCGAACGGAATGCCGGCCTGGGGCGCGCTGCTGCCTGACAATGTGATTTGGGATCTGGTCACCTATATCGGCAGGATCAGCAACGAGCCGAACCGCCAATGGGGCCGCACCTTCGCGGCCAATCCGCTTTCGCCCGAAGTCGAACAGGTGCCGACCGAGCAAGTCTCGACATCCGATCCCTGGTCGGCGACTAAGAAATTCAATTTCGGCCAGAAGCCGTGATCGGAATGGCCAATGGGCGACAATCCTGCCTCACGATTGATCATGGCGTCACTGCTGGGGCTGGCAATGATTGGCAACGCGGGGGCTGCAGGCCCAGACAATTTCAACGGCGACGCACGTCGCGGCGCCGATCTCGTCAAGAACTACCGTTGCGGCACCTGCCACGACATTCCCGGCGTTGCGGGCGCTAATGGTAATGTCGGCCCACCGCTGCATCGGATCGGCACACGCACCTACATCGCCGGCTACATCCAGAACTCGCCGGACAACATGGCCGCCTGGATCGAAGATCCGCAGAAGGCGCTGCCGGGCAACGCCATGCCCCGAATGGGAATCCCGCAGAAGGACGCGCGCGACATCGCGGCTTTTCTGTATACGCTGAAATAATTGCGCTGCACCGCCGTTTGGTGGCGACGGCGAGCCGCCAATCCACTCAGGTCAGGAGCAGGCAGTAATAAGGGGGTGAGGGTAAGTCCTCTGCGGCTGAGTGACCCTAAGCTGACCGTCGCAACATCGCGAAGCGGGACATGAAAAGCCAATGGATGACTTCCGTAACAGTCCCCCGCTCGACGAGCCGCCAAACGCTGCTGTTCTGTGCCAAACATTCGATTCATCGGAACGGGGAATAGTGGAGATGCGAAGCATTCGGCGAGCCCAGCTCCTCCTCGTCCATTCGTTTGATCCGCTGGCGCATCACGTCATAACACTCGCAAGCGACGCTTTCGAGTTGCGCTCGGTGGACCTCCAACGCGCCTCGCCGCTCCGAGATGATGCATCCGATTGCCCGAAGTTTGCGCATCGTTAGAGACACGGTCGTTCGCCGCACCCCAAGAAGTTGTGCGAGCGCCTCTTGGGTCAATCTGATCTCGCCGTTGGCAACACGGTCGTGAATCTCAAGCAACCATCGGGCCATGCGACATTCCACCGGGTGCACCGCGTTGCAGGCAGCCACGTTCTGAAGCTGCAGCAATTGGGTGCGGAGATGGAGGCGCAGAACACGCTTGATGGCACCGCTCTGCTCATAGGCTTGTTGCAATCGTGGAACAGGAATCTGGAGCGCAGCTCCCGCCACATAGGCCGTTGCTGTGACTGGCGAGTGGGAAGGACTTAGAATGGAGAGAGCGCCGACCGCTCCTTCCGAGCCCATGAGAGTGGAAGCGACAATGTGTCCGTCCGACATCTCAACCAGGAACGCCACGATCCCGCTAAGGGGAAAATAGACTTGTTTGAGCTCATCTCCGGTTCGCACCAGTACAGCGTCAGACTCGAACGCTATCTTCTGAACGTGAGGCTCAAGCAGGTTGAGATCCGCTGGCGGCAATGCCGCCAAAAGCCGATTCTCGGGCCCGGTCTGGAGCGCCATTTGCGGATGTCCCTTCGAGCACGCCGAAGCACCCGAAGCTTCAAACCAGCGTTCGGGGGTCCTGTTCCAAATTTTCCCGATAGACCCACGCACGATATAGTCCGGTCACGGCTTCACGCCCCATTGCGCCCCGGGGCCGCCTTTTTGATTTCGTAATCTCCGAACCCGCCAAAGCAGAGGCTTGGCGGCATGAGGATTTGAGCGTGCGTTTACGGGACTTCTTAAGCTTCGCTTCCTCGCACTGCTCTCACGGTTCGTGCCACGATCTGTTCCTGCTCTCGATGGGAAGTTGAGAGGATCGACTTCGCCACTTCCGCCAAAGTCGGCACCCGAAATTGCCCGGACTGCCGCACAAGAACTCCACACCCTCTGCCGCCCCGGCCTAACCGGGTAGTCCTAGAGAATCTACGGTGACCCGGCGCGCACGGTATTAACAGGCGGTGATTGAATGTCGCGTCCTTCCTGTTGGCTCAGCACCGGCGCGAGTGATTGTAACGAGCACCGTAGCGCTACGGATTGAACGTTCAGCGCTGAGCCCCACGTTGATCTGGGGGCCGATTAGCATCCAGAGGACAACATGCCCCATCTCGAACTAGAACCGGAGAAGCGACGCTCGATTGCTGATGCCCTGGACGTTCTGCACCGGTCCGCCACTTTCGACGGAGGACACACCGTAAAACTCCGGATCGGTAGCTTGCGACTTCCCTCACAAGATATCGTTGGCTTGCCGGCCGTTGTTGCCGAGAACGCGGCGGGGGAGACAACTTTCATTGTCGGCCTGCCAGCCTGCGACTTAGTTCGGGCTAGTCGTCAAGGTAGCGACAAGTGCGAGGAGTTCAGCGTCTCTCGATTCGATGAAGCGACCGTTGATGGCTGTGGCGTCGTCGAGCTGACCGATGGCACACGGCTCCGCGCCGCCGAGGTCGTGCCGGCCTCACTTTCCCACACTGTCACGGATTTGGAGTGGCGCATTGTCCACGCCACAATCGCGTTCATGCACGCCGGACACGAGTGTTATCGCTCCCCGACCCCTGGATGGCCACCGCTGCTGGATTGCAGCAGACTTCCCAGCCTCCATAGCAGCTGCGGTTTAAAGCAAATCCAGGGCTACATTGCCGACCAAGTGCCGGAGCTTGCGCCGCCGTCGCTGCAGCAGATCGCCAACACCTTGCGCAAATTTGGCATGCGCATCCCCATTGAGCGACCACGTCGTGGCGGAGCGGCAACGTCGTGAGCCGCCTTCTCGCCACAGTTGGACTTGGATCGCGGCTGGTGCAGGCGTCCCAAAAATGTTGAATATAGCTAGCTCCTTCAACAACGAGGAGCAGCAACATGACGCTGGGTCGAACAAAGGCCGCCTCCAAACCACGGCCTGACAGTCGTACCGCGCTTTCCAACTCCAGTAAACGAACTAAGCACCTCGAACGTCCCATTGGACAAGATTTGAAGGCTGCCGAGACAAGCACTCGCTTGTCGCGAGCTGTTCTACGCGACCTGATGCTTCTGCCGCTCGGAGATCTCAAGCGAGCTACCAAGAACGCGCGAACCCACAGCAAGAAGCAAATCAAGCAAGTCGCAAACTCGATCCTGCGATTCGGATTTACCTACCCGATCCTAGCGGACGCAAATCGGCGGATCATCTGCGGCCATGCCCGCTGGGAGGCGGCCAAGCAGCTTGGCCTGAAGGAGGTCCCCGTCTTGGTGATGGGCGGCCTGAGCGACGCAGAAAAGCGCGCACTTGCTCTCGCCGACAACAAGATACCAGCGAACGCAGGCTGGGATCGCAAACTGCTCGCCGAAGAACTTGGTGAGCTCGCGTCCTTGCTGCCGGAATGCAATCTCAGCCTCGACATCACCGGGTTTGCGCCGGCCGAAATCGACGGGTTGATGCTCGATTTCGGCAATTCAGAGCATGATTCAGGTGACGCGTCCTGCACGATCGGCGAGCGGCCCATCAGCCGCAGGGGCGAGCTGTGGCAGCTTGATACGCATCGTGTGCTGTGTGGCGATGCCTGCGATCACAGCGATTGGGCGAGGCTAATGGGATCCGATCGGACCAGCATGCTGATCGCCGACTGTCCTTATAACGTGCAAATTTCCAAGACGCTCGGCCGCGGCAAGATCAAGCACCGCGAATTTGCGGTGGGGTCTGGGGAAATGTCGTCGCCCAAGTTTACTGATTTTCTCACCAGCTGGATGCGCCTGGCCGTCAAGTTCTCGCACGACGGGTCAATGCACTACATCTTCATTGACTGGCGCCACCTTGGCGAAATGCATGCCGCGGGCTGCGCCGTCTACGGTCCGCTGCAGAACCTGGTGGTCTGGAACAAAACCAACGCCGGCCAAGGCAGCTTCTATCGCTCCCAGCACGAGCTGATCTTCCTCTACAAGAACGGCGATGCGCCGCACCTCAACAACGTCGAGCTTGGCCGCCACGGCCGCAACCGCTCCAACGTCTGGACCTATGCCGGCGTCAACACCTTCCGCAAAGATCGCCTCGATGATCTCGCGGTGCATCCCACGGTGAAGCCGGTCGCGCTGTTCGCGGATGCGATCAAGGACTGCACCCGGCGCGGCGATCTCGTGCTCGATTCCTTTCTGGGCTCGGGCACTACCCTGCTGGCGGCCGAGCGCGTCGGCCGCCGCGCTTATGGCCTGGAGATCGATCCGCTCTACGTCGATACTGCCATCCGCCGCTGGCAGGACGTCACCAAGCGCGATGCCATCTTGGTCGCGACCGGCCAGACCTTCGACGAGGTGGCGGCTGAGCGAGCGACCACGTCAGCGGAGCGCACCACATGAGCCGCCGCAAGCAAACCGGACCGGGCGGGGGGCGCGGAAAACGAACCGACGTCGGCTACGGCCGCCCGCCCCCCGAGCACCAATTCAAGCCGGGTCAATCCGGCAACAAGCACGGTCGGCCGAAAGGCTCGAAGAACGAGGCCACCATCATCAACGAGATTCTCAATCGAAAAATCCCCATCCGTGACAACGGCAAGGCGCGGATGATCAGCGTGCTCGAAGGCATCCTGACCAAAGCTGCCGACGATGCGCTGAAGGGCAAGGACAAAGCGGCCGCCTTCCTTCTCAACCGCAAGCAGCAGGTCGAGTCCAGCGAACAGCCTGCAGTGCCGCAGCTCGACATCGACGATCGCAAGGTCTTGGATTTCTATAACACACAGCTTTACGAGAAATTCAAAAAGCAAGGAGATTCCAAATGACTGCCTACGACTTCGCATTGTTAAGCGCCATCTTGCGCGCTGACTTCTTCAGCTTCGTCTACCGCTGCTTTCTTCACCTAAACCCCGGCGCCAAATTCCTGCCCAATTGGCACATCCAGGCGATTGCCTATCAGCTCGAGCGCGTACGCCGCGGCGAGCTGACGCGTTTGATTATCAACATGCCACCGCGCTACCTCAAATCGATCACGGTATCAGTGGCATTTTCGGCGTTCTTGCTCGGGCACGCGCCGGGCCGCCGCATCATCTCCCTCAGCTATGGTGATGACCTCTCGGCCAAACATGCCAGCGACTTCCGCTCCATCGTGCATTCCGACTGGTATCGGCGCGCGTTTCCCGACATGCGCATCGCGCGCAGTACCGAATCCGAGCTGGTCACGACCCGGCGCGGTTCGCGCCGGACGACATCGGTTTCGGGAACGCTGACGGGACTGGGTGGTGACCTGATCCTGATTGATGATCCGCAAAAGCCGGCCGATGCGCAATCGGAGTCGCGCCGAATTGCCGTGAACCAGTGGGTCACCAATACGCTGATGTCGCGGCTCGACAACAAGCTGACTAGCGCTGTGATCCTGGTGATGCAGCGCGTTCATCTCGACGATCTGTCCGGGTTTCTGGCTAGTTCATCCGATGAGTGGAAGGTGCTCAGCCTGCCCGCGATCGCCGAGACCGACGCCGCGATCCCGATCGGGCCCAACCAATTCCATTTCAGGAGGGCCGGTGAGGCGCTGCATCCCGCCCATGAATCGCTTGAAATGTTGCGTAAGCTGCAGCAGACGCTCGGGCCCGATGTGTTCGCTGCGCAATACCAGCAGGCGCCGGTGCCGGCCGGCGGCGCCATGATCAAGCGCCCTTGGCTGCGATATTACGACGAGCCCCCATCACAAGATGGGCTGGGCTGCCGCATCATCCAGAGCTGGGATACTGCTGCGAAAAATGGCGCTCAAAATGACTGGTCAGTGTGTACGACGTGGCTGGTCGTGGACGGGACCTATTACCTGCTGGATCTCGTGCGCGGCCGCTTCGAGTATCCGGCGCTGCGCGACACCGCGATCGAGCTCGCCAGGCGCTTCAAGCCGCACGAAATCCTGATCGAGGAGGCCTCCACTGGAATTGCCTTGGCCCAGGAGCTCGGCGATCGAACGGATTGCTTCGTCAACCCGATCAAGGTCGAGCACGACAAGATCGGTCGCCTGTATGTCCAGCAGGCGAAGTTTGCGGCCGGACGGGTGTGGTTTCCCAGGAACGCGCCATTCCTGCCCGATCTCGAGATGGAGCTATTGACCTTCCCGCAAGGCCGTCACGACGATCAGGTCGACAGCATCAGCCAGGCGCTTGCTTACGATGACACCAATGGCTACGACCACACTTTCAGTTGGCTCTGATGGTTGCCGCTAAGGCGAGCCTCTCCATCACCCAATCGCGCAGCCCGAGCCGCATGATGGTCGAACCGCGCTCACGACCGTTCCAGACGTGAATGTCAGAGCAGTCGAAGGGGGCGCACAGCGCCTCCTTCGGCGAATGACAAAGGAAGAAGCGAACTGCTCGGTGGCGTCTATCCGACGGATATCGGCGTCCAACGTCTTTTGGCTGGCGGGAGACTTACCTCGACTGCTGCCCGCTCCGTTGATCGCCGCATGCTCCAGCTCGAGATCGACCCGCTTCTTGGTGCCGCCGAGCGCGGAGACCCGATTCCAGCCCGCTGCGCGCAAGGATGATTATCAACAAGGATTGCCGCAGTCATCGGGCGGTGCGGCCAATTTCCAGAACGAAGCCAGCTGACCTTGCCTTAGTCGCGGGCGACGCCGAGCGAGCGAAGCGTCCGCTTCTGCTGCACCAAAGCGGCCCGGTCGTAGCGCTCCAGCCCTTGAAGCCCTTTCAGATCTGCCGGCAGTGGACCGGTCAAAAGCGCGGCCAACATCGACTGCCGCAGGCTGCGGATTTGCAGCCGCGCGAGCTTGGACCGCGCCAGCGCCATCGCCGCATCGGGCGCGACCGGATGCCCGAGCCCGGAAGCAATCGCGACGGCAAGCTTCGCCGCCTCGGCAGGATCGCTGATGGCGCTGCAAGCCAGCCCATGACGCAGCGCGTTGCGGCTGGACCTCGTCTTGCCGCCCGCCGTTTTCGGCCCGGTGCTGCGCTTGGCGTTGCGGCGATTGGCTTCGATTTGTCGAATTGACGTCATGTCCGAGCGCCTCGGCCGGGGCGGGTTGCGGCCCCCGAAAGCTCGCTCCAACCTCCTGAAACCTCAAGGCTTTTCCCGCCAAACGAGTCGCAAAATGGCTGCAGAAAGGACTGGCATTCCCGCGCAAAAGGAGCGTTAATCACCGGACCGGCCTTTCGGCCCTTGGCCCCGGTCTCTCCCCTCGCAGCGGCGGGGGTTTTGGCGGTGCGGCGGCAAGCCGCGTGTGCCAACCCAGGAGAGACCGGTGACCACAATTGCAACCGACGGCGCCGAGGCGCCCCGCTCCGTCATCAATTTGAACCGCCACGACCGCCGCGCCTTCATTGGCGGCTCGGACGCACGCATCATCATGGGCCACGACCAGGACGCGCTGCTTCGCCTGTGGCGGGAAAAGCGCGGCGAGATCGCGCCGCAAGATTTGTCCCGCAACCTGGTCGTGCAGCTCGGCCTCGCCACCGAAGCGCTCAACCGCGCCTGGTACCAGGACGCCACCGGGCACGCGATCACCGACATCCAGAAGCGGGTGCGGCATTCCGTCCATGGCTGGATGGCGGCCACGCTGGACGGCCTCGTCGCCCCGACCGGCGCGGTGTTCGAGGCCAAGTTCATGCTGCCCTGGGGCTTTACCGAAGAGGCCGCGGCGGAGAAGCACATGGCGCAGCTGCAGCACAACATGTGGGTGGTCGCAGCGCGCGCGGCCGTGCTCTCGATCATCACCGGCGGCGGCAAATGGATCGAAATCACCGTGCATGCCGACCCGCTCTACCAGCACCTGTTGCTGACTGCGGAGAAGAAGTTTTGGCGCTGCGTGCAGAGCGGCGAGCCGCCGCTGCTGTTTGGCATCGAGACCCCACGGCCGCGGCTCCCCGCCGTCAAGGTCGTCGACATGAGCGCGTCCAATGTCTGGGCCGAATGTGCGGCGATCTACCTGCGCACCCGCGAGGCCCATGCCGAGCACGAGCTGGCCAAGGCCGAGCTCAAGAAGCTGCTGCCGGAGGATGCCAAGGAGGCGTTTGGCCATGGCGTTCGCGCCAAGCGCTCCAAAGCCGGCGCCGTCAGCTTTGATCCGGTTGAGATGGAGGCCGTCCATGCACCAGGCCAGTGAGCATATCGGCGCGATCGCGGCGGCGCTGGCCCGCGCCCAAGCCGAGCTGACCAACCCGGAAAAGACCCTGACCGCTCAAATCCGCTCGCCGTTCCTGCGCGATGACGACCGCACCTTTCGCTACGCCTCGCTGGCGAGCGGCCTCGACATCGTGCGCAAGACCTTGAGCCAGCAGGAGATCGCCACCATCCAGACCACCCGGGTCGAAGAAACCAGCGGCCACATCCACCTCACCACCCTGCTCGCCCATTCCTCCGGCGAGTGGATCTCCTCGGACTGGCCGGTCTGCGCCGCCCGGGACATCGAGGCGCCGCAGCGCATGGGGGCGGCGTTGACCTACGCCCGACGCTACGCCCTGTTCGCGCTGGTTGGGATTGCCGGCGAGGATGATCTGGACGCCCCGGATACGGCCGCGGGTCCCCCGGCACCTCCCAACCTCAGGGCCGCGCCCGGCAAGGGCGCGCTCAACCATGCGCCGGTGCTGCGGCCGGGCGAGTCCGCCGCACTCCGGGAGCAGCTGTTGCGCCAGCTCGAGGCGCTGCCCGCCAGCACCGATCTGCTCGGCTGGGCCAGGGCGAGCCTGCCGCTCAAGAACAGCCTGCAGGAGCCGGATGCCCGGCGCGTCGAGGCCGCCTATCAGGCCAAGCTCGAGGACGCGGCCCCGGCCCAGGCCGAGCAGACGGCCGACTTGGATGGCGCCCCACCCCCGACGGCGCCTGCCGCAGACACCGACGCCGCGCTGCAGCCCGCGCATCCCGAGGCGGGGCTCGCGCATCCCAAGGAGCCGCCGCGCAAGCGCAGCAAGGCGCACCTGCTGTTTGTCCGGGAGCAGCCCTGCCTGGTGTGCCGGCAAACGCCATGCGATGCCCATCATCTGACATTCGCCCAGCCGCGGGCGCTCGGGCGCAAGGTCAGCGATGAGTTCACGGTGCCGCTGTGCCGAGCCCATCACGAGGAGCTGCATCGGCATGGCAACGAGCGGGCGTGGTGGGCCAACCTGCAGATCGCCCCACTGCCGCTCGCACAGGAGCTGTGGGCGGCGAGCCCGGTCCATGGTCCGGCCGACAACGCGGCGGGCGCCGCAGCCGTCCTCGCCAACCTCGGCGCGGAGGCCGCATCCCGATGAACGGCCCGTTCCAAACCGCATGCGAACTGACCGCCACGGCACTCCCGGCCGAGTTTGCCGCCTTGGCGCCGCCGCCCCTGTTGCTGCCCGGCGAACATCTCGACCATTACCAGGCGCTGCGCCAGGCCATCTTTGCCGACCTTGCGCCCCGGTCCGCCATTGAGTGGCTGCTCGCCATCGATATCGCCGAGCTGTCCTGGGAGATCCAGCGCTACCGCATGCTGCGGCACAAATTGCTCGAGACCTATCGCCAAAAGGCGATCGCAGCGGCGCTGCGGCACATCGACAGGGTCGGGATCGATCCCGACTTCGAACCCCGGGCGGAATACTACACGCAGCAAAATGCCCTGAGCTGGCGCATTGACCCGATTGCTGCGACCGAGATCGAGGCGCGGCTTGGCGCCTACGGCTTCGATCAAGCCGCCGTCACCACCGAGGTCTACGTCCAGGCGCGCGAGGTCCTGGTCCTGTTCGACGGCTTGCTCAACGCCGCACAAACCAAACGGATGTTGCTCCTCCGCGAGATCAGAAACCAACACCTCGGAAGTGGACCGATACGCCGGCCGCGGTGAAAGATCCGATCGCCGAGCCCTCAATGTGGCCATGTGCTCAATGATAGCTTCATCGCGACCGCTGAGGTCCGAAGCGAGGTGCGAAGCAACAGCAGTAGCATCGCACCCGCAATCTTCGGCTCCGCCTGATCAATGAGGCTGTTGCTTGCGCAGTTTCCGGGGCATCCGCCAGCATTTCCAGCCGATGCGCGGCTTCCCGCACTTCCTCCGGCTCAGGTCGGTCGCCCGGCTCGCCCTGCCAGTACAGCGCCACGCTGCTCGTCGACAGCGATGACACCTCTTTCGCTGCTTGCACCGCTGCAATTGCCTCATGCAGCCCCGTTTTTCAACTGGTAGGCATGCATTCTCGTTGGTCTCGCTCGCTCGTGATCACTTTTGAACGGTGCAGCTAACCGCTTCGCCTCAGTCGGGCCAGGATAATACGGCGAAGCGAGCCGGAGGGTTTCATGAGTAACGTCCACAGTCACCGTCCTCGCCGAATTGCAACTGGTGTCGGAGCCAGCGAAACCGGCGCACTCACCGATAAATGCGCCACGCACGTGCGCCAAGACCAACGGCCCTCGTTTTACTTGAAGACTTCTAGGCCAAGTCGCGAAAGCGGAGCGCCGCGCCGAATGTGAGCCTGCACTTCAGTCCACACGTACTACTTCGGGCGCCTGGGCCCGTCTGCTGCCGAGCAAATGGGCCGCGTCCTCACCTATGAGAGAGACACCGGGTGCCTTGACGAGAGTGGACCGCCGCCCTGAGGGAGTGGACATTAACTATCTGCTAACCGTGCTGGATGTAGGTTCCCGGAAGCGGAACATGTATCTCGTCACCGCTTATTGAGACGAGAACATGCATTTTAATCCCACCCTTTCAGTGATCGCGCTGTCGTTGGTCACTGCATCCTGTGCGAGCGCGCCCACTCAACTCACACATACCGTTGCCTGGGATGGACTTGGCCGCGACCCCAACCTGCCCACCACACAGAGGCGAGCGCCGACGCATGACGAAGACAAGCACCCTGAAGACCCAACCTACCAACGTGAGAAGGTGCTAGCAACGTTGCGACCTTACTCTGAAGCATGGTGGGCGGTGCGTGATGAGATTGACGCAGCCAATGATCGGCGACTGAACTCGAAGCTGGCAATTTGCAAAGGCTGTGTAGTACGTCACGACGTCACCAGTTCGGTACCCTGAGAGGAACGTGCGGAAAGTGAACAGTTAGCTTGTGGGTCGCTTTCGGCCGCCATCGACGCTGTTCTCGAAATCGGCAATCAGGCGTAATCTCGGTGTAATCGGCGACACGCCTCACGTATAACGGAAACCGCTTGAAGGCTCGTGATGCAGAGGATCAAGCACTTGCGAAGTAATATTTGAACGAATTTGCCTCATGGTGACGGTGCTCTGAGAGGCCGCGCACCAGGCCGACGCCTTAGCCCAAGCCTAAGTACTGAAGTGACGAACGAAGCCATGCCGAGCACCGGCTGGTACGAGACTGTGAATCTTTTGTACCGCACGTCAGACGAATGTGATTCTCTGGGCAGACTGATCTGCTGGAGAGGATGATGGCTGACGACGGACTTTTTGGTGAATTGCCGGAGCAGTCGGCACGAACCGAAGCGGTGCCGCAAGGCGCACCTCGGCTGCGCGAGCCTGTGCGCAATCAGGTCGAATTGCGAGCGGTCGATATCGACAGCCTGATCGGGCAGGATCATCCAGCGCGGGTGATCTGGGCTTATGTCGAAGGGCTGGACCTGAGCGAGCTGGAAGATCGCGTCAAGGCACGGGAAAACAGGCCGGGCCATCCGGCGCCATCGCCACGGTTGTTGCTGGCGCTTTGGCTGTACGCCGCGAGCGATGCCGTTGGCAGCGCGCGGGCGCTGGACCGGCTCTGCGACAGCCACGACGTCTACCGCTGGCTCTGCGGTGGCGTGTCGTTGAACCATCACGGGCTGTCGGACTTCCGGGTCGGCTGTGCCGACTTGCTCGACCGTTTGCTGGTTGAACATCTGGTGGCCCTGAACGAGGCAGGGCTGGTCGATCTGGAGAAGCTGACCCAGGACGGGGTGCGGATACGAGCGAATGCCGGGACCGGATCGTTCCGGCGGGAGGCGACGCTGGATCGGCAGATGGCGCAGGCCGAGGCCATTGTGGAAGAGCTCAAGCGCGAGGTCGATGCGGACCCGGAAGCCAGCAATCGGCGGATCCGGGCCGCCAAAGAGCGGGCGGCGCGCGAACGCAGCGAGCGGGTGCAAGCCGCGCAGGCCGCGCTGGCCGAGATCAAGCGCAAGCGAAAACAGCTCGACGACAAGGGCGGCAATGGCAAGAAGCCGAAGGAGCCTCGGGCCTCCACCACCGACCCGCAGGCCAGGGTGATGAAGATGGCCGATGCCGGCTTCCGTCCGGCCTATAATGTGCAGGTGGCTAGCGCGGCTGGCGAACTGATCGTGGTCGCGATCGATGTCGACAACAGCGGCTCAGATCGTGGCTTGATGCGCCCGATGCTGGAGCGAACGCGCGCTCGGCTGAAGCGCTTGCCACGCCGCTACCTCGCCGATGGCGGGTTCTGCACTGGCGACGACATCGAATGGGCGCATGGCGAGGGCATCGAGGTTTACTGTCCACCGCCCCAATCCAGGAGCGGTGTCGATCCCTTCTTACCCCGGAGCAGCGACGGTCCTGGCATAGCGGCCTGGCGTGCTCGCATGGCCAGCGAAGCCGGCAAGGCACAGTACCAGGCCCGTACCATCTGCGAATGCATCCATGCCCGCTGGCGCAACTGGGACCTCAGGCAACTGACCGTGCGCGGCATCGAGAAGGTCCGTGCCGTCGTCCTCTGGTACGCCCTCACCAACAACATCCTGCAAGGGCATCGTCTCGCAAAAGCATAGATAACCAACAGCCTGACGCCGCCGGCTTCCCCCATCAAGGGGCGATACCACCCCTTGATGCCGAAGCCGAAACAAAACGAATTGGCTCACAGGCTCTACGGATGTCGGAGCCGTTTGGGGGTCAATTGAGCATCCTTGATGGGATGACGCCCGCGCCCAGCTGTGACACGGCCCGTGGTCAAGCGACTGAACGGGGGGCAAATCTTCCCATTTTCCGGTCAAGAATTTCTCAAGGTGTCTCTTAAGGCGGATCGCTCGATCTGGATCGGCGCTGTGGCAACATGATACGTAATCCTGGCCATAATGACTGATAACGCGTCGAAAGTTGGAAGGTGGCCACCTACCTCTTTGGCGACGGCGCCAGCCTACGCTGCCGCGTCGTCAACATGTACGAACAAGGGCAATAATCGAGCTTTCAGGAAGCATTACGTAGACTCCTCATTCTAACTGGTGCTCGAGAAACCGTATTCCGAAGTTGCCGCCTTGTCGGGTGATGCGACAATCTTATCGGAGTTGGTTCGGCCCAGCGCAGTTTGCGCAAGTGGGGCTAAGTTGATTCTTGATGACAATCTAGGGTATTTGCCTAATTCTTGCTCAGGAGAGCCGGGTTGGGGGAGGGGATGGAGCTGTTTAGAGCCGAAAAGGTTGGCGAAATCGAAAGCCGGCCAAATAGAACGTGTAGATTCTGCGGAAGAACGCTCCGCCTGCTAAAGGTCGTGCATTTCCCAGATCGGGAAAAGACCCTGCGCTCATTTGAATGCGAGTGCGGCGACCGCACATGGGACGATTAAATCTCACGTGTTTTTTATTTTGCGCTTTAGACGCATTCAGAGAAAACTTTGCTTATGACTAATTGGCGACGATGAGCTGGGAAGCTACTCAACTTTATGATCTTCACGCGAAGGGAGAGAAGCAGGGAGCGCGACCGGCGCCCGTGCTCGCGCCGACGCGGCAAACACCGTCGAGAAAATACGACTATCGAAGGCTCGATCGCCTTCGACGTGACACGCCTTCAAGGTGCAATAGGACAGCTTGCTTTAAGCAGGAGTAACCGCGCTATCATCCAAGCGACAGATATGCCGCGTACGCCTGCTTCAGACCGTCCGCGAGGGAGGTCTTCGCGCGCCAACCGAGCTCTTCGAGACGGCTGACATCGAGTAGCTTGCGCGGCGTGCCGTCTGGCCTCGAGGTGTCAAACGCGATCTCACCGTTGTAACCTACGATGTCTGCGACGAGTTGGGCGAACTCAGCAATGGCAATGTCCTTTCCGGTACCGATGTTGACCAGCTCGGCGCCGGAATAAGTCTTCATCAGGTGCACACAGGCATCCGCCATGTCGTCGACATAGAGGAACTCGCGTCGGGGCGTGCCGGTGCCCCACACCACGACGTTCTGCGCGCCGGACAACTTGGCCTCATGGAACCGGCGCATGAGCGCAGCAACGACGTGACTCAGTTCAGGATGATAATTGTCGCCGGGCCCGTAGAGGTTGGTCGGCATCACGCTGATGAAGTCGCAACCGTATTGACTGCGATAGGCCTCGACCATCTTGATGCCGGCGATCTTAGCGATCGCATAGGGTTCGTTGGTCGGCTCCAGCGGACCCGAGAGCACGTAGTCTTCGCGGAGCGGCTGAGGCGCCAGCTTCGGATAGATGCAGGACGAGCCGAGAAACATCAGCTTCTCCGCACCATTTTGATGCGCGGCGTGAATGACGTTTGCGGCGATCGCAATGTTGTCGTAGATGAACTCGGCCCGTAGCGTATGGTTGGCGACGATGCCGCCAACTTTGGCGGCGGCGAGGAAGATCACCTGCGGCCGCATCTGCGCGAACCAGCCGAACACGGCCGCCTGGTTGCGGAGATCGACCTCGCGCCGGTCCAGCGTGACGAGCCTCACGTCCTCCCGTTGAAGCCGGCGCACGAGCGCGCTGCCGACCATGCCGCGATGGCCGGCGACGTAAACGCTTCTGCCCTTCAGCTCAAATGGCGCGCTTGCCATGGGCTGCGTCCCGTTTCGCCTCGGCAAGGTCGCTCGCCACCATCTCCTCGACGAGTTGAGCGAAGCTCCGCTTCGGCTTCCAGCCGAGCACCTGACGCGCCTTACTGGCGTCGCCGATGAGAAGATCGACCTCGGTCGGTCGGAAGTAGGTCGAATCGATCCTGACGACGGTCTTGCCGCTCGCCGCATCGACGCCTGTCTCCTCGACTCCCTCGCCCCGCCATTGGATGCGGCGGCCGACCTGCGCGAACGCCAGTTCGACCATCTCCCGCACCGAGCGCGTCTCGCCGGTGGCGAGCACGAAATCGTCAGGCTTGTCGGCTTGAAGGATCATATGCATGCCCTCGACATAGTCGCGCGCGTGCCCCCAGTCGCGCTTGGCCGAGAGATTGCCGAGATAGAGCGTATCCTCGAGACCGACCTCGATGCGGGCGACGCCGCGGGTGATCTTGCGGGTCACGAACGTCTCGCCGCGGATCGGGCTCTCGTGGTTGAACAGGATGCCGTTGGACGCGAACATGCCGTAGGCTTCGCGGTAGTTCACCGTGATCCAGTAGCCGTAGAGCTTGGCTACGCCGTAGGGCGAGCGCGGATAGAACGGCGTAGTTTCCTTTTGCGGGATTTCCTGCACCAAGCCATAGAGTTCGGAAGTGGAGGCTTGGTAGAACCGCGTCTCCTTCTCCATGCCGAGGATGCGAATCGCCTCCAGAAGCCGCAGCACGCCAATCGCATCCGCGTTCGCGGTATATTCAGGACTCTCGAAGCTGACCGCAACATGGCTCTGCGCGGCGAGATTGTAGATCTCGGTCGGCCTGATGTTCTGTACCAGACGGATCAGGTTGGTCGAGTCCGTCATATCACCATAGTGCATCAGGAACGGAACCTCACCGACGTGCGGGTCCCGGTACAGATGGTCAACGCGGGCCGTGTTGAACGAGGACGAGCGTCGCTTGATGCCGTGCACGACATAGCCGAGCGACAGCAAATATTCGGCCAGATAGGCACCATCTTGGCCAGTCACACCGGTGATAAGAGCGACCGGCTTGCTCATAGGCTGTCCGAGGTCATCAGAATGTGCCGAATCGCGCACACGCACGCAATCACCAATCGATGTTTTCTTCGAAAGCGTTGCTTCGCTTATCGAGCCTTAGCAGTTCACCCTCAAGCCGCGGTGCTCTGGCATTGGGAGAAGAACGCTTCGATATTGTGCAGTCGCAACTTCCTTGGTCTGCCAAGGCTGCAGAGATCTGCAACCCTCAACAAATTCTCTCTCGCACTAGCCGTTGCGCTTGACGACTAGAGAAAGGAACTTCTCTAGGCCAAATCATGCGGGCGGTAAAGTAAGAGCGTGTGCGCGTAAGGAGGCCGGGTTGCTAATACGCCCGACGCAACACCGGACCGACTGACGCGCAGACCCGGTCCATGTACCAGCCATAGGGCGTCTCGACCCGCACCAACGGGCAACGGCGCGAGGGCACGTAGCGATACGGGTATGGTTGCGCCCAGAACGTAGCAGGCGTCGCTAGGCTCTCGCCCGTCAGCAGGGCGGCCGGCACTGGCATTTGCATCGCAGCGCTGGCTCCGCTGATTGCGCATAGAGAAACGGTCGCGGCCAATAGTCCAGCTCGCATCGATGTCTTAAGCATCCCAAAGCTCCTCGCCTCGGCGGATTTCAGCCGTCGTCAAATCCTACAGCGCCAACGTCACGGAGCCACCCCGCGACTGGCCCAAAGAGTGAACCAGATGTACCAAGGCCACGGGGCGAAAAGCAACCGATGCCGGGGGGGGGAGCCCATTCTTAGTCAATATGGCGCAGGAGTGTGGCTTCTCGGTCCTATTTCTCAACGCCCAAGACGCCGGGGGCGGCTAGGTCAGGTGAACGGCGGTACGCATCCCGCAAGAACCGGTAGTTGACCGTCTGAGCCATAGGCACATCTTCCTCGCCGAGCTTCGCAAAAATGAGGATATCCCGCAGCGTCCGCCAGCGACTTTCGTCGTAATCGCCAATGCGGCCGCCCGTCGGCAACACCAGCTCGCGCTGCAGCTGTAGGTCGTATCTCAGCCGCTCGGGGTTCAGGCCGGCCGGGCCGGTGCCAGCGAGAACGGGCACGCTCTTTGCATAGTCAGCATAAACGAATTGCCAACCTCGAATGAGGCCTTGGAGGACATCGGCAATCACGGACGGCTGGTCGAGGATGAGATCATTGCTCGCAAAATAGACTTGGCCGGGGACATGGATGCCGTAGTCCTGCGGTTTGATGATGTTCAGCTTCACAGAGGTCGAGGGATCGGGCTGCTCGTCAATAGCAGCAACTATCGCGTCCACCTCCCCCGCCCGCAGTGCTTCGAAGCTATCGCGGTCTCGGACCTCGGTTATATGGCTTCGGGAAAGCCCGAGCTGCGCCATCATGGCGTCGAAAACGACGCCCCCCTCGCTCGCTCTACGGTATCCAATTCTTTTTCCGATCAGATCCCCCGGCCGCCGCAAGCCTGAGCTTTCGAGCGTGAAGATCGCGGCCGAGGTATCAAGCAAGCTTGCAGCGAAGGCAGTTACGGGCACGCCGCGCCAGCTTGCCAGCAGGAAGTTTTGGCTGCTCGTCACGCCAATGGCACTTTGGCGTGCAATGGTTTGGACGAAGTCAGGGTCTTCGGGCTGAGCCAAGACCTCAACGCGGGAGGAAAAATAGCCCCCCCTCGATGCAGCGAGTTCGCCGGCAAATCGAGCACTATATCGCCCGTCAAGGAGGAGCTTGACTGGCACAGCTTTAGAAGCTGTCGGCGTTCGTATGGGGGTCGCTTCAGGACGAAGAAGGAGAAGCAGGATACCCACCAAAGCGATGGCCGCAAGACCCATAGCAAGGTACCGCCTCCCTTTCCGTCGGGTCCGCTTCCGGTCCTGGGTTGGCAACAAGAACTCCTAACGGTCTGTAAATTTGACATATCACTTGAGGCGAGATGAGCTACAATCCGCCTTGGGGGTAAGGTTAATTTTTCCTTTACCTGGTTTTAACAGCGCTTTTGACCGATAGCACGGCTTATTCGGGTAATAAATTCCGCGTCAATGGATTTCGCAGGATGACAATTATTACTACTCGACCACTGCCCGTTCCTGATTCTGCGACGGAAATTCCCGTGGCCGAGCAAACTGCTTCACCATCTATAAGCTTTTCGCCAAGCTGGCTACGCCCTGAGGTTGTTGAATACTCAATGGCCGTAGTTGATGCAGCGTTAATCGTGGTCAGTGGGATTGGCTGCGCGGTCGGCTATCTCTTGTCGACCGCGGGCTTCGTCGGCAAAGCAGACGTGTATGCGGCGGCTAGTGTCTTGGTTGCAGTCAATTTTGTTCTTCTGAACGTAGTGCAGCAGGGCTATCGACTCCGAACCATCACGGACCTGCCACGCACATTGCGAATGACAACCGCGACGTGGACCGCTCTGTTCGGTGCGCTGCTAGCGATCGCCTTCACAATGAAGGTCAGCGAGGAGTTCTCCCGAGGAAGCACGATCTCGTTCTACCTGGTCGGCCTTGCCACCCTGGTCGCCTGGAAGACCGTGGCGGCGCGGTGGACTGCGAATTCCTTGCGCACCGGCGCCTTCGCCAACGGGAGGGCGATTATGATCGCCGAGTTCGGCCTTGCCACCTCGTCCAACGCGATCGACGACCTCGGCCAGCACGGCTATCGCTTGATGCGAATCATGGAAATTCCTGCAAGGCAGCTGGCGTCGCCGCTATTGCTCTCCTCGCTCGCACCGCGCTTCGAAGAGCTCATCGTCTATGCGCGTGAGAACCGGATCGAGCACATCTTCCTGCTGATGAACTGGAGCCGGCAGCATGCGATCGACAGCATTCTGGACGCGCTGAAGATCCTGCCGCTCCCGGTGCATCTGGTGCCGGACGCGACCACGGCGCGCTTTTTGCGCTATCCGCTTTTCGGCACCGGCAACACCTTCACCGCTGAACTGCGTCGCGCCCCGCTGGCCCCTAGCGAGCGCGCGCTCAAGCGCACGCTCGACGTCATCGGCGCGAGCCTTGGGTTGCTGGTGTTCGCGCCGGTGATGCTGGTGACCGCGATCTTGATCAAGCTGACCTCGAAGGGCCCCGTGTTCTTCCGCCAATCCCGCCACGGCTTCGGTGGGCGCGCGTTCAGGATATTCAAATTCCGCACCATGCACGTGCTCGAGGACGGCCCAACGATCACGCAGGCGCAGAAGAACGACCCTCGTGTCACGCTGATTGGCAAATGGCTACGCAAGACCTCGATCGATGAGCTGCCGCAGCTCTTCAACGTGCTCAAGGGCGACATGTCGCTGGTCGGTCCCCGCCCGCACGCCGCCGCCCACAACACCGAATATGAGCAGATCATCGGCAACTACGCCTTCCGCCACCACGTCAAGCCCGGCATCACCGGTTGGGCGCAAGTTAATGGTTACCGCGGAGAAATCCGCGCGATCGAGCTTATGCAGAAGAGAGTCGAGCTCGACATCTGGTATATCAATAACTGGACCGTCAGACTTGATCTTAAGATTCTGCTTCTGACTGTAGCCACAAGTTTGCGCGATCCGAATGCATATTGAAGGCAAGAGATTTCGAGGCTGAGGGAGTAATGGAAAAAAGCATTTTGATCTTTGGCGGCTCCGGTTTCGTCGGAACCCATCTGCTGCGTCGATTACGACAGACCTCTACAGCCAAAATTGTGAGCGTCGACTTGCGAGCGCCTGCGATGCCTGTCTCTGGCGTCGAGTACAAGATCGGCGATGTACGCGACCTCAGCAACTTTGGCGCGTCCGGCGAGATAACAACCATCTACAACCTGGCCGCAATACACCGCACGCCTGGGCACCCCGACCACGAATATTATGAGACCAACGTCGGCGGAGCTGTAGAGATCGCTGCACTGGCCAGACGCAATCACGTGCCGCAGATCGTCTTCACAAGTTCGATCTCCGTGTATGGCCCTGGTGAAGATACCAAGCTGGAAGACACCCCCCCTGCACCGAGCTCCAGTTACGGCAGGTCAAAACTCCTAGCGGAACAGGTGTTTCAAGGATGGATGACAGAACGCGATGATCGAAAGCTAGTCATTACTCGACCAGCAGTCGTTTTCGGAGTAGGAGAAAACGGGAATTTTACTCGACTCGCTACTCTGCTGCAAAAGGGCTTTTTTGTTTATCCAGGGCGACGCGACACGATCAAGGGCTGTTTCTATGTCGAAGACCTGATCAATGCGATCGAATTTGCTCGTTCATGCCCGGAGCGTTTCGTCTTGTTCAATGCGTGTTACCCAGATCGCTATACGATTGAGGACATCGTTACGGCATTCCGGACTACTCACTTTCCGAATGCGCGAGAGCTTCTGCTTCCCGAAGCTGCGGTGAAAGCTGCAGCGGCGATTCTCAAGCCGTTCTCGGCGGTCGGCGTTGGCATTCATCCTGATCGCGTGATGAAGCTCGTCAAGTCTACCAATGTCGTTCCTGGTTGGCTGCAATCCAAGGGTCAAGCGCCACTCGGGCAACTCCAATCAGCCCTGTTGCGTTGGCGAAACGATTCGTCTGGATGCTTCACCTAGTGCCGCGACATGGGTCTGTGTGAATTGTTCGGACAGGTGAACAGGCCGGTCAAGATTTTGATCATCGAGAGGTCGGTTGATGGGGGCGCATCTTTTGTGTTTAGCACGTTCGGTGTTTACGTTTGCGACTAGTAATTTGACAGAGGCAGGTGTTGAGCGTTGCTGACGCACTCTCGTCGTTACGCGCAGCGGCACTTTGAAGGCGGCGCGGGAGCAAGCTATTCATGGATGAATGCGGTCGGTCGAACCGGAATTCACTTATCCATAGGCCGAAAGGCCATGCTTCACGAGGACAAAAACATTCATCCTGCTACTTCACATGCTTGGAACATCGCAACACAAAGAGCAAAGACACTTAGCCTGCGAAACCCGATTATACGGTGAGTTGCGCCTCTGATATCGACCGAAGGTTACTGCATCCTCTCTTCTCGCATGAGTAACGAAGCATAAGTAACGAGCTTTTTTCAGACGAGCGAATTCATCACGGTCCAACTTGTTTGAGGCGAGCCGCAGCGATGGCCTCCTCCGGCTGCTGTAGAACGAAAAACTCGAGTAAGCATTTGCAAATCGACGACAGTTTTTTTGCGGACGTTGTCCAGGCCGGCGGGTGGGACTGCTCATCTGTTTGTTGCCACGACGAGCATCTCACTCGTTTCGAAAGTCTGCTTGCCCAGGCAGATTCTATCAAACCGAAGATCGTGCGATCTGCCTTGGCCGAGAGTGCGCGCGCAGCCAGATTAAGGAGCGCCCCTGTCACTTCGCAACAACGTACTATTGCCGAAGTATCCGCGGGTGTTAGCGCCGTGATGCTTCTCGCATACGTGGTTTGGATATTAGCGCGTGCACAAGCGAGCGGCGTCAAAAAACTGTATTTTCTTGCGCGTGACGGCCAGATCTTACTGAAGATGGCTCGTAAGATCATAAGACACTCTGGATTGGACCTAGACGCAAGATATTTGTTTGTTTCTCGTCAAAGCTTGCACCTTCCCGGAATCCAGGACCTTTCCGAGGACGACATCAAGTCACTGGGGTTTCACACCGATCAAACCGTCGCCGAAATTTTATCGAGGCTTGGTCTGAGCGGTGATCCTACTGTTCTGAAGCTGCTGGCCGATGCTGGTTTCAACTCCCCGTTGGCCAAGCTAACGGCTCAACAAATCTCCGATCTTGCATCCACATTGAGATCCCGCCATCTGGAACATGTGATCAGGAACGCAACACGTCAACGAGCGGTGCTCGTCGATTATCTAAGGCAGGAAGGATTCTTCACCGAGGAAAAGATCGGCATCGTCGATTTGGGCTGGAAAGGCGGTCTACAGCGGTCTCTATACGCTGCAGTACAGTCGCACGATCCAACTTTCGTCAACCGCGTTCACGGGTTTTACTACCGGCTGCTCAGCCGCCCCGCCGGCGTGGGCACTCTTGAGTCCTACGTCAAAGAGGGGCGCGCAGCATCGCTGGCTCCCTTTATACGCGCCTCACTGTTCGAAGCGATCTGCGCCGCGCAGCACGGGACGACCATTTCCCATGAGAGAGAAGCAAATGGCACCGCCCGGCCAGTCCGTGCTCCGTACGCGGAGAATGATCCGGCGAGCGTCTGGGGAGTTGGACTACAGCACGATATCATTAAGGCATTCACAGACGAAGTATTGGCTCATTTGGGCATAGCGGGTCAGAACATCTTGGGATTGGGCTCAGACCTGACAGAAGCCTCCATTCTCGTTCTTCGTGCCTTCATTAGTCACCCGACTCGGAAAGAAGCTGAGGCGATGGGCTCATTCCCCCACGCACCCAGCCAGTTTCATCGTGAGTTTTCGGAAATCGCTCCTCGCCTTCGACTCGACCAGTTGCCCTTGGCCCTCACAAGCAAGAATAACACAGTTGTATCTGAGTGGATCGAAGGATCGATAGCCCGCAGCTTTCCGGGCCCGATTGCTTCGCTTCTACTTGCGGTTCTTGCACCGATCAGGCGATCGCCCCTTTATCCAAGCAACAAACGCCTTTGAAAGAACTTAGCAGTCCCTCAGCCAAAAACGTTAGCTCTGAAGAGTAGATTGCCTTGGCTTGGCCTCCGTTCGCCCCACCGGATCTAGCCGTTGGCGCACCGCCGATCACCGAAAGCGTCAGATGAAGCTGAAGTCGGACGCATGAAGGTTCGACAGCGCGACATGATTCAAGGTCAGGACGTCCGACTTGTCGATGGTAATGACCACGCTGCTTCCCACCTGTTGGGCGTCGGCTAACAAGTGGGCGAAATCCGGAACCATCGCGCGGCTGATGTCGATGTGGTCACCCTGCATTGTGGCGGTGCTTGGGGTGAAGTCGTTGATAACCTGCTTACCAAAACCCGGGTTGAAGACGAAAGTGTCTGCCCCGGCGCCGCCGGTCAGTTTGTCGCCGCCACGGCCGATTAGCACGTCGGCGCCCGCTCCGCCAGTTAGAGTCTGGTTGGCCTGATTAGAGTAAAGAGTAACGCCAAGAGCGATCCCTGTGTTTCCGGCTGCGTCTGTCGCGGTCTCTGTCAAGCTGTGTACAGCCGACTTGGACAGCTGGCTTGTCAAGCTCCATGAGCCGTTCGAGGAGAAGGTCGTCCCTATCAGCTTCCCGTTGTCGTACAGCGAAATGGTCGAGTCGGTTGTGCTGGTGCCGTTGATCGTGACCGAGTTCGACCCGGTCGGCACAACGTTGACGATACCCGGGACCGGTGCAATGGTGTCAACTATGAAGTTGAGAGCGGCGCTGGCCTCGCTCATTTGGCCAGATCCATTCGAGGCGACGGCCGTCATTTGGTGAGAACCGTCCGGCAATGCGCCCAAGACAAAGCTCCAGGCACCATTGGCATCCGCAGCGATAGAACCCAAGGCGAGCGAATTGTCGTAAACTGTCACCACGGCGCCAGCTTCGGCGATCCCGGTAATAGCCTGTTGCGCCGTGTTGTGCACCGCATTGACGTATCCGTTCACGATGCTGGCATCACTCAGGGCCTCGGGCGCAGCCGGCGGAGCGGGCGCTACCGTGGTAGATTGCTCGATCTCGATGATGATCGGATCGGCCGATAAGCCAACGGTTATGCTGCTCACGTTGGAAACGGTCTGAATGGCGGTAGTCCCTTTAATGGGATCGAAAATCTTGATACTTGAGACCGCGCTAGGCAAGCTGATCGTTACTTCCGATGTTGGCGGCATCACGACGCTGGTGCCGTTGTAAAGTGTAGCATTGCCATTCCAGAGAACGATGTCGAAAGCACCGCTCGACTTTTCCAGCAGCATCGACGACGCAGTGCTCGGCAAACCGGTGATGTTATAGGCGAGAGTTCCGGGCGATGTGAGCGGCGGACCTTTGTCTTCGAGAATATGCGTCAGGTTGCTAATGTCTACGGCGGCCGGTTTCGGAGTCCCGTCAGCGTTGAAGAGGCCGAAGTGCTGCTCTTGGTCACTCGACGCGCTAGGCTCATCCATTAGCTCATACAGGAAGGTGATGGCGGCTCCCGCCTTGTAACCGTCCAGCAGCGCGTTGGTGTCGATGATGCCCTGGGTGTAGGCATCAGCCACGCCTCCGCCCCAGGTCGATGTGTTGAAGCCCGAACTGGAGACGCCGGTTTCAGTGATGTAGACGGGTTTGCCGGGATTGGACGCCTGAGCGGCTGCGACCCAGGCATTGATACCGTCCTGCAACTGCTGGCCGATGCCTCCATAGACATGGACGTTGGAGGCGTCTGCAAATGTCCCAAAGGAAGGGATCGCGAGTGTGCTGCACTCGGAGGCGGCGATCAGGCTGACGCCGGCCATCAGCGGATCTGCTCGCATCGCCGCCTGCAACGCTGCGTCGTCGGCCGCGCCCCAGCTCAGATTCCCGTGAGAGGAAATTCCGTTGAGATAGTAAGTGTTGGTCGTGTATTCATTCGATCCTTCCAGCGCAATGATGCTGCCGGGCACGGCCATTTCGAGAGCATCTGCGCGTACAAGGTCGGCTGCCGCATTCACCTGGCTCGCCTGATCCGCGTAGAAGGAATTTGACTCGAGAAGAACAAAACGGACTCCGGTCTCGGCCAGCGCGATATACGTCGAAAGCGCGGTGGCGGGCGGGATGCCGTCACGGACATTCGAAATGCCAAGATAGGATAACTCGCTCAGGATGTGAGTCGGATCGTACGACGCAAGGTGAGTGGCGATGCCGATCGAATCGATAAAGCTTGTCACGCTCGTTGCGGAATTGACTGCATAATCCGCAGTGGAAGCTGAACTGGACATCTCTGGCGCTCCTCAAACTGGACGCGCCCACCGTAGATGGCCGATGCGCATTTCAGCTTAAGGAAACCGAGCGCTCTTTAACTGATGTGCTTAATGGACGTTTCGCAATCATTCGCCCGCGGCTTCTCGATTTGCTCTGCTCGCGCGCGCCGGCTCGCTCCTTAATGAAATCAGAAGGCATTGCACGCTCGTAAGGACCCGGATTTTTTCGTTAACCTTGCTCTGGGCTTAATCCAGTTTGAGGTTCGGTCTGCGTCGGACGAGTAGCGCGGAGCTGGGCGCGCGCGAGCTTGAGCTTTCTACGGGTTGCGGTCCATCCCATCGAGGGAGCGATGCAGGATGCTTCCCGAGCCTTCCTTACTTCGAGATGTAGTGACGGCTTCTTGCGAGTAAAAATCACGAGTTCCCAGGAGATCCAAATAGAGTTGCTTTGTCCGGCTAGCCATTGATCTGGCCGTGTAGTGCATCCTAAACCGATGATGAGCGTTTTGAGCGAAGCTTCGCAATTCCTCAGTGCTAGTGGCACGTATCGCATTCGCAATATCCAGCGGTCGCAAGCTCTTCAGGAGCCGTCCGGTCGCTCCATCCTCAACAAGCTCCGGAAGCCCTCCTACTGAGGAGGAGAATATCGGAAGGCCCGCTCGCATCGCTTCGATCGCGATCATGGGCAATCCCTCCCAGCGAGAAGGCATCAGGAGCAGGTCAGCCGTTGCCAAACTCTCCTCGACCTGTGACCGAGTTCTCCAACCGAGGAGTTCGACATTCTCGGGAATTTCTAGAGCGGTAGTGGCATCGGTAACAAAGTCACCGATCGCAAAGCCCTGAGCCAAGTCGCCAAGCTCGGACATGACGTCGAGAAACACGTCAAATCCCTTTTGTCGATCGAAACGACCCACGAAAAGAATTTTGACCGGCCTCTCAAGGCCTGACGCCGAGTTCGCTGACGGCATCGCCTCGTCCGCGATGCCATTTAGAATCACAACACATTTTGAAACAGGAATGCCGGCTGAAGCAGCCGCTTCGCGCTCGGAAGAAGATACGCATACGACACCGTCGCACAAGCGCGACAATGCCGCCTCAAGCCACGCATATAGCCGGTTCGCCTTTGTGTCCCGCAGGAACGCCCAACCATGAGGACAATACACAATGATTGGACGTCGCTTCGGCAGGAAAGCAACTGGACGCACAAGCAGTCCAGCAAACGTAGAGTGGACATGAACGACATCGGGCTTAAAGCGTTGGATCAGCGCCCCGGCGGCAAAGGGGACTCTGATCAGGGACTGTATCGATCGCCCAACGTATGGATACGACTTGATGACAAGCTTTGGATGAGCCAGCTTTGATAGAGCCTCGTCATTTATATCGGGACCGAAGACCACAACTTGAGAGATTGCAGAATCTTTGATTTGCTCCGCAATCAATTCCTGCAAATGCGCAAGAACCCCTCCCAACGGCGCTTCCGTGAAGTGCGCGACCTTCAAGTTAAGATTGTCTGATTTTGACACTTTAACCGCCTTTACGCCGTTGCATCCTGAGAAGGTCGCGCGCGATAACAAAAGAAGCAGGAACTATAAAGAAGGCACACAGGCCGAAGCTATTTCCCCAGAACAGCCCAACTCCCCCCAACGTTTTTGCCAAAGCGACCTTAGCTACAAAACAGCATATTCCAGACAAACTCGCTAGTTTCAGGTGCATAGGCAGCAGCGATGGCACGCTCATGAGTGACGTGAGTACCGCGTTAACGGCGAAAACCGGAATCCAGATCGCAACACCAATGATCAGGTCATTTGGAAGCGATATCCTGCCACGCGTCCAAAAACGCGTGACATCATCTCCAAACAGGAGAGTCACCGTTGAGACAGAACCCGCTATAAGCAAGGCCAATGAAAAAGCGGAGACCAAAAGCCCACACGCGCCGCGCGCATTTTGCTCCGCGGTTGCAGCTCGGAACTGAGGCCAAAACGGAGTCAGGCCAATCGAAAGCAACGTCTGGACCGCGATCGCCATTTTCTGCGCAACCCCGAATTGCGCCGCCTGTTCGGCATCCAAGAGATGTAGTGCCAAGACAGAATCGAAGGAAAAGCTGATGGCGTTGATCGCGTTTACGAGCAGGAACGGAGCGCCGGATTTCAGCACTGTTGCCAGCTTCCCCGCACTTGTCAGCGAAAGACTCGGCTTCAGGTCGGGGCGACGCCGAAGCAATAGAGTGCCATTGAGGCAATGAACGGCTAGAGGCACCGCGCAGAAAGAAGCCACTACGGCGACGATACCTGCATTGAACTGGAGGCTGACAACGATCGCGCAAAACGTGGCAAGGGAGGCAAATGCGTCCCAAGTGCTTTGAATTGCGGTTTCACCTAGGCCAAGTCTGATTTTCCAAACGAGGCTCAGCGGCGACACGATACAAAGTGTCAGACACGTCACAAAGAATGCTTCCCAAGCTCCAGTACCTTGAAAATGAACGAAGCTACTACCCGTCCGATTCGAAAAGAACGTCAGACATACCACCGTCGTACTGACGACTGAGAACAACGTAAGAGCCACAAGCGCATTTGAAAGGTATGTTCGCGCGGTATTGTAGGCTCCCTTCGAGACTGCGATGTGATTGACTAGACCCGATCCAATTCCCAAATCGATGAAGGAAAAAGCGCCCATCAAGGAACTCGCGGCGAGCCATACGGCGAATTGCTCGGAGCCCAGATGACTCAGCAGGATCGGCACGAGAGCCAGCGTGGATCCGATTTGAATGACGCGCGCTGCCAACCCAGCCGCGGCGCCAAACAATGGATTCGATCGCAATCTGCTCCAAACTTCCGCGCGCTCATTCACGGGAGCTGCAACCGAATACAAGGCCATAATCCGATTACCGCCCTGAGCCAGCTTATCCGCATCAGGTTCAGACCGTGCGTCGGCCAATGTATCTCAGATCCTCTACGGAATCGGTTACTGTGATAGGCTAGTGCCATCCCATTTTCCCGATCAGCTGCGCGACGACATGAGATAGGTCTGGCTCGGAATTGGACGTGTAAATGGTTGGAGGGCGCCGCCAGCAAGTTGTCCCACCCGTGCACTAAAGGCTGCGCCTGCCCCCAGGGTGATCCAGATCATCGGGATTCGAAAGGTATCCGTGGTCAGCCCGGTTACGATAACATCGGCACAGTTCATGATAATCGGGTATGCAACCACCGGCACATTCCGACCCAAATTCGCGTAGATCAACCCAGCCCTGCGCACCGAAACGATAAGCGCGATCCAGATTGAGATCCATCCGAAAAGGCCGATCAAGCCGAGTTCAGCGGCAAGCCTGGCGTAAAGCGAGTACGTGTTAGGCCAGGGTGCGTCGGTAAATCGAAGGGACGCCTTGACCTCCGAACTTGAGAACCCCCAGTCCGGCATATATGAGATAGCCTTGAAGGCGAACTGACCCAACCCAACCCCCAATATCGGGTACTCAGAAAACATTCTAATCGATGTAACTTGATAGGCCAAACGCGACAGATCGGAAACAGAAGTCCCCACAACGGCCTCGCGAATGACCTCGTCGAAGCTCGCCGCGGAAAATATGATCACTGCAACCACTACAAATAGCAGTAGTGCCCCAATGAAGGTCGCCGACTTCGGTACGCGTCCATCCGGGGGCAGGAACAGAAATTTCAGCAGACCGAAAGCGACAACGTTGGTTGCCAAGAGCAACCATCCCGTCCGGGCCTGAGAACCAACAATCACGGCCGTGAAAGCCAAGAGCAAGAAAATATGGAGGGCCTTCCTAATGCCCCGAGTTATGAATATGGCAGCGAAGAGCCAAGGCCATGCAAGTCCGGCAAAGTTCCCGAACGATGGAGGCTCGAACGAAACGGTACGAAGGCGTTTATCCCATCCCTCGATAAGCCTCAAATTCAAGGTGCCGTCCCACGATTGAACAGTATGATCCGAGCCCGCGTGCAGCAAGGAGTTCACAGTCTGATAGAGTGGAAGACTCATCCCAGCTCGATCGAGAGCCTCGAGCAAGCCGAAGCCGACGCACAGTGCCGCGCTGATACAAACGGGCAGTATCAGGCGCGCATACCATCGCCCCAAAACCACTGCACGAGTCAACAATGCGAGCGCTAAGCCGTAGATTACCACGGTCGCGGAGGTGACCAATTTCGCAAGCCCATCGCGACCATGAAACCTCGCCGCGCTGATTTCAGTCGCATTCCAGAGGGCCGAAATCGCTATAACGATTACGATGGCGGCACCGGTTCGCCAGACAAGGGTCCCGCCTGGCCGCTCGACAAGCTCACCAGCTACGCTAGCGCCGGCAGCGTTGATCCCATATAGCCCCATGGCCAACGCAAAGAAATAGAAAGAACTCTCGTTGCCGAGTTCTCCGAAGGATTTAAGTCCTGCGATCGCGTCGAAGGGAATCGCGATCACGGCCAACGCGAATATCGAGTCAGTCAGTTTAACGCGCATGGCCATGTCCGTCATCTTCAGCCCGGTCGCTAGGGACAATCACAGGGTAGTTGCTTAGGACGACCGCCTTTCCGGCTATGTAGGCAACGGCGGTTCGAGCAGAGTCGGACCTTAGCCAGGCAACGATCTGACTTGTTTTCCCTTCCTCGAACAAAAGGAGCTGCACCTGAGGGTCCACGGCTTCCAGTCGGCGAACGAACCTCATATTCGTTAATCGCCGAACTAATCCGTCATCCGGCTCAACCTTGAAAATACCCTGCGCCGTCTGAAGTCCAAAATGAGACTCGGGATTGGCAGGCTCGTCCCTTGAGTCCTTCCATTCGTACCATACGGTTGCCTGAACGCCACTGGCGACGTTCGCAAGATAGGCGCGAGCCAAATATGCTCGCTGGGTTGCACGGCCAACGGCCGAAGAGGGATATCCCCATTCAGTGCACAGCATGGGCACGTCACGCCATCGACCGGACAGGCGCTCAAGTAGTGCGCGACTGGCCAGGTTCTCAGCTTCCACGCTCTCCGGATCCGGCCGTCGCCCGCCGCTTATGCGATAACTATGCATACTCAAGCCATCGAGACACCCTGCTGCCTCGGTCTTCGCCAGAGCCCCATAGAGTGCGGGCGCCCGGATCGGCAGGCTGGCAGTTGCCGGCGCAAGCACCATTGCCTTCGGAGCAACCATCTTGATTGCGCTGCAAGTCATCGCGGCGAGTTGCGCGTAGGCATCTGGCTTTGGTTTGGGCGGCCAGAATATGGGCAAGTCCGGCTCATTCCAGACCTCCCAGGTAACTGACTCGTCAGCGTACCGCTTCGCGGCTGCGGCAGCGAAGCGACTGAAGGCCGCCATCGCAGCCTCACTCTCTGGTGGTGCCGCAACTTTCCGCTCTCGCACGCCCGGATCTGCTGGCAGTTCTAGCCAGCGGCTATAAAGATGGTTTCCAGTCGCCAGAATCACAATGGAGGAAAGACCCGAATGTCTGACCTTCTCGAAAAACGCGTCTGTCGTTGCCCAGTCGAATTCTCCTGGATTTTTCTCGATTGCTTCCCACGACATACCCCATCGTACAAAGCTGAAGCCAATGTTTCGGATACGTTCCAGGTCAGCAGTGTCAATCTGCCATGCCTGCACGTGAACACCCAACCCCGAGGGGAGGCCGTTGGCCATCACACCCCGATTCGGCGCCGCTAACTCAAAGAGCATCAGGAAAAGCTGCAGCAGCCATCTGCTCCTGCGCAACCACCTCTCGCGCGTGGGCTGAAGCGGCTCTTGTAAGGAGTTTCGACCACTATCGGACGCTCGGCTAACCACGAATGCTGACAACCTCAAACGATCGATATCCAACGACTGTCTGTGCGGATCAAGCCACTGTCGACCAACTCGCGACTTGAGGTGTAACGGACACTTTCCGTGCCTAGGAGCGATAAATTGGGATTTGCTGCAAGGAGTTCACCGTACCGGCGGTATTCTATTGAGCCGCCGTAGTGTTCTCCGTGTGCGACGGCGTCCTCGATGCGTTTGCCGAAATCCTGGAAATATTTGAAATGCAGCAGAGCGCCCGTGACCGGCGACAGTCTAACCGCATTGAGCCGATGGCTATTGACGAACGCGTTTCCGCTTCGCCATTTGACCAGCGGAACCTTATATGCCTGCGTTGCGACGACCTGAGCTCGTTTTTGACGGAAAAATCCAGCCTTGTGCGCGATCGCTAAGGCTCGCCTTGCCAATTTTGGCTTCAGACGAGGCCAGATCGCAGGCGTATTCTGATCTTCAAAACAAAGCCGCAGACGCGGCCCACCAATGTGCTCGAAGGGCGGGAAAGCAGACGGGAGGCCGTATCGCCGCACGACAACATAGCTGCTGTCATGGTAAGGACATGTCGCTCTAAAATCTTCGCCTTGCCGATAGTTGACCTCTCGGATAGGAAGCGAGCTGTACATGTCGAGCAGAAGAGCGTACACCGCCTCATAACCGAGCTGTTCCAGCCACTTGCAAAATTTCGGCAGTTCTACATTTTCACAACCGGGAAAGACAAACAATTCGTCGGCGTCAGCGAGAAGAATCCAGTGTGATGTGCCATAAGCATCCAGCAGCGAGTTCAGCCAATTGACACCGGCGCGACTCTTTCCGTACGATCCTTCCGTGAAAAACACGTGACAATCTGATTGATCGAGCAAAAACTGCCCCGACCCATCGTTGGATTCATTGTCGATTACAAAGAAACGGGATACGCCGAGTTGGCGGTAATAGTTTAGAAAGTAGGGCAGGCGTAACATTTCATCGCGCAGCACCGCGAAGAGGCGGATTTCACTTCTATCTTCGGGGATGTCTCTTCGATCTTGCCGAACGAGTTCAGGATGGAGCTTATTCATTTGATCCCGTTAAAATCGGTAAACTGTAGGCGTGAGGACCCGCTAGGCAAATCATCTGCTGGTCAATTACGATTTTACAAGCACTACCCGACCGTCGAGCGCGCGCTCAGGGTGACGAGAATACCCGAACTTCCCTCTGATCACGAAACATGTGATATCAATTGAGCTTCCAGTATTCGTGGCGTTGCCTATCCCGCCTCGCCGGTAGTTGTCCATAGGTCGACCTAGGTGCATTCGTTTAATCATTAATGCTGGCGCACTGGACCAGACTGACCATTCGGTAAGTGCGCGTGAATGAATGTCGAAACGTACTGATCCTTAGCGCCAGTATCTCTCGTCCTGTTCAATCCCAGGTATACTCACCCTCACTCCGTCGCGCGCCAATCTCTTGGCGAAGATTTCGCGCGACGCAACATCCAATTTCTTCAGGTTCTCCAACAAACGCTCGCGCTCAACCCAACCTGCGCCGGTCAAACTGATCGCGGCTTCCTCAATGAAGCCGCTATTGATGAGAGCTGCAAATTCAGCGACGACTTCGTCTTGACGAGATTTGCTTAGCAGCGAGAAGACCGCAAGCGCCAATTGATTGCGTCGGAGCACCACCCAGCCTTCGTTCGGTCCTAAGGCATAGGACCGTTCCAGATAGCCGATATTTTCAAAGTCGAATCCGCTGCGCCTCGTCACAACCGAATAGAGCATCAGCCAAAGAAATGAGTCAGTTGGGATGACCTGGAGCGCCGACCGCAATTCGCCCTCGCTCGCTTCCATTGCGCGATCGCCCTCGTCGGAGTTCTTACGATGCATCGCTTCTTCTGCGGTTCGCAGCGTTACCACTGCCAGTGCAAATCGAAATTCAGGTTGCACTACACCCCGCGGGGAATTCGCATTCAAGCGGATCAGCATGTCTGCCAAAACACCAGGCCTGAACAGGCCATCGGCCATGATCCGTAGCGACGCCTCGCGGATAGGTGCCGTCAACCAGAAGGAGGGAACGGCAGCCATCGGCCATAGCGTGCCAAATAGCGCCACAAACAGCAGCATCACACGCACAAATGCCTTCGGCATTGCGCGAGCTAGTCCACGTATCCATACCTTGCGTAATATTTCTCGTAGTATTGGCGACCATAATAGGCTTCGTAGCGTGCAATTAGCCTTGTCTCAGCCTTGTTCAGGACGGCTCCCAACAGCTTGCCTTGGATTTCCGGCGCCCCGCGCAGATTGTGGCGCGCCACGTCCGTGTTTGTCTTTCCCCACTCTACCACAAATAAGTAAGAATCGACGAAGGGCGCGGTGACGCGCGCGTCGACCACAGGCGCCATTGGCGGCATGTCCAGCACAACGTACTCGAATTTCGAGCGCAACAACGTCACAAGATTGTGCATCGCTTTAGACGCAAGGATCTCGTTCGTGTGTAGGAGTTTCGAGGACGTAGTCGCCGGCAGTATCGAGAGCTTGGTCTCTGGATCGAGTACTAACGTATCCTCCAGCCGCGCACTCTGCGCGACAACCTCGACCAAGCCGACGCGCGCGTCCGGCACCAGCGCGCGCGACAGTGAGGGGTTGCGCAGGTCAGCATCGATCAGAATCACCCGGGCGCCACTGTGTGCCATGAGCTGAGCGAGGTTGGCGCAAAGCGTGCTCTTTCCCTCGTTCGGAAGAGTAGAAGTGACCGCCAGCACACGATTCTCTCGCACCATTGAATTGAGATCCATGGCCACCTTCAGGGTTCGCACGGCCTCGGAGTAGCGGGACAGAGGATTTTCGACGACATAGCGCAAGAGATCCGGATTGGGGTTGCCGGACTTGTCGGTAAACCTGTCCGAAAGCGAGCCAGGAAGCAGCGGCAGCGGCCGTGCGGCGGAGCTGCCCACCGCGGGGAGGATCGCGAGGCAGCTAGTGCCCAGGATTTCTTCGACTTGCTGGGTCGTACGGAAGACGCGATCGGTGAGCTCGCGAGCCATGGCGACACCAAAGCTCAGCATGAGGCCACTGAAGAGCCCTACCGCCAAAACGATCAGAGACTTCGGAGAGCTCTTCTTCAGCGGCATCGTCGCCGCGCTGATAACACGCGCTTCAGTGATCGGAAAGGACTGCTGCTGCACGCTTTCCATATAGCGCTGCAGAAAATTGTCGTACATCGCTTGGTAGGATTGGGCGGTGCTCTCGAGCTCGCGTAACTGGATCTGCGCCTGGTTGGTGAGCTGCGATTCAGAGACAGCCGCATTCAGGCTCGTCTTGATGCTCTCCTCGCGGGTGGCTGCGATATCATAGTCGCTCTTGTACGATTCCTGGATGCGCTTGAGCTCCTCGGTGATGTTCTTTCTGATCTCGTCCATCTGCCGCCGAAGGTTTACAGCGGCTAGATGGTCGTGGCCATACTTCGACGCCCAAATGGCCTCTTTGGAGGCCATGTCGACATATTGAGCGCGCAACTTTACGATGGTCTCGTTCTTCAGCGCATCGGCAACAGAGGCATCCGGGATCTCCTGCTTGAGGATGCTGTTCATGCGGTCAAGCCGCGCCTTAGTTTCTGCGGTCGCCGCATGCGCCAGCACGAGTTGACTGTTCACCTCGGCGAGCTGCTGCTCGTTCATCAGTCGTCCGCCGGTATTGACGATGTGGTTCGCAATCTTGAAATCGACCACCGCCTTCTGCGCACCGGTCGCCTGGGCGCGCAGCTCCTTTATGCGATCTTGCAGCCAGACACTGGCGCGGCGGGTCGCTTGGTACTTCGCCTCGAGCTGGTCCACGATATAGGCGTCCGCGATCGCATTGGCGATCTTCGCCGCTTTCGCGGGATCGCGCGAGGTGAAGCCAATCTCCATCACGTAGGTGGTGCCAAGACGCTTGATGACTCGATTCCTAGCGAACTCCTCCAGCGCCTTTCGGGTCAATTCGAATTCGGAAGCTGGGCTGCTCGAGGAAACCAGCCTAGCAACGGCCCCAAGCAGGGCGCCACCAGTACCGGTGAATTCGGGATCGTCGATCATGTGAAGGTCGCGGATGACCGCAAGGCTGATGTTTTCGGATTTCAGGATTTCGACTTGCGTCTCCACGGTTGAGGAATCGATCGCAACGTCCCCGAGCATGGACTGTTGCTGAAAAAGCTGCACCTTCCGCGTGTCAATCACCATTGACGCGGTCGAGGTGTATTGTGGAACGGCGGTAAAGAGATATAGCAGCGCAACGATGATGCAGGCCGACAGGATTGCGATCATCGTCGGGAACTGCCGGCGGATAATGCTGAGGTACGAGGCGAGCGATTCGGACTGTGAGCCTTGCATCTCAACGAATTCGCGATTGATCTCCGCGGCCGGCTTGTTCACCTGTAACATCTATAGATTCCTGAAAATGGATCGCTGTGTGTTCTTGGGATCAATGCTGGCCAAAAGCCTAATGGCAACCGGAGCAAACCCGATGCCAAAACCCGCGCTGTCCTGAAAACTAACACAAACCCGCCTGCAATTGAACGCAGTGAATGCAGTGCACAGCGCGCCTTGCGCGACTTTTTGCAGAAAGCTTAACGGCGCAAACGCAAAGCGGCGCCTGGTGGCGCCGCTGCCGCGAGGTCTCATGGTCCCCGGCCGGAGGGCCGATTTCGGTCAGCGCGCGCTGACGCTGTTGCCGGCGCTGCCGACGCCGGCGTTGCCGCCGTTGGGCGCGTTGTTGCTCGTGGTGTTGTTGCCAAACCTGACGGCCCCCCCGCCACCGCCTCCGTTGGCAAGGCCGCTATTACCCGTCGGCCCGCCGGCGCCGGTGCCGCCGCCGCCCGCGCCGCCGGTCGCGGCGATCGCGACATCGCCGGTCGCGGCCTGGTAGGCGGCAATCGCGTCGGGATTGCCGGTGCCGGCGATCGCGGTCTGGATCTCATTGCCATAGGCTTGGTCCTGCTGCGCGGCCATGCGGGCGACCTGGGCGAGGCCCGCGACGATCGCGCGCATCTGGTCCTTGGTGGTGGCGGGATCCTTCAACAAGGCGATCAGGCCCGGCAGCGTGGTCGGATCGGAGGCGCCGAGGTCGCGCACGCGCGAGATCAACTGCGGACCGCCGGTCGGATATTGCTGCAACAGGCTGTTGGGAGCGGCCTTGAACTCGGAAATGACCGTGGCCGGCAGCTGGCGCTGCGGCGGATAAATGGCAGCGCTGGCGGCCGAATTGATCGTCGCCGCGAGGGCCGCAGCAGCGGCCATGCGAAGCGCGATTCTGATAACGCTCATAAATCAACCTCCAAAAAAATCAGCTAGCCCGATTGCTTGCTCGGCCCGGGCAAATGGCTGTGCAGTGCAGGAACCTAACCGAAGAGAAAAGGACTGTCCATTTATTCTAAAGACTTCGTAAACCGCGCAACTGCTTCAAATCTAGACACTTTTGTGAAGCTTGGGCTGCGCCCGCGCAAGGCGGCCCTCCCGGTTTGAGAAGGACTGCGACAGGCCCGCGCCGAAAAGCGCAACGAACGGAATGCTGTAGCCGGGCACCTGCAGCGTGAAGTCGAGGCACGAATGCAGCAGCGAGAGCGTTGCGGTCGCCGCCGCCGCCAGCGGGATGATGACGTCGCGCCGGCGTCCGAACACGCCCCGCGCCAGCACCACTAACATGATGGCCCAGCCGAGCGCCACCAGCAGCGCCATCGGCATGCCTACCTCGGAGGCAAGCTCCAGCGGCGTCGAATGCGCGGCATCCCAGACACCGCGAATCGAGATGTTGGAGCTGCGGTAGGGCGGGAAGGCCCATTGGAAGGTGCCCATGCCGGTGCCGAACCAGGGATTGTCGGCGATGATCCGAAGCGTCGATTTCCAGGCCTCGATGCGGCCCTCGTCAACCAGGCCCTGGCTGTCGAAGCGGCTGGAGACGCGTCCGCCGAGCAGTTGCAACAGGCCGAGCGCGACGGCTAGGCCCGAGCCGAGCGAGATCCAGATGCCGGTGCGCGGCGGGAGGTCTTTGCGCAGGAACAGCGTGAACGCGACGATCATCGCGAGCAGCGACAGGGCCACGCCGGCGCGCGAGGTCGTCATGAACATCGCCATCAGGCAGATCAAGAGGCATGCGAGCTGCGGCAGGATCTCTTTTGGCCGGATCGCGCGCAGGTCGAGCGACAGACGCCGCCATTCGATGTGCCGCTCCGGCAAGCGGCGGCGGACGTCCTCCAGGATCAAAAGCATCCAGATCACCGCAACCGAGCCGAAATAGGCCGCCGCCGTGTTGCGGTTGATGAAGGTGCCGGTGACGCTGCCGAGATAGGCCGTCTTGTCCCGCCACAGGATCATGGTGGGCTCGATCAGGAACGAGGCTACGCCATAGAGCGCGTAGGCCGCGCCGGAGATCGCGATCACCCACAGCAGGCGGCGCGCGCGCATCCGATCGGCGCCGACGGTGATGCCGAGCACGATGGCGAGGATGTTGGCAAGCGGCGCGCCGAGCGCGAAGAAGGCCTCGTTCTTGACGATGGACGCGGACGGGGCGATCGGCACGCCGAGCAGATCCGAGGCCTGCTGCCAAATTGGCTGGAACGGCGCGATCCAGGGATGGTCGGAGAGCTGCTCGTGCAGCACGAAGGCATAGGCGGCCACGATCACGCCGATGCCGGCGAGCAGCCAGAGATGTGGTCGGCGCAGATCACGCGTCGGCGCGAAGATCACCGCGATGCCGAGGCACAGGCACCAGAACGCGATCGACAGATCATTGGTCGAGCCGAACGGAAACGGCGCGGCGGCGGCCACAAAGAACAGGATGAAGGCCGCGGGCAAGCTCCATGACCAGCGAATCTTGGGAAGCCAAAGGCGCATCATTATGTCTTGCGAGCTTGCTGCTGGGCCTAGAGGAAGCAATCGATCGGATAGATCTTCAGATCCACGTTGAGGCGGCTGTTCCGGGTCTGCGCCCGGAACGCATAGAATAGTCCAAAGCTATCACTCCCCCGATCGAGTTTTATTCCGGGGGTTAATTCGTCGGGCGGGACCAGAACGCCGATGTGCCGGTTGATGGCGGAAATCTCGATCCGCCCCTCCCCTTGCGCAAAATGCCCGCCGAGCTGGGTCACGGTGACCTTCGGCAGGCCGCGGCGCTGATGGCAGACGTCCTCCTCCCAGAGCTTGGTCTGCTGCACCAGCGGCTTGCCAGCGCCATCGGGCACGACGATGTCGGGGAAGGACGGGCGCAGCATGCCGAAGAACTTGCTCTCCTTGGAGTTCGCCGAGAGGCGGACGGTGAAGGACAGCTCGCCCCTGGCGCCCTTGAGGCGCGACAGGACGGGAGCGTCAGGCTCGGCGGAAACCATCACGTCGATGCGATGGCGGACGCCCATCTCGGCGGCGGCGCCGAGCACCGGCCCGACCGGTGCGAGGGCGAAGGCGAGCGGGACGAGAGCCAGAAGATGGCAAAATCTTCGAAAGCGCATGAAGCCCCTTGCAGCAGCGCGGAGACCAGTGGCGGGCGCGTCCTACTCAGTGACGCCTTCATCCGAACCTGCCCGCCGGCCCGGCGACACTACCGATTGGATCGCTAAACGAAAATGGCACCGGGACAAAGCCCGGTGCCATCGTCTTTGGTCGGTCAAGTCGGCGTCTTACGGCGCCAGCTTGATGTTGTTGCGGAAGATCAGCGCGTCGTTGCCAAGATTGATGGCATCGCTGCCGGTCGCCATGATCACCCGCATGTACTGCAGGAACTTGGCAACTTCGACGTTGCGCGAGTTCGAGACGTAGATGATGTCGCCGTTCTTCATCATGACCTTGGTGGCCAGGAAGAAGCCGCCCGGATCGCGGAAGTTCACGTTGAAGATGACCGGGATCGTCTCCGAGGTGTACTTGCTCACGTCGATGCCGAGCTGGGCAGCAACCTCGCGCGGCTCGCGGCGATAGAGATACACGGCAGCCGGATCGGCCTGGCCGTCCAGGAGACCGCCGGCCTTGCCGACGGCTTCGCCGAGGTTGATGCGCCAGGCGTCGAAGTTGAACTCGCCGCTCTGGCCGCTGGCGCCGAACGCCATGAACTTCTGCTGCTCGCGATAGACGTAGATGCTGTCGTCGGGGCGCACATAGACGTTGTTCTCGGGCGCCATCACGAGATTCTCGAACGGCACGGTGGCCCGCCGTCCGCCACGCTCCAGCATGACCCAGGTCTCGAAGCCCTGGCCCTTGATGCCGCCGGCGCGGGTGATCGCATCGAGTACGCGATCCTTCGCACCCGCCGCGCTCGCCGGATAACGCGCCGGCGAATTGACCTCGCCGAGCACGCTGATCAGCTGGGTGCGCTGCGAGGACATCGCCACGACCGCCTGCGGCTCGATGGCGCGGTTGCCGATCCTCTCGACGATGGCGCGCTGGATTTGGACCGCCGTCAGGCCCGCGGCCTTGATCTGCCCGGCATAGGGCACGGTGATGAAGCCGTCATTGTCGACCGACTGATCCGGGATGGTCACATAATTACCCGGACGGACGCCGGCTTCGGCCGGAATGAACAGACCGCCTGCCGCGGCTTCGAAGATGGTGACGCTGACGACGTCGCCGATGCCGAACACGATGCTGGCGGGCGGACGACGATCGGTGAACACTCCGGCGAGCCCCTTGGGCTCATGGGTGTGCAGGATCTTCACGGTGGCCGGATTGAGCGGCACCAGCTCGTAGGCCGGCGCGTTTTCGGTCTGGATCTTGTTGTTGACGTCGTCGGTGAGCGGCCCCGAGCCGGGATTGGTCGAGCAGGCCCCGAGCGCCAAAGCGGCGGCCAGCAACACAGGCTTCAACGCATAGGTCTTGACAATAGATGACATGAATCGCGCCCGAGGGTCCCCAATTGATGTAAATTGGTACGGCCTAGGGGGTGGTGCGACAAGTGTTCCCGGTGGTTAACGGACCAATCCGTCGGCCAGTGTTGCGTGCGGGCCACTCTTTGAGGCTTAGTTTAAGCCTTTGTGACCATTTGTTGTATTTCGTGTGCTCGGTTCGAGAGCAGATCGCCCCAGTCGTGGGGGCGGTGTGTCGAGCGCAAGGCTTCTTGACCGCTCCGCCCTCTGCTAACTCTGGGGTGTTGAAGATAGGAACTCCCCGTGTCTGGCCTCCTTCTGATCCCGCTGTTGGCGGGCTCCCTCCTTGGCGCCGCCGATCGCATATCCGGCCCCACTGTCGCCTGCTCTGCCAGCGCCGTGGGGTGGTGTCGCGGCGCGGCGGTGGTTGAGGTCGCCGGGTCTGCGTCCACTTCCGTTTGGAAATTTACCCGGACCCAGGGGACCAAGGACGGCGAGAGCTTCGCCGCGATCATGAAGACCGCGGACACGACCCAATCGGACCCGGACTTCGCCGGCCTGATCGTCCGCTGCGCGCCGAAGGGCAAGGTCGATGTGCTGGTGGCCTTGATCCGGCCCTTCCCGCCCCGCAGCCGCCCCAAGGTGACCATCGCCGCGAGCGGCGGCGGCACCTTGAGCTTCGAGGGCAGCATGGCGGCCGCGGGCGCCGCCGTGCTGTTGCCGGACGAGGTCTCGGCCTTTGCCGCGGGCAAGTGGCAGACCACGGCCTCACTGTCCGTGGTGGTCAGGGAAAGCGACAGCGAGATCAAGGGACTGGTGGCGCTGAATGGCTTGCGCGAAGCCTACAATTCGCTGCTGGCAAATTGCGGCCAATAGGCCAAATTTAGCCATACAACTTAAGGGTCTTTTTAAGGTGGGGAACCTAGGGTCCGAAGCACGGGGAGTGTTTCGGATGACCGCCTTTTTGATTTTCAGCTTTCTGGTAGGTGCCGTGCTGGGCCAGCGCTTTCGCGTGTTCGTGCTCCTGCCGGTCACATTTGCACTGGTGCTCACCATGCTGCCGGTCAGCATGATGACCAGCCTTGGCTTCCTCGAAGGCATGAAGGCTGCGGCGTTCGCCGCCATCGCCCTCCAGGGCGGTTACCTCTTCGGTTCGGGGGCGCGCTTTGCCCTTGCCGCCGCACGCGCCACCCGCGTCTTCGGTCGAGCGGTGAAGGCCACCCGCTGATCACGGCGCAGGCCTCTGTTTGAAAACGCACCGCCCGCTTGTATGGTGACCTGACCGTTTCAGGATTCCTTGTCGAGCGCGCCGTTTGTCCCTCGCTTATTTTGCCCTCATCGTCTCCGTCGTTTCCGCTTCCGCTCTCGACATCGCCGGCGCCACGTTCGGGGCGCAGCTCGGGACGCTGGCCGCTGCGCTCGGCTTGCTGGCGGCCGCCCTCAGCGCGCGAAAGGCCGACTACGAGCATTATGTCCGTGCCACCTCCTGGGGCCGCTGGATCCTTATCGCCATTGCGCTGTGCATCGCGGCCCAGCTTGCTCCGCTTCCGCTGCGCTTTGCTCATCCGATCTGGACCAGCGCCCACGAGGTGATCGGTGGCCTCTCGCTCGGACCGATCACGGCCGATATCGGCTTGACGGTGAATGCGCTGCTGCTGGCGCTTGCCGCAATCTCGTTGCTCGGCGTCGCGATCCTGGTTGTCCGCAACCGCATCCGTGCCGAGCTCGTTCTGTTCGTGCTGAGCGGGGTCACCGCGATCTCCGCCTTGATGTTGGACCTACATCGGCTCTCGCCGGCGCTTGCTGCGACCGTCCCCCATGACCACCTCACGGCGAGCCTGGCCGGGCTCGGCCTCATGCTCAATCTGGCGGTGATGCAACTCGCCGCCGAACGGGCGGAGACGCATCATTCGGTGGTTCGCTCGGTCGCGATCGGACTTTGCGGTCTCGTCGGAGCCTTGGTCAGTGCCGCTGCGATCTTCGGGTTATCAGGGACGAACAGCGCGATCGCAGCGGCCTTTGGCGTCGTGCTGATCCTGCTGATTCTCGTCATCCGCAGACTGGATCTGTCGCCATTGGCCGCGAGCGCGTTGTCGATAGCAGCTCTGGCCGGCGCGGCGATCGTGCTGACCTTCCTGTTCGAGAAGAGCTCCGGACCGATCCTCCTGCGGCTCGTCCCGGAGATGGGGGCCGAGACGAAGGCTGCGCTCGAGCGGATGTTGGCCGACACACGCTGGTTCGGTGCCGGCGCCGGGACTTTTGTTGCGGTGGGCAGGATTTATCAGAGCGATGCCAGCGCCGTCCTGACCACGCCCTCGGCGGCCATTTCCGTGTTCGCAGGGATGGGGTGGGTCGGCTTGATCGCCATGATCGCGGTGAGCCTATTGGCTTTGGTTCGCCTGTTCTTCGGCGCCCTGCAGCGCGGACGCGACTCGTTCTTTCCCGCTTCGGCCGCGGCCTGCGTCCTCTTCGCACTGGTTCAGAGCTTTGCAGGTCCCGGATTGCTGCACCCGGCAGCAATCCTCTGTCTTTCGGTGATCGTGGGCCTCGGACTGTCGCAGAGCGTCAGCCAATCCGGATCACGATAGCGCGCGGTTGATTAGACCGCGCGGTCGCCGAGCGAGGCCCAGTAGGTCGGGTTCTTGGGCGACTGGATGCGGACCCAGCGATAGGGCTTCTTCGACCAGGGCATGATGTGGCCGGAGAGATTGTCCAGCACGAGATCGCCGGAGAAGGTGCGCACCACGACCACGAGATGATGCTCGCCCCAGGTGGTGACGACCTCGCTCAGCAGGACCGAGCGCGCCGGAAAGCCCTTGGCGATCAAATCGTGGCGTTTTGTCACGGCATAGTCGTTGCAGTCGCCGCTTGCCGGATGCAGCAGCCATTTTTCGCCGCGCAGGCCTTCCAGGTTGGGCTCGGGACGGATCGCGGCATTGACCCGCTGGTTGACCTCTTGCATCTGCGCCACGCGCTCGGCGGTGAGCTTCAGGCGGCCGCCGCGGAACACGATCTGCTGCGGCCGCGGCTTGCACTCGTCCTTGTACTTCAGGCAAAACAGCGTGAACGCCATCGGCGCCAGCGTCGGCTGGTCGAACTTGATGTACTGGATGGCACCGCGCAGCCCCAGGGGCGCGCCGACAAAGGCGGCTTCCGCGCTCCGCTGCATCCCCGCAGTGACGACGATGGCGGCGACGGCCGCCAGGAACTTTGCAACTTTGCGCATGTCGCGCTCCCCGTTCTTGTTGGGGAGACGCTACGCGAGACCTCTTGAAATACGGCTCAAAGGCCGCGCGGTGCTTTAATCAAAATGCGGGCGCCTCGGTCAGGGACAATTAAGAATACCGATGCGTGACTTGTTCTGCTAAGAGCGGTCACGACGTTCCGCTCGTGACGCTGGATGCGATTCGACCGACCTGATGGGCCTTTCCTCACGCTTTCGCAAGAAGACCAAGCCGCGGCTTCCCGACGGCGTTCGCGTCTATGCGATCGGCGACGTGCATGGCCGCGCCGACTTGCTTCAATCGCTGTTAACCGTGATCGACGCCGACTTGGCCCGCTCGGCCCCCCAACGCGCCATTCAGGTCTTTCTCGGCGACTTTGTCGACCGCGGCCCGGACTCGCGCGGCGTTCTTGATCTCTTGATCGAACGCTCGAAGTCGCACGAGACCGTGTGTCTGAAGGGCAATCACGAGGTCTTCCTGCTCGAGGTGCTCAAGGACCCCGCCCGCCTGCAGGAGTGGCGCCACTATGGCGGCCTCCTGACCCTGGTCTCCTACGGCGTCACGCCGACCATGAATCCGTCCGCGGAACAGCAGGTCGAGCTGATCGAAGGACTGAGGCGCGCGATCCCGCCCGAGCACCTCGCCTTCCTGCAGCAATTGCCCTCGTCCTTTACCTGCGGCGACTTCTTCTTCGTCCATGCCGGCGTCAAGCCTGGCGTCGCGCTCGATCGCCAGAAGGATGAGGACCTGCTCTGGATCCGCGAGGAATTCCTGGCGTCCGAGGAGCGGTTCGGCAAATACATCGTTCACGGTCACACGCCGGTCAGCGCGCCCGATATCCGACCGAACCGCATCAACATCGACACCGGCGCGTATGCGACCGGCAACTTGACGCTGTTGACGATCCAAGGCGATAGTCTTCTCGCAATTTGAAAGCTTGGGCCGCAACTTCGGTGATGACGCTTCGCGCCATTGGTATCCTGACCGCGATCGCGCTGGCGCTCCACGCCGGCATGACGTTCTATGGCGATCTGGTACGGCCGGACTTTCGCGCCCGCGACTTGTTCTCGGGCGAGATTCCGCCGGACAAGACCAAGCTTAAGGCCGCAGGTAGCCTGGCGTCTTTCTCGTGGGATGGCGACCTCCTGGCAAATTATGCAGCGGCGATGGCCGCCGACGTTCTGCACCGTCCGTCGACCGACGCAAGCGGAAGGGCCAGCGAGAGCAAGGCGGTCCAAGCCGCTGTCGTCGCGGCCTTGAAAGTCTCGCCGATCAGGCCGGCGCTCTGGCTCACGCTCGGCACGCTCCAGGCCCAGGCCGGCGAAGCGGTCACGCCCGCGGTGAAGATGTCCTATTTGACCGGGTCGGTGCCGATCGATGTTGCCTTCTCACGCGTCCGCACCGTGACTTCGAGCGCCGCTGCAACCGACGAAGAGATCAAGCTGCTGGCGCAATCCGACATCCGGTCGGCGCTGGCCAACCGCTCGCGTTACGAGCCGCTGCTGATCGCGGCCTATGTGCAGGCAACTCCGCAAGGCAAGTCGCTGCTGCTGGAGACGACCAAAGTGACCGATCCCAAATTCAACGAGATCTTGCGGCGGTACTAACTCAGCGCACCGATTTCGGGGTGACCGGCACGAAATCCTGGTCGCGGCGCGGCTGGTCGGATCGCCCCTGGTACACGAACATGCCCTTCTTGGTGGCGACGATGTCGCCTCGCTGCAGGCTGTCGTCGCGAAGCAGGCGTTCGGTCGCGACGAGGTCCGGATCTTCCGGAATCGGCTTGTAGAGCTCCGGATGATCGCGCCGCTCGCGCGCAACCTCCTTGGCACGGCGCCGCGCATCCTCGATGCGCTGCCGCCATTCGCCGCGCGAGACTTCCGGCTCGCTCGACGGAAGATAGTCGTTGATGGACGGCTCCGGCTCGGTCTGGGCACGGCATGACAGCGGTGAGGCATAGAGAGCCAATCCGACCGCAACCGCCATGGCCGCCCGAACCGGCGCGCGCGCCAGTGTCCGGCGGTCTGACAGGGACTTGCAGCGAAGGGAGCGCACTCCGATGACTCCAAAGCGGGCCGAGCGGCAGCCAGAGGGCGCCGCGACTTCAGCCGATACGGACGCCAATTGCAACATTTTCGGAACGCCGCGGCCGTCCCATCAAAAAAGCGAAAAAACAACCCCATGCACAGTAGCCGACCCCAGCCAAATCAATGGGTTACGAATTTCCCGAAATCCGACTTGGTCCGTCGGGCAAAACGGGGGTAGGATGGCATTGATCTGGAGAGAGGCCGACCGATAATCGGCCTATTTGCGATCAGCCTCGGATGAGCGCCTCAAAGACAATAACTCGGTCCCAAGGCCTCGTTAGGTCATCGCTGCTAGATTTCGGCATTCGCTGATGGAGTTGCCGTGCATGCATGCAGGACCGGTATTGCTGTTGAGTGTTACCGTTGCGATGTCCGCCATGCCTGCCCTTACGGCTCACGCCAGTCCCGCCTGCGTCAAGGAGCGTACACCGTTTGAATTGTCGCAAGACACCGTGAAATGGACGATGTCGATCGCGCCTGGAGCCGACTGCATCCAGGGACTGCGTTGGTCGTACATGCAGATCTTCAAGGTATCGGTCGTGAGCGGGCCATCACGGGGGCAATTGGCGGTGGTCGGGTCCGGCTTCCGCTATTCGGCAGAAGCCGGGGCGCGCGGCAGCGACAATTTCACGCTGCTGATCTCGGGCAAGAACCGTCACGCTCCGGGGACATCGACCCTGGAGGTCGAGGTCAATCCGCAATAGCCCGCTCCGCCTCGTGGCGGATGTTCAGCGCGACTAACGGCGGCTCGACCCGCTGCCCCGGGTTCTATTCCCGTAATAGGGACGGGCGTATCCGCCCCTCGTCACAGGCGGCTCGATCCGGCTCGGAATATTCGGCGTCGCGTTGGGCGGCGCGGGCTGCGACGGGTTGACGATGATCACGTTGCGATTGGGGCTCGAGGGGTCATTGACGCCCTGGGCCCAGGCGCCGGCAGGCACCACAAGCGCGAGTGTGATCAAGACTAAGCGTTTCATACCAGATCTCCCGGGCAAGAACGTCAGGGAGGCGAACACCGTTCCTTCACGGCGGCATCACGGTTCCTTGCGCGACCTCATCGGCGCACGGCAATCAGCTTGCCATCTCTCCAGACACCTTGGGCCGCCTTTCCGGTGGGAAGGCTCCCCACGTTCCGGACGGCGGTAGGTCGAGAGGCAGCCTGAGTGGTCTGCTTCTTTTTCTCAGGTGTCGTCACGATGCTGGAGCTCGTGGTGTTGGCCTGGTCCTTGGTCCCTTGTGCCGAAGCAGACTGAACCAGAAAGGCCGAAAACATGATTGCTGTCAAAATGCCGCGCATGGTCACACACCGGATGAAGGAGCTGGTCGAAATGTCACAGGTTTCTGCCCAAAAGCAAGCTCTACGAGACGATCGCACAGGACCTTTGCGGGGCCGGAGCATCAGCGCGTTTCACCGCGACCGACGGGGTCCGGGGTGAAAAAGCCTAGCGGAACGGCACTATCCGGGCTAGTTGATCGGTCTTGATGACCGAGACCGGCGACACCGCAGCCAACGCCTCGCAGGCGCAAGAGATCAAGGCCGGACTCGTCCGCCTGTTATCGGAGCGGATCCGCGAAGTCTCGGGCGACCCCAGGCAGATGCGGGATGTCGTCTACGAGCTGGCTCGCGTCAAGCTTCTGGAACAATTCACCCACGCCGATGCGCGGGAAGCGCGAGAGCTCCAGCAAGTCCTCGAACGCGCCATCCGGGAGGTCGAACGGTCCTTTGAGCGAAGCGGAATATCTTCACCGCCAAAGGCTGCCGCAGTTTCCGCGGCGAATTCTCCGCTGGTCGACGTCCCTGTTCCTCCGCCCATTCCGACGGCTCCCGAGACGCCGGGCCATCCTGCCGCACCGCCACGTTCGCTTGACCAGCCCAAACGGAACAGAGCCTTCAATTCGCTGGTGCGATTGAGCGCCATCCTGCTGCTGATCGCCGGGGCCGGCACCGCGATCGTCTATTGGCCACGGCTGAAGACCCAACTGAGCGCATTGTCGCAGGTGGCGCCGCTCTCCGAGCGCACGCCTGGAAGTCCCGAGCCTCAACCGACCGCGACCCCGACTCCCGCGGCGGGCGAGACCCCGGAACGGACGCCGGAGAGCCCGGCGCCGGCGGCGCACCCCTCGATGCCTTTGCCGACGACGTTCGGCGTCTACGCCTTGAGCGAGGGCCAGCTCCATGAGCTGAAGCCGGTACCCGGAAAGATTCCGGACCGGCGCGTCGCGATCTCGGCCGCCATCAACACGCCGAGCGTGACCACAGTGCCGGACGGTGATGTCAAATTCATCGTGTTCAGGCCCGATGGGGGTGTCGAGGCCGGCGGGACCGAAGTTCGGGTGATCGCGAAAGTCTCCCGCGCCATGGGCGTCGATGCGACCGGGAAAGCGGCCATGGTCAGCGCCGGCGATTCCTGGGTCATCCGCAGCATGTCCTACCCCTACAAGGTAGGACCGATCGACGACCAGTCGAGAATGCTGTTGCTGCAACCGGAGCAGGACGGCTTCACGCTCGCGCCCGGCCGCTACATCGTCTTGGTCAAGGGCATGGGCTACGACTTCACGGTCGCGGGGACGATCACCGATCCCAACCAATGCGTCGAGCGCATCAATGCGATCAACGGCGCGTTCTATTCGCCCTGCCCGCCGCCGCGACGATAACGCAGCCTTCCCGTTTTACTTGGCCGGCTTGTTGTCCTTTGGCGCATCCGCCGGCATGTCGTCGACCTTGCCGTTGTTGGCGACGCATTTCCGGAAGTACTCGCGCTGGTCCTTGCCCGTTCCCTTGGTGCTCCCCGCTGCGGGGTTGCCTATTTGTCTGGGCGGAAAGGCCTTGGCTACCGCCGCATCGCATGCCCGCGCCACTTCGACGGTAATGGCCGAGGCCGTCGCCGGCACCGCCAGGGTCAAAGCGCATGCCAGCCCAACCAATGTCCGCAAATTCTTGACCGGCACCTCGTCGCTCCTTCAGTCGGTGAATGCTTGCCGAACCATACCAAAAAGGAACGAGGCGCCAAACGGCAAAGCGGTGCCGAATTGTCATGCGTTTGCCCTGCGTGCCGGCAGGGCTGTGCACCATCTCCGAGCGCGCGCCTCATCCTTCGAGACGGCGCTAACGCGCCTCCTCAGGATGAGGCTGATCGGCGACGGTGCCCGTTGAAACTGTCGCTGCCGCGCGCTCCGTCCTCATCCTGAGGAGCCCGCTGAAAGCGGGCGTCTCGGACGCGCTCCTAGCTGTTGAGCTGCGGCGGCTTGAAATCCGGAAAGCGCGTGAGCATTGCGGTCTTGACGAACTTCAAGTGAGCAATGGTACTCGCCAATTCCTTGAGCCGGCGCTGGCCGTTCGAGATGTCGGCCGCGAAGAGATCCTGATGATAATTATCGAGCGCCTCCCGCTCGAGATATTCATCGGTGCCGTTTCCGAAGGTCACGGAAGCACGCGCAAGGGCATCGTCGACACGCCGGTTGAGCCCGGCCTGCTCCCTCTCCGCCTCCTGCAAGGCGGTTTCGATCGCCGCCAAAACAGCTCCGATCCGCACGCGGTCGGTCTCCGCATCGCGCTCGGCCGAGCGGGCCTTGAAGGTTTTGTCCTCGCGGCGGGAGCCGAGGAGATTGTGTGCGCGCGCTCTCAGGAACAGCTGAAACATCCGGGCCATCCCACATACGAGATCCAGGCGGGTACCATCGGTCAGACGTAGTTAACAAATCCTGAATCCGGCGCCCGTCCGGTCTGGCTTTGTGCGATCCATGCCCGCCAAGCTCCCTCGTGCCTGGCATAGAGCTCGAGCCAGCGGACTTCGCCGTCCGCAGCGGCGCCTACCCGTGCGCGGACCTCGGATGTGAATTGTCCTGTCTCGTTCGATGCGAGGTCCAGTGCTTCGAACTCCGCCGTCTCCTCCGGAGACAGGCCGATCAGCACACGATGCCCTTGGGCGTCGACGAAATATCTGCGCGGCGCGTTGTGCCTTGGATCAGTCATGCGCAGGGCCCTCATTCATGATCCATGGCCCTGGGCGATCCTTCAGCCGCCGCTCAAAGCTACGAACAAACGCGATCAAAACGAGGACGCAGGTCGCGCCCAGCAACGCAATCAAATACGCCATTCACGCCCACCTATGCGAGCCGCGAAAATATGGAGGCGGCTAAAGTAAAGTCTCGCCATGAATTGCTACGTTCTAGGTTGCCTTTCCGAAGCTCTCAAGAACCGCATCACGTTAACCTAACTGCGCATGGTTATCCGACCGGGCCGCACGGCGAGATCAGCTTGCGCTCACATCCGCCCATGGCCGAGCCACTACGATGGATGCTCGCTCTGCTTGGCGCCCGTCGCTGCCGGCGTGTAGGGCGCATAGAGACGATATCGTGCCGACCGCTTGCGGGAGCGCCACGCCCGCACGCCATAGCCGCAGCAAAAGCCGGCTGCAAAGATCGAAATCAAAACCAGAATTGCAAACATTTGGAATGTTCCCAATGATCGGAACGCTCCTCCCGGCTCATTTCAACGTGATGTTGTGACGACTTCAAGATCATCGGCGCTGAAAGTTTTGTCAGAGGAACATGAAGTTTGTGCAACGTGATGCTTGAAGTTTGGTCGTTGCAAGAACCACGAGCCCCAGGGGATGACGAAATCTCTCATCGTTCGAGGGAGATATCCAGCCCACGATGTTAACCCGTGTTCACTGCGGCAGCAGCCTCGAACGAAACGGTGGAATGCGCGGTACTCGGGCAATGCCGCGATCTGCAGAACAGGCACTGACACCTCGTCAAGGGCATCTGGCCGCCATCGCGAAGCCAGTGCCGACGCAGCATCCGTTGTTCTACGGAGCGTCATGCGGCAACTTCGTCGCGGTAAGGTTGAGAGGTTAGCTTAACCCGCGTTGTTTGTTGCGAACTCTCAGCGATTGCTTATCCATCTCTCGTACCGGGCTCCCCCAAGCTCGGCCCCACCCAAGCAAAGCCGTCGAGCGAACATGGGTCCGCTTGGCGGCTTTGTCGTTGTGTCGACGAGAGGATCATTTCGGTTATGGCGCGCAGGCCCTGGTCGTTCAAGGAAGATCGCCGGCTCATGGAGCTGGCCAAGTCTGCAGCCTCGCTGGAGCAGGCAGCAAAAGCTCTCGGGCGCTCGCCTGATGCGGTCAAGCGCATGGCGTTGCGGCTTGGTCTTTCGTTGAAGTCGAAGGCGGCTAAGAAGAGCTGATCGTAGCAGTGCAGCGGCGCTCGCCTCGGCTTCGTGGCCGGCCGCTGCAGTGAACGTCCAGTGACGTCGCCGATGAGACAACGGGCCGTCATGGAGGCCAAAGCGCAAAAGCGGCTTCGCAAATTCCTGCACTGAGCTTTCTTCAGCCCGCCGGCCAAGACAGAACTTTCGGACTTTGCGTCAGGCAGCGCGGCAAAGCCGTCGCCTCGGTGGGAGGAACCAAATCAACCTTGGGATGTTGGTCCGGCTCTCACAGCGAGGTCTGGCAGTGCTCCACTTTGCCATTTCCGCAGTCTTGGTCTGGCTGGCGCTCAACATCGCCTTCGTGGTGCTCCGGCTGCGGGCCGCCTGCGAGTCCGCAACGCCCCGCATCGACAGGCCCAGCCGCCCCTATCCCCAGGGCTATCGCATTTGAGAGTTTTTCCCTGCGGCCATCCTTCGAGACGCCCGCTTGAGGCGGGCTCCTCAGGATGAGGTCGGAGTGCGCGGCAGCAGTTTCAACGGGCACTGACCTGATTAGCCTCATCCTGAGGAGGCGCGTCAGCGCCGTCTCGAAGGACGAGGCGTGCGCGCAGACCGCCGCCACAAGTCATATGCGGTAGCCCTGCTCCTATCCCCTGGGTCGTTCCCGTCCGCCATCGTCTCGGACAGTGAGGGTCGATTGAGCGGGTTGCCTGCGGTGGCCCGCCCAGCCGCCGCAACCTAATTCTGCGTCCGCTTCTGGGACCCCATCCCGGGACTGGTTCCGTAGCTGGGCGTCCCCGTTCCCTTGAAGGCTCCGCCCATCGGATCCGATCCGGAGTTGGTGCCCGTGCCGCTGCGGGTCGCGGACGTGGGCTGAGTACCCGATGGCTGGTCCTTGGTTCCTTGCGCCGAGGCCACGGAGCTTCCGATTGTCAACGCCACGACGAGGCTTAACGTCCTGATCATACTGCTCAACTTTCCCTGCTTGTTTCTAGCCCTGAGCCGCCTGACCATTGGCCAGGGCATTGCGCGGCCGCCCGTTCGGGCTGGTCCCTCCGTTAAACCCTATCTTAGCCCCCGCTGGCTAGGATCAATCTCCAAGCCTGCTCGTATTTTCGCCTTGCCCTAATTCGCCTGAAACCGGATGAGATTGCTGCGACCAAGCCTTCCGTTTGCGGCGCTCGTGCTTGCGAGCATGTTGGCGTTTGGGCTGGCGGGCCATTTCGCCGCGGAGGCCGTCATCCGCCATCAACAGGCGCATCAGCTCAACGAGCTGACCGAGGTCGTTCTGCGCCGATCGGAGCTTGCCGTCGATTTTGCCGCGGGCAGCCTGGACGAACTCGCGCGGCGCAATTTCGCCAGCTGCGAGCCGGCGGCGCTGCAAGCCATCCGTCTGCACGTCTACCAGCGCTCGGCGATCAAGGACGTCCGCCTGGTCAAGCCGAACGGCTCGGTGATCTGCTCGGCCTATTCCGAGACGCTCGAATTCGACAAGGGATGGGTGGACCGCCGCGACATGCTGCCTTCGCGCGACAAGACGCTTTCGCTGTTCCGCGTCGAGCAGTTCGGCGGCGACGCCTTGGGCGTGCTCAGGGACGTCGATGGCAGCTCCGCTCTGGTCGCCATTGTCGGCATCAATGCCAGCCTGTTCGATATCATGCCGGCCGAGCTGCGCGCGCACAGCCAGGTGATCCTCGCCTTGAGCAATGGCGAGAAGCTCGGCGAATTCCAGACCGACGCCGGCAAGTCTCTGCCGGCGCCGATCAGCTTCGAGCGGACGTCCGCTCGGCTGCCGCTTCATGCCACGATCCAGCTCGAGCACGCGGTGCTGTCGAGCTGGAATAACGAGGCCTATTGGCCCACGCTCGCAGTGGCCCTCGGACTTGGCGCGATCTTCGGCATCCTGCTGGCACGCAGCCGTCGCATGGAGGGACCAGTCGCCGATCTCGACCGGGCGCTGACGGCCGGCGAATTCAAGCCATATTACCAACCCATCTTCGACCTCCGGACCGGTCGGATCAAGGGTTGCGAGATTCTGGTTCGCTGGCTGCGCCGCGATGGCTCGGTCGTCCCGCCGATGAATTTCATTCCGCTCGCCGAATCCAGCGGACGCATCCAGGCGATGACCTGGCAGATCCTGGGATCGGCGCTCACCGAGCTCAGGCCATTGCTCAGGGCCGACAAGAATTTCAAGCTGTCGCTGAACGTCGTGCCCAAGCACCTCCTGAGTGCGGGCTTCGTCGAAACGCTGCGGCGCACGGTTCTGACGGCACGAATCTCCGCGCGCCAGATCGTGGTCGAGATCACCGAGCGCGACGAATTGGATGATCTGGCGCGCGCCGCTTCGGTCGTGGCCGAGCTGCGAGACCGCGGCTTCCGCGTCGCCATCGACGACGTCGGCGTCGGCCATAGCGGACTGTCGCGGCTGAAGGGCCTCGGCGCCGATACGATCAAGATCGACAAGTTCTTCGTGGACACGATCACGGTGGACGCATCGACGACCACGATCGTGGAAATGCTGGTGGCGCTCGCGAAAGACCTCAATATGAGCGTGGTCGCGGAAGGCATCGAGACCGAGGAGCAGCTGCGCGCATTGCTCGCCTCCGGCGTCGAGGAAGGCCAAGGCTATCTGGTTGCGCCGCCCCTGCCCGCCGCAAAATTCAATGAGCTCCTCGAGTCGCGCCGGGTTGCGCAGTCGGGCGCGGCGACATCCGGTACGACGGCTTTGGTGGCCTGATTGCCGGCGCTCATAGCCGCCGAGGCTTTAACGATACTTTCTAACGATATTTTCCGCTTTCAAACCGGAGCGGCGAGCAAGCTTGTATGTTGGGGCCATGCGCAGGAGCCACCTCATAACAGCCGCGAGCATCTGTCTGGCGCTGATCGTCTATGCCACGCTGGCGAAGCTGTCGGGACGGCCTGCGCTGCTAGGGCACCACGAGGCCTATTGGGTCGTCGTGATCGAGCGCTTCAGCGCCTATGGCCTGCTCGGCTTCCTGCTGTCGTTCCTGCTGCCGGGACGGTTCAGCCTGGCATGCTCGCTCGTCATCGCGGTCGCCATGGGGCTGGAGCTGATGCAAGCGTTCATACCCGACCGCGATCCAGGCTTTCTCGACGTGCTGCAGAAGGCGGCAGGAGGCACCGTGGGCGTCATGCTCGCACAGATGATCCTGGCGTTCCTGCCCAGACCACCGTCCTGAAGCGGCGCGCATTGCCTCCGCGCAATGACCGGGCGCCCCGGTCCTCACTTCATCATCTGACCGCGCAACTCACCGCCTGGGTTCGCGGCGGTGTGAATGTTCGCGTACCATTTTCCGCCCAACAGATCTGCCGCCTGCGCGTCGGTAAGGGTGGCGCTGCCTTGGATCGGGCTTTGCGCCGTCTTGAACGGCAGGGCGATGCCGGCATTCTTTCCGGCCTCGCCGGGGCCGTGAAAATGCGCTCCCATCGCCGGTCCCGTCAGCCCGGTAAAGGTGACGACGTAGGTCAGGACCTTCGTTTCAGTGTCGTAGCTCGCCTCCGCCTTGCCCGATCCGGTCGAGCTGTTCGGCGGCACCTCGTTGCTTCCCTTGAGTTCCGCTTGCAGCTTCACGACCTCCGCACCGGCCGTTCCGCCCGTCGCGCTGACGCCTCCGACCAGCGCCAGCGCTCCCAACAGCGCCACGGACCGTCGACACACGGCTTTGCTCATGCACTTCCTCCTGCGGATTCTGCTCGTCCCGCGATGAAAACACCGAGGACTGCCGGACATTCCACCACAGAGCTTATGCTGATTCGGGACAACGCTTGCGGGAATTAGACCTTCACAAGCGCATCACGCGCCGGCTCAAGCCGCCCCGCGCCTCGTGTGACGCCCGGAGGGAACCAGGAGCTCGGCCATCTGGCGGTGGGTGTCGTGCAGCGCTTCAATGGCGCAGTCGAGATCGAAATCCGCCTCGCGAACCGACGCGAAGAACTTGGCCGTCAGTGCCAGATCGAGCTTGACACGCGTTGCGCCGTCGCGGCTCTTGCGACGATCGAGCGACAGATGGATGGCGCGGTTCCGGGCTTCCGTTGCACCGCAGCCGCAAAGCGCGCCGAGCTCGTCATATGTCATCCAGATTTGAGGCATGTTCTTCCACCACACTCGATCGATCGCGGACTGGATAGCTCTCGCTTCTAAAGGCAGAGTTGCTGCAGCGCGAATTCGGGACAACAACGTCAATGCGATGCTAACCGGGCGGCAGGCGCGAATGGAATTGCGCGGAATTGTTGCCGATCCGGTTTTACTTCGGCGAACCCGTCGTGAACCGATGCCGCGGCCGTGAACGGCTGTCGAGCCTCTTGGGCAGCTTGTCGGCCTTGAGCTTGACGACCGCGCCTCGGGCGTCGGGAGCCGGCGCCTCTTCCTGGCTGTAGATCAGCGTCACTTCGAAGCTCACGTCGGGCGCTTCGCGGGCCGTTCCCGAGCAGGTCGCCATCGCACCACTATAGACGCCGGAGAGCTCGACCTCGACCTCGTCGAGCCCGAACACGGTCGGCGGCCCGTCCGCATGTCGCCGCGTGGTCAGGACGGCCGTGAAATGCCGGTCGTCCTCGAACTGATAGGAGCCGCCATAGTTGAAGAAGCTGTCGCTGCCCGAGATTCGTCCCTGGGCCAGATGCACGATACCCGTGCCTTGCGCGTGCGCGGTTCTGAACCACGCCGCGTATTTGCCCTCTTTCAGCATGGAAACATCCACCCGTGATTTCCACGCGTATTTGCAACGAAGCTCGAGCCGCGACAATGACCGACACGGCGAGCATTCCGCCACGGTTAATGCCCTGCAAAACCAATCCGTCAATTGCTGCAGGGCGCCGCGAGGTGGTGCCCGCAGCACCGTCAAAACAATTCGATGCCGTCGTCGGCAGCCTCGACAGCCTCGGCCCGGCATGCGGTGGCAACCGAGGTCAGCCCGAGCGTCTGCAGGAATTGGCGGTGGACGTCCCGCTCGCGCTCCATCGTGTAGCGCGCAAACAGCGCATCGAGCATCGCTTCGTCCTGCGCTTGCGGCCGCGGCTTCTGGCCGCCCGCGCTCGCGGTCTCGAGCCGCGCAGCGACCGCGGGCAACGCCGCGGAACCTTCGCCGAGCGTGCTCATCAGGCCTTGCGCCGAATTCATCAGCCGCTCGAATTCCGCACCTTCATCGACGAGCCGGCTCATCAGCTTGCCGAGCCGTTCATTGCCAGCCTCGACCTCGCGCAGCGCCTGGAGAATCTGCGGCTCGAGCTGGGTGAGCCGGGTGGGATCGCCCTGCACGCGAAGCTGCTTCAGCTCCCTCGCCGAGCGCTCGATGCCGTCGAGCACGGGCCTCAAGCGTCCCGCGCCCAGCGAGACCTGGTCGGCGGTGGCCTTCAGCTCGTTGGCGATGACGACGAAGGCGCTGCCGCGGCTGCCGAGATGGCTGGCCTTCAGGCCCGCATTCATGCCGATCAGCGTGATGTCGACGGTCGCCTCGGCGAGCCCGGCGATCGCCTGGCGGAATTTCGTCAGCGTGTCCTCGACGATCGCGAGCGCCTCGTCGACCGAGCGGCCGGCGCCTTCGCAGGTCGTAATCAGCGTCGAGGCGTGCGCCAGCGTCTGCTTGATGCGCGCCAGGAACGAGGACGCGCCGCCGTCCTCGCCGCCGAACAGCGTGCGGCCATGACCGACGACACTGCCCGCGTCGTGCAGGATGGCGGTCAGCGCGCGAACGATCTGGCCGATGTCGCCGCCGAACTCGCGCTGGGCATCCCTGAGCTGGGCCGCCTGCAATTGACAGATCGTGCGCGCGCCGTCCTCGCTCGCGACAGGTTCGGGAGCGAGGCTCGGGGCGGGCCCCGAAGCGAGGCTGAGGCCGTGAGCGACATGCTCCAGGCGCTGGCGCGTGCTGTCGCCGGCCTGCAAGGAGATGATCGCGCTGCCGACCGCCTCGGCGATCTTCCTGGTGCTGGCGCTCGCGAGATCGGCGAGATGGCTGCTGTTGCTGCGCTGATCGCGCAATCCGGCATAGGCGGAGCCGAGCTCGGCGCTCTCCGCCGCCAGTTGATTGCGGTAACGGCTCTCGAACTCCTTCTGCCGGCCGGATGCGGTGGCGACCGCCTCGGACAGCCGCTGCTGATCGCGCGCGCAGCCCTCGATCGCGCCCTGCACCGCCTTGCCGAGATCGTAGGCCTCCTGCGTGAAGGCGAGGAAGCCCTCGCGATCGCCGTCGAGCGAGGCCGCCTCGATCCGCGCGCTGCGGGCGATGATGGTGATCATCTGGATGTGCTTGAACAGCGGCTTGAGCAGAGTAGACGCCTCCGCCGTGCTCTTGCCGATGGTCTCGAGCAGGGCGGTCTCGGCCGGCAGCGCCTGCGCCAGCTCGCTGAGCCGCGCAGCGATCTCCTGCAGCGCCGTCGCGGCGCCCTCGATCTCTGCGCCGGAGAGCTCGGCGGAAAGCGCCGCGAGACCCTGGTTCAGCTCCTTGAAGATGAGATGGCCGCGTCCGAGCTCGTGGCCGACGCGCGCGAACACGTCCTCGATGCGCGAGGAGACGCCCTCGATCCCTGCGATCGCCTCGGTGAGCGTATTGGCTGGAATGAGCGACATTGCCGTCAGCCTGCCACCGCGGGATGTCCGGCCTGGTACCAGAGCATGATCTCGCGCGGGATCTGGTGCAGCGAAACGATCTTCTCGACACCGCCATGGGCGATGGCTTCCTTGGGCATGCCGAATACCACGGAGCTGTCTTCATCCTGCGCGCGCGTCGCGGCGCCGAGCTTCTTCATCTCCAGCATGCCGCGCGCGCCGTCATCGCCCATGCCGGTCATGATGACGCCGAGGGCGTTGGCGCCGGCATGCTGGGCGGCAGAGCGGAATAGCACGTCGACGGAAGGGCGATGCCGCGACACCGGCGGGCCGTCCTTGATCGCGATCTGGTAGCGCAGGCCGATGCGCTGCAGCAGCATGTGCCGCGCGCCGGGTGCGATATAGGCCCAGCCCGGCAGCACCGGCTCACCGTCCTCGGCCTCCTTGACCCTGATCTGGCAGATGCCGTCGAGACGCTTGGCAAAGGCGGCGGTAAAGCCCGCGGGCATGTGCTGGACGATGAGAAGCGGCGGGCAATGCGGCGGCAGCATCTCGAGGACGTCGTTGAGCGCTTCGGTGCCGCCGGTCGAGGCGCCGATGCACACGATGCGTTCCGTGGTCGGCCGCACCCTGCCCTGCACCGGCGGCGGGATGATGGCATCGGCGGTCAGCTTCTTCTCGATGGCGCGGCGCTCCGCCCGCGGACGCACCCGCGCGCGCGCGGCCGACTTCACGGCCTCGCGCAGCCGCGTCGAGCATTCGAGCAGCGCCTGCCGCGTGTCGATCTTCGGCTTCGGCACGATGTCGACGGCACCGGCCTCGAACGCCTCGAACATCACGTTCGAGCCTTCTTCCGTCAGCGAGGAGCAGATGATCACCGGGATCGGATGCTGCGCCATGATCTTGCGCAGGAAGGTCAGGCCGTCCATGCGCGGCATTTCGAGATCGAGGATGATGACGTCGGGCAGCTCCTTCTCGAGCCGTCTGGCTGCAACGAACGGGTCGGACGCCGTCGCCATCACCTCGATCTCGGGATCTTCGGACAGGATCGTCAGCAGGATTTGGCGCACCGACGCCGAATCGTCCACGATCAGCACGCGAACTTTCTCCCCTGGCATTGTCGTTGCGCTCCGCCTAGACCTGGAAGATGGTTGGCTGAACCTGCTTCAGCCCGGGCACCGCACTGTGAATCATCGACTCCGAATGCCCGACCAGCAGATAGCCGCCCGGACGCAGATGGCCGCACAATTGCTCGACCACCTTGCGCTGGGTCTCGCGCTCGAAATAGATCAGGACGTTGCGGCAGAAGATGATGTCGACGTCACGATCGACGGGATAGGACTTGTCCATGAGGTTCATCCTCATGAAGTGCGTCACGCGCCGCAGCTCGGGTATGATCCGCACTTCGCCGCGCGATTTGTCGCGCGAGGACGAGAAATAGCGTTTCACGAACGGCTCCGGCACCGGCGCGAGCACGTCGCGGGTGTAGATCGCGGTCCTGGCGAGGCGTAGCACCGCGGTCGAGATGTCGGTGCCGAGGATGCGATACTGGAAGCGCGAGCCGTTCCGCGTCATGTCGTCCAGCACCATCGCGGTGGTGTAGGCCTCCATGCCGGTGGAGCTCGCCGAGCTCCAGATCTTCAGGTTGGCATCCTTGCGTCCATGCGATCTGAGCAAAGCGGGGACCGCGACGTCCCTCATGAACGTGAAGTGCTGCGGCTCGCGGAAGAAGTCGGTCTTGTTGGTCGTCACCACATCGATGAGATGGGTCAGCTCGGTCTCGAAATGATCCACCTCGAACAGGTTCTCGACATATTCGTTGAGGCCGGTGAAGTTCAGCGCACGCACGCGCTTGTGCAGCCGCCCCTCCAGCATCAGCCGCTTGCCCTGCGGCAGCTTGATGCCGACCTGGCTCTCGATCAATTCGGCGATGGTCCGGAAATGGCGGTCGGACAGATGCACGGCCGTATCCTGCAGGGCGGGCATCATGGACGACGATCCTGGTTCCTGGCGGCCGCCTGCACTGAATGTGGGGCCATCCTGGCCATCTTGAATCCTACACGTCTACGCAATGACTGAAGACGGATCGGCCCCAAATTGGGAGGCCGATCCCACAAAGACAATCAGCGCTGGAACTCGGCGTCCCGGTCGTCCTCGCCGTCGTTCATGTCGAAAGCAAAGCCGCCGCCGCCGGCGACCTTCAGCGCGCGGGCCGGCTTGGCCTGCGGCTTCTTGGCCGGACGCTCGGCCGCCGCCATGGTCGCCGCCTTGGCGCGCAGCTGGTTGACCGCGCGGTCGATCGGCGCGGCCGCCTGGCTCTTTGCGCCCTGCTCGATGCGGAAATAGGCGATGGTCGACTGCAGCTGCTCGGCCTGCGAGGCCAGTTCCTCCGAGGTCGAGGACACCTGCTCGGATGCGCTGGCGTTCTGCTGGCCGACCTTGTCGAGCTGCTGGATCGCCTGGTTGATCTGGGCCGAACCGACGTCCTGCTCGCGGCAGGCCGCGGTGATCTCCTCGACCAGCTCGGCCGTCTTCTTGATGTCGGGAACGAGCTTCGCCAGCATCGCGCCGGCATCCTGCGCGACCTTCACCGTATCGGCCGAGAGCGTGCCGATCTCGGCCGCGGCCGCCTGGCTGCGTTCGGCGAGCTTGCGCACTTCGGAGGCGACCACTGCAAAGCCCTTGCCGTGCTCGCCGGCACGCGCGGCTTCGACCGCCGCGTTGAGCGCGAGCAGGTCGGTCTGCCGCGCGATCTCCTGCACGATCGTGATCTTCTCGGCGATGGTCTGCATCGCGTTGACGGCGCGGCCCACGGCGGCGCCGGAGGCTTCCGCGTCCTTGGCGGACTGCGCGGCGATCTTCTCGGTCTGGTTGGCGTTGTCCGCATTCTGCTTCACGTTGGAGGCCATCTCCTCCATCGAGGAGGAGGCCTCCTCGGCGGACGAGGCCTGCTCGGTCGCACCCTGCGACAGCTGCTCGGCGCTGGCGGAGAGCTCCTGGCTGCCGGCGGAGACGTTCTGCGCCGCGGTCAGCGCTTCCGACACGATCTGCCGGAGTTTCTCGACCATGCGCTCGAGCGCGAGGCCCAGCGTGTCCTTGTCCGACAGCGGCTTGGCTTCGACCATGAGATTGCCTTGTGCGATCTCGTTGGCGACCGCCGCCGTGGCATTCAAGTTCACCGTCATCGCATTCAGCGACTTGATGAGGTCGCCGATCTCGTCATTGCTGGAGGACTCGATCTTGCGGCTGAGATCGCCGATCGCAACTGCATCGGCAAGCCCGACGGCCTGCCCCAGCGAGCGGCTGATATTGAGCGCGATCCAGGTCGCGGCAACGGCAGCGATCACGAGCGAGGCGAGAACCAGGCTCATCAGTATGATCTCCGCGCGGGAGCCGTCCTGTCTGGCCTGCTCGGCCTGGTCAGCCATGTTCTTCTTGACGTTCAGGATGTAGGCGTTTGCCGCGTCCAGCGCGTCCGCGACCACCTTGCGGCCGTCATGCATCGAACGATCCATCGCCTTGGCCTTGTCGGTCCTGGCCAGCTTGACCGTCTCATCCTGATAGGCATTCATCTTGGAATACGCAGCAGAGAAGCCGTCGATCAGCTTCTTGCCGTTTTCCGAGGCCGCGGCGTGGATTTCCTCCTTGAGCTTCAGCAGCTGCTCACGGGTCTTGGCGAGGTCCGCGACGAACTGGTCATATTCGGCGTCCGAAGCCAGGATGGAGTTCTTCTCGGCGCGAAGCTGAAAGAGGATACCCTCCTTGAGCCCGGAGGCCTTCTCCATGCGGCCCGCGCGGCTAACCAGACTTTCGGTGGTGCCGACCATGTCGGCCAGCTTCATGTAACCGACCGCACCGGCGATGATGGATAACAGGATGACGACGCCGAATGCGCTGGCAAGCTTGGCTTTGACGGTGAATCTCATGTCAGTCTCGTTGGTTCGAATTGGGGTGCTTACGCTTGACCACGCTTCACTCTCGCAAACTCAGGCGGCGCGAGGCGCGTCCGCACCGGCGTCGCGCCCTTCCGGAATCTTGTCGTTCGCCATCAACTTGGCGAGGTCGAAGATGACGACGAACTTTTCGCCCTTGCGGCCGATGCCGGCGGCATAATCGGATTGCCATTTGCCGCCGACCTCGGGGATGGGCTCGATCGCCTGCTCGTCGATGTCGGTGACCTCGAATACGCAATCGGCGACGAAGCCGACGCCGACCAGGCGGTCCTTCATCGGCACGTCGAGGATGATGATGCGGGTGGCTTCGGTGGCCGGCACGCTCGGCAGGCCGAGCTTGGTCCGGAGGTCGACGATCGGATAGCCGCTGCCGCGCACGTCGATCATGCCGAGCAGGAAGTTCGGGGCGTGCGGAAGCCGCGAGATCGGACGCATGTCGAGGATCTCACGGACATTGCGGATGCTGATGCCGAACGTCTCGCCGGCGAGCCCGAGCGTCAGATATTGCGAGGTTGCGGCCATGATGCAGTCCAGGGATCCGATGGTTGCAAATGAATGCGGCCCGGCATGAGAGCCGGACCGGCTGATCAGCGTTGGAACTCGGCGTCGCGCTCGTCCTCGCCGTCATGCATGTCGAAGGCGAAGCCACCGCCACCGGCGACCTTCATCGCACGGGCCGGCTTGCGAACGGGGGCCGGCTTCCTGGTGCCGCGATCCGCCGCCGCCATGTGCGCGGCTTTGGCCCGCAGCTGGCTGACAGCGCGGTCGATCGGCGCGGGCGAAGCAGCTTCTTCCCGCCCGGCATGCTCGATGCGGAAGAACGAGATGGTGGACTGGAGCTGCTCGGCTTGCGAAGCGAGCTCCTCGGAGGTCGAGGATACCTGCTCGGAGGCGCTGGCGTTCTGCTGACCGACCTTGTCGAGCTGCTGGATCGCCTGATTGATCTGGGCCGAGCCGACGTCCTGCTCGCGGCAGGCCGCGGTGATCTCCTGCACCAGCTCCGCGGTCTTCTTGATGTCGGGCACGAGCTTGGACAGCATTTGTCCCGCCTCCTGCGCGACCTTCACGCTCTCGCTCGACAGCGTGCCGATCTCGGCGGCCGCGGCCTGGCTGCGCTCGGCAAGCTTGCGCACCTCGGAGGCGACGACGGCAAAGCCCTTGCCGTGCTCGCCGGCGCGCGCGGCCTCGACAGCGGCGTTGAGAGCGAGCAAATCGGTCTGCCGCGCAATCTCCTGCACGATCGTGATCTTTTCCGCGATCGTCTGCATGGCCTCGACCGCGCGGCTCACCGCAGCGCCGCTGGCTTCCGCGTCCTTCGCCGACTGACCCGCAATCTTCTCGGTCTGGTTGGCATTGTCGGCGTTTTGCTTGACGTTGGACGCCATCTCCTCCATCGAGGACGACGCCTCTTCCGCCGAAGAGGCCTGCTCGGTCGCGCCCTGCGACAGCTGCTCGGCGCTTGCCGAGAGCTCCTGGCTGCCGGCGGAGACGTTCTGCGCGGCTGTGAGCGCCTCGGAGACGATCTGCCGAAGCTTCTCGACCATGAGGTTGAGCGATTTGACGAGATCTCCGATTTCGTCGTTGCTGCCGGTGTTGATGGTCTGGCTCAGATCTCCCGCCGCGACCGCGCCGGCGAGACCAACCGCGCGGCCAAGCCCGCGGGCGATGCTGACGGAGATCCAGACTGCCGCGATGATGCCGATCGCGAGCGAGCCGAGAACGAATGCGATCAGCATGAACTGCGCTCTGCTGCTCTCCTCGCGGGCATGGGCCGTCTGCTCGTCCATCGCCGTCTTCACGTAAGCGATATAGGCCTCGGCAGCCTCCATCGATTCCCCAACGGCGCTGCGGACGGACGTCATCGACAGCTCCGTCGCCTTGACTTTGTCGGTCTTCGCGACCTTGAGCGTGTCGTCTTCCACCACGTTCATGCGGGCGTAGGCGGCGCCGAACCGTTCCAGAAGCTTCTTTCCTTCCGGCGTCGCCACCGCGTAAATCTCGTCCTTCGTCTTGAGGACACCACTGCGCAATTTGGCGATCTCCGCGAGGAACCTCTCGGATTCCGACTCGGGCACAAGGATCGCGTTCTTTTCCGCGCGGACCTGGAACAGGATGCCTTTTTCAAGGTCGGCGGCATGCGCTATTCGTGAAGCACGCGAGACCAGCCCCTCTGCGGCGACGATCATGTCGTTGAGCTTCACGTACGCAACGCCGCCTGCGGCCATGGACAGCACCAGGACGACGCCAAACGCGCTTGCAAGCTTAGCCTTGACCGTAAATCGCATGTGCAGCCCCTCAGCCCCTCAATCTTGCGATTGGATTTGCTTTCAATTCAGAATGCGTTCCATGTTCGGAACGATGACGAACTCTTCACGCCACTTCGCGATGAAGCGGATGAATTCCGGCTTCCAGTGCATGCCGACGCGCGGCGTCTGCTGCACGTCGGTCTGCGAGATCTCCGTGACCTCGTAGACCTTGTCGGCGGTGACGCCGACCAGAACCGGCTCTCCGTCCAGCTCGAGCTCGATGACGACGATGCGCGTGTCGGCCGAGTTGTCGAGCTGCGGCATGCCGAAGCGAATGCGCAGGTCGGCGAGCGGAATGACGTTGCCGCGCACGTTGATCACGCTGGGAACGAAGGCGCGCGCGCCGGCCACCCTGGTCACGGGGACGGGATCGATGATCTCGCGCACGAGACCGGCGTCGAGTGCAAACTTCTCCTCACCGAGGCCGATCATCACGACCTGCATCGCGCCGGACTGATGCTCGCCCGCCAAACCGTCGTTCATCACGCCGCCTCGCTGATATGCTGCTTCTCAACCTTCGACTGCGCCATTGCGACGAGCTGCGCGACGTCGAGGATCAACGCGGCCGTGCCGTCACCCAGAATCGTCGCGCCGGAGAAGATGGTGACGTCGGAGTGCAGCTTGGACAGCGACTTGATCACGGTCTGGTGGTTGCCGATGATCTGGTCGGCGACGAGGCCGACGCGGGTCTCGCCGGTCGAGATGATGATCGTCTTCTGATGCCGGTCCGGCGCGCCGGAGGCGGCCATCAGCTCGCGCAGGCGCAGGAAGGGCACGAGATTGCCGCGCACGTTGAGGAAGTTGCGGCCGCGCGAACGCTCGTCCTCGGCCGTCAGCTCGACGCATTCCTCGACCGCCGACAGCGGAATGATGTAACGGCCTTCGCCGACGCGGATCAGGAGGCCCTCGATGATCGCGAGCGTGAGCGGCAGGCGCAGCGTCACAATGGTGCCCTGGCCCGGGCGGGTCGACAGGTCGATCGAGCCGCGCATGTTCTCGATGGTGCGCTTGACCACGTCCATGCCGACGCCGCGACCCGACAGCGCCGAGATGGTCTGCGCGGTCGAGAAGCCCGGGTGGAACAGGAATTGGTGAATCTCGTGATCGCTGAGCACGGCACCGGCTGCGATCAGCCCCTGCTCTTCCGCCTTCGCGCGGATGCGCGCGGTATTGAGACCACCGCCATTGTCCTTCACGGTGACCAGCACCTGAGCGCCGGAATGCACGGCGGCGAGCTCGATCCGGCCCTGCTCGGTCTTGCCACTGGCGGCGCGCGTGGCGGTGTCCTCGACGCCGTGGTCGATGGCGTTGCGGATCAGATGCACCAGCGGATCGGCCAGGGCCTCGATCATGGTCTTGTCGAGCTCGGTATCCTCGCCCGAGGTGACGAATTCGACCGGCTTTGACAGATCCCGCGACAGATCGTGCACGAGGCGGCGGAAGCGGCCGAACAAGGAGCCGATCGGCACCATGCGCGCACCCATCGTGGTGTCGCGCAGGGACGAGGCAAGGCGCTCGATCTCCTCGGCGATGATCTTGATCGAGAGGTCGGAGCCGGAGGCGGCGAGCTGGGTCAGCCGCGCCTGGGCGATGACGAGCTCGCCAACGCGGTCCATCAGCTCGTCGAGGCGTTCGGCCTGGACGCGAACGGTGGCGATGCTACGCTCTTGCTTGGCGTCCTCGCGGCGGGCGGGTGCCGTCTCGCGCTTGACGTCCGACTTGACGTCCGGCTTGACGTCCGGCTTGGCCTCGAACTCGGGCTCGGCCCTTGCGGCGGGCAACTCGGCGATGGCCTCCACCACAGGCGCAGCCATTTCAGCGATCGCCGGATCTTCGTCGAGCAGCTGGAACAGCGGGGCCGGCGCGGGCGCTTCGACATGCTCCAGAGGCGAGAGCGTCAGCTTCATCTCGTCCTGGACGAACATGAAGACGTCGTCGATCGCATCCTTGTCGCAGGCCGCGTGCAGCTTGACGTCCCACTTCAGATAGCAGTCTTCCGGATCCATCTCGTCGAGGAACGGGATGCCGTCGGTGACGGGCACGACGAAGCAGGGACCGAGCTTGCAGAGATCTTCCAACAGGTCGAGCGGATTCGAGCCGTTGCGCAGGATGTGGGATTCGAACTCCAGATAGAGGTGCCAGCCGGCCTGCTTGCTCTCGGCAGGCGCCAGCGGAGGGGCCTCGACCTCAAGGGCGACGGGCATGTCGGCCGCGACGAAGCGCTTGAGGTCGTCGAGGATGGCTTCGCCGATGATGTCGTCGGTCGACTGAGGATCCTCGATCAATGCGCGGATGTAGTCCTTGGCGGCGAGCGCGACCGAGATCAGCTCCTGCGTCGGCTTGATCTCGCCCTTGCGGACGCGGTCGAAGGCGGTCTCGAATTCGTGGGTGAAGGAGGCGACCTTGTCGAAGCCGAACATGGCGCCCGACCCCTTGATCGTGTGCAGGGCGCGGAAGGCGGAATCGACCAGCTCGCGGTCGTCGGGACGCTGGCCGAGATCGAGCAAGGCGCCTTCAAGAACTTCGAAGAGCTCGCTAGCTTCCTGACGAAAGACCTCGGTCGGGTCCATTGCGCTCATGTGCGCACCAGCTTGCCGACCACGGCGAGCAATTGTTCAGGCTTGAAAGGCTTGGTGATCCAGCCGGTGGCGCCGGCGCTCTTGGCTTCCTGCTTCACCGTGTCGTTGGATTCGGTGGTCAGGAACACGATGGGCATGCCGACCGCACTCGGCAGCTTGCGCAATGCGCGGATCAGCTCCAGCCCGTTCATGACGGGCATGTTGAGGTCGGTGATGACGAGGTCGAGCTTGCCAGCCTGCGCCTTGGCGAGCCCTTGCGCGCCGTCGCCGGCCTCGATCACGTTGTGACCGGCCGGCTCGAGCACGACCTTGATCATTTGCCGAATGCTGGGAGAATCATCGACGGTCAAAATCGTGGCCATCAGGTGCCATCTTTCTTTTGCGGGAAATGCTGATCGATCATCGCCTCGCTGGCGAAGCCGGCGCGGCGAAGGGTGTTGCGCAAAGATTGTGAAAAGGAGGTCAGGACCACCGGACGGCCCTGGGCCTCGCCGGTCTTGGCGGTCGACAGCAGAAGCTGGATCGAGGTCACGTCGGCCTTGTCGACGCTGGAACAGTCGATCTCGAGCCGCTCCTGGCGGCCGAATGCCTCGCGAATGAGATCATAGACATTGCGGATCGCCGCAATGCTGCAATCGGCGGGCAACCGCAGCGACCACTTCGGCTCCGTGGGGTTGAGCGACATCGCAGCATCCGCCTTTGCTAAAATTCCACTACTCGTTTGACGCGAATCCGGTGAGCAAACTCCTAACGCGGGCATCCGTACAACTACGGGTCACATTCTTCCGGAATTCGCGCAACCGCATGCAGACGTGCACAACCTGCCCACATTGTGGGCTGGACACGCACATCCGCGTCGAATTTGCTTCGTGTTAAATCCGCTTCGGTAATGGCTCGGGTTCGTGCCTTTGCCAGCGAACAGAGCCCGATGCTCACCCAAGCGCTCCTGGTTGACGACAGCCGCTCCGTCCTCAACTTCCTGAAACGCCACATCGAGGCTGAAGGTCTGGTCGAGGCCACCACCTTCCTCGATCCTGTGGAGGCGCTGGCCTGCGCCCAGGAGCGCGCCTTCGATCTGGTGCTGGTCGATTACGAGATGCCGCACATGGATGGCATCAGCTTCATCCGCACCTTCCGCAGGCTTCCCGGCCGCGCCGACATCCCGATCGCGATGATCACCTCGCGTCAGACCGATGACGTGAAGATGGAAGCGCTGCAGGCCGGTGCAACCGATTTTCTGCCCAAGCAGCCGCAGAGCGTCGAGATGACGGTGCGGCTGCGGAATTTGGTTCAGCTTGGTGCAGCCGTACGCAAGCTGAACGACCGCGCCGCGCATCTGGCCAGCGAAGTCGCGGTCGCGACACGAAAGCTCGGCGAGCGCGAGGAGGAGATCATCCTGCGGCTCGCGCTCGCGGTCGAATACCGCGACAACGACACCGGCGAGCACACGCTGCGGGTCGCCCGCTACAGCCGCATCATCGCCGAGCAGCTCGGCCTGCCGGCCCGGCTCTGCCGCGACATCTATCTCGCCGCCCCCCTGCACGACGTCGGCAAGGTCGCCATTCCCGACAAGATCCTGCTCAAGCCGGGCAGGCTCACCGACGCGGAGATGGCGGTGATCCGGACGCATGCGACGATCGGCGAGCGCATCCTGGCCGATTCCAGCTGCGAGCTGATCCGGCTCGGCGCGCAAATTGCTGCAGGCCATCACGAGCGCTGGGACGGCGCCGGCTATCCGAGCGGCCTGAAGGCGGATGACATCCCGATCGCCGCGCGCGTGGTGGCGGTCGCCGACGTCTTCGATGCCCTGACGACGCGGCGGCCGTATAAGGAGCCGATGCCGCTCGAGGTCGCGCGCGGCTACCTGGTCGAGAACGCGGGGCGCCAGTTCGATCCGGCCTGCGTGGCGGCCTTCCTGTCGCGCTGGGACGAGGTGGTCGAGATCGCCGGCGCTCCGCGAACGATTCCTTTGCCGAGCGCCGAGGCCCTTCTCGCTCCCAGTCAGGAGAGTGCGGCGGAAATCTCTTCAGACGAGGACACCCCGACCGAGGCCGTCCCGACCGCCTGAGCCGATCAATCCGCCAACATCTTGCCGCGGCTTGACATTGTTTCTCCGGTCGCCGGCTTGAACCTGTTCCTGCTAAAGTGGCACCAAGACCTATGAGTGATTCTGGTCACACTTGCCCCGGCGCCGTGCTGCTAGGCATCGAACCAGGACGGGGCACCAGAGCATCGTCGAATTGGATGAGAATTCCCATGAAAAGCCTGATCGGCGCCTGTGTCGGCGCATTCTGCCTTGCGGCCCCCGCTTTGGCGGAGACTCCCGCTGCGATCGTCGAGGACATCCAGGGCAAGGTCGACGGCATCGCGTTCATGGACTACGTGGCGCCGGGCAAGATCATCAAGCTCGGGCCCAAGGCGAGCATCACGCTCAGCTACCTGAAATCCTGCCAGCGCGAGACCATCAGCGAGGGTGTCGTCCTGGTCGGCGCTGAGCAGAGCACCGTGCAGCTGGGCGAGGTCAAGCGGGAAAAGGTGCCGTGCGATACCAATGCGGCAAAACTGTCGGAGCGCGAGGCGAACCAGAGCGCCGCGACGACCTTCCGCACCATGCGCTCGGACGCCAAGGGCGGGCCGGCCAAGCTGCCGACGCTTTACGGCGTCTCGCCACTGGTGCAAGCCAAAGCCGGCGGCACGCTGGTGATCGAGCGCACCGACGGCAAGGAGCCCACGATCAGCGTGCCGCTCAAGGGCGACGCCATGGTCGGCGGCAAGTTCTATGATTTCGCCAAGGCCGGGAAGACACTGACCCCGGGCGGCAGCTACCTCGCCATTCTCGGTGCCAAGCGCTACACCTTCCAGATCGACGCCAGCGCCACCTCCTCGCCGACCCCGATCATCGGCCGCCTGCTGCGGCTCGAATAGGCGGACCTAGCGACGGGGCAATGCGGCGGATCGGGGGACGGGACATCGTTGCGGCGATTCTGATCGCGCTCCTTGCGGGCGCGATCTTCACGTCCCGACCGCTGCAAACGCTGCAAGGCCTCTCGCTCGACATCCTCACCGCGCTGCGCGGCAAGCTCATCGGCGAGCGCCGCGATCCCGCGACATCGCCGGTTGTCGTCGTGGCCATCGACGGCGAAACCTACGAAACTCCGCCGTTCAAGGGATCGCCGACGCAGACCTGGACGCGCGAGATCGGCCGGGTGCTCGGCAGCATCAGCGACGGCGGCGCCAAGGTGATCGGCTTCGACGTCATCTTCAAGAACTCGATCGAGCAGTCCGAGATTCCCTTTGGCGATACATCGTTTGGCAGCCGTGTGAGGGGATTTGACCGGGACTATCTGATCGCGCTGCGGCAGATCTCGGACAATGGCAAGCTGGTGCTCGGCGAGATCCTGAGCAACGACCATCCAGAACCGCCCTACCGTGCGCAGCAGCTGGCGGTGCGAAACAACGTCCGTGCGCTCAATGTCCACACCGATACGGACGATGTCATCCGGCGGATGCCGCTCACCTTCGACATCGACGGCAAAGCGGTGCCCGCAATGGCGGTCGAGCTCGCCGCCCGCGCGCTCGGCGCAAAGCTCGAGATTGCGCCATCCGGTGCGGCCGAGCTATCCGGCTACGCGATCCCGAGCGCCGTGCCGAACACGCTGACGCTCAACTTCCGCGGCCTCAGCCGCGACGTACCGACCTTCTCCTTTGCCGACCTGCGCGCCTGCGTCGAAAAAGGCGACCGCGATTTCTTCCGGCGCGCCTTCGAGGGCAAGGTCGTTCTGCTCGGGACCGTCCTCAACTTCGAGGATCGCAAGCTCACCTCGATGCGCCTGTCCGGCGGCCATGACGGCACACCGTCGGCACGATGTGCCCTGCCCGCGCCCGCCAGCACCGCGCAAAAGGCCCGCAGCGACGTCGCCGGTGTGTTCGTGCACGCCGCTGCGGTCCGGAACCTGATCGAGCGCGATGCCGTGACCGAGCTCGGCTTCCCCGCGCGGACCCTTCTCACGATCGCATTCGCGGCCATCATCGCCTGCGCGGCCGGCGTGCTCGCACCGAGTGGCGCGCTGATCGCCTGGCTCGGCCTCACCATCGTCTACCTGGTCGTTGCCGTCGGCGCATTCGTCCACGCCTTGGCGCTGCCGCTGACCGAGCCGGCGCTCGCCAGCCTTGCCGCGCTCGCGATCATGATCGGCTATCGCTTCGTGCTGGCCGACCGCGACGAGCGCTTCCTGCGCAAGAGCTTTGCCCTTTACCTCGCGCCCGAGGTGATCGAGACCATGGTCGCCTCCGGCAAGATGCCGGCGCTCGGCGGCGAGACTCGCAACGTCACGATGTTCTTCTCCGACCTCAGCGGATTCTCGTCGATCGCCGAGACGATGACGCCGGGCGAGCTGGTGACGCTGATGAACGAATATCTGTCCGCCATGACCGACATCATCGAAGGCCATGGCGGTTACGTCGACAAATATATCGGCGATTCCATCGTCGCCATGTTCGGCGCACCGGCCGACGATCCCGCCCACGCGCGCAACGCGGTGCGTGCCGCGCTGAAGTGCCACGACAAGCTCGCCGAGCTCAATGCCGGCCATCCCGCCTTCGCCGGTCACGGCCTGTCGCAACGCATCGGGCTCAACAGCGGCGAGGCCGTGGTCGGCAATATCGGCTCGCGGCGCCGCTTCAACTACACGGTGATGAGCGACACCGTGAACGTCGCCTCGCGCCTCGAGGGCGCCAACAAATATTACGGCACCGCGATCATGGCCTCCGAAACCACGATGGCGCAGACCGGCGATAGCTTCGCCTGGCGCGAGCTCGATGCGATCAGGGTGCAGGGCCGCGGCGAGGCGATCAGGGTGTTCGAGCCGCTGGCGGAAACCGGCGCGGAGAGCGCCGAGCAGGCGAAGGTGGCCGCAGCATATGCGGAAGGGCTGGCGTGCTGGCGGGGACGCGAGTTTGCGAAGGCGGCCGATGCGTTCGACGGCGTCGCGAAGATCGATCCCGCGTCAGCTCGGTTCGCCAAGCGCGCGAAAGTGCTGACGGAGACTCCGCCGCCGCCGGACTGGACACCGGTCAATACGCTGGAAGGAAAGTAACGCAGCGAAGAACTTCCCCTCTCCCCTTGTGGGAGAGGGTGGCTCGCCGCGTAGCGGCGAGACGGGTGAGGGGTCTCTTTCCGCGCGCGAAACTCTCGCATTAGAGCTCGCCGAAGCAACCCCTCATCCGGCGCTTCGCGCCACCTTCTCCCACAAGGGGAGAAGGAAAAACACCAGCGCTGGCGCAGCTAACTTAAAACGGCAGCCCCGTGTAGTTCTCCGCAAGCAGCCGCTGCGCCGTCTCGGACGAGAGCAGATAGTCGAGCTCGGTCTGCTGCAGCCGATCCTCGTATTCGATGCGATCGGGGAAGCGGTGCAGCATCATCGTCATCCACCAGGAGAAGCGTTGTGCCTTCCATATCCGCGCGAGCGCCCTAGCGGAATAGCCCTTTAGACCGGCATCGTCGCCGCTCTGATAATGCGCGAGCAGCGCGTGATAGAGATAATAGATGTCGGACGCGGCGCTGTTCAGCCCGCGCGCACCGGTCGGCGGCACGATGTGCGCGGCATCGCCGGCGAGGAACAGGCGGCCATAGCTCATCGGCTCGGCGACGAAGCTGCGCAGGGGTGCGATGCTCTTCTCGATCGACGGCCCGGTGATCAGGCGGCCGGCGACCTCGTCCGGCAGGCGGCGTTTCAGCTCGGCCCAGAACGCATCGTCGCTCCAGTCCTCCACCTTGTCCGTCAGTGGCACCTGGATGTAATAGCGGCTCAGCACCTGCGAGCGCAGCGAGCATAGCGCAAAGCCGCGCTCGTGCTTCACGTAGATCAGCTCGGGCGATACCGGCTTCGTGCGCGACAGCACGCCGAGCCAGCCGAACGGATAGACCTTCTCATATTCGCGCAGCACGTCCTTCGGGATCGACTTGCGGCTGACGCCATGGAAACCGTCGGCGCCGACGACGTAGTCGCAATCGACGCGGATCGTCTGCCCGTTCGAGCGATACGTCACATAGGGCCGATCCGACGTCAGATCGTGCGGCGTGACGTCCTCGGCATTGTGCACGACCTTGCCGCCGACCCGGTCGCGCGCCTCGTAGAGGTCGCGCGTCAGCTCGGTCTGGCCGTAGACCAGCACCGAATTGCCGCCGGAATGCTTGTGCAGGTCGATATGGGACAGCACGCCGTCATGGGCGATCTCGAAGCCGTTGTGGATCTCGCCCTCGCGGTCCATCCGCTCGCCGCACTGCGCCTCGCGCATCAGCTTCGCAAAGCCGTGCTCGAGCACGCCGGCGCGGATCCGGGCCAGCACGTGGTCGCGGCTGTATTTCTCCAGCAGGATGGTGTCGATGCCCTTGAGGTGCAGCAGCTGGGACAGCAGCAGCCCGGACGGCCCACCGCCGATGATACAGACCTGAACTTTCATTTTTGCGTCCTCCCGTCGGCATTTTTTTGCATATTCTACGCCGCAGACCGATGGAGGGTTTCGCCTTTGTCTTGTACTATTCGAACATGAGAAGCGCGGCCCCCGCCCCGGCGATCCGGGTCTACAATCTGTTCGGCGAGTCCGGCGATCTGCCTGACGTCGTGCATTGCGAGACGATCGCGTCGCGTTCGGTGCTGCACGACTGGACGCTGGCCGTGCACCGCCATGCCCGCTTGCACCAGGTGCTGCTGATCGAGCGCGGTGGCGGCGAGGCGACACTCGACGGGCGCGTGGTGCCGCTGAGGCCGATGCAGATCGTCAACGTGCCGGTCGGCCACGTCCACGGCTTCCGCTTCGAGCCCGATACGCAAGGATGGGTGTTGACCATCGCCGCCGAGATTCTCGACGAAGCGCTGCTCGCCGCCGAGGGCCTGCGCGGTGCGCTGTCGCGGTCGGCGGTGGTGCGCGGCACGCCGCAGATCCGCGCCACGATGAAGCAGATCTTCGCCGAGCACGCCGCGCGCGACTTCGGCCGTGCGCATGTGCTCCGCGCCCTGTCGTCGGCCATGATCGGGCTGGTGGCGCGCGCGCTCACGGGCGAGAGCGGCGGCAACGGCACCGCGGAAAGCGGGTTGTTCCGCCGCTTCGAGGCGCTGCTGGAGCAGCATCATCTGGAGCGCTGGAGCGTCGCCGACTATGCCAAGGTGCTGTCGGTGACACCGACGCATCTCAACCGGATCACGCGGGCGGCGACCGGGGACACCGCCTCGCATCTGATCCTCAACCGCCTGATCCGCGAGGCGCGGCGCAACCTCGTCTACACCAACCTGCCGGTCTCGACGATCGCCTACGCCCTCGGCTTCGACGACCCCGCCTATTTCAGCCGGGTCTACGCCGCCGCCACGGGCGTGTCGCCACGCGCGTTTCGCAAGCGGCTCCATGGCGGCGAAGGCTGACGCGCCGCGGAACCGCGATGTCTCTCGTTGCCACTACCTTCGTATATAGCGCCCCATCCTTTGGATAGAGGCGCTTTACCTCCGTACAATTGAGCGGGGCATGCCCAGGCCCTAGCGTGACGGCATTCGGCGCCCTGGCGCTGGTGGCATGCAACCTCCCTACCCTCGGCGCAAGGCGGCCAACCCTGTCCGGTCGTCTGCGCCGCTTTTTCGGCAAACCAACGGCGCGTTGAGGTATTTTCCTGCCGACACGCCGCGCCATTTCGGCTGGACGGTCGGCTTTCGCGCCGAACCCGGGAGTTGTGGATAATGTCTTCGCTTGGGAAGAGCGCGCTCTTCATCGACGGCTCCAATTTCCATGCCACCGCCAAGGCGCTCGGCTTCGAGATCGATTACAGACGCCTGCTCTGTGAATTTCAAAGCCGCGCTACGCTGTTACGGGCCTTCTACTACACGACCATCATCGAGGATCAGGAATATTCGTCGATCCGCCCCTTGATCGATTGGCTCGACTACAACGGGTTCACCGTCGTCACCAAGCTCACCAAGGAATTCGTCGACCCCGCTACCGGCCGCCGCAAGGTGAAGGGCAGCATGGATGTCGACCTTGCCGTGAGCGCGATGGAGCTCGCCCAGCACGTCGATCAGATCGTGTTGTGCTCGGGCGATGGGGACTTCCGTTCGCTGGTGGAGGCCTTGCAACGCCGCGGTGTCCGCGTGACCGTCGTCTCCACACTCTCCACTCAGCCGCCCATGGTCGCCGACGACCTGCGCCGGCAGGCGGACGCATTCATTGACTTGGTGGAGCTGAAACCAAAAGTGGGGCGCGATCCACCCGATCGGCCGGGATCGCGCGAGGTGCGACAGCCGCCGCAATTCCTCGCGCGCGGAACGATCAAGCGCGACGACCGGGTGGAATGATCGGAGGACGGCCGCCCCGGCGCCTCACACGTCGAAGAACACCGTCTCCTCCGGCCCCTGCAGATTGATCGTGAAGGCGTACACGATTTTGCCGGCGCGCTCGCTGCGGGTTGCGATCAATGTCTTGCGGCGCATCGGCTGCTCGATCAGGTTGAGCACGGGATCGGCGGCGTTGGCCGCCTCTTCGTCCGAGAAATAGAGCCGCGTGTTGAGGCCGATGTTGATGCCGCGCGCGACGATCCAGACGTTGACGTGCGGCGCACATTGGCGGCCCGTCCTGTCGGTGATCGCGCCCGGCTTGATGGTCTCGAAGGTGACGAGGCCGCTGTCGAAGTCGGACCCGGCGCGGCCCCAGCCGCGAAACTCGTCGTCCAGCGCGCCGGCCGAGCGATCGGCCGGATGGTTGTAGCGGCCGGCCGCATTGGCCTGCCAGATCTCCAGCAGCACGTCGCGCAGCGGCGTGCCGGCGCCGTCGAGCACCTTGCCCTCCAGCGTGATGCGCTCGCCCTTGGTGTTCGGCGTCACCAGCACGTTGGAGAAGTTCTTCTCGAAGATGTCGAAGCCGGCCATGGCCGGGATCAGGCCGATATGGACGTAAGGCCCGGCGGTCTGCGAGGCGGTTTCCTTGAGGTAGTTGAGCGGCTGCGGCATGGGCTTAGTTCCCCGCGGTGCGATTTTCGAAATAGGTGGAGCGCTGGCCGCGCAGCACGATGTCGAAGCGGTAGGCTAGCGAGTCAAACGGCGTCGAGGCGTTGAGGTCGAGCGGCGCGACGAGGCGGTCGAGCGCGTCCTTGTCCGGGATCGTCGTCAGGATCGGACAGACCGGGATCAGGGGATCACCTTCGAAATACATCTGCGTGATCAGCCGCTGCGCAAAGCCCGAGCCGAACACCGAGAAGTGGATATGGGCGGGGCGCCAGCTGTTGACGTAGTTGCGCCAGGGATAGGGGCCCGGCTTCACGGTGCGGAAATAATAGTACCCGGTGTCGTCGGTGAGCGCACGGCCGCAGCCGCCGAAATTCGGATCGATCGGCGCCAGATAGGTGTCCTTCTTGTGCCGGTAGCGGCCGCCCGCATTGGCCTGCCAGAACTCGACGAGCGTGTTCGGAATGCCGCGGCCGGTCTCGTCCAGCACGCGGCCGTGGACGATGATGCGCTCGCCGACGGGATCGCCGTCCTTGGCGTAATTGCGGATCAAATCGTTGTCGAGCGGGCCGAGATCATTGTGCCCGAACACCGGCCCTGACATCTCCGAGATCGAGTTCTCAAGGGACAGCAGCGACTGGCGCGGCGAGCGCAGCACCGAGGACTTGTAGCCTGGCGCATGTGCCGGCGGATGGATCGCGCGGTCGCGCTGGAAGAAGCCGCCGTCGCCGAGCGGCGGCGTGAACGGCTCGGGGCGGTTGAGGCGGGGATCCCGCAAGGCTGGCGCCTGGGCATTCATCGGCGTTGTCTCTCCCTGGGAGCCCGGGGTCGGGCCCGGCTTATCGGGAGAGCATGAGCCACCCTATTCTCAAGATAAATAGATGAATTATAATGAATTACATGAAGGAAATCGATCATTTGGCCCTCGATGGCCACGCCCTCGAACTGTTCCTGGCCGTGCTGGAGGAAGGATCGGTGACGGCGGCGGCGACGCGGCTCGGCCTGACGCAATCGGCCGTCAGCCACGCCCTGAACAAGCTGCGGCGGATCGCCGGCGATCCGCTGTTCGCCAAGTCAGGCCGCGGCATCGTCGCGACGGCTCATGCCCAGGCGCTGGCCGGCAAGGCACGCGCGCTGATCGACGAGATGCGCAGCTTTGCCGGCGGCGTCAGCTTCGCGCCGGAGGAGGCTCAGCTGTCGCTGACGATCGCCGCCAACGACTTCCAGCGCGACCTGCTGCTGCCGCGGTTCTTCGATCACGTCGCCGCACAAGTGAAGAGCCTGAACCTGCGCGTGATCCCCTCGCAATCGCCTTCGCCGGCGATGCTGCGCGAGAACCGCTGCGACCTCCTGATCACACCGCTGCCGCCCTCCGGCGTCGACATCGTCCAGAAGCGGCTGCTGAGGGATCACTATGTCTGCTACTACGATGCCAAGGCACGTGCCGCGCCGGCCAGCCGCAATGCCTATCTCGCGGCGCGTCACATCACCGTGGTCTACACGGACAATGAGCGGCTCGACTTCGACCGCCGGCTCGCAGCGAACGGGCTTCACCGCGACATCGCGATCTCGGTGCCGAGCTTCTCCGGCGTGCCGTCCTTCCTGCGCGGCTCGCAGATGCTGGCGAGCATGCCGAGCCTGCTCGCCTCCGGCGTGATGCGCGGCTTTGCGCAAACACCGATCCCGCTGGCGTCCCGCACGAAGACCCTGGCCGAGCTGCCGATGTTCATGGTCTGGCACCAGCGCTACCAGAAGGACCCGGCCCATCGCTGGGTCAGGAGCCAGCTCGAGGCCGTCGCTGCGACGGCCGCCAAGTCCTGACCTCCAGTTCTCAAGTCCTGATATCAGGTGCCGCGCTTCGTGGGGACTGCTCTTCCCAAACCCACTGGTTGCGCCGGGAGAGCCGCGCTAAAATCCCCGCATGACAGTGACTGACATTGCGAGCCGGACCTACAATCACAGCTGGCGGCTGGATCCCATCATCCGCAGCCTGCTTGATACCGATTTCTACAAGCTATTGATGTTGCAGATGATTCGGGAGGATTACCCGGATCAGCAGGTGACCTTCTCGGTCATCAACCGCTCGCGCCATGTGCGGCTTGCCGAGATCATCGACGAGGGCGAGCTGCGCGCCCAGCTCGACCATGCCCGCACCATCCGCTTCACCAAGAAAGAGCTGATCTGGCTGGCCGGCAACACCTTCTACGGCAAGACCCATATGTTTTCGGCGGATTTCATCCGCTGGCTGGCGGAATTCCGCCTGCCCGAATACGAGCTGCGCAAGGTCGAGGGCCAATACGAGCTGCATTTCCATGGCCCCTGGACCCACACCACGATGTGGGAGATTCCGGCGCTTGCGATCCTCAACGAGCTGCGTTCGCGTGCGGCCATGAAGGGCCGCGGCCGCTTCGAGCTCGACGTGCTCTACGCCCGCGCCAAGGCCAAGCTGTGGACCAAGGTCGAACGGCTGCGCCAGCTCGAGGGCCTGCGGCTCTCCGACTTCGGTACGCGCCGGCGTCACGGCTTCCTGTGGCAGCGCTGGTGCGTCGAGGCGGTGAAGGAAGGCCTCGGCCCCTCCTTCATCGGCACGTCCAACGTGCTGCTCGCGATGGACAACGATCTCGAAGCCATCGGCACCAACGCGCACGAGCTGCCCATGGTGGCAGCCGCGCTCGCCAGGGACGACGAGGAATTGCGCTGGGCGCCCTACCGCATTCTCGACCAATGGCGTCAGACTTACGGCGGCAACCTCCTGATCGCGCTGCCCGACGCCTTCGGCAGCAAGGCGTTCCTGCGCGATGCGCCGGAATGGGTGGCCGATTGGACCGGCTTCCGCCCCGACAGCGCGCCGCCGATCCAGGCCGGCGAGGAGATCATCGCCTGGTGGGAAAAGAAGGGCCGCAACCCCAAGGACAAGCTGCTCGTCTTTTCCGACGCGATGGATGTCGGCTCGATCGAGGACACCTATCGCCACTTCGCAGGGCGCGTGCGGCTCTCCTTCGGCTGGGGCACCAACCTCACCAACGACTTCGTCGGCTGCACGCCGGACGGCTCGATCAGCCTCGATCCGATCTCGCTGGTCTGCAAGGTCTCGTCGGTCGACGGCCGTCCGGCTGTCAAGCTCTCCGACAATCCGGAGAAGGCGACCGGCCTGCCCTCGGAGATCGCGCGTTACCTGCGCGTGTTCGGCGACGCCGGTCGCGTGCGCAAGCCGGTGCTGGTGTAGCCCCTCGCCAAACTCTCTCCATCGGGTAAATCGCATGACGAATGCGCGGCATCGTTCGTCGATGCTGCGCCAGTTCCCCGTTCACCGCATTTGAAGCGAGTTGCTGGCGCCTGCTTCACAACGGCTTCACCCTGGTACGGAGTTCTCCGCGCCTTTCAGGTCGAGTTAAGCAACCATCTCGTCTACTTTGCGTTGCAGGCGCAACGCCCTCTGGGGCGCGTCGATCGACTTGGGGACTAGTGTGTTTCGCAGAACAGCGGCGTCGGTGAAGGGCGGCAACTTCCTTCACGTCATCAAGCTCGTCTTGCCTTTCGTGATGGTCGTCCTGCTGCAGGCGGCGATCGCCGGATTCAGCCTCGAGGTGATGTCGTCGGTCCGCGCCTATGTCGCCGGCGAAGCACTCTGGTCACGCTCGCAGAAGAACGCCGTCTATTTCCTCAATCTCTATCTGCATTCGGGCGAACCGAGCCAGTTCGCGCAATATCAGGCTTCACTCGCCGTTCCCATCGGCGACGAGTTCGCGCGCTGGGCGCTGGAGCGCGATCCGGTCGACGTCGAGGCCGCCCGCATCGGCTTTCTGCAAGGCGGCAACCATCCCGACGATGTCCCGGGTTTGATCTGGCTGTTTCGCTATTTCAACCGCGTCAGCTTCCTCCAGGACGCGATCAGGGAATGGGCCGCCACCGACCCCATGCTGCTGGAGCTCAGCGTGTTCGGCGAGGTCATCCGATCCGAGCTGGAGAAAGGTCCCATTCAGGACGACGGCCGCCTGCAATTCCTGTCGTCGCGGCTGTCAGAGCTCAATGCCCAGTTCACGGTGCATGCCAAGCGGTTCTCCACCGTCCTCGGCGAAGGCTCCCGCGCGATCAAGCTGATGCTGACGGGCATAAATGTCCTCACCGCCGCGACGCTGATCCTGCTGCTGATCTGGCATACGCGGCGGCTGGTGCTGCAACGGCAGTCATTCGAAGACGCCTTGCATGCCGAGAAGGAGCGCCTGGCCTGGCAGGCATCGCACGATTGGCTGACCGGCCTTTGCAACCGCCGCGCCTTCGAGGCGCGCCTGCAAGGCGAACTGGACAATGTCGCGGCGGGTGCGCTCGCCCTCATCCTGATCGACCTCGACCAGTTCAAGAGCGTCAACGACAGCTGCGGCCATCTCGCCGGCGACCGCCTGCTCTGCCAGGTCTCGCGCCTGCTACAACAGGACCGGCATGCGCATGATCTGGTGGCCCGGCTCGGCGGTGACGAATTCGGCCTGATCCTGCCGCGATGCTCCCCCTTCGATGCCGTCGACATCGCCGAGCGCCTGCGCCGGTCGCTGGAGCTGTTCGATTTCACCTGGGACGACCGCGGCTTTGCCGTGACCGCCAGCATCGGGGTCGCCTGCATCGCCGACGGCAACATCACGCTCGAGGATGCGATGCGGCGCGCGGATGCCGCCTGCTACCGCGCCAAGGAAAAGGGACGCAACCGCGTTCAGGTCGAGAGCGGAAAACCGGACGTCGTCGTGGTCGCGCACCGGCCGCGCGAGGTCATCGCTGCAAAGGGCTGATTGCCGCCTAGCCCCCAAATTCATCTCCAGCGCCATCGCAATCAGGTTGAGGTGCCTCAGGCCCACCGAAGGCGCCCCGATCCATCCGGCGCGCCCCACAATGCGGTGACGCAGCACAGTTGTGACGCCGCGGCCACATCGATCTGAAAAAGCAGCGCCCTTCGCATTCTGACACGTCGCATTGCGCCCCTGTCCACGATGGCCGGGGCCTCACTCGCTAAGCATGGGTGCGCCCGATGCTGCGGGTACGAATCCGCCCGGACCGCGCCGAGAGGAGCTTGGAAGTGCCTTGGAATGATTTGATCGCCCCGCGCAATATCGTTCGTGCAACGACGCGCCGGCGGCGCGCGCTTCTCTTGAGCACCACGATCGGTGCCCTGGGCAGCTCGCTGCCGGGGTTCATCACGCCGGCACAAGCGGTGTGTGTGATGACCGGGAGCGGCACGCTAACGACGCTTCAATCGGGCGATTCAGTTACCTGCGTCGGGAACAACACCCAGATCAAAACAGCAGCCGTGGTCACCGGCGTCACCGTCAACATCGGGGACGGCACCACCGCGACCACGGTGAGCGACCCCACCTTTGCGAGCATATTTCTTCAATTCGCATCCAACAGCGCAGTCAGGGTCTTCGGCAACGCGTCGGTCACATCCAGCAGCAATGACGGCATCGACGTGAGCGGTGGAGGCAACAACACCATAACGATCGATGCCGGGGCGGTGGTTGCATCGACACCCCTTGGCTCGGCGAGCATCGGCCTCGCCAATTCGAGCAACAACGTCGTCGAGATCGCCGGCGCGGTGGGAAGCGGCGCCCTCGGAGCTATCGGAATCAGCATCGGCGCTGGAGCGGCGAACAACCAGGTGAACATCTTGTCGAGCGGCCTCGTGCAGTCCGGCAATGTCGCTGCCATCGATCTCAACAGCGCAGCTGACGGCAACGTCATCAACAATGCGGGAACGATCTCGAGTGTCGGCACCGCAATTTCGGGCTCGAACAGTCAAGACACCATCGTCAATTCGGGCGCGATCAGCAGCAGTGGGGTCAGCACCGCCGTCGACCTCAAGAATGGCAACGACGTCTTCGAGCTGCGCGCGGGATCGAACATCACGGGCTGGGTCGTGGGTGGGAACGGAATGGACACGTTGCGCCTGGGCGGGACCGCCAACGCGGCATTCGACCTCGGCACATTCAGCGCGGCCGGCCAGTTCAAGGACTTCGAGCTGCTGGAAAAAAACGGCAATTCGACCTGGACGCTGACGGGCATCACGATGGACGCGGCCGCCCTGGTCGTCCAGGCCGGCACCCTCATCGTCAACGGCACGATGGCCAACTTCGGGACGGTCGTGACCGGCGGCACGCTCGGTGGCAGCGGCATGATCGGATCGCTCACCGTGGTGTCGGGCGGTACGGTCGCGCCCGGCAATCTCGGTCAACTCGTCGTCAACAGCAATGCGGCGTTCCAGTCAGGGTCGACGTACGCGATCTCGGTCAACGCGGCCGGACAATCTGACAAGATTGCCGCTATGAGCGCGACGCTGACCGGCGGCACCGTCGCCGTCACCACACTTGCAGGCGCCTACAATCCCTCGACACAGTATACCATCCTCAGCACGACGGCTGGCCTCACCGGCAGCTTCGCGGGCGTGACCGTCAGCGGATACAATCCGCAGCTGTTCGCGTCCTCCCTCAGCTATGACGGATTCAACGTTTTCCTGACGCTCAACTACAACAACGCCGCGTTCCTCTCCATCGCACAGACGCAAAACCAGAAGGAAGTGGCCGGCGCGCTGAGCGCATTCGGCCCCAATCTGCCCTTCCTCTCGTCTTTCGCAGGGCAAAGCGACGCCCAGCTCCGCTACAATCTCGATCAGCTCTCAGGCGAAGCTGCCACCGGCGCGCAGCAGGGCGCGTTCCAGTTCACCAGCCAGTTCCTCGGCCTCATGCTCGATCCGTTCGTGAGCGGACGCGGTACCACGAGCGCCAGCGACACTGCGCTCGGCTTCAGCCCCGAGCGCGCCGCGCTGCCGGAGGATATTGCCCTCGCCTACAACAAGGTTCTGGGCGCCCCGCCGAAGGCGCCGACCTTTGCCGAGCGCTGGACCGCCTGGGGCGCGGCGTTCGGCGGCACCAATCGCACCAGCGGCGACCCGGTCGTGATCGGCAGCCACGACCTCAGCGCCCGCGCCGGCGGCGTAGCTGCCGGCGCCGACTATCATGTCAGCCGCGACGCCGTCGTCGGCTTTGCGCTCTCGGGCGGCGGCACCAAGTGGGATCTGGCGCAGGCGATCGGCGGCGGCAAGAGCGATGCGGTCCAGGCCGGCGTGTACACCGCGGTCCGCAACGGACCCGCCTATTTCGCCGCCTCTCTCGCCGTGGCTAATCATTGGATGTCGACGGACCGCCTGGCACCGTTCGGCAACCAGCTCACCGCAAAGTTCGACGCTCAGACCGTGGGCGGCCGCATCGAGGGCGGCTATCGCTTCGCCACGCCGATCGGCGGCTTCACGCCCTACGCGGCTGCGCAGGCGCAGGCATTTCGCACGCCGACCTATACCGAAACTGATCCGGCCGGCAGCGGCTTTGGGCTGACCTATCAGGGACGCACGGCCTCCCACACGAGGAGTGAGCTCGGCACACGCTTCGACCGGGCGATGCTGGTCTCGCCGAGTGCCGTCCTGACGCTACGGGCTCGCGCGGCCTGGGCCCATGATTGGGTGAGCGATCCGACGCTCGTCGCCGCCTTCCAGGCCCTGCCCGGCGCCAGCTTCATCGTCAATGGCGCGACGCCGGCGAAAGACGCTGCCCTCGCATCCGCCGGGGCCGAGCTGAAATTCTCGAACGGTGTTGCCCTGTCGGCCAAGTTCGACGGCGAGCTCGCGGCTCACAGCACCACTTATTCCGGCACCGCGAGCCTGCGCTACACCTGGTAGCGGCGGCGCCTCATCGAGACAGCCCTGCACCGACCGGCAGAATGCCGAGACCTCTGAGATGGGTGTCGACGAACTGTTCGATCTGCTGGCGCAGCATCTGCGACGGCACGGCCACCATGCGCTCCTCGAGACCGAGCGAGATGATGCCATGCACGGCGGAAAACAGCGTGCGCGACAGCAGCGCGATCTTCACGTCATCCGCATCCGGCAAGAGCCGCACCAAAGGCGGATGCATCAGCGCGAACGCATCCATCACCATCTGCAGGATATCGTCCGGATAGGGGCGATCGTCCTCCATCCGATGCTCGAACAGGGAGCGCAGCAGATTGGCGTGCGCGGCGAAGAAGTCGAGATAGGTCTCGGCGAGCCCATAGAGCTGGCGAACCGGATCCTCGGCAGGAACACCCCGGAGCCGGGTCGTGAGCGCCTGAACCGTTTCCCGGTTCACCGTCAGGATGACCCCGTCGAAGTCGCCGAACTCGTTATAGACGCTGCCAACCGAGCAGCCGGCGGCCTCCGCCACGTCCCGAACCTTCAATGATCTCAGCCCCTTAGCTGAGATAATGCCGCGGGCAATCTCGACGATTTGCAGCCGGCGCCGAAATTTTTTCTGGTCGCGTCGCGATTCTTCTTGAACATTGTTCATTTTCAAACTACTCATGTGAACATTGTTCAATTTAACCTGGAGACCTGGAAAATGCAAACCCTTGCTGTCGATATCGTCACCACCTTCGCCGATGACGCCGCCGCCCTCGTGACCGGGCTCGGCCGCGCCCTGCTGCGGTTCGCCATGGCGCCGATCAATCGCATCGCCACGGCCTGCGACGTTGCGGGCGTGCTCGCCGAGCGCCGGGCGACCTTCCGGATGTGGCGAGCGAGCCGCGCCCATGCGCGTCAAGAGCGGCGGCGGTTCAGCCTGCTCGGCCGCCTCTCGCCGTTTCGCCACCTCGCCCATCTCACTTGAGGCCCGCGCGGGTCGGTTCGAATGCAAGCGCCGACTGCAAGGATGGACTCACCATGTCTGGACCTGCGCGGCCGATCCGGCGGATTTCAGCGATGCGGTTCAGCTTTTCCTTCATCGCCCGGCGCCATATCCGGGCGAGTGAGGCTGCTGCCGCCCGGGTCCGCCGCGACCTCGACCAGATATTTGCGAACCTAACGAGACCAATTGAAGACCAACAGGATCGGAGGAACCGAGGGGACAGAGCAGGCCAGCAACTTCGTTGCCGCGCAATCGTTCGCCCCATGCGCTTCCGGTCGTGACGTTTCACAGACAACGCAACAATCTCAGGCTGCCTTTTTGGAACAGGACTGGTCATGATCAGGGAATTGATGTCGTCACGCCGCTTCGCGCCGCTGTTCTGGGCGCAATTCTTCTCGGCGCTCAATGACAACGTGCTCAAGAACGCACTCGTCATCATCCTGCTTTACAGCGCGGCGACCGGCCATGGCGATGCGCTGGTCACGGTCGCAGGTGCCGTCTTCATCTTCCCCTACTTCATCCTGTCCGGGCTCGGCGGCCAGCTCGCCGACAAATACGTCAAATCCGTCGTCGCAAGGCGGCTCAAATTCGCCGAGATTTTTGCCGCGGCCTTCGCCGCTGCCGGCTTCTTCCTGCATTCGGTGCCGCTCTTGTTCGCAGCGCTCGCGCTGTTCGGCACCATCGCCGCTCTGTTCGGCCCCGTGAAATACGCCATGCTGCCGGACCAGCTGGAGCTCGGCGAGCTCGCGACCGGCAACGCGCTGGTCGAAGGCGCGACCTTCATGGCGATCCTGCTCGGCACCGTCGCCGGCGGCCAGTTCGTGGCCGGCTCCGCGCATATGGGCTGGGTCGCATCGGCCGTGGTCGTGCTGGCCGTGCTGTCCTGGGCGTTCGCGTCCCGCATTCCGCAGACGACGCCCTCCGCGCCTGAGCTGCCCGTCGATGCCAATCCCTGGACCTCAACGGTGAGCCTGCTCAAGACATTGCATGCCGATCATCGGCTGTGGGACGGCACCGTGATCGTCTCCTGGTTCTGGCTGGTCGGCGCCATCGTGCTGTCGCTGCTGCCGGCGCTGATCAAGGAGGTCGTCGGCGGCACCGAGGGCGTGGTGACGCTGTGCCTTGCCGTCTTCGCGATCGGCATCGCCATCGGCTCGCTGTTTGCCGCCAGCCTCAGCCATGTTCGCCCGAACCTGGCGCTGGTGCCGATCGGCGCCATCATCATGGGCTTTGCCGGCCTCGATCTCGCCTGGGCGATCGGCGTCACCGCCAAGGGGCAGGACATCACCGCGCTCGGCTTCGCCACCTCGTTCGCCGGCTTGCGCATGCTGGCCGACTTCGTCGCCTTCGCGTTCGGCGGCGGCCTGTTCGTCGTTCCGTCCTTTGCCGCGGTCCAGGCCTGGTCCGAACCTTCCGAGCGCGCCCGTATCATCGCCGCCGGCAACGTGCTGCAGGCCGCCTTCATGGTGGTCGGCTCGCTGTTCGTCGCGCTGCTGCAGGCGGCCGGTCTCCATGTCGGCTGGATCTTCTTCGGCCTCGGCGTCGCCAGCTTCGGCGCGGTGTGGTTCGTGCTGACCAAGTGGGGCAAGGAAGGCGTGCGCGATGCCGGCGGGCTGCTGTTCCGCGCCCTGTTCCGTACCGAGGTGCGGGGGCTCGAGAACCTGCCGCCTCCGGGCACGCGCATGCTGATCGCGCCCAACCATGTCAGCCTGATCGACGGCCCGCTGCTGCACGCCGTGCTGCCGATCGACGCGAGCTTTGCGGTCGACACCGGCATCGCCAAGGCCTGGTGGGCCAAGCCGTTCCTGCGCGTCGTCAAGCACTACACCATGGACCCGACCAAGCCGCTGGCCGCGCGCGACCTGATCAAGCTCGTCGCCGCAGGCGAGCCCGTCGTGATCTTCCCGGAAGGACGGATCACCGTCTCCGGCTCGCTGATGAAGGTGTATGACGGCACCGCGATGATCGCGGACAAGGCCGACGCCGTGGTCGTGCCGGTCCGCATCGAAGGCGCGCAGCGCTCCTATCTCAGCTATCTCAACTCGAGCCAGATCAAGCGGTCGTGGTTTCCGCGCGTGACGGTCACCATCCTGCCGCCGGTCAAGCTTCCGGTCGACGAAGCGCTCAAGGGCAAGGCACGCCGCAACGCGGCCGGCGCCGCGCTGCAGGACGTCATGATCGACGCTCTCGTCAAGAACGCCATGCTCGATCACACGCTGTTCGAGGCACTCGGACACGCCTATCGCGACCGCGATACCGGCAAGGTCATCATCGAGGACGCGCTCGGCACCAAGCTGACCTACCGCAAGCTGATCCTCGGCGCGCAGGTGCTGAGCCGGAAGCTGGAGAGCGGCACCGCCGTCGGCGAGAATGTCGGCGTGCTGCTGCCGAACTCCGCGGGCGTCGCCGTCGTCTTCATGGCGCTGCAGAACAGCGGCCGGGTGCCGGCGATGCTCAACTTCTCGGCCGGTCCGGTCAACGTCCTCGCCGCCATGAAGGCCGCGCAGGTCAAGACGGTGCTAACCTCGAAGGCCTTCATCGAGAAGGGCAAGCTCGACAAGCTGATGGCCGCGATCTCCGCGGAGGCGCGTGTGGTCTATCTCGAGGACGTCCGTGCCTCGATCGGCACCGTCGACAAGGTCAAGGGCCTGCTCGCCGGCACCACGCCGCGCGTACCCCGCCAGGCCAACGATCCCGCCGTCGTGCTGTTCACCTCGGGTTCGGAAGGAACGCCGAAGGGCGTGGTATTGTCCCATCGCAACATCCTCGCCAACGCGGCGCAGGCGCTGGCGCGGGTCGATGCCAATGCCAACGACAAGGTGTTCAACGTGCTGCCGGTGTTCCACTCCTTCGGGCTGACCGGCGGAATGATGATGCCGCTGCTGGCGGGCATTCCGATCTACATGTATCCCTCGCCGCTCCACTACCGGATCGTGCCCGAGCTGATCTACCAGACCGGCGCGACCATCCTGTTCGGCACCGACACGTTCCTGACCGGCTATGCCCGCTCGGCGCACGCTTACGACTTCCGCACCCTGCGTCTCGTGATCGCCGGCGCCGAGGCGGTCAAGGATCGCACGCGGCAGGTGTTCATGGAGCGCTACGGCATCCGCATCCTCGAAGGCTACGGCGTCACCGAGACGGCGCCGGTGCTGGCGATGAACACGCCGATGGCCAACCGTCCCGGCACCGTCGGCCGTCTCTCGCCGCTGATGGAAAGCCGCCTCGATCCGGTCCCCGGCATCGAGGAAGGCGGACGCCTCTCGGTGCGCGGGCCGAACGTGATGCTCGGCTATCTCAGGGCCGAAAATCCCGGCGTGCTCGAAGTGCTCCCCGACGGCTGGCACGACACCGGCGACATCGTTTCGATCGACGCGGCCGGGTTCATCACCATCAAGGGCCGCGCCAAGCGCTTTGCCAAGATCGCGGGCGAGATGGTCTCCCTGTCGGCGGTCGAAGCCATCGCGGCGACGTTGTGGCCGCAGGCAGCATCCGTCGCGGTCTCGATCCCCGACCAGCGCAAGGGCGAGCGCATCGTGCTGCTGACCACCGAGAAGAATGCCGAACGCAGTGCGATGCAGGCCCAGGCCAAGACCATCGGCGCCTCCGAGCTGACCGTGCCCGCGACGATCATGGTGGTCGACAAGGTGCCGCTGCTCGGCACCGGCAAGACCGATTACGTCACGGCGACGGCAATGGCCCGCGAGCAGGCATCAGCGCCAGAGCGCGATGTGGCATAGGAGGTTCACCGGGCCCCGAGCGGGCGGTGCGCGGGTCACGCCGCCGTCCGCCGCTCCTGCGCGTAACGCACCAGCGCGGCAAAGCGATAGATGCCGTGCACGAATTTGCCGTAGGGCATGGTGATGAACAATGCGAACACGGCGCCGAGATGCAGCGCGAGCAGCGGTCCCATCGCGGCGGTCTCGCGCAGCACCAGCAGCAGCATTCCGGTGAGGCCGGTCAGGAACAGCATGGCGATGAAGCCGACATCCATGCCGTAGCTGAACTCGTCCAGCAGCGCGGGATCGCGCCGCATCTTGGCGGCGAACAGGCCGATCGGCCCGACGATCAGGCCGATGCCGCCGAGCGTGCCGAGCACCACGGGCAGGTCCCACCACGGATACGGCGCCTCGCGGCCGAGCAGATAGTGATAAAGCGTCGCAACAGACGTCGCTGCGAAGCACAGGATGAAACCGTAGAAGGTCAGGTGGTGATAGAGCTTGCGCCGGTCGGTGGGCTTGTCGTCCTCATTGTAGCAACCGACGCCGCCGCCATGAAGATAGCGCAGCTCGCCGGCATCGCGGATTGCCTGAAAGATCGAGCCGCCATCGGCACGGTCGCCGATGGGCGCGCCGATGTCGCGCCAGAAGGCGCGCACGCTCATGACAAGTGCGAGGATCGCGTAAAGGAATGCGGCGCCAAACAGCGCAGCCATCGCGTTGTGCGGCATCAGCTTGTAGAAGGCGCCGGGCCCGGTGTGCACGCCGAACAACACGCCGCGGTCATTCAAGGCGGCAAAGGCGAGAATGAAGGCCGCCATGCTGAGCGCGGCGGTGATGCTGATGACGAGGCCGTTGCGCGCGAAGGCGCCGGAGAGCGCACGCGGCCAGGCATAGGCCGCATAGGACTCCGCGCGCGCGACCGCCAGCGTCTCGGGAACGTTGACGTTGAACTCGTGCGGCGGCGAGAACTGGCAGTCGACGTAGCAGGCGCCGCAGGCATGGCAGAGATTGGCGAGATAGCTGAGATCGCCATCGGAGAAGGCGCGGCGCATCTCCATCGCCGGAAACACCGCGCACAGGCCCTCGCAATAGCGGCAGGAATTACAGACCGTCATCAGACGGTCGGCCTCGTCCAAAATCCTAGTTCCGTGCATGTTTCGCCGCTTCCCGTCCTGCGATTCGCCCAAACACGCTGCCGATGGTCATGCCCATGCCGGCCGCATAGCCCTTGCCGAGCACGTTGCCCGCCATGATCTCGCCGGCCGCGAACATGTTGGCGGACGGCTTGCCGCCCTTCATCAGCATGCGCGCCTCCTTGTTCACGCGCGTTCCGAGATAGGTGAAGGTGATGCCGGGCCGCACCGGATAGGCGAGAAAAGGCGGCGTCTCGATCCGGCGCGCCCAGTGCGTTTTGGGCGGAGCGATGCCCTCCGTCACGCAATCGTCCAGAATGGTGTGGTCGAAGGTCCCGGGCCGCACCGCGGCGTTGAATTCGGTGATGGTCTTCTCCAACGCGACCGGATCGAGCTCGAGCTTGCCGGCGAGCTCCGCGATCGTCTGCCCGGCGATCGGCGGGAACAGCGTCGGCATGAAGCTGGTCACGACGGTCGAGTCGAAAATGATATAGGCGATCTGGTCGGGTTGCGCCGCGACCAGCCGGCCCCAGATCGCGTAGCGTTTCGGCCAGATGTCCTCGCCCTCGTCGTAGAAGCGCTGGGCGTGCTTGTTGACGACGATGCCGAACACGACGGAGTCGTGGCGCGTGATGATGCCGCCGTCGAATTTCGGCGCGCGGGCATCGATCGCGACCGCATGGCATTGGGTGGGATCGCCGACCTCCTGCACGCCCTTGTCCAGCAGCATCTTCAAAATCGAGCCGCGGTTATAGGGCGTGCCGCGGATCAGGAAGTTGTCGGCGGCCTCGCCCCAATATTGCTTCAGCCACTCGATGTTGGCCTCGAACCCGCCGGCCGCGGCAACCAGCGACGTCGCGCGGATCTCGGTCTCGCCCTTGATCGGCCGCTTGAGGCGCGCCGCGAGGAACATGCCGTCCTCGATCACGAGGTCGGTGACCTCGGCGTCGTATTCGACGGCGACGCCGAGCCGCTCCGCGGTCAGATACAGCGCGTTCAGCATCGCCCGGCCGCCGCCGAGGAAGAAGGAATTGGTGCGGCCGAGGCTCAGCGTGCCGCCGAGCGAGGGCTGCCAACGTACGCCCTGCTCCACGATCCAGTTCAGGATGTCCTTGGATTCGCGGATCATGTGGCGCGCCAGCACCTCGTCGGTTTGCCCGCCGGTGACGCGCAGCAGGTCCTCCCAAAACTCCTCCTCGGTGTAGGGGCCGGTCAGGATTTCGGTCGCCGCGTCATGGGCGCAGCGCATGTTGCGGGTGTGGCGGGTGTTGCCGCCGCGGTAGAATTTGGGCGCGCCTTCGAGCACCAGCACGGACGCGCCGCCGCGCCGCGCGCTGATCGCCGCGCACAGGGCCGCATTGCCGCCGCCGATCACCAGCACGTCGTATTTGCTGCTCATCCCATCTGCCCGATGCGGCGAAGTTGGAGACATTCCGCCAGCCGGCGGTCTCGATCGCGCCGATCCGCCATTGCGTACCTTTGTATACAAAGATATACATAAGTCGCGCAAGCGGCATCTGCATGGGCAGGAGACGCACCGAGGGACAATGGCCAGACGCCCGGCAAATTCAGGTGGGACGATCGCGCGCGGAGGCGGCGTTGCGCTCGGCGAAGCCGTGTTCCGCTCGCTGTGCGAGGCGCTCCAGGCCGGCAGCTACCGCGCCGGCGACCGGCTGCGCGAGGAAGAGGTCGCCCAGCGGCTGAAGGTCAGCCGCACGCCGGTGAGGGAGGCGCTGGGCCGGCTCGCCGCGCGCGGCTTCGTCGCGCCTGCCGGCGGCCGCGGGCTGATCGTCCGCAATCTCGACATCTCCGAGGTGCTCGAGCTCTACGCCATGCGCGAGATCATGGAGGGCGCCGCCGCGCGCCTCGCCGCCGAGCACGCCTCAGCGCCGGAGATCGACGCGCTCCGCGATATCGAGCAGGCCTTTGTCGAGGCATCCGCGACCGATGCCGCCGAGATGGCGCGGCTCAACCGCGCCTTCCACGAGGCCATCTGCCGCGCGGCGCGGAACCGCTATCTCGACAACGCCTCGCGGGAATTGCAGGATTGGATCGCCCTGCTCGGCCCGACCACCTTCACGGTGGCGGGACGCCCGACGACCAGCCACGGCGAGCATCGGAAGATCATCGATGCGATTGCCGCCCGCAGCGGCGACAAGGCCGAGCAACTCGCGCGTGCACACATCCGCGAAGCTCTCCGCTGCCGGTTGAAATTGCTGCAGAAGCAGTAAGTCGTCTGCCCGATCACGCCTCGAACACGCGCGTCAGCAGCCAATAGCCGCCGAGCACACCGATCATTGCGGACGTGGCATAAACCAGCCTTGCCGCTCGTGCCGGCTGCTCCCGGCCGGCCGCAGTCACGCGGTCCAACACGCCAAGTACCGGCAGCAGCAGCGCGACGATCGCGATCTGCCCGATCTCGACGCCGACATTGAAGGCGGCCAGCGCCGGAACGATCGCATCAGGGGACAGGCCGATCTCGCGAAGCGCGCCGGCGAAGCCGAAGCCGTGGATCAAGCCGAACAGAAAAGCCACCCGCCAGCGCCTGTCGACATCGCGCGAAAAGAAGTTCTCGACGGCGACGAACACGATCGAGGCCGCGATCGCGGGCTCAACGATGCGGCTCGGGATGACCAGGACGTTCAGGGCCGCCAGCGACAACGTCAGGGAGTGAGCGATGGTGAAGGCGGTCACGATCTTGACGACCGGCAAGAGCCGGCGTGCCCACAAGACGATCGCGACCAGGAATGCGACGTGATCGTAACCGAGGAAGATGTGCTCGACGCCGGTGACGAGATAACGCTGCATCGTAGAGGACAGCGACGGCGGCGCCGTCGAGAGGGTCACCGTCGTGTTGTCGGCGTCGAGCAAGGCCTGCGTCTCGGACCGGCCCTGCGCGATCAGCACCACCTGCCGCGCGGTCTTGTCTTTCTCCGTCAGTACGGTGGAGCGATAGATGATATCGCCGGCAGCGTCGGCACAGGCAAAGCTGTTGCGATAGACGATGCCGTCACCGTCCGCCAGGATCGCTGCATTTCCAGCGGAGCAGGCCCTGGCACCTCCTGTAACAGCCAGATGCGTGCCCATATAGGCGAGGATCGCGGGCTTGGCCGCTTCGACGGCGGCGGGATCGACCGCATCCCGCCTCGCATCATAAATCTTCGTGCCGATCAGGCGATCGACGTCGCTGCCCTTCAATCCGAGCTCGGCGCTCACCGTGCGATCGGGACTCAGCGCCACCCGTGCCGTGATGAGGTTGACCTCATGTGCCTCCGCCGGAAGCGCGAGGCCGAGCAGCACCGCGAGCCACGCCAGGAGCGGCCGCCTCATGATCCCGCTCCATCGCGCTCACGCCAGCACATCCGCCACGGCCGCCTTCAGAACATCCCGCACATCGGTGGGCTTCAGCCGGACCTGCAAGCCGCGCTGGCCGCCATTGAGATAGACCAGGTCATGGGCGAGCGCGCTCTGCTCGATCACGGTGCGCACAGGCTTGCGCTGCCCGAACGGGCTGATGCCGCCGACCTTGTAGCCGGTGACGCGCTCGGCCTCGGGCGGCTTCATCATCTGGGCCGACTTGCCGCTCGCCGCCGCGGCCAGCTTCTTCATCGAGACCTCCTGGTCGGACGGCACGACCACGCAGACCGGCTTGCCGTCGACCAGCGCCATCAGCGTCTTCAGGACGCGCGCAGGGTCCTCGCCAAGCGCGGCCGCCGCCTGCAGCCCGATGCTCTCGGCGTCGGGATCATAGTCGTAGGTGTGAACGGTGAAGGCAACACCGGCGGCTGCGAGTGCGCGTGTGGCGGGGGTGACTTTGGACATGCGTCACATGTAGCACCGTCATTGCGAGGAGCGAAGCGACGAAGCAATCCAGAATCCCGCCGGCGAGGCAGTCTGGATTGCTTCGCTTCGCTCGCAATGACGGCGGAGGCCCCTACTCCGCCGCGTCCCGCATCTCGGCGCGCTCGGCCCGCGCTGCGCAGAACTTGAACTCCGGGATCTTGCCGAACGGGTCCAGTGCCGGGTTGGTGAGCAGGTTCGCGGCCGCTTCCGCGTAGCAGAACGGCATGAACACCATGTTCTCCGGCACGTCGCGGTCGGAGCGGACCTTGACCTCGACGGCGCCGCGGCGGGTCTCCAGGCGAATGAAATCGCCGGGCACCAGCTTCTTCTTGCGCATGTCCTTGGGTGACATGAACGCGACCGCCTCCGGCTCGATCTGGTCGAGCACCTGGGCGCGGCGGGTCATCGAGCCGGTGTGCCAGTGCTCCAGCACGCGGCCGGTCGAGAGCACCATCGGATATTCGTCGTCGGGAATCTCGTCCGGCGGGACGACCTTGGCCGGCACGATCTTGCCGCGGCCGCTCGCGGTCGGGAAGCCCGTGGTGAAGATGATCTCGTTGCCGGGCTTGTTCGGATCGTCGACGGGATAAGTGACCGCGCCCTCACGCACCAGCCGCTCCCAGGTGATGTTCTTCAGCGACGGCATCAGCTCTGCCATCTCGGTGAAGACGTCGCCGGGACCGGCATAATTCCACGGCAGGCCCATGCGCTTGCCGATCTCCTGGATGATCCAGAGATCCTGCCGCGCATCGCCGGGCGGCTTGATCACCTGGCGCGCCAGCTGCACGCGGCGATCGGTGTTGGTGAATGAGCCGTCCTTTTCGGCGAAGGCCGAGGCCGGCAGGATCACGTCGGCATGGAACGCAGTCTCGGTGACGAAGAGATCCTGCACCACGAGATGATCGAGCAACGCCAGCGCATGGCGCGCATGCTGCAGGTCGGGATCGGACATCGCGGGGTTTTCGCCCTCGATATACATGCCCTTGATCTCGCCGGCGTGGATCGCGTTCATGATCTCGACCACGGTCAGGCCGCGCACGGGATCGAGATCCTGCTGCCAGAGCTTTTCGAAGCTGCCGCGCAAGTCATCGCGGCCCACCGGCTGGTAGTCCGGCAGGAACATCGGGATCAGGCCGGCATCGGAGGCGCCTTGCACGTTGTTCTGGCCGCGCAGCGGATGCAGGCCGGTGCCGGGACGGCCGACCTGGCCCGTGATCAGGGCGAGCGCAATCAGGCAGCGCGCATTGTCGGTGCCGTGGACATGCTGGCTGATGCCCATGCCCCAGAAGATGATCGAGGATTTTGCCCGCGCATAGGTGCGCGCTACTTCGCGCAGGGTTTGCGCCGGGATGCCGCAGATCGGTTCCATCTTCTCCGGCGTGAATTCCTTGATCTTCTCCTTGAGGTCCTCGAAGCCTTCGGTGTAGCCGGCGATGTACTGGTCGTCGGTCAGGCCTTCGGTGATGATCGTGTTGATCATCGCGTTCAGCATGGCGACGTCGGAGCCCGGCTTGAACTGCAGATGCTTGGTCGCGTGACGCGACAGCGACTGCCGGCGCGGGTCCATCACGAACAGCTTTGCGCCGTTCTGCTTGACCGCGTTCTTGATGAAGGTCGCTGCAACCGGATGGTTCACGGTCGGATTGGCGCCGATCACGACGATGACCTCGGCGTCCATCGCAGCCGAGAACGGCGCCGACACCGCGCCAGAGCTGAGGCCTTCGAACAGCGCCGCCACCGACGAGGCATGGCACAGGCGGGTGCAATGGTCGACGTTGTTGGAGCCGAAGCCGGTGCGCACGAGCTTCTGGAACAGATAGGCCTCTTCGTTCGAGCCCTTGGCCGAACCGAAGCCGGCCAGCGCCTTCACGCCCTTGTCGTCGCGGATCTTGACGAGACCCTTGGCGGCGATGTCGAGCGCTTCCTCCCAGCTCGCTTCGCGGAAATGCGTGAACGGATTGGCCGGGTCGACCTGGTCGTTGGCATCCTTCTTCGCGTTCGGCAGCCGCACCAGCGGCTTCGTCAGGCGATGCGGATGGTGGATATAGTCGAAGCCGAAGCGGCCCTTCACACAGAGACGATTGTGGTTGGCGGGGCCGTCGCGGCCTTCCGCATAGATCACCTTCTCGTCCTTGACCTCGTAGGTGACCTGGCAGCCGACGCCGCAGAACGGGCAGAGCGAATCCACCTTCTTGTCGGCATAGGTCACGCGCGTCTGGTTTTCGTCGAGCATCACGGCCGGCATCAAAGCGCCGGTCGGACAGGCCTGCACGCATTCGCCGCAGGCAACGCAGGTGGACTCGCCCATGGGGTCGTCGAAGTCGAACACGATCTTGGCGCCGGCATTGCGATAGGCCATGCCGATGACGTCGTTGACCTGGACCTCGCGGCAGGCGCGCACGCAGAGGCCGCACTGGATGCAGGCATCGAGATTGACGCGCATCGCCGGATGGCTGGCGTCGGTTGCCCAGCGCTCGGCGGCGGGAAAGCGGCTCTCGGTGACGCCAGTGGTCTCGGCCCAGTGCCAGAACTTCGAATCCGGATCGTGTGACGTCTCACGCGCCGGCTGGTCGGCAACGAGCAGCTCCATCACCATTTTTTGCGCCGACACCGCACGCGCGGATTCCGTCTTCACCTTCATGCCGACCGACGGCGTGCGCTTGCAGGACGCGGCGAGCACGCGCTCGCCCTCGATCTCGACCATGCAGGCGCGGCAATTCCCGTCAGGGCGATAGTCGGGCGCCGGCGAGTAGCAGAGATGCGGAATGTCGCGGCCCTGGCGTTTTGCGACCTGCCAGATCGTCTCGCCGGGTTTGGCCTCGACCTGCTTGCCGTCGAGCTCGAACGTAATCTTCGTCATTCCGCCGCTTCCTTGAACTCGTCAGGGAAATATTTGATCACGGAGGACAGGGGGTTCGATGCCGCCTGTCCGAGCCCGCAGATCGAGGCATCGCGCATCGCCTGGCTCAATTCTTCCAGCAAGGCACGGTTCCAGACCGGCCTTTGCATCAGCAGCGCCGCCTTCTGGGTACCGACGCGGCACGGCGTGCACTGGCCGCAGCTCTCGTCCTCGAAGAACTTCATCAGGTTCAATGCGGCAGCGCGCACGCTGTCCTTGTGCGACAGGATCACGATCGCAGCCGAGCCGATGAAGCAACCGTATTTCTCCAGCGTGCCGAAATCGAGCGGAATGTCGTCCATCGATGCCGGCAAGATGCCGCCGGACGCACCGCCCGGCAGATACGCGTAGAATCGATGGCCGTCGGCCATGCCGCCGCAATATTCCTCGATCAGCTCGCGCACGGTGATACCCGCGGGCGCGAGCTTCATGCCGGGATTTTTGACGCGTCCCGAAACCGAGAAGCTGCGCAGGCCGTGACGCTCGTGGCGGCCATGGCCCTTCCACCAACCGGCGCCCTTCTCGACGATGTCGCGCACCCACCACAGCGTCTCGATGTTGTTGATCAGCGTCGGCAGACCGAACAGGCCGACCTGGAACGGGTAAGGCGGCTTGTGCCTGGGCAGGCCACGCTTGCCCTCGATGCTCTCCAGCAGCGAGGATTCCTCGCCGCAGATGTAAGCGCCGGCGCCGCGCCGCAGGTGCAGCGTCGGGCCGCCCGGCGGGAGCTTTGCGATCTCGCGCTGGAGGATCTCGCGCGAGGCCGGATATTCGTCGCGCAGATAGATATAGACGTCGCTCGCCTGCACCACATGGGCGCCGATCAGCATGCCCTCGATGAAGCGATGCGGATCGGTTTCGAGGTAATAGCGGTCCTTGAACGTGCCGGGCTCGCCCTCGTCGCCGTTGATCGCCATCAGCCGCGGCCCGGGCTCGCCGAGCACGGCGCGCCATTTGCGCCCGGTGGGAAAGCCGGCGCCGCCAAGTCCACGCAGCGAAGCGTCGTCGAGCGCTTTCAGGAGATCGTCCTTCGACAGCTCGCCCGAGCGCAGGCGATTGAGTAGCTTGTAGCCGCCATCGGCGACGTAGGCATCGTACTCGGTATATGTGGGCAGATGCGCGTGCGTGTCGCCGGCCTTGGCTGCCGCCATGACGTTGGCGACGGTGGCGTGGTCGACGAAATTGTGCCCGACCTCGGCGGCCGGCGCTGTGTCGCAGCGGCCGACGCAGGGCGCGCGCACGACGCGGATGCCGGGACCTGACGCGCTCTGCAGATCCTCGAGCAGCTTCTCGCCGCCAAGCATCGCGCAGGTGAGCGAATCGCAGACGCGGATCGTCAGCGGGGGAATGTCGGGTTCACCTTCCTTCACCACGTCGAAATGCGCGTAGAAGGTCGCGGTCTCGAACACCTCGGCGAAGGCGAGCTTCATCTCGTCGGCGAGCGCGGCCAGATGCGCAGCCGAGATCTGATGGTACTTGCCCTGGATCAGGTGCAGATACTCGATCAAGAGATCGCGCCGCCGCGGCCTGTCGCCGAGCAACAGCTCGATCTCGTGCGCGGCCGTGGGATCGACCTGCCGCCCCTTGGGGGTCGCCTTGGCGCGTCGGCGTCCCTCACCGGGATGCTCGAAGGAGCGGACCTTGTGCACGTCCTCGTGGCTCATCGATTCGTCTCGATCTCTTCTTTTAGAACGGCTCCACTTCTAGCCCCTGGCATGCCAGATGCCAAGCGAATTGTGATGTTCGCGGAAGCGTTTAAGCGAAACTCAGGGTAGACGTGACTGCCCAGACACGGCCTGCGTTTCGTCCCAACGGGCCATTGATGGAGCGAAGCCCGAATTGGTCGGGAGATCAATAAAGGTGTCCCGTGCTGCGATAGCGAAGTCCTATCGAATGCCCGGTCCGAGGCTACGGCGGGAGCACAAAGGCCGCCGCCGTGAACATCGCCTTCTACGGGGCGTCACTCTTTTCGACCAGGAACACGATGCGCGCCTCGTTGCGCTCGGTGATCTCGACCTTGTCGCCGGTCTCGCGGATCAGATTGGGGATATCGATCACCGAGAGCGGATCGGTGCAGTGAACTTCGAGCTGGTCGCCTGCCTTGAGCGGCTTGAGCGCCTTGCGCGTCTTGAGCGCCGGCAGCGGGCATTTCAGCCCGGTGAGATCGAGTGTCGTCCTGGTCATGGCCGCACCATGGCGGCGTGGAACGGCTGCGTCAACGCGGGGAGGCCTCAGATCAGGCTGGCGTAGGGCAGGAAGCCGACATCCTGCCCCGGCTCGACATTCGTGATGTCCTCGCCGAGCTCGACGAGGCCGTCGGTCTCGACCAGCGAGGACAAGAGCCCGGCCCCTTCGCGCGGGAACTTGATCGCCTCGAGCCCGCCGTCCTGCGCGCGCCGCAACGAGGCGCGCACATATTCACGCCGCCCGGCCTTCTTCTTGTAGGTAAACGCAGCACGCACCGGAATCGGCAACAGCGGCTCCGGCAGCCCACCCGCCAGCGCCAGCACCGTCGGCCGCACCACATGGACGAAGGTGACAAAACTCGCGACGGGATTGCCGGGCAGTCCGATCAGCGGCGTGCCGTCGATGATGCCCATCGCCACGGGACGGCCGGGCTTGATCGCCATCCGCCACAGCACCAGCGAGCCGATGCTCTCCACCGCCGCCTTGACGTGATCCTCCTCCCCGGTCGAGACGCCGCCGGTGGTGAGGATCAGGTCATGGTCGCCCGCAACCTGCTTCAGGCCGCTCGCCAGCGACGTTCGCTCGTCGCGCAGAATGCCGAGATCGCTGACCTCGCAGCCGAGCCGCCGCAGCATCGCCATCAGCATGAAGCGGTTGGAATCGAACAATTGCGAGGCGGCGCGCGGCTCGCCGGGTGAAGCCAGTTCGTCGCCGGTCGAGAACACGGCAACACGGATGCGCCTGACGACGTCGAGCCTCGTCAGGCCGAACGCGGCGGCAAGCGCGACATGCTGCGGCCGCAGGCGCTGGCCGGCGCGGAGCGCGACGTGTCCTTGGGGAATGTCCTCGCCTGCGGGTCGCACATTGGCGCCGGGCTTCAGCCCCGGCGGCAACACGATCTTCCCGGACTCATCGATGCGGACGTCCTCCTGCATGAAGACGGTCTCCGCGTCCGGCGGCATCGGCGCGCCGGTGAAGATGCGCGCGGTGTGGCCGGGCTTGATCGGCGCCTGCGCAAGGCCGCCGGCCTGAATGCGACCGTCGAGCGGGAACGCCTGTTCGGCCCTTGCCGGAAGGTCGGCATTCCGCACGGCGTAGCCGTCAACTGCGGAGTTGGTGAAGGGCGGCAGCGGCAGAGGCGCGGCCACATCGCCCGCGAGCACGCGTCCGTCCGCGTCGACGAGCCCAACCGTCTCGAGATCGACGATCGCACTGACGCGCGTCGTGATGAGGCCAACGGCTTCGTCGACCGACATCATCGGGCCGCCGAAGGCAAAGCAATCGTCCGACAGTTGCGCCATGGTGCCTCGTCAGCGTATCGCGGCGCTTCTTGCCACCGCTTCCTCGACCGGCATCGCCGCCCGTAGCATCAATGCCGCGGCGCCTTCGATATCGTCGAGATGGACAGTCGGGAGCCTCGTGTCAATCGCGACGTCCGTCGCGATCCCGGCAATCCCGGGATCGTCCGGAAACAGCAGCGGCTTGCCGTTGGCGGCACGATGCACCTCGATCTTGCGATGCGGCTCGCGCTTGAATCCCTCGACCACGACGAGATCGACCGCGGAGAGTTTCTCGAGCAGCTCCGGCAGCCGCGGCTCCGCCGCCCCACGCAGCTCATGCATCAGCGCCCAGCGGTTCGACGAAGCAACCAGCACCTCCGCCGCACCGGCCTCGCGATGGCGCCAGGAATCCTTGCCGGGCACGTCGACGTCGAACTGGTGATGCGCATGCTTGATCACGGAGACGCGCAGGCCTTGCGCGTTGAAATGCGGAATCAGCCGCGTCAACAGCGTGGTCTTGCCCGCACCGCTCCATCCTGCAAGGCCGATGACTTTCATTCCAGCTCCGTGTCCGCGAACGACCCAGGTCCCTTCTGGAACCGCGGCCCCCTCCGCGTCATTGCGAGCGCAGCGAAGCAATCCAGACTGCCGCCGCGGAAGGATTCTGGATTGCTTCGCTCCGCTCGCAATGACGAGCGGAGGCATTTTGCCCATTCCCGGCCATGCTTATATCGGCTTGACCCGAATGTCATGCTAACCTCGCCGCCATGATGAAGATCGACAAAGCCCCGGTGCCCCTGATCGTCCCCAATCCGGACGATCCGCGCCTGACCCAGAGCGTGACCGGCACCGACCAGGCCGGCGCCAGGGTCGAGATCAAGGTGCCGATGGAGCGGCCGCTGACGCTCTATTTGAACGCCCAGGAGATCGTCACCATGATGACGATCGGCGACTACCCCGAATATCTGGCGCTCGGCTACCTGCTGAACCAGAACATGCTGAAATATAATGACGTGGTCACTGAGGTCGAGTACGACGACGACCTCCAGGTGGTCGTCGTGCGCACCTCACACCACACCAATTTCGAGGCCAAGCTGAAGAAGCGCACGCAGACGTCCGGCTGCGCGCAGGGCACCGCCTTCGGCGACCTCCTGGAGGCGGTCGAGAGCGTCGCGCTGCCCAAGGCGGAGCTGCGCACCTCCTGGCTCTACCAGATGACGCAGACCATCAACACCATGCCCTCGCTTTACCTGGAGGCCGGCGCGATCCACGGCTGCGTGCTGTGCAAGGAGGGCACGCCGCTCTGCTACACCGAGGATGTCGGCCGCCACAACGCCGTCGACAAGATCGCGGGCTGGATGTACCGCCACGGCGTCGACGCTTCCGACAAGATCCTCTACACCACCGGGCGCCTCACCTCGGAGATGGTGATCAAGACCGTGCGCATGGGCATTCCGATCCTGGTGTCGCGCTCCGGCTTCACCGCCTGGGGTGTCGATCTCGCAAGACAGGTCGGCCTGACGCTGGTCGGACGTACGCGCGGCAAGCGCTTCATCGCGCTCGCAGGCGAAGAGCGCATCGTCTACGACCAGAACCTCGCTTATGTCGAGGAGGAATCGGCCAAGCACAAGCGCAAGGGTGAAGGCGGTGACGACTGACAATTCCACGGCGCGTGTTCCGCCGACCCTCGGCGTGCTGCTCGCCGGCGGGCTGGCGCGGCGCATGGGCGGCGGCGACAAGCCGATGCGCACCATCGGTGGCTGCACCATTCTGGAACGCGTGATCGCGCGTCTCTCGCCCCAGTGCAGCGAGCTGATCCTCAACGCCAACGGCGATCCCGCCCGCTTTGCTGCGTTCGGCTTGCAGGTCGTCGCCGACGACGTGCCCGGCTTCCCCGGCCCCCTCGCCGGCATCCTCGCGGCGCTCGACTGGACCGCGGCGAACCGGCCGGAGATCGAATGGGTGCTCAGCGCCGCCGGCGACTGTCCGTTCCTGCCGCGCGACCTCGTGGCGCGCCTGCATGAGGCGCGCGCGCGTGAGAACGCACAGCTCGCGGTCGCTGCATCAGATGAGCAGTCGCATCCGGTGATCGGCCTGTGGCGTGTCGCCTTGCGTGAGGAACTGCGCCACGCCCTCGTGGTCGAAGACCTCCGCAAGATCGACCGCTGGACCGCGCGCTATCCGCTCGCGACAGTGACCTGGCCGACCGAGCCGGTCGATCCGTTCTTCAATGCGAACACGGTCGAGGACATTGCCGAGGCCGAGCGGCTGGCGGCGCTGGATGACCATCCTAAGCCACTGCGTTGAGCTGCCGTGAACCCGACCGAGCTGGGGAACGACCAATGATCGGTACGTTGTCCCCGGGATGAACCATGGCCGACTCTCTCCTTGATGTCGTCTTCGATGTCTTCGATCTTGCGCTCGATGTTTCGGATGTGATCGATCGCACGAAGCAGCTGAGCAAGCCTGACACCGTCGAGGTTCCGCCCGATCCGAAGCCGTTGCCGGCCGCCGCGCAGCGTGCGCTGGCCGAGGCCGAGGAACGGAAGCGCAGGCGCGAGCAATCCGATCAGGCCGCCAGCGCCACCGACCAGGCGTCGCAACCGTAGCCCTCGCTGATATCTACGCAGGCCGGAAACCGGCGCGCTCAAGTGCGGCGCGCGCTGCGCTCGAGCCGAGCGCATCAAGAAAGGCCCGCACGGCTGGCCGGTCCTTGCGCGCGGTCACCAGCGCGAAATCGTAATGCTCTTCGGCCAGCGGAATGAAACCGAGGCCGACGGCGTGGGCGACCGGCGCAATGGTCATGCCCCAGTCGGCGCGGTGCTGCGCCACGGCCGCCGCAACCGCATTGTGCGAACGCGGCTGGTTCCAATAGCCTTCCGGACGCGCCCCGCCGAGCAGCCGGTCGATCAGGATGCGCGTGCCGGCGCCCTGGTTGCGGTTGACCATGATGCAGGTGGGGTCGGCGAGCGCAGCCGCAACAGCCTCCTTTGCGCTCAGGCCCTCGAAACGTTTGTCGCCCTTGCGGAAGACAATGCCCTGCATCCGCCGCCAGCCGGCGACGAGCTCGAGTCCTTCGACGAGATAGGGCGTGTTGTAGGTCTCGCTGCGATCGTCGAACAGATGGATCGGCGCGAGATCGCATTCGCCGCGCTTTGCCGCCGCCAATCCTCCAAGGCTGCCGACCGCGATCGAGCGCACGGTCAGGCTGGCATGCGCGAGCTGTGCGGTGACGAGATCGAGGCCGGTGCAATGGCTGCCGACGATGACGAGATCCGGCACGCGCACATGCGGCGTGAACAGCGTCACCTCGGTTTCGGTGCCGGCCGGCATCTGGTCGGCAAGTGCGTCGATGCGCAGAAAGCCGTCCGCCTGCGCAAAGGACGTGATCGCACCGGACCCTTTGCCGGTGGGGTAGGCGATGAGGCCCGCCCTGCCCTGGACCAGCGAAACCATGACGAATTCGGTGCGGCCGAGCTCGGAGGCGATGCGCACCGGCACGGTCGCGTTCACCTTGGCATCGGAGCGCGGCGGCAGTCCGGCCATCCTGCGCAGCACCGGCACGATCATGTCGTGGAAGGTGAACATCGCCGAGGTTGGAAAGCCCGGCAGGATCACGACAGGCTTGCCGTCGCACACCGCAAGGCACAGCGGCTTGCCGGGCTTGAGCGCAACGCCGTGGGCGATGATGCCGGGCGCGCCGAGCCGGCCGATGATGCGATGAGAGAGGTCGCCCGCGCCTTTCGACGTGCCGCCCGACAGCACCAGCATGTCGGCATCCGCAAGCGCGTCGCGCATGGCGGCTTCGAGCTTGGCTTCGTCGTCCGGAATGGCGCCTAGGAAGACAGCCTCACCACCGTTTTCGTCGATCGCGGCCGCGACGATGGCGCCGTTGGTATCGTAGATCTCGGCGGGCCCGAGCACCTGGCCGGGCTGAACCAGCTCGTCCCCGGTGGAGATGACGGCAACCCGCGGTCTGTGCACGACACTCACCTCGGCGACACCGCAAGCCGCCAGCATGCCGATCTCGCGCGAGCCGATGATGGTGCCGGCGCGCAGCAAAGCCTCGCCGCGCGCGATGTCGGATCCGGCATACGAGACGAATAGCCCCGGCGAGACGGCGCGACGGACATCGATCGCATCCTGGCCGGCCGGCTGGGTGTGCTCGACCATGACCACGGCATCGGCGCCGCGCGGCAACGGACCTCCGGTGGCGATCGCCGTTGCGGTTCCGGCCGCCACCTGCAGTATCGGCGCGGTCCCGCAATGAATGGTCTCGCCATTCAGCGCGAGGCGCACCGGCGCGCCCTCGCCGGCCGCCGCAAGGTCGGCGGAGCGCACGGCGAAGCCGTCGACATTGGAGCGGTCGAACGGCGGCACGTCGATCGGCGCCGTGACGTCTTCAGCGAGGGCAGTGCCCAGCGCAGCCGCGAGCTTGCGCGTTTCGGTTCGAAGCGCGCGCGGGAACAAGGCCGCCTCGAAGCGCGCCAAGGCCTCCTCGCGCGACAGGATCTTGAGGAACTGCTCCTGCTCGAGCGCGCTGCGGTCCGGTGATTTCGGGATCATCGTCATGTCAGAACCCATATCACGCCGGCATCAGATCGGCATCGATCGACGCACCCGCCGCAAATCCCTCGTCGCTGGCGGAAATCAGCAGCCATGCGTCCGCACGGGCGACCGCCTGGAGCGGCCATTCGCCTACGGCAAGCGGCATCCAGGCACGATGTTCCTCGGCCAGCAAAGCGATCTCCGTCAGGCCGACGCTGGAGGCGATTTTTCGCGCAAGCGGCAGCGACACTTTTCGGCGCGGCCGATGCGCCGACAAACGCTCGACGAGCGGCAGCACGAGTGCAAGCCAGACTGCAAGCGCATGATCGGGTGAGCCGGGCAAGGCAATGACGGGAACCCGTCCCAGCCGTCCGACCGCCGCCGTGCGTCCCGGTTGCAGCGCAAGGCCGTGCGCCATCACCTCGCCGCGCCGGGCGAGGGCCGCGATGGCAGCGTCCTGGCGGCCGACGCCGCTACCGCCGATGGTCAGCAGAACGTCGCAAGACGACGCATCGAGCGCATCGGCGATCGACGCTTCATCGCGCGCACGCGCTTGACGCGTTTCCACATCCAGTCCCGCTGTGTGCGCGATCCCGGCAATCATCTGCGCCGTGACCGTTCCACTCGGCACATTGACGATGCGCAGCCGCGGCCGCCTGACGGCGAGTTTCTCCACGCCCGCCACGCGCGCGAGCAGCAGGTCCGCCGCACCGACGGGATGGCCTGCAGCCCCCACGGCCATGCGCGCGGCAATGTCGCTGCCGGCGCGCCTGACACCCTGCCCCGGCGCCCCCTCTGCGAGCACCTGGGCAAGCGGCCCCGACATCTCCACGGCGTCGGCATCGAGCACGCAGTCGCATCCCGCCGGCATCGCGTCACCGGCCTCGACCCATGCAGGGGCCGTTGTCAGCGGCACGGGCGAATAAGCGGACGCGCCGACGAGATCGTTGGCCGATAGCGCCCAACCGTCTACGGCCGCAATGTCGCGCGAAGGATGGGCGGCGAGCAGCGGATCGCCAGCCGCGATGCAGCCGATCGCCTCCGCCAGCGGCACCTCCACCGGCGCAACGGGATCAACGCCCCGCAACAGCGCGGCGAGCGCGGTGTCGAGCGGCGTGAGCGAGGGCGGCAGGCGCTGGGTCATGCGCCATGAGGACCATGCATCGTCCGGTTTGGCAACCGCCGGCGATGCCGGCTTCAGCCGCCCGACCTGTCCGAATTGGGGAAAAACAGTTGCTGCGCGTCGACCTTGTAGCCGGCGATCGCCGTCTGCCCCTCCGGCGACGTCAGCCAGTCGACGAAAGTCTGCGCGAGGTCCTTCTTCACGTTCGGGAACTTCGCAGGGTTCACCAGCATCACGCCATATTGGTTGAGCAGCCGCCGGTCGCCTTCGACGACGATGTCGAGATCGCCGCGATCCCTGAAGGCGATCCAGCTGCCGCGATCCGCCAGCTCGTAAGCATTGGCGGCGCGCGCGGCCTCGAGCGCCGCGGCCATGCCGGGCCCGGCCTCGCGATACCAGGCGCCCTTGGCGCCGGCGATATCGATGCCGGCCACGATCCAAAGCGCGAGCTCCGCGGCGTGGGTGCCCGAGCGATCGCCGCGCGTCACGAACGGCGCGCCCTTGGCTTCGATCGCCTTCAGCGCCGTCGCGATGTCCTTGCCCTTCACGCCCGCGGGATCGCTCTTCGGCCCGATCAGCACATAGTCGCTGTACATCACGTCGTAGCGCTTCACGCCAAAGCCGTCGGCAACGAACTTCTCCTCCTGTGGCCGCGCGTGCATCAACACGACGTCGACCTCGCCCCGCCGCGCGCCATCGAGCACCTCGTCGGCGCGCCGCGCGATCACGGTGACGTCAATGCCGGTCCTGTCGCGGAAGATCGGCAGCAGATAGTCGAGCAGCCCGGACTCCTGCGTCGCCGTCGTCGAAGCGAGGACGATTCTGCGCTCCTCCGCGGATGACGCCGCAATGCCTGCGGCAAGGCCGCAGAGGAGCGCAAGTGCAACGGACAGGCGGCCCATGAGCGGGTTCCCTCAGGTTATGACGCGATCATGATGATGATCGATTGCGCCGCACTCGTGACGCGTTTTTGCGCTGCCAGTCGGGAAATTTCGGCAATTTCATCGAGACGTAGCGCGCGAACGATCGCTTGGGATCGTTCACCAAAGCGAAAATCGCGCGTGCGGATGTGTTGCAAAGCAGCGAGATGATCGGGCATGGTTCCCGCGACAAAAATCTGAAATGCAGAATTCCACCTGCGTCGGACGTCAAAAAGAAGCAAGAATTTGCATAGGAATGCAGGATGGAATTCCTGACCACCAGCGAAGCCGCCGACTACCTTCGGCTCGGCGAACGCAAGCTCTACGAACTCGTCACCACCGGTGCGATCCCCTGCAGCAAGGTGACGGGGAAATGGCTCTTCCCACGGCACGAGCTCGATCTCTGGGTCCTGTCGGGCCTCGCGCGTCCGGCCGGCATGTTGATCGCCGAGCCGCCGCCGGTCGTCGGCGGCAGCCAGGACGAACTCTTGGATTGGAGCCTGCGCGAATCCGGCTCCGGGCTCGGATCGATGAGCGAGGGCAGCGCGCGCGGGCTCGAGCGCTTGCAGCGCAACGAGGTGATGGCCGCGGCTGTGCACTTCCACGCCCTGGATGCCTCCGACAATCTCGCCGGCGATGCCAGTATGGAAGCGCTGCGGACCACGCCGGACCTGCATGATGCGGTGCTGGTGGCGTTCGTGCGCCGCGAAGAAGGCCTCGTGCTGCCACACGGCAATCCCCAGCACCTGCACAGCCTGACCGACGTGCTCGCAGCCGGCGCCCGGATGGCCACGCGGCAACAGGGCACGGGCGCGCAGATGCTGCTCGACGTGCTGCTGAAGCGTGCGGGCGCCTCGATGCGGGACCTGCGCCGCATCGAGACGCCGGCTTTGACCGGCCCGGATCTTGCCGAGCTGGTTCGCGCCGGCCAGGCCGATTGCGGCATCGCGACGCGCGCCGCGGCGCGCTCGGCCGGCCTCGATTTCGTGCCGCTGGTCTGGGAGAATTTCGATCTTGCGATGCGGCAGCGCAGCTATTTCCGCCCTGCCATGCAGGCCCTGCTCCGCTTCATGAACGAGCGGCGGCTGCGCCAGCGCGCGGAAGAGCTGACCGGTTACGATCCCTCGCCCGCAGGACTGATCCGCTTCGCAGCCTGACATTGACGCCTGCCCCCTATTAGTTGCAAAAGAAACCAATTCAGCCGGGCCATACCCGGAACAAGCAACACCGGCCAACGCGCCGGATCAGGGGAGGAGAAACGTGTATCCAACGAGATTTGGACTGCCCGTCGCGGCCGCACTTGCGGCAGCGCTGCTGCCGGGCGCGGCCAGGGCGCAGGTTTCCGACGACGTCGTCAAGATCGGCGTTCTCACCGACATGAACGGCCCGGCCTCGGCGCCGACCGGCCAGGGCTCGGTGACCGCGGCGCAGATGGCGATCGACGATTTCGGCGGCAAGGTGCTCGGCAAGCCGATCAGCATCGTGATCGGCGACCACCAGCTCAAGGCCGACATCGGCGGCACGATCGCGCGGCGCTGGTACGACGTCGACCAGGTCGATCTGATCGTCGACGTGCCGGTCTCCGCGGTTGGCCTCGCGGTGCAGAACGTCGCCAACGAGAAGAAGCGGCTGTTCATCACCCACTCCACCGGGACCGCGGATTTCCACGGCAAGTTCTGCTCGCCTTACGCCATCCAATGGGTGTTCGACACCCGCGCGCTCGCAGTCGGCACTGCGGACGCCGTGGTCAAGCGCGGCGGCGACAGCTGGTTCTTCATCACCGACGACTACGCCTTCGGCCATTCGCTGGAGCGCGACGCTTCCGCCGTCGTCACCGCCAATGGCGGCAAGGTGCTGGGCTCGGTGCGGCCGCCGCTGGCAACGCCCGATCTCTCCTCCTTCGTGCTGCAGGCGCAGGCCTCCAAGGCCAAGATCATCGGCATTGCCGCCGGTCCCCCCAACAACATGAACGAGATCAAGACCGGCGCCGAGTTCGGCGTGTTCAAGGGCGGCCAGCAGATGGCGGCGCTGCTGGCGCTGATCACCGACATCCACGGCCTCGGACTGCAGGCGGCGCAAGGCCTGCTGCTGACCACCTCGTTCTACTGGGACATGGACGACAAGACGCGCGAATGGTCGAAGCGCTATTTCGCCAAGATGAACAGGATGCCGACGATGTGGCAGGCCGGCGTCTATTCCAGCGTGATGCACTATCTCAACGCCATCAAGGAGACCGGCACCGACGATCCGCTGAAGGTGGCCGCCAAGATGCGCGAGAAGCCGATCGAGGATTTCTTCGCCCGCAACGGCAAGCTTCGCGAGGACAATCTGATGGTGCACGATCTCTGGCTGGTGCAGGTGAAGACGCCGGAGGAGAGCAAATATCCGTGGGACTATTACAAGATCCTCACGACCATCTCCGGCGACAAGGCGTTTGGGCCGCCCGACCCGGCGTGTGCGATGGTGAAGAAATAGGTTTGGCTAATATGAAGCCGCGATGACGGTGCACCCTCTCCCCTTGTGGGAGAGGGTGGATTCGCGAAGCGAAGCCGGGTGAGGGGTATCTATCCTCACGAACAACTTCACGAGCGGAGAGAACCCCTCATCCGGCGGTTCGCGCCACCTTCTCCCACAAGGGGAGAAGGGAGAAAGCGCGTCGTCGAAAGTTCGCTACTTCACCACCCCGATCTCGCGAAAATACTTCATCACGCCAGGATGGATCAGCTCTGCCTTCGGCGCGGCCGCGATCGTGTTTGCAGCCGTGGTCTCGCAGGCCTGGGCGAGCTTCTTGCAGAACGTCGCCTCATTGCCGTGCAGCGTCTTGGCGAGGCGGTAGGCGACGTCGTCGGGCAGATCCTCGCGCGTGAGGATGAAGCTCCAGGAGCCGAGCGAGGCGATCGGCTCGGTCTGCTTCGGATAGGAGCCCGCCGGCACCGTCAGCGGCTTCAGGAACGGATGCTTGGCGCGGATGCGCGCGATCTCGTCAGCATTCGGCGCAATGAAGCGCGCGCTCGCGGCGACCGCGGCAAAGCCGGGCCAGCCGATGCCGGCGCCCCAGAGCGCGGCGACGCGGCCGTCCTCGACCATCGCGGGGCCGTCGCCGGCGCGGTCGAGATAAACAGCCTTGAAGTCCTCGTCCTGCTTCAGCCCGAGACCATCGAGCACATAGCGCGCCAGGATCGGCAGGCCGGAGCCCTTGGCGCCGAACGCGACGGGCTGACCGACGAGATCGCGAATCGTCGTGTAGGGGCTGTCGGCGCGCACCACGAACATGCCGGGGTTGGAATAGATCGCGGTGAGGATCTTCAGGCGCACAGGCGCGCGGCCGATGCCGGCGAAGGCTTCATAGGCCGGCTCGCCCGCGACCAGCGCGAGATCGAGCTCGCCCTTCTCCAGCAGCGGGATGTTCTCGTTGCTGCCCTTGGTGTTGCGGGGGGCGATGGTGAGATGCGGATCGGCCGCATTCATCACCTCCGCGAAGGCGTTGCCATAGAGCGGGAAGCCGCCGCCGGGCGTCGCCGTACCCAAGCTGATCGTCGTGGTCGGAATGGCCGTGCCTCCGGTTTGGGCGGCGGCGGGGCTGGCGAGAAGCGCCGCACCGAGAAGGATCATCGCGAATCTCATGGGCATCCCTGACGGACCTGCGTCAACACCGACTTGCGGCGATGTAGGCAGCGATCTGATTCTGTGAAAGCATGCCGCGCAAAGACAATAGAACAATGGGAGATGTCATGTTGCGAATCTTGCGGTGCGGTGTTTTCGGGCTCGCAGTCCTCTTGAGTCTTTTCAGCGCCACCCCTCCCGCAGCCGCCGGCTATCCCGACCGTCCCGTGCACTGGCTGATCGGCTTTGCCGCCGGCGGCCCGGTCGACATCGTGGCGCGGATCATGGCGCAATGGCTGTCGGACCGGCTCGGCCAGCAATTCATCGTCGAGAACCGCACCGGCTCGGGCGGCAACATCGCCGCCGCGGCTGCGATCAATTCGCCGGCGGACGGCTACACGCTGCTGTTCGTCGCGCCCAACAACGCGATCTCGACCTCGCTCTACAAGAAGCTGCCGTTCGACTTTTTGCGCGACACCACCCCAGTCGCCAGCATCATGCAGCTCACCAACATGCTGGTCGTCTCCAACGCGTTTCCGCCGAAGTCGGTTCAGGAGTTCATCGACTATTGCAAGGCCAACCCCGGCAAGATCTCCTATGCCTCCTCCGGCAACGGCACCTCGGTGCACATGTCGGCCGAGCTGTTCAAGGTGATGACGAAGTGCGACATGGTGCACGTGCCCTACCGCGGCTCGGCGATCGCCTTCCCCGACATCATCTCCAACAAGGTGCAGCTGATCTTCGACAACCTACCCTCCGCCATGGAGCAGGTGAAGGGCGGCAACGTCCGCGCGCTCGGCGTGACCTCGCCGCAGCGCTGGCCGAGCGTGCCCGACGTGCCCGCGATCGCCGAGACCGTGCCCGGCTTCGAATCGGTCGGCTTCTATGGCATCTCCGCGCCGAAGGGCACGCCGGGCGAGGTGATCGAGATCCTCAACAAGGCGGTCGGCGAAGCGCTGAAGGATCCGAAGCTTGTGGCGCGCCTCACTGAGGTCGGCGGCCTGCCCAAGCCGATGACATCGGCCGAGTTCGGCAAGCTGGTCGCGGATGAGACCGAGAAGTGGCGCAAGGTGGTCGAGTTCGCCGGCGTCTCGGTGGACTAGGCGGCCCCCGCCGAGCGCGGCCGCACCACGTTCGAGGGGGCCAACAGGCCCTCTCGAACAAAGTTGCGAAAACAACCCCATGCACAGTAGGCGAGGCCAGTGATTTCAATGGGTTACCGGCCACCTCGAAAAAACCTCCGAAAGGGCGGTTTGCTTCGTCGGGCAAAACAGGGTTATACAGGCATCATCGCCAATTTCGGTTATTCGAAAATGATCCATGATGCCGTGCCGGCGTTCCCATCCACCAGAGCCAGCATTGCACCCCCGCCTCCATCCCTGTAAACGAACCGCGCACCGTTGCCGGCCGCGCTTAGCCGCGGTCGCCTCGCGGCGGGGCCTGTAGCTCAATGGTTAGAGCCGGCCGCTCATAACGGTCTGGTTGCAGGTTCGAGTCCTGCCGGGCCCACCAATGGTATCAATCACTTATGCTTATGGCGAAAAATAGCGTGGACCGCTTGGTGGACCGGGTGGATACTTTCGGGCCAACCATGAAGAGACTATCGCGCTCACGGCACACGACGTCAGCTTCTGTCTAAATGCTCTTCGATGGCTGCTGCGATTGTGCCGTTCTTCACTGGGTCAATGCGATCCGCTTCCCGTTGCGCCCAGTTCGCCCATTTCTCGAATTCCGATTGTCCCGTTGCTGTTTCAGCGACCCGCAATCGTGCCGATTCCACATAGGTTCGAATCTGATTGGCGCGGTCGAGCGCCTTCGCCTGAGAAAGCAAACGTCCGATCCGTTGCCTTTCCGACTTCTGCTGAAGCTCGCGTGCCTTGCGCTCGGCCTCGTCCAGCCGCCGCTTGATTTCAGCTTCGGCTTCAGCTTTTCGCTCAATGATCCATTCTCTATGTCGGGCGAGACCGTTGCGGTAAGACGCCTCCGCACTGAGCAGCATCTGCACCAAGATCTCGGTCAGTTGATTTTCGAGTTGGCTTCCTTCCCGATCTTCCCAGGATTTATCGGTGTTCGAGCGATCACGCTCTCTGCCGAAAACTAGACATAAGCGCTCGCTCTGGCCTCCTTTCTTCGATTTGATGGGCTCGATGGTAAAGCAGACGTGGGCTTTGCCAATCGTGATCCATAGATCTCTCTTGCCGCCGGGCTCTTCTACGTATTTCGACGTATTCATCAAAGGTCGGCACTCGATGCGAGCGGCTGTCAAAAAGAGAGCGTTTATGATCAGCAGGCGCCGCCGCGCCGTTCCTGCGTCGTATTTTGGCGCGTACAAGCTGTGGCGCTGCTTGGCAAATTCCTTACGTCGTTCTTCATCATGTGCAAGGAGCTTCGCTACGAGCGGATGTGCAGGCTCGAATTTGCGCCCGCAGCGGACCTGCCCCACCAACTTTCTGGAACGCTCTTCGACTGAACACATGTCCTCATCGAAGGTCGGAACAGAAGGGATCGTAACGTCCTTGAATCTTTCCGGCCAATCCGCGCCCCAATAATCGTTGCGTGGCGGTCCACCAATCCTATCGGAAGCACCGGGGAAGCGAGGCGGCAACGCGATTTGGGCCGGCTTTCCGGCTTGTTTGCGTGCCCAATATCCCCGGGTCGGCACAGGGATACCCGCTTTCTTGCATTGCTTAGCGAGCGCAACGTCCGAGATACCGATAGTCGCTGCCACGGCCCTCATTGGTTGAGACCACACCAAGTCGTACAGCTCCTTCCGGGTAAATTCGGTGTCCATGGCTGCCGTGTGTTTGCCTATCGAGAGCTTCACGGGAGAGATTGAAAACTCTAAGCCCGAGACGCTTGCCCTGACGATAAAAAATCGCGACTAAGGGGCGGTATGATGTGGATACTAAAACGGGGAGCAGAGTGCGGGGGGCGAAGGGGCTCTGGCCTCAGCGCGATGCAGCACAGTGAATCGTTGAAAAAAGTGGAACCACAAACAGGAGACGAAGGATGGGTCACAACAATCCAGGCCGAGCACGTAGAGAGATCGCCCGCGACAACGAGCGCCTCTCCAAAATGACTGAGGAAGAGAGGCAGAGGGAGCGAGATGCGGAGGATCTGTCACGGGCCAAGGATCTAGCAAGGGAGGAAACCTACCAGTCCTTCTCGGCCGAGGAAAAAGCCATCTATGCAAAGGTAAAGCATGCGCTCGCAGTCGCAGAAAGCCGCGCCTCGGATGCATGGCATTGGGATAAACAGTTCGGCGGCACGGGTAGGCAAAACCCCTGGAGGAAAGACTAATGAGGATTTGGCAGGCTTAATCATGGGCCAGCAGTTGAGTTGGAGGGAATGTTGAACGGATGAAGAAGTTGATCCTGCTGGCGCTGATCTGTTGCGCCGTTCCAAATGTCGCAGTGGCAGAGAAGACGCCAACCCTCGACAAGGAGACAGATGCGATCAAGGAATATCTCTGGAAGAAGGGCATGAGCACAGCGCCGACCCAGATGTACCTTGCAGCCCGCACTGAACTTCGGACAGAGATGTGTGGCAGCATAAAGATGGACGACGAGGTGAAGATGTACCTGAGAACCGCTACCGTTGAAGCCCCTGCCGAGGTGGTCGTGAACTGGTACATGATCTTCAAAAAGAAGATGCGGGAGGTATTGATCGCCAACCCAGACGAAGCCCGCGAGTTCTGCAAGTGAAAGGACGCAAGATGAAGAAACTGCTGTTGATCACTCTCGCCCTCGGCATCAACCAGGCGCACGCATCGACCTTCAACTACGTTTGCAAGGACCGCGGGAAGACGTATCCGCTGACGGTCGACGACGCGAAGAACACCCTGACCTGGAAGGGGACCGTCTACAACATCGACGAGACCGACTGCGGCAAAGCCGGTTGGCACGCCGAGAAGGACGGCGTCGGGTTCGACTTCTGCACTGCCACCAAGGGAGTCGCTGACTTCGAGCTTAGTGGCCAGACGGTCATGTGCGACATGAAGCGATGACCAGGTACGTCAGATGCGCAAAGCCGACTCGTTCTGGCCCGGTAAGGAGGCTTGGGACGCAATGTTCGCAGCAGATTGCTCTCGCTCTGCCTCGGTTGAACTCCGGCCCATCTGCATCGCTCGCCAAAGTTCGTCGAGAGCATCCCTGATTTCGAGATTTTCCACGCCAGCTGCCTCAAGATTGACGCCGCTGCAGTAGGTCTCGGCGGGGGACCGAGGCGTCACTTCCCATCCGTGAGCCGACCATAACACTGACCCGGCTCGTTGCATGGTGCTTCGGCCGGCGCGTCCCGGATGAACACGGTCCCATTGCTGCATGATCATCGAAAGCTTCTTCATCGCCTTTGCCAGCGCTGCCGCGCGCTCATTTATCGCGAATCCGGCGTCTCGGATGATGAGTTTCTGCGTCAGTGTGGACCGTTGATCGGGATGAGACACAGCGAGAAGGTCAGGGCATTCTAACACGTGGAAGATTGCATCTGCCTGCTGGATAAGCGCGCCGACGGATTGCGCCTCTGGCTTGGCGAGCGCGGCAAGCAAGATGGTATACAAGGCACCGTCGCCGATCGCCTTGAGAAACTCGGGCCGCTTGTCCTCCGCCGCGTAACGGGCCTGCACCTGCCGGAACAATCCTTTTGGCTTCTCGCGGCCATAGGGCTTGACAAATACAATCTGAACGACGCGGCACGCGACGGACGCGAGTGCGTCGTCCGAAAACCATCCTTCTTCGTTTCCTTTGATGCAGAGCAGAATAGGAAAAACGATCGCCTGTGCGAGGGTGGCAGGCGGACACGCCTCGGCAAAACGAGGCTTAGCAAGCCCGGATAAGAAGCTGTCAATTTGGTTGCGCAAAGTTGCAAGCGCCTCTGCATCACTCCTCCGAGTTGCGGGCGGAGGCGGCGGCGGTGTCTTTCCGGGATTGTTTTCCGTTTCGCCATTAGCCTCATATTTCTCGGGCTCGTCAGCACTCCATCTCTCTTGGGATAGATCTATTTCCGGCTCGTCATCTGAAGTGAAGAGAAACTTCATGATACCGCTGAGCGAAACGCCGTGCATGTCGTTCTGGCCGGGCGGATGCGTTTCGCTCTTCTTGGCCTGTTCGCTCAAGCGATAGGTCAACTTCGAGGGGTCGACCGAGCCGGCCGGTTCGCTCTCGGCATCCGCGTCGGTATCCGGCTTGGTGGCTCCCTTTCGTTCCAACGGCGAGATCGACAAGTCGGGCGTCTCGAAGTTGAGGAGACTGGTGGAGACAGCATAGATCGCCTCCATGATGCGCTGCTCGCTTGCACCCGCGAAGCCTCGCCCGGAGAACACTTGGTGATTGGGATCGACCTGGCGGCCACGCGCGGCATTCTCAATGGCGCGCTCGTTGTCGATCCAGCGCGGCTGCGTCACCGCGACCGTCGAGCCTGACTGGATCTGCATCGTTGCAAAGACGGGCTCCGGGCCCAATGACGTCTCTTCCGGAAGACGCCCCGAGTATCGCGTACCTGACCGCTTCATCGCAACGCGAACCACTTTCCGATATAATTCGAAGGTCAATATCGCGTCTTCGCCATCCGGGACAGGCTCAACGAGAGCCTCAATCGTGCGTCCGGAAGCCCTGAGCCTCAGGCTCGTCAGGCGATAAGCTGGACCGGCTCCTGCATTGTCAGGTAATTCCTCGAGTTTGACGGGGGCGGTGAGAACATCCTTGGCCAAGCGCTCTTCACCATCGAAGTCGGTGAGGATCGGCGCGAACGCGGCACGTTCCGCCGCATCATACACGGTGACGAGTTCGATGTTCCCGTTCGCGTGGTTCGCAAGCCATGCCGCAGCAGAGCAGTTCGCCGAGCCCATAACCGCGGCATTGCCGTCGGGCCCCGAGAACCAGCAGAATTTTGCGTGCACCCGGCGCTTGGGATCACGCTCGACGAACCGAATCTGCAGGGGAAGCTTTGCCAACTGCTTTACATTGAACGACGCGAAAGATGGGGTTAGACAGATCACCGCCTTCCTTACGCCAAGCGTATCGTGTGCCCACCGAAGGAATGCGCCGTCGACGTCCGTCGAGCCAGTGTACATTTTAAGCGTCGTGAAGCGACGGCCTTCCCAGCGACGCGCCAATTGAGGCGCGAGGGGGCGGCCGGGCATGCCGAGAAGAACGGGGCCTAGCTTCGGGTCATCCTCCCGCCTGTTCAGCCATGGAGCTGACGCATGAACGATCTCTATTTGCGAGCGGAAGGATTCCGAGCCGGTCACGGTGCCGACCGATCGCAGAATCGCAGAGACCCACGTCCCGTTGTCTTCCTTACCGGGGCCAATCCGCCATGCGGTGGCAAGCTCGTGGTTTCCGCCCCAACCCGTATAAGTAAGATTGCCGGAGCCGATCCAAACTTTGCCGCCCTCGGGTGAAAGGCGAGCGATCAGCTTCGGATGGAAAAGGTTTGAAGGTTTCGCCTCTGCCAGCGTGTACCTTCGTCCGAGATGGAATATCTGGCCGGCACAGCGTTTCAGAGCGTCGCCGATCTGGCCCGCATCGCCCAGGATCAGGATGCGACGCGAGCCGCCTACGGCAAGGTCGTCGAGCGGAATGCGCTCGAAGAAGAGAGGATCGAATGCATAGGTCAGGAATATGGCGATGGGATACCCGGGCTCCTGGCAGAATTCGCGCGCGCTGATCATGGCCGTACAAGCGTATCAAGGGAGCGTTTCAACAAGCGCGCTCCGGATTTCGTCAAGCCGCGCTTGTCGGTGAGATCGAGTTGCTTGAGCCAATCGATTGCCATTGGGAGGCGAGAACCCGTGCGGCCGGGATTGAAGCCATTGTTGCGCGACCATGCCTCGGTGTCTGCTATGAGCACCGAGACGTCTTTCCCACGCGGTGCCGAAAAGCGTTTCCACGCGACGCGAAGATGTTGCTGGACAGTCCGCATGACGAGTTCGGCCATCACGTCTCGGTAACTGAGGTCATCTTCGAGAAACTCGTCGATCTTCGGGCGTATGACCGCGTTGATGCCGATTTGAAAAAACCCCCCGCTCTCCAAGAGCGCGCTCCGGCGCGCTGCAGCCACGTCCTCCAGCGGAGCTCGTGCGGACGCCAGACACCAGGCAACCGGCAACAGGGCGACCGCCGCATCACCCGACGATTGCGCGTGCTTATAAAGCGCAGTTTCGGATAGGCCGCCCGCCCAACGTGCTACTCCACCTTCCTCCACCCGGCCCTTGCGACAATGTTTTTGCACGCGCTCATGGACGGTGCGAAACGACAATCCCTCTGTGGTCTCGCCTTTGCCTAAGATACGGAAATGACCTAACGCCTCGTCTTTCTCCGGAGCGGCCGCGCTGAGACTGGCGATGATTTCGCTGGATAACGCGGGTGCGGAGCGCGCGCCGTAAACGCCGTCGACCGCACGCATAACGGCCGCGAACACGTATTCGTGACAGACCGCGAGGCAGTCCCGCACGACGTAAGCGAGGAAACCGTCCGTGCTCGATTCAAGGCAGGCCGGGAGCCCCTCAGGCGGCTGTTGTGCCGCCTCGAAGATGTCCATCTCCTCGATAGGACGCTGGTTCGCTTCGGTGAGCCAGAGCATTAGCGCATAATGCCGCAACCGTCGCCGTTCTGTAGCGTCCGTAGGACTTCGAGGCATAAGGACGTCGATCAGGATCTCACGCTCACCGCGTGGTATCGATACGATCGACATGGGCTCAGCGAGTTCTTCGAGTTCCCCGCGCGAAATCCGATCGGTGCTCGGCTTCTTCGCGAGGCGCTCGCCGTAAGCGGTATTGTGCAGTACCTTGTCGAATTCTTTTGCGAGCGCAGCCCCACGTTCCTCACTAAGCTTGTTGAGCCCATGCTCCGCTTGGCTCGTGAGGTTCAATTGGCGGCTGGATGCGATGTAGGCGTTGAGCGCGATGTTCTGCGTGAGTTTTCTCAAAGGCAGCGTCTTTTTCCCCGAGTCCAGCGCCTTGTCGGCCTCCTCGACGCCGACCAGGTTATTTACATCCCGTCGGGTCATTCGGTTGGCCATCACGAAGGCCGCTTCTTGCGCTGCAGCGAATTCGGCGAACGACGATCTCTTCTCGGGAAGCCGCGCCTGGGCGTAGCGCCAGATCATCCAAGAAACTAGGGACATGTATCTGAGCTTGGGGGTCACGGTTGTGACACCGTCGAACAAGTCGTTGCCGATCGCTTGGACAGGGGCGCGAAGCCCGAGCAAGTCGAGGCCTGCCGTTTGGACTGCATCGAAGGAAATCCAGTCCGGTACCGGCACACTCATTGGCTGTTCGCCCCCGGAACCGTATCGTACCTTGCGGCGGCGCCAAGGCAAAGCCCGATAGCCAGCGGCACTTCGCTCACGACCGTTGTAAGGCTAACGCAGACGCTCGGCAGTTGACGATTCGAAATCATATTCCCAAAGCTCTACGCCTGCCGGCACGAGATGGCCGTGCGTTTTGAGGTAATAGGCCGCAAGGCTTTGTTCCTTGCGGTAGTGCTTGAGAACGAAAAAGATCTTCCGGTATGAGGGAGGCGCAACGTGGAAATAGTACATTGCTTCGTTCCACACCGTCATCTTGGCGCTCGGCATGTTGCCGCCTTGCGTCCATGTGTGGGACTTGCATTCGACAAGGACGGGCGGGTTCTCACTGCCGAGATCGAAGCGGTGCAATTTCTTCCTCTCGGCGACGCCCACGAGTACCGCGAAATTTTTCGACAGAACAACGCCCTGCGTTGCGAAAAATGCGCGTGCAGCTGCCTCAAAATCGTTGCCGGCGTGCGCGTTGCTTAGCGCACCCGGTCTCTGGAAATTGTTGTTGTCCATGCAGGCTCGATCGAATCACCTTAGGGTAGCATTATAGTGCCCTCCACCAGGAGGTCGATAAACACCTGATCCAGCACTTTTTTCATTCTTCGCATTCGTCTGAAGCCGATCTCGCATAGGGACCGCGAGGCACGACAAGGATCAAAGGCCAATGTTTGTTATCGAAAGCAAGTTTATCGGCGACTTCAAAATCGGCGACAACATCAATCACAACCTGAAAATTCTGGAGGCCTTGTACAAGAGCTATTCGGAAGCCGATGAAGCGGAGCAAGCCCTCCTCTGCAAGCCCATAGTGGTCACACTTGCTTCGCTGGTCGATGCCGTCTTTTATGACTTGCATCAGCGGATCAAGACATTCACGCGCGAAGGTGTCGAAAACATTATCGCGTCCTCCATCGCCTACGTCCGTAAACAGAAGGGAATCGATGACTTCGGGAAATACATTGCAAGCGCGAAGAAACATGGCTTGATCGAGGCGACAAACGACAAGCTTTATGACGACCTCGATGAGATCAGGAAGCTGCGCAATCGCATTCACATCCAGAATACGAGGAACTACCCGCCCCGGAACGAACGTGATGCGTTCACGCCAGCCAAGAAGCTCCTTGCGGAGAAAGCGGTCGAGAAAACATTCCGCGTTATGGCGACGAAGTATGCCCGAAAGCTGGACTACGTCGAGAACTTCAACCTGCCTTGGGCCCCCCACTTCGCCTGACGACTGAAAATAGGTCCCGGATCGCGTCGCAGCGGAATCTTGGCTTTGGGTTCACAAGGGTCATCACGTCGCCCTTCAGCGTGGTGTACCCCGCCTCACTTACTTCTGGATTTTGCGGCACGGTGAATGCGACCGTGTCGACATGAGCACGCTTTTCGGACGTAAAGACCCCAGCGGCGATGGCGTGAAGCCCGTTAGACGTTCGCAGCATGCCCTCTAGCTCGGAACGGCTGATCGGATCGACGAGATTGAGGGCGACGAGGGCTGGCCGCGTTCCGCTGCATTGGTCGGCGGCTTCCTTCACGCGCTTGGTTAGCGTGGCGACGACAGTGTCGGGCCGCTCGCTAATAAAAGCCGCAGCTGCGACGGAGAACCCGGGGCGGCCTCGAAGGAAGATGTGCGCATTGGAAACGCCCATGGCATCGGCGCATGCCCGGTGGACAATCTTGTCGTCCTGCGGCCCGGCCCAGACCAGCTCGTGGCTATGGGAGTAGGATACCGCGGCTGGGGCAGCTTTTACCTCCCGACGCCCGCGTGCCGCTTCAAGTACGACATCGGCTACACCTTGAAGTGCGGCGGTCGAGGGTTCGAGCTTTGAAGGAAGCACGACTTTTAGGAAATGCGACCCAGCCTCGAGCAGAAGCGGCTCTAGGCCGGATTCGATCAACGATGAAAGGCGGCTCATTTCATGTCGATGGATTTGGCGGCCTGAATCGCCCGACGTTGTTTTGCACTCCATCTCCAGCTCGAAGCCATCCTTCCGGGCCAGAAAGTCGAAGTTGCCGACTTTCTCGATGTCCGCCAGGACAACATCCCAGCCCATTCCCATCAGGTGCATGGCCATCGTCAGTTCGTAGGAGAAGGGCCGGATGCCGAATTTTCCGTTCACAAGCCCCTTCAGCTTACTTGAGAATTCGTCTTGCGCCGATGGCGGAAGATGGAGGAATACTCGGTGCGCAGAGACGAGGAAACTGAAGAGAGGGTCGAAGACAACATCGTGGGGGAGCTCGCCCGTATTTCTGTGCCATTCCCGCGCGGCCGCGAAAAGCCACTCAAGGTGAAAGTTATTCAGAAAATGCAGGGCAAGGATGCGGTCACGGCGAAATTCCTGCTCTTGGCGCGCGCTCTTGGCATCGAACTCACGCCCGATCACGCTGTCGGCCCAATAGAAGGCGGCGAGAATATCCGACGTGCTCGCTTCGTTGCTTACCAGCATGTTTGGCCACGCTAACTGCGTTGGTGGTCAGGACTAGACATAGAACTTGAACGGCTGCTTCTCCGCGCCTCGCGCGCTTCCCATGGAAAGCACGTCGCCAACTTTATCGGCAAACCTGACCGTCACCGGCAGGCCATCATTGAAGTTGCAGGCGTTGTAGTTGATCTTGGTCAGTCCCATGATGTCACCCAAAACGTCCTTCATTTGGGGGAAGTCGGCGCTTGAGCGCAGAATCGATATGAAGAGAGGATTCGGGGTTTCGGGGCCAATGTAGGTGTCGAGTTGTGGAACATATCCCGTGGTCCAAAGATATGCGTTTTGGTCATCAAGCACGATCGCCGTGCCACGAAGCACTGGATAATCGCCGTTTCGAAACAGTTTGTTCTCCCCGTAAGTCGTCTTTATCCGGACCCCGACAAGGGTTGTCTCTTTTGGTACAACGCCCGCGAACGCATTCCATTCGTCATCCCTAAAGGTGGTTCGACCGTGGATGAACAGCTCCTTCGGCGGGCATCCGTGTTTGCCTCGATAGGTATCCAGCACTTGGCCAATGAGTTTCTTGGCTGCGTCTGGCTTTAAGTGAAATTCATTGCGGCCTGTCTGCCACGGGCCATTGGCGCCACGAAATACGACGCCGTCGCCCTCGGCGAGGAACATTTGAGCCGCACAACAGGCGTGTTCGTTCGGATCGTTTGGGAGCATCTTAAAAATTAAGCCGATGTAGGCGACGCCCGGCCGCGCACTGGCAAGTTTCCACGGCGGCTCAGCTTGCGTCTTGTAATAGAGGCCCGTCGCCAAGTTCCATCCGACGGTTGCCGCGTCCTGCAAGTGCCGAGATTGGTATCCCGCGCTGTTGAGGAAAGCTTCCGGCGCAAGGGTCGTTTCTCGCACGAGTTGCGAGGTGTGATTCAATTTGAGAAATGCCGCTTTGGCTTGCCGATGGAAATCAGGAATGTCGTCGAAGATCTCTTCCGAAGATTGGTCAATAACCTTCTCGAAGAGCGGCAGGTCGGCACGCTCGATTTGCTTCTTGCCGAAATCGCCCTTCACGAGGGCTAAACCAGTACGTTTTGCCTTCGGCTTACACCGCTCGAATACGAGCTCCGGCAGGACTAGTATCCAGACGTCGACCTTGCGCTCTTCGTTCTTGTCGTGCTGAGTGACCTTATCGGTGTAGATGCTCACCGCCTTGCGCACGGCTTCATGATGGTTGAGCGTGCGTGTGGATTCGTCCAGCTCATCGAAATTGATCTCATAGAAAACAATGTTAGCTGCGTCGAACGAGATTCCGAAAGCTTCCTCTATGCCCGGAAAATTGGCGAGGTGTAGCCTGTTTTTCTTCTCGCCTTTCTTCGGCGGCGGCACGTCGATCTGGCCCTTCAGTTTGGCCGCCCAGGTCCGGAAATGTTCAACCCCTTCTGCCCTGCCAATAACGCCGATCGAGATGAGAGGTGCTTTCGGGGGCTTCATATGCGGGCCGTAAAGGAAAAGCCCGTCCTTCGGGTAGGCGCATTTCTGCCCGTAATTGAATTCGAGCGGGGGTTCGTCGATATGGAGGACGGGGAGCGATCTTTCGTCAAGCTTCATTCGCATCGTCCTCGTCGTCGTCGGGTATGGGCCCCGTCATGGTCGTCTCATCGGCCTCTTCCGCCGCATCGTCTGCGATATCGGGAAGGTCGGTTGTGACGGGTGATGTAAAGAAGATCGGCACAGCCTCAAGTTTGATGCCTGCTTGCGAGCCTACGGAAAGGGTAACATAGGCAGAATCCGCAACCAGTAATTCGAGAAAGGCGCGAAGCCGCCCGTGCCATTGCTTATTGCGCCAGCCCTTGCAAACGGATCGACGAAGCCGGTGCTGGGCGCCTTTCTTCTGAAGGACCGGACCGGCTTCGGTACCGGAGACCTCCGAAAACAGCACCCGCGACTTCATCTTAAAGTGATAGTAGGGCCAAAACGACGGAATGGCCGTGACGCCGAAGGACCACACATGCTTGCGGGCAATGTTCCGCAGCATGGAGGAGTGCTTTTCACCCTGGGTGCCCCAAGGTATGCGTTGGCCGATCCTGGCTTGATCCTTCGTAACATGGAAGGCGGCGTCCTTTGAATACTCTATCCGCAATAGCCCCGCGTTGATGGCCCACGCTTCCCATGCTTTGCGGAAGATGGATTTCACGAAGTTGGACGATTCTCGCGCTTCAATGTTTTTCTGCGGATAGCCGTCACGGACGAATGTGAGGGTGTCGCACTCATGGGTAATTTCAAAGCTGGCGATATGCGCAAGCTCCGCGTTGACGTCGTCGAGGGATGCAAAGGAGAAGAAGCCACGTTCGTGAACTTGACCGTGAAACCGGAACTTGCCGCATGCCTTGGAAAATGCGGCGTGGTCGATCGCGCCCTTTGGAGAGAAATAGCGAATTGTGTCTGGAATTTCGACAACGCGAAGCCAATTCGACGTGAGCGGCTCCGGTTCATTTTTGATCAAAACGCCGTTGCGCTGCCGGTACTGCTCCCAATTCGGACTGATGCGTATGGCGGAGCTATCGCGGGGGACTTTTTCCTTGTCGAGCGCATTCAACAGCTGGTTCAATCCGCTCGCCCAGCCGTTGCTGAAGTCGATGAATTGAAGCTCCCCGATGCCGAAAACCTTTTTGTACCTCTCAAGGCGCAGCGGGATGATGAACTTTGGGTCTTTCAATTCCCGGGCAAGATCCTCGGCAATTCCGATCTCTTCTTGAACGCCGTTGCGCGACAACGTCGAATCCCTCCCGCAAAGGAGCATCTTCACCGCTCTCGCCTGTAGCGTATTGGTTAGCTCCTGGCGCCAGCGTACGCCCGGCTCAAGACGAATGATGTCGGCATAGACGGTATAGCCGGAAGCTTCGAGGCGTGGCGCGAGCCAGAGCGCGAACTCATCATCGCCGGGAGTGGCTTTGCTGATGAACACCACATTGCGCAGAGAAGGTGAAACGGTGGGCATAATGGAGGAATGTCCGAATCGTGCATAAATATGCCCCAGTATAACGGCACACTTTGCAGTAGAGGAATGCCGGAAGGTCACTTCTGTTCGGATAGTTTAGCCGCGTCCGGTAGGGCCCCCGCGCCTGATAAACCGCTGATATCGCAGTATTTTTAACTGATAATTTTCTACCTTGAGGGGCGGCATTAAGAGGAGTCAAAAGCGTGCCCTATTCGCTTCGATTCCCGCCGTTAGCCGAGACTTACCGGATTGGAGATCCGCACATCACCTACCCTTCACGTCGCTTTCCTCCTCTAAAGGGAGAAAAGACCTGCAGGGGGCAAATCACCGCGCGGATGAGCACAGATCCTTTACACGGTTGAGCTAAGCGAGTGACAGTCTTGGATAACAACCGTGCATTTGACCGTGCATCCAGCACACAGACGTGCAGCGAGCGGTACCGGAGTTACAAGTCCATTTAACAGCAAGCGTGGACATGCATGGATTGCCCATCCGATCTTCTTTTTCGAGCCCTACCGCGCTCATACCAAAGTCACTCTGGGATCATGAACGAGACACAGTTTTCCGTCGAGTTTTTGCGCACGGCCGCGTCGCTCATGCGCTTGACTGATGACCAGCAGGACGAGGTTTTGGAAGGCCGCGCTCACGACCTTCGCCCGTGGTGGAAGGAGATGGGCTCTTCGGCCTTGTTTGCACTAGCTAGTCCGGAAGTTAGGGATGCAATTCGGATGCTTGGTGACATCTCAGCGCCACGCCTTGGTTCACCCATTTTGATAGTTAACTTGGTGCACGAGGTGCATCCGATCCTGCGGGGACACGTGGAACTGATCGAAACAGTGCCTTTGCGCCTGGCTGCTCAACGGTCCAAACTTGTCGCGAGATTCATAGACATAATCGATGACCGGAACAAGTTGGACCGCGACAACCACCACGTTGGTTGGCACTATCACTACTGTAAACCGAACGGAAAACGCTCTGATACGATGTTGTCATTCGATACGAATCAACCGGATCGATATGACAGCAAAACCGGCGCCATAAAGAACGTACCGCTCTTTTGGGAGCGGCACAAAGGCACCTTTCCGGCCAAGCCAAACATCTGGGGCGCCGACAAGCGGAAGAGTGTTTTCAACGCCGCATTTCCCGATTTATTGAAGCACCAATGGCAAGAATTCCGCCGCCCTAAGGATGAAGCGTCGCCGGTCTGGCCGCGAAGTGCAATATTAAGCCCAAAACCACGTTCCAGGGAGTGACGATCAAGCTTCGATGCGGGGCACTGGTCTTCCACAACGCGACGAGCTTGGAGGACCGTCGTTCTTGCCGGCGATTGTATGAGCTGAGACACATTAGTGGCGGGTACCACTCCGTACTTTTACTGGCTCACGAATCTCCCCTCCATGCTGCGAATTGATAAACAGCCGCCGCGCTTACAGCTCTCGAAATTGCTGTATTTAACTTCCCCGACAACGCTAAGATGAAAAAATATCGGGGGAGGTATCTTTGTCTAGGAAGGATGGCCGTGACCAAGTTCTGGTGAACCTGGGTGATGAGATCTTAGCCGCAATGGCAAACGTCTCGGAAGCGGCAGGAGAAGCACTATCAGGCTCTAGTGGAGGCCCCTCCCTTACAGCGCTGGCGACGCCGTCCAACAGGATGGTTGGAGAAGCCAAGCCCGAGCGGCTCATGCTGGCGAGGAATGCAGAGGAACGGACAGCGCTCGCCCGCCTGATAGAAGATCCATTCGTTGCAAGGGTAGACGTCGAGTGGCAGAAGGGTGGGCCGCCACAAACAACCTACTACTTCGCGCGCCGTTCTGCTGCCGGGTTGACCACTGCGATCAAAGGTGCGGCTTTTGTCGCTTCGGGCGCCCGGCTCGGCGCATTGGCTGAATACGAAGCTGGTGATGTCGCGACTATCGAAATCAATGGGATCGGTCGTAAGGCTCGCATAATCAAGCGCGCTGTCCTATCGCCGCACATGCGGGAAGGTCTTTGGGATGCTCTTCTCGCCAACATTGAGGTTGGAGAGTGGGGTGAGGTTCTAGAACTGCTCCGTGCCGAGTCGTTGCGGATCGGGCTCGACGCTCTAAAACGTAAGCTCGCCGGGCCGACAGAGATCGAGGACATAGTCGGCAAATTGCTGGCCGAAGCCGCGGAAGCAGATGCGGAACGAGGTCGGCTCCGACGCAAGGTGGTCGACCGGATCGCGCTTCGGGACCGTCCGGTACTGGACAAATTTCAGGGAGAGATTTATCGCCTGCCGCTCGATCGACAGGTCATACTATTTGGACCGCCGGGCTCTGGAAAGACAACTACCCTCATCAAACGGTTGGCCCAGAAGAGAACAGCGGACGCGCTTACGGAAAGCGAAACGAGGCTCGTCGCCGCTTACGATCGCGAGCGATTCCTTAGGCCGGACAATTGGGCGATGTTTTCGCCAACCGAACTCCTCAAGGAATACCTTGGGGCTGCCTTTAACAAAGAAGGCGTGCCGGACTCTGGCAACGTCCGGACATGGGACAAGGAACGCCATGACCTCGCGCGCAATGTCTTCGGTATTCTTCGAACCGGAAGTTCCGGACGCTTTCAGTTGGTCGATCGAGCATTCCTTATCGATCGGTCCAGTCGCGGCGTCGCGACGTTGCATGATGACTTTACTACCTATGCAGAATCCGTCCTTGCTCGGCGGTGCGACGAGGCCTTGGCCGCATTGCGCTCAGCCGAGAGTGTAGGCATACGGCGCCAGGCACTCGCGTTGGCCAGCGCTCTGGGGCCGGAGGAAAGATTCTCGCTTGGCGACGTTCTTCGCTTCCTCGATGGCGCGGACGGTTGGCAAGCCGAAATAAGGACTCTCTCCGAGGCGATCTCAACTGGCCTCGGCAGGACGGTTAATCTACTGCTGAATGTCAATCGATCGTTGCTCGATGAGATCGCCGCCTCTTTGTCGACGCTCCGCGGTGAAGACGAGGAGGACGTCGACGACGAGGTTGATGAGGGGGCAGAACCCGCTGGCGCAGCGGGAAATCCGAGGCGTGAAGCACTTGAAGTCGTAATGGCAACGATGCGCAGTTGGGCTCGTGCTGTCGCTGAGGGAAGACGCTCGGTTGGCGGGAGATCAGGAAGGGTCATTTCCCTGATCGGAAACCGGATGCCTCCGGCCGAAAGCTTATTGGATTTGGGTAAGCAGATCGCGCTGCGGGCTCGTATGAGGACATTCGTTCAAGCGCCACGCACGTCTGTTATCGGACTCCCGACGCTGTATGCTCGCTTCCGACGGCAGGCCGCGAGGGATGGAAGACACTTCCGCGCTGGAGACGAGACTGCTCACTTCCTCGATCGCAATCTCATATCTGAGGACGAGTTGGACGCATTGCTCCTCGTTCTTCTGCGAAATGTTCGTCGCCTAGTCGCTTATGCGGATAGCAGGCGTATCGAGCAGACGGCCCAACCCGATTGGCTTAGCACGATACGAAGACGGCACCTGACTCAGGTATTCGTGGACGAGGCGACGGACCTTTCTGCTGTCCAGCTCGCCTGCACGATTGAACTGGCCGATCCAGCACTTCGTTCGTGGTTCGCCTGCGGTGACCTGCGCCAGCGGATCACTGGCCACGGCATTCGCGACAACGCCGAAATAGAATGGCTCAACAAGGCGACCGAAACGAAGATCGATCTACGCAGCATCAATATCGGATATCGGCAGAGCCAAAGGCTTCGGGAATTATCTGACGCTCTTGCCCGTTTGTTGGATGACACTGAGGGACGCGGCACTGATGCTTCGAAGGGCAGCGATGAATCGAATGCCTGGCCGCTTCTGGGAGAACGATTGTCCGGATTGCCATCGGCTCAGTGGCTGGCGAAGCGAATAGTCGAGGTTGAAGATGCCGTCGGGCGCCTGCCCTCAATTGCGATCTTTGTCGATGGGGACGATCTCATTGACCCCCTGGCTGGCGCCCTGCAGCCGCTACTGGCAGAAAGAAATATTCCCGTAGCAGGATGCAAGGAAGGCAAGGTGGTCGGCGACGAGCGCGAGGTGCGCATCTTCGACGTTAAGCACATCAAGGGTCTTGAGTTCGAAGCCGTGTTCTTTATGGGCGTCGATGGGCTCGCTCAACGGATCCCAGACCTCTATCGCCGCTTGGTGTATGTCGGTATGACCCGCGCCGCCACCTACCTCGGCGTGACCTGCGAACAAAAGTTGCCTGCAGAATTGGAAGCGTTGCGACCGCACTTTGGAACCGACAGTTGGGCCGCCATCCATTAGCCCACGTGGTCCTGGAAGCACAGTCGGAACGGCTGTCGGTTGGCGTTGAAAACCCGCGTCAAGCCATTGAAAAATCAGACTTCTGAGCTTACGGTGGCGAAGAATGGGGAGCGTGCTACTCGTCCTCGTAAGAATAATTCTGGGCCAGGTCGCCGCGTCAAAGGGGAGCCACCCCTTATGAGGCAGGACCGCTTCGAGCTCGTGGGTCATCCAAACGAGATCGCGCGGTCACGGGAGACAAAGCCCAGGCAGAAAATACTGGCTTGGCAGCTACGTAGGGGCACAGACAAACATGAAACCGCCGCGTTGGACGGTTGTTAGCTCCTCCGCATACGAGTGGGAGCGCGAAGCTCTGGAATTTGTCCGGGAGCATCTGCCAGATCACGAGCCATGGCGCGCGTGGTCAAATTTCGAATTCGTAGATGACGAGGGGCGAGTAAACGAGATCGACTTGCTGGTCCTAGGGCCAGCGGGCTTGATTCTTGTCGAGATCAAGAGTCGACCGGGGGTGATCGAGGGAGACGCCCATAGTTGGAATTGGACAACGGATGGTCGTCGCCATACCGTCGACAATCCTCTCTTGTTGGCCAACCGCAAAGCAAAGCGTCTTGCATCCTTGCTGAAGAGACAGGCTGCATTCGGCCGCGGCGCCAGTCGAGCGCCCTATGTCACGGAGGCCATCTTCCTCTCAAAGGTTTTGCAGCCGCCCCGTATAGATCCCGGCACGGCACGCAGGGTGTTTTTGCAAGGCAGACCACGGAGCCCATCCGATACCGGCATTATCGCGGCAATTACTGGTGCGCTTGGTACTGAGCTGGGCCGCCCCGGATCAGTGGACGCGAATATTGCCCGCGCCACCACCAAGGCTATCGAACAGGCCGGCATCCGGCCGGCTGGGCGCGACCGCCGGGTGGGCGACTATCTCCTAGGGCCTCTGCTTGGTGAGGGTGAGGGTTGGCAGGATTTCATTGCCAAGCACGCCAGCCTTGGAGTCACCCGTCGTGTCAGGGTTTATCCTTATGCCCGTGCTGCGTCTCCGGACGAGCGAGAGCGCCTCGGCCGCATGGCGATGCGCGAGTTCCGCGTTCTTGAAGGCATAGATCATCCCGGCATACTCAGGGTGCTCGACTTCCGCGAAACGGAACTTGGCCCTGCGTTGGTGTTCGAGCATGACGCTGCCTCAGTTAGGTTCGATCGATTCCTGAAGGAAAAGCTATCGGACCTCACGGCCGAAACACGCCTCGGGCTACTGAGGCAATTAGCTGAAGCCCTGGGTCACGCTCATAGCAAACGCCTCTACCACCGCGGCCTGGCACCTCAGAATATACTGGTCCACGGCGTAGATGAGAGCCCTCGCCTCCAGATCATGAATTGGCAGGTCGCTTCCCGTTCTCAGGCGAGCCAGACAGTCGTCCCTGTTACCTCCGGCACTCGCAATATCGATGACCATTTTGGTGATCCTGCGAAAGTATACCTTGCACCTGAAGCACTCAGCGGCGGCGAAACTGGCGCGCAGGCGGACGTATTCTCGTTGGGCGCCATTGCCTATCACCTCTTTTCGGGTCGACCTCCGGCGGATAGCCCGCTGGATCTTCCAGCGAAGTTGCGTGAGGGTGGCGGGTTGCGGCTTGCCGAGGCGGTGGACGGCATCGGCTCCTACCTTCAGGACTTGGTTCGTGCGTCGACCACCCCTGTAGTGGGTGAGCGGATCGCTTCAGCCGGCGAGTTTCTCGAATACCTTGCCGCCGCCGAGACAGACACGCGCGCGCAGCCACCCTCAACGACAGTCGATCCCAGTGTCGCAAAGCGCGATGACAGGCTGGACGGCGATCTCGTCGTCGTCCGCAAACTAGGACGCGGTGGCACCGCGGACGCGCTCTTGGTCCGACGCGAAGGTGAGGATGCCGAACTGGTACTCAAGGTCGCCGTCGATGAAGGACATGGTGACCGTCTGCAAGCTGAAGCCGCTGTTCTTCGCCGCCTGCACCATCAAAATATCGTCCGAATCATCGACACCCTGACTATCTCGGGTCGCGCCGCTATTCTGATGGAAAAGGCTGGCGACCGTACCCTCGCCGAGCGTCTGCGGGGTGACGATATGCCCTCCCTCGATCTGATGCGGCGGTTCGGAGAAGATCTCCTCCAGGCGCTCAATCATCTAGAAGAGCAGGGCGTCGCTCATCGCGACATCAAGCCCGACAATATTGGTATTGCACCGGCTGGTGGCAGCGGCCGCCTGCGCCTGGTGTTATTCGATTTCTCACTCACGCGCACGCCTCCCGAAAACATCCAGGCCGGGACGCGCCCCTACCTCGATCCTTTCCTCGCGGCGCGACCACAGCGCCGCTGGGACCTTCATGCGGAGCGATACGCCGCTGCTGTCACCTTGCACGAGCTTGTCGCAGGTGTGCCGCCCGTCTGGGGTGATGGGGCAACAGACCCCTTGGTCACAGAGGACGAAGCCTCGATCGCAACCGACCGCTTTGATCCCGCGTTGCGTGAAGGATTGCGTGACTTCTTCACAAAAGCATTACGCCGAAACGCTGACGAGAGGTTCGATAATGCGGAAGATATGCTTCGCGACTGGCGGCGTGCATTCGAGCCGCTGGACCGCGGCGCAGTTGCCGAAGACAGCATCGAGACGATCGCCCGACGGCTCGATCGCCGCAGCACGATTGCCGAACTTGGCTATAGCGTCGAAGCCCGTGACGTGCTCGACCGCATGGGCGTGCACACCGTTCAGCAGTTGCTGGCGGTGGATCGTATCCGGTTTCGCTATCTCCGCAGTGTCAGCGACAAGGTGCGTCGTGAAATTCGGGAACGCGCCAAACATCTTGCCGAAATCCGACCCGAGCTCAAGCCAGGTGGCGGTTCCGAAGACCTTCAGACCTGGGCCAGCGTGGATCGACTTGCCGAGCTATTGATCCCTCGTCGACCGGCTGGAGACGAGACGACCGAAGACCGCTTGCTTGAACTCTATCTGGGACTCGAACCCGCCGATGGCCCGACGACTTGGCCCGTCCCTGGCGAGGTGGCGCGCGAAGCTGGCGTTGCCCGAAGTGCTGTCGCCGAAGTGCTGGGCAAGGCGCGGGATCGTTGGCATAAGAGCCGGGAGTTCAACGACCTTCGGACCGAACTGGTCGCTCTGCTATCGAGTGCGGGAGGCGTTGCGACCGCTGACGAGTTGGCCGCATTGCTTTTGGCCGCTCGGGGATCGGTCCAGGATTTGGAGACCGATCGGCGCAGACTTTCGCGGGCCGTTCTTCGTGCCGCGATCGAACTGGAGGCCACAGCCAGTGACACAGCTCGCTTTGCATTCTACGCAGAATATAACCCGATCATGGTGGCCCTGAGTCCCGAATTGGCTGCATACGCTGTTAATCTGGGATCCATTGCGGACCGTATGGCCAATGAGGAGCCTCTTCCTTCGCCTGCTCGGGTGGAGGAGGAACTGAATCGGGTTGCTCCGCCGGAGGGTGCGGTGTTGCCGCCAGGGCGCATGCTTAGGGTGGCGGCCTCCGCCTCCAAAGGAGCGGCACTCTCGGCGAGAGCCGAGCTTTATCCAAAGGGCATGGCACCCTTGGTTGCCTTACGGCTGTCCCTCGGCTCATTGGCAGGCCCGACTGTCCTTCGTGAGGAGGAGGTGCGGGATAGAGTTAGCGGACGCTTTCCAGAGGCTGTCCCGTTGCCACCGCGGCCAGAACTTGACGACTTGCTCGACGAGGTCGGCGCGGAGCGAACATGGCGCGACGACCATGCTGAGGGGAGCGGTTATGTGAGCCGCATCGAGACCGCGACCTATGGGAGTGGCTCGACCGATATGCTGCGCTACAATACTTTGGCCGCGGCACCATTGGCTACGCCCGAAGTGCTGGACGCCCGGTCGCTCGAAGAAAAAATGGTGGGCGCTGCTCGCAACGGATCCTTCCTTGCGTTGACGGTCGACGTCCGGCGCGCGCGGCACGCCGAGACCGAATTGCTGCGCAGGTTTGCGCCGAGAGAACGGGTTAGTCTAGAGGCGTTGCTGTTACGCGAGATGCGCACCGAAGCCGAGGCACGCAGAGTCAAATGGCCCGTGGTTCTGGCGGCGGACGCGGAGACCGGCGATGGGAAGGGCTTCCGCAATCTTCTCCGCTTGGCGACGAAGGCGGCTGAACGTGTCACCGCTTCGCTGTTGGCGTTGGATCGGCCAGCGCTGCTGGTGAACCCCGGCCTGCTCGCGCGGTATGAATTGATGCCAATGCTGTCCGATCTCGCGCAAGCCTCTGGAACCAAAGATGGCCCCCCAAGCCTGTGGCTGCTGGTGCCGCAGGCGGACGGCGGCATGCCGCATATCGAGGATTCAACCCTGCCAGTGTTGTCCGCCGCGAATTGGGCCAGACTCACCGACTCCTGGCTTGCTAATGCCCATCGGGCAAGCGGAGCGCAAAGCGCCGCTTAAACCAACAACCGTTAAAATCGGAACAAACCCTTCAATGATCAACGCCGCCAACCTTCTTGCGGATCTGAAACGCCTTCGAAAGGCACTCGACGCGGATCTGCGCGCTATCCACTCTGCTGGTGTGCAGCGAGACGCGGTGCATGCTGAGTGGCGAGAAGCCTTCGATCAGGGCCGGACACGAGACACGTTTGAGGTTTTTCTCGACGGTGCCTTTGACCAGTCGGTGGTCCATTGGATTTTGGGCTGTGTATTCCTGCGCTTCCTGGAAGACAATTTGCTGATTGATCGTCCGTTCATCTCGGGTCCTGGCGAGCGACTCGAGTTAGCGAAGGAACGGCAGGATGCCCACTTCCGGGTGCGCCCGCATGATTCTGACACCGAATACCTGCTCGTCATCTTCGCGGAGGCGGCGCAGTTACCCGGCCTCGCCGGTCTCTACGACTCGGTTCACAACCCACTATTCCGCTTGCCGCTTTCCGGCGACGGAGCGATGGCCCTAATCCGCTTCTTCCGCGAGGTGCTGCCAGAATCGGGGGAGCTGACGCACGACTTCACCGATCCAGAATGGGACACGCGCTTCCTGGGCGATCTGTATCAGGATCTTTCGGAGGAGGCACGCAAACGCTACGCGCTGTTGCAGACGCCGGAGTTCGTGGAGGAATGGATCCTAGATCGAACATTGGAGCCGGCGATTCGTGAATTTGGGCATGAGCGGGTGACGATGATCGACCCGACTTGTGGCTCTGGTCACTTCTTGCTCGGTGGGTTTGTTCGGCTGTTGCGGCAGTGGCGCCGATTTGCGCCGGACTTGCCACAGGCAGAACTAGCTCAACGGGCCCTGGATGCTATCGCCGGCGTGGACCTCAATCCTTTTGCTACCGAGATTGCCCGTTTTCGCTTGCTTCTCGCTGCACTTCGAGCCGCCGATATTCGACGGCTTTCCGCAGCGCCAAATTTCCGCATGCATCTAGCGACCGGTGATAGCTTACTGCACGGACAGCACTTCTTTCGACACGAGCTGGGTGGAACTGATGAAGGCTTTCGCCGAGTCCTGCACCATCATTATACGGCAGAAGACACCACGGAAGTCGACTTCATTCTCGGACGGCAATACCACGCCGTGGTCGGCAACCCACCTTACATAACGCCAAAAGACCCCGCGATGCGAGACGCTTATCGCGAGATCTATCAAAGCTGCCACAGGAAGTATGGACTAGGAGCGCCATTTATCGAAAGGTTCTTTGACCTGGCGTTGGCAGATGTTGGAGACGGCAGAGCAGGTTTCGTCGGGCTGATCGTTGCGAACACATTTATTAAGCGAGAGTTTGGATCGAAGCTAATTGAGGAGGTCTTGCCGCGCATTGACCTCACACATGTAGTCGATACTTCAAGCGCTTACATTCCGGGCCACACAACCCCGACCGTCATCCTATTTGGGCGGAATCGCAAGCCGGTTTCCTCAGTTGTGCGAACAGTGCGCGTGACCTCTGGTGCACCTGAAATTCCATCAACGCCCTCGAAAGGGCCTGTGTGGCTGGCCATCCTGTCTCAAACCGACGTGGTTGGTTCGTCTGGTGAGTACATCAGTGTCGAAGACACGCCTCGCGAAATATTGGCGCGGCATCCCTGGAGCTTGGGTGGCGGTGGCGCTGGGGATGTCCAAGCGGTGATTGAGCGCCAAGGCGAGCTACTCGCTGCGCGCATCAAAGTAATAGGCTTTGGCTGCATTATCAGCGAAGAAGACGCGTTTATTGTCGAGGGCCGTCATGATGTGTCAGTTGCCCAACTGCCGACGCGAGAGATTGTAATTGGAGAAGAGGTTCGAGAGTGGCAACTTCAGCCCGCTGGAAGAATTATATTTCCCTACGATGAAGACATCCAACTATTTATAAACGATGCCGTAAAGAATGCGCTCTGGCAATTCAGGGCGTTACTTCTTGGTCGACGTGATTTTGGCAATCGTTCGTACGGAGAAATTGGACGCTCGTTTGCTGAATATCATCAAATTCCAATCGAAAGGAATCGTTCTAGCCTTTCAATTACGTTTGGCGAAATTGCAACGCATAACCATTTTGTTCTGGATCGAGGAGGCAAGGTCTTCAATAGAACTGCACCAATAATCAAACTGCCTAGCGGTTCGAGCGAACAAGATCATCTTGGTCTAGTCGGACTACTGAACTCCTCAATAGCGTGCTTTTGGTTCAAGCAGGTGATGATGAACAAGGGAGGAGGCGGAATCGGCGGAGGATTAAAGATCGAATACTGGGATCGCATTTTCGTGTTTAATGCGACGAAAATTGAACGCTTTCCGCTCGCACGGAATTGGCCGGCAGACCTTTCTTCGAGAATAGACCGAGAAGCTCAACGTTTCTCGGCAAATCTTCCATCGGCGGTTTGTAAGCGAGCTGTTCCTTCACGCGATCTGCTGGATTCAGCTCGGTTGATTGCAGGGACTGCGCGCGACGCAATGATTGCAATCCAAGAAGAGCTCGATTGGCGTTGCTACCGGCTCTATGGGTTACACGATGGGCCGTTGGAGCATCCCTCACCTCCTGCATTAAGGCTCGGAGAACGAGCATTCGAAATTGTCATGGCCCGTCAAGTGGTGGAGGGCACGCTAGATACCGCGTGGTTTACCCGCCATGGTTCTTCTCCTATCACCGATCTTCCGCCGCATTGGCCCGACGACTACCGGGCCCTGATAGAACGTCGGATAGCTTTGATCGAAACCGATCCCGCGATCGGCATGATCGAACGACCAGAATTCAAGCGTCGCTGGTCCATGGAAAGTTGGAATGATATGGAGCAAGATGCTCTGCGGAACTGGCTCCTTGACCGACTCGAAGGACCGACTACCTGGACCACCGGTGACGCTCGTCTGATTTCAACAAATGAACTGGCTGATTTTATGCGCCGGGACGACGAATTTGTCTCGGTCGCAGCGCTCTATGCGCGGCGTGTTGAAGTCGATATCGAAGCCCTTGTAGCGGAGCTGGTCGCCAAGGAAAGCGTGCCGTTTCTTTCGGCGCTCCGCTACACTGATACAGGGCTGCGCAAGCGCGCACAGTGGACGACAACTTGGGAGAAGCAGCGGCAGGAGGACGTGATCGACGCCGACACCCTCGCGCGCCGTGACGATTTTCGCGCTCTGGCTGAACGACGTGCGCAGGAGCAATGGCTCTCCGTAAACCCACGTCGCAGTGACGAAGAGCTTGAGCCTTACGCCATCCGCATGAAAGCTGGAACAGTTGAAGCCGTTGAGCAAACGATCGATAAGCTCGTTGTGGACGAGCAGCGTCGTCGGAAGCACGATGAAGTTGGTGATATCCCGGTACCTCCGAAATATGTCGCAAAGGATTTTCTATCTTCAGATTCTTGGCGATTGCGCGGCAGTCTTGATATCCAGAAGGAGCGGTTCGTCTCGTTCCCCCATTGTCAACGCGATGCGGACGGTAGTCTCGTCGTCACTTGGGCCGGTCACAACCATCTCAGGCGTGCCTTAGCGATCGCGTCCTATTATCAAGATCGCAAGGACAACGAGGGCTGGCCCCCCGAGCGCCTTGTGCCGCTGCTGGCTGGCGTGATCGAGCTGCTGCCTTGGCTTTTGCAGTGGCACAATGACTACGACTCGGACCTCGGCGCACGCATGGGTGACTATTTTGCTGATTTCGTGCAAACTGAAGCTAGGGCGCTGGGCATGACCGAAGCCGCAGTAGCCGCTTGGACACCTCCCGTGACGCCCCGTCGACGCCGTAGCCGGAGGATCGCGGCATGAACGAGACCCAGAGCCCTCTCCTCCGCGATCTGATCTCTATCCCGGAGCGAGTGCATCAGGGCGATTTCGTCCTTAAACTTTCCGAAGGCGTATCCGATGCCCACGCTGAGGAGACAGTGGCGAACTACGTCGTCACCGACCAGCTCCGCCGTGCATTCGACGAAGCGTTGGGCTTCATCCAGCGCGCGACCGAAGAACGCAAGAGTGCTGCCTGCTATCTTCATGGTTCGTTCGGCTCCGGTAAAAGCCATTTCATGGCCGTGCTGAACTTGCTGCTTGCCGGCAATCCCCGTGCGCGGGCAACTCCCGAGCTGGCCGCGGTGGTGGATCGTCACAATACCTGGACCCAGCAACGCCGCTTTCTGATGGTACCCTTCCATATGATCGGTGCGGAGAGTGTCGAAAACGCTGTACTGGGAGGTTACGCGGAGCATGTGCGCCGTATCCATCCCGAGGCGCGAGTGCCGGGGTTCTATCTCGGAGAACGCTTGTTTGAGGATGCTCGTTCGCAGCGCGAGGATTATGGTGACGATGCCTTTTTCGCTCGACTCAATCACCGCCGGGACACAGAAAGCGAATGGGGTGATCTCGAAGGGGCCTGGGATGCGGAGTCGTTTGAGGCGGCGGTGCTTGAGCCGCCAAGCGGTGAGCAACGTCAGACTTTGGTAGGCGATCTCGTTGGTCGAATTTTCACGAGTTATGCGGACGTTGCGCTGGCGAAGGCAACCGACCGAAGCAAGTCCGGAAGCGAAGCATTCGTCGATATCGACACCGGCCTTGCCATCATGAGTCAACACGCGCGTAGCCTTGGCTACGACGGAGTCATACTGTTTCTCGACGAACTCATCTTGTGGTTGGCGACCCGAGCCGCCGACGTAAATTTCGTCTCGGCAGAGGGAGCAAAACTCTCAAAGCTGGTAGAAGCCCAGCGGGCCGATCGACCTATCCCGATCATCTCGTTTGTCGCACGTCAGCGCGACCTGCGCGACCTTGTCGGCGCAAACCAGGCAGGCGCGTTACAGCTTCAATTCGCCGATACACTGAAATACTGGGAGGCGCGTTTTGATCGAATCAATCTTGAAGATCGGAACCTTCCGCTTATCGCGCAACGGCGGCTTCTCAAGCCGAAGGATGATCATGCCAAATTACTGATCGATGGTGCCTTCGACGAATTCTTCAACCGCCGCAAGGAAGTCGTGGAAACGCTTCTAGGATCGGACGGTGAGCGGACAATGTTCCGGCAGGTCTATCCTTTCAGCCCTGCTTTGGTGCAAGCACTGATCGCTGCATCGTCGGTGCTGCAACGGGAACGCACGGCGCTGAAGTTGATGCTGACGCTGTTGGTCGAGCGTAGGGACGAACTACGGCTTGGTAGCTTGATTCCAATTGGCGATTTGTGGGACGCGATCTCTACCAGCGACCAGCCTTTCTCCGACGGCATGAGATTGCAGTTCGAGAATGCCAGGAAGTTGTGGACACAAAAGCTGTTGCCTCTCCTAGAGCGGACCCACAACGTCACCTGGCAAGACATGGCCGAGGGACGCGCCGACCTGCGTGCTGCGGCGAATCTACGCAACGACGCCCGCTTGCTGAAAACTCTGTTATTGGCTGCTCTCGTTCCGGAGGTCGAGGCGCTGCGCGCACTGACGGCTGCCCGGCTGGCTGCGCTCAATCACGGCAGCGTGGTCTCCCCCATTCCTGGGCGGGAAGGTGGCGCAGTACTTGGCAAGCTCCGCTCCTGGGCAGCCCAGGTCGGCGAGATCAAACTAACTGACGATGTGAACCCAGTCATTTCGCTCCAGATCACGGGAGTGGACGTCGAACCGATCCTTGCCAACGCCGCGCACTATGACAACGACGGGAACCGTCGCCGCAAGGTTCGCGATCTGCTTTTCGCAGCGCTTGGTGTTGGCCAGCCGAACGGCGGCGAGCTTTTGCACGCGCAGGGCTTCATCGAAGTTCCGCATCTGTGGCGCGGAACGCGCAGGCAGGTAGATCTCTGGCTAGAGAGCATAGCTGAGCTTTCGGACGAGCGCCTGCGTGGGCGGGCCGGAACGCCGACCCTGCTGCTTGGTCTTCCCTTTGACGCCAGTGGCCGGACGATGGCGGACCACCGCGCGAGGCTGGCGCGTTTTGGCGAGGAGGCGGACACGATCGCGTGGGTGCCCGCTCCGCTCGGCGACCGCACACTAAGGGATCTCGGCACGCTGCTCCGTATCGATTATTTGCTTGTCGGCTCTCGCTTGGAGGAGAACTCCCCTAATCTCTCCGCTATTGATAGGCAGCAGGCGCGGTCGTTGCTTCAGAATCAACAGAGTCAGCTTCAGGGTCGCATGCGCATGGTGCTGGAAGCTGCTTACGGGATCCGGCAGGATAACGATGGCGCGTTGGCGGTCCAGGTTCCTGCAGAAGATCATCTTGTCTCGTTCGACGGCACCTTCCGGCCGCAGCCGCCCGTTGGCGCGACTCTCAAGGAGGCGCTCGGCGCGCTATTGGACTCAACATTCGCTCATCGCTTCCCCGCCCATCCGATCTTTGAGCAAGAGGTCAAAACAGCACATCTCAACAAGGTGCTGAAGGAGATCGAGGCCGCCGCCGAAGAGACGCAACAACGTCGCTTTATCGAAGACCGGTCCGTTCGCCAGATCCTCGGCGGTTTCGCGGGTCCGTTGAAGCTGGGTACGATGAACCAAGGCCTGACCCATTTCATTCTCGATGATCATTGGGCCAACCACTTCGCACGCCTCGCGGCCCAGCAGGGCGGCGGCGCCATGACGGTAAAACGTTTGCGGGCGTTGATTGATCAACCCCGGCCGATGGGGCTGCCCAGAGAAGTCGAAAACCTCATCATACTTGCCTGCGCGACTCAAGCCGATCGGACGATCTCGTTACGTGGGGCGCCGGTGCGCGGAACAATAGAGCGGTTGGACGACGACGCGGAGTTGCTCGAGCAGCCGTTGCCCGACGAGACAACCTGGACGAAGGCGCGAGAGCGCGCGGCGGAAGTCTTTGGCCTTGTGCCATCGGAAGTCCGCAAGGGAGCGACCGTCGCAAGATTGGCGAGCGAGCTTCGAGAAAAGGCGCAGGCAGCGCGCGCACCACTAGCGACACTCGCAACCACGCTCCGAGCGAGGATGGCGGCTGCGGGTGTAACCCCAGAGAATGCGCCTCGCATGATTACGATTCTATCGGCCTCGGTTCTCGTGTCAGATCTGACTGCCGATGTTACGCCACTCGCGGTGGTGCAGGCGCTGGCAACGTCGGACCTCCGGACCAGCGAAGCGGCCGTGGGGCGCTCGTTATCGACAGCCGCCAGCCTTGGGGCATTCCTGACTTCCTTCGAGTGGGAGGTTTTAGCCGCTGCCACTGCGCTATCCGACCATCGACGCGCAGCAGCCGAGCAGATTACCCGGTCTGTCACCGAAGCGCTGGAGGCTGATGAGCATGTCATTTCCCTTGACGCGAGGCTGCGCGAAGCGCAGCGGAATGCTTTCCGTCTGCTGGCAGCTGCGCCCCCGACGGGCGGTCGAGCCGGGGCTGGCTCTGGTGGCCAATCCACCACCGCCGGCGGCGGTAATGTCGATCCGACTGGTGGTGTAGCGCCTGGCCAAGCGTCCGGTGAAGTTTTGGAGCAGAGAGCCTGGGAGGAGCTTCCACTTGATAGTGCAAAGATCGAACTCGACCGCCTAAAATCAAGACTCGACGCCGAGCCAAGTGCTCGGCTGACCATTTCATGGCTGCTCACGCGGAGCGATGGAAAAGAGTGAGCCCACTTCTTGCACCCTCTCGTCGGCAGCTTGAGGCCTTTCTCGACCGCGAGCCTGATGCTCGCGTTATTGGTGTGCGGTCGCCAATACGCCGGCCCTGGCCGGAGTTCATTGAGCACAGCGGGAAGCAGTTTAGGATCATTTGGTGCCAGAGTGTACTGGAGATCCGTGAAGCGCTTGTGGGGATGGAGGATGCTCCGGATGCCAGACTCGTGCTGATCACTCAACTGGAAGAAAGCCTGCTTGGTGCTGACGTTGTGGCCCGCTTTCCCCGCGGCCGGCTCATGGCGGCCAGCCGGTGGGACGCACTTCGTGCGGCCTTCTCTGCTCGTGACCTTGATCCTCGCCTACGCGGACAGGATTGGCTTTCCGATTTATTGCTTGAGCGTCCGCCAGCGCTTGGCTATCCGCCCGTTCCCGGCGGGGTACTTGATCTCGACACGGCATGGCGCTTCTGTCTCGAGCATGCAGTCGGCCTACCAGACGCGCGATCAGATGTTGATGCGCTGCTCGCTTGGACTGCTGGCGACGGCAATTTAGAGCGATTCACATCGCTGCCCCGGGCCGCCCAAGAGAAGATCCTGGAGAAGATCGCAAACGAAAACGGAAGCGCCGCTGCATTAGTGGCTAGAGCGGTGTCTGCCGGCCATGGGGTCGACTTGGTCGCGATTGGTCTGGTCTGTGGCGTAATCTTCGCGCCGGATGGTTCGAGCGACAGTTTGCGCGACGCGGCAGTGCGGCTGGAGTCTGCTTTCGGCGGGACCAGGGTTGCCCCGGAAGCCGGGATCATGCTCGCCGAAGCTGCAGCTCGCGTTGTCGCGCGACTCGATAGTTCTCCAGCACAAAGTCACCAGGCCCGGGCGACCGCTCTGCTGAATACGGTTGGTGCCACAGAATACGCCGGCCTAAGTCGCGCCCTCACCGCCGGGTTTGAGGCACGGCTAGTTAAGGCTGCGGAGGAGATAGCCCGGGTGGCGGAGTCGGGCAGCACCCAGGATCTCGCTCACGTCGCTCGGTTGGTCCGCTTGGCGCTAGAACACGAGCGAGCGGGAGACCATCGCGCGAGGCTTGACCGTCTTCAAATGTCCGCCAGGCTTTGTCGCTGGCTTTGTGGCAGACGGGCGTCCATCCGGGGTTTCGGCAGTGCTGCCAAAACTTACGCTGATGAGGGGAGCTTCGTGGATTGGGCTCGCGCCTTGCTCAGGGCGGGCGATGGTGTTCCAGCGGTTGCTGCGGCCTATTCGCGGTTGCGCGATCTCGTGGGAGTTCGTCGTGAAGAAGAGAACAAAGTCTTCGCGGAATTGCTCCGCGATTGGAATGCAGGCGGTGCCGGCGGAGAAGAATCGTTACCAATTGAACGAGTGCTCGATGGCATTGTCGGACCCATTGCGGCATTTACGCCAGTTCTACTGCTAGTCCTCGACGGTCTAAGCTTCGCGGTTGCGCGCCCCCTGGTTGCCGACATCGGACATCAAGGCTGGACCGAGTTGTCACCAGTTGGTCGAAATTCACCGCCTCCCGTTGTGGCGGCTCTCCCAACCGTTACGGAAATTTCCCGGACAAGCCTCCTCTCGGGCCGCCTTGTCCGTGGGAATGCTACGCTGGAACGCACTGCATTCGCTGAACATCAACGACTGCGCCAGGCTTCAAAGGCAGGGAAGCCGCCGCTCCTGTTCCACAAGGCCGATCTTGGAGCCGGACCGGAGTTAAGCGAAAGAGTTCGTATGGCCTTGGCAGATGCGGGGCAAAAAGTTGTTGGCATCGTCCACAATGCCGTCGATGCGCAACTTTCAGGTTCAGACCAGATCGAAGTTCTTTGGACTACGGACGTCCTACGTCAATTGGCACCTTTATTGAGAGCCGCACGCGAGTCTGGTCGCGTCATCATTTTGACCGGCGACCACGGGCACGTACTCGATGCCGGAACGACATTAGTCCAAGGAGGGTCTGGCGACCGCTGGCGATCCGGCGGTCGTGCACGGCACGGCGAGATCGAAGTGCAGGGCGGTCGCGTGTTTGCTCCTGATGGAATGCAAGCAGCGGTCCTGGCGTGGAGTGAAAGGGTCCGCTATGCCGCAAAACGTAGTGGCTATCACGGCGGCGCAAGTCCACAGGAGGTTTTAGTTCCGCTCGCAGTCTTAACCAGCGGGACGGCTCCACTGGGCTGGTTTGAAGCCCCCCCCGCAGAGCCCACTTGGTGGAGCGAGAGCGTAGCACCACCGGCACCAATCAGTTTCTCACCAGTCCCGGCGAGCCGTCGACGCACGGCGGGGCAGCCCAGCCTCTTCGACGTTCCCCCTGCAGCGGATGCCTGGATAGACCATCTTTTCGCATCGGCGACTTACATCGCGCAGCGGGGACTTGCTGGACGCGGTGCGCCGGACGATCCTGTCGTGAGAGCGCTGATCGCGGCACTAGCAGCGCGTGGCGGGCGGCTCTCACGCACCGCGCTTGCGCAGGCACTGCAGCAACCGGCCTTCCGGACTGCAGGCCTTGTCAACGCTGCGAAGCGGGTGCTTAACGTTGACCAGGCACAGGTTTTGACGATCGATACGACGGCTGATGAGGTCGTTCTTGATGTTCGGCTGCTTCGGATGCAGTTTGAAATTGGCGGTTGACGATGGCTGGCCCACAACGACGTGCAGAAATTCTTGATGCGCTTCGCCGAGGCACAGTACCGCGCGAAGGGCTCGCCGCTTTTGCGGTGGGAATGGAAAAGTTCGAAATCGCAATCGACGCCGAACTCGCGGCTGTTGCCTTGGGTAGAGGCGGCTTCAAGGCGGTCAGAGGCGAATACGGCAGCGGAAAAACCTTCTTTGCGCGTTGGCTTCAAGAACGAGCCCGCACTTCGCTTGGATTTGCAACAAGCGAAGTTCAAGTCTCGGAAACGGAAACTCCGCTGCATCGCTGGGAGACTGTCTATCGTCGCCTCGCCGAACGGCTCGCGACTGCCGACACACCAGATGGGGCACTGCGGTCGATCGTTGATGCGTGGTTCTATACACTTGAGGAGGACGTACTTGCGTCGGGGAAGGTCGATCCAGCTGACACACAGGGCTTGCTTGCCGCGACAGACGCTCTCGTTGAACAGAGGCTCTCGATAATCTCTCGCACGGCGCCGGCTTTCTCCGCCGTCTTGCGGGCCTTTCGGCGTGCACTTGTGGCCGATGACACAGCGCTCGCTGAAGGTTTGATCGCTTGGTTAGCTGGACAGCCGAACGTGGCTGCAGCGGTAAAACGCGCCGCTGGCGTGAAGGGCGATCTCGATCCATTTGGGGCCATGCATTTTCTCGCTGGGCTACTCACCATCTTGCGAGATTCTGGGAGGCCAGGACTGGTACTCGTCCTAGACGAGGTTGAGACATTGCAGCGGATGCGTGCCGATACTCGTGAAAAGGGGCTTAACGCTCTTCGGCAGCTCTTGGACGAAATGGACTCCGGTCGGTATCCGGGACTGTTCCTCCTTGTAACCGGAACTTCTGCCTTCTTTGATGGGCCGCAGGGCGTTCAGCGTCTCCCTCCCCTGGCTCAGCGCATGCACACGGACTTCGCCACCGACGCTCGCTTTGACAATCCTCGAGCCGTTCAAATAAGGCTTCCAGGATTCAACCTCGACTCCCTGGTAAGTGTAGGTGCTCGCGTCCGGGACCTGTTTGCGGCACAAGCAATCGATGGCAACCGCATTCGCAACGTCGTCGACAACGCTTATCTTGAAGATCTTGCTCGCTCAGTTGCCGGCCATCTTGGCGGCCGGGCGGGCGTCGCGCCTCGAATTTTCTTAAAAAAACTCGTCGCTGATGTCCTGGACAGAGTGGACCAATTCGCAGACTTCGACCCGCGACGACACTACGCGCCAACCATCGATGAACAGGAAATGACCGTGGCGGAACGTGCGAGTGCGGGTGCCGCTTCGGTTGACGATGTTGAGCTTGATACGTGAGTTATTTCGAACAACTTCATCCGGCGCTTCGATACCACATTGTAAATTCGATGGGATGGAGCGACCTGCGCCCAACTCAAAGGGACGCAATCGGGCCTATTCATGCCGGGGAAGATGTCCTCCTCCTGGCGCCGACTGCCGGCGGAAAAACTGAAGCGGCATTCTTGCCGTTGCTCTCGCGTGCGGCAAGCAACCGTTGGACCGGTCTTTCGGTCCTCTATTTGTGCCCGCTCAAGGCGCTTCTCAACAACCTCGAGCCTCGCCTGAATCGCTACGCTGGTTTCGTCGGACGAAAAGTCGGGCTGTGGCACGGTGATGTTGGCGGTGCCGCGCGCAAGCGAATGCTGAGTGCCGCGCCCGACGTTCTTCTGACCACGCCAGAATCCGTTGAGGCAATTTTGGTCTCTGCCCGCATAGATCACCAGTCCCTGCTCAGCGGTCTACATGCCGTAGTGGTAGACGAATTGCATGCATTTGCGGGCGACGATCGGGGGTGGCATCTCCTTGCAATTCTCGCACGTCTTGAACGACTCGCCGGGCGCCGTCTTCAGCGAATTGGACTTTCGGCAACGGTGGGAAATCCGACCGATTTGTTGAAGTGGCTGACTCGGGATAGGGGCGGAAAAATTGTCGGCTCAAGCGCAGGACTACCAACCGGGGATGTCTTAGCCGATCACGTCGGCTCGGTTCAGAACGCAGTCACGATCCTCTCTCGCGTTCATAGGGGAGAGCGCAGGCTTATATTTTCTGACAGCCGCGCCCGAGTTGAAGAAATCGCTTCTGGATTACGTCTGTCCGGCGTACGGACGTTTGTCTCCCACGGATCCCTCTCCGCCGATGAGCGCCGGCAAGCAGAGGCGGCTTTCGCGTCCGAGCCAGATTGCGCGATTGTCGCCACATCGACAATGGAGCTCGGAATCGACGTTGGTGATCTTGACCGAGTAATTCAGGTTGGCACTCCACCGTCTGTAAGCAGCTTTCTTCAGCGGATGGGACGGAGCGGTCGCAGGACGGGTACTGTTCGTAACTTTCTTTTTCTCTCGACGAATGATTCTGAATTTCTCCTCAATCTGGGTATTGCTCGCCTCTGGCAAACCGGGTTCGTCGAACACGTGGAATCCCCCGCCCTTCCTGCGCACCTGTACGCACAGCAAGTCATGGCTTTGGCCCTGCAAGAGAACGGAATAGCCATTGGGGATTTGCACAGTTGGCTTGGGACAACGTTCGAAACCATTCCGGAGAATGATCTAGCAGAAATTATCCATCATATGATTGCCACCGAGATGCTGCATTCAGACGGCGGCGTTCTTGGACTGGGTGCGCGGGCTGAACGCGAATTTGGACGGCGACATTTCGGAGATCTGGTCGTCAGCTTCAGTAGTCCAATGCTTCTTTCAGTAATGTTCGGACGCGCCGAGCTCGGCTCTGTCCACCCGCTCGCACTTGCGTCGCCCCGCAATGGTGAACCTGCTGTCATTCTACTAGCTGGACGTAGTTGGCAAGTAACAGACGTTGATTGGCCACGACGCAGAGTATCAGTTGTAGCCGCTCCGGGAGACGGGCGCGCGCGTTGGCTGGGCGGTGGAAGGCCGGCGTCCTATGATCTTTGCCGCTCTGCGGAAGCAGTTGTCTCAGGGGTCGAAACAGGATGTGAACTTTCGCGCAGGGCGGCATCCAAGCTAGGCCAAATCCGGGAGCAGCTTTCTTTTGTCGATGGCGCCACAATTCCCATCGTATACAACGGGCAGGAGAGTTTCCGGATCTGGACTTTCGGTGGCGGGCTCGCGAACGCCGCCCTAGCAGACGCATTGTCAGGTCCAACGCGCTCAGATGATTTTTGTATTTCGGTTAGGGCGCGAACTGCTACAGCAGCAACGGATGCATTTTTCAGCTTAAGGGCATTGCGCATAAATCCGTCAATTTCATCAGCCCTTACTAGGGAACTGAAGTTCACTTCCTGCCTCCCCGAGAAAATCTCAAGCTCGACGATCGGAGCACGACTTGTAGATAAGAAGGGCATTAAGGCTACGCTTGCGCGCCAAACGGTGGCGGTGATTGAAGGAGGATAAAGCCGGGCGCCGAAGGGGCCGAAGAAAACCCGCTAAAGCCGACAAAATTGGCTTACCTGCTTTTGCAAAGCAAACGAGACACATTTTGCTTTACCATTTGTAATCAAGCGAAGCCATTTGTAGTCAAGCGAAGCCGCTTGTAATCAAGCAAACGGCCTCGCCCGTGGTCCAGCTCAGGTGTACTCAGACTCTGTGTCGTGGGTCCGCCAGTTCATCGACTCATCGATACGACGCTGAACCAGGGTTGCCAGCGCTTCCGGATCATGGCTATTGCCGTTGATGTGGATGGCCACGGCACCGCTACCGCCGCGCTGCAAACCAAGGCTTGCATCACCCCGGATCGATTGTGGTGTCGGAACGTTCTGGATCACGCTTGAGGCTGGCACGTGATCGGTGATGCGCTGCGAAGGCGCGTCGCCACGGCGAACCATCAGGTTCTTGTCCGCATCGATCCAGTGCTCGCGCACCGAGTCGTTATCGTTGCCGGCGATCATCTTGAGCTGCAACCGACCGTTGACTATGCGGGTCTCTCCAGTAGCGAGGCCAACGTGGCCACCAGGCTGATTGTAGCCGCGACCATTGGTTTGGAGCAGGACGTCGTTGCGCATCACCTCGGACGGCTTCACAGCCGATCCGTAGCGCTGAAAGCTGTTCGCCACCGCGCTGCCGGTACCTTTGCCACCGGCTTCCGCCAGCGCCTTGTTCACGAAGCGAGCGCACCAAGCGTTAGACTTGCCGCGAACGTCGCCACCAAGTGTAGATGCCAAGATTCGATAGTCCGAGTACTCGTTCATGCCGCGGAATTTCTGAGCCCAGCCGACCGCGTCTCCGCTCCCGGCCGAGCCAGTCGACGAGCCCGACAACTGATCCATGTTCTTTCGAATACCAGCCGGCCATCCGCCGTTCAGTCCGTTCGGGTCATTGGCTGCGCCCCTCGGTGCATAGAAGCCGCCCATCTTGTCGATGTCACCACCAGCCCGCCGGTAGTTCTTCGCCACCATTTGCGCGGTCTTGCTGATGCCGTCGTCCAGACCAGCAAATTTCATCTTCTTAGCGAAGCCCGTTGCCGGGTCCATGATGCCACCCGGGTTATTACCGGACAGCACGACACCGTTTCCGGTCTCATGCGCGATGATCCCGGCAAGCAACGAAGGCGAGATGTTGTTCGCCTTGGCTGCGGCGACGATCTGATCGTACTTCCCCGCTAACGGAGTGCCAGCGAACTTGCGTTCGAAAGCCGAGCGGCTGAGGCCGTCGGCCATGCTGCCGCCAGTGCCGCTGAAATTCGGAATGCTGGACCTCTTGATGAAACCGCCGCTGCCAAGGACTGAACCGGGCAGCGCAGTGCCCGGCTTGTTCGTGAGCAGGGCGCGGACGCCACCCATGAAGCTACGCGCTCCACCGCCAACGCCACCCGCGCTCATCAGGCCGTCGCTTCCACCTGTGTAGACGGCCCTGGTTACGTCGTTACCCCGGTTGATGAAGGCCGCGCGCTCGACCTTTCCCGTGAACTTTTTCAGGTTGTCGGCAAGGTCTTGACCCGTGGTGTATCCGGACGGCTGGAACATCGGATCACTGGAGGGCTTGTAGTTTTGCAAGCGCCTGAGCTTCTGCCTCGTTTCGCGATCAAGACCAAGCGCCTTGTTCTTCTCGCGCTCCTCCCTGTAGGCATCTTGCAGCCCCTTGAAATCCTCAACGTGGTTATCGCGGCGGCCGTCACCCATCGCTGCTGCTGCCACCGCAGGATTGGTGAACCTTGCGAGGAAGGCGAGGACCCGCATCGCAACTGCGCTGCCGCCGATTAGGCCGAGCGCAGCGCCGAGTCCGCTAAGACCAAGCGTGATCGCCGAAAGAACGGACAGAAGCGGCGACAGGACGGCCAGAGCGACGGTAAGGCCGGTCAGCTTCGCAACCAGGTTGCCCATCTCTTTCGCGTCTGCCGGATTTTTCCCAGCGAGGTATCCCAGCGCTGAGAAGGCGGTCTTGAGCCCGCTGGCAAATTCGCGAATGCCCTCCGCGAAGCCCTTGCCGAACTCCCGCCACTTCGCGATGGTGCTGGCGCTGAAATTCCTGGCAAGCGAGATGATCGCCTCGCCCCAATCCTTCAACCCGAAGCCCTCGCGTAGTCCGTCGACCAGCGCATCAACGTGCTGCTTGATCGAGTCGAAGTTGAAGGAGTCGGCTAGGCTAATGAAGGCATCAGAAATCTGGTCAAACCATTTTTCGAAACCGGCGCCGACCTTTTCCCAGACGAGGCCGAACGCAGCGGCGATGGACGCCCACCTGCCTTGCATCGATCGGATTTTTTGTAGAGCGGTCTTGTCCAAAAAGCCGGGCTTGCCTTCGATGTCCTTCAGAACGTCCTTCAGCTTGTCGCGGCCGAGAACGAGAGCCAGCAATTCGTCCATCCACTCGCGGCCGCCGATTTGCTTAGCTACCTTGGTTCTCAGCACCTCCGGCATCTTCGCGAGGTTGTCGAGAATTTTGGAAATCGCTTCCATCGGCCGGTCTCGCATGGCTTCCGACATGGCGCGCCGACCACCAAATCCGAGTGCATTGGCAGCAGATGAAAGGTCGTTCGCTTGCTGACCACGCGCGGAACTTGCGCCCGCAATCTGAGAGGTCAGGAACGAAACGAACGTGCCCATCTTGAAGGGCTGGACGCCCAGGCTGATGCCGGTAGCGTCGAGTGCTGCAAGTTGCTCCGGCGTCATCTTCGTGGTCGCGAGCGCCGACAGACTGCGCCGCATTGCTTCGATGATCTCGTTTCCGTCCGCCGCAGTGGCGTTGTTCGAAACGGCAACCGCGTTCAAGATCTTGCTGAAGCGGTCTTTCGACCATGGCATTTGAGTTGCGAGGCGGCCAAGCAACTTGCCAACGCCTTGGGTATCAACGTCGAGACCGGCCTGCGCCTTCAGCGCAAGGTCAGCAAATTCACCGGCAACGTCCTTGGCGATACCGGCCTTGAGCCCTTCGACCGCAACGTCGATAACTTTGGTAGTTCCGACGCCGAAATTGATGCCGGCCTTGTCTGCGAAGCCCTTGCGCAGCGACGCGACGTCCGCCGCCGTGAGATCGCCGAACATCTGCGCCCGGACTTCAGCTGCTTGAACTTCCATCCGCTTTTTGAGGGCGCTGCCAACGCCAGCACCTGCAATGCCGGCACCGATGGCCATGCTGCGGATGCTTGGCGCAGGCAATCGGGCAACACCTCTAGACGATGACGCACTGGCGAGTGATGCACCGCGTTCTGCGGCCATGCGGCGTTCAAGATGGCGCTGATATCCCGCCTCCAGCCGCTCAAGGCTCTGGTACATGCGTCGTGCGTCATTCAGGCGCTTGCTGGTTGCCCGATCCCAATCATCCGCGTAGCTTCGGGCACTGGACTTGCTGACGTTGCTGAGGCCTCGCATCTGTGCTGCGACGGCTTTGATCGTTCGGTCGAAACCGTCCATCGATGCCATGCCGGCGCGGCCGGCGGTGGAGAAGGATGCGCTGAAACTCTTGGCGGCAGCCTTCAGCTTTTCGATATCTGCGATGACCCGCCGGATCGCCGGAGACATTTCGTTGGTCGCAACCAGTGTGGCGCGGACGTTGATTGAATCGGACACTCTTGTTTCCTTGGTGAGAGCGCTGCTAAGAGCGCGGTGATTGCTGGGGTGCCGGCATTAAGAGGCCGGGGTGGATAAGTCGTCTTTTAGGAGTGCTCGCTCACACGCAGCGGGAATCAGCGCGGGGTCTTTCGTCAGAAAAAGGCCCTTTTGGGAGTTCGTAGTCTGAGCACCTTGGCCAACGGTGCCCCTATGCCGAATAAAAAAAATCCCATTTCTCCCGTGCCCTCGATTGGGTGCTGGGGACGTCTTCGCCTTGCCCGAGGTGCAAGAGGCGACCGCGAACAGACCGGAGCACGAACTGGCAGGGATGTTCCTGGCCGGCGATGCCTGGGATTGCTGGATGATGCGAGCGCGCTGAGCGTTTCGCGAGCGGGACCATCAGCCCAGCCCATCTAAGTGAGGACTGAAGATTTCGATTGACGGGGAGTTTTGGGCCGTTACACATACGTCAACGGACGTTGAGGCATTTGTAACAGAGCGCAGCATGGCCCAGCACAACGGAAAGTTCGTAACTTACTACCGTGTCTCCACCGGCAAGCAGGGCAAGTCTGGTCTGGGCATCGAAGCCCAGCGCGCGGCAGTGGCGACCTACCTCAACGGAGGCGACTGGTCGATCGTTGCCGAGTTCACTGAGGTGGAGTCAGGCAAGCGGTCTGACCGGCCGGCACTTGAGCAAGCACTGGCCGCAGCCCGGCTACATCGCGCCGCCCTGGTGGTGTCCAAGGTTGATCGCCTCACGCGCTCCGTGGCCTTCCTGTCGCGGCTGCTAGAGGCTGGTGTTGATGTTCGGTTCGCCGACCTGCCTGTGATCGAGGGTGCCACCGGCCGCTTCCTTCTTCAGCAGATGGTTGCCGTTGCGGAGCTTGAGGCTGGCATGATCTCTGCTCGCACCAAGGCGGCACTGGCGGCGGCCAAGCGGCGCGGCAAGACGCTAGGCGGCAATCGTGGCGTTGTTCCCGACACCAAGATGCAGGAAGCATCCAGGAAAGCTCTACAGGTGCGTTCTGCGGCAAGGGCGGCAGACATCGCGCCAGTCATCCGAGAGCTTCAAGCGGCCGGCAAAACCAGCTTGCGCGCTATAGCCGACGGATTGAATGAAAAAGGCATCCCGACCAGCCGCGGAAATGGCCAGTGGTCCGCAGTGCAGGTCTCAAGAGTGCTTGAGCGGCTTCCGTAGCCGGCTGAATATCATCGGAACGCCTTGCAGGCATCGCCGCTGCGGAACGTGCCTGATGGGCACGCCTTGCCTGGGATCACCGGAAAGGCGCGAGGCGTGTCGGCGTGTAGGGCTTCGCATTTGTCCCCTTTACCGACGTAACCAGTTGGACAGGTGCCGGCGCGCTGGATGCGTTCCCGGCCGTCGCGAGTCGACGTCGGATACGCGCTCTCAGCCATTGCGGGTGTTGGAAGCGAGAGGAGAACGAGAGGCGCAACGGTGAGAGCCGAGGCCAGCGTGGCGAGCAGTCCTACAGGTCGTCTCATAATCACCGTCGCGCCTCCCAGAGAACGGCGGCCCGACGAGAGTGAAGCCGCTACCGCCGTTCTATCCGGTTTCAGCCTGCCATCAAGACGTTGCTACCCTGTAGTTCGGCCAGCTTCGAGTCGACATCGGCCTGTTCGGCTAGTGCCGCTTCTAGCTCGGTACGCAGCGCGAAGACGTCAACGCTCTCCAGCCGAAGCCGTGCCTTCTCCACTCGCTGGTCAACCTCGGCCTTTTGGCGGCGGAGATCGAACATCTTCAGGGCTGCGCCGCGAGCGGCCCTGACGCCTTCTCCGACTGCATATTGTTCCCCCTTCAGCCGCGCGGCGTGCTGCCGTGCTATAATTCCAGGTCGTTTCATTTCTGTTGTTCCTTACTTTCCTTGAGCAGCACGGTACCGCTCTTCCATGTACTTGCGAGTGAGCCCGGTATATCGGGCTAGATCGGCTTCAGTGATGCGGGACTGCTTCCGGCTCGCGGCGATCTCCGCTTTGTAGCGCTCGGTAAGCGAGTCAGACGGCTTCGCGGATGGGCTCTCACTGTCGATGCTGCCGAAACCTTCGGGCATCTGGTCGCGCAAGCTGCGGATGTAGTCAGCCGGTGAGATCGATCCCTTGCCGGGCAAGTGGATCAGGTTCTGCGGGGTCAGACTGGCTCCGGCCAAATCGATGGCCGCTTGCCGGACTGCATCTGCATTTGGCCGCAGATTCTGCCGGCGCGCTTCCGTCAAAATCAGGGACTCGAGGTGATCTGACATCACGCTGACTCCGGCTCTGATGCCAGACCGGCATCCTTGTTCAGTTCAGCCAAAAGGACGCGGCGCATCCAACTCGACTTGGCGAGCAGTTCAGCTTTCGCGCGTTGTTCGATTGCGTGAGCGAGCGACCGAGGCAGCACGACGCCGATCGTTTGGGTAGGCTCAAGCCGAGCCTGATCAAGATCAATCATGTGGAACTTTCCTGAAGACAGCAGTAATCGCCGGCACCGCGAGAGACGCGGTCCGGTGGACGTAGGTTGAAGTGAGGGGATAAGAATCAAAAACGCCGTCAGCGTGATCAGCTTGACGGCGTCTTGGTAGCTTGCCCACATACTCGCATGAAAAGCAGAATGCGTCAAGCCCTGCCTTAGATGGTGATGGGCTTCGAACTTATATGAGAGAGTTTCAGGGAATTTGAGAATGCGAGGAAATGTCTTGTTTTATAGGGTTTCGGTGCATTTCGTCTGAAAATGACAATTTAACTCGGTCTTTTATGGCTTACGTAGGCGCGAGTCGGCGAACTCATCCGCTTCCCGTCTTCAGCGGGTGTAACGAGCGGTGGAAAGCGAACTGTCGAGTCTGCTCTGGCATGTTTGCCATGTTCGCAACGCCTCCCATGCGATCGCGCCTCAACGCCCCTTGCGTGGCTCGTGGTGCGCTCTGAGTGATGGCGGCTGGTCGCAGCCGTTCTGTCCGATAACCTTCTGTACGGCCCCGCTACGGGCCGTTGGAAGGTACACGCCCACGTCAAGTCCTCGCCGGCTCAATATGAACAGGCGGAAACTCTGTCGGGGTCAGAACGGAGGATCGTTCTCCCAATCGATCCCGCTGGCCTTCCGCTCTAGGGGCAGCCGGTTGTCGTTCGTAGCTAAAGGCTCCCCATCCGGCGGGATGTACAGGTCTGGCTGATCCGGATCGAGATAGTCATGCAGATGGCCGGTCAGGAAGCTGGCGAGGCTACGGGACCAGTGTCGATCTTCCTTTTTGCTCTTCAGAAAGTGCAGCGCGGCCTGCTTGATGCGATGGGCAGGGACGCCTGACTTCAAAAGGCGATAATAGTGGACCGATGCGCCCTTGTCAGAGTCGTGGCGTGGCTGGTGTTCGGCGTCCTTTGACGGTGCCGGCCATGCTTGTTTGATCTCCTCCAGCGTTTGCTTGGCTTCCTCGCTGGTCTGCCGGAAATCCGACCGGTCTGCGCCGCAGGCGCTATCACCCTCAACGCTCGCACGCATACCCGGAGCGGAGCGGCCGGGAATGAGAGCGCTATCCAGATCGGCGCTATAATGATCAGCACTATAGGGACCAGTTTTCTGGTCTTCCGGATGTACAGTTTTCTGGTCTTCCGGAAATACAGTTTTCTGGTCTTCCGGTGTCTCTTGCTGTTGCGCTCCCCGATCCCAGTTCGGTCGAATCAGACTTGAGGTGTTCGGGCGGCGCTTTACGATGATCCAGCCCCGAGCCTTCAACGCATTGGTAGCGGTCGTGATGGTCGTTTCTGAATCGCGCCCGATCCAATCGGCGAGCGTGTCACGACGGGCCCAGGCATATCCGTTGAACCGATGGGACTTATCGCCACAGGTCCACCTGACCAACTGATATCCGACAACCCTTGCTGTCATTGGCAACTCAGAGTCCGCCATCATGGCGTCAAGAAAGCGCAACTCTTGAACGGGCGAGACCGAGCGGAAGTTGTCGTTGGAATGTTTGTCTTTGCTGGCCGTTTGTGTCATGGTGATCTTGTAATTGTTGAACTGCTTTAAGCCCCTTGGCGTTGGCGCGCCGGGGGCTTTTCCTTTGGTGGTTACTTCGAGACGGCACGAAGCTGTTGCAGCTGCGCCGCGATGGCACGCCGCAAGAACTCTGATCTCGACAAGCGTAGTTCGATGCGCGCTCGATCCAGATCAGCCAGTTGCTGGGCTGGCAGCCTGACGCCGATGTACGGGCGTCGATATTCGGGGTCGTAAAAGAGTCGGTTACTCATGGTTCCTCCAAAGCAAAACGCCCCGGCGGGATGCCGAGGCGTGGGTGTGGACACGACAAAGCCCCGCTGGGGCGGGGCCTCTGATCAAAAACTGCGATGATGCTTCCTCCTAGCACAACTTCAGGGCGGCGTCAAAAATTTGCATAGTCGTCCTCTGGTGAGGCTGGCGAAGCGCTCTGAAGCTTCTTCAGCTTCCTCTCAAGCTCTGCATTGCGAAATTCTGCTTCGGCCCTGCTGAGTTCCTCTTCTAAGCGTTGATGCCTGATCGCTTTCACATGCTGCATCATCGCTTCGTGGCTCGTGATCTGAACGCCAACGTTGTTCGCCGCGACACAGATTGCCTGCTCGGCAAGGTGGACCGGCACGTCATAGCGGCCGGAAACCAAGCGAGAGTTCAGAAGCTGCGACACCTCGTTGACAACGCGCTTCGCGAATTGGTCGTTTGCACACCAAGCAATGATCCGAGCAGGCTCCCCGATCCTGCGGGGGTCTCTACCGGTCCAGCCGAGTCGTAGCGCCCGGTCCTTGCCGGCAAAGTAGATTGCACAATAGCCGTTCCGATCGAAGAGCTTCCTCTCGGTCTTGCCGCCATCGTACTGCGATCGGCTGAACCACTGTAAGTCGCCGGAGACTGCGAAGGTCATCATGGCTCCTCAATCCCTGAGAGCTTCCACGATAACAGCGATGTCTGCGATGTCATCGAAAGCGATCTTCTCGTCCTCCTTCTCAGGCATTGTCCTGGAAAGACTCAGTCCCTCCTCACTGATCCCGAGCAGGAGCCGCACTCTTGTCCACCCGCCCTTTTCCGTCACCATCACTAGGTCGCCTCGCATCGGATCGCGAGCTTTGGTCGCGAACATTAGCATTCGAGGAGGAAACCAATTTCCGAGCTTGCCGTCCGGGTTCCGAAAGGCGAACAGCGTCTCATCCTCTTGCCAGTTCGCGGGGACAATCACGGATTCTGGCTTGCCTGTGTTTGCTGCTGATCGAAGCGACTCCGGAAGAGAGGAGACATTTCGCACGGTGATTACACGAGGCCGATCGTCCGTTGCTTTTTGTCCAAATGCTTGAGCAAGATCGGCAGGAATGGGTTCGCCCGCTGCGTCAGCGATTTTCTTCAGCGTTGCGGCTGAAAACACAAATGGATGGTCAGCATTGTTCAACGCTCTCAAGAGAGTTGAAGGAGCGAGACCGGAGCGGCGCGCGAGTTCGGTGCCCGTCCACCCCTTCCTGCTCAAGATCGATCTGACCCAACGCGCAAGACCTTCATTGCTGATATTGGGCTTTGGCCTTCCGCGCGGCATTTTTTGCAGTCCGATTGCATTAATAGTTCGCATGCAAATACCACGATGAAAACGAACCTGTCAACTTAAGCCAGCAGACGGATCTATTAGCAGTTGCTTGCATTACTGGATATTTAATGCTAATAGAGGCAAACATCCACGCAGCAGGAGATCTGAATGTACTCACGTCCGCCAGTATTTTCTCTCGATCCAAGGTGCCTCTCCGAAGATCCTACTGAAAGCAACTTCCATAGAGCGCTGAATGCATTGCTGGCGGAAGTCAAAGTGGCTCCGGGCCTGAACGAAAATGACCTGAGGGTAGCTTTGATCTTGGTGGACAAGATGCACGATGGACGGGTTGATGTAGCTTCAATGTCTCTTTCCGAAATCTGCAAGAACAGCCACCTTTCCATCGGCGCGGTAAGGCATTCGTTGAAGAAATTGCAGAAGGCAGGATACTTGAAAGTTATCCAGCCGTCGGAATTCGAACTGAGGCAGGGTGGCTGGACCCTCAAGTATCGAGCGGGCTTTTATGGTCCTGTCGGATTCCCAAGGGCGGCTTGATGAATGCTGGTGCCGTGAAGGTTTCACCACCCAGTCCGGTTGACGTCCTCTGCAGCGACGTCGGCCTGATTAGGGCGGACACACCATTGAGACTGGAAGTAGCCGCTCGCCTGGCTTTTCCCGACGGCAGCATCACGGTTTCGGGGCTCCGTCGTGAAATCGCTCGCGGTCGTCTCGCTTATGAGACGATCGCCGGTAAGCAGTTCACTACACTGACCAACATTGCTGAAATGAGAAAACTATGTCGAACGCCGGTAAAGGACCCCGCCTCTGGAAGAAACCTGCTCAAGCAGGACGTCAAGCCCATTGGGTTGTCAAGGACGGGTCGAAGCGTATCGCCACAGGATGCGTTGCGAAATCGTTTGAACATCGTCCTCCAAAAGAAGCCGAAGAGTTCCTAGCGAACTATATTGCGTTAAAGCATGCCCCGGAGCGCAAGCTCCGGGACGTTGACCTTATTCCTATCGCTGATGTGCTTGCGATCTATCACGCGGATCGCAGGGATGGATTTGAGGAGGAAGTACAGCAGCGGCGATTCGATTCTTCGATCAACCGACTGAATGATTTCTTCGGGCTCTACATGCTGGGCGAGATGCAGGAGTCGCTGACGAGGAAGTTCGTCAAGAAGCGCGGCAACCAGGGTGGCGCACGTCGTGATCTGGAAAACCTGCGAGCCGCCATCAATCATCATGCCGACCAGAACCTGCATCACGCGGTCATCAAGGTTAAGCTTCCCCCCAAAGGTGCGCCACGAGACCGATGGCTCGACCGGAGCGAAGCTGCTCGGCTGCTTTGGGCTTGTTGGCGGCACCGCGAGGTGCAGACAATTCACCGCGGGCGACACAAGGGGGAAAAGGTCCAAACGACGAAGTATACCCTTCGTCACCTTGCCCGGTTCATTCTTATCGGTCTCTACACCGGCACCCGCGCAGCTGCCATTGCAGCAGCCTCGCCGCGCCGCGAACATGGCCGCGCGTTCGTCGATCTGAACGCGGGGATTTTCTACCGACTCAAGATCGGTAAGCGTGCCACGAACAAGCGGCAGCCACCGGCCCCTCTTCCGCCGCGACTGCTTGCACACATGCGGCGCTGGGAGCGGAAGAAGATCATCGCAAACTGCTTCGTCGAGTGGCACGGCCAGCCGGTTAAGTCGGTGAAGAACGCCTTCGCCCGCGCTGTGAACGTTGCCAACCTCGATCTGACAGACGGCAACGTGACGCCGCACACGCTCCGCCACACGGCCGCGACGTGGCTTATGCAGCGCGGTGCCGACCCCTGGGAGGCGGCTGGATTCCTCGGCATGTCGGTGAAGGTTCTGATCGACACCTATGGCCACCATCATCCCGACTACATGCGCGGCGCAGCCTTTGCGATCACACAGAAGAGTCGCGTGGAGTCCGCCGCTAAAGTCGGTACACCTTCTGTTCGAAAAGCCAGCTAGGTGGACCGCCGGTGGACCGGTTGACCGTGAACAAACGCAGATTTTCGTGAATCGACGTTACAAAGAACGACGAAAAATCATCTACTTAGTGTTCGACCCGTGCGCTCATAACGGTCTGGTTGCAGGTTCGAGTCCTGCCGGGCCCACCAAAGCAAGATCGAATGCTTATCGAGCTGAGTGCCGCTCTGCCGGAAAGGAGACATTCTTAAAGCAAACCCCATTGGCAACATTAGAGTTCGGCGAAGCCGCCATCGACGACCAGTTCCGAGCCAAGCATGTAACTCGACGCATCGCTAGCGAGGAACAGAACGGCGCTGGCAATTTCGTCGGCGCTCCCAAGGCGCCCAATAGGAATCATGGCGCTCGCGCCTGCGAGATAATCACGGAACTGCTCGTCAGTCTGTCCGGGATGTTCAGATTGTCCCACTCCCCGAAGGATAGGAGTGTCGATGAGTCCCGGACTGATCGCATTCACGCGAATGCGCCGATGTAGCAGTTCCGCCGACAAGGTTCGCGCGAACGAGCGCACGGCCGCCTTTGAAGCCGAAAGTACAGCGCGCCCGGGCACGCCGACTTGGTTCAGCCAAGCCGTCGTCACGATGATCGATCCGCCCTCACGCATGATTGGTTCGACAGCCTGAACCGAAAAGAACACCGACCTCACATTGGTATCCATCAGGCGGTCGTACTGCGCCTCGTCGGTCATCCTCAGCGGCGTGACATAAGCCACACCGGCGTTAGCGAAGAAAATGTCGAGCGCGCCGAAAGCGCGGTGCACGTCAGACGCCATCCTACTTAGCTCGTCGCGGGACAGCACGTCGGTCTGCAATGTGAGCACGTCCGTGCCGATGATCTCGCGCGCTCCATCGAGTTCCTGCGGCTTGCGGCCCGTGATCGCCACTTTTGCGCCGTTGACGTGTAAGAGCTTGGCCGTAGCGAGACCAATGCCCGAAGTGCCGCCGGTGATCAGCGCCGTTTTTCCGTGAAGCATTTGCGTTCTCCTATGGTTCAGTGGGCGTGGGTGCCGTGACTCATCCCGGCGTGCTCCGGGACGATGAATGGCAGCGTCTTCACCTGACCTGGGAAGACGTTATGGTCGGCATCGACGAGCGAGATCGTCACCTTGTGCGGGCCGGGCGGCAGCCCGGCGATGTCGACGGTGTTGTTGTCGCTCGCGTCCGCCCACCACCACGGCAGATCGTCAACGGTGACGTGTAGATGCCCGATACGGGGTGACACCTCGCGTGCGCCCTTCCCAAAAACCTGGACGATGCGGAGGTTCTCCACTCGGTATTGCGCCCAGAAGACGCCGATCGCCAGCCCCTCGGGGAGCGGAGGGTCGACGATCAGCCTGGGCGTTGGTTCGTTATCGACGGCAACGTAGGGTGAAGCGCCGCGAACCTCCTTCGCGCTCTGGGCAAATGCAGCGGTGGCGAGCACAGCGACAGCCGCAAAGGCCACTACAGTGAGACTCTTGATGCGAAGCATGGCATTTTCTTGTGCAAAGGCTTTGGCGACGACGGATTGAGAGATAGCGGCCGCAACTCCGACCGCCGCGGAGGAAGAAAGGACGGCGCGGCGCGTCGGATTCGTTTGGTTGGTCATGACGACCCTCCTCTGAATTGCGGGGCAGAAATTTGAATTGTAGTTTCGCGGCTTGCCGGGGCTTCGTTAGGCCAAGTCACTCAGCATTCTCGGCAGGTCCATCTCTGCTTCCCTCGTTTGGAAGCCTTTCGCCAGGGCAGCCGCAAGGCGGTGCTGCGCGTCTGGACTGCGAAGACCTTCGATGAAAAGCTCCGCGTCGCGTCGCAGTTCGTCAGCGGGTGGCAGCGCGATATCGTTGACTCGATCTTTGATGGTCCTTTGGCCAGCAGCCGGAAGAGCCGCGATGCGATGTGCTAAGGCCTTGACGAAGGTGCCTAGCTCGTTGGCAGGCAATGCACGATTGATCCAGCCATAACGTTCCGCGAGGTCAGCGTCGTAGTCCTCAACGCTCAGCATGACCTCAAGGGCGCGAGCACGCCCCATAAGCCTTGTAAGATGCTGTGCGGCGCCGCCTCCGGGAATCACATCGAAAGCGGATTCAAACTGACCAAAGATCCCCTTCCCCCGGGCGGCGAAGCGCATATCGAGCGCCAGCACAAACTCGCTGCCCACGCCACGAACGCGGCCGGCGATCTCAGCAATTGTGATGAGCCGACTCTGACTCAACTGATGAAAGAGCAGCGCGGGCGAGGACTTGCCCCCGCTGATCTGGACAACTTCCCGGAGCTCCTTTATTCGCGTCACATCGACGTGCGAGATGAAGTAGTCGGGATCAGTCGAGCGAAAGACAAGAACCCGGATCGCCCTATCGGCCTCCGCCGCGTGAATGAGCGAGTTTAGATCGCGGTAGAGGTCTGGGCCCAATAAGTTCATGGGCGGAGCGGAGATTTCCGCAAAGAGAACGGCGCCTTCGCGTTGGACTTTGACGGTTTCGAAATTCATTTCAATCTCCTGTAAGGTGTGAGGCCACTCGAGTTGGCGGCGATTTGAGAACAAGCGCGGTGATCGACGGCGCGGCATCACGGCCGTCGTTTAGCCATGCCAATCAACGCAAGGAACGGAACGCTGCCCGGAGCTCGGAGGAAAAGAGCGCCGGCTGTTCCCAAGCCGCGAAGTGTCCACCTTTGTCGACCTTGTGGTAATAAATCAGTTTCGGGTAGGCCTTCTCGGTCCAGCTTCGCGGCGCCTCGTACTGTTCGCTGGGAAAAACCGTCACGGCGACAGGAATGGAAATCCCTTTCGCGTTGAAGAAGCCTCCCTTGTACTCCCAGTAAAGTCGGGATGCTGAGACCCCAGTATTCGTCACCCAATACAGTGTGATGTTATCGAGGATCTCGTCTCGCGTTAGTTCGCCATTCGCGCTCTTGATGCGCTCAAGTGCTGCATAGAAGGCCGCGGCTGGCTGGCCATCTGCGTCGTTGTGATCGAGGAGCCAAGCGGCCAGGCCGACCGGGGAGTCCGCGATCCCGTAGAGTGTCTGCGGACGAGCAGCCATCATCCTCGCATATTCCACCTGCTTGAACGTTCTCGCGAGTTGCTCGCAAGCTCGCTTTTCATCAGTCGAAAGACCAGCAGGCGCTACATCTCCGCGAGAGAGTGCATCGTTGATGTCGTTCGGCACTACGGCTGGCATGTTGGTGTGGATCGCGAGCAGGCCATCCGGTGCCTGCAAACCCATCTGGTCGACAACGAATGCGCCCCAATCGCCGCCCTGCGCGACATAACGGAAATATCCGAGACGCTTCATGAGAACGTCCCACGCCCGGCCCATCCGTTCCGGCCCCCAGCCGGTGCTTGTGGGTTTGCCCGAGAATCCGTAACCCGGCATGGAGGGGATCACCACGTGGAAAGCATCTGAGGCTTCGCCGCCATACGCCGTAGGATCGGTGAGCGGCTCGATAAGCTTCAGTTGTTCGACGATCGAGCCAGGCCATCCGTGATTAATAATGAGCGGAAGTGCGCCGGGATGCTTTGAGCGCACGTGGATGAAATGGATGTCGAGGCCATCGATCTCAGTGATGAACTGCGGATATTTGGCCAATCGAGCTTCGACCTTGCGCCAGTCGTAGCCAGTTGCCCAATAGTGGGCGAGTTTTTGCATCGCTGCGAGCGGAACGCCCTGCGACTGATCCGAGACGGTCTCCTTCTCCGGCCACTGGGTATCAGCGATACGCCGCCGCATGTTTTCGATGACTCTCTGCGGAATATTGACATGGAAGGGGCGAATTGAATCAGATGCGGCCACCGGCTTTGCCTCCGAAATGTTGAATGTGCTCAGCGCCGCCAGCCCGATGCCGGCGGCTGCACTAGCAAGCATGGTGCGGCGCGTGTGATTGGTAGAATTCTCGCTCATTGACGGCTTCTCCCGGTCAGATGTCACCTAATTTGGAGCTACCCAAGCTATGCAGTAGATGGCAAAATCGGAATTCACTGTGCAGCGGGTTGGATAATGCTGGACGCGGTTGCGGTGTTCGTGAAGGTTGTGGAAGCCGGTAGTTTTTCGGTCGCGGCGAAACGGTTGGACATGCCCAAGACTACTGTCAGCGCAAAGATGGCTGCGCTGGAAAAGCGCCTCGGCGTCCGATTGATCCAGCGCACCACGCGCAAGTTGCATTTAACGGAAGCAGGTGAAGCCTACTTTCGTCACTGTTCGAACGCTGTTCGTGAAGTCGAATTGGGTGAAGCGGCGCTTCAATCGGCCAAAGGCAAGCCATCGGGCCTTCTGAGGGTCACGGCGCCGGCTGATATGGGGCACAGCGTCCTGCCGCGAATCGTCCAGGCTTACGTCACGAAGTTTTCGGAAGTGTCAGTCGACCTCACGCTCACAAACCGGGTTGTCGACTTGGTGGGAGAAGGTATCGACGTAGCCATACGTTTTGGCAGGACGTTGCAAGACTCGTCGCTCGTCGCTCGCCGCTTCACCGAGGTTAAGGCAGACCTGTGGTCCTCACCCAAATATATGAAGAGGCTCGGCGAGCCTACGCATCCGCGCGAACTGGCGAATGCAGCGTTCGTGACCCATCCATTTCAAAAGGGATCTCTACTGCTGACGAACGGGAAGTCAGACTTCGAGCTTTCGATGAAGGGACGTGTTCGCGCCGATGACGTTGAGCTAATAACGACAATGATCACGCTCGGAGAGGGTATAGCTTGGTTGCCAGATTTCCTTAGTCGGGATGCGGCAAAAGCGGGAAAGCTCGTTCGTGTCTTGCCCCATTGGCATCCAAAGCATCAGCCCGGAACTTGCTACTTCGTCTATCCTAGTCGTCACTATGCGCTGCCGAAAGTGGAAAGCTTTATCCAAACGGCATTACTACATGTTCGGCCAGATCAATCCTGAAGGGTGACGCCACTAGGCGCGACCTACGAATGCGACGGCACCCCAGAAGCGACGGCGGCTTCGGGTCAATCGCGTCGTTTCTGTCGGCGCATGACTTCGAGTCTTCACCCGAAAGCCGCCATGATCAATGGGGACGCAAGCCTCAGAAGAGCAAAACCGCCCACCAGAAATCCCACAGAAACCCCGTGAACAAACGCGCACGAACGTGCGCGAGAATGCACGAGCTTTATTGAAAATGCTCAGATTTTCCAGATATTCACTACGCTCATAACGGTCTGGTTGCAGGTTCGAGTCCTGCCGGGCCCACCAATAAATCGATCACTTTGCCGGGCCGCGGCAAGCACTCCACTTCCGCTGAAGCGGGCGACACGAGCTTTGGCCGCGACCCAGGTCGCAATACGGTTCAAATCCGGCAATGCGCCGGATTCATTTTGGCCGCAGGCGAGATGAGTGCGGGGACCGGGGGAATTGATGCAAGGCTGTAACCGCACCCGAACGGATGTAGCCGATGTTGCGGCTGCCAGACGAGCGCTATATCCGAACTGACGGCTGGGCATTCGACCTTCCCGGGACGACATTCTCTCCGGAGTGCAGAACCCGTCCGATCGCGCGGAGCGATCGCGATGAGGGAGGCTACGATGGATTTTACGCGGATGTCGGATGCAATCCGGCTGCATCACGCCTCTCATCACCACGATGGGTACGATGGCGCGGGCGAATTGGGCCCCGCACCCAGAGCTCCGTTCATGGCTGACGCGGTCGGCGGTGGCGCCCTGGTCCATCGTCCCGGCCCGTTTGCCGGTCCTGGAGCATACGCCGCGAGCGCGCATACCCAGCATAAAGACTCCGACCCGGTTCAGTCCAAACATCCCCCATCGGGGGGCGAGATGGGCAGCCACGCCGGCAACCATGCCGCAGCGGGCCTGGATGTTTCGTCCACGAAGCCTGCTGCCGGCGCATCCTTTCCCGAGAAGAGCATTGCTTCGGTCGAGAGTGGGGCGAACACGGCAGGGAACGGCGGGGATGGCCATTTTTACGGAGGTATCATTCACGCGTCCCTTTTGATCTACGAACCGATCAACATTTCGATCAGCGCGGGATACGGCTCGGTCGCCCTGGCCAACCAGTCCAACGATTTGAATGTCGATCAATCCGCTTTTCAAATGGCCGGCGTCGGCGGCCATGGCGGCAATGACAACATTGCAGCGGGTGGGAGCATCGGTACGTTTTCAGGCTCCGGCGTGATTGCGAGTGGCGACAACAGCGCCGGAAACGGCGGCAGCGGCCATTTCTCGGGTGCGATCGTGGACGCTCCCGTGGTGATCTATCATCCGATCAATATCGCGTTGGCGAGCTCGGGCGGCACTGCACATGCAAGTCAGTCGAACACGGTCGACATCGACCAATCGGCCACGCAGATCGCGGGCGTCGGCGGAAGTGGCGGACATGGCAATGTGGCCGCCGGCGGCAGCGTCATCACGCTCGACCCCAGCTGGGGATCGAGCGTCTTTGACGTTCAAACGGGCGGAGGCCAGGCCGGCAATGGCGGTGACGGCATGTTCTACGGGGAACTCGTCCATACCTCGTTCGTCGTGTACAACCCGATCAACATCGCCATCGCGGGCTATGGCTCCAGCGCTTACGCGGTCCAGATAAACGATGTCTCCGTGGATCAATCCGCGGTTCAGATCGCCGGCATTGGCGGGCACGGCGGCAACGACAACGCCGCAGCGGGCGGCCATGCAAGCCTTCTCTCCCATCATCTGTGGGGCGGGTCCGATACGATCGCGACCGGTTCGAACAGCGCAGGCAATGGCGGCAACGGCTATTTCGCGGGCAGTCTGGTCGACGTCAGCGTCGCGATCTATGCACCCATCAACATAGCAATCGCAGGTCCACATTCGACGGCGGTGGCCGATCAGGTCAACAACGTGCACATCGACCAGAGTGCGACCCAGATCGCCGGCGTTGGCGGGGACGGCGGCTACGGCAACCTCGCGCCAGGTGGCGATGCCGCGCATCTGTTGTCGGATCTTCACCTGGTGGCATAGCGAAACGTCGCATCGCTCTCATGGCCGATCGCATCGCGGCACGCGGCCTCGCCACTCGCCGCATGCAAAGCCGGCGCAGAGGCGCCCTCCCCTGACGAAATGTCGTACTTTCGTAGGTAGGCCCACCAAACCGGATGATGTTCGATTTGACATCTATCGCTCTCGCGCACGGGCGGATCAGACTTGCCGTGCGCGTCCGCCTGATCGGGATGGATGTTGCACGACAGCCAACAAAACGACGGAGGCCTCAAATGATGCCAAAGGCAATCAACATCTCGGATACGATCAAGGTCAAATCGATCGACACCGGTGGTCAAAGTGCCGGAAATGGCGGCGACGGTACGTTCAAGGGAGCCATCATCAGCAAGCCGACTGTCAACTACGATCCGACCAACAAGGCGGAAGGCGCCGACGTGCACGTGAGCACCGGCGATCACGTCAAGCAGACGGCGGATTGGGATGCCGGCGGCGCCAACGCCAAGGCCTCGGTGTTCTCCAAGGCTCATGGCGGAGACGCCGAGTCGAACGGCAGCCAGAAGTCCTACAGCGGCTACGATACCTCCAAGGTCTACGCCAATACGGATGCCACCCAGATCAACAAGGTCGCGGTGGACCAGCACCAGGAAGTGGTCGCCGGCATCGGCGGCGATGGCGGAGACGGCAACTTCGCATGGGGTGGCGGAGTGACCTTCCATCTCGACACGCTCTGACGAGCCGCTCGTCCGACTGGCGGGATCGGCTGCCGCGGCCGCCGGTCCCGGATTTCGCGCCAAAGATCTACCGATGCGGTTGCCGGATTGCGTTGACCATCAGTCAAGTGCGACGGGCCTCGATTTCAGGCGGTGACGATCATGCTGATGCCGCCCATTCGGTTGCCGATCCTGCCGCAGATCCGGACGCCACTGCACACGGCCCTCCGGTCCTGCGTGGGACCGCTAGGTCTCGTATTCGCATATAGCTGCAGCTACAATCTGCTACTGTTTGCGCCCTCCATCTATCTTCTTCAGATCTACGACCGGGTGTTGTCGAGCCGGAGCGGCGACACGTTGCTCCTGCTCACGCTCATAGTCGCGATCACCGTGGTCGTCGGCGGCGTGTTCGATGCATTGCGGCGCGCCGTCCTTGGACGCCTCGGTGCCTGGCTCGACGATCGCCTTCGTCCCTGCGTGCTTTCGGCCGGCCTCGAATCGGCGTTTCGCAGCGATTGGACGCAAGCGTCGGGCGCATATCGGGACCTCACCGTGCTGCGCCAGTTCGTCGAGTCCGGCTCATGTACGATGCTGTTCGACGCGCTCTGGGCGCCCTTGTTCCTCCTTGTCCTCGTTCTGATCCATCCCCTGCTTGGCGTGGTGGGCGCCTGCTGCGTCGCCTTCCTGTTCGCACTCACGGTCGCCGGAGAGCTGGTCACGGAAGACGTTTTGCTCAGGTCCGGCGCCGCGCTCTCCAGAAGCTACGGTCGCCTTCAGACTGCCGCGGGCAACATCCACATGATCCGCGCCATGGGAATGTTCGATAGCGCCGCGCGCATGATCCACCGTGACGCGCAGCACGCGCGCAGAGAGCACGATGTGGCGCTCCGGCGAGGCGAGATCGTTTCTCTGGTCGCCAAGCCGGTTCGCGCGCTGTCGCAGGTCTTGATCATGGGGGCTGCCGCGTGGCTCGTCCTCGATCACGGCAAAAGTCCGGCAATCATCTTTGCTTCTACGCTGATGTTCAGCCGGGCGCTCGCACCGGTCGAAAGTGCGGTCGCAGGCTGGAAATCACTCGTGACGGCCGTGAGCGCCTGTCAGCGGCTCGGCGCGCTTCTCGCCGCATTCCCCGTCACCCGGCAGGAGAGCGCGGGGGTTTTCCCGCCGCTGGCGCGAACTGGCCTCGTCGTCGACAATGTGGGCGTGTGGCTTGCCGGGACCGATCATCTTCTGCTGAACGGCGTCTCCTTCAGCCTCATGCCCGGAGAATGCCTTGGCATTATCGGTCCGTCCGGGTCAGGCAAGTCCTTGCTCGGCCAGGTGATCGCGGGGCTGTCGATGCCGACGCATGGCCGTGTTCTCCTCGACAATACCGACGTCTCGCTGCTTCGCGAGACCCGAAACGGCGACGGCCTCGGATATCTCCCCCAGGACATCAATCTGATCGGCGACACCATCAACGACATCATCGCACGCCTTGAAGATGCGGACCGGCAAAAGGTCGTCGAAGCGGCCAAGCTCGCCGGAATCCATGGGGCGATCATGCGCCTGCCGCAGGGTTACGACACGGTGGTTCACAGTGAAACCATCTTCTCACGCGGGTATCGGCAGCGCCTCGGTCTTGCCCGCGCATTTTTCGGCAGTCCACGCCTCATCGTTCTCGACGAACCCAACGCCAGCCTCGACTACGGGGGCGAGCGAATGCTCCTGGATGCCATCGAGCGCATGAAGCTCGCGGGCGTCATCCTTGTCGTCGTCACTCACAGGATGGGTCTCCTCGCCGCCACGGACAAGATTGCCATCATGGAAGACGGTGCGGTCGCCGCGTTCGGCGACAGCGAGGACATCTTTGAACGGCACCTGAGCCGACCCCAGGTTACTTCACAGGTTGCGCCATGATCTGGAATTCTCTCACCATCTGGAAGCATCCTGCCGTCGCCAGACTTCCCATGATCTGGGACCGGTTCGTACGAGGGCCGTCGCGCCCCACGCCGACCCGACGATCTGGCGTCGTGGTAACCGCAATCGACGATTTCGAGCCTCTGGAATTTCCATGGTGCTCGACGCCTACGCCGACCTCGCCACGCGGAAGGCTTCGCGCTATCACCGTCGCGGGCAATCTGCTGGTGCTCTGCTTCATGCTGGGGCTTGGTACATGGGCGAGCCTCGCGCCTCTCGAAAGCGCCGCGATCGCGTCCGGCGTCGTGGAATCGGAATCGAGTCGCAAGACGATCCAGCATCTGGAAGGCGGTATCGTCAGCAAGATCCTGGTTTCGGATGGCGACATCGTGCGCAGCGGCCAAACGCTGATCGCGCTGGAGGACACCCGGGCGAGCTCGGAGGTGCAGAGCCTTCAAGGCCAATTGTGGGATGCAGCTGCTCGTGCCGCTCGGCTTCAGGCCGAGCAGCAGAGATTCGAGAGGATCGCAATTCCGGACGCGCTGGAACAGGACAGCAGGCAGAGCGGAGTGGCCGCCGCTGCACTGTCGGCGCAGCAGTTCATTTTTCAGGCACGCCTGCAGGTCCACGAGTCGCAGCTTGCAGTCATTCGCGAACGAAGGCGTCAAGTCGAAAAGGAGATCGAAGGTCTCACGGCGCAGGAGAGCGCCACCGGGCAGCGGATCGGCATCGTCCGGGAGGAACTGGATATGGTCACGACACTCGTCAACAAGGGTCTCGAACGGCGGCCGCGACTTCTGAACCTGCAGCGGGAGCTGGCCGACGTTGAGGGCCGCCGCGGCGAGATCGCCGCGCAGATTTCCCGCGCCGCGCAAGTCATCAGCGAACAGCAGGCCACATTGTTCAAGCTCGAGAGCGACAGGCAGAACGAGATCGCACAGTCGCTTCGTGAAGCACAGAACCAGATATTCCAGCTCCGCGAGCGGTTGTTTGCGGCCAGGGACCAGCTATCGCGAACAGAGGTCAAGGCGCCAGAGGACGGCGTGGTAACCGATTTGCGGATTCATACAGCCGGCGGCGTCATCGGAGCGGGCGCTCCGCTCATGGACCTGGTACCCCGGCAAGACCGTCTCATCGTGACCGCGCGCCTAAGGCCCGAGGATATCGATGTGGTTCATGCCGGCCTCAATGCCGAGGTTCACCTCTTACCGTACAATCAGCGTCGCGTGCCTCGCCTGATCGGAACTGTCGTGCACGTGTCCGCAGACCGACTCCTCGACAAGCGCACGGACCAGCCATACTACGCGACCAAAATCCGGATCGATGACGCGCAGATCGTCGCAAACGACATCCAGATCGTCCCCGGCATGCCGGTTCAAGTGTTCATCACGACAGGGCGCGGTACCGTGGCTCTCTACGCGCTCAGGCCCCTGCTCGACTGCTTCCGTAATGCATTCAGAGAGGACTAAGTCTCCTGCATCGGACTTGCGCCGGGGTCGTGCCCCTGCGACGGCAACCGGCCGCGCCAGCGCAGCACGGCTTCCGTCCGATTGTGCGCAGCACATTTCCTCATGATATGCTGGATGTGCATTTTGACTGTGCTTTCCGACAGGTTCAATTTGGCGGCGATCAGCTTGTTGGGCAGGCCGAGCGCCAATTCCGCCAGAACCTGTTGCTCACGAGGCGTGAGATCCGGCACGCTCCTTTCGATAGTCACTCCGGCTCCCTCGTTCACAAGAGATGCGCGCGCAAGCCCGCGCGCATCTGGCGGCTCGAAATCCGATATCCTGTTCATCCCGGCGACGGGCAACGGCCTGTAGACGCCGCCGACAAGGACAAGGCGCAGGCCAGCTATGGCAATCTCGATCGGCAGCGAGGTAGAAAGAAAGCCGCGCACACCCCGCTGCATCGCGGCCTGCACGGTCGGCTCGTCGTCATGGTTTGACAGAATTGCAACGGCGGCGTTGGGACAACACTCCGCAACGAAGGCGAGACTTCCCTCAACCGAGGGATCGTCGATGGGCTTGTCTGCGATACTCAGCACCACCAGACGAACATCGCGGGTTGATGTGCAGTCCAGGCTTTCGACCGTTGCCATGTCGAGGATCTCGAATTCCGCCAATTCCCGCCTGAGGACGTTCAGAATACATGTGCGAGGCAACAGGAGCGGTTCGACGAGCACCAGAACCGGCAAGTGAAGTGACCCATCGAGCCGCTTTGAGGAGTTTGTTATGTCGTCCATGATTTCCTCGAGATAAAAAGAGCTTCCGCGATATTCCCATTCCCTATTGCTTGTCCCCTGCTGCTGCATTCATCCTGAATGATCATCACGAGAGCGGCGCAGTGCCGCTGCCAGTGCCTTGTCCACTGCGGTTTAACTGGCGCCTGGGTGGAAATTCTTTCCGCTCAAATTCATTTCGGCGCGGACCGCGCGCTGCCGCAGCCGACGCATTCCCTAATTGCAGATATTTCTATAGGCCGTTGACGCCGCCGACCCCGACTTGCCGTCGACGACATATGCTTCATCCTCCTTCACGAGATAAAGAAACGGTCTCTCTGCGGTCTCGCCCCCTGATGCGCTTCCTCCTTTCACACGCCCGCAAATCGTATCCACGGGGCGTCCGAGCGTGTTCTTTCGCATCGTGCGCTTCATTTCGGTGAATTCGGCCGATCCTGGATCCTCCATCTTCGTCGCGATGGTGACCTTCGCCTTTTCTAGGACAGGATCTGAGTCTTCCGCGGGCCGTTCGGATGCTGGGACGCTGGTCCTCGTCCGCAGTGACGCCGCTTTGGCGAGGTCGACCGATCCGCTCTTCTTTGGTGATGATTTCTTGCCGGACCTTCCCGGAGTTGCAGAATTCGGTTTGACGATCACGGGATCCGGCGCCAGTGCCGTCGGCGTTGGCTGCGGGGATCGGGCGACCGCAACCCGGTCGAAACAGGGTCGTGACGCACACCCAAGGAAATACCCTCGGGAAGGCGCGAACCAGCCAAAGCCGATCAGGACTCCTGCCAGCACTCCAACAAAAAGCAGTCCCATCCGATTCCCCTCCCTGGGAGCTCGGCTCGCACTCGTAACTAGGACTAATTCCGCGCTGGTGATCCATCTGTTGCGCAAAAGCGTTAAACGCCCATTAAGCGCGCAGCGGCGCGATTTGGTCCGCTCTTGGACCTCTCTGCAACTTGCGTGTTCGAACGTCCGCCTTGCACCACCAAAAGCTGCCGATCACCGGCGCGTGGCACAGCCACGCAGAGGCCCGAAGGGCGAAGCGCGGTGTCCGGCATAGCTGGAGCGCAGCGGAAGCGACGACGGACTGTTGCGGCGAGCTTCAGTAGGAGAGCCAGCGACACACATTAGAAGCGAAGCGAGTTAAGGCTGCCGTGCCCGATGAGGTTTCTTATCGTTTGAATTTCCGCTCGATGACTGGAAGTGCCGGAGTATCGATTTCGTCAAGTAGCGTGGTGGCACTGGAGAGCATTCCAAAACTGCTGCTGTTGTCTTGGCACGAGCAGAGATGTTCGGTGCGGACCTCAATCCCGCTTCAGGACGCGTTCGCCCTCGCCCGTTCGAGGGCTTCGCGGCGGCGCTCTCGGCGCTCGCGCCGCCGCTTGGCACGGTCAGCTGGCTGCGGCAGCGGGGAAACGGGAGCACGCTCGAACACCGGTGGGGACGTCTCATTGACCACGGACGCGAGGCTTGGCTCGCTTGGTGCCGGGCGGGCTTCCATGAACTCCAAGACGTCTCGCCCCTTGGAGGTGAGTCTCCAGCCACCGCTGATGCGCTCGACCAGGCCTTGCGAAAAGATGTCGAGGTCCGGCACCCGGCTGGCGAGACGCCTCGTCCGGTCGGCCCAATCGCGGCCACTGGTCGCCAGGATGGCCATGTCGCGCTTGAGGTCTTCCATGACGGCAAAGCCGTCCGGATAGCTCACCAGGATCTTCAAAACCGTAACCTGGAAATTCACGCCCCCGCCCCCGCTCTGGACCAATCAGCGCCAGAAGATCCCTCCCGGGAAACGCCCACCGTACTTTGCTTCGGTGCCTTCGCGATTCAAAAATGTTAAGTTCAAGAAAGAAGGGCGCGCAGGGGAGCAGGGCTGCAGCCGCGTCGCCCTAACTAAAGCTTCCGATAAGTCACATGCGCCGTCGCGAACGGAATGCCCGCGCGCCCTGCACTGCCGCGCACGATGCAGGCGCGGTCGTCGATCGCATAGAGCCAATCATCGAAGTTCAGCTTGAACGACTTTCCATCGCCTTGGGGCGTGTCGCGCGTGTAGGTCCAATGAAATGCACAACCGGCCTGCTCGCCGGTGGCTTCGCCTTCCAGTCGGTTCTCATGGCCGGTGTATTGACCCTCGCCCAGCTTGTGGATCGTCCAGCGCAGCGTGTCGCTGTGGCCGTCATCGAAGGTGTAGGTTTCTGTCAGGACGACAGTGTCGGTGTCCGCGTCCAACTCGCCATGCGCCGTGATCGTCGCCCGCTTCAACAGCCCGCCGATGAGGCTTTCGACCACCGCCCATCCGTCCAAGCGGCCGACGAAGAACTGCTCAGGGAGAAACACCGGCGTGGTGCCAGCGAACGCATCAATGGCCATGGCTTTTCCTCCGAAACCGATGGCGACATAAGTCGCCTCTCGGCACCGGGTTCCCCAGCTGGGACCCGCCTGGCTCGGTCGCGTGCTTGCGGCGCATGCAGACCCCGCGTCAACACTTCGCCTTCTCCACAGCCCGCCGGAACACGTGGACAAGATCAGCCCCGCCGTTCGGGAATCCCTGACCCGTGCTAACCGCCGGGAACGAGCGGGCGGTAGCGCGGATTCGTCCCGCAGGAGCGATCTCGCATGCTGATGACCAGGGAAAGACGTCCGGCGATCCGGACCTTGCGCGGATGGGCCATTCATGTGCTGCAGGAGGCTGGCGCGATCAACGAATGCGAGGAGCACGGCTGGGCCAAGGATCGTGCCGACCCGCACGCTCGGAAACGCGCGGTCGCGCTTGCGCGCCAGGATCCACCGGACGGCGTCGCCGCCGATCAGGCCGTCGCTGAGATCAACGATGTCCTCGATTCGATCGGCGATACCTGTCCGGAGTGCCCTGACGAGGGCCTTTGAGGCGTCCGGCAAGGACCTTCGCGTACCGCGGACGATGAAGATGCTTCATGCCGATTTCCGCCGCGCCCCTGCCGCCGGCTTCTTAGCGGACGACTCCTTGGCGGCCGCCTTCTTGCCCGCGATCGGCATCAGCATCTCCTTCTGGCCGGCCGCCGCCTTCCTCGGCTTCTTGGCTGGCTTGTCTGCCTTCGCAGGCGCGGCCTGCTTCCCGGCTTCCTTGCCGACGCTTCGCCGCAGCGCCTCCATGAGGTCGACGACGTTCTCGCCCTTCGGCCGCTCCTTCGGCCGGATCACCTTCCCGGCGCGCTTTTCGTTGATCAGCTCGATCAGCGCGGTCTCGTAATGATCCTCGAACTTGTCGGGTTCGAAGCGTCCGGCCTTCTGGTTGACGATGTGCCGGGCGAGATCGAGCATGTCCTTGGTGACTTTCACGTCCTGGATGTCGTCGAAATAGTCCTGCTCGCTGCGCACCTCGTAGGGGTAGCGCAACAGGGTGCCGACCAGGCCCTTGTCCATCGGCTCCAGCGCGATGATGTGCTCGCGGTTGGTCAGCACCACCCGCCCGATCGCGACCTTGTCCATCTCGCGGATGGTCTCGCGGATCACCGCGAAGGCGTCGTGGCCGACCTTGCCGTCGGGGCGGATGTAATAGGGGCGGATCAAATAGCGGGGGTCGATATCCGACCTGTCGACGAACTCGTCGATCTCGATAGTGCGGGTGGACTCCAGCGCGATCTCCTCGAGCTCTTCCTTGGAGACCTCGATGTACTGGCCCTTCTCGAGCTCGTAGCCCTTGACGATGTCCTCGTTCGGCACCTCGTCGCCGGTTTCCGCATCGACTTTCAGGTACTTGATACGGTGGCCGGTCTGCCGGTTGAGCTGGTTGAACGAGATCTTCTCGCTCTCGGACGTGGCCGGGTAGAGCGCCACGGGGCAGGTGACGAGGGACAGTCTCAGGAAGCCTTTCCAATTGGCGCGCGGGGCCATTTACGCAGAACTCCGGTTCGAGGCGGCTTGGATTCAAGACGAACGGCCGGCCCGGGTTCCGACATCGGGAGCGACAATTAAGACGCCGCCCGCCTCACCTTCTCCGCCGCCGCCTCCAGCCGCCGCGGCCGCCCCAAGAGATAGCCCTGCATCTCGTCGCAGCCTTCCTGGACGAGGAGCGACATCTGGGCCTCGGTCTCGATGCCTTCGGCGAGGACGGGGACGCCGAGGCCGTGGGCGAGGCCGATCACGGCGCGGACGATGGCGAGCGAGCGCTCGCTCTGGCCGAGAGCGGCGACGAAGGAGCGGTCGACCTTGATCCGGTCGAGAGGAAACGCTTCGAGATAGGACAGCGACGAATAGCCCGTTCCGAAATCGTCGAGCGCGATCAGGATGCCGAGCGACTTGAGCGACTGCATCGTCCGCCTGGCGCGCGGCACTTCCTCGATCAGGACGCCTTCGGTGATTTCGAGCTCGAGCCGCGCGGCCGGCAGCCCGCTCTCGCGCAGCGCCCTTCGGACCTGCGCATCGAGGTTTTCGCGGCGGAACTGGGCCGCGGAGACGTTGACGGCGACCCGCAGCGGCTGATCCCATGACGCCGCCTCCCGGCACGCCTCCATCAGCACCCAATCGTCGATCTGCGCGATGGCGCCGCTCTGCTCCGCGATCGGGATGAACTCTCCGGGAGGAATGACACCGCGCAACGGATGCCGCCAGCGCACCAGCGCCTCGTAAGCCATCAGCGTGCCGTCCCGATGATGCTGCGGCTGGTACTCGAGATAGAACTCGCCCCGCTCCACCGCGAGGCGCAGATCGTGCTCCAGCGCGCGGCGGTCGCGCAGCTGCTGGTCCATCGCGCTGGTGAACAGGCGGATGGCTCCCCTGCCCTCGTGCTTGGCGCGATAGAGCGCGGCATCGGCGTTTGCGAGCAGCGAGGCGGCGTTGTCCGCATCGCGCGGATAGAGCGCAACGCCGACACAGAGGTCGATCTTGAGCGCGTGGCCGTCGACCTCGATCGGGCGCTCGAATTGCGCCCGCATGCGCGTCGCGAGCAGCTCGGCGGTCGCCGGCAGCGGCAGCTCATCGGTGACGCCGATGAACTCGTCACCGCCGACGCGCGCCACGTAAGCTCCCTGCGCGGCCTCCTGCAGCCGGCGCGAGGCTTCGCGCAGCACGGCATCGCCGACGGCATGACCGAAGCGGTCGTTGATCGCCTTGAAGTGGTCGAGATCGATACAGAGCACCGCGAAGGCGCCGTCCGTGATCTCCGCGCGCTCGATGGCATCGCCGAGATGCTCACCCAGCGCGGCCCTGTTGGGCAGCTCCGTGAGCGCGTCGTGGCCCGCGAGATAGCTCACCCGCTGTTGCGCCCGATTGCGCTCGGTGACGTCGAAGGCAACGCAGACATGGGCCGGACGGCCCTCATAGACCAGCGGCCGGGATTCGATCACGACCTGGATAGCCTCGCCGTCGGCGGTCCTGTGCAATTCGTAGTCCTGCTCTGCGTCCTGTCGCTCGCAATATTCGAGCTGGCGTTCGGACATCGCGAGCAGGTCGTGGCGGGAATAGCCGTAGTGCCGGCACATCGCGCCATTGACGGCGATGAGGCGCCGCCGCTTGGCGTCGACCACCCACATCGGAAGCGGGTTCTCCTCGAACAGCAGGCGGAACGAGGCCTCGCGGCGCTTGAGGTCGGTGATGTCGATGCGGACGCCGATGCTGCCGCCATCGCTGGTGCGCCGTTCCTCGACGCGGACCCAGCGGTCGCCCGCCAGATGCTGCTCGTGCGAATGGTGCGGCAGCGCGTGGTGCGCGAGGCGCTCGGCGAGCCACGCCTCCTCGCGCCCCGCCGCGTCCGGGTATTGTCCCGCGGCAAGGCCGGTTCGAAGCATGGTTTCGAACGGCGTGCCGGCCGCAAGGGCTTCCTGGCTGGCCGTGTAGAATTCGGCGTATTGATGATTCCAGAGCACCAGGCGATCGTCCTTGTCGAAAACGGCAAGTCCTTCGGGGACGACGTCGAGCGCTTCGGTCAGATGGGTGTGAGCGGCGCGGGCGGCGGCTTCGGCCTGCTCGGCCGCCGTCTTGGCTTCCGCAAGCGCCATCTCGGTTCGATGACGCTCGGTGATATCCTCGTGGGTGGCGACCCAGCCCTTGCCCTCCATCGGGCGATGCTTGATCCGCACGATCCGGCCGTTGGTCAATTCCACGGTGGTATCCGAATTCTCGGCGCTCACCGGAGCGCTGTTGCGCCAGACCAGATAGTCCTGCTTCGACATCTTCGGCGCGCTGCCGGCCGAATAGCGGAGATCGACGATCTCGGTCAGCTTCATGCCGGGCCGGACCAGCTTCGGATCCAGATCGTAGATCTCGAGATATTGCCTGTTGCAGACGATCAGGCGCTGATCGTCGTCGAAGAAGCAGAGGCCATGGGACATGTTGTTGAGCGCCCTGTCGAAGCGCTCGGCAAAGGCGGTCGCGGTCTGCTCTGCGGCCCGCGCGCGGTCACCCTCCTCGGACAGCCGTCCGTGGGTCTCGACCAGCTTCACGAAGGAACGGAAATTGGTGTTGATCATCCGGGCGAGCAGAGCGAGCAACACCAGGAGATTGATCCCGACCGAGACCAGCATCCCCTCGCCCGAGAGCAAGAGGAGCGTGGCGATCGGTGCGCCGGCGATGATCATCGTCAGCCGCGTCGCGGGCGGAAAGCTGCCGAGGCAGTAGGCGGTGCCGACGCAGCCCATGAAGAGAAGCAGCGAGACCGACGCGCGCAGACCGGGATCGACGACCATGAACAGCGCCAGGATCCAGATCACGAAGCCGGAGCTGAGCACCACCGTGGCGGTGCGAACTCTTGCAAGCTCGAGATGCGCCTCCTCGGCGGTGAAATCGGCCTTCTTGAGCCGCAGCCACTGGGCGAGCCGAAACAGACAGGCCGCCAGAAGGGCGGCCGGCAAGGCAAATCGCAGCCACGCCGATATCGTGTTGGGAAGGACCAGCCCGACGCTGATGCTGTTGACCAGGAGCATGGCGTAGAGAACGGGCACCTGCTTGCGCAAAACCCGGAACTGTTCGACCAGCAGCGCACGGCCGAGCGGATCGCTCGTGTCGCCCACGGAGAAGGAGTCGCGAAGCCGCGCGAAGAAGCCCATCAAATTTGCCCCAGCCGCCGTGAAGGCTAGGGCAGGAGTGGCGAAGGACCCGTAAAGGCGCTTGGTGTTTTTAGGTTTAACGGAATGTCGGAAACACTGGGACGTCGATCATCTCGGTTCCCGAAATGAAACCTCGGGGCTCGGCAAAGAGCCGCCCTCACCCCTCCACCCGCCACAGCCTCCACCTTTCCGGCACGCCCTTCAGCCGGTGCACGCCGTGATCGCGCAGGCCGATCGCCGTCTGCGTCGTCATCAGCTCCTTCACCGCGCTCGACACCAGGACCTCGCCGGCGCGCGCCTTCGCGGCAATACGGGTGCCGATGTGGAAGGCGAGGCCGACCATCTCGCCGCCGCTGATGGTGTATTCGCCGGTGTGCAGGCCAACCCTGATCTCGAGGCCGAGCGTGCGCACGGCTTTCTGGATCGCGCTGGCGCAGGCGATGGCGGCGGCGGGCTTCCTGAAGGTCGCCAGCACGCCGTCGCCGGTGGTGACGACTTCCTTGCCGCCGCACGTCTTCAGCTCCTTGCGGACCGCCGCGTAGTAATGGCCCATCACCTTGGTCCAGCGCGCATCGCCGAGCTTGGCCGCCTTCGCGGTGGAGCCGACGATGTCGACGATCAGGATGGTGGCGAGCGCCTGCTTGAGCTCGGCGCCGCGCGCGGCCGACGGCCGCCGGTTCGCGATCGCGCCGGTCAGCGGCTCATAGCGATGGCTGCGGCGCCGCGCGATCGCGGCTTTGGTGTAGTCCTGCGCGGCTTGCGCACTGCCGCAACGAACGGTCTTCTCCTGCGGCAGGCGCGACCAATAGACCTTGCGCGCAGCACCTGTGCCATGCACCTCCACCGCGCCCCATTTCAGGAAGACCGCCGAGCCGACCCGCCTGACGCACCACGCCTTCGACGTGTATCCGGAGACGTTGGACTGATGGACACCGATGCGGAGGAATTTGGGCATGAAGGCGCGGCCGATGGAAGGACCGTTGGACGATGTGCGCCAAGCCTATTCGGAGAGTTCCGCATCGGCAATAGGCGCTCGGTTCTCTGGCCGACCGATTGGCACTTTCTGCGGCAAGGCGCGTTGCGGTGTTTTCGAGGAGGCGCAGATGACCAAGACGAAGGCTGCCCACGCGCAAGACGCAAAGATCCCGACGCAAGCAGCGCTCAATCCCGGTGACGAAGCCCCGCCCGGAACCAAGGGCACCGGCCAAGACGTCTGTCCCGATTGTCACGGCAAGGGGCGCATCGATGGCGCGCCTTGCGCGACCTGCGGCGGGAGCGGCACCATCACGCGGGCGGTCGGCGGCGCCTGACGCCGCCTCGTGTGTTTTCCGCAACTGGATGCAGTGAGGCGCGCCATGAACAAGACGACCGGACTGACACCCGACGATTTTCCGATTGAAGCCGACAAGGACAAGCTGAAGACCCACAAGGGCGAGCCGGTGGCCTCGGCCGAGACCGAGCAGATCGCGGACGAGCTCGCCGACCGGCTGAACGAGCACGCGCACCAGGAAGAGCAGGATCGCTGGTCGGCGTAGTTCAGCGGGTTTGCGGCCGCGCCATCGGATTTGGAACGACCACGCGCTGCCGCGCATTGGCCCTTCGCCGGCGTCTCACCATTCCGGCAAATGGCGGCCCCGGCTCAAAGCCCCGCCCCCGGACCGCCGGGCCGGGGCCGCCTGGGGCCGAGCACAGGAGCGGACATGAAAGCACTCGTCATCGCAGGGCTCATCGCGGCTCTCGCCTCGTCTCCTTCCGCCTTCGCGCAAAGCGGCGCGGGTGCGTCGAGGACGGGCTCGAGCATCAATTCGACCGGCACCGGCGGCACCACCGGCGCGGGCGCCTCCAGCCTCAATACCTCGTCGGACGCCAACAGCGGCGGCGCGAATGCACCGGCGAAGTCGTCAACGATGAGGCCGGGCGACAACGATCCGGCCAGGCAAACCCAGGGCGGCCAGCAGGCCCTGCCGAACACCAGCGGAACTAACCGGAAGTAGCGCGAGCCGGATAGGCATACAGCTCGATCGGAGCGTTGAAGCCGCGCACCTCGTGGCTGCCGACATGCTCCAGCGCGAACTGCTTCTCGACCAGCTCGGCGAAATCGCGTGACAGCAGCACGTTCCTACCGAGCGTCTTGGTCAGTGTCTCCAGGCGGGAGGCCATGTTGACGGCCGGGCCGATCACCGTGAAGTCGAGCCGCCTGGCCGATCCGATATTGCCGTACATGACGTCGCCAACGTGGACGCCGATGCCGTAATTCAGCGGCGCGCGGCCGCTTCCGCTGTTCCGCTCGTTGAGCGCGGCCATGGCTCCCCTCGCCTCCCCCACCGCGTGCAGCAGATTGGCGCAGGCGTTCGGCTGATGCAGCGGGAAGATGGCGAGCAGCCCGTCGCCGATGAATTTGAGGATCTCGCCGCCGTGCCGCGCGATCGGCTCCGACATCGCGTCGAAATAGTCGTTGAGCAGGTCGATCACGTCGTCGCGCGGCCAGTTGTCGGAGATCTTGGTGAAGTCCCTGAGGTCGCAGATCATGATCGCGGCGCGCACCGTCGTGCCGCTGCCGCGCCTTGTGGCGCCGGCCAGGATCAGCTCGCCGGCATGCGTGCCGACATAGGTCTCCAGCAGCGTGCGTGCCAGGCGATTCTTGACGCGGATCTCGCTGACCAGCGCCAGCACCGGCAGCAGCTTCTTCAGGCCGGCGATGTGGGCGCCCTCGAAGCCGCCGGGCCGGGCGGTCGCGAAAGTGACGATGTGGCGCTTGCCGAGCGTATGATAGAGCGGCCAGGCGACATAGTCGGTCAGGCCCTTGGCCCGCATCTCGTCATAGAGGGCGTGCTTGCGGCGATGCGCGGAATCCTGCGCGAGCCGCTCGCGCACCTCGGCGGCGCCGTCATGGATCTCGTTGGCGGCGCTGCCGATATATTCGGATCGCTCGCGCACATCGTAGTCGACCAGCGCAATCTCCGCCTCGCGCATCCCGTCGGACCACATCATCCGGGCGCCCAGCCATTGCGGGTGATTGATCAGCACATGGAGCGTCGCGCGCTGCACCGGAATGCCCGCCTGCTGCAGGCGGATGCACATCTGCGCGAAGATGTCGTCGATGTAGCGCTCGTCGCGCGTACCGTTGGTCAGCCAGTCGATGACGCCGTCGGCCTGCGTGGGGGCGTATGTATCTGGCGCATTCATATCCTGCCCCTCGGGGTGCGGTCTTTGCGAAGCAGATATCGTGCGCCGGCCGGGCGGCGTCAACCTAGCCAGTTGCACGGATTGTGCGCATTGGTCTGAAGTTCTACCCCAAAAGCCGGATCGACCCCAGCACCGCCAGGCCCGAGACGAGCACGAGCTGCGACGGCCCGGCCAGCTCGAGCTTCAGCGTGCCGGTGCGGGGAATCGCAAAATCCTCATGGTCGAGACGGATGCGGCATTCGCCACGCGGGGCGTAGACCAGATGCGTGCCGGCGGCGAGCGGCCTTTCGCCGGGCTCCTTCAGCGCGAGGAGGTCGATCTCCGCCGCACCGCGCCGCGCCATGAGGTTCACGACCTCGACGGGACCCGCCTCGAGCTCGGTCACGATCTCGAGCTCGCCGGTGAAACGCACCGTCGTAAAAGGTTCACGTTCGTCGAATTCCCGCGTCGGCGACTTCAGCACCAGCCCGCGTCCCTCGACCACCATCTGCAAGCGGTCGATGCCGGGCATATGGGAGAAGGGACCAGGCGCAAGAATCGGCGTCGACGCAAAGCGCCAGAGCAGGCTGTCCCAGTCCTTCCGCGGCGCATCGGCCCGATGAGCGTCGGCGATGTCGGTGAAGATGCCGCCGCCATTCTTCCACGGCGAGCGGGTGTAGCTTTCAGGATTGAGCAGCGTTGCCTTCATGGAGATCCCTGATGCGATGAGGGTGCGAAGCAGCGGCGCGCCCGTCCAGGAACGGCTCGGCCGCCTTGCGCACAGCGTCCAGATGCGTGAACAGCGAGACGTGACCGCCGTCGGGGAGCGCCAGCAGCTTCGCCTGCGGGATTGCGCGGCAGACGTTCTCGGCATGCGAGAAGGCCACCACGTCGTCGGCGCGGCCGTGCACGACGAGAGCAGGCGCCGAGACCGTTCCTGCGGGCAATTGCTCCAGCGCGGCAAATTGCGCGATGTCGTTGACGGTCCCGGGGATCCTGGCGTGCAGATGCTCGAGCACGCTCGACTGCAAGGTGCGCAATAAGAGAGCTGCCTCGGGATGGCGCAAGGTTCGCTCGCGCAACGCGTCATCGGGAATCGCGCGGCGCGCACCGGATTGCGGATTGCGTTCAGCCCGCCACTTCAGGAGCCGAGGCAATCCGGGAAGACGCGCAAGATGGCGCATCATGCGCAGCCGCCCGGCGATGTCCGGCGGCGTTTGCAGTCGTCCCGTGCAGGCCGACACCAGCACCAGCGAGCGGCAGCGCGAGGGATGCCGCGCGGCGAATTGCAGCACCGAGGGGCCGCCGGCGGAGACCGCGACGACCGCCGCATTGGAGATCCCGAGCGCATCGAGCAACTCGCGATAGAGATCAGCCTGCTCGTCGGGCGAGGCACCGAGCTCCGGGCGCGAGCCGAGATAGCCTGGGCGAGACACGGCCACCACCCGCTTGTCGCCGAGCGTCGAGGCGAGCGCACGCGCGAGCAGCCAGGATTGGTCGTGGCCGCCCATGCCACCATGAATGGCGAGGATAGCGGGCCCCTCGCCTGCGACCGCGCATTGGACGATCCCGCGGGAGGTCTGCACCGAGACCGGAGCAGGCCCGGCGAGCGGCAATGCATCCGGATTTGCGGTCATGTCGCGCCTTCCACGCCTCGAGTGCGCCGGCCTTGAGATGACGCAGAAGCTTCGCGGGACGCTGACGGCTGGGTGAACTGCAGACCCAGGCGATCCTTACTATGGGCCCCCGGCGAGCTCAAGGGCTCGGCCTGCGGAATGCGCGGCACGCGCATGACGTCGCAAAATCCGCGCGGCTATTTCGACGTCAATGCCGCCACAGGCCGCCAAGTGACGTCGGGCGCAGCTGCAGCGAGCCGACGGCAGCGGTCACGCATCAGCTCGGCCGGACGATCGTCGCCGCGTTGCCTCAGCACGGCCTCGAAATCGGCGAGTGCGTCGGCAAATCGGCGCGCGCGATAGGCGGCGAGACCGCGTTCGTAATCCGCGATCCAGCCGATCGTGTCGCTGCCCGCCGCATTATCGTTCACCATCCCGATCAGCTCGTGAACGGACAGCCCCTCCTCGCGTCCGTAAACCGCGATGCTGTCGACCTCGCGCGTGACGACGGCGCCGCGCGCCAGACGTTCGGTCGCCGCGCCGATCAGGATTTGCGTGCCGTAAGATTTGTTGGCGCTTTCGAGCCGGCTCGCAACGTTTACGGCATCGCCGATCACGGTGTAGTTCAGCCGCAGCTCCGAGCCGATATTGCCGACCAGCATGCGGCCGGAATTGATGCCGATGCGGATCTGGAGCGGCTGGCCGAGATCGTCGACGAGGCCCGATTGTTCGACTGCAAGGCGGCAGGCGAGCGCGGCGCGGCAGCATCGCGCGGCGTGATCGTCTTGCGGCTGCGGCGCGCCCCAGAACGCCATCACGGCATCGCCGATGAACTTGTCTATGGTCCCGCCGTTGGCGACGATGATCTCCGAGGTGAGGTCGAGATAGCGCGACAGCAGCGGCACCACGCGATCGCCGAGCCGCTCCGACAGTCCGGTGAAGCCGGCAATGTCGATGAACATCACGCTCAGCTCCTGGATGCTGCCGCCGGGCCGCGCCTCGACACCCTGGCGCAGCAGGCCGCGGACGAGATCCGCCGGGATGAACTTGCGGAAGGCGGACAGGCCGGCCGCCATCTCCGCGATTGCACCCGACAGGCTCGCGATCTCCTTGAGCCGCGACGGATGGCGACGGACCTGCTCCAGCGCGAAGGCTTCGACATGGCGCAGCTCGCCGACGACGCGCGACAGCGGCGCGGCGATGACGGACCGCGCCAGCATCGCCGAGGCCAGCGCCGCGAGCACGGCGCCGACGGCAAGACCGAGGATCAGGCGGTGCAATGTCGTCTCGACCGGCCCGAGAAATTCGGCCTCGGGGATCACGGTCGCGAGCGACCAGCCGGGAAACGGCAGCGGCGTCAGCGCAACCTCATAGGCCGCGCCGCCCGAGGTGAGCCGGCTTCGCCAGGCCTCCTTGCGGCCGGCCTCGCCCGCCTGGTCGAGCGCTGCGCGCGCCAGCGGCAGCAGCGCGGTGTCGCCGCGCGCCGGATGGAGCTCGTCGGCGTCCTTGTCGGGCGCTGCGACGAGCTCGCCGCTGCCGTCGACGATGAAGGCGGTGCCGGTGCGTCCGACCTCCAGCTGCGACAGGAAGCGCGCGAGCCTGGTATATTCGATGATGACGGCAAGCACGCCTTGCCGTTCCTGGTAGACGTCGATCGGTCCGGCGAAAGCGATCGACGGGCGCTCGCCGGTCGCATGGTCCATCACCCTGAACCATTGCGGGTCGTCCGCGCCGAGGCCGGCCTTGAACCAGGCCTGAACGGCGACGCGGAAATCGGTCGGCTCGAAGCGGCGGTTGGCGAACTCGATGTCGCCGGGCACCACGTCATATTCGTCGACGCGGCGCTGCCCCGGATGATCCGTCAGCGAGATCTCCATCATCTCCAGGCGCCGATCGCCGAGCTTGTGCGCGGCGAAGAAGGAGCCGTCGGGCCAGCCGAACGCGACCCAGGAAATCGTCGCCTGCGACTGCAATTGCGAGAGAAAGACGAACTCGCGCTTGTCGGCCTCGCGGGTGTCGAGCACGTTCTGGAGGAACAGCGTGCGGATCGCGGTGTGCGCGGCCCGCGCCTCGTCGACGATGGCCGAGACCTCCTTGCGCACCGCCGCCACGATCTGCTCGTTGATGGTCGAGGCGAGCTGCCGGCTGGCCGCCTCCGCCGTGCGCCACCACAGCAGGCTGGAAAGCGCCGCGGTCAGCAGGATCGCCGTGAGGACCAGCGCGGACACAGCAAGGCGGATGCTCACCGTCATCCTTGCGATCGCACGAAGCTGGCGTCCGGGATCGACGTTCATGGTTGTATCCGCCTTTGGGTGGGCACGGCTCCTGTCATCGCTCTACGCAGATTTCCTACCGTCCGTTACCTCTGCCAAGTTTGGTAGGACGCATCCAATGCTCTCGCTCTAACGTGTCGATAGCGCCAAGGCATTGGATTTGGTCGCCCACTTGCCCGCTAATCCCCACCCAAGCGCACCGCCGTGCGCCCGACCCACTCGGTCTCACGGCTTCGTGAGCAGCCCGCCGTAACGCGGGCGGCGCGGGGAGCGAAGGAGACCATGCGCGCATCCCCGCCAAGGCGATGCCACCTCGAACAGGAGAACCTCTGATGTCTGCCAAACATGCCGTCACCTCCCTCGTCCTCGCCGGTGCGGTGTCGACCGCGCTCGCAACCCTTGCCTCCGCCGGCCCTCTGACCAAGGCCGAAGCCGATGCCGCCGTCGCCGCAAAGAAGGAGAAGTGCTTCGGCGTCGCCCTGAAGGGCCAGAACGATTGCGCGGCGGGACCGGGCACGACCTGCCAGGGCACCTCGACCGCCGACTACCAGGGTAATGCCTGGAAATTCGTCCAGGGCGGCACCTGCACCAGCATCGAGCTGCCGGGCGGCAAGAAGGGTTCGCTCAAGCCGGTGTAACGGCCGGCGCAACAGCAAGCGCGAACGGAGCAGCACGATGAGCACAATCAAGCCGGCCCTGCCAGCAGCGCTGCCGCTCCGCTTCGCGACGCCGATCGGCGGCGTTGCCGGAACGAGCTTCAAGCCCGAGCACCTCCCCGCAATCCTCGAGGCGAAGCCTCGGCGCGGCTTCTTCGAGGTCCACGCCGAGAACTACATGGGCGCCGGCGGGCCGCCGCATCGCGCACTGGAGGCGATCCGCCGCGATCATCCGCTCTCCCTGCACGGCGTCTGCATGTCGATCGGCGGACCCCGGCCGCTCGACAAGGCGCATCTGGCACGCTTCCGCGGCCTGGTCGCGCGCTATCAGCCGGCGCTGGTGTCCGAGCATCTCGCGTGGTCGACGCACGAGACCAGCTTCTTCAACGATCTGCTGCCCCTGCCCTACACCGCCGCGACGCTGGCCTGCGTCTGCGATCACATCGACCAGGTGCAGGAGGCGATCCGCCGGCCGCTGCTCCTGGAAAACCCGTCGACCTATCTCGCCTTCCGCGAATCCTCGATGCGCGAGACCGAATTCATCCGCGCCGTTACGGAGCGCACCGGCTGCGGCCTGCTGCTCGACGTCAACAATTTGTTCGTCTCCGCGACCAACCATGGATATTCGGCGCTCGACTACCTCGCTGATTTCCCGCTGTCGCGCGTCGAGGAAATTCATCTCGCCGGGCATGCCGAGCAGGCCGACGACGAAGGTGATCTGCTGTTGATCGACAGCCACGATGGCCCGGTCACTGATGCCGTCTGGAAGCTCTACGAAATCGTCATCCAACGCCGCGGGCCGGTGCCGACGCTGATCGAATGGGACAGCAAGATTCCGGACTGGCCGGTGCTGCAAGCGGAGGCCGCTGCCGCCCAGGCGATCCTCGATCGCCATCAGTCCACAGCAATGGCAGGAGACCGTCATGCTGCCTGAACCCGGCTTGTCCTTTGCCGCATCGTTCGCGCCGGCGCTGCTGGATCCGGCACGCAGCACGCCTGAGCTGGTCACCGGCCCGAACGGCAAAGCCGCTGGCCGGCGCTACGACGTCTACCGCAACAACGTCACGGTCAGCCTGATCGACGCGCTGGCCGCGATTTATCCAGCGGTGCAGCGCATCACCGGCACCGACTTCTTCCGCGCGATGGCGCGCTTGCATGTGCGCAGCCATCCGCCGACATCGCCGCTGCTGTTCGAATACGGCCGCGACTTCGCCGAGTTCATCGAAGCTTACGAGCATGCGCAAGATATGCCCTGGCTCGCCGACGTCGCGCGTCTCGAACGGGCCTGGCTCGATGCCTATCACGCCGCCGACGCAGCCCCGCTGTCGCCGGCCCGGCTCGTGGCGGTGACACCCGATCGCTTGGCTGATCTGGTGTTCATTCCGCACCCGGCCGCACAATGCCTGCGTTCGGACTACGCCGCCGTGACGATCTTTGCGGCCAACCGCGACAACGCACCGGTCATGCGGATCGATGCCTCGACGCCGGAGGATGCGCTGGTCACGCGAGGCGAGTTCGACGTCGCCGTGCGCCGCCTGCCACCCGGCGGCGCGGTCTTCGCGCACCTTCTCATGTCAGGGCGACCGCTCGGCGAGGCCGCGGCGGCGGCGCTGGAGGCTGCAAGCGAATTCGACATTGCCGCGAACATCGCCGGGCTGATGGAAGCCGGCGCCTTCACCTCGCTCTGTTGCGGAGACCCATCATGATCACGGACCAGCACATGACGACCGCCAGCGGCCTGCCCTCGCCCGGGGCACTCATCGACAGAGCCAATCATCTGGTGCAGACGCTCGCGACGCCATCGCTGGTCCAGCTGGTGCTGCGCCTCGCGCTGGCCGTGCCATTTTGGCGCTCGGGCCTGCTCAAATGGGGCGGCTTCCTCAAGCTCAACGACACCGCGGTGACGCTGTTCAGCGACGAATTCATGCTGCATCTGCCGGGCGGGCCCTATCACTTTCCGGCACCGACATTGATGGCCTTCCTGTCGGGCTGCGGCGAGATCATGTTCCCGATCCTGCTGGTGCTGGGGCTCGGCACGCGGTTCGCAGCGCTCGGGCTGCTGTTCATGACGGTGATCGTCGAGCTCACGGTGCCCGACGGCTGGCCGATCCACCTCACCTGGGCAGCGATGGCACTCGGCATCATGGCTTACGGGCCCGGGCTCATCTCGCTCGACCATCTTGTTTGTCGTGCGCGGTCGCACGGGCGATAGGCACGCGATCTTGTATATCCACGAGCACGACCGTCATCCTGAGGTGCGCGCCCTTGCGCGCCTCGAAGGATGAGCTGCAAGCGTCTGTGGCCCATCCTTCGAGGCTTCACCTTGCGATGCGAGCGCATCGCAAGGCTCGCACCTCCAGCGACAACTGCTTCGCAGTTGCGCAGGGATGACGGTTGTGGGTGTGATGAGCGTAGCTACATCCCGCTCAGGCCGCTATCGACCGCGAGGTGCTAGCCCTGGCGGGAAACCATGGTAATTTGCGCCTCGTGTCCGAACCTTCAGCGAGGCTAGCATGCCCGACACTGACAAGGTCTTCGCCGGCTCGATTCCGAAAATCTACGACGAGTATCTCGTCCCGATGATCTTCGCCGTCTATGCGGAGGACATCGCAAAACGCATCGCCGCACGCTCCCCCTCCGTCCTGCTCGAGATCGCCGCGGGCACCGGCGCCGTGACGCGTGCCGTGGCGGCGGCGCTGCCGCGCGGCGTTCGCTACGTTGCAACCGACCTCAACGAGCCGATGCTCGCGGTCGCAGCGCAGCGCCAGGCGGATGACGATCGCATCACCTGGCGCCAGGCGGACGGGATGGCCCTGCCCTTCGGCGATGGCGAGTTCGACGTGGTCTGCTGCCAGTTCGGCGCGATGTTCTTTCCGGACCGCATCAAGGCCTATGGAGAGGTCAAGCGCGTCCTGAAGGGCGACGGCACGTTCGTGTTCAACGTCTGGGATCGCATCGAGGACAACGTGCTGACGCATGAAGCCACGGCCGCGCTCGGAAGGCTGTTTCCCGACGATCCGCCGCGTTTCATGATCCGGACGCCGCACGGCTATCACGACAAGGCCGTCATCAGGGGCGATCTCGAACGCGCGGGCTTCCGCGACATATCGATCGAAACCCGATCCGAAATCAGCCGGGCACCTTCAGCCGAATATGTCGCCATTGCGCTCTGCCAAGGCACGCCGCTGCGCAGCGAGATCGAGGCGCGGGATGCCGGCAAGCTTCAGGCGGCGACCGATATCGTTGCCGACGCAATCCGGACGCGCCATGGCTCCGGTCCGGTCGAGGGCAAGATCCAGGCGATCGTGATCGAGGCCCGCCCGTAGCCGCGGACGTCGGCCGATACGGCACGTCCTTACCAGAAGCCCCGCTGCATCGGCTGCGCCGGCTGATAATACTGGTACTGGCTGCGCCGGCGCGGGTTGGCCGGCTGGACGTACGGATCGCGCTGCTGGAAGAAGAAGCCGAAGCCGTTATTGTCCCAGCCGTCATCGCTTGCGATCATCGCAGGCGCGGTCGGCTTGCGCGTGATGAAGCCGCCTTGCGGCTCGTTGCTCAGAACCGCGACGAACTCGGTCCGGTAATTGGTCTCGCTGCTCAGCGGCTCGTCCGAGATGATGATCGAGGAGCGCGGCAACGCGGTCGGCCCGATGCGGTCCCACACGTCCTGCGGGATGGTGATGCGGTCGAGCGCGTTGCGTGCCTCGTCGCCGTTCTCGATCGTGACCACGCTCCAGCGCAAGCCGGTGCCGCTCTTCGCCATCGCCGTGAAGATATGCGTGCCGATCGGCTGCTCGGGATTGCGGATCGTGACGGGGACCTCGATGCTGGTGTCGAACACCTCGCCGCCGCCGTCGGGCGCCGGCTTGTGCGTGTTCCGCCGCACGTAGAGCTTCTGTGTCGAACGGCTGATGTAGACCGAGACCGGCTCGCCGGCGAGCTTTGCGTCGGTCGCCGCCTTGACGGCCTCGGTTTTTCTGGCCGCAGCGGTCTTCGCGGCTTCCTTGGTCGCGGCCACCGCATCGCGCTTCGGCTGCGCGGCGGCCCTGGCGGCGTCGAGCTGCGTCGCCGCGTCGGCAGCCTTGGCTGCCGCCTTCTGCTTCAGCTCCTCGGCCTTGGCGCGGGCCTGATCGTTCCTGGCATTCGCGAGCGTCTTGTCGGCGAAGGCAAGCTCGGCATCGGCGCGGGCCTTCTGCTGTTCCAGCTTGCGCAGCGCGGCCGGGAGCGAGGCGGCTTCCTTCGCGGCGGCGGACGCAGCCTTCTTGGCCTCGTCGGCCGCCCTTGTGGCCTCCTCGGCCTCGGCGGAGAGCTTGTCGGCCCGAGCAGGCACGGCCGCGATGGCCTCCGGCTTCGGCACGAACAGCGAGGGGTGAGAGAAGTCGGTCGGGACCGAGTCATACGGCGAGATGATCACGCGCATCCCGAGATAGGTCTTGTCGAACAGGTTCTCGGCGAAGCCGAACGGCATGCGCACGCAGCCGTGCGAGGCGGCGTAGCCGGGCAGCGGTCCGCCATGCAGGGCGATTCCGTTCCAGGTGATGCGCTGCATATGCGGCATCCAGGCATCGTCATACATCGTCGAGCGGTGCTCCCTTTCCTTCTCGACGATGGCGAACACCCCGGCCGGCGTCTCGCGGCCCGTGGTGCCGGTCGATACCGGCGCGCGCAGGATCCAGCCATCGGCATCGTAGAACGTGACCTGCTGGCTCTTGATCGACACGATCGCCATGATCGGCTCGCCAGCCACACGCTGCGCCACCGCCTCGGCCACCTGGCGCTGCTGCTTGGCCGCAATCGCCGGGGCCACCGCTGCAAGGGTCGCCGCCGCCACGAGCGCCATGATTCCGGCAGGCCCCCGGCGCCCCACCGCCCTGATGGATTGCGCCGTCGTCGATCGGTTTTTCATGCCATCCTCGGTCCAACTGCCAGTCGGCTGGTGTCGCTCACGTGCCAGATTGGAGTCATTGCATTAAGAAATCGCAGCCGCCTTACGTTCCCTCTGTGGCGAGATTCGGCACTTCCGGCGGCAAATCTCTCATATACGACGCCTCGCCCGGGCGGAAGGCGGCCTTCAGCCGAGGCTGGCCCGAAGCTGGTCTCGACCGCTGCGGCAGAATGTCCGATCAGCCGCCCACGGCGGCTAGACGCCCAACGCCTTGCGGTTCAGCGTTCGCAGTACACGCAGCGACAAGGTTCGCACGTTCGCAACATTGAGCAGCCAGGCCGCAGCCGCATAGGCAAGGCCGCCGGCGAGGCTGACGATGACGAGCGATACGAGACCGGTGCCGCCCGCTTGCGAGCGCGCCACCAGAATTGCCGCCGCCATCGCGGCTGCGGAGGCGGCAACGCCGGCGAGGCGATTGAGCTCGAACGGGACCGGATGGGCCCGATGCATCAGGACGAGTGCGACGAGGAAGCCGATCGCCTCGGTTGCCAGCGTCGCCAGCGCCGCGCCGTACAGGCCGTAGCTGCCGATCAGCGCGAACATCAGGATCACGCTGATCACCAGCGTGAGAAAGGATTGCGCCGCCAGCATGAACGGCCGCTCGGCGAGCTGGAAGCTGATCTGCACGTAGAACTGATTGGCGATGCCGAAAAGCCGCGCGAGCACCAGGGTCGGCAGCAGCGCCGAGACGCCGGCGCGGAAGTCGATGCCGACGAGCGTGCCGGCCACCTGGTCCGCGGCGAGCGCGAGCCACACCGCAACGGGCGCGACGACGACGAGCAGGAGCTCGAGGCTTTCGGTCAGCCGCTCGCGCGTCGTCGCACCGTTATTCTCGGACAATGACCGGAACACCAGCGGCACGGTCGCCGCGGCGACGCTGGATGCGATCATGACCATGAACTGGCGCGGCAGATCGGCGGCAACGCCGAAAATGCCGGCAGCGTCCTTGCCGAGCAGATAGGCGACGATCAGCCGGTCGCAGGCCGAATAAACTGCGACGGAGAGGCCGGCCAGCGTCAGCGGCAGGCCATAGCGCGCCAGCTGCATGAACTGGCTGCGCTGGAAGCGCGCAATCCTGGTGCGGTCGCCGACGAGATTGAGGATGATGCCGGCGAGCGACCCCAGACCGAATGCGGCGAGCAGTCCCAATCCACCCCAGCCGAGCCAGATGCCGAGCAGACCGAAGCCGACGCTGGAGACGCTGCGCACGATCGAGATCGCCGCGAAGCGGTAGGGCCGCAATTTGGCGCGCTCGAACTCCTGGCCGACATCGACCGCGTTGGCCATGATCGCGACGAACATGCTGGCGAGCAGCAGCTCGACGCTGACATCGCTGCGGAACAGGACAATCAACGGCGTGGTGGCGCAGAGCACCGCGACAGTCAGGGCAAAGGCGACGATCGCCGTGCCGCGAAAATCGACCTCCGCCGACATCGCCTGATAGCGCGACACCGACAGCTTGATCCAGGCGAAGAAGATCGCACCCAGAATGCCCGCAAGGCTGATGCCGACCACATAGACGCCGTACTCCGCCGGGCTCAGCAGCCGCGTATAGGCCGTGACGGCCAAGAAGCCCACCGCCGCAGGCAGGATGTAGGCGACGAGATAAATCGAGAAATGGCGGTTCAGCATGCGAGCACGGGACCGGCAGCGGACTTGCGAGTGTGGCGAGGCTCGATCCAATTGGATCTTGGCGGGCGAACGAACTGCGCCGCAGCATCCCTCAAGAGTGTCACATAAGTCTGCAGATCGGGCGGCGAATGCGGCGTTGGAGCGGCTTTCGCGCGTTAGCGTTAAATTTGCCCTGTGCTGAACGGGCGCATGGATCAGGGAAAAGAAACCATGTTTCCCGGCGTTTTTCGCTTCCGGGTCCCTTTTTACCCGCCCTGCTGCAGAGTTAACCGAACGCCATGAAACCCGGGCGGTTCACCGCACCGCTTGGTACGAAGGCGCGTTGGTTGCAGAAGGAACGTCCCAACGTGACCAGGCTCGCTAGACGCGAATTTCTCCTCGGCAGCGCCGCGGCCCTTGCTGCGGGCGCATCTGCGTCCGCGGTGCCGGCCTCGAAACGCGCCCAGCGCCGTCCCGGCTTTGGCGCTGCGGCGACGCTGTGGGACCTGCAAGCCGATCCGCGGCTCGGCGAGGCCATCAGCACCTATTGCACGCAGGTGGTGCCGGTGCTCGAGCTGAAATGGCCGATGCTGCGGCCGGACGCCCATACGTTCGCCTTCGAGCGCGCCGACGCGATCCTGGATTTCGCGCGCGACAACGATCTGACCATGCGCGGCCACGCGCTCGCCTGGTATCACGACATTCCGGACTGGACCAAGCAGATCAAGGACAGAAGGGGCGTCGAGCGCGCCTATCTCGACCACATCGGCACCGTCGTTTCCTACTACAAGGACAAGCTGACGTCGTGGGACGTCGTGAACGAGCCGATCGCGGACAATCCGAAGGGGATCACCGACCGGCGCGATACGTTCTGGACGCAGCATCTCGGCAAGAGCTGGATTCCGCTGGCGTTCCGCACAGCGGCCGCGGCCGATCCCTTCGTCAAGCTCGCGATCAACGAATATGACATCGAATCGGCGAAGGACTCCTTCATCGCCAAGCGGGCGGCCTATCGCAACCTCATCATGGACCTGCTCGATCAGGGCGTTCCGCTCCACGCCGTCGGGCTGCAATCGCATCTGCATGCCGAGCTCGAGATCGACACGCACGGGCTCGCCGACTTCGTCACCGAGCTGCGCTCCTGGGGGCTCGAGGTGCTCATCACCGAGCTCGACGTCGACGACCAGAAGCTGGCGGGAAGTCCTGCGGAGCGCGATGCCGTCGTCGCCAAGCGCGTCGACGACCTGCTGACCGCCGTTTCCGCGAGCGGCCCGGTGCGCTCGATCCTGACCTGGGGCCTCTCGGACCGTTACAGCTGGATCAACGGCACCTTCGCCCGCGCGGACAAGCAGCCGAACCGCCCGCTTCCGCTCGACGGCGAGTTCAAGCCGAAGCCGTTCATGGACGTCATCAGCAAGTTCACGAAAGACGCTTAGAGATCAGCGTGTCTTGGGCGTTTCGAACGCGGCTACATCGCCGATGTGATCGGGAGCCAGGCTCGGCGCGCGTCGGTCGCTTGATGAGAGACGGAACACGTCGCGGATGTCGTCGATCGAGGTCGACGAATAGGACTGAATGCAAAGCGCGACCTGTTCGGGCGAGGCCGTGCGCATCATCGCTTCGATCGCGGTGCGGTCGAGCGGCGTGTCGTCCCAGTGCGAGACCGCGATGCTGTCTTCGGTGACCCGATGCCGCGCCAGGTGCTCCGGCGAGGTCGCGACGAAGTTTCCGTAAAGCAAATACTCGGAGAACTTCTTCTTCCGGCACAGCGCCAGCGCCCAGCTCAGGCCCGTCGCCGACTTGATCGCGTCCGTCATCGCACGCGCGGTGTCCTTGTCCCAGACCAGAGCGTTGCCGACATAATCGTCCGCCGGGAAGGTGCGCTGCTTGATGCCGAGCAACTGATCGACCGTGCGCTGCCACAGACCATGCAGGGGGTGGTCGGCACCGATCGCTTCGCGCGTGACGAACAGAGGCGTCTGCTCGCCGCCGGCATATTGGCCGACGTCGAATTCGCGGAAGAACAGATTGTCCGAGTCCAGGATGCAGAGGCGCTGCTCGGGCGCATTGAGGACGCCAGCGATCTTGAGGATCTGCTGGATGTGCCAGCCGTGCACGGGCGACGACAGGAGCGATAGCCAGACGCGCCGCTTGCTGATGAACTGAAGCGCGGGCGGCAGCGCGAACAGCCATTTCGGCAGATACCGCGAGGCCGGAACGATGACCCGCCTGTCGGACGCCAAGCGCGCGAACAGCGGCACGTCCTCATCGTTAACGAGAACATAATGCCGCGTGTAGCCCGTCAGCCAGGTGTCGATGCTCTCGCTCAGCAGCGAAAAACGTTCGATATCCTTGGCGTAGCTGGCGGTCAGCAGGGCGACGGAATGCATGGAGCACGCTCAAATGGCCATCAGCCCGCACTGATAGCGGCGCCGTGAAACCGGGGAAACCCACAAACGGAATCAAGGTAAAATGAAACGAAGTGTTATCCATCCGACGGCAGCCTTGCTTCGAGTTCCGTCGGACACCTACGACCTCGTGCGCGGCGGCAGATAGCGCACATTCCCCATCTTCAATCGCTGGCTCTTCAACTCTTCGACGAGCCGGTCGCGAACGCTACGGAAGAAGCGTGGAGGCAGAAATCCGTATAGCCACCTTCCAGATCCTGGAACGCGCGACAAATCGTTCGGCCAGAACTGGACGTTGCACTCGGAGATCACGATCCAGGATTCGCCGGGAAGCCCGAGATGACGTCGAACCTGATCGGGGATACGAACAGCTGCCTGATCTGCGCGGGGCGGCTTGGTGCTGACCGGTAGGTAAATGACTTCGTCGAGACGGGCAGGCTCATCACCCTCCCGATGCGGTCGGGGGTCAGGCCGCACCTTGACGAGAACGACACAGGCTGGCCGATCTTTCCGGGGCTGCTTGCGATCGGCCCATTGATAATCGAAGCGAACGACCATGCCCGGTTCGGGTGTCGGCAATTGCTCGCGCAAGCCGTCACCTAATCCAGCAACTTGTCGAGATGGTCATGCCGGGAATCCATCTCGACATTAGCCAGATCTTCCGCGAGATCGCCGGGCAGCTCTCCGATCCTGTAGACCCTTGCGCTGGCGGCTTGTTCGAGGCGGTTGAATTCATCGATGGACATCATGACGTGCCGCCGGCGACCGCGATGTGTGATCGCGATCGGCGCAACAAGAGCCGCGTCCTGGACCTCGCCCAACCGTCTTTGCAGGTCCTGCGCGCTAAACTCCTTTAGATCCCGCATGTCTCACCAAACCACATTGAAGCTGTGAAATATGTAATTCACATATATTGCGCGTTCAATGGCAGACGCCGGAAAGATATAAAACTGTTATTGATCAATAACTTATCCATCCGACGGCAGCCCCTGCTCCAGCGCACGAAAGCGGAGCGGTGCGAGGGCTGAGGCGCGCTGCCACCAGTCGGCGACGCGGTCGTCGAGGGCGCTCACGCCGCGTCCCTGGCCGGGGAAGATCCGGATCTGCTGGATCGCCTCTGCCTCGAAACCCCTGGCCCTCCGCCTGATCTTGAGGGCGGCGCCTTCGCGGTCGCGCTGGGTCAGCGGCACCAGAAGACGGCCGCGCGGACGGAGCGACCGCAGCCAGAGCGGATGCGGATGCGAGAAGCCGGCATGCACGATGATCACGTCGGCGGGCTCGCCCACGTCCTTGCATCCATCGCCGTGGACGACGGTGACGTTCCCATAGTCGCGCAAATAGCTCGCCGCTCGGGCCGCGAGCCGCTCGTCGCATTCGATCGCATGGACGCGCCCCTTCTCGCCGACCATGATCGACAGCACCGCCGAGAAATAGCCGAGACCGCAGCCGATCTGCACGACATGGTCCGCCCGCTTGACGTCGAGCGTGTCGATCAAATGCGCCCACAGGCTCGGCAGGCCGGTGTCGAGCTTGCGGCGTGCATCGATGGCGACCAGCACGTTGTCATAGAGATGAACGGGATCGGCATCGGGCGTCAGCCGGTAGCTGCGCGCCGCCTCGCCCTTGATGCGCCACGGTCCCCTTGGCAGAAACTTCTCGCGCGGGACGGCGGCGAGCGCATCGAGCAGACGCCTTGAGGCAATCCGCTCGCGCCTGGCGATCAGCTCCACATAGCGCGCACGCGCGGCGGCAAGATCGCTCATGTCACATGACCGGCCTGCTCGCGCACCGGCGCGTCCATACCGAGCTCCTCGACGAGCTGCATCGCCTGCTTCAGGTCCTGCGTATGAAAGCCCTCGCTGAATTTGCCGACGATCGGCATGAGCAGGAGCCTTGCGTGCTCGCGCTTGCCGGCTTGATGCGACAGGCGCGCGAGGCAGACGGCGGTGCGAAGCTCCCAGGACAGCGCACCCTGCTTGCGCGCGATCTCCAGCGACAGGCCGAACAGGTCCTCCGCCTCCTGTACCGACGCCGGGTCGCCACCCGCCAGCGTGATCTCGCCTTGCAGGCGATAGACCTCGGCTAGATAGAAGTGATCGCCGGTCCGCCTTGCGGTCGCAAGCGCACCATCCAGCGCGCGCAAGGCGGCGTCGCGCATCCCGACCTTGGCGTAAGTTTCCGCGAGCAGACAGCGGAACCAGCAGCCGGCGAGCCAGGAATCCATCGCCTCGTACTCGTCGAGGCCGAAGCGCATCTGAGCGAGGCCTTCGTCGGCTTCGCCGAGCTGAGCCAGCGCCCAGCCGCGCAGGATCGCCGCCTGCTGCTTCCAGTGCAGGAAATTGTGCTCGGTGGCAATGATCATGGCGCGGTTGGCGTGGTCGCGCGTGCCTTCCACGTCGCGCAAATGCTGCCGGAGATAGGCGCCGAACACCAGCGCGAAGGCGAGCGTAAACGGGTGGCGGATCTTCTCGGCGTTCGCGATCGCCTGCTCGCTGTGCTGGCGCGCGGCGTCGGGCCGGCCGAGGAACCACAAGAGATAACCAAGATAGGACAGCGAGACGACCCCGGGATCGATGCCGTGCCGTTCCATCAAATCGGAGTGCAGATCAGGGCTGAACAGGTTGATGCAGCGGTGCAGATGGTGCTGCGAGGCTGCGAAGCGGCCGCGATAGAACATGGTCATCGCGATCGCGCGGTGCGCCTCGATCAGATAGCCGGTCTGCTGCGCCGGCTGCGTCCGCTCGTTCAGCCGCTCGCGCTTGGCGAACTTCAACAGCTCGACGCTGAGATCGTGCGCGCGGGTGAGATCGGCCCGGATGAAATGGCACACCCAGAGCCCGCGCGTGGCAGCGAAGACCTTTTCGTCGTCGTCGAGCTGACGGCCGAGCTCCAGCGCGCGGATGTAGTTCTCCTCGACCTCCTGCACCGCGTAGCCCTTGGCGGCGATCAGCGCATTGCCGAGCGCAATACGCAGCTCGAGCTCCATCTCGTCCGCGCCCTGCATGCGCGTATTGGCCTGCACGACGTTAAGGCCGCGGCGGAGATGGCCGATCGCTTCCAGGTTGGCGCCGGTCTTGGCCGCCTGCTTGCCGGCCTTGAGCCAGAAGCTGGCGGCGCCCTCGCTCTGGCCGGATTCGGTCAAATGATGGGCGAGCAGCTCCGGTTCGCGCTCGGTCTTCTCCGGATACATCTCGGCGAGCACCTGGGCGATCCGCGCATGCAGCTTGCGCCGCTCGCTGTGCAGCAGGCTCGCATGCGCGGCGTTCTGGATCATCACATGCTTGAAGGAGTAGAGCGCGTCCGGCGGATGGCCGCGGCGCATGATCAGCCCCGCCTCCTCCAGATGATTGAGTGCCGCCTCGATCTGCTCGGCCGGCGTGTTGGCGACGGCGTGCAGCGTCTCGTAGGAGAACTCGCGGCCGATCGTGGCGCCGATCTGCGCGATGCGCTTGGAGGGTCCCATCCGGTCGAGCCGCGCCATCAGGGAGTCGGTCAGGGTGGCGGGGATTGCGAGTTGTCGCCACGGTCCCGACAGCACATAGCGCCCGTGCCGCTCGGTGAGCAGATTGGATTCGAGCACCGTCTTGGTCAGCTCTTCTAGGAATAGCGGCACGCCGTCAGTCTTGACGATGATCTCCTCGACGACCTCCTTGGGCATCTCGCGCCCCGCGACGCGCTCGACCAGCGTCGTGCGCAGCTGCCGGCTCAGCCGATTCAGGACCAGGGTGGTGACGTGCGAATGCGCGTTCCAACTCGGCTGGAATTCCGAGCGCGCGGTGATGATCGCCAGGATCGGCCGGTTCTGCACCCGGTCGACCAGGAGGTCGATCACCTCGCGGGAGGTCGGGTCGATCCAGTGCAGATCCTCGAACGCGATCACGAGCGGCATCTCGCGCGCAAGGCCGAGGAAATGGTTGACCAGCGCCACGACGGTCGCATCCTTCTGCTGCTGCGGCGACAGCTCGAGCGGCGGATAGCGGTCTCCGGTCGGAATCGACAGCAACGCGGCAAACAGCGGGGTGACCTGCTCGATGTCGCCATGAGCGGCGGCGATCGCGTTCTCCAGGCTCGCCAGCGACAGCGCGGACGACTCCTCGCGATCGAGGCCGAGGGTGAATTTGAGCTGCGCGACGAACGGATGGAACGCGGTCGAGGTGTAGTAGGGCGAGCACTGCAGCGAGACCTGTCCATGGCGGTCGCCCGATACCCGCTCGAAGATCTCCTGGATGATGCGCGACTTGCCGATGCCGGGCTCGCCGAACTTGACCACGACCTGGCCGTCGCCGTCCTTGGTCTGCTGCCAGCGCCCCATCAACAGCGCGATCTCCTCCTCGCGGTTGACGAGCGGCGTCAGCCGCGTGCCCATCGCGGCGGCGAAGCGGGTCTCCACCCGCGAGGCGCGCACCACGTGCCAGGCCTGTGTCTTCTCGGGAATTCCCTTCAAGTCGTGGACGCCGAGATTGCGGTAGTCGAACTTCCCCTTCAGCAGCGACTGTGTCGAAGCGGAGATGACCACGCCGTTGGGCGGCGCCAGGCCTTGCAGGCGCGCCGCGAGATTGACGGTTTCCCCGACCGCGGAATCGCGTTCTTCGGTACCCTGCCCGACCAGATCGCCGACCACGACGAGGCCGGTCGCGATCCCGATGCGGACGGCGGGTGAATGGCTGAGCGCACCGCGCGGCTCGACCGCGCGTGCGGTCGACAGCACCCGCACGATCTCGAGTCCGGCGCGCACCGCGCGCTCGGCATCGTCCTCATGTGCGGTCGGATAGCCGAAATAGACCAGGATACCGTCGCCGACGAAACGGGCGGCAAAGCCCTCGTATTGCTTGACCACCCGGACGCAGGTCTCGCGAAAGTCCGCGATCATGTCGCGGACGTCCTCCGGATCGAACTGCGCGGACAGCGAGGTGGAATCCACCATGTCGCAGAACATGGTGGTGAGCTGGCGCCGTTCGGCTCCGACTTCCGCCCGGATTTGCGGACGCGCCGTCGCGGCTGGCGCCTCCGTGGTCTCCGCTTGAAACAGCGCCGCCATCGCCCGCTGGAGCCGCTTGCGATCGCCGAGCGGCAATCCGAGCTCGACCAGATCGGCTTCGGTGAGATCCGCGATGACGTCGAGATCGAGACGGTGCTGCGCGAAAAGATCGGTGTAGTGCCCGAGGCCGATACTATCGAGCCAGCGTTTCAGCCCGCCTTCCAAACTCGTGCCCGGCTCATTCTCCAGCATGGTGATTCTGCCCGACCATCACTCCGTCGAAGGGCTTGGAGGCCCCTCAACCAAAGATTTTGGGGGCCAAACTTCACCTCGGACTGGACGCATTCCCTAACTTCTTGGAAGAATAACTTAATCGGACCAAAAGGGAATGGCGTTGTCGGGTATTGCAACCGGAGCGGACGAAGCCTTCGCCGGCACCACGGCCGAACCGAAGATATTCGCGCATATCAGCGGCCTTCTCGAATTCTATGCCCGCAAGACGCCGGCCGCCCCCGCACTCCTCGCTCCCGGCCGGCCGGCGCTCAAATATGGCGCGCTGGCCGAGTCGATCCGGCAATTGGTCCAGACCTTGCGTGAACTCGGCATCGGCCCCGCAGACCGCATCGCGGTTGCGCTGCCGCGCGGCGCGGATTCTGCGCTGGCGCTGATCGCGGTCGCATCAGGCTGCGCCTGCGTCCCCGTCAACCCCGACCTGACGGCAGACGAGCTGCAACGCTATTTCAGCGAGTTGAAGCTGACGGCGCTCGTGACCCGGGCCGACATGAACTCGGCGAGCCGTGACGTCGCCAGGGCGCTCGATATCGCCGTGATCGATTTCGTGGCGGGGCCCGCCCACGATCTCGGCGGCTGCACGTTCATCGCTCCGGCGATCGGGGCGGCAAGAGCCAACGGCGCTTCGCGCGGCGACGACGATGCGTTCATCCTGCTGACGTCAGGTACGGCGGCGCGGCCGAAAATGGTGCCGCTGACCCACCGCAATGTCTGCCTCTCCGCTTACAATGCCGGCCATGTGCTGTCGCTCACGACGCATGATCGCCTGCTCAATGTGCTGCCACTGTTTCATGCCCATGGCTTGATCTCCGGCCTGCTCACGGCGCTGGCTGCGGGCTCCAGCGTGATCTGCACCGACGGTTTCGACGCATCGTCCTTCTTCGGCTGGATGCGGGAGCTGCAGCCGACCTGGTACACGGCGGTGCCGACCATTCATCGCGCATTGCTGACGGCGGCGGAAGCGAACCCCGACCGCGCCCGACCGTCGTCGCTGCGCGTGATCCGGTCGGCCTCGGCCTCGCTCGCGCCGGCGATTCTCGCCGGGCTGGAGGCGACGTTCGGCGTTCCCGTGCTCGAGACCTACGGCATGACCGAGGCGGCCTCGCAGATCGCGGCCAATCCGTTCGAGCTGCGCAAGGTCGGATCGGTCGGCCGCGCCGCCGGCCCGGAGATCGCGATCATGGACGAGACGGGCCGCATGCTCGCAAGCGGCGCGCACGGCGAGATCATGCTGCGCGGGCCGAACATGAGCCGCGGCTATTACAATGACGAGGCGGCGACACGGGCCGCGTTCCGCAACGGCTGGTTCAGGACTGGCGACCTCGGCTATCTCGATGACGACGGCTATCTCTTCATCGTCGGCCGCATCAAGGACGTCATCAATCGCGGCGGGCAGAAGATCTCGCCGCTGGAGGTGGAGGACGTCCTGCTCAGCCATCCGGCGGTGCTGGAGGCCGGCGTGTTCGCGGTCCCGCACGAGAAGCTCGGCGAGAACGTCGCAGCAATCGTAGTGCTGCGGCCGAACGCCGAGGCGACCTCGGACCAGCTGCGCCAATTCGCACGAAAGCGGCTTGCAGCCTACAAGGTGCCGAGCCTGATCCGCAGTGTGGCCACGCTGCCGAAGGGCGCCAGCGGCAAGGTCAAGCGCAATGCCCTCGCCGAACTGATTGCAACTGCGGACGCAGGTCGCGAGACCCGGCTGCCGCGCAATGCGGTCGAGAGCCAGCTCGCCGAGATCTGGGCCGGCCTGTTGGAGCTGCCGCAGGTCGGCGCCGACCAGGACGTCTTCGCGCTCGGCGCGGATTCGCTCGCGGTGACACAGATGCGCTCGCGCCTGCGCGACCGCTTCAATGTCGACTTCTCGTTCGAGGACATCTTCGATTGCCCGACGGTCGCAGCGCTCGCGGCCCGGATCGAGACCGCCGCAAGCCGGCGCGAGACGGCGCTGCCGGCCTGGCGCCGCGCTGCGGGCACGGACGCACCGCTGTCGTTCCAGCAGCAGCGGATGTACGTGCTCTCGCGGCTCGACCCGACCCGGTACAATTATAACGTCGTCGAGATCGCCGTCCTCGAGGGCCGCGTCGACGCCGCCGCGCTGTCTGCGAGCCTCGCTGCGATCTCAACGCGCCATGAGGCGCTGCGCTCGGTGTTCATCGAGCGCCAGGGCGAGCCGGTGCAGCTCGTGCTGTCGTCACCGCCGCGGTTGGCGCACATCAAGCTCAAGCCATGCCCGGCAGACAAGCGGCCTGCGGCAATCCGGCGCGAGGCGCTCAAGCTTGCGCAACATCAGTTCGACCTGGCGCACGAGCCGCCCCTGAAGGCCACATTGCTGTCGTTCGGCAAGAACAGCCATGCGCTGGTGGTCAACGTCCATCACCTCGCCACCGATGGCTGGTCGCAGCGGCTGTTCTGGGAGGAGCTCGCCGTCCATTATGCCGCAGCGCGCAAGAAGCATCCGGCCGCACTGCCTCCGCCCGCCTTCCAATATCGCGACTTCGCGCTCTGGCAGCAAAGCTGGGCGCAGACGCCGGCGGCCACGGAGCAGCTCGATTATTGGCGGACCCAGCTCGACGGCGTCACCATGCTGCCGCTCCGAACCGACAGGCCGAGGCCTGAAGTCTGGAGCGGGCACGGCGCGCGCCATTATCTCGAATTGCCAAAATCCCTGTCGACCGACCTGCGCACGCTGAGCCAGAACCAGGGCGTCACACCGTTCATGACGCTGCTCGCCGCCTTCCAGTGCCTGTTGTTCCGCCACACCTCGCATGATGATGTCGCCACGGGATCGCTGATCGCCAACCGCAACCAGATCGAGAGCGAACGCCTGATCGGGCTGTTCGCCAACACCCTGATCCTGCGCAACGATTTCAGCGGCGATCCGAGCTTCGGCGAGATGCTGCGGCGGGTGCGGCAGGTCACGCTGGACGCCTACCGCAACCAGGACCTTCCGATCGAGGAGGTGTTGCGCGCATTGCAGGTCGCGCGCCGCAGCGACGGCAATCCGCTGTTCCGGATCATGTTCATCCTCCAGAACGCCTCGATCGAGGCGGCGCGCTTTCCCGGCCTGTCGACGCGGCGGCTGGAAGTCGATCCCAGGGTGGCGCGCTTCGACATCACGCTCGAACTGGTCGAGGCCGATGGCCGCTTCACCGGCTTCTTCGAATACGCCACCGATCTGTTCGACGCCGCGACGATCGAAGGCATGGCCGCCCAGTTCAAGACGCTGCTCAGGGCCGTCATCGCCAATCCGGAGCAGCGCATCTCGCGCCTGCCGCTCCTGACCGAGGCCGAACGCCGGCAATTGCTGGCGAAAGGCCGGGGCACGCCGGCCAATTTCACCACAAGCGGCAACTTAAGCGAACGCTTCGACCGCCAGGCGAGGAAGACGCCGAACGCCGTCGCGGTCTCGGACGGTCGCACGTCCCTGACCTATCGCGAGCTGGGACGCCGCAGCCGGGCGGCCGCGCGCTGGCTGGCCCGCGAGGGCGTCGGCGCTGAGAGCGTGGTTGCCCTGCTCGCGGAGCGCGGGCCCGACCTGCTCGCCGCGATGATCGCGGTGCAGCGCGTCGGCGCGGCCTTCCTCAATCTCGATCCCGACCAGCCGACGGCGCGGCTCTCGACCATCCTCGGATCGAGCTGTGCCCGTGTGCTGCTGACCGGGCGGGCGCAATCTGGCACGGTCGAGGCCCTGCTCGAACCGCTGGTCGAGCGCATCCAGGTGGCCGAGCTCGACGACGCGCTCGCGCCGAGGGCAGACGAGCCGGCCCGCGCCGCACGGCGCGCCGTCGCGAGCCTCGCTTATCTCGTCTATACGTCCGGCTCCTCCGGCGCGCCGAAGGGCGTCATGATCGAGCAGCGCGGCCTGTCGAACCATCTGGCCTCGCTGATCTCCGAGCTCGGTCTCTCGCCCAAGGACGTGATCGCGCAGACCGCGCCGCAGAGCTTCGTCATCTCGGTCTGGCAATTCCTCGCCGGTCCCATGGTCGGCGCGCGCGTCCATGTCTGCGGCAACGCGATCGTGCAGGACCCGATCCTGCTGGCGCGGGAGATCGAGCGCGAGGGCATCACGGTGCTCGAGATCGTGCCTTCGCTGCTGCGCGTCATTCTCGATCGCATGGATGAGGCGCTGATGCGGCGCGCCTTCTCCAGATTGCGGCTGCTGATTTCCACCGGCGAGCCGTTGCCCGTCGAGCTCTGCCGCGCCTGGTTTACCCGCTGCCCGAGGGTGCCGCTGATCAATGCCTATGGCGCGTCGGAATGCTCCGACGACGTCTCACTGCATCGCCTGACCAAGGCGCCGGCGACCGCGACGGCCAACGTTCCGGTCGGCGCGCCGCTGCCGAACACCCAGCTCTACGTGCTCGACGCGCACCTCCAACCGCAACCGATCGGCGTGACCGGCGAGCTCTGCATCGGCGGCGCAGGAATCGGCCGCGGCTACATCAACGATCCCGCGCAGAGCCGGCAGCGCTTTCTGCCCGATCCGTTCTCGCGCCAGGCCCCCAGCCGGCTCTACCGGACCGGCGATCTGGCCCGGCGCCGCGCCGACGGGACGATCGAATGCCTTGGCCGCGCCGACCATCAGGTCAAGGTCCGCGGCTATCGCATCGAGCTCAAGGAGATCGAGAACGCGCTGGCCGAGCATCGAAGCGTGCGCGCCGCCATCGTCGAACCGCGCCGCGAGGCGAGCGGCGATATCAGGCTGATCGCCCATGTCGTCGCCAAGCCCGGCAGCCGCAGCAGCGCCAGCGAGCTGCGCGACTTCCTGAAGAGCCGGTTGCCCGGCCACGCCATCCCCTCCGCCTTCCTGTTCCTGGATCAGGTGCCGCTCAACGCCCATGGCAAGATCGACCGCTCCGCGCTGCTGGCGCCCGTCCCGCCGGAAACGACCGGTCCGGATGCGGCCGTCCCGGCGCGGCGCTTCACCGAAAAGGTGCTCTCCGACATCTGGATCGACCTGCTGAAGGCCGAGAGCATTGGTGTCACCGACAATTTCTTCGACCTCGGCGGCCATTCGCTGCTGGCCGGCCAGGTGATGGCGCGGATCGCGCGGGCGCTCGGCGTGTCGCTGCCGATCAAGACCATCTTCGAGGCGCCGACAATCGAAGGGCTGGCGCGGCGGGTCGACCAGGCCGTGGCCACGAAGCCGCGCAAGCCTGCCGCAAGCCTGCCACGATCAGCTGCGGGCGGGCCGCCCGCGCCTTCCATCGGGCAGGACCAGATGCTGCACATCGAACGGAATCTGCCGGGGCTGCCGCAGTTCAACCTGCCCTTCGCCTTCCGTCTACAGGGCCCGCTCGATTCGGCTGCCCTGGCAAAGGCGATCGACGACGTGGTGCGCCGGCACGAATCGCTGCGCACCGCGTTCGCCTGGAACGGCGATGAGCCCGAAAGCCGCATCGCCGCGCCGCGCACGCTCGGCCGAATCATGACGGTCGAGACGATCGGCGACGGCCATCCCCACAACAACAAGCGGCGCAAGGCGCTCGAGCTCAGGAAGATCAATCTCCTGATCGAGCAGGAGACCTATATCCCGATCGACACCAGGCGCGCGCCGCTGTTGCGCGCCCGGCTGTTGCGGCTCCACGACGACGACCACGTGCTGCTGCTGACGCTGCATCACGCCGTCGTCGACGGCTGGTCGATCGGCGTGCTGTTCGAGGAATTGTCGAGCCGCTATGCGGCGCTGGCCGGATATCCGTCCGCGCCATTGCCGAAGCCGCCGCCGGCCTTTTCGGATGTCGCACGCTGGCAGCGCTGGTGGTACGGCACCGACGCGGCGCGGCGCCAGGCTGAAGACTGGAGCCAGAATTTGCGTGGAGCCGGCCCCCTTTTCGACGGAGAATCGAGCCCGGGCGCCTCCACCGGGCATCATCCGGTCAGCCTCGAGCACGAGCTGATCGCCCGGCTGACGGCGTTCGCCGGCCAGCACAGTTGCACGCTGTTCATGTGCCTGCTCACCGGCCTGAAGGCCATGCTGCTGGCCCGGACGGGCCGCACCGACATCGCGATCGCGACCGCCATGGCCAATCGTGCCCAGCCGGACACCGACCGAATCATCGGCCCGTTCGAGAACACGGTGATCGTCCGCACGACAATCACACCGGATCTGTCGTTCGTCCAGGCCTTGATGCGGGTGCGCCAGAGCGTGCTCGACGCGCATGCACGGCAGGAGCTGCCGTTCAACGTCCTGGCCGATCGATTGGAGCAGGAGGGGATCGATCCGGCCTCGCTGCTCCAGGTCTATTTCACGCTGCAGAATCCGCTGCGCCAACCGCTCGATCTCCCGGATCTCGCGACGGAATCGATTGGCAACGTCGCGCGCGAAGGCCAGCCGGTGCTGCCGATCGACCAGACCTGGCTGTCACTGATGCTCAAGGAGCGCCCGACCGGCATCACCGGCTCATGCAATTACAAGCGCGATTTGCTGGAGGGCCGCGTGGTCGGAGAATGGATGGAGGACCTCGTCGCGCTGCTGACGGCGGCGATCGCCCAGCCCAACGCACCGCTCGGCAGGTTGCTCGCGCGCAGGGCCGCCTGACGCCGCTGCATCGCGCAAGAATACGGGTTCACGCGGCAAAGCTGTGAATGATCAAGTTGCATCTTGATTATTTGGCACCAGCGCGCAAGATTATTCCCGGGGTTTGATTTGGACGATTATTTTCAACCCGGGGAGTGTTATGGGTTTCATCAAATTTACCAAGAAGACCTCGCTCAGCGCGGAGGACCGTAAGGCGCTGCAGGACCTGCTCAATTTCGAGAAGCAGAAACTCCAGACCGAGCTGAAGGATGTCGAAGCCAGCCTTAAGGCTCTGCGCGCGTCCAAGAAGAAGAAGTCCAAGAAGAAGAAATAAATTCGTCGGTCGGGGACGCCGTACGAGTCTTCGCAGATCGGCCGCTTGCTTGTCGAGCTTGGGGGCTCGCACAAGCTTGCGCCTGTAAACCGGCCTGCAAATCGACAAGAAATCGCCCGGGTGGACCGCTAGGAACGGTCCTCTCGGCTGATTCTTGCGCAGTTGCTTCTTCCGTCGGGACCGGGGGATTTGGCCTCGCCTGACGCCATGGGCCCAATTGATGGCAGACGACAGAATCGAACTCTTTGTCGGACTGATCGAGACCATTGACGCGCCGGGCGCGGTCGAGGCGTGCCGGCGCCTGCTCTCGGTCGACGAACGGGCGCGGGCCGATCGCTTCGTGTTCGAGCGGCATCGTCGGCAGTACATTTTCGCACATGCCATGTTGCGCCTGGCGCTGTCGCAGGTCGCTTCCAACGTCGCACCCACCGACTGGTCGTTCGGCGCGGGCCGCTATGGCCGGCCGTTCGTCGCAGCACCGGCCACCTCGACCGCGCTGCATTTCAGCCTGTCGCATGCCGACGGCTGCGTCGCCTGCGTGGTGTCGCGGCATGAGGCCGTCGGGGTCGACGTCGAAACCGTGTCGCGGCGCATCGCGCCGCTGTCCACCGCGCTTCGCTTCTTTGCGCCGGAGGAGGTCGAAACCTTGCGCGGACTGCCGGAGCCCGCGGCGATCGAGCGCTTCTTCGACTATTGGACGCTCAAGGAGGCCTATCTGAAGGCCAGGGGCTTTGGGCTCAATCTGCCGCTCGACGCCTTCGCCATGCAGGTGTCACGCGAGGCCATCGAGATCAGCTTCAAGCCCGACATCGTCGACGATCCGGACGGCTGGCGCTTCTCGCTGTGCTCGCCATCGCCCTCGCATCGCCTCGCGATCGCCGACGGCTCCCGCGCGCACGGCGGCCTTCCCATCAGCCGCCATGCCTGGCCGCTCCGCGAAGCGGCTGAGTGAGCGCGTTGAGCAGGAAGAGGCGAAGCGATCTCACCGCGCGTCTTCGAAGCCCGCCAGCACAGAGGTCAGGTTGGCACCGAGGATATCCGAGAGATAGCCGCCCTCCTGCACCAACACGGTCGGCAGGCCCATCTTCGCGATGGCCTGGCCGATGCGGCGGAAGCCGGGTGTGGTGACGGCCAATCCCTTCAGCGGATCGTGCTCGGAGGCATCGAGACCAAGTGCGACGACGAGGGCGCCGGGGGCAAAGGATTCGATCGCCTTGCGCGCGATGTCCAGCGCCTGGAGATAGCCGTCATCGCCGGTGCCGATGGGAAGCGGAATGTTGAGATTGGTGCCGAGGCCCGGACCTTCGCCGCGCTCATGCGCATAGCCCCATACGTAGGGATAATACGCAGAGGGGTCGGCATGGATCGAGATCGTGTAGACGTCGGGCCGGGCATAGAAGATACCTTGCGTGCCGTTGCCGTGATGGACATCGACGTCGAGGATCACGACGCGCTCGTGCTTCTGCTGCAGATGCGCCGCCGCGATCGCGCTGTTGTTGAGGAAGCAGAAGCCGCCGGCCATGTCGCGATAGGCGTGGTGGCCGGGCGGACGGCAGAGCGCGTAGACGGCGTCCTCGCCATCCATCACCATCTGCGCGGCGGTGACCGCGACGTCGGTGGCAGCGCAGGCCGCGGCCCAGGTGCCCGGGCCGATCGGCGCCGCGGTGTCGGCGGTGTGCCAGCCGAGCTTGCCGACGATGTGGGTCGGATAGGTCGCGGCATGGCGCACGGGATGGATATTGCCGATCATCTCCGGGCCGGAATCGCCGAGCGCGGTCCAGGCGTCCCAGGCTTCGCTGAGGAACGACAGGTATTCCGGGCTGTGAATGCGCGCGCGGGGCCCCTGCCCGAATGTCTTGGGCTCGACCAGTTGATGCTTGCCGTCCTTCAACCCCTTGAGCAGGCGGTCGGCGCGCTCGGGCTGCTCGGTGGTGCGCTTGACGACACCGCGCACCAGGAAGAATTGCGGATCGTGGCTGCGGTGCAGTTCGGTATGGACGGCTTTCACTCAAACACTCCGTGGTCGCATGCTACTGGACGTGCCGCAGAGTCTTGATCGCCACGGCCGCCGGATGCAAGCAAGAAGAATGCCGTCCATCGTCGCGCTGCCCTGCGCCGAAAGCAGAGCGCTCGCGAAGCTCAGCAGCGGCCGCGCTGGAGACAGTGCTCGCGGCCCTGCTGGTCAGTGCGGAAGGATTCGATGAAGCCGCCCTGACGCTGGGTGACGAAGACGGTCTTGCCGTCGCTGCCGCCGAAGGCAAGGTTGGTCGGCTCCTTGGCCTTCAGCGGGATCTCGCGCTCGACCGCGCCGGTCGGCTTCATCAAGGCGATCGTGCCCTTGAGAATGCGTGCGACGTAGAGGCGGCCGGCGACATCGGTGCGCAGGCCGTCGATGGTGTCGGGCTGAAATGCCTTGACCAGTTTTGCCGCGGTGAGCTCGTTGCCGCTGATCGCATAGGACCAGATCTGGCCGCTGCTGGACTCGCCGACATAGAGCGTCTTGCCGTCAGGACTGAGGTCGATGCCGTTGGTGGTGCCCATCGCGCGCGGCGCCGACATCACCTGCCCCTGCGCGGTCCCGTCCGCTCCCCTGACGATGCGCCAGATGTGGCCTTCGCGGCCCTTCCAGTTCGGATCGCTCGCATAGATCGTGCCGTCGCGCGCGATGGTGATGTCGTTGGGCTGGTTCATCTGGTCGGAGTGAAACCACACCGCGGGCTCGGTCGCGCCCTTGGGGATCGCGAAGATGTTGTGCTTCTTGTAGTCGGCGATGAACATGGTGCCGCTGCGATCGAAACGGATCGCATTGCCGACGCTGCCGCCGGGGAGCGTCGTGAACAGCTCCGAGGCGGCGCCGCCCGCGGGCAATTTGCCGATGGTGCCGGGCTTGCCGAGATTGACCACGAACAGATTGCCGTCGAGATCGGCGGCCGGCCCTTCGATCCCGAAGGTGTATTCGCTGGCGGGCGACACCTGTGCGCTGTCGAACAATTTCGTTTCGGCGGCGGCCGGCTGCGTCGCGACCAGCAGGATGCTACTGCACAGGCACCAGAAGTTCCTGCCGGATGTAATAGCCATCGCCGTCGGTGCACTCACCATTCAGATAGGGATCGGCTGGCCGGAAGAATCGGCTGAAGCCGGGTTTGTCTACAGCGCTCCTTTGTGTCACGACGACGACCTTTCCGGCCGGTATTTCGCCGCATTCCTTGTTGGCCTTGCTGAAAAACTTCCGCTGCGGCGGGCCCGGCTTGATCCGCATCCGCGCGCCCGGAACCATTTTGGCGACGAACAGGTCCGCGGTATCGAGCAGGCGCAAATAGCCGGGCTCGGTCTTCGGCAGGCTCTCACCGCCGGGCGGCATCAGCTTCTCGGCGCCAAGGCCGCGCAGGCGCGTGCGCAGCCTGCCGGCGTCGGGATCGCCAGGATAGATCCAGCCGTCCTGCGCCAGCATGAAGTGCAGCACCACCCTGTCCTTCTCCGCATCCGATTGCCCCGCATTCAGGCCGAAATCCGAATGGCAGCCGACGCAATGCTTCTGGACGAGGCCCTTGCGCAAGGTGGTGAGGCGAGCGCTGTTCTGCGCATCCCTGGCGACGAAAGCTGCGAGCTGGTCGATCATCGCCTGGCTGCGCGTATCGCAGGGGAGCGGCTGAGGTCGCTCGCCGGCCGCGCGATCGATCCGGATCACGGTTTTGTTCTTGTCCTCGACCAGCCAGATCGCACCGTCCTCCGCGACCGTCATGCCGACCGGCGCGCCTTGCGGCCGCGCGCCGTTGACGCGATGCCAGCCTGCGATCAGCTCCTCGAACGGCGCGGCCGCGACCTCGCCGGCGTCGGTCTGGAAACTGCGGGTCGGGTCGGCCGCGCAACTCACGTGATAGCGCACCGGGGCCGCACTGGGTTTTGGAAAGCCGTGCTCGTCGACGTCATAGACCAGCAGCCGGCTGCCGGTCGGACGATAGCCGTGCAGGCCGACCAAGAGCTTGCCTTCCAGCTCCGGGAATTTGGCGCCGTGGTAATAGAGCATCGCGAGCGGCGCGCCGTGCGGCGGCATCAGCGAGAGCGGCGGCTTGTAGAGCGCGTTGGCTGAGCAGAGCGATTTGTAGATCCCCGATTGCAGCACCAGCCTGAATTCGGGGCTCGGCGTCGACAAATCGTAGCAATAGGGCCAGCCATAGTGCCTGCCCTGCTCGATTGCGTTGATCTCCTCGTTCGGCTTGAAGATGTCGGGCAGGTCGCGGGCGTTCTCGCCCTGCAGGAAGGCGTAGCCGGCATCCGGAAAATTCGGATGCAGCACCAGGGCCATCGAGTTGCGCAAGCCGCGCGCATAGACGGTGTGCGGCGGGTCGGGATCGCCGGGCTTCAATGCCGGAAAGACACCGCCTGCCGGCGGCGTGAACAGCCAGATCGAGGCCAGCGCGGACGCGCCCTCGGCCGCCGCGCAGGGTTTCGTGATCGGCGCAGGCGTGATGCAGTCGTCGCTGTGCGAGCCGACATTGACGAACAGCCGGCCGTTCCGATCGAACACGAATTGCTTCAGCGGGTGTGCGCTCTCGGCGAGCCTCGTGCCGTCAGGAAGCGTGATTCGGCGCCCCGGCATGTGACGGATGATGGTCTCGACCGTGCTCCGTGGGTTGTCCGCGAGCGGATCGAACCGGAAGATCGTCTCCGCGGTCGAGGCGTAGAGCTTCCTGTCCGGGCCGACGACCAGGCCGAACGGATATTCTATCCCCGTCAGCAGATCCTTGAAGCGTTGCCCCTGCGGCGCACGCGGATCGAGCAGCAGCAGCCGCCCGTCGGTGTGGCCCCAGCCGCCCATGTCGGCGACCACGAACAGGTCGCGGCCGGGCACCTGCACGATCGCGCGCGGAAATTTGAGGCGGTCCTCTTCGCTGGCGACGAGGCCGGCGCAAAATCCCGCCTTCATGTCGATCTGGATCCTGGGAAAGGCCAGTTCGCCGCTGCCGCAGGCTTCCGTGCCGATCGCATAGCCGCTCTTCCTGACCGGCTCGGATGAGGCCGGGGCCAAGCCGAGCGGCGCGGCGGCCAAAACCGCTGGAAAGACAATCGCTGCAAGCAAGCGCAGATGTCGGCGTTCGCGCGCGAATGTGAGCTGGTTCACGGTGACCCCCGCCTTCCCGCGGACGTTGTTCCATGCCGCCGCGGCGCCGTCCAGTCATCACCCGCCTGTGATTAAACCTGTAACGACCTTGGGTCCGACCAATATCCGTAGATTTCCTTACCGGGCTCGACCCGAATGTTTCGCGAATGCTTGGGGTGGTATCGGTTTGCCGTCCCGATCGCTTTCTACAGGAGGCGCCTATGGTCCAGGTCTATTTTCACTGCTCCAACACCGAGGGCACGCTGATCGACCGCTACGGCGCCGCCGTCGCCAATCTGACCGAGGCGCGCGACCGCGCCGCTCAGATCATGAACTCGATGATCCAGACCCCCGGTGCCGAAGACTGGCGCGACTGGGTGATCCATGTCAGCGACGACGCTGGCGAGGAGATCTTCGATCTCCCCTTCACCGCCATGCTCGGCAAGCCGCATTGAGGTGATGCCATGTTGCTCGCTTCACTGAGCCTGCTGCGTCAGCCCCTGAGCTTCGTCGCCACCCGATGGCAGACGCTGATCCGCGTCGCGGCCAACCCCTATCGCCCCGAGCTGCACTACATGCGCGGACCGGGCCCGAAATGGCGCGCCAAGTATCAGGCCAGCCGGCTGGATCGCATGCGCTGAGGCAGCGCTTAGCGCGCCTTTGCAGACATTTTTATCTTTCGTCATGGCCGGGCTCGTCCCGGCCATCCACGTTTTGGGGGCGCCGATACGAGGACGCTGGATGCCCGGGACAAGCCCGGGCATGACGAGGGGAGAAAGTGTGCCCCACCTCACCTCCCCGTAAACCTCGCCTTGCGCTTTTCGACGAACGCGTTGCGGCCCTCGATGGCGTCCGCGCTCTTGCGGATCGTGGCCTGGAGCTCGATCTCGCGGCGGAACTGCGCCTGGTAGGTCGCGTGCTCGCTCTCCTCGACCAGCGCGCGCGTGGCCACCAAAGCGCGGGTCGGTCCTTCGGCGAGGCGGCGGGCCAGACCTAACGCCTCGTCCATCAGCTTGGCGTCGTCGACGACCTGCCGCACCAGGCCGATCTCCTGGGCACGTTCCGCCGTCAACGGCTCGTTGAGCAGCATCAGCTCGAGCGCGCGCTGCCGGCCGATCAGTCGCGGCAGCAGCCAGGTCGAGCCGAGATCCGGCACCAGCGCGATGCGGCTGAAAACCTGGATGAAGCTCGCCGACCGCGCCGCGACGATGATGTCGCCGGCCATGGCCAGGCTAAAACCGCCGCCAGCCGCAACGCCATTGACGGCGACGACGACGGGCACGCGGCATTCGCGCAGCGCCTTGAAGGCCGGCCAGTAGAAGCCCATCACGCCGGTCGCGATGTCCTCGCCGAGTGCCTCCGAGGCCTTCAGATTCTGGCCCGAGCAGAAGCCGCGCCCGGCGCCGGTCAGGATCAGAGCGCGGATGTCCTCGTCCTGCGTCATCTCGGTCACGGCAGCGGCGAGCGCGCCGAGCAGGTCCGGCGTCATCGCGTTGAGGCTGGCCGGTTCGTCGAGCGTCAGGATCCCGACCGCGCCATCCCGCGCCTGTTTCACACCAGCCATGCCGCGCCTCCCTTTGGATGTTCTCGTTGGCGGCAATGTGCCATTGTCCGCGCGCTTCGCCAATTGCGGAGCCTCGCATTCAACGCAGCGAAGCCATCGACAAGCATCAAGACGACACCATGCCTCAGCAGTTCAGTCTCAACCAAACCGTCCGCAAGCCCGCCGTCACATCCCAGGGCGGCATCGTCGCCTCGCAATCGCGGCGGGCGGCTGAAGTCGGGGCGCAGGTGCTGGCCGCCGGCGGCGACTGCGTCGACGCGATCGTCGCGACCACATTTGCCCTCAACGTCCTCGAGCCCTGGAACAGCGGCATCGGCGGCGGCGGTGCGATGGTGCTCTACCGCGCCAAGGAAAATCGCTATGAGGTGATCGACTACGGCATGTGCGCGCCGCAGAGCCTGCGCACTGAGGACTATCCGCTCAGCGGCGAAGGCGCCGCCTCCGACCTGTTTCCCTGGCCAAGGGTGAAAGGCGATCGCAACATTCACGGCCCCGGCTCGATTGCCGTGCCCGGCGTCGTCGCCGGAATGGAAGAGGCGCATCGCCGCTACGCCAAGATGCCGTGGAAGGATCTGGTCGCGCCGGCAGCTCGGCTCGCCGGCGAAGGCCTGCTGGTCGATTGGTGGACGACGGTGACGATCGCGGGCTCGGCAGCCGATCTCAGGCGCTATCCCGCGAGCGCGGCCGCATATCTGAAGGACGGCCTGCCGCCGACCGCGCCATGGGGCATCAAGTTCGAGACGCGGCTGCCGCAGGACGCCCTGAAGGCGACGCTGTCACATCTCGCCGACGCGGGCGCTCGCGATTTCTACCAAGGCGATCTCGCCAGGAGCATTGCTTCCGACATCAAGGCCGACGGCGGCTCGCTGTCGGTGGAGGATCTCGCTGCCTTCCGCGCCCATCTGCGCGAGCCGCTGGCGATCCCCTATCGCGAAGGCAGGGTGTTCGCGACCCCCGAGCTCACCGCGGGGCCGACCATGGCGCATGCGCTGCGCCTGCTGCAGCAGAGCTTGACGCCCGCAGGCGCGCCGGATGCCAGCGCCTATGTCGAATATGCGCTCGCCCTGCAGGCTGCCTTCCGTGAGCGGCTCAAGGACATGGGCGATGCCGACGGCAAGCGCTCGCTCGGCGCCGAATATCTGGCGCCGGCCTGCACCACGCATTTCTCGGTGGTCGACCGTCACGGCAACATCGCGGCGGTGACGCAGACGCTGCTCTCGTCGTTCGGCTCGCGCTACGTGACACCGCACACAGGCATCACCATGAACAACGGCATCATGTGGTTCGACCCGACGCCTGGTACCACCAACTCGCTTGCACCGGGCAAGCGCTGCCTCTGCAACTACACGCCGGTCATCGCCGAGACCAAGGACGGCAAGCGCCTCGCCGTCGGCGCCTCCGGTGGACGCCGCATCCTGCCCGCGGTGATACAGCTCGTGTCCTTCGCGATGGATTACGGCATGGACCTGGACGCCGCCACCCACCAGCCGCGCATCGACGCCAGCGAAGGCGCGGTGGTGATCGGCGATGCGCGCCTGCCGGCGGAGGTGCGCAAAGCGCTGGCCGCGCGCTTCGACTATGAAGAGAGCCGGCTGCAGGCGGTGCCGCAGAAGTTCGCCTTCCCGAGCGTCGTGATGCGCGAGGGCGAGCTCAATTCCGGCGCGGTCGAGATCTTCCAGCCGTGGGCCGATGCGGTGGCGGAGAGCTGAACGCGGGGATCGAAGAAAGATCGTGCCAGCGCGCGTTGAGCATTTGCGCGATTACGCATCAAGGCGAGCGTCACGACTCCTCCACATTCGCGGGGAACTTAGGCAGCCGAACGTCGTTCATTGAACGGACAAGTGCGCTCACCCCTGGAGGACATATGAAGAAACTTGCGTTCGCTGCGTCGCTGGTCATTGCGGCCGGGTTCACATTCACCAGCCCTGCTTTGGCCAAGGGCGGCCACGGTGGCGGTCATGGTCATGGCCATGGTCATGGCCATAAGATGGGCCATCATTACCATGGCACGCCGCCCGGCTGGTCGCATGGACGCAAAGTGGGCTGGCGCGGTTACGGCTGCCCGCCCGGACTGTGGAAGCAGGGTCGCTGCTAAAGCCGATCCGGAATTCACACAAGGCGTCGCTCCTCACGGGCGACGCTTTTTTCATATGCCGAGCTGGTCCCGCACGCGGCCCGCGATCACGGCGGTGGTCACGCCGACCGGCCAGAACGCATGCATCGGGATCGGCTTGATGCCGGTGATGGGCATGTCGATCTCGGCCTTGGCGCCGCCGATCAGGCGGCGGGCGAGCTGCGCGCCCATCGCGGTCGAGAGCGCAACACCGCGGCCGTTGCAGCCGAGTGAGATCAGAACGCTTTCCGCCGGCTCGTGCACGTGGGGATAATGGTCCTTGGTGATGGCGAGCCGGCTGTTCCAGCCGTGGGTCCAGGCAACGCCCTTGAGCTGCGGCCAGAGCCGCTCCGCATAGCGCATGAGATAGGCGACGTCATGCGGCGACTTGATCCAGCGCATCGGGCCGCGTCCGCCCATCAGCAGGCGGTTCTGCTGATCGATGCGATAATAGACCGTGATGTGGCCGCTCTCGTAGAGCACCGGACGCGTCGGCATGATCGAACGGGCGACCGCGTCGGAGAGCGGCGCGGTGGCGGCGATGGAGGAAAACACCGGCACGATGGTGCGGCGGAGCGCCGGCCAGAGATCGTCGGTAAAACCGTTGGTGGCGAGCAGGACCTTGTCGGCATGAACCACCGCGCGCGGCGTCTCGATGCGCCAGCGCGAGCCGTCGCGGCGCAGCGACAACGCCGGCGTCTCGCCATGAACCGTCGCGCCCGCCGAAATGGCGGCCCGCGCAAGCCCGCGGGCGTAGCTGAGGGGATGCAGATCGCCGCCGCTTGTATCGAGCATGGCGCCGATGTAGCGGTCGGTGCCGGTCATGTCGCGGAGCTGCGCTCGGTCGAGGTACGTCACCGGCAGGCCGCGGCGGATGCATTGCTGCGCGGTCTTCTCGATCGCGGCGGCGCTGCTCTCATTGTAAGCCGCGCGCAGCGTACCGTTCTGCCGCGCCTCGCACGGGATCTGGTAACGGCGGATCAAATCGTGCGTGAAGTTGGTCGTGCCGTAGGCGAACGCGATCATGCGGCGGCCGAGGTCAGCGCCGAAATCGGCCTCGATCTGATCGGGATCGTGCTTCAGTCCGGGGTTGGTGTGGCCGCCATTGTTGCCGGACGCGCCCCAGCCCGGCTCCTGCGCCTCCAGCACCAGCGCCTCGACGCCCTGCTCCACCAGATGCAGCGCGGTGGAGAGGCCAGTGTAGCCGCCGCCGACGATCGCGACGGAGACGCTCTTGTCGACGTCGAGCGGCGGCGTGGCAACCGGCGCGACTGCAGTATCGGCATAGAGCGAGGGCGGCAGAGGCAGGCGCGTCATGGCGAGTCCGGTCAGAGCGGATGCAGCACGCGGCGCAGGAAGTCCTGCGTCCGCGCGTGCTGCGGTTGATTGAGCACCGATTTCGCCGGCCCCTGCTCGACAATCACACCGCCGTCGATGAACAGCACGCGATCGGCAACATCGCGGGCAAAGCCCATCTCGTGGGTGACGACGACCATGGTCATGCCGTCGTCGGCGAGCTTGCGCATGACGCCAAGAACGTCGCCGACGAGCTCGGGATCGAGCGCCGAGGTCGGCTCGTCGAACAGGATGGCCTTGGGCTGCATGGCGAGCGCCCGCGCGATGGCGACGCGCTGCTGCTGGCCGCCGGAGAGCTGCGGCGGATGCGCGTCGGCCTTTTCCGCAAGCCCGACCTGGGCGAGCAGCGTCCGGCCGCGCTCCAGCACTTGCGCACGCGGCTCCTTCTTCACGAAGAGCGGTCCCTCGACGACGTTTTCCAGCGCAGTGCGATGCGGGAACAAATTGAAGCGCTGGAACACCATCGAGACCTGGGTGCGGATGTTCACGATCGACGGCGCGTCGCGGTCAACCTTCAAGCCTTCGACGCTGATCTCGCCGCGGTCGTAGCTTTCGAGCCCGTTGATGCAGCGCAGGATGGTGGATTTGCCGGAGCCGGAGGGGCCGATGATGCAGACCACCTCGCCCTTCTCGACGCTCGCCGTGATGCCCTTGAGCACCTCGACCTTGCCAAAGCTCTTGTGGACGTCGCTCAGCTCGATCATCGCTTGCCGGCCCGCTTCTCGAAGTGACGGACGAGCAGGATCAACGGAATGCTCATGGTGAGATACATCAGGGCGACCAGCGTGAACACGCTGGTGTTCTTGAACGTCGAGGACGCGATCAGCTTGCCCTGCAGCGCGAGCTCGGCGACCGTGATGGTCGAGGCCTGCGAGGAATCCTTCAGCATCATGATCATGACGTTGCCGTAAGGCGGCAGCACGATGCGCACCGCCTGCGGCAGCACCACGCGGCGCATGGTGAGCCACCAGCCCATGCCGATCGACTGCGCCGCCTCGATCTGGCCCTTGTCGATGGCCTCGATGCCGGCGCGGAAGTTCTCGGCCTGATAGGCCGAATAGGCGATGCCGAGGCCGAGGATGGCGGCCTGCAAGGCCGACAGCGTGACGCCGAGATCCGGCATCACGAAGTAGAGGTAGAACAACAGCACGATGATCGGGATGCCGCGGATCACGTTGATCAGGCTGGCGCTGAGCATCGACAGCGCTCTTATGCCGGAGACCCGCATCATCGCCCAGACGAGGCCCAGCACCGTCGAGAGCAGCAGCGAGCCCACCGTGACGATGATCGTCAGGGCGACGCCGTTCAGCAGGATCGGGAAGAACTCGACGGCGTCGCGCCAGAAGCCTCTCATCGGGCAGCCTTCGATCGATCAGGTCTTGCGGTCAGGTCTTGGCAATCAACCTTGCGCCTTCTGGCCCCATTTCTCGAGGATCTTGTCGATGGTGCCGTTGGCCTTCAGCTTCGCCAGCGAGGCATTGATCTTGCCGAGCAGTGCGCTCTCGCCCTTGCGCACGCCGATGCCGACCGAGCCGACGGTAACGGGCTTGTAGCTGTCGACGAGACGCACGTCGGGGAAACCGCCCTGCTTCAGATTGTAGGCGAGGATCGGATAGTCGGCGAAGCCGGCCTTGAGACGGCCGGTGTTCACGTCGCGCAGGATGTCGGGGATGGTGTCGTAGGCCTTCACGTCCGCGAACAGGCCGGACTTCTTCAGCGCATCGACGAAGGCGGTGCCGACTTGCGCGCCGACCGTCTCGCCCTTCAGGTCCTCCTGCGCAGCGTAGGCCTTGGCATCGCCCTTCGGCACCACGAGGCCTTCGCCATAGGTGTAGATCGGGTCTGAGAAGTCGACGACCTCCTTGCGCGGCGCGGTGATGAACATCGCGGCCGCAATGATGTCGATCTTGCTCGAGGTCAGCGACGGGATCAGCGCCGAGAACGCCATCGGCTCGATCTGCACGTTGAGGCCGGCGTCCTTGCCGATCTCGGTGACGAGATCGACCATGATGCCCTGGATGGTGTTGGTCTTGGTGTCGAGGAACGTGAAGGGAATGCCTGTCGGTGTCGAGCCGACCTTCAGCACCTGCTGCGCCGAAGCCGGCACGGCTGTGGCAATGGCGAGCGCCGCGATTGCGGCCTGAACAAAACGCTTCATCGCATCCCCCTTTTGGGCCTGGCCGGCGCATGTCGCGATCAGACGTTGCGGGCCGGGCCGTTTCGGCCTATTTTCACCAATATGAAAATTTGGTCACATTTTCGCGGACGATGCAAGCGGTTTTCATGCACATGAAGGAAGCGGTTTGACGTGAGCGGGGGCAAAAGAATGCGCAAACCGGCCGCCGCAAAGCCGGCCAAGAAAAGGCCGGCTAAGGTGAAGGCCAAGCCGGCCGAGCCGGCGATGGACGTCGCGGTCGGCCGCCGCATCCGCGACCTCAGGCGGGTCAGGCAATTCTCGCTGGAGACGGTCGCCGCGCGCACGGAGTTGTCGATCGGCTTTCTCAGCCAGATCGAGCGCGGGCTGTCGTCGCCGTCGCTGCGGGTGCTGGCGACGCTCGCCGACGTGCTCGGCGTCGGCATCGCCGCGCTGTTCGGCGCGAGCCCGAGCGCCGACGGCGCATCGGATCAGGTGGTGACACGCGGGCTGCAACGGCCCGAGCTGAAGCTCTGGCGCACCGGCGTGTCCAAACAATTGCTGAGCCCGGCCAGCAGCGACAACAAGCTCAATCTGTTCCTGGTGCATCTGGAGCCCGGCGGCTCCACCGGCGATGAGCTCTACACCCACGACGGCGAAGAGGCAGGGCTGGTGCTCGAAGGCGAGATGATGCTGACGGTGGACAGCCAGACGTGGTCGCTGAAAACAGGCGACAGCTTTCGCTTCGCGAGCCGAAGGCCGCACCGGTTTTCCAATCCGGCGCAGGATGCGAAGGCCGTGGTGCTGTGGGTGAATTGCGTGACGGGGGCGGGGTAGCTGCTTCAACGCACGCGGCGGACTGAAGAAATCCCGGGACATCTCCACGCCGTCATTGCGAGCGAAGCGAAGCAATCCAGAGTCTCACCGCGGAGACGGCCTGGATTGCTTCGTCGCTTCGCTCCTCGCAATGACGAGGGGATAGAGCCTTAGCCAAACCGGTGCTTGTACCGCTCCACTGACAGCGCGCTGACGTCGATCTCCGGCTTCTTGCCTGACAGCATGTCGGCGAGCACGCGGCCCGAGCCGCAGGACATGGTCCAGCCCAGCGTGCCGTGGCCGGTGTTGAGGTGCAGGTTGGCGTAGTGGGTCGGGCCGATCACGGGCGGGCCGTCCGGCGTCATCGGGCGCAGGCCGCTCCAGAACGTCGCCTTGGACAGATCGCCGCCGCGCGGGAACAGGTCGGTCAGCGAATGATCGAGCGTGTCGCGGCGCGCGTCGTAGAGCTTGCTCGAATAGCCCGAGATCTCCGCGGTCCCGCCGACGCGGATGCGATTGCCGAGGCGGGTGATCGCGACCTTGTAGCTCTCGTCCATCACGGTCGATTCCGGCGCGCCGGAGGCGTCCTTGATCGGCACCGTGATCGAATAGCCCTTCACCGGATAGACCGGCAGCGAGATGCCGAGCGGCGCCGCCAGCCGCGACGACCAGCTGCCGAGCGCGAGCACGTAGGCATCCGCCTGCAACAGGCCGGCGCTGGTCGCGACCCCGCTGACGCGCGCGCCCTCGGTGACGATGCGATCGATCGAGGTGTTGAACATGAAGCGCACGCCGAGCGCCTGGGCGTGCTTGGCGAGCGCCTGCGTGAACATGTGGCAGTCGCCGGTCTCGTCCTGCGGCAGGCGAAGTCCGCCGACGAACTTCTCCTTCACGCCCGCAAGCGCCGGCTCGACCGCGATGCAGCCCTCGCGGCTCAGCACCTCGAAAGGAACGCCGTACTGCTTGAGCACGGCGATGTCTTCGGCGGTGCCGTCGAGCTGGGCCTGGTAGCGAAACAGCTGCAGCGTGCCCTGCGAGCGCTCGTCGTACTGGATGCCGATGTCGCGGCGCAGATCGCGTAAAGAGTCGCGGCTGTATTCCGCGATCGGAATCATCCGGCTCTTGTTGACCGCGTAGCGTTCGCTGGTGCAGTTGCGCAGCATCTTGAGCAGCCAGACCCACATCACCGGATCGAGCTTCGGCCGGATCACCAGCGGGCCGTGCTTCATCAACAGCCACTTGACCGCCTTCACCGGCACGCCGGGGCCGGCCCAGGGCGAAGAATAGCCGGGCGACACCTCGCCCGCGTTGGCGAAAGAGGTCTCCAACGCCGGCTCCGGCTGACGGTCGACGACCGTCACCTCATGGCCTGCACGCGCGAGGTAGTAGGCAGAGGTGACACCGATGACACCGCTGCCGAGGATCAGGACTTTCACGCTTCGTCAAACTCCCGCGGCGCTCGCCGCTGCAAGGACACAACTCGCGACGGCGAGAGCAATTATCAGGCCACCTTCTTGATGGCGTCCCCGAGGATCGAGACCATCTGGTCGATGTGGCTCTTCTCGACGATGAGCGGCGGCGACATTGCGAAGCTGTCGCCGCTCATGCGCAAGTAAAGGCCGGTGTTGAAGCAGTCGACCATGACGTCATAGCCGCGCGCGCCGACGATGCCGTCACGCGGCGCGAGCTCGACCGCGCCCATCAGGCCGCAATTGCGGATGTCGACGACGTTCGGCAGGCCTTTCAGCGAATGCAGCGCATCGCGCCAATATTCGGCCATCGACGCACCGCGCGTGAGCAGGCCTTCGTCCTTGTAGATGTCGAGCGTCGCGATACCGGCGGCGCAGGCGGTCGGATGCGCCGAATAGGTGTAGCCGTGGAACAGCTCCATCTGGTTCTCGGGGCCGACCATCATGCCGTCGTGCACCTTGCGGCTCGCAAACACGGCGCCGCAGGGAATGGTGCCGTTGGTGATGCCCTTGGCCGTCGTCATCAGGTCCGGCGTGACGCCGAAGAAGTTGGCGGCGAACGGCGTGCCGAGGCGGCCGAAGCCGGTAATGACCTCGTCGAAGATCAGGAGGATGCCGTGCTTATCGCAGATCTCGCGCAGGCGCTGCAGATAGCCCTTCGGCGGCGGCAGCACCGCGGTCGAGCCCGGCACAGGCTCGACGATGACGGCGGCAATGGTCTCGGCGCCATGCAAGGCGACCAGACGCTCGAGATCGTCGGCGAGCTCGACGCCATGCTCGGGCTGGTCCTTGGCGAAGGCGTTGCGGGTGAGATCGTGGGTATGGCGGATGTGGTCGACGCCGGGCAGCAGGGTCGCAAAGGCACGACGATTGGCGACCATGCCGCCGACCGACGTGCCGCCGAAGCCGACGCCGTGATAGCCCCGCTCGCGGCCGATCAGGCGGGTGCGGCTCGACTGGCCGTTGGCGCGGTGATAGGCCAGCGCGATCTTCAGCGCGGTGTCGACCGACTCGGAGCCGGAATTGGTGAAGAAGACGCGGTCGAGACCCTTCGGCGCGATCTCGGCAAGGCGCTCGGCGAAGTCGAAGGCCAGCGGATGGCCCATCTGGAACGTGGGCGCGAAATCCAGCGTCATCAGCTGGCGCTCGACCGCGGCGGCGATCTGCTTGCGGCCGTGGCCGGCATTGACGCACCAGAGGCCGGCGGAGCCGTCGATCACCTTGCGGCCGTCGACGGTGGTGTAATGCATGCCCTCGGCCGAGGAGAACAGGCGCGGCGCCTTCTTGAACTGCCGGTTGGCCGTGAACGGCATCCAGAACGAGTCGGTCTTGATGGTGTTCGGAATCTGATGAAGGGTCACGGCCGCGCTCCTTTGCTGACCCGCTAGCAGAGCCACGGCTTGGAAAGCGCAACAAGTCCTTTTCTGGTGACCTGCAAGCCATTGATTTAGCTGGGGCTGCCGGTCCATATTTGCGCGATCCGCAACACCTGCAACACGGGACCAGGGCATGAGCGTCGACATCGGTGGACGGCTGCGATTCATCCGGGCGCGCCACAAGCTGTCGCAGCGCGAGCTGGCCAAGCGTGCCGGCGTCACCAATTCGACCATCTCGCTGATCGAATCCAACCAGATGAACCCCTCGGTCGGCGCGCTCAAGCGCATCCTCGACGGCATCCCAATGGGGCTCGCCGAGTTCTTCGCGCTGGAGCCGGAGTCCAGGCGCAAGATCTTCTACCGCGCCGAGGAGCTCACCGAGGTCGGCAAGAAGCCGATCTCGTACCGACAAATCGGCGACAATCTGTTCGGCCGCAGCCTGCAGATCCTCAAAGAGCGCTACGAGCCCGGCAGCGACACCGGGCGCGTGCATCTCGTCCATGACGGCGAGGAAGGCGGCATCGTGATCTCAGGCAAGCTCGAAGTCACCGTCGAGGACGAGCGCCGCATCCTCAATCCCGGCGATGCCTATTATTTCGAGAGCCGCCGCCCGCATCGCTTCCGCTGCGTCGGCGGCAAGCCGTGCGAGGTGATCTCGGCCTGCACGCCGCCGACGTTCTGAAGGCGAGATCGACGCATCCGGCGCGACTCGTTCACCTCTCCCGCAAGCGGGAGAGGGAGCGCACCTCCGTCGTTGCAGCGATTTGGCCTCGTTTCATCGCGCTTCAAAGCTGAGTCAGCAACTCCTCGATCCGGATCGGAAAGCGGCGCACCCGCACGCCGGTCGCGTGCCAGACCGCGTTGGCGACCGCGCCGGCGCTGCCGGTGATGCCGATTTCGCCGACGCCCTTGATGCCGAGCGCGTTGACGTGCGGATCGTGCTCCTCGACGGTGATGACGTCGAGCGGCGGCACGTCGGCATTCACCGGGATGTGGTACTCGCCGAGATCAGCATTCATGATCCGCCCGCTGCGGCGGTCGGTGATCGCCGCCTCGTGCAGCGCGAAGGACAGGCCCCAGATCATGCCGCCGAACAGCTGGCTCTGCACCATGCGCGGATTGACGATGCGTCCGGCGGCGAAGGCGCCGACCATGCGACTGACGCGGACCTGGCCGAGTTCGGGATCGACCTTCACCTCGGCGAACACCGCGCCGTGGGCATGCATCGCATATTGCTCCATCGCCGCAGGGTTCGGCGCGCCGGTGCCGCGCGCCTCGACCTCGGCAACGCCGGCGCGCGCGAGAATCTCGGCATAGCTCTCGCTGCGGCTCTCGTCGTCGCGGCGGATCAGCCTGCCCTCGCGCGCGATCACGCCGGCATTGCCGGCGCCGAACAACGGCGAGCGCTCGTCGCTGGTGGCGAGATCGGCGAGCTTTGCGATCACGGCCGCACCGGCGCTGTGGATCGCCGCGCCCGCCGTTGCCGTGTGCGCCGAGCCGCCGGCGATGCCGGCGTCGGGCAGGTCGGACGTGCCGGACTTGAAGTCGAGGCGGTCGATGTCGAGGCCGACGGAATCGGCCGCGATCTGCGCCAGCGCCGTCCAGGCGCCCTGCCCCATGTCGTGCGCGCCGATCTCCATCACGCCGGAGCCGTCACGCCGGATCGCCGCACGCGCCTCGGCCTGGAACATCAGCGCCGGGAAGGTCGCCGTGCCCATGCCCCAGCCGACCAGGAGGCCGGCATCGTCGCGCATCTGCTGCGGCTGCAGCGGACGCTTCGCCCAGCCGAAGCGCGCGGCGCCCTGCTCGTAGCAGGCCCGCAGCGCCTTGGAGGAGAAGGGCCGTCCCGTCATCGGCTCGACCTCGGCGTAGTTTTTCAGGCGGAAGGCCAGCGGATCCATTCCGCAGGCCCAGGCCATCTCGTCGATCGCGCTCTCCAGCGCGATCGAGCCGGTCGCCTCGCCGGGCGCGCGCATGAACAGCGGCGTGCCAGTGTTGACGCGCACGGCATCGTGCGAGGTGCGGATCGCCGGCGCCGCATAGAGCGTGTGCGAGGCATCGGCGGCGGGCTCGTAGAAATCGTCGAAGGTGCTCGACACCGTTCTGGCATGGTGGTCGAGCGCGGTCAGATGGCCCTCGTGATCAGCGCCGAGCCGCAGGCGCTGACGCGTCGGCGCGCGGTGGCCGACCGGGCCGTACATCTGCTCACGGCGCAGCACCAGCTTGACTGGCCTGCCGACGAGCTTTGCCGCCATGATGCCGAGGACCGGCGGCCCGCCCATGAGCCCCTTCGACCCGAAGCCGCCGCCGAGGAACGGGCTGCGCACGTGGATCTTGTCGGGCGCGATGCCGAACAGCTCGGCGATGCGCGCCAGCGACAGCTTCAGGCCCTGGGTCGGCATGTCCACGGACAGCCTGCCGCCATCCCAGTGCGCCACGACAGCATGCGGCTCCATGGCGTTATGATATTGCGGCGGGGTCTCGTATGTCGCATCGATCTGCTTTTCGGCTGCGGCAAGGCCGGCCTCGACATCGCCGCGGTGATTTTCGGTCGGGTTTCCGACGCCGACGACGGGCGGCACAAAACTCTCGCCGGCGTCGAGTCCAACCAGCGGAGGCAGCGTCTCGTAGCGCGGTGCCAGCAGCGCGGCACCTTCGGTCGCGGCTTCAAGCGTCTCGGCGATCACGACGGCGATCGGCTGGTTGGCGTAGCGGACTTCGTTGCTCTGCAACGCCTCCATCCGAAACACGAACGGATTGGTCTTGATCTCCGGATCGATCGCGAGCGCCGGCTTATTCTCCGGCGTCATGACGTCGACGACACCGGGATGGCGCTTTGCGGCAGCGACATCGAGCGAGACGACGCGGCCTCGCGCGATGCTGGAAACGGCCATCACGGCAAACAGCGTGCCGGGCGGATGATTGTCCGCGGCGTAAGTCGCCTGCCCCGTCACCTTGAGGATGCCGTCACGGCGGGTCAGCGGCTGGCCGATGTTCGAGCCGTGCCGCAGATGAGCGGGAGCGCTGGCGAGGTTGAGCTCAGACATTGATGGCTCCGGAGGTCGAGGCAAAGGGAGAGGCCGGCAGCGCGGGGATCCGCGCGGGCGTGCCGGCGGCGGCCAAGGTCAGCGCGCGCACGACGATGCGACGCGCGAGCTCGATCTTGAAGGCGTTGTCGCCGGACGGCTTTGCGCCCTCGAGCGCGCGCCAGGCCGCCTCCTGGAATGCGTCTGCCGTGGGCGCGACGCCCTTGAGGACGCCTTCCGCTGCGCGAGCGCGCCAGGGCTTTGCGGCGACGCCGCCGAGCGCGAGCCGCGCCTGTGCGATTCTGCCGTTCTCGATCCGCAGCGCAGCCGCGGCCGAGACGACGGCAAAGGCATAGGAGGTGCGCTCGCGGACCTTGAGGGAGCGCGCATGCGCGGCAAAGCCGCGTGCGGCGGGCGGCAGGCGCACCGCGACGATGAGATCGCCGGGCTCGAGCACGGACTCGCGCTCGGGCGCATCGCCCGGCAGGCGGTGCAACTCGTCGAGCGCAAGCTCGCGCCGGCCGCCCCTGCCCTCGATCTCGACGATGGCATCGAGCGCGACCAGGGGCACGCAGAAGTCGGAAGGGTGCGTGGCGATGCAGCTCTCGCTCCAGCCGAGCACGGCATGGCTGCGGTTCTCACCGTCGCGCGCGTCGCAGCCGGAGCCGGGCGCGCGTTTGTTGCAGCGGCTGGCGGTATCGTAGAAATACGCGCAGCGCGTCCGTTGCAACAGGTTGCCGCCGACGGTGGCGGCATTTCGCAACTGAGCCGACGCACCGGAGAGCAGCGCTTCGGCCACAGCGGGATAGGACCGCGCAAACTCCGCATCATGGGCGAGATCGGCATTGCGCACCAGCGCGCCGATGCGCAACGACCCGTCCGCGAGCGTCTCGATTTGGTCGAGGCCATCGAGACGCGTGACGTCGACCAGCCGGTCCGGACGGCTGACGCCGCCCTTCATCAGGTCGAGCAGGTTGGTGCCGGCAGCGAGGTAGACCGCGCCCGGCTGGGCCGCGGCAGCAACGGCTTCAGTGACCGTGGCCGGCCTGACATAATCGAACTGTTTCATGCGGAGCGCCTCTGATTGGTCTCGTCCATCCCGGCCTGCGCGTCCAGCACGGCATCGACGATGCCGGCGTAAGCGCCGCAGCGGCACAAATTGCCGCTCATGCATTCGCGGACGCGCTCGGGATCGTTGCCGGCCTGGCCTTCGCCGATCATGCCGATCGCGCTCATGATCTGGCCGGGCGTGCAGAAGCCGCACTGGAAGCCGTCATGGGCGATGAAGGCGGCCTGCACCGGATGCAGCTGGTCGCCGCGCGCGAGGCCTTCGATGGTGAGGATGTCGGCGCCGTCATGGCTGATGGCGAGCGCGAGACAGGAGTTGATGCGCTTGCCGTCGACCAGGATGGTGCAGGCGCCGCACTGGCCGCGGTCGCATCCCTTCTTGGTTCCGGTCAGATCGAGGCGCTCACGCAGGAGATCGAGCAGCGTGACGCGCGGATCGTCGAGGACGAAGTCGCGCCGCGCACCGTTCACGGTGAGGCTGATGGAGTGGTTCATACAAGGCTCCGATCAGATATGGACATGAGTCATCGCGCAGCGCGCCACCGCCGTGGCCGCCGTCGAATAGCGCCGCCCGAACATGATGCGGCCGGCGCACGAGCGAAGATACGGAGGCACCCTCCGTTTAACAAGAGCCGCCCGGAAATATTTGGAATTCGTCAAAACCGCGTGCGCCGCCAACGCGATGCAGCCCTGCATGGGTCCGGCGAGGGTTCAATCTAACCAATTCGTGATCTACATTGCGCGCCATGGACGACCACACCGACCAGACCCGAAAGCCCCGCGCCGATGCCGTGCGCAATCGCGAGCGCGTGCTCGAAGCGGCCAAGCTGGTGTTCAGCGCGGGCGGGCCCGAGGCGAGCCTGGAAGCCGTGGCGAAGCGGGCCGGCGTCGGCATCGGCACGCTGTATCGTCATTTTTCGACGCGCGAGGCCTTGTTCGAGGCGGTGTATCGGCGCGAGGTCGAGCAGTTCAGCGAGCTTGCCGAGTTGCTGAAGAACGAGAAGGACCCGGTCGAGGCGCTGCGGCGCTGGTTGCACTCGGGGGTCGAGTTCGTTGCGACCAAGAAGGGGATGATGGCAGCGCTGGCGCTCGCGGTGCAGAGCGGGTCGGAGCTGCATGCTTTCTCCTTCGAGCGTCTGACCAAGGCGATCGGCTCGCTGCTGGACCGGGCGGTCGCAGCTGGCGAGATGCGCGCCGACCTCAGCCCGGAGGACCTGCTGCGCGCCTTCTTTGGCATGTGCTACGTGCACGACCAGCCCGGCTGGCAGGCGACGGCGCTGCGCCTGCTCGACGTGTTCGTCGACGGCTTGCGGGTGCCGCCGCCCAGCAAGGCCAAGGCGCGCTCGTCGAAGACGACGAAGCCCGCGACGAAGCGGAAGCGGTAGGGCGTGCAGAGCGACCTACGCCGCGGGCGAAGCGCTTCGCCACGCGGGTCGCAAACCACAATCCAAGATCATGTGAAAACCGGCAGCACGATCTCTGATTTATGAAGGCGCTCTTTTCAGGAGCGCGTACGCACGATGGGAGCTGTTTTTGCGCCAGACTAGGTCTGGATCGCTGCTACAACATTGTTCACGTCTGCCCTACAAAGGCGACGAGCACGCCATTTGCTGCGAGCAACGATACAAATAACCATCTGCCACGAACTGAGATTGTAGCTGCACGGTCGTTTATTTCGGTTGTGAGGACTCAACTCATGACGAAGCACTTTTCAAACAGCGTTGTGCCCTACTTCGTTGTAGTCGTCATATCCATGGTGACAATCACGATTGCAGCAACATCGGTGGGTGAGTCAGTTGTTGCAGGCATCGCTGCGTCGATACCAGGCCCATTCCATCTCGCACATGCAGGCGCGGTGTCGAACCAACCGAAGCTCGCTCGTGCGCCAACAGGTTGCGGGCTTCGATCTGCTCCGCCGCAATGGAAGGTGGACTGGCTTTTCGAGCCGCCTGGGCATCCCCTGCCATGAGTCCTCGCCAGGGGCCGCAGGCCGCAACTCTTCTTAACCTGGAAGGCAAGCCGACGCTTTGCCTCTCGTTCGCTGCACCGCATCACCGTCACCTCTGTCGAAGATATTGACTGCTTGTGAAGTAGTTTACATCTCCTCGCTCATGGCGCGGCCTAGTGTGAAGACAAGTTCTTGCTTTGACGGAGGCCTCCCATGCTCTCAGCAATCAAATGGAATTCTCGCACTCGCGAATGGGTAATGTTGGCTATGACACTCGTTGTCGGCGTACAGGCAAACCGGCAGGAGGACGAAAGGAAGCAAAGGCAGCCACTCTGGAAGCATTTCGACGATACCCATCATTGGGATGAAACCGCTGAGGAATGGGTCCCCAACCAAGATCACTGAGCGTGCAATGCGCCAGAGCGGCGCCTATGACAGTAACGGACATGGCCCTTCTGGATGAATTGCCCGGTCTCTACGATGGCTGGAGTCAGGGATGAACCGGAGGCAGTTCATTGCCACGGCGGTTTGCGTAATCGGGTGGCCAGTCGTGGGGCTGGCGCAGCGGACCGGGAGTGTTCCTCGCATCGGGTTTCTCGGTCTTGGCAAGTCCGAGGATTGGACTGACCAGATCGAAGCCTTGCGCCTTGGACTTAAGCGCTTCGGATATAACGAAGGCCGCAACCTGCTGATCGAATTTCGATGGGCCGCCGCGATTGCTGAATTGGATAGGTTTGCCGAAGAGCTTTCGAAGTTGAATGTCGACATTATCATCGCGCCGGCGTCGACGCAGGTTGAACCCGCACTGCGGGCCACGAGGACGATCCCGATCGTTTTTGCGCAGCACGCCGACCCAGTCGGAATTGGGCACGTAGCCAGTCTGGCGCACCCGGGTGGCAATGTTACCGGGGTATCGATGGTCCTTACAGAAATGGCTGCCAAAGGATTGGAAATCCTTGTCGAGGCACAACCGGGGACGAAGCGTGTGGGGGTGCTGTGGAATTTGACCACGCCGACGCATGCCCGTGTACTGTCCGTCCTTGAAGAAGCGGCTAAGCGCAAGAGCATCGATTTGGTGGGAGCGCCGATCAGCACGGCCGACGATTTCAACCGAGCTTTTGACCTGATGGTGAACGAAAAGGTTGCTTCGGTGCTTGTCCCATCGTCCCCGATCACAAACGCTCGCCGTCGGGCGCTCGCCGAACTGGGTATCAAGCACCGATTACCGACCATGTTTGCGAACAGAGCGAACGTGGAAGCTGGCGGGCTCATGAGTTATGGACCGAACTTCAACAGCATGTATCGTTACGTCGCCTTCTTTGTCGACAAGATACTGAAAGGGGAAAAGCCGGGCGACCTCCCTGTCGAGCAGGCTTCAAAATACGAGCTGGTACTCAACCTTGCGACGGCACGTCTCATTGGAGCCGACTTGCCATCGGTCCTCATTGCTCGTGCGGATGAGGTGATTGAATAGCATCGAAATGTCTGAACTGGCCCCTTGCGTCACGCTGCGAGGCTCATGACCGTTCGGTCCTCGGAGGAGACGGAAGCAGCGATCTCCTTCGCATTTTAACCCAAGCGGGGCTCACTAGAGGGAAGCAATCGCTACGAAGGATTGCTGCGGAAATGTCAGCTTGCCACCTGCCAACATCGAACGATCAAGGCGAGAGGCTGCATCATCGGAAATCGAGACGATTAGGCGCTCCCGCTCAAGTACCTCCTTGTCCTTCAGGAGCCCAGCCATTGGTGTTGCCGTGAGCTGAAAGCGAACATAATCCAACATTGACGGAAACTTGATCTGTTTGGTGACCGTGGCCACATCGACAAGATCAAAGCCCGCCTGCTTCGTCCAATCGGCGATCTCCTGAGCATCGCAAGAGAGATGCTCGGAACGCTTGGTGCGTGACGCCTCTTCTCCGAGGCACTCATCGAGCGCCTGGACAAATGCGTACGCTGCGGGGGTGTTCTCAATTGCGCTGTAAACGCTGAAGCCTGCGCGGCCTCCGGGCTTGAGCACCCGCACCATTTCCTTTAGCGCGAGAGGCCGATCTGGAAAAAATTGAAGCCCGAGCTGGCAAAGCACCACGTCGAAACTGCCTGCATCGAATGGAAGGTCGAGCGCGCTCCCCTCGATCCATTCAACCTGTGGAGACCTCGAGCGCGCAATCGCGAGCATGGCACTAGTGAGATCAAGGCCAACGACACGTCTCGCCAGGCCAAGCTGCTCCGTGAACCTCGCTACGACCCCAGTTCCACAGGCGATGTCGAGTACGCTGTCGCCGCGCTTTGGCGCGATGCGGTCGAGCAGGTCGCCGGCCCATAGTGAAGTGATCGCTGGTACCAGGTACCGATCGTAAAGTTCCGGCGCGGTGGCATCCATTTGCCAATGTTCTTCGACCGACATGACTTCCCCTATGATCACTAGTGGAAAGCATTGCACGCTCGCAGCGTTGATGCTGACCTATTGGACGAGGAGCTGCAAGGGGCGAGGCCGCTTCTGGCGCCTTTCTTTGAACCTCCGGTTCGCCACACCGACTCAATCTCTTGAGTACCCGTGCCCACGTGGGTGGGCATCGTTGTCGTTCGCCGGGAGGAGACGATGACGATTTCATCGCCGCTTCTGCGGCCCGCCGAGCTCGAACAGGTGGGGAAGAAGATGAGCAAAATCGTCATTTGCGGCGGAGGCGTGATTGGATTGAGCGTTGCGACGATGCTTGGTCGCGACGGCCACGACGTCACGGTCCTGGAGGCTGATCCGGCCGGTCACCCTGTGGCCGCTGCCGAGGGATGGGACACGTGGGCACGTCCGGGAGTTGCACAATTCAGGCAACCGCACAGCCTCGGTTCGCGATTTCGGATGATCAGCGATCTGGAATTGCCGGGATTGACGGATGATTTGCTGCGCGCCGGATGCGTTTGGGTGGACTTTCTCGACAGTCGATCTCTTCCCCCGACGCTAACGGACAAGACACCGCGTCCCGGCGACGAGGCCATGCGCTTCGTCACTGGAAGAAGGCCAATTATAGAATGGTCCGTAGCTGCAATGGCGCAAGCCGCGCCTAACGTGGCTATTCGTCGGGGGACCAAGGTTCGCGAACTGATCATTGGCGCATCGGCGGTCGCGGGTGTGCCGCACGTCACGGGGGTGCGCACGACATCCGGCGAAGAGATTCGCGCTGACTTGGTCATCGACGCCATGGGACGGCGAAGCACGGCTTGTGACTGGATCAGCGGCGCGGGTGCCCGCAGCCCGTTCGAGGAAGCGGAAGACAGCAACTTTGTCTATTTTACGCGATATTTCTCGGGGCAACAGCGGCCTCGCAGGATGGGACGCGCGCTTACTCCGATGGGCTTGTTCTCGATCCTGACCCTGGACGGCGACAACGACACCTGGTCGGTCACCTTGTATACCTCGTCGAGAAACAAGGCGATGCGCGCCTTGCGCGATACGGCGACATTCCATCGCGTCGTCTCAGCGTGCCCACGGCAAGCCCATTGGCTCGACGGCGAGCCAATAACACCCGTCCTTCTGATGGCGGGAGTTATCGACCGATACCGGCGATTTGTCGTCGATGGCCGTCCCGTCATCACGGGATTCGCTGCTGTCGGCGATGCATGGGCGTGCACCAACCCGTCCGCCGGACGAGGCTTGAGCGTCGGACTTCTGCATGCACAGGTGCTTCGCAATGTTGCCCGCCGACACCTCGACGATCCCGAAGCGTTCTCCCGGGAATACGACGCCGAGACCGAAATCCAGGTCGGTCCGTTTTACCGCAACCAGATCGCCGCGGACCGTGCGCGGATCGCTGAGATGAATGCTCTGGAAGCGGGCACGCCGCTGCCCGCACCCAACCCGGTCATGGCCAAGCTTCTCATTGCGTCGTCTCAAGACGCCGACGTGCTCCGTGGCATCATTGAGATCGCAATGTGCGTTGCGCTGCCTCAGGAGGTCGTCACCAGACCGCGCGTCGCCGCAAAACTGGCTGAAATGGACGGCTATCAAATCCCGCCGGATCCCAACATCATCGACCGACACCGCATGGCAGCGCTGCTGGACAGCTCGTAGGATGGGGGTAGATCGCCAGCGAAACCCATCCTTTCTCCAAGGCGAAAGCACTAGGCATTGCGAAGTCCAGTCCTCCGATCCAGTGAGGACAAGTCAATCAGCTTCTGCCCGATTGGCGACTTGCACGACCTCTGATGTTGGTGCCGCCGTCAGTTCAGCTGTCCTGACGCGCAGCTGGCGTTATAGGCCACCTCGCCCTTCCCAGTAGGTTGGCGTTCCATAATACCGGTGAGTTCGCTGTTCCCAGTCTCTATCTTCCCAGGAGTCATCGCTGAACTCGGGCGCATCCCTCAGCTGTTGCTCGGTGATATTGGTTCGAAAACCGCCAAGCGACCTGTCATATGTCAGAGCGCCCCAGGGAATGGGGTAGTGGCTGTGACCCAAGCCCACAAATCCACCAAAGCTCATGACCGCATAAGCCACGCGGCCTGACATCTTGTCGATGATGAGGTGATCAATCTCGCCGATATTCGTCCCATCTGCTCCATAGACTTCGGTTCCCTCAATGTCCTCGCTTGAGATGCAGTGATGATCCGGATGGGCTGTTGCACGGGCCATGACTTTGCTCCTTGATAAGGTGGTTTTGCCGGCTTAACTCGGCCATCGCGGAGCCGTTCCTGCCTTAGGAGAACATGTCGCAGCTGCCTGCGGTTTGTGTCGCTGTCCCGGATGAATGGGCATCTGGAGCATCCAAGCCCAGCGCGTGATATCTGAGTGCACGCCCTGTCGGTGCACATGTGCTAGGATCGCCTCCGCCGGGATCTCAACGCGGAGCCTGCCATGCGCATCGCAGCCTTGCTGGTCGCTCTCATCGTTGCCTGTCATCACGCAGCGTTTGCCGGCGATGTCGCGGCCGCCCAAAGCGTGATCCGCGCCCAGGAGCAGGCCTTCGTTCGCGACGATGCGACGGCGGCTTATTCCCATGCGGCACCGGCGATCAAGGAGATCTTTCCCGCACCCGACATCTTCATGTCCATGGTGCAGAACGGCTACGCGCCGGTCTATCGTCACAAGAGTTTCGAATTCGGCGAGAGCAAGACCGATGGCACCTGGATCGCCCAGCGCGTTCATATCGTCGATGCAAATGGCGAGGCCTGGGAGGCGCTCTACACGCTCGAGCAGCAGGGCGACGGCAGCTACAAGATCACCGGCTGCTCGCTGCTGAAGGCGGGACAGGCCGTTTAAAGCATGATCCGGAAAAGTGTGTAGCGGTTTTCCGAAAAGATCATGCTCAAACTTCAAGTGGCAAAACCCGCCCCGGTCTTGACCGAGCCCATCCGCGCGCGGATCAAGAGCAGCACGACGATGCCGATGTTGAGCGCATTCCAGGCGACGCCATTGGCGAAGGCCGCGGCATAGGAGCCGGTGGCATCGAAGATGACGCCTGACACCCAGCCGCCGAAGGACATGCCGAACACGGACGCAAAGATCACGATGCCGACGCGGGTCGCGGCCTCGCTCGCCGGCATCGCCTCGCGCACGATGATGGCGTAGCTCGGCACGATGCCGCCCTGGAACAGGCCGAACATCGCGGAGATCAGATACAGCGAGGTCAGGCTGTCGAAGAACAGATAGAACACCAGCGCAAAGCCCTGCGCCAGCGATCCCACCAGCAGCGTGCGGATGCCGCCGATCTTGTCGGCGAGGTAGCCCGAACCGATCCGGCTGACGATGCCGCAGCCCATCATCAAGGACAGCATCTCGGCGCCGCGCGCGACGCCATAACCGAGATCGCCGCAATAGGCGACGATGTGCACCTGCGGCATGGCCATCGCCACGCAGCAGGAGATGCTGGCGATCGAGAGCAGCACCGTCAGCGTATTCGTCGACAGCCTGAGATCGACCCGCGGCGGCGGTGCGTTGGCATGATCGTGGACGGTGTCGCGGCCCATTTGCGCGCGCAGGATCAGCACCAGCACCGTCATCAGGCCGGCGCAGACGATGCCGATGCCGATATGGGTGTAGCGCCAGCCGATCTCCTGCGTGCCCCAGCTCACGATCGGCGGCCACATCGCGCCGGCGACATAATTGCCGCTGGCGACGATGGTCACGGCCAATCCGCGATAGCGCTCGAACCAGTGCGAGGCTTCGGCCATCAGCGGCGCGAAGGTCGCGGAAGTGCCGAGCCCGATCAGGAAATATGCCGCCACGAACTGCCACAGCTGCCCCGACAGGCCCGCGAGCACATTGGCAACGCCGAGAAAGGCGATGCTGATCGCCATCGCCGGCACGATGCCGAACCGGTCGGTGATCTTGCCGGCGATCACGCCGCCAAGCCCGAAGCCGAACATCATCAGGGTGAAAGCCAGCGACACCGCGCCGCGCGTGGCAGCGAATTCGGTCTGCACCACGGGAATCACGACCACGACCGCCCACATGCCGACGGCGCCGATCGAGCCGATCACGAGGGCAAGGACGAGTCGCACCCAGGCCTGACGGGAGTCAGGGGTGAAGGAAGCAGGTGTTTGTCCTGGATGATTTGGCGCGTGCACGGTCAGGACCATGTTCGCGGACCGTCGCATGGTCAACCAGCGTGCCGCGATATTGGGCATGCGCGGTGCGCTGCGGTAATAAGTTCTTGGCGAATGCGTCTTTTGACATTAGGTTGCAATAAGCGCGTGCAACATTGCCGCGCGAGGAGCCTATCGGCGGGATGTTGTTGCGATTGACGCGATCGGTGCGGATCAGGGTGGGGCGAATCATCGCCCTCGCCTATCTGTTCTGCGTGCTCGCGCCAGCCGCAAGCCTTGCCTGGGGCAGTGCTGCGCCCTGCCTTGGCGACGAGACCTTGGCCGACCTCGTCCCGGTGCATCATCACATGGCTGCGAGCCATGGCGATGTTCCGCACGAGCATGCGGGCACCCCTTCCCGGACTGCCGCGAAGGACGCACCTCTTCCGAATCATCACGACGGCAAGGGAACAGTGGGCCCGTGCTGTGCGATGATGTGCGTCAGTGCGCTGCCGGCCGATCTGCCCAGCGTCGCCACGCCGGTCCAGCCGATGTCGACCTGTGCGCCCGAGATCGTGCCCAGCCTGCACAGCGCCGCGCCGCCCCAGCACTATCGTCCCCCCATCGCCTGATCTGACACGACGGCGTCGGTTTCGACACGCGCTTTTGCGCGCGCGAACCTGTGGTCTTTCAGATCAGGAATGAAGACATGCTTGCGCTTTCCGGGGCGACATCCGCCGCATCCGCGGTGGGTGAACGACATTCTCGATTCATTTGGCTGCTGCTCGCCTTTGCTGCGACGGTACTATCCGGCTGCATGCCGGCAACGACGCAGATAGCCAGCGCGGATCCCGCCGATCCGGCGGCGAAGGTGGCCCCAATCGGCTATCGCTCGACCACCGCGCCCTATACCAGCCTGCGGCCGGCGACGCCGGCGCCGTGGCGTGACCGCAACGAGGCGGTGACGCCGCGGCCGAAGCAAGACCGCTAGGGGCGCGCCATGTCACAGCATTTTGCGCGAGCCCTGCTCCTGCTCGCCGCGCTCGGCATGTCCGGTTGCGCCGCGTTCTCGCCCGACGGCGGCATGACTGAAGTCGCGGATCTGACGAGCCGGACCATCAACAAGGACGTCGCCTTCGTGCGCTCGGCCGAGGGCGCCGCCACGGTCGACGCCCGCGTCCGCCAGCTGCTCTCGCGCACCCTCAGCGTCGACGCCGCCGTGCAGATCGCACTGCTCTACAACAAGGGACTGCAGGCTGCCTATAACGAGCTGGCGCTGGCGGAGGCCGACCTGGTCGAGCAGAGCCTGCCGCCCAATCCGGTGTTCGCGGTCTCGCGCATCACAGGCAATGGCGCCAGCGAGATCGAGCGCCAGGTGGTCGGCGACATCCTCGCGCTCGCCACCCTGCCGTTCCGCTCCGAGATCGCCCGGGAGCGCTTTCGCGGCGCGCAGCTGCGCGCCGCGCTGGCGACGCTGCGGCTCGCCGCGGACGTGCGCCTCGCCTATGTCCGCACTGTCGCTGCCAACGAGATGGTGGGGCTGCTGACCGACGCGAAAGCGACGGCGGAATCGACCGCACAGCTCGCGCTCAAGCTCGGCGAGACCGGCTCGCTCAACAAGCTCGACCAGGCCCGCGAGCAGGTGTTTTATGCCGAGACCACCGCCGACCTCGCCACCGCGCGGCAGGCGGCGGGAAGCGCGCGCGAAAGGCTGGCGCGCCTGATGGGGCTGTGGGACGACGGTCTCGACTTCCGCCTGCCCAATCAATTGCCGCCGCTGCCGCGTCGGCCGCTCGCGCTTCCCAGGATCGAAGCCGATGCGGTGGCGCATCGCATCGACCTGCAAATCGCACGGCTGGAGCTGGCCGCGCTGGCGAAGGCGCTTGATCTCACCGAGGCGACGCGCTTCGTGACGCTGCTCGATCTCGCCGGCATCTCCCGCCGCACCCAGGATCCGGAAGGGCCGCCGTTCCGCGAGCGCGGCTTCGACATACAATTCCAGATTCCGATCTTCGACGGCGGCGAGGTGCGCGTGCGCCAGGCCGCCGAGACCTACAACCTCGCCTTCAACCGCCTGGCCGAGCGGGCCGTGAATGTGCGCTCCGAAGCGCGCGACGCCTATCGCGTCTATCGCTCCACTTACGACATCGCCGGCCACTACCAGCGCGAGATCATCCCGTTGCGCAAGATCATTACCGAGGAGATGCAGCTGCGCTTCTCCAGCATGCAGGTCGACATCTTCGCGCTGCTCACCGAAGCGCGGCAGCGCCTCGCGGCGCTGCGCGGCGCGATCGATGCCAGGCAGCGATTCTTCCTTGCCCAGGCCGATCTGCAGACCGCCGTCAACGGCGGCGGCGCGTCCGCCGCCGGCGGGGACACTCCAACCACTATCGCCGCGGCAGCACCTGCCGAAGGCGGCGGACACTAAAGACGGAGGCTGAGATGTTTTCCCGCCGAGGATTTTTGAGCACCGCCGCGCTGGTCGGCGCATCGGCCATTCAAGGCCGCGTCCAGGCCGCTTCGATTCCGGAAGCCGCCACCATGGACAAGGTGGTGATGCAGCCGCCGCTGCACCCCACCAGCGGCCCGGATTATCGTCCCGTGGTCACGCTGAACGGCTGGTCGCTGCCGTTCCGCATGAACGGCGACTGGAAGGAATTCCATCTCGTCGCCGAGCCGGTGGTGCGCGAGTTCGCGGAAGGGATGAAGGTGAATTTGTGGGGCTACAACGGGCAATCGCCGGGCCCGACCATCGAGGCCGTCGAGGGCGACAAGCTCCGCATCTTCGTCACCAACCGCTTGCCCGAATACACCACCGTGCACTGGCACGGCATGATCATCCCGAGCGGCATGGACGGCGTCGGCGGATTGACCCAGCCGCACATCGAGCCCGGCAAGACCTTCGTCTACGAATTCGAGATGAAGAAGAGCGGAACCTTCATGTACCACCCGCACTCCGACGAGATGGTGCAGATGGCGATGGGCATGATGGGCATGGTCGTCGTGCACCCGCGCGATCCGAACTTCCGCGCCGTCGACCGCGACTTCGTGTTCGTGATGAGCACCTATCGCGTCGACCCCGGCACCTATCTGCCGCACGTCAACGAGATGACGGACTTCAACATGTGGACCTGGAACGCGCGGGTCTTTCCCGGCATCGATCCGCTGCCGGTCAGGCTCGGCGACAAGGTGCGCGTGCGCATCGGCAATCTCAGCATGACCAACCATCCGATCCATTTGCACGGCCACAGCTTTGCGGTGACCTGCACCGATGGCGGCTGGATTGCCGAGAGCGCGCAGATCCCGGAGACGACCACCGACGTGCCGGTCGGCGCCATCAGGGTGTTCGACGTGCTCGCCGACAATCCCGGCGACTGGGCGTTCCACTGCCACAAGTCGCACCACACCATGAACGCGATGGGACACGACGTGCGCAACCTGATCGGCGTGTCGCGCAAGGACCTCGCCAAGGCCGTCGGCAAGCTCGCGCCTGACGGCATGGCCATGGGCTCGACCGGCATGGCGATGGGCAACATGGAGATGCCCGCGCCCGACAACACGCTGCCGATGATGACCGGCACCGGCCAGTTCGGCCCGATCGAGATGGGCGGCATGTTCACGGTGATGAAGATCCGCGAAGACCTCGCGCGCGACGATTACCGCGATCCCGGTCCGTACAAGTTCCCGCAAGGCACCGTCGCCTACGAAGTGGCCGCACCCGCCACGGAGCCGGCACGGCACAAACCCGGCAGGGCGCCGATGAAGCACAAGATGTGAGCGTTTCGATGAACCACCAACTGGAGACTACGATGAAGATCACGATCAAGCTCGCCCTCGCGCTGGCTGCACTTTCGACCGCACCGGCCTTTGCTCACGACAAGCACGGGCACGGAAATTATTCGGCCGGCGAGCCCGGCGATCCCAAGAAGCCCGCACGAACCATCGAGATTCTGATGAACGAGATGGACTACACGCCCGCAAAGATCGAGGTGAAGCGCGGCGAGCAGATCCGCTTCGTGCTGCGCAATGTCGGCAAGGAAGACCACGAATTCCTGCTCGCGACGACGAAAGAGAATCTCGCGCATGCAGTCGAGATGAAGAAGCATCCGCACATGGAGCACGACGATCCCAATGCGGTGCGGCTTGCACCAAAAAAGACGACCGAGATCCTCTGGAAGTTCAGCAAGCCCGGCACGTTCGAATATTCGTGCCTCATTCCCGACCACCGCGAGTACGGCATGGTCGGCCAGGTCACCGTGAAGTAACGCGAAAGGAGATTCCCATGAACCGCATCATCAATATCACGGCCGCGCTGGCGCTGACCGCCGGCCTTGCGACCGCAACCCTCGCCGCCGAAGGCGCTTCGATCAGCGGCGAAGTGAAGAAGATCGACGAAGGCGCCGGCAAGATCACGCTCAAGCACGGACCGGCGAAGAGTCTCGGCATGGATGACCCCATGACCATGGTCTATCGCGTCAAGGACGCGGCGATGCTCAAGCAGGTGAAGGTCGGCGACAAGGTGACCTTCGAGGCCGAGGAGGCGTCGTCGGGCTACACGGTGACGAAGATGGAGAAGGCGAAGTAGCTTCCGCTGTCATTCCGGGGCGCGCCCCTTGGCGCGAGCCCGGAATCCATTTCACCACCATACCTGCGACCCGATGGATTCCGGGCTCGATGCTCCGCATCGCCCCGGAATGACACCCCGAAACACACCGGTCCACCCCTTCCCACCCCTCCGTTAACCCTTTGCTAACCATACACCGGGCAAAAATTGCCGGGTGAAGTCGAGTGTCGTCGGCCGCGTAGAACGGGAGGAACCCCGTGGACGCCAGTGCGGTGCCTCACTTTCGGAACGGCGGCCCATCGGCCGCCGCGCAGACGTTTGGGGCGCGCGGACGGCAGTCGCGCGGGGAGGCAGCTACCATGGTCGACGTCACCGCGGGACAGGGCGTAGGCAACGCCAAGCCCGGCATCCCCTCCCTCAACGACATCGTCACCGTCCTCAAGCGCGGCGACATCGCGCTGGCGCTCGGCATCCTCACCATCCTGGTGGTGCTGATCCTGCCCCTGCCCGCGATCGTGCTCGACCTGTTCCTGGCGATCTCGATCACGCTCTCGATCCTGATCCTGATGACGTCGCTGTTCATCCAGGCGCCGCTCGAATTCTCCGCCTTCCCGACCATCCTCCTGATCTCGACCATGCTGCGCCTGTCGCTCAACATGGCCTCGACCCGCCTGATCCTGTCGCACGGGCACGAGGGCACGGCTGCGGCCGGTCACGTCATCGAGGCCTTCGGCAACTTCGTGATGGGCGGCAATTTCGTCATCGGCATCATCGTCTTCGCCATCCTGATCATCGTCAACTTCGTCGTCATCACCAAGGGTTCGGGCCGCATCGCCGAAGTCGCCGCGCGCTTCCACCTCGACGCCATGCCCGGCAAGCAGATGGCGATCGACGCCGACCTCTCCGCCGGCCTGATCGACGAGAAGGTCGCCAAGGAACGGCGCAAGGAGCTGGAGGACGAAAGCGGCTTCTTCGGCGCCATGGACGGTGCCTCCAAGTTCGTCCGCGGCGATGCCATCGCCGGCCTCCTGATCGTCTTCATCAACGTCGTCGGCGGCATGATCATCGGCGTCGCGCAGCAGGGCATGTCCTTCGCCGACGCCGGCCGCACCTACACGCTGCTGACCGTCGGCGACGGCCTCGTCACCCAGGTGCCGGCGCTGATCGTCTCCACCGCGGCCGGCCTGCTCGTCTCCAAGGCCGGCGTCTCCGGCGCCGCCGACAAGGCGCTGATGAAGCAGTTCTCCGGCTATCCGCAGGCGCTGGCGATGTCCTCGGCGGTGATGCTGGTGCTGGCGGCGCTGCCGGGCATTCCGACCATTCCCTTCCTCGCGCTCGGCGCCGGCGCCGGCGCGCTGGCCTGGCACGCCCGCAACCACAAGAAGACCGCCATCAAGGCCGAGCAGGCCGCCATGGCCGCACCCGCTCCGGGAACGCCGGGCGCTCCGGGCGCTGCCGCGGCGGAAGAGCCGATCTCCGCCGCGCTCAAGATCGACGACCTCAAGATCGAGCTCGGCTATGCGCTGCTGCCGCTGGTCAACGGGCCCGACGGCACCGATCGCCTCACCGAGCAGATCAAGGCGCTGCGCCGCTCGCTCGCGATCGAGATGGGTTTTGTGATGCCGGCGGTGCGCATCCTCGACAACGTCCAGCTCGAGGCCAACACCTACATCATCAAGATCAAGGAGGTCGACGCCGGCACCGGCAAGATCTGGCCGAACCAGTTCATGGTCATGGACCCCGGCGGCAGCCAGGTGCAGGTGCCCGGCATCCACACCACCGAGCCGACCTTCGGCCTGCCCGCGACCTGGGTCGATGCCAGCCTCAAGGAAGAGGCCTCCCTCAAGGGCTACACCGTCGTCGACGCCGCGACCGTGCTGTCGACCCATCTCACCGAGCTGCTCAAGGCCAACATGTCGGACCTGCTGTCCTACGGCGAGGTGCAGAAGCTGCTCAAGGAGCTGCCGAAGGAGCAGAGCGAGCTGGTCAAGGACATCGTGCCGGGCCAGGTCACGGTCTCCGGCATCCAGCGCGTGCTGCAGCTGCTGCTCGCCGAGCGCATCTCGATCCGCGATCTCTCCACCATCCTCGAAGGCATCGCGGATTCGCTCGCCTTTTCGCGCAACCCCGCCACCATGGTCGAGCACGTCCGCGCGCGGCTGGCGCGGCAGATCTGCGCGCAGAACACCTCCTACGCCGGCTATCTGCCGCTGATAGCGCTCTCGGCGAAATGGGAGCAGGCCTTCGCCGAATCCATCATCGGCCAGGGCGAGGAGCGCAGCCTTGCGATGCAGCCGTCGAAGCTGTCGGAATTCATGACCGCCGTGCGCGAGGCCTTCGAGCGCGCCGCCCGCGAGGGCGAGGCGCCCGTGCTGGTCACCTCCGCGTCCATCCGGCCCTTCGTGCGGTCCCTGGTGGAACGGTTCCGGGCCCAGACCACCGTGCTGTCGCAGGCCGAAATCCACCCCAGGGCGAGGCTGAAAACGGTCGGAAGCATCTGATTTGCCTTAAGAAGCCGTGTGTTTTTCAGTCACAGGCAAATGGTTTTTGAGTTCCTGGCGCTTTGTCGACCAAGCGCCCAAAAGTCGGGCCACAGGCACATTACAGCTTTGAAATAATTGTATAAAACGACGATCGAAGGTCGCTTTTGATCGCGATCTTTCACGTCCTATCACGCTCTTGTGATGGCCTCTTGGGAACGATTCCACCCAATACTAGGTTGTTGGGCACCGGAAGTATGAACCTGCCTGAAGCGGCCGGCGACTACTTCGGGTAGATGGCGGCAGGAGGCTTCCATGAACCACTCGATCTACAGCGCAGATCGCGCGACCCATTTGAAAGTCGTGGTCGTCGCCCTCGTCGCAGGGATCGCGTTGGCAGGCCTCGGCATCACGGCACGCTCGGGTTCGGATGAAGGCCTGACCCAGACCGCCCGCGTCATCAAGGCCGGCAAGCCGGTCGTTGTCACCAGCTCGAACGCGTCCCTCGTTCGCTAAGGAGATCTGACGAGTTTTCTGAATTCACGCGGCTCTTTACCAGCCCCCCAAAGTCGCCACGTGGATATGTAGACGACCCCAACCCCAAGTCGACTACAGAAAGCGCCCGCCCCCCACGGGCGCTTTCCCATGTCTGGGGTACCTCGTCATTGCGAGCGCACGCGCGTCAAACTCGTCATTGCGAGCGCAGCGAAGCAATCCAGACTGCCTCCGCGGAAAGATTCTGGATTGCTTCGCTGCGCTCGCAATGACGGAGCAAGCGGCAGGGCCCTGCCTGTCAAACTACCTCCCCCCATACGTCGGCGGCGGCGCTTGCACGGTCGGCGCGGCCGCGGCGAACAGCTCGTCCTTGCGGCCGGTCAGCGGCGGATAGATGCGCTTGCGGTTGATGGTCTCTTTGGTCGCCTTTGCCGCGGCGCCGGTGGCGCGGACCTCGCGATTCCACCCTTCCGTATAGAGCGCACCCCAGCCGCCGAGGTCGAGCACGGTGACGTACCAGTCGATCCGCAGCGGCAGCATGGGCAGGCCGACGAGATCGGCGACGACGTTGTGGCCGGCGAAGCGGCCCATGGGACGGGCGAACTGACAGGACATCACGGTCGGATGCAGACCGTCGATCACGCTCGAGGCGACATCGCCTGCCGCGAACACGCCGCCGACATCCGCAACCCGCATGAAGGGATCGACCAGCAGACGCCCGAGGCGATCGCGCCCGCCCGGAAAGCTCGCCGCCAAAGGACTTGCTCGCATGCCTGCGCACCAGATCACCGTCTGCGCCGGGATGAACTCGCCCGAGCTCAGATGCACGCCGGCCGCCTCGACCGAGGCGACGCGCACGCCGAGCCGCATCTCGACGTCGAGTGAGGTCAGGGCCGTCTCGATGACGGGACGCGCATGCGCGCCGATGCTGGCACCGACGCTCGGATTGGAATCGACCAGGATGATGCGGCGGCTGCCGGTGATGCCCGCATGCGCGAGCCGCGCCGGCATTTCGGCCGCGACCTCGATGCCGGTGAAGCCGGCGCCGACCACAACCACCGTTGAACGGCCGACAGACGGCGCGCTGCGTCCGAGCGAAACCAGATGATCTTCGAGGCGGAGCGCCGCGGCATAGCTGTCGACGTCGAAGCCATGCGCGGCAAGGCCGGGAATGTCGGGGCGCATCACCTCGCTGCCGAGCGCCAGCACGAGGCGGTCATAGGACAGCGTCTCCTCGCCGGCGCTGGTGACGAGCGAGATTTCGCGCCGGGCCGGATCGATGGCTTCGATCTCGCCGAGGCCGTGGCTGACACCGATCGGATCGAGCAATTGCGGAAGCGGAAGCGCGACCTCGGCCAGATCGGCCTCGTAATTGCGCACGCGGATGTTGTGATAGGGATTGCGGTCGACGAGATGGATCTCGATGTCGCGCTCGCTTGCGCCGATCTCCTCGCGCTTGCGCGCAGCGCCGATGGCCGCCCACAAGCCTGCAAACCCGGCGCCGAGCACGACGATACGCGCCATCTCCGCCTACTGCACTTTCCCGAGGATTACCTGCGGCCTGCCCGCAGAGACAGACTAGCTCAACAGCGGGCGGCGACCAAATGCGGCAGCGCCCGCGCCGCCAACACGAAATCGCGATCTACGCTTCGCGCAACGCGGCCGTGGGATGGGTGGAGCGAAGCGGAGCGCAGCTTGAGGACGACCTGGTGCGACATACACCGTCATTGCGAGCGCAGCGAAGCAATCCAGAGTCTTTCCGCTGGGGCAGACTGGATTGCTTCGCTGCGCTCGCAATGACGACCTTCCTACAGACCTGCGATCTACGCCTCGCGCAGTTCCGACGGCGTCGCGCCAAAGCGCTTGCGGAAGGCGCGGTTGAAGTAGGACAGATCGGAGAAGCCGGAGGAATGCGCGATGTCGCTGATCTTGCGCATCCTGGCGCGGGGATCGCCGAGCAGCTTGCGTGCCTGGAGCAGGCGCTGCTCCAGCACGAATTCGGTGAAGGTCGTGCCGGCCTGCTCGAACAGGCGCTGGGCCTGGCGCGGGCTCAAGCCCGAGCGCGTCGCAACTTCGGCGAGGCAGAGATCGTTGCGGCCGAGCGCGGCCATCACGTCGGCGCGCATGAGATCGAGGCGGGCCGCCGCCTGCCCGCGGCCGCGGGCGCGGCTTGCATGCTCGGCATCGGTGCCGAGCAGGAGACCGACGAGATCGACCATGTGCTGCGCGGTCAGGCGCTGGCCGACCGCATCGAGATGCGGCGCGTGATTGGCGGCGAGCGCGTGGTAGCGGAAGATGGTCTCGGCGACCGCGCCGTCGATGAGCACCTGCGAGAGCTTGTCCTCGGCACGCGGGCTGATGTCGAGCAACGCACGGCGCGGCATGCGAATGGTGGTGAAGCGGTCTGCCTCGGTGTGGCCGACTGTCCCGGTCACGCTCATGTCGACCAGCACCATCTGGGCGGGCGCGAGCTCGACGGTGTGGCCGTTCTGCCCGACGCGGACGAGCCCCGCATGGGCCGAAATCAGCACGAGATCGTCGCTGCCGTCGGCAAGGTGGCTCTGCGTGCGGGAATATTGCGCCGAGGCGCCTTCGGCAATGGCGAGCGCGATGTTGTCGACGACGCTGATCTGCAGCCGGCAATCGATGCTGTCGCCATGGCTCGGCCCGATATCGAGGCCACACGGACCGACGGCCCGCTCGCGCCAATGTTCGAAGGCCGCACCGTGCGGCAGGCCGGTATATTGGTGAACGAAGATGCCCGGCGTTCTCGCTGCATCCATCTGATTTCTCGCCCTTTCCGGCATCACCGCGTGCAAATTCCGGGAATTTGACGCCGCGGACCGGGCGGAGGTTCAAATCGGGGGCGGATTCAGGGGCATTTGTCGGGATGCGACGGTGGGACGGACCGTGGCGACAGTCGCCGCGGCCCCTATTTTTGCGCGGGCGCCTGCGGTTGGGACGGCGGCACGGTCTCGATCAGCTTGCCGGAAAACACCGGCGCGGAGGTCGGCTGGCCGTTCGGCGAGCCGCCGGCCTGCTCGACGGTGACGGCGTAGGTCGCGCCGTTGATGACCTCGGTATCGTAGGAAGCGAGCAGCGGACGCGCGGTGAAATCGCTGGCGCCGATGACGCCGAGCGAGCGCGGGCGCGGCAGCTTGTCCGAGATCAGCCAGAGCTCGAAGCTCTTCCCGGGCTCCGGTGTCGCGCCGACCTTGCGCACCGTGAAATTCCGCGTCGCGCCGTCGATCGTCATGATGAAGGCGGGACCACCGCCCTGGCCCTGCAGCAGCGCGACATATTGCGCGGAGGCGGCGAGCGGCGCCGCCGGCGTCTTCACCTCGACCGTCTGGATGCGCGGCGCGGGACGCAAGGCGCCCGGCAGCGCCTCGGGCAGGAAGATCTGCAGCGACAGCGTCACGAGCAGCGCGGCGGCGAGCGCGCCGATTGCGGATGCGACATTGCGCCAGCGCTTCACCCGGCCCTCGAGACGAATCACATTGCTGTCGTCGACCACCGGCGGCTGCGGCGCACGGACGACGTTGGCATCCGGAGCATGGACTTGCGGGATGAATTGCGGCGCGATGTCCGGAAGCGCATCAGGCTCGGGATGCGGCGCCTCGATCGGCCCGGCTTCGGGCTGCAGCGTCTCCAGCGGCTGCGAGCTCTCGGACGGAGGCTCCGCAGGTCCCAGCGAGAACGAGTCGGGCACAGGTGGCGGCGGCGGCGAAGCCTCGACGCGCACGGGCTGCTCCTGCGCGGCGGCCGTGCGCGCGATCTCCGCCCTGATGTTCTCCCACACGATCGGACGCGGCTCGACCGAGCCGACCATCTGGTTGAGCACGCCGAGCCGATAGGCCCAGGCCTGCACGATTTCGGCGAACGCCGGGTCCACCGCCATCATGGTCTCGACCTGCGCGCGCTCGTCGGCGCCGAGCGTACCGAGCGCGTATTCCGCGGCGAGCGCGATATGGTCCTCCGTGTAGGCCATCAATTGCAGTCCAGAACCACCCTCATCATCCAAGCGATCACAGTCCGAGGCACTCCCGGATTTCCAGCATGCTGCGCCGCAGCCACGTCTTCACCGTGTTGACGGGCGCGGCGAATTTCTCCGCCAATTGCTCGCGGCTCCAGCCGTTGTAATAGGCGAGCAGCACGAGCCTCTGACGGTCCGGCTCGAGCCGGCCGACGCATTCCAGGAGCCGCTTCAGCTCCTCGGTCATCTCGCGGCGCGCCAGCGGATCGGGACTTTCGGCCGCCACCTCCATCGCCTGAGGCTCTTCCTCGATGGAGGTTTCCGATTTTTTCCGCACGATGTCGATCGCGCGGTTGCGCGCAATCGAGGCCATCCACGTGATCGGCGACGACAGGGCCGGATTGAACTGGCCGGCGCTGTTCCAGATCTTGACGTAAGTCTCCTGAATGACCTCCTCCGCGAGATCCTGCCTGCGCAAGATACGGAGCACGACGCCATAGAGTTTCGCGCGCGTGGCGGCGTAGAGGCGCTCGAACGCGGCCTGATCGCCCTTTGCCACCGCCTCGATCAACCCGACCAGCTCTGCTGGCGTCAGCATTCAGCCCCCTGAAACGCGGCCCAGTCGCTTCCCTTCACCTCTCCCCGACGGGGAGAGGTCGATTTGCGCAGCAAATCGGGTGAGGGGGCGCAGGGCTGACGGGAGACCGTTACCCCTCACCCGGCGCTCCGCGCCGACCTCTCCCAAGGGAGAGGTGGTCACCGCCGTCGCTGGCACAGCATTCATCCCCGCTACCATAGCGCGCGGCCAAGCCGACCACCAAGGGGCGCGGCGCCACACTGTGGACAGCACATGCGAAAACCCGGACCTTGCGGGTCCGGGTTTTGGAATTTCTGGATGGTCTGGCGCTAGCGGCTCAGGCGACGGCGCCGATGCGGGCACGCATCAGGCCGATGCTGTCGAGGTCGGCCTGCTCGCGGGCGTTCTCCTCGGCGCGCTCGCGGGCCTGGTCGCGCTCGTCGAGCAGCTCGACCTTTTTCAGCTCCTCGAAGGCCTCGGCCAGTGCGGCCTTGGCCTCCTCGAGCTGGCCCCTGAGCTCGTCGGCCGAACGGGTCAGGTTCTCGCGGCGCTGGATCGCGGCTTTGGCGTAGGTCGGGTAGGCGAAGTGCGAGGGATCGTTGATCCCGGCGCGCTCCTGCTCGGTCTGGATCTCGCGTTCGAGATCGACCGACATGCGCTGGAAGTCGGCGATCATGGTCTCGATCTGGGTGACCCGGCGGCGCTTCTCGTCGACCTGAAATTTCTTCAGGCGGATGAGGGTATCTCGTGACTTCATCGACTCGTACTCCCCAGAAGTCCCCCCGCTGCACGTGGGACGATACCGGTCACCCCACGGGCCCGAAGGGGGCCCAGACCGGCTCTGCTACTCTGTGGGATCGGATGATGACCGGACAAAGTTAGCGTTCCGTTTCCAAATTGCCGAGGATTTGCGCCAATTGGCGATAGCCCTCCGCGAGCGATGCCTTTTCGTCCTTGCGCTGGCGCAGGAAGGCTTCCAGCGGCTCATTCAGGCGGATCGCCTCGTCGACCTCGGGACTGGAGCCGGCGCGGTAGGCGCCGAGACGGATCAATTCCTCCATGTCGGCATAGGTCGCCATCACCTGGCGCGCCCGCAGGATGACGGGCCAGAACTGCGGATCGGCCGATTTCGGCATGGTGCGCGAGACGGATTTGAGAATGTTGATCGCGGGGTAGCGGCCGCGCTCGGCGATCGAGCGCTGCATCACGATATGGCCGTCGAGGATGCCGCGCACGGCATCCGCGATCGGCTCGTTATGGTCGTCGCCGTCGACCAGCACCGTGAAGATCGCGGTGATGGCGCCCTCGCCCAGTCCCGGCCCGGCACGCTCCAAGAGCTTCGGCAACTCGGTGAAGACGGTCGGCGTGTAGCCCTTGGCCGTCGGCGGCTCGCCGGCGGACAGGCCGATCTCGCGCTGGGCCATGGCAAAGCGCGTCACCGAGTCCATCAGGCAGAGCACGTCCTTGTCCTCGTCGCGAAAGTACTCGGCGACCGCGAGCGTGAGGTACGCCGCCTGGCGGCGCATCAGCGCCGGCTCGTCGGAGGTCGCGACCACAACGACCGAGCGCGCGAGGCCCTCCTCGCCGAGATCGTCCTGAAGGAATTCCTGCACCTCGCGGCCGCGTTCGCCGATCAGCCCGATGACGCTGATATCGGCATCGACGTTGCGCGCCAGCATCGACAGCAGCACCGACTTGCCGACGCCGGAACCTGCGAAGATGCCCATGCGCTGACCGCGGCAGCAGGTGAGAAAGGTGTTCATGGCGCGCACGCCGAGATCGAGCGGGCTGCCGACGCGCTTGCGCGAATGTGCAGGCGGCGGCGTATTGCGGAACGGCATCGGCGAAGAGCCTTGCGGCAGCGGCCCCTTGCCGTCGATCGGCTCGCCCAGCGCGTTGACGACGCGGCCGAGCCAGGCCGCGGATGGCCGCACTTGATTGGCGGCGTTGGCGATCACCGCCTTGCAGCCGCGGCGCACGCCCTCGAGGCCGGCGAACGGCATCACCACGGCATTGTTGCCGGAGAAGCCGATCACCTCGCAGGGAATGGTGCGGTTGGCGCCGGTCTCGATCACGAGCCGCGCGCCGACCGACATCGCGTGAATCGGGCCGGCCACCTCGACCATCAGACCGCGAACGCCGACGACGCGGCCATAGATGTTGATGCCGTCGATGTCGCCGATCTGTTCGGCCAGCGCCTTCATAGGGGGGCCTTCATCGGCAGCGCACCTTCATATGAGGGGCCTCATGAGATGGTCGCCTTTGGTGATCCCGGGACATCACGGTGGAAACCTTAAGTTTCGCCATATTTCTGAACGGCGCTTAACTTCGTGTTTACCCGCATCATTAATCATTGCGTCACTGTCTTTGAGACTGAGCGTGACTCCCCTTCAGAAGAAGGCTGAGTCGCGGGAGTCGGTTAGGCCCGTCTCTTAAAGTGGAGCTTGAACGGAATCGGGTAACGAAAGCTGCTTCTCCCGCAAGACCTTAGGGCGATTCGACAAAAATTGCACCGGGGGGACTTGCGTTCCAGAATCAGACTTTGTTAACCATCTGTTGTCAGGATCCGAATCAGTTGTTCAAAGGCGTTTTGTTGAGTGCCGCGAATGCGGCCGACCTGACGCCCAGGAGCGGCGACTATGGGGAACTGGCATGCGCGTTTTGCTGATTGAAGATGACAGCGCCGTCGCGCAGTCGATCGAGCTGATGCTGAAGTCGGAGAGCTTCAACGTCTACACGACCGATTTGGGGGAAGAAGGCGTCGATCTCGGTAAACTATACGATTACGACATTATTCTCCTCGACCTCAACCTGCCCGACATGTCCGGCTACGACGTGCTCAAGCAGCTCCGGGTCTCCAAGATCAAGACACCGATTCTGATCCTCTCCGGCCTCGCCGGCATCGAGGACAAGGTCAAGGGTCTCGGCGTCGGCGCCGACGACTACATGACCAAGCCCTTCCACAAGGACGAGCTGGTGGCCCGCATCCACGCGATCGTGCGCCGCTCCAAGGGCCATGCCCAGTCGGTCATCCAGACCGGCGACCTCGTCGTCAACCTCGACACCAAGACGGTGGAAGTCGGCGGCCAGCGCGTGCATCTGACCGGCAAGGAATATCAGATGCTGGAGCTGCTCAGCTTGCGCAAGGGCACGACCCTCACCAAGGAAATGTTCCTCAACCATCTCTATGGCGGCATGGACGAGCCCGAGCTGAAGATCATCGACGTCTTCATCTGCAAGCTCCGCAAGAAGCTCGCCAACGCCTCCGAGGGCCGCAACTTCATCGAGACCGTCTGGGGCCGCGGCTACGTGCTGCGCGAGCCGCACGAGGCCGACGAGCGCATCCCCGCCTGATCTTAGGGGTTTCGCGAGCCCAGTCAGGCTCGCTCCTCCCAGCCTGGACCCCGCCGCAAATGGCGGGGTTTTCGTTTTTTGGGGTGAGGCTTCATCCGAAGCTTAACGTTTGAACCACTAGCCTTCCCCTGCCGACGAATGGTCGCTGCACGATGGGGGAACGATGATCCTGCAATCACTCGCCGGCCTGCCCGCCTTCCTGGTCTATTTCTGCACCGGGCTGATCGCGATCGTGGCCTATCTGTTCGTCTATACCCGCATCACGGCCCATAACGAGTTCCAGCTCATCCGCGACAACGAGCCGGCCGCGGCGATCGCGCTCGGGCTGAGCCTGCTCGGCTTCGTGGCGCCGCTGGTCAGCGCCATCGCGCATTCGGCGAACGTGCTGGACTGCCTGATCTGGGCGACGATCGCGCTGATCGTGCAGGTCATCGTGTTCTTCCTCATCAAGGTCCCGGTCCCCAACCTCTCGGAGCGGATCTCCGCCGGCGAGCTTGCCCCGGCGATCTGGCTCGGCCTGTCCTCGCTCGCCGCGGGGCTGCTCAACGCCGCCAGCATGATCTACTGACATGGCCGACAAACCCGCCAAGAACGAGTTCGGCAAGCGCCGGCCGGTGGCCGAGCCGCCGCTCTCGCGGCCGCCGATGAAGCGCTCCGGCCACGTCGCGCTGCTGGTGATGGGTACGATCGCCGTCGGCACCACCGCCTACACCTTGATGCCGCGGCAGACCTGCGAGCCCTCCCCCAGCGCCGTGCCGGGGCAGACGACCACGACTTGCACCACCAGCAGCAGCAGCAGTTCGTCGGGCGGCAGCAGCTCGCGCTGGTCGTCGCGATCGAGCTTCTTCGAGAGCGATTCATCGAGCCATTCCTCGTCGGGCACGTCGTCGGATTCCGGCCACAGCAGCGTGAGCCGTGGCGGCTTCGGCTCGTTCGGCCATGGCTTCTCCGGCGGGGGTTGACCATGCAACGCATCACTTGCTTGGAGCGCGACGACTGGCGAGAGACCGCGGCGCAATGCGGCTTCGTCTTCCACACCATCGACGGCGAGCGCTATTGGGACGAGCGCGCCTATTACGGCTTCACGCTGGACGAGATCGAGCGCGGCATCGAGACGCCGACCGGCGAGATCGACGCGATGTGCCTCGATCTTGCCGGCCGCGTCATCGGCGACGAGCGCTTCTTGCAGCGCTTGAAGATTCCGGAAGCGTTCTGGAGCCTGATCGCCGAGAGCTGGAAGCGCGACGACCGCAGCCTCTACGGCCGGCTCGATCTGAGGTTCGACGGCAAGTCGCCGGCGAAGCTGCTCGAATACAACGCGGATACGCCGACCTCGATCTTCGAGGCCGCGGTGTTCCAATGGACCTGGCTCGAACAGGCGATCGAACGCCGCGTCATCCCCTCGCGCGCCGACCAGTTCAACTCCATCCATGAGCGGCTGATCGCAGCTTGGAAGGAAATCGCTGGCGGTCGTCCCGTCCATCTTACCGGGATCACCGGCAACGAGGAAGACGCCGGCACGCTCGCTTATCTCGAAGACACCGCGCGCCAGGCCGGACTCTCGACGACGCTGCTCGACATCGAACAGGTCGGCTGGCGCGACGAGACCGGCGGCTTCGTCGATGTTGACGAGAACGATATCGCGCTCGCCTTCAAGCTCTACCCCTGGGAATGGATGCTCCAGGACGCCTTCGGCGCCAAGCTGAAGGATGCGCCGACGCGCTGGATCGAGCCGCCGTGGAAGGCGGTGCTCTCCAACAAGGGCATCTTGCCGCTGCTCTGGGAGATGTTTCCGAATCATCCCAATTTGCTGCCGGCCTTCTTCGAGGACGATCCGCGCGCCGCTGAGCTCGGCTCGTCCTATGTGCGCAAGCCGCTGCTGTCGCGCGAAGGCGCCAATGTCACGCTGGTGTCCGGCGGCATGCAGCTCGACGAGCAGGCAGGGCCCTACGGCGCCGAAGGTTTCGTGCGCCAGGCATTGTCACCGCTGCCGAACTTTTCGGGCTTTTATCCGGTGATCGGAAGCTGGCTGGTGAACCACGAGCCCTGCGGCCTGTCGATCCGCGAGGACGAGAGCCCGATCACAGGCAACCGCTCGCGGTTTTTGCCGCATGCAATTTTGTAATGTCATTCCGGGGCGCGACGCAGTCGCGAGCCCGGAATCCATAACCCCAGGCGGATGGAATGGCCCACATCCAACCGCCTGCCTATCTCGATGTCCTGTGATTATGGATTCCGGGCTCCGCGCTTACGCGCGGCCCCGGAATGACGAGAAGCATCTCACCTCGCCGCGGCGAGCTTCAGCGGCTGCGGCATCAATCCGCCCATCGGACGGCCGGAACGCGCGGGGTTGAGCTGATAGAGACCGCGGCGATCGGCGACCGGGCGGAACGCGTCGGTGATGCCGACGACGGATTCGGCGGCGCCAAGCAGCAACGTGCCGTCCGCCTCCATCGCCTTCGCCATGCGCTCGAAAATCACCGCCTTGGTGTCCTGGTCGAAATAGATCAGCACGTTGCGGCAGAAGATCACGTCGAAGGTGCCGAGATGGGAGAAGTCCTGCAGCAGATTGAGCTGGCGGAACTGCACCATGGCACGAATGTCGGCGTTGAGCTGCCAGAGCTCGCCCACTTGCGTGAAGTATTTCACCAGATGCTGGATCGGCAGGCCGCGCTGTACCTCGAACTGGCTGTACACGCCGGCCTTGGATTTCTCCAGCACCTCCTGCGACAGGTCGGTGGCAACGATCTCGACGCGCCAGCCGGCGAGAGCAGCGCCCATCTCCTTCATGCACATCGCGATCGAATAGGGCTCCTGCCCGGTCGAGGAGGCCGCTGACCAGATGCGAAGCGACTTGCGCGCCGCGCGCGCCTGGATCAGGCCCGGCAGGATGGTGTCGCGCAAATGATCGAACGGGATCTTGTCGCGGTAGAAGAAGGTCTCGTTGGTGGTCATCGCCTCGACCACGTCGGTCGCAAGCCGGCCGTCGCCGTTCCTGATCTTCAGAACGAGATCGGGGATGCCGGGAAGGCTTGCCTTGCGGGCGAGCGGCAGCAGCCGGCTCTCGACCAGATATTGCTTGTCGGCGGAGAGATCGAGACCGGAGCGCTCTTTCAGGAACTTGCGCAGATAGTCGTAATCTGCGGGTGTCACGAGCGGTCTCCCGCGAACAGGCGGTTGACCTTGGCGCCGATCTGGTTGAGCGGCAGGATCGCCGCGCAGATGCCGGCATTGGCCGCCGCGCCCGGCATGCCCCAGACCACGCTGGAGGCTTCGTCCTGCGCGATCACGCTGCCGCCGGCCGCGACGATGTCCTTGCCGCCGCGCATCCCGTCCGAGCCCATGCCGGTCAGGATCACGGAGAGGATGTTGCCGTGCCAGACGTCGATGGCGGAGGTGAAGAGCGGATCGACCGCAGGCTTGCAGAAATTGACGGCGGGGCCGTCGTCGAGCGCGATCACCGGGTCAGCGCCGCTGCGCGCGACACGCATGTGCTTGCCGCCCGGAGCAAGGTAAATCCGTCCCGGCTTCACCGGCTCACCGTCGACCGCCTCGGCCGCCGGCCGGCGGCTCGTACGCCCCAGATGCTCGGCGAGGATGGTGGTGAAGGTCGGTGGCATGTGCTGGGTGATCAGCACCGGGAAGCGATCGATCACGGGGCCGAGCTCGGTGACGAGCGCCATCAGCGCCTGAGGACCGCCGGTCGAGGAGCCGATCAGCAGCACCTTCGGCGCCTGGGTCGAGAACGGACGTGTCGCTAGCGATCCTGACGAGGGGGCATGCACGGCCGGAGCGGGCGCAGGCGCGGCAGGCCGCGCAACAGGACCGCGGACAACGGGAGCCGGGCTCGCGGGCGCCAGCGGCGGGCTCGCAACCGCAGACTTGCGACGCAGCCGCGCGCCGAGATGGCGGATCTTCTGGATCAGGTCGTGATGGAAAATGTCTGCGGCCGACGCCTCACGCGTCGATTCCGGCTTGGGAATGTAATCGGCCGCGCCGAGCGACAACGCCTTGAAGCTGATCTCCGCGTTGCGGCGGGTCAGCGTCGAAGCCATGATGATGACGAGATCGCGCTTCTTGGCGAGCAGTTGCGGCAGTGCCGAGAGGCCATCGAGCTCGGGCATTTCGATGTCGAGCACGGCAACATCGGGATTGATGCGATCGAGCTGGTTGACCGCCTCGAGCCCGGTGCGCAGCGACGCCGCGACCTCCATGTCGTGCTCGGCACCGATCCAGCGCGAGATCAGACCGCGGATGACGACGGAATCGTCGACGATCATTACCCGCAAAGGTCCGGCTTCGCGCGACGTGCCCGTGGTCGAATTACCTGCGAACGCAACACTCATTACTCACCAACTCAGACTGAAACGGTTCAGTTGAAAACAAGCGCCGAAGGATCCGTTCAGCCTCCGGGCGGTCGCTCAGATCAGGCCGACTTCCTGGAATTTCGCCGTCACGATGTCCTTGTCGAACGGCTTCATGATGTACTCGTTGGCGCCGGCGTGCAGCGCGCGCGCGATATGCGCGACGTCGTTCTCGGTGGTGCAGAACACCACCTTCGGCTGGTCGCCGCCGGGCATGCGGCGGAGATGGCCGAGGAACTCGTAGCCATCCATGACCGGCATGTTCCAGTCGAGCAGCACCGCATCGGGCAGGCCGCGCTTGCAGGCCTCCAGCGCCTTCTCACCGTCCTCGGCTTCGAGGATCTGGAAGTCGAGCCCCTCCAGGATCCGGCGCGCAACCTTGCGGATGACGCTGGAATCATCAACGACGAGACACGTTCGCATGTGAACCTCTGCTTCCTCCCCTTTGCGGGGATACTTCCAATTGCGAGCTCGCCGGCGGCAGTGCCGCCGTATCAGGCTGCCATCATCTCGGGCGCGAGCTCGAGGACGCGATCGACGTCGAGCACGACCATGAGCTGGCCGTCGAGGCGGTGGACGCCGCCGGCGAGCTTGGCCATGCGGGGGTCGAGGTTGACGGGGTTCTCCTCCATGCCGGCCTCGGGCAGGCGCAGCACCTCGCCGATCTGGTCGATCAGCAGGCCGTAGGATTCGCCGCGGAGGTCAACGCCGACCGCCATCGGCACCTTGCCGTCTTCGGCCTTGGGCAGGCCGAGACGGGCGCGCATGTCGACCACGGTGACGATGCGGCCGCGCAGGTTGAGGACGCCCGCGATCTCGCGCGAGGACAGGGGCACGCGGGTGACGCGCTCGGGCATGAACACGTCCTGGACGCGGGAGATCGGCAGGCCGAACAGCTGGCCGCCGATCATCGCGGTGACGTACTCGACCATGGCGCCTTCAGCGGACTGGGTCTTCTTGCTCATCTCGGTGTCTCCTGATCCCTGTCCTGCTTACGCCGCGGCCCGGCTCAGCTCGGAGGCGCCGGCGGCGCCCGCGGTCTGCTCCTTCAGCGCCGCGATCAGACCGGGACGGTCGAACTTGGCGACGTAATCGTGGAAGCCGGCCTGCCGGCCGCGCTCGATCGCCGCCGGCGACACCAGCGCCGAGAGGCCGATGATCGGCGTCGCGGCGAGGTTGTTGTCGGAGCGGACGACTTCCGCGAACTCGAACCCGTTCATGTCGGGCATCTCGATGTCGGTCAGGATCACGTCGAAGTTTTGGGCGCGCAGGGCGGCCAGGCCTTCCTGCGCGGTCGGCGCGGTGCGGACGCGGTAGCCGGCGGCTTTCAGCACCGGCGCCAGCATGTTGCGGAAGAACGCTGAGTCGTCGACCAGCAGCACCGACTGCGAGTGCAGCGACGGCTTCATCTCCTTGCGGGTGAACCAGTCGGCGAACGCCATCGGCAGGAAGTGGCCGACGTCGATCACCTCGGTGGCCTGGCCCTTGATCACGGCCGAGCCGAGAATGCCGGAGGAGGAGCCGCCGACCTCGATGTTGAGCCGTTCCTCGACGATGTCGATGATCTCGTCGACGACGAGGCCCATGGAGCGGCCGTCGTCGGCGAACACCAGGATCGGCTGGGCGCCCTGGCTGGCAATGGTGACGCCGTCCATGGCGACCAGCGGCATCAGCTGCTCGCGGTACTGCACCATGTAGCGGCCGTTACTGAACTCGATCTTGTCGGCGGGCAGCTCTTCCAGGCGCGTGACGAGGCCAAGCGGGACCGCCTTGGGCTGCGACGAGCCGGCGCGGAACACCAAGAGCGAGGTGGTCTGCTCGCCGGAGCCGATGTGATGGGCGCCGTTCTCGTCGCCCATGTCATGGGCCGAGGAGCCGGCGGCGCCGAGCGCCTTCGCAATGCCGTTGGGATCGATGATCATGATCACCGCGCCATCGCCCAGAATGGTGTTGCCGGAGAACATGTCGATGTGACGCAGCTTGGTCGACATCGGCTTCACCACGATCTCTTCGGTGTGGAACACGCCGTCGACGACGATGCCAAAGGTCTGGCTGCCGACCTGGGTGACCACGATGAAGCCGTTCTCGGGATCGCTGGCGGCGCCGTCGTCGATCTTCAGCAGCTTCTTGAGGTGGATCAGCGGCAGCAGCTTGTTGCGCAACCTGAGGACCGCGGTGTCCTTGATGCGCTCGATGCGGTGCTCGGAGTTGGCGCGGGCCCGCACCAGCTCGACCACCGAGAGCTGCGGAATCGCAAAGCGGTCGCCGGCGGCTTCGACGATCAGCGCCGAGACGATGGCGAGCGTCAGCGGGATCTTGATGGTGACGGAGCTTCCTTCGCCGGCCACGCTCTTGATGTCGATGGTGCCGCCGATCTGGTCGATATTGGTGCGGACCACGTCCATGCCGACGCCGCGGCCCGAGACCGAGGTGATGGCGGCCGCGGTGGAGAAGCCCGGCGCGAAGATGAACTTGTGGATCTGGGCTTCGCTCATCTTCTCCAGCTCGGCCTCGGAGACGAGACCTGAGGAAAGCGCCTTGGCCTTGATCTTCTCGGTGTTGAGGCCGCGGCCGTTGTCGGCGATGCAGATGATGATGTGGCCGCCCTCGTGATAGGCGGAGAGGCGGATGGTGCCCTGCTCGCCCTTGCCGCTGGCGAGGCGTTCGGCGGGGGTCTCGAGGCCATGATCGGCGGAGTTGCGCACCATGTGGGTGAGCGGGTCCTTGATCAAATCGAGCACCTGGCGGTCGAGCTCGGTGTCGGCGCCGTGCATCTCGAGCTCGATCTGCTTGCCGAGTTCGGATGAGAGGTCGCGGACGATGCGGGGCAGCTTCTGCCAGGCATTGCCGATCGGCTGCATGCGCGTCTTCATGACGCCCTCCTGCAGCTCGGCGGTGACGTTGGAGAGGCGCTGCAAGGGCACCTTGAACTCGGTGTCCTCGTTGCGGCGGGAGATCTCCAGGAGCTGGTTGCGGGTCAGGACCAGCTCGGAGACCATGGTCATCAGGTGCTCCAGCGTATCCACGTTGACGCGGATCGACTGGTTGGCGATGCGGTCGCCCTCGCCCGCGGTCTCGTCGGCCATCGACTTCTTCGCGGCCTTCTCCTTGGGCGCCTTTGCGGCTTCCTTGGCAACGGCGGCTTCGGCAGCCGGCGCAGGTGCAGCCTTGACCTCAGTCTTGGCCACGGGCGCGGCGACCGGCGCTTCGATCGCGGTCTCGCGGAAGGCGCGCTCGAGCTCGTCGAGCGAGACCTCGCCCGGACGCAGCGGGCGCTCCAGGGTCTGCTCGACCAGCGAGCCCGTGGTCATCTCCTTGGCAGGCGCCGCGGCCGGGGCGTCGGGCGCCAGCGGCGGCGCATCGGCAACGGGGGTGCCGGCCGGCATCGGCTGCGCCGAGCCTGACATGGCGGCCATGCCCTGCTCGACCATGGCCTCCAGCTTGTCGATGAGATCGCGGTCGTTCCCTTCAGGCTCGGCCTCGGTTGCCTCCAGGCCGGCCAAAATCTCCTTGATGCGGTCGATCGAGGACAGGATCACCGTCACCGCCTCGGCGGTGACAGGCATGCCGTCACGGAATTTGCCCATCAGGGTCTCGCCGGCATGCGCCAGCGCTTCCAGCCGCGGCAGGCCGAGAAAGCCGCAGGTGCCCTTGATGGTGTGGACCAGGCGGAAGATGTTATCCAGGATCTTGGCGTTGTTCGGCTCCTGCTCGAACTTCACCAGCTGATTGTCCACGGTGTCCAGGCTCTCGCTGGTCTCCGTCAGAAACTCCCGCAACAGATCATCCATGAAAACAGGCCTTCATACAGGAAGGGCGCGCACGAGGCGTGATGCGCCATTTCGGAATGGGGCCAGCTTCACCGCAAAGCGTTTAATATTGGTTGAGTATGTGCAAAAGAACGGAACCAACAAAGAGATAAGGCGCTCCGGACAAGCCGAAGCGCCTCGTAAAGATTGGATTAACGCTTCGCGAGCGACGCTTCGCGTTTACGAAGCGATAACGATGATCGCTTCGCCTTCCGGCCTGAGCGTCACGGTGAGCCCGCAGGCCTGCGCGAGCAGCCGCGTATAGTAAGGCTGGATCGCATGCGCATCCGCAGCCGGCCCGCGCTCGCCGCTCAGGAGCTCGGAGATGTTCTGCGGCAGGCGCGCATTGTGTCCGGTCGCGGTGATGCGAAAGCTCATCGCCTCGCCCTCGCCGACCGGATCGACCGTCAGCATGCCGCCGCGCGGGATCGTGTGCTGGGCGACGACCAGCATGTTGAGCAGCAGCTTGACGCGGTTCTTCGGCAGCAGCAGCCGCGGCAGATTCCAGGTGATCGAGCACTTGCCGTCCTCGATATGGCCTTTCGCCATGGTCTGGGCATCGCCGAGATCGATCTGCGCGCCGGAGGAGCCGGCCGCACCGAAGGCAAGACGGCAGAACTGGAGCCGGGCGGAGGCCGTCTTGGCGCTCTTGCGAATCAGGTCGAGCGCGAACTCGCGGTCCTCGGGCTTGGGATCGTCGTCGAGCACTTCGAGCCCGTTGACGATGGCGCCCACGGGGCTGATGAGATCGTGGCAGACCCGCGAGCACAACAGCGCGGCGAGTTCGAGCATATCGGGAGCAGTAGCGGTCGCGGGCGACGAAGCGTCAGACATATAATGGGGTCCTGGAGGGTTCCTGGAATTGCACGGCGCTGGACGCCGCGAATCACGCATGCTTGACGGATGCTGCGGGTTCTAACATTCGCAACCCCGCGGCAGCTAGCTTGCGATCGGCTCGAGGCGGCCATAAGCCCAAGCGAATCGATCGGGGCGAATCAGTGGACGAGGAACGATTTTGCCGACAGATGAGGCATGCAGGTGAAGCGGATCATTGACGGAGCGGCCGCCTTTGGCCTGATGGAGCCGCTGACCGCGCTGGTGGTGAAGGCGGGCGAGGCGATCCTTGCCGTCAACCGCGCTGCCATGCGGATCGACGGCAAGCAGGATGGCTCGCCGGTGACCGAGGCTGACCTTGCCGCCGACCGCATCATCGCGGACGGTCTCGCGCAGCTCGCGGGCGATGTTCCGACGCTGTCGGAGGAGCGGACCGGGCTCGCCTCCCCGCCGTTTCAGAGCAGCTTCTTCCTGATCGATCCGCTCGACGGCACCAAGGAATTCGTCGCCGGCCGCGACGAATTCACGGTCAATCTCGCATTGGTGACGGAAGGCGTACCGCTGCTCGGCATCGTGTCCGCCCCCGCGCTCGGCCTGCTCTGGCGCGGCATCGTCGGCCACGGCGCCGAACGCGTGAGGTTCAACGGCACGACGATCGCCGCCGCCGAGCCGATCCGCACCCGCAAGCTGCCGACGCGAGGGGAGCCCTGGATCGCGGCGGTGAGCCGTTCGCATGGCGATGCCAGAAGCGAGGCGTTCATCGACAACAGGCCCAATGCGGTCAGGATGACGTGCGGCTCGGCCGTGAAATTCGGCCGGATCGCGGAAGGCAGCGCCGACATCTATCCCCGTTTCGGGCCGACCTCGGAATGGGACGTCGGGGCCGGCTGCGCGGTCGTGACCGCGGCCGGCGGCAAGGTAACCGATGGCAAAGGCGGCGAGCTCCGATTCGGCCAGCGCAGCGATACCGACTTCATCATCCCGGAATTCATCGCCTGGGGCGACCCGCAGGCGGTAGGCTGCTACTGACCGGGCTCGCTTACTGCCCGAGCTTCTCCTGCAGGGCCGGCCAGCGCTTGCCCACCTCATAGAGGAAGCGATCGGGATCGGCGACGAAGGCATCGCGATTGTCTTCCCGGCTGAACAGATAGAGCCGCTGCGCCACGATCGCGAAGAAATGCGGATTGCCGGCAACGGTGACACCGCGGGCGATGTCGGCTGGATCATAGCCGCCGAACTGCGGTCCGTAGATCTCGGGATGGGCCTGGAAAGAGGCGCGGTTGCCCTCGTTCCGGAAGCGCCAGACGGCGCCCCAGAGGTTCGCCTCGAACTCCGCTGTCCCCAGCACGGCCGCGCCGGCGACGAAATAGGCGACGGGGTCGAAGCCCTCGATGGCGACGCCGGTGAAGCGGTTGACGACGATCCGCTCGGTGGTGGCGGCCCCTGCCGGCCCCCCCGCGCCGACGATCCAAATGCCCGCAAGCAGGCAGAGGCGGCGGGCGATCAAGGCAATTCCGGGGCGCAAAGGGCTATCTTCCTGCCGTTGTGCCGTCATAGTTGCTGCGGATAACATCCGAGTCGAGGGGACATCCGGCGCAACCTAGAGCCGTGCCTGTTGGCGTCAGGTTAAGGAAGCGACCGGATTCGGTACCAGGGGTTCTTTTATGACTTTCGCATCACGCCTTGCTGCGCTCGCGCTTGCCGGGATGATCGGCTGGATCGTGCCGGCCGCCGCCCAGCAGGCGCCGCCGCCTGACCTGCCGCCGCCGCAGCGGACCCCGACGCCCAACACCTATGGGCCGGACGAGCTCGTCACCGCCGGCCATCGCTTCTTCGGCAACGTCTCGCGCGGGCTCGCCTCGATCATCGAGAAGGCGGTCAGCCAATGGGGCCTGCCGAACGGCTACATCCTGGGTGAGGAAGGCTCCGGCGCCTTCGTCGCCGGCCTGCGCTACGGCGAAGGCACGCTCTACACCAAGAACGCCGGCGATTTGCGCGTCTATTGGCAGGGCCCCTCGCTCGGCTTCGACTGGGGCGGCGACGGCGCCCGCACCATGACGCTGGTCTACAACCTGCCCGCCACCAACGCGATCTACCAGCGCTTCGGCGGCATCGACGGCTCGGCCTACATCATCGGCGGCTTCGGCATGACGGCGCTCACCGCCAACAACATCGTGCTGGTGCCGATCCGCTCGGGGCTCGGCCTGCGGCTGGGCGCCAATATCGGCTATCTCAAATACACCCCGCGCGCGACCTGGAACCCGTTCTAGGCCCCCGCCCTCCCCACTGCGATCAAGGTTAACGACAGCGCGGGGCTGGCTTTTTGCCGGCCCGCCATGGCATTGTCGTTGGTGAATTTTTCCTTAAGCTTGGGAGTTCTGGCCCATGGTCGAACCGATCATGTACCTGGCGATCGGTTTCCTGCTCTCCATGCTGTGCGGGCTCGCAATCGTGCCGCTGGTGCATAACCGCGCGGTGCGCCTGACCACGCGCCGGTTAGAGGCCGCCACCCCGCTGTCGATGGCCGAGATCCAGGCCGACAAGGACCAGCTCCGCGCCGAGTTCGCCATGTCCGCCCGGCGGCTCGAGATGAGCGTCGAGCAGCTCAAGAACAAGACCACGAGCCAGCTGGCCGAGCTCGGCAAGAAGAGCGACGCCATCAACCGCATGAAGATCGAGCTCGGCGAGAAGAACGCCACGATCTTCGCGCTGGAGGCGCGCGAGAAGGCGGTGAAGGAGCAGCTCCGCGCCACCGAGGAGGAGTTCAGCGCCAAGACGGAAGCCTTGCGCCAGGCCGAGATCGCGCTGGCCGACAAGCAGGCCGAGCTCGCCAAGATCAACTCCGAACTGTCCGACCGCTCGATGATGGCGGAGAGCCGCCAGGTCGAGCTGGTCGCGGTGCGAACGCAGATCGAGGAATTGAAGCACCGCGTCGGCGATGCCGAGAAGGAATTTGCCGCGACGCAAGCGCGTCTCGCACAGGAGCGCACCGAATCCGAGACCGCCTCGCGCGAGCTCAACGAGGCGCGCGGCCGCGTCGAGAATCTGAGCCAGCGCGTCACCGAGCTCGACCGCCAGCTCATCGTGCAGGTCAAGGAGGCCGAGATGCTATCGAGCCGCGTCGCAGATCTCGAAGGACGCCTTGCCACGCAGGGCAAGCTGCTCGCCGAGCGCGACTACGAGAACAACCAGCTGCGCCAGGCCAACGAGGCCAACGAGCGCACCATCAAGGAGCTGCGCGTCGAGATCGCGGGCCTCAGCGGCGGCAAGTCGTCGGCTGCGATGGAGCAGCTGCGTGCGGAAAAGGCCACGCTGGAGGAGCAGCTGCGCAGCGCGCGCGACGAGCGCGCGAAACTCCAGCGCGACATCAACGCGATCCAGCAGCAGGCCGAGAGTTCCTGGGCGACGGAGCGGATGGAGAACGCGCTGCTGCGCGAACGCATCAACGACATCGCGGCCGAAGTCGCCAAGCTCGCGATGCAGCTCGAAGGCCCGAACTCGCCGATCGAGGCGCTGCTCGCGGCCGAGGCCGGCCAGCCGCCGAAGCCGGCGCCGCGCCCGGCCAACGACGCCGCAACCAACGGCGCTCCGGCTGCCCGCCTGCCCGAAGGCGGCGGAACGCTCGCCGAGCGCATCCGCGCGCTCCAGGCCCACGCCTCCCGCGCCCGCCAGCAGGGCGCGTAACCGGCCAAAATCCGGCTTCCCTAGCAAATGGGCCGACCTGCCGAAGGTTTTCCGCCCCCGCGACGCCTTCAAAACTTGACACCTTCGGCCGGCACTTCTAAATCGCGGGCTCCAATGTGCCGGCCGGCCGAAAGGTCCGGCCGCCTGCATGATGGTCCCGGGCGCATAGCTCAGCGGGAGAGCGTTCCCTTCACACGGGAGAGGTCCAAGGTTCGATCCCTTGTGCGCCCACCACGCTTCGCCAAGGCTTCGCGTGGCGCAGCCACGCCCAATAGTAGCGACGCGTATCCGGCGTAGCTCGAAGAGCGTAGACGGACTTGCGGGTCTTGCTTCCGCTCTGTCAAAATTCGAAAACAACCCCATGCACAGTAGACGGCACCAGCGGGATCAAGGGGTTACGCCTTTTCCGAAGTCGCGTTTGACTTGTCGGGCAAAACAGGGGCAGGATGGCATCGTCGGGAGAGGCCTTACGGATAATCGTCGCGGCTGGAGCGGCCGGATGCATCGATGAGCGGGACGTCGGCTCACGGAGCCCGAACCGGCAACCGCTGTTCTGCAACCACCCGCACGGGCGGAAAAGAAACGCAATCCACGACATCGAACAGCACGCTGATGCTCCCGTTGAATGACTGCGCGAAAGCGATCGCGTCATCACGCTTTGCGTCGGCGATTTGTGTGCCGAGCGTGCAATGAGGTCGCCAGTTTCCCGGCCGATAGTGCAGCCGACAAAAGGCTGGATCGATCGCAGCGCTGATCGAAGCGTGCCACCTGACGAGCGTTTCATCGAATTCCGGCTCCGCCCAGAGCACCAGCGGCGGACCTGCGAACCAACGAATTCGCTTGAACGCGACGAGTAGTTGCCCTTCGCCTCCTACCGCGCGGAGCATGGTGTCCCACGCGATCTCCGCGGTAATCTCGGGCGCATCATAGATGGCGAATGTAAAATGCGGGCGATAGCCGAGAGCCCTCATCGAAGGCTGGCTCTCAAACGCGGCAACTTCATCCCACAAGGCTTCGATCTGCTTTGCCGAGGGATCGTCGGACCGAATGTTGATAGCCAAAGCCACGCGCTGTCGCTCCGTGAATCAATAGATTGTCTCACCAGCGACGAAAGAACCATGCCTTTTGTGCGCTAGTGAGCCATAAGAACGGGGATATCCGCGTGCTCCATGATATAGCTGGTCGCCCCACCGAATATCATCTGCCGCAGCCGCGTGCGGGTGAAGGCTCCTTTGATCAATAGATCGCAACCGTGTGCCCTGGCGGCATCGAGGACCGCCTCACCAGTTTCGCGCCCCTCCAGCTCGACGCTGATCAAGCTGGGCGCAATGCCATTGTATTGGAGTTGCCGAGCGATCTGACCGGCAGACGGTCCCGGCACCGCTTGGCCGCCGACAACCGTTAGGACCGATACCCTTTCGGCCAGACGAAGCAACGGCATGGCAAATGCGTTTGCCCGAGCTTGCTCGGTACTCCCGTTCCAGTGAATCATGATGTTTGTTGCGACGCTTCTTGGTGCATTCGACGGCGCCAGCAGAACGGGCCTGCCGCTCTCAAACAGCGCGGATTCGATCGCGCGGCGGTGAGGGCCCGCAGCATCAACGTCAGACCGCGCCATCACGATCAGATCGAAAGCGCGCCCATAACTTCCGATAAAGTCTTCGCCCTCAGGCGCGTTCTCCAGCCAGCCGAAGCATGGCGGGTTCGACCCTGCGGTGGCTCGAGGAACAACATGCTTGAGCATGAATGCTTCGAAGAAGTTGCGCATGTCGTTCAATTCGGCTTCGCTCTTCACCTGATACGAATCCAGGAGAATGCCGGTGGCCAATTCGGCGGCCGCATATTGAGGGATGCCGAACCGGAGTGGAAAACCTTCGATATAGGCGCCGGAACGTCGCGCGATATCCAAGGCCACAGCGAGCGTGGCTGTCATCATCGGAATATTCTGAAGCGGGACCAAGAGCGTCTTCATTTTGAATCCCCGATTTTTCTGACGAAGATTGACGGAGGATGCCTGCTTTCAATTGGGGTAGCGTTTGCGAAGTTTCACTTTCCGAGCGATTCAGTTTGTCACAATGGTTGCGTCATGCGGCCTGTTCAAGCCTCGTATCGATCTCCTGGCGCAGCGCCGCGAAGTCGATTGGTTTGGTCAATAGGTCGGCGGCGCCCTTCTCCAGCGCCTTGCGCCTGGTCTCGGCATCACCGTAGGCCGTGATCATGATGACAGGCACATCGGGGCGGGCCGAGCGCACGATAGGCAGCATCTCCAGTCCGCTCATTCCGGGCATGTTGATGTCGGACAGGATCAGAATCAGGGTGGCATCCGCAATCTCTGCCGCGCGCTGCAATGCCAGGGGTGCCGAGGATACGAACTCCATCAGAAAACGACCGGCGCGCAGATCGCGCCGAAACTGCTGGCGGAACAGCGCCTCGACATCGGGCTCGTCGTCAACGACCATTATATAGACGCTCAACTTCTGCCTCCCGTCTGCAACGGTGCCGCCCGCGTGCGCGGCAGCGTAATGATGAACTCGGTATATTCGCCCGGCTCGGTATCGACCTCGATGCTGCCGCCGTGCTGCTTCACGATGATGTCGTGGCAGATCGAAAGGCCAAGGCCCGTTCCTTCGCCGGCGGGCTTGGTGGTGAAGAACGGATTGAATATCTTCTCTCTGACATCGGCCGGGATGCCGGTGCCATTGTCGCGAATGCGGATTTCGACGGCGCCGCCGAGGTCTGTGGTCGTCGCGCGCAGCCTTGGCTCGAAGCCGTCACCGGCGGCGTCCTTTTGCTTGCTTGCCGCGTAGAAACCGTTTGAAACCAGATTGAGGAACACCCGCGTGATTTCCTGCGGATACAGCTCGAGCGCGCCCGCAGACGGATCCAGCTTTCTTTCAAGCGTGATGTTGAAGCCGGCTCTTTCCGCGCGGGCTCCGTGATAGGCGAGGTTGAGGCTTTCCTCGAGGATGGCGTTGATGTCGGCCGCGCGGCGTTCGCCAGACCCTTCGCGGGAATGCAGAAGCATATTCTTGACAATGGAATCGGCGCGCGTTCCGTGCTGCACGATCTTTTTAAGGTTACCTCTCAGCATGTGTATCAGCGCGTCGATGTCCTGCCTTTCCGCCTCGCCCAGGCCGGCTGAGCGCAGCGCGTCGCCGAGCTCGTCGGTGAGTTCGGAGGACAGCGCCGCAAAGTTGTTGACGAAATTGAGCGGGTTCTTGATCTCGTGCGCAATGCCGGCCGTGAGTTGCCCGAGCGAGGCAAGCTTCTCGGTCTGGACCAGCCGGTCCTGCGCATTTCGCAACTCCTCGAGCGATTGCGACAATTCCATGGTGCGCTCGCGCAACTCATTCAGCAGGCGCGCATTTTCGATCGCGATCACGCCCTGGTGCGCGAAATTGGATACGAGCTCGATCTGCTTGTCCGTGAAGGGTTTGACTTCCTGGCGGAAGATCGTGATCGTGCCAATCAGCTCATCTTCCTTGAGCATGGGCACGATGACGAGGGTCCTTGCGCCGGCAAGGTCGGCAAGCGCGCGAACGTTGGGGTTGCCTTCGACATAGGGCGGCTGCGTCCTGATGTCGTCGATATGAACCGTCTGATGCGTCTTCTCGACGGTGCCGAGCCCGCTCGCGGGATGTGGGCGAATGTGCTGGTAGAGCCGGGTATCGACATAAGCTTGCGGCGCGTTGTGCAATGCGACCGTGCGAAAGCCGCCCTCCTCGTAGAGATTCATGGTGCCAAAACCGGCGCCGCAAATTCGCGTCGCATTCTCCAGCATCTTGTGGAAGACCGGAGTGAGTGCGCCCGATGAAGCGCTTATGATTTCCAGCACCTCCGATGTTGCCGTCTGCCGCTCCAGCGATTCATTCAATTGCTCGAACAGACGCACGTTGCCGATGGCGATAACAGCCTGATCGGCAAAGGTCTGCAGCAGCGTGATCTGCTTGTCGTCGAATGGGCGCACCTCGGTACGACGCAGCACGATCGCCCCCATGCTCTCGCCTTCGCGCAAGAGCGGCACACTCAAAACGGTCCGAACGTTGGAGCGAAGCGCATATTCGCGTCCTGTCGGGTATTGCTCCCCTTCGGGCCCGAGCAGGTCGTGCACCTGAACGGTGCGACGATCGATAATCGCCCAGCCGGTCGGCGATTTGACACTGATCGGTCGTCGGCTCCACACCACGGGAACCGGGCCATGGTGCGCCTGGATGACGATATCGTCGCCATCCCTCAGAATGACCAGTGCATCATATGCCTCGCAAAGCCCGCATGCGCTTTCCACGATCGCCTTGAGCACCGGACCGACTTCGGTCGGGGAGGAAGCGATGACCCGCAAGATATTGGCGCTGCCGGTCTGGTACGTCAGCGCCTCGGACAGATCGCGCGTCCTGGTTTGCAATTGTTCGAACAGCCGGACATTCTCGATGGCGATCACCGCCTGGTCCGCAAACGTGGCGACGAGTTCGATCTGCTTTTCGGTGAAGGGCTGCACGCGCTTGCGGGCGATCACGAGCGCGCCGATCGGCTCATTCTCGCGCAGGAGTGGAACACCGAGCGCCGTGCGCTGACCAGCCATCGTGATCGACGCCTGTAGGCCGTATTCGGGATCGGCAGCGACGTCGAGGATCTGCACCGGACGGCGTTCGAGGACCGCTCGACCCGTGACCGTGCCCCGGCCGGGGGCGATCGGATGAGCCTGCAGAAAAGCGATGTAGTCCTCGGAAAACCCGACCGCTGCTCCGGCCTGATATTCATCGCCCTCGCGGCGCATGATGAAGGCCATCTCCGCTTCGCACAGCCGTGCCGCCGACTCGACCAGCGTGTCGAGCACGGTTTGCAGATCGAAGGTCGAGCGGCTGATCACCTTCAGCACGTCGGCAGTCGCGGTTTGCTGCTGGAGCGATTCGGCGAGATCGCGCGTCTTCGCCTGGACCTCATCGAACAGCCGCACATTCTCAATCGCGATCACGGCCTGATCGGCGAAAGTGGAGACCAGGTCGATCTGCTTGCCCGTGAACGAGTTCACGGTCTTGCGGCCCAGGAATAGCACGCCGATCGTTTCTCCGGACCGGAGCAAGGGTACGCCCAGGAGGGTGCGGTAACCGCCGGCCCTCTGTTGCTCGGGATAGGCATAGTCGGGATCGACCAGGACGTCCGGGATCTGAACAGCCTTGCCGCACAGCAGGACGCGCCCGACCAGGCTACCGCGTCCCGCATTGAGCCGAACGCCCGCCGAGGCCTTGGCCCACTCGGGCGAGAAATTGTAGCGAGTTGCATGATAGTAGCCACCGTCGCCATCGTGCCGGACGATTGCCGCCATGTCGGCACCACACAGCCACGCCGCCGATTCCGTCAGCGTGTCGAGAACCGTTTGCAGATCGAACGCGGAGCGGCTGATGACTTTCAACACATCGGCGGTCGCGGTCTGCTGCTGCAGCGATTCCCGCAAGTCGTCGGTGCGCGCCTGCACCTCGTCGAACAGCCGCGCGTTCTCTATGGCGATGACAGCCTGGTCGGCGAAGGTCTGCAGAAGCTGCACATGATGCGGAGCGAAGGCCCCCGGCTCGGCTCGCGTGACGCTGATCATGCCGATCACCACGCCGCCGGTCGCGAGCGGAACGAACAACATGCTGCGAAAGCCGCGGGCCCGCGCGATGAATTTGATGTCGTTCGTCAGCGCTTCAGTATCGGGCGTCGGCACCACCTTACCGGCCTCTGCCCTCGCAAAACTCTCGAAATCGGCGATCGGACGCGGAAACATCTTCTTCAACGCTTCATCGGCGGCAGGATTCGTCGGCGTGAACGCCGCCAAGTGGGCATTGCCTTCGATGAAGCGGAATACGGTCGTCGAAAAGCCGCCGAGCAAGGCATTTGCGCGCCTCGCGATCGCATCGAATACCGGCTTCACCTCCGATGGCGAACTGGCAATGATCTTGAGAATGTCCGCGGTGGCGGTCTCGCGATCTTGTGCGGCGCGCAATTCGGCCAGGAGCCGCGCGTTCTCCTGCTGCAAATCCGCCACAACGTCCTGAGGAAGCGCGGCCATGATGAAAATCCACGTCGCCAGCCGGTTCGCGGCCGACGTCAAAATCTAATCAAGAATGTGTCGGGAATTATTCCACCATCAGGTGCTTTCGACCAGAGGTACCGTGAGTTGATTTTCGATCGACTACGCGTCAATTCGCCTTTCGTGATCGACGAAAGCGGCGAGTTCCGCAAAATGCCGCTGGAGGCCCCCTTGCTTCGGGTCCGCAGGCCTTGGGGGCGCGGGACCCGAGTGCCGCGAGCGCCGTAGTTTGCGTCCTGAAATCCTAGGAGAACCCCATGGCGACCATATTCATCACCGGCAGCACGGACGGCCTCGGCCGGCGGCGGCGCAATCGCTCCTCGATCGGGGCCACCACGTCGTGCTGCACGCGCGTTCGGCCGATCGTGCTGCGGCCCTCGGCGGGCTCACTTCGCGCGCCCGGGGATTGGTGATCGGCGACCTCAGAAGCGCCGGGGAGACGCGGAGCATCGCTGACCAGGTCAACGCGATCGGGCGCATGGATGGGGTCATCCACAATGCCGGCGTCTACACGCGGCCGAGCCGCGGCGCGAGCCCTGAAGGCCATGCCGAGACGCTGGCCATCAACACGCTTGCGCCGTTCATGCTGACGGCCCTGATCGCGCGGCCCGCCCGATTGATCTATCTCAGCAGCGGATTGCACCGCGGCGGAGAGGGCTCGCTCGACGACCTCGATTGGACCAAGCGGGCCTGGAATGCGGCCAAGGCCTATGCCGAGAGCAAGCTGCACGTCGTCGCGCTCGCCTACGCGCTGGCGCGGCGCTGGCCCAACGTCCTCTGCAACGCCGTCGATCCCGGTTGGGTGCGCACGAAGATGGGCGGCGCGGGCGCCCCGGTCGATATCGACACGGGGCAACGGACCCAGACCTGGCTGGCGGTGAGCGAGGATCACGCGGCGCGGGTGAGCGGGCGCTACTGGCATCATCTCGAGCAGCAAGAGCCGGCCCGCGAGGCGACCGATCCGAGATTTCAGCACCAGCTCATCGGCCAATTGAGCGAGCTGACGGGCGTTGCGCTGCCGGAGGTGTAACGCACGATGGAATCCTCGTCATTGCGAGCGCAGCGAAGCAATCCAGAATCCCTCTGCGGAAAGACTCTGGATTGCTTCGTCGCAAGAGCTCCTCGCAATGACGGCGGAGAGCGGCATTTCACGCCGCGCGTTGTGGCCGCCAGGCCGTGTAGAGACCGATCAGTGTCCCGATGGCGACCAGCGCGGCGGCCAGCAGCACCTGCAATTCGCCATCGTCGGTGGGGCCGATGGACGACACCAGCCTGGTCACGATGAGGAACAGAATGCCCACCGCCGCCGCCGCACCCACGCCGAGATAAGCGAGCTCGCGCCTCAGGCTGCGGCCAAGCAGTCCGAGCGCCGTGAAATACATCGCGCAGGCGTTGGGATGAACGAACAAGGCAATGCGGGCATAGGGGCCATAGGCGTCGAACAAGGACTCGCATCGGCGCAGGGCCGCCTTCGAGGCCACCCGCTGCAGGAACGGCCGGAAGAAACGAGCCTGTCCGTAGCTGAGAACGGCGCCCAGGATGATGGCGAGCCACGCCGCGACGAAGACGGAGCCATCCACGGCCTTCGGACTGAGCGCCACGGACATCAGGATGAGGGCGGTGCCGGGAAAATAGCCGAAATACGGAAAGACCGCTTCCACCAGCACGCAGACGAACATGAAGGCCGGAAACCATGCCGACCCGGTCGCGCCATGGACGATGGCGTTCAGGTCGAACAGGCTCGTCCTGTAAAGTACGAGGTACATGCACATGGCGAGGGCAGCCAGCGCGTAGAACGGCAGCGCTCCCGACAAAAACCGTCTCATCCAATCATCAAGCTTTGTTTGGCGGAGACGACGGCCTCGCGCTGTTCCGGATCATGCTTTAGGCCAATGGGCTTGATGCTGTCGATGGCGCTCTTTGCCACGCAACCGCACCTGGGTTGGCGCACCCTACGAGATCGATAGAATCTCGATCTCCTGCGCGCCAGAGCCGACGACGTCGCCGACCGCCTTGCCCATCAGCGACCTCGCGACCGGCGCGACGAACGATATCGAGCCGGCCTTGGGATCGGCCTCGTCCTCGCCGACGATGCGGTAGGTCTGCACCCGGCCGTCGGCGCGACTGAAGCTCACGGTGCTGCCGAAGGCGACGATTTCGGTCGCGACAGGATCGGTCATCACCTGGGCCGTGCGCAAGCGTTCGGTGAGATAGCGGAGATCGCGCAGGGGCACGGCCGACTGCCGGCGCTTCTCGTTGACGTCCTCGATGGCTTGCGCGGCTTCGTAGGCCGCGCGCGCTTCGGCAAGCTGCGTCTGCAGCGCCTTGAAGCCTGCTTCCGTCACGAGGTTCGGATGCGGCGAGATCGGGCGGTCCGGCAACAGCGTCTCGGACGCAGTTTCGGCGCTCTCTTCCTTGGTGAAGGCGACGCTCAATTGAAGATCCTGTCGAACTGTTTCGTTGGCGACGCCGTGTGGCGCCGACGACCGAGACTATATCTCAAGTTCGACGAAACGGCGGAGTTTGAAGACGAGGTCCGGCACGGCCTGACGGAACCGGGTTGCGTTCTGGAAACTGGTCGAGAACGGCGCGAAGGTCAGCATCGCGTTCCAGTGCCGGTAACCATAGACCGTAACCGAAACGCCGGAGCTCGGGAAGTTTTCCAGCTTGCGCAGCTCGCCGAGCACGAGATCCGCGATTGCCTCCGCCGGCAGCAGGCGCTTGCCGTCCCGCGTGGTTGCGATTGGCTCGGGCGGCTCGGCCGGCCTGGTGGCCGCCGGCGCCGCATCGGGCGCGCGCTCGGCCTTGGCCGCGGCCGCATCGGACCTGGACCTCTCGACCGGCTCCACGGGATCGGCCGGCACAATCGGCGGAACCTCGGCGAGCGGCGGCGGTGCAACATGGTCTGCGCGCTTGTTGCCTCCCAGGATGCTGCTGATCATGGCCACAAGGCCGGCATCCTTCACCTCGTCACTCATCAATCCCCCCGGGCCGAATGATCGGCGGCACCACATTCGCTCACGTCGCGCCGCCGTGCGATCCGTTACCGTTTGTCGAACGGAATGTACTGCTGGTACTGCTTGGGCACCGAGCTGCGGTAGCGCGCCGGCACGGTGCCGGTGTCGATCGAATGATCGATCTCCTGCTGCCGGGTCATCTTCCCCTTCGCCGGCTTCTTCGATGCGCTCTTCTTGCCGTCAGTGGGCTGGCTGGACGTGTCGGTGGTCGCGCTCGGCGCTGTCGTCGTCGCAGCCGGCGCAGTGCTTGTCGCGGCAGGCGCGGCGGTTCCGCCCGTGGCTGGAGCGCCCTGCGCCAGTGCGAGCGGCGATTGCACCATGAGCACCAGCGCTGCCGTCGCAGCCAGCAAATATGATTTCTGCATCAGAACCTCCAATATGCCTGATCCGAATGGGCCAGCGTAGGCCTCCGGCATCGACGCGTGCAAGTCCGTAGACAATAGGTCCTATCCCATGCCGGAACTGTGGTGGGGATCACATTACCGGCATGGCCTATCGTCATGACATCGCAGCGCGCGTCACTGCGCCGCCGCGCCCCCGCTATGCGCGCGCCCCGAGGCCGGTCTCCTCCAGCCGCGTCGCGAACCAGCGCGACAGTGCCTCGTCGACGGCGCCGGAGACATAGACCTCCGACATCGTCACATGGGGCCTGTCCAGCACCAGCAGCAAGCCGATCCAATAGGGAAACCAGACATGGACGTCGGTCAGCGCCCGCAGCTTGTGCCGATCGTGATCGAGCGGCGTGTGATTGCTCGCCTTGCGAATTTCCACCGCGAGCAGATTGTTCGGGATCTCGCGCTGATGCACGACGACATCGGGGTAGATCGACTTGCCGAGATGGTCGTCGGTCGAGATGATGGTGCCGTGCGGCAGATGCAGCGTGCGCTCGCCGAGCCGGTCGTAATTGCAATCGACCGACCAGCCCGAAAACTGCTTTTCCAGATGCACGGCGAAGCGGTGCGTGACCGCCCGCTCGCCGACATCCTTCTCGAACAGGAAAGCCTCTTGGGCGTAGAAGTCCCGGAGCGCCGCGATCACCTTGTTCAGCTCGGTCTGCATCGTGCCTCCGGGCTCATGGCGCTCTGTCTGTTGCCGCCCTACATCTGAACTTCGATCAGCCGCGGGCCGGGCTCGGCGACGGCTTCCGCCAGCGCCTTGTTGAACTCGTCGGCGTTGGTGACGGCGCGGCCGGGCACGCCCATGCCCCTGGCCAGCGCCACGAAATCCAGCGTCGGCCGGTCGAGGCGGAGCATGTCGTTGGCGCGCTGGCCGGGCTCGCCGGCGCCGACATTGTCGAACTCGCCGCGCAGGATCTGGTAGATGCGGTTGGCGAACACGATGGTGACGATGTCGAGGTTCTCGCGCGCCTGGGTCCACAGCGACTGGATCGTGTACATCGCGCTGCCGTCGCCGACCATGGTGATGACCTTGCGGTCCGGGCAGGCGATCGCCGCGCCGATCGACAGCGGCGTCGAGAAGCCGATCGAGCCGCCCATGTTCTGCAGCCAGTCGTGCGGGGCGGCCGCCGCCGTCGGCGGGAAGAAGCCGCGGCCGGTGGTGAGGGATTCGTCGACCATGATCGCGTTCTCGGGGATCGCACAGGCAATGGCCTGCGCGATCGAGGCGAAGGTGAGCGCGCCGGTCGGCTTGACCAGCTCCTGCAAAGCCTGCGGCTTGACGTCCCTGGTGCTGGCCTTCACGGCGCCGGCGAGCGCCTCGAGCGCTGCGACCGAATTCTCGCCCCAGGAGGTCATGCGATGCACCTCGCAGCCCTGCGGCTTGAGCATGCTCGGCTTGTTCGGATAGGCGAAGAACGCCACGGGATCGTCGGACTCGACCAGCACGATGTGACGGAATTTTGCCAGCATCGGCAGCGCGTTCTCGATCACGTAGTGGATGCGGTCGATCGAGAAACGGCCGCGGCCGCGCGCCATCTTGGGACGGAAGGTCGGGCCCATCACGGTGCAGCCGGTCTTGCCGGCGATGCGCTCGGCCAGCGCGAGGCCATGCTCGCTCAGCGCGCTGCCGGTCATCAGCAGCAGCGTGCCTTCGCCGTCGCCGTGCAGGATTCTTGCGGCCTGCTCGACCGCCTGCGGCGAATAGCTCGCGCGCTGCTGCTCGGCCGGAACCTCGGCAATGCCGTCGGCTTCGTTCCAGGCGGTGTCGGCGGGCAGGATCAGGGTCGCAATCTGCGGCGGCGCGCTTTTGGCGGCGGCAATCGCGGCCGCGCCGTCGGCGGCGACCGATTTGGAATCCGGGGAGGTGCGGACCCAGGACGACATCGGCCGGGCCAGGCCTTCGATGTCGGAGGTCAGCGGCGCGTTGTAGCCGATGTGGTAGACGGCGTGCTGGCCGACGATGTTGACGATGCCGGAATTGGCCTTCTTGGCGTTGTGCAGATTGGCAAGGCCGTTGGCGAGGCCGGGGCCGAGATGCAGCAGGGTCGAGGCAGGCGTGCCCTTCATGCGGAAATAGCCGTCGGCCGCACCCGTCACCACGCCTTCGAACAGGCCGAGCACGCAGCGCATGCCTGGGACACGGTCGAGCGCCGCGACGAAATGCATCTCGGAGGTGCCGGGATTGGTGAAGCAGACGTCCACCCCGCCCTTGACCATCGTCCGCACCAGGCTTTCCGCACCGTTCATTCTGTCTGCTCCCGCAACCGGCGTTTCCAGTAATCCGTTCGGTCAATCATTGTTCGCGCGGCCCGTCAAAGCAATAGCGGGCATTGCGGCCCTGCCCCGCGTGACGAGGCGCGGATTTGGCTAACGCTTTCCAGCAAATTGGCGCAGTTGCGATTTGGTAACGCCAGTCGTTAACGATGCGACCCTCACGGGCCCGTGGCTTGCGGAACGCGCGCAAATGTGGCCTCTGGCTTCGGTTGAATCGATTTTTTCGGGGGGAAATGATGATCCGGTTTTTTGCCGCACCGATGACCGCAATGGCGCTGTTGCTGGCTGGCGCAGCCGACGCATCCGCGGCGGGGATGATAGACTTCACGGGCACCAGTTCCACCGGCTATCTCGGCCACGGTGCGAGCCCGATTCCCCGCACCACCGTCATGTATAACGGCAATTACGCACCAGGCACGGTCGTGGTGAACACCTCCGAGCGGCGGCTCTACCTGGTGCTCGGGAACGGGCAGGCGCTGCGCTACGGCATCGGCGTCGGCCGCGACGGCTTCCGCTGGGGCGGGGTGCACAAGATCACCGCCAAGAAGGAATGGCCGGACTGGACGCCGCCGTCGCAGATGCTGGCGCGCCGGCCGGACCTGCCGCGCCACATGAAGGGCGGCATCGAGAATCCGCTCGGCGCCCGCGCGATGTATCTGGGCTCGACGCTGTACCGCATCCACGGCTCCAACGAACCGGAGACGATCGGTCAGGCCGTCTCCTCGGGCTGCTTCCGCATGACCAACGACGACGTCACCGACCTCTATAGCCGCGTCTCGATCGGCACCACGGTGGTGGTGCTGAACAACTGACCAGACGCAAACTCTCGTAGGGTGGGCAAAGCCGGAGGATCGCGCGAACGCGCGGTCCGCCGGCGTGCCCACGGTTTTGAGATGGTGGGCACGGCGCTATGCGCCTTTGCCCACCCTTGTATTAGCGCGCCGGGTTAGGATGGCCCCGTTCCGTGAGGGATGGCCCAGCCCGGGTGGCCGCCCGAGCTGGGCCGCCGATCGATCGGATCGATGCCCACCGAAGCCTTGAAGGGCTGCGTTTCGTAGCAAGATCGCGGTCGGCACTTCATCGGGACCCGCATGGTTGAACGAACTTCAGGTTCGCATTCACAAGGGAGGGTCGAGGAAGATGGCCAAGCGTATCACGATCTGTGCCGGGATCGATACCGGCAAAGCTAAGCTCGACGTGGCGGTCGACGGCAGCTCGGAGCAATGGCAGGTCGACAACACGGTAGAAGGCCACCAGGCGCTGGTGGAGTGGCTGAAGCGCCGCAAGGTCAAGCGGATAGGGATCGAGGCCAGTGGAGGCTACGAGCAGGCGGTGGTCGCCGAGCTGCGGCGCAAGCGGTTCGTCGTCATCCTGTTTCAGCCGAAGCAGGTCTGTGCCTATGCCACGTTCCATCAGCTGCTGGCCAAGAACGACAAGATCGACGCGGCGCTGATCGCGATGTGCACTGCTGCGGTCAAGACGATCCATCCCGCTCCGGATCCGCGCCTGCAGCCCTTTGCCGAGCATCTGACGATGATCGACCAGATCACGGAGGACATCGCAAGACTGAAGAACCGGCTCGAGAGTTGCCGCGACACGCGGATTCAAGGGATTTGGAAGGCGCAGATCGCGCTCCTGGCCAAGTCCAAACGAGCCGAACTCAAAGCGCTGCTGGCGGCGATCCGCCAGCACCCTGATCTGGCCGCACGGCTCGATCTGATCTATAGCGTCGCCGGCTGCGGCCTGCCGACCGCCGTTGCCGTCCTGGTCAGGATGCCCGAGGTCGGCAACATCACGCGCGGGCCCGCTGCAGCTCTCGGCGGGCTGGCGCCTTATGACGACGACAGCGGCAATCACACCGGCGCCCGTCACATCGAGGGTGGCCGCGAACGCCTGCGCCGGGCGCTCTACAACGCGGCTCTCGCGGCATCCTTCCGCTGGAATCCGCAGCTCAAGGCTCTGTACGCCCGCCTGATCGCAGCCGGCACGCCACAAATGCGCGCGCATCGCCTGCGCCAGAAAGCTGCTCGTCACCATCAACGCCGTCGTCGCCCGCGGAACTCCCTGGGTGGCCGAGGTGCCTCACGCGCCTAGCTGCCCGCCGTCTGACCGCGTTTCTTTGTTCGATCAGGCGACCGTTTCTTCGTCCCGACCTGCCGCCACAACGACGCCGCGCGCGGCGGCCGTCAAGGCTGGCCGTCGCTCAAATCTCGCCTCACATCCGCTGCCGCCAGGCCACGCCTTGACGGTCGCAAGCGCGGCGTCATGCTCAAGGCAATCGGGCGCCGCTTCAATGGTTGCTACGACACTGTAACTCTCTTGCTACAGACGACGGCCGGAACCCGCAGGGCGCGTGAATTTGCGGTCTTGTGCGCGCGGCGCGAATGCGGCAGCGTCGCAGGACGATGAGCGCATCTGTCCCGCCCTCGCCCGGCCTTCGCTTCGCCCTGCTGGTGCTCGTGACGCTCACCTGTGCGCCTGACACCGCTACCATGGCTGCGGCCGGCGAGCTGCCGGCGATCTCCTCGCGCCAGCGCGCCGAGAAGAAGAGTTTCACCGACGGCGAGATCGTCGACGGCTTCCTGAAGACGGCGTTCGGCGCCGAATACCATCTTGCCGGCCGCGTCGACCGCATCCGCAAGTTCGACGGACCGGTGCGCGTCTACGCCGAGAGCGACCGCGCGGATCGCAAGACGCAGCTCGCCAAGGTCGTGGCCGACATCGGCAAGCGCGTGCAGCATCTCGACATCGCCATGATCGAGACCAACGAAGCGGCGAACGTGCGCGTAAAGCTGGTGCGCGACCGCGATCTCTTCCGCACCATCTCGAGCTTCTACGGCGCCGAGAAGGCGCGCGAGATCCGCTCCTCGCTCGATCCGCAATGCCTGTCCGGCTTCCGCAAGAACGACAATTTCGAGATCGAGCATTCCGACGTCATCCTCACCGTCGACAACGGCGATTTCACCTTCTTCGACTGCGCCTATGAGGAGCTGTTGCAATCGCTCGGGCCGATCAACGACACCACGAGCGTGCCCTGGACGATGTTCAACGACAACGTCTCGATGGGCTATTTCGACATCTACGACCAGTACATCCTCAACCTGCTGTACGATCCCCGCATCAAGGCGGGCATGACCGTGGCGGAGGTCAAGGCGGTGCTGCCCGCCGTGCTCAAGGACGTGCGCGCCTGGGTGAAGCGGGTGAATGACCTGAAGGAGTGAAGCGCACTGCCCTCCCCTTGCAAGGGAGGGCAGTCGCATTTGAGAGCTTTTCCCTGCGGCCATCCTTCGAGACGCCCGCTTTGGGCGGGCTCCTCAGGATGAGGGCGGAGTGCGCGGCAGCAGTGTCAACGAGCACTGACGCTGATTAGCCTCATCCTGAGAAGACCTCGCGTTCACCCTCGATCGCGCCTCACGCCTTCTTGGCCTTCGTCATCAGGAACTGCTGGCGCATCACGTTGTTGCCGGCGTCGAAATACTCCGAGATCAACGCCTCGAACTCGGCACGGAAGCTGCTGAGCTTGTCCGGCTCGTCCTTGTACTGGGCGACGAGCTTGATCAACGGCCCGATCGTCGCTTCCATGGTGCGGCGGAAATGCTGCGGGCTGAGCGTGGACGGCGTCATCATGTCCATCTCGAACGAGATTTCCTTCGCCTTCCCCGCGAGACGCTCGGCGACGATTTTCGGATCGCCCCACAACGCCGGTGATGCGACGCCCTCGGGTGGCGGCAGATGGCGGCCGACCAGCGCGAACATGCGGCCGACATAGAGATGCGGCGGCCAGGTGGAGAAGGCGATGGTGCCGCCGGGCTTCAGCACGCGCAGCATCTCGCCGATCGCGACGTCCGGACGCGGCGCGAACATGTGGCCGAACTGGCTGAGCACCACGTCGAACTCGCTGTCGCCATAGGGCAGGCTCTCGGCGTCGCCGTCGACGAAGTCGACATCGAGATTCGCCAGCCCTGCGTGCTCGCGGGCGCGCTCGATCAGAACCGGCGAGAGGTCGAGACCCCTGACCTTCGCACCGCGGCGCGCGGCCGTGATCGCGACAACGCCGGTGCCGCATCCGACGTCGAGCAGCTTTTGGCCGGCGGCAATGCCGGCAAAACCGACCAGCTTGGCCGCGGTCGGAGTCGTGAAAACCTCCATCGGCGTGAACAGCGACCAAGCTTCCTTCTGGATCGCCTTGAAACCTGCAAACGGATCCTGCGCGGTCATGGAACTCTCCCTTTGCGTGAGCTCAACCTTCATGAGGCTGGCGACGCACACCGAAGGTTCAATGCGTTAGCGTAGCTCCGCGGCACAAGGGCTCTATTGCACGAGATCGGCGACAGTGGTTGCGGCTTTCAGGCCCGTGCCGGTGAGAACAGCGACCGTGGTCTCGTTCGCTCTGATGGCCCCGGCAGCCGCGAGTTTGTCCAGGGCCGCAGCTGCGCTGGCGCTGGTCGGCTCGGCGAACAGGCCTTGCCGCGCGAGGCGGCGCAGGGCGGCGACGATCTCGTCCTCGGTGAGCGCGATGGTGCCGCCGCCGCTCTCGCGCAAGGCGGCGACGATCTCGCGCAGGCGCAGGGGACTCTTGATCGCGGTGCCCTCCGCGACGGTCTTGCTCACCTCGCGCGCGACCGGCGTATCGACGCCGGCCTTGAAGCTTGCATCGATCGGCGAGCAGTTGAGCGGCTGCGCCGCGAACAGGCGCGGCAGCTTCGATATCTGCCCGGCCTTCAACAGCTCGCGGAAGCCGAAGGCGCAACCGAGGAGACTGCTGCCGGCGCCGACGGGAACGATGACGTTGTCGGGCGCGCGGAAGCCGAGATCTTCCCAGATCTCGTAAGCCAGCGACTTGGTGCCTTCGAGGAAGAACGGCTGCCAATTGTGGCTGGCGTAGAAGGTCTGGCTCGACTGGCGGATGGCCTCGGCTTCGGATTCCTCGCGCGGGCCCTCCACGAGTTGCACGGTCGCGCCGTAGGCGCGGACCTGCGCGATCTTCGCCGGCGACGTGGAGGCGGGCGCCAGAATCTTGACGCGCATGCCGCCGGCCGCACCCAAGCCGGCCATCGATGAGCCGCCGTTGCCGGAGGAATCCTCCAGAATGGCGTCGATGCCGATCTGCCGCAGGAAGGACAGCATCACCGCCGAGCCGCGATCCTTGAAGCTGCCGGTCGGGTTGAACCATTCGAGCTTGAACAGCGGGCGCAGAGCGCCCCATTCCTGCTGGACCAGCGGCGTGCAACCCTCGCCGAGCGTGATCGGGGTCTTGATCTCGACCGGCAGCGCCGCCCGATAGCGCCAGAGCGACCGCGTCCGGCCATCGATGTCCTGGCGCGAGATGCCCGCCCCCGGCGTCACCAGCAGCGGCGTGCGCTCGTCCGAGCACCAGCGCGGCTGGTCCAGGGGATAGAGCTTTCCGTTGCGGGGATCGATGTAGCTGGCGGCAGGCATGGCAGTCTCCAAGGAGGGGTAGCGCGGTGCGCCGAACTTGAAGCCCGCCGCACGAAGCAACACCTCCTTGAAAACACGAAAAACAGAACTATTTCAATTCCTTAAACTGGCCTCCCGGGCGCGGCGGCAAGCTCGATGAGGCGCGGCATCGGATGCCGGCAGGCCTGACGGCCCTCCCGATGCCCGGAATTTGGCCGCGAGCGGCCCCTGCGCCCTGCCACGATTAACTTGTCTGTCGTCACCGGCCGCTACAATATGTTGGATTGAGCTTGCGCCGCCGGTTCGGCGTCGCAAGCGAGCCAGGCCCGTCCGAGCGGCGGGCCGTTGGCTTTTTGGGAGCCTGGACATGAGCCGTGCCAACCGTACCGACCACATCCGCCTGACCTCCCATCCGGAGCCGGGCAGGAAGGCCGCCTTTCCGATCCATTGGGGCGCCACTGATGCGCGCGCCCGCGGGCCGATCATCGGCACGGTATCGCGCGCCGGAGACCGCAACGTGATCGGTAGCCATGGCGGCTCCTATGCGATGTACCGGGCGCTCGCGGTCTCCGCCGGCGCGCTCGATCCGATTCGAAGGCCCGATCTCACCAACACCTTTCCGGCCGCGACCATCGGCCCGTTCCCGCAATGGAACGATCCCACGAAAATCGTCGCGCTCGATCCCTGGGGGCACCTGGTCGCCGAGAATTTTCGCCAGGAGATCGCCGAGGGCGCGGACATCCGCCCGAGCATCGCCGTGACGCGGGCGCGGCTCGACCTGCCCGAGATCCGTGAAGCGATCGCCGCAAAGCGGCTCCGCGCCGACGGCGAGGTCGTGCACGCCAATGGCAGCGTCTCGGTGGTGAAGATCGCGATCGATCCGGTGTGGTACCTGCCGGGCCTTGCGGCGCGCTTTGGCACCGGCGAGACCGAGCTGCGGCGCACGCTGTTCGAGCAGACTGCCGGCATGTTCCCCGAACTCGTCACGCGATCGGACATGAAGGTGTTCCTGCCGCCGATCGGCGGCACTACGGTCTATCTGTTCGGCGACGTGACAAAACTGCCGGACCATCGCACCAAGATCACCTGCCGCGTGCATGACGAATGCAACGGCTCCGACGTGTTCGGCTCCGACATCTGCACCTGCCGGCCCTATCTGATCCACGGCATTGAGGAATCCGCGCGCGGCGCGCAGGAGGGCGGGCTCGGGCTCGTCATCTACAACCGGAAAGAGGGCCGCGCGCTCGGCGAGGTCACCAAATTCCTGGTCTACAATGCGCGCAAGCGGCAGGAGGACGGCGATGCGGCCGCCGCCTATTTCGAGCGCACCGAGTGCGTGGCCGGCGTCCAGGACGCGCGCTTCCAGCAATTGATGCCGGATACGATCCACTGGCTCGGCCTCAAGCGCATCGACCGTTTCCTGTCGATGAGCGACATGAAATACGACGCGCTGACCTCGCAAGGCATCGACATCGTCGAGCGCGTGCCGATCCCGCTGGAGCTGATTCCGGCCGATGCTCATGTCGAGATCGCCGCGAAGAAAGCTGCCGGCTATTACTCCACCGACATCGCGCCGGAGAAGGACGTCAACGGCGTGGTCGGGCGTTCGCTGGAAAAATACTGATCGCGATGGCGGACGCTTTGGAATTGCAGGCGCACGCGCTGCTCACCGCAAAGGCGGTGCGCGCGCGCGCCGGGCAGATGCTCGAGCTCGGCCTTGCCGGCGGGCTCACCCATTTCACCGTTGATCTCGACCGCATGGATGGCGTTGCCGAGGCCGTGCTCGCGGTCACGCGTAAAGCCTATCCGACGCTCGACATTCCGTTCCATGCGCGCTGGCGGCACTTCGTGCTCGGCGGCGTCGACCGCTGGGCCCGGCTTGCCGAGGCTGCGTCCTGGCCGGATCGCGCGGCGCGGGCGCGCGCCGAGTTCGACCTCGCCATCGTCAGCGTGCTGCTCGACGCCGGCGCCGGCGCAGCGTGGCGCTATCGCGACGCCGTGACGGGAGCAGACGTAGGCCGATCGGAAGGGCTTGCGATCGCGAGCCTCGACATGTTCGCGAGCGGGCTGTTTTCGCACGATGCCCGTGCGCCGTTCAGGGCCGATGCGGATGTGCTCGCAAGACTGCCCCTCGCCTCCCTCACCTCCGCCTTTCAGGTGAGCGACGTCAACCCGCTGCTCGGCCTGGAGGGACGCACCGACCTGCTGCGTCGTCTGGGCAAGCAGGTCTCGGAGCGTGCGGACGTGTTCGGCTTGCACGATACGCCGCGGCCGGGCGGGCTGTTCGATCATATCGCGGCGCGGGCGATCGGCGGCACTGTTGCTGCGCCCGCGATCCTGTCCGCGGTGCTGAACCAGCTCGGCCCGATCTGGCCGTCGCGGCTCGAGCTCGCGGGCGTCCCGCTCGGCGATTGCTGGCGCCATCCTGCGATCAAGGCGGACGACGGCACTGCGGGCCTCGTGCCGCTGCACAAGCTATCGCAATGGCTGAGCTATTCGCTGATCGAGCCGCTGCAGCGCGCCGGCTTCGAGGTGACCGACATCGACGGCCTGACCGGGCTTGCCGAATATCGCAATGGCGGCCTGTTCGTCGACCATGAGGTGCTGCGCCTGCGCGAAGCCGCGGATGCCGAGCGCGCGCATGCGGTGGACTCGCTGCTCGTCGTGGAGTGGCGCGCGCTGACCGTTGCTCTGCTGGATCGCCTTGCCGAACTGGTTCGCGCCAAGCTCGGCCGCACGCCGGAGACACTGCCGCTTGCAAGTATTCTGGAAGGCGGCACCTGGGCCGCCGGCCGCGCCATCGCCTTTGCACGCCGCCGCGATGGATCGCCGCCGCTAAGGGTGATCAGCGACGGTACGGTGTTTTAGAGAATGGATAGAGATTTTCGACCACGCGCGTCATTGCGAGCGCAGCGAAGCAATCCAGAGTCCGTCCGCGGAGAGATCCTGCATTGCTTCGCTGCGCTCGCAATGACGCCTCGGTGAAATTTCAGGAGCATCTCATTATGGAAGGCGTCACGATCGTCGATCATCCGCTGGTGCAGCACAAGCTGACGCTGGTGCGGGACAAGTCCATCTCGACCAAGTCGTTCCGCGAGCTGATCAAGGAGATCGGCATGCTGCTGTGCTACGAGGTGACGCGCGACCTACCGCTCGCCGACACCGTCATCGAGACGCCGCTGGCGACGATGCATTCGGCCAAGATCGCCGGCAAGAAGCTGGTGTTCGTGCCGATGCTGCGCGCTGGCACCACCTTCGTCGACGGCATGATGGACCTGGTGCCGACCGCTCGCGTCGCCCATATCGGCCTCTACCGCGAGCCGCACAGCTTCGCGGCGGTGGAGTATTTCTTCAAATCGCCCTCTGACCTCGGCGAGCGCCTCGCCATCGTGGTGACGCCGGTGGTCGCCACCGCCAACACCGCCGTCGCCGCCATCGACCGGCTGAAGGAGCGCGGCGCCAGGGACATCCGCCTTGCCTGCCTGATCGCAGCTCCTGAAGGGCTCGAGCGGCTGCGCGGATTGCATCCGGACGTGCCGATCTGGACCGCGGCGGTGGATGAAGGGCTCGACGACAACGGGTTCATCCTGCCGGGCCTCGGCGATGCCGGCGACCGCGCCTACGGAACGCGCTAAGCGCTGCGCGCTTTAGGAACAGCTTCCATCGCGCGAGGTTCTCCGGCTCTAGCATGGAGAGCACGATGACCTATCAGAATGATGACCGCAGGGCCGACAGAGCGCGCCGCAACAGCCCGGTGGGCTGGGCGATCGGCGCGATCTTCGTGATCGCCGTGGTCGCCGCCGTCTTCTTCTACAACGGACGCGAGGTGGGTCCGCAGGCGACGTCGACCAATCCGAACAACGCGCCGAGCGTCACGACCGGATCGAATCCACCTGCCGCGCCGGCGAAGTGATGCGCTGAGAGCGGGCCCTCACACCTTCCCGCTGCCGCAAATGCCCTTCAGCGCCTGCCACTCCTTGTCGGTCAGCAGCGGTGGGCCGCTGACGGGCCGATCCTCCGTCGTCATGCGCGCGAGGCGGTCCTCGGTCAGCGGATGGCTGGCGAGAATCGTGGCGAGCGAGGAGCCGCCTTCCTTGCCGGTGATGCGGAACATCAATTGGGCCGCAGGTTTCGGCGAACGGCCGAGCGCATGCATGATCTCGATCGCGAAGGTGTCGGCGCCGGTCTCGGCTTCGCGCGAATAGGAGGCTTCGACCAGGCTGCGCGAGGCGAAGATCACGGCCGATGAGCCGGTGATGTCGCCGAACAACAGGCCGATCAGGAACGAGGTGCCGCCGTTATAGATCAGGCCGCGCATGTTGTCGTGATGCTTGAGATGGCCGAGCTCGTGGGCGAGGATGCCGGCAAGCTCGTCGGGATTCTCGGCCTTGTCGAGCAGGCCCTTCAGCACGAACACCTTGCCGCCAGGCAGCGCGAAGGCATTCGGCACCGCGGTCGGCAGCACGCCGGCCGTCATGGTGTCGTCGAGGCCGGCCGCATCGCGCAGGCGGTTGACGAGCTTCGTGAAGGCGGCCTTGCCCGCGGGATCTTCGCAGACGCTGCGGCCGAAAATGGTCTTCATCTGGACCTCGGCGGCGTCGCCAATGCGCCGTTCCACGGGCTTGGGCACCAGCGGCGCGAGCCGGTCGGCGGCGAGCGGCACGCCGAACAGGACGACGCAGACGATGGAGACGGCGGCGGCAACCGACCAGCCCACGATCTTGGCGACACCGCGGCGCGTCGTCTGGTGCTCGTCGAGACGCGTGCAGCGGGCGACCACCTCGGCGGCGAGCGCGGCATCGCGGATCTCCAGCCGGGCCAGAGGCGGCGCTGACGTCGCAGCCAGGCGCAGGATTCCAGGGGGACCGTCGGCGCGGCGAATGTCGGCATAGGCCCAGCGAACGGGCGTCGCGCCGTCCTCGGCGATCTCGAGCGCATCGCCGAGGATCAGCGCCACTTGCCGTCTGCGGCTCGACACGCCGTCGAAGAAGATGGTCGGCTTGGCCGACTGCGCCGGGGTCTCGGCAAACACGTCACTCACAGCTCAGAATCCCGCGACATCGAGTCCGTCGGCAAAGCCTTCGCCGAGCGCGCTGGCAAGCTGACCGCTGCCGCGCACGTCCGCCGCGGTCCCGATGTTGTGCACCTCGACGGTCTCCAGCACCTTGGCCCAGAGATCGCGCTGAAGATAGACGCGCATGACGATGTTGATGGCAAGGGCGAGCGCGAAATAGCCGATCACCATCATCGCCACCATCGGGATGCTCTTCGTCGCATTGTCGCCGGCGAAGATCTCCTCGGCCGGAACGCCGGTCAGCGTGACGACGAGCAAGGCGCTGCCGCCCATATAGGCCGCGAACGCGACCGTGAGCAGCATCCACCAGCCGATCACTTTCCAGTACAGGCCGTAGAAGGCGTCGTGCGGCAGGTTCGAGGACAGGCCGACACCGCCGATGCGGATGCCGTCGAGCCACCAGCGCCATTCGCGCGCCTTGAACTCGGCGTAGAAGAACGGTGCGAGCGGGAAGATGAAGAGCGCGATCGGGCTGAGCAGCCACAGCCACCAGCCGCGCTTGAAGAAGGTCCAGCCGTCGCCTTCGAAGTCGCCGCGGAGATCGCCGTAATGGGTGTGCCGCATCTTGTAGCGTTCGAGCGCAGCCTCGCGCCAGGGCAGCGCCAGGCCGAGCGTCAGGAATACCAGCAAGCCCCACAGCATGGCGCGAAACGCGTAGGCCCAGCCCGAGCCGTCCATCCAGAAGCGGACGCCGCGCCAGACCGTGCGCGTCAGGCGGTAGCGCCGCGCGCGAAAAATCGCGAACTGGCCGAAGGCGTAGAAGGCGATGAACAGCGGCGTCGAGGCGAAGCCCTGCCAGCGCTCGAACTCGATGCCAACGAGAAAATAGGCGAGATAGATCGGCACCAGGATCGCGAGCGCGAACAGGAAGCCGACCAGGAGCTCCCTGGCCCGCCCGGTGTATTCGGCCGCATCACCGTCGATCGCGGTGTGCGTCCACAGATGACGGCGGATGTCGGTGACGAGCCAGAACCGGTAGAAGCCGAAGGTGACCAGCTCCAGCAAGGCACCCTTGGTGACCAGTTTGCGGAACTCGGAGCGGTTGCCGGAGAAATCGACCCGCGTCGGCGGCAGCGGCGGAGGTAAGGGTTCGGACCCGATCGGGGTCCATTGCATGTCGTTCACGGCGGCAACCTCGGGATGCGGATCTGTTCCGGTCAAACTATAGATCAGAGGTTAGTCGATCCCCAAGATGGGCGGGTTCGATTCAGCTCGATTCCGGTCGGTTTCTGCCATGCTTCCACGACAAAACGGTGTGCTGGGGGATCACGCTCGTCGATGTCGCGTAGCCTGGATGGAGCGACGCGCAATCCAGGACAGCGGCAGCGGCACGATTCCCGGATTTCGCTTGCGCTCCATCCAGGCTACGCGCTTCCATTCGGCCTACGCTCAAGGGTTGGATGTGGCAAAACTCTCCCTTGCCCCGGCGCAGACAACCGGCTGTAATTGCAAATCAAATACCGCAGCGCAGAATTCAACGACGCGCGGTTCATACCCAGGGAGAACGGTCATGCACGGGACCATCGAAAGCGCGGCCAAGCTCGACGCATTGCGCGAGCGCGCAACGTCGCTGCCGCTGGAGCAATTCGATCCCGGCGACCCCGAGTTGTTCAGGACCGATACGTTCTGGCCCTATTTCGACCGGCTGCGGCGGGAAGATCCCGTGCACTACTGCAAGGACTCGATGTTCGGGCCGTACTGGTCGGTGACGCGCTACAACGACATCATGGAGATCGAGACCAACCATGCGGTGTTCTCCTCCGCTTCCTCGCTCGGCGGCATCACCATCCGCGACATCGATCCGGATCTGCGCCGCGAGAGTTTCATTTCGATGGATCCGCCGCGCCATGCAGCCCAGCGCAAGACCGTGGCGCCGATGTTCACGCCGACGCACCTGGACAATCTCGCCATCAACATCCGCAAGCGCTCGGCCGAGTGCCTGGACAATCTGCCCCGCGGCGAGGTGTTCGACTGGGTCGACCGCGTCTCGATCGAGCTCACGACGCAGATGCTGGCGGTGCTGTTCGACTTCCCCTGGGAGGACCGCCGCAAGCTGACGCGCTGGTCGGACGTCGCCACCACGATTCCCGGCCCCGACGGTCTCGTCGCGACCGAGGACGAGCGGCAGGCCGAACTCGCCGAATGCGCCGCCTACTTCTCCCGCCTTTGGAAGGAGCGCATCGAACAGCCGCCGAAGAGCGACCTGCTGTCGATGATGGCGCATGGCACTGCTACGCGCGACATGGATGCAAAGAACTTCCTCGGCAATCTCGTTCTGTTGATCGTCGGCGGCAATGACACCACCCGCAACACCATGTCGGGCTCGCTTCTCGCGCTGAGCCAGCATCCCGACCAATATCGCAAGCTGCGCGAGAACCCTGATCTGCTCGACAGCTTCGTGCCGGAGGTGATCCGCTGGCAGACGCCGCTGGCGCATATGCGCCGCACGGCGCTCTCCGACTTCGAGTTCCGCGGCAAGCAGATCAAGAAGGGTGACAAGGTCGTGATGTGGTACGTCTCGGGCAACCGCGACGAGGAGGCGATCGACAAGCCTTACGAATTCATCATCGATCGCGCGCGCCCACGCACCCACCTGTCCTTCGGCTTCGGCATTCACCGTTGCGTGGGCCTGCGGCTTGCCGAGCTTCAGCTCAAGATCATTTGGGAGGAAATTCTCAAGCGATTCGACCATATTGACGTGGTCGGCGAACCCACGCGGGTCTATTCGAGTTTCGTGAAGGGTATCGAGACGCTGCCGGTGAAGATTGCGGCGTGAGTCGAACGCAACTGGAGCCACGATCATGAACATCCAAGCGCCGGTCAAATCCGACAAGGCCGAACGCATGCGCAGGGCCCGCGAGGAGGCCTATGCGACGCCGCTGTCGCAATTCCATCCCGGCGCGCCCCGGCTGTTCCAGGACGACACGCTGTGGCCCTGGTTCGAGCGCCTGCGCAACGAAGAGCCGGTGCATTACTGCACCAATGCGCCGATCGAGCCGTACTGGTCGGTGGTGAAATACAACGACATCATGCATGTCGACACCAATCACGGCATCTTCTCATCGGACTCCAAGCTCGGCGGCATCTCGATCCGCGACGTGCCGGAAGGCTACGACTATCCGAGCTTCATCGCGATGGACCAGCCCCGGCATTCGGCGCAGCGCAAGACGGTATCGCCGATGTTCACGCCGACACATCTGGACGAGCTGGCCAAACTCATTCGGCAGCGCTCGCAGACCGTGCTGGACAATCTGCCGCGCAACGAGACCTTCAACTTCGTCGAGCGGGTCTCGATCGAGCTGACCACGCAGATGCTGGCGACCCTGTTCGACTTCCCCTGGGAAGAGCGGCGCAAGCTGACGCGCTGGTCGGACGTCTCGACCGCGCTGCCCAAGAGCGGCATCGTCGCCAGCGCCGAAGAGCGCCGCCGCGAGATGGACGAGTGCTACGCCTACATGTCCAAGCTCTGGAACGAGCGCGTCAACTCGGCGCCGCGCAACGATCTATTGTCGCTGATGGCCCACAACGAGGCCACGCGGCACATGGACCCCGACAACCTCATGGGCAACATCATCCTGCTCATCGTCGGCGGCAACGACACCACGCGCAACACCATGACCGGCTCGGTGCTGGCGCTGAACGAGAATCCCGAACAATACGACAAGCTGCGCGCCAACCCGGAGCTGATCGATTCCATGGTGCCGGAGGTGATCCGCTGGCAGACGCCGCTGGCGCATATGCGGCGCACGGCGCTTGCCGATACCGAGATCGGCGGCAAGCACATCAGGAAGGGCGACCGCGTCGTGATGTGGTACGTCTCCGGCAACCGCGACGAGGAGATGTTCGAGAAGCCGAACGAGTTCATCATCGACCGCCCGCGCCCGCGCACGCACCTGTCCTTCGGCTTCGGCATCCACCGCTGCGTCGGCATGCGCCTTGCCGAGCTGCAGCTACGGATCATCTGGGAGGAGATGCTGAAGCGGTTCGACCGCATCGAGGTGGTTGGCGAGCCGAAGCGGATCTATTCGAGCTTCATCAAGGGATACGAGACGCTGCCGGTGAGGATACCGGGGTAGGCGCCGCTCTGCGGAGTTCTTTGAGGCAAGGCGTCTCTCCAAAACTCCGCTGTCATGCCCCGCGAAGGCGGGGCATCCAGTACGCCGCGGCTTCTCGGTTCAAGCACTGCTGTCTCTGGAATACTGGATTGCCCGCCTTCGCGGGCAATGACACCGAGGGTGGGGCTAGGAGCACGTCGTCCCTAACGCTCGGCTATCACACCTCCCCCAGCTATAAAATTCCGGCATGACAGCTCGCGCCAGATGCGAAGGCACGATGGCGCGCGGCTGTTCTACCACACGCCATCTAACTCAACTTGATGTCCCACACGCCGTCCTTGCGGCAGGCGGCGACCTCCTCGCGCAACAGCGCGGTGATGGCGAGCGAGGCCGTCGAGGCCGGGCGGTCGATTGGAGAAGCAAAGATGAGCTCGCGCGTCATCGGCTTGGATACGGGGGCGGTTTCCAGCCGCCCGTCCGCGACCTCGCCGTGGACCGAGGACGGCGGCAGCAGCGCGAAGCCGAGGCCCTCCTCGACCAGGCTGGTCAGCACGCGGAACGAATCCGCCTCCAGCTGGACGTCGAGCTTGATCTTGCGCTGGGCCGCGGCGTGCTCGATCAGCGCGCGGAGGCCGTGGGAATGAGAGGGCAGCACCAGGCGCTGCCGCAGCAGCCAGCCGATGTCGACGTTTTTCTTCCGCGCCAGCCCGCAGCCGCGCGGGCCGACCGCGACGATGTTGTCGCGCCCCAGGCTCTGCACGTTGAGATGCAGATCGGCCGAGCGGCCGTAGAGGATGGCGAGGTCCATCTCGCCACGATGCAGCCATTCGACCAGATGGCCGCTGTAGCTTTCGACGATGCGCAGCGAGATGCCGGGAAATTTTTCGACGCAGCGCCGCGCGAAGCGCGCCGACAGCACGCAGCTCACGGTCGGAACGAGACCGAGCACGACCTGGCCCGACGGCGGCCCCTTGGCGGACTGGATGTCGTCGCGGATCTGGTCGATCTGCCGCACGATGCCGGAGGTGCGCGCGAGCAGGAGGCGGCCGGCCTCGGTCAGCACCATGCCGCGCCCGTTGCGCGTGAAAAGCTCGGTGCGCAGCTCGTGTTCCAGCAGCTTGATCTGACGAGAGAGCGCCGGCTGCGCCACGCGCAAGGTGTCGGAGGCCTTGGACAGGCTGCCGAGCTCCGCCACGCAACTGAAGGTCCTGAGCTGCCGGAAATCCATGCTTGCCAATCCTGGAAGGCTACTCCATACGCTATAACAAATGAGCATAGGGGGCGGGCATTGTTTTCACAACGCCCGTGGGTTGGCCGGCGTTATCTTAACTGCCGCTAAGAATTGGAAACGCCATGAGTCAAGAACAACACACCGAAGATTACGCCGACATCCGCGAGGCCGTTGCCAAGCTCTGCGCGCAGTTCCCCGGCGAATATTGGCGCAAGCTCGATCGCGAGATGGCCTACCCCAAGGCGTTCGTCGATGCGCTGACCGAGGCCGGCTATCTCTCGGTGCTGATCCCCGAGGAATACGGCGGCGCGGGCCTGAAGCTGTCGGCGGCCGCGGCGATCCTGGAGGAGATCCAGCGCGCGGGCTGCAACGGCGGCGGCTGTCACGCCCAGATGTACACGATGGGCACGGTGCTGCGGCACGGCAATGCCGAGCAGAAGGCAAAATACCTGCCGAAGATCGCGAGCGGCGAATTGCGCCTGCAGGCGTTCGGCGTCACCGAGCCGACCAGCGGCACCGACACCTCCTCGCTGAAGACGTTCGCGCGCAAGGACGGCAACGACAGCTACATCGTCAACGGCCAGAAGATCTGGACCAGCCGCGCCGAGCATTCCGACCTGATGGTGCTGCTGGCGCGCACCACGCCGAAGGATCAGGTCAAGAAGCGCACCGATGGCCTTTCGGTGTTCATCGTCGACATGCGCGAGGCCAAGAACAACGGCCTCGAGATCCGCCCGATCCGCACCATGATGAACCACGCCACCACCGAAGTGTTCTTCACCGATATGAGGGTGCCGGCGGAGAATTTGATCGGTGAGGAAGGCAAGGGTTTTCGCTACATCCTGTCCGGCATGAATGCCGAGCGCATCCTGATCGCGGCCGAATGCGTCGGCGACGCCAAGTGGTTCATCGCGAAGGCGACGAACTACGCCAAGGAGCGCGCCGTGTTCGGCCGGCCGATCGGCCAAAATCAGGGCATCCAGTTTCCGATCGCCAAGGCCTATGCTTCGATGCGCGCGGCCGAGCTGATGGTGAAGGAAGCCACGCGCAAATATGAAGCCGGGCTCGATTGCGGCGCGGAGGCCAACATGGCCAAGATGCTGGCGGCGGATGCGTCCTGGGAAGCGGCGAATGCCTGCATCCAGACCCATGGCGGCTTCGGCTTTGCCGAGGAATACGACGTCGAGCGCAAGTTCCGCGAGACGCGGCTTTATCAGGTGGCGCCGATCTCGACCAACCTCGTGCTGTCCTTCGTCGCCGAGCACGTGCTCGGCATGCCGCGCTCGTACTGAGGTTCCGCCATGGGAGCACTTGACGGGATCAGGGTGATTGCGGTCGAGCAGGCGGTGGCGGCGCCGTTCTGCTCCTCGCGCCTGGCGGATGCCGGCGCGGAGGTGATCAAGATCGAGCGGCCCGAGGGCGATTTCGCCCGCGGCTATGACGCGGCGGCCAAGGGCCAGAGCAGCTATTTCGTCTGGCTCAACCGCGGCAAGCAATCAGCTGTGGTCGATCTCACGACGAAGGAAGGCCGCGCCGAGCTGGAGAAGCTGATCGCGAGTGCCGACGTGCTGATCCAGAACTTGAAGCCGGGCTCGATGGACAAGCTCGGTTTTTCGCGCGAGCGGCTTTTGAAGGACTATCCAAAGCTGATCTCGTGCACGATTACCGGCTATGGTGACGAGGGCCCCTACGCGCATCGCAAAGCCTATGATCTCCTGATCCAGGCCGAGAGCGGCCTTGCCTCGATCACCGGCAATCCCGACGGCGCCTCGCGCGTCGGCATGTCGATCGTGGACGTCGCGACCGGCGCCACCGCGCATGCGGCGATCCTGGAGGCGCTGATCGCGCGCGGGCGCAGCGGCAAGGGCGCCGACATCCGCATCTCGATGTTCGACGTGATGGCGGACTGGTGCACCGTGCCGCTGCTCAATGCCGAGGCCGGCAATCCGCCCAAGCGCATGGGCCTGCGCCATCCCTCGATCGCGCCCTATGGCGTGTTCACCTCGAAGGACGGCAAGGACATCCTGATCTCGATCCAGAGCGAGCGCGAGTGGAAGACGCTGTGCGCAGAAGTGCTGGATCAGCCGGACCTGCCAACCGATCCCCGCGTCGCCAACATGGTCGAGCGCGTGCGTAACCGGGATTTCACCGACAAGACCGTGGCCGACATCTTCGGCAGGATGACGCGCGATGAGCTGTTGAAGCGGCTGTCGGACGCCGACATCGCCTTTGCCGAGGTCAACACCATGGCCGACCTCACCAACCATCCGCATCTGCGGCGCATCGAGGTCGACACGCCGAACGGCCGTGTCAGCTATCCCGCGCCGGCGCCGATCGTCGTCGGCGAGACGCGCTCTTACGGCGCCGTGCCCGCTATCGGCGAGCGTTCCCAATCCAAATAATGAGAGCGAGGCGTCATGACCGAGAAGCTCGACATCGATCATCTGCGGCAATGGATCGGCCGCAGCCAGGAAGCCACCGACATCGTCACCGCGCAGCTCGTGAAGGGTCTGCGCGCGACGCTGTTCCAGGAGGTCGGCGAGCCCAAGGCGGGCGACGTTGCGCCGTTCACGATGCACTGGTGCCTGGCGCAGCCGGTGTTCCCGATGTCAATGCTCGGCCCCGACGGCCACCCGACCCGCGGCGGTTTCCTGCCGCCGGTGCCGCTGCCGCGCCGGATGTGGGCCGGCGGCGAGATCGAGTTTTTGCAGCCGCTGCGCGTTGGCGACGAATCGACGCGGATCTCGCGCATTGCCGATGTGCAGGTGAAATCAGGCTCGACCGGCACGCTGTGCTTCGTCTCGGTCGAGCACAGCATCTCCTCGCCGAGGGGCACGGCGATCCGCGAGCGGCAGGACATCGTTTATCGCGAGATGACGGGCAGCGCGCCGGCCGGCGGCAAGGCGCCGCCTCCGCCGCCCAAGGCACAGCACCGCGAGAGCCATGTGTCCGATCCCGTGCTGCTGTTCCGCTATTCCGCACTGACCTTCAACGGCCACCGCATCCATTACGACCGCGATTACGTCACCAAGGTCGAGGGCTATCCGGGCCTGATCTTCCACGGCCCGCTGCAGGCGGCGCTGATCGTCGAGATGGCGGCGAAGCTGCGCGGCGGCAAGGCGCCGAAGAAATTCTCGTATCGCGGCGTGCAGCCGCTGTTCGAGGGCACGGAGTTCTCGGTCAACGCCAATGACAGCGGCGAGAGCATGGAGCTTTGGACCGCGAACGCGGAGGGGCAGCCGACGATGAAGGGCACGGCGGTGTGGTAATAGTCTCTCCTCGTCATTGCGAGGAGCGAAGCGACGAAGCAATCCAGACTGCCTCCGCGGAGATAGTCTGGATTGCTTCGCTTCGCTCGCAATGACGGGCGGGGCTGGTAGCGCGGCAATAAACAGGGGACGGAAACCATGGGCAAGAACGGCAAGACCGGCAGCAAGTCCGTCACCGTCAAGCAGGCAACGCTCGACCTCTTGCGCGCCTTCGGCATCGACAGGGTGTTCGGCAACCCTGGTTCGACCGAGCTGCCGTTCCTCAGCGACTGGCCCGGCGATATCGACTACGTGCTGGCGCTGCAGGAAGCCTCTGCCGTCGGCATGGCAGACGGCTATGCGCAGGCGACGCGCAATGCCGGTTTCGTCAATCTGCATTCGGCCGCCGGCGTCGGCAACGCGCTCGGCAACATCTACACCGCGCACCGCAACCAGACGCCGCTGGTGATCACCGCGGGCCAGCAGGCGCGCTCGATTCTTCCCTTGCAGGCGTTCCTCTATGCCGAGCGCGCCTCGGAGTTTCCGCGGCCTTACGTCAAGTACAGCGTCGAGCCGGCGCGGGCCGAGGACGTGCCGGCCGCGATCGCACGGGCCTATTACACCGCAATGCAGCCGCCGTGCGGGCCGACCTTCGTGTCGATTCCGATCGACGACTGGGCCCATGCCTGCGCGCCGATCGAGGCGCGCAAGGTCAGTCGCGAGATCGGGCCAGAGCTGGAGCCGATGAAGGCGCTGGTGGCTGCGCTCGGCTCGGCAAAGCACCCTGCCCTCGTCGTCGGCCCCGGAATCGATCGCGCCGGCGCGGTCGAACTGATGGTGCGCGTTGCCGAGAAGGCCAAGGCGAGCGTCTGGGTCAGTCCGTTCTCGGCCCGCTGCTCCTTCCCCGAGCGGCATCCGCAATTTGCGGGCTTTCTGCATGCCTCGCCGGCCCAGTTGTCCGACGCGCTGCGCGAGTACGATCTCGTCGTCGTCATCGGCGCGCCGGTGTTCACCTTCCACGTCGAGGGCCACGCCGCGATCTTCGACGGCGGCGCGAGCATCTTCCAGATCACGGATGATGCGGATGCTGCCGCGGTGACACCGGTCGGCACCAGCGTCATCGCCACGATGAAGCCAGCGCTGAGCCTGCTGCTCGACCTGCTGCCCGAGAGCAAGCGCGTCACGCCGAAAGGCCGCACGCTGCCACCGGCGCCGCAGGCCGCCGATCCGCTGCCGGTCGAATTCCTGCTGCACTCGCTGTCGCAGGCGATGCCCGACGGCGCATCACTGGTCGAGGAAGTGCCCTCGCACCGTCCGGCGATGCAGAAGTTCATGCCGATGCGCGGCCAGGACAGTTTCTACACCATGTCGAGCGGCGGCCTCGGCTATTCCCTGCCCGCCGCGGTCGGCATGGCACTGGGCAAGCCGAAGCAGCGCACCGTGTGCCTGATCGGTGACGGCTCGGCGATGTATTCGATCCAGGCGCTCTGGACCGCGGCGCAGCGCAAGCTGCCGCTCACCGTCGTCGTCATCAACAATTCCGGCTACGGCGCGATGCGCTCGTTCAGCCAGGTGATGCAGGTGCGGAACGTGCCGGGGCTGGAGCTGCCGGGGATCGATTTCGTCCGGCTTGCCGAGAGCATGGGTTGCCATGCGATGCGGGTGACGAAGGCGGCGGAGCTGGGCGATGCGCTGAAGCGCGGGATGGCGTTCGAGGGCACGAGCCTTGTCGAGGTCGTCGTGGATTCCGCGGTGCCGGTGCTGTACGGGCAGAAACACTGACGCGCGCTCATCCCGGCTACGGCATCACGACGCCAGAAATCCTCCATCCGCGGCGAGCACGTGCCCGACCACATAGGACGACGCATCCGACGACAGCCACACCACGGCCTCGGCCACTTCCTCCGGGCTGCCCATCCGCCGCAGCGGCAGGCCTGCGCTGACCGTCGCGACATCGCCGACGCCGGCGCGCAGCATCATGTCGGTGACGACGCGGCCGGGCGCGACGGCGTTGATGCGGATGCCGCGCGGCGCGTTCTCCATCGCCGCCGAGCGCGTCAGCGAGATCGCGGCAGCCTTGGAGGCCGAATAAAGCGAGAAACCGGGATTGGGGTTGCGCACGCCGCTGACGGAGGCGTTGACGACGATGCTGCCGCGGCCTTTCGCCAGCATCGCCGGCAATTGATGGCGCAGGCACAGGAACAGCGCGCGAACATTGGTGTCGAACACGCTGTCGTAGATCTCCGTGCCCTGTTCCTCCAGCGGCGCCCGGCGCTCCTGGAAGCCGGCATTGTTGAAGGCGACGTCGAGCCGGCCGCAGCGCTCGACGGCCGTGCCGACGAGGCGCGCGACCTCGTCTTCCTTCGTGATGTCGGTCTTGAGCGCGATCGCCTCCGTGCCGAGCTCGCGGCACGCGGCGGCGGTGGCCTCGATCTCGGCCTCGCGCCGGCCGGCGACGATGACCGCCTCCGCCCCTTCGGATGCCATCCGCAGCACCGTGGCGCGCCCGATGCCGCTGCCGCCGCCCGTAACCAAGCAGACCTTGCCGCTCATCCGATGACCTGCCGGCAAAGCTCCGCTCATGGTCCACTCCAAAACACTTGCGCGCGCCGTTGCGCGCATATAGTTGTATGATACAACTATATGGGCCGAGTCAAGCCATGGCCGAACTTTCGCTGATCGACGACATCCGCGCCGCCTCGCGCCTGATGGTGCGCGAGCTCGGCTTCATGGACGCCACGGTGGCGGCCTCGGGCTATCCGCCCTCCGCGGTCCACACCATCCTGGAGATCGGCATCCGCGGTCCGATGAATTCGGGCGAGCTCGGCGATTTCCTGCGGCTGGAGAAATCCAGCGTCAGCCGCCTGGTGCGCAAGCTGATCGATTGCGGCGAGCTCAAGGAGATGCCGGACGAGGCGGATGCGCGCAGCAAGCGGCTGTCGCTGACGGAAAAGGGGCGGCGCACGCAGGAAGCACTGCATGCGTTCGGCCGCCAGCAGGTGCGCGGCGCGCTGGCGGCGCTGACGCCGGCCGAGCAGCGCACTGTGCGCGAGGGCATGATGCTCTATGCGCAGGCGCTCAGACAGAGCCGGGTGGAGGAAGCGGCGGTGTAGCCACACTACCGGTGTCATCGCCCGGCTTGACCGGGCGATCCAGTACGCCGAGACGGTTGTGTTGAGCCGACACGCCGCGGCGTAATGGATGCCCCGCCCCCCGTGCGCAATTGCGCACTAGGCGGGGCATGACAGCATCAATCGCGGCGTCTACTTCCGGAACTCGTCCCGCATCTTGGCCTGGATCTTGGCCATGCCGCCGATCCAGCGGTCGTAGTTCTCGGTCTTCTTGCGCATGTAGCCGAGCACTTGCGGGTGCGGCAGGATCAGGAATGTTTCCTGCTCGAGGCCGGCGAGCACGTCTTTCGCCACCTGCTCGGGCGTCAGGTCGCCGTCGCCGGATTGCGGGCCCTTGGGGATCGAGCGCAGCATGTTGGTGTCGACACCCTGCGGACACAGGATCGAGACCTTGATGTTGTGGGCCTTGTGCGAGATCGCGAGGTTCTCGGCAAAACCGACCGCGGCGTGCTTGGTCGTCGAATAGGCCGGACTGCCGACCTGCGACAACAGGCCCGCGGCCGAGATTGTGTTGAGGAAATAGCCGCCGCCGCGCGCCCTCATGCGGGGGACGAGATGCCGCGCCGCATAGACATGCGCCATGACGTGGATCGCCCAGCTGCGCTGCCACGGCTCGTCGGACGCGCCACCGGCATTCTCCGACATCGGATCGAAGCCGCCGCCGATGCCGGCATTGGAGCAGAACAGCGCGATCGGCCCGAACTGCCGCTCGGATTCCTCGATGACGTGGACGATGTCCTTTTCCTGCGCGACGTCGCATTTGAAGGCGGCGCCATCGACCATGGCGGCGACCGCTCTCGCATTGGCGGCGTCCATGTCTGCGACCACGACCTTGGCCGCACCCGCATTGTGAAAGGCCTCGCACAGCGCCTTGCCGATGCCGTTTGCGCCGCCCGTGACGACCACGACCTTGCCGGTCACCTGCATGCGACGTCTCCTCTGTCTTGTGTCGCTTTTTTAACGCGCCGCTTATTCCGCGTCGCGGGTCAGCTCAACACGAGGTCGAGCACCGCGGTATAATGGCATGCCGCGCCGGCCAAGACAAAGCCGTGCCAGATCGCATTCTGGAAGCGCAGCCGCCGCCAGGCGTGGAAGATCACGCCAAAGCTGTAGAGCAAGCCGCCGGCAAGGATGAAGCCCAGCGCCAGCGTGGGCAACGCCCTGACCACGGAATCGTAGAGCATCATGCCGCTCCAGCCCATCGCGAGATAGATCCCGACCGAGACGCGGTCGAACCGGCCGGGATAGAGCAGCTTAAGCACGATGCCAAGAATTGCCACGCACCAGACGCCGGCGAGCAGTACCAGCGCGAACACGCTGTCCTTCAGCTCCAGGATGAACGGTGTGTAGGTCGCGGCGATCAAGAGATAGATCGCGGAATGGTCGAAGCGGCGCAGCAGCCATTTGGCCGGCGAGACCGGCCAGAGATTATAGGTCGCCGACAGCACCAGCATCGAGAGCAGGCCGGCGACATAGATCGAGACGCCGACGATGTCGGTGGAGTCGGCATAGACCGCCGTCAGCACCACCAGCACGGTTGCGGCGATGAGGCCTGAGAGAACACCGATCGCGTGGACGATGCCGTCGGCGATCAGCTCGGCGCGATCGTAATCCCAGCCGATCGCGTCGGCTGCGGCATGGACGGAATTGGACGCGAACTGTTTCATTTGGAAGACGGTCATGGCAATCCGCAAAGCGTGGCAATGCCCTCTTGGATGGGTCTCTCGGGATCGGCGCATCGTTCAAACGGCTGATTTGCCGACAAAGGCGGTGGAAGTATGAAAGCTTGAATTTCCTCAGGCAATTGCCACTTTTGTGACTAGTCCAATTTGCGTATCCCTCGCCCGAGATCCCCCACGTTCATATGGCATTCAGTTTCCAGGATATGGTCGAGGAGGCGCGGCTGTCGGCCCGGGCGCTGATCGACTATGGCGAGCACTTCTTCAACCCGACGGTGCGGCTTGGTGTCACCGGCCTGTCGCGCGCCGGTAAGACCGTATTCATCACCGCGTTGATCCACGGGCTGACGCGCGGCGGCCGGTTTCCGGTGTTCGAGGCCTATGCCTCGGGCCGGATCGCGCGGGCGCACCTGGCGCCGCAACCGGATGATGCCGTGCCGCGCTTTGCCTATGAAAGCCATCTGCGCGCGCTGATCGAGGAACGGCGCTGGCCGAACTCGACCGTGGACATCAGCGAGCTCAGGCTCGTGATCGACTACCAGCGCCCGAACGGCGCCGATCGCACGCTGACGCTCGACATCGTCGACTATCCCGGCGAATGGCTGCTGGACCTGCCGCTGCTCCACAAGAGCTACGAGCAATGGTCGGCGGAGAGCCTGGCCCTGTCGCGCGAGGCGCCGCGCGCGCATCTCGCGGCCGAGTGGCACACCCATCTCGCAACGCTCAAGCCCGAGGCGCGCGAGGACGAGCAGGCGACGCTGACGGCCGCCAAGCTCTTCACCGATTATTTGCGCGCCTGCCGCGACGAGCGCTTTGCGATGAGCCTGTTGCCGCCCGGCCGCTTCCTGATGCCCGGCAATCTCGCCGATACGCCGGCGCTGACCTTTGCGCCGCTGGATTTGCCCGCTGGCGGAGAGGCGGGCGAGGGATCGCTGTGGGCGATGATGGTGCGGCGCTTCGAGGCCTACAAGGACGTCGTGGTGCGGCCGTTCTTCCGCGATCATTTCGCGCGGCTCGACCGCCAGATCGTGCTGGCCGATGCGCTCTCCGCGTTCAACTCCGGCCCCGGGGCGCTGCACGATCTCGAAGCCGCGCTATCAGGCATTCTCGACTGCTTCAACATCGGCCGCAGCACGATCCTCTCCAGCCTGTTCCGGCCGCGCATCGACCGCATCCTGTTCGCGGCGACCAAGGCGGATCATCTGCATCATTCCAGCCACGACCGGCTCGAGGCGGTGCTGCGCCGCGCCGTCTCGCGCGCGGTCGCCCGCGCGGAAAACACCGGCGCGGCGATCGACGTCGTCGCGCTCGCCGCCGTGCGCGCCACGCGCGAAGCGCAGGTGGCGCGGGGCCGCGACAAGTTGCCGTCGATCCTGGGAACACCGGCCGCAGGCGAAAGCGCCGGTGGCGAGTTCTTCGACGGCAACACCGAGGTTGCGACCTTTCCGGGCGATCTGCCCGTCGATCCCGAACCGCTGTTCAACGGCACGGATGCGTTCCGCGGGCTCGCGAGGGAGGCGGCGGGGAACAGCGATTTCCGCTTCCTGCGCTTCCGGCCGCCGAGGCTCGAACGTGAGGGCGCCAACGAGCCGACGCTGCCACACATCCGCCTCGACCGTGCCTTGCAGTTCCTGATCGGAGACAAGCTGTCATGACCGACCGATCGAAGCCACGGCGGCCGGCGACGTTCCGTCTGGATGATCCCGGCGTCGTCGTCACCGAGGCCGACGAGACCAGCCACCTCGCCCGCGCGACGATCCAGATCACGCCGGAGCCGGATCCCGCGATGCTGCCGGTGCAAGCCGCACTCCCGGCGCGGCGCGGTTTTCCCTGGGGCACGCTGTTCTGGTCGGGGCTCGCGGGATTGACGCTGCTCGGCACCGGGCTCGGCGTAGTCCATCTGATCGAGGATCTGTTCGCGCGCAACGAAACGCTCGGCTTCGTCGGTCTTGCCTTCGCCTGCGTCACCGCGCTGGCGCTCGCGGTGGTGATCGGGCGCGAGGCGTTCGGGCTGGCGCGGCTTGCGACCATCGAGAAGCTGCATCAGCGCGCAGCGGCCGTGCTGGCCAGTGACGATCGCAAGGAGAGCCGGGTCATCGTGCAGGACCTGCTCAAGATCGCGCACCAGAACCCGCAGCTGGCGCGCGCCCGCGCGACGCTGGAGAGCCATGCCGGCGAGATCATCGACGGCGCCGACATGATCCGCCTCGCCGAGCGCGAGCTGATGTCGCCGCTGGACGCGGAAGCGCGACGGCTGGTGTCCTCAGCGGCGCAAAAGGTCTCGATCGTCACCGCGGTCTCGCCGCGCGCCGCAATCGACGTGCTGTTCGTGTTCGTGGCGGCGCTGCGCCTGATCCGCCAGCTCGCTTATCTCTATGGCGGCCGTCCCGGGGCGCTCGGCATGATCCGCCTGCTCCGCCACGTCATTACCCATCTCGCCATCACCGGCGGCATGGCCGCGAGCGACAGCCTGGTGCAGCAGATGCTCGGCCACGGCATCGCGGCGAAGCTGTCGCAGCGGCTCGGCGAAGGCGTGCTGAACGGATTGCTGACGGCGCGGCTGGGATTGGCCGCGATCGATGTCACGCGGCCGCTGCCCTTCGCGGCCCTGCCGCCGCCGAAGCTGTCGGATCTGGCGACCGATCTGCTGCGGAAGAAGGACGGCGAGGAGTAGGTGACGACATTCGTGCCACGGCAACGGTTCACCCTCTCCCCTTGCGGGAGAGGGTGGCTCGCCGCGTAGCGGCGAGACGGGTGAGGGGTTTCTCTCCGCTTACGCAGCTTTTGCCGTATGGATAGAGACCCCTCATCCGGCGCTTCGCGCCACCTTCTCCCGCAAGGGGAGAAGGGAGGAAGTCCGAGCTTGCCGCGCTAGGCGCGCTCCTGCTTTTCGAATTCTCCCGCCAGCACGCGCCACAAAAATAGCGGCGAGTCCTTGGGCGGTGACAGCTCCGGGGTCCAGCCGGTCAGCTTCTCCAGCACATAGGTGTCCGTCACGACACCGCGCCAGCGGCGGTCGACCTGGCCGAGCTGCTGGCGCTGGGCGGGGATGCTCTCCCACAGCGATGAACGATCGTCCGGCTCGCGCCCGACATAGATTCCGGCGTGGCCCTTGATCTTGTCCATGCCGGGATCGCGGAAATCCTGGAAGCGGCCGCGCTCGTTGATCTCGATCACGGGCACGCGGCCACGGAACAGCCAGCGCATCATGGCGTAGGTGCGGTAGTCCGTGGTCGCGATCCAGGTCGCGCCGGTTTCGTCGAGCGCAGCTTGCGCGCGCGCGGCCACCTGCTCGTAGCCGGCTTCGGCACCTATCGGGTCGAGCTTGCCGAGCAGATTCCAGGGCGCGGCGACGTAGTAGAGGAACACGATGATGGTGAAGCCGATGCCTGAGACGATCGCTGTCCTGACCCAGAACAGCGAGGATTCCAGCATCCGGGCGGACCATCCCTCTTTCCTCATCGTGACGAGATTGACCGCGGTGGCGGCAAAACCGACCGGCCACATGAACATCGGCCAGGTGTCGCCGACGCGAAGCGTCAGCGACTTGAAGAAGAAGTAGGCGAAAGGCACCAGCACCGCGGTCGACAACAGGATCGCGACCGGCTCGCGCGTGCGATAGCCGCGCCATGCCGTCAGCACCAGGCCCGTCAACACCACCGGCAGCATGACGAAGCCGACCAGGCCGAATTGCAGGCCGATGTAATCGCCGATCGTACGCAGCGAGAGGCCGTAATTGGCGGTCGCGCGCACGCCCTGGAAGCGGAACGAGGCCCAGTCGTGCTGCGCGTTCCAGATCAGCACCGGCGAGAACACGGCGATCGCGACCAGGACGGCGAGATAAGGGTAAGGACTGCGCAGCCAGCGCCAGCGCCAATCCGGCACCAGCAGAAAAGCGGCAACCGCCGGCGCGAACATGATCACGGTGAATTTCGAGAGCATCGCGAGGCCCGCGAACAGCCCCGCCGCCAGCCACCAGCGTCCGTCGCCGCTTTGCGCCAGCCGCACCAGCGACCATATCATCGCCACCGCGAACGGGATCATGGCGACATCAGGCGCGACCTTGGCCATCAGCAGGCCGTAGTAAAGCGCGGCTTCCGGCATCAGCACCGCGAACACGATCGCGCGCGCATCATGGGTGAGGCGGCGGACGATGTCGGCGAGCAGCAGCTGCGTCACCAGCATCGCGACGATGCCACCGAAGCGAGCGCCGAGATTGGTGTCGCCAAAGATCGCGGTTCCGAAGCGGATCAGCCAGGCGATGCCGGGGGGATGATCGAGAAAGCTGAGCGCAGCCTCCTTGGACCAGGTCCAGTAATAGGCTTCGTCGGTGCGCAGCTCGATGACGGAGGCGTAGACGATGCGGAGCAGCGTCATCGCGGCGATGATCGCTGCAGCAATCAGGATGAGACGGCGTTCGGCGCCGTCTGGCTTCGCAGCGATGTCGGGAGCGATCGTCACGGTCGCGCTTTTCCCCGACTTGGGAGGGGGAGTCAATGTGGGGAGCGTGCCGCAGATACCGCTGTGGCCCGGGCAAGCGTCAGCGCAGACCCGTGACCCATAACCACAGGGGCCGTAGGGTGGGCAAAGCGAAGCGTGCCCACGGTTATTGAGGATAGAGATCGTGGGCACGGCGCGCCGGCGCGCGCCTTTGCCCACCCTACGGTTTGGTAACCTTTGCCGCGCATGTGACCTTACAACCTGTCCACACCGGGAATTAAAGGCTACGCTGGCTGTTCTCCTCCATGAACTGATACAACCGAATCATGGCCACCGCTCCCAGACAGATGTCCGTCGTCCGCGCCACCGGCGTGCGGCAGGTGCGGCTCGTCTGCGGCATCATCCTGTTCGCCTATGTGGTCAGTCATTTCCTCAACCATGCGCTCGGCAACATCTCGGTCGATGCCATGGAGACCGGGGTCTCCTACCACACGCTGTTCTGGCAGTTTCTCCCGGTCGCGATCGTGTTCTACACGGCCGCACTCACCCATATGGGGCTCGGCCTCTACGCGCTGTATCAGCGCCGCCAGTTCCGCTGGCGGACGATCGAGCCGCTCCAGCTCGTGCTCGGCTTGAGCATCCCCGTGCTCGTCATGGGCCACGTCATCGGCGTGCGGCTCGGACAGACGCTGTACGGACACCAGAAGCTCTATCCGCAGGAGCTCTATCTGTTCTTCGTCGCGGCGCCGGGCCGACTCTGGCAGATGACGATCCTGCTTCTCATTGCCTGGGTGCACGGCTGCATCGGCATCTATTTCTGGCTTCGTCTGAAGCCGTTCTTCACGCGTGCGGCGCCCTATCTGCTCGCGGCCGCCGTGCTGGTCCCGACGCTGTCACTGCTCGGCATCTACCAGGGCGGCCGGAGCGTCGCCGCCGACAGTGACGACGGCGAATGGCGTACGCACAATCTCACCCGCCGCCAGGTCGGCACGGCTGCGGAAGGCAACACGCTCGACCGCATCGCGGGCGGTCTTACCATCGGCTATTTCGGACTGCTGGGACTGGTGCTGGTGGCGCGCGGCGCGCGCGCCTTGCGCGAACGGCGCGGCGGCATGATCGCGCTGTCCTACGGCAACGGCAAGACGGTGCGCGTCCCCAAGGGCCTGTCCGTGCTGGAAGCGAGCCTGCGCCACAACGTGCCGCATGCCAGCGTCTGCGGCGGCCGCGCCCGCTGCTCGACCTGCCGCATCCGCATCATCGGCGATCATGACACCCTTCCCACACCGTCGCAGCGCGAGGCCTTCGTGCTCACCCGCGTCGGCACCGCCGATCCCTCGATCCGGCTGGCCTGTCAGCTGCGCCCGACCTCCGACCTTTCCTTCTTCCAGCTCTTCACGCCTCACACGCATGGAGCGGACGGGCAGGCCTCGACATCCGCCAGCATCGGCCAGGAGCGCTATCTCGTCAGCCTATTCGTGGACATGCGCGGCTCGACGCAGCTGGCCGAGAAGCGGCTGCCGTTCGACACGGTCTTCATCGTCAACCGCTTCCTCGGCGCGGTGTCGCAGGCGGTCATCGAGAACGGCGGCCAGCCGAACCAGTTCGTCGGCGACGGCATGCTGGCCCTGTTCGGCCTCGCGGCCGACCCGCAAACCGCGTGCCGGCAGGCGCTCAAGGCCGCAGCCGGGATCGCCACGCATATCGACGCGCTCAACGACCTCCTGAGCCACGATCTGCGCCAGCCGATCCGCTTCGGCATCGGCATCCACGGCGGCGAGGTCATCATCGGCGACATCGGCTATCGCGATCACATCGTCTTCACCGCGCTCGGCGATGCCGTCAACGTCGCGGCCCGACTGCAGGACATGACCAAGACGCTGGCCTGCGAGGCGATCGTTTCGGAAGAAATCCGCCGCACCGCTGATATTGCCGAGGACGCCCTGCCGCAGCAGGAGGTCGCCATCCGCGGCCGCGACGAGGTGCTCGCGGTGCGCGTGGTGGCGAATGCGAGGGAGCTGGCGGGGCTGGTCGATCGCAGCGAGCGCGTGGCGGCTTAAGGCGCAAGCCAAGCGCGAGGTGCGCTCCCTCTCCCGCCTGCGCTACAGCAGCTCGGCTCAATCCCCTACAAGCGCAACACCGGCCTGCTGCAACGCAGCGGCATGGGCTTGCTGCGAAAGCACGAATTGACATCATCCAAATCGAGGCGACAGATGAGCGCGGGTCTCGCGGTGATGACCGCGGTCAGAAGAAAAGCTCCGGGAGGAGACCACATGTTCGATCGACGCGACCTGCTCAAAGGTGCGGGCCTCGCCGCGCTGGCGGCAGGATTGGACGCCACCAGGGCGCTGGCCCTCGACACCGTGACCCTGCCCTTCGCCAACGGCGAACGGCCGCTGGTGAAGTATCCGCAGAAGCGGCCGATGATCGGCCTGACCAGCCGGCCGCCGCAACTCGAGACGCCGTTTGCGGTGTTCAACGACGGCCCGATCACGCCGAACAACGCATTCTTCGTGCGCTATCACCTCTCCGACCTGCCCTACGATCTCGACCCCGACAAGTTCACGCTGGAGGTCAAGGGCAAGGTCGACAAGCCGCTGAAACTGTCGCTGAAAGACATCAGGAAGATGAAGGCGACAGAGCTCGTCGCCGTCAACCAATGCTCCGGCAACAGCCGCGGTTTCTTCGAGCCACGCGTCGCCGGCGGCCAGCTCGCCAACGGTGCGATGGGCTGTGCGCGCTGGCGCGGCGTGCCGCTGAAGGTGGTGCTCGAGATGGCGGGCGTGCAGGCCGGCGCCAAGCAGGTGACGTTCAACGGCATGGATGGGCCGGTCAACGACAAGACACCGGATTTCGTCAAGGCACTCGACATCGATCATGCCAGCGACGGCGAGGTGATGCTGGCCTATGGCATGAACGGCGAGGACCTGCCGTTCCTCAACGGCTTCCCGCTGCGCCTGATCGTGCCCGGCTATTACGGCACCTACTGGGTCAAGCACCTCAACGAGATCACCGTCATCGACAATGTCTATGACGGCTTCTGGATGAAGTCGGCCTATCGCATCCCCGACACGCCGAACAACGCGGTCGAGCCGGGCACTGCGCCGAAGGCGACCATCCCGATCAACCGCTTCACCATCCGCTCCTTCATCACCAGCATCCCCGACGGTGCCAAGCTGAAGGCGGGAGCGGTGACCCTGCGCGGCATCGCTTTCGATGGCGGCAAGGGCATCAAGGCGGTCGAGGTCTCCACCGACGCCGGCAAGACCTGGGTCAGCGCCAAGCTCGGCAAGGATCTCGGCAAGTACGCCTTCCGCGAATGGAAGCTGCCGGTGAAGCTCGCGGCCGGCAGCCACGAGCTCAAGGTCCGCGCCACCGGCAATGGCGGCGAGACCCAGCCGGACACGCCGCGCTGGAACCCGGCGGGCTATTTGCGCAACGTCGTCGAAACCGTCCGCGTCAGCGTGGCCTGAAGGAGACTGATCATGCAGCGCACCGTTCTCCTCGCCATCACGCTCGCCGCCGCCGCATTGATGGGCTCGTCACTTGCAGCGCCGGTCAATTACAAGACCCCCGACGAGGTCGCCGCCTTCAAGCCCGGACCCAACCTCGAGGTCGTGCAGGGCAATTGCGGCGCCTGCCATTCGTCCGACTACGTCGCCACGCAGCCGCCGATGAAGGACAAGAGGGCCTTCTGGCAGGCCGCGGTGACCAAGATGATCAAGGTCTATGGCGCACCGATCGACGATGCCGATGTCGGCAAGATCGTCGATTATCTGGCTGCGACGTATTGACGGACGCCGGCACGCGTGCCGGCCATTTGACCGCGAAACGGGCAAAAGCGGCAAAAACGCCGCGAAGTTGAGCGGAATTCGGCGAAATGGCGATGTGGTTTGAGCTACCAAGCCTGCCACATTCCGCGTATCCTGTTAGGACCGAACCGGCCGGTTGGCGGGGACTGGCGGTTCGAGATCTCGGAGGAAGACCCGCGGAGAAGTCGTGATGGCTAAAGGTACGGTCAAGTGGTTCAACCCGACGAAGGGTTATGGATTTATCCAGCCTGCGTCGGGTGGCAAGGATGTGTTCGTGCATATCTCGGCAGTGCAGAAGGCCGGTCTGTCGACCCTCAACGAGGGACAGACGGTGGAATACGAAGAGATCGCAAACCGGGGCAAGACCTCCGCGGAGAACCTCAAAGTATAAGCCCGCGCCAGCCTTTGCTGCCTCCCGGATTTGTCCGGGAGCGGGCCAAAAAAATTTAAGAAGACGGCCGGTGCATTCGACGACAGGCGTTGCGATTGCACAAGGATAGCTATTTTTCCTGCGAAGACCGCTTATCGAACCACAGCAATGACAATCGCGACTGCACTTCGCTAACCCACCGGCAGCGGTGCGTCGCGCTTGATCTCCTCCATCACCGCATAGGTCCGCGTCTCGCGCACGCCCGGCATCGACAGCAGGGTCTCGCCGAGAAAGCGTCGATAGGCAGTCATGTCGGCAAGCCGCGCCTTCACAAGATAGTCGAAGCCGCCGGCAACCATGTGACACTCCAGCACTTCAGGGGCGAGCCTCACGGCCCGTGCGAACCGCTCGAAATTGTCGGGCGTGGTCTTGTCGAGCAGCACCTCGACGAACACCAGGAGCCCAAGGCCGAGCCGGTGCGGATTGAGCCGCGCGCCATAGCCTTCGACAAAGCCCTCGCGCTGCAGGCGCTTCAGCCGCTCGCCGATCGAGGTCGGCGACAGCCCGATGCGCTCGGCGAGCTCGACATTGGCGATGCGCCCATCCTCCTGCAAAATCGAGAGGATTTTCCGGTCGGTTCGGTCCAATTCCATACTTTATGAGGCCAAGCTGTTTCCTATCTTCATTTTCTAAGGCAAACTGGCTAGATTGTCTATCGAACTGCGGTCACGCGGGCCTTATCCTGGATGTCAGCCACAGGACACGCCATGCCGAACATCCCGCCGCCCTTCTTAGCGCCTTACGCCCCCGATGACGCCGAGATCGCCGCAAAGCTTCTGCCGGCTTCGCATCTCGCCCCACCACAGGAGGCGCGGATCGACCGCACCGCGACGCGGCTGATCGAGGCCATCCGCAAGCGCGACGACCGGCTCGGCGGGGTCGAGGACATGCTGCGGGAGTTCGCGCTCTCGACCAAGGAGGGGCTGGCGCTGATGGTGCTGGCGGAAGCGCTGCTGCGCGTGCCTGATGCGCGCACCGCCGACCAGTTCATCGAGGACAAGCTCGGCGAAGGCGATTTCATCCATCACGAGACCAAGTCCACGGCGTTCCTGGTCAACGCCTCGGCCTGGGCACTCGGCCTGTCCGCCCGGGTGATCCAGCCGGGGGAGACGCCCGACGGCACCATTGGCCGGCTGGTGAAGCGGCTCGGCGCGCCGGCGGTGCGCACCGCGACGCGCCAGGCGATGCGGCTGATGGGCAATCATTTCGTGCTCGGCGAGACCATCGAGCAGGCGCTGGAGCGGGGCCGGCCGCGCTCCGGCCAGAAGCCGCGCTATTCCTTCGACATGCTCGGCGAAGGCGCGCGCACGGCCGCTGACGCCAAACGCTATTTCGACGCCTATGCCAGCGCGATTGAGACGATCGGCAAGGCGGCGGGCAACCATGCCCTGCCCGACCGGCCCGGCATCTCCGTCAAGCTCTCGGCGCTGCATCCGCGCTTCGAGGCGATCAGCCGCGACCGCGTGATGCGCGAATTGGTGCCGCAACTGCTGGATCTCGCGCAGCGCGCCAAGACCTACGATTTGAACTTCACCGTCGATGCCGAGGAGGCCGACCGGCTGGAGGTGTCGCTCGACGTGATCGCGGCGACGCTCGCCGATACGTCACTTGCCGGATGGGACGGATTTGGCCTGGCGATCCAGGCCTATCAGAAGCGCGCCAGCACCGTGATCGACTATGTCGATGAACTCGCCCGCGCGCATGACCGCAAGCTGATGGTGCGCCTCGTCAAGGGCGCCTATTGGGACACCGAGATCAAGCGCGCGCAGGAGCGCGGGCTTGACGGCTATCCCGTGTTCACGCGCAAGGCGATGACCGATCTGAACTTCATCGCCTGCGCGACGAAGCTTCTCGCCTTGCGGCCGCGCATCTTCCCGCAATTCGCCACCCACAACGCGCTGACGGTCGCGACCGTGCTCGAGCTCGCGCAAGATGGCGGCGGTTTCGAGTTCCAGCGCCTGCACGGCATGGGCGAAGCGCTGTACGAGCAACTCGCCAGGGATCATCCTGAGATCGCCTACCGCACCTATGCGCCGGTCGGCAGCCATCGCGATCTGCTCGCCTATCTGGTGCGACGGCTGTTGGAGAACGGCGCCAACTCGTCCTTCGTGGCGCAGGCGGCCGACTATCGCGTGCCGGTTTCGGCGCTGCTGCAGCGCCCGGCGGATGCCATTGGCCGGCCGCAACAGGCACCTCATGCCAACATACCGTTGCCGGCAGATCTGTTCGCGCCGGAGCGGCGCAATTCGCGCGGCGTCGAATTCGGTGAGCGCGCCGCACTGGACCAGCTGCTGGCCGATGTCAGGGCCGAGGTGGTCGATCTCAAGCCTGTCGCAGATGCAACACCGGATCAGGCCAATGCGGCGGTGACGGCTGCGCGCGCCGGCTTTGCCGGCTGGAGCCGGACGCCGGCGGGCACACGCGCCGCGGCGCTGGAGCAGGCCGCGCATCTCCTGGAAAGCCGCCGCGCCCGTTTCATCGCGCTGCTGCAAGCCGAGGGCGGCAAGACGCTCGACGACGCGCTGTCCGAGCTGCGCGAGGCCGCCGATTTCTGCCGCTATTACGCCGCGCAGGGCCGAAAGCTGTTCGGCGTTGATGCGGCCATGCCGGGCCCGACCGGCGAGAGCAACGCGCTCGGCCTTCGCGGCCGCGGCGTGTTCATCGCTATCTCGCCGTGGAATTTTCCGCTCGCGATCTTCCTTGGTCAGGTGACCGCGGCGCTGATGGCGGGCAACAGCGTGGTGGCAAAACCCGCCGAGCAGACGCCGCGCATCGCGCGCGAGGCCGTCGCCCTGCTGCACGAGGCCGGCATCCCCGGAAGCGCGCTGCATCTCGTCACCGGCGACGGCCGTATCGGCGCCGTCCTCACCGCGCATCCTGATGTCGCCGGAATCGTCTTCACCGGCTCGACCGAGGTTGCACGAGCGATCAACCGGACGCTGGCCGCCAAGGACGGGCCGATCGTGCCGCTGATCGCAGAGACCGGCGGCATCAACGCCATGATCGCGGATGCCACCGCGCTGCCCGAGCAGGTGGCCGATGACGTCGTCACCTCCGCGTTCCGTTCCGCCGGCCAGCGCTGCTCGGCGCTGCGGCTCTTGTTCGTGCAGGAGGATGTCGCCGACCGCATGATCGAGATGATCGCGGGCGCCGCGCGCGAACTCAGGATTGGAGATCCCGCAGATGCTGCGACTCACGTCGGTCCAGTGATCGATGACGAGGCCAAGCAACGCCTCGATGCGCATGTCGCGCGGATGAAGCGCGAGGCGCGGCTGCACTTTGCAGGCCACGCGCCGGATGGCTGCTTCGTCGCGCCGCATATCTTCGAGCTCAAGGAGGCTGGTCAGCTCACCGAGGAGGTGTTCGGCCCGATCCTGCATGTCGTGCGCTACCGCGCGGAAAACCTCGAGCGTGTGTTGCAATCGATCGCGCGCACCGGCTACGGGCTCACGCTCGGCATCCATTCCCGCATCGACGATACGATCGAGGCCATCATCGACCGCGTCCAGGTCGGCAACATCTACGTCAACCGCAACATGATCGGCGCCGTGGTGGGCGTGCAGCCGTTCGGCGGCAGCGGCCTGTCCGGAACCGGCCCCAAAGCCGGCGGCCCGCACTACCTCGCGCGCTTCGCCACCGAGCAGACCGTGACGATCAACACCGCGGCTGCCGGCGGCAATGCCGCATTGCTTGCGGGAGAGGAGTGAGGCCTTGCGCCAGGCGCCGTTGCATCCCGGCAAAACATCGGTCTAATGCTCCCACTACCTGCCCGCGCCAATTCCAGCGCGCGGGAAACGACTGAAGCGAGGGAGCGACGCTGCGATGGAGAAGGGCATTTTTGCAGGCCTGAAGGTTCTGGACTGCGCAAGCTTCATCGCAGCGCCCGCGGCCGCGACCGTGCTGTCGGATTTCGGTGCCGACGTCGTCAAGATCGAGCCGCCCGGCACTGGCGACCCCTACCGCAATCTGCCCAACATTCCGGGCTATCCGGGCGGCGAGCACAATTACGCCTGGCTGCTGGAGGCCCGCAACAAGAAGAGCATCGCGCTCGACCTGTCCAAGCCGGAAGCGCAGGCCGTGCTCTACAAGCTCGTGGAAGAAGCCGACGTCTTCATCACCAACATGCCGCCGCCGGTGCGCGCCAAGCTCGGCATCACCTATGACCATCTCGCTCATCTCAACGACCGGCTGATCTACGCCTCCTTCACCGGCTATGGCGAAAAGGGCGAGGAGGCCAACAAGCCCGGCTTCGACAGTAACGCCTATTGGGCGCGCTCCGGCCTGATGGACCTGGTCCGCGCCGACATCGACACGACCCCGGCCCGCTCGGTCGCCGGCATGGGCGACCACCCCTGCGCCATGGCGCTCTACAGCGCGATCGTCACCGCGCTCTATCAGCGCGAGAAGACCGGCAAGGGCTCGCATGTCGCCTCCAATCTGATGGCGAACGGGGTATGGGCCGGGGGCACGCTGGCGCAGGCCAAGCTCTGCGGCGCCGAATTCGCTGAGAGACGGCCGCGCGAGCGCGCGCTCAACGCGGTCGCCAACCATTATCAGTGCAAGGACGGCCGCTGGCTGATCCTGTCGCTGCTGAACGAGGAGAAGCAGTTTCCGACGCTGGCCAAGTGCGTGGGGCGCGAAGACCTGATCGCCGATCCCCGCTTTGTCACCAAGGCCGACCGCCACGCCCGCTCGGTCGAGCTGATCAAGATCCTGGACGAGACCTTCGCCACCAGGGATCTCGCCGAATGGCGAAAGATCCTCGACGGCAACGGTCTCGTGTTCGGCGTCGTCGCCATCCTGGACGACATCCCGAACGACAAGCAGATGCTGGACAACGAGGTGCTGGTGCCGTTCGAGAACGACACCATGCTCACCATCAACAGCCCGATCTGGATCGACGGCGCCAAGAAGGTGCAGCCGCGCAAGCCGCCGGCCGTCGGCGAGCACAGTGACGAGATTTTGCGCGGGGCGGGATATGACGAGGCGGCGATCAAGCAGCTGAGGTCGTCGGGGGCGGTCGGGTAGGAGCGCGCCGCTCTAACCCCGTCATTGCGAGCGCAGCGAAGCAATCCAGAGTGTCTCCGCGGATGCATTGCTGGATTGCTTCGCTGCGCTCGCAATGACGATGCTGGACTATCTCGCTATAACAACCGGCAACACACAGATGCCGCGAGGTCTCATGCCCAGCTATCGCCTTCACTACTTCCCCGAATCCGGCAACAGCTACAAGCTGGCGCTGATGCTGACGCTCTGCGGCGAGACGTTCGAGCCGGTCTGGACCGATTTCGCCGGCGGCGTCACGCGCACGGCGGAGTGGCGCAAGGCCGTCAACGAGATGGGCGAGATTCCCGTGCTCGAGGTCGACGGCGTGAAGATGACGCAGACCGCGCCGCTGCTGCTGAAACTGGCCGAGCAATACGGCCGCTTTGGCGCCGAGACGGAGGACGAGAAGTTCGAGCTCTTGCGCTGGCTGTTCTGGGACAACCACAAGCTCACCGGCTACATGGCGACCTACCGCTTCATGCGCGCCTTCACCGAGAAAAACGACCCGCAGGTGCTGAAGCATTTTCGCCGGCGGCTCGAAGACTTTCTCGGTATCCTCGACGGACATCTCCAGCACAATGCTTTCGCGATCGGCGCAAGGCCCACGGTCGCGGACATCTCGATGATGGCCTATCTGCATTATCCGAGCGATGAGCACGGCTTCGATTTCGCCGCGAGCCATCCGGCCATCCATGCCTGGCTCGGCCGCATGGCCGCGCTGCCGGGCTGGAAGCCGGCCTACGAGCTGCTACCCGGCAAGCGGATGACGAATTACGCGACGTGACGGCTCCGATCACCTCAGCGACAGCCAGCCCAGCGTGAGCAGAATCCCGCCGATGATGACAGCCACCGCGACCGCCCAGATGCTGACACGCGCGCTGCCGGTGATCTGCTTGGCTTCCTCATTGCGCGCAATCTCGCGATTGCGCATCTTGTTGGCTTCGCTCGTGTCCGTCATGGGTCATCCAAATCGATCTGTTAGCTTGCGCGTGATCTTTTCCGAAAACGGCTACACACTTGCGCTGGCGCGGCCCTCCGGGTCCGGATCACGCGCTAACGCGTCTTGATGAAGCACATGCCGATGCGGCGCGAGGCCGCGGCGGCCTGGCAGGTCAGACCGTTAGCACAGCTCCATGACGTAAAACTCTTGTCCGGCGTTCCCGATCCCGGATCTTGCAGGGAACAATGCGCGCCCCAGCCGTCCTGATATTCGCTGCCGGCCAGCTCGCTTCTGCCGCGGGTCTGCGGCCTATCGGCAAATCCGCGTGAGAAATCAGGGCTTTTGCCGGCCGCGAACGCGGTCAGGATGTCGCGGCGGCGGAGCTGGTCGCCGAAGAAATGCGGCGAGGCCGGCACGAGGGTGGAATTAGACGGCTTGTCCGCAAGCCAATCGACGCCCGGGAAATGGAAGCCGCCGATGCCTCGGGTCTGGTGGCAGCCGGCACAGGTGATGTCGTTGAGGCGGCGCTGGAAGCCTGCGACCGAACGGACGTTCTGCAGGTCGAGGCCGCGGGCGGCCGCCTGCTTCAGCGCGCCAACCACGTCATTGTCAGTGAAGACGGGATCGCCTTTGCCCTCCCCCTGCATCAAGCCGAACTCCGGCTGCAAGGCCGAAGCGTCGAGGCCGGCGGGGGTCGGCACCATTGCGGCCTTGGCCAGGAATCTCTCCGGGATCAGCACCGTGCCGCGATCGAACTCGCGCAAGTTCTCGGGCGCGAGCAGCCAGGCCTTGAAGTCGCGCCGCAGCGCGTCGTCGGCAAGAATGCGGTCGCGGTCGATCTGGTTCTCCAGCGTCGATTCCTCGAACGTCCTGGTGGCGGCGTCGTACTTGAACACCTTCAGAAGATAGTCGGAGCGGAAATCGTGCAGCGCCGATTTCGGCGCGACCGAGACCTGGATGTTGGTCTCGATCTGGTCGAGCATGGCGTCGTCAGGCGGGAAGCGGCTGCCGATCAAGCCCTGCCAGTCGCCTTTGTCGAGCCAGCGCCGCGCGATCTCGGCGCAGCTGACCGGCTTGCCGTTCGCATCCGTCCGGCGCGCGTCGCGCGCCTTCATCACCAGGTTGAACGTCATCGGCAGGCGCGATGCGCTCTTGCTGCCATCCGGCCCGCCGTCGAACCGCGCGAGACGAAAGATCAGCCGGATCTCGCCGCAGGACTCTTGCGAGACATAGGCACGGTCCATGCGATTGACGATGCCGGCGAGCACGAACCGCGCCTCGCGCGATTTCAGATTGGCCCGATCGAACAATTGCGCGTCGAAACCCTCGCCGACGCCGATGGTCTCGCCAGGATAGGTCGCCTTGTACCAGGCGGCGTACCGTTCGAATTCCGCATCGATCGCGGGCAGAATCGCTTTCAGCTGCGGCAGCGAGGCGAACATCAGCTCGGTCGTGAGCGGAACGTCGGAATTCCGCTCCGGCGACAAAAGACGCGAGATCGTCAGCGCATTAGTCTGGTCGAGCTTGCGCAGGAGAGCGGGGTCGGTGATCGCGGTGCCGCGGGTCAGCGCAGTGCTGTCCGCTGCGAAGAGCGGAACGACACCGCCCAGCAATGCGGCGGCAGCAACGAGAATTCGCAAGAAGCGACCCATGCCTGAGGTAACACCGCGCAGGGATGCCTATTCAAGCAAAAAGGCGCCTCACATCGCGGTGAAGCGCCTCTTCGAAAGTCGGATACCGGACGCTCAGCGCGCCGTGATCAGCCCCCTGCTGGTGACGACCACCCAGCGGCCATCCTGGCGGCGGATCGCATCGACACGGCCGACGCCGGGGATGGGATCGCCGGGATAGACCTCGTAGAGGCCGTCGCGGCCCTCGATCAGCGCGCCGCCGTTGCTGGCGTTGCGCAGCCGCCAACCCTCGATCGTCGGCAGACGTCCGACTTCAGTCTTGGGAGCTGCGGGCGCCGGGGCCGCCGCGGTCGCGACCTGGGTCTGGGGCTGGGTCGGCGCGATCGAGCCGGTGGTCTCCTTGGGCATCGCTGCTGCGGCCTGCGCGGGCGCGGCAGGCGGCGTGGCGCGGAGCTTGTCGACGGTCTCGGACAGCTTTGCGATCCTGGCCAGCGGCTCGGCCTGCGCCTTTTCGAGCTTGTCCAGCCGGTCGTTGGCGCGGTTGAACTGGCTCAGGCCGGACTTCGAGCTCTGCTCGACATTGGCCTTCAGTGCGACAAGGTCGGCATCGATCCGCGCGACGGAGGCATCCAGCGCACTGGTGTCGGCGACCTGGACCGGCGCCTGGGCTGGAGCAGCGAAATGCATCATGCCGGCGGTCGCAAGCGCGCCGCTAATCGCGCCGACGCTGGCGGCAATCGCCACCACCGCGGCCATGGCCGACAGGCGACGCTTGCTGCCGGCCTCGCGCGGCTCGTCCGCCTTCACATGGGGGGCGAAGTCCTCACGGTCCCACGAACGATCCGAGGGCGCCATGACAATCAGCTTGCCGGGCTTCGGCTCGGGCTTGGCCTCAGTCTTGACCTCAGTCTTGGCTTCGACCTTCGGCACTTCGATCCGCGGCGGCTCAATCTTCGGGGCGTCCGCCTTGACCGGATCCGGCTTGGGCGGCGCTTCGTGGTCGGGGGCGATCGAGGGGGCGTCGATACCGGCGGCAACCTCGACGGCCTGCGGCGCTGCGGCGTCGACAGCACCGGACTCCTGGGCAGCCTGCTCGGGCATGGGTTCGCTCACGGCTCAAATACTCCAGTCTCGGTTGACCTTTTGGTAACTTTCATTGCTTGCGAAATCCTTACCTCGGGACCCGCTTACCGAAATTTTAGGAAGTTATCCGGGGCCGAATTGGGCCGGGAAAGTGGAACCGGTGTGGCGGGCGTGAAACAATTCGTAATCGGGGGAAGATGAACGGCGGCGGAATGGGCGCTGGGCCGCTCATCCTTCGAGGCTCGCTACGCTCGCGCCTCAGGATGACGGAGAGCGTTGAGCGCGCTGCTCCTCCAGCGTCATTGCGAGCGCAGCGAAGCAATCGAGAATTCCTCCGCGGCGGCAGCCTGGATTGCTTCGCTACGCTCGCAATGACGGATGTGGAGTGGCTCCCGCCCCTCTCACATCACACTCCGTCACATCACGACCGGCGCATCCGGTAGCTCGTTCGGATGCGATGCGCCCGGCGGGAAATGGCGCGCCAGCTCGCGCGACACCGCGTCGATACCTGCGATGACGCCATGTTCGAACCGGCCCGACCTGAACTCGGCCTCCATCGCGCGGCAGATCGTCTCCCAACCCTCCGCGCCAACCTTCGCATCGATGCCGCGATCGGCGATGATCTCGACGTCGCGGTCGGCGAGCAGGAGATAGATCAGAACGCCGCTGTTGTGCGCGGTGTCCCAGATGCGCAGATGCGAGAACACGTCGAGCGCGCGCGCGCGGGCCGGCTGGTTGCGGAACAGCGGACGGCCGTCGAGCGCCCCTTCGACGACGAAGCGGACCTGGCCGGAATGGGTGGCTTCGCCGCGCTGGATCGCCTGCTCGATGCGGTCGAGCACGGCTTGCGGGAAAATCTGCTTCGCCCGCCAATGATGCTGGACGAGATGTCGGGCAATGCGCTTGATGCTCATGTCCTACCAGCTCCCCGAGGCACCGCCGCCGCCGAAACTGCCGCCACCGCCGCTGAAGCCGCCGCTGTCGCTGCTGCTTGACGATCCGCTGCTCCAGCCACCCGAGGAGCCGCTCGACCATGCGCCGCCGCGCGAGCGGCCCGTACCCGGCGTGATCGCCGAAAACAGATCGGCGATAAATCCGATGACGAAGCCGAGCACGCCGACGGCCGCGGCGAGAGCAGCGGAGCCGAGGATGAGCCAGGTCACCGCTGCGATGATGCCCCCGGTCACCAATGATCCGAGCAGCCGCCCCAGGATCGCGCGGAAAAACCCGCCGACGCCGATCGAGGCGAACAGCGCCACCGCGAACACCGGCGCGAGGTCGTCCAGATTGTGGGCGAAGTTGACGCTGCGCGAGGGTGACGGCAGCGGCTCGCCGTCGATCACCCGCATCATGCGGTCGACGCCTGCGCTGATGCCCGCGGCGAAATCGCCGCTCCTGAACTTGGGGGTGATATCCTCGTCGATGATGCGCCGCGAGGTGACGTCGGTGAGCACGCCTTCGAGACCGTAGCCGACCTCGATGCGCAAATGCCGGTCGTTCTTGGCGACGACGAGGATCGCGCCGTCGTCGACCTTCTTGCGACCGATCTTCCAGGCCTCCGCGACCCGGATCGAGAATTGCTCGATCGTCTCCGGCTGCGTGGTCGGGACGATCAGGACGGCGATCTGGCTGCCCTTGCGGTTCTCGAAGTCGCGCAGCTTTTGCGTGAGCGTGGCGATGTCGCTGCTTGAGAGCGTGCCGGTCTGATCGACGACGCGGCCGGTGAGCTGGGGGACGGCGACGTCGGCGTGGGTGGGGAAGGCAAAGGTGAGGAGGAGTGCGATGGCGAGGACCGCGCACCACACCCTCGCTGTCATCGCCCGGCTGGACCGGGCGATCCAGTATTCCAGAGACGCCGGCGGGATGCGGAGAGGCCGCGGCGTACTGGATTCCCCGCCTTCGCGGGGAATGACAGTGGTGGGTGGGACGCGCATCGGGACCGAACGCGCTTACTTCGACGGCGCCGGTGCCGGATTGAAGTCCACCTTCGGCGCGGTCGAGATCGCCTTCTCGTTCTCGACCGTGAAGTTCGGCTTTTCCTTGTAGCCGAACGCCATCGCGGTGAGGTTGGTCGGGAACGAGCGGATGGTGACGTTATAGTCCTGCACCGCCTTGATGTAGCGGTTGCGCGCGACCGTGATACGGTTCTCGGTGCCCTCGAGCTGCGACATCAAATCCTTGAACAAGGCATCGGACTTCAGCTGCGGATAGTTCTCGGTGACGACCAGGAGCCGCGACAGCGCGCTGGAGAGCTCGCCCTGCGCGGCCTGGAATTTCTGGAACGCGGCGGGATCGTTCAGCACCTCAGGCGTCGCCTGGATGCTGCCGACCTTGGCCCGCGCATTGGTGACGCCGAGCAGCACGTCCTTCTCCTGCTGGGCAAAGCCCTTCACCGAGTTGACGAGGTTGGGCACGAGGTCGGCGCGGCGCTGATACTGGTTCACGACCTCGGACCAATTGGCCTTGATCTGCTCGTCCTCGCTCTGGATCGCGTTGTAGCCGCAATTGGTCAGGCTCAGCGAGGCCAGGGCGGCCAGCACGGTCAGGATCTTGCGCATTAAATTTCTCCCGGTGGAATCCGACGCAAACTATCAGATTGCGCGCCCGAGAAAAGCAGCCGGCTGACGCAAGCCTCTTGCCTATCGCAGGCCGACATAGTCAACTCCCGCAAAACAAAAGCGGAAACGCCAGGGGGAACGCGATGTCCTCGTTCGAGACCATCCTCGTGGAACGGCCGGAGCCGGCGATCGTCCGTGTCGTGATGAACCGGCCCGAGGCGCGCAACGCGCAGAACCTGCAAATGACCTACGACCTCAACGCCGCATTCGATGCGGCGGTGCAGGACGACGCGGTCAAGGTGATCATTCTCGCCGGCAACGGGCCGCACTTCTCCTCCGGCCACGACCTGCGTCCCGGAGACAAGAATACCGCAGGGGTCGATTTTCCGCCGATTGGAAATTGGGGTGGCTTTGCCGAGCCGAACGCCCATGGCCGCTTCGCCCGCGAGCAGGAAATTTATCTCCAGATCACGCGCCGCTGGCGCAACCTGGCGAAGCCCACCATTGCCGAGGTCCATGGCAAGTGCATCGCCGGCGGTCTGATGCTGGCCTGGGCCTGCGATCTCATCGTCGCCAGCGACGATGCGCAGTTCTGCGATCCCGTTGTCACCATGGGCGTCTGCGGCGTCGAATGGTTCGTGCATCCCTGGGAGCTGGGTGCGCGTAAGGCCAAGGAGTTCCTGTTCACCGCCGACAGCTGGAGCGCCGTGGAGGCGCACCAGCTCGGCATGGTCAACCAAATCGTGCCGCGCGCCGAGCTGTCGTCGCGCGTGCTGGAGCTGGCACGAAGGATCGCGACAAAGCCGTCCTTCGCGCTGAAGCTGACCAAGGAGGCGGTCAACCGCTCGGTCGACGTCATGGGCCAACCGGCCGCGATCGACCAGGCTTTTGCGCTGCATCAGCTCTGTCACGCGCACAATCTCCAGGAGTTCGGCATGATCGTCGATCCATCCGGCCTGCATCCCTCCGTGCGCAAGCCGCCGGCCGCCGCGGAGTAGACGCGATGGATCTCAATCTCAGTGACGAGCAAAAGTTGCTGCGCGAAAGCGCGGAACGCTTTGTAGTCGAAAGCTATGACGCCGATCATCGCCGCAAGATGGCGAATGACCCACTCGGCTTCAGCCCGGCCGTTTGGAAGCAATTCGCCGAGCTCGGCTGGCTGGCACTGCCGCTTCCCGAAGAGTATGGCGGGCTCGGCGGCAACGCGGTCGATATCGGCATCCTGATGGAGGCCTTTGGCCGGGGCCTGGTGTCGGAGCCCTATGTCGCAACGGTCGTGCTCGGGGCCGCGCTGATCGCCAGATGCGGCACCAGCGAGCAGAAGCAGGCGAGCCTGCCCAAGGTGGCGGACGGATCGCTGAAGCTTGCCTTTGCGCATGCCGAGCGCGCCGCCCGGTTCGATCTTGCCAGGGTCACGACCAGCGCCAACAAGACAGGACAAGGCTGGCGCCTCTCCGGCAGCAAGATCGCCGTACTTGACGGACATGCCGCCGACGAGATCATCGTCTCCGCCCATATCCACGATCATCGGGGACCCCAGGGGCGGATCGGCCTGTTCCTCGTGCAGGCGACGACGTCAGGTCTCGTCATCAGCGATTATCCGCGTCTCGGCGGCGGACGGGCCTGCAACATCGAGCTGCTCGAGGCGCATCTGCCGGAAGACGCCCTGCTCGGCGACGGCAGCGACGCCCTGCCCGCAATCGAATGGGCGATCGATCGCGCCATGGCCGCGTTAGGGGCGGAAGCTGTCGGTATCATGCAGACGCTGCTCGACACCACGCTCGACTACACCAAGATCCGAAAACAATTCGGCCGGCCGCTCTCCGCCAACCAGGTGATCCGCCACCGCCTCGCCGACATGGCGATGCAGGTCGACGAGGCGCGCTCGATGGCGCTGCGGGCGGCGTTGAAGGCCGATAGCGCGCCGGTTGAACGCGCGCGGGCCGCGTCGGGCGCGAAGGCGAAGATCGGCAAATGCGCGCGCTTCGTCGGCGAGCAGTCGATCCAGCTCCATGGCGGCATGGGCGTCACCGAGGAGCTCGAGGTCGGCGCCTATTTCAAGCGGCTGGTCGCCTTCGACACGTTGTTCGGCGGCACCGCGCATCACTATGCCCGCCACGCCGCGCTGGGCCGCAGGGCCTGACACTGGGAGAGCATCATGGACTTGTCGTTCAATGCCGAGGAGCGCGCCTTCCAGGACGAGGTGCGCGGATTCATTGCCAGGAATCTCTCCGAGGAGATGAAGCGCGCAACCGCGCTGACGCCATCGGTGTTCTCCGACCCTGACATCGGCATGGCCTGGCAGCGCGCGCTGCACGCCCAAGGCTGGGGCGCGCCGGGCTGGCCGGTCGAATATGGCGGCCCCGATTGGACGCCGGCGCAGCGCTGGATCTTCGAAACCGAATCCGCACGCGCCGGCGTGCCCAATGTCAACGTGATGGGCGTCAAGATGGTCGGGCCCGTCATCATCGGCTTCGGCAGCCCCGAGCAGAAGAATTTCTACCTGCCGCGGATTCTCTCCGGCGAGGATTATTGGTGTCAGGGCTATTCCGAGCCGGGGTCCGGCTCCGATCTCTCGTCGCTCAAGACCCGCGCGGTGCGCGACGGCGACGATTACATCATCAACGGCACCAAGATCTGGACCACGCACGCCCATCACGCCAACCGCATGTTCGCGCTGGTGCGCACCAGCGACGGGCCGCGGCAGCAGGACGGCATCAGCTTCATCCTGATCGACATGAAGACGCCGGGCATCACCACGCGCCCAATCCTGACCATCGGCGGCGACCACGAGGTCAACCAGGTGTTCTTCGACGACGTCCGCGTGCCGGTCGCCAACCGCGTCGGCGAGGAAGGCAAGGGCTGGACCTACGGCAAATATCTGCTGGAGTTCGAGCGCGGCGCGGGCATCGCCTCGGCCAAGCTGCGCGAAGGATTGAAGGCGATCGCGGACCTCGCCGAGTCCGACCTCACGGGCCGCGCGATCGACAGCCCCGACATCGCAACGCGGATCTCGGAGGTGGAGGTCGATATCGACGCGCTGGAGATGACGGAGCTGCGCGTGCTCTCGGCACTCCAGACCGGCCAGAATCCCGGTGCGGTGTCGTCGATCCTGAAGCTGCGCAACAGCGAGATCCGCCAGGCCGTCACGCGGCTCGGGGCCGACGTGATCGGCCACGACGCCCTCGCCGTCGAGCCGATGCGCCCGCTCTACAAGCTCAACCACGAGCCGGCGACGCCTGAGGAGATGCTGACGGTGATGCCGGAATATCTCAACGGCCGCGCCTACACCATCTTCGGCGGCACCTCGGAGATCCAGCGCGACATCATCGCGAAGATGATGCTGGGGATTTGAGGGCTACGGCCTCTCCGCCGTTCATTGCGGGGAGCTCTTGCGACGAAGCAATCCAGAATCTTTCCGCGGAGATAAACTGGATTGCTTCGCTACGCTCGCAATGACGGTGCACTGTGGCCGTTAGCCCGCCTTCGCGTCCCGGATCGCCTGCCAGATCTTCTGCGGCGTCAGCGGCGTATTCAGCTGGTCTATGCCGAGCTCGGCGAGCGCGTCCATCACGCCGTTGGTGACGCAAGGCGGGCCGCCGATGGCGCCGGATTCGCCGCAGCCCTTGGCGCCGAGCGGATTGGTGCGGCAGGGCGCGGTGTCGTCGAGCGTCACCACGATCGGCGGCACGTCGTCGGCGCGCGGGATGCAATAATCCTGGTAGCTCGCGGTCAGCAGCTGGCCGTCGGCATCGTAGGAGACGCCCTCATACAGCGCCTGGCCGATGCCCTGCGCTACGCCGCCATGGATCTGCCCCGTGACCAGCATCGGGTTCACGGCGACGCCGACGTCGTCGACGGTGGTGTAGCGCACGACCTTGGAGACGCCGGTCTCGGGATCGATCTCGACCTCGCAGATATGCGTGCCGTTCGGCCAGCTCGGTCCATCCACCTCGCCTTCGGAATCGACGCTGAGCTTGGCGCCGTTCTCCTTCTCGGCGAGATCGAACAGGCTGATGCGGCGGTCAGTGCCAACCACGGTGAGCAAGCCGCCCTGATATTCGATGTCCTCGACCGAGGTCTCCAGCACGTTCGCCGCCTTCTCGCGCGCCTTCTGGATCAGATCGTTGGAGGATACCGCGACCGCGGTGCCGCCGACGAACAGCGAGCGCGAGCCGACGCTACCGAAGCCCATGGCCAGATCAGTGTCGCCCTGCACGACGTCGATCTTGTCCATGGGGATACCGAGCGAGTCGGAGATCATCTGGGTGTAGGTGGTCTGCAAGCCCTGCCCCATCGCCATGGTGCCGGAATGCAGCACGACGCGCCCTAGCGAGGTCGCGTGCAGGCTGACCTTCTCGGTGTGGGCGCGGCCGCCGGTCCACTCGATGTAGGAGGTGAGGCCGCGGCCGTAGAGCAGGCCCTTCTTCTTCGCGGCCTTCTTGCGCGCGGCGAAGCCGTCCCAGTCGGCAAGCTTCACGGCGCGATCGAGCATGTGCGCGAAGGCGCCGGAATCGTAGACCTGGCCGGCCGCATTGGTATAGGGCAGCTGCGCCGGCTTGATGTAGTTGGCTTTGCGGATCGCACGTGGATCCATGCCGATTTTTCGCGCAGCAGCGTCGAACAGGCGCTCGACGATGAAGACGGCCTCAGGCCGGCCCGCGCCGCGATAGGCGCCGACGGGCGCGGTGTGGGTCATCACCGTCTTCACCTCAAAGTGCACCAGCGGCAGGTCATAGACACCGGTCTGAACGAACGGCCCGAGCACCAGCGGGATGATGTTGGCCGCGCCTGAGGAATAGGCCCCGGTGCAGCCGATCGACTTGACGCGATAGGCCAGCACCTTGCCCTTCTCGTCCAGCGCGAAGGAGGCCGTCGAGGTCAGATCGCGGCCGTGGGTGCCGCCGACGAATTCGTCGGTGCGATCGCCGCGCCAGCGGATCTTCTTGTTCAGCTTGGTCGCGGCATAGGCGACGATGCCGTCCTCGGGGTAGAGATTGGTCTTCTGGCCAAAGCCGCCGCCGATGTCGCCGACCAGCACCCGGACGCTGTCCTTGGGACGCTTGAGCACGGCTTCCGCCAGCACGTCGCGGGTCGAGGCCGGCGTCTGCGACTGCACGTGCAGCAGGAGACGGCCGGACTTCTTGTCGATCTCGGCAATGGTCGAGCGCGGCTCCATTGCGGACGGAACGAGACGCTGGCTGACGATATCGAGCTCGACCGTGTGCGCCGCCTTGGCAAAGGCCTCGTCGACCTTGGCGGCATCGCCGTAAGCCATCGCGCCGACGATGTTGTCGGGCGCCTCCGGCCACACCACGGGCGCGCCTGATTTCACCGCCTCGACGGGATCGACCACCGCGGGCTGCACGTCATATTCGACCGCGATCGCTTCAGCCGCGCTCTGCGCCTCCACGCGCGATGATGCCACCACCGCGGCCACGGCCTCTCCGGCATAGCGCACGACCTCGTGGGCGAGCAGCCGGCGCGGCGGCACCGTCATCGGCTTGCCGTCCGGGCGCTTGAAGATGTTCAGCGTCGGGATGGTGCCGATGTCGTCCTTGATGAGGTCCGCGCCGGTGTAGATCGCGGCGACGCCGGGCATCGAGGCCGCGGCACTGGTGTCGATCGCGACGATCTTCGCGTGGGCGTGCGGCGAGCGCAGCAGGTGCAACCACAAGGCGCCGTCCGCAGGCTTGTCGTCGATGAACTGTCCCTTCCCGGTGAGTAGCCTCTGATCTTCCAAACGCTTGACGGGCTGCCCCGCTCCGAAACGCAAATTGCCGGGAAGAATGTTCATTCCGCTGTATCCTCGAGATCCGGAAAACGACCGCGGCGGTTTTAACCGATTTTGCGCGCCAGACAACCGAGCCCCGGCACATCTGCAATGCGCATCAGAGCCCTTGCAGGCGCGGATCGGCTAAAGCGCGATGAGATTTGGACGAATCGTCATCGCGCTTAAGGTCTTTGTTTGAGCATGATCTCTTCGGAAAACCGCTTCACACTTTTCCGGATCATGCTCTAGGACCGGTCGATATCGACGATGCTCACATTGACATCGCGGCTGTCGGAGCCGCGCTTGACCGTGAGCCGAACGGTCTTCCCGGCCCCGGCCTGCTCCAGCGCATCGGTCAGGTCGGAGAGGCGGCGCACCGGCTTGCCTTCGGCCGCGGTGATGATGTCTCCGACCGCGCCCGTCGAAAAGTTGACGCCGCGAATGCCTGCCCGCTCGGCAGGACTGCCGGGGGACGTGCGCACCACGATCAACCCCTCGACGCCAAGCCGCGTCGCGACATCCTCACCGGCGGCCACGATGCCGATGCCGGGCGTCGGCACGCGACCATTGCGGATCAACTCGGGCACGATCCGGTTCACGACATCGACCGGCACCGCAAAGCCGATGCCGGCGTTCGAGCCGGACGGCGATATGATGGCGGTGGTGACGCCGATCAGCCGGCCGGCGGAATCCAGCAACGGGCCGCCTGAATTGCCCGGGTTGATCGCGGCATCGGTCTGGATGACATTGGCGATCTCCCGGCCGCCATGGGTCGGGAGCCGGCGCTTGAGCGCGCTGATGATGCCGGAGGTCATCGACTGATCCAGCCCGAAGGGATTGCCGATCGCGAAGGCGGATTGCCCGACCTTCAGGTCGCTCGAGCTGCCGAGAGCGATCGGCGCTGGAAGCTGGCGCACGCTGCGGATGCGCAGCACCGCGAGATCGTAATTGGGCGCCGTGCCGACCAGGTCGACCTGGGCCACTTCACCCGACGCAAAGCGCACGGCGATCTCGCCGCCATTGGCGATGACATGATTGTTCGTCACCAGGTGACCCTCGCCGTCCCAGACGAATCCCGTACCGGAGGCGCCGCCACCGCCCTGGCCTTCCTCGCCCATGAGGGGACTTGCCGCCGACCTGGCCGCGACCTGAACGACCGACGGCGATACGCGTTCGAAGATGTCGATGGTTGCCTTTTCGCCATCCGACAGCGGGCCGCGCTGCTCGACGGCACGTGCGGAGGGCGCCGCCCAAGGGACATATGAGATCGGGACATGCAGGATCTTCGCGGCAGTGACGGCGAGCAGCAGGGCGGCGAAGGCGGCCGCGGCAATCGCGTAGCGACGATTCATTGGTGACCACCGTGTTTGTGCTGAACGCGGGCTCTGACATGCGCATGCGTAGGCGACAGAGGTCGCTGACGCAGCAACGTCGCAAACGGACGGAAGTTTCTCGGTTGGGCGGGTAAGGGCCTTTTTGGCTCCCGCAGGGGTGCCGGGGCATATTGCCGCGTGGCAAACAGCTATGTCAGCTCGCGCAACGCCGCTTCCACCACCTTGCGCGCCTCGGCCGTCAGCGGTGCCTGCGGCGGGATGGGCTCGCCAACGTCATAGCCCTGGATCGAAAGGCCGGCCTTGATGCAGGCCGCGAGATTGAAGCGGGCGAAGGCTTCGTTGATGCGCCAAAGCCGGCGCTGCAGCGCCATGGCCTCGTTCCAGCGGCCGGCCTTGCTGAGCTCATAGAGCATGACGCTCTGGCGCGGGATGATGCAGGCAGGTCCCGCCATCCAGCCGCGGCCGCCGATCAGCATCACTGCTGCCGGAATGTGGGCAGAGGCGGAGAACACGCGCAAGGCGTCGCCGCAGCGGTTCATGATCGAGAGCAGCCGGCCGGTGTTGGTCGAGGCATCCTTGATGTAGCCGATGCGCGGATGCTCGGCGAGACGCGCGATGACGTCGAGGGTGAGATCGGAGCGCTGGAATTGCGGATTGGTGTAGATGACGACGGGAATGTCCACGGCATCGGCGATGGCGCGGAAGTAGGATTCGACCTGCGCATCGGCCAGCGGGAAATACGCCTCCAGGATCGCCAGGATGCCGTCGGCCCCACACTTCTGGTAGGCTTTCGCTTGCGCCACCGCATCCGCCGTCGAAGTCGAGGCGACGCCGGCGACAACAGGCACGCGGCCTTGCGCGGCCTCAATCGTGGTCTGCACGACCGCCGTGCGTTGCGCGGCGTTGAGATAGGCGAATTCGCCGGTCGAGCCCAGCGGCGTCAGCCCGTGCACGCCGGCGCCGATCAGGTCGTCGCAGAGTTTTGCCAGCACGTTGGTCCGCACCGTGCCATCGGCATCGACGGGCGAGACGAGGTACGGAAAGACACCGTGGAATTCGGACATTGTCGGCGCGGATCCCGGTCGATTGGTTTGCGTCTGACTGCTCTTACCAATGCCGGCGCCGGCGATCAAACCCTGAGCAGACGCACCCGCGTGCCCCAGGGATCGACCGCCTCCACCCCGTCCGCGAGCGGCGTGACTTTCGCGCCGCCCTTGCGCAGCCGTTCTTCCTGCGCGGCGAGCAGCTCCGGCTTTGCCATCACCAGCGAGAACCAGGCAAGGCCGGTCGCGGACTCGTCGCGCTGGCCGGCGCCCTGGCTCTGCCAGACGTTCATTCCGAGGTGATGGTGATAGCGACCCGACGACAGGAACGCTGCTCCGTTGCGCTTGCGGGTCGGGTCGAGGCCGACCGTGCCGTGGTAGAAGCTCTCGGCCTGCGCGAGATCGCCGACGCGCAGATGCATGTGGCCGATGCGCATTCCGTCCGGCGCCTTGGCGTAATCAGGGATGCGCGTGTTGGTCAGCGACAGCAGGTCGGGAATGTTGAGCTCGTCCGTCGCCATCTTCACGCTGCCCTCGCTCCATTGCCATTGCGAGGGATCGCGGTCGGCATAGACCTCGATGCCGTTGCCTTCGGGGTCGTCGAGATAGACGGATTCGGAGACGAGGTGATCGGCAAAGCCCGACAACGGCACGCGGTGCGAGGCGGCGTGAACCAGCCAGCGCGCCAGATCCTTGCGCGTCGGCATCAGGAAGGCGGTGTGGTAGAGGCCGGCGGCGCTGCGCGGCTCGATCGCCGCATCGGGCCGGGCCTCCAGCACCAGCAGCGTGAGGCCTGACGTGCCGAGCCTGGCTGTGGCCGCCGAGCGCTCCATCACGGTGAGGCCGATCACGTCGCGGTAGTAATCGGCAACCTTGTCGAGGTTCTTCACCCGCAGCGTTACCATGCCGACCCGCATCGGCGTGCGGCTGGCAAACGTCGGGCCGCCGCCCTGCGGTGTGCCCTCGGCACGGGCCGCGGCTGCGGCGGCCATCGCGAGCGAGGTGGCGCCGGCGAGTTGCAGCAGGCTGCGGCGGGTGAGGTCGATTGTCATGAGGGCTCGAAATCCTAGAGGCCACGGGGCGCAATTTCGGGATTGCTACACGTTCCCGTGAGGCGCTCCCAATCACATGTTCGTCGGCCGTGGTCCTACGGAGGTCCGCCGCTCTCCCCTGTTCTGGTCCTCGTTCTGCTCCTGGCCACCCGGCCAGTTTCGCAATCGCCTGCGGCATCCCAGATTGAGGGCAACTTACAGGAGCCCGCCATGACCGATCTTAGTCCCCTGTCCTCACTGTCGTTCGCGCTCGCGGGATTGGTGGCGCGCACCGCGCCGTCCGTCGTTGCCGTGCATTCGCATCGTTCCCGCGCCACCGGCTTTGCCTGGAAGAGCGGCCTGATCGTCACCGCCGACGAGGCACTGGCCGACGAGGGCGAGGTCGAGATCGGCCTCGCCGACGGCAGCCGGGCCGCCGCCACGATCGCCGGGCGCGACCACACGACCGACATTGCGCTGCTGCGCACCGAGGCCGCGGTCACGCCGGTCAAGCTTGCCACCACGGTCCCACCGCTTGGCACGTTGTCGATCGTTGTCGCCACCAACCGCGAGACGCCGAGCGCGGCGCTCGGAATGGTATCGGCGTCCGGCAAGAGCTGGCGCTCCTTGCGCGGCGGCGACATCGATGCCCGGATCGAGCTCGACGTTCGCCTCAGCCGCGGTCAGCAGGGTGGCCTCGCGCTCGACGCATCGGGCGACGCCTTCGGCATGGCCGTGCTGGGGCCGCGGCGGGTGCTCGTCATACCGACGGCAACGATCGAGCGCGTCGCGCCGCAGTTGGAAAGCCGCGGCCGCATCGCGCGCGGCTATCTCGGCCTCGGGCTGCAGCCGGTGCGCCTCGACGACGGCATCGGCGCGATGGTGATGAATGTCGACAAGGCCGGGCCTTCCGCCGCGGCCGGTATCCGACAGGGCGACGTGATCGTGGCGGTCAACGATCAAAAGCTGTCGGGCGTGCGCGCGCTGTCGCAGGCGCTGGGACCTGCGAGCGTCGGCGTGGTGGTCGAGGTCGCCGCGCGCCGCGGCGGCGAGCCGGTCAGCTTCAAGGTCACGGTCGGCGAGAGGCCGGAGGCGTGAGCGAGGACAAGACGGCCGAGATCGTACTCGCCCTGGAGATCGACGATCCCGCCCTCGCCGATCGCCTGTCGGCCCTACTCGGCAATGTCGCCGGGCTGCGCCTCGCTGCGCCCGGCGAAGCCGCCGCGGCGACGATTGTCGCCCGCGATCCGCGCATCAGCCCTGCGGACATCGCGCTGACGCAGCGCGAGCTCGACGTGCTGGCGCTGATGGCCGAGGGTGCCTCCAACAAGATGATCGCGCGGCAGCTCGGCATCTCCGTGCACACCGTGAAATTCCATGTCGGCTCGTTGCTCGACAAGCTCGATGCCACCGGTCGCACCGATGCAGTCGCGCATGCGGCACGCCGCGGCGTGATCGAGCTCTGAGTCACCGAGCCTCACTTCGCCGAAATCGGCGGGAAGCTGAGCTCGACCTTCAGGCCCGGCGCATTATCATGCAGCGCAATCTCGGCGCCATGAAGCCGCGCGACCGCGGCGACGAGGCTGAGGCCGAGACCATTGCCCGGCGTGTAGCGGCTCTGCTCGAGCCGGTAAAAGCGCTTGAAGACATGATCGCGCTGCTCGGCGGGAATGCCAGGACCGTCGTCGGCAATCGAGATCACCGCGCCGCCATGGGCCCTGCGGCAGCTCACAATCACCTGCCCGCCCTTGCGGCCGTGCTTGATCGCGTTGTCGACGAGATTGGCGATGGCGTCGAACAAGAGGTCGCGGTCGCCGGTGATCGCGACCTCGCGGTCGCCATCGAAACTGAGGCGCGTGGCAACTTGCTCGGCGGCGGCATCGTAGAGCTCGACCACCTCGGCGGCGATCTCGGAAAGATCGAGCGCGCGGAAGGCGCCGGTGCGGGCGCGGGTCTCGATCTCCGAGATCCGCGTGATGGAGGCGAACATGCCGAGCACGGCATCGAGATCGGCGATGGTGTCGCCGATCAGCGCCGCATCCGCCTCGCTGTTGCGCGGGGCGTGATAGGCCTTTTCCAGCCGGCCGCGCATCCGCGTCAGCGGCGTGCGCAGATCGTGCGCGACATTGTCGCTGACCTGCTTGACCTCGCCCATCAGCGTCTCGATGCGGTCGAGCATCTGATTGAGGTTTTCGGCGACGCGATCCCACTCGTCGTTGCTGCCGCGCAAGGGGATGCGCTGGTCGAGGCCTGCGAGCATGATGGCGCGGCTGGTGGCATTGATCTGCTCGATCCGCCCCACGGTGCGCCGCGTCACCAGCACGGCCGCAAGCCCGGCGAGCACCAGCAGGAGCGCGGCGACGGCAGCCATCGCGAGCTCGATCATGCCGGTGAAGCCGTCATGATCGCCGACCGTGCCGAGCCGGCTCTCCACATAGGCCAAGGTGCCGAAATAGACGTACGCCATGATCGCCGCGACGATCATTCCGAACGCTGCGATCGCGATCAGCGCCAGGCGGAAGGTCGAGGAGCGAAGCGTCTTAACCAGGAGCACGGAGGCAATATCCGATGCCGCGGATGGTGTGGATCAGCGGATAGGCCTGGGCATCGTCGACCTTGCGGCGGACGCGGCCGACATAGACATCGATGATGTTGGTGGAGGGATCGAAATGCAGGTCCCAGACGTGCTGCAGCAGCATCGCGCGGGAGACGACGCGGCCCTCGTTGCGGACGAGATATTCGAGCAGCTGAAATTCCCGCGGCAGCAGCGGGATCTTGCGGCCGCGGCGAGAGGCGCTGCGCGCGATCAGGTCGACGGCGAGATCGCCGACGCGCAGCAGCGTCTCCTTGGCGATGGTCTCGCTGCGGCGGCCGAGCGCCTCGAGCCGCGCCAGCAATTCGGTGAAGGAAAACGGCTTGACGAGGTAGTCGTCGCCCCCGGCGCGCAGGCCGCGCACGCGGTCGTCGACTTCGCCGAGCGCGGAGATGATCAGGAAGGGGGCGGCAACGCCGTCGTCGCGCAGCTGGCGCATCACGCTGATGCCGTCGATATCGGGCAGCATGCGGTCGATGGTGATCACCGCATAGTCGCGCGCGGCGCCATGGCTGAGGGCTTCGCGCCCGGTGGCGGCGAGGTCGACGTCGTAGCCCGAAACCGTCAGCTCCTCGACGAGCTGGCCTGCGGTCTCCGGATCGTCCTCGACGACCAGGATGCGACGGTGACCTCCGGTCATGCAAAACTCCGCGCGACAATCGCCACCAGACTATCCCGTTCCGGGGCTGGACGGAACCGCCCGGTGGCGATCGCGACAATGGTGCGGCACGGCGATGCTAGTACCAATAGTCTCCGCACACATTGACCCATTGCCATCCATAGGGCGTCCAGCTCCTGCGCCAGCAGCCGTCATTGTAGCCGGCGTAGACATAGGGGGCGCCGAAGACGGCGAACCGACGGAAATGGTGGTGATGGCGGAAGCCGTGATGGCCATGCCAGCCCGCGCCGGCGAAGCGCGGCCCGATCGCCGCATGCGCGAACCGTGCCCCGCCGAAGCCGGAACCGCCGACGTGAGCGAAGCGCGCACCGCCCATGCCGCCAGCCCGCATACCGCCAAAGCCGCCGGCGTGCATGCCACCGCCGAAATGCCCAGCGCCGCCGAAATGGCCACCATGCCCGCCGCCGCCATGGCCGCCACCGCCAAAGCCGCCGCGCGCGAGCGCCGGTGACGCGACCGCCATCATGGCCGCGATCACGCTCGCCGTGAGGCCTTTGAGAAGCCTGTTGTTCATCGAAGCGTCCTCCTTGCCGTGCGGCCGCCTTGGCGCCGCCCGAGGACGATCAGATGAGAGCAAGGGACCGGCATCTTCAACTTACAAACGCGCCAGATTCTGACGCGGGTGTTAGGGGGCGCTACTCTCACCTCGTCATTGCGAGCGCAGCGAAGCAATCCAGAGTCTTTCCGCGGCGGGAGTCTGGATTGCTTCCGCCTTCGCCGAAGGCTTCGGCGGACAAGTCGCTACGCTCGCAATGACGACGTGGATGGAGCGAGGTCCGACCTCTCCCCGCAGAGAGCGGGGAGAGGTTAAGCGGTCACGCCCGCTTGCCGTTGTTCTTCTCCGCCGCGCGGCGCAGCGCTTCGGCGAGCGCGCCGCCGCCCGAAGACTCCTGCTTGCGCGGCGCGGACGAGGTCATGCGGCTGGCGTTGCGCTGATTGTTGTCGCGCTGCATGCCCGGGGCATCCTTCTTGGCGCCGACCTCGTCGTCGAGGCGCAGCGTCAGCGAGATGCGCTTGCGGGCGACCTCGAAGTCCAGCACCTTCACCTTGACGATGTCGCCGGGCTTCACCACCTCGCGCGGGTCCTTGATGTAGGTCTTGGACATCGCCGAGATGTGCACGAGGCCGTCCTGGTGCACGCCGATGTCGACGAAGGCGCCGAAGGCGGCGACGTTGGTCACGGTCCCCTCGAGGATCATGCCCTTCTTGAGATCCTTGATCTCCTCGACGCCCTCCTTGAACACGGCAGCCTTGAACGCCGGGCGCGGGTCGCGGCCCGGCTTTTCGAGCTCGCGCAGGATGTCGGTCACGGTCGGCAGACCGAAGGTCTCGTCGACGAAATCCTTCGGCTTCAGCGTGCGCACGACGTCGCCGTTGCCGATCAGCGCCTTGATGTCGCTCTTGGTCGCTTCGAGAATCCGGCGCACCACGGGATAGGCCTCCGGATGCACGCCGGAGGCATCGAGCGGATCCTCGCCGCCGAGGATGCGCAAGAAGCCCGCGCACTGCTCGAACGCCTTCGGCCCGAGCCGCGGCACGTCCTTGAGCGCCTTGCGCGACTTGAACGGACCGTTGGCGTCGCGATGCGCCACGATGCTCTGGGCCAGGCCGGAGCCGACGCCCGAGACGCGCGCCAGCAACGGCGCGGAGGCGGTGTTGACGTCGACACCGACCGCGTTCACGCAATCCTCGACCACGGCATCGAGCGATTTGGCGAGCTTGGCCTGGCCGAGGTCGTGCTGATATTGGCCGACGCCGATCGCCTTCGGCTCGATCTTGACGAGCTCGGCGAGCGGGTCCTGCAGGCGCCGCGCGATCGAGACCGCGCCGCGCAGGGTGACGTCGAGGCCGGGCAGCTCCTCCGAAGCGAATGCCGAGGCCGAATAGACCGATGCGCCGGCTTCCGACACCACGATCTTGTTCATCTTCAGCTCGGGCAGCCCCTTGACCAGCTCGGTCGCGAGCTTGTCGGTCTCGCGCGAGGCGGTGCCGTTGCCGATCGCGATCAGCTCGACGCGGTGCTTGATCGCGAGCCGGCCGAGGGTCGCCAGCGACTCGTTCCACTGCCGCTGCGGCTCGTGCGGATAGATCACGGCGGTATCGACGACCTTTCCGGTCGCGTCGGTGACGGCGACCTTGACGCCGGTGCGGTAGCCGGGATCGAGCCCCATGGTGACGCGGGTGCCGGCCGGCGCGGCCAGCAGCAGGTCGCGCAGGTTCGAGGCGAACACGCGCACGGCCTCGGTCTCGGCCGAGTTCCACAGCCGCATGCGTAGATCGATATTGAGATGCACCTGGATCTTGGTGCGCCAGGCCCAGCGCACAGTGTCGATCAGCCAGCGGTCGCCGGGGCGCTTGAGGTCGGCAATGCCGAACCGCTTCATGATCTTCAATTCATAGGCGCTCGGCACGCCCGGCGGCGGCGCTTCCGCCTCGGCCTGGATCTGGAGATCGAGGATCTCTTCCTTCTCGCCGCGGAACATCGCGAGGATACGGTGCGACGGCAGCTTGGTCAGCGGCTCGGAGAAATCGAAATAGTCGGCGAATTTCTCGCCCTCGGTCTTCTTGCCGTCGCGCACTTTGGAGGCCATGCGCGCATTGGTCCACATCTCCTCGCGCAAGCTCCCGATCAGGTCGGCGTCCTCGTCGAAACGTTCGACCAGGATGGCGCGGGCGCCGTCGAGCGCCGCAGCGGCATCGGCAACGCCCTTCTCGGCATTGATGAAGCCCTCCGCCACGACCTTCGGATCATTGCCGGGCTCGGCCATGAGCTGATTGGCGAGCGGCTCGAGGCCGGCTTCCTTGGCGATTTCCGCCTTGGTGCGGCGCTTCGGCTTGAACGGCAGATAGATGTCCTCGAGGCGGGCCTTGCTGTCGGCCGCCATGATCGAGGCCTCGAGCGCGGCATCGAGCTTGCCCTGCTCGCGGACCGATTCGAGGATGGCCTTGCGACGGTCCTCGAGCTCGCGCAGGTAAACCAGGCGCTCCTCCAGGGTGCGCAATTGCGCGTCGTCGAGCGCACCGGTCGCTTCCTTGCGGTAGCGGGCGATGAAGGGAACCGTGGCGCCGCCGTCGAGCAGCGTCACCGCCGCCTCGACCTGCTCGGCCCGAACCCCAAGCTCCTGCGCAATCTTCTGGTTGATGTTGGCCACGCGAGATTCCCTCTATCCTAGCACGCGGGCGCAGGGGCGAACCACCGGCCGCGGGACGCCGCTTATGGACCAACCAAGGTTGATTCATCAAGGTGCGGCGCGCAATCGTCGACAGAGGTTTTTTTTGCCCGACCGATGCCATCTCGCCACATTCGTCGATTTGAGGCCGCGCTCTCGTGTCCCGGACGCAGCGCAGCGCGCCAGCGATGCGGTGCAGAGCCGGGACCCAGAGGCGGCACGGGAATACGGCGAGATGGGCCCCGGCTCTGCAGCGCACCGTCGAAGGGACGCTGCCATAGCGCGTCGAAGACGCGCGTAAACGCGCTGATGGCGTCCGGGGCACGAGAGCGGAATATGTCGCGCACACTCTCCTCCTCGTCATTGCGAGCGAAGCGAAGCAATCCAGAGTCTTTCCGCGGAGGGACTCTGGATTGCTTCGCTGCGCTCGCAATGACGGAGTATGAGGCGATCACGTCGTTCTTTCAGCTGGCATTCAACGCGCAGACATGCCTTTGCATCCTCGCGGCGGAATAGGCCCGAGCTTTGCCTGGTCACGACACCCTCTGTCAGAGGGCGCAGGGAAGACCGGGTGCCGGCCGGGCACCCACGGTCCACTGTGCGAAGGTTGCGCTACAAGAGGCTGCACAGCGGCATACAGGTGAAGCCAAACAACCGGCCTTCCCTGCGCAGTGGTTTTACGGCTTATGCCGAGCTCTCCCCGGGGAGCGATGCACTATTGCCCCCGTCGCCTTGCCGATAGCTGACGCGCGCGTCCGGTTGGACCGCCACATCACCGCAAGACTTGACGCACAGACCCCGGGCGTCAGGACGACACGGTTTTGCCATACGCCGATCACACCGGTCGTGTGCGCGAGGTATTTCGCTCACGGTTGCCCGCCCTGCAAAATCCTTCGCGCCGGTGTAACGAGCGTCCACCACGGCTCACCCCACGTTCGTGACGATCGCGATACGCCCCTCTGACCGGGATGAGGTGGCGGGAGAATGCGACAAATCGGAAATTCTGTAAAGACGAATCTTTTCGCGCATACGAATTGACCAGCCGATCGGGTGTTTTGCCCCTCGGGCAACGCAAGATCTTGTAGGGCGGATTAGCCGAAGGCGTAATCCGCCGCTTTGATCCCCGCGGAGACAGAAGAGGCGGATTACGCTTCGCTAATCCGCCCTACGCACTTCCGTCGGGGCTACGGTCTTGACATCACCCCCGTTCCACGGCTGGTGGGCTCGCCGGGCCACCGAACCAAGGACCAATCATGCGTACGACATCGGTCGGCGTCTTCAGGATCGCCACCACGGGCCCCGGCGACGTCTCCGGCCTGATGGACTTGATCGGGTCCGGGGCGATCGATCCCCACGCGATCCTCGCCGTTCTCGGCAAGACCGAAGGCAATGGCGGCGTCAATGATTTTACCCGGGAATACGCGGTGGCCGCGCTATGCACGGCGCTGACGCCCAAGCTCGGCCTGTCGCCGGAGGCCGTCGAGCAGCGCATCGCCTTCGTGATGTCCGGCGGCACCGAGGGCGTGCTGAGCCCGCACATCACGGTGTTCACGCGCAGCGAGGCCGAGCGCCCGGCAGGCCTGTCCGGCAAGCGCCTGAGCATCGGCATGGCGCACACGCGGGATTTTCTGCCGGAAGAGCTCGGGCGCTCGGCGCAGATCACCGAGACGGCCAGGGCCGTGAAGGCTGCGATGGCAGATGCCGGCATCAGCGATCCCGCGGACGTCCATTTCGTGCAGATCAAATGCCCGCTGCTGACCAGCGACCGCGTCGCGGCGGCACATGCGCGCGGCAACACGACGGCGACGACGAGCTCTTACAGCTCGATGGCCTATTCGCGCGGCGCCTCCGCGCTCGGCGTTGCGGTCGCGCTCGGCGAGATCGCCTCCAACATCAGGGACGAGGACGTGCTGCGGCGCTACGACCTGTTCTCGAAGGTCGCCTCGACCTCGTCGGGGATCGAGCTGATGCACAACGTCGTCATCGTGCTCGGCAATTCGGTATCTTCAGCGAGTAAGTTCGAGATCGGGCATGCCGTGATGGGGGATGCCATCGATGCGGCGGCGGTGACCGCGGCATTGGAGAGCGTCGGGCTTGGTGCAAATCCGCAGCCGGGCCGCGCGCTCGTCAACATCTTCGCCAAGGCGGAGGCCTCGCCTGACGGCAGCGTGCGCGGCTTTCGCCACACCATGCTGGAGGACACCGACATCAGCTCGACCCGCCACGCCCGCGCCGCGGTCGGCGGCCTGATCGCGGGCCTTGCCGGCACCGGCGCGGTCTATGTCTCCGGCGGCGCCGAGCATCAGGGGCCCGCCGGTGGCGGACCGGTTGCAGTGATCGCACGACTGTCGGATTGATACAGCCTTCCTCTGCGACCCCTCCATCCCATGCAACCCTGCCCCTCGCGGCGGCTCGGTTGATTCACGCGGTCCCTTGCGAAAAAGGTGACGCCGCACCTTAAGGGGACTTTGACTTCATGACTTTGCCGATGAGCTGGAATGAATGGGCGCAGCACGATGGCGTCGCGCTAGCGGGGCGTGTCCGCAAGGGCGAGCTGACGGCGAAGGAGCTGGCGCGCCAGGCCGCCGCCGGCGTTGCCAAGGTCAATCCGGCGCTGTCGGGCGTGGTTGAGCTGTTCGAGGACGTGATCGCCGATCCCGCCAAGGACGGCGCCAATCTCGCAGGTCCCTTCGCCGGCCTGCCCTTCCTGATGAAGGACCTCGGGCCGACCATGAAGGGCCGGCTGCAGGAGATGGGCTCGCTGCTGATGCGCGGCAATCGCGCGAGCGCCGATACGTTCCTCACCGGTAAATTCCGCCAGGCGGGGCTGAACCTGATCGGACGCACCACGACACCGGAATTCGGCGTGTGCTCGTCGGCCGACAACCCCGCCGTCTATGTCACCCGCAATCCCTGGAATACCGATTACACCACCTGCGGCTCGTCGGCGGGCAGCGCCGCGATGGTCGCCGCGGGCGTGGTGCCGATCGCGCATGCGACCGACGGCGGCGGCTCGATCCGCATTCCCGCCGGCGTCAACGGCAATATCGGCCTGAAGGTCTCGCGCGGCGTGTTCTCGCTGGCGCCGCACATGTCCGACCTCACCGGCCTCGTCTCGATCCAGGGCTGCCAGTCGCGCAGCGTGCGCGACACTGCCGCCTTCGTCGATCATGCGCGCGGGCCTGCGCCCGGCGAGTTCATGCCGTTCTGGACCACGGCGCAGCCTTATTGCGAGATGATCAAGCGCGACCCGGCAAAGCTTCGCATCGCGCTGTCACACACATGGGGCAATTACACCGCGACGCCCGAGATCGCCACTGAACTGGAGAAGACCGGACGCTTCCTCGAAGGCCTCGGCCATCACGTCGATTATGCGCTGCCGGAGATCGACCTCCCCGCCGCCTTCGAGGCGCAGACCACCTGCTACATCTCGAACTTCGCGGTGGTGATCTCCAACATGCTCGCCGCGCGCGGGCTGGAAAAGCCGCCGGAGGACCTGATCGAGCCGATGAACATCCGCATCTGGGAAGCCGGGCGCCATACCAGCTTCGCCGAGCGGGCGAAGATGCAGGCCGTTTTCAACACGACCTCGCGCGGCTTCGGCAGCTTCTTCGAGCAATGGGACGTGATCCTGACCCCGATCACGGCGCTGCCGACGCCGAAGGTCGGCACCAGGGAATATCTCACCATTTCCGACAACCCCGATGTGCGCGACTGGTTCGACAATCTCTGGCGCTTCTTCGCCTTCACGCCGCTCGCCAATCTCTGCGGCATGCCGGCGATCTCGATGCCGATGGCGGCGCAAGACCACGGCCTGCCGCTCGGCATCCAGGCCATCGCCAAGCAGGCCAATGACGGCCTGCTGCTGCAGCTCGCCGCCCAGATCGAGCGCGCGCTCGACGGCAAGTGGAACGGCGGGAAGAAGCCGAAGGTGCATGTGAGCTAAATTAGAGCGTGATGAGATCAGTTCGATCGCTGCAGCGGAGGTGCACTCCCTCTCCCGCTTGCGGGAGAGGGTGTTTCCGCGACGGGACAATCCCCTAGAGGAGAAAGCCCTCACCCGCGCCTTCGGCGCGACCTCTCCCGCAAGCGGGAGAGGTTGCAGCGAGCCCGTGGCATCGATTCAACCTAAAGCCATTCCGCTTTAGCAAGTGTGCGATCGCACGACACGCGATCGCAACCGCCTTCAGTTCTTCACTGCCGGTATCTCCTCCGCCACCGGCTGCTTCTGACCCTGCTGATACATCGCCAGCGCCTTGTCGAGGGCTTCGCGCAGTGCCAGCGCCGCAGCCACACTGCAACGTAAGTGCGCGGTCTGGACCACGTCGACCCTGACGGCGGCGCCGACCGGCATCAACAGGTTTGCGGCGAGCTCGATCTGGATCGCGCCGTTGTGGTGGCCGAAGCAGGATGCGCCGTCGAAATAGATGATCGGCGCCCGCTCCGAGCTGGAGCTCGAAATGGTGACGGGCCCCTGATTGGTGGCGGGCGTTTCGGGGTCGGCCATGGGCGCTCCTTGCAGTTCATCGACGAACGAAGCGTCCACCATCGGCGCTTCGGCCCGCCCTGTCGAGACCAAACCGCCCGGTGCGGGGCCCATTCGGGGTTTTGCGCGGCCCGGCACTGGTCTAGAACGTCCCCATGAGCACCTTACCGACCACGCTTGCCTTCGAGGAACTCGCCGAGGCCATCAAGGACCGCCGCTCCGATTATGGCCACATCAGCGGGCTCCAGCTCGACCGCTTCGCGCCGGCCGAGGCCTGGTCCAGCCTGCCCTACCGTGCGGTCTTCGTCGGCGACACCGAGACCGGTGTGCTGCACGGCGGCGTCGTCACTGCGATGCTGGACGAGAGCTGCGGCATGGCGGTGCAACTTGCGCTCGACGGCACGCGCGCCATCGCAACCCTCGATCTGCGTATCGACTACCAGAAGCCGGCGACGCCGGGTCTCGACATCAAGGCGCATTCGGTCTGCTACCGCACCACGCGCTCGATCGCCTTCGTACGCTCCACGGCCTATCAGGAGTCCGAAGACGATCCGGTCGCGACCGCAACCGCCTGCTTCATGATCGGTGCCAACCGCACCAACATGCTCGCCGACCGCCGGATGGATGCGCGCAGCATCCCGACGCTGGAGGCGCCGGAGGATCTGGACGGGCCCTTTGCGCGCAGCCCGTTCGCGCGGGCGCTGGGCATCCGCATCAACGATGACGGCACGCTGACGATGCCGTTCTCGCCGCAGATCATCGGCAATCCGATCCTGCCCGCGATCCACGGCGGCATGACCGGCGCCTTCCTCGAGACCACCGCCATCATCGGGGTGGCGCGCGAGCTCGGCGCTGCGGCACCGCCCAAGCCGATCGGCCTCACCGTCAACTATTTGCGCTCCGGTCGCGCGCTCGACACGTTTGCCGACGTCTCGATCGTGAAGCAGGGCCGGCGCATCGTCGCCTTCGAGGCGCGGGCCTGGCAGGACGATCCGGAGAGGCCGATCGCCACCGCTTTCGGTCACTTCATGCTGCGTCCGACGCCTGGAAGCGACGAAGAATAAGCTCATTTTGACTTGACGGCCGCAGGTCCGGCCACAACGATAGCGCGCCTTCGCGAGAGGAATTGGATTGCGGCATCCGCTCGACATCGTCGCCATGTTCGCCGCACTCTGGCTGCTGGCGTCGATGGTGCTCGACGCGCTGACGCCGAAGGAGCTGACGGCGATCATGATCGGCATCGCGATCGGACCCGCCATCGTCGTCACCGCCGTGTTCTACTACCTGCGCTGCCCGCGAACGGATTTTGCGGTGATGTTCGCAGCGCTGTGGCTGATCTCCGATATCGCCATCGCCTTCATCTCGCCGATGGAGCTGCCGCATTTCCTGATCGCGCTCGGCTTCGTGCCGGCGCTGCTGATCGGCATCGTGCTGCACTGGCAGACCTTCACCTCTCCCCGGCGGGGAGAGGTCGGATTGCGCAGCAATCCGGGTGAGGGGCCGCAGCACCCGGCGAAACCTTAACCCCTCACCCGGATCGCATTTTCAATGCGATCCGACCTCTCCCTTCGGGAGAGGTGAACCACCGCGCCAGCTGATATCACCGCGGCAACAGATTCGTCTTCGCGAGGTCCAGCACCTCGTCGCCGCGCCCGTTCATCACCGCGCGCAGCACCCAGAGGCTGAAGCCCTTGACCTGCTCGGCCGTGATGGTCGGCGGCATCGACAGCTCCTGCTTGGCGGTGACGACGTCGAGCAGCGCCGGCCCATTGTGCGCCAGCATCTCCTTCATCGCGCCCGGAAGCTCGCCGGGATCCTCGACGCGCTTGGCAAAGATGCCCATCGCGCGCGCCATCGCGGCGAAGTCCGGGTTCTCCAGGTCGACATTGGTGTCGACGAAGCCCGCGGCCTTCATCTCCAGCGCGACGAAGCCGAGCACGCCGTTGTTGAAGACGACCACCTTCACCGGCAGCTTTTCTTGCGTCAGCGTGATCAGGTCGCCCATCAGCATGGTGAAGCCGCCGTCGCCGGAGAGCGAGATGACCTGGCGCCCCGGCTGGGCGGCCTGCGCGCCGATCGCCTGCGGCATGGCGTTGGCCATCGAGCCGTGCACGAAAGAGCCGATCAGGCGGCGGCGGCCGTTCATGTCGAGATAGCGCGCCGCCCACACCGTCGGCGTGCCGACATCGGCGGTGAAGACGGCATCGTCGGAGGCATGGTCGCTGATCACCTTGGCGAGATATTGCGGGTGGATCGGCTTGGCTCCCGGCGTGCCCTTGGCGAGCGAGTCCAGGCCCTCGCGGGCTCTCTTGTAATGCGCGACGGCCTCGTCAAGATGCTTGCGCTGCGTCTTCGTCTTGAGCAGCGGCAGCAGCGCCTCGATGGTGAGCTTGACGTCGCCGACGAGCCCGAGATCGATCCTGCAGCGCCGTCCCAGATTTTCCGGGCGGATGTCGATCTGCGCGACCTTGGCATCATCAGGGAAGAACTGCTTGTAGGGAAAATCGGTGCCGAGCATCACCAGCGCGTCGCAGGCGTGCATCGCTGCGTAGCCGGAGGAGAAGCCGATGAAGCCGGTCATGCCGACGTCATAGGGGTTATCGTATTCGACATGCTCCTTGCCGCCGAGCGCGTGCACGATCGGGCTCTTCAGGGTCTCGGCGAGCTGCATCAAGGACGCATGCGCGCCGGCGCAGCCGCGGCCGCAGAACAGGGTGATGCGGTCGGCGCCGTTGAGAAGATCAGCGAGGGCCTTCAGCTCGTCCGCCTGCGGCACGACCTGTGGCGAAGCCAGCGCAAGGCTGCGCGTCGTCGACAGTGCGCGCTTCGGAGGACTACGGAACGCGACATCGCCGGGCATCGCGACGACGGCAACGCCGCGCAAGCCCACCGCCGCGCGAATCGCATTCTCCAGCACGTAAGGCAGCTGGCTCGGGTCCGAGACCAGCTCGCAATAATGGCTGCATTCGCGGAACAGATTTTGCGGATGCGTCTCCTGGAAATAGCCGCCGCCGATCTCGGCGGTGGGGATCTGCGCCGCGATCGCCAGCACGGGAACGCGGCTGCGATGCGCATCGAACAGGCCGTTGATCAGATGCAGATTGCCGGGGCCGCAGGAGCCCGCGCAGACCGCGAGGCTCCCGGTCATCTCGGCTTCGCCGGCCGCTGCGAAGGCCGCGACCTCTTCGTGCCGGACATGGATCCATTCGATCGTGCCGCGGCGGCGCAGCGCCTCGGTCAGCGCGTTCAGGCTGTCGCCGACGATGCCGTAGATGCGCTTGACGCCGGCCTGCTCGAGCGTTGCCACGAACAGGTCGGCCACGTTGTTGATCGCCATGTCGGTCTCCTGATTCATCCAGCCGCATAAGATGATGCGCGCATGTCGGCATCGCGCCACCATATGGCAGAATAAGCCAGGTCAGGATCACGGCTAGTTTATTGTCGGTTCAATCGCTCTGAATTGCCCGATCGTAAGCGGCAATTGTCACCTCTGCGCGGGCTGCGACATCCGCCGCACTCATGCCGGGCTTGTAGAGGCTGGAGCCGAGCCCGAATGCGGTCACGCCGCCCTTGATGTATTCGGCAAAGTTCTGGTCGGAGACGCCGCCGACGGCGGCGATCATCACGCCTGCCGGAAGCACGGCGCGGATCGCGGCGATGCCGGCAGCGCCGAGCACGCTCGCCGGAAAGAATTTCAAGCTCGACGCGCCCGAGCGCGCCGCCAGCAGCGCTTCGGTCGGAGAGAAGACGCCGGGCATGGTCACCATGCCGTGCTGATGCGCGCGCGCCAGCACCTCGGTGTCGACATTGGGCGAGACCATCAGCCTGCCGCCGACGTCGTTGAGGCGATCGACATCTGCCGTCGTCAGCACCGTGCCAGCGCCGATCAGCACGCCCGATGGCGCCTGCTTCACCGCCATCCCGATCGAGCGGAACGGATCGGGCGAGTTCAGGGGGATCTCGATCGCGGTCATGCCGGCCTCGATCAGCACGCCGACGATCGCCTCGGTCTCCTCGGGCTTGATGCCGCGCAGGATCGCGACCAGCGGCCGCTGCATCGACGGAAAGGGAACGCTCATCTCTCGCAGTCCTTCTACTTCGTCCAGATCGCGGCAGCCGCCATCGACAGACCGCGACGGACGGCTTCATCCGCATCGACCGGCTTGGCGGTCATCGACAACGCCTCGAAAGCCATCCGATACAGCATTGCAAGCCGGCCCGAGGCAATCAGCGTCGCACCTTCTTTCGGTACTGCGCCGGAAAGCCCTGCTGCCAGCTCGGCACCGATCAACGTGCCCGACAGCGTCTCGCGCGCCGCGGCGGGCGTGCCGCCGAACAGCAGCTGGCGCGAGCGCGCCGTGAACAGCAGGTTGGCGGCAAAGGCCGGGGCGTCGAACGCGGCCTTCACGGCCGCCTTGAAGCTCGCAAGATCTTCGGAGTCTTCAGCGCCGGTGACTGCGAGCGACAGGATGGTCTCGCGCGAGACAGCGCTGAACAGCTCGCCGGTCATGAAGGTGGAGAAGCTTTCGACCGTGCCGTCCTTCACGCGAACCCATTTCGAATGCGTGCCGGGCATGCAGACCAGCGCCTCGCCCGCGGCATCGAGGCCGAGCGCGCCGAGCAATTGCGTCTCCTCGCCGCGCATGACGTCCGGCGCCTTGGCGTCTCGCTGGGCGATGCCCGGCAGGATGCGGATGTCGCGCGCCTCGCCCGGCACGCGCACGGCCTGTTTCAGGACGGCCAGGAGCTGTGCCGGCGTGTCGACGTAGCCGGCCTCGACCCAGCCGGTCTTGGCGCCGGCCATGCCGCAGACCAGAACCGGCAGATGATCCGGCGCTTCGACCGCGGCCAGATGCGCTTGCAGCACGGCGGGAAAGCCGGTCTTCGCCGCCGCCAGCATGCCCTCGCCGCTGCGGCGCTCGGCAATCACCTGCCCGGCGCGATCGACCAGCCAGAGCCGGAAGCTGCTGGTGCCCCAATCCACCGCGACATAAGCGGGTTCGGTCATATCAGGTCTCGTCCTCGTCTCATGGCCAAGACGCCGTCTCGCGACAGATGAGACGATGTCCAGCAGGCTCCCGTCGAGATACCGGCTATTGCGCGGGCAAACCAGTCCTTTCTCTTCAATTCGAGGCTCCGCCGCGCTGGCACACCGCTTGCTCAAGGTTCATCACTCAACAAGCTTCATCACTCAACTCCGTCAACGCGCGACAAGACGCGTCAACATCAGATGAGGAAACCCATGGAGATCGGCTATTTCACGATGCCCTCGCATCCGCCGGAGTGCGGGCTGAAGGAAGGGAACGACTGGGACCTGCAGGTCATGCGCTGGCTCGACGAGCTCGGCTACCAGGAGGCCTGGGTCGGCGAGCACCACACCGCGCCCTGGGAACCCAATCCCACGCCGGACCTTCTGATCGCGCAGGCCTTGATGCAGACCAAGCGCTTGCGCATCGGGCCGGGCGGCTTCCTCTTGCCCTATCACCACCCCGCCGAGCTCGCCAACCGCGTTGCCATGCTCGACCATCTCTCCGAGGGCCGGCTCAATTTCGGCGTCGCAGCTTCGGGCCTGCCGAGCGACTGGGCGATGTTCAACGTCGACGGCATGAGCGGACAGAACCGCGACATGACGCGCGAGGCGCTGGAGATCATCCTGAAGCTGTGGACCGAGCCGGCGCCCTTCACCCACAAGGGCAAGTACTGGACGGTGACCAAGCCGGACACCATGTTCGATTTCCTCAAGCCCCACATCAAGCCGCTGCAGGCGCCGCATCCGCCGATCGGCGTTGCGGGCCTGTCCAAGAACTCGGACACGCTGAAGCTCGCCGGCGAGCGCGGCTTCATCCCGATGAGCCTCAACCTCAATCCGGCCTATGTCGGCAGCCACTGGGACTCGGTCGAGATCGGCGCGGCCAAGACCGGACGCAAGCCGAACCGGCAGGATTGGCGGCTGGTGCGCGAGGTGTTCGTCGCCGACACGGACGAAGAGGCCTGGAAGCTCTCGACCGGCGACATGATGGGCCGGATGATGAGCGAGTACTTCCTGCCGCTGCTCGGGCATTTCGGCTTCAAGGATTATCTGAAGCACGCCCCTGACGTGCCCGACAGCGACGTCACGGTGGAATATTGCGCCAAGCGGAACTGGATCGTCGGCTCGCCCGCAACGGTCGCCGAGAAGATCGAAAAGATCTACGACGAGGTCGGCGGCTTCGGCGTGCTGCTGGTGTTCGGCTTCGACTATAAGCACAAGGCGGAGGCCTGGCATCACTCGCTCTCGTTGCTGAAGAACGAGGTGATGCCGCGCCTTGCGCATCTCGGCTCCGCGAAGGAGGCGGCTTGACCTGTTAGCGGGTGCGGCGCGATCGTGCCGCACCCGCTTCTATTGTCGGAGATTTCCGCGTGACGGTGGACGCCAGTTCTTTCGACGCCAATTCTTTCGACGCTACGCATTTCAAGCAGGCGATGCGCCAATGTGCCGGTGCCGTGGCGCTGGTCACGGTGGGCGCCGATCACGGCAAGCGCACGGGGCTGACGGTGACCTCGGCCTGCTCGTTGTCGGACAAGCCGCCCTCGCTGATCGTCTGCGTCAACCGCAACGCCAGCGCACATGCCCGCATCCGCGAGGAAGGTGCTTTCGCCATCAACTTCCTGCACGAGGATCACGCGCTGCTCGCCCTCACCTTCAGCGGCCAGAAAGGCGTCAATGGCGATGATCGCTTTGCCTTCGGGCAATGGACGCGTGGCGTGACCGGCGCACCGGTGCTGGCGGATGCGGTGGCTGCGTTCGACTGCGTGCTGGCGCAGGAGTTCGAAACGACAACGCATTCGATCTTCGTCGGCGAGGTCCGCAGCGCCTCGCATTCCGCTGCGGCCACGCCGCTGGTGTACCTGCGCAGCAATTTCCATACGCCGCGAGAAATCCGCGAGACGGTCGCGATCGGCGATCTCGACGCACGGCATCTGAGCTGGACGGATTTTTCGTAAGGGGGCGCCGCGCGCTCGGTGCACCTTCTCCCCTTGCGGGAGAAGGTGGCGCGAAGCGCCGGATGAGGGGTATGTCTCCGCGAACTCCGATGAGAGACGTGCTCGCGGAGAGAACCCCTCACCCGTCTCGCCGCTGCGCGGCGAGCCACCCTCTCCCACAAGGGGAGAGGGAAAGGACGCACGCTGCGTGGAATCGAGCGCTACTGCGCCGTCTCGATTTTCAGCTGCTTGATCTTGCGATAGAGCGTCGCGCGGCTCAGCTTGAGTGTACGCGCCGCCTCTGTCACGCGGCCACCATGCTTACGTAGCGCCGCGACAATCGTCGCACGCTCGGCCGCTTCAAGGTCGGGCTCCGTCCGTCCGCCGAACGGCGGCAGATCGAGATCGGCATCCGTGATGACGCCATCTTCCGCCGTGCAGCCGGCAAGCCGCAGCACGTGGCGGAGCTGGCGCATGTTGCCGGGAAACGGATAGGCCGCGAGCTGCGACCATGCCTCGTCCGAGAGCCGGCAGTTCGGCGCCTCCTCGCCCGCGATCTGGCGAATGATGTCGGCGCGGTCGGCGCGCTCGCGCAAGGCGGGCAGGCGCACCTCGATGCCGCGCAGGCGGAAGTAGAGGTCGGCGCGGAAGGCTCCCGCTTCCGCCATGCGGCCGAGATCGCGATGCGTGGCGCTGATCAGGCGGATGTCGACAGCGGCAGGCTTGAGCGCGCCGAGCGGCCAGACCTCGCGGTTTTCCAGAACGCGCAACAGGCGCGTCTGCAAGCCGATCGGCATGTCGCCGATCTCGTCGAGGAACAGCGTGCCGCCGTCGGCCTGCACGATCAGGCCCTTCGAGCCCTCGCGCCGCGCGCCGGTGAAGGCGCCGGCCTCGTAGCCGAACAGCTCGGCGTCGATCAGGCTTTCCGGCATCGCCGCGCAGTTGAGCGCGACATAATTGTTGCGCGCGCGGTTGCTCGCACCGTGAATGGCCCGCGCGAACACGTCCTTGCCGACGCCGGTCTCGCCATGCAGCAGCACCGGCAGATTGTGATCGCCGATGCTTCGGAGCCGCTTGACACTTCGGATCAGGCCGGGGTCGCGGCCGGCGAGCCGATGCAACGCGTCGAAGCGATCGACCGGCGCATCGCGGCGCGGCGCCTGCGATCGCGCACGCAGGGGCGGAGCAACATGCCCCTGCCCCAACGGACGACCATCGCCATGGTGCAGCTCGACGATCTCGCCGGTGCCACGCGCGGCGTGATGATCGAACTTGACGTAGCGCGACAGGTCGATGCCGGAGCCGATCATGCCGTCGGTGAGGCCGAGCAGCGCACGCGCCGAGCGGCAGGCGCCGACGATGCGGCGGTCGTCGTCGTAAGCGACGAGGCCGCTGCCGCCGTCACCGGGCACGGTTGCGATCCAGGCATTGCGGAAATGACCGCGGAAGATCGCACCCTCCATCCGCCGCGTCGCCTCCATCGTCACCGCGAGTGCAAGCTGATGCGCGGCGCGCTCCAGGTCTTCGCGGCAGGAGGTGATGTTGATGGCACCGGCGAGCCGGCCGGCCTGGTCGAACAGCGGCGCCACGGCGCAGGAGAACATGTGCCATTGCGCGCGAAAATGCTCGTCGCGATGCACCAGAATCGGCTTCTCCTCGGCCAGCGCGGTGCCGAGCCCATTGGTGCCCTCGCAAGCCTCTGCGAAGTTCGAGCCGGTGTAGATCTTCCAGTCCAGAAACATCCTTGCGTCGGCTTCGCCCGGCAGACGGCTGAACAGCATGGTCGCGTTCACATCCGCGAGATTGACGCAATAGCCGGCGTCGCGCAGCACGCGGGCGAGATCGTCGAGCTCGGGCGTGACGAGCCGGATCGTCTCCTCCATCGGCCCGGCGACATGACGGATCTCGGCTTCGGTGAGCGTCTGCGGCGGGCCCTGGCGGGCGGGATCGAGCTTGTGATTGACGAGGCAGCGCCGCCAGGAATTGGCAATCCGCGAGGAGGCATCGACGTCGGCCACATGATTGGCGACGGACAAGACACGGGCGACATGGTTCGAGGCCGAGAGGCTGGCCATCGCGGACGTCTCCACCCTGTATTATTGTGCAAAGTCTGGCACCGCAGGCGGGGATGTCAATTGGGAACCGGAACGCAGTTGTATGGCGCGATGGCCCAGCGCCGTCATGGCCGGGCTTCGTCCCGGCCATCCACGTGTTACAGCGCGCGCCAAGGAACGTGGATGCCCGGGACGAGCCCGGGCAAGACGGCGTTGATATGGATTGCCTTAAGCTGACCGGGTTGCTGCACCGCCCTCACCACGTGTCGATGCACGGCCGCTTCTTCGCCGTCCTCGGCGCGGGCTTCGGCACTGTGCGCAGACCGGCCATGATCCAGCGCCGCGTTTCGGCGGGGTCGATGACGTTGTCGATCTCGAACACGGAGGCGATCGAGACCGCTTTGCCGTTGGCGTAGAGCTCGGCGACCTTGTTGCGGTAATAGGTCTCGCGCTCCTCGGGATCGGCGATCGCCTCCATCTCCTTGCGGAAGCCGAGGCGGACATAGCCCTCCAAGCCCATGCCGCCGAACTCGCCGGTCGGCCAGGCCGCGGTGAAGAACGAGGCGTGGAAGCCGCCGCCGATCATCGATTGCGCGCCGAGACCGTAGCCCTTGCGCAGCACAATGCCGAACAGCGGCACGGTGAGGCTGGCGCCGGTCACGAACATGCGGGAGACGTGGCGCACGATCGCGGTCTTCTCCGCTTCCGGGCCGACCATGAAGCCGGGCGTGTCGCACAGCGAGACAACAGGCAGATCGAAGGCGTCGCAGAGCTGGAGGAAACGCGCGGCCTTGTCGCCGGCGTCGGCATCGATAGCGCCGCCGAGATGGCGCGGGTTGTTGGCGATCAGGCCGAACGGCTTGCCCTCGATGCGGATCAGCGCGGTGATCATGCCGACGCCGTAGTCGCGGCGCAGCTCCAGCACGCTGTCCTTGTCCGCGACGAGATCGATGACGCTGCGGATGTCGTAGACGCGCAAGCGGTTCTCGGGGATTGCGCGGCGGAGCAGGCGCTGGTCAGCGGCCTCCCACTGCGTCACCGCGCCCTGGAAATAGGACAGGTATTTCTGCGCGACAGATGTCGCCTCCTCCTCATCCTCGACCAGGATGTCGATGACGCCGTTCGGCGACTGGAACGAGACAGGGCCGACTTCGGCCGGATGATAGACACCGAGGCCGCCGCCCTCGATCATCGCCGGGCCGCCCATGCCGATCGATGCGTTCTTGGTCGCAATGATGACGTCGCAGCAGCCGAGCATCGCGGCATTGCCGGCAAAGCAATAGCCGGAAACGACACCGACCACTGGGACGAGGCCCGAGAGCCGTGCGAACTGCACGAAGGACGGACCGTCGAGGCCTGTCATGCCGAGCCGGTCGGTATCGCCAGGCCGGCCACCGCCGCCTTCGGCATAGAACACCAGCGGCACGCGCCAGTCTTCCGCGAGGCTCAGCATGCGGTCGATCTTCTTGTGGTTCATGTGGCCCTGCGTGCCCGCAAGCACGGTGTAGTCATAGGCGACGACGATGCAACGCGCGCCTTCAGGCCCGAACTTCTCTGCATTCACCGTGGCGACGCCCATGACGAGGCCATCGGCCGGCGTGTTCTTGATGAGATCGTCGAGCTTGCGCCGGCGGCGCTGCGCCGCAATCGCGAGACTGCCGTACTCCATGAACGAGCCGTCATCGACGAGCTGGGCGACGTTCTCGCGCGCGGTGCGCTGGTTGGTGTTGCGACGGCGCTCGACCGCAGCGGGGCGGTTCTCGTCGAGCGTGTTGGCCTGGCGGGCGATCAGCTCGGCGAGGTCGGGACGGATATGGTCGAGATCGACCTCGGCTTCCGCCGTCGTGCTGTCGGCGGCGACGTCGAGGGGCTCGAGACAGAGGATCGGCTCGCCATGCATCAGCGTGACCCCGTCGCCGGCGACGAGCTTCATGACCCGGCCGCCCTGCTCGGCCATCACCAGATGCTCCATCTTCATGGACTCGATCACGGCAAGCTGCTGGCCGGGGCGTACGATCTCGCCTTCTTTCACCTGGATGGTGACGATGGTGCCTTGCAGGGGCGCCGCGACCATCACCGCGCCTTCGGGCACGGCTTGCGCGACGTGCACCTCCGCGCTGTGGCCACCACTACGCTCGGCTGCTGCGAAATAGAGCGGCTTGGCGGCGCCATCCGATGCTTCCACGAGCTTGGCAATGTTGCGGTCAATGAAATCGGTCGCGATGCGGTTGGTCCTGAAATCGGGATGTGCGAGCACCGCATGAAGGAAGGCAATGTTGGTGACGACACCGTCGATCCGGAACTCGCGTAGCGCCCGGGAGGCTTTCGCGACCACGTCATGCCAGGCCTCGCCTGGCGTGTGCACGATCACCTTCGCCAGCAGCGAGTCGAAAGCGGCGCTGGTCTTGTAGCCGGCATAGCCGAAGCTATCGACGCGCACGCCGGGGCCCGATGGCGGCTCGAACACGGCGAGAACGCCGCCGGTCGGATGCGTGGCGCCGGTTTCGTCCAGCGTTTCCATGTTGACGCGAAGCTGCATGGCATAGCCGCGCGGCTTCGGAATGGATGCTTGCGCAAGACCCAGCGAAGCCAGCGTGCTGCCTGCGGCGACCGCGAGCTGGGCGCGGACGAGGTCGAGACCGAGCACCTCTTCCGTGACGGTGTGCTCGACTTGGAGCCGCGGATTGGCCTCGATGAAGGCGAAGCTGTCCTCCGCGGTGCCGTCGACCAGAAACTCGAACGTGCCGAGATTGTCGTAAGACGCCGCACCCGCCAGCTGCTTCGCCGCCTCGATGATGCGGCCGCGCAGGGCATCGCTCAATGATGGGCTCGGCGCCACCTCGATCAGCTTCTGGTGCCGGCGCTGGATGGTGCATTCGCGCTCCCAGAGATGGGAGATCGCACCATGGCGATCGCCGATGATCTGGACCTCGATGTGGCGCGCCTGCCGGATCAGCCGCTCGGCATAGACGCCGTCGAAGCCGAACGCCGCCTTGGCTTCGGACTGACAGCGCGCATAGGCTTCCGCAAGATCGGACGCGTTCTCCACCACGCGCATGCCGCGGCCGCCGCCGCCGGCCATCGCCTTGATCACGATCGCAGCGCTGCTGCCGAGCGAGGTAAAGAATGCCGTGATCTCCTCGAGGCTCGACGGCCCGCTGGTGCCGGCAATGATCGGCACGCCGCAGCGTTTCGCCAGCTGACGTGCCGCGACCTTGTCGCCGAACAGTTCGAGCGCGGCCGGTTTCGGCCCGACGAAGGTGATGCCGGCATCGGCGCAGGCCTTCGCGAATGCCGCGTTCTCGCTGAGGAAGCCATAGCCGGGATGCACGGCATCGCACGCCGTGCTCTTCGCCGCCTTCACCACGGCCTCGATGTCGAGATAGGCCCGCGCGCCGCGGCCGGGGATCTCGATCGCCTCGTCCGCGACGCGCACGTGCAGCGACAGCGCATCATCGGCGGGATGGATCGCGACCGTCGCGATGCCGGCATCGGCCGCCGCGCGTGCGATGCGGATGGCGATTTCGCCGCGATTGGCGATCAGGAGCTTCTTGAACGACATCGTATCTCTCAACTATACGACAGGAGGATTTGGGTTGAGGTCCTGCTTCCTGACCTTGCCCGTCGCCGTCAGGGGCAGCGCATCGATGATGCGGACTTCCGGAACCTTGTAGACGGCCATGCGCTCGGCGCACCAGGCGCGCAGCTCCTGTTCCGAGACCGTGCCGATCGCTTCCGGCTTGAGCTGGATATAGGCGACGGGCACCTGGCCCTTGTCCGGATCGTCGCGGCCGACCACGCCTGAGCCCAGCACCTTCGGATGCTGCCCCAGCAGCGCCTCGATCTCCGGCGGAAACACGCTCATGCCCTTGACCTTCAGCATCTCCTTGCGCCGGCCGAGGAAGTGCAGAAAGCCGTCCTTGTCGATCGTGCCGATATCGCCGGTGCGCAACCAGCCGTCGACGAGTGATTCCGCCGTCGCCTCCGGCTTGTTCCAGTAGCTCTTGAGCAGCGACGGCGTGCGCACGCGGATCTCGCCTTCCGCCCCGAGAGGCAGCAGCGCGCCGGTCTCGAAATCGGTGATCTTGAACTCGGCCCCGGGCACCGGCAGGCCGACGAAGATCGGCTGGCTGTTGAGGTCGAAATCCCCGTCCTGAAAGCCAGCGGTGAAAGTGTTGGACGTGTGCGTCTCGGTCATGCCCCAGGCTGCCTCCATCAGGATCGTGCCGGTCAGATCCTTCCAGCGCCTGCGATAGCCGGCGTTGAGCTTCTTGACGAAGGAGACCACGCGCACCTGTTGCAGCGACGACAGGTCGAACTCGCTCCAACGCGGATGGTCCATCATCTCGACCGCGCTGTCGACCGGCATCGCCGTGATCGTGACCTTGTACTTGTCGATCGCCGCCATCGCACCGACGGCGTCCCAGCGCGCGAGCAGAACCAGCGTGCCGCCCGAGAACAGCGGAAAGATCAGGCCGGAATTCTCGCCCGCAATCCAGAACTCCGGAAAGAACGACAGGAACACGCTGCTCTCGTCCGAGGGAAGCGAGATGCCGTAATTGGCGGCGGCCGTGTAGACCATGTCGCGATGGGTATGCACGCAGCCCTTCGGCATGCCGGTGGTGCCGCCGGTGTAATTGAGCGCGGCGACATCATCGAGGTGAGGCGGCGGCAGCGGCGTCGGTGCGGGCATTGCCGCAAGCGCCGGCAGGAGATCAGTCGCGGCAGCGATCGCGACGCGCGGCGTGCGGATCGAGTCCGGCGCGGGAAACGCAGGCGCCGCCGGCACGACATCGGCAAAGCTGGTGACGATGATCTCGCGCAACCGCACCTCGCTCTTCACCTGCTCGACGACGGGGATGAGCTGGTCGAGCGCCACGATCACATCGGCCTGGGTGTCGTTGAGCTGGTAGGACAGCTCGAACGCGCGCGACAGCGGGCTGATGGGAACGTGGACCGCGCCAAGCTTCAGGATACCGAAGAACACGACGTGGAATTGCGGGCAGTTCGGCAGGAAGACGGCGACGCGATCGCCTTTGCGCACGCCCTTCGCCTGCAGCAGCGCCGCAAAGCGATCGCTCTGCCGATCGAGATCGGCATACGTGGTCACATGGCCATAGAAGATCACGGCGGGCCGCTCCGGACTCCGCTTCGCCCAGGCGCGCAGATATTCCGTCAGGGGAACTTCGCCATGCAGATAATTCGGCGAGCGCGGCAGATCCTTCGGCCAGGCCTTGTCCCACAGGCCGCGCAAATTGGCGAGGTAGTCCTTCTCGTCGAGGCCCGCGTTCATGACGTCCTTCCCGTGCTGCTTTTCTTTTCGGGACGGCACGCACGTGCCGCCAGTCGACGTCGCTACACGTCGAGCACGGCAGACTTCATGTCAAGGAAAACAGTCTCCGCATCACGGCCGATGCCGCGACGCGGAAAAAGATCACCTGCAGCGCTTCAGTTACGCTGCCCGCACGCCCGCAACGAAGGCGCCGACCTCGTCCTGCAGCGATTGCAGCTTGTGCGTCAGCCGGCCGCTCGATTGCAGCACGAGGCCGGCGGCCTGGCCGGTCTCGGCGGTCGCATCGGTGACGCCGGAGATGTTGTGCGAGACCTGGTCGGTGCCGGAGGCCGCCTCCTGCACGCTGTGCGCGATCGCCTTCGTGGCGGCGCCCTGCTCCTCGACCGCGGCGGCAATCGACGAGGAGATCTCGTTGACCTCCATGATGGTGGCGCGGATGCTCTCGATGTTGCCGACGACCTGATTGGTCTCGGCCTGGATCGCGGTGATCTGCGCGCCGATCTCGTCGGTCGCCTTCGCGGTCTGGCTCGCCAGCGACTTCACCTCGCTCGCGACCACCGCAAAGCCCTTACCGGCTTCGCCCGCGCGAGCCGCCTCGATGGTGGCGTTGAGCGCGAGCAGATTGGTCTGCGAGGCGATCTGGTTGATGAGGTCGATGACCTCCCCGATCTTGTGCGCGGCGGCGGCAAGGCCCTGCACGGTGTCGTTGGTGCGCTGGCCGTCGGCGGCGGCCTTGTCGGCCACTGTCGCGGCCTGTGCCACGCGCTGGCTGATCTCGGCGATCGAGGCCGACAATTCGCCGGCGGCGGAGGCCACCGTCTGTACGTTGCTCGAGGCCTGCTGGCATGCGGTGGCGACGAAGCTCGCACGATCGCTCGCCTTGTTGGCGGTTTCCGACATGCCCTGCGCGGCCTGTTGCATCGCGCGCGCCTCGTCGAAGACGTCGCGGACGACGGCCTGGACGCTCGCCTCGAACTTGCCGGCGAGATCGGCCATCGTCTTGCGCTTCTCGTCGTCGGCCTTCTGCTTCAGCTCCTGCTGCTCGGCATGCATCCGGCTCACCGCCGATGCATTGTCCTTGAACACGGCGAGCGCCTTGGCGAGGCCGCCGACCTCGTCGCGGCGGTCGGTGTAGGGCACGTCGAAGGCACTGTCGCCGGCGGCAAGGCGCTCCGTGAGCGCGGTGATCCGGGCCAGCGGCCGGGTGACGCTACGGCCGATCAGGAACGAGGCCCCGAGCACCACGACCAGCACCGCGAGACAAATATAGGCGAAGGTCATCGCGTTCTGGCGGAAGGCGGCGTCGACGTCGTCGAGATAGATGCCGGTGCCGATGATCCAGCCCCAGGGCGCAAAGCCCTTCACATAGGAGATTTTCCCGACCGGCTGGTCGAAGCCGGGCTTCGGCCAGAGATAGCCGTAGAAGCCCGCACCGTGCTTGGTGACGACGTCGACGAAGCCCATGAACAGCGCATTGCCGGCGGGATCCTTCATCCCGGAGAGATCCTTGCCGTCGAGCTCGGGCTTGATCGGGTGCATGACCATCCTGGGGGTCATGTCGTTGATCCAGAAATACTCGACCTTGTCGTAGCGCAGGCTCTTGATCTCGGCCATGGCGCCGGCCTGCGCCTGCTCGCGCGAGAGTTTTCCTTCGCTCTCGAGCTTCTGGTAGTGCGCCAGGATGCCGTAGCCGACGTCGACCATGTGCTGGGTCTTGGCCTGGCGGTCGGCGACCATCTGCGTGCGCAGGGTCGAGAGCGCGACCGGCGCCAGCGCGATCATGCCGAGGAGGCTGATGCCGACAATCAGGACCAGCTTGAAACTGATGCGGGAGAAAATCATCGGTGCTCACAGGAATTGGAAGGGCTGATATGCCAGTTTATCCCGCCCCCCTTAGCAAAGCCTTAAGCATTCGGGTTCCGGCATCCGCAATTGTGCGGGGGCGGGCGGCCCTGCTGCTCATCGCTGCGGGCGAGCGACCGACCGCGTCCGAGATACGAATTCTTCCAAACTAGAACACCTCGACATCGCCTCTCCGCGCGTTGACTTGGAGAGCTCTCTGGCAGAACGATCGGCGCAGATCATCCGCGCCAGCGCTGGCGTGAGCGCAGCCAGAGCCAAGAGGCACAATGCATCGATCGACAGACACAAGGCCCCTCGACCTTCCTGCGCTGTGCGCGGCGGAGCGGCTCTTCATCTGGGGATTTCGCGCGAAGGCCCGCAGCGGAAGCGCCGTCCCCACGGCGGCCGATATCAAGCAGGTGTACGACCATTTCCGCGTCGGCGATGCCGTGCTGTCGCTGGAATCCATCATCGAGATCTTTGCCTGTACCGCGCATACGGCGATCGAAGTGCACTGCCCCACCTGTCCGCGCATGTCCGACAGCGAGCACGGCATCTTGAGCGCAATTGCCGCGGCCCAGCAGGATCGCGTCGATGTCGCGCGCGAGCAGTTCGAGCGCTGGCTGCCGCCGGTCGGTGCCGATTGGGCGCTCGCGCCGGTCCAGGGGCTTGCGACGATCTTCCGCATGGCCGGCCTCATCCTGCCCGACCGTCACGTGCAGTCTTTCGAGCATGACCGGATGATGGCGATGAAGAGCTGGTTCGTGGGCAGCGCGACGTTGCATTGACGAGATCACTCACGATGCGGGCCATTTGCGATTCTGCGCCGAAGCCGGACGCGGGCGAGCCGCTGCTCGTCCGCTTCAAGCCGCGCTGGCGACCCGGCCGAGCATCGACAGCTACGATGATTTTTCCCGCGTCGCGCTGGCACTGTTCCGCTTCATCGGAGCGGCCTATGCGACCGGCGCATCGGATTGCTGGGAAGCGGCCTATCGCTTTGCCGAGGACGCTCCCGGCATTGCCGACAGCCCGCTGCTGGTTGCGCGCGCGGCAGCGCTCGTCAGGATCCTGCGCGGCGACCGGCCCTGCGAGCTGTGCTTCATGCCGCCGTCCTGCAGGCGGCTTTCCAAGGACGAGGCGGAATTGATGCGCCTGCTGGCAGTCGCGCGCCGCAAGCAGCCGGGCGAGCTCGGGTCGGTGGTCTGCCAATTCGTCGGCTCCGGGAAAGAGGACGCGACAACGCAGGCGATCAACGCGCTGGCGCTGGCCTGCTGCTGACACCTAACCTCCCTTCTCGAGCACGAGATCGATCGCGTGCGCGGCGATCTTGCGCAGCTGGGCTTCGTCGCCATAGGCGCGTTCGAGCACGGCAAGGCCGCGCGTCACCGTGATGATGTGCAGCGCTGCGGCCGCCGGATTGCCCTTGAACTCGCCACGCTTGGCGCCCGCCGACAAGGTGTCCTGAACCAGCGTGGTGATGCGGGAAACGAGGCTCGCAAAGGCCTGGCGCGCCTCTTCGTCCAACCCTTCGCCTTCCGCCGGGCCGAGCTCCATCAGGCCGCGCGTGGTCGGGCATCCCCGCGGCGGCGAGCCGGAACGGAAATTGGTGATGGTGAGGTCGAAGAACGCGGTGAGGCGTTTGCGCAAAGACCCCGTCCCGAGCGCTTTTTGCAGGGCGAGCAGATAGTCCCCGGCGTAGCGCTCATAGGCCTGCAGGAACAGCGCTTCCTTGCTGCCGAACGCATTGTAGAGGCTGCCGCGCTGCACACCGGCGTCGCGCGCGATGTCCGATAGCGAGGTGCCGCGCACGCCCTTGCGCCAGAACTGGTCGAACGCGATGCGCAGCACGTCGTCATGGTCGAACTCGCGCGGCCTCAAATGTTGCTCCTCAAAATATTTGACACTTCGTCAAGAACATGCTTTCTCGACATCGTGTCAAAAACCAATTGGGATTGATATCCCGTTTCGTCAAGCCGACGGCCGGCGCGGACCATGTGGCCGGCCGATCAGGCCCGCATGCAAAGGGACGTACGATGCCTCTCCTCCACATCTCGATGCGTGCCGGAAAGCCTGACGACTACCGCCAGGCCATCCTCGACAGTCTCTATCGCGCCATGCGCGAGGCGCTGAACGTGCCCGAGGGCGACGCGTTCATGGCAATCACCGAGCATGAAGCAGCGAACTTCCGCTGCGGCAACGCTTACGGCGTGACGCGCAGCGAGGACGCCGTGCTGATCCAGATCACCGTATTCGCCTCGCGCACCCCCGAGCAGAAAAAGGCGCTGTACCGGCGGATCGCCGAGTTGCTCGGCGAGAACCCGGGCATCCGGCCCGAGGACGTGTTCGTGAACGTGCTCGACGCCCCCAAGGAGAACTGGTCGGTGGGGCACGGCATCGCGCAATTCGCATGATGTGCACGGCGACGGACTACCGGTCGAGGACTGAGATTCAGCTTCCCGCATGCGTACCGTGGTGACGGTGATAAGCACTCGGCGAGGGCCAGGTCCAGCCCTTCAGGGTCGTTCGATCCGGCTCGAAGATTTCGATCTTGAGCGGATGGCATGCCGCGGCATCGCTGGAATGGGTTGCGCTGCAGTCTCCACCGGGACAGGCCGACAACGCGCCGAGCAGGTCGATCTCCGCGAAAAACTCGATGAAGTCGCCGGGGCGGACCGGACTTGCCTTCATGAAATACTGGTGCGTGTCCTTGGTGAAGCCGGTGCACATGAAGACGTTGAGCACGTCGTGGACATGATGCTCCACCGCATGCGGCTCCATCTTCAGTTCGGTCGCCAGCGCACGCGACAGGTTGGAGTGGCAGCAAAGATCGTAAGCCGTGCCGCTTAGCAGGAGATTTGTGTAGGGATCGCAGCGCGTGCCGATCACATCGTGAATGCCGGCGCCGTCCGCGTCGAAGCCGTACCAGCCGAGCGTATCGTGACTGATGGTCGCCATCGGCCGAAGATAGGGCATATTGCTCCAGAGCCGGTCACCGATGCCGACATGCGTGCCATGGAGCGCCCGCGTCTTGCCGCTGAAGAAGCGCTCGGAGAGATTGTCGGCGTTCCAGAGATTGAGGTCGCCGACCTGAGGGCCTTCGATGCTGACGATGCGGAAGAACTGGCCGCGCGCCACGCGAAAGGCACGGGCATCGCGTGGCGGTACGATGAACTCGTGCGTCTTGATCATCGCACGGCGGGCAGCTTCGAGCGTGGCCATATCCGGCCCGGGCATCGTCCCGGCCGGATAGACGATGGCCTGCTTGGCGGCACGGCGCGAGGCGGCATCGGCGGGGGCGGGTAGGATATTTGGCATTGTTCGGTCTCGGATCGACGCAGCAAGAGAAGGGGGCGGTGCCTCCCGGCGGAAGCGGTTGACCCTACCGCCTTGCCTCAGCCGCCCGCAACACACCCCTCCATGATCCCGTCGAGCTCGGCCTTCGAGAGCACGCCGAGCTCGGCGATGAAGACGATCCGTGTCCGCGGCACGCCTTGCGGCGGCGCCTCGCCGAGCGCCAGCGTGGCGCGGCCGGCGGCGAACTGAAACACCATCTGGCGTCCGGGCTGCTCGACGGTCTCGAACAGGCCTTTGGCGCGGGCGAGCTTCGGCGCGAGCCGGCTGATGGCCTGCTGCAAGTGCGGCAGCGAGATCGGGTGATCGGAGATCCAGCTCAGCGTCTCGAAGCGCTGCTCCACCGGCCGTTTCGGTCCCGAATCGCGCGGCGCGGGCGCGCGATCGGCGGCCGTGGGAAACAGCAGCGCAGAGGGTATCTCGCCATGGTGTGCGTCGACCACCACGGCGGGGACGCGCTGGGCGCGGATGGCTTCGCGCATCCGCGTTCCCGCGGCCGCGTCCGCAAGATCGAGCTTGCTGAGCGCCACGATATCGGCGACGCGCAATTGCGACCGCAGCAGCGCGTCGTCCAGGGCCGATGGCGGTGTCCCCGCGTCGATCACGCAGAGCACCGTTTCCAGCGGCGCCTCGCGCAGGATCACCGGGTCCATCAGGTTGCGCACGATGTCGGCGGGATCGGCGACGCCGCTGGTCTCGATGACGATATAGTCGGGCTTGGGATCACGGCGCAGCAGCGTCGCGAGCGTGCGCAGCAGATCGCCCTCGAGCGAGCAGCAGATGCAGCCATTGGCGAGGCTGACCACGCCGTCGCTCGCGCCCGCGATCAGCTCCGCATCGATGTTGATGGCGCCGAAATCGTTGACGACGGCGGCGATGCGCCGCCCGTCCGCATGCGCCAGCAGATGGTTGACGACGGTGGTCTTGCCGGCCCCGAGGAAACCCGTCACCAGGAGAACCGGGACCGGCATGGCTCAGCTCTCCACGACGGGGCGCCGCACCGGTCTTCCCGGCCGCGCCGTCACATCGAGAATGCCGTCGCTGATCAACGGCTGACCGCTGACGATCAGGTGCCGCACGCCTTCCGACGGGCGGTTCATCGCCGTGAAGGTTGCGTGGTCAGAGAGCTTCTCATAGTCGAACACGACGATGTCGGCATCCGCGTCCTTCGTAAGCCGACCCTTGGCGCGCATCGCCGGCGTGCTCTGCGACAGGATCTCGGCCGGGATCAGCGCGCATTTGCGCACGCCTTCCAGCAGCGACACCGCCTTGCGCTCGCGCACCCATTCGCGGATGAACTTCGTGAAGCAGCCCGCCGAGCGCGGATGCGAGGTGGCGTCATCCGGAAGCGGCCAGGCGTCGCCGGTATATGTCGAGCCGTCGGACAGCGTCCACGGCATCGCGTCGGAGGCGATGGCACCGCCGGGATACAGCACCGACATGTCGAGCAGGTCGCGGTGATGCGCATTGTTCTCGGTGTCGAGGATGTGCCAGAGCACCAGCGAGGACGGCTCTTCGGCCTGCGCCTTCAAGAGCTCCTCGCGGTCGTGGAAGCGGTAGCCGTCGGTGACGCGCTGCACGGAATCGTAGCCAGTGCCGTTGCGCTCGACGAATTTGGGATCGCTGAAGAAGGCGGCGGCCAGTACGGTCGAGCCGGTGCCGTAAGGATAGGCCTCGACCGTAATCGGCAGTCCTTGCGCCTGCGCCTTTTCGATCAGCACGCGGCAGCGCTCGATGTCGGTCTTGCTCGACGAGTTGAAATGGCAGATGTGCATGTGCGCGCCGGTGGCGCCGGCATAGCCGATCAGGCGGATATAGGCTTCCACCGCGCTCTCGGGATCGATGCGCGACATGAAGGCGACATGGGTGAAGGTCGGCACGTCATTGGCCGCCGCGAGCTGACACACCGCGGTCAGTTCCTGCACGCCGGCGCCGGGCGCATAGGCGTTGAGAATGCCGATGCCGATGCCGCCCTCGTTGAGGCCGCGCCCGAGACGTTCGAGAATGCCTGCGACCTCCGCATCGGTCGCGACGTTGTCCATCCAGCGGCGATCACGCATGGCGTTGCCGAACGCCTCCAGCGAGCTCTCCGCGTTGGAGCCCGTCATCGCGCCGATGCGGGCAAAGGCCCAGTTGGTGGCCGCGCCGTAGTTCAGCACGCGGCCCTTCCGCGCCTGGCGCTCATACCAGGACGCGACCGGCAGCACGCCGGCCTCGAGATCGAGCGTCGTCGTGACACCGTCGAAGGCCTGCATGCGGTCGGCCGGGATCGACTGGCCATGGGCGTGCAGGTCGATGAAGCCGGGCGCCACCACGAGGCCTGTGGCGTCGATCACCCGCTCGGCGCCGCCGAGACCCGTGCCCATGGCGGCGACCTTGCCGTCCACCACCGCCACATCACCGACGGCGTCCATCCCGCTCGCGGGATCCACCACCCGGCCGCCAGAGATCACCAAACCACTCATCTCGTCACTCCGAAAAGCAAATTGCCAAATCTCCAAAGGCCCGGCAGCAGCTTCGGAGGCGGAACGCATAGTGCAGATTCTGGGGAGAACGGCCACCACCACGGACGCCGAGGCGGCATGCTTGCTGGAGGCAGGTCCGTGCTGGGAGAATTTCGGCAAAGTGGAATATCTTTGGCGGGAGGGATTGACAGCGGATCGGGGTGTTTTGCCCGTCGACGCCGGGCCTGTTGCCTTCTGGACACTGGGAGGGTTCATTGCCTCGAAGGACTATCCGCCTATACTCTTCGGGTCGATCGCAGACATTGCGCCGTCGTTCCGTTGGCAAGGTGTCCCATGCCCGTAAAATTCGGAGACATCGTCCAGGCTTTTGAATTTGCCGACATCGACGGCGGCATGGGGCAATGCCACACCTTCGTCTGCAGGCAGACAGGAAAGATCTACTACCAGTTCGATCAGGACGACCTGGAGGAGATCGAGGATGACGACCTGCCTGACGATATTGAGGACCAGACCAAATACTTGAAGATCCCGAACACACGAGACCTCGACCTGGGCAAGCCTCTCGTGATTGCCTTCGTCCGCGAGTTCCTGCCGAACGATCTCGACGACGTTCGCTACATCTTCAGCAAACGCGGCGCCTATCAGAAGTTCAAGGGCCTGCTCTCCCGACGAGGAGCGATCGATGCCTGGCATCACTACCGCAACAAGGCGACGGAGCGGGCATTACGCGACTGGTGCCAGATCCATTCCATCGAGATCGTCGACTGACCCGGCATTCACTTGAACGCCATGACATGCGCGAGGCGGCTCCGCCGCGATCTCGCCTCCATTGTCATTCAGAGAGCAGATGGGGCGATGCTGTCGGGGGCAAGTTCCGATGGGTTCCTTGTGATAGGCCGACGTCTTCTACACACAAATCATTCCATGTCGCGCCGCGCGTTTCTCGGCGGACTCCTGTCGGCAGGGAGCGCGCTCGCGCTCGGCGGATGCGCCGGGCTCGGTGCGACCGGGGCGCGCTTTGACGCATCGTCACTGTCCGCTGACCCCACGTTGCTTGTCGTCACCACGCGCAAGCCCGTCAACGGTGCCCGCGCGAAACCCTGGTTCGGGCCGGAGCGTGCGACGAGCATGACGGTCGCGCGGGCGAAGCTGGCGGCGCCGGACGAGAGCCGACTTTCGCTCGCCTCGGTTGGACTCGAGGATTGGCGTCTTGACCGGATCGAACCGGTGCCGACTGACGCCGGCGATCTCGCTGCGCAGGCGGGCGGAGGAGACGTGCTGATCTATGTGCACGGCTTCAAGCAGACATTCGAGACGGCGGTACTGGATGCGGCCCATCTTTCCGACGGGATCAAGTTCCGCGGCCGGACCATGGCATTCTCCTGGCCATCCAAGGCAGGACTGTTCGACTATGCCTATGACCGCGACAGCGCGATGTGGTCGCGCGACAATTTCGAGCGCGTGCTCTCGGCGCTGGTGTCGGCGCCAGGCGGCGGCCGCGTGCACATCGTCGCGCACAGCATGGGAACCATGCTGACGCTCGAAAGCCTGCGCCAGCTCCATGGGCGATACGGCGACACGGTGACGAGCAAGATCGGCGCGGTGGTGTTTGCCGCGCCCGACATCGACATGGACGTGTTCTCGTCGGCGATCCAGCGCATCGGTCCGCTCGCCGGCAAGATCACGGTGATCGCCTCGACCAACGATCGTGCACTGGCACTGTCGGGGCAGCTCGCAGGCGGCATGACCCGCGTCGGCGCGGCCGAGAAGGCCGCCATCGCGGGGCTCGGTGTGCGCGTGGTCGATGCCTCCCAGGAAGGCTGGGGCATCATCAACCACGATCTGTTCCTGTCGAATACGGAAGTGCAGAAGGTGATCCGCCGCTCGATCGACGGCACGACGGCGTGAAACAGCGCCTGCACGCATTCGTCTAAGCGATCAGGCGCTGCACCAATGCCGACTCGCTCGAATACGTCAGGAGCGCCTCGTGAGTTGCCCGGGTGACCCCGACATAGGTCAGGCGGACACATTCCTCGACGGTCTCGCCGTGGCGGCCGAGCAGGCCCAAGCCGGCAATGGCGACGCAGGGAAACTCCAGCCCTTTCGCGCTGTGCATGCTCAAGAACCGCACGGCCACCCGCTTGACCGAAACCCTGTTGCGATTGTCCTTGGCCATGTCGATCGGCACGCCATGCCTGGCGAGAATCTGCGCGACCCGCCCGCCGATCCAGTGCTCCGGGTAGAGACACGCCATCTGCGACCACTCGTAGCCGGCTTTTTTGCGGTCGAGAAACCACTCGGCGACGCAGTGAGCTTCTGCGTCGATGCTCACGCACCGCCGCACGTCCGGCTCCAATCCCTGCCGGCCCGCATCTTCCGGCAGCAGGATGGCGTGCTCGTCGTCGGCCGTGATGCCGGGAGCGCCGATGACGTCCGCGGCGAACCGTCTTGCGAAGGCAACGATTTGGGCGGTGTTGCGATAGTTGACCTTCAGCACGGTCGTTCTGCCCTTGGCTTCAATGCCGAGCTGGCTCCACACCGGGCGCTCACGCCCCTTATAGATGGCCTGGATATCGTCGTAGACGACCATCAGCGCCTTGGTGCGCGGGTTCACCATCTTGGCCGCAAGCGCGAGCCATTGCGGCTCGAAGTCGTGTGCCTCGTCGATCAGGACGGCGTCGTACTGCTCTGCCGGGATATGGCCTTGATCGACCGCCTTCACGACCTCTGAAACGCTCGCAGCCAGGCGCTCTGCGTAGTCTGGATAATCTCGCTCGGATGGGGCGGGAATCCCGTAAGTCCGCAGCATCCGGTAGCACCACGAGTGGAAGGTGAGAACCTGAACGCGGTCCTCGACGCCCCTGCTCTGCATGGCATCCTCGAGCCGGCCGGCAATGCCGTTGGCGTAGCACAGGATGAGCACCGGCTTTGCCGCCGCACGCGCCAGATACTCGGCGCGAAAGGCGAGGATCAGGGTCTTGCCCGATCCGGCGACGCCGCGAATGATGCGATGCCCCTCGCCCAGGCTGCGCGCGAACTGCTCCTGATGCAGGTCCATGACCGCAAGCGTGCGATCCGAAGAATCGGCGCGAGGCGCATCGTCCAAAGGCAGGGCAATCTGCCGTATGCGAATCTCCGGAAACAGCAGCGCGCGCAGGCGGTCGAATTGCGGCATGGACAGCGGCCCTTCGAGACGCGGATGAACCATGCGCCATAATCTCGACCGGAATTCCTCGGGGTCCGCGCCCTCGGTCATCTCGTCCTTGAACAGGCAGAGATGCTCGCAGAACACCTCCTTGAGATCGGTCTGGTCGAACTGCTTGCGCGTGATGTTGGTGAACACGGCCCCGAAGCCGAACGGAACGATGGACCGGCCCGCGAGGCGATGCCCCCGCGGAAACAACAATTGCCCGTCGCGCTCCAGCGTGCGCACGACCTCGAACGTATATTTGCGAGCCTGCTCCAGCGGATTGCTTTCCCGCACCTCACCACGACTTGTCAGCAGCTCGACCTTCGTCTTGTCCGCTGAGACGATCGTCTCCAGGCGCCAGTCCTTCACCTCGAGCACGAGCAGGCCGTTCGCGGGATGAATGATGATGAAATCCGGATGCCGGTTGCGAGGCCCGACAGGCAGGTTGTGCCAAACGACGGCGTTCTCTTCGAGGAAGTCCTTCAGTCGTTCCGCCAGTCGTAGCTCCCCACGGCTATCGAAGCGCGCGAAGCCGAGACTCGGGATCAGGATTGCCATGTCACGACCGCGAGCACCATTAGCGGACCACCTTGTGAGCTACGTGCAACAAGGCGGTCTCTCCAGGCTCACATGGTTGCCTAGAGTGTGCGGGTTTTCAATGGCTTAGGATTTGGATGGCGCGCTTTTCAGAACAACATCGCAAACGCTTATGTCATTGAAATTATTATATAACTTCGACGATGCCTGATGTCACCAAACGGAGCGCAGCCGGCGCCGGTTCGAAGGAGGAGGCGCAGTGCGGCATCACCATACTCTCCACCGCTGGACCGTACGATTGGCTGACCATCTCGCCATGAAGTTGGTCAACCATGATGAATTGCAGCTTGCGGATGGAAGACCTATGTTGGGTCTCTAGTCAGGCAGCCGCCCATCGTATGGCGAGAGTCTGCAGGGTCGACCTCACGGTGGATGGTTTGCATTCCGCATCGGAGGTGATGCCATGGCCATTGCTCCCACGCTCCAGAAATACCTCGCCGCTGAGAACATCCAGTACGAGGTGATCCCGCACGAACTCAGCATGACGTCCGCTCGAACGGCCGAGGCATGCCATATCCCGGGCGACCGCCTCGCCAAGGGCATCGTGTTGCGGCGCGACGGCGGATACATGCTGGCGATCTTGCCCGCTTCGCATCATCTCCGTCTGGCGGACCTGAGGACAAGCCTCGGCGACAATGTCCACATGGCCAATGAAACCGAGGTCAATCGGCTGTTCAGCGACTGTGCACACGGTGCGGTTCCCGCCGTCGGCAAATGCTACGGATTGGAAACGATCGTCGACGACAGCATCGAGGCACAGCCGGACATCTATATGGAAGCCGGCGATCATGAGACGCTGCTCCATATGGGTCACGCGCAGTTTGCGCGCCTGATGGCCAACGCACCGCATGGGCGCTTCAGCGCGCATGACTGAGGATTTTTTGGAGACCGCCCATTGCCGTTGCGATCCTGGGCGGGAACTCTGGCCGCGAGGTCGCCGTCATACTGATCAGCAGGTGGCGGCGAGAGTTTCTGCGCTTGCCTGGTCGGAGTTCGGAAGATTGGGGGTGCCGCTGCATTGATTGCATCAACGCACTTGAAACCCACGAACGGAGGCTCGCCATGAAAGTCAAAGACGTGATGCACAAGGGTGTCGACTGGGTCAGCCCCGATACGCCAATCACCGAGATAGCCAAACTGATGCGGGCGCATGACATCGGCTGCATTCCGATCGGCGAGGACGACAAGCTGGTCGGAATGGTGACCGACCGCGACATCGTCTGCAAAGGACTCGCGAGCCACAGCTTCGATGCCGGCCGCGCGAAGGCACGTGACGTGATGACCGAAGGCATCCATTGCTGCCGCGAGGACGATGACCTCGCCAAGGCGATGCATCACATGGAGAAGCTGCAGGTCCGCAGGCTGCCGGTGATCAACAAGAGCAAGCGGATGGTCGGCATCATCAGCCTGGGTGACGTCAGCCATTCCGCGTCCGGTGATATGCTGACCGAGACCGTCAGGAGCGTTTCGGCGCATCACTGAACTTGCGGCCAGGGTATGGCCAAGGCTCCTCTCGCGATCCCCCGCCCGAACAGGCGGTAAGGGGAGCCGGACTCATGCGCTCATGCAACCATCGCGCGGCGCAGAAGCAACGTCGCGATATGGCTCATTTTGAGTTTTGCGCTGGGATATCGTGAATATGGCGCTCCCTAGGGGAATCGAACCCCTGTTTCAGCCTTGAGAGGGCCGCGTCCTAACCGCTAGACGAAGGGAGCGTGAGGGCTAGCCAATAGCCTCGAAATTTGTCCGCCGCAAGGACCCCGGCGGGCCTTTTACGGCTCATTGGCGAATTTCAGCCGTCCGGCCGGCTTCAATGTGCGGGCGTCGAAGGTGCGGATCTCGATGATTCCGCCGAGATCCAGCGTGACCACGAGGCGGTCGCCGGCGACCCCGGTCGAGACGATTTTGGCGCCCTTGGGCAGGGTTGCGGTGACATCGCCCGCCGGCTCGGCCGCCCTTCCCTCGGACTTGAAAAGGCGGTAGCCCACCGCGATCAGCACGGCGCAGATCGCAAGCGCCGTGGTCAACCCCGCTATCAGCATCATCCGCCGCACCCGCGCGAACAGCACGGCCTGCTCGGGGGTCGGTTCGGGAACAGCGGTATCAGACGTCGTCATGGAAAGCTCTGGGTCAGCGCAAAGGTTGGAGGTTGTCGTCGCCGGCTCCGAGGGCTCGCCCCGGCTCGACCGCGTGCTGGCGGCGCGCCTGCCGGAGCTGTCGCGATCGAGGCTGAAAGCCCTGATCCTGGCGGGCGCAGTGCGCCTGAAGGCCTCCGCGGTCCGCGACCCCGCTTATCACGTCGCATCCGGCGATACGATCATAATCGACGTGCCGGAGGCCGCGCCCGCCGAGCCCAAGGGGGAGGATATCGCCCTCGATATCGTGTTCGAGGACGACGACATCATCGTCATCAACAAGCCCAAAGGCCTGGTGGTCCACCCCGCGGCCGGCCACGAGACCGGCACCTTGGTGAACGCGCTGATCGCCCATTGCGGCGCCTCGCTGTCGGGCATCGGCGGGGTGCGCCGGCCCGGCATCGTGCACCGGCTGGACAAGGACACGACGGGGCTGATGGTCGTCGCCAAGAACGACCTCGCCCATGCCTCGCTGTCGGCCCAGTTCGCCGACCACGGCCGCACCGGCGCGATGCGGCGCGGCTACATGGCGTTTGCCTGGGGGGTGCCGAACCGCCACCGCGGCACCGTCGATGCGCCGATCGACCGGCATCCGCATGCGCGGGAGAAGATGGCAGTGCGCCAGGGCGGCCGCGAGGCGGTGACGCATTGGGAAATCCTGGAGACCTTTCATGGGCGCGACGGCAAGGGCGTCGCCGCCCTGCTCGCCTGCGAGCTCGAGACCGGCCGCACCCACCAGATCCGCGTCCATCTCGCCCATATCGGCCACCCGCTGATGGGCGATGCCGTCTATGGCCCGCATTTCAAGACCAAGGCCAACCAGCTCGGCCCCGAGTCGCGGACAGCTTTGGCGGCGCTGGGGCGGCAGGCCTTACACGCTTACCTGCTGGTATTGGAGCACCCAAGGACGGGAGAATTACTGCACTGGGAGGCGCCTTTGCCGGAGGATTTGCTTCTCCTCGAACGCACCCTCAAAGCGGCGCTATGACGCAGGTCGCTTCAGAAAGCCTTTACATTACAAAAAGTTATAGCTGCCACACGGGGACGTGACGTCAGCAATCCTTCCCTTTTTGACCCCCGATGGGGTATATTGCGCCTGCGTTGAAATCACCAACGCGGAACATCGCAGCTACGGCCGGCTTTAACACAGCGGTCGTCTGCCTGGCCCGCCGCTATCGGGGGCCTGAACCTTTTGGAGGGCGCACTATGGCCCGTACCGCTGCTTTGCCGGTCCTCAATGGAGAATCCGGCCTTTCCCGCTACCTCGCCGAGATCCGCAAGTTCCCGATGCTGGAACCGCAGGAGGAGTACATGCTCGCCAAGCGTTGGCGCGAGCATGACGATCGCGACGCGGCGCACCAACTCGTCACCAGCCATCTCCGCCTCGTGGCCAAGATCGCCATGGGCTATCGCGGCTACGGCCTGCCGATCTCCGAGGTCGTCTCGGAAGGCAATGTCGGCCTGATGCAGGCGGTGAAGCGTTTCGAACCCGAGAAGGGATTCCGTCTCGCCACCTACGCCATGTGGTGGATCAAGGCGTCGATTCAAGAGTACATCCTGCGTTCGTGGTCGCTCGTGAAGATGGGCACCACCGCGAACCAGAAGAAGCTGTTCTTCAACCTGCGCAAGGCGAAGAGCAAGATCAACGCACTGGACGAAGGCGATCTCCGCCCCGACCAGGTCAAGGTGATCGCCAAGCGCCTCGGCGTCACCGATCAGGACGTGATCGACATGAACCGCCGCCTCGGCGGCGACGCGTCGCTCAACGCACCGATCCGCGACGACGGCGAAGCCGGCGAATGGCAGGACTGGCTGGTCGACAACACGCCCAACCAGGAAGCCATGATGGCGGAGCACGAGGAATATGATCACCGCCGTGACGCGCTGAACGGCGCCATGGGCGTGCTCAACCCGCGCGAACGCCGCATCTTCGAGGCCCGCCGCCTCGCCGATGAGCCGATGACGCTGGAAGACCTTGCTGCCGAGTTCGGCGTGTCGCGCGAGCGCGTCCGCCAGATCGAGGTTCGCGCCTTCGAGAAGGTGCAGTCCGCGGTCAAGGGCACGATCGCAAAGGCCGAACAGGCCGCGCTGGAAGCCGCGCATTAAGCGCGGGGGTTCAGCGCCAGAGATTGGCGGATCGAAAGAGACAGAAAGCCGGCGGCAACGCCGGCTTTTTTGTTGCTGTGATGGGAGCTGCACCCGATAGCGGGGTGTGCGGGCACACCGCCTACTCGCCCCATTCCCGTGCCATCGTCGCGAGGATGCAGCCTTCGCAATAGCGGGCGTCCTTGTAGTCGATCCAGTTGTGCGCATAGACGCGCTCGGGCGGGATGTCGTAGCGCGCGCGCAGCACCCGAACGAGGATCTTCCACGCCGCGACCTGCGCCTCGGTCGGCCCCGCCGTCACATCAGGATAATTGCCGGCGAACTCGACGCCGATCGAATTGTCGCGCACCACCTGGCGGTAGGTCGGCCGGTTGTCGATGTACTTGTTGTCATTGCGGTTGGCACCGTCGCCGTGGGTCGGCACGAGGTTCTCGGCGACCGCCCAATAGACCGTGCCGTCGGTCTCGACCCAGACCGCAACGCCGCGCCGCGTCGGGTTCCTCGCCTGCGCCTGCGCGCCGCCGCGGGCGGAGCCGGCCGGTCCCTCGGTCTGGTGCACGATGATGTTGCGCCAGGGTCTTGCGTTGCCGACCTCGCCCCACGGCGCCAGCCAGACGATCTTCAGGCCGGGGATATCGGGCGTGCCGGAGGCGCGCGCGAGCCTGGCGAGCTCGGCATCCGCAGCAGCGGCGGGGACGATCGGAACGAGAGCGGCGAGGACAGCCGCGAGCAGGCGAAACATCATCATGCAGGGCCCCATGCGACGCCGAGCCTAACAGGCTTTACGCGAATGTCCGCACCGTCCCGACAGCCTCGGGCGCCAGCGGCGGGGCGGGGTCATAGACCGCAAAATCGTTCTTGCCGTTCTTCTTGGCGGCATAGAGGGCGTGGTCGGCATTGGCCATCAGCCGGTCGGGAAATGCGCCGATGCCGCGATCCCACTCCGCAACCCCGATCGAGATCGCGATCGGAATGTCGCGGCCGCTGCAGCTGGCGGCGTCCTGACGGCAGACCTCGAGCACGCGGCGGGCGATCGCGGCAGCCTCGCGCAGGGACGAGGACGGCAGCACGACGCAGAACTCGTCGCCGCCGGTGCGGGCGAGCATGTCGCCGGGCCGCAGGCGGGTCTGCGCCATCAGGGTGAAGTGCTTGAGGCAGGCATCGCCGGCGGCATGGCCATGGGTGTCGTTGATGGTCTTGAAGCCGTCGAGATCGATCACCAGCAGCGAGAACGGCTCGCCGCTGCGCTCCGACCGTGCGCATTCCTCGGACAGACGCTGCAGCAGATGCCGCCGGTTGGCGACGCCGGTGAGATCGTCGAGCAGCGCGAGGTCGGCGACCTCGCCCCGCAAGCTGTCCATCGCCATCAGCAGGAAGCCGAAATTGAGGGTCATCGACAGGAACAGCAGCCCGAGCACCATGATGGCATGGGCCTGGCCTCCGGCGCGCGCCGAGAGATCGTAGCCGAGCAGATTGCCCACGGTGCGCACGAGCAGAATCGCGATGATGCTGAGGATGACGATGCCGGACAGCTTGGCGCCCGGACTGACGCGGCCTTCCGGCGACAACAACAGACGCAGCGCCAGCACCAGCGGCAGGGCCTGTCCGAACGTGTAGCTCAGCATGCGCAGCTGCATGTGCTCGAAGCCGACCATGAAGACCACGACGCCGACGAGGCTCAAGCACCCCGTCGCGGTCATCAGGCGCCACGACACCGGCCGATCGTAGAAGCGCTGAATGCCCATGGCGGCGAGGCAGCTCGCAGCGATGACGCCGCCAGCGCCGAGCAGCAGCGGCAGGGGAGAGGCGACGAACAGACGGATCAAGGCGGTCATCGCGCCGGCCGAACCGACGAAGGCCGATGCCATCCAGAACCGCGCAGCCGCGAAATTCGGATAGGAACGCGTCACGTAGGCCCAGATCACGCCGAGCGCCAGGAAGTTGACGACGAAGACCGTCCACAATGTCGGTACGTTCAGCATGGCGCATACAGCACGCGCCGCGTCCCGCCCCCCGTTCCCGGCAGCCGTCCGTCCATGACCCATCCCCGTTTTCTTGCGGAAGACAATGCGACGGTTGCGCTTAATGGAGTCTCACTGCGACCTCTGAAAACGCGCCCTTGGTTTTGGATTCATGAACGACACGCGCCATTGTCGGATCGTTAAGTCTGTCGCCGCCGATGGCCGTGCTGGCGCGTGAGGCGGATTCGCGACCAAAAATCACCCGAAAATGCATCTGAGCTGTGGATAACAGGATGACACGGATGTGACGACGCGGGGCAGCCGCCTCCGAATCTGCTGAGTTTGTCGTCGAGGATGTTGCGAGGCTGGCCCTCCGCCGAGCATCCCTCGTGTCGCGTTCCACCATTAACCCTTGAGAGGATACTATGGCTAAGAAAGCGAAGAAGGCGGCGAAGAAGAAGGCGAAAAAGGCCAAGAAGGCGAAGAAGAAGTAACGAGGCTTCTGTTTCTTAGCCCGGGTGGACTCAGCTCCGCCCGGGCGTCGGGTCGATCGAAATTGGCGGGCGCAAGGCCCGCTTTTTTATTGGATTGGACCCGCTCCACTCTCTCGCTCCCTCTCCCCCGTTCTTACGGGGAGAGGGTGGGGTGAGGGGCTTCTATCCACACGCGCGGCCGTCGAGATATCTGTACCCCTCACCCGGATTGCATCTTCGATGCAATCCGACCTCTCCCCGCAAGCGGGGAGAGGTGAAGGAAGTGCTACCGCTCCGACAACGCCAGCTTGGCGCCGAGTGCGGCGAAGCCGGCGGCAAAGCTGCGGCGCAGCCAGGCCATGACGGCCGGGCGGGAGATGACGCGCTCGCGCACCGCGGCAGCGCAGAAGCCGTAGAGGACGAACACCGCGAAGGTCATCGCCATGAAGGCGCCGCTCAATTCCAGCATGCGCGCCAGCACATGGGCCTCGTCCGCCGCGATGAATTGCGGCAGGAAGGCGAGGAAGAAGATCGACAGCTTTGGATTGAGGATGTTGATCAGGAAGCCGGTGACGATGACCCGGCTGCTCGAGCGCTCCGTGATCTCGCCGCCAACCGCCAGCGCCCCGGTCTCGCGCAGCGCCTGCCAGGACATGTAGAGCAGATAGGCGACGCCGCACCATTTCAGTGCGGCGAACGCGAGCGCGCTGGTGTGGAGCACGGCGGCAAGGCCGAGCATCGCCGCCGCCATGTGCGGCACGATGCCGAGCGTGCAGCCGAAGGCGGCCGCCACGCTGGCGCGCGAACCGCGGGTCAGCGCCGCGGCCAGCGTGTAGAGCACGCCGGTGCCGGGCGAAGCGACGACGATGAGCGAGGTGAGCAGGAAGGACCAGGTCATGGTCCGACCTTATCACCGCAGCGCGCTGCGAGAAAGCGAGCGCGTCAGGACAGCTGAGCGATCTCGGCCTCGCGCAGCACGTCGAGCGGCGCCCAGGGCTTGGCCCAGAACTTGGCGCCGTCGGGCAAGGGCTGCTTCAAGGGGCGGCCCGAGGTGACCACGACGTCGAGCTTCGGATTGCGGTCCTTGGCGACATGCGCGAGCTCGACGCCGTTCATGCGGCCGGCCAGCTGGACGTCGGTCAGCATCAGGCAGAGCGCGCCGGCGTTGTTGTCGAGGACGCGCTCGGCGGCTTCGGCGCTCTCGCACTGGATCACCTGGTAGCCGCTCTCCTCCAGCAGGACGCAAAGCATCTCCCGCTGCATGGCGTCGTCTTCAACGATCAGCGCTGTCGCGCGAAATGGCGTCGCTTGTCCCATCGGCGGCTCCCAATGCATTGCCTCCATAACGAATGTTAAAAACCGAGACCCGCTACGGTTCGGTTCCATTCTGAAAAAATGTAAAGCATAGTTCCATCATCAGGGGCTTGACGGGGGAAATTCATGACGACGATTCGGGGCGCTGCCGCCATCGCGGGAGCCGCGAGCGGCATCGGCCGGGCACTGGCGATCGAGCTCGCGCAACGCGGCTGCGACCTCGCGCTGGCCGATCGCGACGAGGGCGGATTGAAGGCGCTCGGAGCAGAGATCGGAACAACGCGCAAGGTCAGCCTGCATCGCGTCGACGTCGGCGAGCCTGATGACATCGCGCAATTCGCAAGCGAGGCCATCGCCGCGCATCCCGCCCTCGGCATCGTCGTCAACAATGCCGGCGTTGCGCTGATGGGCTCGTTCGAGGAGATCGACCAGTCCCAGATGGATTGGTTGTTCGACATCAATTTCTGGGGCGTGGTGCACGGCACGCGCGCTTTCCTGCCGCATCTGAAGACGATGGGCGAGGCGCACATCGTCAATCTCTCCTCGATCTTCGGCATCATCGCCCCGCCGGGCCAATCGGCTTATGCCGCGGCGAAGTTCGCGGTTCGCGGCTTCTCGGAGAGCCTGCGGCACGAGCTCAGCGTCGCTGGCAGCCCCGTGAAGCTGTCGGTCGTGCATCCCGGCGGCGTCGCCACCGCGATCGCGCGCAACGCCCGCACCGGCGTCGGCGTCACCGACAATGCCCGCCGCGCGCAATCGATCGAGCGGTTCGAGAACGCGGCGAAGACCTCGCCGAAGGACGCCGCACTGCGCATCATCCGGGGCATCGAGCGGAACGAGCCGCGCATCCTGATCGGCAACGACGCCCGCTTCATGGACCTGCTGCAGCGCTTCCGCCCTGGGACGTATTGGGCGCCGTTGCAGCGGAAGCTGGAAAAGATGGCGAAGGGGACGTGAGTTGGGGGAGGCAATGTCTCTCCACCGTCATTGCGAGGAGCGTAGCGACGAAGCAATCCAGACTGCCTCCGCGGAAAGACTCTGGATTGCTTCGCTGCGCTCGCAATGACGAGTGTGGCTGGCGGGGTGTCGCCCTCACTGCCCCATCAGCCGGTCGGCGAAATAGCCGATCGTCTTGCGATAGACCACCGCGCGGTTCCACTCGCGCATCGCCTCGAAGTTCGGCGTGCCCTCGCCATAGGGCTGGCCCATCTTGAAGCCGCTCGTTTTCAGGAGGTTCGCGGTCGAGGCGAGCACGTCGGGGATGCTGTGGCGGAGGTCGACATGGCCGTCGCCGTCGAAATCGACGCCGTACTTGATGTAGGACGACGGCAGGAACTGGGTCTGGCCGATCTCGCCGGCATAGGCGCCGATGAGGTCGCGCAGCGGCAGGTCGCCGCGCTGCACGATCTTGAGCGCGGCGAGCAGCTCGCCCTGGAACAGATCGGTGCGGCGGCAATCATGCGCGAGCGTCGCCAGCGTACGGATCACCGGCAGCTTGCCGGTGTCGCCCTTGCCGAAATCGCTCTCGAGGCCCCAGATCGCGACGAGGATGTAGCGGGGCACGCCGAACTGCTGCTCGATGCGCGAGAGCAGCGCGGCATGACGCTGCAGCAGCGCGCGCCCGCCATTGATGCGGCCGGGGCCGACGCGGGTGGAGACGTACTGCTCGAAGGTCTTGTTGAAGGTGTAACGCTGGCGCCGGTCGAAGGCGAGAACCGCAGGGTCGGGCGCCACGCCGCTGAGCGCCGCATTGGTCACGCTTCCCGAGACGCCGCCAGCCTGCGCCTCCTGCGCCATGCTGGCGATGAAGCCGTTGAAGTCGCCGCCGCAGCGGGCGGCCTGCGCCGATCCGCCGGCCAGAGACACGACGAACGCAGCGGCGAGAAGCAGTCTCGGCATGTGGAGCAAACCCCTAGAGAATCCCAGTGCGAAGCAGTGCTAAGGATCATGCCCGGGAACGCCGCGACCGTCAAAGCATGAGGCAAGGACGCCTCCGTGCGGTTCTGCGGCTTCGACAATGAGGGCCACTGCCTGACGCGCCGCAGACGCAGGAGAGCATTGCGACGCTGTGGCAGACCATGATGGAACGGCAGCAGGCGGCGCGCGCTGCGCCGGCGGCGCGAGGCCCTCGCGTGCGATCGGGAATCCGAGCGAAGCTCCGCCAGGGTCAGTCCGATCACGCCACTGCATGCGCCCAGCTCAGTCGTCTTCTGCCGGACTGAATCTTCGCGCTCGCTGCCACGTGACCTTGAGATGGTGGGCCGACGGAAGTTTGATCGACTTCCTGTTCTCTTCCCCGAGGACAATTTCCATTTCTTTTGTTGAGCCGCCCAGAGGCTCGAGGTCGAGTTCGCCGCTACCATCAAATACCAGCGACTTGAGGTTGGGCATCGAGAGCACGACGTTGAACGCGCGGAAATTATTGTTGTAGTACACTTTCAGCCTCTCCAAATTGGAGAGTGCCGCGATGGAATTCCAGTCTGCGGGCCCGTCGGAATACACTTCCAAATCCCGCAAAGTCGATTTGAAACGTGCAAGCGAATACAGGGATTTCACTTGGCCATAGAGCGCTATCTTCTCGGGCCTCAGGCGATCCGGGATGCTCTCGACCAAGTCTTCGGACACGGTGAGAACCTTCAAATTGGGAAGCGGCGGCAAATCAGCCAACGTTCCAATGCTGCCGAATCCCGGATCAGTTACTCTCCATCGATTTACCATCGACGGATTAACGGCAAACAGGGACGTCAACGTCGTCAACCCGGGCATGCCCGAAAAGCTCTTGAGAGGCACATTGGACAGTCTCAATTGCTCGATCGCCGGAAAGTTCGGCATACCAGCCAGAGTGGTCAGCCGGGGAACATCGGCCAGGTCGAGCGTTTCGAGGACCGGCAGCAGAGGCATGTCGCTCAGGGTTTCAAGTCCATTGTCGGAAACGGGGAACGTAGAGCCCACGGCTATCCGCTTTAACGTGGGCTGCAATCCAATTCCCTTGAGACTCTTGAGCTTTAGCATCCCCGAAATCTCGAGATTTTCGAGCGATGGATAGATAGGGAGATCCAATTTCTGGAGGTCGCGAAGGTCCGCCAGCTGCAGGCGCTTAAGAGCAGGCAATACGGCAATTCCATCCAAACTTTCCATTCGAAGGTTTCGAATTCTGAGAGTTTGGAGCGCGGGTAGCGCCGGCATGCCGTGAAGTGAAACCTCCACCGGCTGATTGTTCGAATATCCGCCAATCCGCTCGCCGAGGACAAAGGTCTTGAGGGCCGGAAACATCGGCAACCGAGCCAAGTTGACGGTGCGAGTGGGGCGATATTCAAGACGAACGAGCGCCGGCAGCTTCGGGAGGTCCGATAGCGTGGAAAGCGAGTTGCCCTTGATCGAGAGCGTACGCAGGGTCGGGAACGTCGGCATGCCCTTGAGGCTCGACAGCAGGTCGATGTCGATCTCGAAGCTCTCCAGGCTGGGAAGCAGCGGCATTCCCACCAGCGTCGCCTTGTCCGAATAGGTCGAAATTGCAAGGTGTCGCAGGGTGGGAAGTGGAGGCAGGCTCACCAGGTCCTCCAAAGATCCAAATCGGACATTCAGACTCTCAAGAACGGGAAGGTCCGGCAGCCCCGACAGGCTCTTCAAGGCGAAGCCACTCACCGCGAGTAACTTTAGATTGGGAAGGGTGGGAAATCCTTCCAAGCTCCTCATCCCGCCCAGGCTTAGCGACGTAAGCGTGGGTGGAAAAGAGACCCCCTTCAGACTCTTCAGCTGACTCGCGCTGTTGAGATCGAGCTTCACGACGGGTGTCCGCAGCTTGGACAGCAACAGAGTGGCCCGCTTCAGCTGATCTTCGTCTGCTTCCTGGCCGTTATATTGGAACGCAACTTCTCCGCTCTTATCGGACGGCGCAGGAACAATTCCGGCAGCATCGAGCTCCTTGCGGATCTGTTCGTCTTGCCAGTTGGGATAGAAAACGGCTCCGGTCAAAACCGCAATGATCCAAAGGGTGAGCGCAGCCGGGGCGACCCACACCCTTGCTACCTCCCAAAAGGACCTCGTCCAGTGTTGGACGATCGGCTGGACCAGCCGCGCCACAAAGTCATGCGCGATTTCCCAGCGGTCGCTCGTTCGATCGATGTCCCTGACGAGACCGCTATCCGCCAGCCGCAGCAAACAGCCACGCGCAACCGCAGTCGAGATTTTGGCTTCCCTCGCAATTGAGACGAGAGGCAGCGAACGCTTCGTTCCCACGTTCGTGACGAGGGGGCGCAATATGTTCGCGGAGTGGGCGCGCACGTCTGTGGCCGACATCGCACGATGCACATAACCCGACAACAGTCGACCCGGATAAACGCCCTTTGGAAGCGCGCCTCTGAACGACGCCAGAACAAGACCTATCATGTTCAGGACCACTGGACGCACACGGTCCGGCATGTCCTCGATTTCCGAAGCCTCGGCAAAGATCTCGCTCATCAGGCTGGTACCGACGTCGATCTGTGACCGCTCCAGAAAGTCCTGCGCATCGGCATGCGAGAAGGGACGAACCTCCAGGCAATTGCGACCCAGCGTCGGCGGCGGCAGCGAGAGACTCTCCAGATCCGAGAGATATTCGGATCGGAGAGACAGGAGGATAGTCAGGCCGCGCCGCGGCTTGCCGATCAAATTCTGGAACAATTCGATCAACGGCCTGCGTTCCTCCTCCTCCTGCAGAAGGATCAATACTTCTTCGAACTGGTCGATCGCTATCAAAACATGTTCGCCCTGCGCGACGGCGAGATCGACCTCAATATCGATCCGCTCCAGCGTCGATGCGACGTCAAACTTGGATGGTGCCTCATCTCCACCGAACATCGATCGACTGATCGCGCCCAATGGGTCGTCATGCGGCCTCACCGGGAAGACCCGCCATTGATTGCGTGAAAGCTCGGGCAGCACCGACGCACTCAGAAGAGAGCTTTTACCTGTGCCGGACTGTCCCGACAGATACAGCACCGAGGCTGCAGACTCCTTGATCCAGCGGGCGACCAGGATATCGGCCTTATCCGGTCTGACGTATTTGTCCGTTTCGTGAGCTTCGTAAGGCGTCAACCGGAAGTAGCCAGGCTCCCTCAACCGGCCCCTCACGCCCAGATCGTGTAGCTGCCGGTTGGCCACCGCCTCCCGCCAGGCTGGCAGCACATAAAAGAGAAAGAAGATGGGGACAGGTACGATGCAGCCTATAATGGGCCAAGGCGGTGGAAGATGGATCGCATCTCTAAGTCCAACATAGGCACCGATCATGCCCGCCAAGGCCAACAGCAGACCGGCTATTCCCTTCAGGTCCGCTACGGCAGTACGCAGGGCTCGTGTGAGCGGTCGCTCAGGTCGCGTCGCATCGACGTCTGATGTAGGCGCGTCCGCCATATGCTATCCTTAAAAATGGCAATTTCGCCACAAATCGACACGAATAACAAGGCACATGCTCGGTCAGCGTGTACGGAGAGCGCTGAACCTCTCGAACTCGCGATGTTCGCCACGATGTTCCGGCTTCTAATACACATGCCACTCCTGCGCATCCCGCTGTTTCGCCTGCTCGCCATCAATCTTGCGATCGGCGCCTGCGCCGCCGTGCTCTTGGTCGGCGGCCTGCTCTGGCTCAACCCCGGGCATCTGCGCGAGTTGATCTTCGCGGACCGCACGCCCGGTATTACGCTCGTGTTGTTGCTCGCTTCCTTCCTCATCACCTTCGGCTCGGCCGCGATGGGCAGCGCGATCACGGCGCAGGGACGAAGAGAGCCTGGCGCCAAAGGCGGCGGACACGGGTCGCGCCTTGCCGTGCAGGAGGTGACGCAGCGCCCGCGCGCGCATTGAAAGACGAACGATCCGACCCTGCGTCTGAACGTGGGATGCCACGGTTTGCACGCGAGGGGGAAGACGTGCAGACAAACGCACTCTCGGGAGGAACGTCGCGCGCTCGCTGCATTGCGAGAGCGGGCGACATGAACAAATTGATTTGGAACTCCAAACAATCGTTTCGATGCGGAGCTGCATCACACGTCGCACAGGGGTGCATATCTGATACGCCGGCTGCGACATCGACGCCACCACGATTTGCCTTGCCATCGCGGCGCGCCTTCTATAGCCTTCTATTTTAGGTTGTCGCCCTGCCAGCCCCGGGCGACGCTGAAGAGATAAACGGCGGGCTTCGGCCCGCCGTTTATTGAAGGGCGTGGCGACGACCCCGAAAGTCATTTGACTGCGGCGTCCTGATCGAGGACAAGCCGCCATGGCCAAGAAACCCGGAACCAACCCCAAAGGCGAATTCGCCTTCTTCAACGTCGTCTACGCCGACGATTCCCAACGCTCCAACCGCCGCGTGCCAGCCGAGCTGCTCGGCGGCCTCGACGGCGACGAACCCGCCCGCGCCTTCATTATGGAGCAGGACCGCGAGATCGCGGAAAAGAGCGGCAAGCCGGTGCTGGAGATCAAGCGGATCGAGCGGGTGGGGGCGAAGAAGAAGTAGGCGGGCTAAGGCAGGCGCTCACCAGCGCCCGCTCCATCTGTTCCAGGCAAACAGCAGATCGGCAAACCGGTCATAGACAAACCGCGTGACCGGCAACGCGATTGCCTGATAGCGCCGCAAGCCACCCCTCCCCCGGCGTCAGCCGCGAAAGCGCAATCGCGACATCCGCGCCGACGACGAGCCGGCCGGCCTCATCGGTCGCATGCAGGCGGCGCCTGATGTCGTCGAGCGAGGCGCCAAAGTGCGCCAGCGCATCAGGCTGCTCGTTGATGTCCCTGAACTCAACCGCGCACCAACGCCAGCAGCTTGTTGCGCTACCAGTCGATGCCGGCGTCGCAGACGGGGCAGCGGGTGTTGTAGTAGACGGTGAGGTGGGTAGGCATCAATGCGCCTTTCTCGTCGGAATTATAGTCCGAGGGAAAGCTAGATAAACGTCTTTGGCTGAAAGCTGCCGATACGAAGGCACAAGGAAGGGCGGCCGCCCTAGGCCCGCCGAATTACGCGGCGGCCTCGACGGCGACGAGCCCGCGCTCAAACTTCATTGGGGAGCAGGATCGCGAGTCGCGGAAAAGAGCGCGAGACCGGCGCTGGAGATCGAGCGGATTCAAAGGGTGGGGCGAAGAAGAGGTAGGCTTCGGCCCTGTCCCCGTCGTTGCGAGCGCAGCGAAGCAATCCAGAGATGCGTCTGTGGGGATGGGCGGCAGAGCAGACCTGATTTTTGAAACTTGAGTTCTCACATTTTGACCCATGCAGACCTCGAATAGCAGCGAAACTTTCGCGGCGAGCGGCCAGTCGAGGTATCGCTTCCTTAACGGTTCATTATCGATGTCGCGGCTTTTCGTGAACCTTCAAAGGTTGTTTGTCGGTTTCCTTGCTGCAACTATGATTGTGGAAGGCCGCCGCTTGAGCGATCATCGTATTGTGGGGGAACCGACTAGTTCGAATGCGGGAATTGCTGCAAACCGGTAAGGCAATAGCCACATTCGCCGTCGGCGTGCCCTTCTTCGCCTTCGCGACGTGGCTTGGGCTAGCCCAGATATGTCGCGTATTCACGACAGGAGAACTGTACTCGCGCGGTTACGGCCCTGGTTGGATGGGCTGGTCAAGACCCGTCAGCTTTGAGAGCGACCCAATCACCTTTGTATCGGCTCTCGTGACAGCCGTGCTCGTCATTGCTGCTGGGCTGTTCATTTTCGGACGGCTGTTCTCCAATGTACGACGCTGGTGGAACGCCCAGTAGCGCGCGAGCCGATCGGCCCTACCTGGGATTTGAAAAGTTTGCCCCTTCGATCATAGGGAGCGCAGTTCGGCAGTCTTGAAGGTCCGCACTCGGTCGGTGGCTACTTACATGGCGATGCCCGCTGAGCACCGCTTATGAACCTCGGCGGACGCCTTGAGAAAAACGGGAGGTTATGTATGAAGCTATCCCAGCCGCTGACCGTCGTAATTCGCATACCAAACGTAGCTCTCTCGCGTTCCGATCTGGACACATCATTGAAGCTACAAGTCGATCGTTATGAACCGTCATCTCGTCTTGCGTATGCCCAAATCGATAACGGAGATCATGAAGATCAATGGGCTGCTTTACTCGATCTTATCCGTTCGATTGGCGCCGTCATTCCGGGTCTGTTGGCGAAAGGCGAGATCGGGCGACCGAGCGTGGACGTGGCTATGGTCTTTCCCGACTCGCTCATGGCCAAATATCTAACCATCCCCGCCGATGTTGTCGCGGCTGCGGGGGAGGCAGGGATGGGCATTGAGGTGTCTGTCTATAGGGGCGAGTAACATGCCTGCTTGTGGCCCGTCGCGGCCAAGCAGAATGCCCGTTGAGGTGTCGGCTGTCGGGCGTGGAGCGGACGCTGATCGCAGCAATCTGGACCGCCGATTTTGACCCAGAACTGCCATCTAGCATCGGCTGATGCAATCAACGCTGGGTACGCGAGGGATCGGACCTATGCAGATATCCAGCGAACACATCACGCATCGCCGTACTTTCAATTTTCGGAAGAAGGCGACCTACCTCACCTCGATGATACCCGGAGTGGGTAACCACATGAGCAAGCATCTCCTCTCGGGACATCCGCCCCTGCGTCCCATCTGTAAAGGTGAAATCGACCAGTTCTTCGAGGTCAGAAGAACTCGCTCGCGAAATGTAGTCAACGTACCACTGGTCCGTTAGTCGAATGCTGGGGGCGAGTTGAGCAAGAACGGGCGTGTCAGCGCTCCAATTCGCCGCGTATGAGTGACGTTCGCCTTGAAGATTTGCGGCAAATATTCGGTCAACCATGTGGGCGTGATTCAGAACACGCAGTGCTGCCCGATATTCCGTTGTGTGCGGTTCAGCATCGACGGTGTTCAAGGCGAGAAGCAACTCCGCATTCGAGGCGGCTTTGTATTGAAGCAACGAGCTTATTAGGGTCTTGGCCGTCATGTTCTTCTCCTTGCGCATCAGAGAATCCCCGCAACAAACCCCCATATGCCGATCGCAAATAGCGTCGGCATCAGCGAGCTGCATTGGTATGACGGCTACTTGTGCGCTGGCGGCCGCTCAATCGCGCACATAGAATTTGCACGCGTATGCAGGACGGTTCAAGATCAAAAAGCAAAATCTCTGTCGTGACCATCGCCGATCACTCGAGGTGTAAAATCAAATTTGGTGTGCCACCGGAGTAGGGTCTCTTTTGGCCCATCTCGGAAGTCGGGCGCCGTCCGCTCTTTCGTTGCTGTTGGAATAGCAGCGGACATGGGTCGGGCAATCGCCTGGTGAGTACAAGCGCAGCCTGGATTGCTTCGTCGCAAGCGCTCCTCGCAATGACGTGGCGAGAGCCGGGTCAAAGAAAAACGGCGGGCTGTTGGCCCGCCGTTTTTGTTCTGATCGAAATTCGCATCAATTATCCAAGAAGCTCCGCAGCTTCCTGCTCCTCGACGGATGCTTCAGCTTCCTTAGCGCCTTCGCCTCGATCTGGCGGATACGCTCTCTCGTCACCGAGAACTGCTGCCCCACTTCTTCCAGCGTATGATCCGTGTTCATGCCGATGCCGAAGCGCATGCGCAGCACGCGTTCTTCGCGCGGGGTGAGCGAGGCCAGCACGCGCGTGGTGGTCTCGCGCAGGTTGGACTGGATCGCGGCGTCGATGGGGAGAATCGCGTTCTTGTCCTCGATGAAATCGCCGAGATGTGAATCCTCTTCGTCACCGACCGGCGTCTCCAGCGACAGCGGCTCCTTGGCGATCTTGAGGACCTTGCGCACCTTCTCCAGCGGCATGCCGAGCTTTTCGGCGAGCTCTTCCGGGGTCGGCTCGCGGCCGATCTCGTTGAGCATCTGGCGAGACGTGCGCACGATCTTGTTGATCGTCTCGATCATGTGCACGGGAATGCGGATGGTGCGGGCCTGGTCGGCGATCGAGCGAGTGATCGCCTGCCGGATCCACCACGTGGCGTAGGTCGAGAACTTGTAGCCGCGGCGGTACTCGAACTTGTCGACCGCCTTCATCAGGCCGATGTTGCCTTCCTGGATCAGGTCGAGGAACTGCAGGCCGCGGTTGGTGTACTTCTTGGCGATCGAGATCACGAGACGGAGGTTGGCTTCCACCATCTCCTTCTTGGCCTGGCGGGCCTCGCGCTCGCCCTTCTGCACGGAGTGCACGATCTTGCGGAACTCGACGATCTCGAGGCCGGTCAGCGCGGCGAGCTGATGCACCTCGTGGCGGAGGTCCTTGATGCGGTCCTTCTCGTGGTGGACGAAGTTCTTCCAGCCCTTCGCCGACAGCTTCGAGACGCGGTTGAGCCAGCGCGGGTCGAGCTCCGAGCCGGTGTAGTTGCGCAGAAAATCCTCGCGCGCGACGCCGTGGCTGTCGGCAAGGCGCATCAGGCGGCCCTCGTGCGAGACGAGGCGCTTGTTGATGTCGTAGAGCTGCTCGACGAGGCTGTCGATGCGGGCCTGGTTGAGGCGCAGCGACTTCACCTCGACGATGATCTCGTCCTTCAGCTTCTTGTACTTGCGCTCCTGGTGCGGCGAGAGCGACTCGTTCTGGAGCTGGTTCTGGATGTCCTGCTCCTGAAGCTTGCGCAGCTTCTTGTAGCTGTCGGCGATGCGATCGAATATCTCGACCACCTTCGGCTTGAGCTCGGCCTCGATCGCCGCGAGCGACATCTGGTTCTCGAACTCGTCGTCGTCCATGTCGGCTTCGGCCGCAGCCTCGCCGGGATCCTTCTCCTCGCCGGCATCAGCACCGCCGCCGGCAGGCGCGGCGCGGAACGGGGTCGGTGACGGCGGCGCCGCGGGCGGCGCGACATGGGCGGGCGCGGCTGCAGACGCGGTGGCTTCGCCGCCTTCGGCAGCGGCTTCGCCGCCCTCGCCATTGGGACCTGCGATCATCGCGGTGTTCATGCCGCCCTTGGCGTCCGGGCCGGCATAGGTCGCTTCGAGATCGATGATGTCGCGGAGGAAGATCTTGCCCTCGTTGAGCTCGTCGCGCCAGATGATGATGGCCTGGAAGGTCAGCGGGCTTTCGCAGAGGCCCGCGATCATCGCCTCGCGGCCGGCCTCGATGCGCTTCGCAATCGCGATTTCGCCTTCGCGGGAGAGCAGCTCGACCGTGCCCATCTCGCGCAGATACATGCGCACGGGATCGTCGGTGCGCTCGCCCGGCTCGCTCTTCTTGACCTCGGTGACCGCCTTCTGGGTGACCTCGACGAGCTCGTTATCGGTCTCGTCCTCGCCCTCGTCCTTCTCCTCCTCGCCTTCGCTATCGTCGGCTTCGGTGACGTTGATGCCCATGTCCGAGAGCATCGACATGATGTCCTCGATCTGTTCGGGCGAGGTCTGGTCGGACGGCAAGACTTCGTTGAGCTGATCGAAGGTCACGAAGCCGCGCTTCTTGGCCTGCTTGATCATCTTCTTCACGGCCGCGTCGGACAGGTCGAGCAAGGGCGAGGGCGCGTCCTGGGAATCCTTCTCCGGCGCATCCGCTGCCTTGTCGTCTTTTTCCTTGTCCTTCGCCTGCAGCGTCTTTGCCTTGGTGGCCATCCATTGCTCCTAAACGCGCTTCATGCGAGACGCCCGCCGCGCCTTCGCGTGAATTCACATGAACCTGTTGCTCGACGCTCTCGCTTCGGCAGCTCTCGACACGGAAAGGGCGGCGCACAAACCTCTCGCCACCCCCAACTTTCTCTCGCCGGAATTGCCTAACGCTTCGTCAGCCTCTTTGTCGCGGCGGATGCAGGTGTAATGCCAACAGCGATTGCGCGGATTCATTCCTGACGCGTCTGTTATGCCTGCGGCCGCCTCCGGGCCAAAGTGCTACAAGACCGTTAAGCCTCGATTAACCCTGTTTTTGCCGCCAAATCATGGATTTGGCGAGTCTTTTAGCGGTTCCGGCCGCGGCCGTCCGCATGATTCTTTCATCACATGCTCTTCTGGAGCCGGCCCGACAGCTCGCCAAAACCCTCGATCAGGGCCTCGGTACCGTCGACTTCCCCTATCCGAGCCTTGACGTCTCGCAGCCACGCCAAATTGGCCTCGCTGGGATCCTCCCCCAAGGCCAGCTCGGCGTCTTTCAGCTCTCTAAGTAGTGAATGGTATTGCCGATGCAAGGCAACCAGCTGGTGCCAGGTGGCAAGAACGTCATCCCGGGCCGCGCCCTCGCGGGCGGCCCACACCGCCTGGGTCGTGATGACATTCTCAACCCTTTGAAGAGTTTGAGTAAATCCGCCCTTTTCGAGGTCGCCGCGCATCTTTTCGGCCAGCTCGCCGGGGTCCGGCGAGTGGTGATGGTCGTTGGCGAAGGCGGCGATGATGCCGGCCCGGAGCTTGTGGGCCTCGGGATGGGCCAGCTCCAGGGCGGCGACCTCCTCCAAATGCTCGTGCAGCAGCCAGGGGTGGTTGATCAGGCTTTGCAGAATCAGGGCTTCGCGACGGGAGATGGCGCTGCGCTGGCCCCGCATGATTGGGCTTGCCGCCAACTGGGGACTCGCCGCCTGGTAGGGGCCGGAGGGCAGCAGGGTCGGACCCGGGGCGCCGCGACGGCCGCCGCCGAACCCTTGTCCGCCGAATCGATTCGGCCCGCTCCGCGGCTGGAACGGCCGGCCGCCACCGGGGCGGAAATTGCCCCGGCCGCCAAAGCCGCGCCCGCCTTCGGGCGCGAAGGTGCGCTGCAGCCGCTCGACGAAGTCGTCGCGATAATAGCGCCGCACCACCTCGTCGCGGATGCCGTTGGTGAGGTCCTTGATGCGGGCCTCGAGCGCGGCGCGCCGCTCGGGCGTGGCGAAATTGCCGCCCTCGAGCTCGCGCGACCAGATCATGTCGGCGAGCGGACGGGCGGCGGCGATCACCTCCTCGATCGCGCCACGGCCGCCCGAGCGCACGAGATCGTCGGGGTCCTGCCCTTCCGGCAGCAGCGCAAAGCGAAGACTCTTGCCGGGTGCGAGGAATGGCAAGGCAAGGTCCGCAGCACGATACGCCGCCTTCTGTCCGGCGCGGTCGCCGTCGAAGCAGAGGATCGGCTCGTCCGCCATCTTCCAGAGCAGCGCAAGCTGGCTCTCGGTGAGCGCGGTGCCGAGCGGCGCGACGCTGCCGGCAAAGCCGGCGGTGACCATGGCGATGACGTCGACATAGCCTTCGACCACGACCAGCGGGCTGCCGTCATGGGTGGCTTTGCGCGCGGTCTGGTGGTTGTAGAGATTGTCGCCCTTGTGGAAGAGCGGCGTCTCCGGCGAATTCAGGTACTTTGCCGGAACGTCCTTCTCCAGCGCGCGCCCGCCGAAGGCGATGACGCGGCCGCGCAGATCCGTGATCGGAAACATCACGCGATCGCGGAAGCGGTCGTAAGGCACGGGAATGTCCTCGCCGCCGATGAGCAGCCCGGTCTCGACCATGTCCTCGACGGAGACGCCGAGCTTGCCGAGATGCTCCTTCAGCGCGAATTTCTCGCCCGGCGCATAGCCGAGGCGGAACTGCAATTGCGTCGCCGGGGAGATGGCGCGATCGGCGAGATAGCCGCGCGCCTTCGCGCCCACGCGCGAGGCCAGCGTCTCGGCGAAGAATTTCGCCGCGAGATCCATCACGTCATGCAGCGAGCGCCGCCGCTGCTCTTCGCGCGCCGCGTTGGGCGTCACCGCCGGCAGCGGCAGGCCCGCCATGTTGGCGAGACGCTCCACGGCTTCAGCGAACGGCAGGCCGTCGGTCTCCATCACGAAGCTGATGATGTCGCCGTGCTTGCCCGAGGAGAAGTCGTGGTAAAAACCCTTCTGGTCGTTGACGTAGAAGGACGGCGTCTTCTCCTGCTGGAACGGCGACAGCCCCTTCCACTCCCGCCCCGCCTTCTTCAGCTTGACGCGCTTGCCCACGACCTCGGAGACCGAAAGCCGGGCACGAAGCTCGTCGAGGAACTGGGGCGTGAAGCGCATGGGCTCTGTGTAGCGCGAACCGGGGTGAGTCGGGCGAAGGATCAGGGATATAGGTGCGGCGCGGCCAAAGGCCAGGTTTGTCGGGCTTATCCGGGTTATTCGACCTATGCACAGGGCCTCCGTCATCTCCCGTCATTCCGGGGCGATGCGAAAGCATCGAGCTATGGTGCGCAATTGCGCACCTGAGAATCCATGGCGCCGCCGGGACGCTCGGAGAAATGGATTCCGGGCTCGCGCCAAGGGGCGCGCCCCGGAATGACGAGCCACTTGAACCGCGCCCAGTTCCACGCTTCCATACCGCCATGTTCAGGACCTTTCGAGGCGGCCACAGCGGGGGCTGGCGGGTGACCTCGATTTCGCCAGTGACGGGCGAGCCCCTGCCCTTTGTGCCGGCGCTGTCGGTGACCGACAGCGACGCCGTCTCGTTGCCGCTGGTACCCTCGCGCAATGCCTGGCGGCTGGTCGGCGTTGCGAGCAGCCTGCGCTACACCGAGCGGGCCGAGAAGCAGCAGCTCGTCGCCGTGCAGGCCGGCCTCGGCCGGCTGGAAGCAACCAGCGCGGCGCTGATCCCGATCCGCAAGTCGCAGGCCTGGTGGGACCTGACCCAGGAAGAGCGCCGCAGGATTTTTGAGGACAAGTCGCACCACATCGCCAGCAGTCTTCGTTTTCTGCCCGCGATCGCACGCCAGCTCTATCATTGCCGCGACCTCGGCGGCCCCTTCGATTTCCTGACCTGGTTCGAATTCGCCCCCGCGCACGCCTCGCTGTTCGAGGAGCTGGTGGCGATGCTGCGGCGGACCGAGGAGTGGAGCTATGTCGAGCGCGAGGTCGACGTGCGCGTGGTCAAGGAAGTGCTGTCGGCTTGAAGCGGCAACAATGGTGCGCTCCCTCGCCCCGTTCTTACGGGGAGAGGGTTGGGGTGAGGGGCCTCTCTCCACACTTGAGGTCGTCGAGAGACCTGTACCCCCTCACCCGGATCGCATCTTCGATGCAATCCGACCTCTCCCCGCAAGCGGGGAGAGGTGAAGACCCGCATTCGCTGTCAGTGCTCCAGGAATCGCCCGGATTCGATGCGCGGCAGATCGGTAACCGGCCAATTGTAGACGTAGGTCCAGGCCTTCTCGGTGGTGCCGCCGGGCAACGTCACCTCGATCATCTGCCGCAGATATTCCGTCGGCTCGGGAAAGCCCTCGCCGCAGGCCTCGTACATGTCGAGCTCGCGCAAGAGCTCGTCCGGCACGCGCAGGTGAAAGAGCTCGCCATGAACGATGTCCGCCGGCGCCTCGGAGAGCAGCAATCCCGGATAGTGCTTCACCAGAACGAGCCGGCCACGGCAGGTGGCCTCGCCGAGGAATTCGGCATGGCCCGCGAGCAGCCGCGCCATCGGGTGGTCGAAGCCGCGCATCAGGGTGCCGTAAACGAAGAGTCGATCCGAGCTCATGCTGTTCCAACGTTGCGGCGTCGGTGCGATACCGCTACTCCGTTTACACACTTTGTCATTCCATAGGCAAATCAGGATGGCTTTGGATATTGCCGACGTAGCAGATCAATTGCTCGGAGAGGGCGACATTCCGCCCGTACATGAGGTGAATGCGGCAGGGACATCGCCGTTCCTGCTCACCGCGGACCATTACGGACGGGTGCTGCCGCGCGCACTCGGCGATCTCGGCGTCGCGGACAGCGATCTCGTCAGGCACATCGGCTGGGACATCGGCATCGCCGGTGTCGCCGAGCGGCTCGCCGCGATGCTCGATGCGCATCTGATCGCGCAGCGCTATTCGCGCCTGGTGATCGACTGCAACCGCCCGCCCGGTGTCGCAAGCTCGATTCCGGTGATCTCCGAGGCAACCGCCATCCCCGGCAATGAGGATCTATCGGCCGCGGCCAAGGAGATGCGCCGGCGCGAGATCTTCGATCCCTATCACCGCCGGATTGGCGCGGCGATCGATGCGCGCGTCAACGCTGGCAAACCGACGGTGCTGGTGGCGCTGCACAGCTTCACGCCGGTCTATTACGGCGAGCCGCGGCCCTGGCACATCGGCACGCTCTATCGGCGCGACACCGTGCTGCCGCGGCTGATGCTGCAGCATTTGCGGGACGAGAGCGCGCTCGTCGTCGGCGACAACCAACCTTACGCGGTGAGCGACATCACCGACTACACCATTCCCGTCCACGGCGAGGCGCGCGGCCTCGTCAACACCGGCATCGAGATCCGCCAGGACCTGATCACTGAGGAGAGCGGCCAGCAGCAATGGGCCGAGCGGCTGGCGCGGATCCTTAGAGAGATCGAGACAACGCTGCGCAACCAGGGAATGGCGTAAGCGGTCACTTCGCCCGCGTCAGCGCCAGCCAGATGCCGCCGCCGATCATGAAGCCGCCGGAGATGCGCGACATCATCCGCGTGCGCCGCGCCGAGAAGAATTTTCGCGCGCGCCCGGCGGCAATCGCGTAGAGCGCATCGGTCAGCACGGCCGTTACCATGAAGGTGACACCCAGCAGCGCGACCTGCGGGAAGTGCGGCTGGCTCATGTCCATGAACTGCGGGATGAAAGCGCCGAAGAACACCAGCACCTTCGGATTCGACAGCAGCACCAGGAATCCCTGGAGGAAGAAGCCGCCGCGCGGCGGCGGAGGCGGCGCGTCGATATCCACGCCCTCGACCGGCGCCCAGATCAGCTTGATGCCGAGCCAGACGAGATATGCGGCGCCGGCAAAGCGCACCCAATCGAACCAATAGCCCATGGTCGCCATCAGCGAGGTCAGGCCGATCGCGACGATGCCGATGACGATGGCAAGCCCGGCCTGCGCGCCGGCCACGTTGATGAGCGCCGCACGCGTGCCGTGGCGCAAGCCATTGGCGATCACGAGGGTGACGATCGGCCCCGGCAGCAGCGCCAGCGCAATGCAGGCGGCGACGAAGGCGAAATAGGCTTGCATGGACATCATGGAAGGACTCGCTGACGGCGGTTTCGCCGCATTAATGCATGGCGAGGGCTGGAACGGAAGACGTTCCCTCTCTCCTCTCGTCTTCTCGCTTTCGCGGCTTGACATGCAACCATTTGGTTGCCTATTATCGCTGGCATGGATGACGTCTTCAAAGCGCTCGCCGATGCGTCACGACGGTCGCTGCTCGACAGGCTTCACACCAGGAACGGCCAGACATTGAACGAGCTTTGCGAGGGCCTCGCCATGACGCGGCAAGCCGTCACAAAACACCTTGTCATTCTCGAAGAGGCCAACCTGGTCACGACCATCAGGCAGGGCCGCGAGAAGCTGCATTATCTCAACCCGGTGCCGATCCATCAGATCGGCGAACGCTGGATCAAGAAGTTCGAGCGCAGCAAGTTAGCCGCGCTCAGCGAATTGAAACGCCAGTTGGAGAAGCGCGATGAGTAAGCCGGAGTTCGTCTACGTGACCTACATCGAGACCACGCCCGAGAAGCTGTGGCAGGCGCTGACGTCGAGCGAGTTCACCAGGCAATATTGGTTCGGCGCCGAGGTTCGCTCGGACTGGAAGCTCGGTTCGCCCTTCGCGCTTCTGCTCGATGGTGAGGTCACCGATTCCGGCGAGATCCTGGAATCCGATCCACCGCGGCGCCTGTCCTACAGCTTCAAGCACCACAAGTTCGAGGAGCTGCGCGACGAGCCGGCCTCGCGCGTCGTCTTCACGCTCGAACCGTTCGGCCCGCTCGTGCGTTTGACCGTGCTGCATGACGGCTTCGTCGAGGGCGGCAAATATCTCGGCGCCGTCTCCAACGGCTGGCCGGCGATCCTGTCCGGGCTCAAGAGCCTGCTGGAGAGAGGCCAGGTCCTCGCCATCCCGCGCACGGCGCTCAACAAGGGATTCGACGCAAAATGAACCTCGATCAATTCAAGCCGCTGACCGTCTACACCATCTACATCGCCTCGACGCCGGAGAAGGTGTGGGAGGCGCTGACGTCCGCCGAGTTCAGCCGAAAATATTTCTCCGGCTTTGCGGTGGAGATGGAGCCGAAGCTCGGCGGCAGTTTCATTGTGCACGCGCCCGACGGCTCCGAGCACATCCGCGGCGAAGTGTTCGAGTACGATCGGCCGAGGAGGCTCACGGTGAGCTGGAACGTCAATTGGCCGGGCCTCGTGGAAAAGCTCGGCACCACCATTGTCACCTATGAGATCGAGCAGGCCGGCGAAGCCGTCCGCCTCACCATGAGCGAACGTCACGACCGCGAGCTCAGCGACGACATCCTCTCCGGTGGCCGCACCGGCTGGCCCGCGATCCTCTCCGGATTGAAGAGCCTGCTGGAAACGGGCAAGGCGCCGAAGATCGAGATGTCCCCGCCGGTGAGGTTGCTGGAAGCGCTGAAGGCGATGGGCATCGAGACGCCGTGATTGAAGAAGGACAAGCATCTTCCCCTCTCCCCTTGTGGGAGAGGGTGGCTCGCCGCGTAGCGGCGAGACGGGTGAGGGGTTTCTCTCCGCGCGCACTTCTCTCAATGAGTCCGGGGAGAGAGACCCCTCATCCGGCGCTTCGCGCCACCTTCTCCCACAAGGGGAGAAGGAAGAGCGCCGACACTAAGGCACCGGCGCCACCAGCCGCCGGTACAGATGCCACGTCGCATGCCCCAGCACCGGCAACGTCACGATCAGCCCGAGAAAATAGGGCAGCGCCGAGACGATCAGCAGCATCACGATCACGGCGGCCCAACCGATCATCGGCAGCGGGCTCGTCACCACCGCGCGCACGCTCGTCACCATCGCCGTGACGAAATCGACCTCGCGATCGAGCAGCAGCGGGAACGACACCACGGTCAGCGAGAACAGGATCAGCGACAGCACGGCCCCGACCGCATTGCCGATGGCCAGGAACAGCAGGCCCTCGCTGGTCGTCAGCACCACCGTCATGAACTCCTGCAAGCTCGAGAACGAGGCGTTGAGGCCGAGCAGCAGCGCGATCAGGAGCCGCACCTGGTACATCCAGATCACGAACATGAACAACGTCACGAAGGCCATCCAGCCGATCTCGCTGCGCGCGCGGATTGCGAACCAGATCGCAGAGAACGAGACCGGCTCGCCGCGCTCGCGGCGCCGGCTGACTTCGTAAAGGCCGATCGCAACGAACGGACCGATCAGCGCAAAACCGGCAGCGAGGGGATAGACCAGATAGACCATGCCGAAGGCGGTGAGACAGAGCATGATGACGATGCCGCCGGCGGCGTAGAGCGCGCCGAAGCAGAGACCGTAGAGCGGCAGCGCCTGGAAATCGCGCAGGCCTTCGACCAGCGCCTCGGCGATGTCGGCCGCCGCCACCGGACGCACCACCGGATCGACCTTGCCCGAGATGGACATCAGCTCCCTCCGCACATCGGCGCGATCTTCGTCGCGCGCATGCCGCGATATTAGCGCCGCCGCGCGGCGGCGCAACTCGAGGCCGGCCGGCGCGATCGGGAGCAGCGACGCAACACCGCTCGCACTCGGAAATCTTAAGCCTTTCGCGCGATTTTCGCGCCGACGGCTATGGACGGGGCGGATGCTCGTGCCGCAAATTGTACCTCCGAGCACCCTCGCCCGAGAGAGCAGATCACCCACCGATGAGCCTGCGTACCCGGTTACTGATCCTCGTCATCGCGGCCATGCTCGTGCCCGCGATTCTGGTCGGGCTGCGCTTCGTGCAGAACCGGGCCAGCGAGATCGACGCGGCGCTGGCCAATCTCGCCGCATCGGCCGACGACATCGCCAGCGATCTCGGCGAGAAGATCCAGGGCACTGCGCAACTTCATTACGGGCTCGCCCGCGCCCGCGACCTCGACACGCGCGACAAGGCGGCATGCTCGGCGTTTCTGTCGGATGTCCGCGAGGAATATCCGCAGTTCACGGGTATCCTGACCATCGATCCCGACGGCAGGCTGTTCTGTGACTCGCTGCGGACCAACCGCACGCTCGACCTGAACGACCGCAGCTATTTCAAGGAGGTCAAGAATCTCCAGGGCGTCGTCGCGGTGGAGCCGGTGTTCGGCCGCCTCACCGGACTGTCGGTGCTGCAGATCGCCTATCCGGTGCGATCGGATACGGGCGCGCTGAAATTCGTGCTGCTCGCATCGTTCAACCTGAACAAATTCGCGGAGTTTCACCACAAGCGGCTGCTCGCCGAGAAGGACATCCTGTTCGTCGACGCCAAAGGCACGGTCCTGGCCGCGCCCAAGGGTGGCGGCTGGAGCGTACCCGTCGGCGGATCCATTGCGGGCTCCGACCTGTTCCGCTTCGCGGCAGCGCCCGATGGCGAGCCATTCCGGGAGATCACCGATCGCGGGGGCCGCACGCAGATCTGGGGCGTTGCCCGCTCGCCGGCGATCCGCAAGGCCGGACTCTACATTTTGGTTGGGCGGTCCAAGGACGGACTGGTCGCGGCAGCGAACCGCCGGCTCTACGAGGACATGGCGATTCTGGCAGTGGCCTCGCTGCTGCTCCTCGCCGGCCTCTGGATTCTCACGACCGTGAGCATCGGACGGCAGGTTGGGCGGCTCGCTGCCATGGCGAAGAGCCTCGGGCGGGGCGATCTCAGCGCGCGCATTCCGGAGCCTCACCCGGGCGGCGAGCTCGGCGGATTGATGACCCTGCTCAACAGCACGGCCGAATCGCTCGAGCAGCAGCGTGCCGCCATCGCCGATCTCAGCCACAAGCTCAGCCAGTCCCAGAAGATGGAAGCCATGGGCCAGCTCACGGGCGGCGTGGCGCACGATTTCAACAATCTCCTGACCGTCATTCTCGGCAATTCCGAGCACCTCGCCGACAGGCTTGCGGGGAACAAGGAATTGCACCGGATCGCCGACGACATTGCCACCGCCGCCGAGCGCGGCTCCGACCTGACACGGAGCCTGCTCGCCTTCGCGCGCAAGCAGCCGCTGCGGCCGCGAGAGATCGACATCGCCGAGCAGGTGACCGGCATGACGCAGCTTCTGCAGCGGACCTTGGGCGAGCACATCGAATCCAGCTTCGCGTTCGCGCCGGATCTCTGGCTCGCCAGCGTCGATCCCGGCCAATTGGCGACAGCCGTGCTCAATCTCGTGCTCAACGCGCGCGACGCGATGCCTGACGGCGGCAAGCTGACGGTCGAGGTGCGCAATGCATCGCTCGGCGAATCCGACCTCGATGTCAACGGCGAGCCGCGGCCCGGCGACTACGTCATGCTGGCCGTGAAGGATACCGGGTCCGGCATGAGCAGCGAGGTGTTGGGGCGCGCGTTCGAGCCGTTCTTCACCACCAAGGAGGTCGGCAAGGGGACCGGCCTCGGCCTCAGCATGGTCTACGGCTTTGCGCAACAATCCGGCGGACTCGTGCAGATGCAGTCCGAACCGGGTCATGGCAGCGTAGTCCGGCTGTTCTTTCCCCGCTTCGCGACGCCGCCGAACGAGGAGCCGTCACCGGCAGAGCGTGTCGCCGCACCCGAGGGCCACGAGACGATCCTCGTCGTCGAGGACGACGACATGGTGCGCGCCTATGTCGAGAACGAGCTGAGGGCGCTCGGCTACCGCGTCATCTCGACGGCGAACGGACCTGCGGCGCTGGACGCGCTGCGCCAGTCCGGGGACATCCAGCTTTTGTTCACCGACGTCGTGATGCCCGGCGGCATGTTCGGGCCGGAGCTGGCGAGACAGGCCGTTCAACTGCGGCCTGGACTCAAGGTGCTCTTCACGTCCGGCTACAGCCAGGATCCGGTCAAGACGCCCGACGGGATCGACGCCCGCATTCTGACCAAGCCGTTCCGGCGCAAGGATCTCGCCGCGATGCTGCGTACGGCCCTGTCGGAGCCGCCGCGGTAGATCAGGACGCGATCGTGAGCTGCAGCGCCACTGCGAGATTGGCCGCGAACAGAGCCGCATCGATGACGAAGATCCGGAGCATCGGCCCCTTCAACACCGGCCAATAGGCCACCCCGACGCGGCCGCCGCGCATCAGCACCGGGACATTGTAGGCGAACTGGCTGAAATGGCAGGCGGCAAAGAACAGAAACAGCGCGAGCTGCGCTTCGACCGGCTGGAAGAAGGACGGACGGGCCGCCAGCAGATAGAGCGACAAGAGCCCGATCGGCAGATTCATGCCGCCGAGGAACGCGACGCTCGCCGCAAGGGTCGGCGCGATCGGATTGCTGCGCTCCTCCCGCGGCAGCAGGATCTTCAACGTGTTGGTTTGCGCGATGCTGAACTGGATGAACGCCCCGACGAACCAGAGCGTGTTGAGGAACAGGACGATGTCCGAAAACCGCATGGCTATTTCCCGTAAAAAGCTTCACTGCGCACCACACGGCCCGCATCGTCGAAGTCCATGAATTCGCTGGCGCGCGTGTCGCCCAATTGCCACCACACCGTCAGCCGCGCGATCGCCTCGTCCCAGCTCCAGCCCAGGATCTTCAGGTCGGCAGTTTCGATGTGGCCATAGGCTTTGCGCCAGTAGGCGCGGATGTTCTCGGCGCCGGTGACGGTCGGAGACCCCGTCAGGGTGAGAGCGAGAGGGCTGCGCATCTGCGCATCGTCGGCGAAATGGGCGACGACCGCGTCGATATCGACCCTGCACCAATTCGCGCACCATGCCGCGACGAAGCTTGCGGCGGTCGCGCGGTTCATTGCCTGTCCGCTCACGACACGGATCCTCCCCTTGGCTCGTGGCCGGGAAGGTGGCAAAGCGCACGCCTCATGTCAACTATGTTGACTTGAGATTTCCATCAATTGTTGTCGGCGATCGCCTCCATCACGCCGATCCATCCCGCCGCACCGCTCGCCCCGACGCGCTCGAACGCCTCGCGCAGGACCTGGCGCTCGTGGTCCGAGGCCCGTTGCTCGATGCGCCGCCCCGCTTCGGTCAGGCGCAGCAGTTTCGAGCGGTGCTGCTCCGGCGCGCGCTTCGAGGTCAGGAGCTTGCGCTCCACGAGCAGATTGAGCGGCCGGTTGAGGGCCTGCTTGGAAATGCCGAGGATCTCGATCAGCGCGCCGATGGCGATGTCGGGCCGGCGCGCCACCACGTAGAGGATGCGATGGTGCGGACGCGACAGGCCCTGCTTGGCAAGATATGCGTCGGCCTCCAGCGTCATGCCGCGCCAGCCGTAGTACATGAGCTCCAGCGCCGCATCGAGCTCGTGCAGCTTTGCAAGCGAGGCGCGGTGAAGCCCCGCGGCTTGAGACGTCTTTGCCATGGTCGGAAGCCAGTCCTTGTCAGAAGTCAGCCTTTGGCCCGCAGCTCGCGGCGCAGTACCTTGCCGGTCGCCGTCATCGGCAGCGTCTCGGCGAACTCGACGAAGCGCGGATATTCGTGCGCGGCGAGCTGCACCTTGACGAAGTCCTGGATCTCGCGCGCCAGCGCGTCGCTGCCGGCAAAGCCCGGACGCAGCACGATCCAGGCCTTGATCGATTCGGTGCGGATCGGATCGGGAATGCCGACCACCGCAGCCATTGCCACCGACGGATGTTTCATCAGCGTGTGCTCGATCTCGGAAGGGCCGACGCGGTAGCCGGCCGTGATGATGACGTCGTCCTCGCGACTGACGTACCAGAAATAGCCGTCCTCGTCCTGCACGCCGAGATCGCCGGTGAGCAGGAAGTCGCCGACATATTTCTTCGCCGTCGCCTCCGGATTGCGCCAATATTCCAGCATGGTGACGGGACATGGCTGGCGCACGCCGATGATGCCGCGCTGACCGCGCGGCAATTCCTCGCCCTTGTCGTTGACGATGCGAACGTCGAAGCCGGGCGTTGCCTTGCCCATCGAACCCGGGCGGATCGGAAACAGGTTGGAATTGCTGCCGATCACGAGGTTGCACTCGGTCTGGCCGAACACCTCATGCGCATCGATACCAAACGTCTCGCGCACCCAGCCGAGCAATTCACCGCCGAGCGACTCCCCACCGGTGAAGATGCTGCGCAGCTTCACGCCGGAATGCCTGACGCCGGCCTGCCGCATCAGCTTCAGGGCGGTCGGCGGCAGAAAGACGTTGCGGACGGAAAGATCGGCCATCATCTGCATCGCTGCCTGCGGCTCGAATTTTCGCGCGCGATGGCCGACCAGCGGAATGCCGTGGTACCAGAACGCGAGCAGGCCGTTGATGAGCCCGCCGATCCAGGCCCAGTCCGCCGGCGTCCACATGAGATCGCCGGGCTTGGGTAAGAAGTTGTGGCACATCTCCACATTCGGCAAATGGCCGAGCACGACGCGATGCGCATGCAGAGCGCCCTTGGGATTACCCGTCGTGCCCGAGGTGTAGATGATCAGCGCGGGATCGTCGGCCGAGGTATCCGCGCGCGCGAAGTCGGGCGAAGCGGCTTTCACCGAAGCCCAGAACGATTTCGTGCCGGCGGGGGCGCGCGCGCCAACGATGTAGACGTTCCTCAGCTCCGGCAGGCGGTCGCGGATCTTCGACAGCTTTTCCCAGCCGCCCTCGTCGGTGACGATCGCCTTGGCCTCGGAGTTCGACAGGCGGAACTCCAGCGCGTCCTCGCCGAACAGGGCGAACAGCGGGATCGAGATCATGGCGGAGCGAAACGCCGCCATGTGCACGATCGGCAATTCCAGCGACTGCGACAGGAAGACCGCGACGCGGTCGCCGCGGACAAGTCCGTCCGCCTTAAGCACATTGGCGAAACGGCGCGACATCTCCGCGACCTCGTCGAACGAGGTGCGGCTGGTGGCGCCGTTCTCGTCGACATAGATCAGCGCAAGCCGGCCGCTGCCGTCGGCATGGCGATCGCAGCACGCCTCCACCATGTTGAAGCGCGCGGGGATGTCCCAACGGAAGTTGCGGACGAGCTCGTCGTAGGTTGCGGCTTCGGTGAGCATGGGCTTGGTCGTTTCCCGGTGTGTTGTTATGGCCCAGTCTAGAGCTGTGAATGCTCGGAACAAGAGCTCGGGACGTCATTCCGGGGCGACGCGTCAGCGTCGAGCCCGGAATCCATTGCGTAGCGTTTGCCGCGGCCCAATGGATTCCGGGTTCGCCCTGCGGGCGCCCCGGAATGACAGGGGTCACCGCACCGTCGCAAAGAACTTCCTGACATCGCGCACGAACAGCTCCGGCTGCTCGAAGGCGGCGAAGTGACCGCCCTTCTCCATCTCGCTCCAATGCGTGATGTTGGGGAAGTTCGGTTCCATCCAGCGCCGCACCGGCGTGATGATCTCCTTCGGAAACACCGCGACGCCCGTCGGCACCTTCACCACCGGCGTGGTGCGGCGCTTGCCGAAGCTCTCCCAATAGAGCCGCGCCGACGACGTCGCCGTCTCTGTCGCCCAATAGAGCATGACGTTGTCGAGCAGCTCGTCCTTGCTGAAGATGTTCTCGGGATGGCCATTGCAATCGGTCCAGGCCCAGAACTTTTCCAGGATCCAGGCCGCCTGCCCGCTCGGCGAATCCGTCAGGCCATAGCCGAGCGTCTGCGGCCGCGTCGATTGCTGCTTGGAGTAGCCGGAATCGAGATCGACATAATGCTTGAGGCCGGCAAGCGCGCGCTTCTCCTCTGCCGTCGGCTCACCCTCGACCTTCGGCGCCGCGTTGAAGGCGAGCGTGATATGGATGCCGGCGCAATGAGCGGGGTCATGCGCGCCGAGCGAGGTCGTCACCGCCGAGCCCCAGTCGCCGCCTTGCGCGCCGTAGCGCGCATAGCCGAGACGGTCCATCAGCTTGGCCCAGGTCGCGGCAATGCGATCGACGCCCCAGCCGGTGGTCCTTGGCTTGCCCGAGAAGCCGAAGCCCGGCAGCGAGGGACAGATCACGTGGAAGGCATCGGCGGGATTGCCGCCATGCGCGGCGGGATCGGTGAGCGGCGCGATCACCTTCTGGAACTCGACGATCGAGCCGGGCCAGCCATGGGTGATGATCAGCGGCAGGGCCGACGGCTCCTTCGAGCGCACGTGAATGAAATGAATATCGAGCCCGTCGATCCCGGTGGTGAACTGCGCGAAGCGATTTAGCTTCGCCTCGCGGGCCCGCCAGTCGTAGTCCTTGGCCCAGTAGGCACAGATCTCCTGGATCCATTTCAGCGGCGCGCCCTGGCTCCAGTCGTCGACCAGTTCGGCCTCCGGCCAGCGCGTGCGGGCGAGGCGCGACTTCAGGTCGGCGAGGATGTCGTCGCCGATGGCGATGCGAAATGGATGGATGGCGGTCACCGTGCCTCCCTTGTTTTTGTTGTCATTCCGGGGCGCGCGTAGCGCGAACCCGGAATCCATTTCGCAACAGAGCCGGCAGCACGATGGATTCCGGGCTCGACGCTTCGCGTCGCCCCGGAATGACGGCTAACCCGACAGCGCGGCCTTCACCAAACCGCTGGCCTTGCCGAAATCCATCTGCCCTGCGTATTTCGCACGCAGCACAGCGATCACCTTGCCCATGTCCTTCATGCCGGCTGCGCCGGTCTCGGCGATCGCGTCCGCAATCGCCTTCTTCACGTCGTCCTCGGACATCTGCTTCGGCAGATACGCCGAGATCACCGCGATCTCCTCGCGCTCCTGCGCGGCAAGCTCGGCGCGGCCGCCCTTGTCGTAGAGCTCGACCGCCTCCTGGCGCTGCTTGATCATCTTCTGTAGCACCGCGAGAATGTCGCCATCCGACAGCGGCGGCTTGCCGCTGCCGCGCGCGTCGATGTCGGCATTCTTGATGGTCGAGTTGACCATGCGCAGCGTGGACAGCTTGCGCTCGTCCTTGGCCTTCATGGCCTCCTTGACCGCATTGTTGATGTCGTCGCGCAGCATGTCGGGTCCTCTCAATCTGACCCCCTGATCTAAGCCGTTCGCGGGCAAGAGGCCATACCGGAGCGATCGCCGGTTCATTGTTTCCTCGCCACCGGTTGAAATGGCGCAAAATTGCCCGTTCCGGCTCAAAGTGCCTGAAGCCGCCTGTCAAATATGCAAAAACGCATGTGAATCCGGCCTCTCCCGCTTTGACGGGCGGGCGCGGGGGGACTATGAAACGCGCTCATGACACAACATGACAACGATCCCGCCTGGCCGGACCATAAACCGACCGCGCTCCTCGTGCTTGCCGACGGCACGGTACTCGAGGGCTTTGGCCTCGGCGCCGAAGGCCACGCCGTCGGGGAGGTCTGCTTCAACACGGCGATGACCGGCTATGAGGAGATCCTGACCGATCCCTCCTATGCCGGCCAGCTCATCACCTTCACTTTCCCGCATATCGGCAATGTCGGCACCAACGAGGACGACATCGAGACGGTGAATATGGCGGCGACGCCGGGCGCGCGCGGCGTGATCCTGCGCACCGCGATCACCGATCCCTCGAACTATCGCGCCACCAAGCATCTCGACGCCTGGCTCAAGGCCCGCGGCATCATCGGCCTCTCCGGCATCGACACCCGCGCGCTGACCGCGCTGATCCGCTCCAAGGGCATGCCCAACGCCGTGATCGCGCACTCGAAGACCGGCGAGTTCGATCTGCATGGCCTCAAGGAAGAGGCGCGCGAGTGGCCGGGCCTCGAAGGCATGGACCTCGTGCCGATGGTGACGAGCGGCCAGCGCTTCACCTGGGACGAGACGCCTTGGGCCTGGGACAAGGGCTTCGGCCGGCAGGACAAGCCCGAGTTCAACGTCGTCGCCATCGATTACGGCATCAAGCGCAACATCCTGCGCCTGCTCGCCGGCGTCGGCTGCAAGGTGACCGTGGTGCCGGCGACGACCTCGTCCGAAGACATTTTGGCGATGAAGCCGGATGGGGTGTTCCTGTCGAACGGGCCCGGCGATCCGGCTGCGACCGGCAAATATGCCGTGCCCGTGATCCGGGACGTGATCAAGTCGGGCACGCCGACTTTCGGCATCTGCCTCGGCCACCAGATGCTGGGGCTCGCCGTCGGCGCTAGAACCAAGAAGATGCATCAGGGTCATCACGGCGCCAATCATCCAGTCAAGGACGAGACCACCGGCAAGGTCGAGATCACCTCGATGAACCACGGCTTTGCGGTGGACGAGACGACGCTGCCGAAGGGCGCGACGCAAACCCACATCTCGCTGTTCGACGGCTCCAATTGCGGCATCCAGCTCGACGGCAAGCCGGTGTTCTCGGTGCAGTACCACCCCGAGGCCTCACCCGGCCCGCGCGACTCGCACTATCTGTTCCAGCGTTTCGCCGACCTGATGCGGCAGAAGAAGAGCGCGTAAGACGCGTTCTCCTCGGATACTTCACGACAAAGCCCGGGCTTTTTCGTCATTCCGGGGCGCGCGTAGCGCGAGCCCGGAATCCATCGGCCAACAGACTCTGCAGCACGATGGATTCCGGGCTCGACGCTGCGCGTCGCCCCGGAATGACAGAACCAGGAACGCCGCCTCACTGTTCTCGTTGATTCCTGCTACCCTGAAGCAGGAGCCCAGCCATGTCCGTCGTCCGCGACAAGGCCGAGCCGCTCGCCATCGTGTTCGAGGATGACGGGCTCGTGCCGAACAACATCCTTCCGTTCCTGGTCTACCAGGGCGCGGTGAAGCTCGACCCAAAGCGCCCGGAAGAGACGATCGAACTTCTGTTCGAAGCGAACGGCTGGGGCGGGACGTGGCGCAACGGCGTCTACGATTATCTGCATTATCATGCGACGGTGCATGAGGTGCTCGGCGTCGCGCGCGGCAGCGCCCGCGTCCGCTTTGGCGGCGACCATGGCCAGGAGCTTCAGATCCAGGCCGGCAACATTGCGATCCTGCCCGCCGGCACCGGACATCAATGCATCAAGGCGAGCGATGATTTCTGCGTGATCGGCGCCTATCCACCGGGCGCGAAGATGGAGATCACGCGGGCAACGCCGGAGAATCATGCCAAAGCGCTGAAGACGATTCCACGCGTCGCGCTGCCGCCGGCTGATCCCGTGACGGGGAAGGATGGGGCATTGATGCGGTTGTGGCGGTAGCCACAAGCGCGGTGCGGTAGGGTGGGCAAAGGCGCGCCCTTGCGCGCCGTGCCCACCACTCCATCCGTACAATCCAGTTGGTGGGCACGCTTCGCTTTGCCCACCCTACCGCCCTGTGTCCTACGCTTCGTTGCCACCTTCCTGCCGGGTCGCTTCGAACAGGAACCAGGTCCGCCGCTCGGTCTCGTCGATGAAGTTTTCCAAAATGCTGGCGCTGGCGACGTCGCCGGCCTCGTCGCAGACGTCGTGCGCCTTGCGCATCGCGGCTGCGACGAGCTTGTTGTCCTGCATCAGCTCGCGCAGCATCTCGCGCGGCGGGACGTAGTCCTCGTTGTTGTCCTTGATGGTCTGGAGCTTTGCGACCTGGCCGATCGACTTCAGCGTGGTGCCGCCGATCTTGCGGACACGCTCGGCGAGCTGGTCGGTGGTGGCGAAGATCTGGTCGGACTGCTCGTCGAGCAGCAGGTGGTAATCCCGGAAGTGGCGCCCGCTGATGTGCCAGTGGAAATTCTTGGTCTTGAGATAAAGCGCGAAGGCGTCGGCCAGAAGCACGTTGAGCGCCTCCGAGACTTTCTTGACCCCGTCGGGCGACAGATCGGTGGGGGTATCGAGTTCGGGCGAGACCTTGTTGTTGGTTTTGCTCACGGGAGACCTTCCTGTTAGGACGCGGACATTGACGGCGCGCCGTCGCACCCCTAACGCAAGGCGGACAGCGCCGGTTCCTCTAGCGGAACCGTTAGGCCGGGACCTTCGAATACCATGGACGATTGGATCGATTATTACGACTCGACGCATACGATCTATGTCAGCAAGCTGCATCGCGACTTGCACTTCCAGATCATTGCGCGGGACATCATCGGCTACATCCCCTCGCCCGATGCGACGGTGCTGGACTATGCCTGCGGGGAAGCGCTGTCGGCGAACCAGGTGGCAGCCGCCTGCGGCAAGCTGATCCTGGCCGAGCCCGCGCCCGGCGTGCGCGGCCGGCTGATCGCGCGCTTTGCCCCGAACACCAAGATCCGCGTCCGCTCGCTCGACGACGTCCGCAAGATGCAGGACCAATCGATCGACCTCGTCGTGATGAACTCGGTCGCTCAATACATGACGCCGGACGAGCTCGATGCGGCGCTCTTGAACATCCGCCGGATCCTGAAACCCTCCGGCAAGCTGGTGCTCGGCGATATTCTCCAGCCGCAGGTCGGCATGGCCAGGGACGTGATGGCGCTGCTCGGCTTCGGTCTGCGCCACGGCTTTCTGAAGGACGCGCTGATCGGGCTGATCAGCACCGCGCTGTCGGATTATCGCCAGCTGCGCTCGAAGATCGGGCTGCAGCGCTACAGCGAGGACGAGGTCACGGCCAAGCTGAAGGCGGCGGGCTTCGCGCCCCAGCGCGCCCACAGCAATATCGGCCACAACCGCTGGCGCATGACCTTCATCGCCAGGCCGCCTCTGATCCGTTAAGCATAACAATTAGCCGTTGTGGCTTGTCGCACTGCAATCGGTAATGATCGCCGCGGCCCGGTGGCGGAAGCGTCTACGCGAGGGCGGTGCAACGCTCTACATCCTGGTTCAAATCCAGGCCGGGTCTCCAGCCTTCGCTGCTACCGCAGCTTCGGCTCGGCAAGCCAGCCTTGCCGCGCCGTAGCTCGCAGAGCGGCGGCGGGGCAACCGTCTCATTTTCGATCGACCTCGATCAAGTCGCAGCCGGACACGAGCGGAAGCCGGTCGGCATCCTTGGCTGCGGAGCTGAGCACCGCATCGAGCAGGCCCGGGAAGCGCGCCTCCAGATCCTCTCGTCGCAGCCGCATGAAGCGGTTGGTGCCCGCGATGCGCGTCTGCATCAGGCCGCATTCGCGCAGCTTGGCGAAGTGATAGGCGAGGTTGGACTTGCCACTCAGCGCGCTGAAGTCGCTGCAGCGGAGTTCGCTGCTGACACGTTCCTGCTGGGCGAGCTGGTAGACGATCGCCAGACGGATCGGATCGCTCAGGCAATCCAGGACCATCGGCAGTTCGATCTGCTCGCGGGTGGGATGGTGCGGCGTGCGGCTCATGGTCCGGGAATCATAACGATGCGCCGGCAATGTTCAATAGTTCTTGAACCAATTGACAGCGAAATCGCTTCGTTCGATAGTTCAATGAATCTTGAACATAAGGAACGTTTCCGATGAGCGTGCTCTGGCTGGCCTTGGCGGCCTTTGCGATCGGCACTGAAGGCTTTGTCATTGCAGGGCTTTTGCCGGCGATCGCTTCCGACCTGTCGATTTCCGTCTCGGCCGCAGGCCAATTGGTCACGGCCTACGCCCTCACCTATGCGGTGGGCTCGCCCATCCTCGCAGTCGTGCTGAACAATATCGATCGCCGGACCGTGCTGGCCCTGGCGCTATCGACCTTCATCGCCGGCAACCTCGCCGCGATGGTCGCATCCAACTACGCCCTGCTGCTGGCCTCGCGGATGCTGATGGCGCTGGGCTCAGGGCTGTGCATGCCGACGGCGCTTGCCGTGTCCGTGGCGGTCGCCGCGCCCGAACGGCGCGGCCGCGCGGTGGCGCTCGTCACCGCGGGCCTCACGGTTGCGACCGTGATCGGCGTTCCCTTCGGCAATCTCGTCGGCAGCCTGTTCGGCTGGCGTGCAACCTTCGCCATGGTCGCCCTGATCGGCGCCGTTGCGCTCGCCGGCCTGCTGCTCGGGCTGCCGCGCGGCCTGCCGCGCAATACGGCCTCGCTCGGCGAGAGGCTGGCGGTGGCGCGCCATCGCAACGTCGTGGTCGCGCTGCTGATCACGATGTTGTGGGCCCTGGGCGGCTTCACGGTGTTCACTTATTTCGCAGTCCCGCTGCGCGGCCTCGGCTTCGACGCCTCGCAGATCAGCCTTGCTCTGCTGGTGTTTGGCGGCGCGGCGGCGATCGGGAACATGTTCGGCGGCGTCCTGGCCGACCGGCTCGGCACGCTCGCGACCGCAGGCCTCGGGCTCGCCGGCATGGCGGGCGCCCTGATCCTGCATTCGCTGGTCCTGAAGCTGATGCCCGCACAGGCGCATTATGCGGTGCTCGGCACGATCTTCCTCTGGGGACTCTCGGGCTGGGCGTTCTATCCGGCCCAGATCGCCAGCATCATCCGGATCGAGCCGCAGGCCTCGATGATCGCGCTCTCGCTCAACGCCTCGTCGATGTATCTCGGCTTCGCCATTGGTGGAGCGCTGGGCGGCGCGGTGCTGGCCACCCTCTCGCCTGATGACCTCGGCTGGATCGGCGGAACGAGCGTTGCGGCCTCGCTTCTGGTGCACCTCGCCCGCGGCTGGCAGGCACGGCCAAAACCGGTCAAAATTGCCGGTTGATGGGCGTTTTTCGGGGTTTCGCCGTCCTGAAAACTGGTCTAAGACCCACCCGCGCGCGAGGGAAGACCCCGCGCTCTCGCAAAAGGGACGCGCGGCAAGCGCGCCCTTTTTTTGTGCCCAAATTCCACTTCGGCGAGAGTTGATGCCCAAACGTACAGACATCACCACCATCCTGATCATCGGCGCCGGCCCCATCGTGATCGGCCAGGCCTGCGAGTTCGACTATTCGGGCACGCAAGCGGTGAAGACGCTGAAGGAAGAGGGCTACCGCATCGTCCTCGTCAATTCCAACCCGGCCACCATCATGACCGACCCGGAATTGGCGGATGCGACCTATATCGAGCCGATCACGCCCGAGATCGTCGCCAAGATCATCGAGAAGGAACGTCACGTCATTCCCGGCGGCTTCGCGCTGCTGCCGACCATGGGCGGCCAGACCGCGCTGAACTGCGCGTTGTCGCTGCGCCGGCAGGGCACGCTGGAGAAGTTCGGCGTCGAGATGATCGGCGCCACCGCCGATGCCATCGACAAGGCCGAAGACCGCCAGCTGTTCCGCAACGCCATGACCAAGATCGGGCTGCAGACCCCGAAGTCGCGGCTTGCCAACGCCTCGGAGCTGAAGAAGTCGTTCCGCGACAAATATCACGCCGAACGCGAGAAGCTGTCGGGCGCGGCGCTCGAAGAGCTCGACCGGCAATGGACCCTCGGCGAAGGCGACCGCCGCAAGCGCTATCAGGAATATGCGCTGGGCCAGGCGATGATGGCGCTGTCCGAGATCGGCCTGCCCGCGATCATCCGTCCCTCCTTCACCATGGGCGGCACCGGCGGCGGCATCGCCTACAACAAGGAAGAGTTCCTCGACATCATCGAGCGCGGCCTCGATGCGTCTCCCACCAACGAAGTGCTGATCGAAGAATCCGTGCTCGGCTGGAAAGAGTACGAGATGGAGGTGGTGCGCGACAAGAAGGACAATTGCATCATCGTCTGCTCGATCGAGAACCTCGATCCGATGGGCGTGCACACCGGCGATTCCATCACGGTGGCGCCGGCGCTGACGCTGACGGACAAGGAATACCAGATCATGCGCGACGCCTCGCTGGCGGTGCTGCGTGAGATCGGGGTCGAGACCGGCGGCTCCAACGTGCAGTTCGGCGTCAATCCCGAGGACGGCCGCATGGTCGTCATCGAGATGAATCCGCGCGTGTCGCGCTCCTCCGCGCTGGCCTCGAAAGCCACCGGCTTTCCGATCGCCAAGGTCGCCGCCAAGCTCGCGGTCGGCTACACGCTCGACGAGATCGCCAACGACATCACCGGCGGCGCAACACCGGCCTCGTTCGAGCCGACCATCGACTACGTGGTCACCAAGGTGCCGCGTTTTGCCTTCGAGAAATTCCCGGGCGCCTCGACCACGCTGACCACCTCGATGAAGTCGGTCGGCGAAGTCATGGCGATCGGCCGCACCTTCCAGGAAAGCCTGCAAAAGGCCCTGCGCGGGCTCGAGACCGGCCTCACCGGCCTCGACGAGATCGAGATCGAGGGCCTCGGCCGCGACGACGACAAGAACGCGATCCGTGCCGCGCTCGGCACGCCGACGCCGAATCGCATTCTCCAGGTCGCCCAGGCCATGCGGCTCGGCTGGTCGAACGAGGACATCTTCAACTCCTGCAAGATCGATCCGTGGTTCCTCGCCGAGATGCGCGGCATCGTCGAGATGGAGGAGAAGGTCAGGAAGAACGGCCTGCCCGGCAACGCCTTCGGCATGCGCACGCTGAAGGCCATGGGCTTCTCCGACGCGCGGCTCGCCGTGCTGGCCGAGACGACGGAGGCCGAGGTCAAGGCGAAGCGCCACGCGCTCGGCGTTCACCCGGTGTACAAGCGCATCGACACCTGCGCGGCCGAGTTCGCCTCGCCGACCGCCTACATGTACTCGACCTACGAGGCGCCGTTCGCGGGCCTACCCGCGGACGAGAGCACGCCGTCCGACAAGAAGAAGGTCATCATTCTCGGCGGCGGTCCCAACCGCATCGGCCAGGGCATCGAGTTCGATTATTGCTGCTGTCACGCTTGCTTCGCGCTGCATGACGCCGGCTACGAATCCATCATGGTCAACTGCAATCCCGAGACGGTGTCGACCGACTACGACACCGCCGACCGGCTCTATTTCGAGCCGCTCACCGCCGAGGATGTGCTGGAGATCATTGCCAAGGAACGCAGCAAGGGCACGCTGCACGGCGTCATCGTGCAGTTCGGCGGCCAGACGCCGCTGAAGCTGGCGCGCGCGCTGGAAGCCGCCGAAGTGCCGATCCTCGGCACGTCGCCCGACGCCATCGACCTCGCCGAAGACCGCGACCGCTTCAAGCGCGTGCTCGACAAGCTTCGCCTCAAGCAGCCGAAGAACGGCATCGCCTATTCGGTCGAGCAGGCCCGCCTCGTCTCCGCCGATCTCGGCCTGCCGCTGGTGGTGCGGCCGTCCTACGTGCTCGGCGGCCGCGCGATGCAGATCATCCGCGAGGAGAACCAGCTCAACGATTATCTGCTCGGCACGCTGCCGGAGCTGGTGCCGGCCGACGTCAAGGCGCGCTATCCGAACGACAAGACCGGGCAGATCAACACCGTGCTCGGCAAGAACCCGCTGCTGTTCGACCGTTATCTGTCGGACGCGACAGAGATCGACGTCGACTGCCTGTGCGACGGCAAGGACACCTTCATCGTCGGCATCATGGAGCACATCGAGGAAGCCGGCATCCATTCCGGCGACAGCGCCTGCTCGCTGCCGCCGCACTCGCTTGATGCGAAGATGATCGAGGAACTGGAGCGGCAGACGCGCGAGCTCGCGCTCGGCCTCGACGTCATCGGCCTGATGAACGTGCAATACGCCATCAAGGATGGCGAGATCTACGTGCTCGAGGTCAATCCGCGCGCCTCGCGCACCGTGCCGTTCGTCGCCAAGGTGGTCGGCACGCCGGTCGCCAAGATCGCCGCGCGCATCATGGCCGGCGAGAAGCTCGCCGATTTCAAGCTGAAGAAGGCAACGCTCAAGCACGTCGGCGTCAAGGAATCGGTCTTCCCGTTCGCACGCTTCCCCGGCGTCGACACCGTGCTCGGCCCGGAGATGCGCTCGACCGGCGAGGTCATGGGCATCGACCGCTCGTTTGCGGTGGCCTTCGCCAAGAGTCAGCTCGGCGGCGGAACGCGGGTGCCGCGCAAGGGCACGGTGTTCGTCTCGGTGCGCGAAAGCGACAAGACGCGCATTGCGGATGCCGTCCGCGAATTGCATTCGCTCGGCTTCAAGGTGCTGGCGACCTCGGGCACCGCACGCTTCCTGACCGACCAGGGCATCCCGACCGAGAAGGTGAACAAGGTGCTGGAGGGGCGGCCGCACATCGTCGATGCCATCACCAATGGCGACGTCCAGCTCGTCTTCAACACCACCGAAGGCCCGCAGGCACTGGCCGACAGCCGCTCGCTGCGGCGCGCGGCCCTCTTGCATAAAGTGCCATATTACACCACTCTTTCCGGGGCCGTGGCGGCCGCGCAGGGCATCCGCGCCTATCTGGGCGGGGACCTTGAGGTTCGTACCCTGCAGAGCTACTTTTCGGAAACCTGATCGCTAGCGGCAGCGAAGCTTCCGCTAAGTGATTGGCAATGAAGCCACAATGGCCGGAGGAACTGTCCGGCCAGGTGGCAGTTCTGTTCCGGCGCTAAAGCCCATATCTGTCAAGGTCCGGAAGCCCCTCTTTGGGCTCTGGAGGACTGACGAATCAAGGTTGCGGCGCCCATCCGCATTCTGGGGCGCACGATCGAAGGACGAGAGAGACGATGGAAAAGGTTCCGATGACCCAGGCCGGCTTTGTCGCGCTCGGGGAAGAATTGAAGCAGCGCCAGTCCGTGGACCGTCCGCGGATCATCGAGCATATCGCCGAGGCGCGCTCGCACGGAGACCTGTCGGAGAACGCGGAATATCATGCCGCGAAGGAAGAGCAGTCGCACAATGAGGGCCGCATTGCCGAGCTCGAGGACAAGCTCGCGCGCGCCGACATCATCGACATCTCCAAGCTCTCCGGCGACACCATCAAGTTCGGCGCCACCGTGACGCTGGTCGATGAGGACACCGAGAAGAAGACGGTGTGGCAGATCGTCGGCGAGGTCGAGGCGGACGCCAAGAAGGGCCGCATCTCGATCACCTCGCCGCTCGCACGCGCCTTGATCGGCAAGAAGAAGGGCGCCACGGTCGAGGTCAACACGCCTGGCGGCGCCAAGGCGTACGAGATCACCAAGGTGGAGTGGCGGTAAGGATTTGCCGCTGCGCTGACGTTTCGAAAAGGCCGCGCGACGCGCGGCCTTTTTGTTTCAGCGGGTTGCTGGGGTTGTGGACACACGCTCTCACCACACGTCCTCGCGAGCGCAGCGAAGCAATCCGGACTGCCTCTGCGAAAAGACTCTGGATTGCTTCGCTGCGCTCGCAATGACGAGGACTGTGGACCGGTCTTCACCTCTCCCCGTAAGAACGGGAGAGGGAGAAGACCCTCACCGCCGCCCCTTCACCTCCAGCGGCACCGCCGCCTCGTATTTCGAATTGTGCAGCACCAATGACGTGCGCACGTTGCGCACGTGCGGTGCGGCGGTCAGGTGCGTCACGAAATCCTGGAAGGTCGCCATGTCGGGGGCGACGCATTTCAGGATGAAATCGACCTCGCCGGACAGCATCCAGCATTCCCGCACCAAAGGCTCGGCGCGAACGAACTCCTCGAACGCGCGCAAATCCGCCTCGGCCTGGCTGGACAGGTGCACGGCGGCGAAAACGGTGACGTCGAAGCCCAGCTTGCGTGCGTCCAGGAGGCCGCGATAGCCGTGGACATAGCCCTCCTCCTCCAGCGCCCGGACGCGGCGCAGACAGGGGGGCGGCGAGATGCCGACGCGCTTGGCCAACTCGACATTGGTGATTCGACCGTCGGCCTGAATCTCGGCGAGAATTTTGAGGTCGATCTCGTCTAGGTTCCGCGACACGTGATTGGAACTCCTGGCCTTTGCGGCGGTATTGGGTGATTTGTCGAAATCCTCATAGCCTAACCAGCACAGCTAGCGCAATTTTATTGCGCGTGCAGCGCAATCGACTTTTGTTCCCTGTTGGAAAAATCCGCCGAGAGGGAATGCAATTCTTGCATGGCTCGCCAGAAGGCTTAGATTAGCTCTGATATTTCAGCGCCTCCGCGAGGCCTCCCGGCACATTCCGCGCCCGCGCTGCAAATCCCCCGTGAAAGGCGTCCATCGAAATGTCCGCTCCTGTTCATGCAAAGGTCGTCATCATCGGCTCCGGCCCGGCCGGCTATACCGCCGCGATCTACGCCGCGCGCGCGATGTTGGAGCCGATCCTGATCCAGGGCATCCAGCCCGGCGGACAGCTCACCATCACCACCGACGTCGAGAACTATCCCGGCTTCGCCGACGTCATCCAGGGCCCCTGGCTGATGGAGCAAATGGAGAAGCAGGCGGTCCATGTCGGCACCAAGATCGTCACCGATCTGGTCACCAAGCTGGAGACGGCGCGGCGGCCGTTCCGCCTCACCTGCGACAGCGGCGACGTCTATCTCGCCGAGACCGTGATCCTGGCCACCGGCGCGCAAGCGCGCTGGCTCGGGCTGCCGTCGGAAGCCAAGTTCCAGGGCGGCGGCGTGTCGGCCTGCGCCACCTGCGACGGCTTCTTCTACCGCGGCAAGGAGGTGATCGTGGTCGGCGGCGGCAACACCGCGGTCGAGGAAGCCCTGTACCTCACCAACCATGCCTCGCAGGTCACGATCGTGCATCGTCGCGATCACTTCCGGGCCGAGCGCATCCTGCAGGAGCGCCTGTTCAGGCATCCAAAGATCAAGGTGATCTGGGACGCCACCGTCGACGAGATCTGCGGCACCGAGAACCCCAACAAGGTCACCCATGTCCGGCTCAAGAACGTCAAGACCGGCGCGCTCACGGACGTGAAGGCCGACGGCATCTTCATCGCCATCGGCCATGCGCCGGCGACCGAGCTCGTCAAGGATCAGGTCAAGCTGAAACCCTCGGGCTATGTCGAGGTCGCCCCGAACTCGACCGCGACCTCGGTGCCCGGCCTGTTCGCCGCCGGCGACGTCGCCGACGAAACCTATCGCCAGGCCGTGACGGCCGCCGGCCTCGGCTGCATGGCCGCACTCGAAGCCGAACGTTTCTTGGCCCTTCGCGCCAGCGAGCGCGCGGCAGCGGAATAGAATCATGCCCCGAACACGCGACGGATTTACGGATATGGACTGGGACAAGCTGAAGGTGTTTCACGCCGCGGCGGAAGCGGGCAGCTTCACGCATGCGGGCGAGCAGCTCGGCCTGTCGCAATCGGCGGTATCGCGCCAGGTCTCGGCGCTGGAGCAGGAGCTCTCGGTCTCGCTGTTCCACCGCCACGCCCGCGGCCTGATCCTCACCGAGCAGGGCGACCTGTTGTTCCGCACCGCGCATGACGTGTTCATGCAGCTGCAGGCGGCGCGCGCCAAGCTGACCGACAGCCGCGAGCGGCCGAGCGGCGATCTCAAGATCACCACCACGCCCGGCGTCGGCATCAACTGGCTGATCCCGCGGCTCGGCGAATTCACCGCGCTCTATCCCGAGATCCGCATCTCGTTGATCGTCACCGACGAGGAGCTCGATCTGTCGATGCGCGAGGCGGACGTTGCGATCCGCACCCGCAAGCCGACGCAACCGGATCTGATCCAGCGCAAGCTGTTCGCGATGGGCTTCCACGCCTATTGCTCGCCGGAATACATCAAGCGCTTCGGCACGCCGCGCACGCTGGAGGAGCTCGACTCCCACCGCATCATCACGCTGTCGGACGGCAACTTCGCGCCGCACCTGCAGAACCGCAACTGGCTGATCGAAGCCGGGCGCAACGGCTCGGGTCCGCGCGAAGCCTATTTCAAGGTCAACAACATCCTCGGTCTCGTGCGCGCCTGCGCGCAGGGCCTCGGCATCGCCGCCCTGCCCGATTACCTGGTCGAGGAGCAGAGCAAGCTCGTGCAGCTGTTCGGCGAGTCGGATTCGATCCAGCTCGACACCTACTTCGTCTATCCCGAGGAGTTGAAGACGGTCGCGCGCGTGCAGGTGTTCCGCGACTTCGTGGTGAGCAAGGCGCAACGCTGGCCGTCCTGATTTCCGCATGTCTGACATGCGGCCTCGGCTGTTGCTGCAAGGCACTCGGCAAGCTCATAATGTTTGCACGCTGAGCCTTCGCGTTGCGCATTTGTCCCCCTCCTCCAGTGGCGCGGGAGTTCAGTAATCCCTCTTGGAAGGTGATTGTGTCGGCCTCACGTGGCCAATACCTAAGCCGGGCCCTCGGGTCCGGCTTTTTTTCGTCAAAATGTGGCTTCGCGCTCCGCGTGTATTGACAGTTCCACCTATCCCCCGCATTATTTCCGAATGATCACGAAGTCGTGCGCAATCTCGTTCGAGGCCATCGTCTCGAAAAAAGGCCCCCATCCCGGGGCCTCGGATCTTTGCGCGCGCTAGCTGACTTCGTCATCGCTGCAAATCTTCGAAAACCCCGCCGCCTGGACGGGGTTTTTTCATGTGCCCTCCGTCTCAGGCTTTTTCCCGAGAAGGAGATGGAAACATGACCGGACTTCGAGATCATTTGCACGGGCTGTGGCTGCCGCTGGTGACGCCGTTCCAGGACGGCGCGCTGGATGAGAGGTCGCTGCGGCGGCTGACCCGGCACTACGGCGCGCACGGCATCGACGGCTTCATCCTGGGCGCGACCTCCGGTGAAGGCATGACGCTGCGCGCGGCCGAGCTCGAACGCCTCGTCGCCGTGGTGCGCGAGGAGATGGCGGCCGGCGGCGGCAACCTGCCGATCTGCCTCGGTCTGTCGGGCGCCGACACCTCGCGCCTGCAGGAACGCCTCGACGAGACCGCGGACTGGCCGATCGACGGTTACCTGATCGCCAGCCCCTATTATGTGCGGCCGTCGCAGCGCGGCCTGCTGGCGCATTTCGAGACGCTCGCCGACCACGCGGCATGGCCGATCGCGCTCTACAACATTCCCTATCGCTGCGCGGTCAACATCACCAACCAGACCATGCTGCGGCTTGCCGAGCACAAGAACATCATCGGCCTGAAGGATTGCGGCGCGAGCCGCGAGCAATCGATCGCGCTCTTGCGCGACCGGCCGAAGGGTTTTCGCGTGCTCACCGGCGAGGACGCAAATTATCTCGAGGCGCTCGGTGACGGCGCCGACGGCGGCATCGTGCTGTCAGCCCATGTCGAGACCGCGACGTTCGCAGCCGTGTACACGGAGGCGAAGCGCGGCAACCACGATGCGGCGCAGGCGCGCTGGCACGAGGTCGCCGAGCTGACGCGGCTGTTGTTCGCCGAGCCGAGCCCCGCGCCGGCGAAGTACTGGCTGTGGCGATCAGGCCTGATCGACAGCCCGGAGGTGCGCCTGCCGATGGTGGAAGTGAGCAGCGAGCTCGCGGCGACGATCGATCGCGAGATCGAGCTACGGATGAAGGTCGCGGCGTAGCGCTCTCTCTCTACGCGCGAGCTCTTCCTTCTCCCCTTGCGGGAGAAGGTGGCGCGAAGCGCCGGATGAGGGGTTCTCTCGACGCGCAACACTGTTCGTGAGGAGAGAGACCCCTCACCCCCCTCGCCGCTACGCGGCGAGCCACCCTCTCCCGCAAGGGGAGAGGGTTGAGGCCCGCGTGGTTAACCGCGCCCCAACGGCCTTCGCAGCCGCCGCAATCCGCATCCACGTCTCGTTTACGTGACAGCGCCTATCGTTGTCCTCAACGTCACCGAAGGGGGAATGACCATGGGGTATCGCAACCGGCCTACGGCCGCGAGCCAGTTCGCGCCCGCCGATCTCTTGCGGGGAATTCTCGTCGTCTCGTCGTTCGGGTTCTGGGCCGTGATGCTCGGCCTGATGCCGGTATTGCTGTTTCGCGTCTGGCTGGTCGGCTGAGGCCGGCGCGCGGGATGGTTAATCCGTGGTAGCACCTGTGTTCAAAATCCACTGGCCGATGCGATCCGGATCTTAAAACATCGCTGCTATCACTGATGCCCATAAGCGAAGAAATCGCGGGGGCGTTTGTGAATAGTCAGAATGAAATGGCGTCGCATTTCGACGCAGAACAGCAGGGCTTTACCACCGAGGACATTCTCTGGGCCGTCGGCATCTGGTCGGTGATCCTGACCCTGTCGCCGGTCATCGTGTTCTACATGCTGATGGTGGCGTGAGCGAAAGCCCGGAAACGCAAAACGCGCGGACTTCCCGCGCGTTTTTCGCCGCTCGAAATGAAACAATGAAAAATCAAGCAGCCTGCTTGTGCATCGCGCCGGATGCCGACGCCGTGCCGCGAATAGCCTTCACCGAACGCTCGATCGCCGCCCAGAGCCTTGCGATTTCCTGAGCCGCACGGCTCTCGGCCTGATACTCGCGCGCGCCTTCGCCGTGGCTCAGCGCCATCAGCAAATCCGAACGATTGGTGATCTGGCCGCCCCACACCGGAGCGCGGAATTTCGCCAGCGCTTCGCGGGCGATGGTGACGATCGGGCTTTCGGCTTCGTCGCGCTTGGCCGGAGCACCGTTGAGGACGACCGCGTAGGGCTTGCGCGCCGCGCGGCACATCTGGATGGTTTCCTGCACGGCGTTGACGTCGAACACGCCGGGACGCGCCGGGATGACCACCATGGTGGCGTTCTTGATCGCGTCGTCGACGACGGCCGACAGGTTCGGCGGCGTGTCGATCAACACCCATTCATAACCGTCGCGCTTGGCAGCGGAGACGATGCCGCTGACGGAGTTGACGGCCGCCTTGATCGGCGGCTCGTTGGTGCCGCGCAGCTTGTGCCACAACGTGAGCGAGCCCTGCGGATCGGCGTCCACGAGCATGACCTGCTTGCTTGCCTTGATCTGCGCAGCAAGATGTGCAGCCAGGGTACTCTTGCCCGAGCCGCCTTTACGCGATGCAAAAACAATGACGTTCATACCTTCGGCCTCCAGATTGACCCCAGGCCGCGAAAATGAATCACGCCGCTGATTCGGGAAAGAAAAATTTGTCGGGGGCCGCGCGACAGCCACGAAATAACAAGGCGTGTTGGCTTTTGAGTCACACTGCTTCGCAGGATAAAGACACGGGCCGCAACGAAAGGCCGCTCGTGGGGGGGGGTCTGTGTGTTTTTTGAGCAGCGAGGCGGAAACTGAAATGCAACCTTGCCGCGCAAACCCGCCACCGACTCTTTTCGAGCGCCCACGCGCGTCAATCGGAGCAAGCCTGCCGGCGTCGTGCGAACAAAACGAGTCCGGGGGCTGTCGCTCAGCCTTGACCGCTAGGCGCTTAGCCTTGGCTGGATTTCTTCTTCGTCGCCGGCTTGGCGCTCTTCTTCGCGGTCGTTGACGCCTTCTTCGGCGCGATGCTGGTCGGCTTGCCGGCACGGGCCTGGCCGGGCTCCGGTCCACGGCGGAAGAACACCGCGCATTGCGGCGAGAGCTGCGCCTTCTTCTTGATCATGCAGGCGGTGATGGCATCGACGTTCGGGACGAACTCGCCGCACAGCCGCATCGCATCCGGCGTGCAGGCCTGCTGCTCCTCCTGGGTATAGGCGAAACCGGCGCGCGGCAGCGCCAGGACGGCCAGGGCAAGCGCGAGGCTTGCAACGGCCGAGGGCTTAGCAAAGGACTTCAAGCGAAACGCCGGCATCGATCCCCCCACATGACGAGTCGGTTGCGAATAGTGGGTGAACGGCGGTTCGTTGGCAACCGAGGGGGTTGCGAAAGCCGACACGTGTGCGGTCTCGGCAACAGGGCGGGGTCAGGAGCCTCGGCAGTTCCCGGGGAACGCGACGACGACCCCGCCGTCGGGGCCTCAAACAAAAAACTGCGAAAACAACCCCATGCACAGTAGCCAAGTCATTGCAAACACTCACGTCGCTAAATTTTAGGATTTTTCGAAGCCCGGTTTGACTCGTCGGGCAAAACAGGGGCATCATGTCATCATCAAAATGCGCGTGGATGGTGCTCGTTCTCCCGCGCTGATCAGAAGCGAGCGGGAGTGGAGGCGGTCACATGACGGGGAATGAGGCGGAGCTGCCGCTGTCCGGGGTGACGGTGGTTTCGCTGGAGCAGGCGATCGCGGCGCCGCTGGCGAGCCGGCACCTCGCCGATTGGGGCGCGCGCGTGATCAAGATCGAGCGGCCGGGCACCGGGGATTTCTGCCGCGACTACGATCATGTGATGAACGGCATGTCGAGCCAGTTCGTCTGGACCAACCGTTCCAAGGAAAGCCTCGCCATCGACATCAAGAGCCCCGAGGGACGCAAGGTGCTCGACGCCCTGCTGCCGCGGGCGGACGTGTTCATCCAGAATCTCGCGCCTGGCGCGGCGGAGCGGCTCGGCCTCGATGCCGCATCGCTGCTGCGCAAATATCCCCGCCTGATCGCCTGCGACATCTCCGGCTATGGCCTAGGGGGCCCCTACAGCGACAAGAAGGCCTATGATCTGCTGGTGCAGTGCGAGGCCGGCGTGCTCGCCATCAACGGCACCGAGGCGGAGCCGGCCAAGGTCGGGCTTTCCGTGGTCGATATCGCCACCGGCATGTACATCCTGAACGGCGTGCTGATGGCGCTGTACGCCCGCGAGCGCACCGGCAAGGGTACGGCGTTCCAGGCCTCGCTGTTCGATTCCATCACGGACTGGATGAGCTATCCCGCCTTCTACACCGAGAGTACGGGCCGGCCGCTGCCGCGCACCGGCGCCAGGCATGCCACGATCGCGCCTTACGGCCCGTTCCGGGTCGGCGACGGAACGACAATCTTCTTCGGCATCCAGAACGATCGGGAATGGCGGTCGCTGTGCCGCATCGTGCTCGGCGATGCCGGCTTCGCCGACGACCTGCGCTTCCGCACCAATCCGCTGCGCATGCAGAACCGCGACGATCTGCAATCCCATATCGAGCGGCGCTTTGCATCCATGACCAGCGAGGAGGTGCAGCGGCTGCTGGACGAAGCCGCGATTGCGAATGCGCATCTGAACTCGGTCGAGGCTTTCCTGCAGCATGAGCAGCTTCACGCCCGCGCGCGGGTGAGAAGCGTGGGATCACCGTGCGGGCCGGTGATGAGCTTCCTGCCCGCGCTCACCATTCCCGGCGTGACGCCGCGGATGGATCCGGTGCCTGATGTCGGCGAGCACAACGCGTCGATCCTCGGCGAACTCGGCCTCAGCAAGGGAACGTGAGCATGGTCTCGCTCCGGCCGACGCGGGCTTATCTCGCCGTTCCCGCGCATCGCGCCCGTCTCGTCGCCAAGGCGGCGGCATCATTGGCGGACGCGGTATTCATGGACCTCGAAGACGCCGTGCCGGCAGGCGAGAAGGGCGTTGCGCGTGAGGAAGCCGCCCGCGCGCTGTCCTCGCTCGACTGGGGCAACAAGCACGTCGCGGTCAGGCTCAATGCGGTCGACAGCTCCTTCATCGCAGAGGAGATCCGCACGCTGGCGGCCCTGCCCCGGCTGGATGCTGTGATCGTGCCGAAGGCGGAGCGCGTGAGCGACATCGTCGCCATCGCCGATCGCTTCCGCGCAGCCGCGCCGGATCGCGCCGCGCCACTCGCGCTCGAGCTGCTGATCGAGACCGCGCTCGGCCTCGTCAATGTCGACGCCCTCGCCGCGTGCCACGACAGCGTGGCCGCGCTGCATCTCGGCGTCGGCGACCTCGCGGCCTCGCTCGGCGCCCGCACCTCCGACATCGGCATCTCGCCGGATGGCTACCGCCACGTCGGCTCCGCGCAGAGCGGCTACGCTGCCGCGCCGCTCGACCTGTTCGCCTATCCGATGATGCGCCTGCTCGTCGCCGCTCGCGCGTGCGGCCTGCGCGCGATCGACGGCCCCTGCGGCGCGTTCCGCGATGCCAGGCTGACCGAGGCCAGCGCGCAAAAGGCCGCGGCGATGGGCTTTGACGGCAAGCAGGTGATCCATCCCGACCAGATCGAGCCGACGCTGCGCGCGTTCACGCCGTCGGCCGAGGAGCTCGCGCAGGCGCGGCGGATCGTCGAAGCCATGGAGCGGGCCGAGGCGTTGGGACAGGGAGCGGTGACGCTGGACGGCAAGATGATCGACTATGCCAATGTGCGGATGGCGCGCCGGATCATCGAGCTGGGATCGTAGCGGCGTTGAGGTCGAGTCCCCCTGCGGCGCATCCTTCGAGACGCCCGCTTCGCGGGCCCTCAGGATGAGGATGGCGGGCGCGGCAACAGTCAACCATGGCGCTGAGCCTCATCCTGAGAGGCTGCGAAGCAGCTTACTGCTTCGGTTCAGCTCGCGCTTCCAGCCCGCGAAGCTGTGTCCCGACAGTCAAGTCACCGATCTTACGGCCCATGTCCTTTCCGACCTCCGTCGAGAAACGGTAATGGAAACCGGCATAGATGCGGGCATTTGCGACCTCATCGCTATAATCCTGGAGCTTGGTCCATTTGCGAGTCACCCCTGGCGCAGTAGGGCTGGTCATCGTCAGCTCTCCGACCTCGTCGCCGGCGATGGACCGGAGAACCGTGGAAACCGCCGCCGATACGATGCAGTGGGCGCAGGGGTATTCGGGATGCAACGGCGTTTCACCCAGCGGCAACCAAGACGGTTCGCGTGGCGTCATCGGGTTGTGCGTGATGTCCGCGTTGCGTATGGCCGTTACAGGCCGCCAGAAGTTGTAATGGTACTTCGCATCAAGGACGGCAACGATTGCGTCGTTCGCAGCGATCTCGGTGAGGGCGAAGAGGCGCGAGCAGTCAACGACGTCCATGTGCTTGGCCAAGGCGACCTGCCGGACGATTGGATTGAAGCTGGGAGGCCCGACCAGAAACCAGACTCGTCCGATCGCGGTCTGCTCTGCCGTTCGGCTGGTGCTGTTGCGAGCGCCGAGCTCCCGAATTTCGTTGACGTCTCTGGTCCAGGTCTCGGAATCAAGCGCCGGTGGTGGCGCTGGACGGAATTGTGAGACCGATGTCATGACCCAAGGGGACATTCCTCCAGCCGTCGTGCCGATCGGCACCACCGTCGGCACATAGGTCCCCGGGGCAGTATAGGGACGATAAGTCTCCTGAACGTCACTGCCGTCATCCCTGCGCAACGCTATCACGCCGGAAGCGGCAAGCTTTCCAAGCTCGATTCCATTCGCCTTTCCCTCCGTGTCCGGAATGCCGGAAAGCGACGCGATCAATGCCGCATCAAGGGCAGATTTCTGGTCCGGATAGATCGTCAGAAGAATGTTGTAAGCCGCAGTCGATGCTGCGGCTTCCTTGGACGTGGAGCGGTCTGCTACGAGATCCAGCTTGTATGGCGTGTATCGCCTGTCGATCGCGTTGACGACCTCGAACATGGCAACGTGAAGCATCGACATCGTGCGGGCCTGTGGCACAGGCAGCACCTTCTTTTCGGCGGCAATCGCATCTGCTTTCGCGTTCCAGTCCATGATGACATCGGCACGCGCAGTGCCGATGCAGACTGCAAGAGTGGCGACGATCAGGAATGGAGATCTCGTTGCAAGAAACGTCTTCATCTTCATGCTCCTCGTTGTTTCAACAGAGAGCGACATCTTGTACGGATGAGCCGCGCAAGAACGTAGAAGTGCAGAACGATCTTAAGATTGCAGCAAGCCCGCTGCTGTGAAACAGTTTACACTGTCCTCGCTTTCGTCGAAAAGAGTTTGAGGTCGCGCCCCAAAGAGTAAGATCGACTGCCTTACGTGATGCACGACCTGCAATCTCGGCAGTCTTCCGAAACAATCATCACATCCTTGGTGCATTCGGGCTCGCCGACGGCGCTGATCAAGCTCGGCATCTATTCGTTCGCGCGAGGTGAAGAGCGAGCGGCTGAGCATTGTGGTGATGCGTGCCGCTCCAGCTTTCGGCAATGCCAGGCGCTGCGTTCGTCTGGCAAGATTGCTCGACCCTGCTGCCGGCGTCAGCGTGCTGTTCGCGGCGATGCCGATCGGCGCGAATGCGTACATTTTTGCCGTGCAGTATCAGCGGCTGGTGAACCCGGTGTCGGGCGCAGTGGCGCTGGGGACGCTGCTGGCGGCGGTGACGTTGCCGGTGGTGGTGTAGGTGGTAGCGAGGTGAGGTCGCGCAGCACGGTCCCAATCATTTTGCCTTTGCACGCAAAGGTCGCTAGGCTGCCCCGATACACATTTCAGGGAGGGGCCCATGGCACAGCGCGAAGAGATGCTCGCATTGATCAGGACCGCCTACGCCGCGCGCGGCAAGGGCGACATCGAAGGCTTGGTGACGGCTTTTCATCCCGAGGGCCACTTCACCTTGATGGGCGACAAGAGCGCGCTCGAACTGACGGGGCGCATGGAGGGGCACCCGACCCTGCGCGCCGCTTTCACTCAGTTCACTGACACCTTCGGCTTCGAAAGCCGCGAGATCCTCGCCGAGCTCGTCGACGGCGATCGCGTCGCAGTCCATTCCCGGGTTCTCGTTAGATACAATCCAGGCGGAAAGACTTTCAGCACCGAGATCCTGGACCTGTTCAGATTTCAGGATGGCAAGATCGTCGAGCTGATCGAGTTTGCGGATACCGCGCAGATCAAGGCGGTGATTGGGTGAGGCGGGATGAGACTGAATTGAGGCTCGTCTGCCGACGATCGCGGTGGCCGGCGCGACCGCGTACAGTGTAAATCGGTACGCGACCCTCGCTTGTGCTGACTCAGAACAGCTGCGGCTCTTAACATCAAGCGATGGAGGAGAGCATGCCGTGGACATCCAGAACGCTCATTGAGGCGAAGCAGGAGTTTGTCGCTTTAGCCAATTCGCCTCACGCAAACATCCGAGCCCTCTGTCGCAAGTTCAACGTCAGCCCCAAAACGGCTTACAAGCTGCTCGCGCGTGTTCGTACAATGGGGTCTGATGGGTATCAGGATCGCTCCCGGCGGCCTCGGCACCATCCTTCGAGAACGCCAGCAGAAATCGAGGACGAAGTCTTGTCGGTCCGGGCGCTTCATCCGCTCTGGGGCGCCCGGCGGATCGCGGGCGAACTTCGCAAAAGCGGTCGAGCAAGAATCCCGGCTCCATCGACAATCTCAACTATCCTCTCACGAAGAGGTGCACTGAGCTCTGCGGACGCTATGGCCGCGATCGCCCGTCTCGCGGGCGACCCAGCCGGCGAGCTGCCCGCGTGCTGGAAGGCGAAGATGCCTCCCACTATCGACAGATTCGATCTCCGCATTGTCGGCGAGCATTTGCTGAGCGGACGGATACTCGACCGCAGGCGAGCCATAGTGCTAATAACACATTGGCTCGGTGTTCGACAAAGCAAGTTGTGTGGACTGATCGGGCTAAGTCCTGTCACTTGGCGGCGGTGTCTTCGCATCTACACGGAAGGAGGTGCGGATGCATTGTTCGCGCGGCGCCGAAGTCCTGCGCGAAAATTTGATAGAGAAGAACTCAAGAACGCCCTTTTTGACACCCTGCACCGGCCGCCAAGCGGATTCGGGATCAACCGCACCACATGGAGGGTTGTCGATCTTGCTGGTGTCCTCACGCTGCAAGGACAGCCAGTGAGCGAGGATACGGTCCGCAAGATCATAAACTCTTCGGGTTACAAGTGGCGCAAAGCCCGCGTCGTGCTGACCTCGAACGACCCGGAATTTTCTCAGAAGCTCGATCGCATCAAGTCGATCTTAAGCAACCTTGCCCCCGACGAAGCATTCTTCTCAATCGACGAGTTTGGGCCCTTTGCCATCAAGCACCAGCCCGGGAAATCGCTTACGGGTCCCGGCGAACGGCCGCTCGTTCAGCAATGGCAAAAATCTCGGGGAAAGGTCACGCTGACGGCGGCAATCGAGCTTTCGTCCAATCAGGTAACGCACTTCTATAGCGAGAAGAAGAACACGGCCGAAATGATCCGGATGATGAAGATTCTGCTCGATCAATACGAGAATTGCAGATGCATCTATCTGTCTTGGGACGCCGCCTCTTGGCACATCTCGAAGGAGCTGAGCCAAGCGGTAGAGGATCACAACAGCCGGATCGTCGGGCCTACAGTAGTGATCGCACCGTTGCCCGCTCGGGCGCAGTTTCTCAACGTCATTGAATCGGTCTTTAGCGGCATGGCACGCGCCATCATTCACAATAGCAACTACCATTCGCCTGACGAGGCAAGAGCGGCGATCGACCGATATTTTGAGGAAAGGAATGAGCATTTCCGCGCGAATCCGCGAAGGGCTGGCAACAAAATCTGGGGGAAAGAGCGAGTCCCTGCAGAATTCTTCCAGTCGCACAACTGCAAGGACCCGCAGCTCGGTTGATACGCACGGAAGCGCAATTAGGATGACGGTCTACCAAATTGATCTTGACCAACGCCCCAGATAGCACGCGCTCTGCAGCATCGGGGTTTATGTACTGCCACCCGATCACCTAGTTCTTGATCCCTTCCGCGCGAAGTAGGTCGTTGAAACTGAGGTGGATCACACCTTCCTTGTCGCAAATATCAGGGATCTTTTGTCGTTTGCTGCTATCCTGATCTACGTTCGTTTTCTTTTCACTGCTGATAACAGGAAGTCCAAGAGTCTTCGCCAGGGCAATGATCGTTAGATCGTTCAATCCGATAGTACCCTTCCGATTGCCATTGTACTCAGAGATGGCGGCCGCGTGTCGGACCTTCATCTCCTCGTAGTGAGCCACATACGTCTTCCAGTCCCAGCTCTCTTCCTCTATTTCCATCTGAAGTGCGATTGCGTTATTCTTGATGCACTCTCCAATCGGACCGGGAAGGTGTTCGAGCTCTTCGAATATCTCGACGGTCACGGCAAACGTCCCGTCTACAACTAATCCAGCGATTTTCGCCCATATAGTTGGATGGATGTCCTCTGGCATGAACTCCAGAGGGTTGCTCAACCCCGATGTGTCGAGGCAATATCTCTTCATCAGGTTCTAAAATGATTTCGGATGTCATCGAGGTGGGCAAGATTTTTGATGCCCATAAATTCTGCCGCATTGTGGTTCGTGATCATTCCGTTGGACCACGCCTCAAGGACAAGTCCAGTGTAAAGGTCACCACGGGATGACCGAAATCTTGAACCATAGTATTCGGGACGACCGCCGCCCTTGAATTCCTTCTCTTGCTGAAGGAATTGAGGTCTCTTTACGCGCCAGTAGAAATCTTGATCGACGTAACCGAGCTCAACGAGCCGAACTAGTGCAGCGTGTCGACTCACACAGAATGCGTTAGCCACGGCTGCAATCTTTCCGTCGTCTATGCTGCGCTCTGGTCGACGCGGCACTGGCTGGAGTAGCCGAACGACTTCGGTTTTGGGCATTAGGAATGCGCCCGCAAAGCCGTCGCACCAATCCTCTACCGACCGCGCCCGCGTCTTGCTTGGCGCTGATCCTATTGGACCACTGATCCCACTCTCCTTAAGGACCACGTGTCCGAGCTCATGTGCAAGCGTGAAAGCCTGTGCGGTTGGAGCTTCCTTGCTGAAGACGAGTACGGGCAGAGGACTTGCAAAGAGACACATGCCTCTCGCGCCGAAGGCCGCTAGACCCGAATTCTTCATAGTTATGATGCCCGCGCGTTCTAGGTAGTCCCGGAATGCGCTGACGAACTTGGCCTTATCGTTACCCTTGCGCGAATACTGCTCATCCATCGGTAGCTTCAGCGCTTCGCGAACAGTCGCCGCCGCCGCTTCATGGTTTTTCCCAAGGGGCCAGTAGAATGAGCTGTCAAGGACGGGCGGTTTGATTCCCAGAATTTCGTAGAGGTCGAGCGCATTGAGGCGTGTCTGTTCGGCCTCTGCCTGGATTAGTAGAAGTTCGTATTGCTCATTTGGAGCCTCGGCTTCTGAATGGAGCCGAAAATCCGGAACCAGTTGCAGCTCCTTTATCTGCGGCTGCTCCTTGGACAGAAGCTCCATAAACGGCACGTCGTAGACATTCGCTAGCTTACGGGCTTGCTTCACGGTTGGGAGGTCTGCGCCTGCCTCCCATCGCTGTATGTGATCGGGCGTTACCCCGGCTCCTTTCGCAGCGCTCTCCACGGACAGACGCACGCGCTTCCGCGCCCATTGAAGGACGTCGCGATTGAACGGCGCTCTTTCTTTTTTCTGGGCGATAGCCATTGCGCGTCACCTTAGCGCAAAATGTAAACTGAATGATGTGAGTTTCAACGCTTCGCGCCATGGTTGCGGAGAAAGCGCCCGCAGCGCGAACGCAACCAAAGGGCGGCGTTCTTCACCCTAGCCCGATATTGGGGTCACTTCTGCTAGGGATTTGATCCCGCTGGTACAGTTGGGTGGGCTCGAACCACCGACCTCCTGTTCCACAGACAGGCGCTCTAACCAACTGAGCTACAACTGCATCCTTGCGAGCCGCGCCTTGGGCTGCCTGAAAGGGCCTGACGCCTGAGGGGGCTGGACGGGGCGGAAACTAGGTGCAACGGCCCGGTTTGGCAAGGCCGCAAAACCCGATATTTCCCCTCTTAAACACCAGGAAACCAGGTCGATCGGCCGGGCGGGATCACCTCTCCCCGGCGGGGAGAGGTCGGATTGCTCTGGTGCGCGAATGCGCGCCGGAGCGATCCGGGTGAGGGGCCGCATCCCGCAGTGAGACCTGAGCCCCTCACCCGGATCGCGCCGGACGATGCTTCGCATCGCCGGGGGCGATCCGACCTCTCCCTCCGGGAGAAGTGGACGGAGTGCTGGGCGCGAGCGGAGCGAACCCATTTCAAAAGAAAAAACCCGGGCCTTTTGGCCCGGGCTTCGCATCTCACACCAATCCGACCGCTCAGGCGGCGGACGGATAGTACTTCGAGGCGCTGGCCTTGATCGGCTCGGCGGTCTCGGCGGCGACGCGCTGGGTGAGCTCGACCAGCTCCTTGGCCTGGGCCTGGTAGGTCTCGAGCTGCTTGCGGGCGTGGCCGGTCCACAGCTCCATCGCTTCCGTCGGCGACTTGGCGCCGAACAGCTGCTGGGCGAAGTCGAGCTGGGCGCTCGAATTGGCCTTCATGAACTCGACCAGCTTGGCGGTGTACTCGCTCGCGCCCTTGGAGGCGGAGGTGAAGACGGCCTCGACGGTGCCGTTGTGGGTCTCGGCGGCGTCCTTGAACTTGGCGTAGTTCTCGCGGGCCTGCGCCGCGCCCTTCTCGGCGAACGCACGCATCTGCTCGGGAACCTCGAACGGGATGATCGAGGCAGAAAACGGATCAGTCGCACCTGTCATGTTGGTCCCTCACGCTAATTGAAAAAATGGAGTGAGCCTTCTGGCGCGCCCGCCGGCCCCCATCATGGGCCCTCGCATTGAGCGGGAACGAAGACTGGAAACGCGAAACAATCGAGATGGCTCGCCCAGCGCCAAGCACTATGACTGCCTATCATGTCAACATTGTGCATCGCAACGCGGCAGAGACGTGCGGTGCGAAATTTAATCTCGGGGAGGATGAGGTTCCGGAGGCGGGGAACCGGGGGTTGAAGTGAAGAGGCACGGAGGCGAGCGGCTTTCTTACCCTCCCCTGGAGGGGGAGGGTCGATCGCGCGAAGCGCGGGCGGGGTGGGGTGATCTCTCCACTCGGGGACCGCCCGTGGGGAGAGACTGTCACCCCACCTCGGTTCGCTCTCCGCTTCGCTGCGTGCGAACCGATCCTCCCCCTCCAAGGGAGGATGGCAGCGCGCATGCCGCGCGCCCCTCCCCAACCCGCAAATCCCTTGGATGCAACATCGGCTCGGCTTGCGAGGTGGGCGGGATTAAGGTTATCGCCGCTTGGGGGGCGCTTGCGGGCTTTGGGCCGTGGACCTGGTCGCGCCTTCCGGGCGATACTAACCCTTTCTTAAGGCTGTCATTCCCGGCAGCCGCCACACGTGAAGCGTGAGATGCAGCCGGCCTGATGACGCGTTCGGATTTCCAGTTGCGAGGGGTGGGCGATCCGCGGCTGGCCGTGCATGCGACCTCTGCCCTGCCGGCCTGGCTGTGGTCGACCGACGGCGCGCGCGTGCTGTGGGCCAATCCGGTCGGCGCAAAACTGTTCGGCGCGGCCAACAGCGCAGGGCTCGCGGACAAGGTGTTCGGCCCCGCCGACAGCCATCGCCGCCAGGTCGTCAGGCTCGCCCGGCAGCTGCCGGGAGGCGGCGCCATGCGGCTCGAGCGGCTGCGCGGCTTCGGCGCCCGGCTAGGGGCGCTGATGACCTGTGCTTGCGCACGGCTCGACTTTGCCGATGGCAGCCATGCGGTGCTCATCATCGCGATGGACCCGACGCTGCGCACGATGCCGCTGGTCGAGCGGCTGCATCGGCTGGTCGCCGGCGCCAAGGTGCCGATGGCGGCGTTCGCGCCGGACGGGCTGTTCGTCGGCGCGAGCGAGGCTGCGCACGCCCTGCTCGGCTTCCGCGATCTGTTCGAGGCCGGGCTCGACCGGGCGCGCAGCGATGCGCTGGCAACCGGTCGCGCCGCAACGCCGATCGGCATCGGCCAGATGGTGCTGCAACGGGTCGGCCAAGGCGCCGATGTCGGGCTGGTCGCGCTGATCGAGCCGGCCGCCACCACAGCGGCGCGCGATGCCGCGCCGGAGGTCACGCCCGTCGAGCAGCCGGCCCCAGTGCCGGATCACGCGCAGCCTGCGCTGCCGGATGAGGCGCCGTCTGCGATCGCGCTGTTCGATGCTTTCGCCGAGCCGGCCGAGGCACCGGTCGAGACGAACGCGCCTGATGTCCCCGAGGCGCCCAAAACTCCGGTTGAAAACCAGCCGCAAGCCATTGTGTCGCCGCAGCCCGCGCCGATCAATGCGGGCATGGTCGAGCCGACTTCGGGCCAGCACTCTTCAGGCCATGACTCTTCAGGCCATGACTCTTCGGGCCAGCAAGAGCCGGCCGCACCGCGTCAGCATCCGCTGCGCTTCCTCTGGCAGATGGATGAAGAGGGCCGCTTTGTGCTCGGCTCCGATGACTTCATCCGCCTGATGGGCACGCACACGGCCGCCGGCTTCGGCCGCCCCTGGCGCGAGATCGCCGCGGAATTCTCGATCGATCCCGAGGGACGCGTGGCCAAGGCGCTCGACAGCCAGGACACCTGGGCCGGCATCACAGTGAACTGGCCGGCCGACGGCGGCGAGCACATTCCGGTCGAGCTCGCGGGCCTGCCGGTCTACGACCGCAACCGCAACTTCGCCGGCTTCCGCGGCTTTGGCGTCTGCCGCGATCTCGATGCGCTCAACCGGCTCGAGGCGCTCAGGCGCTTCGAGCTGCTCGTCGAACCGCCGGAGCAGGATCGCTCCACTGAGGCCGTCGCGCCCGATGCGGAGGCCGAGCCTGAAGCGGCGGAAACAGAGGTTGAGGGCGAAGCAGTGGCGGCGCCGCCGCCGATCGCGCCATCCGAGCCCGCGCCGCAAGCCGAGCCCGACCTGCCAGAGCCCACAAGCGAGACGACTTCACACCCAACCGAACTGGACACGCCCGTGGAAACGCCTCCCAATGTCGTGCCGTTCCGCCCGCACGGCGATGCGCGGTCTCCGACGCTGACGCCGGTCGAGAACAGCGCGTTCAACGAGCTCGCGCGGCAATTGTCCGAGCGGCTCGAACGCGAGCGCGAGAGCATCGCCACCGACGCGGCCGAGCCGGTGGCGGAAATCACAGCCGAAGCGCCAGTGCCGGAGGCGCCGCAGGCCGCAGCTGAATGGCTGACCGAGCCGGCAATACCACCGCGCGGGATGAGCGCACGCGACCGCACGCTGCTCGACCTGTTGCCGACGGGCATCCTGATCTACCGGCTCGACCGCCTGCTCTACGCCAATCCCGCCTTCCTCGCGCGCATGGGCTATGACAGCCTGACCGCGCTGGAGCATGCCGGCGGGCTGGACGCGCTCTATGTCGAGCCGGGCGTGTCGGCGGCCAGCAGCACCTCGCAAGGCGGCACGCCTGTCACGATCAGCGCGGCGGTTGCGAATGGCGACGCACCGCTTCCGACGACGGAAGCGCATCTGCACACCATCGACTGGGACGGCGACGGCGCGCATGCGCTGATCTGCGCGCTGCCGGAGGCGGCACCGATCGCCGCGCCTGCCGTTGCGGAGACCGTGGTGGCAGCAGAATCTGATGCAGCTGACGCGGAGCCAGCGGCCGGCGAAGCCGAGGCCGAGGATCTCGCCGCCATCCTCGACACCACGGCCGAGGGCATCGTGATGTTCGATGCCGAAGGCAACATCCACGCCTGCAATCGTAGCGCGGAGGCGCTGTTCGGCTATGACGGCGAGGCGCTGCTGCAGCAGAATCTGCTGACGCTGTTCGCGCCCGAGAGCCAGCAAATCGTCGCCGATTATCTGCAAAGCCTGAAGAGCCAGGACATCTCCAGCCTGCTCGATCACGGCCGCGAGGTGCTGGGCCGCGAGAAGAAGGGCGGCGTGCTTCCGCTCGCGATGATCATGGGCCGCACGCGGCCCGACGGGCCGAACTTCTTCGCCGTGTTCCGCGATCTCTCGCACGCCAAGAAGGGCGAGAGCGAATTGACCCACGCCCGCCGCCTCGTCGACGGTGCGGCGAATGCCAAGGCCGACATGCTGGCGCGGATCAGCCACGAGATCCGCACGCCGCTCAACGCCATCATCGGCTTTGCCGAGGTGATGATCTCCGAGCGCTTCGGCACGCTCGGCAACGAGCGCTACGGCGAATACATGAAGGACATCCGCGCGTCCGGCGAGCGCGTCATCGCCATCATCGACGATTTGCTGGAGCTGTCGCGGATCGAGACCGGCAAGCTCGACCTGAATTTTTCGAATCTGAACCTCAACGACCTGGTCGAAGCCTGCGTGACGGTGATGCAGCCGCAGGCCAACCGCGAGCGCATCATCATCCGCACCTCGCTCGCCCATGCGTTGCCGCAGGTGAGCGTGGATGCGCGCGCGATGCGGCAGATCACCATGAACCTGATCTCGAACTCGATCCGGCTTGCCAGCGCCGGCGGCCAGGTCATCGTCTCGACCGCGCTGACCGACCGCGGCGAGATCGCGCTGCGCATCCGCGACACCGGCCATGGCCTTTCCGAGCGCGAGGTCGCCGCCGCGATGGAGCCGTTCCGCACCCCGCCGCCGGGCGACGCCGCCGACAGCTCGGCGCTGAGCCTGTCGCTGACCAAAGCGCTGGTCGAAGCCAACCGCGCGCGGTTCAACATCAAGAGCGCCGGCCACGGCACGCTGATCGAGGTGGTGCTCGCGCCAGCGCTGGCGGGGGCGTAGGCGCGACGGCTATCGCCTTCGTCCTCCGTCATTGCGAGCGAAGCGAAGCAATCCAGACTGCCTCCGCGGTGAGACTCTGGATTGCTTCGCTTCGCTCGCAATGACGATGGGGATACAGCTCGAGCAAAAAAAAGCACGGCGCTTGCGGCGCCGTGCCCTTTCGCATTGCTGCGGCCTGGATCAGCTGTAGATCTCGAACAGGCCGGCGCCGCCCTGGCCGCCGCCGATGCACATCGTCACCACGCCCCACTTGGCCTTGCGGCGGGCGCCTTCTTGCAGCAGGTGGCCGGTGAGACGGGCGCCGGTCATGCCGAAGGGATGGCCGATCGCGATCGAGCCGCCGTTGACGTTGTACTTGGCGGGATCGATGCCGAGCTGGTCGCGGCAATACAAGCACTGGCTGGCGAAGGCCTCGTTGAGCTCCCACAGATCGATGTCGTCGATCTTGAGGCCGGTGCGCTTCAAGAGCTTCGGAATCGCGAAGACAGGACCGATGCCCATCTCGTCCGGCTCGCAGCCGGCGGTGGCCCAGGCGACGAAACGGCCGAGCGGCTTGAGGCCGCGCTTCTCGGCGTCCTTGGCTTCCATCAGCACCACGGCGGCGGCGCCGTCGGAGAGCTGGCTGGCATTGCCGGCGGTGACGAACTTGCCCGGGCCCTTCACCGGCTCGAGCTTTGCCAGACCTTCCATCGTGGTGTCGGGACGATTGCATTCGTCGCGATCGACGACGTAGTCGACGATCGATTCGGCCTTGGTCTGCTTGTCGACGACCTTCATCTTGGTCTTCATCGGGACGATCTCGTCCTTGAACTTGTTCGCCTGCTGCGCCGCGGCCATGCGGCGCTGCGATTCCAGCGAGAACTCGTCCTGATATTCGCGGCTGAGCTTGTAGCGCTCGGCGACGATGTCGGCGGTGTCGATCATCGCCATGAAGATGTCGGGGGCGACCTTGAGCAGCTCCGGATCGATCGATTCCTTCGGCGAGCCGCCGCCCGGAATCGAGATGCTCTCGACGCCACCGGCGACGATGCAATCGGCGCCGTCGGAGCGGATCGAGTTCGCGGCCATCGCGATGGTCTGCAGGCCCGAGGAGCAGAAGCGGTTCACCGAGACGCCGGCCGTGGTCTTCGGCAGGCCGGCGAGCAGCGCGGCCTGGCGGCCGATGTTCGGCGCGCCATGGGCGCAATTGCCGAGATAGCAATCCTCGACATAGTCCTTCTCGACCCCGGCGCGGTCCACCGCGTGGTGAATGGCGTGGGCCGCGAGCGACATCGGCGGCGTGATGTTGAACCCGCCGCGGCCGGATTTTGCGAGGCCCGTGCGCGCATAGGAAACGATGACGGCTTCACGCATTGTTTTCTCCCTTGTCGAACGATTTTGAACGGAGCGTATTTACGAGGCGTTCTGGCGCCATTGGTACACAGTTTGGCAGGCGCGGGGAAAATAAAACGCCGCCTCCCGGCGAAGGAAGCGGCGTTGTTCCGCGGGTCGGAATATGTCTGTAGAAGGCGAAGGAATTCGACTCTGTTGGCCTGCTGTGTCACCTCTCCCCAGCGGGGAGAGGTGAAGATCAAAACGTCAGCGCCTTGGCCTGCTTGACCTGCGGCAGGGCCTGCACCTTGGCGAGCACGTCGGCCGGTACCACACCGTCAACCTCGACCAGCGCAATGGCATCGCTGCCGGGGGCGACGCGGCCGAGATGGAAGGTCGCGATGTTGATCTTGGCGTCGCCCAGAAGCCCCGCGAACTTGCCGATGAAGCCGGGCTTGTCCTCGTTGGTGACGTAGATCATCGACCTGCCGAACTCGGCATCGACCCGGATGCCCTTGACGTCGACGAGGCGCGGCTTGCCGTCGTGATAGACGGTACCGGAGACCGAGCGCTCCTGGCGTTCGGTCGCGACGGTGACGGTGATCAGGCTCTCATAGTCGCTCTGGGCGGCGCGGACGATCTCGTCCACCACCATGCCGCGCTCCTTGGCGACGACGGGCGCCGACACGACGTTGACCTCGCCGAGCATCGGGCGCAGCAGACCCGACAGCACGGCGGAGGTAATCGCCTTGATCTTCATCTCGGCGACGTGGCCCTCATAGGTGATCTCGACCTTGAGGATGCCGCTCTCGGTGAGCTGGCCGGCGAACGAGCCGAGCTTCTCGGCAAGCGCGATGAACGGCTTCAGCTTCGGCGCTTCTTCCGCCGTGATCGAGGGGAAGTTGACCGCGTTCGAGATCGCGCCGGTGAGCAGGTAATCCGACATCTGCTCGGCGACTTGCAGCGCGACGTTCTCCTGGGCTTCCGTGGTGGAGGCGCCAAGATGCGGCGTGCAGATCACGTTGGGATGGCCGAAGAGCACGTTCTTGGTCGCGGGCTCCTCGACGAAGACGTCGAAGGCGGCGCCCGCAATGTGCTTGGCGTTGAGCGCTTCGACCACCGCCTGCTCGTCGACGAGGCCGCCGCGGGCGCAGTTGATCAGGCGCACGCCCTTCTTCATCTTGGCGATCGCCGCCGCATCGATGATGTTCCTGGTCTTCTCGGTCAGCGGCGTGTGCAGCGTGATGAAGTCGGCGCGCTTGAGCAGATCGTCGAGCTCGACCTTCTCGACCCCGATGTCCTTGGCGCGCTCAGGCGACAGGAACGGGTCGAACGCGATCACCTTCATGCGCAGGCCAAGCGCGCGGTCGGCGACGATCGAGCCGATGTTGCCGCAGCCGACGACGCCCAGCACCTTGCCGGTGATCTCGACGCCCATGAAGCGGTTCTTCTCCCACTTGCCGGCCTGGGTCGAGGCGTCGGCCTGCGGGATCTCGCGGGCCAGCGCCAGCATCAGCGTGATGGCGTGCTCGGCGGTCGTGATCGAATTGCCGAACGGCGTGTTCATCACGATGATACCCTTGGCCGTCGCGGCCGGGATCTCGACATTGTCGACGCCGATGCCGGCGCGGCCGATCACCTTCAGCTTCGTCGCCTTCTCGAGGATCTTGGCAGTCGCCTTGGTCGCGGAGCGGATCGCAAGGCCGTCGTAATTGCCGATGATCTCGGCGAGCTTGTCCTTGTCCTTGCCGAGATTGGGCTGGAAGTCGACCTCGACGCCGCGATCTTTGAAGATCTGCACGGCAGCGGGCGAGAGGGCGTCGGAAATGAGAACTTTGGGTTTGGTCATGAGGATGTGTCCTTCACACCCTCCCCTGGAGGGGGAGGGTCGGCGCGAAGCGCCGGGGTGGGGTGAAGCTGCAACAAAGAAAATTGCCGGTGCGCCGTGTGGAGAGATCACCCCACCCCGCCGCACCTGACGGTGCGTCGACCCTCCCCCTCCAGGGGAGGGTAAGAACTTACGCTGCTTTGGCTAGCGTGGCCTTGGTCTCGGCGAAGGCCCAGTCGATCCACTGCGTCAGCAGCTCAACATCCTTTGCTTCCACCGTGGCGCCGCACCAGATGCGCAGGCCCGCCGGCGCATCGCGGTAATAGGCGAAGTCGTAGCCCGCGCCTTCCTTCTCGACGAGGGCCACCAGCTTCTTGCTGAACTCCGCCTGCGCGTCCTCGGAAAGCGAGGTGATCGCGGGATCGGTGAACTTCAGGCACACCGAGGTGTTGGAGCGGATCGAGGCGTCCTTGGCGAGGAAGTCGATCCAGGGCGTCTTCGCCTTCCAGTCGGCGAGCACCTTGGTGTTGGCGTCGGCGCGCGCGATCAGCGCCTTGAGACCGCCGATCGACTTGGCCCAGTTCAGCGCATCGAGATAATCCTCGACGCAGAGCATCGACGGCGTGTTGATGGTCTCGCCGACGAAGATGCCTTCATTGAGCTTGCCGCCCTTGGTCATGCGGAAGATCTTCGGCAGCGGCCAGGCCGGCTTGTAGGTCTCGAGCCGCTCCACCGCACGGGGCGACAGGATCAGCATGCCGTGCGCGGCCTCGCCGCCGAGCGCCTTCTGCCAGGAGAAGGTGACGACATCGAGCTTGGCCCAGTCGAGAGCTTGCGCAAACGCGGCCGAGGTCGCATCGCAGATGGTCAGGCCTTCACGGCTCGCGCTGATCCAGTTGGCATCAGGCACGCGCACGCCGGAGGTGGTGCCGTTCCAGGTGAAGACGACGTCGCTCTTGGGATCGACCTTCGACAGATCGGGGATCTCACCGTAAGCCGCATTGAGCTTGGTGACGTCCTTGAGCTTCAATTCCTTGACGATATCGCTGACCCAGCCCTCGCCGAAGGATTCCCAGGCGAGCGTGGTGACGGGCCGTGCGCCGAGCAGCGACCACAGCGCCATCTCGACCGCGCCGGTATCGGAGGCCGGCACGATGCCGATGCGGTAATCGGCGGGGACCTCGAGCACTTCGCGGGTGAGGTCGATGGCGAGCTTGAGCTTGGTCTTGCCGATCTTCGCGCGATGCGAGCGGCCGAGGGCTGCGTCCTTGAGATTTTGGGCGTTCCAGCCGGGGCGCTTGGCGCAGGGGCCGGAGGAGAAATGCGGCACGTTCGGCCGCGAAGCGGGCTTCGCTACAGTCATGATCTACCCTTCCAGATAGTAAGCCTCCCGTTGGGGGGAGGTGTCCCGCCGCGGCTGATACGGGAATCGGGAAGGTCCGTCAAGGAAGTTCGGGGGCCCCACGCGCCAATGATGGCGCTTCCGGTGCAATATCAGGGGATTCGACGACAGCGAGCGCATTCAGCAAGTCCGTGGCTTCGCTGATCAATTGCGCGGCCTTGCGGCGGCTGCCGACCTTCAAAATGCATTTGTCATTGGCCTGCACGACGTAATCGTTGCCGACCTTGATGATGGAATAGCTTGTCATCGAAATCCCCGAACCGACCGAGCTCGGTGCCTGACGCTGCGTAGCACCGTTCGTTCCTTCATCAACGTGAACGACGGCTGGGTAGTTTACCGGCTCTTAACATGAACGAACGCGCGATCCGATTTCGCTGATTGCGCAACGGCCGCGTGGTGCTGCCTCAAAAGCGGACAATCATGCCGACGTGACTCGCCGCAAAACCAAGCCGCTCGTAGAAGCGCTGCGCATCGACGCGCGTCTGATGCGTCAGAAGCTCGACCAGATTGCAGCCCCGCGCCTTTGCTTCCGTCACGGCCCATTGCACCAATCGCTCGCCGATGCCGCGGCTGCGGCAATCAGCGGCAACGCGAACGTCCTCGAGCAGGCCGCGAATGCCGCCCTGCGAGCTGATGCCCGGCAGGATCGCCAGCTGCAGGCAGCCGACCACCCTGCCCGCGCTCTCGGCAACCACCAGCGTGAGATTCGGATCGCGCTCGACCCGCGCGAATGCGTCGTAATAGACGGCGGGCAACGGATCCTCCACGCGCTCGCGCGCGCGGCCGAGATGATCGTCGGCGAGCATCGCAACGATCGCGGCGACGTCCTCGCGGCGCGCGGGACGGATGGAGACCGTTTCGGCACTCATGTCAGACAGCTCCGGATTCAACGCGCCGGCGGTAGGCCGAGAAACGCTTCGACTTCGCCGATCCAGCGGCGGACGGACGCATAGCGGCCGAGGTCGAAGGCGCCTTCATGCGCGAGGCGGGTATAGGCGAGCAGCGACACGTCGGCGAGCGACACCTCGTCACCGGCGAAGAAGCGGCTGGATGAGAGATGTTGCTCCATGCGATCGAGCGCCGCATAGCCGCGCTTGACCTTTTCAGGATCGAGCTCGGAGGCGTCCTTGCCGAGATAGACCATGAGGAAGCGGCACACCGCGATGTAGGGCTCGTGGCTGTACTGCTCCCAGAACAGCCATTCGTCCATCTTGGCCGCCGTGAAGGCGTCGCGCGGAACGAGCGCGCTGTCGCGGGCGAGATAGCGGATGATGGCGTTGGACTGCGCCAGCGTGCGGCCGTCGCCGAATGCAACGGTCGGCACCTGGCCGGCGCCGTTCATCTTCAGGAATTGCGGCGTGCGCGTCTCGCCCTTGCGGGTGTCGATCTCGATCCACTGGTAGGGCAATGCGAGCTTGTCGCAGACCCACTTCACCTTGAGGCAGTTTCCGGAATTGCTGTCGCCGTAGATCTTCATCGCTGCCGCCCCGCTTTCGGAACGACAGAGCATCAGGGGGCGAGAAACTTGTCAACCAGGGAGGAAGGGCTCAAAACTTGTAGCCGAGGCCGACATGCGCGTTGTTCAGCGTCACCGACGTGTTCATGACGGGCGAGAACTGCACGTACTCATATTCAATTCGCGCGAACAAGCCACCCCACAGGCAATATTCGAGTCCGATGCCGGCGGTCCAGCCGACCACGAAGGCGTTGGTCTTGTGCTGACCCTGCGTCTGCGACTGAGCTGGAACGGGATTCGTCGTTCCTGGCACGATTATGGTGTTACCTAATAGGTCTGTCGTGGTCGTATCGGTACGCAGGGTTACGTTGCTGGATACCGTGCGGGAAACATCCATGCGGCCGACGGCAGCGCCGCCGAAGACATACGGCATGAAGTCACCACCATCCCAGCCCATGCGCCCACGCAACGTGACCATATCCTTGACTTGAGCCGTGGCGGCCCCGGTCAGAGTCACGTTCCAATGATTGAAGGCACCTGGCGGCACCGTGTCGCCAGGCGGGTTGATGATGTCGAGAGCGTTGGAGCCGGTCGACGCGGTCTTGAGGTTGTTGAAGTAGGTGTAGGTACCTTCGAGACCAAGCACCGCGTCGTACCATTGCCAGTTGCGGCCAACGAACCCACCGAAATTCGTGCTCTGTGCCGTGTTCTTGCTGAGGAGCGACCATGACGCGGTCGGCTGCTGAAGCACGCTGTCACGAAAGATGTAGTTGGTCAGGCCGACCACGCTCTGGCCGAAATCGGTCGAGTCGGTCGTGTAACCGAAGTGACCGCCAGCGTAGGGGCCATCCCAATTACGGGTCGTCTTCGACAGACCGTCGGTGAAGCCGCCGCGCAGCACGGGCAGGTCCGGCATGTCAGCCGCTTGCGCGGCCGATACCGTCCCCAACATCGCCGCTGCCAACACCAGCCTACGCATCACCACGCTCCATCGGACTCGAACTGTTGCGATGATCATCGCCCGTTAACCTTAACCAATGGTTGCGCCAGGCGCTTTGGTCGATGCTCGCCATGAAAAATACGCAAAGCAAAACGGCGCGGGATGATCCCGCGCCGTTAAGAAGTCCTAACCGATCCGCCTTCCGATCAGCCCTTGGTGACCAGCGGCGGCGGCGGCACGTAGGCCGGCGGGCTGTTGAGATCCCAGCGCACGCCGAGCTTGACGTCGTGCGAGGTGAGCTCCTTGATCTTGATCGAGGTCGGGCCGGAGGCGCTGTTGTCGAACAAGCGGAAGTTGCCGGGCGCCGCATCGCCGAGATTCATGTAGCTGTAGGCCAGTTCGACGGTGAACCCGGGATTGACCTTGTAGGCGAGACCGGCATGAGCGGCCCAGGCGAAGTTCCACTTTCCGTTATCGGCGAAGTAGGCGACGCTGTTGCTGAGCAACGGGTTGAAGGACACGCCGTCGTCCCGGAAGCCGCTGATCTTGTTGTAGGAGCCGCCGACGCCCGCGCCGATGAACGGCGTGACGCACCACCAGGTGCCGAGATCGACATAGGCGTTGGCCATCACGACCCACTCGGACTTGCTGCCGGTGTAGTTGTTGACGCCCACGAAGCCGGGCCCAACGACGTTATCGCTGCCGTGCAGATTGGCTTTGCCGCGGTACTGGCCGATCACGTCGGCGCGGAACCAGTTATTGAAGCGATAGCCGACGCCGAGATCGAACAGCGGGGATGAGTCGAAGCCGAGGCCCTCTGTCGTCTTCGTGAACCCTGCCGGCAGGGTGCTCTCGATGCGCTTGGCGCTCTGGTTGGTCATGCCGATGTCGCCGCGCAGATACCAGCCGCCGAAGTCGGCGGGCGGAGCCGGCGGCGCGTACATGGGAGGGGGAGCGGCGATCGGCATGTCGGCGGCGAACGCCATCGACGAGATCAGGGTCGCCGCACCCGCGGCAAGGAGAGACTTAACGCTACGCATTGGCTTCGTCCTTATGGCCGGTGAGGCAAAATACGGGCGCCTCACGTTCTGGAAACTCACGGGGAGGACGATGCCAGCAAATGCTTAAGCGCCACTTAACCCTAATTTTTAAGGTTGATTTTTTCTGACCCTACACGCGCGCGCCGCGCGAGCGTTGCAAAATTGCCGCGCAAAATGCGACATCGGCGCCGCATTCCCTAACGATGTGTGAAGCCGCAACGCGGCAAGAGAGGATGCGTTAACGCACGTGCCGCGGCAGCTTGGGCAGGAATACCGCGAGCAACCCGATCGCCGGCAGCCAGGCGCAGACCTGGTAGACGAACTCGATCGAGGTGTGGTCGGCGAGCTTGCCGAGCACGGCCGCGCCCAGGCCCCCGATGCCGAAGGCGACGCCGAAGAACACGCCGGAGATCATGCCGAAGCGATGCGGCACCAGCTCCTGCGCGAACACGATGATCGACGACGTCGTCGAGGAGATGATCAGGCCGATCGCGACGCTGAGCACGGCGCTGGCAGCGAGCCCGGCATAGGGCAGCGCCAGGGTGAACGGCAGCGCGCCGAGGATCGAGATCCAGATCACGATCTTGCGGCCGAAGCGGTCGCCCAGGGGACCGCCGAGAAACGCACCCACGGCGTTCGCCGCGAGGAAGACGAAGAGATAGATCTGGGCCACCTGCGTCGACACGCCGAAACGGTCGATCAGGTAGAAAATGTAATAGCTCGACAGGCTCGAGACGTAGAGCTGCTTGGAGAACAACAGCGCGACCAGCACGAGAAGCGCGAGCGCGACGCGACGCGAGCTCGGCGCGCCCGGATGGGTGTCGGCGGCCGCCGCCTGCTTCGTCGTGATCTGCGGCGCGTACCAGCGCCCGATGCGCCAGAGAATGAGGATCGTGAGAAACGCGATCGATGAGAACCAGGCGATGCTGCCCTGCCCGAACGGCACCACGATCAACGCGGCGAGCACCGGCCCCATCGAGGTCCCGAAACTGCCGCCGAGCTGAAACACCGATTGCGCAAAACCATAGCGGCCGCCGGAAGCGAGCCGCGCGATGCGCGCCGATTCCGGGTGAAACACCGCCGAGCCGAGGCCGACCAGCGCGGCGGCAACGAGAATGACGAGATATTGGTGCGCGACGCTGAGCAGCAAGAGGCCGAAGAAGGTCGAGGCCATGCCGACCGCCAGCGAATAGGGCTGCGCCTTCTTGTCGGTGTAGTGCCCGACTACCGGCTGCAGCAGCGAGGCCGTGAACTGGAAGGCCAGCGTGATCATGCCGATCTGCGCGAAGTCGAGCGCGTAGGTGTCCTTCAGGATCGGATACACCGAGGCGATCAGCGACTGCATGGTGTCGTTGAGGAAGTGCGAGACGCTGATGCCGGCGAGCACGAGGTAAGCCGGCCCCGCCGCCTTGACGGCAACCGGCGCCACGTCGGCGACGACGACGGGCTCGGTCAGCGTTTCCTCTGAGACGACGACAGGCTTGTTCAAGACGGCAATCCCGGCAGGCGCGGCGAACCGCAGCATCCGCTCATTACGATGCAAGCCGCGGTGAAACCACCGTCAATCGCAAATGGCTGGGATGCGCGAGGCCCTCTCCGCGAGTCGGATATCGTAGGGTGGGCAAAGGCGCCCTTGCGCCGTGCCCACGATCTTTCCGATACGGCGACAGACGCGTGGGCACGCTTCGCTTCGCCCACCCTACGATGCTCTGCGCTCCATCCGGTCTACGATCGCGCCTTACGCCGCCGCCTGCCCCAATGCCAGAACGATGGTGTCGACGACGTCCTCGACGAGGTGACGGTCCTCGCCCTCGCCCATGACGCGGATCACGGGCTCGGTGCCGGAGGAGCGGATCAAGAGACGACCGTGGCCGTTGAGGCGCTTCTCGCCGTCGGAGATCGCCGACTTGACGTCGGAATCGTCGAGCGGCTTGCCGCCCTTGTGGCGGACGTTCTTGAGGATCTGCGGCAGCGGATCGAAGCGGTGGCAGACTTCCGACACCGGACGGCGCAGCTTCTGCACCACGGCGAGCACCTGCAACGCCGCGACGAAACCGTCGCCCGTCGTGGCGTAATCGGACAGGATGATGTGGCCGGACTGCTCGCCGCCGAGATTGTAGCCGCCGTTCAGCATCTGCTCGAGCACGTAGCGGTCGCCGACCGGCGTGCGCACGAGATCGAGCCCCTGCCCTTTGAGGAAGCGCTCGAGGCCGAGATTGGACATCACGGTGGCGACGATGCCGGGACGCGACAGCCGCCCATCCTCCTTCCAGCTCTGCGCGATCACCGCGAGCAGCTGGTCGCCGTCGACGACATGGCCGCGCTCGTCGACCAGGATGACGCGATCGGCGTCGCCGTCCAGCGCGATGCCGATGTCGGCGCGCATCTCGCGTACCTTCTTCGACAGCGCCTCCGGCGAGGTCGAGCCGCAATCCTTGTTGATGTTGAAGCCATCGGGTTCGACGCCGATTGGCACCACGTCGGCGCCCAATTCCCACAGCGCTTCGGGCACCACCTTGTAGGCGGCGCCGTTGGCGCAATCGATCACGACGCGCAGGCCCTCGAGCGAAAGGTCGCGCGGCAGCGTGCGCTTGGCGAACTCGATGTAGCGGTCATGCACGCCGTCGATACGGCGGGCGCGGCCCAAGCTCGCGCTCTGCGCGAGCCGCTTGTCGAGGGATTCGTCGAGCAGCTGCTCGATCTGCCGCTCGACGTCGTCGGAGAGCTTGAAGCCCTGCGGGCCGAACAGCTTGATGCCGTTGTCCTCGAACAGATTGTGCGAGGCGGAGATCATGACGCCGAGATCGGCGCGCATCGACTTGGTCAGCATCGCGACCGCCGGCGTCGGCATCGGGCCGACCAGCAGCACGTCCATGCCGACGGAGGTGAAGCCTGCGACCATGGCGTATTCGATCATGTAGCCGGACAGGCGGGTGTCCTTGCCGATCACGACCCGGTGGCGGTGGTCGCCGCGCTGAAACGCAAGGCCCGCGGCCTGGCCGACCTTGAGCGCGAGCTCCGGCGTGATCAGTCCGTTGGCGCGGCCCCTAATCCCGTCCGTCCCGAAATATTTGCGGCTCATATCGTCCCCCAAGCAACAACCAGGGAGTCCCCTCTACAACCACGGGCTGCCCCAACGGGACCCGCATCCCTGATTTGCCGAGGTCTTATAAAGCTATCGCGGCTAACTTGGCTTCAAAAAATATGATGAATCGTTACGGAACCGGCGCCGCGACCGCCCCGATAACATATTGTTAACATTGTAATTCCTGCGTGACCAGCGAAAAGCGGCGGAACTCGCCTAATCCGAGCGCTTCACATGGCTGTCGGCGCGGCTCGGGGCCGGCTGGGTGACATTGACTGGATCTGAGCCCGGGAAGGTCTCCTCCAGTCCCTCTTCCAGCGCCTCCTCGAGATCATGCTTTTCCTTGATCTCTTCCGGCGAAGGTGGCGCGTGCGGCTTCGTCATGACGCTCTCCTTGGCGCTCTCCTTCCAAAACGTTCTGCAAACGATTTGGCTGTGCATCCAACCATGCTAGATGACCCCGAAATCTTCCGATGCAAGACTGTTGGGACATGACGGGCCGGGGAAACGACATGAAGCATATTACCTGTATCGACGATCTTCGCACGCTGCATCAGCGCCGCGTGCCGAAGGCGTTCTTCGACTATTGCGACCGCGGCTCCTATGCCGAGGAGACGCTGCGCGCCAACCGCGAGGACATGCAGGCGATCAAGTTCCGCCAGCGCATCCTGGTCGACGTCTCCAAGCGCGATACCTCGACCACGATCCTCGGCGAGCCCTCGACCATGCCGCTGATCCTCGCGCCGGTCGGCCTGCTCGGCATGCAGCACGGCGACGGCGAGATCCACGCCTGCCGCGCCGCGCAGGCCGCCGGCATCCCGTTCACGCAATCGACCATGTCGATCTGCTCGATCGAGGACATCGCCGCCAGTGTCGAGAAGCCGTTCTGGTTCCAGCTCTACGTGATGAAGGACCGCGGCTTCATCAAGGAATTGATCCAGCGCGCGATGGCTGCCAAGTGCAGCGCGCTGGTGCTCACGGTCGACCTGCAGGTGATCGGCCAGCGCCACGCCGACATCAAGAACGGCATGACGGTGCCGCCCGAATGGTCGTTGTCGAAGCTGCTCGACTTCGCCAGCAAGCCGGCCTGGGTCTCCGGCGTGCTGCAGGGCAAGCGCCGCACCTTCGGCAACATCGCGGGACACGTGAAGAACACCGAGGATCTCAACCGCCTCGCCGAGTGGACCGCTTCGCAGTTCGACACCTCGTTGAACTGGAAGGACGTCGAGTGGGTCCGCAGCATCTGGCCGGGCAAGCTCATCATCAAGGGCATCCTCGACGTCGAGGACGCCGAGGAAGCCGCCAAGACCGGCGCGCAGGCGCTCGTCGTCTCCAACCATGGCGGCCGCCAGCTCGACGGCGCGCCGTCCTCGATCGAGGTCCTGCCGGAGATCGCGGACGCGGTCGGCGACAGGATGGAGATCATGTTCGACGGCGGCATCCGCTCCGGCCAGGACGTGATGCGCGCGCTCGCGCTCGGCGCGAAGTCCTGCATGATCGGCCGCGCCTATGCCTATGGCCTCGGTGCCGGCGGCCAGGCCGGCGTCGCCAAGGCGATCGACATCATCCAGAAGGAGCTGCTCACCACGATGGGCCTGTGCGGCGTCAACCGGATCGACGAGATCGACGATCACGTCATTGCAGTGTGAGTGCGCGGCGGTGCCGTAGGGTGGGTTAGCTCAGCGGCTGCGCGAAGCGCGGTCGCTGCGCGTAACCCACCACCTTAGATCGCCATATGCGGAAGCATGGTGGGTTACGGCTCCCCCTAACCCACCCTACGAGTTCAGCGCTCGATCATTCACATCGGCGGCGTCAAGCCGTCGCGGCCGACGCTGACGCGGCTGGTCTCGAAGGAGCCGTCCGGCAATTGCTTCAGGAAGGCGATCACCTTGGCGCCGGCCTTCAGCTCGGATTTGTCGCCGGGCACGAAGGTCACGACCGGCGTGTCGTCGGCGACGAACACCTTCTTCTCGCCGTCCTTGTACTTGACCAGCAGCGTGTGACCGTCATTGCCGACGACGCTCTCGGCCACCGTCGCATTGGTCATGCTGGAATTGGGCTTGAGGTCCCAGGGCCGCGAGCCTTCGCCGGTGCCGCGCATGGCTTCCGGAAACACGTGCACCTCGACGGCGTTCTGGCTGCCGTCCGGCCCCGGCACGGTGGTCGCGCCGATGAACGAGCCCGGCTTGATGTCGGCGAGCGAGATCTTGGTAACGCCCGACACGTTCACGTCGGAGGCGAGGCGAAGCTTGACCTCCTCACCGCTGCGCGACTTGACCTGCATGGTGTCGCCATTGACGCTTTCGATGGTGCCGCGCACGCGCGTCGGCACCGGCGCCTTCTGGGCGAAGGCGCAATAGGTCGAGACGGCCACCATCGCGACGGCGATCAGCGGACGTGTGAAAGTTGCACGTTGAACAGACATGACGGTCTCCGATTGTCCCCAGGAAGAGAGAACTCCGAAAGACCCCGCACTATTCTCTCAAGACTTCGTGAGATCGGCCTCGATTAACGCGCGCAGCTCGGCCGTGACCTCGGGCCGCCGCCCGAACCACAGCTCGAAACCGCGCACCGCCTGATGCAGCAGCATGCCGAGCCCGTCGGCGGTCTTCAGGCCGCGCGCCATGGCCGCGGCGAGCAGGGGGGTCACCAGGGGAACATAGACGAGGTCGGCGACGACGGCGTCTTGCGGCAGGCGCGCGACGTCGATATCGAGCGAAGGCTGGCCATGCATGCCGAGCGAGGTCGTGTTCACGAGAAGTCTTGCGCCCGGCAGCACGTCCCCGATCGCATCCCACGGCAGCGGATGCACATTCGATCCGAACTGCCTTGCCAGCGTCCCGGCTCGTGCAAGGGTGCGATTGGCGACATGAACGCAGCTGATGCCGCGCTCCAGCAGGCCGAACACGACCGCACGCGCGGCGCCGCCAGCGCCCAACACCAGCGCCTCCTTGGCCATGTCCCAGCCGGGCGCGCTGGCGTCGAGATTGTTGATGAAGCCTTCGACATCGGTGTTGGTCGAGCGCAGCTCGCCCTCGGCGAACCACAGCGTGTTCGCAGCGCCGACGGCCCGGGCGCGCGCGTCGGGGGTCGACAGCGCCAGCACGGCTTCCTTGTGCGGGATGGTGACGTTGGCACCGACGAAGCCGCGCAGCGACAGCCGCAGCACGAAATCGCGCAGATCCTCCGGCGGCACCGCCTCGATGACATAGCCGCCCTCAATGCCGAGCGTGCGCAGCCAGTGACGGTGGATCAGCGGCGAGCGCGAATGCGCGGCCGGCCATCCGATCAGACAGGCTGCGGGGATCCTGGACGCGGTCATCTTTCCCTCGGGTCGTTTCCGAGGCGATCCATTTCGCGTCGCGCCCGCTCTGTCAAGCGCGCGGTCAGCTCGCAGCGGACTCGTCGGCGGCCCGGCCCTTGATGTCGGCGATGGCCCGCTCGAGGCTCGTGCGGTAGCGCGCCCGCGGCGGCGTGACGCCATGGGTGAGCAGCGCGCGCCGGACCGCGGGCGAGGCCCCCGTGATGAACAGCCGGATGCCCTGGCGGTGCGCCTTGGCGGCGACGCGGCCGAGCACGTTGGCCGCGGTCGAATCCAGGAACGGCACCGCCGCGAAATCGACCACGAAGGCCTTGCGCTTGTCGGCGATGCCGTCGAGCACGCCGCCGATCGCCGAGGCCGCGCCGAAGAAGAACGCGCCGGTGATGCGATAGACCAGCACGTCGCGGTCGACCGCAAGCGCGGGATCGTAACGCACGCGGTCGCCGTTGCCGTCGTCGGGACGATCATCCGCAACCAGCGGCGAGCGCTCCTCGATGCCCGTCATCTCCGCCATGCGATGGATGAACAGCACCGCACCCAGCGCGAAGCCGACCAGGATGCCCTCAGTGAGATCGCGGAAGATCGTGAGCAGGAAGGTCGCGAGCAGCACCACGGCATCGCCCCATGACGAGCGCACGAGCGTGGCGAATTCGTGCTTCTCCGCCATGGTCCAGGCCACCACGACCAGCACCGCGGCGAGCGCGGCCAGCGGAATGTAGCTCGCGAGCGGGGCCGCGATCAGCATGAACAGCAGCAGGAACACCGAATGCAGCATGCCCGCGAGCGGCCCGCGCGCGCCGGCGCGGATGTTGGTCGCCGTGCGCGCGATCAGCCCGGTGACGCAGATGCCGCCGAACAGCGCCGAGCCGATATTGGCCGCGCCTTGCGCCACCAGCTCGCAATTGGAGCGGTGACGGCGGCCGGTCATGCCGTCGGCCACCACGGCCGACAGCAGCGATTCGATCGCCGCCAGCAGCGCAAACGCGATCGCATCCGGCAGCACGGCCCGTGCCTTCTCCAGCGAGAACGCGGGCAGCGCCGGCGATGGCAATTCGCGCGGGATGCCGCCGAAGCGCGAGCCGATCGTTTCCACCGGCAGCGCGAATATTGCACACACGAATGCGGCGAAGACGACCGCGATCAGGATGCCGGGCCAGGACGGACGCCAGACCCGCAAGGATGCGATGATGGCGATGCTGACGATCGCGACCAGCACTGCGGACGGATTGATCGTGCTGAGGCCGCCGGCGAGTGCGACGAGTTTCGGCACGAACTCGCTGGGCTCCTTCCCCGCGAGCGTGATGCCGAAGAGATCGCGGAGCTGGCTGGCAAGGATGATGACGGCGATGCCGGCGGTAAAGCCGACCGTGACGGGATAGGGAATGAACTTGATGTAGGTGCCGACCCTGAGCAGCCCCGCGCCGATCAGGAACAGGCCCGCCATCATGGTGGCGAGGATGACTCCGTCGACGCCGTGCCGCTCCGCGGTCGCCGCGACCAGAACGATGAACGCACCGGCCGGGCCGCCGATCTGGAACCGGCTGCCGCCGAGCATGGAGGCGATGAAGCCGCCGGCGACGGCGGTGTAGAGGCCGCGGTCCGGCGTCACGCCCGAGGCGATCGCGATCGCCATCGACAGCGGCAGGGCGACGATCGCAACCGTCAGGCCGGCGAAGACGTCGGCGCGGAAATCGGCGAGGCCGTAGCCTTCACGAAAGACGGTGACGAGCTTCGGCAGATACAATTCGGCAAAGGTCGGCTGACGCAGCTGGTGCAGCCGGCCTGCCTGATCGCCTGTGATGCTCATGTCAGCAAAGTGCTCCGCTGGCCCCACGATGCTCCGAAGCATCGTGCGTCCCAAGGTGCGACGATGCGCTAGCCCAACTTGATGCCGGGCACGATCAACGCGCGATCATGCTCCGACGCGGCGCGGCGGCCCCGGCTCCTTCAAGCGAACGCCACGTCCGCCGCTGTCGCTGCGGGCCTGCTCGCCGATCAGCTCGACGCCGGCCCGGTCGAACGCCTCGACCACCTTGATCAGGGTCTCGACCACGCCACGAACATTGCCGGTCGAGGCCTCCATCCGCTGGATGGTCGGCAGCGACACGCCGGCGAGCTCGGCCAGGGTTTTCTGGTCGATGCCGAGCAACGCGCGGGCTGCCCGCATCTGGAACGAGGTGATCACCTTGGCCTCACGTATCAGATTTTATATGTGATATTCTGTACATATACAATGATGTAAAATACATCATCATGAGGCTGGTGCAAGCGTCTCCTCCGTCATTGCGAGCGAAGCGAAGCAATCCAGAATCCCTCCGCGGAAAGACTCTGGATTGTTTCGCTGCGCTCGCAATGACGCGTGGAGAGACAGCGCCGCACATCCCTCTCCCCGTAAGAACGGGGAGAGGGCGTGAGAGAGCGTGCGTCCCTCACTGCGCGAGAGACGGACTCACGCCGCGTGCTGATGTGCGGCGATGATCTGGTCGGCGGCGCGGCCGGTGACTTCGGCCATGTGGTCGAACTGGCGCGTGAAGCTGCCCGCGCCGGCGGTGGCCGAGCGCAGCTCCACGATCAGCTCGCCGATCTCCGCTTCCGGCATCATGGCGCGGACACAGTCCCAGCCGGTCCAGCCATCGCGGGTGTCGAAGCCGAGGATCTGGCCGCGCCGCGCCGACAGGATCGCGTTGATCTTGGCGGTGGCGTCGGTCGGGCAGACGATCTCGACCATGTGGATCGGCTCCAGCAGCACCGGCTGGCATTGCGGCAGGCCTTCGTTGAGCCCGACCCGCGCCGCCGTGCGGAAGGCGAGATCGGAGCTATCGACGCTGTGATAGGAGCCGTCGGTCAGCGTCACCTGCACGTCGGTGACGGGGAAGCCGAGCGGACCGCGCGTCAAGCCATCGACGACGCCCTCCTCAACCGCCGGGATGTAATTGCGCGGCACCGCGCCGCCCACCACCTTCTCGGCGAACTTGAAGCCGTCGCCGCGCGGCAGCGGCTTGATGTCGAGCACGACATCGCCGAACTGGCCGTGGCCGCCGGACTGCTTCTTGTGACGGCCGCGCTGGGTGATCGGCTTGCGGATGGTCTCCTGATAGCCGATCGCGGGCGGATGCGAGGTAACCTTGACGCCGAAGCGGTCGCGCAAGCGCTCGCTGGCGACACGCAGGTGCATCTCGCCCTGGCCCCACAGCACGGTGTCGTGGGTCTGGGCGTTCTGCACGATCATGAGCGAGGGATCCTCCTCGTGCAGGCGCGTCAGCGCCTGGCCGAGCTTGACGTCGTCCTTGCGGTCGGTGGCCGCGACCGAGATCGCGAGCACCGGCGGCGTCGGCTCGATTGTGATCAATGCCGCGGGCGCCGTCTTGCCGTTCGAAACCGTGTCACCGGTCTTGACCGGATCGAGCTTGGCGAGCGCCACGGTGTCGCCGGCTTCGGCCGAGGCGCGCTTGGTGTCGTAGGCGCCGTTGACGGCGAGGATGCCGGAGATGCGCCCTGCGCCGCCGGATGAGGATTGTAGCGTGGCGCCGTCGTCGAGATGGCCGGCGAGCAGCCGCGTCAGCGACAGCTTTCCGCCGTGCTGCGAATGCAGCGTCTTGAAGACGTAGCCGAGCGCGTCCTTGGTCTCGGGTACGCCGAGACGTCTGGCCGTCTCCGCGACACCGGGCGCCTCGTGGCGCAACGCCTTCATCAGGCGCAACACGCCGTTCTCGCGCGCGGCGGCGCCAAGCAGCACCGGGCAGATCAGCCCTTCCCGCAATTCGCGGGCGAGATCGTCGAAGACGGCATCGCGCGGCGGCTGGATGTCCTCGAGCAGCTGCTCCATCAGCGCATCGTCGTGATCGGCGAGCTTCTCCAGCATCGAGAAGCGGGCTTCCTTCTCGCGATCGAGATCGCCGCCTTCGAGCGCGATCACCTCGGAGGCCTTGTGCTCGCGATAGATGAAGGCGCGCTCCAGCGCGAGATCGACGAAGCCCTCGATCAGCTCGCCCTTCCAGATCGGGATCTGGCGCAGCACCAGCGGCACGCGCGAGGCGGGCTGCAGCATCGCGAGGGTTTCGCGGATGCGCTCGCTGGCGCGGTCGATCTTGTTGAGGAACAGGAAACGCGGGATCTTCAGCTGTTCCAGCTCGCGCAGGATGATCTGAAGCTGCGGCAGCTTCTTCTCGTCGGCCTCGCAGACCACGATTGCGGCGTCGACCGCAGGCAACGCGGCGCGCATGTCGTGGGCAAACTCGACGGAACCGGGACAATCGAGGAAGGTGTAGCTGTCGCCCATGAAACTCGTGGTGGCGGCAGTGAGGCCGACGGTCATCTTGTGATGACGGGCCTCCGGCGTGGCATCGCCGACGGACGTTCCGGCGTCCACGCTGCCGGCGCGCGGGATTGCGCCCGTTCGCGCCAATATTGCTTCCAGAAGTGTGGTTTTACCGCTTTGGAAAGGGCCCACCAGCGCGATGCACCGTGGACCTCGGGGACTTCTGACGTCTTGTCCCATTCGCCGCCTCCTTCTTGTGGAGCTCGGCCCATGATTGGGTCGGCAAACGCCGATGCTCTGCCCCTCCCCGAGATTTGGCAAGCAACAAACGTCGCTGCGGTGCGTCGTCCGTAAAATCGCGCCGCTTCGCGCGGCGCGATCACACGCAAAAGTGTTACCGGCCCGGACGGAGTTCCAGGCTCTCGAGGCCCGCAGCGATATTGAGGCCGACCTGGCCCTGCACGCTGAGCGGCTGGAGCGCGATCGAATTGTTGGAGCCGCCGACCAGCACGTTGCCGCCGAGGCCGACGCCGATCGAGGCGCTGCCCTGCGCGCCGGCGTAATTGCCGGCGAGGTCGCCGGGGCCGAGCCGGTCGACCGGTGCGAACACGCCCCAGGCCAAAGCCGTCTCCTGGGTGATGCCGATGTCGAGACCGACCTTGCGGATGGTCGCGACGTAGCGATCGTCAGGCAAGCCGTCGGCGCGCAGCACGCAGCCGAGATGGGTCACCGACCCCACGATGAAGCCGACGCTGGCGCCACCGCGGCATTCGAGCACGCCGACCCGCGCCATCCGCTGCTGCGCACCAGTGCTCACGACGGAAGCAATGAGGCCGGCAGCGGTGAGTCCGGCGAAGAGGAACGAACGGCGCATGAATATCTCCGGCGATGATGTGATGCGAGCAGGACGGCGCGGCGGGTGCCGCGCGATGGTCTATGCCACAAGAGCCGTGAGCGTGCCAGATCCTCCGTCATTGCGAGCGCAGCGAAGCAATCCAGACTGTTTCCGCGGAGGGATTCTGGATTGCTTCGCTGCGCTCGCAATGACGGGGATGGAGGTGCGCCTCTAGCCCAAAGCAAATCTTCACATGCCAGAACAAAAAAGGCCCGCATGAAGCGGGCCCTTTCCAACCTGCACTATCGCGAGATGCTTTACCGCAGATTGCCACAGAAGCGCTGGATGCGCTTGCAGGCGTCTTCGAGGTCCGAGGTCTTGGTCGCGTAAGAGATGCGGAACGCCGGTCCAAGGCCGAAGGCCGACCCTTGCACCACGGCGACGCCTTCGGTCTCCAGGAGCTCGGTGACGAACGTCTCGTCATTGTCGATCACCTTGCCCGACGGCGCGGTCTTGCCGATCGTGCCGGCGCAGGACGGGTAGACATAGAAGGCGCCCTCGGGGCGCGGACACTCGATGCCCTTGGCCTGATTGAGCATGGAGACGACGAGGTCACGGCGCTCCTTGAACACCTTGTTGTTGGCGGGGATAAAGTCCTGCGGCCCGTTCAGCGCTTCCACCGCAGCCCATTGCGCGATCGACGACGGGTTCGAGGTCGATTGCGACTGGATCGTCGACATCGCCTTGATGAGCTGCGCCGGGCCGCCGGCATAGCCGATACGCCAGCCGGTCATGCAATAGGCCTTGGAGACGCCGTTCACCGTGAGCGTGCGGTCGTAGAGACCGGGCTCGACCTGCGCGACGGTGGTGAACTGGAAGTCGTCATAGACGAGATGCTCGTACATGTCGTCGGTCATCACCCAGACGTGGGGATGCTTCATCAGCACGTCAGTGAGCGCTTTCAGTTCCGAGCGCGTGTAGGCAGCTCCGGTCGGGTTCGACGGCGAGCACAGGATGACCCATTTGGTCTTCGGCGTGATCGCGCGCTCGAGCGCCTCGGCCTGGAGCTTGAAGCCGGTCGCGGCGGTGCAGACCACCGGCACCGGCTCACCGCCCGCGAGCGCAACCATCTCGGGATAGCTGACCCAATAGGGCGCGGGAATGATCACCTCGTCGCCCGGATTGATGGTCGCCATCAACGCGTTGTAGAGCACCTGCTTGCCGCCGGTGCCGACGATGATCTGGTTCGGCTTGTAGGCGACGCCGTTCTCGCGCTGAAACTTCGCGATGATGGCTTCCTTCAGCTCGGGGATGCCGTCGACCGCGGTGTACTTGGTCTTGCCGGCCTCGATGGCGCGGATGGCCGCCAGCTTGATGTTGGCGGGCGTGTCGAAGTCGGGCTCGCCGGCTCCGAGGCCGATGACGTTGCGGCCCGCCGCTTTCAGCGCACGTGCTTTATCCGTGACCGCGATGGTCGCGGACGGCTTCACACGGTCGAGCGCAGCGGCAAGGAAGGACATCATCATCTCCTGGCGAGCGTCGTGAAGCCCTTCGCCTCACGACTCTGATTGTGGGAATGAGCCACCCTAAAACGTGTGCCGCTGCGCCGCAAGAAACTTCGGCCCGATCCCGGAAAAGTTTACGATTTGGAGCGGTTCAAGCCGCGATTTCCCGCAATTTTGCGCAACTTTGCCTCCGGAATTGCTCATATCCGGCAAAGCGTGTCCTCGGAGCAATTCTGCGTGTTGCGAGTCAGGTTCTTCTCCGTCATGGCCGGGCTTGTCCCGGCCATCCACGTCTGGCCGCGCAGCACGAAGAACGTGGATGCCCGGGACAAGCCCGGGCATGACGACGCGGGAGCGTGCGCGATCGTCCCCGACTTAACGACTATCCGACGCGCCCCGCTCCGCGTTGACGCAAGCGTGAACTAAATTGCATCGTCGCGGAAATGATCTTCCCAGGCATCGCAATGCGGTAGGGTTTTCGAGTTTTTCTATCGGCCGGCTCTTGCGGCGGATTCGCATCGGCATCATTGTTTAACCGCCTCGCGGGGCAACGAGCGCCGCGTCTTCTCGTCCTCGGATTCGAACGCCAGAATGTACAAGCTCTATTCGATGCAACGCTCGGGCAACAGCTACAAGGTCCGCCTTGCGCTGGCGCTGCTCAACCTGCCTTACGAAGCTGTGGAGGTGGACATTCTGCGCGGCGAGAGCCGCACGCCGGATTTCCTGTCAAAGAACCCGTCGGGCCAGGTGCCGCTGCTCGAGGTCGGCGAGGACCGCTATCTCGCCGAATCCAATGCCATCCTCTGGTACGTTGCCGTCGGCACACCGCTCGCGCCGGAGAACCGCATCGACCGCGCCGAGGCGCTGCAATGGATGTTCTTCGAGCAGCACGCGCTCGAGCCGAATATCGGCGCGGCCTATTTCTGGCTGTCGCTGGTCAAGGGTGGTCGCGACCTGCAGACCCATTCGCTGGAGGACTGGATGGAGCGCGGCTACGGCGCGCTCCAGGTGATGGAGAACCACCTCAAGACCACCCCCTATTTCGCCGCGCGCCAGCTCACGGTCGCGGACATCGCGTTGTACGGCTACACCCACCTCGCCGAACGCTGCGACTTCGACCTCCAGGCTTTCCCGGCGATCCGGGACTGGCTGAAACGCGTCGAAGCCACGCCCGGCTTCGTGACGATGGACTGGCGCCCGGCCGACATCGACGACCCCGCCAGCATCGCCGCGAGCGCCTGACGGCGCGCCCCGCTGCGGCGAATAGCGGGCATAACGGCCGTCTTTGCCGCAATCCCGCCACTTTCGGCGCGGGCGCCGCCGCAATATTGCCGGTTGAAACTTGGAAATTCTGGAAAGTCGCGGGTGATTCGCTCGCGTGTTGAAGGATTTAGACCATGATGCGGGCGTCCGGCACGGCGGGCTTTCAGAGCCCATCCGCTACCGTCGCGTCTTCCCGGCTCACCCATGCGGTCGCGGCCTCTCTCGCCGTCGCCGCGCTCTCGCTGTGCCTGATCGTCACCCTCACGGTGCTGTCGACCAAGGCGACCATGGCGATGGGCCTGCCGGTCTGATTCCCGTTTCATCCTGGACCAGCCTTCAGGGCGCCGTGCGGCCCGCGCCGACCGGCATCGCGACAGGACGTCGATGAAATCACCTGTGGTAGTCGTTGCAATCACCCTGACTGCGGCCATCCTGGTCGCGGCCTCGCTGCTGATCATCGTCGGCACGCGCAAGGGCGCAGGCACGTCGACGCTGAACGCGCCGACGCTGCAGCAGCGCGTCAAGCACGCGCAGATGGTCTAAAATCTTCCGAAAGCCTTACGCTTGCGCACAAGCGCATCTTAAGCACGCCGCATGAAATCGCAGCGCTGTCACGCAACAATCAGCCAGTGTTGCGGCCTTACCTCGTTCGGGAGGAGCGAGACAGGTCCATGCGGTTCGGATGGCGTGCGATCTCCGGTCCGGCGCTGACGGCAGCGGCCCTGCTGCCGGCGATGCTGCTCGATCGCCTCGTCCCCGCGCCCTCGCCCGCCCCGCTGTTCGTCGGCATCGTGGCCCTCGCCGGCGCGCTCGCAGGACTCGCCTCCGCCGTGACGACCGCGATTGTCGCGGTGATCGGCGCGGCACTGTTCTTCCTCCATCGCCACGGCGTTTCCGGCCATGGTGCCGCCGATCTGGTGCCGCTCGGCCTCCTGGCCGTCACGGCTTTCGGCACCGCCGGCATCACCGGGCTGATGCGCGAGCGGCTGCTCGGCAGCTTCGCCGCCGAGCGCCGCAGCCACGCCACTGCCGCGCGGCTGTCGGCCGCGCTCGACAAGGTCGATATCGGCATCGTGCTGCTCGATGCCGAGACCCGGGCCGAATTCATCAACCGCGCGTTCCGCGATTATTTTGCGGTGCCGGACGAGATCGCCGACGCCAAGCCGCCCTTCATCGCGCTGATGTATCACGGCCGCGACACCGGCGCGTTCGAGCTGCCCGAGGACGAGCTCGGCACCTTCATCGCGCAGCGCATGGAGATGGTGCGGGTCGGCGATGCGCCGCCGATCAACATCAAGCTGCGCAACGGCGAGGTGCTGCGCTTCGTCTGCACCGCACTGCGCGACGGCGGGCGGATGCTGAGCTACACCCCGGTCACCGACCTCGTGCGCCACACCGATGCGCCGGCGCGTGCCGACTACTACCGCTCGCTGCGCGATCCGACCGGCCGCAAGCTGATCCGGTACTTGCGCGCTGCGGAGTGAGGCGAGTGTGCGATTGATCGGCAGTACGATCATCACGTATGAAGGATATCCCTTCGTCGCGCACCCCCGAGATCGCGGAAATTCACATGTCGCTCATCATTCGCGCCGTCACCAGGCAGGACTACGATCAATGGCTGCCGCTGTGGGACGGCTACAACGCCTTTTACGGCCGCTCCGGTCCGACCGCGCTCGCGCCCGAGATCACGCGGATGACGTGGCAGCGCTTCTTTGATGCCTATGAGCCGATGCATGGGCTGGTCGCCGAGGACAACGGCCGCCTGCTCGGCCTGACGCATTATCTGTTCCATCGCAGCACCACCGCGATCGAGCCGTCCTGCTATCTGCAGGACCTGTTCACGCTTCCAGCCGCCCGCGGCAAGGGCGTCGCGTCGGCGTTGATTTACGGCGTGTATGATCGGGCGAAACTGGCGGGTTCGCCGCGGGTCTACTGGCAGACGCACGAGACCAATCTCACGGCGCAGCGCCTGTACGACAAGGTCGCGGAGCGCTCCGGCTTCATCGTCTATCGCAAGATCTTCTGAGCCCCGGGGGCCTGTGGATAACTCCGCCTGTCACCCGCGCGTAACATAGCAAGACTAGGCTGCCCCTGCGTCTGGTCAGGCCCCCGTCACCGATCATGCGCCCCAAGCGGTCCCCGTCAGTCGCCGCGTCTGACAGGGGCCGCATTTTTTTGTCCGCGCTGCCGGCATGGCAGCAGCGCGGCCGCCCGCTTGCTGCTGCGGCGCGTGGTGGTCCCGCCGCTCATCTCCGACAGGATCATTCATGGAAATTCGCAATCTCGGCGCCTCCGGCCTTCGCGTGTCCGCGGTCGGGCTCGGCTGCAACAATTTCGGCCAACGCACCGACCTCGAGACCTCGCGCAAGGTGATCCATCGCGCGCTCGACCTCGGCATCACGCTATTCGACACCGCCGACATCTATTCGAACATGGGCGGCTCGGAGACCGTGCTCGGCACCGTGCTCGGCGATCGCCGCAAGGACATCGTGCTGGCGACGAAATACGCCAAGCCAATGGCCGAGGACGGCACCAAGCAGGGCGCCTCGCGCCGCTACATCATGGAGGCCGTGGAGGCGAGCCTGAAAAGGCTGAAGACCGATTACATCGACCTCTATCAGCAGCACGATTACGACCCGCTGACGCCGATCGAGGAGAGCCTGCGCGCGCTGGACGATCTCGTGCGCCAAGGCAAGGTCCGCTACATCGGCAACTCGAACTTTCCGGCCTGGCGGATCGCGGAAGCCGAATACGTCGCGCGTGCGATGAATGTCAGCCGCTTCGTCTCCTGTCAGGACGAATATTCCCTGCTGGTGCGCGACATCGAGAAGGACCTGCTGCCGGCCGCGACGGAATACGAGCTCGGCCTGTTGCCGTTCTTCCCGCTCGCGAGCGGCCTGTTGACCGGCAAATACCGGAAGGGCGAGGCCGCGCCTGCGGACACCCGTTTCGGCAAGGTGCCGCGGCTGCGCGATCGCTACGTCACACCGCGCAACGAGGACATCGTCGAGAAGCTCGCCGCCTTCGCCAAGGCACGCGGCCATTCGATGCTGGAGCTCGCCTTCTCCTGGCTCGCTGCGCGCCCGCAGGTCTCGAGCGTGATCGCGGGCGCGACCCGCGTCGAGCAGATCGAGGAGAACGTCAAGGCGATCGCCTGGAAGCTCAGCGCGGAGGAGACGGCGGAGATCGACAGGATCACGCTGGATTGATTTTGCGACGACCGACCTTTGCGGCGCGGCGCTATTTCGCGCCGCGCCCCACCGTCTGCATCACCTCGAAACCTTCGAACTGGGGATGGCCGAGATAAAGCGGCTTGTTGTCGCCCGCCCTATGATGCGCGGCGCGAAACGCCTCCGACTTGGTCCAGGCCTCGAACGCCGCATAATTCGCCCATACGGTGTGCGAGGCGTACAGCGTGTGGTCCTCGGCTTCCGGCCCGCGCAGCAGGTGAAATTCGACGAAGCCCGGCACCTTGTCGAGATGGGTGTCGCGCGTGAGCCAGACCTGCTCGAAGGCAGCCTCGGAGCCCTTGGCGACGCGGAAGCGGTTCATGGCGATGTACATGGGGTGGTGTCTCCTCTAGGCGCGATCGTCAGGGATGCGATGCTCTCTCGCTCCCTCTCCCCGTTCTTACGGGGAGAGGGTGGGGTGAGGGGCTGCCTCCGCGAGTTCGGTTTCGATTGTAGGCGATGTGCGCGATGCACGCACGGTGAATGTGGGAGTCGGATGGACTGCCCTCTCGGAAACAGTGTGCCAGGCCCCTCACCCGGATCACATCTGCGATGTGATCCGACCTCTCCCCGCAGAAGGGCGGGGAGAGGTTAGGTCCCGTCTCCCGCTGCCGCGAGCTCGGTCTGAATCACGGTGAGAACACCTTCGATATTCCCAAGGACATCGTTGTTCCAGAAGCGAAGCACCTTGTAGCCCTTCTTGATCAAGCGCTCGTCTCGAATTGCATCCGCTGCGGACTCATTGTGCTGCCCGCCATCGACCTCTATGACGATCCGCTTCTCGCGACATACGAAATCGCAGATGTAGCCGATGATCGGCTCTTGCCTGACGAATTTGTGCCCATCGATCCTCCGATTGCGAATGCGATTCCAGAGAACCGTCTCGACATCTGTCTGATCGGCGCGCAAGCGTCGAGCGAGTCGGATGGATTTTTCGTTGTGGCCACGCATTGCACTGCCTCCGCCCGTGATGGACGCACCGCCCTCTCACTCCCTCGCCCCGTTCTTACGGGGAGAGGGTGGGGTGAGGGGCTGTCTCCGCGAGTTCGGTGTGGATTGTAGATACGGTGCGCGCAATCGCAACCGTCTTGCGAGTCGGAAGGATTTTGTTCGTGGCAGTAGAGTTCTCTGCCCCTCACCCGGATCGCTGCGCGATCCGACCTCTCCCCGCAAAGAGCGGGGAGAGGTTAAGCTAACAGCCCCTTCATCGGCCTTGCGCTGGCGCTGTCGGGGAACACCGTTTCCGCGAGCACACGGTCCGAGAGGCCGAACTGGTCCTGCAGCACGCCTTTGATCACCGAGCGCAGATCCGTCGTCGGCTTGAGGTCGCGGCCCTCATACAGGCTTGCGAGCTTGAGGCCTGGCCAGTCCGAAATGACGCGGCCGCCTTTCACCGCGCCGCCGGCGAGCAAGGCGATCGTGCCGGTGCCGTGATCGGTGCCCTCGGTGCCGTTGATGCGCGCGGTGCGGCCGAACTCAGTGGCGACGACCACGACAGTGTCGCGCCAGCGATTCCCGAGGCCGCTCTCGAACTCGGCGAGCGCGCCGTCGAGACCGCCGAGCAGGAAGGCGAGACGCCCCACAGGGCCGCCTTCATTGGCATGCGTGTCCCAGCCGTCGAAGGCGAGCGCGGCGATGCGCGGGCCGTCATCGGCCGCCATCAGCTTTGCAGCGCCGCGCGCGACCTGCCGCATCTGCGCGACGGCGTTGCCGCGTGTCGCTTTCATATCGTCGCCGCTCGCCGCCTTGTCGAGCTGGAGGCCTTGCGACAACGCGGAGGCCAAGGCGGGATCGCGGTGACGGTAGAGCTCGACGAGGCGCATCGCGGTGTCGTCATCGGCCTGCGGCAGCGCGACCGGCGCCCAGCCCACGGTCGGCGCGCTGCCGCGCAGCACCAGCGGCGTAGTGGGACCGACCGCAAGCCCGCTCGACACGCGCTCGCCGCGCGGCAGCGCTTCGAGCGCGCGATTGAGCCAGCCGGACTGCACGCGGCCCGGGCCGGCATAGCCGCTTTCGAGCACGTCCTGGCCGTCGAAATGCGAGCGGTCGCGATAGGGCGTCGCGATCGCATGGATCACCGCCGCGTGCTTGTCGCGATACATGCGCGCGAATTCCGGCATCGCCGGATGCAGGCCGAAGAACGAGTCCAGCATGATCGCGGGATGCGCACCATCGGCCGCAAGCGCAATCGATCCGTGCAGGCCGGCATAATCGGGGTCGCCGATCGGCGCGACGGTCGAGAGCCCGTCCAGCGCGCCGCGCAAGATCACCACGACCAACCGCGGATCGCGCCCGTCGGCCGCGCGGGCGAATTTCGGCAAGTAGGCCCAGGCTGCAAACGAGGCGCCGCCGAGCAGCAGACCACGGCGGGACGTGAGGAGCCGGTTCTCGACGCAGTCGGTCATCATCATCTCCTCTGCATTTCCGGCGACATCAACAGCAGCGCTAGCGCCTGCTGCCGCGACTCCGCACGCTCGATGGTCCGCCGCGTCTCGGCCGAGGCGGCATCGGCGGCGCCAAACTCCAGGAGATCGAGCGGATCGATGTTGTTGCCGAGCCGCGCACCGATCTGCGCCGCGATGTCGAGCCTGAGCTTGATGCCTTCAGGCGCAGCCCAGGCGGCATTGGTATCTGGAAAGCCGTTGGGGCCCGGCGGCGACCACAGCGGCTGGCCGAGCAGATTGAGGTTGTTCAGATAGGCGCCGGGATCCTCCGGCACGCGCGCCAGCAGCCGGCCGCTCGCAACCAGGAAATCGTATGGCGAGCGCATCTTGGTGAGCGGCGCCTTCCATGCTTGATCGGAATCGACCAGCGCCGTCGCCAGCGCCTTGAGATCGCCGTCGGTCTTGACGAAGACGTCGCGCAGGCGCGCAACGAGCGCCGGCGGCGGATCGTCGGCGACGAAGTGACGGACGAACTTGGTGGCGATGAAACTCGCGGTCGAGGGATGCCGCGCGAGATCGGCGAGCGCGGCTTCGCCCTGTGCGAGGCCCGCCTGGTCGTAGGTCTTGCCGAGCAGGATCTGCGGCCCGGGCTGATGCGCATTGACGTTGAAGACGAAGGAGCCGGGGATTCCGAGCTGCCCCTGCCTGCCGGCAAAGGTCCAGCCGGTGATGATGCGCGCGAGCGAGGTGACGTCGCCTTGCGTGTAGCCGCCGCCGACGCCGAGCGTATGCAGCTCCATGATCTCGCGGGCGAGATTTTCGTTCAGCCCGCGCTTGCGGTTTTGCCCGGCGCGCGAGTCAGGTCCAAGCGACTGCTGGTTGTCGAGGAAGAACAGCATCGCCGGATGCTGCTCGACCGCCCTCAGCATGTCGGCGAAGCGCCCGAGCACGTGCGGCCGGATCGCCTCGCGCTCGAACGCGCCGGCCCAGATCCGCGCCAGCTCGCCCTTGCTGGCGGAGATGCAGAAATGATTGGACCAGAACGCGACGAGGCGCTCGGTGAAGCCGCACTCGACGAGCGTGGCGCGCTGCAACCGCGCCAGCGCCTCGGCGCGAAAGGTTTTCTGGATCACATTGAGCGGCTGCGGCGCTGGCTTGGCGGCGGGCTGCGGCGCGGGTGCGCTCGGCTGCATGGTCTCCGGCTTCGGTGCGCCGTCGGCGGGCTTCGCATCGGCCATTTGGCCGGTGATCTCTGCCGCCGCATTCAGCGAGAGATTGCGGCGCAAGGGCGGCTTCTGATCGGCAGGCACTTGGGCCGGCGTCTCGACGGGCGCGGCGGCCTTCGCCGCCTCACGCGCCTGCTTGACCTCGTCCTGATAGGCAAACACGGCCTGCCCGAGTTGCGGCGTCGACTGCAGGCCCGGCGCTTCCAGCAGCACGCCATTGGGACGCGAAAGCTCCGCCTTCACGAAGCCGCGCGGGTCGGAGCTTGCATTGATGAGATCGCCCGATGCACCGCCGCGGGCGCCGAAGCCGAAGCGGTTGAGCGCGACGAGCGCGGCTTGCGAATCGCGGGCCATCGATGATCTGTCCTTCGCGCGTTGGGCGGTGCTTTCCTGCGACGCGGGCGGCGCGTAATATACCGCAGCGACAGATGAACCCGACATGAAAATGACGGCGAAGCTTCGACGTAAATCATGACAAATCCGAAAGAAATGCCGTCAGCGCCGGCACTTGCGCGCCGTCTCACCTGTTCCCGCTGCGGCAGCGAATTCGGCTGCGATCTCTCGGGCAATTGCTGGTGCGCGGAGGAGACGGCACGGCTGCCGATGCCGCTCGAGGGCGAGGACTGCCTGTGCCGGGAGTGTTTAAGGAAAGCGGCGGCGGAGGCAGTATCGTAGTATCGTAGGGTAGGCAATGCGACTTGTCCGCCGTAGCTCGAAGAGCGAAGGCGGAAGCGTGCCCACGCATTCTTGGCGATCAAGAGACGGCGCTTTGCGCCTTTGTCCACCCTACCAAACTACACCGTGTGTCCCGGCGACTTCCGCGCCATGCCGTCGAACGCATCCAGCAGCTTTTCGCGCCAGGCATAGACCGGATCATCCGCGTCGAGCAGCTTGAACGGGCTGACCACGCGCGCCCATTGGAATCCGCCGAACACGATGTAGTCGGCGTAGTTCGGTGCCTGCCCGCCGATGAAGGGCTGCGTCTTGAACGTCTGGCGCATGATCTCGAGCGATTTGCGGAACGCGACGACGCCGGTGTCGCGGCTCGCCTGGACCTCTTCCAGGCCCTTGCCGAACCGCGCCTCGCGCGACTTGCGGAAATAGGCGGCATCGACCTCATTCAGATTCTTCGGGATGTCGGCGATAACAAGCGGAGAGAGACCGCCGACGATCGCGATGTCGCCCCACGCATTGATCATGCGCGCCATGGCGCGGCCGCCCTCGCCGCCGAACAGCGACGGGCGATCCGAAAAAGTGTCCTCGAGATAGTTCGCGATGGTCCAGGAATCGACGACGGCCTTGTCGTGATGCAGCAGCACCGGAACCCTCTCCGAGCCGTGCGGCGCGATCGCACTCTTCTCGGTAAAGCGCCAGGGCAGCGTCTCCGCCACAAGGCCCTTGTGCGCCAGCGCCATCCGCGTGCGCCAGCAATACGGGCTGAAGGGGCGCGTAGGATCGGTGCCGACGAGTTCGTAGAGTTTGAGCGACATGATCGTTATTCCGTCATTGCGAGCGCAGCGAAGCAATCCAGACTGCCGCCGCGGAGACATTCTGGATTGCTTCGCTGGCGCTCGCAATGACGATGTGGAAAGAGGTGCGCGTCACCGCCCGTTGGCGCGCAACAGCCTCTCGCCACCTTCCGTCACCGCGATCACCAGCCCGAGACCTGCAATCGTCTCGCGCGCGACGTAGCCGCGCTCGGCGGCGTCTTCCCAGATGGTGAGGCGCGGACACGAGGTCTTCCAGGTCGCGAGCACCTCGGCGTAGGCGCGCGGCTCGCGCGCCACCCATTCGACGAAGTCCAGCACCAGGGGATCGGCGTTACAGCTCATTGCAAACCTCCCTTGTCGAAGGCGGCCAGAACCGGCGCACGCAGCAACAGCCAGCCGCCATAGGCGATGTAGTAGCAGGCGATGGTGGTGATCAGCTTGTTGGACCAGGCGATGAACTGCTGGTCGGTCATGGCCTCGAGGATGCGCCGCGCCAGCGTGGTGCCGAGCATCGAGGCTGCGATCGCGACGGCGGCGAGCACGGGATCGAGGCTCGCGGCCTGGTCGATGATGCCGCCGAAATAGATCAGCTTGGTGAAATGGCTGATGAGCTGGCACATCGCCTTCGTCGCCACCTTCTCGCGCCGGCCGAAATCGCCGCCGAGGAAGAAGGTGTCGAGCAGCGGGCCGGAGACGCCGGTCATCAGCATCAAGCCCATGCAGATCGTGCCATAGACCGTGCCCTGCCATAGCCTGTCGGGGTCCGGCTTGATGTTGGCGGGCAAGAGCCGCGCCATGAACGGCGTGGCGCCGAGCAGCAGCAGCGCCGTCGGCTTGTCCGGCACGTAACGGGTCAGCGACCAGGCGGCAAGCGCCACAGTCGCGCCGACCATGTAGTTCGCAACCGGCCGCCAGCGGATATGCGCCCGCCACAGAAACGCGCGCCAGCCGTTCGAGGCCATCTGCGTGATCGCATGCAGCACCATCGCGGTCGGCAGCGGCATCAAGGCCAGCAGCACGCCGATCAGGATCAGCCCGCCCGCCATGCCGAACAGCCCCGACAGGAACGCGGTGGCCACCATCAGCAATCCGAGGGCAGCGATCATGATGGGCGTCACGAGGGTCTCCGGGGTAGCGAGCAAGGGACGCAAAGCTGTCTGCTCCCTCTCCCCGTTCTTACGGGGAGAGGGTGGGGTGAGGGGCTATATCCGCGATCACCGTAACAGTCGGAAGAGTCCCCTCACCCGCCGCGCTTCGCGCGTCGGCCTCTCCCCGCAAGCGGGGAGAGGCGAAGAGGAACGTGCCTCGCTTGCCCCTCTCGCGCAAACTGAGTTATCTTGCCCTGGCATCAGCTTTCCTGAGGGTGGGTCATTTGCGGCGGCTGTTGTTTCTCAACGGCATCAAGGCGTTCGAGGCGGCGGCGCGGACCGGCAGCTTTGCCGCGGCCGGGCTGGAGCTGAGCGTATCGGCGGCCGCCGTCAGCCGCATGGTGCACCTGCTCGAAGAACGGCTCGGCGTCGCCCTGTTCGAGCGCAAGGCCAATCGCCTGGTGCTGACGCAGGCGGGCCGCGCCTATCAAGGCGGGCTGACCCCGATCTTCGATGCGCTGGCGAGCCTGACGGCACAGGTGACGGCGCCTGCCAGCGTGCGCGTGCTCACCATCGGCGTCGGCCACACCTTCGCGATGCGCTGGCTGATCCCGCGCCTGTCGGAGTTTCGCAGCGAGGAGCCCGACATCGAGGTGCGCTTCACCACCGGCGGCGCCGCGGTGCCATTCGGCGAGGACTGGAGCTGCGGCATCAAGCTCGGCACCGGCGACTGGCCCGGCCTCGTCGCCGAGCCGCTGTTCGCCGGCGACCTCACCCCCGTCTGCGTGCCGCGCCTGGCCGGCGGATTGAAGCGCCCGGCCGACCTGAAGGGACCGAGCCTGATCCGCGTCGCGCACTCACCCGAGGATTGGCCGATCTGGCTGAAGGCGGCCGGCACGGCGAGGATCAGCGCGCGCGGGCCCGAGTTCCAGTTCTATGGCCAGGCGCTGCAGGCCGCGGCCGACGGGCTCGGCATCGCCATGGGCATCCGCCCCTATATCGACGACGATCTCGCGGCCGGCCGGCTGGTGGCGCCGTTCGACCTCTCGGTGCCCAAGGGCATGCGCTGGTACCTGCTCTATCGCAGCTTCCAGACCGAGCAGCGCGACTTTGCCGCGTTCCGCCGCTGGATCATGCGGGCAGCATCGGAACCCGCTGCCCGCCCGCGCAAGATCGGCCGCGCTGCAGCGCGGAACTGAAGGCGGGCAAAAAAAGCCGCCTGCTTGTGAACGGCTTCACATCCCAAAATCCGCAAATGTGGTCCCCTGACCCTCCGAAAAGAAACGTGGGACCTACACTCATGACGACCCTCTACGACGGCTTTGACATCGAATCCTTCGAAGCTGGCAAGGGGCTGTGGCACGCGCGGATCCGCCGTGCCGATCTCAGCCCGGTGGCCATCGACGGCGTGCTGTTTCCGGCCATGGAAGTCGGCTTCGCCTGGCCCGATCGCGATGCCGCGATTGCCGATGCCAAGCACCACATCGATCGTTTCCGCCTGCGGGCCGGCAGCGACGACGAATAGGCGGTCCGCAGGCGGACCAGCGACAGGGCGGCGAAAAAGGGGGGAAACCGGTCATGTCCATCATCGAAACCGATGCAGCGCAGCCGCGGATCTACGCCCGCGCAGTGCTGTCCAATTGCCCGGAATGCGACGGCGATCTCACAGTGCTCCGCGTGATCGGCGGCCGCGCCGGATGCGAGTACTGGACCATGCGCTGCACCGATTGCGGTGGCATTCATCTCGACATCCTCGAGCCGAATGTCGCCGCCGGGAACGACGACGGGCCGCTGCCGGCGGCGTGAACCGCAAGGCTGCTGCCAACCTGCTGTCAGCAGCCTGCATGGCCACGGGCATTCACCCTTTATTGCGGGGCGGACTCGTCCCATATTCGCCTCATGGCGAAGAAACCTGCTCTCCCCAAATCCCCCAAAACCAAGGCTCCGAACTCGAAGGCGCATCGCCCTGATGTGCAACCGATCGGGCCGGCGCTGGCCGAATTGCTCAATCCCGCGATCAATCGCGGCGATGCGGGCTTGGGATCAGGCACAGGCCTGCAGCCGCCGCCTGACAATTCGCGCGACCGCCGCGCCGGGGGCGAGGCCGCCGCGCATCGCGCGCGGGCTTCGACGCCGAAGGAGTTTCCGCAAGACACGGCGCGGCCGATGCCGCTGCGGCCCAATCCGCAGCCGCCGGGCGCTCGTCAGTCCAGTGAGCTTGCTGGGCTGGAGGAGGCGCCGCAAGCCAATTACGGAACCGCGGCCACGATTCCGACGCTCGATCCGGAACTGGCGCGACAGCTCGGCCTGCCCACCGAGGAGGACGATGCCGAGGCGCTGGCGCGTCCGCCGCGTTCCAAGATGGAGGCACTGGGCGTCAAAGCCACCGCGGATGCGCTGGAATCGTTGATCCGCGAGGGCCGGCCGGAGTTCCGCAAGAACGACGGCTCCATGAAGGTGTGGACGCCGCACCGGCCGCCGCGCCCGGAAAAGTCCGAAGGCGGCGTGCGCTTCGAGATCAAGTCGTCCTACGAGCCCAAGGGCGACCAGCCGACCGCGATCGCCGAGCTGGTCGAGGGCATCAACCGCAACGACCGTTCGCAGGTGCTGCTCGGGGTCACCGGCTCGGGCAAGACCTACACCATGGCCAAGGTGATCGAGGCGACGCAGCGCCCGGCCCTGATCCTGGCGCCGAACAAGACGCTGGCCGCGCAGCTCTATGGCGAGTTCAAGAACTTTTTTCCGGACAACGCGGTCGAGTATTTCGTCAGCTATTACGACTACTACCAGCCGGAAGCGTATGTGCCCCGCACGGACACGTACATCGAAAAGGATTCCTCGATCAACGAGCAGATCGACCGCATGCGCCACTCGGCGACGCGCGCGCTGCTCGAGCGCGACGACGTCATCATCGTCGCTTCGGTGTCCTGCATCTACGGTATCGGCTCGGTCGAGACCTACACCGCGATGACCTTCGCGCTGAAGAAGGGCGAGCGCATCGACCAGCGCCAGCTGATCGCCGACCTCGTCGCCCTGCAGTACAAGCGCACCCAGGCCGATTTCACCCGCGGCACGTTTCGCGTGCGCGGCGACGTCATCGACATCTTCCCGGCGCACTATGAAGACCGCGCCTGGCGCGTGAATTTGTTCGGCGACACCATCGAGAATATCGAGGAGTTCGATCCGCTCACCGGCCACAAGCAGGACGAGCTCGAATTCATCAAGATGTACGCCAACTCGCACTACGTGACGCCGCGGCCGACGCTGGTGCAGGCGATCAAGTCGATCAAGTTCGAATTGAAGCAGCGGCTCGACCAGCTCAACAACCAGGGGCGCCTTTTGGAAGCGCAGCGGCTGGAGCAGCGCACCACCTTCGATCTCGAGATGATGGAGGCGACGGGCAGCTGCGCCGGCATCGAGAACTATTCGCGCTACCTCACCGGGCGCCGCCCCGGCGAGCCGCCGCCGACGCTGTTCGAATACGTGCCCGACAACGCGCTGATCTTCGCTGACGAAAGCCACGTCACCATCCCGCAGATCGGCGCCATGTTCCGCGGCGACTTCCGCCGCAAGGCGACGCTGGCCGAATACGGCTTCCGCCTGCCCTCCTGCATGGACAACCGCCCGCTCCGCTTCGAGGAATGGGACATGATGCGACCGCAGACGGTTGCGGTGTCGGCGACGCCGAGCGGCTGGGAGCTGAACGAGAGCGGCGGCGTGTTCGTCGAGCAGGTCATTCGCCCCACCGGGCTGATCGATCCGCCCGTGGACATCCGCCCGGCGCGCACGCAAGTCGACGATCTCGTCGGCGAGGTGCGCGCGACCGCGCAAGCGGGCTATCGCTCGCTGATCACGGTCCTCACAAAACGCATGGCCGAGGACCTCACCGAATATCTGCATGAGCAGGGCATTCGCGTCCGCTACATGCACTCCGATATCGACACGATCGAGCGTATCGAGATCATCCGCGACCTGCGCTTGGGTGCGTTCGACGCACTGGTCGGCATCAACCTGTTGCGCGAAGGCCTCGACATTCCCGAATGCGCGCTGGTCGCGATCTTGGATGCCGACAAGGAAGGTTTTTTGCGCAGCGAGACCTCGCTGATCCAGACCATCGGCCGCGCCGCGCGCAACGTCGACGGCAAGGTGATCCTCTATGCCGATCAGATGACCGGCTCGATGGAGCGCGCCATCGCCGAGACCAACCGCCGCCGCGAGAAGCAGGTCGAGTACAACAATGCCAACGGCATCACGCCGGAAAGCGTGAAGAAGCAGATCGGCGACATCCTCAACTCGGTCTACGAACGCGACCACGTGCTGGTCGAGGTCGGCGGTCACGACATGACCGACGACGTCATCTCGATCGGCCACAACTTTGAAGCCGTGCTCGCCGATCTCGAAACGAGGATGCGCGAGGCCGCCGCCGATCTGAACTTCGAGGAAGCCGCCCGCCTGCGCGACGAGGTCAAGCGCCTGCGCGCCACGGAGCTGGCCGTGGTCGACGACCCCACCGCCAAGCAGCGCACCGTCGCGGGCAAGGCCGGCGCCTATGCGGGGGCGAAGAAATACGGCAATGCCGCCAACCTCCCCGTCAGCGCCATGAAGAACAAGAGCGCCGCAACCGCGCTCAAGGCCGGCGGCGGCAAGGGCTCCCGCGTCCACAAGCCGCATCTAGACGAGATGCACGGCCCGGAATCGCTGCCGTATCGCGAGAGCCGCGCGTTGCCGTCAAAGCCGTTCGGCAGCACGAGCCGCATCATCCAGCCGACGGATTCGCGGCAGTCGGGGCCGGAGTTCGGGCCCGCGCCGAAGTCGACGGGCGGCGCGCCGGGAAGACGGGGTGGGTGGAAGAAGAGGTAGGCGGCGCAGGTTTATCGGCGACGTTCGTGGTTATGAATTCTCAGGTACGCAATTGCGCATCATAGCTCGCCGCTCTGCGGCGCCCCGGGATGACACGAAGAGAGATTACCCCTCACCCCACGCTCGCCGTCACCACGGCCATCACCGACAGCAGCAGCACGATCGTCACCAGTTGCAGCGAGGCGACGGGCTGGGTGCGCCAGGCCGTGATCTTGTCGGAGAGCGGCAGATGGGCCTCGAAGAATTTCGGCTCGTAGACGGTCTTGAAGAGCTGCGGGAAGCTCGGACCCAAGGTCACCGCCAGCATTGCGTGGGCGAGCGAGGCGAATGCGACGAAGATGGCGACGCCGGGGTCACCGACGAGGTCGTGGTTGCCCACGAGCTTGAGCAGGAAGGCCGCAGCGGCGAAGGTCGGGAAGCTCTGCAGGGTCGCGGTCAGCGCGAGGCCCTCGAGCGCGTTATGCAGGCGGGACTTTCTGACGGTGGCGATGGCGGCCATGGCACGTCTCCCTGATGACATGCCGATGACGGTAGCCGCGGCGCCGGTGGGGCGATGTGAGATGGGTCACGCGACGCGGGCGGGAAGCCAAAGTCCGGGTTGAGCCCACAGCTGCTCTCCACGTCGTCATTGCGAGCGCAGCGAAGCAATCCAGAAACCCGTCCGCGGAAAGACTCTGGATTGCTTCGCTGCGCTCGCAATGACGTGTTGAAGGAGCGCTGCCTCCCGATCATCGTAGGACTCGCGGAGACTTCCCAACCCTCCCAGCGCGATCCGGCGTCGCGGTGACACTGCGCTCGGCGCCATGCGTGCTGCGCGCCACGCAATTGGATAGGGCTCGAATTCGTGCAGCCATCCCACAACTCAACCCACAGTTGCGCGCCATGAACCGCGCATTGCGCTCATGCGTCAAAACGTCTGCAACATCCCTGTGATTTCGCGGATTGCCGGTGCGCGGCACCGCGCGTTAGCGTTGCGCGACGTCACGGGGCCCAACGAGGATCGGCGGAATGACGGTGGAGCAGCTGAATCGCCAACGCGTCGTGCACCTGCTCGATGCCTTCGCGCGCGGCGACATCGAGACGGCGCTGGCCTGCTGCACGGACGACGTCTATTTCCTCACCCACGCGCCGATCGACGTGCTGCCGCACATGGTGCCGCGCCATGGCAAGCAGGAGCTGCGCGAGCTGTGGCAGACGGTCTGGTCGCGCTATTCGGAGATTCGCTACAAGATGCCGCACATCGTCGCCGAGGGCGAGGCGGTCGCGACCTACCTGCACGCTTTTTTCAAGAAGCGCAGCAACGACCGCATCGTGCAGTTCGACATCGCGGTGTTCTACACGTTCCGCGGCGGGCTAGTGGCGCAGATCCGCGAGATAATCGATTCCTACGACCTGGTGCAGCAGGTGCTGGAACGGGAGATCGGGCCGCTGATCACGGGGCGGTGAGCGTCGAGACCAGGACAATTACGGGACCCTATTGTAAATCTCACAAAGAGCGATCAAGTGTGCATTGCAAAAACGTGAATTGCGTTTTGGCCGAAATCTGCTATTTCATTCGTATACAAATAAGTTGAGCTCCGGCGCCCGACTGCGCGTGGGGTTGTTTTCCGTTTCTTCCGCAAAGCCAGCTTCAGGACTGCCCCAATGACAGAGCACAGTCTCTGGCGTTTCTCGCGCGCGTTGCACCGCGCGATCAACGACCGGCATTTTAGGGATATCGAGGCCTTGATCGACGAGGACGTCGAATGGGCGCTCTACGGCCCGATCGACATGTTTCCGTTCCTCGGCGCGCGCCAGGGCAAGGATGCCGTGCTCGACGTCATCCGCCAGCTCGCCGACAATTTCCACGTCCGCCGCTTCGACCGCGAGAGCATCATGCTGGGCGTCGATTCCGCCGCCTCGATGCTGCGCTATTCGCTGACGGCCCTGGATTCCAACAAGCCGATCAGCTTGCGCGTGGCGCAGTTCGCCCAGTTCAAGGCCGGCAAGCTGATCAACATGCGGGTGCTGATCGACACCTTCGATCTGGTCGAGCAGGCACTCGGCCGCGCCATTCATCTGCCGAAGATGACCAGCGTCGGCTGACGCATGATCCGGACCCGAAGGGCCGCGTTAGCGCAAAGTGCGAAGCGGTTTTCCGAAAAGATCATGCACAAACAACAACCTGAAGCGCGATGATGATCATCGCGCTTTAGGGGGGACGCCAACGGGCCCCGCTGTTCGGGACCGATGACGAAGGCGATCGCGACGTCCTGGCCTCCAGCCCCGCCGGATGCCGTCGCATCACGAGCTCGTCATCGGGCGCGCGCCATTCGCGCGGCCCGTTGGTTCGCGTCCCCTTGCGACCCGCCACAATTCCGCAACGATAAATCGGCACTTTCAGCGCCGGAATGGCGCATGGTCATTGCGGCCGCTATAGTGCGGCCGACAGCATGCGCTGGGGTTCGTGGGCAGGACGATGGAATTCTCGACAGGGTTTGGCTGGACCAGGCTGCCGTTGCTGGCGGCCGCATTCATTTTGGGCTCGGCGCTGACGTTACAGGCGCAGATCATTCCGCCCTTCTCCTCACCGCCATCCGACGACGAGGCCGAGGCGGCCGAAGCTCCCGAGGTCAATGATCCCGACATCATGAAGGGCATCGACGTCGACAAGCTCGACTGGAGCCAGCTCGCGGTCGATGCGGGGACCGGCATCGACCCGATGGCCGCCAAGAAGCGCGCCCAGGCCGCCGCCAGGGAAGGCCTCGACTGGTCATCGAACCCCAATGCCAACGGCTCCTCCGCGGTGACGGTCAAGCAATCCGTATTCTCGTTCTGGGATACGCGGATCGGCGCCGACATGACGGTGGCCAGCGAGCCCAAGACGATGTCCGAGCTGCTGGCGCAGAAGGCCAGCAACGGCGGCAACCTGCCGCAATCCTCGGGCAGCGCCTGGGCGACGGCAACCGCGCCGGGCGCGGGCGCGATCTGGGACAAGACCGCGGTGGAAGCCAGGGTCGATCCCGGCGCCGAGCACAGCAAGATCGGGGCGTCACTGATCAAATCGGTGCCGCTGTCGGGCGACACCTCGCTGACGCTGCAGAACGGGTACAGCGTCAACCAGCAGGGCAGCAGTGCGGTCCCCGGCATCGGCGGCCACGTCACGCGCAATTACGAGACCGACCAGAGCGCCAAGGTCACCGTGACCGACACCGGCACCAGCGTCATTGCCGGCCAGACGCTGTCGACCACCGACGACAAATGGCTGCGCAAGGTCGGCGCGGAGCAGAAGCTGTTCGACAACGTCACCGTTTCCGGCTCGGTCGGTGAAACCTCGCAAGGCACGCTGAACAAGAGCGTGACCGCGGGCTTCAAGAAGAGCTGGTAGCTTCGCCTCTCCCCGCAAGCGGGGCGAGGAAGTGAGGCACCGGCCGAGTTGCGCCCTAACCTCGCCGCAGCCGCCGATTCACACTTCCCTAACCATACGCCACGGCAAAACCCCCGAATGGTCCGTCCTTGCCGCATCTCGGCCCATTTGCGGTCAAAATCGGACGCCCTGATGCGGCCTGCCTCACAGACGTCGTCGTGCGGGGGACACTCGCGCTGCGCTCAACGCGAACAGGGGAACAACGATGAACGCCATGCGTCCTGAAAAGGTCGAAGCCACCGAGACCGAGACGGTCGACACCAACCTTGCCGCCGTGACCGAGGTCGAAGCCGGCATCCGCGATTTCGTCCGCAACGACATCGCCTATCTGCGCCGTCCGGCATCGGGCACCACCGACGCGCCGCCGCTCGATCCGAGCGCGGAAGCCACCGTCAACAACGTCAATTCGCTGATCCAGCGCGTCGCCGGCACCTCGCTCGCCGAGATCGAGAATTTGATCTCCGAACTCGAGAGCCTGCGCGACCTGCTCCACGCCGAAGGCCAGCGCGTCCAGCGCGAGATCTCCGGCTACGCCCAGCTCAGCCAGGCCGCAATGAAGTCGACCCGCATGATCGCCGACAACGTCGCGCAGTGGAAGCGCGCCGCCGACGGCCTGCGCAACAGCTGATCGCCCACACGAACGCATCATTGGCCGCCGCGTTCCGGAAGGGACGCGGCGGTTTTGATTTGGGGAAGGTGATGGCTGCACACTCTCCTCAACGAAGGTGTCATCGCCCGGCTTGACCGGGCGATCCAGTATTCCAGAGACGCCAGCGATTTAGCCGAGAAGCCGCGGCGTACTGGATGCCCCGGTCAAGCCGGGGCATGACAGCGAGAATGTGGCGCGGCCAACGCCCACCATTGAACCCACCGCCCCTTCCCGGCGACAAACGCCAAGCGCCCGTGCCGTCGCGGCCGGGCTCAGGGGACATGTCATGGAAAGCATTCGGCCCGACACCACGGACCCGATCCCGTTGCGGCCCGCGCCGAATCAGTTCGGCACGATCATGCTGCGCTTTGTCGGGCTGCTGGCGGTTGCGATCGCCATCCTGGCGTTCGTCTACAGCCGCTGAGCTGCGGCCGGATGCCGGCCGCGATCATTAACGACTTCTTACCGGGCCGCTTCCACGGTCGAGGCTTCCAGCGTGTAGGCGCCATCGGCATAGCCCTTCACCACCATGCCGGCGACCAGCATCACGGCCAGCGTCGCAGTCGCGAAGATGAATCCAACAAATTTGAGTGCGCCGCGGTCAGCCATGGTCCTCGTCCCCTGTCTCTGCCAATTCGTTTCAAATAGACAGCGACAGGTTCATAATTAGTTAGCAACTCACTGGTTCCGCCAAAAGCTTCGCGGTCACCATGTTGCGCAGGCTTATGGCAGCCACCCGGAATCGCGTCCATAGCGCGCGGGCAACACTCGCGTACTCATTTGCCCGTTCATCTTGGAACGGATCTAGCCGCCCTTGCGCAGCGGCACGAAGGCGGAGGCGGTGATGGAATAGACCTCCTCGCCGCGCTGGTTGGTGCCGATGGTGCGGGCCGTCAAAATGCCCCAGCCGGGACGGGAGGCGGAGGTGCGCTTGTCGATGACGACGCTGACGTAAGAGACGGTGTCGCCGGCGAGCACCGGCCTGATCCAGCGCAGATCGCGAAAGCCCGGCGACGGGCCCCATACCGCAACCTCTTCGCCGCGCGAGACGGCCTCGCGCGCCAGACGCTGGCCGTCGGCGACAAGCAGGCTCATGCAGGCCGAACCGACATGCCAACCCGAGGCCGCGAGCCCGCCGAACAGCGAGTTCTTGCCCTCCTCCTCGTCGAGGTGAAAGCGCTGCGGATCGAACTTGGCGGCGAATGTCTTGATGGATTCCGCCGTGAACGTGTACGCGCCGATCTCCCGGCGCTGTCCGATCGCGATGTCTTCGAAGAACCGCATCAGGCCGCTCCCTCGCGCCGCTTGATCAGGATCGGCGAGGTCATCTCGGCAAGCGCCTGCCCCGCCGCATTGCGCGCGGTGCATTTGAACTTGACGATGCCGAGCTCAGGACGGCTCTTCGAGACCCGCGCCTCCAGGACGTCGACATCGAGCGTGAGATCGTCGCCGGGCCGCAGCGGCGAGAGCCAGCGCACCTCGTCGACGCCGGGAGATCCCAGTGACGCGGCGCGGGTGATGAAGCCGTCGGCCATCATCCGCATCATCAGCGAGCACAGATGCCAGCCCGAACCGGACAGGCCGCGCAGCATGCTTTTGGCCGCGGCCGCCTCGTCCAAATGCATCGGCTGCGGATCGAACTCGGCGGCAAAGGCCAGGATCTCGTCGCGGGTGACATGGCGCGGGCCGAACGTTCCGAACCGGCCGGGCGGGAAATCTTCGAAGGTCAGGGTCATCTCGGGAAAGCTTTGCGGGAATGACAGATTGTGGCCGCACTTTGCGGCAATCTCAACCCGCCGGCCCGCATGGCTCGTGCTACATACGGGGTGGCCGCGGTTTTGAGTCGGATCAGCCGAGGGCCAGAATGCATCGACGCGGCCCAAATTTGACGTCCCGATTTGCCTTGGGGAAAGCAATGTTTTCATTCAGCGACCTGTTTCAATGGGACCGCTTCATCACGCCGACGATCATCAAGACCTTCTACTGGCTGGTGATCGCGCTGATCTGCCTGTTCGGCCTCTCCGGCATCTTCTCAGGCCTCGCTGCGATGGCGATCAGCCCGTTCGGCGGCTTCCTGGTGCTGCTGTCGTCGATCGCCAGCGTCGTGGTCGGCATCGTGTTCTCGCGCATCGTCGCGGAGCTGATCCTGATCGTCTTCCGCATCAACGAGCATCTCGGCGCGATCCGGGACCAGGGCGGCGGGATGCGGTGAGGTCGGCGCAAGTGCCGTAGGGTGGGTTAGGCGAAGCCGTAACCCACTTCTTCTGTCTCTGCGGACCGAGACAGTGGTGGGTTACGCCGAGCAGATGCGCTTCGCGCATATGCTCGTCTAACCCACCCTACGGCACCGATGATGGTGCCTACGTATTAAACCTGAAATGCATCACGTCGCCGTCGGCGACGACGTAGTCCTTGCCTTCGAGGCGAAGCTTGCCGGCATCGCGGGCACCGGCTTCGCCGCCGAGCGTGACGTAATCCTCGTACGCGATGGTCTCGGCGCGGATAAACCCCTTCTCGAAATCGGTGTGGATCACACCGGCCGCGCCGGGCGCCTTGGTGCCGCGATGGATGGTCCAGGCGCGCGCTTCCTTCGGACCCACGGTGAAGTAGGTGATGAGATGAAGCAGCGAGTAGCCGGCGCGGATCAGGCGATCGAGGCCGGCTTCTTCGAGGCCCAAGGTCTCCAGGAAGTCCGCGCGCTCGTCACGCGAGATGGTCGCGATCTCGGATTCGATCTTGGCGGAGATGACGACGGCAACCGCGCCCTCCTTCGCGGCCTGCTCCTCGACCGCCTTGGAGAAGGCGTTGCCGGTGGCCGCGGATCCCTCTTCGACGTTGCAGACGTAAAGCACGGGCTTTGACGACAACAGGCCGAGCATGGAGAACGCCCGCTCCTCCTCCGCCTTGCGCTCGACGAGGCGCGCGGGCTTGCCGTCGCGCAGCAGCACCAGGGTGCGGTTGACGAGATCGAGCTGCTCCTTGGCGTCCTTGTCGTTGCCCTTGGCCTTCTTGGTGAGGTTGTCGACGCGCTTCTCGAGGCTGTCGAGATCGGCGAGCATCAGCTCGGTCTCGATGGTCTCGATGTCGGCGAGCGGGGCGATCTTGCCTTCGACATGGGTGATGTCGGAGTCTTCAAAGCAGCGCACCACATGCGCGATGGCGTCGACCTCGCGGATGTTGGCGAGGAACTGGTTGCCGAGCCCTTCGCCCTTGGAGGCGCCGCGCACGAGGCCGGCGATGTCGACGAAGGTCAGCCGGGTCGGGATGATCTGGCCCGACTTGGCGATCGCCGCGAGCTTGTCGAGCCGCGGATCGGGGACAGCAACCTCGCCGACATTCGGCTCGATCGTGCAGAACGGATAGTTCGCGGCCTGCGCCGCGGCCGTCTCGGTCAGCGCATTGAACAAGGTCGACTTGCCGACATTGGGCAATCCGACGATCCCGCATTTGAATCCCACGAGCGTTATTCCTTGCCGTTCTCGTCCTTGGTCAAAAATCCCTTCGCCTGCATGGCCAGATGCACCCTGTTGGCAAAGGTCGCGTCCGTGCCCTTGGCGAGCAGTGCGGCGTGCTCGGCGACCGCGTCGCAGAGCGTCGCCACCCATTCGTTGTCGGCCTTGGCGAAGTCCGACAGCACATGGCCGTGCACCATCTCCTTGACGCCGGGATGACCGATGCCGAGCCGCACCCGGCGATAATCGTTGCCGATATGCGCCGAGATCGAGCGCAGGCCATTATGGCCGGCGATGCCGCCGCCGATCTTCACCCGCACCTTGCCCGGCGGCAGCTCGAGCTCGTCGTGGAACACGGTGGTGTCCCCTGGCGCGATCTTGAAGAAGCTCGCCGCTTCCTGAACGCTGCGGCCGGACTCGTTCATGTAGGTCGTGGGCTTGAGCAGGATCACGCGCTCAGTGCCGAGCGCACCTTCCGAGGTCTCGCCCTGAAAGCGGCGGCGCCATGGCGCAAAGCCATGACGCCGCGCAATCTCGTCGACGGCCATGAAGCCGATATTGTGCCGGTTACGTGCGTATTTCGCGCCGGGATTGCCGAGCCCAACAAAGAGTCGCATGACGCGGCGCGCCCCCCGCTCGGCGCGCGGTCAAGGACCGCGCGCCAGCTTCGAGAGATTACTTCTTCTTGTCGCCGCCGGCGGGAGCCTTGGCGGCAGCGGCAGGAGCAGCAGCGGCCGGAGCCGCGGCACCAGCGGCCGGAGCGGCCGCAGCGCCCGGGGCAGCACCAGCAGCGGCAGCCGCAGCAGCGGCCTTCTGCTCTTCGGCGTAACCGGACGGCGGCACGATGGTGACGAGGGTCGCGTCCTCGCGGGTCAGCGCCTTCACGCCGGCCGGCAGCTTGATGTCGGCCAGATGCAGGGAGTGACCGATCTCGAGCGCGCCGACATCGGCTTCGATGTATTGCGGGATGCTCTCGACGCCGCATTCGAGCTCGATCGCGTGGGCGACGATGTTGACGGTGCCGCCGCGCTTCACGCCCGGGGAGCCTTCCGCCTTCACCACGTGCAGGGGAACGCTGATGCGGATGGTGGCGCCTTCGCCCAGCCGCATGAAGTCGACATGGATCGGGAAGTCCTTGACCGGATCGAGGTGGTAGTCGCGCGGAATGACGCGGTGCTTCTTGCCCTCGAGGTCGATGTCGACCAGCGTGGTCAGGAACCGGCCGGCGAGGATGCGCTGGCGCAGTTCACGATCTTCGATCGAGATCGTCAGCGGGGGCTGGTTGTTGCCGTAGATCACTCCGGGCACTCGCCCGGCGCGACGCTCAGCCCGGGCGGCCCCCTTGCCGCTCTTCGGACGTGCGGTCGCCTTCAATTCCTTGACGGTCGTCGCCATGTCGTTAAGTCCTTGTTTTTGCAAAAGTTAATGGGCCGCAAGGCGGCCCATGGCATGGTCCACAGCAAGCCTCCAGGGGTGCGGGGGCCGCGGACGTGGCGGGCTTTTACCCGGAAGACGCGGAAATGACAAGGAGAATGGGCTGGCAGCCCGGGGGGTTGCACCCTCCCCTAGAGGGCCCGGGTTCTTACCCTCCCCTGGAGGGGGAGGGTCGGCTCACATGGAGCGTAGCGAAATGTGAGACGGGGTGGGGTGATCTCTGCCCTCGGGCAGTCCCCGTGTGGAGGGATCACCCCACCCCGCTCGCGCTGCGCGCGATCGACCCTCCCCCTCCAGGGGAGGGTCAGAGAGACCGCGGCTTACGTCGGGGTACCGCCCAGCTTTGCCTCCAGCGCCGCGATCCGCGCCTTCAGGGCTTCGTTCTCCTCGCGCGCCAGGCGCGCCATGTCCTTGACCGCCTCGAACTCCTCGCGCTTGACGAGGTCCATGTCGCGCAGGAATTTTTCGGCCTGGCTGCGCATCACCGTATCGAACTCGCGCTTGACGCCCTGGGCAGCACCGGCGGCGTCGTTCATCAGGCGGCCGATCTCGTCGAAAAACCGGTTGCTGGTCTGGGTCATTTTTGGCCTCCGATAAACTTTGCGCGAACTCACGGGAGACAATGGCAATCCGACGAGGCCGGTTCAAGGGCGAAGCGGCGGTATCCTTGTCATGCGCCGGTTTCCTTGCAATCGTATTCAACGTCCCTGCATAAGAGGAATCACGGGGCGTCTGCGGCGCCCAACCGCCGCGATCCCGCTTGGACATAGAAGGCGCGATGCCGTTTCTGCTGATCGACTTTCCCGCCTTCAAGCCGATCGCGATCGAGATCGGCCCGTTCGCGATCCGCTGGTATGCCCTCGCCTATATCTGCGGCATCGTGTTCGGCTGGCTCTATGCGCGCTCGCTGCTGAAGAAGGAGCACCTGTGGGGCGGACCGGCGCCGATGTCGCTGGTGCAGATCGACGACTTCATCCTGTGGGTCACGCTCGGCATCATCCTCGGCGGCCGCACCGGCTACGTGCTGTTCTACAACCTGCCCTTCTTCATCGATCATCCCGCCGCGATCTTCAAATTGTGGGAGGGCGGGATGTCGTTCCACGGCGGCTTCCTCGGCTGCGTCGTCGCGGTGATGTGGTTCGCCTATCGGGGCGGCATCTCGATCCTGTCGCTCGGCGACATCACCACCGCGGTCGCCCCGGTCGGGCTCTTGCTCGGACGCATCGCCAATTTCATCAACGGCGAATTGTGGGGCCGCGCCACGGACCCGAGCCTGCCCTGGGCGATGATCTTCCCCAACGATCCGACACAGCTGCCGCGCCATCCGAGCCAGCTCTACGAAGCGGGCATGGAGGGCATCCTGCTGTTTACCGTGCTCGCGATCATGATCCGCTTCGGCGCCTTGAAGCGGCCCGGCATGATCCTCGGCAGCTTCATCCTGATCTATGGCCTGACCCGTATCGCCGGCGAGCATTTCCGCGAGCCGGACGCGCAGCTCGGTTTTCTCTGGGGCGGATTAACCATGGGCATGCTGTTGTCGATCCCGATGCTTATCGTCGGCGCCATACTTATTGTATGGGCTGTCAGGCGCGGTGCGCCGACGCCCGTCCAGGCCATTCGTTAATTGATTTCGAGAAGACCGCCGTGACCGACCAGCCGCTCCTCAACGAGATCAAGGCGCTGATCAAATCCTCTGGACCGATGCCGGTCTGGCGGTACATGGAACTGTGCCTGATGCATCCGCGCTACGGCTATTACGTCTCGCGCGATCCGCTCGGGCGCGAGGGCGATTTCACCACGGCGCCCGAAGTCAGCCAGATGTTCGGCGAGCTCTTGGGGTTGTGGACCGCCTCGGTGTGGAAGCAGATGGGCTCGCCGCAATTCCTGCGGCTGATCGAGCTCGGCCCCGGCCGCGGCACCATGATGGCGGATGCGCTGCGCGCTCTCCGCGTGCTGCCGCCGCTCTACCAGGCGCTCCACATCCACATGGTCGAGGTCAATCCCGTGTTGCGCGACCGGCAGAGCGCGACGCTCGCCAACGTGCGCAACATCGCCTGGCACGACAGCATCGACGAGGTGCCGGAAGGACCGAGCATCATCCTCGCCAACGAATATTTCGACGTGCTGCCGATCTACCAGATGGTCCGGCTCGAGAACGGCTGGCACGAGCGCGTGATCGAGATCGATCCCAACGGCAAGCTTCAGTTCGGCGCGGCGCCGGAGCCGACGCCCCGCTTCGACGTGCTGCTGCCGCCCCTGGTGCGCGCCGCCCCCATCGGTGCCGTGTTCGAGTGGCGCCCCGACGGCGAGATCATGAAGCTCGCCACGCGCGTGCGCGATCAGGACGGCGCGGCGCTGATCATCGATTACGGCCATCTGCGCAGCGACGCCGGCGATACCTTCCAGGCCATCGCACGCCACACCTTCGCCGATCCCTTGAAGGCGCCGGGCCAGGCCGACGTCACCGCCCATGTCGATTTCCAGGCGCTGGCGCGCGCGGCCGAGGATGTCGGCGCGCGCGTGCATGGGCCGGTGACGCAAGGTGACTTCCTCAAGCGGATCGGCATCGACACCCGCGCCGCCGCCCTGATGCAGAAAGCTGCGCCCGACGTCGCCACCGACATTTCAGTGGCGCTCAAGCGCCTGACCGATACCGGGCGTGGCGGCATGGGCTCGATGTTCAAGGTGCTCGGCATCTCCGAGCCGCGGCTGACGGGCCTTGCCGGCCTCAGCGATCTCGAACAGGCAGGAGAGGCCTCATGACGATCGCTTCGTCGCTGCTGTCGGCAGTGCCCGGCCTCCGCCATGCCTTCTTCACCCGCGAAGGCGGCGTCTCCGGCGGGATCTATTCCGCGCTGAACGGCGGGCTCGGCTCCAACGACGACCAGGCCCTGGTCGCCGAGAACCGGCGCCGCATGGCCGAGCATGTCGGCGTCGCGCCGGAGCGCTTCATCAGCCTGCACCAGATCCATTCGCCCGACGTGCTCATTGCCGAGGCACCGTGGCCGAGCGGGCCGCGGCCGAAAGGCGATGCGCTGGTGACGAAGACGCCGGGCATCGCGCTCGGCGTCTCCACCGCCGATTGCGGCCCGGTGCTGTTCGTCGATCCCCAGGCACGCGTGATCGGCGGTGCGCATGCCGGCTGGAAGGGCGCGCTGACAGGCGTGCTGGAAGCGACCATCGCGGCGATGGAGCAGCTCGGCGCCACGCGCGGCGGCATCATCGCCGCGATCGGCCCCTTGATCCGCCAGGACAGCTACGAGGTCGGCAACGAGTTCGTCGCGCGCTTCATCGAGGCGGATGCGGAGAACGCTGTGTTCTTCATCCCGTCGGTACGCGAGGGCCACGCGATGTTCGACCTCGCCGGCTTCATCCGCAAGCGTCTGGAGGCCGCCGGCATCCTGATGATCGACGACCTCGGTCTCGACACCTATTCCGACGAGCGCTTCTTCAGCTATCGCCGCTCGGTGCACCGCAAGGAGCCGGATTACGGCCGCCACGTTCACGCGATTGCGCTGGAAGCGTGAACACACGGGCAACTCCGTGTTTTTCCGGGGCGATGCCCCGGCACGATGACAGTGGCCTGTGTCGCGCCTGCCCTAGACCTTAATCGATTTTAACGATATCGCTGCCCTCCATAATGAGGGACGCGTCATTCATCTTCCGCCGCGCGGGTTCGCGCGTGCTGGCGGTCATGCTGCTGGCGGCAGCGGCCGCGCTTGGCGGCTGCGCCGGGGGTGGCGGCAGTGCCGCCAATTCCTATGCGATGGCGCCGAGCGCCGGCAGCGGGGCGACCGTTGCCTTCGAATCGATTGACGGCCCACCGCCGCAAGTGTTCGACCGCATGGTCGGCGTGCTCGACAGCGAATCCAAGCTGCGCAGCCTGTCCGTGGTCTCCCGCGAGGGCACGGCTGCCTATCGCGTGCGCAGCTACCTCTCCGCCCAGGTGGTACGCGGCAAGACCGTGATCGCCTGGGTCTGGGACGTCTACGACGCCAACCAGCAGCGCGCGCTGCGCCTCTCCGGCGAGGAACCGACCTCGGCCAAGGCTGGTCGCGACGCCTGGGCTGCTGCCGACGACCTCGTGCTGCGGAAGATCGCCCAGGCCGGATTCAGCGGACTTTCCAACATGATCAACGGAGCGCCGGATGCACCAGGCGCGGCTCCGGCGTTGCGGGGACCGGCAGTGGCAAGCGTCGTCAAGGACGCGCCCGCGCCTGACATGCCGGCCTCTGCGCTCGGCTATGCCGAGCAATAACCCCCGCTAAACCACGGCCGCAACTTGCGGCCAAGCCGTTGGCCCGACTCAGGATTTTCAAAGGGAAAACGTATCATCCCGGGTTGCCATTGCGGCCTTCCGCCTGATATTTCCTCGCCCGTCGTAACCGTGCTGCCAGCGGGTATTTTCTGATGTTGAAGGTCGTATCCAGCAAAGCGCGGGAGGAAGCGTCCATGTCGGCCAAAAACGGCTCCATCAAGCTCGTCGCCGGCAACTCCAATCCGGCCCTCGCCCAGGCGATCGCGCAAGGCCTCGACCTGCCGCTGACCAAGGCGGTGGTGCGGCGCTTCGCCGACATGGAGATCTTCGTCGAGATCCAGGAGAACGTCCGCGGCTCGGATGCCTTCGTCATCCAGTCGACCTCGTACCCCGCCAACGACCATCTGATGGAGCTCCTGATCATCACCGACGCGCTGCGCCGCTCCTCGGCGCGCCGCATCACCGCGGTGCTGCCCTATTTCGGCTACGCCAGGCAGGACCGTAAGTCCGGTTCGCGCACGCCGATCTCGGCCAAGCTCGTCGCCAACATGATCACGCAGGCCGGCGTCGACCGCGTCATGACGCTCGACCTGCATGCCGGCCAGATCCAGGGCTTCTTCGACATTCCGACCGACAACCTGTTCGCCGCGCCGCTGATGGTGCGCGACATCAAGGACAAGTTCGACCTGACCAAGACGATGGTGGTCTCGCCCGACGTCGGCGGCGTCGCCCGCGCGCGCGGCCTCGCCAAGCGCATCAACACCCCGCTCGCGATCGTCGACAAGCGCCGCGAGCGGCCGGGCGAGTCCGAGGTCATGAACGTGATCGGCGACGTCTCCGGCCACACCTGCATCCTCGTCGACGACATCGTCGATTCCGGCGGCACGCTGGTGAATGCGGCCGATGCGCTGCTCGCCAAGGGCGCCAAGGACGTCTACGCCTACATCACCCACGGCGTGCTCTCCGGCGGCGCCGCCGCCCGCATCGCCGGCTCCAGGCTGAAGGAGCTGGTGATCACCGACTCCATCCTGCCGACCGAGGCGGTGACCAAGGCGCCGAACATCCGCACGCTGCCGATCGCCAGCCTGATCTCGGATGCGATCGCGCGCACGGCGGCGGAAGAATCGGTGTCGAGCCTGTTCGACTGATTTTTTTTGCGGCCGTCATTCCGGACGCCTGGAGGGAGGCCAACCGGGAATCCATCTTGCGGTCCGCGTAGATCGATGGATCCCGGCACGTGCTACGCACGCCCCGGAACGACGACCATCCCGCAACGCCACGGTCCCCGCATCACAGCCCCCGCGGGTTGTTGCCGTCGGCGACCCATGACATCATCCAGATACCGAGTCATCTCTGCCCTCTGGATGCCTGATGCCACGCCGGAAATTTGCTTGGGAGAAGCTGTCGGATGACGAGTTGCTCAAGCAACGCCTCCGCAGCCTGAGGGTTACGGTCGAAGGCACCTGGCTCGAGGACTGCGTCGGCACGCTCTACGAGGAACTCGAAGAGCGCGGCATCCGGCTGCGGCCGCACACATGGATCTCGAGCGAATGGTTCAGTCCGGGCGACGTGCCCGGCATCGCCATCCCCTTCTATCTCGCCCATCCGCGCCTGATGAAGCTCGAGAAGAAGATGATGTTCGACGTCGAGGGCGGAACCTGGCGCGAGTGCATGGCCATCCTCCGTCACGAGGCGGGGCATGCCTTGCAGCATGGTTACCAGCTGCAGCGGCGGCGGCGCTGGCAGCAGCTGTTCGGCCCATCGTCGAAGCACTACCCGCGCTACTACCGGCCCAATCCCGCCAGCCGGCGTTACGTTCAACACCTTCGGCTCTGGTACGCACAGAGCCATCCGGACGAAGATTTCGCCGAAACCTTTGCGGTGTGGCTGCGGCCGCGCTCGAACTGGCGAACGCGATATGCCGGCTGGCCGGCGCTGAAGAAGCTCGAATATGTCGACGAGCTGATGGGCGAGATCGCCGGAAAGCGGCCGTCGATCACGACGCGGGAGCGCGTCGACCCGCTGGGCCGGCTCAACCAGACACTCGAAGAGCACTACAAGAAAAAGCAGGCGTTCTACGCGTTCACGCCACCAAAGACCTACGACCGCGACCTCTCCCGGCTGTTTTCAGCCGACCCGCGGCACCATCGGTCAACGCCGGCCTCGACCCTGATCAGGCGGCACCGCTCCCAGATCAGGCAATTGGTCGCGCGCTGGACGGGCGAGAACCAGCTCACGCTCGATGCCGTGCTTGACGAGATGATCTCCCGCTGCCGCGATCTCGATTTGCGTGCCGTGGGCCCCGAACAGAAGCTCGTTCTCGATTTCATTGTCCTCGTGACCGCCAAGACGATGCACGCGCTTTTTGGCCCGTCTCGGCGCAAATGGATCGCGCTATGAGACGCCTCCGTATTCTGGTGCTGATGCATCCGGACTTCCTGCCGCCGGACTCCTCCGACGGATACACGCCGCAGGAGATCAACGTCTGGAAAACGGAATACGACGTCGTCAGCACCTTGCGTGCCGCGGGCCACGAGGTGCGCCCGCTCGGCGCGCAGGAGGAAGTCAGACCAATCCGCGAAGCGATCGAGGAGTTCAAGCCGCACGTGGTTTTCACGCTGCTGGAGGAATTCCACTACAACGTCGCCTACGACCAGCACATCGCCAGCTATCTCGAGCTGATGAAGGTGCCCTACACCGGTTGCAACCCGCGTGGCCTGATCCTGGCGCGCGGCAAGGATCTGTCCAAGACGCTCGCGCATCACCGCCGTATCGCGGCGCCCGCCTTCGCCGTCTTCCCGATGCGCCGCAAGGTGAAACGGCCAAAACATCTTGCGCTGCCGCTGATCGTCAAGGCGCTGAACATGGACGGGTCCTTTGGCATATCGCAGGCCTCGATCGTCGATACCGACGAGAAGCTGGCGGAACGGGTCGCCTTCATCCACGAGCGCGTGGAGACCGCCGCCATCGCCGAGCAGTTCATCGAGGGGCGTGAGCTCTATGTCGGCGTGCTCGGCAACAACCGGCTGCGCGTCCTGCCGGTCTGGGAATTGAAGTTCGGCAGCATGGGCGGGCGCAGGTCACGCCACATCGCCACCGAAAAAGCCAAGCACGACACCGAGTACCAGGAACGCGTCGGCATCGTCGACGGGCCGGCGAACGATCTTGCGCCCGAGGTCACCGCACGCATCCAGCGTGCCGCGAAACGCATCTACCGGGCGCTCGGCCTCGACGGTTACGCGCGCATCGATTTTCGTCTCGCCGCCGACGGCACGCCGTATTTCATCGAAGCGAATCCCAACCCGGAGATCGCCAAGAGCCAGGAATTCGCCACCGCGGCTCAGCACGACGGGCTGAACTATGGAGATCTTCTGCGTCGCATCCTGACGCTTGGGATCACCCGCGCCAAGGCGGGTGTGTCGCTGGGGTGACGAGAGGCGATTGCATCGCAGGGTGGGCAAAGGCTCAAAGCGTTGTGCCCGCCCTTTTGTCTCGCGAGAAGAGGTGGGCACGCTTCGCTTTGCCCACCCTACGGCAGTGTGCCTACCCCACGATCCCCGCGGCGACCTGGCCGCGCAGGCGCTCCAGGCCGTGCAACGTCTCCGCGCAGGCGGTCGCGACCTCGACACCCTTGATCGCAAAGTGCTTGCGGAAGAAGTCGTAATGCACCTCGGTCTCGTGGAATTGCTGCGGCGTCAGCACGGCCGAGAACACCGGCACCTCGGTGCGCAGCTGCACGTCCATCAGCGCCTTGATCACGGTGTCGGCGACGAATTCGTGCCGGTAGATGCCGCCATCGACGACGAGGCCGGCCGCGACGATCGCGGTGTAGCGCCGCGTCTTGGCGAGGACCTGCGCGTGCAGCGGGATCTCGAACGAGCCCGGCACCTCGAACACGTCGACATGGGTGAGGTGACGGGCTTCCGCCTCCTTCATGAAGGCGATGCGGGCTTCCGCGACCACGTCGCGGTGCCAGCAGGCCTGCACGAAGGCCACCCGCTGCGGTTTGGCGAAGCGCGGATGCGCAGGTGCCGGGTCCACGGGAACCGGCGGCGGCGTTTGGGACGTTTCGGTTTGGGGATCTTGCAGCATCTGATTCATGGCTTTCCTCGGTTTAAGGACCAGAATCAGGGCACACGGAACGACAAACAGCCGCATCGTCTCGATGCGTCTGCCAGCGACCGTTCTCTTTCATCCGGACTTTAACCGTCGGCTTCGGAGTTGCACCGAATCTGCTGACCCTTCCCTTCGGGATAACCCTCACGGAAGGCGCTCGCGGGCTTGGGCCTTTCGGCCCTTACCGCCGGTGGGGACTTTCACCCCGCCCTGAGAACATCGGCCGTCCGGGATGAACGGCCTAGTCGGAAATATGCCGCCGGCGGGCAGTCGCGGCAAGCGTGTTCCGCATGGGCAAAGCGCATGGTCCCATGCCCGGACGGCGGCCCAGCCCTCGCCCGGCGGAATTTGCGGCGAGCGCTTTTGCGGAATCCGATTCCGGTTTGTTCTCGTCCGTTAAGAATTGTGGCGGAGATGAGCTGTGGACGAACGAGTCCTGGCTTGTGGACGGACTCGCGACCCCGTTGCGCAGATTCCGCAAATCACATCACTTGATCCGCGACAGGCCCGCGCTGATCCGAGGGATCGCAACAGCGACTCCGAGGAGATTGCATAGGCTAATCCGAGGGGACGCCGTAGCGACGTTTAGGGAGCGCGTGCCGGGCCCAACCGTGTGCGTATCAAAGACAACAAGAAGGCAAGAGGTCGAGACGGCATGTCCCTGCTCGAAGGCACTATCGATTCCAGAAACCATCCGCTCGCGGTGGTCGAGGACATCGCCGCCAGCAACAACTGGCCGTTCGAACGCTCCGGCGAGGACGAACTCACGATTGTCTCCAAGGGACAATGGACCGACTACCAGCTCTCCTTCACCTGGATGGGCGAGATCGAGGCGCTGCATCTGGCCTGCGCCTTCGACATGAAGATTCCACCCGCGCGCCGCGGCGAGGTGCAGCGGCTCGTCGCCGCCGTGAACGAGCAGCTGTGGGTCGGCCATTTCGACCTGTGGACCAACACCGGCATGGTGATGCACCGCCAGGCCCTGGTGCTGCCGGGCGGCCTCATCGCCTCGCCCGCGCAATGCGAAGTGATGCTTGCCGGCGCCATCCATGCCTGCGAGCGCTACTTCCCCGCGTTCCAGTTCGTGGTGTGGGCCGGCAAGACGACGGCGCAGGCCATGGACGCGGCGATGTTCGACACGGTCGGGGAGGCGTAGGGCTCGCCTCGCTCCCAAACGTCGTCCCGGACAAGCGCGCCTAAAGCGCGCGCAGATCCGGGACCCATACCGCGTGATTTTCCCCGTATGGCACGATGCTTGTTGCTCTGCTCTCCATCCATTAGAACCGCCTGTGGTTATGGGTCCCGGCCTTCGCCGGGACGACACCGAATTTGTGGTGACCGCAGTGGCCAATAGCAGCACCCTCCAAAACATCACCGGCACCATCCTGCTCGCCGGCGCGGGCAAGATGGGCGGCGCGATGCTGACCGGATGGCTGGCAGGCGGGCTCGATCCGCGCCGCGTCGCGGTGATCGAGCCGCACATTGCGCCCGAGATCTCCGCGCTGGCCGCCAAGGGTGTCGTGCTCAATCCTGATGTGACGACCGCAGGCGCTGTCGAGACGCTGGTCGTGGCGGTGAAGCCGCAGATGTTCCGCGAGGCCGGCGCCAAGCTGAAGCCGTTCGTCTCGGACAAGACCTCGGTGGTCTCGATCATGGCGGGCACCACGATCGCCTCGCTCCAGGCGGTCTGCGGCGGCGCCGTGGTGCGCGCGATGCCGAACACGCCGGCCGCAATCGGCCGCGGCATCACCGTCGCGGTCGCGGCGAACGACGTCAGCGCCGCGCAGCGCGCGATAGCGGATGCGTTGCTGCGCGCCACCGGCTCGGTCGAATGGGTCGAGGACGAAGAATTGATGGATGCGGTCACCGCCGTGTCCGGCTCGGGCCCGGCCTATGTGTTCCTGCTCGCCGAAGAGCTCGCCCGCGCCGGCGTTGAAGCGGGATTGCCCGAAGCGCTGGCGACCAAGCTCGCCTGCGAGACCGTCGCCGGCTCCGGCGAATTGCTGCACCAGTCGGAGCAGCCCGCGAGCACGCTGCGCCAGAACGTCACCTCGCCCGGCGGCACGACGGCCGCAGCGCTCGGCGTGCTGATGGGCGAGCCGGGCCTGCGCGATCTCATGATCCGCGCCATCGCGGCGGCGACAAAGCGGTCGAAGGAATTGGCGAAGTAATCAGGTGCCGTAGGTGCCGTAGGGTGGGCAAAGGCGCGAAGCGCCGTGCCCACCATCTTTCAATTGTCCCTCTGAAGTGGTGGGCACGCTCCGCTTTGCCCACCCTACGGCACGGCGCTCGCCGCTACGCCCCTAACCGCTTGTTGAACATCTCGACATTCACGAGCCCGCGGGCGTGGCGGCCTTCGCCGAGCTTGCGCGTGCCCTCGAACGCCTCGACCTCGAAGCGGATGACGCGGCGCTCGACCGCGACCACCTTTGCGGTGGTCCGCACGGTGGCGCCGACCAGCGCGGCGGCAAGATGGCGGATGTCGACCTCGGTACCGACAGTGACCCAGCCTGGCTGAAGCGCGGCGCGGATCGCATCGCCCGACGTCATCTCCATCTCCAGGATCATCATCGGGGTCGCGTAGACAAAAGGCATGCCTGATACGAAATGCCCGACAGTGCGCTCCACCGGGACCACCAGCGTGCGCTCGGCGCTCATGCCTGTTGTGATGAAGTCGCGTGCGTCCATGGGGACCTCAAACTCAGTGTCGTCCCGGACAAGCGCGCCTTAAGCGCGCGCCGATCCGGGACCCATAACCACAGGACGTCGTAGTTGCGGGGACTCGGAGTGACCGCTTCACTTCACAACCACTTCCCGTGGTTATGGGTCCCGGATCTGCGCTGACGCTTGTCCGGGACGACAGCCGTGAATGCCGAACTGCCGATGGCTACTTCTTCGCCGCCGCCGCGCGCTCCACGAAGGTCTTGCCGCCCTTCATCTTGTGGCGGAGCGGGGCTTCGTTGATCTGGATGACGACGGCATCGGCATCGACGCCGAGATTCTTCACCAGCGCCTGGGTGATGTCGCGCATCATGCCGGCCTTCTGCTCGTCGGTACGGCCTTCGGCCATGCTGATGGTGATCTCAGGCATTTTTCTCTCCCTTGCGGCCGAACACCGGCCATTGACGGTCGCCATCAAACAAGACGTGGATGCCAGGGACAAGCCCGGGCATGACGGCGTCAGCGAATAGCTAGCCCCAGCTCACGTCATGGCGGGCCAGGACCTCGCGCACCTTGGCGACGAGATCGGTCTCGCTGCACGAGAACTGCGCCGGCCGCGTCTCGCGCCATTCCTGGTTGGAGGCGATCGCGGCGGCCGCCTTGGCGCCCTCGATCAGATCCTTGACCTGCACCTCGCCGCGCGCCTTTTCATCCGAGCCCTGGATGATGACGCAAGGTGAGTTGCGGCGATCGGCATATTTGAGCTGGTTGCCCATGTTCTTGGGGTTACCCAGATAAAGCTCGGCGCGGATGCCGGCACCTCGCAAGCTCGCCACCATCTTCTGATAGTCGGCGACGCGGTCGCGGTCGAACACGGTAACGACGACTGGGCCGAACTCGGGCCGCGTGTCGAGCTTGCCGAGCAGCGTCAGCGCGGCCTGCAGCCGCGACACGCCGATCGAGAAGCCGGTCGCCGGCACCGGCTCGCCGCGGAAGCGCGAGACGAGGCCGTCATAGCGCCCGCCGCCGCCGACCGAGCCGAAGCGCACCGGGCGGCCCTTCTCGTCCTTGGTGTCGAGCAGCAGTTCGACCTCGTAGACGGGGCCGGTGTAATATTCGAGGCCGCGGACGACGGAGGGATCGATCTTGATGCGATCCGCGCCATAGCCCGACGCCGTGACCAGCTTTGCAATCTCTTCCAGCTCGCTGACGCCGGCCTGACCGACTTCGCTCTTGGCGAGATAGGTTTCTGCCGCGGCAATTGCTTCTTTCCAATCCTCGCGCGGCTTGGTGATGGCGAGAACGACGTCGGCTTCCGCCGCGCTCAAATTGGCGCCCTTGGTGAAGTCGCCCTTGCCTTCCTCGCCACCGTCCCAGCGTCCGGGACCAAGCAGCTTGCGCACTTCGTCCGCGGAAAACTTGTCGAGCTTGTCGATCGCGCGCAGCACGGTCAGTCTGCGCGCCGCATTTTCCTCACCTGCCAGGCCAATGGCTTCCAGAACGCCGTCGAGCACCTTGCGGTTGTTCACCTTCACCACGTACTGGCCGCGCGCGATGCCGAGCGCCTCCATCGTGTCCGCCGCCATCATGCAGATCTCGGCATCCGCCGCCGGCGTCGCCGAACCGACCGTATCGGCATCGAACTGCATGAACTGGCGGAAGCGGCCGGGGCCGGGCTTTTCGTTGCGGAAGACATAGCCGACGCGGTAGCTGCGATAGGGCTTCGGCAGCGTATCGAAATTCTCGGCGACGTAGCGGGCGAGCGGCGCGGTGAGGTCGTAGCGCAGGCTGATCCACTGCTCGTCGTCGTCCTGGAACGAGAACACGCCCTCGTTCGGGCGATCCTGGTCGGGCAGGAATTTGCCGAGCGCGTCGGTGTATTCCATCGCCGGCGTCTCCACCGGCTCGAAACCGTAGAGCTCGTAGACGGCGCGGATCTTCTCGACCATCTCGCGCGTCGCCCGGATCGCTGAGGGATCGCGATCCTCGAGCCCGCGCGGCAGACGCGCCTTCAGTTTCTGGGGTTTTTTGGGTTTCTCGGCCATGCGCGGCGTTTACCAGCCGCGGCGCGGGGCGGCAACCGGGGGCTTTTACCCTCTCCCCTTGCGGGAGAGGGTGGCTCGCCGCGAAGCGGCGAGACGGGTGAGGGGTCTCTATCCACAAACGCCATGCTGAGTTCGCGGAAACAACCCCTCATCCGGCGCTTCGCGCCACCTTCTCCCGCAAGGGGAGAAGGAAGAAGGTCATTCTACGGCTGCTCCATCCGCGCCCGGAGCGCGTCGGCGTCGGCTTTCGGCATGGATTTGAGCAGCGGCTTGATGGTTTCGCCCCCGACGATCTTGCCGTTGCGCATGAACATCCAGTCCGAGATGTCGGCCTCGGTGAACTTGACCGCGTCGCCTGCGTGTTTGCCCGGCAGATCGCGCGGCTCGTTGGCGAACAGGCCCGAATATGTCCCGCCGGGCTGCTTCTTCAGTTCGCCGATCCAGACGTGCTCGCCGCCCCTGCGGGTCGTAAAGTGTACCTTCAGGGCGTGTCCGGTCTCGGACGGCTTTGGCGATTCATAGGAAGTCCAGAAGGTGGGGAGCGTGGCGCGGGCTCGCGCGATCGCCGCATTCATCTCGGGATCGCCGGTGCGCACGTCGACGATCGGCGAGCGGTCCTGCGCTGCGACCTCGTGCGTGGGGCCGATGGTCAGGATGCCGAAAACGGAAGCGCCGGTGATGGCGGCGAGTACGATCCATTTCATGGGTTGGGAGAGTTTCATTGCCATGATTGCGATGTCCAGGATGCTTGTTGTGTCCTGGCTTTGTCGCCTGTCGGCAGCAGCACGTTCACTGCGCAAGAGTCCACAAACATTGCGCTTCTTACCCTCCCCTGGAGGGGGAGGGTCGGCTCGCATCTGAGCGTAGCGAAGATGAGAGACGGGGTGGGGTGACGGTCTCTCCACATCGAACACTGCCCGAGTTGAGAGATCACCCCACCCCGCTCGCGCTGCGCGCGATCGACCCTCCCCCTCCAGGGGAGGGTGACGAGATCAAAACACCTTGCGGATCCAGTTGTGCGGATCGTTGGTGCGGCCGTACTGGATGTCGACGAGCTGCTTGCGCAAGCCCATGGCGACGGGGCCGGCCGCACCGCCCGAGATCTCGAAGTCGCCGCTGACCGAACGCACCTTGCCGATCGGCGAGATCACGGCGGCGGTGCCGCAGGCGAACGCTTCCTTGAGCCTGCCTGCGGCCGCATCCTTGCGCCACTGATCGAGCGAATAAGGCTCCTCGCGCACCGTCTTGCCCGCATCCCGGGCGAGCGCGATGATGGAGTCGCGGGTGATGCCGGGCAGGATGGTGCCGAGCGGCGGCGTCGAGAGCGAGCCGTCGTCGAACACGAAGAACACGTTCATGCCGCCGAGCTCCTCGATGTAGCGGCGCTCCACCGCATCGAGGAAGACGACCTGGTCGCAGCCATGCTGGATCGCCTCGGCCTGGGCGCGCAGGCTCGCGGCATAATTGCCGCCGCATTTCACTGCGCCGGTGCCGCCGATCGCGGCGCGCGTGTAGTTCTCCGACACCCAGATCGAGACCGGCGCAGGCCCACCCTTGAAGTAGGAGCCGACCGGCGAGGCGATCACCGCAAAAATGTATTCGGACGACGGCTTGACGCCAAGGAAGGTCTCGCTCGCGATCATGAACGGGCGCAAGTAAAGGCTGCCCTCGCCGCCCGGCATCCAGGCGCGGTCGATGCGCACGACCTGCTCGACCGCCTCGATGAAGACGTCTTCGGGCAGCTGCGCCATCGCCATGCGATCGGCCGAGTCCTTGAAGCGCCGCGCATTGGCGTCGGGGCGGAACAGGTTCACGCCGCCGTCGTCGCGCTTGTAGGCCTTCAGGCCTTCGAAGATCTCCTGGGCGTAGTGCAGGACCGCGCCGGCGGGATCGAGCTGGAAGTTGGCGCGCGCCTCGATCTTCGCCTCGTACCAGCCGCCCTTGGCCTGGTTGTAGCGGACGATGGCCATGTGATCGGTGAACACCCGCCCGAAGCCGGGATCCACCAGCTTGGCGACACGGTCCTTCTCAGGCGTCGGATTGGATGCGGGCTGGATGTCGAATGTCATGCTCATGTCCTTGCCTCCCGCTGCCGGTGGCGGCGCTGTTTCTCGCGCCCGCCTGCCCGTTCGGGCCCGGCTGGCTTGATTGGGTTTCTGGCCGGACCGCCACCAGCCATGTTACGGCCGGTTTCCGCGGCCAGCATGTCCCCGAGGACATGCTTTTGCGGAAGGCGGAAGTCCAGTATGTTTTGCCGAAATGCCGCTCGACAATCGCACGGTAGATCTGCTTCGGCCGTCGCCGCCTGTCCGGCTCTCTCCGGCCGTCCTGCTCCGATGCCACCCGGCGCGAAACGATCTAAAGTTTCGTGTGGGTCGATCCTTTTGTAACATTGAAACCAAGATACGTCAATATGCCTGACATAAATTTCGCGACTCCCCCTCAAGATGCCGCCGGGACCAAGCCGGCCGCAGGTGACGGAGGCAATTTGCGCTGGGATATCATCGAGCTGCTGTTCTTCGCCTATCGCGATTTCGTCGGCGATCCCGACCAGGAGCTGGAGGCATTCGGCTTCGGCCGGGCCCATCACCGGGTCATGCACTTCGTCTACCGCTATCCCGGGCTGAAGGTCGCCGATCTGCTCGACGTCCTGCGCATCACAAAGCAGTCGCTCGGCCGGGTGCTGAAGCAGCTCCTGGACGAGGGCTATATCGTGCAGAAGACCGGCGACAATGACCGTCGCCAGCGCCTGCTCTACGCGACACCGAAGGGCGAGGCGCTGGTGCAGAAGCTCGCCGGACTGCAGACCACGCGGATCACCAGGGCGCTCGCCGAGATGGGGCCCCAGGATGCCGAGACGGTCAAGCGCTTCCTGCGCGCGATGATCGACCGCGACGATCCGGACAAGGTGCTCGAGACGATCTTCGCTTCCGTCAACCAAGACGCCAAGGAGTGACCGTGCCGCTCGCTGCCACGATCGCCCGCCCGCCGGTGCAACCGGCCGATGATGCCCCGCATCTCTTGCTGGTCGATGACGACCGCCGCATCCGCGACCTGCTCTCGCGCTTTCTTGCGAGTGAAGGCTACCGCGTCACCACCGCGGCGAGCGCCGGCGATGCGCGCTCGAAGCTCATGGGCCTGCATTTCGATCTCCTGATCCTCGACGTCATGATGCCCGGCGAGACCGGCTTCGACCTCGCCCGCTTCATCCGCACCTCGTCGTCGGTGCCGATCGTGATGCTGACGGCGCGCCACGAGGCGGAAGCCCGCATCGAGGGCTTGCAGATCGGCGCCGACGATTACGTGGCAAAGCCGTTCGAGCCGCGCGAGCTGGCGCTGCGCATCAACAACATCCTCAAGCGCGCCGCGCCGCCGCCGCAGGCCACGGCGGTCGAGAAGATCGCGTTCGGTCCCTATGTCTACCATCTCGAGCGCGGCGAATTGCGCCAGGGCGAGGAGGTCATCCACCTCACCGACCGCGAGCGCGAGATGCTGCGGATTCTCGCGGAGACGCCGGGCGAGACCGTGCCGCGCAGCGCGCTGACCGGCAACGGCAGCGTCAATGAGCGCGCCGTCGACGTGCAGATCAACCGCCTCCGGCGCAAGATCGAGACCGATCCTGCCAATCCGCTGTTCCTGCAGGCGGTGCGCGGCATCGGCTACCGGCTGGTGGCCTCGCCATAAACCAGTGAAGCGCGCCAGATGAGCACGATCGATACCGGCCTGACGCTTCTGAAGAGCGCCGCCGGCCGCGTCTCCGCCGCCAACGGCTGGATGGGCAACGCGTTCAAGGGCTGGATGCCGACCGGCCTCTACGCCCGCGCGCTCCTCATCATGATCGTGCCGATGGTGGTGCTGCAATCGGTCGTCGCCTTCGTGTTCATGGAGCGGCACTGGAACACGGTGACGCGACGCCTGTCGGCCGCGGTGGTGCAGGACATCGCCGCACTCATCGACGTCTACAAGGGCTATCCCCAGGACAAGGACCGCAACGAGATCCGCCGCATCGCGCAGCAGCGGCTCGGTCTGGTCGTCGATTTCCTGCCCGCCGGCGACATGCCGCCGCCGGGACCAAAACCGTTCTTCTCGCTGCTCGACCAGACGCTGTCGGTGCAGCTCGGCCGCCAGATCGGGCGATCGTTCTGGATCGATACGGTCGGCCGCTCTAACTTGGTCGAGATCCGCATCCAGCTCGACGATGCCGTGATGCGCGTGTTCGCGCAGCGCAGCGCCGCCTATGCCTCCAACTCGGAGATTTTCCTGTTCTGGATGGTCGGCACGTCCTCGATCCTGTTGATCGTGGCGGTGCTGTTCCTGCGCAACCAGATCAAGCCGATCCTGCGCCTTGCCGATGCCGCCGAGAGTTTCGGCAAGGGCCGCGAGGCGCCGAACTTCAGACCGCGCGGCGCGCGCGAGGTGCGGCGCGCGGCGGTCGCCTTCCTCGAAATGAAGTCGCGCATCGAGCGCACGATGGAGCAGCGCACCGCGATGCTCGCCGGGGTCAGCCACGATCTGCGCACCATCCTGACCCGCTTCAAGCTCGAGCTGGCCCTGATCGGCGACAATCCCGAGCTCGAGGGCATGCGCAAGGACGTCGACGAGATGTCGATGATGCTGGAGGATTACCTTGCGTTTGCGCGCGGCGATTCCGGCGAGCAGTCGCAACCGACCGACATGGCGCAGGCGCTCGAGGAGCTGCGCAGCGATGCCGAGCGCCACGGCCATACCGCGACCGTCGCCTTCAACGGTCTGCCCGTGGTGACGGTGAAGCCGGCCTCGTTCAAGCGCTGCCTCGCCAACCTCGTCACCAATGCAGCGCGCTACGGCAAGAACATCGCCATCACCGGCCAGCGCGATCACCGTTATTTGACGGTCACCGTCGATGACGACGGCCCGGGCATACCCGCGCACTTGCGCGAAGAGGTGTTCAAGCCGTTCCTGCGGCTGGACAACGCCCGCAACCAGGACGAAGGCGGCACCGGCCTGGGGCTCGCGATCGCCCGCGACATCGCCCGCTCGCATGGCGGCGACATCACGCTGGGGGACAGCCCGATGGGGGGATTGAGAGCGAGCGTGCGGATTCCGGTGTAGGCTTTCTTACCTCTCCCCGCTTGCGGGGAGAGGTCGAATGCGATCGCAGATCGAATTCGGGTGAGGGGGTACAGGTCCCTTGACGACCGCACGTGTGGAGAGAGGCCCCTCACCCCAACCCTCTCCCCGTAAGAACGGGGCGAGGGAGCGCACCGATTTTCGGACTACTGTCTCGCGACCATCTGACCCTACTTCGGCAGCAGCGCCTTCAGCTTGTCCATGTCGCGCGTGTTCATCTTGAAGCCGCCGGGCATGACGATGTCGCCGGGTTTCTGATCCGGCTTGCAGGCCCCGAGCCATTTGGCTTGCAGCGTCGTGGTGCTATCGCGCCCGGCCGTGCCGGCGACGCCGCCTTGCGCATGCGAGGTCGTCTTCACCGTGTAGGCCGAGTTGAAATCGCCGGTGATCTCCGCATGCGAGGTCGTGCTGACGCCGGCGACGCTGCACTCGGAATCGCTGACATAGCCGGTCGCAGTCTTCTTGATCTCCTGCTTGGCGCAGATCTGCTTGGCCATCGGGGAGACGTTATTGCTCATCTCCTTGTCGACGGTCTCGTCGGTGCAGTGCTGCATGGTCATCTCGGGCACCGGCGAGCCTGATGTGACCAGCTTCATCTCCCAAAGACCGGGTTTGCGTACCGGCAGGTCGTCGGCGCTGGCGCCGCCTGCCGACAACGCGAGGCAGAGCGTCGAGCCGAGCAAAGCGAATTTGCGCGTCATGTCGAAGGCTCCCGGCTGAGAGAAGTGCGGCGCTACGACAGCACCTCAGTAGAGCGTGCGGATCGGCCGATCGGCGGCGCCATAGGGCACCCAGCGGCAGGCGAACGAGATGTAGCCGCCCTCATAGGCCTGCACGCCCAGGAATTTCGCGACCTTGCCGTAGCGGGCGCAGTGATCGACCGCGACCTGACGCGCATCGACCTGGGTCGCCATCGAATAGGCGATGATGCCGCCGGTGTCGTTGCCCTTGAACGGCGGCACCGGAGCAAAGATGTCGGCGCGCGCCGACTGGCTCGCCATCATGCCCGAGACAACCAGGCTGGCAAGAAGGCCCGCGGCCGCAATGATTCGCATTCCCGTCACTCCAATTGGCTGGCGCCAGTTTACGGTGCCGGGAGGGGCGTGAAAAGAACCGAACCCTGTTGGCCGCGACATCTTGGTCAAGTCCTGGCGAAGTGTTGCCGCGCTGCACTTGACCTCCCCCAACCTTCGCGGCACCGTCCGACCTTCGCAAGAGCCAGCTGTCCGGATTGACCATGCGCGCCCCCTCCCAGAAATCGCTCCGCTTTGCCGCCGTGCTCGGCCTCATGTTGGGAGCGCTGTCGCTCGGCGAGGCCAGGGCCGCCAATCCGCTCGAGCTGAATTTCTGGCTGAGCGGGCCGCGCTATGACGGCGCCGTGGCCGATTGCGACAGGGCGCTGCCGACGATCGCCACCCAATTCTGGGAAAAGGAAAGCGGGTTCTGGAATTCCCCGTTGAAGATCACCGGCTTCTCCGCCGTTCGCGAGGTCGCGTTCCGCCCCTGGCAGTCCGACAACATTCCGCGCCGCTATTGCACCGCTGACGCCATGCTCACCGACGGCAAGGTACGCAAGGTGCATTTCTCGCTCATTGAGGATGGCGGCTTCGCCGGCTACGGCAACGGCGTCGAGTGGTGCGTGGTCGGCGTCGACCGCAACTGGGCCTACAATCCGGCCTGCCGCGCCGCCAAGCCCTGACCCGAAGCGGCTGATTAGGGCTGATCAGCCGGCCGACGACTGCCGCCCCAATTTTGTTCTTGAAATGTTCCCATCGCCTGCTAGGCTGTGCGCACAGTCTAGTTGAGGGGCGTCGCCATGTTTCACTCCCGATTGCGTTCGTTGTCCCGTCTGATGATCTCGCTGACCCTCGCAACTGGGTTGGCCACCCTCGCCGGCGGTGCGAAGGCGCAGGACAAGCGGCAGAACGCACCCGGCGAGTTCGATTTCTATGTGCTGTCGCTGTCGTGGTCGCCCTCGTTCTGCGAGGAAGCAGCCGAACGCGGCGGCCGGTCCCAGATGCAATGCGGCGGCCGGCCCTACGCGTTCGTGGTGCATGGGCTGTGGCCGCAATACGAGAACGGTTTTCCGGAATATTGCCAGCGGCCGGCGCCGCGCCTGAACCGCAACATCGTCTCCTCGATGCTCGACCTGATGCCGGCGCCGGGCCTGATCTTCAACGAGTGGGACAAGCACGGCACCTGTTCCGGGCTCGAGGGCCGCAGCTATTTCGAGATGATCCGCAAGGCGCGCGCCGCGATCAAGATTCCGACCGAGTATCTCGATCTGTCACAACCCAAGACCGTCGCGCCGGCGGACGTCGAGGAGGCCTTCATCAAGGCCAATCCGGGTCTCAGTAATGCCGCCGTCTCGGTCACCTGCAACCGGACACGGCTGTCCGAGGTCCGCATCTGCCTCAGCAAGGACCTGCAATTCCGCGCCTGCGACGAGATCGAGCGCCGCGCCTGCCGCCGCGACCAGGTGACGATGCCGCCGATCAGGGGCGGGTAGGCCCGTCATTGCGAGGAGCCCTTGCGACGAAGCAATCCAGACGGCCTTCGCGGAAAGATTCTGGATTGCTTCGCTGCGCTCGCAATGACAAGGGGATGGGATCGCGCCAGACAACGTAGTCCTATCCCATGAACTACCGCCACGCCTTCCACGCCGGCAGCTTCGCCGATGTCATCAAGCACATCGTGCTGGCGCGCATCCTCACTTATCTGCAGGACAAGCCGGCAGCGTTCCGCGTCATCGACACCCATGCCGGCGCCGGCCTCTATGATCTCGACAGCGACGAGGCGCGCCGCGGCGGCGAATGGCTGACCGGCATCGCGCGGCTGCTGCAGGCGCGCCTGTCGAACGAGAGCGCGGCGCTGACGAAGCCCTATCTCGACATCGTCCGCGCCTTCAATCCGAAGGGCGAGCTCAAGATCTATCCGGGCTCGCCGTTGATCGCGCGCGGCCTGCTCCGGCCGCAGGACCGGCTCGTCGCCTGCGAGCTCGAGCCGAAGGCACGGAAAGCGCTGATCGACGCGCTGCGCCGCGACGAGCAGGCCCGCGTGGTCGATCTCGACGGCTGGGTGGCGCTGCCGGCTTTCGTGCCGCCGAAGGAGCGGCGCGGCCTCGTGCTGATCGATCCGCCCTTCGAGGCCAAGGACGAGTTCGAGCGGCTCGGCGACGTCTTCTCGGCGGCGTTCGCGAAATGGCCGACCGGTATCTACGTAATCTGGTATCCCGCCAAGAACCGGCGCGCCACCGACACGCTGGCGCAAACCGTGGCGCGGCTCGCAGCTGCAGCAAAGCCGACCGGAAAATGCCTGCGCCTCGAATTCAGCGTCGCGCCGCAAGCCGACAGCGCCGCCCTCACTTCCACCGGGCTCCTGATCGTCAACCCGCCCTACACGCTGCACGGCGAGCTCAAGACCATTCTGCCGGAGCTGGAAATACCGCTCGGCCAGGGCGGGGCTGCCAGATTCCGACTGGAGGTACCCAAGCCTTAACGTCAGGCCGTAACACTCCGGCATTCTTGGGAAAAATATGCAGGACCGGTAGTCAATCTGCAAAGAACCGTATTATGCTATTTCCGTGACTGGCTTTACGTTCCGCTTCCGCGAATGGTTGCGGCGGAGTGAAGGCCCTAAGAAAGATCCCGCCGGACCGATCAGGTCCGTCCAAGGGATGGCCAGCTCCCGGGCTCCGTATGGCCCGGTCATGTCGCGACGTGAGTCTGCGTCGCGGCGGAGGAGCAATGAGGGGGAGTTTCCCGATGGCCATGACGGGAACGGTCAAGTTCTTCAACGGCGAGCGCGGCTACGGCTTCATCAAGCCTGACGACGGCGGTCGCGATGTCTTCGTTCACATCACCGCTGTGGAGCGGGCGGGACTGAAGGACCTTGCCGAAGGACAGCGTATTACTTTCGAAGTCGAACCGGACAAGAAGGGGAAGGGACCAAAGGCGGTCAATCTTGTGATCCTCTCCTAGCGAGCCTGGCGCGAAAAAAATCCCGGCCGCGAGCGGCCGGGAGGCTGGTCCGGTATTTTCTTCTTTGGATGTCAGAAGCGATAGTTCACGCCTGCGCGGACAACGCTGGCGCTATAGCCGTTTGATACGCCCGTAATTGCGAACTGGCTGGTCGACAGATCGATGTAGAGATATTCGAGCTTGGCGCTCCAGTTCGGCGTGAGGCCGACTTCCGCACCGGCACCGATGGTCCAGCCGGCGGTGGTGTGCGACTCCGTCCAGCCGAAGGTCTGCGCCCGCAGCTCGCCGAAGGCGAGCCCGGCGGTGCCGTAGAACAGCACGTTGTTGAACGCATAGCCGGCGCGGCCGCGCAGGGTGCCGAACCATGGGTTGGAGAATTTCCACGGCGCAAAGGTGTCGTCGGCGCCGACGGCCTGGATGTCGCCCTCGACACCGAACACCCACGGGCCGTTCTGGAAATTGTAGCCGGCCTGCACACCGCCGACGAAGCCGGACGGCTTGGTGGGGTTGTTGTCGACCGAGCCCCATTGATAGCCGATGTTGCCGCCGAGATAGGGACCTGCCCAGCTATAGGCATTGAGCGGCTGATTGACGGTATAGGGCGCACGCTGCCCGTAATTGAGATCGGCGGCCTCTGCCGAAGCTGTCCAGCCGGCTGCAACCAACGCGGCTGCGCCCACAACGAGCCTCTTCATCACTCACTCCAACGCAACTGTCGCAACCGAGCGATGTCCGCGCCGCCGCGCGAGCAAAACCGGACGGTTACGGAACCAAGAACTTTTCGCGTAGGATTTATCGAGAGTTTTAAGTTAAAGGGCTGTTAAGTCGGGTTACCGCCCGCTTAACAGACTTAAGGAAGCGTTACCGGAAACTGGCCGCCATCCTCTTGCGTGCGGCATGGCCGGAACTTCAAATCGGCACCCCCAGCGCCTAAATTCGCCCCATGGTTCACGATTCCTCCGACAATCCGGACGACCGCGCGCGCAAGCCGCCGCAGCCTGCTGCGAGCGACGCCCCGCCCGAGCGGCTGGCCGCGCCGGACGTCGATCCCGCGGCGGCAGGCGGCGACGACGAGGACGATGCGCTGCTGCCGGACATCCTGGAAGAGAGCGGCGCCGTCGGCGAAGGCCCGCTCGCGATCGGTCACGAGGCGATCGAGCGCGCGGTCCGCCTCGCGCCGACCTCGCCCGGCGTCTATCGCATGCTCAATGCGAGCGCCGACGTGCTCTATGTCGGCAAGGCCAAGAACGTCAAAAAGCGCCTGTCCAGTTATGCGCGCCAGAGTGCGCCACTGCCGGCCCGCATCCTGCGCATGATCGCGGCCACCGTCACCGTGGAGATCGTCTCGACCACGACCGAGACCGAGGCGCTGCTGCTGGAAGCCAACCTCATCAAGCAGCTGCGGCCGCGCTTCAACGTGCAGCTGCGCGACGACAAATCGTTTCCCTACATCCTGATCACCGGCGACCATTGGGCGCCGCAGATCCTCAAGCATCGTGGTGCGCAGACCCGGCCCGGACGCTATTTCGGCCCGTTCGCCTCTGCTGGCGCGGTCAACCGCACCATCACGGCGCTGCAGCGGGCGTTCCTGATCCGCTCCTGCACCGATTCCTTCTTCGAGAGCCGCACCCGGCCCTGCCTGCTCCACCAGATCCGCCGCTGCGCCGGCCCCTGCACCCGCGAGATCGATTTCGGCGGCTATTCGACGCTGGTGCGCGAGGCGAGCGACTTCCTCTCCGGCAAGAGCCATGCGGTGAAGCAGGAGCTCGCCGGCGAGATGGAGAAGGCCTCGAACGAGCTCGAATTCGAGCGCGCCGCACTCTACCGCGACCGCCTCGCCGCGCTGTCGGCGATCCAGTCGCAGCAGGGCATCAACCCACGCACGGTGGAGGAAGCCGACGTGTTCGCCATCCACCAGGAGGGCGGCTTCTCCTGCGTCGAGGTGTTCTTCTTCCGCACCGGACAGAACTGGGGCAACCGCGCCTATTTTCCGCGCGCGGAGAAGAGCTTTACGCCCGAGGAAGTGCTTGGGTCCTTCCTGGCCCAGTTCTACGACGACAAGCCGCCGCCGAAGAATATCCTGCTCTCGCACGAGATCGAGGAGAGCGAGCTGCTCGCCAATGCGCTGTCGATCAAGGCCGGCCACAAGGTCGAGGTCACCGCGCCCAAGCGCGGCGAGAAGAAGGAGCTGGTCGCCCACGCACTGACCAATGCGCGCGAGGCGCTCGGCCGCAAGCTCGCGGACACCGCGACGCAAAGCCGCCTGCTCGAGGCCATGGCCGCGACGCTGAGCCTGCCGCACATGCCCAAGCGCATCGAAGTCTACGACAACAGCCACATCCAGGGCACCAACGCGGTCGGTGCCATGATCGTCGCGGGCCCTGATGGCTTCGTGAAGAACCAGTACCGCAAGTTCAACATCAAGTCGGAAGGGATCACGCCCGGCGACGACTTCGCCATGATGCGCGAGGTGCTGGAGCGCCGCTTCAAGCGCCTGATCAACCCGCCCGAGGACGCCGCCACCAAGGCCAAGGACGACGATTTCCCGCAATGGCCCGACCTCGTCATCATCGACGGCGGCCGCGGCCAGCTCAACGCGGTGCGCGAGATCTTCGCCAATCTCGGCCTCACCCAGGTGTCGCTGATGTCGGTGGCCAAGGGGCCGGACCGGGATGCCGGCCGCGAGACCCTGTTCATGCCGGAGCGCGAGGCGATCAAGCTGGAGCCGCGCGATCCCGTGCTCTATTTCATCCAGCGCCTGCGCGACGAGGCCCACCGTTTCGTCATCGGCTCGCACCGCAAGCTGCGCAAGAAGGACATCCGCGAGGCCGGCTTGCAGGAGATTCCGGGCATCGGCCCGTCACGCAAACGTGCCTTGCTGCATCATTTCGGCACCCTGAAAGAGATCGAGCGGGCCTCGATCGCCGATCTCGGCAAGGTTCCGGGGGTCAGCGCCGAGAGCGCCCGCAGGATTTTCGAGTATTTCCATCCCCAGCCGGGGTGAACTAAGGAGGCGGCGGTCATATGGTCGTCGCATCCTGCATCCCATTTGGGAGTGGAACGGTTGACCTTCAGGCTTGAGCGGTATTGGTAGGACGGATGAACATCGCCACGACACGAGGGACCACCAGCCGCGCGATGTCCCTCCCCAACATCCTGACCTACGGCCGGATCGCCGCGATCCCGGTCGTGGTCGGATGCATCTATGCGCAGTCGATTCTGGATCAGCCGCTCTGGCTGCGCTGGCTCGCGGTCGCCATTTTCATTGCCGCTGGGGTGACCGATTACCTCGACGGCTATTACGCGCGGATCTGGAATCAGCAATCGGCCTTCGGCCGCATGCTCGATCCGATCGCCGACAAGCTGCTGGTCGCCTCCTGTCTGTTGATGCTGGCCGCGGACGGCATCATTCACGGCTGGTCGCTATGGGCCGCCATCGTGATCCTGTGCCGCGAGATCCTGGTCTCGGGCCTGCGCGAATATCTGGCTGCGCTCCGCGTCAGCGTGCCCGTGACCAAGCTTGCGAAGTGGAAGACCACGGTCCAGCTGGTAGCGATCGGGTTCCTGCTCGCGGGTCCTGCCGGCGACGAGGTCGTGCCTGTGGTCTCGATGATTGGCCTCGCACTGCTGTGGGCCTCGGCGATCCTCACCATGTACACCGGCTACGACTATTTCCGCGCCGGCATCCATCACCTCATCAAGGAGGACGAGGGATGAAGGTGAAGTATTTCGCCTGGGTGCGCGAGCGCGTCGGCAAGGCCGAAGAGACGATCGAGCCGCCCGCGAGCGTGCGCACCGTCGAGGAGCTGATCGCCTGGCTCTCCGGCCAAAGCGAGGCTTATGCGCATGCGTTCGAGAAGCCGAAGGTGATCCGTGCCGCGATCGACCGCGCTCACGTCAAGCAGGACGCCGCCATTGCAGGCGCCCGCGAGATCGCGTTCTTCCCGCCCATGACCGGCGGCTAGGCTGATGCTCTCGAACAGACGAGCGTACGGTGTCGGCTCACCTCTCCCCAAAGGGGAGAGGCGTAGGCCGCCTTCGGCGGCCGTGTTAGAGAACGCCGAGGCAAAGCCTCGGCTATGTCGCGTAAGCGATCCGGGTGAGGGGGCACAGGTCTCACGAGAGGGCGGATCCCCTCACCCGCGCCTTCGGCGCGACCTCTCCCTATGGGAGAGGTGCGGCACCATCGAAGCGGCACGATCATGACCTGCCCCGTCACCATCCGTATCCAGGAAGACGATTTCGACATCGCGCGCGAGATCTCGGTTCTGACCGGCAGCCGGACCGATATCGGCGCTGTCGTGAGCTTCTCCGGGATATGCCGCGCCGACGAGGACAGCGCCAACGTCGCGGCGCTGACGCTCGAACATTATCCCGGCATGGCGGAGGAAGAGATCAGGCGCCATGCCGACGAGGCCATTTCGCGCTGGCCGCTCAACGGCGTCACGGTGATCCACCGCGTCGGCCGCTTCATGCCGGGCCAGAACATCGTGCTGGTCGTGACCGCCTCGCAGCACCGGCAGGCGGCGTTCCAGGCGGCCGAGTTCCTGATGGACTATCTCAAGACCAGCGCGCCGTTCTGGAAGAAGGAAGAGAGCGCCACCGGCACCGGCTGGGTCGAGGCCCATGCCCGTGACGACGAAGCCGCCGCACGCTGGACGAAATCCTGATGGCTAAAGTTACGAAGAAGACCGCGCGCGGCCGCGCCGCGCCGAAGCTCGCGAAGGTGGGACCCGGCGAGCTTCTCACGCTGCTCGACTTCGTCCGCTACGCGGTGAGCCGCTTCGTCGAGGCGAAGCTCGCCTTTGCCCATGGCACGACCGATCCCGTCGCGGAAGCCGCGTTCCTGGTCTGCGAGGCGCTGCATCTCACTCCCGACCAGTTCGAGATCTTTGCCAACGCGCGCCTCACCGCCGCGGAAGGCAAGACCCTCCTCGATCTCATCCATCAGCGCGTCACGACGCGCAAACCGGCCGCCTATCTCGTGAACAAGATCTACATGCGCGGCCTGCCCTTCTATGTCGACGAGCGCGTCATTGTTCCGCGCTCCTTCGTCGGCGAGCTCCTGGAGTCGCATTTCGGCGCCGACGGCGAGGCCGGATCGCTGATCGACGATCCGACGGCGGTCGAGCGCGTGCTCGATCTCTGCACGGGCTCGGGATGCCTTGCGATCCTCGCCGCGCATCATTTCCCGAACGCCACCGTCGACGCCGTCGACATCTCCAAGGGCGCGCTCGAGGTCGCTGCGCGCAATGTCGGCGAATACGGGCTCGAGGACCGGATCAGCCTCTATCGCGGCGACCTGTTCGCCCCGCTCGGCGGCAACAGATATGACCTGATCATCACCAACCCGCCCTACGTCGACGCCGAGGGCATGGCGGCATTGCCGCCGGAGTGCCGGGCCGAGCCGAAGCTCGCCTTCGATGGCGGCGCCGACGGTCTCGACGTGGTGCGCCGGATCCTGCGCGATGCGCCCGATCACCTGACGCCGCAGGGCGGGCTGATCTGCGAGATCGGCCGCGGCCGCGAGCTAGTCGACGAGGCCTTTCCGGAACTGCCGCTGCTCTGGCTCGACACCGAAGATTCCGAGGGCGAGGTGTTCTGGATCGCAGCCGCCGATCTCGGCTGATTCATCACGGCCGGTCACGCTCAATCGGAACAAGTCAAATATCGCCACGTTCATCCCCCGACGAATTTTCTAGTCCTTGGAGGATGTCCGCATGCTCGCGCCATCGGGCGAATTGCTGCGCGCCGGGATGGCGCTCAAGCTCAATCACGTCAAACGCGCTGCTCAATCCTATCTGCGTGACCAGACCAGTCAGGCAACAGGGAAGGTGACGTCCTACGCGGTCGCCGGCGGGCTGTTCGCGGTCGCCGGCCTGTTCATTGTCGCGGCGTTCTTCGTCGGACTGATCGCCTTGTACCGCTGGGTCGCGATCATCTACGGGCAATTCTGGGGATTTGGCGTGGTCGCCACGGTGCTGCTGGTGCTGGCCGCGGTCTGTGCCGGCGTGGCCATGGCGCAGATGAAACGCAAGGCCAAGCCGGTGGTGCCGCTCGCGAGCCGTCTGCGCGTGGCGGTCGCCACGCCCCGGATCCCGCGTGGAACGGTTAAGGAGGCGGTGAAGGAGGTCGCAACGACGATTCCCCTCGCGCCGCTCGCACCGGGCGAGCGCGGCGGCATCAAGACCTGGCCGGCCCGCGCCAACCATCCCGTGCAGCTCGGCCTGATGCTCGCCGCGGTCGGCCTGGTCGGGCTGACGGCCGCCCGGCGGAGACGCAACAGGCGCAGTCTGGAGGCGTGATGCTGGCGCGGCGCTCCGAACAGATCGACTCCTGGCTGCTGGTGGCGGCGACGGCCGTGTTCGTGCTGACCGCGGAGCACTACTTTCAGGATTCCGGCCTGGCGAGGCCCGGGCCTCCGCCAGACCACCGCAAGGGCGAAGCGAATTCCCCGGAAACGCACCCGGCCGGCGCGGCGATGCAGCCGGGCCGCGGCCGCCGGGCGAAAAGCCCGTTCGAGATCCCCTGGGCGGGCTGGAAGGATATTTTCTGGCGGACCTATCAGCGCATCGACGAGGATCGCCTGCTCGCGACGGCGGGCGGCGTCGTCTTCTTCGGCCTGCTCGCGCTCTTCCCCGCCGTCACCGCACTCGTCTCCTCCTATGCCCTGTTTGCCGATCCCGCGACGATCAGCGCCAACCTCCAGACGCTTGCGACCATGCTGCCCGAGGGCTCGTTCCAGATCGTCGAGGACCAGGTCGCGCGCGTGGTGTCGAACGGCAATACGACGCTCGGTGTCACCTTCCTGGTCGGCCTGCTGCTTGCGATCTGGAGCGCCAATGCCGGCGTCAAGGCGATCTTCGACGCCCTCAACGTCGCCTATGAGGAACGCGAGAAGCGCAGCTTCATCCAGCTGAACATGATCTCGCTGGCCTTCACCGTCGGCGGCATCGTGGCGCTGCTGTTGATGGTGGGAGCCGTCGTCGCCTTCCCGCTTGCGCTCAATCATCTCGGCATGGCGCCGGAAAGCAAGCTGATCGTGGCGCTGGCACGATGGCCGCTGCTGTTCGTCATCCTGCTGGTCGCACTCGCCATTCTCTACCGCTTCGCGCCCAGCCGTGACGCGCCGCGCTGGCAATGGCTGAGCCTCGGCGCCGTGATGGCCGCGATCCTCTGGATCGCAGGCTCTGCCCTGCTGTCCTGGTATCTCTCGGAATTCGCCAATTACAACGCGACCTACGGCTCTCTGGGCGCGGCGATCGGCCTGATGATGTGGATGTGGATGTCGGCGATCGTCATCATGTTCGGCGCCGAGCTGAATTCGGAGATCGAGCGGCAGACGCTCAAGGACACCACCGAGGGGTCTCCCAAGCCGCTCGGCACCCGCGACGCCGTCTCCGCCGACACGGTCGGCGCCACCGCGCCATTTTGATCGGTGGCGGTCGGGCCGGAGCTGGCCCGACCGCATCTCGGGCGCGGTCAGCGCTTGGTGATCACGGCTTCCAGATATTCGCTGTGCACCACGATCGTGCCGTCATCGGCGTGGTTGAACTCCCCGAGCAGCGCCAGCAGATCGCGCGTCAGCGCGGCCTGGCCGCTCGCGTCGAGCGCAGCAAACGCCTTCAGCGTGGGCCCGTAGAACGTCTTGAAGATGTCGAGCCAATGGTCCGGCGAGCGATAGCGGAACACGAACATGCGCGGCTCGGCGGCGATCTCGGCGGCCACGCCGCCGAACATTTCCTCGAGCCGTGCCGTCGTGCCCCACATGGCGGGCGATTTCACGCCCGCCGGCGGCGGCAAATGCTTGCCGATGGTCTTGAACAGCTGGCCGATGAAGCCTTGCGGCGTCCAGTTGGCAAGACCGATCTTGCCGCCGGATTTGCAGACCCGTGCGAGCTCGGACGCGGCCTTGTCCTGATCCGGGGTGAACATCACGCCGAAAGTGGAGAGCACGACGTCGAAGCTGGCGTCGGCAAACGGCAGCGCTTCGGCATCCGCCTCGCGGAACTCGACGGTGAGATGTTCGGCCATCGCGCGCTCGCGCCCGCGCTTGAGCAGCGCCGGCACGTAGTCGGTGGATGTGACGTCGCACCAGCGCCGCGCCGCTGCCAGCGTCGCATTGCCGTTGCCGGCGGCGACGTCCAGCACCTTGCTGCCGGCGCGCAAGTCGATGGCCTCGCAGAGCTGTTCCCCGACGATCTGCAAGGTAGTGCCGACCACGGCATAGTCGCCCGACGACCAGGCGCCGTGCTGGCGCTGCTTGACGGCGGCAAGATCGGGTTGGGGGGCAACTGGCTTGAGGGCGGCGGATGTCGACATGGCAATCTCCTGCGGTTGAGAACGCCGGGACGATAGAGCGCATGCGGCTCGCTGGCCTTGAGGGCGGCATGATTTTCCGCTGAGAGCGTCTTGATTTCCGCACCGGAGCCGCAGAGGCCGTGCGAGGTTTCGCAGCCGCTGCCTCGAAAGCTTTCGGCCGCGGACCGACCGGGCTGCGAAACAGCCACTATCCCCTCGAATCAACAATGATGTTAGGCTCATGGATGCTTGGGGGAGCATGAGGCGTGACGGAGTCGAGCGCGACCCGTGTTTTCCCGGGTGAAGCAGTCAGCTCTTAAAGGCACAACGCGCGGCATGATTCGCATTTCGACGATCTTCATCGCCATCTGCATGGTCCTGGTCGCGGCCTCGCTCGGGCTCGTGCTCTATTCGGTCGCCGGCATCAGCGGAACGGAATCGGCGATTGTGGCGCTGACGGCGCTCACCTTCCTGATCCTCTACAACGCGGTGTCGATGCGACTGCGCGACCGCAGCGACGTCGGCGGCCAGATCGCCGACCTGTCGCGCGGCACCGCCGACCTCGCCCGCCAGGTGGCCGAGTTCGGCCGCCGGTTGGCTGCCATCGAGAGCCGCATCGCCTCGTCGAATTCGACCAATTCCGACCGAATCCAGTCGGTCATTGGCGAGATCAACGAACTGGGCGGATTGGTCAGGCAGCTCGCCACCACCGTCGCGGCCCATGAGGATCTGCTCGCCGGCCACGCGCCGGCGCCCGCACCCGCCCCGGTCACGCGGCCCGAGCCGGAAACGCCGATCGATCTGGCTACCCCCTTCGAGGAGAAGCCGTTCGCTCCTCCTCCGCTTCCGGAGCCCCCGCCACGGCCGGCGCCGCCGCCGGTCCAGGTCCAGGCGGCCAGCCCGGTTCAGGCCGCCAATGGACGCAACCAGACCCAGTTGCTGGCGACGCTGCGCAATGCGGTCGACGAGAATCGCATCGATATCTTCCTGCAGCCGATGGTGACGCTGCCGCAGCGCAAGGTGCGGTTCTACGAGGCGGTGACGCGCCTGCGCGACGAGCGCGACCAGTTGATCGCGGCCGAGGAGTTCATCAGCATCGCGGAAGCCTCGGGGCTGATCGGGCGCATCGACAACATGGTGATGCTGCGCTGCGTGCAGGTGCTGCGGCGCCTGATGGTGCGCAACAAGGACGTCGGCGTGTTCTGCAACGTCGCGGCCTCCACAGTCGGCAATTCCACCACCTTCGCGCAATGCCTCGATTTCCTCGAAGCCAACCGCGCGCTGGCGCCCTCGCTGGTGCTGGAGTTCAAGCAGTCGACCTTCCGCAATCTCGGTCCGGCCGAGACCGAGAACCTCGCGGCACTGGCCCAGCGCGGCTTCCGTTTCTCGATCGACCATGTCACGGATTTGCGCATCGAGCCGCGCGAGCTGGCCGATCGCGGGGTCCGCTTCATCAAGGTGCCGGCCGCGCTGCTGCTCGATCCCAAGCAGGCTTCCGCCTCCGACATCCACCCCTCCGACCTCTCCGACCTGCTCGGCCGCTTCGGCATCGACCTGATCGCCGAACGGATCGAAGGCGAGCGCGCGGTGGTCGACCTGCTCGACTATGACGTACGGTTCGGCCAAGGGTTCCTGTTCGCACCGCCCCGGCCATTGCGGCCCGAAGGGGCATCTGCTACCGGCGGGGCCTCGCCGAACCAGGCGCAGGACATTCAGGGATCCAATGGCTCCGCCACACCCAGCTCAGGCGCAACGTCCGCGGCGCCTCCGTCCCAACGCATCACAGGCAACGCGGCGCTCGCGCGCCGCATCTGATCGGCCGCGCACGTCATGACCGCGCTGCATTTTGCCGAAGGCCTGCGCGAGCTCGTGGGCGGTGTGGAGGTCGTGCTCAGCGACATCTGGGGCGTGGTCCATAACGGGCTGGAATCCTTCCCCGAGGCCTGCGAGGCGCTGCACACCTATCGCAGCCGCGGCGGTACGGTGATCCTGATTACCAACGCGCCGCGCCCGGCCGACTCCGTGCAGCGGCAATTGCGCAAGCTCGGCGTCCCCGATGAGACCTATGACGCGATCGTCTCTTCAGGCGATCTGACCCGGCTCTATGTCGCCGAGCATCCAGGCCGCAAGATGTTCTGGCTCGGCCCCGAGCGCGACAACTCGATCTATCGCGGCCTCGATGCGGCGACCGCACCGCTGGAGGAGGCCGATTACATCGTCTGCACCGGCCTCTACGACGACGAGACCGAGACGGCGGAAGACTATCGCGGCATGATGCTGAAGGCGCGCGAGCGCAAGCTGACGCTGGTCTGCGCCAACCCCGACATCGTGGTAGAGCGCGGCGACCGGCTGATCTACTGCGCCGGCGCGATCGCGGAGCTCTATCGCGAGCTCGGCGGTGAGGTGATATTCTACGGCAAGCCGCACCGGCCGATCTATGAGCGCGCCATGGCGCTTGCCGGGGAGCGCCAAGGCTACCAGATCGACCGGAAGAAGGTGCTGGCGATCGGCGATTCCGTCCGCACCGACTTAACTGGCGCCCGCGAATTCGGCATCGACTGCCTGTTCGTCACCCGCGGCATCCATGCCGAGGAGTTCGAGGGCCTCGACCAGCTCGACCCGAATTCGGTGATGGAGCTGTTCGGCCACCCGCCGAAGGCGCTGATGCGCGAATTGAAGTGGTAGAAAATATCGTGCCCCGGACGCAGCTCGAAGAGCTGCAGAGCCGGGGCCTAGAAGCCGTAAGCGATGTCGTGGGATAGACTGGGTCCCGGCTCAGCGTCGCGTCACTAACGTGCCGCGCCTTGTCCGGGACACGATCGCGCTTACGCGCTCGCCATGTCCGGGAAGACCGCCTCGATCTTGGTCTTCAGCGTCGCCGCGTTGAACGGCTTGACGATGTAATTGTTCACGCCGGCCTTCTTGGCCGCGATCACGTTCTCGGTCTTCGATTCCGCGGTGATCATGATGAAGGGCGTGGTGGCGAGGTTCGGATCCGCGCGGACTTCGCGCAAGAGGTCGTAGCCCGTCATCGGCTCCATGTTCCAGTCGGAGATCACGAGCCCGTACTTCTTGCCGCGCATCTTGTTCAGCGCTGCCGAACCGTCGCTGGCATCATCGATGTTCTCAAAGCCAAGCTGCTTCAGCAGATTCCGGATGATACGGATCATGGTGCTGTAGTCATCCACCACCAGAACCGGCATCGACAAATCAACCGCCATCTCGACTCCCCCAACGCAAACCAAGGAATATTACGATCGGACCTGCCAGGCCGGCGCCCGGCAGTTCCACGCCTCAAGCACTAGCACCAAGGCCTTAAACAGCGCGTTAACTGCGGGCAGCTCCGAAGGACTGAAATCGTGTTCAATGTCTGCCCGCCCCGCCGCTTGACTTCGCACGGCCGGTCGCGCCACGGTCCGGGCCGGTCCTGCCCGGTTCGAGAATTCCCCTGATGGCTCCGCCTTTTACCGTCATCCGCGATACAACGCCGGATTCCGCGATTCCAAGGGGCGCCGTGGTCGCCATGGGCAATTTCGACGGCGTTCACCTCGGCCATCGCGCCGTCATCGCGGCTGCCCTGGAGATGGGCAGGGCGCATGGCCGCCCTGCGCTGGCATTGACCTTCGAGCCGCATCCGCGGCGGTTTTTCAGTCCCAACACCCCGCAATTCCGCCTGACGGACGAGCGGGCCAAGCTGCGGCTTCTGGCTGGCACCGGGCTTGCCGGCGCCGTGGTCATGACCTTCGACAAGGCCCGTGCCGGAACCAGCGCGCAAGATTTCATTCACCATGACCTGATCGGGCGTCTCGGGGTCAGCGGCATTGCCGTCGGCTACGACTTCCATTTCGGCAAGGGTCGGGTCGGCTCGCCCAGCCTTCTCGTCAACGAGGCGCCCCGGCTCGGCATCGAGGTCGACGTGCAGGCGCATGTCGATATCGACGAACGGCCGGTCTCCTCCAGCGCGATCCGGATCGCGCTCGCCGAGGGCCAGCTCGACGAGGCCACGACCATGCTGGGCGCGCCCTGGTTCATCACCGGCGAGGTGATCCACGGTGAAAAGCGCGGCCGCGACCTCGGCTATCCCACCGCCAACATCCGCCTGGACGCCAATTGCGGCCTCAAGCATGGCATTTACGCGGTGCGGGTCGGCCGCGGCCAGGGAAAGGATCAGGAGCGTCTGGACGGGGTGGCCAGCTTCGGCCGCCGCCCGACCTTCGACAATGGCGCTCCGCTCCTCGAAATCTTCCTGTTCGACTTCAAGGGCGACCTCTACGGACAGGCGCTCGACTGCGCCTTCATCGGCTTCATCCGCGAGGAGCTGAAATTCGATGATCTGGAGGCCCTGATCCGGCAGATGGACGACGATTCCGCCCGCGCCCGCGCCATGCTCGCCGCCGCGCCGGACGCGTTTCCGCGGCTGGGCGCGATCGATTGAGCCGAAACCCGGCCTCGCCGGCCCTTTGCGCTTCCTCCGGCCCCCTGCTATGGAGAGCCCATGTTTGCGCGGCGCATCATAGGGATTAGCGGCCCGGCTTCCGCCTGAGCCTGAAGGCTCGGCGCAAGACCGGGATTTCGTCGTTTCACCCGCGATTCCGCATCGCCATCCGTTCCCGCGCCCTTTCCGAGCCAGTCAGCCTCATGTCCGAAAAGCCGCAAAAGTCCCAAAAGTCTGAAGCCAAAGACTATTCGAAGACCCTGTTCCTGCCGCAGACCGAATTCCCGATGCGCGCCGGCCTGCCGCAGCGCGAGCCGGAGATCCTCAAGCGCTGGTACGAGATCGGCCTCTATGAGAAGCTGCGCCAGAATGGGAAAGGCCGCGCCAAGTTCGTGCTGCATGACGGCCCGCCCTACGCCAACGGCAACATCCATATCGGCACGGCGCTGAACAAGATCCTGAAGGATCTCGTCACCAAGAGCCAGCAGATGCTCGGCTTCGATTCCAACTACGTGCCGGGCTGGGACTGCCACGGCCTGCCGATCGAGTGGAAGGTCGAGGAGGAGCATTATCGCAAGAAGGGCAAGCAGAAGCCCGACTTCCGCGACTCCGCCGCGATGATCGATTTCCGCAAGGAGTGCCGCGCCTATGCCACGCACTGGCTCGGCGTGCAGCGCGAGGAGTTCAAGCGCCTCGGCGTCATCGGCGATTGGGACCATCCCTACGCCACCATGAGCTATCCGGCCGAAGCCCAGATCGCGCGCGAGCTGATGAAGTTCGCCGCCAACGGCACGCTCTATCGCGGCTCCAAGCCGGTGATGTGGAGCGTGGTCGAGAAGACCGCGCTGGCCGAAGCCGAGGTGGAGTACGAGGACCACACCTCCGATACGGTGTGGGTGAAGTTCCCGGTGACCTCGCCCGCGCACGGTGCGCTCGCCTCCGCAAGCGTCGTGATCTGGACCACGACGCCCTGGACGCTGCCCGGCAACCGCGCCATCTCGTTCTCGCCGAAGATCGCCTATGGCCTCTACAAGGTGACGGACGCCCCCGCCGACAATTGGGCCAAGACCGGCGACCTCCTGATCCTCGCCGATGCGCTCGCGGAAGACGTCTTCAAGCAGGCGCGGGTGACGGCTTACGAGAAAGTCCGCGACGTCCCCGGCGACACCATGGACGCGATCGAGTGTGCCCATCCGCTGAGGGGCGTTGGCGGTGGCTACGACTTCGTCGTGCCGCTGCTGCCCGGCGACCATGTCACCGACGACACCGGCACCGGCTTCGTGCACACCGCGCCCGGCCATGGCCGCGAGGACTTCGATGCCTGGATGGCACAGGCGCGCGATCTCGATGCGCGCGGCATCAACACCGCGATCCCCTATACCGTCGACGAGAACGGCGCCTACACCGATCATGCGCCGGGCTTTGTCGGCAAGCGCGTCATCACCGACAAGGGCGAGAAGGGCGATGCCAACGAGGCCGTGATCAAGGCGCTCGTCGACAGAGGCATGCTGCTCGCGCGCGGTCGGCTCAAGCATCAATATCCGCACTCCTGGCGCTCCAAGAAGCCGGTGATCTTCCGCAACACACCGCAATGGTTCATCGCGATGGATAAGGACATTGCGCAGGGCGGCAAGGCCAAGAGCGGCGACACGCTGCGCGCCCGCGCGCTGCATGCCATCTCGGTGACGCAATGGGTGCCGCCGTCGGGCGAGAACCGCATCAACGGCATGATCGAGGCGCGCCCGGACTGGGTGATCTCGCGCCAGCGCGCCTGGGGCGTGCCGATCGCCGTGTTCGTGCGCGAGAAGGGTGACGGCTCCGCCGAGATCCTCCAGGACGAGGCCGTCAATGCGCGCATTGGCGAAGCCTTCGAGAAGGAAGGCGCCGACGCCTGGTACGCGACGGGCGCGCGCGAGCGCTTCCTCGGGCCCCGCGCGAACGAGGACTGGCAGAAGGTCGACGACATTCTCGACGTCTGGTTCGATTCCGGCTCGACCCACGCTTTCGTGCTCGAAGATCCCGTGCAGTTTCCCGGGCTCGCCGGCATCAAGCGCAAGGTCGACGGCGGCGCCGACACGGTGATGTATCTGGAAGGCTCGGACCAGCATCGCGGCTGGTTCCATTCCTCGCTATTGGAAAGCTGCGGCACGCGCGGCCGCGCGCCTTACGACATCGTGCTGACCCACGGCTTCACCCAGGCCGAGGACGGCCGCAAGATGTCGAAGTCGCTCGGCAACACCATCGAGCCGCAGGCCGTCATCAAGGAATCCGGCGCCGACATCCTGAGGCTCTGGGTCGCGTCCTGCGACTACACCGACGACCAGCGCATCGGCCCCGAGATCCTGAAGAACACAGTCGAGACCTACCGCAAGCTGCGCAACACCGTGCGCTGGATGCTCGGCACGCTGCATCATTACAAGCCGGCCGACGCCGTCGCGCCCGCCGAGATGCCCGAGCTCGAGCGCTTGATGCTGCACGAGCTCGCGGTGCGCGCCGCTGCGATCGGCAAGGCCTATCGGGAGTTCGACTACAAGACCGTGGTCGCGATCCTGTCCGCCTTCCTGAACAGCGAGCTCTCCGCATTCTATTTCGACATCCGCAAGGATACGCTCTATTGCGATCCGCCCTCCTCGCTGACGCGCAAGGCGGCGCTGACGACGATCGACCTGTTATGCGCCTCGATCCTGAAATGGCTGGCGCCGATCCTCAGCTTCACTGCCGAGGAGGCGTGGCGCATGTACCGGCCCGACCCCGAACCGTCGGTGCATCTGACGCTGTTCCCCGCCGATCTCGAAGCCTTGCGCGACGACGAGCTCGCCGCGAAGTGGGAGGCGATCCGCAACGTCCGCCGCGTCGTCACCGGCGCGCTCGAGCTGGAACGCGCCGCCAAGAACATCGGCTCGTCGCTGGAGGCATCGCCTGTGATCTATGTCGCCGATCGCGGCATGCTGGCGACCTTGTTCGACATCGATCTGGCTGAAGTCTGCATCACCTCGAACTACGAGGTGCGGGAGGGCGAGGCGCCGGCCTCGGCATTCCGCCTCGATGCCGTCCCCGGCGTCGCGGTCGCGGTGGAGAAGGCGGTCGGCACCAAATGCGCCCGCTCCTGGAAGATCTCGCCGATGGTCGGCGAAGACGCCGAATATCCCGACGTCACCCCGCGCGACGCCAAGGCGCTGCGCGAATGGAAGGCGTTGGGGGTGGCGGTCTGACCGGCCGGCCATGACCCCGCTCCGCGCCGGCATCCTCGCGGCCATGGTCACGCTCGTGGCCGACCAAGCCTCGAAGCTCTGGCTCCTGAACGTGTTCGACCTCGCCCGTCGCGGCGCTGTGCGGGTGACGCCGTTCTTCGACCTGGTGCTGGCCTGGAACATCGGCATCAGCTTCGGCTGGCTCCAGAACGACAGCCAGGCCGCGCAGCTCACGCTGATGGCCGTCAAGGCCATTGCCGTGGTTGCGCTGGCGATCTGGATGGCGCGCTCGCACACCGTGCTCGCGACCGTCGCGCTCGGCCTGATCATCGGCGGCGCCATCGGCAATGGCATCGACCGCCTGGCCTATGGCGCGGTGGTGGATTTCGCCCTGTTCCACATCGAGATCGCCGGAAATACCTATAATTGGTATGTGTTTAACCTCGCGGACGTGGCCATCGTTGCTGGGGTGGCGGCGCTATTGTATGATTCCTTCTTGGGGGTACCCGCCGCAAAAGCGCCCTGATCCCGGCCGATACGGACCGGCAGGTGGAACCCTGCTTTTGCAAGGGTTTGAGCCGCGTGCGAGCGGCAATCTGCTACAATTTGAAACAGGTACGGTCATGCGCAGCTCGAAGACCAGTGGTTCGATGGTTCGAGACCCCCAATCGGGGGTCTGGCGGGCACTGAAATTGTCCGCCGTCGCGCTCGGCATCGGCCTCGTCATGTCGACCGGCGCCGCCCGTGCTGCTGACGATGACGACGACGACATGACCTTCGAAGAGAAGCTCATCGACGGCCTGATGTCCGGTCTTGGCGCCAAGAGCATGGGAAAACCCGGCATCGAATACCGCGAGCGTTCGCCGCTGGTCGTGCCGCCCAAGCTCGACCTGCCGCCACCCGCCGCAGCCGAGGCCGCGGCTGCGCCAAACTGGCCGAAGGACCCCGACGAGAAGCGCCGCAAGGAAGCTGTCGCCGAGCGGAAGAAGTCCGGCAACAAGGCAACGGAGTACTGGAAAAATGCCCAGCCGCTGTCGCCCGCCGAGATGAACGCCCACAAGACGGCCGCCGCCGAAAAGACCGGCAATGATCCGGCCCAACCAGGCACCAACATCGCCAATCCGACGATGAGCCCAGCCGAACTCGGATATACCGGCGGGCTGTTTAAACTGTTCAAAGGGAACGCGCCCGAGTCGAAGCAGTTTACGTCGGAGCCGCCACGCCAATCGCTGGTGGAGCCGCCGCCCGGATATCAGACGCCGTCGCCGAACTACGCCTACGGCTCCGGCCCGGATGATTCGAAGCGAACCTATTTCGACGTCCTATCCGGCAAGGAGAAGGAGCGATAACGCTCCTGCCCCGCCCCGACATTTGGGCAGCCGCGCAATTGCTGCCGGCACTGCACGCAGCTTCAGCTGCTGGCTGCTCCCGAGTTGACTAGCGTTCTCTGCTTCGTGACGCGAAGCCTCCGCCGCACGGTGTAGCATGCCGTGCCTTCCGAGCCGGAGATCCGGGCTCGGCACCTCAACCAGGGATCATGATGTCCTCTTACAGATCGGCTGCCTGCCTCCTTGCCGCGCTGCTTTCGACGAGTGTCCTCTCGGCCGGCGCCGCCCTTGCCCAGACCACCGTGACATCGGCTCCGCCCGCCAGCTTCACGCTTCCCAACGGCATGCAGGTCGTGGTGATCCCGGATCACCGCACCCCCGTCGTCACCGAGATGATCTGGTACAAGGTCGGCTCGGCCGACGAGACGCCCGGCAAGTCCGGCCTCGCCCACTTCCTCGAGCACCTGATGTTCAAGGGCACCTCGAAGCATCCGGCCGGCGAATTCTCCCAGACCGTGCTGCGCGTCGGCGGCAACGAGAACGCTTCGACCTCGGTCGACTACACCAACTACTATCAGCGCGTGCCGAAAGAGCAGCTGCCGACCATGATGGAGTTCGAGGCCGACCGCATGACGGGCCTCATCCTCAAGGACGAGAACGTGCTGCCCGAGCGCGACGTCGTGCTCGAAGAGTACAACATGCGCGTCGCCAACAATCCGGATGCGCGATTGAACGAGCAGATCATGGCCGCGCTCTATCTCAACCATCCCTACGGGCGTCCGGTGATCGGCTGGCATCAGGAGATCGAGAAGCTCGATCGCGAGGATGCGCTCGCCTTCTATCGTCGGTTCTATGCGCCGAACAACGCGATCCTGGTGATCGCCGGCGACGTCGATGCCGCCGAAATCCGACCGCTGGTCGAGCGCAATTTCGGCTCGATTCCCGCCCAGCCCGCGATCCCGGCGCGGCGGGTGCGTCCGCAGGAGCCGGAGCCCGCCGCCCCGCGCACCGTCACGCTTGCCGACCCGCGCGTCGAGCAGCCGAACATGCGGCGCTATTATCTGGTGCCCTCGGCGACCACGGCCGCGGCCGGCGAGAGCGCTGCCCTCGACGTGCTGGCGCAGCTGATGGGCAGCGGCAGCAATTCCTATCTCTACCGCGCCCTCGTCGTCGACAAGCCGCTCGCGGTCTCCGCCAACGCCAGCTATTCGAGCATCTCGCTCGACCCGACCCAATTCGCGATCTCGGCTGCGCCGAAACCCGGCGTCAGCTTCGCCGAAGTTGAACAGGCGGTCGACGGCGTCATTGCCAACGTGGCGCAGAACCCGATCCGTGCGGAGGATCTCGAACGCGTCAAGACCCAGCTCATCGCCGAAGCGATCTACGCCCAGGACAACCAGACTGTGCTGGCGCGCTGGTACGGCGGCGCGCTGACCACGGGCCTGTCGATCGAGGACATCAGGAGCTGGCCCGATCGCATCCGCGCCGTCACCGCCGAGCAGGTCCGCGCCGTTGCGCAGAAATGGCTCGAGAAGAAGCGCTCGGTGACGGGCTACCTGATCAAGGACACTGCAACCGCCAAGCGCGAGGAGAAGCGCTCGTGACCTATTCCTTCCTTCGACGCGTTGCATTCTCCGTTACTGCCGGCGCGGTCCTCGCATTCTCTGCGGCCTCGCCGTCGCAGGCCGCCGCGAAGATCCAGCACCTGATCTCGCCGGGCGGCATCGAAGCCTGGTTCGTGCAGGACGCAACCGTGCCGCTGATCGCGATGGAATATTCCTTCGCCGGCGGCTCGGCGCAGGATCCCAAGGACAAGCCCGGTGTCGCCAACCTGGTCGGCGATCTCCTCGACGAAGGTTCCGGCGATCTCGATTCCAAGACGTTCCATGAACGGCTCGACCGCCGCGCCATCGAACTCTCCTTCAGCGCCACCCGCGACACCTTCCGCGGCAGCCTGCGCATGCTGCGCGACAACAAGGACGAAGCCTTCGACCTGCTCAGGATGGCGCTGACCTCGCCGCATTTCGACACGGCCGACGTCGAACGCATCCGCTCGCAGGTGATCTCGGGCCTGCGCCGCGAGACCACCAATCCGACCTCGCTGGCGAGCCGCAAATTCCTGGAGGTCGCGTTCGGCGATCACCCCTACAGCCGGCAGAGCAACGGCAATCTCGACAGCGTGCCGACCATCACGGTCGCCGACATGAGGGATTATGTCGGCCGTGTCCTCGCCAAGGATGGACTCAAAGTAGCGGTCGTCGGCGACGTCGATCCGGCCACGCTCGGAAAGCTGCTCGACCACACCTTCGGCAGCCTGCCGGCCAAGGCCAATCTGACGCCGGTCCCCGACGTCGAGGCCGCGAAGCCGCCGCAACGCGCCTTCGTGACGCTCGACGTGCCGCAGACCGTGATCACCTTCGGCGGCCCGGGCGTGAAGCGCAGTGACCCCAGCTTCATGGCGGCCTATGTCGTCAACCACATCCTCGGCGGCGGTGGACTGTCCTCCCGACTCTATCGCGAGGTGCGCGAGAAGCGTGGGCTGGCCTATTCGGTGTACGAGTCGCTGCTCTGGATGCAGCACTCCGCGGTTTTTATCGGCAATACCGGCACCCGCGCCGATCGTGCCGGTGACACCATCGAGGCCATCGAACAGGAGGTGCGCCGCATCGCCCAGGAGGGCCCGACGCAGAAGGAGCTCGATGAGGCCAAGTCCTACCTCAAGGGCTCGCAGATGCTGGCGCTCGACACCTCGTCCAAGCTGGCGCAGGCGCTGCTGCAATATCAGCAGGACAAGCTGCCGATCGACTATATCGAGAAGCGCAACGCCATCGTCGACGCCGTGACGCTGGACGATGCCAAGGCGGCCGCCAGGCGGCTCTGGGGCCAGGGGCTGCTGACTGTCGTGGTCGGCCGGGCCCCCCAGGCCGCTGCGCAACCGGCGGCTGCGACACCGAAGTCGAACTGATCTCTTTTCTGGACGTTTTTCTGAATGGCCGGGCTCGCCCCGGCCATTTGCGTGTCGCGGCAGCGCCATTGCTGAAGGCAGATGTCCGCGGTATGTCCTGACATCACGAATGGTGCCAGCATGCTGCGGATATCCCGCGATCTCGTCATCGACGAGGACGACATCGAGATCGGCTTTGTCCGCGCCTCCGGCCCGGGCGGGCAGAACGTCAACAAGGTCGCGACCTCCGCGCAGCTGCGCTTCGACACCCGCAAGCTGACCTTGCCCGAGGACGCGGCGCTGCGCCTCGCCCGCATTGCCGGCCAGCGCATGACCAAGGACGGCGTGATCGTGATCCACGCCCAGCGCTTCCGCACCCAGGAGCGCAACCGTCAGGATGCTATCGACCGTCTCGTCGAGATCCTCAAGGAGGCCATGGTGCGACCGACGCCTCGCCGCGCGACGCGGCCGACCTTCGCCTCCAAGCAGCGCCGGCTCGAGGGCAAGAAACGCCGCAGCGATATCAAGGCGAAGCGCGGCCGCGGTTTCGACGACTAGGCAATGAAAAACCTCCGGCCGCGAAGCGACCGGAGGTTTGCCAATTCGCACGCTGGCGTCAGTAGCGCTTGCCGGTGGCAGCACCACCCGCCGCCGAATCGTCGGCCGTGCCCTTGCGCGTCGCGCTGCCGGTGGTTCCGACGGACCCCTTCGTGCCCTTGCTCGACTTCATGCCGACCTTCTCGCCGGCAGCGCCCTGCTGGGCACCGAGATCCTCATCCTCGCTGCCTGACGCACCGCCTTGCATGGGCTTGCTTTGTACGGTGCCGCCGGGCCTCGCCCCAGACGAGGTGCCTTGGGCGAGAACGGGCGTTGCAACGAGGGCCGCGAGAGCGCAAGCGATCGCAGAGGTCTTCACCAACTTCATCCATGTCTCCTGGAATGTCGCGATGAACCGTTCGGCTGCGTTCTGCACCGTTCGCCTGCACCGGACCGGTTCATCGCGAAAGAGAGTTCGAACGGCGCGGTGTGATGCAAGCTGCGCCGTGTGGTGATCGTTTAGGATTTTCGCGGCGCTTTCGCGGAATTGTGCTCCTCATATGCGGCGGCGCGGAACATGCCACGCATTCCCGACGGGCGGTGCGCGCCGAAAATGTCCCCATTTCGGGTGTGGGAAGCTCGACCTCCCCCATGCATTTGTTGCTGCGCGGCATTAGACTTGAGAATATTCGCCGAGTGAGCCTCATGCCCGTCCGCCAACTGCCAGAACAGGTCGTCAACCGCATCGCCGCCGGCGAGGTGGTGGAACGTCCGGCGAGCGTGGTCAAGGAGCTGGTCGAGAACGCCATCGATGCCGGCGCGAGCCGGATCGACGTCTTCACCGACGGCGGCGGGCGGCGGCGGATCGGCATCACCGACGACGGCAGCGGCATGACCGCGAAAGATCTTGGGCTCGCGGTCGAGCGTCACGCCACCTCCAAGCTCGACGACGAGGACCTGCTTCAGATCCGCACCCTCGGGTTTCGCGGCGAGGCCCTGCCCTCGATCGGCTCGGTGGCGCGCCTCTCCATCACCACGCGGCATGCCAGCGAGCCCCACGCCTGGGCGCTGTCGGTCGAGGGCGGCGAAAAGTCCGAGATCATGCCGGCGGCGCTGGCGCATGGCACGCGCGTCGAGGTTGGCGATCTCTTCTACGCGACGCCGGCGCGGCTCAAGTTCCTGAAGACCGACCGCACCGAGGCGGAAGCGATCCGCGAAGTGGTGCGGCGCCTCGCGATGGCGCGGCCCGACATCGCCTTCACGCTCGCCGGCGAGGAGCGCGCGCCGGTGACCTGGGCTGCGGCGCTGCCCGGCGCGGCCGGACGGTTGACCCGGCTCGGCGACATCCTCGGCGCCGAGTTCCGCAGCCACGCCATCGAGGTCCATGCCGAGCGCGAGGGCGTCGTGGTCGCCGGCTATGCTGCAGCTCCCGCGCTAACCAAGGCCAACGCGCTCGGGCAATATCTCTTCGTCAATGGCCGGCCGGTGCGCGACAAGCTCATTCTCGGCGCCGTGCGCGCGGCCTATTCCGACTATCTGCCGCGCGACCGCCATCCGGTGCTGGCGCTGTTCGTCACGCTCGATCCGCGCGAGGTCGATGCCAACGTGCATCCGGCCAAGACCGAGGTGCGCTTCCGCAATGCCGGCCTCGTCCGCGCGTTGATCGTGCACGGTTTGAAGGAGGCGCTGGCGCGCGAGGGCCGACGCACCGCCGCCAACAGCGGCGAAAGTGCGCTGTCCTCGTTCCGGCCCGCGTTCACGCCACAGCGTCCGGCGAGCTGGGATTGGCGGACCTCGCCATCCGCTCCCGTGGCGCCAATGCCGTCGTTCGATGGCGCTGCCGCACCGGCTTTCGCGGAGCGCGCGCAGGCCGCCTTCGATGTCGGCGCGCCCAGCGCGGACGTGCGGATCGAGACCCAGCCCGTCAGCGACCTCGTCGATCGCCCACTCGGCGCGGCACGCACCCAGATCCATGAGACCTATATCGTCTCGCAGACGCGCGACGGCCTGATCATCGTCGATCAGCACGCCGCGCATGAGCGCATCGTCTATGAGCGGCTGAAGGCCTCGCTCGCCGCGAACGGCGTGCAGCGGCAGATCCTGCTGATCCCCGAGATCGTCGAGATGGACGAGGCCACCGTTGAGCGCCTGCTGGAGCGCAGCGAGGAGCTGGCGTCGTTCGGCCTCGCCATCGAATCCTTCGGCCCCGGCGCGGTCGCGGTGCGCGAGACGCCGTCGCTGCTCGGCAAGACCAATGCCGGCGGCCTCTTGCGCGATCTTTCCGAGCACATGGCTGAATGGGACGAGGCACTGCCGCTCGAACGCCGCCTGATGCACGTCGCGGCGACCATGGCCTGCCACGGCTCGGTGCGCGCCGGCCGCCGCTTACGGCCGGAGGAGATGAACGCGCTGCTCCGCGAGATGGAGGAGACCCCGAACTCCGGCCAATGCAATCACGGCCGGCCGACCTATGTCGAGCTGAAGCTGAGCGACGTGGAGAAGCTGTTCGGGAGGCGGTGACGGTGCCGTAGGGTGGATTAGCCGAAGGCGTAATCCACCTCTTCTGCGTCCGCGGTGAGAGACAGTGGCGGATTACGCTTCGCTAGTCCGCCCTACGCAAAAACACAAACTCAGTGTCGTCATAAGCCCGCCGCTCCAGCTCCTCAAAACCTTCCGGCGTCGCGAACTGCGCGGCCTTGGCCTCTTCCACCACCAGCAGCGCGCCCGGCGTCAGCCAACCGCCGTCGCGCAAGGATGCGAGCGCCTTCTCGGCAAATCCCTTGCCATAGGGCGGATCGAGGAACGCCAGCGAGAACGGCTCGACGGGATGCGCGGGGCCGAGATCGGTCGCATCGCGGCGGTACACCTTGGTGACGCCGCCGAGGCCGAGGGCCTCGACATTGTTGCGGAGCAGCGCACGCGCCTCCGCACCATTGTCGACGAACAGCGTGAACTTGGCGCCGCGCGAGACCGCCTCGATGCCGAGCGCGCCGGTGCCGGCGAAGAGATCGAGCACGCGTGCATCCTGGATCGGATCGTCATAGGCGTGCACGAGGATGTTGAACACGGACTCGCGCAGGCGGTCCGCCGTCGGGCGGATGTCGCGCGAGGACGGTGAGGCGAGATTGCGCCCCTTCAACCTGCCGCCGACGACGCGCAAGCTAGTCCTCCCGCGGCGTCAGGTCGCGCTTGCCGTGATAGCCGCGTTTGGGACGCCGCGGCGGGCCGTAGCCGTTCGCCTCCATCTCGTTGCGCTCGCGGGCCTCCTCGCTGCCGGTGCGCTGCACCAGCACGCGGCGGCCCTTGCGGTCGTTGATGACGGCGCGCTTGCTGGTCGGCTTCTTCTCGCTCGGTGCGTCGTCGGCGCGCGAGGATGACTTCGAGGGCGCGTCGAACTGCGCACCCGACTTCTCGATCACCTTGTCGCCGAGCTGCTCGCGCAGCACGCGCGCGCGGATCTCCTCGACCTGGCCTTCCGGAATCTCGCCGAGCTGGAACGGGCCGTAGGAGACGCGGATCAGCCGGTTCACTTCGAGGCCGAGATGGGCGCAGACATTGCGCACCTCGCGGTTCTTGCCCTCGCGGATCGCGAACACCAGCCAGACATTGGCGCCCTGGTCGCGCTCCAGCGTGGCCTCGATCGGACCATACTTGACGCCCTCGACCTCGATGCCGTTCTTGAGCTCGTCGAGCTGCGCCTGGGTGACGTCGCCATGGGCGCGGACGCGGTAGCGGCGCAGCCAGCCGGTGTCCGGCAGCTCGAGCGTGCGCGCAAGCCCACCGTCGTTGGTGAGCAGCAAGAGGCCCTCGGTGTTGAAGTCGAGCCGGCCGATGCTGATCAGCCGCGGCAGGCCTTCGGGCAGATTGTCGAACACGGTCGGACGGCCCTCGGGGTCGTCATGCGTCGTCATCAGCCCACGCGGCTTGTGGTAGAGGAACAGGCGCGTGCGCTCGCGCTCCGGCAATGGCTTGCCGTCGACCATGACGACATCGTTCTTGGTGACGTCGAGCGCGGGCGAGTTGATCACGCGGCCATTCACGGTCACGCGGCCCTGCGTGACCATCTCCTCGGCGTCGCGGCGCGAGGCAAGCCCGGCGCGGGCCAGCACTTTGGCGATGCGCTCGCCGGCCTTCTTCGGCTTCGGCGCGTCGTCGCGGCGCGGCCGGCCTTCGAAATCACGATCGCGCTCGCGGTAGGCACCGCGGCCGCCGAAGGCCGGACGCTTCTCGAAAATTCTGCTGTCGTCCTCGTTGTCGCGGCGCGGACGATCGCGGAAGCGGCCCTCGCTGCGCGGATGCTCCTGCCAGTCCATGCGGCCTTCCGGCCGCTTCTCGCGCGAGCGGTTGAAACGCGGACGATCGTCACCGGTGCGCTCTTCCCGCGGACGCGAGAAACGCGGGCGATCATCGCCCTCGTCCCGGCGCCGGGAGAAACGCGGACGGTCCTCGCCACGGCCACCCTCATGGCGATCGTCGCGCTGACGCCAGGGCTTCTCCTCGCCGCGATCGCGGCCGCCGAAATCCTTGTTGAAGGACTTGCGCGGGCGATCACCGCGCGGTGCGCGATCACCGCGATCGAAATTCGGGCGGTCTCCGCGCGGCTTGAAGCTGCGTTCGCCACGATCCTCGCGCGGCCCGCGATCCCCACGGTCGCGTTCGCGATCCGGCCCACCCCGCGAAAATTTCCGTTCGCCGTCGAACTTGCGCTCTGGACGGTCGCCGCGCGGCGCGTAGGGCTTCTTGTCGCCGAACTTCCTATCGCTGGAGCGGCCGGCCGAGCGGGCATCGTCGCGATCCCTGCGCGGCGGACGGTCGTCACGACCATAGGACGGGCGATCACCGCGCGGCTTGAAGGGTCGCTTCTCGCCGTCACGCGAGGAGCGATCGGAGAACGGGCGATCGCCGCGCGGCTTGAAGCTGCGCTCGCCGCGCCCCTCACTGCCGCGGTCGTCGCGCTTGAAGCGGGGACGGTCACTGAAATCGCGGCGCGGCGCATCGCCCTCCTCGCGGCGGCGGAATGGACGGCTGTCACGGTCGCCACGGGGCGGGCGGCTGTCGCGCGCGCCTTTGCCCTCGAAGCCGCGCTTGGCGAATTTCTTCTCGGGCCCGCGCGGCTTGCCGCTACGGCCTTTGGCCGGGCCTCGCCGGCCGCGGGAATCGTTGTCTTTGTCGCTGTCGCGAGGCATGACTAATCTCACTTAAGGGGTGGCGCGAGCAGTGTGCGCGCTCGTTCCGAGCCGCATGCTCAGGCAAAATCGGTATCCACTCTTGCTGAAGGCGGAGCTAGTAGCAGGTTTCTGGCGATGATACGAGGCATGAAAGCCCCTTCTTTCATGGATTTGGCGCTTCTGGCGGCCGAAAATGCCGGAAAATCGGGCGAAGTTCCGATCGCCTGCGTGGTGGTCCGCGACCACGAGGTGATCGCCACCGGCGCCAACCGGACGCTGACCGACCATGATCCGACCGCCCATGCCGAGATCGTCGCGCTGCGCGCCGCCGCCGCGAAGATCGGCAGCGAGCGGCTGGTCGACTGCGACCTCTACGTGACGCTGGAGCCCTGCACCATGTGTGCGGGCGCGATCTCGTTTGCAAGGGTGAGGCGGCTCTATTACGGCGCGGCCGACCCCAAGGGCGGCGCGGTGGACTCAGGGGTTCGGTTCTTTGCCTCGCCGACCTGTCACCACGCGCCGGACGTCTATTCCGGCGTCGGCGAAAGCGAGGCGGCGCGGCTGCTCAAGGAGTTCTTCCGGGAGCGGCGGTAGGCCCTTCCCCGTCATTGCGAGGAGCGAAGCGACGAAGCAATCCAGAGTCTTTCCGCGGAGACAGTCTGGATTGCTTCGCTGCGCTCGCAATGACGCGGTGGCTCAGGCCAGGAAGAACTCGCGCAACGCCTTCGCGGTCACATCAGGATTCTCCTCCGTGAGGAAGTGCCCCGAATCCACCGGCATGCCGTCGACGTTGGTGGCCCATTGCTTCCACGTGTCGAGCGGCGTCGCGGCGGCCTGGGCGATGCCGGCGTTGCCCCACAGGATAAGCATCGGCACGGTGATCTTCTTGCCGGCTTCGAAATCGGCCTTGTCGAGGTCGTAGTCGAAATAGGCGCCGGCGCGGTAGTCCTCGCACATCGCGTGAATGCGGGCGGGATCGCGGAACGGGGCGAGGTAGTGCTCGAGCGCGCGCTCGTCGATCGCGTCCAGCGTCTTCGACTTGGTCTGGCTCGCCATCTTGAAGCGCAGGAAGAACTCGCCATTGCCGGAGATCAGCGTCTCCGGCAGCGGATAGGGCTGCGCCAGGAAGGTCCAGTGATAGATCTTCAGGGCGTAGGCGCGGTTCATCCGCTCCCAGTAATCATAGGTCGGCAGGATATCGAGCACGGCGAGCTTCGACAGCCGGCCGGGATGGTCGAGCGCGAGGCGATAGGAGACGCGGCCGCCGCGGTCGTGGCCGGCGAGCGCGAAATGCACGTGGCCGAGGCGCTCCATGACCTCGACCATGGCCTTGGCCATGGCGCGCTTAGAGTAGGGGATGTGCAGCGCATCGCTCGCGGGCATGTCGGACCAGCCGTAGCCCGGCAGGTCTGCGATGATCAGCGTGAAGTGCTCGGCGAGCTCAGGGGCCACCTGGTGCCACATCACGTGGGTCTCGGAGAAGCCGTGCAGGAGCAGCAGCGGCGGGCCCTTGCCGCCGACGCGGGCGAAGATGCGGCCGAACGAGGTGTCGATCCATTCGGCGGCAAAGCCCGGATAGAGGTCGGCGAGATCGGACATCTTGTTGCATCCTTATGGTCGTGGGGGCGCTCGACAAACAAAAGTTCGAAAACAACCCCATGCACAGTACCGGTATTATGGTCGGGGCAACTAACCCCAACTGCTGATTGCACATTCTGGATTGTAGATGTGGCGGCGCGGTGACGCGAACGTCGAGATTCCGGATCGACGCGTCGGCGCGTTTGCGCGCCGTCAAGGCGCTAATTTCTGGCCTTTTCCGCCTCCACCGCCTGCCAGCCGATGTCGCGGCGGCAGAAGCCGTCCGGCCAGTCGATGCGGTCGACGGCCTGATAGGCGCGGCGCTGCGCTTCCGTCACGGTCGCACCTAGCGCGCAGACATTGAGCACGCGGCCGCCATTGGCGAGGATCGCGCCGTCCTTCTCAACCGTACCGGCGTGGAAGATCTCGACGGTGTCGACCTCTGAGGCCTCCTCCAGCCCGCCGATGCGCGTGCCCTTCTGGTAGTCGCCGGGATAGCCCTTCGCCGCCATCACCACGGTAATGGCGGATTCCGGATACCAGCGCAGGTCGAAATTCTTGAGCTGCCCGTCGCAGGAGGCGAGCAGCGCCGGCACGATGTCGCTCATCATGCGCAGCATCAGCACCTGGCACTCGGGATCGCCGAAGCGCACGTTGAACTCGAACAGCTTTGGCCCCTGCGTCGTCAGCATGATGCCGGCATAGAGCACGCCGCGGAACGGCGTGCCGCGCTGCTTCATGCCCGCGACCGTCGGCAGGATGATCCTGGCCATGATCGCGTCGTGGACCTGAGGCGTCACCAGCGGCGTCGGCGAATAGGCGCCCATGCCGCCGGTGTTCGGGCCGACATCGTGGTCGAACACGCGCTTGTGGTCCTGGGCGGAGGCCAGCGGGATCGCCGTCTCGCCGTCGCACAGCGCAAAGAAGCTGATCTCGCGGCCCGGCAGAAACTCCTCGATCACGACCTCAGCACCGGCCTCGCCGAAGGCGCCCTCGAACATCATGGCGATGGCGTCCTCGGCCTCGCGCACGGTCTTGGCAACGACGACGCCCTTGCCGGCGGCAAGGCCGTCGGCCTTGACCACGATCGGCGCGCCCTGGCTCTGCACATAGGCGCGCGCATCATTGGCATTGGTGAAACGCTTGTAGGCGCCGGTCGGAATGCCGAACTCGGTGCACAGCGCCTTGGTGAACCCCTTGGAGCTTTCGAGCTGGGCCGCCACCTTGCTCGGGCCGAACGCCTTGATGCCGGCTTTGGTGAGATCATCGACGATGCCGGCCGCGAGCGGCGTCTCCGGCCCGACCACCACGAGCGCGACCGCGTTCTTTTTGCAGAAGTCGATCACGGCGCCATGGTCGGCGACATCGAGCGCCACACATTCCGCCTCCCTGGCGATGCCGGCATTGCCGGGCGCGCACCAGAATTTGGTCACCAGGGGAGAGGCTGCGATCTTCCACGCCAGGGCATGTTCGCGGCCGCCGGAACCGAGCAGGAGAATGTGCATCGAAGGCTCAGGATGAGGGGTTTTGCTGGGGCGGAGGTCGCACGAATCGGGGCGTATGTGAAGGGGGCCTCCTCAAGCAAAAATGCACGACGCGATGTTTCAGAGGGCGGAAACGGCCCAATCGTCCATTTTGATTGCTTACAACCCCTGCTTAAAGCCGCAAAGATGTTAAATACTTTTCTTCCCGCCGAACGAGTTGCTCCGTGCACTATATACTGGTGCGCCGGTCTCTCCTTGTTACCACCTCCGTGGGAGACGCGGCGATTTGCCCCTCACGGTATTATTCATGACTGATCATACTTCCGTATCCATATCGCCGCCCGCTGACTGGCAGGCCTTTGAGCGCAACGCGCGACTGCTCTTCCAACTATCGCTGAATGATCCCGCTGCGCAGAACAACGGATCATCAGGTCAGCGCCAGCACGGCGTCGACATCTTCGGCAGGCGAGGCGGTGGGGCCGGCCCCCTCGTCGGCGTGCAATGCAAAGGCAAGAATGGCGACTACGGGAAAAAGGTCACCGAAAAAGAACTACGCGATGAGGTCGAGAAGACCGGCAAGTTTGTTCCTGCACTTGATGAATTCATTCTCATAACGACGGTCCAAACCGACGCGACTATTCAAAGGACCGCGCGACTTTTAGAAGCGGAGCTTCGAGCCAAAGGGCGGACGCTATCCATTCAGGTCTGGGGATGGGATCGCGTCCAACAAGAGATCAACCTCTTTCCGCAAGCAATCGAGATATTCCATCCCGACGCAACCCCATTTACCGGAAAGATACTGGACGCCAATCGTGAAACGCAGCGCCTTGTTCAACAGACGGGCGACGCGGCGCTTGGGAAGCTTGCTGGACTCGAAGCGCAACTTGCTAGCATCACGGCTCTGCTTCCATCGATTGCCAGCGACAAATCGAGCAGCAATGACGCACTCGATGCAGAGTTCAACAGTCAGATTGATGGGTACCGCGACGATTTGCTTCGCGCCGACAAGCCACGGACGGCGCTTGGTTTGTTGATGAGAATGAAGGAGAGAGTTTGGGCGACTGCGTCAACGCGCATTCGCTATCGCATAGTGGCCAACATCGGCGCTGCGCACTTCAACCTAGGAGAATACGAGGACGCGGCGGACTGGCTTCTTCAAGCGGCAGAAATTGATCCGTCCGATCCAGGAGGCATATCGAACAAAATTGCTGCTCTCCTCATAAAAGGGCGCAAGGCCGAAGCACACGCGGCGGCAGTTGCCGCGATTGCCGCCCATCCGGATCATGCAGAAATCGGGCAGCAGCGGTTACAAGCTCTTGCAGCAAACGAAGATGTCGAGACGGTATGGAGTACTATACCGGAAAAGGCAAAGAGTAGTCCGCAAGGTTATGCCATCCGCATAGCGCTGTTACGAGAAGCGCAAGATGACCGCTGGACTAACGCTGTCGCAGAAGCGCTTAAGGCATTCCCAGAAGACGAAGGCATCAAGATTCTACATGCTGAAGCCGTTGTTCAATCCTTTCAGAGCATCGATCCCGGTGGGGTCGGTGCGCGGTCCGCTGTTGCGCCATCACAGGCTGAACTAAAGGCCGCGGCAGAAACCCTCGAAGCGGCCTATCGTGCCTCGACGGGGAAAGAAACGCCCGCCAAGGCTGCTTGCGCGCATAATGCTGCGTTGGCATGGAGTCTCCTGGGTGACGTCCGACGCGCCGCTGAGTTGCTCGATGCTGCCATAGCAGGCGGGCTCGACGACAACGTATCGCGTCATAACCGCATAATGCTGTATCGGCGTAACGGTCAACGCGACGAAGCCCGCAAGCTTGCCGAGAAGCTCGACGATAGCCCAATGAGCAAAATCATTCGCGCGGACCTGTGCGCGGAGGTGGACCCAGAAGCCGCGCGCGCGATCCTATCGGATCGGGTGACATTCGACCGAATCAACGACATTGTGCCCGCAGCTCTGGTCGTGATCGAGACATTCGTTAAGCAGGGGCGCTATGAGGAAGCAAAAGACGAGGCGCTGCGGCTAAAAACAGCTTTGCCAGCACATCCGCAAGGCCCGCTGGCTCTGTTCCGCGTGCGCCAAGCGCAAGGTGCCGCTGATGCAGGAGCGGCCCTTGATGAGGCGCTTGCGCTTGTCGACAGCAACACGGAATTTCCAACACGTTTTCTTCTCGCAGATGCTCTAGCTTCTGCTCGCAGGTTCGACGACGTTGCAGAGTTGCTTAACGGGGCGACCTCACGGCAGATTGACTCTCCTGCGCTTCGTGCTCTTTTGGGTGCTGCGATCAATTCCGATCGACGCGTCTTGGCACGCGAAATTCTCGACCAAGTTCCTGCGGCGGTCGGGCAACAGGCGTTCTACCGGAAATCGCGCATCGCCTTGGAAAGCCGAGCAGGCAACATTCCGGCTGCCGAGAAACTCATCCGCGCATTCCTTGCCTCTGATCCTGCCAATCTCGAATTGCATTTGCTTTTGCTTGCGGCACTGTTCAGGCAGAACAATCTCAAAGAGCTTCGGATCGAAACAGCGAAGCCGTGGTCCGCCTTCAAGGGGGAACCAGAGGACTTCATGAAGCTCGCGCAATTCATGGATGATTTTGCGGATTGGCGCGAGGCGCACAAGCTCGGTTACAAAACTCTTCTCGACAACCCCAACAGCCAGACGGTCGCGATGGGCTACGTCGGCCTGTTCCTGCGGCCTGGTCATTCACGCGGAATGGAAATAGTTCCAGAAAAAATCGGCCCTGGCATGGCGGTGGGAATAGAATTGGATGACGGCACGAGGCCCGTCTTTATCATCGAACCGGATTCCGGGCTTCGTTCGACGCCCCAACACATCGCGCCAGACCATCGGGTTGCCGGTCTCCTTATCGGAAAAAGCAAGGGTGACGAAATCATTATGCCGGACACGTCACCGGGTAAGATTTCGTGGATCAAGCCCAAGCAGCTCCATGCTTTGCACGATCTCCTTGAAAATTTCGGTAACCGCTTCCCCGAAATGCGCGGACTTCAACGAGTGAGGGTCGATTTTGGGAAAGACGACGGCCTGGAGCCGATGCTATCCAAGGTGCGCGACCGGCACGATGCGATTGAGGAGGTAAACAAGCTTTACGAAGCCGGGACGCTCCCGCTTGCCCTCGCCGGAAAGGCGCTTGGCTGCGATCCGATTGAGGCTTTGGTCGGCATCGCGGGCTTCGGGATACGCATTCGCTCCTGCGACGGCACCCATCTGGAACGGGCCACGGCTTTTGCGGCGATCAATAACAATGCCGCACAGGGTTGCGTTGTCGATTTGACGACCCTTCATATCGTAAGGCGCCTCGGCCTCGAAAAGACCGTTACCGCAGTGTGCGGGCCAATCGGCATTGTCGCTCGGACCGCGCTTCACTATCAGCGTCGTACGCAAGAACTTCGCGAGCGCCTTGACGAGCCGGATATGTCGATCTCATACCGCGATGGTCAGTACTATCGAACCGAGATAACGCCAGAGGAAAAGAGACAAGCGCTAGAACTCGCAGAGGCGGACCGCGGCTGGATTGAGCAAAACGCCACCATACTGCCCGCCGAGGGTAAGATGGACTTGTCCCCAAACTGGCGACCAGTCATAGCTCAATTCGGCGCCGGATTCTTGGACGACCTTCGTGCCGCGCAGGGCAGCGGTAGGCTGCTTGTCTGCGAAGATCAGTTATTACGCCAATCCGCACAACTCGATTTTCAGGTTCCGGGAACATGGTTACAGCCCGTGTTGATGCGAGCCTTGAGCCTCAAAATTATTACCCAAGACGAATACCTCGCCTTCATCGCCCAACTCATCGATTCAGGGCTCGAATTTATTTCAATTAGCCAAGACTTGTTGGTTTCTTCCCTGAAAGGCGTGAATGATCTCACCCTTCCAGCCGCATTCAAAAAATTGGCGTCGCGTCTTGGTGGAAAAAAGGCAGACTTGGCCTCGCATGCCCAAGTCGCTCTTGGAGCTAGCATCCAAATTTGGCTCGATGAAAAATTGCCTTGGGTATTAAAACAAGCTGCTCTGGGGTACCTTCTTGAGCAGCTGATTGCGGAGAGATCGTCCGACGACGTGTCAGCGATTATGTCTACATTCGTGCAGGGAGACCCTTGGCGTGGATCAAACCGGTCGATCTCAACTTACGTGATCGATTGGCTGCAAGGGCATTTCTTGTTGCTCGCTTTGGTTCCGCAAGAACGGCGAGCACGGAAGCGCTAGCAGCCTGCTGAAGAACCCGCAAAACCCCTGACGAATCGCGGTTAACCTTGGGCTTGGCCCGGGATCGAACTCAGAATTGCGCGGACAGTGCACTAAATTCCAAAGCCGAAGCATCAGTTGACATAGCTTAGTGCACTGAACTGCACCTCTGAAGTGAATACGATATTTTCGCGGACAGAGGGGTTGTCACGATGCGGTACCGCAGGGTTGCGCGAAGGCGCTTTCGAACTCAGTGGGGCTGGCGCCTCCTCTCCCTGTCATTCCGGAGCGCGCGTAGCGCGAGCCCGGAATCCATAACCACCATCGTGAGTATGGATTCCGGGCTCGCGCCAAGAGGCGCGCCCCGGAATGACGAGGGAGGCTACACCTGCTTCCCCGCAATGATCTCCTGCAGCGTCGCGACATGTCGCGCGAAGGCGCCGCGGCCGGTGGCGGTAACGGTGACGGTGGTCTGCGGCTTCTTGCCGACGAAAGCCTTGTCGACGGAGACGTAGCCGGCCTTGGCGAGGGTCTCGATATGTGCCCCGAGATTACCGTCGGTGGCGCCGGTGTGCTTCTTCAGCCGCGCGAACTCCAGGCCGGCCGTCGCGGGCAGTGCGTTCAGCGCCGCCATGATCTTCAGCCGTAGCGGCTGGTGGATGATGTCGTCGAGCTCGGCCATCCCGCTAGATCCGCCGCATCCAGAGGCCGCCGAGGATCAGGCCGCCGCCGTTGACGAACGCCATCCATAGCGGGAACGCTTCGCCGATGTAGAAGAAGCCGATCAATGTCAGCGCGGCAATGCCGAGGCCGATCGCCACGAAGGCGGAGCCGAACCACAGGCCCGCCAGCGTATAGAACAGCATGAAATAGAGCGGCCAGAACGTGCCGAGCTGGCGCGGGCCGAAATGGCCGATCACATCGGTGCAGAGATAGCCGAAGGCGAAGAACAGCACGAGCACCAGGAGCATCCTGATGCTGGCCGCGGTGCTGTTGGTGTGCTGCGGCGGATTCAGCAAGCGGAGCAAGACCAGCCCGCCGACGCCGAGGACGTCCACGGCAACCCAGGCATACACCGCATAGACCGGCCAAAGCCAGGTTACGAGATTGGCCGCGAACACCAGCACGCCCCACCACATCGCGGCGAGGCTCGCGAGCTCATAGAGCTGCGATTGCTTCACGCGCTGGACGATGTCGTCGATGTCGGCCAGCGCTGCGCTGGCCTCTCTGCTGTCGATCATGTCGTCCTCTTTATGCCCGTTATCGCAAATGACTCGCGGTGGGATCTGAGCAAGCGCCTCGTCCTTCGAGACGACCGCTTCGCGGTCTCCTCAGGATGAGGCTTTCGAGACGACCGCGGAGCCTGTCATCAGGCCGCGCTTTGCGCGGACCCGGTGGCGGTCTCCTCAGGATGAGGCTCAGTGGCAGCTTTGCCTTTGGATGAGGCTCAGTGGCACCGATGTCCGTTGAGGCGAGTGCCGCAAGCTCGGTCCTCATCCTGAGGGCCCGCCGCAGGCGGGCGTCTCGAAGGATGGCCGCGGAGACGCCGCTTCCATCTGCGATTGCTTTGCCGTCAGCGGGTCGCATCATGACTGCCCGCTCCCGCGCGTGGCGACGTCCTCGGCGATGGCGTTGACCGCCTTCGGGCTCGTCACCATGCCCATGTGGTTGACGCCGTCGATGATCCTGACGTCGACCGACGGCTTCACTGCGTGCACGGCTTCCGCGTATTTGTCCGAGATCATCATCTCGTCATCGGCGCCACTGATGATCGTGATCGGACGCGTCGTCGCCGGAAGATCGATGCGATAGCCGTGCGTGGCAAAGTTGCGCATCAGGCGGTCGGAATAGGTGGAGGTGAGATACTTCGCCGAGCTCACCGGCACCGCGAAGGCGAGCACCGGAAGCTGGGAACAGCAGTCGATCCCAAGCTTGCGCAGCGCCGCCAGGCCCATGAAACGTGGAATGTCGGCACTGACCCAGCCTCCGTTGCTCGGCCGGTTGGTCGGCGCGTCATAGCCGAGATACGGCGCGAGCAGCACGGTGCGCACGAACATGTCCTGCATGATCGGTGTCGCGGCGACGCGCAGCGAGAAACCGGCGCCGGCGGAATGGCCGATCAGGGTCAGCGGCAGGTCGGGCGCGGTCTTGCGCAGGTGGGCGACGAAATCGACGAGATCGTCCTCGAGCTGGCCGACATATCCGATGTCGCCGCGTGTGCCGGAGCCACCATGGCCGCGGATGTCGAGCGCCCAGGTCTCCACGCCGCGCGCGGCGATCGCATGCGTCAGGGCGTGGTTGACGGCGCCGCTGGAGCCGGAGGAGCCGTGGATGAAGACTGCCCCGCCGCCGGTCGCGGAGCCGCTCGGCGAATAGTGGCGATAGCCGATCCAGGTCCCGTCACGGGCCTGAAAGCGCTCGAGCGGGGGCAGCGTGGACCAGTCGATGCCCTTGGTGGAGTCGGAGACCGACCGCATCTCAGGCGGCCGCTGCAGTGGCGTTGCGATCATCGCAGCCAGGATCAGCGCCACGGCGCCGACCGCGCACAGAGCCCATTTCAGGCTGTTCAAGACGCCGCGCAGCAACCGGATCGCCATGGATCACTCCTCAAACTCATTAATCAATAGAGAACTCTATACTACAGAGTACTCTTCCGATCAACCCGGGGATTGGCGCTGGCCTGCGAAAATCCTTAACGTCGGGCCTGACCCCAAAATGCCGAATCGTTTTTGAGATGCCGCCTGCGGAACAACTGCTCAACGCGCCCGAATTCACCGTCTCCGAACTGTCGCTGTCCCTGAAGCGGACGGTCGAGGACGCCTTCGGCCATGTCCGCGTCCGCGGCGAGATCTCCGGCTTTCGCGGCGCCCATTCCTCCGGCCATTGCTATTTCGCGCTGAAGGACGAGAGCGCCAAGATCGAGGCGGTGATCTGGAAGGGCGTACATAGCCGGATGCGCTTCAAGCCCCAGGAGGGGCTCGAGGTCATCGCCACCGGCAAGCTGACGACCTATCCGGGCTCCTCGAAATATCAGATCGTGATCGAGGCGCTGGAGCCGGCCGGCATCGGCGCGCTGATGGCGCTGATGGAGGAGCGCAAGAAGAAGCTCGCCACTGAGGGCCTGTTCGACGAGGCGCGCAAGCAGCTGCTGCCGTGGTTGCCGGAGGTGATCGGCGTCGTGACCTCGCCGACCGGCGCCGTCATCCGCGACATCCTGCATCGGCTGGAGGACCGCTTCCCCCGCCGCGTGCTGGTGTGGCCGGTCAAGGTGCAGGGCGACGGCTCGGCCGAGCAGGTCGCGGCCGCGATCCGCGGCTTCAACGCGCTCCCCGAGGGCGGCAGGATTCCGCGGCCCGACGTCTTGATCGTCGCGCGCGGCGGCGGCTCGCTGGAGGATCTGTGGTCGTTCAACGAGGAGATCGTGGTTCGCGCCGCAGCCGAGAGCATGATCCCGCTGATCTCGGCGGTGGGGCACGAGACCGACATCACGCTGATCGATTTCGTCGCCGACAAGCGCGCGCCGACGCCGACGGCGGCGGCCGAGATGGCCGTTCCCGTGCGCAGCGACTTGTTCGTCGAGGTGGGCGATCTCGGGCGCCGCACCCGCGCCTATTGGCAACGCGCCCAGGAGAGCCGCCGCAGCGAGCTGCGCGCCGCCGCGCGCGCGCTGCCGGCGGCCGGCGATCTCTTGGCGATTCCGCGGCAGCGGCTGGATTCGGCGGGCAGCTCTCTGCCCCGCTGCCTCAAGGCCAATACGCATGCGCATTTCCGCAGGTTCACCGCGGCGAGCTCGAAGCTGACGCTGCGCGTGCTGCACGGCCAGATATCGCAGGCCGATCATCGCCTCACCGTTTGCGGCGAACGGCTGGGCCTGTCTGCACGCTCGCTGCTGCGGCAGCGGCGCGACCGCTTTGCCGGGCTCGAGGTGCGCCTGCGCGCCTCGAAGCTTGCGAATGCGCAGGCCCAGCGCAACGCGATTCTCCGCCAGCGCGAGCGCACGCATCGTCTGGCCGAACGGGCAGAGCGCGCGCTTGTCACGCTGATGCACCGGCTCGAGGCCCGGGTCGAGAACAGCGGCAAGCTGCTCTCCGCGCTGTCCTATCGCAGCGTTCTCGCGCGCGGCTTTGCCCTGGTGCGCGACGAGGCCGGGCATCCCCTGCATGCAGCGGATGCGATCGGCCCCGGCGCGCGCCTCGAGATCGAGTTCGCGGACGGCCGTGTCGGCGCGACGGCGGATGCGGATCGTGTGGCGCCCGCGGCCAAGCCCGCACCGGCGCAGGCGAAGCCGGCTACGGAGACGAAGCCGGCACTGAGGCGCCTGGCCAAGCCGGTGGACCAGGGCAGCTTGTTCTGAGAGGCGAGGACGGTGCTCCGCCCTCGCTGTCATTCCCCGCGAAAGCGGGGAATCCAGTACGCCGCGGCTTCTCGATGACCCACAGCCGCCCCGGCGTACTGGATCGCCCGGTCAAGCCGGGCGATAACACCGAGTGTGTGGAACGCGCCTTGCCACAAACTCGTCATTGCGAGCGCAGCGAAGCAATCCAGAGTCTTTCCGCGGAGGGATTCTGGATTGCTTCGCTGCGCTCGCAATGACGACGTGGAGGCAGCGCGTCGCCCATTCAAAATCTACTTCAGCGGCACGACAAGCCGGCGTCGATTGTGGTCCAGAAACCGCAATGGTCCGGCTGCGGGGCGCCGGCTTGGGCTTCGAACAGCAGGATCGCGACGGTGAAGACGATCAGGGCGGAGGCGAAGAGTGTGATGCGGTTGCGCATATGAGATGCGTTGAATCGACATCGTGGTCGAATGATGGCGCGGCCATGCGCGGCGGCACCACCATCACCGCGCCAGCCATTGTGCGACGTCCTTCTGCGAGGCGGCGCGGGCCTCGGCATCGGTGGAATCGGGCGCGGCGGCGGCGTGCAGCGGCGGGGTGGCGCGGTCGAAATCGTGATCGGCGCCGGGATAGACCACGATGCGCGCCAGCGCGCTGCGGCCGCGCGCACCATCCACCATCTGGCGGCAGGCCGGTGGCGACGACACCTCGTCATCGGCGCCGATCAAGACCAGCGTCGGCACCCGCGTGCTCCAGCCGAGGCCCGCCGAGATCCGGCAATCCGGATAGAACGCGATGGCAGCGCGGAAGTCCGGACCGAGATCGCGTCCCGCGCTCTGCGGACGCACGGCCCAGAGCAGCGCGCTCGCACCATTGGCCCAGCCGATCAGGCTGACACGGTCCTGCGCCACGAAAGGCTGCTGCATCAGCCAGGCGCGCGAGGCCGCGATATCGGCGACGCGTTCGCGCCGCGCCTTGACGTGCATCTCCTTGACGCGGCATTGCGGGCCGAGCTCGCGCGAGCCGTAGCTGTCGGGCAGCAGCACGGCATTGCCGGCCTTGAGCAGGCGCTCGGCCCAATCGCGATAGCGCGGCAGCACGGGATCGGAATGGCTACCGAGCCCGCCGCAGCCGTGCAGCGCGATCACGGCCGGAAACGGCCCCTTGCCCTCGGGCTTGTAGAGCTGGGCATGGAGCACCCCGGAGGCGAGCGGAATCTCGACCGGCTGCGGCGCCGGGCCGGCGTGCGGGGCCGACATCAGCAGCGTCAGGAACACAGCGGTGAGGCGCAGGCGCATCGGACTCTGCCGCAGGAGGTGCCGGAACCAGCGGTCCTTCGACTGAAGTCCTATCACGCGAAAACGGCGGCAAATCATCACGAACCGGTGGGTTTAACGGGCGGACAAGCCACCCCATCTATGCTACATCCCGTCCAACACATCGTGCCTTCCACGGGTTTCCATGGAGAGGCCTTCCGCGGAGACTTTCGACCGTGCTGAACAAGTTCGGCCCTTCGGGCCATGGCGAAGCGCAGGTGCAATATCTCGACGGCGATTTCCGCGTGATCTCGCCGGGCACCTTCGTGCGCTGCGCGATCACCGACGCCCGAATCCCGCTCGACGAGCTGAAGTACTGGAGCGTGGATCTGCAGGAAGCCTATTCCACGCCCGCCGCGGTTCTGCAGCGGCATTTTCCCGGTGCGCTGAAGCAGCCGTGATCCCTCGGCTCTCATGACTCTCGTAGGGTGGGCAAAGCGAAGCGTGCCCACCTTGGGCGTCGCGATTGCGAAGAGATGGTGGGCACGGCGCTTTGCGCCTTTGCCCACCCTACGAGACTTCGCCTTGCCCACCGCACGGCATCGCACTGTCACTGCTCCGTGGCGGGCAAAACCGGCAGGCCTATGAGGCTGGGGTTAAGAAGTGCAGACCGCAATTTCATCTGGCTCTCCTGGACGCGGCTTCATCGATAAGATTTCGGCCATGAATGCCGGCTGAATGTTCGCCGATGTTTAAAATTGTCCGGCTTCCATTGGGGCGCATTTAAGCCGCCCCGCACCACATTGCCTCGGGATAAAGTGGCAACGGGCAGGAACGCATGGACCTCCGGAGAACTTTCAGCCGTTCGTTCGGTGCACCTTCGAGCTCAAAGCATCATGTGCTCGAACGGTTCATCCGCGATGAGTCGGGCAGCTACGTGCTGATTTCCGCGGTGCTCATGCCGGTCCTGGTCGGCACCGCCGGCCTCGGAACGGAAGTGGGCTGGTGGTACTACAAGCACAAGAACATGCAGAGCGTTGCAGATTCCGGCGCGGTCAGCGCTGCGACGGCTGCCAGTGTCGGCGGCGACCCCTCGTCCGAAGCCAAGGCGGTTGCGGCAAATTATGGTTACACCGACGGGGCGAACGACGTCACGGTCACGGTGAACCAGCCGCCAAAAACAGGCAGTCAAGCGTCGAACGCGCAGGCCATCGAAGTCATCGTCAGCCAACCGCAGCGCCGGCTGCTGTCGGCCTTGTTCGGCTCGGACCGCGTGCCAATCACCGCGCGCTCGGTCGCGCTGCCCAATTCCGGGACGGGCTGCGTGCTTGCGCTGAACGCGAGCGCAAGCCCCGCCGTCAACGTCAGCGGCGGCAACCAGCTCAACCTGATCAAGTGCAATCTCTACAGCAATTCGAGCGCAAGCCCCTCGCTCAATGTCGCCGGCAGCGCCTCGGTCGCGGCAAACCAGGTCGGCGTGGTCGGCGACGTCTCCGGCGCAAGCAGCATCACGGCGACCAACGGGGTCAAGACGCACATCACGCCGGTCGCCGATCCCTACGCCGACGTCTCTCCGCCGGCGCGGCCGAGCTGCAGCAATGCCAAGATCACCGTCAACGCCAACGGAAAAACAAACTCGCTCGACCCCGGCTGCTACATGGGCAGCATCACGGTCAATGCCGGCGCAGTCCTGAACCTCAATCCGGGCATCTACTATCTGGACGGGGCCAGCCTGAGCGTCGCCGGAAATGCCACCATCACCGGCAGCGGCGTCACCCTGGTGTTCACCGGCTCCGGAAGCGACTGGGGCACCGCCTCGATCGGCAGCAACGCGACCGTCGACCTGACCGGGCCGACCAGCGGCCCCACGAAGGGCATCGTCATGTACGGCGACCGCAACATGCCGGCCGGGACCAATTTCAATCTGACGGGCGGCAGCACGCAGAATTTCGGCGGCGCCATCTACCTGCCGAAGGCCAATCTCAGCTTCAGCGGCGGCAACGGCACCAGCACATCCTGCACCAAGATCATCGCGGATACGCTGACGTTCAGCGGCACGTCGAACCTGCAGGTCAATTGCACCGCGCTCGGCACCGCGACGATCGGATCGCAAACCGCGCAGCTCGTCGAATGAGGTTTGGAGCGATGCAAATCCAGAATTTCTCATCCATGTTCGGCCGTCGATGGCTTGGTTCTCTGGCGCGGCACGTGCGCAATGCTGCCGGCGATCAACGGGGCGTCGCGGCAGCCGAATTCGCCATCCTGATTCCCCTGCTGTCTCTGATGGTCGTCTCGGTCACGGACATCGGGCTTGCCCTCTATCGCAAGATGCAGCTCGAAAATGCCGCGCAAGCGGGAGCCCAGTACGCGATCGCGCGCGGCTTCGACACGAACGGCATCGCGAACGCGGTCGCAAGCGCCACCAGCGCGACCAACATCACCGCTTCACCTCCGCCGGTCCAATTCTGCGGATGTCCAACGAGTGCGGGAGTCAGCGCCACCAGCTGCGGAACGGTCTGCACCGGCGGTGCGCCGGCCGGAACATACACGACGGTCTCGGCGCGGGCGACGTATTATACGATCATCGATTATCAGATCGTGGCGGCCACCTACACCTACACCGCGCAGTCCACCACGAGGCTGCAGTGAAGCTCACCGCACTATGGCGAGACACGTGCGGCGCCTCGGCACTGGAATTTGCGCTGACCGCTCCCGTGTTCTTCCTGTTCATATTCGGGATCGTCGAATGCGGATTGCTGTTCTGGACCCAGCTGGGAATCCAGCATGGCAGCGAAATGGCGGCGCGCTGCGCGACCGTCAACAACACGCTCTGCCCGAGCAGCAGTGCGATCACGACCTACGCTGCCCAGCAGGCCTTCGGCCTCACGCTCCCTCCGGGAACATTCACCTTTGCCACGGCCGCGTGCGGCAACCAGGTCAGCGCGACCTATTCATTCGAGTTTCCGCAGATCATCAACCTGTCCCCGGTGACGCTGACCGCGCGTGCATGTTTTCCGAGTTGAGGTTGCCGGCAGGCGGCTTTGCCGCGCGAAGGAAAAGGGCGATGTGCCCGCGCCGCATTGCCGGCAATTCGGCAAGATGGTCTCTGCCGTGCGGGTCGATTGCGTTCTACATTCGTTGCAGCCGTTGGTGAGTCGTTTCGCGTTGTGGTTGGATTTTTTGTTGCGGTTCGGCGCCTTAGAGTTGTTTGATGAAGTTCTGCTGAAACAAAGCACTGCTATAGTGCATGTTAGGTAATTGGCCCTGTTCTTTTATCGCACGGACGATCAGGTCAACCAAACAGCCATCGAGCATTGGAATTGGCGCGGTCTGTGAACGGGCTCATATCGAAGAGCCACCCGACGGGCTACCGATCACCTTGAAAATTCGCGGTGGAATATCTGTAATCCAAAGTCAGTCGATGGGGGTGATCATGCCCGCCATTTTCGAACTGCTCTATCGTGAATATTGCCGCGCCCGTCTCGCTGAAATGCGCAAACAGCTTCTGATCGCAGCTGAGCGCGCAGAAGCTATCGCAGCAGATTATCATCCTGCGACGCAAGTGGACGACGAGACGACGGACGCATACAGCAAGTCCGGTCACGGCCTGCCGAATTGAAGCGGCTGCAAGACCGGCGATCACTCCCGCGTAGCAGTGACCAAGCAATTGGCAACAGTTTGGGAGACGGCAATGAATACACCCGAATGCTACACCGTCGTCGTGGCCTGCATGTCGTGCCTGACCATCATCGGATTGATGGCCGCCGGCGCGTGGTGAGCATGCCCCTTCGGCGCGTCGCAGACATGATTTCGGCTTTAAACATGAGTACAGCCGCCGCGTCGTCCGACAACGGCGGCTGCGCCCTGGGTCCGGAGATCAGCTGCCCGGCGGCGAATACGACGGACGCAGCTTCGCCGCGTTCTGGCGGACCTGCTTGATCTCGTCCTGCGTGAACAACCGAACCAGCTTCACGTTCTGCAGCGTACCGGCCGTCACGGTCAGGCCGGAAATGGCCGGAGCCGCGCTGGGATCAGGCACATCGAAAATCACGAGCACGCCGGGGCCGTCGGCCGCGACGCTGTACATCGAGACCAATTTTCCGCCGGCCGCTTCGATGAGCTTTCGAGCTGCCTCCTGGCGATTGGTCGTGGGATTCTCCAAAATGGCATTGAGAGCGCGTGGCGTGTATTGTCCGGTGAGGCAAAAATGCATGGCAAGTTCTCCTCTGAATTGTTGGCAATAATTCTCCGTGCCGTTGCGAACTGGTCGTTACGGCCGCTGCACCTGACATGATGAAGATTCATTGCCCGCCGTGGGCATCAACGCCGTCGATGATTCCCGGGACTTCGGCACGTCCCGGTGACGGCTCTCATGCAAGGCTACATCAACTGCCGAACGCGCGGAAGAAGATTCGCCAGCCACGACACTTCGCGTTTTGCGACTAGGGCAGAGACGTTGCCTCACGTTGCGAGATCAGCGCGCGCTGAACCTTCGCTCGCGCGCTCTGTACAGATGATCGCTGATCAATTGCCGCAGCTTTGCCGGGTCATCGAACTCGAGCTGGACGGCGAACGGCACGATGCCGTCAGGCACGCCTTCGCGGCCGCGCAAGCGTGCAAGATCCTTCTCCGTGGTCACCAGCGTGAGCTGCTCGCGCTGAGCGTCGGCTGCGAGCGCTGCGATCTCGTCCTGCGAAAACATGTGGTGGTCGGCGAAGGCGCGCGTGCGCGCGACCTCGACGCCGCTCGCACGCAGGGTGCGGAAGAAGCGCTCGGGATCGCCGATGCCGGCGAAGGCGAACACCCGCTTGCCGGAGAGCTGCGCGAGCGAGGCCGCATCCGGCTTCAGGCGCGCACGCAGCTCGGGCTTGTTCCGCTTCGCGATCTCCGCCGCGACATCGTTGGCGGCATTGCCGTCGCCGATCAGCACCAGCGCGTCGGTGCGCGCGAGCTGCACCTCGAGCGGTGCGCGCAGGGGGCCCGCGGGAAACACCTTGCCGTTGCCGAGGCCGCGCTCGCCGTCGATCACGATCAGCGAGGCGTCCTTGAACAGAGCAGGGTTCTGGAAGCCGTCATCCATCAGGATCACGGTCGCGCCTTGCGACTTCGCCAGCGCGACGCCGTCGAGGCGGTCGCGCGCGACCGCGACCTGGACGTCGCGCGACATCATCAAGGGCTCGTCGCCGACGTCGGACGCATCGTGGCGCGCGCGGTCGACCATGACAGGACCCTTCAGGCGCCCGCCATAGCCGCGGCTGAGCACGACAGGCGTCTCGCCGAGCTCGCGCAGGAGCTTCGTCAGCGCCAGCACGGTCGGCGTCTTGCCGGCACCGCCGACATGGTAGTTGCCGACGCAGATCACGGGGATGCCGGCGTCAAAGCCCTGGCGCAGCATGCGCCGTGCGGTGATCGCGCCGTAGAGCGCACCGAGCGGCCATAGCGCATACGATTGAAGGGGGCGTGGCCGGTACCAAAAGGCCGGCTCACGCATTGGCGGCCCCCATCTCGATCCGCAACTGCAACAGATAGGGCTCGAGCGCGGTCATGGTGCGATCGAGCGCACCGCCAAGCTGCTCGACCACGCCCGTGCCTGCGCGCTGCATCTTGTCGCGCGTAGTGGGATCGGCCAGCAGCTGGCCGAGCTGCTTGACCAGCGCTTCCTGCGTGTCGGCCTGCCGCGCCCCGCCGTTCGTATCGAGCGCCTCATAGACGTCGGCAAAGTTGAACACGTGCGGACCGTGGACGATCGCGGCGCCCAACTTGATCGCCTCGATCGGATTCTGCCCGCCATGGTGGATCAGCGATCCGCCCATGAAGACAATTTCCGAGAGCCGATAGAACAGGCCGAGTTCGCCCATCGTGTCGGCGACATAGACGTCGGTCGTCGCCGTCGGCAGCTCTTCGCGCGAGCGCAAGCTGGGCTTCAGCCCGGATGCGGTGACCAGGCCTGCGATCGAGGAGCCGCGATCCGGATGCCGCGGCACGATCACGGTGAGAAGCTGCGGGAAGAAGCCGACCAGGCTGCGATGCGCCGCGATCAGCATCTCGTCCTCGCCCGGATGGGTCGAGGCCGCAACGATGATCGGACGCCCACGCGTCATGGCCATCAGCCGTTCGAGCTTGGCGGGATCGGCCGGCGGCGCCGGCACGTCGAGCTTGAGATTCCCCGTCGTGACGACGTCGCGGCCGCCGAGCGCGGCAAAGCGCTCGGCGTCGGTCTTCGACTGTGCAAGACAGATGTCGAACCGCGACAGCAGCGCCGAGATGGTGCCGTGCATGCGCCGCCAGCGCGGGAACGAACGCGGCGACATCCGTCCGTTGATCAGCACCATCGGCACCCGGCGCGCCGCGCCGGCGAGGATCAGGTTCGGCCACAGATCGGATTCGATGAACAGCGCCAGCGACGGCTTCCAATGATCCAGGAAGCGCGCGACGTAGCGCGGCGAGTCATACGGCACGTATTGATGGATGACGTCGGGCGGAAAGCGTTTGGCGACGACCGCCGCCGAGGTGACCGTGCCCGAGGTGAGCAGGATGCGCAGATTGAGCTCGCGCAGGCGCTCGATCAGCGCCGCCGAGGCCAGCACCTCGCCCACGCTGGCGCCGTGGATCCAGACCAGCGGGCCATGCGGGCGCACGTCGCGGGACAGGCCGCGCCGCTCGCCGACGCGCGCGGGATCCTCCTTGCCCTGCTTCAGCCGCCGCTTGATCAGCGCAGGCGCAAGCGGCACCAGGCCGGCGGCCAGGCGCCGGTACATCCGCAGCGTGATCGGCAGCGCAATGGGCAGCGACTTAGGCATCTTCCGGTCCCGGACGGCCGAGCTGCGCATAGGCGCGGCGGGTCGCCTCGTTCAGGGTGTCTTCCAGCTCCTGCCGCAACGTCTCCATCATGGCGGCGTCGGCATCTGCGGGAACGTGGATTTCCTTGATGCCGACCAATGCGCCCCGCCCGAATGGCAAATTGATGGTGGTGCGGTCCCAGTTCTTGAGCCGGACGAAGCGGCTGGTCGCCATCGCGAAAGGCATGATCGGCCGTCCCGATTCCCGTGCCAGCATGATAATGCCGAGCCCCGCCACGCGCGAGCGCTTGGGGACGTCGGCGGTCAGCGCGACATTACAACCGGCTTGGAGCGTCCGCACCATTTCCTTGAAGGCGCCGACGCCACCTTTACGGTGAAACGCGCCGCCATGGTCGCCGGAACCGCGGATCGTGCCGATCCCGAGCCGCTCGGCGGCGATCGCATTGAACTCGCCGTCGCGGTGCCGGGAGATCAGCACCTTGGCCCGATAGGAGGCCTTGTTCTGGTTCTTGATGAAGGGCGTCAGGAAATGTTGGCCGTGCCAGAACGCGAAGATCGCAGGGAGCTGCGGCTCGACGCGCTCATAAATGTCGGGCGGATCGATCGTGAAGGTGTTGGTCCGCCAGACCAGACGCAGATATTCGGCCGCCAGGACCCCGACGGCACGCTGAAACCAGCTGCTTCGCAGCGTATTGCGAAGCAGTTTTTTCAACGCGCCGGTTCTTGATTCGGATCGAGCAGCCGATGCAGGTGGACGATGAAGTAGCGCATCTGCGCGTTGTCGACCGTGCTCTGCGCCTTGGCCCGCCAGGCGGCGTGGGCGGTGGCATAGTTCGGATAGAGGCCGACGATATCGACGTCGTCCAAATTCTTGAAGGTGTTGTGCTCGAGGTCGACGAGTTCGCCGCCGATGACGAGGTGGAGCAGTTGTTGCGGGGCACTATCTGGCATGAGTTCTGTTCCTAGCGGGCTGCCCGGCAAAGCAGTGTTCGAGAAGCACGAGCGAAAGCGCCTTAGGCTAAGGGACGATTGCGAAAATGCGCGACAATGCCCGCATGACGATCGCGTCCCGCTGCCACCAGCACCCCGTGCGCCACTTCCCGGCGGTTATAGAGGATGGGTTCTCCGGAGAGGTCGCTCATCCTACCATCCGCTTCCTGCACGATCAAATCGGCCGCCGCAAGGTCCCAATCATGGCTGTTGCCGCCCGCGAAGGCCGCATCCAGCGCGCCATGGGCGACCCGGCACAGCCGCAACGCCAGCGAGCCGATTCGCCGGTGCAGCTTGATCTCGCCGAGCGACGGCTTCAGCCGCTCGACCAGCGGCTTCGGGCCGGCGACGCGGGCGAAGTCGAGCTCGGATCCGCTCGTCGCGCGCACCGGCTTGTCGTTGAGCGTCGTGCCCTGGCCGCGCATTGCGAAGAAGAATTCGTCGGTGGCCGGGGCGAACACGGCGGCAAGCACCGGCGAAGCGTCCTCAACCAGCGCCACGCTGACGCACCATTCATCGTGGCCGCCGAGATAATTGCGGGTGCCGTCGATGGGATCGACGATCCAGGTCAGCCGCCGCGACAGCCGCGCCGCATCGTCGGCGCTCTCCTCGGACAGCCAGCCATAATCGGGCGTCGCTGCGCGCAGGCGCGCTTCGAGCAGATCGTTGACGGCGATATCGGCCTCCGAGACCGGCGAGGACGCACCCTTGGTCCACTTCCGCAGCTCGGTGCGGAACATCGACTGCGCCAGCGCGCCCGCCTCCCGCACCGTATCCTTCAGCAGCGCCGCGTCGCGGGTTAGGATCGTGTCGTCGAGAGCAGCTGCCATCGGGTTCAATCGCGTGGCACGGCGAGAACACCTCTCCCCATCGGGGAGAGGTCGATTTGCGCAGCAAATCGGGTGAGAGGGCTCAGGCCCCACGAGAGAGCGGTCCCCTCACCCGCGCCTCCGGCGCGACCTCTCCCTACGGGAGAGGTGAGCCAAGCTGCAACAGCTCGATCAGCGTCCGCCAAGCGTCAAACCCTCGATGCGCACCGTCGGCGCATTGACGCCGTAGCGGAATTCGAGATTGTTCGCCGGCTGCATCGACTTGAAGATTTCGAACAGGTGCCCGGCGATCGTCACTTCGCTGACGGGATAGGTGATCTCGCCGTTCTCGATCCAGAAGCCGGAGGCGCCGCGGCTGTAATCGCCGGTGACGCCGTTGACCCCGGAGCCGATCAGATCGGTGACGTAGAAGCCCTGCTTGATGTCGGCGATCAGCTCGGCCGGCGTTGGCGTGCCGGGCTCGAGATGCAGATTGTACGGCCCGGGCGAGGGCGAGGAAGACACGCCGCGATGGGCGTGACCGGTGGTGGTGAGGCCGAGCTCGCGCGCGGTGGCGCAATCGAGCAGCCAGGTCGTCAGCACGCCGTCGTCGACCAGCGCGGTCCGCTTCACCGCGACGCCTTCGGCGTCGAAGGTCTGCGAGCGCAGGCCGCGCTTGCGCAAGGGATCGTCGATGATGCGGATGTTTTTCGCAAACAGCTGCTGGCCGAGCTTGTCCTTCAGGAAGCTGGTCTTGCGCGCGATCGAGGCGCCGTTGATGGCGCCGACGAGATGGCCGACGAGCGAGCCGGCGACGCGCGGATCGAACACCACCGGCACCTTGCAGGTCTCGACCTTGCGCGGATTGTAGCGCGCCACGGTGCGCTCACCGGCGGAACGGCCGACGACCTCCGGCGACAGCAGATCGGCGCCATGCGGCGCCGAGGTGAAGTCGTAGTCGCGCTCCATGCTGGTGCCATCGCCCGAGATGGCGGTGGCGGAAATGCCCTGGCTGGAGCGCAGGTAGGAGCCGTGGAAGCCGGTCGAGGTGACGAGCACCATGCCGCCGATGCCGGCGGAGGCCGAGGCGCCGCCGGACTTGGTCACGCCCTTGACGCCGAGTGCCGCAGCTTCGGCCGCGAGCGCGCGACGCTCGAGCTCGGCGGTCGTGGGCACGGCGGGATCGAGCAGGTCGAGATCGGGGAAGTCGCGCGCGAGCAGCGCAGGATCGGCGAGGCCGACAAATTTGTCGTCGGGCGCGACGCGCGCCATCGCGACCGCGCGCTCGGCGAGCTTGGTGACGGCATCGCCGCTGACATCGTTGGTCGAGACCACCGCCTGGCGCTGGCCGACCAGCACGCGCAGGCCGACATCGTCGCCCTCCGACCGCTCGGATTCCTCCACGCGCCCGTCGCGGACCTCGACGCCTTGCGAGACGCCGCGCACCGCGACCGCATCGGCCGCATCGGCGCCGGCGCGCCTGGCTGCCTCGACCAGCCGCTGCGCGAGATCGGAGAGCGCGGACTGATCGAGCAGGTCGCGATTGGCGGTAGTCGAAAGCGTCGAGCTTGGTGAAGAGTTCACGAACGAAATCCTGTTGGGGCGGGGTTCGGGACCGGAACCCACAGATGTGCCCTGATAGCGCGGACTTCAAGCATTTTCAGCCCGCCAAAAGCTCAGATTCGCGACGTCGGCGCAACGTCTCGTCAATCATGCGCGCCAAGGTCTTGTCAATCATGAGGTGCAGTGACGGTGGGTTAACCAGCCTTTTTAAGCGGTTTCGGACCGCCGCGCGCTAAGGTCCTCGCATCGACCGGGAACATAATCCCGGCGGGGAGAACGAAGCCGTGAGGCGTCAAACAGCAACATGCGGGGCTAACCCCGCCGGGTCGAGCCGCTCGTTGCGGCTCGACCCTCTTTCCCTTCCGGTCCGCTTCGATGCGCATGACCCGCGCGCCGACGGACATGTCAGGCAGATCGAGCTTCATCGCGAGCGCGTCGTGCTGCGCCGTGCCGTGCGCGGCATGCAGATGGCGATCAACGTGCGCGTCGCCGACTTCACCGGCGTTGCCTTGCGCGGCAATGACGAGGCGCAGACGCTCGTTCTCGTGCACCGCGATCCCTCGCTGTCCATCCCGCTGCTGATCGGCACTGACGCGGACGAGATCGCGCAGGCCTGGACGATCTGGAGCGAGATCTTCGCGCTGCCGCAGCTCGACGAGGGCGCCCGCAAGCCCGCACCGCGCCGCCGCCGCGCCAACGCAATCCGCGCCCGCCGTCCGAAATTCTTGATGCGCCGGCGCACCGCCATGGCGCGCGAGCTACTGGTTCACCGCGACGAGCGCGAGATCATCGCGAGGAATTAATGGTGCCGTAGGGTGGGCAAAGCGACTTGTCCGCCGTAGCTCGAAGAGCGAAGGCGGAAGCGTGCCCACCGCTTTGTCAATCATTGAGAGATCGTGGGCACGGCGCAAGCGCCTTTGCCCAACCCTACGAGAGCTGCGCTCGCATCATCGCGTCCGCGAGCAATCCCGCAAACAGCAGCAGACCCGCATGCTTGTTCGACTTGAACAGGCGAAGGCACAGCCCGGGATCGTCGATCTTCAGCCGCACGATCTGCAAGGCCAGATGCGCTGCGAAGGCGGCAAGCCCGAGCCAGGCCGGCCAGCGCGCTTCGCCAGATGCCAGCGCGACGCCGATCAACATCACCGCGAGCCCGTAGAACAGCACCAGCGCCTGGCGCGTATGCGCACCGAACAGGCGCGCAGTCGACTTGATGCCGATCAGCGCATCGTCCTCGGCGTCCTGATGCGCATAGATCGTGTCATAGCCGATCACCCAGGAAATCGCGCCGGCATAGAGCACGAGCGCGGTGACATCGATGCGGCCGAAGGTGACGGCAAAGCCCATCAAGGCGCCCCAGGAGAAGGCGAGCCCGAGCACGATCTGCGGCCACCAGGTGATGCGCTTCATGAAGGGATAGATCGCAACGATCAGGAGCGAGGCGATGCCCGTTGCGATCGCGAAGCGGTTGAACTGCAGCAGCACCACGAGACCGACCAGCGCCTGCGCGATCATGAAGACCAGCGCCTGCCTGGTGGTCACCTGCCCGGACGGCAGCGGCCGCGAGCGCGTACGCTCGACCTTGTCGTCGAGGTCGCGGTCGGTGATGTCGTTCCAGGTGCAGCCGGCCCCGCGCATCACGAAGGCGCCGATGAAGAACAGCACGATGGTGAGCGGCAGACCACGCACGTCATGCGCCATGCCGGCGGCCAGCGCCGCCGACCACCAGCATGGCATCAAGAGAAGCCAGGAGCCGATCGGGCGATCGAAGCGGGACAGGCGCAGGTAAGGCCGCGCCCAATGCGGCGCGAGCGTATCGACCCAGTTGCCGGTGGAATCGGCAACGCGGGCGGATGTGCTAGTGCCCAGTTTTCGAAGTTCGTATTCCATCGCGGCGTATTCCGGTACGAACTTCGAAAACTACAAGGGCACAAGCCAGAAAATTATAAATTCACGTGCCGCTTATCGATTTGAAGTTCCTATGAGGATCTCGCGGCGAGCACCGTAGGAACTTCAAATCGGCGGCACGTGTATCATCGGGTCAGGACGTTGCCGTTGAGCGTATCGAAGGTGCTGCCGCCCTTCTTGCCGGCATTGGCCTCGGGCGCCGAGCCCGAGCCCAGCACCTCGCTCAGCGACGGACCGGCCGGACCGCGCGGCTGATTCTGCATCTGCTGCGCGACGTTGCAGACCTTGGTCTGCATGGCCTCGGTGTTCTTGTGGCCTTCCTTCATTTGCGCGCCGATCTGCGGCGGGATTCCGCACTTCGAGGCATTGGCCTCGATGTACTTGATCATCTTCAACTCGGCCTGGCTGAAGTTGCGGATCAGCTTGCAGGCCTCGTCCGGCTGCGCATGACGGTCGCTCGCGGCCTTGATCAGCTTGCCGCGCTTCTCGGCCTCTTCGCGCAGGGGCATGAACGCCTTCATGCAGTCCTCACCGGGACCGGCCTGCGTCGGCGGAGCCGCGCTGAAGCCGCCGGCGCCGCCGCCGACCGGGGCAGCGCCGTTGACGGGAAAGGACGATTGCGGCGCGCTCCCCATCGACGCGGTGGGCGCCGAGCCGTTCACGGGCGGAAACGGCGAGCTGTTCGAAGCCTGGTTGGGCAGTGGCGCCGGGAAGGCGCTTTGCGCACAAGCGCCGGCGGCACTCATGGCGACCATGGCGGCAGCGAGCGGAACCATCAAATGACGGATCATCAAGACAGTCTCTCCGGCAGGAGCTTACGGGGTTCAGGGCTTCCCAATTGAAGCGTGACCAGCGTGTTCGCGTTTTTACGATTCCCGCCGGCGCTTAACAACCCGTGGAATAGGGCGAGAGCGCGGCGCTGGGACGCACCAGATTGGCAATATTTACCCCGGAATGGCGCCTTTCGGTTAAGAACAGCCGGTAACCGGACCCCCAAAGCGATGCCTTCCCACGATTTTCGCGCCCCGCGCCTGTTCGTCGATGCCCCCCTGGCCCAGGACGCCAGGGTGCCGCTCGACCGCGACCAGAGCAACTATCTCGGCAATGTGCTGCGGCTCGGCGCCGGAGCCGAGGTCCTGGCCTTCAACGGCCGGGATGGCGAGTGGCAGGCCGCCATCGAAGGCCGCAAGCGGCCGGACGGCCTCGTGATCCTCCAGCAGACCCGGCCCCAGGACCGGCTCGCCGACCTCACCTACGTGTTCGCCCCGCTCAAGCATGCCCGGCTGGATTACATGGTGCAGAAGGCCATCGAGATGGGCGCCGCGGCCCTGCAGCCCGTCCTGACCCGGTTCACCCAGGCCTCACGGGTCAATACCGAGCGGATGCGCGCCAATGTGGTCGAGGCGGCCGAGCAATGCGGCATCCTCAGCATCGCCAGCGTGGCCGAGCCGGTGCCGCTGGAGCGCTTCTTGAGCCAGCGTCCCGCCGATCGCCTGCTGATCTTCTGCGACGAGGCAGCGGAGGTCCAGGATCCGATTCAGAGCCTGCAAGGCGCGCGCGAGGCCAGGCACGGGATCGACCTGCTGATCGGCCCGGAGGGCGGTTTTGCCGAGGAAGAGCGGGCGCTGCTGCTGCGCCAGCCCAAGATCCTGCGGCTGGCGCTCGGCCCCCGCATCATGCGGGCGGACACCGCCGCCGTCGCCGCCCTGGCGCTGGTGCAGGCGGTGCTGGGCGATTGGGGCGGCAAGAGCACCTGATCCTGCGCATTGCCCACCCGTTAAGCGATTGATCCTTTGGAGGTCGAAACCGCTGTCGGGCCATGCTAAGGCCTGCGCCAATTCGCCTCCCCTTGCCCTGCCCGGTTCCGCCGGGACGATGGACTCCTGAGATGACCGCGACTGCCACCTCAAATGCTGCCGGCTCCGCCGCCTGGGCGGATACGCTGCTCTTGTCGTTCGCGCAGGCCGGCTATGTCAGGGCCGAGCCCGCCATCCTGCAGCCGGCCGAGCCGTTCCTGGACCTCTCCGGCGAGGACATCCGCAAGAGCTTGTACCTGACCACCGACCTCTCCGGCGAGGAGCTCTGCCTGCGCCCGGACCTGACCATTCCTGTCGCGCGCGACTATCTCGCCTCAGGCCGGGCCGGCCAGCCGGCGGGGTTCAGCTATCTCGGTCCGGTGTTCCGCTACCGCAGCGGCCAAGCCAGTGAATTCCTCCAGGCCGGCATCGAATCATTCGCCCGTCAGGACCGCGCCGCGGCCGATGCCGAGATGCTGGCGCTGGCGCTGGAGGCGACGGCCGCCTTCGGCGTCCGCGACGTCGAGATCCGCACCGGCGATGTTGCCTTGTTCAATGCGCTGCTCGACGCGCTCAACCTCTATCCGGTCTGGCGCCGCCGCCTGGTCAAGGATTTCAACCGCAAGATCAGCCTGGAGCAGGATCTGGAGCGGCTGGCGGCCGCGACCACCGCGACGCGCAGCGAATATGAGGGCGTGCTGGCGGCCCTTGCCGGCTCCGACCGCAAGGCGGCGCTCGCCTTCGTCACCGATCTGATGTCGATCGCCGGCACCACCAATGTCGGCGGCCGCACCACGGCCGAGATCGCCGATCGCTTCCTCGAGCAATCGACGCTGAAGGGCGGCGCGCTGCCGCGCGAGGCGATCGCCGTGCTCAAGCGCTTCCTGTCGATTTCGGGCAATCCCGACGATGCCATCGCCGAGCTGCGCGCACTCACGACGGACGCGAAGCTCGATCTCGCTTCCGCGATCGATCAGTTCGAGAGCCGGGTCGGCTTCATGGCCGCGCGCGGCATCGATGTGAAGCAGACCCGCTTCTCGACCGCGTTCGGACGCGGGCTCGACTATTACACCGGCTTCGAATTCGAGCTGCACCACAGGGGCAACGGCGCCGAGCCGCTGGTCGCCGGCGGCCGCTACGACGGGCTGATGACCCAGCTCGGCTCGACCGAGCCGATCCCCGCGGTCGGCTTCTCGGTCTGGGTAGACGCGCTGAACCGGATCGGCCGCAAGGTGGGAGCTTAAGTCATGAGCGCGCCATTCGTTCTGGCCGTTCCCTCCAAGGGCCGCCTGCAGGAAAACACCGAGGCCTTCTTTGCCCGGGCCGGCCTCAAGCTGTCGAAAGCCGGCGGCGCCCGCGACTATCGCGGCACCATCGCAGGGCTCGACAATGTCGAGGTCGCCTATCTCTCGGCGAGCGAGATCGCCTCGCAATTGTCCCGCGGTTTTGCCCATCTCGGCGTCACCGGCGAAGATCTCGTGCGCGAGAACATCGCCGATGCCGACAAGCGCGTGTCGCTGATCGAGGGGCTCGGCTTCGGTTATGCCGACGTCGTCGTCGCGGTGCCGCAGGCCTGGATCGACGTCCGCACCATGGCCGACCTCGACGACGTCACCACCGGCTTCCGCGAGCAGCATCACATGCGGATGCGGGTCGCGACCAAGTTCGTCAACCTCACCCGCGGCTTCTTCCAGGCTCACGGCATCACCGATTACCGCATCGTCGAAAGCGCAGGCGCCACCGAGGGCGCGCCGGCGGCCGGCAGCGCCGAGCTGATCGTCGACATCACCACGACCGGCGCGACGCTCGCCGCCAACGGCCTGCGGGTGCTCGACGACGGCGTGATCCTGCGCAGCCAGGCCAATCTGGTGGCCGCCAAGGAGGCCGACTGGTCGCCGCAGGCGCGCGAGACGGCTCGCGTCATCCTCGACCACATCGCAGCCCGAGCGCGGGCCAACAAGTACCGCGAGGTCCGCACCCGCTTCCGGCAATGCGATGCCGCCCTGCTCGGCGACGCCCACAGCCGGTTCGGCGTGGAAGCGCCGTTCGGCGGCCCGACCTCGTCAGGCATGCTGACGCTGCACTGCCCACCGGGGCAGCTCTACGCGCTGGCGAGCTTCCTGCGCGAGCATGGCGCCGAGACCGTCTCGGTGGTCTCGCTCGACTACGTGTTCGACCGGGAGAACCCGCTGTTCGCCAAGCTCGAGGCGTTCCTGCGGCGGTGAGCCCGACGTTTTGAGCAGCTCCGTTCAGCGTAGCGACAGCAAACGGCTGCTACCATATGCTGTTGAGATGACCTTTGACCGCCTCTGGAACCTTGATCGATGACGCTGGGCTCTGACGTTTCCGGCATGACGACCACCGCAGCCAACGCCGCAGCGAAGGGGCTGTCGATCGTCATCCCCGTCTATAACGAGGCGGCGGGCCTTTCGGCCCTGCACCAGCGCATCTGCGAGCTCGCCAGGACCCTGCGGCAGCGCTATCGCCTGTCTTGCGAGGTCGTTTATGTCGACGACGGCAGCAAGGATGCGACGCTGTCGATCGCGCGGTCATTGCCGGCCGACGCAATCGACGTTCAGGTGGTGTCGCTGTCGCGCAATTTCGGCAAGGAGGCCGCGCTGATGGCGGGCCTGGACCATGCCCGCCTCGGCGCCGTCATGTTCATGGACGGCGACGGCCAGCATCCGCCGGCGCTCGTCGAACAGCTGGTGCGGCACTGGATCGATGACGGCTATGACGTCGTCTACACCGCGAAAGCGCATCGCGACAACGAGCCATTCCTGCGCCGCCTCGCCGTGCACGGCTTTTACGCGCTGATCAATTGGGGCGCCCGCCAGAAGATTCCCGAAGATGCCGGGGATTTCCGCCTGCTGTCGCCGCGCGCGGTCGCTGCGCTGAGGCAGCTGCCGGAACGCAACCGGTTCTTCAAGGGCCTCGCCAGCTGGATCGGTTTCCGCCAGATCCGCGTCGACTACGAGCCCGCAGCGCGTTCACATGGCGTCACCACCTTCAACGCCGCGAGCCTGCTCGGCCTCTCGATCGAGGGCCTGACGTCGTTCTCGGTGGCGCCTCTGCGCTTCGCCAGCCTGTTCGGCGTCATTCTCGCCGGCGGCGCCTTCCTGTTCGGCCTGTCCATCCTCTGGGAGGTCTGGACCACAGGCAAGCAGGTCCCGGGCTATCCCTCGCTCGTGGTCGGCCTGATGACGATCGGCGGCGTGCAGCTCATCATGATCGGCATCGTCGGCGAATATATCGGAAAGATCCTTTCCGAGCTGAAGGCGCGTCCGATCTACTTCGTCGCCGAGCACAGCGAGAAGCATTTCGAAGCCGGCAAGGCCGATGAGGCCGCGAGCAGGACGGCAGCCGAATGAGCGTGGCCGCGAGGGCGCGGCGGATCTGGCTCTGCGCCGACGATTACGGCATCAGCCCGGGGGTCAACCGCGCCATCCGCGACCTGATCGAACGCGGCCGCCTCAACGCCACCTCGGTGATGATGGTGGGGCCTGCGATCGCGCGCGGCGACGTCGAGGCGCTGCAGGCTTCGGCAACGCAAAGCCCGCGTTGCGCGATCGGATTGCACGTGACGCTGTCGGCGCCATTCCGGCCGCTCACCATGCATTTCCGCCCCTTGGACGGCGACATGTTCTTCGCCTTTCCCAAGCTGCTGCGCGCCGGATTGATGCGGCGGCTCGACCGTGAATTCATCCGCAACGAAGTGAAGGCGCAGCTGGCCGCCTTCATGGACGCGTTCGGACGCGCCCCTGACTTCGTCGACGGTCACCAGCATGTGCAGCTCTTCCCGCAGGTGCGCGACGGCTTCGTCGATGCGGTGGCCGAGGCTGCGCCAAAGGCCTGGGTGCGCCAGGGCGGCCGCGACCTGCCGCTTCGGCAGCGGCTGGCCTCACCGAAAGCCCTGGTGCTCGATGGTCTCAGCGCGCAATTCCGCCGCCGCGCCGGCCATGCGGGCCTCAGCTTCAACCCCGGTTTCGCCGGCGCCTATGATTTCACGCGCGCCGCCGATTTCGGCGCCTTGATGCGGCAATTCCTGGAAGGCCTTCCCGATGGCGGCCTCGTGATGTGCCATCCCGGCTTCGTCGATGATGTCCTCACCGGCCTTGATCCCATGACCGACGTCCGCGAGCGCGAGCACGCCTATCTCGCGGGCGATGCCTTCGCGCGCCTGCTGGCGGACAGCAACGTGACACTGGGATGAACGACGAAAAGCGCGCCAGAGCCAGCTTGTCGCATACCGAAATTTAATCCGGCCGGCACTGTTGGGGCCACATTGGAACCCTACATCTCCTTTCGCGCTTGGTTTGGCGCGAAGGAGACAGATCATGACGCCGCAGGAACGCCAGCTCGTCGACGACCTTTTCGACCGGCTTTCAAAGCTGGAAAATGCACCGCGCGATCCCGATGCGATCGCCGCGATCTCCGACGGCCTGCGCAAGGCGCCCGGCGCCATCTACGCGCTGGTGCAGACCACGCTGGTCCAGGACGAAGCGCTGAAGCGCGCCAATGCCCGCATCCAGGAGCTGGAAGCGGCCCATGCGCCCGAGCAGGCGCAGTCCGGCGGCTTCCTCGACACCATGCGCGACACCCTGTTCGGCTCGAGCCCCTCGCGCGGCTCGGTTCCGAATGTGCCGCCGCGTGAGCAGCGGCCGACGTGGAACAGCGGCCAGGCGATGCAGCAGGGCCAACCGGGCTACAGCGCACCTCCGCCTTATGGGCAGGCCTATGGCCAGGGTCCGGGTCAGGGCTATGGCGCTCCGCCGGTCGGCGGTGGGGGCGGCTCGTTCCTGGGCACGGCGGCGGCGGCCGCGGCCGGCGTCGTCGGCGGCTCCCTGCTGCTCTCGAGCATCCGCGGCATGATGGGCGGATCGCACCAGCAGGCTTTTGGCGACACCAACGCGCTCGGCGACCGCAGTCCCTGGAGTGGGGGCGGCGATCAGTCCGGCGGCTCGCTCGCGCGCGATGCCGGCCTCGACGACGTCGGCTCAAACCGGGAGTCCCGCCACGGCTTCTTCGACCAGGCGTCGAACGACCGCGACAACAACGACCAGAACTACGGCGACGATCGCGACGATAGCTTCGACGCGGCCGACAACAGCGACTTCGGCGGCGATGACGACGGCGGCAGCGATTACGCGTAGGCCATTCGACCGACAGATGTGAAACGGCCGCCTCCGGGCGGCCGATTTCTTTTCAAGCAGGGCTCAACGCGCGCTGCTCTGCACCACAGGCCAAGACGCCATTGGATATAATATGACTACTGCATGCGTTGTCGGACAGCACCATGCAGAACGTCACGACGTACGCCTGACTTCACCATACAGAGCGAAATCGTCCTCCGACACACGCTGCCGTAGACTCCCGGATTTCCAAATTTGGACATGGGTGTTCAACTGGAAGAACACGTTGCTTATGCCACACGCCGTGGCTGCCTCTCTTGGCTACAGTCGGGAGTTTTGAGAATGAGCCCACTTCAACAGCGCATCGCGAACCTGAGCGACGTCACAACCCATCTCATCACCGAATTGTACGAGTTGGAGGGACTGCACGAGCGCCTCAGGAAGGCCGAGCTGTCGGTGCGGCGGTTGAAGCGCTTTGCTCGCGCACCGCATTCGGCTACATCAACTCGCCGTCGCCGCTCCGCTGTCCCTCGTCCTGGATCGAGGCAACGTCAGTAGACGTGACCATTCAGGCAGGCGTTCGGCGGCAGCAGCGCCCCCTTCGATGCCCCGCAGGTCGAGCCGACGCGGCACGCGGATCCGATCGCTCCATCGATCGCATGACCCTTCACATCACGACGACCTTGGTGCCGACATTGACGCGGCCGTAGAGGTCGATGACGTCCTCGTTGCGCATGCGAATGCAGCCGGAGGAGACGTTGGTGCCGATGGTCCAGGGCTCATTGGAGCCGTGGATGCGATAGAGCGTCGATCCCAGATACATCGCGCGGGCACCGAGCGGATTTTCCGGGCCGCCTTCCATGTGCCTGGGCAGATCGGGCCGGCGCGCGAGCATTTCCGCCGGCGGCGTCCAGTCCGGCCATTCGCGCTTGGCGGTGATCGATTTCACGCCGGACCAGGTGAAGCCGGGACGACCGACGCCGATGCCGTAGCGCAGTGCCCGGCCGTTGCCCTCGACGAGATAGAGGAACTTGTTCGGCGTATCGACCACGATCGTGCCGGCACTTTCCTTGCCGCTATAGTCAACGAGCTGTTTCTCGAATCTCGGATCGAACGGACGCTGCCGCGGATCGACCGCCTCCTGCTGGAGAGACGCGCCCTGCTGATAGCCGCCCTGCATCTGCGGCTCGCCCATCGGCGGCAAGCGCCGCTGGTCGTAATAGCCGGGCTGCTGCTGATACACCGGCTGCTCCGGCGCGTAGGCCGGGCCGCGGCCGGGGCCATCGCCGAACAGGAATTCGATGAAGCCGCCGCCCATGTTGGAATTGGACGCGACGCGCACCGGCGCCGGCGGCACGCGCGGCTGGTAGAGCACCGCAGGCGGATCGTTCGGCACGCTGTTGTCGAAGGCGCTGGCCTCGTTCGCGCCGGCCATGATGGTGCAAGCGCTGCCGAGCAGCGCGACAGACATTTTCTTGAACATCGACGTACTCTGTACTGTTTCGTCTAGATCACATGCGTCGTGGAGAGCCGGTGGCTGATCCGCGCCCTTCGACGTGGTCAATAAAGAGCAAAAGCCGTTTTGTTTGGTAAACGGAAAGCGCGTTTCGATTCACCACGTCGCGAGCGCGCCGGCAATTTGGCGATCAGCGTTTATTTTCGATGAACGCAGCGCGGCCATGGTTAATCGCTTCTTTGCACCGCGTCGCGCGACGCCGCACAACAGTTCCGGTTGTGAACTTCGTGTTAAATCGCTTCTGCCTACAAAGACGCGTGAGTGAGGTGGGGGGAGTATCCTGATGGCTGTTCACCGCAAGCGTTTTCGCGTCGAGGATATCGCCGGTGGCGAGATGCCGATTTTGGACGTAACCGAAGAGGCAATCCCGATGCATAGCGAGATCATGGCCGAGCTGCGCGCGATCCGCGCCCAGATGGCGAAGGGCATCGTCGCGGCCCCGCTGTCCGGCAGCGCTGCCATGGCGGCGATCGACGCGTCGACGGCCCACGAGCTGTCCGAAGCGCGCACCATGCTCGAGACCTACCGGGCGCAGATCGAGCAGTGCGAGAAGCTGAAGGTGGAGCTCGACCTCATCCACGACGCCATCGACCGCACCAAGCGCGAGATCGCGACATTGCACGGCAAGAGCTTCGACGGCGGCGAGATGGCCAAGGTCAATGGCGAGCTCGGCGCGGTGGTCGGCGGCACCGAGCAGGCGACCCAGCAGATCCTCGAAGCCGCGGAATCGATCGACCAGGCCGCCAGCGCGATGTCCAAGGTGGACTCGGTCGATCAGCAGAAGCGCCTTGCCGACGACATCCAGGAACGCGTCATCTCGATCTTCGAAGCCTGCAACTTCCAGGACCTGACCGGCCAGCGCATCAGCAAGGTCATGACCACGATGAAGTTCATCGAGCAGCACATCAATGCGATGATGGAGATCTGGGGCGGCGTCGACGCGATCAAGTCCCATGTGCCGGCGCCGGTCGACAGCCGCAGCGAGGACGAGAAGCTCCTCAACGGCCCCAAGCTCGCCGGCGACGTCGGCCACGCCTCGCAGGACGACATCGACGCGCTGTTCGACTGAACGGGGGCGATATAGAAATAACAAAGCGCCGGCCTTGGGGCCGGCGTTTTTTGTTTTTCGTCATTGCGAGGAGCGAAGCGACGAAGCAATCCAGGCTGTCTCCCAGGAGGCAGTCTGGATTGCTTCGCTCCGCTCGCAATGACGAAACGTTAGGCCAAGGGCTGCCTCACGCCCTCGGCGCGCAGCGGACGTAGACCATGTTGCCGTAGCGGGTAGCGGCGTCCTTGTCGATGAAGCGGGTGATCATGACGCGACCGTCGAAGGAGACGATCTCGCGATCCTGCTCGCCGGGGGTCGGGCCGGCCGGTCCGATGTAGTTCTTGCCGCTCGGCGAGCCCTTCAGCCGCAGCTCCTGCGGCGTCGCCTGGTCGGCGAGATGCATGATCACGCCGCCGGAGGAGCCGGCGGTGATCACGTAGGGATTCTTGCATTGCTCGCGCGCCATCTTCTCGGTACGGGCGCGGTCGGCCGGGTTCTGGAACGAGGCGAGGCCCCAGCGGCCGACGATCTCGTCGCCGCGGATGGTGGCCGGCATTTCGGGCGCAACGCCCGGTTCGGCCTCGGGCGGCGGCGAGGACGACGTGAGGGACGGCAGGCTGAAGCCGCCGCCGCAGGCGCCCAGCAGCAGCGCCAGACAAGAGGCGGCCGCCAGATTGGCAACCGTGCGCGCGTGAGCCGAACTGATCATGGCATTCCCCCGAACAAGACCATGGCCGCACCCCTCGAGCAGCCAAGCGCAAAATCGCTGCCGGAGCAATGACGTCGTTCTCTAAGCCGGCGCCCCGAGCGAGTTTCCAATGCCACCATCCTATATCCGCCTCAACAACCGCTTAACCACCTTTGCTTGACAGGATCGCGGCCAAGCCATATTTCCGGACCCACTATTAGCACTCGGAAAGCCCGATTGCTAAGCGCGCCGTTCGATCCTCGACGAGAGGGTGGACGGAAGCGCCGCCCCACCGACCCCACTACTTCCGAAGCGAGCCTCCAAAGGGAAACGTCATGGCTAAATCCAAATTTCGTCCGCTGCATGACCGTGTCGTGGTCAAACGTATCGACGCCGAGGAAAAGACCAAGGGCGGCATCATCATTCCGGACACCGCCAAGGAAAAGCCGTCCCAGGGCGAGGTCGTCGCCGTCGGCCCCGGCGGCCGCGACGAGACCGGCAAGCTGATCCCGATCGACCTCAAGGTCGGCGACCGCGTGCTGTTCGGCAAGTGGTCGGGCACCGAGGTCAAGATCGACAACGAAGAGCTCCTGATCATGAAGGAGTCGGACATCATGGGCGTGCTGGCCTAAGGCCATCCGCCTGAACGGCCGCTGAATGTCATGCCCGGATCCAGGCGATCCGGGCATCCATCGTTCCGCCGCGACTAGACAAGACACATCACGTAACACGAGGGATTGCAGACCATGGCTGCCAAAGACGTCAAGTTTTCCGGAGACGCGCGCGATCGCATGCTGCGCGGCGTCGACGTTCTCGCCAACGCCGTCAAGGTGACGCTCGGCCCGAAGGGCCGCAACGTCGTCATCGAGAAGAGCTTCGGCGCCCCCCGCATCACCAAGGACGGCGTCACCGTCGCCAAGGAGATCGAGCTCGAGGACAAGTTCGAGAACATGGGCGCCCAGATGGTGCGTGAGGTCGCCTCCAAGACCAACGACCTCGCCGGCGACGGCACCACCACCGCGACCGTGCTGGCCCAGGCGATCGTGCGCGAAGGCGCCAAGGCCGTCGCCGCCGGCATGAACCCGATGGACCTCAAGCGCGGCATCGACACCGCGGTGGCCGCCGTCATCAAGGACATCGAGAAGCGCGCCAAGCCGGTCGCCGCCTCCTCCGAGGTCGCCCAGGTCGGCACCATCTCCGCCAACGGCGATGCCGCCATCGGCAAGATGATCGCCCAGGCGATGCAGAAGGTCGGCAACGAGGGCGTCATCACCGTCGAGGAGAACAAGTCGCTCGAGACCGAGGTTGATATCGTCGAGGGCATGAAGTTCGACCGCGGCTATCTCAGCCCCTACTTCGTCACCAACGCCGAGAAGATGACCGCCGAGCTCGAGGACGCCTACATCCTCCTGCACGAGAAGAAGCTCTCGGGCCTGCAGGCCATGCTGCCGGTGCTGGAAGCCGTGGTGCAGTCGGGCAAGCCGCTCGTCATCATCGCCGAGGACGTCGAGGGCGAGGCGCTGGCCACCCTGGTCGTCAACCGCCTGCGCGGTGGCCTCAAGGTCGCTGCCGTCAAGGCGCCGGGCTTCGGCGACCGCCGCAAGGCCATGCTGGAGGACATCGCGATCCTGACCGGCGGCCAGCTGATCTCCGAGGAGCTCGGCATCAAGCTCGAGAACGTCACGGTGAAGATGCTCGGCCGCGCCAAGAAGGTGGTGATCGACAAGGAGAACACCACGATCGTCAACGGCGCCGGCAAGAAGCCCGACATCGAGGCCCGCGTCGGCCAGATCAAGGCCCAGATCGAGGAGACCACCTCGGACTACGACCGCGAGAAGCTGCAGGAGCGCCTCGCCAAGCTCGCCGGCGGCGTCGCGGTGATCCGCGTCGGCGGCGCCACCGAGATCGAGGTCAAGGAGAAGAAGGACCGGGTCGAGGACGCGCTCAACGCCACCCGCGCCGCGGTGCAGGAAGGCATCGTCCCCGGCGGCGGCGTCGCGCTGCTCCGCGCCAAGAAGGCGGTCGGCCGTCTCACCAACGCCAATGACGACGTCCAGGCCGGCATCAACATCGTGCTGAAGGCGCTGGAAGCCCCGATCCGCCAGATCTCCGAGAACGCCGGCGTGGAAGGCTCGATCGTGGTCGGCAGGATCCTGGAGAACAAGTCCGAGACCTTCGGCTTCGACGCCCAGAACGAGGACTATGTCGACATGGTCGAGAAGGGCATCATCGATCCCGCCAAGGTGGTGCGCACCGCGCTGCAGGACGCCTCCTCCGTGGCCGGCCTCTTGGTGACCACCGAAGCCATGGTCGCCGAGCTGCCGAAGAAGGAAGCTCCGCCCGCCATGCCCCCCGGCGGCGGCATGGGCGGCTTCTAAGCCTCCGTTCCGTGACAGAGTTGCGAAGGCCGCCTCCGGGCGGCCTTCTTTTTTGCCGATCCTGCCTGTTTCGCTTTCCGATTCAACCAGCGGCCAAAACCCACTACGGTGACGCGCCGATTCGATTGTTTGGGCATGATCCTCTCGGGAAACCGCTTCACACTTTTCCGGATCATGCCCGTTGCGCGAGGATGTCATCAATGCGTGCGCTTCTGGTCTGTTCGACGGCCGTTCTGGCGGCCCTGCTCGCCGTTCCGCCGCAGGCGTCCGCCCAGATGAAGCTGTCGCCGAAGGCGACCGCGCCGGGCGGAACCGAGACGCGCTATTTCACCTCGATCGACGGGCTGATGGACGGCAACGCCGACGTGATCCTGAAGGAGACGCGCCAGGGCAAGACTGTGACCGCGGCGGTGCTCGACGTCTGCTACCCCATCGCGAAAAATTCCGACCGCAAGGACCGCTTCGTCGTCAACCTCCAGGTCGCGGGCCAGACGCTGACGGGAACGACGCAAAGCGTCGGCGAGAAGTCGCCGGTCAGCGTCAAGCTGACGCGCAAGCAGTCCGGCGACATGTTCGAATTCCGCGGCCAGATCGCGATCGGCCAGGCGGTGACCGAGGTCACCTCGCCGGACAATTCCGATCTCAGCGAAAAGGAATTCCTGGACAGTCAGACCTCAGACGACGGCATCACGCCGCAGCCGAAGGATTTCACCGACGTCTCGCCGGAAGCGATCGCGGTCAAGGTCAAGCTCGACGCGGCGACCGACTTCCTGAAGAGCCTGAAGGGCCAGGAGGTCGAGGTGACGCTGGCGAGCCTCAATGTCGGTTGCGACGCGCTGCGCGCGGGCGAGCAGACCATCACCATGTCGGTCGATCCGGAGCGCGCCGGCGCGCTGCTGGCGAAATTCAAGGCGATGCCCGGCGTCACCGCCGCAGGCTGGACCGCGGGCATGACCGAAATGGACCGCACCATCCGCTTCACCGCGGCGGACTGGCGCGAGGGCGACAAGATCAACAAGGGCAAGCTGGCAACGGCGGTCGCGAACGTGCTGAGCAGGACGCTCGCGGCAAAGCCGGTCTCGCAGAACTTCAACCCCGCCACCGGTAAGCTCAAGCTGGTGTTCAAGCGGCCGAACCAGGATTTCCCGGCGCTCGAGCTCACCGACACGATCGAGGTCGCAGGGCTGGTCTCGCCCGACAAGCCGGGCACCACCGACAAGCTCATGCTCTGGATCGGCAGCCCGGCGACGACGACGGCCGACGAGGGCAGCGGGGCGAGGCTCAATCTGTCGGACGACGCTTCGGCCGACGAGGAAGGCGATCTGCCCGACGACAACGGCTCGATCGAGGCGCTCGTCAAGGAGCTGAAGGGCCAGCGCTGGGATGCCGACAAGTCGGTGTGGAAGTGACCTGATGTGCCCCGGACGTAGCGCGAAGCGCTGCGAGCCGGGGCCCAGAGGCCACACACGAGATTGTAGAAAGAGCCTGGGTCCCGGCTCTGCGGAGCGTCACTTCGTGCCGCACCGCGTCCGGGACACGAGAGCGCTGCCTGCGATTTTAGTTCCCCGTCGTCCTGAAGCGCAGCGGCTTCGGGCCGATCAGCGTCAGCACGTCGCCCTGGCGCTTCCAGGTCTCGACGCTGGCGAGGGCGGCGACGAGCTCGTCATCGGCCTGCGCTCTCGCCGGCGGGCAGTTGCGGTCCTGGATCTGGCCGGGGACGAAGATCACGGTGTTGCCGGCGACCGAGAACTGGCCCTTGCCGCCCTTGCACCAGAGCTCCAGCACGACCTCGCCATTGTCCCCGATCTCGATGTTGGGAATCCGCTTCGAGCCCGCTTGCGGCAACGCCTCCAGCGTCATCTCGGTGCCGAAAGGAAACCCCTCCTCGGCACGCGCGAGCGTGGACATCGCGAGCATTGCAACCGCCGCACACAGCAAGCGCAGAAGCGAAACCATGAGACCTCTCGACCGACCTGATTTGCGGCACCTTCTATAGGACAGCCGTGCCGTTGAGAAGGTTCGCGGAAGGTGCAAAAAATCCCCGCGGGGACGAACCTCGCGGGGATTTGTGGACGCGGCGCAGTCCGCTACTTCAGAACCAGCGCCGTGAACGGCCAGACATAGGCCTGCAACGTCACGAGCACGCCGACGAGGCACGCCAGCACGATCGAGTGCCAGAACACGAAGCGCAGGATGGTGCCTTCATGGCCGTACCAATTGGTGGCCGTGGAGGCGACCACGATCGACTGCGCGTCGATCATCTTGCCCATCACGCCGCCGGAGGAGTTCGCTGCGCCCATCAGGATCGGCGACAGGCCGAGCTGCTCGGAGGTGATCTTCTGCAGGTTGCCGAACAGCACGTTGGAGGCGGTGTCCGATCCGGTCAGCGCGACGCCCAGCCAGCCGAGCAGCGTGCCGAAGAAGGGATAGAGCACGCCGGTGGCGGCGAACGCCAAACCAAGCGTGGCGTCTACGCCGGACAGGCGCGTCAAGGTGCCGATCGCGAGCATCGCCGAGATCGTGATCAGCGAGATCGCGCAGAGCCGGATGGTGCGGCCATATTCGGTCAAAAGCTTGCCCGGACCGACGCCCATCAACAGGCCGGAGATGATCGCGGCGATCAGCATGCCGGTCCCGGTGAAGGACAGGTAGGTGAAGGCGAACACCGCGCTCTCTTTCGTCGGCCCTGGCGCGACCGGCGGCATCTTGTTGATCATCTGGTGCAGCTCGGGAACGGGATAGTTCCAGACGAAGATCGCGTTCGCCCAGGCCTTGAAGGCGCCGTTGCCCCAGACCAGCATCACGATGCAGACGATGATCCACGGCAGCAGCGCATTGAAAAGCTCACTCTGCGTCAGCGGGGTTTTGTCGAGCGGTTTCGCCGCCGCCATCGTGGCGGCCGATTCGTCGCGGCCGCGCAGCGCCGGCGACAGCCAGAGCTGCCTCGGCTGCCACACCTTCAGGAACAGGATCAGCGCGCCCATCGAGATCAGCGAGGCGCCGATGTCGACGATCCAGGGATTGATGTGGTTCGAGATCACGTATTGCGGGATCGCGAACGACACGCCGGTGACGAGGATCGCCGGCCAGACGTCCTTCATGCCCCGCCAGCCCGCGAAGGCCCACACCACCCAGAACGGCACGATCAGCGAGAAGAAGGGCAATTGCCGTCCGACCATCGCGCCGAGGATGTAGGGATCGAGGCCGGTGACCGAGGCGAGGCCCTGGATCGGCGTGCCCAGCGCGCCATAGGCGACCGGCGCGGTGTTGGCGATCAGCGACAGGCCGGAGGCCGCGAGCGGCGAGAAGCCGAGCCCGATCAGCACCGCGCCCGTGATCGCGACCGGCGTGCCGAAGCCCGAGGCGCCTTCGAAGAACGCGCCGAACGAGAACGCGATCAGCAGCAATTGCAGCCGCCGGTCCTCGGTGACCCCGCCGACCGCGCGCTTGAGCAGCTCGAAGCGCCCGGTGGTCACCGTGACCTGGTAGAGGAAGATGACGTTGAGAACGATCCAGCCGATCGGGAAGAACCCGGTGACGATCCCCAGCATCGAAGCGCGGATCGACATGTTCGCCGGCATGGTGAAGACGAAGATCGTGATCAGGTTGGTCACGATCACGGCGATGACGGCGGCGATGTGCGCCTGAACGCGACCGCTCGCGATCAGCACCAGCAGCGTGACGACGGGCACCGCCGCCGCGATCGTCGACAGCACCGGGCTGTGCAGCGGGTCATAGATTTGATTCCACATGGTCTTCCTCTCCCACGCATGTTTGCGGCAGGCGGCCCGCGTGGAGAGCCGGTCCTGCTTGACGCTGAGAGCGATAACCCCCGCGTTGGACGTGAATTCCTCGTGAATGCAGCGGTTCCCGGCCGCTCACAAGGTCGCGAAATCCCGGGGCACCCCACCCCGCGGCATCGAAGCCCATGCTAGGGTTGCAAGCTGCGACAAGCCAACGCAAATTGCAGACCTTGCGACTTTAGTCTAAGTGCGCCCATTTTCGCCGTTGCCTCAGGTCTTTGGCTCCGGGCATTTGTGCACATCCCCCGAGGAGATCCTGCTCTGTGAAGAACATCAGCGCCACGCTCGCGATCGTCTGGCGAATCGCCGCCCCCTATTTCCGATCCGAGGACAAATGGGCCGGCCGCGGCCTGCTCGCGGCGGTGGTCGCGATGGAGCTGGCGCTGGTCGCGATCGACGTGCTGGTGAACCAGTGGCAGAACCGGTTCTACAGCGCGCTCCAGAACAGCGACTGGGACGCGTTCGTCACGCAGATTTGGATCTTCGTCGCGCTGGCCTCGACCTATATCGCGCTGGCTGTCTACAAGCTGTACCTGAACCAATGGCTCCAGATCCGCTGGCGGCAATGGCTGACGCGACATTATCTCGGCGAGTGGCTGGCGGGCTCGACGCATTATCGCATGCAGCTCAAGGGCGATGCGGCCGACAACCCGGACCAGCGCATCACCGAGGACGTCAAGAACTTCGTCGAGCAGACGCTGACCATCGGGCTCGGCCTGCTCTCGTCGATCGTGACGCTGTTTTCCTTCGTGATCATCCTTTGGGGCCTTTCCAACGCCGCGCCGCTGCGCCTGTTCGGCACCGATGTCACGATCCCCGGCTATCTGTGCTGGGGCGCGCTGATCTACGCGATCTTCGGCACCGCGCTGACGCACTGGATCGGCTCGCCGCTGGTCAACCTCAATTTCGAGCAGCAGCGTTATGAAGCCGACTTCCGCTTCAACCTCGTCCGCGTGCGCGAGAATTCCGAGCAGATCGCGCTGCTCAGGGGTGAAGGCGCCGAACGTGCCCGCCTGCTCGATCGCTTCGGCTTCGTGATCGCCAATTGGTACGGCATCATGAGCCGGACCAAGCGCCTCACCGCGTTCACGGCCAGCTACCAGCAGGCCGCCGTGCTCTTTCCCTACGTGCTGGTGGCGCCGGCGTTCTTCGCCAAGAAGATCCAGCTCGGCGACATGATGCAGACCGCATCCGCCTTCTCCAGCGTCCAAGGTGCGCTGTCGTTCTTCGTCACGGCCTACCGGTCGCTGGCGGAATGGCGCTCGATCGTTGCCCGTCTCGATGGCTTCGAGATGTCGGTCGCCTCGGCCGTCAATTTGCCGGCGCATGAGCCGGCCATCACGCTGGAGGTCGCCGGGCGCCATGTCGATCTCGCGCAGCTCTGCGTGAACCTGCCCAACGGCACCCCGCTGGTGGCCGCCAAGGCCTTCACCATTCAGGCCTCGGAGCGCGTGCTGGTGACCGGGCCGTCCGGCTCCGGCAAGTCCACGCTGTTCCGGGCCATCGCCGGCATCTGGCCGTTCGGCACCGGCACGGTTGTCATCCCGGAGAAGGCCAAGCTGATGATGCTGCCACAGCGGCCCTATTTCCCGCTCGGCATGTTGCGCGATGCCGTGGTCTATCCGGCAGCGTCCGGCGCGTTCGAGGCCACGCAGGTCCGCGACGCCCTGATCGCGGTCGGGCTGCCCGATCTCGCCGAACGGCTCGCGGAGGACGGCCACTGGAACCGGATGCTCTCGCTGGGCGAGCAGCAGCGTCTCGGGCTTGCGCGCGCGCTGCTGCATGCGCCGGACTATCTGTTCCTGGACGAGGCTACCGCCTCGCTCGACGAGCCGTCGGAAGCCCGGCTCTACCGGCTGCTGGCGGAGAAGCTGCCGCAAGCCACCATCGTCTCGATCGGCCACCGCTCGACGCTCGACGCCTTCCACACCCGCAAGGTGACGCTGGTGAAGGACGGCGCGATCCACGTGGTCGGCGGCGAGCGGGCGGCGGCGGAGCCGAGCGCGGCGCGCTGAGGCGCAGGCGGCCTCGCCCGCTGTCCTTACGGTCTGAGGGACGGCCCCAACTTGGGCCTCGTCATTGCGAGGAGCTTTTGCGACGAAGCAATCCAGACTGCCTAGGCGGAAAGACTCTGGATTGCTTCGCTGCGCTCGCAATGACGGAGTGTGAGGCAGCGGCGGCGTCCTGCCGGTTCGCAAGCCCCTAACGCAGCTTAGTAGTATCTTGGCCGGCCCGCCCCGTCTCTTCCTACCTCCGCCGCCCAAAGCAAAAGGGCGGCAGGTTGCCCTGCCGCCCTCGCGAAGTCGTTTCGGAAAGAAACTTACTTCAGGTTGGTCATCGCCGTCAGGTCGAACGAGAGCTTGGCGACGCCAGCCGCGCTGCACCAGTTGGAGCCGAAGCCGCCCGGGTTGATGGGGGTGAAGCTGCTGCTGAACTTCGCGGTGTGATCGCTGGTGAAGGCGTTGCAGTCGCCCTTGTTCAGATCGGTGTCGTAGTAGCGCAGATCGAGCGTGAACACCTTGTAGGTGAAGCCGACGCCAACGTTCCAGGTGTTGTAGCTCGGCTCCTTGATGCCGTTCGCATACACCGGATCGCCCGCGATGCCGTAGAAGATGTCCGAAGTGCCGAGCCACTGCCGGCCGAACTCACCCGACACGTACATGCCGACGCCACTGGCGCCGAAGATCGTGCTCGGCGCGGTCCACTTGGCGGTGACCGAGGCGTAATTGCCCCAGGCACCGAGGTTCAGGAAGTTCGGCGAGTAGTACTCGTTGAAGCCGACCGTCCACTGATCGTTGAGGGTGACGTTCAGCTTGGCATAGGCCTCGAAGAAGCTCGCGTCCTTCTTGGCGAAGTTGCCGTTGATGGGAAGGCCGATGGCGCCCTGCGAGTAATCGATGTCGCTGCCGCAATTGCCCTGGGCGAGGGTGCCCTGTGAGCCGAAGCAGCTTCCGCCCGGATAGAGGTAGCCCCAGACACCGAAGTCGAAGGCGAACATGCCGAAGGTCGGGCGGATACCGCCGTAGATGTCGACTTCGGCCGCAGCACGGTTCGGGAACGAGATGCTCGAGGCAGACGTACCGATGTAGAGCTGGAGGTCCTTGTTGACGTTGTAGCGCGGCTCGAAATAGGCCGTGACCGACGGATTATGGTTGGACTGGGTGATGCCGCGGAAGATGTAATCGCTCATGATGCCGGCGCCGAAGGCGATATCCCACGGATCGAAGGCCGGCGGCGGCGGGGCTTTCAGTGCCTTTACGCGCAAGTCTGCCGCGAAAGCCGAGCCCGTCGTCACAATTGCCAGCGCCGTTGCCAACAAAGCCACTTTTTTCATTTCGGTCCCCATTTACCCGTTCTTACTCAGCAGTCGCCCCCGGAAGCCCCCCGGGGCATGCGGCCTACCTGCAAAATTGCGTTACTGCGGCAATTTGGATCGGTGGATCGGAACGGTGAAGCAAAAAGCGCGGGCATCTGCCGACTTTTTGGGCGTTTTGACGATTCCAAGAAAGGTTGTCAGCCGGTGTGGCTTCTCGATCACATCATTTGCCCTCTAGAGGGCACGGCAGACCCGTGTAAGCCGGGGACCACCCGGCGGCGTGACATCTGCGCTTACGAATCAGGCTGGGCCGGGCACGGCGGCCGCGGCTGGCTTGCGGCGATGCAAAAAGGCCGCAGCATCAGGATGCCGCGGCCTTCTTGTTACAGTCCCAAGCTGTAGTCCAAGTGACAGTCTGAGTGACAGTCTGAAGTGACAGTCCGAAGGCGATGAAAGGTCGCCTTCCTACCCCTGTCCCTCGGCAGGCGCCGCTTCCGCAGAAGACGAAGGCATCGCCCAGCTTGTCTCGGCGGGCGCCGGGGTCTCCGCCGGTGCCGACGGCTTCGGAGCAGGCGCTGCCTTCGCCTTCTTCGGTGCCGCCTTCTTCGCGGCCTTCTTCGGAGCAGCCTTCTTGGCCGCCGCCTTCTTTGCTGTCTTCTTGGCAGCCTTCTTCGGGGCGGCCTTCTTGGCAGACTTCTTCGCGGTCTTCTTGGCTGCCTTCTTCTTCGTCGCCTTCTTCGCGGTCTTCTTCGCCGCTACGGCCTTTTTGGCCTTCTTGGCCTTCTTGCTTTTCTTCTTCTTCGCTTTCGCCATCGTGGTCCTCCTGTTGCCGCCGAACAATGATCGATCGGGCGTCTTCAGTCGTCACCTCGGGAGGACAGTTCAGGCTCCTGAAAGCTCAAACCTGCGCGTTCAGTGCCGGCCGCGCCCCGCCCGTCGCCCAATCGAGAAGCTCAATCGTGTGTACGACCGGAACTGACGTGCCACTGGCAATCTGCACCATGCAGCCGATATTGCCCGCGGCAATCATGTCCGGCTTGACGCTCGCGATGTTGGCGACCTTGCGATCGCGCAACCGGCCCGCAAGCTCGGGCTGGAGAATGTTGTAGGTCCCCGCCGAACCGCAACACAAATGGCTCTCGGGTACATCTTTCACCACGAATCCATTCTTGGAAAGCAATTCTTTCGGAAGGGCTGTGATTTTCTGTCCATGCTGCAACGAACACGCGGAGTGATAGGCGACGACGATGTCGTCCGCTCTCGCCGCCGTCGCGAGCTCGAGGCCGGCGACGTATTCGGTGATGTCCTTGGCGAGCGCCGACACCTTCGCCGCATCGGCCGCGAACGCAGTGTCCTCGCGCAGGAGATAGCCGTAATCCTTGATCACCGTGCCGCAGCCGGAGGTCGTCACCAGGATGGCATCGAGCCCCTCGCCGGCCATTTCCTTGCGCCACGCCGCGACGTTGGCGCGAGCCCGCGCCAGCGCATCCTGGTCGTTGCCGAGGTGATGGGTCAGCGCGCCACAGCACTGCTCGTCCCTGACAAGGACGACCTCGATGCCATGGCGGGTCAGGAGACTGATGGCGGCCTGGTTGATGCGGGGCGCCAGCACCTGCTGGGCGCAGCCCTGGAGCAGCGCCACGCGTCCGCGCTTCTTGCCGAGCGCCGCGAACACGCTGCCGGCGGCGGGTCCGGCGGGCGGCAGCCGGTTCGGCGCCAGCGCCAGCATCGCCTTGATGCGCTGGATCAAGCCGGGCGTCGCCGCAGGCCGGGGCGTCGGCAGCAAGTCGCCCAGCGGACGGGCGAGCCGCGCCAGCCACATGCTGATGCGAAAGCGCTGCGGGTCCGGCAGGACGAAGGCCAGCACCTGGCGCAGCAGCCGCTCGGCCAGCGGCCGCTGGTAGCGCTGCTCGATCCGGACCCGGGCCTGGTCGACGAGGTGCATGTAGTTCACGCCCGAGGGGCAGGTCGTCATGCAGGCAAGGCACGACAGGCAGCGGTCGATATGCTTGACGACATCGGCGGTCGGCGCCTGGTCCTTCTCCAGCATCTCCTTGATCAGATAGATGCGGCCGCGCGGGCTATCGAGCTCGTCGCCAAGCAGCACATAGGTCGGGCAGGTTGCGGTGCAGAAGCCGCAATGGACGCAGGCGCGCAGGATCTTGTCGGCTTCCGCGATATCGGGGTCGGCGAGCTGCGCGAGTGAGAATTCGGTCTTCATCGGCCAGCGCTCCGCGTGAGCCGCCCCCGGTTGAGAATGGTCTTCGGATCGAAGCTGGCGCGCACCCGCTCGCTCAGCGCGGCAATACCCGGTGCCTGCGGATGAAACACATCGACGTCGCGCCTGACATCATCAGTCGCCCGGATCAGCGTGGCATGCCCACCGACCGCGTTCGCGCGCGCCCGCACGAGCACGGCATGCGCGTCCGGCTTCGGCGGGAGCGCCGCCCAGATCAGGCCGCCGCCCCAATCGTAGATCACATCGCCGCCCGTCTCGCGCGCCAATTGAGTGCCGAGCGCCGCGCCCGAGGCCGGCGGGCAGACGATCCGCCAGACTGGCCAGGCGCCGAGCGAACCACTGGCCGCAAACGGCAGCACGTCGCGGATGGCGGTCCACAGCGCCGCGGATGCCGCGTCCTCGATCAGCGTCGCGGTTCCAAACGGCGCCAGCAATTCGCGCAGCGAGCCGGCGCGGTGCGCAGCAGATGCGGTGATGCCCTCGAGCCGCAGCACCGTCAGCGCCTCGCCCTCCCCTGCGAGATCGCCGAGCCCCTCGGTCCTGGCCCGGAGCGCCGATTTCGGCAGATGCGCGGCAGCCGAGACGTCAAAGGGCGAGCCGAGCGCCGCGGTCATGGCCTTGTTGGCGGCGGCATCGTCGAGCCCGCGCAGCAGCAGCGTCCGCTCGGCCTCGGGCTTGGGCATCACCTTCAGCGTCACTTCCGTCATCACCGACAGCGTGCCCCAAGACCCCGCCAGCAGCTTGCAGAGGTCGTAGCCGGTGACGTTCTTCACCACCTTGCCGCCGGTCTTGAAGCTGTCGCCGAAGCCGGAGACGGCGTGCGCGCCGAGCAGGTGGTCGCGCGCCCCGCCCGCCCGGATGCGCCGCGGCCCGGCAAGCCCGGCCGCGATCATGCCGCCGATGGTTCCTGATACCGGCGTGCCGAGCAGCGGCGCGGTATCCATCGGCTCGAAGGCGAATTGCTGGTTCTTGGCGTCGATCAGCGCCAGCACGTCGGCAAGCGGCGCGCCGGCCTGGAGCGTGATGATGAGCTCGTTCGGCTCGTAGGAGGTGACGGCATTGAGCGCGGAGACGTCGAGCACCGCGTTGGTCGCCATCGCATGGCCGATGCCGCGCTTGCCGCCATGGCCGATGATCTCGAGCGGCTGCTCATTGGCAATCGCCGCGCGCACCACCTCTTCGACGTCTTTGGCGTCTCTGACCTTGAGCGTATCCACCACTGAGCCGGTATCGAAGTTCACAAAGGAAAGCAATTCGTTCATCGCGGATCTAAAACCGCGGCAAATCCGGGAACGCCAGCTTGCCCGCGTGGACGTGCATGCGGCCGAGCTCGGCGCAGCGGTGCAGGGTCGGAAACACTTTTCCGGGATTGAGCAGGCCCTGCGCGTCGAAGGCGCATTTCAGGCGCTGCTGCTGGTTGAGGTCGATCTCGCTGAACATGTCGGGCATCAGGTCGCGCTTCTCGATGCCGACGCCGTGCTCGCCGGTGAGCACGCCGCCGAACTCGACGCAGGCGCGCAGGATGTCGGCGCCGAAGGCTTCGGCGCGCTCGATCTCGCCGGGCTTGTTGGCATCGTAGAGGATCAAGGGGTGCAGATTGCCGTCGCCGGCGTGGAACACGTTGGCGCAGCCGAGCTGGTATTTTTCGCCGAGCTCGCGGATACGCGCGAGCGCCTTCGGCAGCGCGCCGCGCGGGATCGTACCGTCCATGCAGAGATAATCGGGCGAGATGCGGCCCACCGCGGGGAACGCGGCCTTGCGGCCGGCCCAGAACAGGTTGCGCTCGGCCTCGGAATTGGAGATCTGCAGCGTCACCGAGCCGCAGCCTCTTGCGATGCTCTCGACCCGGGTGATCAGCTCGTCGACCTCGATCTTGGGCCCGTCGAGCTCGATGATGAGCAGCGCGTCCACATCGAGCGGATAGCCGGCATGCACGAAGGCCTCCGCCGCGTGGATCGCGGGCTTGTCCATCATCTCCATGCCGCCCGGGATGATGCCGGCGCCGATGATGCGCGCCACGCATTCGCCGGCCGCCTCGACTTGCGCGAAGCCGACCATCAGCGCGCGCGCCGTCTCCGGCTTCTGCAGGATGCGCACCGTGATCTCGGTGATGACGCCAAGCAGGCCTTCGGATCCGGTGATGACGCCCATCAGGTCATAGCCGGGATTCTCGCACCCCTTGCCCCCGATGCGCAGGATCTCGCCGCTCATCAGCACGATCTCGCAGCCGAGCACGTTGTTGGTGGTCATGCCGTATTTCAGGCAGTGCACGCCGCCGGAATTTTCCGCCACGTTGCCGCCGATTGAGCAGGCGATCTGGGAGGACGGATCGGGCGCGTAATAGAAGCCGGCATGCGCGACCGCCTGGCTGATGGCGAGGTTGGTGACGCCGGGCTCGGTGACGACGACGCGGTTGTCGAAATCGATCTCGCGGATGCGCTTGAACTTGCCGAGGCCGAGCAGCACGCCGTCCTCGAGCGGCAGCGCGCCGCCGGACAGCGAGGTGCCGGAGCCGCGCGGCACCACCTTGATGCCCTGCGCGGCGCAATATTTCAGGATGAGCGAGACCTGCTCGGTCGTATCCGGCAACACCACGACCATCGGCGGCTGCCGATAGGCGGTCAGCCCGTCGGATTCATAGGCCCGCATTTCGGCAGGCGTATCAATCACGCCCTCGCCCGGCAAGATGGCGCGCAAGGCGGCGACGATTTCGCTGCGACGCGCTAGCACGGCCTGGTCGCTGGCGGGCATCATGATGGCCATTTTAAGAAGCCCTCGTCCGACGGATGGAATTGTCTCGGCAAATCAATCATGTCTTGCCGTCCTTGGGTAGGTCCTCCGAAGGTCCCATTGCTTTGTTGCAGCGCAAGTTCTCTCTGGGGCAAGTCTGCTAGCAGGAAACCTGTCAAAGTTTCGCGGCTTGTCCCCTTGCAATGGACCTGCCAAAACCACGACCCTCCATCTGACCCGGGAAGAGACGAAGAGCACACTTATGACAAAACTGACTTTCGGCGCGCTGACGATCCTCACCGTCATTGCCACCGCACCCGCCGCGATGGCGCAGGATGTCGCGGCCGGCAAGACTTCGTTCAACAAGTGCCTGGCCTGCCACGCGATCGGCGAAGGCGCCAAGAACAAGGTCGGCCCCGAGCTCAACGGCCTCAACGGCCGCAAGTCGGGCACGGCAGAGGGCTATAGCTACTCGGACGCGAACAAGAATTCCGGCATCACCTGGGACGAGGCCACGTTCAAGGAATACATCAAGGACCCCAAGGCCAAGATCCCCGGCACCAAGATGGCGTTCGCCGGCATCAAGAACGAGACCGAGATCAACAATCTCTGGGCCTTCCTTGCCCAATACGACAAGGACGGAAAGACCAAGCAGTAAGCGCGCAAGAGGCCGCCGCTGAGCTTCGGTTCTGATTGGATCAGAATCGAAGCTCTAGCTTTCTTACTTTGACGCGTTTTCTTCACGCGAAGCGGTTTCCACTTCGCTCGAAACGCTTTAGTCGGCGGCCGCCTGCGCCGGGGCGATGTTTCCGATCATCGTCTCGATCTCCGCCTTCACGAGATCCGGCACGGCGTTCTGCACCATGTGGCCGAGATCGGACAGCACGATCAGCTTTGCATTTGGCACCGCCGCGGCGAACGGGCGCGCGTGGATGCTGGTTCTCACCGTCTTGTCGGGCTCGCCGGCGATGATCGTGACCGGCGCATTGATCTCGCCATAGCGCGCGACTTGCGCGGCAACCGACTCTTTCAGCGTCACCAGATCATAGGCATTGGCGATGAACTCGCGCGGGCGCAGCAAGAGCGGCGTCGCGGAGTCCTGCACGAATCCGTCCGGCATCGTCTGCGGCAGGAACACGTTGCGCGCCCCGGCTTCGGTGACGAAATAGCCGAGCGGCAGCGTGATCGTGTAGGCGAGCAGCGGGCCAATGACTGGCGTTGCGATGATCTCGTTGTAGCGCCCGACGCCGCCGCGCCAGGGATGCGTGACGGGCGCGAGCATCACGAGACCCGCAACGCGGTGCGGATGATCGAGCGCGATGCGCGCGCCGAGCGCGCCGCTCCAGGAATGCACCACGAAGACCGCGCGATCGATCCCGAGCTTGCCAAGCGCCTCGTCGATCATGCGCGCCTGGATCTGCGGCGTCGAATCCTGCCGGCTCGCGCGCGTGCTCCAGCCATGGCCGGGACGGTCGATCAGAATCACGCGGTGATCCCTGGCGAGGAGATCGCCGAGCGGCCGCCGCATCGCTTCGAGATTGGAGCTCGCGCCGTGCAGCATCACGATCGGAGGACCGGAATCGCGTGGGCCGATGTCGACGAGATGAAGCGTCGCGCCATCGACCTCGATCATGCGGCCCTGCGGCGGAAAGGCACGCTGCACGGCGACGACCCCGGCCTGCGTGAGCAGCGCCAGCAGAACCAGCGCCGTCACGACTGACATCACGATCATGGAGAGAATCCGGGTGATCCTGGGCACGGGGCAGTTACGGGTCTGATCGGGCGGCAGTTTCGCCGCCGGCAGTCAGCGCTTCCACTGAAAATGCAGGGGCTGTGGATATGTGCATAATTGTCGATCGAGAAAACTCAACGAAATCAGAGCTATTCCAAGCGGCACGCAAGCTTCGGACCAGCTTCATGCAGGCGTCATCGCGGCTTCCATATAATCGCCACGGTCGGTTCCGCCATCTAGGCGCGGATGGGCGCCGATCCTCCTCGCAGCTTAGGGGATGCGGGAAAGACCGGCAGGATATGTCCTGGTTTGAACCGGAGAATTTTTGATGAGCTTCAGATCGAACGACACTGCAATCGACGAAATCGTCGCGAGCTGCAACGGCGACCTGCGCGGTGCCGTGCGGGCGCTGCTGCTGATCAACGAGCATCTTGAGGCGGAGCTTGCAAGAGCTTACGCCGCAGCCGCCGACCGCGGCCTGGTCGAGCGCGGCAGCAGCGTCCTGCATTGAGGACCGGCTAGTTCGCCCCGTCCTCTTCTTTTTCCTGCTCGGGCGTGACCGGGGGGCAGACGCGGATCGTCGACCGGGCAAGCTTGGCATCGGCCCTGGACTTGTAGGGACCGTCGCCGAACCAGATGTCGCCGATGATGACCGGATTGCTGGTCACGATGGTGCATTTGCCGGTGGCTCGGTTGCCGACCACCCAGAACAGTCCGTCGGCGAGGCCTACCGTTCCCGACGCGAGCAGCAATACAGCTGCGACCACCAAACGCTTCATGGCTTTCGCTCCTGCCATGCAGGTAGGCCTGCAACAGGCCCCGCAATAGTGCTTGCGACGCCTTGGCTCGGATCGTGGTTAATCCGCGCCGGCCGCGATCGCTCGAGAAATCATCGACTTATAGCTAGATGTCGCGGCCTTCGACCTTCTCGGTCAGCGCCTTGACCTGATCGGGGATCTTTTCCAGGTGCGGATTGACGGCGAGCGCCTTGCGATAGGCCTCGAGCGCGCGCCTCTCGTCCCCGACCTCCTGCATGATCATGCCAAGACCGGCTAGCGCGCCGAAATGGCGCGGTTCCCGGATCAGCACTTGCTGGATGTCCGCGAGCGAGCGGCCATAGTCGTTCTGCATGTAATAGAGCGTGGCACGCCGGTTCCAGGCCTCGATGTAATCGGGCCTGAGCTTGATGACCGAATCCAGGAGCTTGATCGCGACGTCGATCTTCTTCGCATCGACCGCGGTCTTGGCGCGTGACATCAGGAGCGCGGCGGTGTCGCTCGGGGTCTGCAGCCAGATCGCCCAGATCCGCGCCTCGACATGCTTGGCGCTGGCCTCGTCGGGCGCCGCCTTCAGCGCGCCGAACAGGAAATCGAGATTCTTGCTGCGGTCGACCTTTGGCAGCTTTGACGGCGCCTCGGGCAGCTTCTTCTGCTTGCCGGGAGGCTCGACCTGCTGGGCCAGGGCGGCCGGCGCAAGGCCGACGGTTCCCAGCACGAGGGCCAGACACAGGGTGCGCGCGAAACGGAATCTCACTGCCATGGTGAAAGTCTAAACGCGCAAAGCCGCCCTTGCAAAGCAAAGGCGGCGTCAAACTCATGTGAGACCGTGGTCTTGCGGGCGCGCAGCGGCGCCCAGCGGGGATCAGCCGCTCAGGTCAGCCCTGGCGCGCCTTGAAGCGGCGCTGCACCTTGTTGATCACATAGACCCGGCCCTTGCGGCGGACCAGGCGGTTGGCGCGATGGCGACCGCGCAGCGATTTCAGCGAGTTACGGACCTTCATGGCAGAATCCTGAACGTTCGAAAGGCCGTGTTCGGCACTACCGTTTCGGCACGCGCGAATGTGGCAAAATGAGATTTTCCCCGCCGGCGGACCAGCCGCCCGGGACGGGGCGGTTCTTAAGGCATGGCGGGAGGTGATGTCAATGTTAACTGCCCCACGCTCCCGCAAATCCGTGAAAACAACCCCATGCACAGTAGAAGCGGCCGGATCGGCCCGATCCGGCGCATGGGAGGTCAGGCTCCACAAAGACTTTCGCCGCCAGCGCTTTCGCCGCCACCAGCGCCTTGCCAAATTCGTTATATACTATAATCAATTCGGCAACCCGTCGGGAGGACACCATGCCAAAGCTGCAGCTGCCTGATATCGACAAAGTCGTCGCGATCGACATCCACACCCATGCCGAGGAGCCCTGCGGCACCCATCCTGACGACGGTTATGACGATTTCCAGGCGCAGATGGCGGAGTATTTCAAGTCGCCGCACAAGCATCCGCCGACGGTGCCGGAGACCGCGGCCTATTACCGCTCCAAGAACATCGCCGCGGTGATCTTCCCTGTCGATGCCGAGCGCGAGACCGGCTTCCGCCGCTACAAGAACGAGGAGATGCTGGAGATCGCCTCCGAGCATCTCGACGTGCTCATCCCCTTCGTCTCGATCGACCCGCACAAGGGCAAGCTCGGCGCGCGCGAGGCGCGCAAGCTGATCGAGGAATACGGCGTGCGCGGCTTCAAATTCCACCCGACCATGCAGGGCTTCTACGCCAACGACCGCATGGCCTATCCGCTCTATGAAGAGATCAACAATGGCGGCGCGATCGCGCTATTCCACACCGGCCAGACCGGCGTCGGCTCCGGCATGCCCGGCGGCATGGGCATGCGGCTGAAATATTCCAACCCGATGTACATGGACGACGTCGCGGCCGATTTCCCCGACCTCAAGATCATCCTCGCCCACCCCTCCTTCCCCTGGCAGGAAGAGGCGCTCTCGGTCGCGACCCACAAGCCCAACGTCTACATCGACCTGTCGGGCTGGTCGCCGAAATATTTCCCGCCGATCCTGGTGCGCTACATCAATTCGATTCTGCAGGACAAGATGCTGTTCGGCTCGGACTGGCCGGTGATCACGCCGGACCGCTGGCTGTCGGATTTCGCCAAGATCGAGATCCGCGACGAGATCCGGCCGAAGGTGCTGAAGGCGAACGCGCGGAAGCTGCTGGGGATCTGAATTAGGCACGCAGAGCATCGAGGGCTTCGATCCCGCGGATCGAAGCCCTCTTGCTCAAAAAGTCTCAGACCTGCGCCAAGCCGCCGTCGACGAAGACCTCGCCGCCGGTCATGTAGCTGCTGTCCGCGGACGCCAGGAATGCGGCCACTGCTCCGGTCTCGCTGGGGTCACCGACGCGCCCGATGGGCGTGGCGCTGCCGAGTGCATCGAATGCTTCCTCGCCCACGACCTCCAGCGCCAGCTCCGTCTTGGTCGGCCCCGGCGACAGCACGTTGACGCGGATGCCCGTGCCGCGCAGGTCCTGCGCCCAGCTGCGCGCGAGATTGCGGATCGCCGCCTTGGTCGCGCTGTAGATGCTGAATTGCGGCGTCCCCATCACGCCCGTGCTCGATCCGGTCAGGATGATCGACGATCCCCTGCGCATCAGCGGCAGGGCTTTCTGCACGGTGAACACCAGCCCTTTCACGTTGACGTCGAAGATCTGGTCGTAATGCTCGACCGTGATCTGGCCGAGCGGCGCAAACGCGCCGGTCCCGGCATTGGCGAACAGGACGTCGACGTTGCCGCGTTCGGCTTTCACCGTCGCATACAGCCGGTCGAGGTCGGACAAGTCGGTGACCGATCCCTTGACTGCGCGTGCCGAAGACCCCAGCTGCGCGAGCGCAGCGTCGAGCGGCTCCTGCCGCCGCCCGAACAGATAGACGAATGCGCCCTCATCGACGAACCGTTTGGCGGCTCCGAGCCCGATGCCCGTTCCGCCGCCCGTCACCACCGCCGTCTTGCCTTGTAGTCTGCTCATGATGTGCTCCCTTCATTGAGGTTGCACTGAGCTGGCGGCGTACCCACCTATCGACAAGTATGCACCTTTTGGTAAGTACCCAAAAAATGTCAGATCGTTCAGACCCCATCTCCCCGCCGGCGCAAGCTGAAGCAGACGTCCAACGTTGCACGCCGACTTTGCCCGGCTTCACCTGCGGCCTCGACGCGACCCTGCGGGTCGTCTCGGGCAAGTGGAAGCCGCTGATCCTGTACTTCGTCGCCCAGGACGGACCGACCCGTTACGGCGAGCTCCGGCGCGCCATACGCGACGTCAGCGACAAGGTGCTGATCCAGCAGCTCAAGGAGCTGGAGGCCGATGGCCTCGTGAAGCGGACCGACTACAAGGAGGTGCCTCCGCGGGTGGACTATAGCCTCACCCCGCTGGGTCACAGCCTCGCCCAGGCCCTCGTACCGCTTTGCACATGGGGCACGGAGCACATGGCGGAGGTCAGTCGGGTGTTCGCCGAGCGGGAGGGCTGGACGCGGCCAGGACGTCAGCCGACCGTGTAGCTAGCGCGGCTTCGTCCGTGGTGCTCCGCCCCCGATCGCAGCGCTTTGGCGCAACTCGCCTCGAGTCCGGCCTGGGCCAGAAGTTGTTCTTGCTCGGAGTTCGTATCTTGGCGTTTCATCGCGCAGCGCGCGCGATCTTGAGCTAGACTGGAGCACCTTAGCGCTGAAGACGAGAGCCGGGAGGAGCCCATGGATTATCGGGGCCTGGCTGTGCGGTCTGGGGCTGGGACAGTATGAGCAGGCGTTCCGGGAGAACGACATCGATGCCGAGGTCCTCATGGACCTCACGGCGGAGGATCTGATCGGTCTTGGGGTCGTCTCGATCGGCCATCGCCGCAAGCTGCTCGCCGCCATTGCTGCCCTGCCCGCCGGTTCAATGTCGGCTACTACCATTGCGCCCCTCCCTACCATCACCCCCGGAAACGCTTCGCTTGCACACCCGAGGCCGAGCGCCGCCAACTCACTGTGATGTTTGTCGACCTTGTCGACTCGACCGCGCTCGCGGCCCGGCTCGACCCGGAGGGCCGAAGTCCTGCGGACCTATCAGAACGCGGTGACGGGCGCGATCGGAAGGTTCGAAGGGCATGTCGCGAAGTACATGGGCGACGGTGTCCTAGCCTATTTTGGCTATCCGCGCGCCCACGAAGATGAGGCCGAACGCGCGGTGCGGGCCGGCCTCGCCGCGGTCGCGGCGGTACATAGTCTGGCATCGGCGCATGGTGAGACGCTGGCGGTCCGCATCGGCATCGCGACCGGCCCGGTCGTTGTCGGTGAGCTGATCGGCGAAGGCGCGGCGCGCGAGGAGACGGTGGTCGGCGACACGCCGAACCTTGCCGCGCGCCTGCAAACCCTGGCCGAGCCCGACACCGTGGTGATCTCCACACGCACCCGAGAGCTCATTGGCGGCCTGTTCGAGCTCGCCGAGCTCGGCCTGCAGATCTTAAAGGGATTTCCCGATCCCCTGCGCGCGTGGCGTGTGGTCGGCGAAGGCGCCGCCGAGAGCCGGTTCGAGGCGTTGCACGGCGCAGGCCTGACGCCGCTGGTCGGTCGCGACCACGAGATCGGCCTCCTGCTCGAGCACTGGGAGCGCGCCAAAGAGGGTGAGGGCCAGGTGGTCCTGCTCGGGGGCGAGCCTGGTATCGGCAAGTCACGCCTCGTGCGGACGCTGCGCGGGCGACTGGAACATGAGCCGCATACGCCTCTGAGTCACTACTGCTCACCGCACCATCAGACCAGCCCACTCTATCCGGTGATCGGGCTTTTGGAGCGGGCAGCGGGCTTTGCTGCGGACGATCCCGCTGCAACCCGGCTCGACAAACTCGAGGCGCTGCTTGCGCTATCGACCGAACACGTCATCGCGGTGGCTTCGCTGCTCGCGGCGTTGTTGTCGCTGGAGACAGATGCGCGCTACCCGCCGCTCGACATGAGCCCGCATCGGCAGAAGGAGCGGACGCTCGAAGTTCTGGTCGATCAGGTGCTCGGTCTCGCAACGCGCCGGCCCGTGCTGGCGCTGTACGAGGACGTGCACTGGGCAGATCCAACCTCCCTTGAGCTGCTCGATCTTCTGACCGACAGGGTGCAGCGCGCCCCGGTGCTGGTCCTCATCACCTTCCGGCCCGAGTTCGTGCCGCGCTGGACGCGCTATGCCCACGTCACCTCGCTGACCCTCAGTCGGTTGAGCCGCCGGCAGGGCGCAGCAATGGTCGCGCGGCTGAGCGGTGGTAAGGCTCTGCCGCCTGCGGTGCTCGATCAGATCGTCGCCAAGACGGACGGCGTGCCGCTGTTCGTCGAGGAGCTGACGCGGACCGTGCTGGAGACCAACCTGCTCCGCGATGAGGGCGACCATTACGCGCTCGCCGGGCCGCTGCCGCCCATGGCCATCCCAACCACGCTCCAGGAGTCGCTGTTGGCCCGGCTCGACCGGCTGGCCCCCGCTCGTGAGGTGGCCCAGGTCGCGGCTGCGATTGGCCGGGAATTCTCTCATGAACTGCTCGCGAGGACGACGGCGCTTCCAGAGAGCGACCTGCAGGCGGGGTTGGACGACCTCGTCGGCTCGGGCCTGGTGTTCCGGCGCGGGACGCCGCCCCTGGCGACCTACAGCTTCAAGCACGCGCTCGTGCAGGACGCCGCCTATGCGACGCTGGTGCGGGCGAAGCGGCAGCGCTTGCACGCCCGGATCGCCGCCGCGCTCGAGCAGCATTTTCCGGAGACAGTGCAGGCGCAGCCCGAGCTGCTGGCCCATCATTATACGGAAGCAGGCCTGGCCGAACCGGCGATCGACTATTGGCTGAGGGCGGGGCAACGAGCGATCGCTCGCTCGGCGATGACCGAAGCGGTGGCGCAGTTGCATAACGGCTTGAATCTGCTCAAGGGTGTCCCCGAGGCCGATCGGAGCCGGCGCGAGCTTGACCTCCAGATAACCTTGGGCGTGGCGCTGATGGCCACGCAGGGCTGGGCAGCACCCGAAGCGGGACGCGCCAACGCCCGGGCTCGCGAACTCTGCGAGCAGATCGGGGCCACTTCCCAACTCTGGCCCGTGCTCTACGGTCAATGGGTATTTCACGGCGTACGCGCCGAGCACACAGCGGCTCGCGAAGTGGCAGACGAGTTTCTGCGCCGGGTGCAGGACCATCAAGAGACCTCCGCAACCCTGGTGGCTCACCGCGTCAGCGGGACCGGTTCCTTCTGGCGCGGCGAGGTGGCTGCTGCCCGCAGCCATTTGGAGCAGGCGCTCGCTCTCTATGACCCGGAGCGGCATCGCTCCCTCGCCTTTCTCTACGTGCAGGATCCGCGCGTTGCGGCCTTGTCGGGGATCTCATGGACATTGTTTGCGCTAGGCTATCCGGAGCAGGCCCGGGCGCGGAGCCGCGAGGCGCTCGACTCCGCCCGCGAACTCGCTCACCTCAACACGCTGGGATACGCCCTGTTGTTCTCGTGCTTCTTCGAGCAGTACCGCGGCGCGTGGCGAGAGGCACAGGAACGAGCCGAGACACTCGTCGAGCTCTCGACGGAGCAGAACTTTCCGCATTTTCTCGCGGCAGCCACGGTGATCCGGGGATGGGCCTTGACTCAGTCGGGTGAGCTGGAGACAGGGCTCGCGCAACTTCTGCGGGGCCTTCCCGCGTGGCGCGCCACCGGAGCTGGGCTCTATGAGCCTTATTTCCTCGGTCTTCAGGCCGAGGTGCTCGGCCGTTCCGGCGCGGCGGAAGAAGGCTTGGATCTGGTCGCACAGGCCCTGCACCGAGTGGAAGAAACCGGTGAGCGATGGTTCGAGGCCGAGCTGCATCGGATGACAGGCGAGCTGATGCTGCGGCTGCCTAACGCCGATGCGAGGGCCGCGGGAGCACGGTTCGGCATTGCGGCTGCAACCGCGCGCCAGCAGGGCGCCAAGCTGTGGGAGTTGCGTGCGGCGACACGCCTCGCTCAATCGTGGAAAGAACAGGGTCGGTGCGGTGAGGCGCACGACCTGCTGAGTCCACTCTACAACCAGTTCACCGAGGGCTTTGGGACGCCGGATCTGCAGGCTGCCAGCGCAGTGCTTCGGGAGACCATTGCCAGCGCCAAGCCGCAGAAGCCGATCCCACGTTCCGGCAGTTAATTCCGCATTCGGGCATGGGGATCTCTTGGCCAGATCGTCTGTGGATCTCGTCGGTTTTGCTCCCATAGGGCCGGACCGGACCTGGAGAGCGTTGCACCGCGCGGTTATCTATTCGAGTGCCTGCTCCCAGGAATTGCCGTTTTCCCGCAGTCGTTCGTGACGTTTTATCGCGCTTCGCTCAGACCGTTTTGCGGTAGGCTGATGTACCTGGTGCTGAGACAAGAGCCGGGAGGCCCCCATGGACGTCATGGCTTGGCTGTGCAGTCTGGGGCTGGGACAGTATGAACAGGCGTTCCGCGAGCATGACATCGATGCCGAGGTCCTCATGGACCTCACGGCTGAGGATTTGATCGGGATCGGCGTCGCCTCGATCGGTCATCGCCGCAAGCTGCTCGCCGCCATTGCCGCTCTGCGCGACGGCTCAATGTCGGCGCGGACTCCCGCCAACGCCGCGAGCGCTGCTATCTCCTGGAAGGCCTCGCTTGCATCCGAGGCCGAGCGCCGCCAACTCACCGTGATGTTTGTCGACCTTGTCGACTCGACCGCGCTCGCGGCCCGGCTCGATCCGGAGGAAATGGCCGAAGTCCTGCGGACCTATCAGAACGCGGTGGCGGGCGCGATCGGAAGGTTCGAAGGGCACGTCGCGAAGTACATGGGCGACGGTGTCCTAGCCTATTTTGGCTATCCGCGCGCCCACGAAGATGAGGCCGAACGCGCGGTGCGGGCCGGCCTCGCCGCGGTCGCGGCGGTCCATAGTCTGGCATCGGCGCATGGTGAGACGCTGGCGGTCCGCATCGGCATCGCGACCGGCCCGGTCGTTGTCGGTGAGCTGATCGGCGAAGGCGCGGCGCGCGAGGAGACGGTGGTCGGCGACACGCCGAACCTTGCCGCGCGCCTGCAAACCCTGGCCGAGCCCGACACCGTGGTGATCTCCACACGGACCCGAGAGCTCATTGGCGGCCTGTTCGAGCTCGCCGAGCTCGGCCTGCAGATCTTAAAGGGATTTCCCGATCCCCTGCGCGCGTGGCGTGTGGTCGGCGAAGGCGCCGCCGAGAGCCGGTTCGAGGCGTTGCACGGCGCAGGCCTGACGCCGCTGGTCGGTCGCGACCACGAGATCGGCCTCCTGCTCGAGCACTGGGAGCGCGCCAAAGAGGGTGAGGGCCAGGTGGTCCTGCTCGGGGGCGAGCCTGGCATCGGCAAGTCACGCCTCGTGCGGACGCTGCGCGGGCGACTGGAACATGAGCCGCATACGCCTCTGAGTCACTACTGCTCACCGCACCATCAGACCAGCCCACTCTATCCGGTGATCGGGCTTTTGGAGCGGGCAGCGGGCTTTGCTGCGGACGATCCCGCTGCAACCCGGCTCGACAAACTCGAGGCGCTGCTTGCGCTATCGACCGAGCACGTCATCGCGGTGGCTTCGCTGCTCGCGGCGTTGCTATCGCTGGAGACAGATGCGCGCTACCCGCCGCTCGACATGAGCCCGCATCGGCAGAAGGAGCGGACGCTCGAAGTTCTGGTCGATCAGGTGCTCGGTCTCGCAACGCGCCGGCCCGTGCTGGCGCTGTACGAGGACGTGCACTGGGCAGATCCAACCTCCCTTGAGCTGCTCGATCTTCTGACCGACAGGGTGCAGCGCGCCCCGGTGCTGGTCCTCATCACCTTCCGGCCCGAGTTCGTGCCGCGCTGGACGCGCTATGCCCACGTCACCTCGCTGACCCTCAGTCGGTTGAGCCGCCGGCAGGGCGCAGCAATGGTCGCGCGGCTGAGCGGTGGTAAGGCTCTGCCGCCTGCGGTGCTCGATCAGATCGTCGCCAAGACGGACGGCGTGCCGCTGTTCGTCGAGGAGCTGACGCGGACCGTGCTGGAGACCAACCTGCTCCGCGATGAGGGCGACCATTACGCGCTCGCCGGGCCGCTGCCGCCCATGGCCATCCCAACCACGCTCCAGGAGTCGCTGTTGGCCCGGCTCGACCGGCTGGCCCCCGCTCGTGAGGTGGCCCAGGTCGCGGCTGCGATTGGCCGGGAATTCTCTCATGAACTGCTCGCGAGGACGACGGCGCTTCCAGAGAGCGACCTGCAGGCGGGGTTGGACGACCTCGTCGGCTCGGGCCTGGTGTTCCGGCGCGGGACGCCGCCCCTGGCGACCTACAGCTTCAAGCACGCGCTCGTGCAGGACGCCGCCTATGCGACGCTGGTGCGGGCGAAGCGGCAGCGCTTGCACGCCCGGATCGCCGCCGCGCTCGAGCAGCATTTTCCGGAGACAGTGCAGGCGCAGCCCGAGCTGCTGGCCCATCATTATACGGAAGCAGGCCTGGCCGAACCGGCGATCGACTATTGGCTGAAGGCGGGACAAGCAGAGATCGCGCGGTCGGCCACAGCAGAGGCGATCACGCAATTGACCAAGGGGCTCGACTTGATTCCTGCTCTCCCCGACGACGCCCCACGATGGAGGCGGGAGCTCGAGCTGCAAATCGCGCTCGGCGTCGCCTTGATGGCGGCAAAGGGCTGGGCCGCACCGGAGGTCGGCCGGACCAACGCACGGGCCCGAGACCTGTGCGAGCGCCTCGGCGAGACGTCGCGGCTCTTTCCCGTTCTCTATGGGAAGTGGGTTTTTCACGTCGTACGGGCGGAGCTCGAGGCCGGTCGAACTGCAGGCGAGGATTTGCTCCGCCGCGCCCAGGCACAGAACGATGCTGCCGCCGAAACCATCGGCAATCGCATCGTCGGAACCGCTGAATTGCTTCGCGGCGAGTTGACAGCTGCGCGCGCCCATTTGGAGCGGACGCTCGCCCTCTACGATCCGACCGCTCACGGGTCGCTTGCCTTCCTGTTCGCGCAGGATCCCAGTGTGGCGGGACTTTCCGTTCTATCCTGGGCACTGTTTGCCCTCGGCTATCCTGAGCAGGCTCAGGCGAGGAGCCGAGAGGCACTGAGCGGCGCGAAGGAGTTGTCCCACCGCAACACCCTCGGCTATGCCCTACTGTACGGCTGCATCCTGTCGCAGCTTTGCCAGAACCACGACGAGGCCGGCGATCGGGCGAATGCGCTGATCGCACTGGCAGCCGAGCAGGATTCCCCACACTTCCTCGGAGCCGGTATCATCATTCGCGGTTGGACGCTGGCCGAGGCTGGAGATCTTCGGGCCGGTCTCGCGCAGATCCGAGACGGGCTTTCGATGTGGCAGGCCACCGGAGCAGGCTTCCTCGTGCCCTATTTCCGAAGTCTGTTTGCCGAGGTCCACGGCCGGTCCGGTGCAGTGAACGAGGGCCTGGATGTTATTAGCGAGGCGCTGCACCGCGTGGAAGAAACCGGCGAGCGATGGTTCGAGGCCGAGCTGCACCGGATGATGGGCGAGCTGATGCTACGGCTGCCGAACGCCGATGCGAGCGCCGCGCAAGCTCGGTTAAGCCACGCCGCGGCAATTGCGCGCCAGCAGGGCGCCAAGCTCTGGGAGTTGCGCGCAGCAACACGCCTCGCAGGATTGTGGAGAGAACAGGATCGGTATGCCGAGGCACGAGACCTGCTCGCACCACTCCATAGCCAGTTCACGGAGGGTTTTGCGACACCGGACCTACAGGCGGCCAGGGTAGTACTTCGAGAGATCACCGTCCGCTCCGAGACGACGACGGATTCCAAATACCCATAGAGATGCGCCTGACCGATCCGACCTCGACCTCGTGTGTTGAGCAGTGGCGCGCTGCCGTTCATGCGCACGCCTCCAAGCGGAGTTCTTGTGACCACAACGGCCTGGCCGCCGGGGCGAAGCCGCCCCATGGCGGCTTCGTCCATGCCAACACCTGGTTCGATCAGCCTTTTTGAACGGCGGCTGCCGCCTTGCGGATGACGTCGATGACGAGGTCGGGTTGGGACAGCATGGTGACATGGCTGCTGTCGGTCTCGATCGTGGTGGCGTTGATGCGCTTGGCCAGAAAGCGCTGAAGATCGGGATGCACGGTCTGGTCCTTGCGGGCGAGGATGTACCAGCTCGGCTTCGTCTTCCAGGCGACCTCATCGAGATCTTGCTGCTCGAGCAGGTCGGCGGCGGGCGGGTAGTGGGTCGCCCACACTAGCTTCTGCTCCTGCTCGGGAAGATCTCCAGCAAAGTACTTGACACCTTCCGGCTTGATCCAGACGCGTCCGCCTGCGACCTCGATCTGGGAGAATATCTCCGTGGGGTATTTGTTGAGCTCGCTCTGTACGGTCTCGTGAACATCCGGAACGACGGCGGCGATGTAAACCAGGCCGGCGACGCGCTCGTCGGTCCCCGCGCCCGTGATGGTGGCGCCTCCGTACGAGTGACCGACGAGGATTGCGGGACTGTTGACCCGCCCCAGCGTGCGCTTCACGGTCGCGACGTCATCTGCATAGCTATTGAGCCCGTACTGGACGGCGATCACTTGGTGACCGTCGGCCTGCAGGGTGGGGATGACCTTGCTGAAGCATGAGCCGTCGGCCCAGAGGCCGTGACAGAACACGATGCTGGGCTTGGAGGTTGTCGACATTTTCTTCCTTGTCCCTTGGTGGTTGGAAACTGCGCGAAGCTAAATCCTCCTTCTGTTGATGACTAAGACCTTGTAGGCTCGGAGCTATGCCTTGGAGATATACGAGGGCAAATGGAACTTCGGCACTTGCGCTACTTCGTTGCCGTTGCGGAGGAAGGCAGCTTGTTGACCGCTGCCCAGCGGCGGCTGAACACCTCACAACCGTCCTTGAGCCGGCAGATTCGCGATCTGGAAAACGAAGTTGGCGTACAATTATTCGAGCGCCAGGCGCGCGGCGTGACGCTGACGGCCGCAGGAAAAGTGTTTCTCGATCACGCACGGCTGGCGCTGTTGCAGGTCGAGGCGGCGATGGATGGCGCTCGGCGGACGGCCGAGCCGCAAAGACCCGTGCTGTCGATGGGCTTCCTGGTCGGATTGGAGGTGACTTGGCTGCCTCATCTATTGCGCATGCTCCGCGAGGAAGCACCCGAGGTCGAAGTCACGCTGTGTACTCTATCTTCCCCAGAAATCGCCCTCGCATTGATGCGGGGAAAGTTGGACGTCGGTTTCCTACGGCCTGAAAAGGAGAGTGTTGGTCTGGTCTTCAAGACGCTGGCGAAGGAGCCCCTGATCGCCGTGCTGCCGGCTGATCACCGTTTGGCATCGCGCAAGAAGATTCGGCCGCAGGATCTCGCTCGGGAAGTGTACGTCAGCTCGGCAAGAACCTCTCCGGTGCTCCAAGCCGTCATTCAAGACTACGCAACAAGGGCGGGAATCACGCTCAAGGCAAAGTACGAAGGCGAAAACATATCTTCGGCCATGTCGCTCGTCGCGTCCACGGGCGGAGTTAGCCTGGTTCCCCTCTATGCGCAGAATATGCTGGCACCCAACGTTGTCGCCAGAGCGCTCGACGGGGGAACGCCAACGGTCGATTTAGCCTTGGGATACAACCAGGCAAATTCCTCACCGTTGCTTCATCGGCTGTTGTCTCGGGCAGATGAATTGATCGCAAACGTTCAGAACCAGAGCATCATCCGCTATGTCGAGGTTCAATAATTTGGGATGCGGAAAGTCCGATGAAGTCGACTAGGCGGTGTTCGCTTCAAAACTCAAACACCAGCTCGTGCCGGCAACAACCAGCGAAACACAACGATCGCGGCACCCGCGCCGATGACCTCTGCCGCGATGAAGCCGATGACATCCTGGGGCCTTATGCCTGCGAATGAGTCGGTAAAAGCGCGTGCGATGGTCACCGCTGGATTGGCAAAGTCGGTCGCTGTGAACCAGAAGGCACCGCCGATGTAAGCGGCGACAACGCCAGCAACTGATGCCGGACGAAGCCGTGAGCAAACCCACACCGCTCCGAGCAGTCCGAATGTCGAGACGAACTCGCTCAACAAATTGGAAAAGCCGCTTCGGTCGTTGACCGAGAAGGAAAAGACCGGCGCTGCAAACATTGCATTCGCCACACCCACTCCCAACAAGGCGCCGACGAGTTGAACGGGAACGTATGAAATTCCCGTTCGAAGCGGCAAATCGCCTCTGATGACGAGCGCGGCGGTCACCAGGGGATTAAAATGAGCCCCGGACACAGGACCCAACCATTCAATCAGCGCATATAGCACCGCCGCCGTCGCAAGTGCATTGGCAATGAGCGCGACAGCCGTGTTGCCGCTGGCCAGCCGGGCCCCGAGAATGCCGGAGCCCACCACGGCCATCAGCAGAAAGCAGGTCCCGAGTCCCTCCGCCGCGAGTCGTTGCGACAAATTGAAGTCGGGAGAAGGGGATTCCGAGCCCTCGCTTGCTGTCACGTCAGACAACCTGAAAGATCTTGTAGGCCACCGCGCCCTCGACGAGATATCCGGTTCCGACGCACACGATGTCGTTCATCCAGGCGTAGGCGGAAGAGCCTGTCTCGAACAACGGCTGCGTTCGGAAATAGTAGCGTGAGGGATCGACCGTGTAGCGCTTGGCCGGATCGGCCATGTCGGCCTTCAGTTCGGGCGGGGTGATCCAGCGTCCGCCATAGGTCATGTAGATCAGTTCGTTGTCGTCAGTACGCAAGGTCAGACGCACGTCGAGAGCCATCTCTCCGTGGGGCCGGAAGAGGGCCCAGTCGCCGCCGCCAGCAAGAACTTCGCCGCGCACGCGCTCTCCGGCGAACGATCCCCCCGCGGCGCCGAATAGAACCCGCCGGCCGACGGGCGTCTCGCCAAAGGAAAGACGTGGATCGAGATCAACGACGATGTCGAACAGCGGCACCGTTTTGATATCGGCAACAGGTTTTATGCGCGGATCCATCGTGCCATTCTCCATTGCGTAAACGTGTGATGCCCCCAGACGACTAGAGAACTTCGCCAAAGAGCTTCCGACGGACCTGATCGGTCGAGACCCCTGACTGCGCGCACAGGGCCGAGAGATCGAAGAAGAAGTATTCGCTTGCAATGAGGTCATTGCGGAAGGTGAAGCGGATAAAGACCGGAAGTTCGGCGCGCTTTCCGTTGGGAGTGACCCCAAAGCGGTCTCCCGTCATGGTCATTCGCACCTCTCCCCAGCAAACCAGCGTCTCGGCGTCGTTGGCGTGGCCGGACAGCACGACGTTGTAATCCGGGAAAGACTTGAAAAACCGCGCCAGCGCCGCCTCGTTTTCCGCAAGTCCCTTTGCGCGGGTGCCGAACGCGGGTCCTTCGAGCACCATGTCCCTGTCGAGAAAGGCAAGTGCAGAGGCGACGTCTTGCCTGCTCTTGGCAACAGCCAGACCCTGCGCCAGCTCGAACATCCGGTCTCCATTCACGGCAACCTCCTCGGTCTGACATACCAGGACCATCCCACATACTATGAGTATGTGATATTCAATTTGCATGTTTCATGTCAAGCGGTATGTAAATGGCCCATGAACAAGGCTGCTACTGACCAACGAACGCGGCGTGAGGAATATGCGGAAGCCACCCGGCAAGCGCTGCTTGGTGCGGGGCGGGAAATATTCGCCCGTGAGGGTTATCAGGCCGCGGGCATCGAGGCGATTTCAAGGGCTGCGAGAGTGACGCGCGGTGCGTTCTATCACCACTTCGAGGATAAGAAGGCTCTGTTCGACGCCGTCGTCGTTTCGCTGCAATCGGATGCCGCTGCACGCGTGCAGGAGCTCTCCAAGCGGAAGTCGAAAATATGGGAGCGGCTCTACACCGGCATCGATGCGTATCTGGATGTTTCGATCGAGCCTGATTACGCGCGAATTGTGGTTCAAGAAGCGCCGGTCGTTCTCGGCCATGCCCGCTTCGCAGAGATCGAAGAGCAGTACCCAATGGCGCTTTTGAAGGCGACGCTGAGGGCGCTCAAGCGCGAAGGTGAGCTGGTCTTCGATGAGATAGATCTGCTTGGACACATGCTTGACGCGGTCATTTGCGAGCTGTCGATCAAGCTTCCAACGGCGTCCGACCCCAAGAAAACCCGCATTCACGGTCGCAAGATCATAGAGGGGTTGCTGGACGCGTTTCGCCGTAAATAGCGGGCTGCGAGCACTTGGGTCCAGGGGCCGCCGGTCACGGTTGCAGTGGCAGACGTCCGTTGTTCCTTGGTACTGGGGATGAGGTACCCTGCCGATCAAAGTTGCTCGTGACCACAACGGCCCGGAAGGACAGCCAATGAGCATCAAAGCCGTCGTCTTCGACGCCTATGGCACGCTCTACGACATCCAGTCGGTCGCTGACGTGACCGAGGATGCGTTTCCCGGCTATGGCGAGATCATCACGCAGGTCTGGCGCATCAAGCAGCTCGAATACACCTGGCTGCGCTCGCTGATGCAGCGCTACCAGGATTTTGACGCGGTCACGCGCGACTCGCTCGCCTATACGCTGCGCGTGCTCGGGCTGGCCTACGAGAACGAGACGTTCGAGCGCGTGATCGAGAAGTATCTGCATCTCGATCTCTATCCGGATGCGGCGGAAACGCTCGCGGCCCTGAGACCGCGCAAGCTCGCCATCCTCTCCAACGGCAGCCCGGACATGCTCGATGCGCTGGTGCGCAATTCCGGGCTCGATGCCCTGCTCGATGCCACCATCAGCGTGGACGCGAAGAAAATCTTCAAGCCGAGCCCACAGGCCTATGAGCTGGTCGGCGAGGTGCTCGGCACCGCGCCTGATGAGGTTCTGTTCGTCTCCTCAAATCCCTGGGACGCCGCCGGGGCGAAATCGTTCGGATTGAAGGTCGCCTGGATCGAGCGGGTGACGCCGGAAGCCATGGCGCTGGCTTGCGTGGAGACCGAACTCGTGGCACCGCTCACCATGTTCAGGGCGATCCGGACCCAGATGGATGAGCTCGGCTTCGCACCGGATCATCGTGTCCGCGCCCTCTCCGAGCTGCCGAGAATCGCTTAAGAGACACCGCCTGCAAGATTGGAATGAGCTGCCCGGAATGAGCCTGCAATCCGTTCGCGCCTTCTTCGCCGAGAAAGCCCCCGATATTTCCGTCATCGAATCCCCGATCAGCTCCGCGACCGTGGCGCTGGCGGCCGAGGCCTATGGTGTCGAGCCCGGAATGATCGCCAAGACGCTGAGCTTGCGCGTCGGCGAGCGCGTGATCCTGATCGTCGCGAGCGGCACCTCGCGCATGGACAACAAGAAGGTGAAGGCGCAGTTCGGCGGCAAGCCGAAGATGCTGGGCCTGGAGGAAGTCGCCGAGATCACCGGGCACGAGGTCGGCGGCGTCTGCCCGTTCGGGCTGAAGTCGCCGCTGCCGGTCTATTGCGACGTCTCGCTGAAGGCGTTCGATGTCGTGGTGCCGGCGGCGGGCTCGACCCACAGTGCGGTGCGCATCACCCCCGATCGCATGGCCGAGCTGACCGCCGCCGAATGGGTGGACGTCTGCGAGGTCAGGCCGCAGGACGGCGCCGGATAACGATGCCTGGTTGCATTGCCGGTCAGGCGGGCTAGCATGGCGGCGATGACCGACGACAAGGTGAAACGACGACTGACCACCGTGCTGTGCGCTGACGTGTACGGCTATTCTCGTCTCATGGAAGCGGACGAGACCGGAACGCTGGAGACGCTCCGCCGCTACCGCGCGGCCATCGCGCGCCTGGTCGAGCGCCATGACGGCCGGATCGTGAACACCTGGGGCGATGCCGTGATCGCCGAGTTCGCCAGCGTCGTCGAGGCCGTGCAATGCGCGGTCGAGATTCAGCAGGAGATCTCCAGCCAGGCGTCGGATGCGTCCCAGGCCAACCCCATGCGGTTTCGCATCGGCATCAACCTCGGGGACGTGATGGTGGACGGCTCCGACATCTATGGCGACGGGGTCAATATCGCATCGCGCCTGCAGGAGCTCGCCGACCCCGGCGGCGTCGTGATCTCGAGCTCCGTCTACGATCAGGTGCACAACAAACTAGCCGTTGGCTTCGACTGCCTCGGCCAGCGCCCGATGAAGAACATTGCTCCGCTGACCAGTTACCGGCTGACCCTGGGTGGCCAAGTGAGCGGACAAGTGGGTGGTCAAGCCGCCGGGCCGGGGAGCTTCCCGTTCGAGGAGCGCGCAACGCCCTCAGAGCGAGCGCGGGCTCCGCGGATGGACGACAGGCGCGTGCCGTCTTCGCCGACGAATGTCGTCTCGGATTGGCTCGCAAGGCTGCCCCGCCCGGTTGCTGCGGCTCTTACGGTGTCGGCCTTCCTGATCCTGATCAATCTGTTCACCAGCAACAGGATCTGGTTTCACTGGCCGGTCGCAGCCATTCTGTTCGGTGTCGTCTTGCGGATGGTGCTCGGACCGCGTCCTCAATCGGGCAGCAGGCCGGAGCGCTGAACGAAGCGGCACGATCGCATGCCGGCGCGCATCTCTCATGCGCTCCTCAGAGCCTAATCGTCATATTCGTAATAAGGACGCGGTTGCCCGTACGGAGGTGGCGGCGGCGCATTGTTAAAGCGCGGCGGCGGTGCGGCGCGATTGCGCGGGACCGGCTGCTGCGGTTGAGCCTGGTTGTTCGACTGGAACACGGCACGGCAGCCGCTGGAGAGCTGCGGGGTGTTCTGTTGCAGACACGCCACGATACGGTTCACATCGGGAATCTGATCGCTGCACAGCCGCCACACATCGGGCGTGCAAGCCATCTGCTGTTCCATCGTGCCGCGGTATTCCTGCGCGGACGCAGCGCTCTGCGCCACGATGCCGCCGACCGCAAGCGCCACACCCAGCGCAATCCGCTCTGCTCGCATGTCCAGATCCTTCCCAAGTCTTTCGAACTATCTTCAATCAATGAGACACGGGCTTGTTCTGGACCAACAACAAAATGTGAAAAGCGCGGCTGGAACCTACTCCACCTTGCCGATCTTCCTCACCGCCGCGATCAGACGCGCGCTGTCGGCGGCGATGAACTGCGCGAAGGCCGGCGCGTCCTGATAGGCGACGAGGCTGCCCGAGGTCTCGAACGCCTTGAGCACATCAGGACTCGTCATCACCTGCGCCATCGCCTCACGCAGGCGGGTCGCGATCGGCGCAGGAAGAGAACTCTGTGCGAAGAGCCCGGCCCAGATGTAAAACTCGACGTCCTTGTAGCCGAGCTCCTGGAAGGTCGGCACGTCCGGGAAGCTCGCGATGCGCTGCGCGCCGCAATTGCCGAGCACGCGCAGCCTGCCGTCGTCGACCTGCGGTTTCAGCGTGCCCGGTGCGGCGGCGATCGCCTGCACGGTGCCGCCGAGGATCGCGGTCAGCGCAGGGCCCGCGCCGCGGAACGGCACGTGCAGCAGCTTGATGCCCGCGCTGCTCGCGAACATCTCCATCGCGACATGCAGCGTGCCGTACGGCCCGGACGAGCCATAGGCGATCTGGCCCGGCCGCGTCTTCGCATCCTCGACGAAATCCTGCGCGGTCTTCCACGGCGCCGAGGCCGGCACCGCGAGCAGCGTCGGATCGGCGAGCACGCGCGCGATCGGCATGAACTGCGAGACCTCGTACGCGACAGGCCGGTCGAACAGCCGGTCGGCCTCGGGGAGCACCGCGAGCGAGGACAGCGTCATCAGCAGTGTGTAACCGTCGGGCTCGGCACGCGCGGCCGCGGCATTGCCGACCGATCCGCCGCCGCCTCCCGCCCGGTTGTCGACGATCACGGGCTTGCCGAGGATCCGCTCCAGGGCCTGTGCCACGGGACGCGCCGCGAGGTCGGCCTGTCCGCCGGCCGGGAACGGCACGATCATGGTGATGTTGCGCGCCGGATAGGCTTGCGCGAACGCGCTCTCCGGTAGGGCTGCCCGCACCAACGGCAATGCCGCAGCGGCGCGCAAGAGATCGCGGCGATCCATGGTGGGCCTCCCCTGATTTTCTTTGTTCACGGGCCAGCCTAACGTAGGGACGGCCAGGAACAAGACGTTTACCAAGCGTTAGCCATGTCCAGGGTGGCCAGGAACGCCGGCCTGCAGCCATTGTTGGCCTTCCAGGGAGTGAGTGATGCACAATCTTGGAACCATCGACGTCGCCTTGGACGAGATGCTGGTGAATCTCGCAGCGATCGTGTTGCGGCTTTCGACGCCCGAATTGACGCGAACGCCGGAAGCGCGGCGCGCGCTGGCGCAATCCGTCCATCAATACGGGGTGTGCGCGGCGCGATCGAGCGACCCACGCGTTCACGAATTGAAGGCGCAATTGGAGGGGACGCTGAAGCCGAGCCTGCGCGTTGTCGCGAGCGATGGCGTGAAGGTGTCGTAGCCACACCCCGTCATTGCGAGGAGCTCTTGCGACGAAGCAATCCAGACTTTCGCCGCGGAAAGATTCTGGATTGCTTCGCGGAGCCTGTCATCGGGCCGCGCTCTACGCGGACCCGGTGGCTCGCAACGACAGGGGCGCTGAAGCCGTTCGCGCTACGCCCCCTTCACCTTCCCGCGCGGCCGCCGCTTGCACGTGCCGGGCAGCTTCGCTGCGAGGAAATCGGCGAGCGCTTCGACGCGTGCGGGGCGGGGGCCGCCGGGCGGGGTCACGAGGTGCACGGCGCCCTCGGCCTGCTTCCAGTCGTTCAGGATCACTTCGACCTCGCCTGACAAGATCGCTTCACCGACGATGAATTCCGGCAGCTCGGCGATGCCGAGACCCGCGATCAGCGCCGGCATCACGGCTTCGCCGTTGTTGACGCGAAGCTGGCCGCCCGGGCGCACGCTGGCCTGCTCGCCGGCCGAATTGGTGTAGTGCCAGACGTTGGGCGTGGAGAGATAGGCGTAAGCGAAGCATTTGTGCTCGGCGAGATGCATCGGGTGCGTCGGCCGGCCGTGTTGCTTGAGATAGGACGGTGCGGCGACCGTGTAGCGCGGCATGGTGAAGAGCCGCCGCGCGATCAGCGACGAGTCGGGCAGCCGCGCGATTCGTACCGCCATGTCGAAACCTTCGCCGATCAGATCCACGGTCGCATCGCTCAGGTGAAGGTCGACCGAGACCTCCGGATAGGCCTCGAAAAATTCCGGCAGCAGCGGCGCCACCGCCTTGATGCCAAACGTCATGGGGACGGCGAGCCGCACCAGGCCGCGCGGCGCCACCGACTGCGCCAGCGCCTCGTTCTCGGCGGCCTCGCCGTCGGCCAAGAGGCGCGTCGCACGCTCGGCCAGCTTGTGGCCGGCATCGGTCAGCGCGAGCCGGCGCGAGGTGCGGTTGAACAGGCGGGCGCCCAGCCGCTCCTCGAGCCGCGTGACCGCCTTGGACACCGTGGCCTTGGACATCCCAAGCTCGCTCGCGGCCCCGGCAAAGGACCGCAGCTCCACGACTTTTGCGAAGATCGCGAGTGCCTCGAAGTCGGGGAGTTTTGCCATGGCGGGCGGTCCTGAGGGGGCATTTAAGGAAACAATGTGTTTCAACAGTTTCTATTTCTATACCACAGGGGAGAGCTTATCCAAGAGCCATCAGACATTCGGAACATGGAGAAAATCCAATGACCAAGAAGCTCTCCGGCAAGGTTGCCCTCGTCACCGGCGGCTCGCGCGGCATCGGCGCGGCCTCGGCCCGCGCTCTCGCCGATCAAGGCGCCGACGTCGCCATCAGCTACGTCGCCTCGCCCGACAAGGCGGAGGCCGTCGTCGCCGAGCTGAAGGCGAAGGGCGTCAAGGCGCGTGCGTTCAAGGCCGACCAGGCTTCGGCGAAGGACGTGACACAGCTCGTCAACGACGTCGCCAGGGAATTCGGCCATCTCGACATCCTCGTCAATAATGCCGGCGTCGCCGCCGGTGGCGCGACCGACGATGCCAAGGCCGACACCGAAGCGCTGGCTCGCCAGGACCAGATCAACGTGCACGGCGTGATCGCGGCGATCCGAGCCGCCTCGCAGCTGATGGGTGAAGGCGGCCGTATCGTCACCGTCGGCTCGATGCTCGCGGACCGCGCGACGTTCCCTGGGCTTGCCGACTACGTCGCCACCAAGGCGGCCGTGGTCGGCTACACCAAGGGCGCCGCACGCGACCTCGGCCCGCGCGGCATCACCGTGAACGTGGTGCAGCCCGGCTCGATCGACACCGACATGAATCCGAACGATGACCGCGACTTCGCGGAAGCGCAGCGCAAGCAGCACGCGCTGCAGCGCTTCGGCCGCCCCGAGGAGGTCGCCGCCGGAATCGTGTTCCTCGCAAGCCCGGAAGCCTCCTTCGTCACCGGCACCGTGCTCAACGTCGACGGCGGGTTCGGCGCCTGATCAAGGCGCCGCTCGTCCAACCCAAGGAATTACGCAAATGATCGAACTCAGACCTTTCAATAAACTCGGCGGCGCCGATCACGGCTGGCTGAAGGCAAAGCATCATTTCTCCTTCGCTGGCCACTACGACCCGAACAACATGGGCCACGGCGCGTTGCGGGTGTGGAACGACGACGAGATCGCGCCGAACACCGGCTTTCCCGCCCATCCCCACGCCAACATGGAGATCATCACCTATGTGCGCGAGGGCGCGATCACCCATCAGGACAGCCTGGGCAACCAGGGCCGCACCGAAGCGGGCGACGTGCAGGTGATGAGCGCCGGCAGCGGCATCCGCCACTCCGAGTACAATCTCGAGCCGACCAGGACGCGGATCTTCCAGATCTGGATCGAGCCGACCGAGCGCGGCGGGCAGCCGACCTGGGGCTCAAAACCATTTCCGAAGGCGGACCGCTCCGGCAAGCTCGTCACCATCGCGAGCGGCTTCGAGGATGACACGGATGCGCTCCCGATCCGCGCCGATGCGCGGGTGCTCGCCACCACGCTGAAGGCGGGCGAGAGCGCCGAGTACGCGCCGCAGGCGTCGCGGCATCTCTATCTGGTGCCGGCGGCCGGCGCCGTCGAGATCAACGGTGTCCGGGTCAACGCCCGCGACGGCGCTGCGATCCGCGACGAGGCCAAGCTGAAGATCACGGCGCTGGAAGATTCCGAGCTCGTGCTCGTCGACGCCGCGTAAACCGCATCCACATGAACTCGTCATGCCCGGCCTTGAGCCGGGCATCCATCGCCCTTCGCAAGGAGCTGTTCAAAGAACGATGGGTTGCCGGGTCAAGCCCGGCAACGACACCGAACAGAACGACTCATTTCTTCCCCCAACGGAGACCACCATGACTAAAGTTCTCGTCCTCTATTATTCCGCCTATGGCCACATCGAGGCGATGGCCAATGCCGTCGCCGAAGGCGCGCGCGAGGCCGGCGCGACCGTCGACATCAAGCGGGTGCCCGAGCTGGTGCCGGCTGAGGTCGCCAAAGCCTCCTATTACAAGCTCGACCAGGCAGCCCCCGTTGCGAAGATCGAGGACCTCGCCAATTACGATGCGATCGTCATCGGCACCGGCACCCGCTTCGGCCGCATGGCCTCGCAGATGGCGAACTTCCTCGACCAGGCCGGCGGCCTCTGGGCCAAGGGCGCACTGCACGGCAAGGTCGGCGGCGCCTTCACGTCCAGCGCGACTCAGCACGGCGGCCAGGAGACCACACTGTTCTCGATCATCACCAACTTGCTGCATTTCGGCATGGTCGTGGTCGGCATGAACTACGGCTTTGCCGGCCAGATGAAGCTCGACGAGGTCACGGGCGGCGCGCCCTACGGCGCCACCACGATCACCGGCGGCGACGGCAGCCGCCAGCCCAGCGCCAACGAGCTCGCCGGCGCGCGCTATCAGGGCCGCCAGATCGCGGAGACCGCCAAAAAGCTGCATGGCTGATGCGGCCCGAGCGGCATTCCCTCGAGGAATGCCGCCTCAGCTCCGCTCGATCTTCCTCCTGACGAGGTCCTTGCCGATCGGCCGCACGGGTTCGCTCCGTAGCACCAGCGAGGTCGTCACAGCGCCGAAACCGGCAATGCGATCCACGATGGTCTCGAGATCCTCCGGCGCCGGAACGAGCACCTTGAGCACGAAACAGTCATCGCCCGTGACGCGATGGACTTCGATGATGTGAGGGATTTCGCTGAAGCGTTCGAGGCAGGTCTTGATGTGCTCGTGCGAGGTGCGCAGGCGCACCAGCGCCATCAGGCCGAGCCCGAGGGCGCGCGGGTTGATGCGGGCGCCATAGCCCTCAATGATGCCGGCTTCCTCGAGCCGCTTGACGCGTTCGGACACGGCCGGCTGGGACAGCCCGACGGAACGGCCGAGCTCGGACAACGGCACGCGCGCATTGGCTTGCAGCGCCTCGAGGATCTTCAAATCCTTGGCATCGATGCTCCCGAAGCGATCCAACTCAATTCTCCGTTCCACCTTGAGATCATCGGCAGATGGTCGATTTCGCCGATGACTTGCCATGTGATGCAGGACCGCAATCGGTCACACTGCGGCGTCACCTCAGATATCACGGGACGTACATGCACGACATCATCACATTGCCTGGGCTCGGCGGCTCCGGAGATAATCACTGGCAGACGCTATGGGAGCGCGCTGATGCGCGCTTCACGCCCTTCCGGCCGGCGAGCTGGGACCAGCCGGAGCTCGACGACTGGGAGCAGGCCCTGGAGCACGCGGTCGCGCGCTGCGCCAGGCCGCCCGTCCTGGTCGCACACAGCCTCGCCTGCCTATTGGTGGCGCACTGGGCCGTGCGCTTCCCTTCCGCGATTGCGGGCGCCTTTCTGGTCGCCGTGCCCGATCCGGATGGCAGCCATTTTCCTGCCGAGGCCGCGGCGTTCAAGCCGGTCCCCCGCCGCGCGTTGCGCTTTCCCGCGCTGATCATCGCGAGCACGAATGATCCCTATGGAGCGCTCGAGGTTACGCGGCGGCGGGCGCAGGACTGGCAGTCCGGCCTGATCGTGCCGGGCGCGCTCGGCCACATCAATGCCGCGAGCGGGCTCGGCGACTGGCCGCAAGGACGCGCGTTGCTGGATGCCTTCCGCGCGGGCCTTCCGAGGTGATGGCGAAACAGACGGCGCCCGTCAGCGCGCGCCCTTGCCCATCGCCCGCGCGGCGAAGGCAGCGAGCCTGGGGTGACGGCGCACGCCCTGCGCGGCGTGATCGCGCCAGGCATAGGGCAGACCGCGCCAGGACAGCGCGACGCTGACGTCGGTCAGCGGCACCCTCTCGGCAAGGAAACGGCGCTTGTAGGCTTGATTGCCGATGCTGAGGTCGAAACGGCGCACGCCTTGCGCGTGCAGCGCGGCCATGGTGCGCTCGGTGACGAGCAGGCCCGGCGAGCAGTTCGACCATGGATCGCCGGCATGGCTGATGCGCAGCAGGAAATAGGTCGCGCCATGCTTGACGCCGAGCGCGGTGGCGACGACGCCTTCGTCGCACACCAGCGCCGAGACCATGGCATAACCGTCCGCCACGCCGCGGCGGACGACCTCGCGATAGAATCGCGCATGGGTCTCGTCGTTGAGAACGAACGGCGATTTGAGCTTTCGCATGCGCGCCTGCTGCTGGACATCCATCACGTCCAATAGCTCGTGCGCACGCCCGACATCGGCGGCGATCTCGAACCGTGCGCCGGCATGACGGCTGAAGACCCGCCAGCAGCGCCCCATCTGCAGGCGCTTGATCGAGGCCTGATAGTGGTCATAGGCGTCGTCCATCGACACGAGATTGCCGTTGAGCGAGGAGGATCCGATCCGGCCGAGCGCGACCAGCGGGTTCGGCTTGCCGCCGACCTCCGCCGGCATCTTCCTCAGGCGCAGCAGATCGAGGCGGTCGGGCAGCGCGCGCAACGCGCCGATCAGCGCCGTGTTGATCGCGTCCGCCTTTCCCGCGTCCAACGTGGCATCGAGCGCCAGGATCGGTGCGTTGTTGTCGGAGACGCCGAGGTCCGCGAACTCGACGATGCGGATGCCGCGCCTGACATGGCTGATCATCGGCACGACCGCGATGTCCTTGCCGGTGGCAGCATCGGAGATCAATGCGATCAGCGGAGCGACGTCGTGAAACGCCGCGTACCAGGCGCCGAGCCAGTCGACATGCTGAAACGCGGTGCGGTGCCCCGCGCTCAGGCGCAAGGCCGCGTGCCGCCAATCCCGCAGGACGTCGACGGCGACGGCCGACGCGCGGGACGCAAAGTCATCGGGCTGATCGAGGCTGAGGAAGGTCATCCGCGGGGCTCGATCTGCTTGACGCATTGGAACCTGGCCAGGAAATGCAGGCCGGCCACGGCCAGCGCGAACATGAACCAGATCGGATTCTGCCGTTCGAGCAGGAAAGTCTCGGTGGCGCCGTAATACAGGCCGAACAACCAGACCGTCAGGAGCAGCTTGGCCAGTGCGCCACTGCGGCTGTGAGCCTGCGCCGTCTGGAAATTGCCGAGCGGGGCGAGCACGAAGATGAGAATCACGAGCAGCAGCCCCGGCAAGCCGATGGTGACCGCGAGATCGAGGTAGCTGTTGTGGCTGTGCGCCGCCGACGTCGCCCATTCGGCGCCCTGGGCGGTGGCCCGCGCACTGACGTCGTCCCAGAACGCCGCATAGCCGTGGCCGATGATCGGCTTCTCGGCGACGGCCGCGAGCGCGAAGCCCCAGATCGCGGAGCGTCCGGTGAAGGTGGGATCGAGCGGAAGCAGCCGCGTCATCGACGCGAGCACAGGGCTGAGGACACTGCCGACGGTCAACAGGTTCATCGCAACCAGCGGCACGAAACAGATGATCCGCTTCAGCCAGAGGCCTGGGGTGACATAGACCAGTGATGCGAGCGCGTAGATCGCGAGGCACAGCACCGACGACGTCTTGCCGCCGGTGAAGATCAGGAAGGTGCCGGCCAGCACGGCGATCACGGGCCCGATCACGAACGAGCCGACGGCGGACAGGTAGAAGCCGACATAGACCAGGATCGTCATCACGGCCGAGGCGATGTTCTTGTGGCCGAAGCTGCCGCGCCAGTCGCCGGCGAGCTGCGGCTCGGTGACGTCGAGCGCCGTGTGGATCGCATATTGCGGGGCGAGGAAGACGCCGAGATAGCACAGCGTGAGCAGCACGAGTGCGGCGGCACCGAGGCAAAAACTGAAGCTGCGCTGCGTCGCCGGCAGCAACGGCAACACGATGGCGAGCGACGTCACGCTGACCGCGAGCACGAATCGCTGCATCGAGACGCCGCGGCTCTCGGAAAAGGCGATATTGATCGCGAGCCAGCCCAGCAGGCAAAGATGCAACGGTGTCACCAGGCTCTTCAGCGCGGGCGCATCCGTGGCTGCGACACACAGCATTGCCACCGCCGCCAGGAGGCCCCAGGCGACATAGGTCAGCGCCATTCGTCCGCCGACGATGATGGTGACGTCGGGATTGCGCAGGTCCGGGAACGGATCGAGCGTCACCAGCACCAGCAGCAGCGCCCCGACCGCGACGAGGCAGCGCGCCAGCGGCACGGCATCGAAACCTGCAAGGCGATCGCGCAGGATATGGCCGAACGATTGGGCCTCGACGTCGGTCATGTCGGCGGCGCTGCGGTCCATGGTTCAAGACATTTCGTGACGCAGGTCGAGCTTCCGGTCTTCGCCAACCGACCTTGCGGAGGTCTGCGACGACGCGGGTTGCCGCATGATGCTCAGCGCGATCTGGTAATATTGCAGCGCCCGTTGCTCCAGCGTGAGATTGTCCAGGATGTAGCCGCGGGGATCGAACGCGCCTGCGTTGCACCCGGCCCAGAACTTGTCCCAGCCGGCCTCGAAGCCCGCGACGTCGGTGAACTTGACGCCGCAGCGTTCGTCCCAATAGGGCACCGAGGACACCGGCGCGAACTGCACGCGGTGCGGATAATAATCGGGGTCGCGCCACGGTCCGCCCGGATCCCAGGCAAACACCGGAACGCCGCAGGACAAGGCCTGTTGATAAGCAATGCCCTGGCTCTCGCTCTGGCACAGGAAGATCATCGCGCGCGAATGCCCGAGCGCGTCCTGATAATCCGTTTCCTTATAGCTGCCGTAGCGCAGCTCCGTGAACGAGCGGCCTTCCTTGACGAGCCGGGCGCGAACGGGCTCGATCATCTCCGGCGCGTAGCGCTCGCGGTCCCAGTGCACCTTGTCGTAGATCAGGACATCGACGGTCTTTTGCGCTCGAGCCGACGGCGCCCAGAGATTCGTGTCGATGCCGACAGGCCAGGCCTCGGTCTCGGGCCAATATGGCCGGTACATGTCGACGTACCAGGGACCGGGCACCACGACCTTCTTCACCGGCAGACGCTTGAACAAGTCGGGGTCGTCGAGCGGATGATTGTGGGCGGCAACGCCGAGCAGGATCGGGTTCTTCCACGCGAACTTGTCGAGCAGGAAGGTGCGACCGACGATGCAGGCGAGCTCGTCGGGATGTTGTGCGATATAACCGTAGTCGTTGACGCGGTAGCGAATGCCGAGCCGGTCGAGCCCCGCACAGAGATTGAGGAACACGCGCAGCTGGCCGCTCATGCGCGGCTCGCCGAGCAGCAACCGGCGGGCCATGCGCCGCAGATGCCGGTCGCCGGGAAACCAGCGGTCGTCCTTGTCCTCATAGAAGAGGTTCAGGATCATCGCATCGGGGTCGTGTTCGAACGTGTTTGCGGGCACTGGATTCCATCCGCGGCAGTCCGATGCGCATTCTCGCACGGGGCCGTCTGCCGCACTCTTTGAAATTTGCCACAGGCTTAATGCCAGCGACTTAACGTTATTCTACGAAACCGGCGAGACGCGGGCCTTCTCGGCAACGGGTTCGAGCGCAATGCGGGTATCATCCGAGGCCGCCGGACTTGGCGATCGTCAGCGTTTCTCGGCGCGGCACACGGGTCCTGGTTAACAGATCATTAAAGGCGAGCCGTAGCGTGATCACCGCCGAAGAGGTTCTCGAACTGCCAGCCGCCTCACGCGCGACAGTCCCGGCGCGCTTGCCGCTTCAGGTCGGCTCGACCACATCGGTATCGGTCGTCATTCCCGCCAAGAACGCTGCGGCCTATGTCGGCGAAACCCTCGCCAGCGCACTGGCGCAACGCGAGGTGACCGAGGTGATCGTCGTCGACGACGGCTCGGCCGACCAAACCGTTGCGATCGTGCGCGGCGTGCGTGACCCGCGGCTGCGCTTGATCCGCAACGATTCCGCCGGCGTATCGGCCGCGCGCAATCTCGGCGCGCGACAGGCAAGTGGCGAGTGGCTGCTCTTTCTCGATGCCGACGATCGCCTGCGCCTTGGTGCGGTGGCGGCGCTGCTCGCTGCGGCGCGCGGCGCGCCGCGCGCCGTTCTCGTCTATGGCGACTACAACACGATCGACAGCGAGGGTCGCCAGATCGGTCGGCGCGGCCTCTTGAAGGGGCGCCGGAAGCCGTCCGGTGACGTGCTGACGCGGCTCGCCGCCGGCAATTTCATTGTCAATGGCGGCATCGCGCTCGCACGCGCCGAAGCTTTCCGTGCCATCGGCGGCTTCGATACGTCCCTTAGATATTGCGAGGACTGGCATTGCTGGTGCCGCCTCGCTGCGATCGGCGAGTTCGAATTCGCGCCGGAGCTGCTGCTCGATTATCGTCTTCACACGGCCAACACCATGAACGCCGCAGTCCGGACGCCGAAGGACTTCTTCCCAGCCATTGCGCGGGTGTTCGATGACGGGTTGATCCTGGCGCGACTGCCCGGGCGGATGACGGCCGGGCTGCGTCTCGCCGCCGAGATTCATCTCGTCACCTACTCGGCGATGCAGGCGGTCCGCTTCGGCAGGTATCGCCAGGCGTTCGCTTATCTCGCGATGATCGGCCGGCGGTCGCTCAGATCGCTGCCACGCTCGGCCATCCGGGTCGCCCTCGCCCGCTTCGGCATCTAGTCCCCGCCGCGTCAAGACGCGATCTTCGAGGCCTCGTAAGGCTTCGGCTCGAGGCCGAGGGCCGCCAGGGCGGCGCCAAACGCAACCATCACCGGATGCATCGCGACGACGGCTTTCGACGACGTCGACAAGGCGGCAGCGCGAAGCAGCGACAGCGGCAACCGTCCAAGCATCTGCGCGAACACCCGCACCCGCCCCGATGCGCTTCGCGCGGCCTTGTACTGCACACGATAATTGATCGCACCGATGCGCAGGCCGCGTTTTGCGATCCAGCCGAGGCTGGTGCGGTTGTGCGGCACGGTCTCGGTGATGACGGCCTCCGCCGTCCAGTGGAACAGCATGCCGGCGTCACGGCACCGCACGAAGAAATCGCAATCACCGCCGCCGAGAAAATTGAAGCGCAGGTCGAACGCGGGACGGTCGAACCGTTCGAATGCGGCACGCGTGATCAGGCAATTGCCGCAGCCGTAGATCAGCGGCACCGCACCGCTGTACTCGTAGGCTGGACAGAAGGCGGGATGACGCGACAGCCAGGGCTTGCTGTCGTCGTCGAACACAGGCAGCACCGGCCCGCCGACCACATCGGCGCCGGTCGCCTCCGCGGTGCGCACCATCAGCTCGAGCCAGTCGCTTGATGCGATCTCGTCGTCGTCGATCATCAGGAAACGGGTTGCAGCGGGAAACAGCTCCTGCGCGGTCTCGAAGGCAGCATTGATCGCCTGGCAATTGCCCTGCCGCTTCTCGATGAGGCAAACGCCCTGGAGCTTCCCGGCGGCCAGGAACTCCGCGGCAACCGGCGCGCTTTCGCGCCGCATCGCGTCGTTCTCGACCATGACGACGGCAAAGGAACGCGGGGTGCGCTGGTTCGCCAGCGATTCCAGCGTCAGGCGCAGGTGTTGCGGACGACGGAAGCAGGGAACGCAGACGACGATGCCGACCGACAGGTCGATGACGCGAGAGCTCGCCACGATCTCCCGGTTGGGATCGCCCACGGCATCCGAGATGCGCGCCACAGACAGGTCTGTCGGGATCAATGTCATGAGGTCTAGATGTCCGAGATGTATTGAAAAAGCCCTGCTTCGATACGCGTCCCACGACGGCACATCGCCGCGGAACAGATGCGTCCCATAATGGACGACTGCCGCGCGGCACATGACCACCAAGTTCGCCGCGCGTCATGCTGCAATTGGCGGTCCACGCGCCGACAACGCTCCAACATGAACAATGCTGTAGTTAATGCGCATGCGCATTAACCGGGCCGTAAGCACTGCGACCGGTGAGACGATGCGGCATCGGATTTGCTCTTCGGGCAGGCGCATTTTTTCCTGTAAATTTGAATAGAACAAGCGCGGTCAGAATCCATGAACAAGCCAGCCACCATCGATTTCGCGACAGCCACGGCGATCCCCGCGGCCGAGGCGCTGCATGATCTCGTCCCCGGAGAAGCCCGTGACAGCCTGCTCGCCGTCCATGACGTGCTGTGCCGCGAGCTGCCGCGGGGCCGGCTCGCGATCTACGAAGCAGGCGGCGGCTCGTGCAGCGTTCTGCCGCCGGACTTGCTGAGCCGCAGCAAGGTCACCGTCGTCGACATCGACGAGGACCAGGTCCGCAACAACACCTACGCCGACGAGGCGATCCTCGGCGACGTCCAGGCTTACCGCTTCGCGCGCGAGACCTTCGATCTTGTGATCTGCTACAACGTGATCGAGCATCTGCCTGATGTCGACGCCGCGCTGCTGAATTTCCGTGACGCGCTCAAGCGCGGCGGGATGATCCTGATCGGCGCGCCCAATCCGCGCTCGCTCTCCGGGGTCGTCACCAAATATTCGCCGCACTGGTTTCACGTCTGGTTCTACCGGCACATCCGCGGCATCAAAGCCGCCGGCCTGCCCGGCGAGCCTCCGTTCCCGACCTTCTTTCATCCGCTGGTGACGCTGCCCCGGCTCCAGGCATTCGCGGCCGCCAACGGCCTCGAGATGATCTACCGCCGTGAGGTCGAAAGTCCGCGCTATCCCGAGATGCGCCGGCGCAAGCCGCTGGTTGCGGCGCTGGTCGACGCCGGCGCCGCGGTGCTGAACGCCGTGCTGCCGCGCGGCACCGACGTCCGCCGCGGCGACTATCACGTCATTCTTCGGAGGATCTGACGGCGATGGCACGTGCGCGGCCCATCACCGGACGAACGGCGGCTCGCGGCCATGCTGCGCGCGGTAACGAACCGTTAATTGCTGGAAGAGGCGGGTATCGCGGGCGTCATAAGGACGCGCCGAGGGATGGCATGCGCTTAAACGCTTTGTTTGCCATTTCGGTGAATAGTCCCTCAATGAGTATGGTTAATTTTCCCTGTTGCGTTGATTGGGCACCTATATCCCGGGTGCGTGGCGTAAAGCGAAGAGTAACCCCTCAGCCCGCGGCACTTGGAATGAAAGCTGGGGATCATGCTTGATTATAACCAGCCGATCGATCGAGCCGGACCGGAGGCCTCTGAGCGGAAGCCTCAGGCCGGCTTCAACGTGCTGGAGCTCGCCAATCTGCTCTGGCGGCGGAAGGTCGCGATCGCCGCGGCCGCCCTGCTCGGCGCAACGCTTGCCGTCACCATCGGCAAGAGCGTGACGCCCCGCTACACCGCCACCGCTCAGCTCTATGTCGACCCGCGCGAGCTCCAGCTCGTCGACCGCGAGCTCACGCCGCGCGCCCAGGACGTTTCCGGCATGTCCATGGTGGTGGAGAGCCAGGCGCGCCTGATCACCTCCAACAGCGTGCTGCTCCAGGTGATCCAGCAGGCGGGTCTGGACAAGGACCCGGAATTCGGAGGCGGTGACGCTGCGAGCCTGATGTCGTCGCTGCTCGGCTTGATCGGCCTGCAGCCCCGCGCGCCGTCCGCCGCGGATACGAAGGAGGTGCAGCTTGCGGCGCTCGAGGCGCTGAACAGGCACATCGCCGTTCGCAAGGCCGAGAAGAGCTTCATCGTCGACGTCGAGGTCTGGTCGACGAATCCAGCGAAGGCGGCGATGCTCGCCAACACGCTGACCAATGCCTATCTCGCCGAATCCCGCAATTCGCAGGCTTCGGCGGCACGGCGGGCCACCAACGATCTCTCCAGCCGCCTGAAGGAGCTGCGCGACCGGCTGCGCAACGCCGAGACCGCGCTGGCGACCTACAAGGCCCAGAACAATTTCGTCGGCACCCAGGATGCGCTGATCAGCGATCAGCAGCTCTCCGCCAGCAACCAGCGGCTTTCCGCGGCCCGCGCGGCGACGATGGATGCGCAGGCGCGGCTCGACCAGATCGAGGCGAGCCGGCGTACAGCTGCCGACGCGGGCGCGATTCCGGAGGCGCTGCAATCGCCGACCATTGCGAATTTGCGCGCGCAATATGCCGATGCGCGGAAGAAATATGCGGAGCAGGCCGGCGAGCTCGGCCCGCGCCATCCGGCACTGCGCCAGACCGAGAAGCAGGTCGAGGACCTCAAGCGCACCATCAACGAGGAGATCGACCGCTTCGCCCAGTCCGCCAAGAACGATCTGACGCGCGCCCGCGATTTCGAGGCCTCGCTCAACCGCGCGCTGGAAGCACAGAAGCGGCAAAGCGTCCAGCTCAGCCAGGCCGCCGTGCGGCTGCGCGAGCTCGAGCGCGAAGCCGATGCCAGCCGCGAGGTCTATCAGTCCTTTCTCAAGCGCTCTCGCGAGACCGAGGAGCAGGAGAGCCTGAATACCTCGGCCGCCCGCGTCATCGGCGAGGCGACGGTGCCACAGCGGCGCTCGTTCCCGCCGGCCATGAGCCTGTTCGCGATGATCGGCCTCATTTTCGGGGCGATCGCTGCATCGAGCTGGTTCGTTGTGGCAGATTTGCTGTTCGCTGGCGCAACCGCGCCCGCGACGCCGACGCCCGCCCGACCTGAGCGCTCGCCGACGCCACAGGCATCCCGAGCACCGGAGCTCCCGCGGGCTGCGGAGGTTGCCCAGCCGCGGCAGAGCCCGCGCGCATCTGAAGCTGCGTCGGCTCCGCCGGAACTTGCCGCGCCTCCGCTGCAGCCTTCCATGGTCGAGCAGCCATTGATCGAGAAGCCGCTGATCGCACGCTTCCAGGAGGCCGACGTCATCCACACGCTCGGCGCCCTACTTCCCACCGGCGGCGGCGTCGATCTCACACGGCTGGGTTGGCCGACGCTGCGCCCGGGCTTTCCCCTGACGAGCCTGCTCAACGCCTGGCGCGACCTGCGCGCGGCGGTGGCGCGGCGCGCCGGCGGCAAGGCGATGCCGGTCGTTGCGCTGGTCGGTGCCGGTAGGACCAGCGGCCGCAGCGTGACCGCGCTGAATTTCGCGCTGGCGGCTGCCCGCGACGGCGCCCGCGTGCTGATGATCGATGCCGACCATCAGGCGCGCTCGCTCTCGAACAAGGTCATCCGTCCCGGCAGGAGCGAGCCGAGCAGGCTCGGCTGGCTCTCGATCGGCAGCAAGGACGCACGCGAGATCAGGACGGTCAACGGCATCTCGGTGCTGCCCGCCGCGGAGGGCGACGCCGGCAAGGCCGCCGACGCCATCCGCAAGGCGATTGCGCAGGCCCGTTCCGCCGGCGGCTATGATCTCGTGATCCTCGACGGCCCGGCCATGCCGCTCGCTTCCGGCGGCCGCAAGCTGCTCGACGACATCGACTCGCTGGTGGCCGTGCTGCCGACCAGCCTCGACGTCAACGACAGCCTGGAAGAGATCCTGACCGCGCTCGGCCAGGCCGAGCGCAAGCTCGTCGGCGTCGTGCTCGACGAGCTGACCCCTGCAATGCAAACGCGCCAGCGAGGCAAACAATATGCTTGAGCGCCGCGTCAACTTCGACGGACGAGCAGCAACTGCCGAGGTGCCGAGAATCACCGTCGGCGGACTTCGCATGGCCGCGCTCGACCTGGAAGAGACCGCCGATTTCATGATCGAGGCGACCAATCCCGACCATCGCATCGGCCGTCCGCTGTTCCTGACCTCGGCCAATGGCGAGGTGCTGGCGCGCTGCTCGACCGAGCCGCAGACCGAACGCCTGTTCCGTGCCGCTGATTTGATCAACGCCGACGGTCAGCCGCTGGTCGCAGCTTCGAAGCTGCAATCCTGGTTCCCGCTGCCGGAGCGCGTCGCAACCACGGACCTGTTCCACGTCGTCGCGCGCAAGGCCGAAGCCGCAGGCCGCACCTTCTACATGTTCGGCGCAAGCGAGCCCGAGAACGCCGCTGCGGTCGCAAACGTCCAGAAGATGTATCCACGTCTCAAGATCGTCGGGCGCAGCCACGGCTATCTTCGCGGCGAGGCGCTGCTTGCCAAGGTCGAGGAGATCAATGCCCTGGCGCCGGATTATCTGTGGGTCGCGCTCGGTGTGCCCAACGAACAGGCATTCGTGAAGGAGTTCACGCCGCATCTGACCAATGTTGGCGTCATCAAGACATCCGGCGGACTATTCAACTTCTTGTCAGGGAGCCGTTCCCGCGCGCCGCAATGGATGCAGAAGATCGGGCTCGAATGGGCCTGGCGCACCTTGCTCGAGCCGCGCCGTCTGCTCTGGCGTTATTTGACCACCAACCCCCGCGCGCTCTATCTTCTCTTCAGCCGCAACCGCCCCCTCCGCTAAGAGAAGAGCAGAATACGATATGACTGACCGACCGACCGTCCTCGTCACCGGGGGCGCTGGCTATATTGGCTCGCATGCTTGCCGCGCATTGACCGCAGCCGGCTATCAGCCCGTCGTTTATGACAATCTCTCGACGGGTCATCGCAGCTTCGTATCCGGCCCGCTGGTGACGGGCGACCTGCTCGACGGCGCGGCGCTGGCGCGCGCCTTCGCCGACCACAAGATCACGGCGGTGATGCATTTCGCGGCGGCGAGCCTCGTCGGGGAGTCCATGACCGACCCGCAGAAATATTACATCAACAACGTCCAGGGCACGCTGTCGCTGTTGCAGGCGATGCGCAACGCGGGCTGCCATCGTATCGTGTTCTCCTCGACCGGCGCCGTCTACGGCAACGCCGATTCCAAGGCGCTGCCGGAAGACTTTCCTTGCGCGCCGATCAATCCTTACGGCGCATCGAAATTGATGATCGAGCGCATGCTCGCCGATTACCGCACGGCCTATGGCTTCGGTGCGTTCTGCCTGCGCTATTTCAACGCCAGCGGCGCCGATCCGGCCGGCGGCATCGGCGAGCTGCGCGACAACGAGACCCACCTCATTCCGCGCGCGATGATGGCGCTTCAGGGCCATGTCGACTTCGCGGTGTTCGGCGACGATTACGACACGCCCGACGGCACCGCGATCCGCGACTACATCCACGTCACGGACCTTGCGGCCGCGCATGTCGCGGCCTTGAAGCTTCTGGAACAAGGCCATGCCGGCGGCAGCTTCAATCTCGGCACCGGCTCCGGTTTTTCCGTGCGCGAGATCCTCGACGCGATCAAGAAGGAGACCGGGCGCGAGGTGCCGCACACGGTCAAGCCGCGCCGCGCCGGCGATCCCACCTTTCTGGTCGCCGATCCCTCTGCTGCGAGAAAGGTGCTGAACTTCGTGCCGCGTCACTCCGACCTGCCGACGGTCGTCCGCACGGCCTGGGCCTGGCACCAGAAGGCGCATCCGTTCAGGCCGCGTTAGGCAATCGCGGCTGCAATCGCTTGCTTGCCGTGCCCTCGAGCGGCTAGAATGAATTGTCGCGGCCGCGCCGGCGCATCGCCGACAGCCGCGCGTTCCGCATTGTCGACGACGACGTCGACCTGCATGGTTCGGCCCAGTTGCACGAACCGAATTTTCCGAGCGAAGTGACGATCAAGTCGGCGTGTCGGCCCGTCGTCGGACGCGATTCTGGGAGCATCGACCACATGCATCAGGCTGCCCGCCTGGAATTCGAGCGCGTGATGGAGGAGTTCGTCCGCTGGCATGTCGTGCCGGAGGACGAGCGTTCGCCCGCGCCTGCCTGGTGGTGGGGGCCTGCCATGGCCGTGGTCGACGACCAGGAGCCGATGAGCGCAGCATGCTGCTGCGCATTGGACGTAAGCAAAGGGACGAGCTTCGCCGACGGCGCGCGTGCCATTCTTGCACTGTTCAACGAGCAGACGTCACTGACGGCCCCCCAGGATTTTCCGAGCAAGGCCGAGGGGGAAGAGCACGAGGTCCGCGAGCTGCACCCGCAGCCGTCAGACGACAGCGCGTTTCAGCCCTAAGGCTGCGTCTTCATCGGCCGCTTCCGGCTGGAGCGGCGGCGCGACGGGCAGCACCATCGGCCGCAGCAGCTCAGCCATCTGCCGGGCCGGCAGCGGCTTGGAGATCAGGAAGCCCTGCATCTCGTCGCAGCCATGGCTGCGCAGGAACGCCTCCTGCTCGGCATTCTCGACGCCCTCGGCGACGACGGTCATGCCGAGGGCCTTGCCCATGCTGATGATCGCCTGCGCGATCGCCTGATCCTCCGAATCCTGCGGCAGGTCGCGCACGAAGGAGCGGTCGATCTTGATCGTGTCGATCGGGAAGTGCTTCATCAGCGACATCGACGAATAGCCGGTGCCGAAATCGTCGATGGCGAGACGGATGCCGCGGCTCTGGATGGAGTCGAGCACCTTGAGCGCGCGGCCGACATTGCGCATCATCATGCTCTCGGTGACCTCGAGCTGGAGCAGCACCGGCGACATGCCGGAGGCCGCCAACGCCTCGTCGACGTCCTGCAACAGATGCTCGTCGGCAAACTGCCGCGGCGACAGGTTGACTGCCATCGACAGCGGCAGCAGGCCGCGGCGCTGCCAGGCCATGGCTTGCGCGCAGGCCTCTTTCAGCACCCAGCGGCCGATCGGCACGATCAGCCCGGTTTCCTCCGCGAGCGGAATGAATTGTGCGGGCGAGACGTTGCCGAGCTCGGGATGGGTCCAGCGCAGCAGCGCCTCGACACCCGTGATCTGACCGGTCGCCATGTCCACCTTGGGCTGGTAGTTGAGCGAGAACTGCTCGCGTTCCAGCGCGCGGCGCAGCGCGCTCTCCAGCGACAGCCGCTCGATCGACTGCGTCTTCACCTCGTTGGAGAAGAATCGATAGCCGTTCTTGCCGTCCTCCTTGGCGAGGTACATCGCCATGTCGGCGTTCTTGGTCAGCGTCTGCGCATCGGAGCCGTTGGCCGGATACATCGCGATGCCGATCGAGGCCGTGGTGTGGCACTCGTGGCCGGCGAGCTCCATGGGCTCGGCGAGCGCAGCGAGCAATTCAGTCGCGATGCGCTGAACGTCGTCGATCTCGCCGCACTGGTCGAGGATCACCACGAACTCGTCGCCGCCGAGGCGCGCGACCACGTCGCTCGCCCGCAAGCTGCCGCGCAAGCGGTTCGCGACTTGGAGCAGGAGCAGGTCGCCGGCCTCGTGGCCGAGCGAATCGTTGATGACCTTGAAGCGGTCGAGGTCGATGAACAGCACCGCAAAGCGGTGATCATGGCGCTGCGCCGCATCGATCGCTTCGCGCAAGAGCCCGTTGAAGGTCTCGCGGTTCGGCAGGTCGGTCAGGCTGTCGTGCGAGGCGAGGTATTCGATGCGCTCGTCGGCCTTGTTCTTCTCGTCGGTGCGATCGAAATTCTCCATCGCGAAGGAGACGTTGTCGGCTAGACGCTGCAACAGCTCGACGAATTCTGGCGTGAAGGTCGCCGGCTCGGTCGACATGTAGATCATGACGCCGACGGCCTCATCGTGCGTGACGAGCGGAAACGCGGCGCCCGACCGCGCGCCATCCCCGCGCACAATGGGGTGGAAGACGCGGACGCGGTCGTCGTTGAGATAATCGTTGCTGATGCAGGGCTGGCGCGTGCGGAACGCCGTGCCGCTCATGCCGCGCCCCTCCGGCCGCTCGGGATCGATCGAGAGACGGACATTGCGCGTGGTGCCGGCGGACGGACCGGCGGCGGCGACGATCTCGAGCAGGTCGGTACCAGGCCTGGCCAGGGCAATCGTGGTCGAGGTGAACTTGGCGCCGTTCGATGCCGCAAGGCAGACGAGGTCGAACAGCTCGGCACGCGACTTCGCGCGCATGATCGCCTCGTTGGTCGCGCTCAAGGCCGCGAACATGCGGGTGAGGCGCTCCTTCTGCGCTTCGGTGCGTGCCTTCTCCTCGGCGCGCTCGAAATTGTCGAGTGCGAAGGAGACGTTCTCCGCGAGGCGCCCGAGCAGCTCGACCAGATCGGGCGTGAACGTATTCTCTTCCGGTGCGAGGAAGAGCAGAATGCCGACCGGTTCCCGTCCCGCTCTCAGCAGCGGGAAGCACGCCGCAGCCCGCGTTCCGTCCTCGATGGCCCTCGCGCGCCAATAGGCGGACCGCGGCTCGCTCAGATAATCGTTCATGACGCTGGGCCGGCGCGTGCGCAGCGAGAGGCCGATGATGCCCTGGCCCTCGGGATGGTCGGCGGAAATGACGGAGGTCCGTCCGGCTATGCGCTCCTGCAGGCGCCCCTTGACCGCAACGACGCGGACGAGCTCGCCTGCTTCGTCGATGATGCCGATCGTCGCCGCGGCGAACAGGTCGCCCAGCACGGCCGCTTGGCAAGCCACCTCGAACAGCTCCTCGCGCGTCTTGGCGCGCATGATGGCTTCGTTGGTTGCGCTCAGCGCCTCGAACATGCCGCTGAGACGATTGCGCTGCTTGTCCGCCCGCGCCTTCTCGTCGGCGCGGTCGAAGCTTTCGAGCGCGAAGGCGACGTTGGCCTGAAGCCTGCACAGCAGCTCGACGAGCTCCGGCGTGAAGGTGCCGCGCTCCGGGGAGTTGAACAGAAAGATGCCCTCGACCCGGTCGCCGTTGAGCAGCGGCAATGCCGCCGAGGATGCGATGCCGGTACGGCGGGCGCTGGCGTGCCAGGGCGCGATACGGTCGTCGGCGAGCACGTCGTTGCTGACGGCGGGCTGGCGCGTGCGAAACGCGGTGCCGGTCAGGCCGCGCCCTTCGGGCACCTGGTCGGAGGTGGAGAACGTGAACTCGCGAACCTCATCGGCGTTCGGGCCGTAGCAGGCGGCGACGCGCAGCAGCCCGGTGCGATGGTCGACCAGCGCGATGGTGGCCGAGGTGAACTTGGCCCCTTTGGCGGTCGCCTCGCAGACGAGATCGAACAGCTCGGCCCGCGACCGCGCTCGCAGGATCGCCTCGTTGGTGGCGCTGAGCGCCGCATACATGCGCGCCAGGCACTCTTCTTCTGCGGCGATGCGGGCTTTCTCGGCCTCGCGGCCGAAATTCTCGATCGCGAACGAGACGTTCTCGGCCATGCGCAGCATCAGCGCGACGATCTCCTCGTCCTTGGCCCAGGAGCGGCTGATGAAGAACAGCAGCACGCCGACGCTCTCGCCGTGCCTGATCAACGGCGCGACGACGCAGGCGGCGACGCCGGTGTTGACGTTGGCCTGCTCCCACGGCGTGCCCCTGGTGCGGCTGGCGAGATCGTCCTCGACGATGGCCTTCTGCGTCCGAAATACCTCGCCCGAGATGCCCTTGCCGTAGGGATTCTCCGGATCGACCGAATAGCGCGCCTGGGTGACCAGCTCGAGGTTCTGGCCGGTGGCGGCGACGGGCTTCATCCAGTGCGAATCCGGCTCGCGAAGCAGCACGATGGTCGCCAGCGACTTGCCGCTGTGGACCGAGGCGTCGCATACCAGTTGATACAGCTCCTGCTCGGTCTTGGCGTGCAGGATGGCTTCGTTGGTGGCGCTGATGGCGCCGAACATGCGGTTGAGCCGCCGTGTCGCCCGTTCACTGGCCTGCCGCGCGGTCTCACGCGCGAAATTGTCCAGCGCGTAGGAAATGTTCGCCGACATGCGCTCGAACAGCGACACCATCTGCTCGTTCAGCGAGTTGGGCTCGCTCCGCGTCACATACAACACGCCGACACTCTTGCCGTTGCAGAGCAGCGGCAGCGCCGCGGCCGCACCGATGTGGGCCTGGGCGGCGCCCTCGCGCCAGGCCAGCGAGCGTGGATCGTTCAGATAATCGTTGCTGACGCACAGCTTCTGATCGCGAAACGCCTCGCCGCCGACGCCGGATCCTTCGGGCGTGCCGGCTTCCGTCGTGATCACGATCGAGCGGAGCCGCGCAATGTCATCGCCACAGCCGGCCGCGAAGCACAACCTTCGGCCGTCCGGCTCGACCAGGAACACGGCAACGGCCAGAAAGTCCCCGCTCGAAAACCCGGCATCGCAGACCTTCTGGTACAGCTCCTCCGGCGATCTCGCGTAGAGAATCGCTTCATTGATGGCGCTCAACGCCGCAAAGGTGCGCGCGAGTGTCGTCGACACGATCTCAGCTCCCGGGCATTTCTGCCTATTTCTCCCGGTGCCTTTATGAGCGGCGACCGCCTAAGTGGTCGTTATTGCGCGGCGCAAACCGTCGATCAAAGTGAACGAGCTGCGAACGAGCGCGACAAAACTGACGGGAATACCGCTGCGAGGCCGAACCGTCGACGAAAGGCATGTTCCGTTTACCAATTTGCCGCCTTGTGTTGGTTTACGGGAGATTGATATCGCGGTGCCCTGGGGTGGGCAAAGCGAAGCGGGCCTACCGACCTTCGCAAGGTCGAGCGAGATCGTGGGCACGGCGCAAGTGCGCCTTTGCCCACCCCACAGGACTTTCCGCATCTCAAAACGGCAGCGCCACGCTGGTCTTGATCTCCTTCAGCACGACGTTGCTGCGGACGTAGCGGATGCCGGGGATGCGGAACATGAACTCGTCGAGGAAGCGGTTGTAGGCCGCCATGTCCTGGACGACGACGCGCAAATGATAATCGGCGTCCCCGGTGGTCGCAAAACACTCCAGCACCTCGCGGCGCTTGGTGACCCTCGCCACGAATTCGTCGACGAATTTCGCATCGTGCCGCTCCAGCGAGACGTGGAGGATGGCCGACATCGCAAAGCCCGCCTGCTCGCGCGCGACCAGCGCCGCATAGCCCTGGATGACGCCGCTTTCCTCCAGCGCCCGCACCCGCCGCCAGCAGGCGGAAGTGGACATGCCGACCTCGTCGGCGAGTTGCTGGTTGGTGGCGCGGCCATCTCTCTGGAGATGGGCGAGAATGCGGCTGTCCTGCTCTTCGATCATGGGAGGCTCCAGTTCGAGCAGATCTACCAGATTGAACGCCCACTTGCAAAATCCTACCGAATTTCTGCAACAGAAGGGATAAATAGGTAAGACCTACCAACGCCTCGGGCATAACCTTCCATCACTGGGCAGGATGCCGCGCGAGGTCCGCCATGGACGCCATTTCCTCACTCGACACGTACGAGCTCTCCGATCGCTACGAGCGCGAGGAGGGCCGCGTCTTCCTCACGGGCACGCAGGCCATCGTCCGTATCGCGCTCGACCAGGCGCGACGCGATCGTGCGGCCGGGCTCAACACCGCCGGCTTCATCTCCGGCTATCGCGGCTCGCCGCTCGGCGGCGTTGATCTCGAACTGTGGCGCATCCAGCAGCAGCTCAAGCGCGACCGCATCGAATTCCTCCCCGCCGTGAACGAGGACCTCGCGGCAACCGCGGTGCTGGGCTCGCAGCAGGTCGAGACGCAAGCCGACCGCGAGGTCGATGGCGTGTTCGGGCTCTGGTACGGCAAGGGGCCGGGCGTCGATCGGTCCGGCGATGCGCTCAAGCACGGCAATGCCTACGGCTCCTCGCCGCATGGCGGCGTGCTGGTGGTCGCCGGCGACGACCATGGCTGCGTCTCCTCCTCGATGCCGCACCAGTCCGACGTCGCCTTCATGAGCTGGTTCATGCCGACGCTGCATCCGGCCGATGTGGGCGAATATCTGGCGTTCGGCGAATATGGCTATGCACTGAGCCGCTTCTCCGGCATGTGGGTCGGCTTCAAGGCGATCTCCGAGATCGTAGAATCAGGCGCCTCCGTCGCGCTGCGCCCGCCGCGCCTCTTCCACACCCCCGACTTCACGCCGCCGCCGGGCGGACTGCACTATCGCTGGCCCGATTTGCCGGGCCCGCAGATCGAGGAACGGCTGGAAGCCAAGAAGCACGCGGTCTACGCCTTCGCCAAGGCCAATCCGATCGATCGTCACATCTACGACATCCCCAGCGCCACCTACGGCATCGTCACGACCGGCAAGGCGCATCTCGATTTGATGGAGGCGTTGCGGCTGATGGGCCTCGATGAAGCGGCCTGCCGCCGCATCGGCATCGACGTCTACAAGGTCGGCATGGTCTGGCCGCTGGCGTTGCACGACGCGATGGGGTTCGTGAAGGGCAAGCGCGAGATCCTGGTGGTCGAGGAGAAGCGCGGCATCATCGAGAGCCAGTTCAAGGAGTACTTCTACGACTATCCCGGCAGCAAGCCCGAGCGCATGGTCGGCAAGCACGACGAAACCGGCGCACGGCTGATCTCCTGGATCGGCGAATTGTCGCCTCGCGCGCTGGCGAACGTGCTCGCGCGCCGGCTCGATCCGATGTTTCCAGGCCTCAATCTCGCCGCGCGCGCCGCCGCATTGATGCCGGAGGCCGCGCGGACGATCAATGTCAGCGGCGCGACACGCACGCCCTATTTCTGCTCGGGATGTCCGCACAACACCTCGACCAAAGTGCCTGATGGATCGAAGGCGCTCGCCGGCATCGGCTGTCACTTCATGGCGAGCTGGATGGACCGCGAGACTTCCTCGCTGATCCAGATGGGCGGCGAGGGCGTGAACTGGGCAGCCTCGTCACGCTTCACCGGGCACAAGCACGTGTTCCAGAATCTCGGCGAAGGCACCTACTACCATTCCGGCTCGATGGCGATTCGCCAGGCGATCGCGGCCAAGGCCAACATCACCTACAAGATCCTGTTCAACGACGCGGTCGCCATGACCGGCGGCCAGCCGGTCGACGGGCCCGTCAGCGTCCATGCCATCGCCCACAGCGTCCGCGCCGAAGGTGTTGAGCGCATCGCCCTGGTGTCGGATAATCCCGCGCAGTTCTCGCCGTCCGACCTGCCGGCCGGCGTCACCATCCATCCGCGCGAGGAGATGGATGCCGTGCAGCGCGAGCTGCGCAATATTCCCGGCGTCTCGGTCCTGATCTACCAGCAGACCTGCGCCACCGAGAAGCGGCGCCGGCGCAAGCGCGGGCAGATGGCCGATCCCAAGCGGTTCGCCTACATCAACGATCTCGTCTGCGAAGGCTGCGGCGACTGCTCGGTCGAATCCAACTGCCTCAGCGTCGAGCCGAAGGAGACGCCGTTCGGCCGTAAGCGGCAGATCAATCTGTCCGCCTGCAACAAGGATTTTTCCTGTCTCAACGGCTTCTGCCCGAGCTTTGTCACGGTCGAAGGCGCGACGCGCCGCAAGAAGAGCGCGAGCCGGATCGATGCGACCGAGCGCGCCGCAACGCTTCCCCTGCCCGCGCCCGCAACGCTCGACCGGCCCTACGACCTCATGGTGACCGGCGTCGGCGGCACCGGCGTGATCACCGTCGGCGCGCTGATCGGCATGGCCGCGCATCTGGAACGCCGCGGCGTTTCGGTGCTCGACTTCACCGGCTTTGCGCAGAAATTCGGGCCTGTGCTGAGCTACATTCGCCTGGCCGCGAGCCCCGAGGCGCTGCACCAGGTCCGCATCGACCAGGGCGCGGCCGATGCGCTGATCGGCTGCGATCTCGTCGTCAGCTCCTCGCCAAAGGCCTCAGGCACCTATCGCCGCGGCACCCGTGCCGCAGTCAACACCGCGGAAATGCCGACCGGCGACGTGGTCCGCTTCCGCGACGCCGATCTCGCTGCGCCAGCCCGCCTGCGCGCAATCGATCAGGTCATCGGCGAGCACAATCTCGACACGATCAATGCCAACGTACTGGCCGAGCGCCTGCTCGGCGATGCCGTCTACGCCAACATCATCATGCTGGGCTTTGCCTGGCAGCGCGGTCTTGTCCCCGTTTCGCTGCAGGCTTTGTTGCGGGCGATTGAGCTCAACGGCGTCGCAGTCGAACGCAACAAGCAAGCCTTTGCCTGGGGCCGGATCGCCGCTGCCGATCCGGATTTTCTGCCGAAGGCGGAGGATGCGCCAAAGGCCGAGACGCTCGATGCGACCATTGCCCGGCGCATCGAGTTCCTCACGGCCTATCAGAACGAAGCCTACGCGGCGCACTACCGAGCGATGGTCGCAAAGGTGCGCAATGTCGAGGCCAAGCTGAACAGCGAGGCGCTGACCGAGGCGGTCGCGCGCGCGCTGTTCAAGCTGATGGCCTACAAGGACGAGTACGAGGTGGCGCGGCTGCACATGCAAAGCGGCTTTCTCGATGAATTGAAGCGCGAGTTCGAGGACGGCTTCAGCGTCCAGTATCACCTCGCCCCGCCGTTCCTGACGTCCCGGCGCGACGCCCGGGGCCGGCCGCGCAAGCGCGCCTTCGGCCAGTGGATCCAGGTGCCTCTGGTCATGCTCGCGCGCCTGAAAGGGTTGCGCGGAACGCCGTTCGATCCGTTCGGCTACACCGCGGAACGGCGCGCCGAGCGTGAACTGATCGCCTGGTATGAAGGCCTGATCGGGCGGATGCTGGGCGAACTCGACGCGGCGCATCTGCCAAATCTCGTGGCGATTGCCAAAGGCCCGATGGAGATCCGCGGCTATGGCCCGGTGAAGGACGCCGCGATCGTGAAAGTGAAGACCGAGGTCGAACGACTGCTCACCGAACTCGATACGCCATCGCCGGCAAGGATGCGCGCCTACGGTTGACGCGGAGCCGCGGACGCTTCAGCCTCTGCTCCTGAGGGGCGCTCTGATGGCCTCTTTGCAATCGGGTGATGCATCATGGATTTCGACCAGTTGACACTGACCGAGGCCGCGGCCGGTCTCGCCGCCGGAAAGTTCACGAGCACCGCATTCACCCGGGAAGCCCTGGCCCGCGCCAAAGCCAAGGCCGAGCTCAATGCTTTTGTCACCCTGGATGAAGCCGGCGCCTTGAAGGCCGCGGCTGCGTTCGACGCGGCAGGCGACAAGACAAAGCCGCTCGGCGGCGTACCCGTCGTGATCAAGGACAATATCGAGGTCGCGGGACTGCCCTGTAGCGCCGGCACACCGGCGCTGAAGGATTACATTCCGAAGGCCGACGCGCCCGTCGTGGCAAAGCTGCGCGATGCCGGAGTGGTCATCATCGGCAAGACCAGCATGCACGAGCTTGCCTTCGGCATCTCCGGCTACAACACCGCGTTCAAGACCGGCGCCGAGTACGGCGTGCGCAACGCCTATGATCGCGCCTTGATCGCGGGCGGCTCCTCGTCAGGCACGGGCGCGGCGATCGGCGCGCGGATCGTCGCCGGCGGGCTCGGCACGGACACCGGCGGATCGGTGCGGGTACCTGCCGCCCTGAATGGATGCGCCTCGCTGCGCCCGACCGTCGGTCGCTATCCGCAAGACGGCATCGCGCCGATCTCGCATACCCGCGATACCGCGGGCCCGATGGCTGCGACCATGGCGGATGTCGCGCTGCTCGACCGCGTCATCGCCGGTGGCGATGCGCTTGCGCCGGCGGATCTGACGCAGGTCCGCGTCGGCATCGTGAGATCGATGCTGGCCAATCTCGATGCCGACACAGAGGCCGCGTTCCATGCGGCAGTCACGAAGTTGAGGGCGCAAGGCGTCACGGTCGTCGAGATCGAGATGCCGCAACTGGCGGAGCTCGACGGCCAGGTCAGCTTTCCCGTCGCGCTGTACGAGGCCCATGACGATCTGGTCGCCTATCTCAAGCACACCGGCACCGGCCTCTCCATCGAGAAAGTGGCGGAGGAGATTGCCAGCGCCGACGTGAAGGGCACCTATGATGGCCTGGTGATCCCGCGCAAGTTGCCGGCTCCCGATGGTACGCTGCTGGACGCCAAGGCGATCTATGACGCCGCGATCGGGACTGCACGGCCAGCGCTGCAGGCGCTGTATGCCAGGACCTTTGCCGACAACCGGCTCGATGCGATCGCCTTTCCGACCACGCCGCGCGTCGCCATTCCCTCCAACCCCGAGTCCAGCAGTCTCGAGAATTTCGGCCTGTTCATTCAGAACACCGACCCCGGCAGCAATGCCGGCATTCCCGGCATCCAGATCCCGATCGCGCTCGGCGCCAGCAGCAAATTGCCGATCGGACTCGAGCTGGATGGCCCCGCGGGCAGCGATCGCCGGCTGCTCGCAATCGGCATGGCGCTCGACAGCGTGTTTGGACGATTGCCGCCGCCACGTTGACGGAATCGTGCCCTACCCTTCGCCCTCTCGTCATTGCGAGGAGCGCTTGCGACGAAGCAATCCAGAATCTTTCCGCGGAGGGATTCTGGATTGCTTCGCTTCGCTCGCAATGACGAAGAGATGGTGGGCACGGCGCCAACGCGCCTTTGCCCACCCTACGGCTCTGCCCGCCGTCGCTTACGAATACGGGTTGATCAGCTTCTGCTGCTCGGCGCTGTGATGCACGAGCAGGTCGATGAAGGTCCTCACCTTCGCCGATAGATGATGACGATGCGGGTAGACCGCATTCATGGAGAGCTCGACCGTCCGATATTCCGGCAACAGGCGCACGAGGCGGCCAGCTTCGAGATCGTCCTGAATGAGGAACCCCGCCATCAGGCAGATTGCGGCGCCCTCCAGCGCGACCTTCCGTAGCGCTTCCCCGCTGTTGGTGACGAAGCTGCCGGAGATGCGCACCGAGGCCGGCGAGCCCTTGCGATCGAGGAAACGCCATTCGTCGCCGAACGGATAGTTCAAGTGCCGACCACAATTGTGCGCGGCGAGCTCGTCGAGCTTCTGCACCCGGCCGTGCTTCTCGATGTAGTCATGGGAGCAGCACAGCACGTGACGCCAGGTGGCAAGGCTCCGCACGATCAGGCTCGAATCCGGCGGCTGTATCATGCGCAGGGCCACGTCATAGCCTTCCTCGATGAGGTCGACCTCGGCCTCGCCCATGCGCAGATCGATCTTGAGCTCCGGATAGGTCGACAGCAGTTTCGCCGCAATCGGCGCGACGAACGGCACCATGTGCGTGGCGACGTGAATGCGCAACGTGCCACGCGGCACCGACTGCAATTCGCTCGCGATGTCGTCGGCCTGTTCGATGTCGGCGAGAATCTGGACGCAGCGGTCGTAATAGGCCTTGCCGATCTCGGTCAGATTGACCTTGCGCGTGGTGCGGTGAAGCAGCCGCACCCCGAGCCGGTCTTCCAGGGCCTGCACGTGATTGCTCACCATGGTGGTCGACATGTTGAGCTTGCGGGCTGCTGCAGAGAAGCCGCCGGCCTCGACCACCCGGCTGAACACTTCGAGGCTGGTCAATCGATCCATGGCTTTCCTTGCACTGGGATGTGCGCCTCGGCAGCAATCGCGCGACAGAGACGGCAATCGCGCTGGCGCAGTCGCGCCCCTGACCCGGTAGACATCACGAACCAGGGTGACGGCTCAGATTATCCACTCTCAATGGATAATCCTTCCAGAATTTAGCTGATTATCACCTGAGCCAGCAAGACCGATAGTCTCAGCGAGACGACAGGAGACGCAAATGTCCGAAATGCCCCGCACTGAGACCTTCCAGCAAGCAACTGAAATCGCGCACGAATATGCCAAGACGGCGCCCGCTGTCCCAGCCCCGAACAGGGTTCGGCGCGCGGCATTGGCGCTCGCGCTCCTCGCAGGCACGGCAGCCATGGCCTACTACGGACACGATTACTGGACCAACGGCCGATACCTCGAATCCACCGACGACGCCTATGTGAAGGCGGACTCGACGATCGTCGCGCCGAAGGTCTCCGGCTACATCGCCAAGGTGCTGGTCGGCGACAACGAGAAGGTTCGGTCGGGCCAACTGCTGGCCAAGATCGACGACCGCGATTTCAAGGCGGCGCTCGACCAGGCGAAAGCCGACGTTGCTGCCGGCGAAGCCTCGGTCCGCAACATTGATGCCCAACTCGAACTGCAACAGCCGATTATCGCGCAGAGCACGGCTGATGTGGCGGCTGCGGACGCCAATTTGAAATTCGCGCAGGAGGAGCGCGCCCGTTACGACGACCTCATGAAGTCGGGCTCCGGCACGATCCAGCGCGCGCAGCAGACCGATGCGGCGCTGCGCGCCAGCAGCGCGCAATTGCAGCATGCCAAGTCCGGCCTCGTCGCCGCGCAGCGCAAGGTCGACGTGCTCACCACCCAGCGCGCCCAGGCTGCCGCCCAGCTCGAACGCGCCCGTGCGGTCGCGCAGCAAGCCGCGCTGAACCTGTCCTATACGGAAATCACAGCTCCCGTGGACGGCACGGTCGGCGCCCGCAGCTTGCGTGTCGGCCAATACGTGCAGGCCGGCACGCAATTGATGGCGGTGGTGCCGCTCGATGCCGTCTATGTCGTCGCCAATTTCAAGGAAACCCAGCTCACCCATGTGCGGCCGGGCCAGCCGGTCGAGCTGCACGTCGATAGCTTCCGCGACACCATTCTGCGCGGCCATGTCGACAGCCTATCGCCGGCAAGCGGGCTCGAATTCGCGCTGTTGCCGCCCGACAACGCCACCGGCAACTTCACCAAGATCGTGCAGCGCGTTCCCGTGAAGATCGTGCTCGACGATCACAGCCTCACGGGCCTACTCCGGCCGGGCATGTCCGCGGTGCCGACCGTCGACACCAAACAGGCGGTGCTGGCCGAGCGCGACAGCGCGAAACGTCTGGCTGACAACGCACCCCACCCAAGCGGAGACTGAAGCCGGAAGGCTCCGGCCGGACCGTCAAATCCGACCGGATGATCCTTCCAGAATTTCCGCGATGATCGAAACCACCCGCCTAACGCATCCTGTCTCCGTACCCGAGACGAGGCTTCCATGAGCACGCTCCAACCGGCCCTCAACGCCACCTCCGCCAATCTCCCCGTCCCTGCTGAGCCCACGATGCCGGTTGTATCCACAAGGACCTGGATCGCGGTGATCGGCGCCACCCTCGGCGCCTTCATGGCGGTTTTGAACATCCAGATCGTCAACGCCTCGCTCGCGGACATCCAGGGCGCGATCGGCGCCGGCATCGATGACGGCGGCTGGATCTCGACCTCCTACCTGATCGCCGAGATCGTGGTGATCCCGCTCTCCGGCTGGCTGGCGCAGGTGTTCTCGATCCGCATCTACCTGCTCACCAACGCGATCCTGTTCCTGGTTTTGTCCGCGGCCTGCGCGCTGGCGCAGGATCTGTCGCAGATGATCGTGCTGCGCGCCATCCAGGGCTTCACCGGCGGCGTGCTGATCCCGATGGCCTTCACGCTGATCATCATGCTGCTGCCGCGCGGCAAGCAGCCGGTCGGCCTTGCGCTGTTCGCGCTGTCGGCGACGTTCGCGCCGGCGATCGGCCCGACCATCGGCGGCTATCTCACCGAGAATTTCGGCTGGCAATACATCTTCTACGTCAACCTCGTGCCCGGCGCGATCATGGTCGGCATGCTCTGGTACGCGCTCGAGGCGAAGCCCATGAATCTTTCGCTGCTCCGCGAGGGCGACTGGGCTGGCATCATCACCATGGCGATCGGCCTGTCCGCACTGCAGACCGTGCTGGAGGAAGGCAACAAGGACGACTGGTTCGGCTCGCCTTTCATCGTCAAGCTCTCGGTCATTGCCGCCGTTGCGCTGACCGCCTTCCTGATCATCGAGCTCACGGTGAAGAAGCCGCTGCTCAATCTGCGCCTGCTCGTGCGCCGCAATTTCGGCTTCGGCATGCTCGCGAACTTCCTGCTCGGCGTCGCACTCTACGGCTCCGTGTTCATCCTGCCGCAATACCTGTCGCGCATCCAGGGCTACAACGCCGAGCAGATCGGCACGGTGCTGGCCTGGACCGGGCTGCCGCAGCTCGTGCTGATCCCGCTGGTGCCGCGCCTGATGCAAAAATTCGATGCGCGGATTATCATCGGCTTCGGCTTCGTTCTGTTCGCAGCATCCAACTTCATGAACATCGACATGACCAACGACTATGCCGCCGACCAGCTGCTGTGGCCCAATGTCGTTCGCGCCATTGGCCAGGCGCTGGTGATGGCGCCGCTGTCGGCGGTCGCAACCGCAGGCATCGAAGCGGAGAATGCGGGCTCGGCCTCCGGCCTGTTCAACATGATGCGCAATCTCGGCGGCGCCGTCGGCATCGCGCTGCTGCAGACCGTTCTGACCAAGCGCGAGCAATATCACTCCAACGTGCTGATGCAGTCGGTCTCTGTGTTCGAAGAAGCCACACGCACGCGGATCGGGCAGCTGACGCAATATTTCGTCAATCACGGCGTTCTCGACCGTGCGGACGCCGCGCATCGCGCCTATGTAGCGATCGGCCATACCGTGCAGAAGCAGGCCTTTATCTTCGCCTTCAGCGACACGTTCTATCTGCTCGGCATGGCGCTGATCGTTGCCCTGGTTGCCGTCCTCTTCCTGAAGAAGCCCGGCCAAGTCTCGGCCGGCGGAGCCCACTGACCCAGCCAAAGAAAAGGAGACCGACCATGAAGCCCCGCATGAACTACTACCAGGCCGCGCCCGACACGATCAAAGCGCTGATGGCGCTGGAAGCGCAGATCCAGTCGACGGGCCTGGAGAAATCGCTGATCGAGCTGGTCAAGATCCGGGCGTCGCAAATCAACGGCTGCGCCTTCTGCATCAACATGCACACCGAGGACGCCCGCAAGCGCGGCGAGACCGAGCAGCGCATCTATCTACTCAATGCCTGGCGCGAATCCCCGCTTTATTCCGACCGCGAGCGCGCGGCGTTGGCCTGGACGGAAGCGGTGACCCTGATCTCGGAGACGCATGCGCCGGATGACGTCTACGAACAGGTCCGCGCGCAGTTCTCCGAGGCGGACACGGTGAACCTGACCATGCTGATCGGCGCCATCAATGCCTGGAACCGGATTGCGATCGCGTTCCGCGCCGTTCATCCGGTGAAGGTGAAGGCGTCGGTGGCGTGAGCCGGCCGTAACAGACGGTCTCGTAGGGTGGGCAAAGGCGCACTTGCGCCGTGCCCACCATCTCTCCATGAATTCAAGAAAAGTTGGGCACGCTTCGCTTTGCCCACCCTACGGCAGCTGAGCGTGTGGCCTAAACCGCCGTCGCCTTGGCGAACTCAACGTAGATCTCGCGAAGGCGCGTCGCCGTCGGACCGGGCTTGCCGTCGCCGATCGTCTTGCCGTCGATGGCGACGACCGGCTGCACGAAGGAGGATGCGCTGGTGATGAACGCTTCCTTGGCGGCGAGCGCTTCGGCGACCGTGAAGGAACGCTCCTCGACGCGGAGCTGGCGCTCCTCTGCAAGCGCGATCACGGCCTTGCGGGTGCAGCCGGGCAGGATGGCGTTGGAGTTCTTGCGGGTGACGATGACGTCGTCCTTGGTCAGGATGAACGCCGTGGACGAGCCGCCCTCGGTCACATAGCCATCCTGCAGCATCCAGGCTTCGCCGGCGCCGGCTTCGGCCGCGGCCTGCTTCGCCAGCACTTGCGCCAGCAACGCCACGCTCTTGATGTCGCGGCGCTCCCAGCGGATGTCGGGCACCGTGATGACTTTGATGCCGGTCTTGGCCACCGGGGTGTTGATGATGTCCTTCTCCGAGGTGAACATCACCAGGCTCGACTTGACGTCAGCCTTGGGAAACGGGAAGTCGCGCCCCTTGTCGGCGCCGCGCGTCACCTGGAGATAGACGAGGCCGTTCACGAGCTTGTTGCGGGCGATCAGCTCCTTCTGCAGCTCGGTGATGCGCTCGATGGTCTCCGGCAGCCTCAAGCTGATCTCGCCGACGGACCGCTCCAGCCGCGCCAGATGCGAAGCATTGTCGACCAGCTTGCCGTCGAGCACGGCCGAGACCTCGTAAATGCCATCGGCGAACAGGAAGCCGCGATCGAGCACCGAGATCCTGGCTTCCGAGAGCGGGACGAATGAGCCGTTGACGTAGGCGATCGAGTCCAAGGCAGGTCTCCTGGGAGGGAAAAGGGGGGAATTGGCTATCGGTATAGGAGATTTGGCGAGCCCGATAAACCCTCGATCAGTCATTCCGGGGCATTCGCAAAGCGAATGACCCCGGAATCCATCTCACCCCGGTACTGGCGCCCGATGGATCCCGGGCTCGCGCTAAGCGCGCCCCGGGATGACGACCGGTTAATGCGACAGAATCTTCGACAAGAACTTCTGCGCGCGGTCGCTGCGGGGCTTGCCGAAGAAATCGTCCTTCGCCGCGTCCTCGACGATCTCGCCGCGGTCCATGAAGATGACGCGGTTGGCGACTTTGCGGGCAAAACCCATCTCGTGGGTCACGACCATCATGGTCATGCCCTCGCGGGCGAGATCGACCATGACGTCGAGCACCTCGCTGACCATTTCCGGATCGAGCGCCGAGGTCGGCTCGTCGAACAGCATCACGATCGGATCCATGGCGAGCGCGCGCGCGATGGCGACGCGCTGCTGCTGGCCGCCGGAGAGCTGCGCCGGGAATTTCTGCGCCTGCTCCTTCAAGCCGACGCGCTCGAGCAGCTGCATCCCCTTGGTCAGCGCCTTGTCATGCCCCCTGCCCAGTACCTTCTCCTGCGCGAGGCAGAGATTGTCGATGATCTTGAGGTGCGGAAACAGCTCGAAATGCTGGAACACCATGCCGACGCGCGAGCGCAGCTTCGGCAGATTGGTCTTGGGATCGTTGACCTTGGTGCCGTCGACCAGGATGTCGCCGCTCTGGAACGGCTCCAGCGCATTGACGCATTTGATCAGCGTCGACTTGCCCGAGCCCGAGGGGCCGCAGACCACGACCACCTCGCCCTTGGTGACATTGGTGGTGCAGTCGGTCAGCACCTGGAAGGTGGGGCTGTACCATTTGTTGACATGGCTGATTTCGATCATGATCGACACGCTCTATCGAATGATGGCGATGCGCGCCTGCAGGCGACGGACGCCGTAGGACGCGATACAGGAAATGGTGAAGTAGACGATCGCTGCGAACAGATACATCTCAACCAGGCGGCCGTCGCGCTGCGCCACCTTGCTCGCCGCGCCCAGGAAGTCGGTGATCGACAGGACGTAGACCAGCGAAGTGTCCTGGAACAGCACGATGGTCTGCGTGATCAGCACCGGCAACATGTTGCGGAAGGCCTGCGGCAGCACGACGTAGCGCATGGTCTGCGCGTAGGTCAGCCCCAGCGCGCTGGCCGCGGCCGGCTGGCCGCGCGAGATCGACTGGATGCCGGCGCGCATGATCTCGGAGAAATACGCGGCCTCGAACATGATGAAAGTAATCAGCGAGGATGCGAAGGCGCCGACGCTGATCGGCCGCGAGGCTCCGGTCAGCCACTGGCCGATATAGGGCACCAGGAAGTAGAACCAGAAGATCACCAGCACCAGCGGCAGCGAGCGCATGAAGTCGACATAGATGCCGGCGATGCGGCCGAGAATCTTGAAGCCGGACAGGCGCATCAGAGCGAGCGCCGTACCGAAGACCAGGCCGCCGAGGGCAGCAAGAGCCGTCAGCGTCAGTGTGAACGTCATGCCCTCGTAGAACAGATAGGGCAGCGCGCGGCGGATGACATCGAAATCGAGATTGCCGAACATCGCTTATTTCCCCGTGATGTAGCCGGGGATCGCCACCCAGCGCTCGAGGAAGCGCATGGCGGTGACGACGACGGCGTTGACGAGGAGATAGAGGATGGTCGCGGCGGTGAAGGCCTCGAACACCTGGAACGAGAATTCCTGCATCGAGCGCGCCTGTCCGGTCAGCTCGAGCAGGCCGATGGTGATGGCGACCGCGGTGTTCTTGATGGTGTTGAGGAATTCGGACGTCAGCGGCGGCAGGATGATGCGGAAGGCCATCGGCAGCAGCACGTAGCGATAGCCCTGCACGGTGGTCAGGCCGAGCGCAGTCGCCGCCATCTTCTGCCCGCGCGGCAACGAGGAGATGCCGGCCTGCAGCTGCACGGCCACGCGCGCCGACATGAAGAAGCCGACCCCGATCGCAGCCGTCCAGAACGGCGCGTTCGGCAATTGCTTCAGCCACAGGCCCGCGGCTCTCGGCAGGATCTCCGGCAGCACGAAGAACCACAGGAAGAGCTGCACCAGCAGCGGCATGTTGCGGAAGAATTCGACGTAGGCGAAGCCGAACCAATTGGCGCCTTTCGACGGCAGCGTGCGCATGACGCCGACGATCGAGCCTGTGATCAGCGCGATCACCCAGGCCAGCGCCGCGGTCTTGAGGGTCAGCGCCAAACCCGACAGCAGCATGTCGAGATAGGTGCCGGTCCCCATCGGATTCGGCTGGAAGAAAATTCCCCAGTTCCAGTTGTAGTTCACGTGTCCCCCGCGCGAACGCGCCCATCATGGATGTCCTGGGCGCCTATGCAAATGTCCGGCCATTCTCCCTCCAGAAAAGGCCGAATGTACCGCCTCCCCCCGCAAACGGGGAGAGGCGGATGATGCATCTTACTTGTAATCGTCCGGGTTCGGCGAGTCCGTCGGCTTGGCGAACTCGTTCTTCAGCTCGGCCGAGATCGGCGTGTTGAGGTTCAGGCCCTTCGGCGGGATCTTCTGGGTGAACCACTTGTTGTAGATCTTCTCGGCCTCGCCCGAGGTGTAGAGCGCGGCGGTCGCAGCATCGACCACCTTCTTGAAGGGCGCGTCGTCCTTGCGCAGCATGATGCCGTAGGGCTCGGGCTTGGAGAACGCGTCCTTGGAGACCTCATAATCGCCCGGCGACTTCGAGCCGGCGACGAGGCTCGCGAGCAGGATGTCGTCCATGACGAAGGCGATCGCGCGATCGGTCTCGACCATCAGGAAGGCCTCGGCGTGATCCTTGGCCGGAATGATGTTGGCGCCGAGGCCCTTGGCGACGTTGGCCTCGGTGAGCTGCTTGATATTGGTGGTGCCGGCGGTCGAGACCACGGTCTTGCCCTTGAGGTCCTCGATCGACTTCAGGCCGCTCGACTTCTTGAAGACGTAGCGGCTCGCGGTCAGGAAGTGGGTGTTGGTGAAGGCAACCTGCTTCTGGCGCTCGGCATTGTTGGTGGTCGAGCCGCATTCGAGATCGATGGTGCCGTTGGCCATCAGCGGGATACGGGTCGCCGACGTCACCGGGTTGAGCTTGACCTCGAGCTTGTCGAGCTTGAGCTCCTTCTTCACGGCGTCGACGATCTTGTAGCAGATGTCCATCGCGAACCCGACCGGCTTCTGGTTGTCGTCGAGATAGGAGAACGGGATCGAGGAGTCGCGGAAACCGAGCGTGATCGCGCCGGTGTCCTTGATGTTCTTCAGCGTGCCGGTCAGCTCCTGGGCCCCGGCCTGGCTGACGACGAAGGTCGCGGCGAGCGCGAGCCCGATGTGACGGAAATGTTTCACGTTTTACTTCCCCTTTCGGATGGTGCGGCCCGGATGCAAGCACAAATCGGGCCGGATTAGAATGTAACTTTCGGCTGGATTAACGGCTCAGGTTAACGGCGCCGGCAACTCGCCGAGATCCCAGAACAGCCCGGCCATCACCGTCAAGGCCTCTTCGGTCAATGGCAGCAGGATGTGCTCATTGGGCGCATGCTGGGAGCAGCCGGGATAGGAGTGCGGCACCCAGATCGTCGGGAGGCCGAGGATCTCGGAGAACACGTCATTGGGCAGCGAACCGCCGAAATTCGGCAGCACGGCCGGCGCCTTGCCGGTGGTCTCCTGCACCGAATCCGCGGCCCATTTGATCCACGGGCTGTCGAAATCGGTGCGCGATGCAGCAAAACTCTGCGCCGCGCGCACCTCGACCATCGGGAAACCGCGTCCGACCAGGTGCGCACGGATCGCCTCGATCAGCCCCTCGACCTTCGTCCCGACCACGAAACGCAGTTGCAGCACGGCGTTGGCCTGGCCCGGAATAGCGTTGGCCGGCTTCTCGATATTGCCTGAGGACATCGCCAGCACTTCCAGCGTGTTCCAGGCGTAGAGCCGTTCGGCGGCCGAAAGCCCCTCCTCGCCCCAGTTCTCCGCGAGTGCGGGCTCGTCCGCGGTCGGGACCACCTCGACGTCGGCAAGATAGCTGCGGATCTGGTTGGTGAGGCGCGGCGGCTTCAGCGCATCGAGCTGGAGACGGCCATGGCCGTCGACCAGGGTGGAGATCGCGTTGACCAGGATGGTCGCGGGGTTGGCGAGCACGCCGCCCCAATTGCCGGAATGGTGGCCGCCGTCGCGCAAGTTCACGTCGAGATGGATGCGGATGCCGCCACGGCAGCCGAGAAAGAGCGTCGGCCGATCGGCCGAGAGGCGCGGCCCGTCCGAGGCCATGAACAAATCGGCCTTGAGCGCGTCGCGATGGAGATCGCAGACCTTGCCGAGATCGGGCGAGCCGATCTCCTCGCCCATCTCGATGATGAATTTGGCGTTGAAGCCGAGCTTGCCACCACGCGCGTCGCGCACTGCGCGGAGCGCCGCCATATTGATGCTGTGCTGGCCCTTGTTGTCGGCGGTGCCGCGGCCGTAAAGGCGCGTCCCCGCAACATTGGTGCGCCAGGGATCGCGGCCATCGCGCCACTCGCCTTCCATGCCGTCGACGACGTCGCCATGGCCGTAGACCAGCACGGTCGGCGCGGACGCGCTCTCGTGGTGCTCGGCGAACAGGAACGGCGCCTTGCCGCTCGGGGATTCGACGATGCGGCTGGAAAAATCGAGCGCGGCGAAGGCCGGCTGCATCTCCTGCTCCAGATAGGCGCGCAGCTCGGGGCCGCGCTGCGGATTCTGGCTCTCGGTCTTGTAGGCGACGCGGCGGTCGAGTTCAGCGAGGAACGCGCCGGACTTGAAATCCTCACGGGCGCGGGCGATGGCGTCGGCTCTGGTCATACTTGCTTTTCGAGACTGTGAGACGAAGGACCTTACCCGACATGGGGTGGCCCTCGAAAGTGGCGGGGACTTGGATTGCTCTTGTAGTTCTCTTGTAGTTTTCTTGTAGCTCTCTTGGGATTTCGTTCTTGCTTCCCTAGGATTGGCCTGCCGAGCGCAGCTGCGACGCCGACTTTGGCCTTGCCAAGCGCAAGCGATATGCAAGAAGTTCGCCAAGGTCGGGCGCACATCTATCATTCGAAGAGCGCTCAGTACAGGGGCGCCGAGGGACCAGCATGGCCAAAGAGATCAGGCTCAACGCCTTTGCGATGAATTGCGTCGCGCACCAGTCGCCGGGCCTGTGGACCCATCCGCGCGACCGCACCGCCGACTATAATCGCCTGCCCTACTGGATCGATCTGGCCAAGACGCTGGAGCGCGGCCGCTTCGACGGGCTGTTCCTGGCGGACGTGCTCGGCGTCTATGACGTCTATGGCAACAGCCCTGACGCAGCTTTGCGCAATGCAGCGCAGACGCCGTCAAACGAGCCGCTGCTGCTGCTGTCGGCGATGGCCGCAGTGACGCAAAATCTCGGCTTCGGCGTCACCAGCAATCTGTCGTTCGAGCCGCCCTACCCGTTCGCGCGGCGGATGTCGACGCTCGATCACCTCACCGAGGGGCGGATCGGCTGGAATGTCGTGACCGGCTATCTCGACAGCGCCGCGCGCGGCGCGGGCAAGGACAAGCAGACCGGGCATGACGACCGCTACGACATCGCCGACGAATATATGGATGTGGTCTACAAGCTCTGGGAGGGCAGCTGGGAGGACGATGCCGTGCTGCGCGACCGCAAGCGCGGCATCTTCACCGATCCGGCAAAGGTTCATCGCGTCAATCACGAGGGCGCGAATTACCGCATCAACAACACCATTCATCTCAGCGAGCCCTCGCCGCAGCGCACGCCGGTGTTGTACCAGGCCGGCACCTCGCCGCGGGGCCGGCAGTTCGCGGCCAGGCATGCCGAGTGCGTGTTCATGTCGGGACCGTCGGCCAAGGTGATTGCGCCGCGCGTCTCTGCGATCCGGCAGGAGGCCGCCGCGCTCGGCCGCAACCCGGCCGAGATCCTGATGTTCTCGATGATGACGATCATCCTTGGCCGGACGGAATCCGAAGCAAAGGAAAAATACGCCGATTATCGCCGCCACATCAGCCCCGAAGGCGCGCTGGCGCTGATGTCGGGATGGACCGGCGTCGACTTCTCCGGCTACGACCTCGATCAGCAGGTGCGGCACGTCCAGAACGATGCCGGCCGCAGCGCCATGGACAACGTCACCCGCGCCGATCCCGACCGCGTCTGGACCGTGCGCGATGTCATCGAGCATGTCGGCATCGGCGGCGCCGGCCCGGTCGTGGTCGGCACGCCCGAGATGGTCGCGGACAAAATCGAGGACTGGTTCGAGAAGACCGACGTCGACGGGCTCAACGTCGCGTTCGCGATCTCGCCCGGCGACTTCGAGGATATCGCCGACATGCTGGTGCCTGAGCTGACCCGGCGCGGGCGGTACAAGAGCGAGTATGCCAAGGGCACGTTGCGGGAGAAGCTGTTTGGTGGGGGGCGTGCGAGGCTCGATGCGCCACACCCGGCGGCGGGCTATCGCGTGGGGAGGAAGGGCTAGCTGCCTCCACCTCGTCATTGCGAGCGCAGCGACGCAATCCAGACTGTCACCGCGGAGAGATTCTGGATTGCTTCGTCGCTGCGCTCCTCGCAATGACGGTGGATAGAGCCCGACCTACACCTTTCCGTCCACCATCACCTCGATCAGCTTCGTCCCCGGACGATTGAACGCCGACGTCAGCGCCGCCCTCAGCTCGCGGGGATCGCTGACCTTGATCGCCTCGCAGCCGAGCGCTTTCGCCATGCCAGCGAAATCCACCGGCGGATCGACGAAATCCATGCCGACGTAATTGTCGTCGCCGTGGAAGGCGAGCAGGCGCTGCTTGATGATGCGATAGCCGCCATTGTTGGCGATGACGACGTTGAGCGGCAGCTTGTGATGCGCCGCGGTCCAGAGCGACTGGATCGAGTACATCGCGCTGCCATCGCCGGAGAAGCACACGACGGGTCGATCCGGATTGGCAATGCTGGCCCCGACCGAGGCCGGCAGGCCCCAGCCGATGCCGCCGGAGGCGAGGCCGTGATAGCCGTAGCGATCGCGATGCGGCCGCAGGGCCGTGACCTGGCGGCTGGAGGTGAGGCCTTCATCGACCAGGATGGCGTTATCAGGCATGGCCTCGACCATTTGCAGCACGAGGAAGTCCGGATCGATCGGCGTGCGGCCGGCGCTCTTGCCGATCTGCTCGACCAAAGCGGCGCGGCGCGCGGTCCAGTTCTTCGGCGCGAGCTCGGCGAGACGCTGCCTTGCGCGGCTCGCGAGGGCCGCGCCGCCCATCTCCTTCAGCACCGGGATCAGCGCGCGCAGCGTTTCCTTCAAATCGGCCTTCAGCGCGATCTCGGCACCGTAGTTCTTGGCGATCTCCCAATCGACGAGGCCGATCTGCACGATGCCGAGGCCGTCAGGCAGCGCGTCGACCTCGCTGTAGACCGACATCCGCAAGGGATCGCCGCCGAGCGCGATCAGCAGATCGTACGGCGCGAGCGTATCGCGCGCGGCCTTCTGCACGCGCGCGAGCGTGCCGACGAAGCTCGGGCTTTCCGAGAGGAAGTGCGAGCCGTACGGTGTCGAGGACTGATAGGCCGCAGCGCCGAGCAGCTCCGCCAGTTCGGCGGCCTCCTTCAGCGCGTCGCTCTTGACCACCTCGTCCATGGTGACGATCACAGGACGCTCGGCCTTGAGCAGGCGTGCGGCAAAGGCCTTCAGCGCCTCGTCGGATGGTTTCGTGCGCGCATCGATGCGGGTGGAGCGGCCGAGATCGATGCCGGCTTCGCTGTTGAGGATGTCGCCGGGCAGCGAGATGAACACCGGCCCGGTCGGTGGCGTCATCGCCACCTTGGCGGCGCGGCGCACGATGCGCGGCAGGTCCTCCAGCCGCGTCACCTCGACCGCCCATTTCACCAGCGGCTCCGCCATGCGCACCAGCGGACCATAGAGCACCGGCTCCATCAGGCCGTGGCCCTGCTCCTGCTGGCCCGCGGTCAAGATCATCGGCGTGCCCGTGAACTGGGCGTTGTAGAGCGAGCCCATCGCATTGCCGAGGCCGGGCGCGACATGGACGTTGCAGGCGACGAGCTTACCCGAAGCGCGGCTGTAGCCGTCGGCGATCGCGACCACGAGGCTCTCCTGCATCGCCATCACATAGGTGAGATCGGGATGGTCCTTCAGCGCATGCATGATCGGCAGCTCGGTGGTACCGGGATTGCCGAACAGATGCGTGATGCCCTCGTCCTTGAGCAGCGCGAGAAAGGCGGAGCGGCCGGTGATCTTGTTCTTCATGTTTCCTCCAGGAGCGGACCGTTGCCGCAAGGACGAGGCATGATGGCCGAGATGTCGGCAGACGCGCAAGAAAGCGCTGTCATGGCTGCGTTGCGCGGGAGAGGCGCTACATCTCCTCGCGACCGAGTTCGAACGGATCCTCGCCGCCCGGGCGCTTCTTCTTTTTCGCGCGCTGCCAGACGACGCCGGGAAAGCCCTTCAGCGGCACCAGGGGCTCGCCGGTATAGGCCCATTCCTGCAGCTCCTCGATGGCGATGTGATAGAGCGGCTGGCGGCCGGTGCGCTCGCTGAACAGCGCACGCGGGATGTTGACCATGTGCGGGCCGCGCGGACGTTCGTACATGATCGGCGTGCCGCAATGCGAGCAGAAGCTGCGCGCGGTCTTCGTCGCCTTGTCCTCGTAGCGGGTCAGCGCGGACTTGCCGGCGGTGATGCGGAAGCGCTTCTTCCAGCTTCCGACATAGGTTGCGTAGGCCGCGCCGTGAGCGCGGCGGCTGGCGGCGGAATGATCATGCCAGGCCCACCGTGCCGGCACGTCGATCTCGAAGGCGACCTTGCCGCAGAGGCATTGGCCGGTGGCGATCCCTGCGGCGGCTGCGGCTTTGGCCATCGTCTCTCTCCGTCGTCATTGCGAGCGCAGCGAAGCAATCCAGGCCGTCTCCGCGGAAAGATTCTGGATTGCTTCGCTGCGCTCGCAATGACGGAAATTGTGGTGGCGGCCGCGCCACAAATCAAGATCGTCATTCCGGGGCGCGACGAGGTCGCGAGCCCGGAATCCATTGGCGGCAAGCCAGGACGTGAAATGGATTCCGGGCTCGACGCTGCGCGTCGCCCCGGAATGACGGGTGAGATCAGGCCGACGTCAGCTCGTCATAAACAGGATAATCCGTGTACCCCTTCTCCTCGCCGCCGTAGAACGTCGCGCGGTTGTACGGCGTGATCGGATAATCATGCTCGAGGCGCCGCGGCAGATCCGGATTGGAGATGAAGATGCGGCCGAAGGCGATGATGTCGGCGTGGCCTTCCGCGATCGCCGCGTTGGCGGTCTCGCCGGTGAAGCCGCCGGCCGTCATCAAGATGCCGCTGTAGAGCGGGCGGAACAGCATCATGGCGGAGGGCACGTTCTCCCAGTGGACATCGGCGCGGCCGGTGCCGCTGGAGCGCGGCTCGATGAAATGCAGATAGGCGAGACCCAGCTTGTCGAGCGCCTTTACCACATGCGTGTACAGCGGCATCGGGTCGGGTTCGCCGGAATCATTGGCGATGCCGTGGGGCGACAGCCGCACGGCGACGCGGTTCGCGCCCCAGACGTCGATCGCGGCCCGCGTGACCTCGAGCAGCAGGCGCGCGCGGTTCTCGATTCCGCCGCCATACTGATCGGTGCGGTGGTTGCTGCGCGATTGCAGGAATTGCTCGAGCAGATAACCGTTGGCGCCGTGGATCTCGACGCCGTCGAAGCCGGCGGCGAGCGCATTCGTGGCGCCCTGCCGGAACGCCTCGACGATGCCCTTGACCTCCTCGGTCTCCAGCGCGCGCGGCGTCTCGTACTCGGCGATCTTGCCGTCCGCCGTCATCGCCTTCATGCCTTCGGCCTTGATCGGGATTGCCGAGGCCGAACCCGGAAGTTCACCGCCGTGGAAGGAGGAATGCGAGACGCGGCCGACATGCCAGAGCTGGAGGAAGATGATGCCGCCCTTGGCATGCACGGCATCCACCACCTTGCGCCAGCCGGCGATCTGCGCGTCCGAATAGATGCCGGGTGTCGCCGGGTTGCCGCGGCCGTGCGAGAGCACCGGCGAAGCTTCGGCGACCAGCAAACCGCCCTTCGTTGCGCGCTGACCGTAATATTCGGCGTTGAGCGAGCGCGGCGAAAAGCTCTCGCGCTCGGCCCGCATACGCGTCAACGGCGCCATCGCGACGCGATGGGCGAGCTTGTACGGACCGACCTGCAACGGCTTGAACAACGCCTCGAATTTCATGCTGACACCGACTTTCTATGGAAGGATGCGGATCATATAGCGAGGGGCGGCCCTTCGAAAAGGCGCCGCCCCTGCAAAAATAGATATTCCCCCTCGTGGAACGCGGGAAGGAATGGATGCTACGCCGTCTTGATCCAGACGGCCTTCACGTTGAGATATTCCTCGACGTGCTGCTTGCCGGACTCGCGGCCATAGCCGCTCATCTTGTAGCCGCCGAACGGCACGGCCGGATCCATCGCCTGGTAGCAGTTGACCCACACCGAGCCGGCACGCAAGCGTTTCGCCACCGCATGGGCCTTGCTGACGTCGCGCGTCCAGAGGCCGGAGCCGAGGCCGAACGTGGTGTTGTTGGCGCGCTTGACCAGCTCGTCCATGTCCTTGAACGCGATCGCGGAGATGACGGGGCCAAAAATCTCCTCCTGCGCGATGCGCATGTTGTCCTGGACGCCCGCGAACACCGTCGGCGAGACGAAGAAGCCCTTCGACAATGCGCCTTCGGTGACGCGGCCGCCGCCGGCGAGCGCCTGGGCGCCTTCCTTCTGACCGATATCGAGATAGCCGGTGACGCGCTCGAGCTGCTGCTCGGAGACCAGCGGGCCGATCTGCACGTTGGGATCGAGGCCGTTGCCGACCTGCAGCTTCTTGCCGAACTCGGCGACGCGGCCGACGAACTCCTCGTAGATCGACTGCTCGACGAACAGGCGCGTGCCGGCGCTGCAGATCTGCCCCGAATTGGCGAACACCGCCATCGCCGCGCCCGGCACGGCGGCGTCGAGATCGGCATCGGCGAACACGATGTCCGGCGACTTGCCGCCGAGCTCGAGCGAGACGCGCTTGAGGTTGCCGGCCGAGGCACGGATGATCGACTGGCCCGTGACATGCGAGCCGGTGAAGGCGACCTTGTCGACGTCGTGATGCGAAGCGAGCGCCGCGCCCGCGGTCTCGCCATAGCCGGGAACGACGTTGATGACGCCGGGCGGCACGCCCGCTTCCATCGCAAGCTCGGCGATGCGCAGCGAGGTCAGCGGTGCTTCTTCGGCCGGCTTGAGCACCACGGTGCAGCCGGTCGCGATCGCAGGACCGATCTTCCAGATCGTCGCCGTGAGCGGGCCATTCCAGGGGATGATCGCGCCGACGACGCCGACCGGTTCCTTCAGCGTGTAGGAGAAGATTTCGCCGGGCAGCGAGTTCTCGATGGTCTCGCCGTGGATCGCCGTGGTCTGGCCGGCGTAATAGCGCAGCATGCCGACGGCGCGCAGGCGGTAGGCACGGGTGCGGCTCAGCGGCGCGCCCATGTCGAGCGTGTCGAGCTGCGACAATTCGTCGAAATTCTTCTCGACGAGGTCGGCGAGCCTCAGAAGCAGGTTCTGCCGCTCGAACGGCTTGACCTTGCTCCACGGACCTTCGAAGGCGCGGCGGGCAGCGGCAACCGCACGATTGATGTCTTCCTTGTCGCCCTCGGCGACGGTTGCGAGCAGCTCGCCGGTGGCGGGATTGCGGGTCTCGAAGCGCTTGCCCGAGGCTGCATCGACCCACTTCCCGTCGATCAGCATCTGCTTGTAGGACCCGTTTGCGAACGGATGGCGCGCGATCGGAATAGCCTGCGACACAGCCATGGCTGCACTCCCTGTCGGTTATTGGTTGGTTCGATCTGGGCGGGATCGTTCTGCAAAGGATACAGCCGTGCCTGATCAGCGTAAAGGCAGCGCGGAACGAAGACCTCCCATGCCGACTTGTGCAGGGTCGCATCGCTGCCATGCTATAGCTCGACTGAAGGCTTTCCACGGAGACGATCCATGTCACATCCCGCCATCGTCAAAGACAATGTTGCCGTGATCACGGGTGGCGCAGCAGGCATCGGATTTGCCGCCGCTGCGGCCTTTGCGCGCGCTGGAATGAAAGTGTGTATCGCGGATGTCGACGAGGCACGCCTGGCAGAAGCTGCAACAAAACTGTCATCCGTTACGTCGGCCGCGAACGTGATGACCTCGGCCGTCGATGTCAGCAAGATCGAGAGCGCGACGGAACTCGAGCGCGCAGTCCATGAGCGGTTCGGCGGCACCGACGTCCTCATGAACAATGCCGGCATTCAGCCCGGCAGCACGTTGTTCGACGCGCCGGACAATTGGCAGCGCATCATCGCCGTCAACATGTGGGGCATCATCAACGGCTCGCGCATCTTTGCACCGAACATGATCGCGCGCGGCAAATGCGGCCTCATCATCAACACCGGCTCCAAGCAGGGCATCACCACGCCGCCGGGCGACCCCGCCTACAATGTCTCGAAGGCCGGCGTGAAGGCGTTCACCGAGGCGCTCCAGCACGAGTTGCGCAACACGAAGGACTGTCGCGTCACGGCACACCTGCTGATCCCAGGCTTCGTCTTCACCGGCCTGACCGCGAAGGGCCGCACCGAGAAGCCGGCCGGCGCCTGGACGCCGGAGCAGACGGTCGATTTCATGCTGGCGCGGCTGGAGGCCGGCGATTTCTACATTCTCTGCCCGGACAATGACGTGCCGCGGGCGCTCGACGAGAAGCGCATGCTGTGGGCCGCCGGCGACATCGTCGAGAACCGCCCGCCGCTGTCGCGATGGCACCCGGATTACGCCGACGCGTTCGCCAAGTTTGTGGCGCAAGAGTAGGCCCGCACCGCTCTGTCGCTGGCCCCGGTGCTCGCGGAGAGGGTGGGCCCCGCCACCTGGCTGTGCCCCCACCTTGACTCCCTCAAAATTCGTTATACAACATAACTATTCTGACAAGGACGCAAATGACACAGGGAAACGCCGAGACCGCGGACGCGGGCGCCTCCGGGCTTTTGAGGATCGAGCGGGCGGACCGGGTTCTGACCGTGGGTCTGAACCGGCCGGCCAAGCGCAATGCGCTCAATGACGGCATCATCCTGGAAATCGGCGAGTGCTTTGCGAACCTGCCCGAGGACATCGGCGCGGTCGTCATCCACGGCATCGGCGACCATTTTTCCAGCGGCCTCGACCTCTCCGAGCTGACCGAGCACGACGCCACCGGCGGGCTGCTGCATTCCCAGATGTGGCACCGGGTGTTCGACCGCATCCAGTACAGCCGCGTGCCCGTGATCGCAGCGCTCAGGGGCGCCGTGATCGGCGGCGGGCTGGAGCTTGCCTGCGCGGCCCATATCCGCGTCGCCGAGCCCTCGACCTATTTCGCGCTGCCAGAGGGGCAGCGCGGCATTTTCGTCGGCGGTGGCGGCTCGGTGCGGCTGCCGCGGCTGATCGGCGTTGCCCGGATGATGGACATGATGCTGACGGGACGCGTCTACAGCGCGACCGAGGGCGCGTCCTACGGCTTCGCGCAATATCTGACGGAGGCCGGCAACGGGCTCGGGAAGGCGCTTGAGCTTGCGACCAAGGTGGCGTCCAATGCCCCGCTGACGAATTTTGCCGTGCTCCAGGCGCTGCCGATGATCGCAGAGGCCAATCCGCAGACCGGCCTGTTGATGGAGTCGCTGATGGCCACCGTCGCGCAGAGCGACAAGGAGGCCAAACGGCGGATCCGCGAATTCCTCGAGCACAAGACCGCGAAGGTGAAGCCCAAATCATGAGCGTAAAGTCATGAGCGCGGAGCCATCCTCTTCCGGCATGGAGCGCGGCGCGAGCGATTTCCCGCTGCGGCCCATCTCGTTCGGCGATCCCGTCGTCAACATCGAGCGGCGCAACGACGGCACGATTTACTTGCGGCCAAAGCAGCCGCTCGGCGACTACCCGGTCCGCATCACCGACCGCCTGCATCATTGGGCCACGACGACGCCGGACCGCGTCTTCATGGCCGAGCGCGAAGGTGGTCGCGGCTGGCGCAAGATCACCTATGCCGAGCTGCTCACCGCGAGCCGGCACATCGCTTCAAGCCTGATTGCGCGCGGCCTGTCGGCGGAGCGGCCGGTCGTCATCCTCTCGGGCAATTCGATCGACCACGCGCTCCTCGCTTTCGGCGCGTTCTACGCCGGCGTTCCGTTCTGCCCGGTGTCGCCGGCCTATTCGCTGGTGTCGAAGGACTACGGCAAGCTGTCCTATCTGATGAAGCTGCTGACGCCGGGCCTCGTCTTCGCCGACGATGCCGACAAGTTCGCCGATGCGCTCGCCGCGAACGTCTCGCTCGGCACCGAGATCGCCGCGTCCTATGGGCACGTGCCGGGCCGCGACGTCACCCTGCTCGCCGATCTCATGGCGACGCCGATCCGTGGCGATCTCGACGACGTCCACGCCAGGATCGGCCCCGACACGATCGCAAAATTCCTGCTGACCTCGGGTTCGACCGGCAATCCCAAGGCCGTCATCAACACCCAGCGCATGATCTGCGCTAACCAGGTGATGCTGCGCGAAACGCTCGCCTTCCTGAAGGACGAGCCGCCGGTCATCATCGATTGGTTGCCGTGGAATCACACCTTTGGCGGTAATCACAATATCGGCCTGACGCTCTACAACGGCGGCTCGATGTATCTGGACGCCGGAAAGCCGGTGCCTGGCGGCATCGAGGAGACCGTGCGCAATCTCCGGGAAATTTCGCCGACGGTCTATTTCAACGTGCCCAAGGGCTACGAATCGCTGCTGCCCTATTTGCGCGACGACCAGGGCTTGCGCGCCAAGTTCTTCGACCGGCTGCATGCGATGTTCTTCTCCGGCGCGGCGCTGTCGCCGTTCGTCTGGAACAGCCTCGACGAGCTCGCGGCGAAGGAGAAGGGCTATCGCGTGCCGATGCTGACCGGTCTCGGTGCGACCGAGACCGCGCCGTTCTTCATGTCGGTCAATCCGCGCACCAGCCGCTCCGGCCATGTCGGCCTGCCCGTCTCCGGCAACGACGCCAAGCTGGTGCCGAACAACGGCAAGCTGGAGGTGCGTGCCAAAGGGCCGAACGTGATGCCCGGCTACTGGCGCCAAGGCGACATCACCGCAAAATCCTTCGACGAGGAAGGATTTTACAAGATGGGCGACGCGCTCAAGCCCGCCGATCCCGATGACTTCAATGCCGGCTTCGATTTCGACGGCCGCGTCAGCGAGGACTTCAAGCTCGCGAGCGGCACCTGGGTCAGCGTCGGCCCGCTGCGCGCGCGCCTCACCGCGGCCTGCGCGCCGCTGGTGCGCGACGTCGTCATCGCCGGGATCAACCGCGACGAGGTCTCCGCGCTGGTCGTGCTCGATCTCGACGGCTGCCGCCTGATCAACCCGACGCTGCCGCCCGACGATCTCGTCGTCGCGACACGCGACCGCCTGGTGCGCGAGGCTTTCCGCGAGCGCCTGACCCGTTTCCTCGGCCAGGCCACGGGTTCCTCGACGCGGATCACGCGCGCGATCCTGATGGACACGCCGCTCTCGATCGACAAGGGCGAAGTCACCGACAAGGGCTCGATCAACCAGCGCGCGGTGCTTGAGCATCGCGGCGAGCTGATCGAGGAGCTCTACGCTGCCAATCCGTCGAACCGTGTGATATCGGTCGGCTAAGATGACAATTGGGATGAACCAGTCGGCTCTTTCTTCACCTCTCCCCGCTTGCGGGGAGAGGTCGAATTTGCGCAAAGCGCAAATTCGGGTGACGGGGAGCCGCCGCGAGTCCCACTGCCACCGCATTCGCGGAAGCAAGCCCCTCACCCCAACCCTCTCCCCGTAAGAACGGGGAGAGGGAGCAGACCGGCCGATCCGGTCGCACCTAATAAGAACGATCAAAGGAGAACGCCATGTTGTTGAAGGATCAGGCAGCCATCGTCACCGGCGGCGCATCAGGACTTGGCGCGGCCACCGCAAGAAAGCTGGCCGCGCAGGGCGCCAAGGTCGCGGTGTGCGACCTCAACACCAAGCTTGCGGAATCCGTTGCCGCCGAGATCAAGGGCGTTGCCGTCACCTGCGACGTCTCGGATGCCGCCTCCGCTGAAGCCGCGATCGCGCAGGCGATCAAGGCCCATGGCCCGGCGCGCGTGCTGGTCAATTGCGCCGGCATCGGCGTTGCCAAGCGCGTGGTCGGCCGCGACGGTCCGATGGCGCTTGCCGATTTCGACAAGGTGATCAAGGTCAACCTGATCGGCACCTTCAACATGCTGCGTCTGGCCGCCACCGAAATGTCCAAGCTGGAGCCGCAGGCGACCGGCGAGCGCGGCGTCATCATCAACACTGCCTCCGTTGCCGCCTATGACGGCCAGATCGGCCAATCCGCCTATTCGGCCTCCAAGGGCGGCATCGTCGGCATGACGCTGCCGATCGCGCGCGAGCTCGCGCAGTTCGGCGTCCGCGTGCTGACGATTGCGCCCGGCCTGTTCCTGACGCCGCTGCTCGCGAACCTGCCGCAGGAGGCCCAGGACTCGCTCGCCGCCGCCATCCCCTTCCCGCGCCGGCTCGGCCAGGCCGACGAGTTCGCCGCGCTCGCGCTGCACATGGTCGAGAACGCCTATCTGAACGGCGAAGTGGTGCGCCTCGACGGATCGCTGCGCATGGCGCCGAAGTAAACTGATGAGCGGGATTGCAGCAGCGACTTCGACCTTACCTCTCCCATTGGGAGGAGGTCGGCGCGCAGCGCCGGGTGAGGGGCCCTGCCCTATCGAGGGACTGGAATCCCTCACCCGAATTGCTGCGCAATTCGACCTCTCCCTCCGGGAGAGGTGTGGCACAGCGCTAGTGGATGCATAAGCCATGTTCGTGAACCGGCGCGAGGTCCAGATCCAGTGGGGCGATTGCGACCCCGCCAACATCGTCTATTACCCGCGCTATTTCGCGATGTTCGACGATTCGACCTCGACCCTGTTCGAGGCCGCCGGCTTCTCCAAGCAGGACCTGGTCCGCAAATACGGCCTGGTGGGCATCCCCATGGTCGACACGCGGGCCAAGTTCTACATCCCTTCGACCTATGGCGACTGGATCACCATCGAGACCAGAATCGAGAGCATCAAGCGCTCGAGCTTCGAGGTGAAGCACAACGTCTACAAGGGCGAGGCGCTCGCGATCGAGGGTTTCGAGACCCGCGTCCTGGTCGGCCGCGATCCCGATAATCCCGACAAGCTGAAATCCGCACCATTCCCGGCGGAAATGGTCACCAAATTCACGGGGAGTTAAGTCCGGAGCTAAATCGCCGCATCACCGAAAGAGGGGGCTGAATTACCCCGCGATTTCTGCTTTCAAATAAACACGTCAAGGGAGGAATAGATGAAACGCTTTTATTTGACCGCTGCCATCACTGCGGCTGCGCTGGCGCTGCCAGTGCTGCCCGCGCTGGCCCAGACCAGCGAAGTCACCATCGGCATCACCACCACCACGACCGGCCCGGGTGCAGCCCTCGGCATTCCCGAGCGCAACGCGCTGGAATTCGTGCCGAAGGAGATCGGCGGCGTGCCGCTGAAGGTGATCGTGCTCGACGACGGCGGCGATCCCACCACCGCCACCACCAACGCCCGCCGCTTCGTCACCGAATCCAAGGCCGACATCATCATGGGCTCGGCGCTGACGCCGCCGACCATTGCTGTCTCCAACGTCGCCAATGAAGCCGGTATCCCGCACTTTGGTCTGGCGCCGTTCCCGATCACGCCCGAGCGCATGAAGTGGTCGGTGGCGATGCCGCAGCCGATTCCGATCGTCGGCAAGGTGCTGTACGACCACATGAAGGCCAAGGGCGTGAAGACGCTCGGTTACATCGGCTATTCCGATTCCTACGGCGACCTCTGGTTCAACGATTTGAAGGCGCAGGCCGTGCCGATGGGCATGACCATCGTCGACGAGGAGCGCTTCGCCCGTCCCGACACTTCGGTGACCGGCCAGGTGCTCAAGCTCGTCGCCGCCAATCCCGATGCCATCCTGGTCGGTGCCTCCGGCACCGCGGCCGCGCTGCCGCAGACCGAGCTGCGCGAACGCGGCTACAAGGGCCTGATCTACCAGACCCATGGCGCCGCCAGCATGGACTTCATCCGCATCGCCGGCAAAGCGGCCGAGGGCGTGCTGATGGCCTCCGGTCCCGTCATGGATCCCGAGGACCAGCCGGATGAAGCCGCCACCAAGAAGCCGGGTCTCGCGCTCAACTCGGCCTATGAGGCCAAATATGGCCCGAACAGCCGCAGCCAGTTCGCAGGTCACTCCTACGATGCCTTCGAGATCCTCAAGCGCATCATCCCGACCGCGCTGAAGACCGCAAAACCCGGCACGCCGGAATTCCGCGAAGCGATCCGCCAGGCCTTGCTGACGGAGAAGGAACTCGCGGCGAGCCAGGGCGTCTACAACTTCACCGAAAAGGACCGCTACGGCCTCGACGAGCGTTCGCGCATCCTGCTCACCGTGAAGGACGGCAAGTACACGCTGGTGAAGTAGGCGTAGCGAGATTTGAGGCGACGAGAGCCGGCCCGATGGGCCGGCTCTTTTCATGTGTGGATCGAGCTGCGGCTACGAGCGTTCCTGCGCCCCCTCTCCCGCTTGCGGGAGAGGGTTGGGGAGAGGGTGCCTCCGCGTTGGGACCGTCCGAGGCCTGCAGAGACAATCCCCAGAGGAGAAAGCCCTCACCCGGCGCTTCGCGCCGACCTCTCCCGAAAGCGGGAGAGGTTACACCGGGTCTGCCGATGCACCGGGGCTACGCCGCCTGCCGCAGCGGGGTCCAGGCGAACTCCGGATAATAATCGTCCATCATGCGGTCGACATAGGCGGTGAGGTTCGGAAATCCCTCTGTGCGCTCGCGCAAGGCGGATTCGAAGAACGGCGTCAGGATTCCGGCCAGCGCGCCGAAGGCGGTCGCGTCGACGCCGCAGGGCCTGTTGCCCATCAGGTACGCCTTGTCGCCGAGCTGCACCGACAGCGCGAACAGCGAACGCACGGCAAGATCGACGTCGTCATCCGGCGCGTGACGGCCGAGACCGGAGAGCAGATAGTTCTCGGCGACGCGGAACTGCGCATCCTCGCGCAGCTTCTCGCGATTGTGCTCGGGCGCGCCGTCGAAGAAATGCGCAGGACCCTTGGCGAAATTGACCGGATCGACCCAGCGCGCGCCGACCAGTGCCCAATAGACGTGATGCTCGATCATGCGCTCGAACGCCCAGGCCTGCGCGCGCTCAGCCAGGGAGAGGCCGGCGTCGAAATCGAAGCCGTAGCGGCGCTCGATATGGGCCCGGATGAACGTGGAATCGGCCACAGCCTCGCCGCCGTCGTCGATGAAGGGCAGCTGCCCCTTGGGCGAAGCCGGCGGCATCGCCCGCTCTTTCCGGTAAGGCAGTCCTGCCATCTTGAGCTGCACCTCGGTCTTGGTGACGAAGGGGCTGATTTCCGGCAGGCCGAAGCCGGCGCCAAAGCCGTAAAGCGTGATCATGCAAGCTCTCCTGAACCTGTCGAACGAGTGGAAGGAACCTAGCGGCCGGCTGCTGCCACCATGGTGGCAGCAGCCGTGATATCTTCTGCGAAGCGGGCCCCTCGCCAGGCGCGGCCCATCACATGGCGGACCAGCGCGTCCGCAGCATGGACCAGCGATCGCGTCGCGGCGGTCGCGAGCGCAAGGCGGAGGTCGACAATTGTTGTGACGTCAAGCGAGACGAGGCGGCTGAAGGCCCAAGCCTGCCGTGCCTTGACCTGGAAAGGCTGGACCTGGAAAGGCTGGCTCCGCCACAACGGGCCGGCCTGGCCGAAATGGGTTGGAATGATCATGGACAAATCCTCTTCAGTCGATGTGTTGTCCCGGTATAGAACTCCCCTGCTGCCAACATCCTGTCAGCAGCCGCGCGCCGCCTTCTGAAAACACCACCTTAGAAAAAGCAGCGACAAGAGACCTGTCATGAGACGCGCCGACCGGCTGTTTCAAATCATCCAGGTGCTGAGACGCACGCGTAAGCCGTTGACGGCGGACGCGATCGCGGCCGAGCTCGAGACTTCGAAGCGCACCATCTATCGCGACATCGCAACCCTGATCGGCCAGCGCGTGCCGATCCGCGGCGAAGCCGGCATGGGTTACATCCTGGAAAAGGGTTTCGACCTGCCGCCCTTGATGCTGACGCCCGACGAGATCGAGGCGGCCGTGCTGGGCGCGCAATGGGTCGCCGGGCACGCCGATTCCGCGCTGGCGCGCGCGGCCGAAGACTTGATGGCCAAGATCGCCGACACCGTGCCGGAGCGCCTGCGCCCCTTCGTGCTGGAGCCGGCGAGCCGGGCGCGGCCGAGCTGGAACCGGGAACCCGACCGCCTGGACATGGCGCGCACCCGCACCCAGATCCACGAAGGCAAGAAGATCATGCTGCGTTATCGTGACGAGCAGGGCCGCCCCAGCGAGCGCATGATCTGGCCGATCTCGGTCGGCTATCTCGAAGCGGTGCGGCTGCTGGCGGCCTGGTGCGAGCTGCGCGGCGACTTCCGCAGCTTCCGCACCGACCGCGTGGTCGAGGCGACCTATCTCGACGAGAAATACCCGGAGCGGCGCGACGTGCTGCGCGCGAGATGGCGGCAGAGCCTGGTCTGGGGTCCGCCGAAGGACACGTGAGGACGATGGACGAGACCGAGCTGTCGAGCTGTTGCCAGGGCTGCGGTGCCTGCTGCGGCTATTCGCAGAACTGGCCGCGCTTCTCGATCGAGAGCGACGAGGAGCTTGCGCTGATCCCGGCGGCGCTCGTCAACGACCGGCAATCGGGCATGCGCTGCGAGGGCGATCGCTGCGCGGCGTTGCAAGGCGAGATCGGAAAGACGACGGCCTGCGGTATCTATGACGTGCGGCCGGAGGTGTGCCGCACCTGCATGCCGGGCGACGCCGAATGCGCGATGGCGCGGCGGAAGTTCGGCCTGCCCGTTATCGAGATCTCTTAGGCCGGAACCGCTTCGATCTCGTCGTCGAGCTCGTCATCGAGCGGTGCAAGCACCGAGAGCGGCTTGGTCGACAGCGTGATCGGCTTGCGCCCTCCCGACAGCGACGTTGAAGCTTTCGCCGTGCGTTCGCGCGACAGCGCGAAGAGCGTCGAGCCGACGCGGCCGCCATTCTCGATCAGGTCGCGCTCGCTGCAGCTCGCTGCGATCGCGACCGCCAGCGAGTGCAAATGGCTGCGGTGGTAGCAGAACAGCGCCAGCCTGGCGCGCACGTCAGGGGAAACACTCTCAACCAGCCTCGGCAGGCCACTCTCGCTGGCGCGATACATCTCGCCAAGGAGCTCGTCGCGGACCGGGCAGAAATCGCTTTCAAAGGCATCGCGGCTTGAAAACATTGCAGTTCTCCCTCGTGTGGGGAAGATGCAGCGCAATTCTCTAACGAAAGGTTAACCACGCTGCCCGGTAGTCACCCGGGGTGCTTGCGCCCTTGCCGTGAATCAGAGTGGCGCAGTGGAGCGCAAACGCCACCACAGCGTCATGGCCGGGACTTGTCCCGGCCATCCACGTCTGGCCACTGGGCCGCAGGCCTCAGTTCGCCGCCATGAAGATGGAGAGGCCGAAGCCGGTCAGGTGATGCAGCGCCTGGTCGACGCCGATCAGGGTCCAGAACCAGGGATGGGCGAGGTCGACGCCGAAATTGGCGGAGACGAATCCCTTGGCGCGGTCGATCGTGATGTGGATCGCGAAGTCGATGAAGGCGACGAACCAGAATCTCGGCGCCACCATCACGATCAGCGGCAGCGCGACGGCAAGGTGGACCAGGCAGTGCACCAGGAGCGGCAGGGCCCAGCCATGCTTCTGGTCCTTGCCGTGCGCCATCCAGGCGGTTTGAAGAACGAAATCGGCGATGACGTGCTTGAAGGTGAGCAGCGACATCCAGCCAATGAGCGCTTCAACCGGAATCGCCGATGACATGGGTGGAAACGACAAGCTGACGCCTCATTGACGTGACGAGAAGAATTGGAGCGTTCAGCGCAACTTCTTCTTGGACCGGTCAAATCGCCGGGACGCGTGATTTATGACATCTCCCGCGGCGGAATGCAGCCGGGTGGAACTGGAAAATCGCCAAGTGTGGCTAACTGGTGATAGGATGACCAATCGCCGCGGACATCTCGAGTAAGGTTACCTCCGGCTCGAAATTTGCATTCGGCTCCCTTCGCGCTATCATCGGCGATCGGGAATAACGTTCTTTTTTCAGGCGTTTACGAATTACCGGGCCGGCTGCGCTTCCAAGCCAGGCGCCGTCATCCAAACGATAAGGCCAGAGTGCTGCCATGAGTACTGAAGGCCCCACTGCATCGCCGACCGTGCCACCGCCCCGGCGTCCCAAGGTGATCAAGACCAACCAGCAGCAGGTTTTCCTATACGTCGTGCTGACCCTGCTGCTGTCGCTTGCCACCGTCTGGGCCGGCCGCACGCTGGTGCACAATTCGGAGACGCTGACCTTCGCCGTCGGCGGTCCCAACAGCGACGAGGCGCTGTTCGCAGCCAAGCTCGCCGCCCTCCTCAAGAACAACGCATCGCGCTTCCGGATCAACATCGTCAGCAACGCCGACAATGCCAAGGCGCTCGCGCAGTTCGACCGCAAGCAGGCCGACCTCGCCGTGCTGCGCACGGACGCAAAGGTGCCGCTGCGGGCGCGCACACTCGCGATCCTCGAGCACGATCTCGTGCTCCTGCTCGGTCCCGGCAACAAGAAGATCAAGTCGCTCGCCGAATTGAAGAAGAAGAAAGTCGCCGTCGTCGCCGAGAACGAATCCTCGCTCGCCTTCGTGCGCAGCATCCTCGACGTCCCCGATGGTCCCGAGGCTGCGAAAATCCAGATGGCGCCGCAGGGCGCGACGCTCGACAAGCTGTTTGCCCCGGCAAACGGCTTCAGCGCAGTGATCGCCATCGTCCACGCTTCGAAGGCGATCCGGGACAAATCCTACGAGCAAGCCGCCAAGCGCGGCGGCTTCACGCTGAACGCCATCGACGAAGCCAAGACGCTGGCGCGCAAATTCCCCGGCATTTCCGACGAGACCGTGACAGCGGGCTCGGTGTCGACGTCCCCGCAGATTCCCGACGACGATCTCGACACGATCGGGCTCGAATGGCTGCTGGTCGCGCAATCCAGGATGTCCCCGACCACGGCCGGCGAGCTCGCGCGCATCGTCTACGAGAACAAGTCGGCGCTCGGGCTCGACAACGGCTTTGCCACCAGGATCGAGCCGGCCTCGGTCGAGAAGGACGCCTTCGTGATCGCGCATCGGGGCGCCGCCGACTACATCAACGACGATACCAAGTCGTTCATGGATAAATACAGCGACCTGATGTATCTGGGCGCCGCAGCGCTCAGCATCATCGGCTCGATCTTCGCCGCGATCTACGCCAAGATCACCCGTATCGCGCCGGAGAAGGCCAGCGAGCTCTCGACCGCCATCCTCGACATCGGCGAGCGGATCGAGCACGCCCACTCGCTGGATCAGCTCGAATGTCTCCAGGATGAGCTCGAGACCATCTTGCGCGGTGCCGTCATCGGCCTCAGGGACGGCACGATCAGTACCGACGGGCTCGACACCTTCAAGCTCGGCTACGAGTTCGTCCGCGACGAGATCGGCATGCGCCGCGACTATCTGAAACGTCATGCCGGCGAGGCTGACAAGACGGGGCGCGATGCCGGGCCGGCTCCGCTGGACGACAGCAACGTCGTGGTGGTGAAGACCGCCCAGAGCGCCTGATACCGCCGGATTGGACAAGTAGAAACTTTCGTGTCCCGGACAAGCTGCAATGCCGAAGGCGTTGCAGCGCTGAGCCGGGACCCAGGAACCGACCACGGTATGCGTTGCCACATGGGCCCCGGCTCTGCGACGCATCACTTCGTGCTGCGCCGCGTCCGGGGCACGACACGGAGGCTTCCCGTCCGATCAGCCGCCTGGAACCCTGCCCATTCGCAACCGTTGGTTTCCGGTTGCAACCGGAGAACGCGGCATGCGTGCACTCCTCATCATCCTCCTTCTGGCAATGCTGGCGGCGGCCGGCTACTTCGCCTATTCCGCAATGGCGGTCGAAGGTGAGCCGATCCCGACGGAAGGCTATGTGGCACTGGCGCTGGGCGCGGGGTTTTCCGTCATCGTCGGCGTCGGGCTGATGGTGCTGCTGTTCTTCAGCAGTCGCCGCGGCTACGACGAGCCGCCACATTTCAGGTAGCACCCCGCCGGCGATGGCGGCACCGACGGCGGGCCCGGCGCAGTGACGCCGGCAAAACGACCTGCACCGTCGTTGACGGCCTCCGCCCGGGCAGGCACTTTGGCGCCGACGTCCATCCGGGGCCTCGAGACCTGCCCCGAGACCGAATAGCCTTCTTCGCATGTCCAAGCCGCTGATCTCCGCTCTGGCCCAGTTCGCGGCCGCCACGGCCGGCCGCAACATGACCAAGGCGGCCTATGTCGCGGTGACCGTCGGCGTGCTCGGCATGGTGCTGCTGACGGACAACCGGGCCAAAGAGGCGTGGGGCTGGGTCGGCGCCCTGCTCTGGACCTGCCTCGCCTATTTCGTGTTCGAATGGCTGGTGCGGCTGCGCCATATGGCGCGGCAAGGGCGGCTTTCGCTCTACGTCTCCTCCTCCGCCGGCATCGTCGATGCGATCGGGGCGCTGGCCGTACCGGCCGCGCTTCTCCTCGGCGTCGAGCCGAAGACGGCCTGGTTGCTCAGCGTGCTCTGGGTGCTGAAGGTGGTGCCGGGCATTCCCGGCCTGCGGCAGCTGCGCCGCGTTCTGGTGCTGGAATCGGGGCCGTTAGTCAGCGTGCTCGTGATCTTCCTGATGGTGGTCTTCCTCGCCTCCGTCGCTGAATATTTCCTGGAGCGGGACGTGCAGCCGCAGACATTCGGCAGCGTCCCGAGCGCATTGTGGTGGGCGGTGGTGACCCTGACCACGACCGGCTATGGCGACGTCGTGCCGGTCACCCCGCTTGGCCGCTTGGTGGCAGCGCTGGTGATGATCTCGGGCCTCGGCGTGTTCGGCCTCTGGACCGGTATCCTGGCGACCGGCTTTGCCGCGGAGACACGGCGCGACAATTTCCTCAAGACCTGGGAATCCGTCAGCAAGGTGCCGTTCTTCGCAACCCTGGGACCGGCGGCGATCGCCGACGTCACCCACATGCTGCGCACCATCGAGCTGCCGGCGCGCACCACGATCATCCGCAAAGGTGCGCAGGGCGACTGCATGTATTTCATCGCCGCCGGCGAGGTCGAGGTCGATCTGCCCGGCAAGAAGGTGCAGCTCGGCGAAGGCGCCTTCTTCGGCGAGATGGCGCTGCTCGGCAACAACAAGCGCGGGGCCAACGTCTCGACCACGAAGGTGTCGCAGCTGCTGGTGCTCGACCTCGTCGATTTCCGCGTGCTGATGGCACGGCATCCGGATCTCGCCGAAACCATCGATGCGGAAGCAAAGCGGCGCGCGCACGAAAACAAGTAAGTAATGGAGACAAGAATGTCGGACACAGCCGACGCAGCCACCGGCCCGCTGCTCGAAGTCACCGGCGCCCGCGCCACCATCCGCCTCAACCGGCCGAAACATCTCAACCGGCTGCAGGCGGAGGATCTCGACGAGCTCGTCAGACTGTTCGACCGGATCGAGGCCGACCCCGCAATTCACGTGCTGGTGCTGACCGGAACCGGGCGCGCCTTCTCCGCCGGCTACGATCTCAATTCGGTGGCGGAACGCGCGGTCAGCGCGAGCGAGCAGCAAAGCGCGGGCTCCGCCTTCGAGGCGGTGGTCAACCGGCTCGAGGATCTCGGCGTACCAACGATCTGTCGGCTCAATGGCGGGGTCTATGGCGGCTCGACCGACCTCGCACTCGCTTGCGATTTCCGCATCGGCGTCGATACCGCGGAAATGTTCATGCCGGCGGCGCGGCTCGGCCTGCATTATTACCCGAGCGGGATCAAACGCTACGTCACCCGCCTCGGCGTCGACAATGCGAAGAAGCTGTTCCTGACCGCGCAGAAGATCAGCGCGCCGGAGATGCTGCGCATCGGCTATCTCACGGCGATGGTGCCGATCGAATTCCTGGACGAGGAGGTCGACAAGCTCGCTGCGATCCTCGCCGGCAACGCGCCGCAGGCGATGCGCGGCATGAAGCGCGCGATCAACGAGTTCGCCCGCGGCGAGCTCGACGAAGCCGCCGCCGACCGGCGCCACCGCGACAGCATGCGCGGCGACGAGATCAAGGAAGGCATCAAGGCATTCGCCGAGAAGCGGGCACCGCGGTTTTGAAGCGCCCCCTCATCCGCCCGCCACAGCGGCATGCTGCGCCGCCATCTCCTCATCCGCCGCGGTGATGCGCTGGAACGCCGGCCGCGCCGTCATGCGGTCGGCGTAACGGACGAAGACGTCCTTCTTCGGCACGATGCCGAACATCATGGTCCAGCTGAAGGCGACGCCCCACAATACGTCCGCCGCCGTCATGCGCTCGCCGAGCAGATAGGGTCCTTTCGCCAGCTGGGCCTCGAGCGCACCCAGCATCGTATCGTAATCGGCATAAGGCGATTGCGTGATCGGCGCTGGCTCACGCTGCATGAACTTGTCGATCAAGGCCGGCTCGAACGACGACCCGTAATAGGCGATCCAGCGCAGATAAGGCCCGCGCAGCGGATCGTTCAGAGCGGGCGTCAACCCCGCCTGCGGGAACAGATCGGCGAGATAGATGGTGATCGCAACCTGCTCGGTCACCAGCGCCTCGCCGTGGCGAACCGCAGGCACCTTGCCGAGCGGGTTGATGGCGAGATAGGCGGGCTTGCGCTGCTCGCCGGCCTTCATGTTGAGGACATGGAGATCGTAGGGCGCACCCAGCTCCTCCAGCAGCACCCGCGTCCCGGTGGCGCGCGTCTGGGGCGAATAATACAGCGTGATGCGGTTCGAATCGGTCATGGCGGGTCTCCTCGGTGCCGTCTGGCGAGGCGAGCCTTGTAGCGAACCATACCTGACATCCTGTGTCAGGTATGGTTTAAGGGATCATGCGCGCGAGCCGGATGCTGTCGATCCTCACCACCCTCCAGGCCAGGGGACAGGTCACCGCGCCCGAACTCGCGGAGGCCTGCGAAGTGTCGGTGCGCACGATCTATCGCGACATCGACGCGCTCGCGGCGTCCGGCGTTCCCGTTTACGCCGACCGTGGCGCGGAAGGCGGCTATCGCCTGCTCGACGGCTATCGCGTGCGGCTGAACGGGCTGTCGCAGAGCGAGGCCGGCGCGCTGTTCCTGGCGGGGTTGCCAGGCCCGGCCGCGGCGCTCGGGCTCGATGCCGCGATGATCGCCGCCCAAAACAAGCTGATGGCGGCCCTGCCTGCGAATTTGCGCGAGGATGCCGGGCGGATGCAGGAGCGTTTCCACCTGGACGCGCCCGGCTGGTTCGGCGAAGCGGAAGACCCGAAGCACCTGCGCACCATCGCCGGCGCGGTGCTGCGCGGGACGCTGATCAGGATTCGGTACCAGAGCTGGCGTGCGGAAAAGCAGCGCCGTGTCGCACCGCTCGGCCTCGTGCTGAAGGGCGGCAGTTGGTATCTCGCAGGACAAGTCGACGGCAGCGTGCGCACCTATCGCGTCGCACGCGTGCTCGACTGCGCGGCGCTCGATGACCGCTTCGACCGCCCCGCCGATTTCGATCTCGCTGCTTACTGGCACGCTGCGACACTTCGTCTCGAAGCCGAGATGCATCCCAATGTCGCGATCGTCCGGCTGTCGCCGTTCGGCGTCAAGCTGCTCGACGCGCTGAGCCAGCCCTACGTCAAGGCGCGCACGCAGCTCGAGGAGACGACCGACGCAGACGGCTGGCGCATTGCGCGCGTCCCGGTCGGCAAGACGTCGTGGCACGCAGCGGCCGAACTGCTGCGGCTTGGCCCGGAGGCCGAAGTGCTGGAACCCGCCGATCTCCGCGACAAGATGGCCGAGATGACGCAAGCGATGGCCGCGCGCTATCCCGCGGCGCGCAAAGCCTGATCGCGGCACATTTTGCTGCAGCCGACGAAACATTCCTGAAACACGATTCTTCGCGCCTGCCATGAACGCGATCGCGTCTCGTCTCGACCGAAAGCCAGGGACGCAACACTGGCCCTAGCGCCGAATGGAGAATGAAGATGTTTCGTAAGCTTGCACTTGGTCTGATCGCCGCCGGTTCGCTCGGCGTTGCCGCTCTCGCGCCCACCGCCGCTTCGGCCGGTGGCTTCCATCATCACCACTGGGGTCATCACTGGGGTCCCGGCTGGGGCTTCGGCGGCGTCTATGTCAACACCGGCGTCAGCAATTGCTACCAGGAGCGCCTGGTCCAGACCCGTCACGGCCTGCGCGTGCGCGTCGTGAATGTCTGCGCCTACGGGATCTACTGATATCTCGCCTTCACGACAAAGCTCCGGTCGCATCGCGGCCGGAGTTTTGCATTGAGCTAGCCCGCCTGCCGCTGCCGGCGAAACCAGGCCCAGGTCTCGCGCGTCGTTCTGATGTAGCCGCGGCCGCGATGGACGATCTCGCCATCGACGATCGCGTTGAGCTTCGGCAGCGCGTGAAAGGGGATCGAGGGATAAGCGTGGTGCTCGACATGATAGGGCATGTTCCACGCGAACCATTTGACGATGGCACCGGTATAGGTGGTGCGGGTGTTCTGAAAGGCGCTGCGGGTGCGGTCGCAGCCGGTATGCTCGGCATAGAGATAGGGCCGCAGGAAGCACTGCCCGATGATCAGCGGCACGATCCAGACCCAGAGCAGCAGCGCTGAAGAGAACCACAGCGAGAGCGCGAGCAGCAGGGCGTAGAGCGCGACATAGGCCCGCGCCTCGGCCACGATGGTGCTGCGCTTGCTCTCGGGTATCCATGGCACGACGACCTTGCCGGTGATCGCATGGCCCAGCATCAGCCGCAGACGGCCGGCGACCTGGAGCAGGCCGCTATAGGCGAGCGCAAGCTGGGTGTCGGACGTCGGCTTCACGCCAACGATCAGCTCGGGATCCCTTTCCGGATCCTGCGTGTAGCGATGATGGTCCCAGTGAAACAGGCAGTAATATTCGTAAGGCAGCCCGATGATGAATGCCGAGAGATAACCGACGCCGAGATTGAGGCCGCGGCTCCTGAACGCGGTCTTGTGCGCGGTCTCGTGCACCGCCATGAACAGGAAGGCGACGACATAGCCCTGCACCACCATCAGCGGCAGCGCCCAGAGCACGCCCCAGCTCGACGAAACGAAAAAGATCAGCGCGCCCATCAGCATAATCGCGCCGTAATGGCCGAGGCTCTGCACCGAACCTCTGACGTTGGAGCGAACCGACAATTCGCGCAGCGTGGCCGGCGTCAACGGCTTCAGGCGATGGCCGGCGTCCGAATTGGTTGCGTCGCTCATGATCGGTTGCGTGCCCTATTTGCGGAGAAGCTCGGCGATCTCGGCCTTGATGAAGGCCTGGTCGTGCGGATTGTTGACGGGGTTGCCGGCGCGGTGGCCATGCAGCGATGGGATCGGATGCAGCACGGCTGACTTTGCATTGACGAGCTTGCCGAGCTCGTCCTCGTTATCGCGGAGGTCGAAATAGCGGTCGGTCGCGCCAGGCAACAGGAGCATGTGGGCCTTGATCGCCGCCAGCGCGCGGTCGAGATCGCCGGCGAAGGCCGCACAGCGGCTGATGTCGCCACGCTGCCAGATGCCAATCTGCGCGAGAAGATCGTTGGCATCGCGCCGCGCGAAGGTCGCATCCCAGGCGCGGGTGAGATATTCCTCGAGTGAGGTGAAGCCAGCTTCGCGCCAGACTTCGTCGCGATAGAAACCGTGCGACATCGCCCAGCCGGCATAGACGCGCCCCATGGCACGATAGCCGGCGACAGGTCTTTCCACGAAACGGCCGTCGCGGAAGGCGGGATCGGTCGAGAGCGCGGCCTTCACGCTTTCGAGGAAGACGTGGTTGTAGGGGGCACAGCGGGCGCTGCCGCAGACGACCGCGGCGCGCGCGACCATGTCGGGATGCAGCGCCGACCAGTGATAGGCCTGCATGCCACCCATCGACCAGCCATAGACCAGCGCAAGCTTCGAGATGCCGAAGCGTTCGGTGAGCAGCCGGTGCTGGACCGCGATGGCATCGTGATAGCTCACCTCGGGGAAGGGCGCGGGCGTGTTCGAGGGCGAGGATGACAGGCCATTGCCGAACAGGTTCGGGATGATGATGAAATAACGCGTGGGATCGAGCACGCCGTCGGGACCGATCAGCCATTCAATGTCGGTGTGCTGCGCGCTGAACGAGGTCGGATAGAGAATGACGTTGTCCCTGTCGGCGCTCAGCGTGCCGTAGGTCTTGTAGGCGAGCTTCAGCGCGGGAAACACGGTCCCGGACTGGAGCGTGACGTCGCCGGCCTTGAAAATCTCGTAATCGCGTTGCGCCGTCATGCACCCAGCTCCCGCTCACGGCGGCCTTCTCTGCGTCGCGATGCATCGATCATGCCGGCTTTCGCGGACGCGCCGCTCTGCCTTATAATGTACCTTTAGTACAGTTATTCGAGAGCGGCAAGATAAATCCGATCCTCAGCCCGGCTCAGGCGATGGCCGCGAGATAGCGTGCGACGGACGCAGCAAACGCGGCCTTGGCACCGCTGGCGATGTTACGGCCCCACCAGGCGCCGTAGATCCGGTCGAAAGCGAGCGGCTCGACGCCTGACGCAATGCGCCGCACCGCGGCGGCGTTGAGCGGCATGTAGTTCGGATAGGAATACATGAAGCTGACGAAGCGCCGGTCCATCGTGACTTGCGCGATATCCCCCGTGAGCAGCGCGCCCTTCCCGTCCGCACCATGCGCATAGTGCAGCACCGTGGCGCCGGCGAAATGACCACCGGTGCGCAGCAGCAGCACGTCGTCGGAGAGGCGATGGCTTTCACCGGTCCAGTGCACGATCGCCGGATGAGGCCGCGTGACGAAGGCGCGATCGTCGGCGTGCAGATAGACCGGCACGCCGCCGAACGTGTCGCTCCAGTCGGCGGCCGCGCCATAGTAATGCGGATGCGAGATCGCGATTGCCTTGAGGCCGCCGAGTGCTGCGACGTGCTGGTTGACCCCATCGGTCGCGAGCGGAAGGCAATCCCACATCACGCAGCCGTTGCTGTCGGGCACCAGCAGCGCGCGCTGACCAATGGCAAAGCTGGGCTCCATCCCGATCCCGGTCAGGCCGAGATCGTCGCGCACCACCAGTCGGTGCTCGCGCGCGAGCTCCTCGCGCGTGAGGAAGGCCTGACCGCTCCAGCCGACGAACTGGCGCTCGTCCTCGCAGATCGGACAGGCCGCAGGGGGATTTCTGCTATCCGGGAATTGAGCGCCGCAGGTTGCGCAGGTCCAGAAGGCCATTGCAGTGATCCATCATGAATCCATCGTTGCAAGACATGACGTCGCAGTCGTCGGATCGCAAGAGCAACCGGAACCAATGCGATGAGAGCAGGTTAAGTTCTGGTCCGCCTCGGGCACCCGCAGCGCCCGCCGACCCCGCCTCATGCGAGATCCGATTCGATCGGCAGCATCAAGTTCAGCGTCTCGATGACATCGCGCCCTTCAACGTCTCGCATCTGGCCCCTGTTCGCGCTCAACTTCTTCATGGCCGACATGCAGTCGGGCATCGGGCCGTTCGTCGGGGTGTTCCTCCAGGAGCGCGGCTGGGCCAGCGGGCTGATCGGCACCGCCATGACCATCGGCAATGTCGCCGGCATGCTGATCACCACGCCGATCGGCGGCTTCATCGATTCCAGCCGCAACAAGCGGCTCTGGGTCGTCATTCCCGGCATCTGCGTCGTCCTCGCATCCGCGATCATCCTGATCTCGCAAAATTTCTGGGCGGTGACGTTCTCGCAAGTCGCGCAATCGCTGGCGAGCGCCGCAATCGTGCCGGCGGTCACGGGCATCACGCTCGGCATCGCCAAGCAGAAGGGCTTCAATGCGCTCAACGGCCGCAACCAGGCCTTCAACCATGCCGGCAACATGGTTGGCGCCGCATTGTCGGGCTATCTCGGCTACAAGTTCGGCTATGTCGCCGTGTTCGCGCTGGCGGCCGTGTTCGGTGCCATCGCCATCGCCTGCGTCATGATGATTCCAGCCCAGGCGATCGACGACCGTGCCGCGCGCGGCAGCAAGGAAGACGATTCCAAGGCGCCGCCGGATGCGATGGCGATGCTGCTGAAGCACAAGGCGCTGCTCGTGCTGGCTCTCGCCCTCGCGCTGTTCCATCTCGGCAATGCCGCGATCGTGCCGCTGTACGGACTTGCCGCGGTCGCCGAGGGACAAGCCAACGGGCCGAGCTTCGTCGCAACCACCGTGGTGATCGCACAAGGCGTGATGACCGTGACGTCGCTGATCGCGATGAAGGCCGCGAGCAAGCGCAACTACTGGCCGGTGATCCTGGTGTCTTTCATGTTCTTGCCGGTCCGCGGCGTGCTCGCCTTCTTCGTCACGGGATGGTGGGGCGTGGTGCCGATGCAGGTGCTCGACGGCATCGGCACCGGACTGCAGACCGTCGCCGTCCCCGGCATGGTCGCGCGCTCGCTCAACGGCACCGGCCGCATCAATCTCGGCCAGGGCGCCGTGATCACCGTGCAGGGCGTCGGCGCCAGCCTTAGTCCCGCCCTCGGCGGCTGGATCGCGCAATGGATCGGCTATGGGCCGACCTTCCTGCTGCTTGGCGGCTTTGGCCTTGCGTCGATCGCGCTATGGCTGACTTTCGGCGCGGCGGTGAAGAAGTATTGAGCCACAGCGCCGCACGCCGGGCGCGGCGCAAACTGCCCGCCTTCGATCTGCCCAATAAGCAGGCTGCGGCACCTGGTCGCTGGCTCGGCGCGTAGTTGCGAGTGGTTTTTCGCGCAATCCGGTGCTTTTTGAGTTGCCGCATCCCCGGCGCGCCGACGAAAGTGCGAACCGCAATGAATCGGCAATAGGCGTTCCGGCGATCGATGACCCAGCCGCAGCTCTCATTCGATGGCGACCCGAACGGTGCAGCCTATGAACAATGGCGCGAGCAGTTCTGTCGGCAGGTGGCGAACGTCGATTTCGTGCCGGTCGGCGAAGGACGGGTTCACCGGACCATTGCGCCGGCCATTCTTCCCCGCCTCAGACTCTCGGCCTCGTTCGGCACGCCGATGTCTTTCGTGTCATTGGGGACGAACGATGAGTTGATCGTTACGATGTCGCCCAATTCGGCCTTGAGCGGGGCGATGGGCAAGCGCCCGCTGGAGATCGCGGCGGGCGACGTCACGATTGGCGATCCCTCGATCAAGGGCGCCCGCATCACGCAGATAACGCATGGCAATTTCCAGACCGCGCTGCTGCCGCGCAAGGCGCTGCTGCGCGCGTGCCCGAACGCCGAGGACCTGATTGCACGCGCGATTCCTGGCGCCAACCCGATCACGTCGATGTTCCTGCGGTATTACGACCTCGCACACGCGCATGCCGACAAGCTCGCCCCCGCGGAGCTCGATGCGGTCTCGCAGCACCTGTTCGACCTCGCCGTGCTGATGATCGGAGCGCGCGGCGATGTCGCCGAGGAGGCGCGACTGCGCGGCCTTGCGGCGGCGCGTTTCGAAGCCATCAAGGCCGACATCCTGGCGCAGCTGGACAGCGCCGCGCTGTCGCTGTCCGACATTGCGGCCACGCACCGCATCAGAGCGCGCACGATCCAGCTGCTGTTCGAGAAGGCCGGCATCACCTATAGTGGCTTCGTGCTCGAGCAACGTCTGCTGCGCGCCGAGCGGCTGCTTCGGAACCCGGGCCTGCGCTCGCGCAAGATCATCGAGATCGCGCACCTCGCTGGATTTCACGACGTCTCCTACTTCCATCGCGCGTTTCGCCGCCGTTTCGAGGCGACACCCGACGATGTCAGGAAGCTGGCCAGCGAGGCCGAATAAAGCCGCTTCCGCCGCGACGGCGCCGGAACGATGCCTGTTATGTCCCGAAGCTCTTCTGCACCGCCTTGTCGAGCGTCTCGCCGCCGACGAAGCGCTGGCGCAGCTCGCGCTTGAGCAGCTTGCCGCTCGGATTCTTCGGCAGGCTGTCCACGAAGATCACGCGCTTGGGGACCTTGAAATGCGCCATCTGGCCGGCGCAATGCTTGATGACGGTGTCTTCGTCGAGTTTTTCCCCGGTCTTGACCACGACAATCGCGGTGACCGCCTCGATCCAGCGCGGATCGGGCAGGCCGACCACGGCAACTTCGGAGACTGCCGGAATCTTGTAGACCATCTCCTCGACCTCGCGGCTCGCGACATTCTCGCCGCCGGTCTTGATCATGTCCTTGACGCGGTCGACCACGGTGATGTGGCCTTCCTCGTCGACGGTGGCGAGATCGCCGGAGTGAAACCAGCCGCCGGCGAATGCCGCCGCGGTTTTGACCGGATCGTTGTAATAGCCGGAGAGCAGATGCGGCGAGCGATGCACGATCTCGCCGACTTCGCCGACCTTGACGTCATCCATCGCCGTGTTGACGACCCGCGTCTCGACATTGATCACGGGCTTGCCGGCCGACCCGGCCTTGCGGAGCTGATCCTCCGGCCGCAGCACGGTCGCGAGCGGCGCGATCTCGGTCTGGCCGTAGAAATTCCAGAATTTCACGGCGGGCAGGCGGCGCTGAAGCTCGAGCAGGACTTCCACCGGCATGATCGAGGCGCCGTAATAGCCCTTCTGCAAGGTCGACAGATCAGTCTTGTCGAAGTTCGGCGAGCGCAGCATCGCGATCCAGATCGTCGGCGGCGCGAAGAACGAGGTGATCCTGTGCGCCTGGATCAGCGCCAGGATGTTGTCCGCGGTCGGCTTGCCCGTGATCACCCCGGAGGCGCCGAGATAAACCTGCGGGCCCAGGAACACATCCAGCTGGGCGCAATGATAGAGCGGCAAAGCGTGCAGGAACTTGTCGTCCGCACTCATGCCGCCGTCGATGATGCAGCTGACATATTGCCACATCACGGCGTCATGGGTCAGCATCGCGCCCTTGGGCAGCGATTCCGTGCCTGAGGTGTAGACGATCTGCGCGAGATCGCGGCTGTCGACCGACGCGTCCAGGAACGAGCCGTCGGCATGCAAGAGATCGTCGAAGGTGGTGAGGCCCGCGGGCGCGGTTGCGGGATCCTCGCCCGGCAGCCAGATCATCTTCTCAACCGCACAATCCTTCGCGCTCGCCGCGCGTGCCGGCTCGACGAAGTCGGGACCGGTCGCGAGCAGCTTTGCGCCGGAGCTCTTCAGGATGAAATTGATCTCGTCCGGATTGAGCATGAAGTTGATCGGCACCAGCACGGCGCCGATCCGTGCCACGGCGAAGCGCAGCGCCGCGAAGGCGTGCGAGTTGCGCGAGAGCACCGCGAGGCGGTCGCCCTTCTTCACGCCGAGCCCGAGCAGGCCGCGGCCGAGCCGGTTGCAGATCGCGTCCATCTCGGCAAAGCTCCAGCTCACGTCGCCGCAGCTCAGCGCGAGCTTGTTCGGCTCGCGGCTCGCGGAGCGGCGCAGGAGATCGCCGATGGAATGCTCGCGCGCTTTCGAGATGGTGGCTGCGGTGTCGACGGTCATTTCTTCCCCGTGGAATTTTCGCTCGGCACAAATGCCGCGAGCTTTCGTGTTCCGCGGAGCGTAGTCGGCGCTGTCAGCGCCGTCAAACTGAGGCCGCAGCTGAATGGATCTGCGCGACGGATGCCGCACATCAGTAGGGCTCAGGGCTTGCGCCCCTTCTGCCGGAGCGTCTCGATCAGACGCAGCTTCAGGTCGTCGGCGACCTTCTGGCTGACGTCCTGGCCGACCTGCGCGCTCGCCTGCGCCAGCGCATCCGACTTCGCCAGGAACTTCTGCCCCACGGGCTGGGCATAGAACGCCTCGATCTGGCGCAACTCGTCGACGCTGAAACTCGCAGCATAGAGCGCGGCGATCTGGTCGGTGATCGCCGCAAGGGCCGGAGCGTAGATCTCGGAGCCGGCGGCCGTCATCGCGTCATAGTCGCGCTCGATCTCCGGCCGGTCCTGCGCGACCACCGGGCGGAGCTTGAGCAGCAGCTGCGGCAATAGCGCGCGATAGGGGTCCGCGATCTTCAAGGTGACCACGAGCTTGCGCGCCGCGTCCATCGCCTCCGGCGAGGGCGTCTGTGCCGATGCAGCGCAGGTGAGGAGCAGCAGGACGCCGGCGATGGTCAACACACGTCTCGACATGAATCTCTCCTTCGCCACGTGGAAGCCGGATGCGCGATGTTTCAACGAGCCGCAGGCACTGCCGCGGCCGTCGCCGCCGGCGTGCTTTGCAATGCCGTCTCCTCGACCTCCGTCACCTTCACGAACAGGTTCGGCACCCGCTTGGCCCGGTCGAGCAGCCAGGCCGCGCCAATCATGATGACGATGCCGGCGATAGAGACGGCAAGCTGCTCCCAGATGCCCTTGTTGTACTGAGTGAGGATCCAGTGCGCCGAGAACGACAAGAACACGCCTAGGCAGAAGATCGGCAGCGAATGCTGGCCGCAGAGGATCACGGGGCGCAGCCAGCCGCGGTACAGCGGCCGCCATTTGCGCGAAATGAAATGGGTCACCCAGATCGCCAGCGCCAGGAAATGGGTGAAGCGCAGCATGTCGAGGTCGGTCTTGTCGATCGGGTAGATCGCCTTGATCATCCATTTCGGGATCAGGGCTTCCAGCGCGTGGACGTGCCAGGTCATCACGATCAGCAGCGCAAAGACCAGCCAGGCCGCGGCCAGCGCCATCGCCGGCTTCGACCACACCCATCGGGCGATCTGGTCGATCTGGCCGATGCCGCACCAGGCCGCGAACACGAACATCAGCTGCCAGCAGAACGGATTGAAGTACCAGTGGCTGCCGGGCGGATAGGACGCCACGTTCCAGTCGAACCAGCGCGACAGCACGTAGAGCACCACGGAGCCGGCGAGCGTCAGGTTCGGCCGCCGCACCAGGCCCCACACGATGAAGGGCGCGGCCAACACCAGCGTGATGTAGAGCGGCAGCACGTCGAGATTGACCGGCTTGTATTTCAACAGGATCGCCTGCCCGATCAGCTCGTCCGGATGCGCCAGGAAATTGAACACGTTGAACTCGTGCTCGTACATCGGATTGTCGAAGCGGCGCGCGGTGCGGGCGATCTGCGCGGTGAACAACAGGAACAGCATGATGTGGGCGACGTACATCTCCGCCGCGCGGCGCCACAGCCGCTTGAGCGCGGCGAGGAACCAGCCGCCGGCGACGATCGGCCCGTAGATCCAGCCGACGAGATAGCCGGAGATGAAGACGAAGAACTCGGCGGCATCGCTGAAGCCGAAATTGCGCAGCGTCAGCCAGGCCACGACATCGTGCGGGATGTGGTCGAGGAAGATCATCCACAAGCCGATGCCGCGGAAGAGATCGAGCCGCAAATCGCGCTCGACCGGCGCCAACAATGCCGACTGGTCCCGTGTGATCATGGCCCCGCCTCGTTCGCTGGGCGTCGCGCCAAGAGCGGCGCCGAACAATCGGATGCTAAAAAACGTGAATCAAAAGGTCGACTGCCGCATTGGCTAGCCCGGCAACGGTAGCCGACCCCGGGAGCCACGCAAGGGACTTGTGGGGCAGCCAGCTGCGCTCTTGCGCTGCAACAGGCGAGCCCGACCTCAAAACTGCGAAAACAACCCCATGCACAGTAGACGATGGTTGCAAGATCAATGGGTTAGGTGGGACGCGGGATTGGCTGCGGGTCGGGCAGGATTTCAGGAGCCAAAAAGCCAAGGGATCGTGGTTTGACTCGCCCGTCCGGCGCGCCCAAGCGAGCCGAGGAGAATTGGCCGCGATCGTTGCCGCCCATTCCGAATGACGTCTCCCGCGATTTGCTTCGTCGGGCAAAACAGGAGCATAGTGGCATCATCGCAGGAGGTCGGACAGGCCGGGGGTCGGGCTGCTGCGTTTCACCGCTTGCTGGCTTTCTGCGCTACTGATGGCGCCGCCGACTGGCGCTCTGGCCAGGGGAAGCGTTCATGAGCCGATCGGTGCATGTTCCTGTCGGAATTTTCGATAGCCTGCGCTACGGGTTTGCGCAGGTTGCGACCGTCCCCACGCCGTTTGGCGACGTCGTGTATGTGTCCGGCCAGGTTGCCTGGGACGCAGAACAGAACATCGTCGGCGCTGGCGACATCGGCCGTTAACTCAGCAAGAGCTTGGAAAACCTTGGCGCTGCGTTGGCATCCGTTGGTGCGAAACTCGACCACGTGGGTGCGTTGCGGCTCTACATCAAGCAGAGTCACCTCCACGAAGGCAAAGCCATCAGCTGCGCCCTCAAAGCGGCGTTCGGCGATCATCCGCCGTGTACAACCTGGATTGGCGTGCCAAGCCTTGCCAGAGAGGAGTTCCTCATCGAGGTGGAGCCTTCCGCGGTTTTCGTGGCGCGAAACGGCTGATTCAGCTCTGGCGTGATGCTCGACTGTCCGTGGCAGGACCATTGCGTTTGGCCGCAAGGAATCACGGTGGCGGCATGTCGGCCACGCCGTTAGCGCATGCCGCAGAACCGGTTCAACTCGTCGGCGGTCTGCTGCGGAAGCTCCTCCGGGAAGAAATGTCCTCCATCGAGCGGCTTTCCTTGCACGTCGCCGGCCCAGTTTCGCCATAACCCCAAGGGGCCACCCGCGCCCGCATACCATGAATTCAACGGTCCGCGGCCGCTCCAGAGGACGAGAACAGGGCAATCGATCCGACGGCCGGAATTGCGATCGGCCAGATCGTGCTCGTGATCAATTGTCGCCGCCGCGCGATATTCCTCGCAGATCGCATGAACATGCGCCTCATCGCGCAACGCCTCGACGTAGGCCGCCCGTACGGCTGAACTGAAACTGTCTGCGCTCGACCCCCAACCATGGAGCGCATTGTCGACGACGGCATCCGGTGCTGCGGACAAGAGGCGCTCGGGGAGCGGCTCAGGCTGCGCGAGCAATGACCAAGGCCAATAGCCGACGGCCAGTTTCTTGTCGGCGCGTTCCCAGGCATCGGCGATCGGAACGACGTCGAGGACGGCGAGCCGTTCCACGCGTTCGCCATGGTCGAGCGCAAGCCGATAAGCGACGCGGCCGCCGCGATCATGGCCCGCTACCGAGAAACGGGTGAAGCCAAGCTTTGTCATGACGGACACCATGTCCTTTGCCATCGCCCGTTTCGAATATGGCGCGTGGTCCGGGCTGGAGGGCGGACAAGCGCTGCGACCATATCCGCGAAGATCGGCACAAACGACGGTGAAGTCTTGCGCGAGCAACGGCGCAACGTCTCGCCACATCAAATGCGTCTGGGGAAATCCGTGCAGCAGGAGAATGGCCGGTCCAGAACCGCCCCGGCGTATGAAAATCCGCGCGTCCTCGGCCTGAACATCGGCGGCTTCAAAATCCTCAAACTTCATGGGACGAGCCCTTTCCGAACGACGGCGAACCAAGAAGCAATCCTATCCCGCCATCTGACATCGACGCCCCGGATGCAGGTTGGGTTCCGCCGCTATATCGTGTCGTTCGAACGATGTTGCGATCGCGAAAACATTCCGAATAGGTGAGTGGAGGTGTCGGAACGAGGCGTCGCCGAACGTCTTCAGAGATATCGGCCCTAACCAGAGGTTAAGCCATGGATAGTTCCATCCTGAGGCCTGCTTCCGAACTCGCTCGCACGAACAAGGCCCATTTTCCCAACGAAAGCGCCGACTACCGCCGCGCCCGGCAAAGCCTGCTGGCCGAGGAGATCGAGCTGCGTCGCCAAATCGAGCGTGTGGCTAAACTGCGCCGGGCGCTGCCGCCCGGCGGCGAGGTGACGAAAAACTACGTGTTCGAGGGCGAGAACGGCAAAGCGAATTTCTCCGACTTGTTCGACGGCAAGCAGACGCTCGCGATCTACAGCTACATGTTCGGGCCGCAGCGGCAGACGCCATGCCCGATGTGCACCTCATTCATGAGCACGTGGGAGCACAAATTGCCCGACGTCGAGCAGCGTATTGCCTTCGTCTTCATCGCGCGGTCGCCGATCGCGCGTTTGATCGAGGCAAAGAAGGCGCGTGGCTGGTCACGACACAAGATCTTCTCCGACATCTCCGGCGATTACACCCGCGATTACGTCAGCGCCGAAGACGCCGACGTGCCCGGTTACAGCGTGTTCACGCAGCGCGACGGCACAATCCGGCATTTCTGGTCCGGCGAGATGGGGGCCACGATGGCCGACCCACAACAGGACCCACGCGGCGCGCCCGACATCGATCCGCTCTGGACCATCCTCGACACCACGCCAGAGGGGCGCGGCACCGACTGGTATCCAAAGCTCGCGTACTGAGCGCCTTCTGCTGTCATTGGCCGCGCGCGCCGCGCAATCCGATCTACAAAGGTCGTTTGGCGGACGATGATCTCTATAAGGTCACAAAACCCGAAACAAAAATGGCCCCGGCTCATGCGAGCCATTTCGTCTCGCGTCCGGATAAATCCAAACTTGGTTGCGGGGATGCGCAACCACCGAGGGGCCGCACCACTGCCGCGAACGGTCGCCGAATCATTGAGAGGAGGTGTCGGAACGAGGTGCCTCCGGCAATTGTGATTTACGCCCTTCCTATGATCCGCTTGCTCGATTACGGAACCATGGGCGACTGGAATACTTACCCGGTTCAGCCTGATGGAGAGCAGAAATGTTCATCGTGATCGGAGCAAACGGCCGTGTCGGCTCGGCAGTGGCGTCGACGTTGCTGAATGCAGGTCGGCCAGTCACGGCCGTGCTTCATAGCAGCAACAACGAAGCCGATTGGCGCAAACGCGGCGCCCAGACCGTGGTCGTCGATGTGCGCAACACCGACGCCCTGCGTGCGGTGTTCAGAACGGGCACCCGCGCTTTCCTGCTAAACCCGAACGCCGATGTCTCGGCCGACACCGATCGTGAGGAACATGCTACTGTTCGGAGCATCGTCGCGGCCGTCGACGGATCCGGTCTCGAGAAAGTCGTCGCGGCATCCACCTATGGCGCCCAGCCGGGCGAGCGCTGCGGCGATCTCAATATCCTCTACGATTTCGAGCAGGCGCTTGCCGCGCGATCGATACCGGCGACCATACAGCGAGGCGCCTACTACATGAGCAACTGGGACGAAAAGCTCAGTGCCGCGACGGGAGGCGTATTGCCGACAATGATTCCGGGAGACATGAAGATCCCGATGGTCGCGCCCGCCGATCTCGGCAAAGCGGCCGCGCGCCGTCTACTGGAGCCACCTTGCGATCATGATGTACATTATGTCGAAGGGCCCGAGCGATATTCGCCGCAGGACGTAGCGGACGTCTTCGCGGCGGCGCTCGGCAGTCCGGTGAAGGTCGAGGTCCTACCGCGCGATCAATGGATTGTGGCTTATCGAAAGCTGGGCTTCTCTGCCGCAGCGGCCGAATCTTATGCGCGAATGACCGCAGTCAGCGTCGATAGCGGCTTTGCCATGTCAGAGCCCTTCGAACGCGGGACGACCACTCTCGAAGACTATATTGGCACGCTTGTCGCCAAGTCGCGCGACTCGCACGCTCTGCCAGCGGGGCACGGCGCGCCTCGAGAGAGTTGGCATTGAGGAAGGCGCAACCACCGCGGTGACAACCGCCTATTCAGGCAAACCCGCCTTGCTCAACCCCCTCGCGCAAGCGCTCCGAGCCTCCGGCTGATGCGAGCTGGATCGTGCTCAGGAAGCGGGCGATCGTCAAATCGGGACAAGGCACATTGGCGCAGCCGCGGCCGTTCTGGCTTCATCTTCCAGTCCTACCTGTGACGCCGCGACCGCGTGCCAGACGCGCGAATGTTGCATCGCGGGCAAATGGTCCATCGCTGTCCGGCTTGGTTCCAACGCCTCTCGATATCGCCGGGCAGGACATAGCCGTTGCTGATGACGGCCATTTGAAGCGTTACGGACGCGTACAGGCGCCCGAGAACTTACCCCTCCAAAATCGCGACCGCTCTTGTCCATCCTGCCGAGGCTCGTTCGATCTTCACGGGGAAGCATGACACCTTGAAGCCGGTTGGCGGCAGCGATTCGAGATTGTGCAGCTTCTCGAGATGGCAATAGCCGATATGACGGCCGGCCTTGTGCCCTTCCCAGATCAGGCTGGCGTCTTTCGTCTCGGCGTATTTCTTCGCGGTGTGAACGAACGGCGCGTCCCAGCTCCAGCCGTCGGTGCCGGTCAGGCGCACGCCGCGCTCGAGCAGGTACATGGTGGCTTCATAGCCCATGCCGCAGCCCGACGTGACGTAGTCCTGCCGGCCATATTTGGCGCCGGCGCTGGTGTTGACCACGACGATCTCGAGCGGCTTCAGCTCATGGCCGATGCGCTTGAGCTCGGCCTCGACGTCTTTCGCCGTTGCGACGTAGCCGTCCGGCAAGTGCCGGAAGTCGAGCTTCACGCCGGGCTGGAAGCACCATTCCAGCGGTACCTCGTCGATGGTCCAGGACCGCTCGCCGCGATTCATGGTCGGGTGAAAATGCCAGGGCGCATCGAGATGCGTGCCGTTGTGGGTGGAGAGGCTGACCTGCTCCACCGCCCAGCCCTGGCCATCAGGCAGATCCTCGGCCTTCAGTCCGTCGAAGAACTGCAGCATGCGCGGCAGGCCCTGCTGGTGATTGATATACTGGATCGTCGGATGATTGCCGGGCGGATCGGCCGGCACGTCGTTCTGGAGGGGGACGGAGATGTCGATCAGCTTGCTCGTCATGGCGCTTCCTCGTTGATTGTTCTCGTTGGCGGCCGTCAGGCGGTCGCTTCAGACGCGCCTTCAGACGTCTTCTTCAGGTTTCTTGCCGCTCGACGCGGTTCTTCAAAATGCCGATCTTCTCGACCTCGAGCTCGATCGTATCGCCATGCTCGAGAAACCAGCCGAGCTCGAGGCCGCAGCCATTGCCGACCGTGCCGGAGCCGATGAATTCACCGGGCATCAGCGTCTCGTCCTGGGTGACGTGGGCGATGATCTCCTCGAAGGAAAACAGCATGCCCTCGGAGACGCCTTTGGAGCGGGTCTCGCCGTTGACGCGCGCTTCCATCTTCAAACGATAGGGATCGCCGATCTCGTCCGGCGTCACGATCCAGGGACCCATCACGTTGCCGCCGTCAAAACTCTTGCCCTTGGCCGGGCCGAGCCGCCCCTCCATCTCGATGCGCTGGGCGTCGCGCGCGGAGAAATCGTTGAAGATGGTGTAGCCGAAGATGTGATCCCCAGCCTTCGCAGGCGTGATGTTCGCTCCCTTGTTCCTGGTGATGATCCCGAACTCGAGCTCGTAGTCCATCACCTTGCTGTAGCGCGGCCATTTCACCGTGGTGTTGGTGCCGCGGACGCTGAAGCGGTTGGTGATGTAGTAGATCGGCTGCTTGCGATAGACCTCGGGCAGCTCGCCGAGTGGCTCGGCGTCGATGCGCGCCAACTCCGCCATGTCGCCCCTGGCGCGTGCGGCGAGCTTCCGCTGCCCGCGCGGCGCCTGCAGGATGTGCAGAGGAAACGACATGCCGTCGCGCATCTGCCGGGGCTCCGGCACCGGCGCGAGGATGTCGACGGCGCTGACTGCCGCCGACAGCGTCGCGTCCTGGCCGTGCTTGTCCAGCAGGGCCCGGGCAGAATCGAGCGCGCGGGGACCTGCGTCGATCAGCGCCAGCATCGAGGCGAAGGCCGGATCGGCCCCGCCGCCCCGTGCGGCCGCGGCGGCGAGGTCGAACACCTGGCTGTCATTGGCGTGGACGGCGCCGATCTTCTCCTGACCGGCCGATCTGAACGTTGCGAGCTTCACCTTGGGCACCCCTTGCTATCGTTCATAATATATGATCAGATAAAATATCGATAAACAAGCCTGAAAAATACAAACTGGGGAGAGCGCGGTGAGGCGAACGCAGATAAGCAGCATGCTGGCAGGTCTCACGCTCGGCGTCGGGGTGTCGGTTGCCTTGACGCCGACAGCGCTGGCGCAGGCCAAGATCCAGATCGGCTGCACCGCGACCTCGGACTGCGCTTCGGCCATGGTCGCGGTCGACGAAGGCATCTTCAGAAAGCACGGGCTGGACGTCGAGATGACGCCGATCGCGATCAACTCCAACATCCCGGCGGCGATCCTGTCGAACTCGATTCAGGTCGGCGGCCCCACCTCCACCGTCTTCCTGCAGGCCGTCGACGGCGGCCTCGACCTGGTCGCGATCGCCGGCGCCTCGGTCATGAACCCGACCTCGAACACCGCGATCGCGGCGTTCGTCCGCAACGGCATCACGATCAAGGATCCCAAGGACTTCACCGGCAAAAAGGTCGGCGCGCCCGGCCTGAACGCCTTCCTGCACGTGCTGTTCGTGAAATGGCTGGTCGAGAAAGGCGTCGATCCCCGAAGCGTCAATTTCGTCGAAGTCACCTTCCCGACCATGGCCGACATCATCAAATCAGGCGGCGTCGATGCCGTGCTCACGGCCGAGCCGTTCGTCACGCGCATGAGCAATGCGGGGCTCGGCTCGGTCGGCGCGCGCTACGGCGCCGAGCTCGGCCGTACCGATCCGATCATCTTCTATGCCGCATCGCGCGACTGGGCGGAGAAGAATGCGGCGAATGTGAAGAAATTCCGCGAAGCCATCGCGGAGGCCGCAATCATCGTCAACAGCGACCCCGAGAAGGCCTCGGCCTCGATCGCCAAATTCACCAAGCAGCCGCTCGATCTCGTCAAGGCGACGCCGCCGAACCAGTCCGAGCCGAACCTCAAGCCGCAAAACCTCAGCTGGTGGATCGAGGTGATGTCGTCGCAGAAGATGCTGCAATCAAAGCTCGACACCGCGAAACTGGTGCTGAACTAGGGATATCGACGATGCCTGCTCCCGAGCGCACTCTCGAACGCCCGCCGGCTGAGACTGGAACCCTGAGCGAGCGCGCCGCAAGCCTGATCGAACAGGACATCCTGGCCGGAGATCTCGCGCCGGGATCGCGGCTCGGCATCATCGACCTCGTGCAGCGCTACGAGATCGGCGCCACCCCCTTGCGCGAAGGCCTGTCGCGGCTGATGTCGCGCGGCCTGATCGTCGGCATCGGCCAGCGCGGCTTTCGCGTCGCCGAGGTCAGCCGCGAGGATCTCGCCGACATCACCTGCATGCGAACGGCGATCGAGATCGAGGCGGTCAGGCTCGCCATCCTCCACGGTGATGTCGCCTGGGAGGCCGGCATCGTCAGCGCGCTGCATCAGATGCGCCGGCACATCGAGCGCACCGGCAACGAATTCCGCGAGGGCGCGGCCGATTTCGACCGGCTGCACAAGGGCTTTCACACCGCGCTGCTCGCCGCCTGCGGCTCGCGGCGCATGCTGGCCGCCCATTCCGACCTCTACGACCAGGCCTACCGCTACCGCCGCGTGATGATGAGCGCCATCGACAGCGGCGAGGGCTTCATCCGCAGTCACCAGATGCTCGCCGACCATGTGCTCGCCCGCGACGTGGCCGCCGCGCAGAAGATGCTGGCGGCGCATCTGCACTCGACCATCAAGTTCGTCTATCCGGAGATGCGCGGGGAGCAATCATGAGCGTCGTTGCCAAGCTCATTGAGGCGCGCGCCGCGCGGCGGCAAAAAGCGCTGATCGCGTTCAATGCCGCGACGCTGCGGCTCGGCGGCAAAACCATCATCGAGAATCTCGATCTTCAGGTCCGGCCGGGCGAATTCCTCTGCATCGTCGGCGCCTCCGGCTGCGGCAAGACCACGGCGCTGCGGCTCGCCGCAGGCCTCTATCGCCCCACGAGCGGCGCGGTGACGTTCGACGGCGAAGAGATCACCGCGCCGCGGCGCGAGGTCGCGATCGTGTTCCAGGATTACGGCAAGGCGCTGTTGCCGTGGCGGACCGCTTCCGGAAACATCTCGCTGGCGCTGGAAGCCTCGCACGTGCCGGCGCGCGAACGCGGCGCGCGCATCGATGCGCTGCTGCGCAAGGTCGGCCTGCCCGGCCATGCCGACAAATATCCGACCGAGATGTCGGGGGGCATGCAGCAACGCCTGCAGATCGCGCGCTGCCTTGCGCAGGAGCCGACCACGCTGCTGATGGACGAGCCGTTCGGCGCGCTGGATGCGATGACGCGGCAGGGCTTGCAGGACGAGGTGCTGTCGCTGACGCAGGCGAGCCAGACCACCGTGATCTTCGTGACCCACGATCTCGACGAGGCGATCTATCTCGGCGACCGCGTCATCGGCCTGTTGCCGCATCCGGGCCGGATCGGGATCGAGCTCGACGTCGACCTGCCGCGTCCGCGCGACCAGCTCGCCACCCGCGAGCAGCCGGAATTCCTGCGGCTGCGCCGGCAATTGTTCGACTTCATCAAGGCGACCGAACATTGAGCCTCGACCGCACGAAGCCCTTGTTGCTGCCGCTGGCGCTGATGCTGGCGTTCGAGCTGTGGGCACGCCTCGCCCATCTGCAAAGCGACAGCCTGGCGCCGCCGAGCGCAATCCTCGCGGCGCTGGCCAATGCGCTTGCCGATCTCTCGATTCCGATCGCGACCCGCGACACGTTGTTCGCCGCCTTTGCAGGCCTTGCGATCGGCAGCGCCATCGGGCTTGCGCTCGGCATCGCCTTCGGCATTTCGCGTCCCCTCGACCGGCTGATGGAGGTGACGGTCGAGGCGATCCGCCCGATTCCCTCGATCGCGCTGCTGCCTATTGCGTTGATCGCGCTCGGCTTCGGCTACCGCATGGAGATCGTGATCGTGGCGTTCGCCTGCGTCTGGCCGATGCTGATCCTGACCCGCAGCGCGGTGCGCAGCATCGAGCCGCGATTGATGGAAGTGTCGCGGGCCTTGCGGCTGAGCGCGCCGCAACGGATCGCGAAGATCGTGATCCCGGCCGCACTGCCGCGGATCTTCGTCGCCTTCCGCCTGTCGGCCGGCATCGCCCTGATCGTCGCCGTCACCGTCGAGATCGCGATCAATCCGATTGGCCTCGGTGCCGGCATCATGCTGGCGCAGCAGGCGCTGCGCGCCGACCTGATGCTCGCCTATCTCGTTTGGATCGGCGTGATCGGCTACGCGCTGAACATCCTGTTGATCACGGCCCAGCGCCGCCTGTTCGGCCGCGCCGCGCTTGCCGGAGACAATCCATGAACCGCGCGGCGATCCTCTGGCGTGCCGCCAGCGTCCTCGTCGCAGCCGGCTTCATCGCGGCGTGGCAGCTCATTGCCAATCTGAAGCTGGTCTCGCCGGTGTTCCTGCCCGGTCCTGACAGGGCCTGGGCCGCTTTGGTGCGCGGCTTTTCGAGCGGTGATCTCGCGGGCAAGCTGATCGGCACGCTGGAGCACATGGCCTATGGCTGGTTCGCCGCCTCGATCGCGGGCATTGCGCTCGGCGCGCTGATCGGTTCGTCCAAGATGATGCGCGCCTATGTCGCGCCCTCGCTGGAATTCCTGCGGCCGCTGCCGGTCTCGGCGATCATCCCGGTGGCGATCGCGATGCTCGGGCTGACGCAAGGCATGGCGCTGTTCGTGATCGCCTTCGGCGCGATCTGGCCGATCATGCTCGCAACTATTCACGGCTTTGCCGCAGTCGAGCCGCGGCTGTATGAGGTCGCCCGCTCGCTGCAGATGTCGCGCACCGCAATCATCGCCAAGATCGCCCTGCCCTCGGCATTGCCGGATATCCTCGCGGGCATGCGGCTCAGCCTGACGGTCGCGCTGATCCTCTCGGTCGTCTGCGAGATCCTGGCCGGTCTCGATGGCCTTGGTCACTGGGTCCTGCTCTCGGCGCGCGCGTTCCGATCCGCCGACCTCTTCGCCGGCGTCATCCTGCTCGGCGCGACCGGATATGTGACGTCGATTGCGATGTCACTGGTCGAGCAGCGGCTACTCGCCTGGCAGACCGCGGCGAGATAGCGCGGCGATCCCATCGCCAAACAAAAACGGCCCGCATCAAGCGGGCCGTTGTCGTCTCGGATCCGGTCAATCCGAATTTGGTTGCGGGGATAGGATTTGAACCTATGACCTTCAGGTTATGAGCCTGACGAGCTACCGGGCTGCTCCACCCCGCGTTAAACCTTTGCGCGCCTTCGGTTAAATCCTGGGGACGGTCGGTTGAGGCCGGCGCTGGTCGCGCTGGCTTGCCGCTTCCGTCCCAAAGGCTTCCTTGGAAGGCGACCCCCGGGCAATGCCCGTCGGGTGCGGGGGGTATGTATCAAGGCGGGCTGCCTTTGGAAAGGGCTGCGGGAACGTTTTTTTCGACTTTGTGACAGGGGGATGAGCGAATTTCCGCGCCGTTCCGCGCGCTCTTGCCAGAAGTTCCACAAAGGACCAGCTTGCGGCAACAAGATGAGGGGCGAAAACGCCTTGGGTCATTCCGGGGCGATGCGCAGCATCGAACCCGGAATCCATTTCGCAGCACGTTATGCGGCTCAATGGATTCCGGGTTCGCGCTTCGCGCGCCCCGGAATGACGAGAAATGGGGGGCTAATATTGACCGACACATTCGATTTCGTCGTCGTGGGCGCGGGCTCGGGCGGCTGCACCGTCGCAGGTCGGCTGTCGGAGGATGCGCCGACATCCGTCGCGCTGCTCGATGCGGGCGGACGCAACGACACTTGGCGGATCACCACGCCATTCGGGCTCGCTTTGCCCTATGCCGCGGCCAACTGGGCCTTCGATACCGTGCCGCAGAAGGGCTTGAACGGCCGCATCGGCTATCAACCGCGCGGCAAGGGCCTCGGCGGATCCTCGGCCATCAACGCGATGGTCTACATCCGCGGCCACAAATGGGATTACGACCATTGGGCCGCGCTCGGCAATGCCGGCTGGTCGTATGCGGACGTGCTGCCCTATTTCAAGCGGTCGGAGAACAACGCCGATTTCGACGGCGAATATCACGGCAAGGGTGGCCCGCTGCACGTCAACAGGCTGCGCTCGGACAATCCGATCCATGACGTCTTCCATCAGGCCGCGCGCGAGGCGCAGTTCCGCATCCGCGAGGACTTCAATGAAGAGGACCATGAAGGGCTCGGCAGCTACCAGGTAACCCAGCGCCACGGCGAGCGCTGGAGCGCGGCGCGCGCTTATCTGGCTCCCCACATGGACAAGCGGCCGAATCTGCGGGTCGAGACCGGAGCGCAGGCAACGAAGATCCTGTTCGAAGGCGGGCGCGCGGTCGGCATCGAATATGTGCAGGGCAGACAAAAGAAGCAGATGCGCGCCCGCCGCGAGGTGATCCTCGCCGCCGGTGCCTTCCAGTCGCCGCAGCTATTGATGCTGTCGGGAATAGGCGACGGCGATGCGCTTGCCGCGCACGGCATCGGCGTCGTGCATCACCTGCCGGGCGTCGGGCGCAATCTGCAGGACCATCCGGACTTCGTGTTCGTCTACGCCTCCGACTATCCGCACTTCGTTCACGCCTCGATCAGTCGGCTGCCCTCCCTGCTGCGCGGCATCCAACGCTATCGCCGCGAGCGGCGCGGCGTGATGACGACCAATTTCGCCGAATGCGGAGGCTTCCTGAAAACCCGGCCTGATCTCGACGTGCCGGACATCCAGCTCCACTTCGTCATCGCGATGCTCGACGACCACGGCCGCAAGAAGCACAAGGAGGCGGGCTTCTCATGCCATGTCTGCCTGCTCAGGCCGAAGAGCCGCGGCAGCATCTGGCTGAAAAGCGCCGATCCACTGGCAGCACCGATGATCGATCCGAATTTCCTCGGCGAGGAAGAGGATGTCGAGAGGATGGTCGCCGGCTTCAAGACGACGCGGCGTCTGATGGAGACGCCTGCGCTGCGAGCGCTACAGAAGAAGGACATGTTCACGTCCGGCGTGAGAACGGACGACGACATCCGCGCCATTCTGCGCGCGCGGGTCGACACCGTCTATCACCCCGTCGGCACCTGCAAGATGGGTGCGGACACGATGGCGGTGGTCGATCCGGCATTGAAGGTCCATGGGGTCGGAGGATTGCGCGTCGTCGACGCCTCGATCATGCCGACGCTGATCGGCGGCAACACCAATGCGCCGACCATCATGATCGGGGAGAAGGCGGCGGATATGATCAAGGGTGAGATGCGGTAGCATCGCCTTGCGTCATTGCGAGCGCAGCGAAGCAATCCAGAATCCCTCCGCGGAAAGACTCTGGATTGCTTCGCTGCGCTCGCAATGACGATGTGGATAGGGCGGCGAATACACGTTCAACTCAGCAAAAACCCGCCGTCCACCGTCACCACGCTCCCCGTCATGTAGCGCGACGCATTCGACGCCAGCAGCAGAATCGCGCCGTCGAGATCGGACTCGGCGCCGACGCGGCGTTGCGGGATGCGTTTGGCGAGGCGCTCGCCTGATGGCGTCGACCAGAAGGCGTGGTTCATCTCGGTATCGATGTAGCCGGGCGCGAGCGCGTTGATGCGGATGTTCTGGCCCGCGAGCTCCAGCGCCATCGCTCTTGTCGCCTGGATGATGCCGGCCTTCGAGATCGCGTAAGGCGAGAGCGCCTTCAAGACGCCGGTGCCGAGCACGGAAGCGATGTTGACGATGTTGCCCGGCTGCTTGCGCGCGATCATGCGGCGCGCCACTTCGGTCGCGAGAAAATAGGCGCCCTTGAGATTGGCGCCGATCACCGCATCCCAATCCGCCTCGGTCTGCTCGGTCGCGAGCTTCTCGATGGCGATGCCGGCATTGTTGATCAGCACGGTGACGGGACCGAGCGCGGCTTCGGCGGCATCGACCGCCTTGGCGATCGAGGCGGTGTCGGTGACGTCGAGCGCGACCGCCGCGGCGCGGCCGCCCTTGCCGCGGATTTCCTCTTCCAGGCTCTTCAATTTGTCGGTCTGCCGTGCGGCGAGCGCGACGGCCGCGCCATGCGCCGCCAGCATCCGGGCAAATTGCCGGCCCAGCCCCTGGCTCGCACCGGTGACGAGGATGGTTTCTTTACTGACGTCGAATAGGTCTGACATGACGCGTTCCTTGCGCGGTTCCCTTGAGCTTTGGAGCCACCAATACAGACGATTTTAGCGATCTGAAACCGGAATGATCGGCTCGGCGTTCATTCGTTCCGTCGAGGCAGGGCTTTCGCGCATGAACAGTTTCGATCTCGCCGTCTACGCCGCGCTCGCCGTCGCGGTCGGCTTGGGCTTTCGGACCGGGCTGCTGCGCAGCGCCATGACCATCCTCGCCTATCTGCTCGCGGCGCCGATCGCGGTGGCGCTGATGCCGCTGATCGCACCGCAGATCGCCGGCAATCCGAACTCGCCGCTGCTGCAAAACTGGATCTGGTTCTTCGCCATCTTCGTGGTCGTCGGCATGCTGTTCGGCCAGATCGGCCGCATTGCGCTGAACGACACGATCGGCGAGGCCGGCATCGGCGACCGGCTCGGCGGCGCCGCGCTCGGCGCCGCCAGGGTCGGCCTCGTCGCCACCACCTTGGTGCTGGTGTTCGACCAGATCGTGCCGACGAACCGCCAGCCGCCCTTCCTCGCCGGCTCGCATCTGCGGCCGCTGTTCTCGACCGTGGGCCAGATGGGCTTCAAGTCGCTGCCGCCAGAAGCCGCCGCCGCAATCGATCGCCTCAAGCAGGAGCGGCGGATCTAGTCCGCTTTTGCATCACCCGATCGCGCGCCATGCATTTTGGTGCGAGCCCCTCCCTTATCAGCGGCGTCGCACTTGGCTAGAGTGCGGCCCGTCCAAAACCTGCCTGATAGTTACGGGAGTGAAACAGTGGATCTTGGGATCAAAGGTCGCCGCGCCATCGTCTGCGCATCCAGCAAGGGCCTCGGGCGCGCCTGCGCCATCTCGCTGGCGGAGGCCGGCGTTCACGTCACGCTGACCGCGCGCGGCGCCGAAGCGCTGAAGAAGACGGCCGATGAGATCCGCAAGGCCTATCCCGACGTGACGGTCACCGAGATCGTCGGCGACATCACGACGCCGGCGGGCCGCGAGGCGGTGCTGAAGGCCTGCCCCGAGCCCGACATCCTGATCAACAATGCCGGCGGCCCGCCGCCCGGCGATTTCCGCAACTGGACCCGCGACGACTGGATCAAGGCGATCGACGCCAACATGCTCACCCCGATCGAGCTGATCAAGGCGACCGTGGACGGCATGATGGCGCGCAAGTTCGGCCGCATCGTCAACATCACCTCGGCGGCGGTGAAGGCGCCGATCGACATCCTCGGCCTCTCCAACGGCGCACGCGCCGGCCTCACCGGCTTCATCGCCGGCCTGTCGCGCAAGACAGTCATCAATAACGTCACCATCAATGGCTTGTTGCCGGGCCCGTTCGAGACCGATCGCCTCACCGGCACCGCGAAGGCCGAGGCCGACAAGCGCGGCGTCAGCCCTGAGCAGATCCTGGCCGAGCGCGCCAAGCTCAACCCCGCCGGCCGCTTCGGCCAGCCCGACGAGTTCGGCTATGCCTGCGCCTTCCTGTGCGGCGCCAAGGCCGGCTTCATCACCGGACAGAACATCCTGCTGGATGGTGGTGCTTTCCCGGGGACGCTGTAACGCATCATCGCAGGTGTACTCCCTCGCCCCATTCTTACGGGGCCGCGACGAGCTTCGCTCGCGCTGAGAGGGTTGGGGTGAGGGGCTCTCTCCGCAAACACGGTGACAGTCGGACTCGCGGAGAGTCCCCCTCACGCGGCGCTTCGCGCCGACCTCTCCCCGCAAGCGGGGCGAGGTAAGATCATCACCGCTGCTTGGTCGGCTCGTCCTCATCCTGCTGGCTCGGAGCGGAGGAATCGGCGGTGGTGCGCTCATCGGTCCAATCGACGCCGAATTCGTCGAGGCCGTTCGCAAGCAGGTCGCCCAGCATCGGCTCGCCGAGCAGATAGTGCACGGTTTCGCGGCGCGGGCTGCTATACTCGCGCCGCGCCTCCACCGCGCGGGCGCGCAGATCGTCCCATTCATCGATCGAGCCGTCGCCGCGGCCGAGCCAGGTCAGCGCGACGAGATCGAGTTGCTCGTCCTCGTTCAAGGCGATCATGAAGCTTCCGAGCTCCTGGACGACAGGGTCGGAGCCGTCATCGTCGAGGACGTCCATCATATCGTCATCGGCCGCGTTCGAGCCGGAGTCGGGATCAGAAGCCCCCTCCTTGACGTCGAATTCGCGCGCCTTCTCGATGATGAAGGCGACCTTCTCCGCGGAAATCGCAAGCTCTGGCATGGCTTCCCCTTCGGCGTCTGTCTCGGGTTCCGGCGATAACGCCGCACCGCGTCAGATGATCCATTGCGCTCGATGGCAGAAAATGTGCATGTTCCAGCGCAAGAGCAAGAATACGGGGAGGCGCCGGATGCAGTGGAAGGTCGGCAAGGTCAGGATCACGAAATTCGTCGAAATGGAGACGGTCGGCTCGACCCGCTTCATCCTGCCGGCAGCCACCAATGACGAGATCCAGAAGCTGCCCTGGCTGATCCCGCATTACGCCACAGAAGAAGGCCGACTGAAGATGTCGATCCATTCGCTCGTGGTGCAGACACCCTCGCGCCGCATCGTGGTCGATACCGGCCTCGGCAACGACAAGCAGGGCCGCAGCGTGCCCACCTGGAACAACCGCAGCTCGCCGTTCCTGGAGACGATGATTGCGGCCGGCTTTCCGCCCGACAGCATCGACACCGTGCTGTGCACGCATCTTCACGTCGACCATGTCGGCTGGAATACACGACTGGTCGATGGCCGATGGGTGCCGACCTTCCCGAAGGCGCGCTATGTCTTCGGCAAGACCGAATATGAGCATTGGCGTGAATACACGGCCGAGCCGGACAAGGTCGCGGTGTTCAACGATTCCGTGAAGCCGGTGGTCGATGCCGGCCAGGCCGAGCTGATCCCGAGCGACCACCGGCTCTGCGAGGAGATCAAGCTGATTCCGACCCCCGGTCACAGCCCGGGGCATATGAGCGTCCTGATCGAATCCGACGGCGAGCAGGCGCTGCTGACCGGCGACGTCGCCCATCATCCGTGCCAGATGGCGCATCTGGAGTGGTGCTCGACGGTGGATACCAACCCCGCGCAATCGGCGGCAAGCCGGCGCGCGGTGTTCTCGCGCTTCGCCGACACGCCGACGCTGGTGATCGGCGGGCACTATTCGGCCGGGCATATCAAGCGGGATGGGGACGCGTTCAGGTTTGTGGCGCTGCAATCATAGGCTTCGCAGGGTGGGCAAAGCGAAGCGTGCCCACCGGTCCGGGCTAACTGGAAGAGATGGTGGGCACGGCGCCTTGCGCCTTTGCCCACCCTACGAGCGCCGGAATCGGGGGGCTGCAATGCGCCGCTTTTGAGCGGTTGAATTTCCTGCCGCCCTGTTCCAAGAAGCTATTCAACCGATCGGTCCAATCTCCAGGGAGAAACGAGAATGAAGCTTGTTCGTTATGGCGAGAAGGGGGCGGAAAAGCCCGGCCTGATCGACAGATCCGGCCAGTTGCGCGACCTGTCGGCGCATGTGAAGGACTTCACGGGTGAGGCCTATTCGCCGGAATCTTTGAAGAAGCTGGCGGCGCTCGATCCCGCCTCGCTGCCCGCCGTCTCCGGCAAGCCGCGGTTCGGCGCGCCCGTCACCGGCATCTCGAAATTCATCGCGATCGGCCTCAACTATTCCGATCATGCCAAGGAGACCGGCGCGGAGATCCCGAGCGAGCCGATCATCTTCATGAAGGCCAACACCTCGCTGTCGGGCCCGAACGATCCGGTCGAGAAGCCGCGCGGCTCGACCAAGCTCGACTGGGAGGTCGAGATCGCCGCCATCATCGGCACCCGCGCCAAATACGTCTCGGAAGCCGACGCGCTGAACCACGTCGCCGGCTATTGCGTCTGCAACGACGTCTCCGAGCGCGCCTTCCAGATCGAGCGCCTGGGCCAGTGGACCAAGGGCAAGTCGCACGACACGTTCGGCCCGCTCGGGCCGTGGCTCGCGACCAAGGACGAGATCAAGGACGTGCAGAACCTGTCGATGTGGCTCGACGTCAACGGCCAGCGCCGCCAGACCGGCTCGACCAAGACCATGATCTTCTCGATGGCCAAGTGCATCTCCTATGTCTCGCAGTTCATGACGCTCCTCCCCGGCGACGTCATCACCACCGGCACCCCTCCCGGCGTCGGCCTCGGCATGAAGCCGCCGACCTTCCTCAATGTCGGCGACGTCGTGACGCTCGGCATCGAAGGTCTCGGCGAGCAGCGCCAGGAGATCATCGCGGCGTAAGCCTCCGCCCTCTCCCCGTCATTGCGAGCGAAGCGAAGCAATCCAGAATCCCACCGCGGCGACACTCTGGATTGCTTCGTCGCCAGCGCAAAATTGCTTTGCAATTTGTCGCGGGCTCCTCGCAATAACGAAAACCAATTGCCGGTCACCGCGCAGGACATTCCCATGAAGCTCACCTTCTCCCCCGCCTCGCCCTTTGCCCGCAAGGTGCGCATCGCTGCGATCGAGCTCGGGCTGATCGACAAGATCGAGCTCGTGCCCGCGAGCGTCGCGCCGGGCACGGCCAACGAGGACTATTCGAAGATCACGCCGCTGAAGAAGCTGCCGGTGCTGATCACCAACGACGGCGACGTGATCCTGGATTCCTACGTCATCGTCGAATATCTCAACGAGATGGCCGGCGGCAGCCTGATCCCGGATTACGGCCCGCGGCGCTGGAAGGCCAAGACCAATCACTCGCTGATCAACGGCATGCTCGATTCCATGCTGCTGTGCCGCTACGAGAAGATGGTGCGGCCGCAGGGCCTGCAATGGCAGGCCTGGTCGGACGATCACTGGAACAGGGCCTGGACCGGCATGGCGCGCTTCGAGAACATGCCTGACGTGCTGAACGGCCCGTTCGACATCTCGCAGATCGGCCTCGTTTGCGTGCTCGGCTATGCCGACTTCCGCTTCGCCGATTGCGGCTGGCGCAAGGCCTATCCGAAGCTCGACGCCTTCCACCAGAAGATGCTGGAGCGGCCCTCGGTGAAAATCTCGGTGCCGCCGCCCGCATAAAATTTCGGGAGTTCTCATGAGCCTCAAATTCTCGGTCGGCGATCTCACCATCCATCGCGTCATCGAGCAGGAGACCTCGTTCGTCCCGGCGCTGGAAATGCTGCCGGGACTGACGGCGGACGTGCTGGCCGAGAACCGGGCCTGGATGCGCGAGGCGAAGGCGCTGGACGAGCAGGACGTGCTGCTGCTGTGCTTCCAGTCCTACGTGGTGAAGACACCGCACCACACCATCCTGGTCGACAGCTGCATCGGCAACGACAAGCTGCGCCCCAATCGGCCGAAATGGAACATGAAGACTGACGACACGTATCTGCGCGGCCTCAGCGCCGCCGGGTTCGGGGTCGACGACATCGACTTCGTGATGTGCACACATCTGCATGTCGACCACGTCGGCTGGAACACGCGGCTTCAGAACGGCCGCTGGGTACCGACCTTCCCCAAGGCGCGTTACATCTTCGCCAAGCAGGAATTCGATCACTGGTCCGAGCAGAATGCGAAGACGGAGATCCCGCCTTTCGCTGACAGCGTGTTGCCGGTGGTCGAGGCTAACAGGCACGAGCTCGTCGGCAACGACCACGAGATCGGCGACCACGTCCGCATCCTGCCGACACCCGGCCACACGCCCGGCCATATCGCCATCACGATGGGCCGCGGCAAGGACGATGCGGTGTTCTCCGGCGACCTCATGCACTCGCCGCTGCAGACGCTCTATCCGGAGCTGTCGATCAAATTCGACGTCGATCCGGCTGCAGCCGCGAAAACGCGCCGCAGCTTCCTGGAGCGCTATTGCGACACCGACACGCTGTGCTGCACGGCGCATTTTCCCTCGCCGTCGGTGGGGAAGATCCGGCGCAAGGGCAACGCGTTCGTGTGCGCGGCGGTGTGATTTAGCCGAGCTCGCACGGCGAACTCCCATCCTCCCCTGGAGGGGGAGGATCGGTTCGCATGCAGCGAAGCGGAATGCGAACCGAGGTGGGGTGACGGTCTATCCTCGTTGAATACTGCCCGAGTGGAGAGATCACCCCACCCCGCTCGCGCTTCGCGCGATCGACCCTCCCCCTCCAGGGGAGGGTAAGAGACGCTCAAGTGGAGGTAACGATGACCGCACTCCCCGACATCCCCCTCCCCGCCGGGATCCGCTCGCGCTACGTCGACGGCATCAACGGCTTGCGGATGCATGTGCTGGAGGCCGGCTTCGAGACCAAGGGCCGGCCCTGCATCCTGCTGCTGCACGGCTTTCCCGAGCTCGCCTTCTCCTGGCGCAAGGTGATGCCGGCGCTCGCCGCGGCCGGCTACCACGTGATCGCACCGGACCAGCGCGGCTATGGGCGCACGACGGGATGGAGCGCGGAGCATGGCGACGATCTCGCGCCGTTCTCGCTCTTCAATCTCGTGCGCGATGCGCTCGGCCTGGTGTCGGCGTTCGGTTACAGGCAGGTCGATCTCGCCGGGCACGATTTCGGCAGCCCGGTTGCGGCCTGGTGCGCCTTGATCCGGCCCGACGTGTTTCGCTCGGTGACGCTGATGAGCGCGCCGTTCGGCGGACCGCCGCCGTTGCCGTTCGGCACAGTCGACAATCCGGCAAAGCCCGCGGTGGAAGACCCCGTGCATCGCGAGCTCGCCGCGCTGCCGCGGCCGCGAAAGCACTATCAATGGTACTACGCGACCCGTCCGGCCAACGCCGACATGCAGCTCGCGCCGCAAGGCGTGCATGATTTCCTGCGCGCCTATTATCATCACAAGAGCGCGGACTGGACCGACAACAAGCCCTTTCCGCTGCAAGCATGGTCGGCGCAGGAGCTGGCGAAGCTGCCGACCTATTACGTGATGGACTTGCACGAGACCATGGCGGAGACGGTCGCGAAGGAGATGCCCTCGCCCGCCGCAATCGCCGCGAACCTATGGCTGCCGGACAGCGACCTCACCTATTACAGCGCCGAATACAGCCGCACAGGATTCCAGGGCGGGCTGCAATGGTACCGCTACGGCACGTCGGGCATGCTCAACAACGAGATGCAATTGTTTGCCGGCCGCAGCATCGACGTGCCCTCCTGCTTCATCTCGGGCAAGCAGGATTGGGGCACTTATCAGCGGCCGGGCGTATTCGAGGCGATGCAGGGCCGCGGCTGCACCAAGATGCTCGGCTGCCATCTCGTCGACGGCGCCGGCCATTGGGTGCAACAGGAGCAGCCGGCCGCGGTGAGCCGGCTGCTGCTCGACTTCCTTGCAAAGGCCCACGCGGCCTGATTTGACCCGGAACCGGCAGCGCTCTATAGTTTAGAACTATTCTAAACTATAGTGACAGGGCCGCCGTGAAGACTTTTGCCGATCTGACTGAGCGCGAGGTGCTGGCGGTCGCGATCTCCTCCGAGGAGGAGGACAGCCGCATCTACATGACCTTCGCCGAGGATCTGAAGGAGCGCTATCCGGACTCGGCAAAACTGTTCGAGCAGATGGCCGAGGAGGAGCGCGGCCATCGCCACATGCTCCTGGAAATGTACGAGCAGCGCTTCGGCCAGCACCTGCCGCCGATCCGCCGCGAGGACGTCAAGGGTTTCCTGCGCCGCCGCCCGATCTGGCTGACCAAGAACCTGCCGCTCGACACGATCCGCCGGGAAGTCGAGACCATGGAGCTCGAGGCCGAGCGCTTCTATGCCAAGGCCGCCGAGCAGGCCGAGGACGTCAACGTACGCCGGCTGCTCGGCGATCTCGCCGAGGCCGAGAAGAGCCACGAGCACACCGCGGCGAGGCTGACCGACGAGATCCTGAAGCCCGACGTGCGCGCCGAGGAGGACCGCACGCGCCGGCGCATGTTCGTGCTGCAATATGTGCAGCCGGGCCTCGCCGGCTTGATGGACGGATCGGTCTCGACGCTGGCACCGCTGTTTGCGGCGGCGTTCGCCACGCACCAGAACTGGCAGACATTCCTGGTCGGCCTTGCCGCCTCGATCGGGGCCGGAATCAGCATGGGGTTTGCGGAAGCGCTGTCCGACGACGGCTCGCTGACGGGGCGCGGCTCGCCCTGGCTGCGCGGCATCACCTGCGGCGCGATGACGACGCTCGGCGGGCTCGGCCACACCGCGCCTTATCTGGTACCCGACAGCTGGGCCAATGCGTTCTGGATTGCAACAGCGATCGCCTGCGTCGTCGTGTTCTTCGAATTGTGGGCGATCGCCTTCATCCGCTCGCGCTACATGGACACGCCGTTCCTCCAGGCCGTGTTCCAGATCGTGCTCGGCGGCGCCATCGTGCTGGCGGTGGGGATCGTGATCGGGGCGGCGTAGTTCGCATCACATTCGCTGTCATGCCCCGGCTTGACCGGGGCATCCAGTATTCCGCGGCGGCAGTTCACTCACACAACTGGCGCCGCGGAGTACTGGATCGCCCGGTCAAGCCGGGCGATGACACCGACTTGGTGTTGGCCGTGCCGCTAAGGGCTAGCAGCATATCAATCTCGATCAAACAGCCGTTGCGAGGTTGGGCCAAACTGCGCATCATCCCTCAACAACCAGAGCGGGAGAAGCGCGTGGCCGGATCGGAATGGAGTTTCAAGAGCGCGGTCGAATTGTCGGCCGCATTGAATGCGAAGAAGGTCTCGGCGGTCGAGATCACGCAGGATGCGATCGCGCGTATCGACCGGCACGACGGCAAGGTCAACGCGATCTGCGTGCGTGATTTCGATCGCGCGCTCGTCGCGGCGCGGGAGGCGGATGCGGCGCTGGCGCGCGGCGAGCGCAAGCCGCTGCTCGGCCTGCCCACGACAATCAAGGAATCCTTCAACATCGCCGGCCTGCCGACGACCTGGGGATTCGTGCCGCAGAAGGACTTCAAGCCCGTGGAAGACGCGCTGGCGGTGGCCCGCATCAAGCAGGCCGGCGGCGTGATCCTCGGCAAGACCAACGTGCCGGTCGGGCTCGGCGACTGGCAGAGCTACAACGACATCTACGGCACCACCAACAACCCCTACGATCTCGGCCGCACGCCGGGCGGTTCGTCCGGTGGATCGGCGGCAGCCCTCGCCGCAGGCTATTGCGCGCTCGCCACCGGATCCGACATCGGCGGCTCCCTGCGTGCGCCGGCATTTCATTGCGGCGTCTTCGCCCACAAGCCGACCATCAATCTCTGCGCGGCGCGCGGCGAGACCCCGCCGCCGTTTCCAGCGATTCCGCGCGAGGGCGACCTCGCCGTCATCGGACCGATGGCGCGCACGGCGGCGGACCTGTCCTTGCTGCTCGACGTCATGGCGGGACCCGATCCGCTCGACGGGGGGATCGCCTACAAGCTCGACTTGCCTGCCGCACGGCATCAATCGCTGCGGGATTTTCGTGTCCTGGTGATCGACAGCCATCCGCTGCTGCCGAGCGACCAGGATGTCCGCGGCGCGATCGACAAGCTTGCAACCGATCTTGCGAAGGCCGGCGTCACCGTCGCACGCGAGAGCGCGCGGCTTCCGGACTTCGCGGAGACGTCGCGGCTCTACATGCGCATGCTGCTGGGCTTCCTCGGCGCGTTCTTACCTCCCGACGAACTGGCGGATGCGCAGGCAGGGGCAAGCCAGCTCTCGCCGGAGGACATGAGCCTCGGCGCCGAGCGACTGCGCGGCATCACCGCGAGCCACCGCGCCTGGGTGCTCGATGCGGGTAGCCGCGCTGTCCTCCGCGCGCAATGGCGGGCATTGTTCAAGAGCTTCGACGCGGTGATCTGCCCGATCATGCCGACGCCGGCCTTTCCGCACGATCATTCGCCGGAGCAGCGCCTGCGAACGATCAGCATCGACGGCAAGGATTACCCCTATTCCGACCAACTCGCCTGGCCGGGCATCGCAACGCTTCCGGGCTTGCCTGCGACGGCGGTTCCGCTCGGCCTGTCGAAAGGCGGCCTGCCCGTCGGCGTGCAGATCGTCGGTCCCTTCCTCGAGGACAGGACGCCGCTCAAGCTCGCCGAGCTGATCGAGCGGGAGTTCGGCGGCTTCGTGCCGCCGCCACTATTTGGTGATTAGTCCTTCCCGTCATTGCGAGGAGCTCTTGCGACGAAGCAATCCAGACTGCGTCCGCGGAGACATTTCTGGATTGCTTCGCTTCGCTCGCAATGACGGAGTAAGATAACAATCGAGATTCCAGGTTCGCGCTCCGCGCGCCCTGGAATGAGGGGGAGGAAGCACCATGAGTCAGGATCTCGAGCAGCTCACCGCACTCAATCGCGACTACGTCGCCGCCGTGCAGAACTGCGACGTCAGGCGCTTCGACGAGATCCTGGCGCCGGAGTTCTATTGCTCCAATCCCGACAAGACGCTGGTCGACCGCGCCGCCTTCCTGGAGCAGACGGCGCGGCCGATCGCGATCCGCAATTTGCATGCACACGACGTCAAGATCCGCATCATGGGTGACTTCGCGATCATCCACGCCGCGACGAGCTACACGACGACGGACGGTCAGCAGGCGAGCGGGCGGTACACCGATTGCTGGGCAAAGACGAACGGAACGTGGCTGGCAGTGTCGGCGCACGTGTCGCGGTGAAGAAGGCACACTGACCACACACTCTCCGCTGTCATGCCCCGGTCAAGCCGGGCGATGACACCGTCACGGCCGCTAATTATCGAACACGATCACGCTGCGCAGCGTCTTGCCGGCTTTCATGTTGGCAAAGCCTTCGTTGATCTCACTCAGCTTCAGCTTGGCGGAGATCCAGTCCTCCAGATGCAGCCGGCCGCGCAGGTAGAAATCGACCAGGCGCGGCATGTCCACGCGGAAATGGTTCGAGCCCATCGAGGAGCCCTGGATCTTGCGCTCGCGCAGGAAGTCGAAGCCGTGCAGCTCGATCTTCTGGCCGAACGGGATCATGCCGACGATCGTGGCGGTGCCGCCGGAAGCGAGCATGCCGAACGCCTGCTCGGCAGTCTCCTTGCGGCCGAGCACCTCGAAGGAATGATGCACGCCGCCATTGGTGAGGTCGCGGACCTGCTTCACGACATCGCCGTCGGCCGGGTTGATGATGTCGGTCGCGCCCAGCTTGGTCGCGAGCTGGAGTTTTGCCGGATTGGTGTCGATGGCGATGATACGGCCGGCGCCGGCGATCTGCGCGCCGTTGATCGCGGCCATGCCGACGCCGCCGCAGCCGATCACGGCGACGGTCTCGCCGGCCGTCACCTTCGCGGTGTTCACCACCGCACCATAGCCGGTGATCACGCCGCAGCCGATCAGCGCGGCGAGATCGAGCGGCATGTCCTTGCGGATCTTCACGATGGCGTTCTCGTGCACCAGCATCTGCTCGGCGAAGGAGGAGAGATTGAGAAATTGGTGCAGCTTCTCCGGCTTCGACCATTGCATGCGGTTGGAGACGCCCGGCAGCATCTTCACCGTCGCGTCGGTGCAGAGCACGGTGCGGCCGGTGGTGCAATTGTCGCAGGTGCCACAGAAGACGGAGAGACACGTGACGACGTGGTCGCCCGGCTTGACGTAGGTGACGTCGGAGCCGACCTGCTCGACCACGCCGGCAGATTCGTGCCCCAGTACCGCAGGCAGCGGATGCGGATAGAGCCCTTCCATGAAGTGTAGATCGGAATGGCAGAGGCCAGCGACCGCGGTGCGGATCAGCACCTCGCGCGGGCCAGGCTTCGGCAGGCTGATGTCCTCGATGACGAGCGGCTGGTTGACTTCGTAGAGGACGGCGGCCTTCATCGGTGTTTCCTCGTTGTTTTTGTTTCACTCGTCGTCGACTCTGCACCTCTCCCGAAGGGAGAGGTCGGAAGCGCATCGAAGATGCGATTCCGGGTGAGGGGTTCGGGTCTCACGTGAGCGCGTAATCCCTCACCCGGATCGCTTACGCGATCCGACCTCTCCCTACGGGAGAGGTGAACTGCGCTCGCTGCCACAGTTAGCCTACGCCGCCAGGACCAGTTCGCCAACCTCGCTCATGCTGGCTGCGCGATCGCCGAGCAGAAGTTCGGCGATCTTCGCCTGCGCGGCATTTTCCGTCAGCCGGAACGGATCGCTCGGCGTCACGCGATGGTCGATCACGAGGCGCGACAGCAGCAGCCGGCGCGCATCGCCGCGCATGTCGTGGATTCGGTGTGCTTCCCAGGCGAGGGCGACTGCGCTGGCGACGTGATAGAGCACGCTGGTGGCGCGGCGCGCATCCGCCTCGTTTTCAGACTTGGCCGCGACTTCGCGCGCGAAGCCGACGGCGCGGTCGGTGAGGCCACGCAGATGATCGCGCCAGGCCTGCGGCACCGAGGCGCTGTCGTCGAGCCGGGCGTGCAGATCGGCCGCGAGCGCGGATTCCGCGCCGTGACGACCGACCGCCCGCCGCAGCGCATCGATCGCGACGATGTTGCCGGTGCCTTCCCAGACCGAGCCGAGATGCGCATCGCGCAGCAGGCGGGCGGTGGCGAATTCCTCGATGTAGCCGATGCCGCCGCGCATCTCGAGCGCATCGCCGCAGACTTTTCGCGCATCCCGCGTGGCGCGGAATTTCAGCGTCGGGGTCAGGATGCGCAGCAGCGCCGCCGCATCCTGGCTGCCGGCTTCCGCGCGGTCGAGCGCGTCGGCGGTGAGAAAGCTCATCGACAACGCCTGCTCGACCGGGAGCATGATCTTCAGCATCTGTCGCCGGCCGAGCGGCAGGTCGATGATGCGGCTGCCGAACACCACGCGATTCTTCGCCACCGTCATCGCGTCGTGATAGGCGCGGCGCATCAGCGCGGTGGATTTGACGCCGTTGGAGAGCCGCGACGAGTTCACCATCTCGGCCATCTGCGCGAAACCGCGGTCGAGCTTGCCGACCGCATAGGCGATCGCGCCTTCGAGCTTGATCTCGCCCGAGGCCATCGAGCGCGTGCCGAGCTTGTCCTTGAGGCGCACGATCCGGTAGTGGTTTTGCGAACGGTCGTCGAGGAAGCGCGGCATCAGGAACAGGCCGACGCCGCGCGTGCCGGGACCGGCGCCTTCGGGGCGCGCCAGCAGCATCACGACTTTCGCATCGGCATTCGAGCAGAACCATTTCTCGCCATAGAGACGCCAATGGTCGCCCTCCTGCACCGCACGCGTGGTCAGCGTGCCGACGTCGGAGCCGCCTTCCTTCTCGGTCATGAACTGGCCGCCCTGCGTCAGCTTGCTCATGTCGGTCGAGGTCAGGCCGTCGAGATATTTCGCCTTGAGCGCCTCGCTGCCGAAATTCGCCAGGAGCTTGGCGCAGCCGTCGGTGACGTTGATCGGGCAGCCCATGCCGAATTCGGTCTGATTGAACAGGAAGGTGAAGGCATGCTTGGCGACAACAGGGTATTTGTCCGGCCAGCCCATGATGCCCTTGGCGATCGAGAGCGCGTGGATGCCGAACTGGCCGAACGCGGCGTTCTCCAGCTCGCGATAGGCCGGGTGATATTCGATCCATTGCACGTCGCGGCCGAACTTGTCGCGCTGGTGCAGGATGGGCGTGTGGCGGTCGGCAAGCCGCGCGCATTCGTCGAGATGGCCGCCGGCGAGCTCGCCGAGGCGATCGAGATGCGGCTCGATGTGGCGGAACAGATTCTCCGGCAGATGAATGCGGAGCAGGTCCGTGAGCGTAGGATCGGCGCGGTAGAAATTCATGCCTGATGTATCGGGCGCCAGCAGGCCGGATGGTGCGGCCGCGACATCTTTTGGCTGCGCTGTGACCGGTCCGGGCATGATCGTCCTCTTCGTTTCCGTCCCACGGCAATTCTTTGCGCTTGCCGCTTTGGATGATGTCGATCATGCTCCCGTCGCGGACAGCGATAAAGCCGCAAAATATCAGGGCGGCATGATCGCCGCGCGGGAGCAATTCGCCCTGCGGAATTGTGGCCGCGCCGGCTGGTTGTCCGCACGGACCGTGCCTAGATCAACGGCTCCTGTCTGCGAGAGATCACCAAATGGAACATCCGAAATACAAGATCGCCCTCATCGTCGGTGCCGGCGAAGGCCTCAGCGCATCGCTGGCGCGCCTGCTTGCGGCGCAGGGCATCCGCCTCGCGCTCGCCGCACGCAAGATCGAGAAGCTTGGCGCGCTCTGCACCGAGACCGGAGCGAAGGCCTATGCCTGCAACGCCACCGAGCCCGACGAGGTGGAGCGGCTGTTCGGCCTGGTCGAGCGCGAGATCGGCACGCCCGACCTCGTCGTCTACAATGCCTCCGGCCGCACGCGCGGACCGTTCGTCGACCTCGTTCCCGCCGACGTCGCGCAGGCGATCGCGGTCAGCGCCTATGGCGGCTTCCTGGTGGCGCAGCAGGCGGCCAGGCGCATGCTGCCGAACCAGCACGGCGCGATCCTGTTCACCGGCGCCTCCGCCAGCGTCAAGGGCTATGCGCAGTCCGCTCCCTTCGCGATGGGCAAGTTCGCGCTGCGGGGCCTTGCGCAGAGCATGGCGCGCGAATTGTCGCCGCAGGGCATCCATGTCGCGCATTTCGTCATCGATGGCGGCATCAGGAGCGCGACGCGGAGCGAGCCGGCGGACAAGCCGGATTCGATGCTCGATCCCGACGCGATCGCACAGAGCTATTGGAACGTGCTGCAGCAGCCGCGCAGCGCCTGGAGCTGGGAGCTGGAGCTGCGGCCCTGGGTGGAGAGGTTTTGAAGCAAGCTAGCAACAACACCCGTCATTGCGAGGAGCGAAGCGACGAAGCAATCCAGACTGTCTCCACAGAAGGATTCTGGATTGCTTCGCTTCGCTCGCAATGACGATAGAGCGGGAGGCGACATGACCACGGAAACCACCATCGACACCGGTACCAGCGAGCTCCTCTGCACGATCCGCGACCGCGTCGCTGTCATCACGCTGAACCGGCCGGAGGCGCGCAATTCGCTGTCGGACACGCTGACGCCGGCGCTGCGCACCATGATCCGGACCTGCGCAGAGGATCCGAACGTTGGCGCGCTGCTGCTCACCGGCGCGGGCGAAGCCTTCTGCGCCGGCGGCAACGTCAAGGGCATGGGCGCGCATCGCGATCCCAAGAAGCTCGAGATGTCGGTGGACGATCGCATCGCCGACCTTCAGGAGCGGCAGCGGCTGCTCACCGGCGCGCTGGTGTCGGTGCGCAAGCCGACCATCGCTGCGCTCCCCGGCCCCGCGGTCGGCGCCGGGCTTGCCATCGCCATGGCCTGCGACATCCGCATCGCCGCGCAATCCGCCTTCGTCGCCACCGGCTATGCCCGCATCGCGCTCAGCGGCGATTACGGCATCGCCTGGCTGCTTACTCGGCTGGTCGGCACCGCGCGGGCGCGCGAATTGATGTTCACCGGCGACCGCGTCGATGCCGCGCGCGCCGAAGCGATCGGGCTCGTCAACCGCGTCGTGCCCGACGACAAGTTGCAGACCGAGGCGTTCGCGCTGGCCAGATCGCTCGCCGGAGGCCCGCGCCTCGCGCTGCGCTACATGAAGGACAATCTCGACGAGGCCCTGCTGTTCGACTTCGAAACCGCGCGCGACCACGAAGCCGAACGGCTGGTCCGCCTCACCACGACCGCGGATCACAAGGAGGCGGTGCAGGCCTTCATCGAGAAGCGCAAGGCGGTTTTTACGGGGAAGTAATTAGGACCGTCATTCCGGGGCGATGCGCAGCATCGAGCCCGGAATCCATTGGGCTCCAAAACGCGCGGTGAAATGGATTCCGGGTTCGCGCTACGCGCGCTCCGGAATGACAATGGAGAGAGAGTGCGAAAGCACAAAAAAATGCCCGGCTCTGGCTTGGCCAGGCCGGGCTGCAGTCATGTCAGGCCGAGGCTGAGGGGCTGTCGGCCTGACGGGAAACGGCGGCGAGGCGCCAGCTCGCACAGGGAATGTCCTGCGGCGCGAGGTTGATCTCCTTGTCGAAGCGCACCAGCTTCCAATCATCAGGATGGTTGACGAACGTGAAGCCGGATTTGCGCGCGAGCGAGACCATGGTCTCGTTGGAGCGCAGCGTGTCGCCGAACATGTGCTCGGCTCGAAGCGCGGCGGCGCGGCATTCGAGGTTCTTCATCAGCGCGGTGGCGATGCCGTGGCCCTGCCAGCGGTCGTCGACCGAGAGGCCGAACTCGAGCGTCGCGGTCTCGGCATGGAAGGCGTAGCGCGCCTCGGCCACGATGGTCTCGAAGCCGTCGACCGTCATCGTCGCCACGACGGTGAAGCGATCACGCTCGCCGACCTCGAGGAAATCGTGCAGCAGGCCCTTCGGCAATTCGCTGATCGCGCCGAAGAAGCGGTTGTAGCGGGAGCGGGTCGAGAGCGAGCGGAAATAGTGCTGGAGCTCGTCGGTGTCGCGCGGCTCGACGAAGCGGACATTGAGGCGCTCACCGTGCCTTGTGCGCAGCACGTCCGAATATTGCTTGAGGTCTTCGAGGCGAAGGGTGCTCATGACGCATGCCCTGCGGAAAGGGACCGCCGGCGCCCCTGTGCTCAGGCGGCGCCGGCCTGGCGGCCTATCAGGCCCGCCAGAAGGGTTTATCGGCCTCGTAGGCGATGTCGGACCAGGACAGCCCGACGTCGTGGAGGTCGCGGGCAGTCCAGTTGGTCAGCTCGCGCCGGGTCCGGTAGCGTTCGTGCCAGACGTGAAGGATCTCGCCGATCTGGTAGAAGACGCCGTGCGCATGATGATTTGTCATCGAGTTGTCGGTCAATGTAGACATTTTCAGCTCCTGGAGCTACGTTGACCGCTAATATCTGCCTCCTGTTGCGCCGCGACAAACGACAATTTGTACCTTTTCGCATGAAATAACGTCATGTATCCTGCTGCCAAATGACTGCCAGATTGCCCTCCCTGAACGGATTGCGGGCGTTCGAGGCCGCCGCACGCCATCTCAGCTTCACGCTCGCCGCCAGCGAGCTGAACGTGACCCAGACCGCGATCAGCCATCAGATCCGCAGGTTGGAGGAGGAGCTCGGCATCCGGCTGTTCATCCGGCAGAACCGGGCGTTGGCGTTGACGCCGGAGGCGCGCGATTATCTCCCGGGCGTCCGCGCCGCCTTCAACGATTTGCGCCTCGCCACCGACCGTCTCTTGCGCAAGGACGACGACAAGGTGCTGACGGTGTCGACGCTGGCCTCGCTCGCGGCCAAATGGCTGCTGCCGCGGCTGACCGACTTCCAGGAGCAGCATCCCGGCATCGACGTGCGCATCACCACCTCGACCGGCCTCGTCGACTTCCAGCGCGACAATGTCGATGCCGCGATCCGCTATGGCCGCGGCCAGTGGCCGGGCCTGCGTGCCGACTGGCTGATGGCCGACGAATTGTTTCCGGTGTGCAGCCCCTCGCTGCTGCGCGGCGACAAGCCGCTGCGCCGGCCCGAGGATTTGCGCAACCATCCGCTTCTGCACACGTCGAGCACCAACAGCGACGACTGGCGGCTATGGCTGACCGCGGCGGGCCAGCCGGCCGACATCGCACGGCACCCCGGCATCACCTTCGACATGATCTTCATGACCATCCAGGCCGCGATCGACGGCATCGGCGTCGCGATGGGCCGGACCTCCTACGTGCAGGACGATATCGCCAAGGGCCGGCTTGTTGTCCCCTTCAAGATCGCACTGCCCGCGGACGCCGGCTTCTACCTGGTCGCGCCGGAAGGCCATCGGGAGGCGCCAAAGCTGGCCGCGTTCCGACAATGGGTGATTGCTGCAACGCAAAATAAGGCCTGAAAAATCAGCAGCTTCCTCTGCAAAACGGATTGACTCGCCGCTTCTCGCGCGGGAAGGGGTATGACAGATTGTCGCAGCATCAATCTGTCGCCTTGCCGTGAATGATTCCCGGTCCGGCCACGTCTTGAAGGGGAGCAATGCAATGGCTGGACCAGCCACCTCAACCAATTCGCCCGCCATCAAGTCGCGCATCGGCGCGATCCTGCGCGCCACGAGCGGCAATTTCCTCGAGCAGTTCGACTTCTTCCTGTTCGGCTTCTATGCCGCCGCGATCGGCAAGGCGTTCTTCCCGTCCACCAACGAGACGGCGTCGCTGCTCAACACGTTCGGCGTGTTCTGGCTCGGCGCCTTGATGCGTCCGGTCGGCGCCATCGTGCTCGGGGCCTATATTGACCGCATCGGCCGCCGCCAGGGCCTGATCGTCACGCTCGGCATCATGGCCTTCGGCACCGTGGTGATCGCATTCTGCCCGAGCTATGCGACCATCGGCATCGCCGCGCCGATCATCGTGCTGATCGGCCGCCTGCTGCAAGGCTTCTCCGCCGGCGTCGAGCTCGGCGGCGTGTCGGTGTATCTCGCCGAAATCGCAACGCCAGGCAATCGCGGCTTCTACACCTCGTTCCAATCGGCGAGCCAGCAGGTCGCGATCTTCGTGGCGTCGATCCTCGGCTTCATTCTTTCCGAGGTGATGCCGGCCGACACCGTCGCCGCCTGGGGCTGGCGCATTCCCTTCTTCGTGGGCTGCCTGATCATTCCCCTGATCTTCGTGCTGCGGCGGACGCTGGAGGAGACGCCGGCCTTCCTCGCCATGAGGAAGCATCCGACGACGCGCGAGGTGTTCGCCTCCGCGCTCGCCAACTGGCGCATCGTCGTCCTCGGCATGATGATCGCGATCCTGACCACGACGACGTTCTACTTCGTCACGGTGTACACGCCGACCTTCGGCAAGACCGTTCTGAAGCTATCAACGCAGGACGCGTTGCTGGTCACGTTGCTCGTCGCCGTCACCAATTTCATCTGGAATCCGGTCGGCGGCGCGCTGTCCGACCGCATCGGCCGCAAGCCGGTGCTGCTCGCCATCGCGGGCCTGTCGCTCGTCACCGCCTATCCGGCGCTGCACTGGCTGGTGGCGGCGCCGACCTTCGGCAAGCTGCTCGCGGTCGAGATGATGTTCTCGTTCTATTTCGGCGTCTACAGCGGCACCATGCTGGGCGCGCTGGTCGAGATCGTGCCGGCGCATGTGCGCACCACCTGCTTCTCGCTCGCCTTCGCGCTCGCCGCTGCCCTGTTCGGCACCTTCACCCCGTTCGCCTCGACCTGGCTGATCGAGCGCACCGGCGACAAGGCCTCGCCCGGCTTCTGGCTGATGTTCGCAGCACTGCTCGGCATCATCGCGGCCTCGACGGTGTACCGCGGCGGCGGCAAGGCGGTGCCGACCTATGATGCGGTGCCGGAGCCGGTTGCGGGGCGTTGATCGTCGTTCCGGGCGCTCCCTTCACCCTCCCCTGGAGGGGGAGGGTCGGTGCGCATGAAGCGAAGCGGAATGCGGACCGGGGTGGGGTGACGGTCCCTCCGCATCGAACGCCGCCCGTGAGGAGAGATCACCCCACCCCGCTCGCGCTTCGCGCGATCGACCCTCCCCCTCCAGGGGAGGGTAAGAGCGGGGCCTACAACTCCACCACCACGTAATCGCTCTCGACTTTCACTGGGATGGTCTCGGCGACATACGGTCCCTTCACCACGCTGGCGCCTGGCTCGACATGGGCCGGATAGGCCTTGACGCGAAAGCGGCGGGGATCGCAATAGGACTGGCCGGTGCGAATGTCGAACTCCCAGCCGTGCCAGGGGCAGCGGATGATCTCACCCAATTTGGTGTATTCGATCTCGCCGGGATTGCTCGACTGTGCGAGCCCGATCAGTGGCCCCTCGCACAGCGCCGCGCCCTGATGCGGGCAACGGTTCATCAGGCCAAAATATTCGCCCTTGATGTTGAAGACTGCGATCGGTCGCCCGTCGATCTCCAGGAATTTTCGCGTGCCGGGCGGAAGCTCGTCGACCGCGGCAATCACATGCCGCGCCATCAATTTATGCCATATAGCTTCTTTGCATTGCCGAGATAGAACGCCTCGCGGTTGGCTTCGCTGACGCCCGCCGGCAGCACACGCGAGGGCTCGTCATAGTCCCAATGCGGATAGTCGGTCGCGAACAGCAGGCGGTCCCAGCCGATCCACTTGATGACGTCGAACAGATCCTCGCGGCTTTCAGGATCCTCCATCGGCTGCGTCGTCCACCACACCTGCTCGCGGATATATTCCGACGGCGGCCGCTTCACATGCGGCACCTCGCTGCGCAGCCGCTGCCAGGCCTTGTCGAGCCGCCATGCCAATGACGGCGCCCAGCCGAAGCCGGCCTCGATCATCACCATCTTCAGTTTCGGGAAGCGCTCGAACACGCCCTCCAAAACCAGGCTCGCCAGCGCCGATTGCTGGCACTGCGAATGCCCGACCATCTCCTCGATGTAATAGGACGGCCAGCCCGACGGCGTGATCGGGTTGCCACCGAAGCCGAAGGCGTGCACGCCGACGGGAAGGCCGGCCTCTTCCGCAGCCTGATAGATCGGCCAATAGCGGCGCTGGCCGAGCGGCTCGACATTGCGGCTGAGCAGCAGCACCTGCACGAAGTTCTTGTCGCCGGCGCGCTCGCGGATTTCGGCCGCGGCCGAAAGCCCGTCCTCATTGCCGACGACAATGGAGGCTTTCAGCCGCTTGTCCTTGCTGGTCCATTTGTCGATCTGCCAGTCGTTGATCGCCGAGCACAGAGCGGCCGAGAGCTCGTGATTGCGGATACCCTGCCCGGTGTTGAGCGGATTGAGCACGCCCAGCTGGACGTTGTTGGGATCGAGCAATTGCTTCTGCATGAAGGCGAGCGAGGAGCCCTGCGGGCCGCCTTCCGGCGGATAGGCATCGCGGCGCGAGGCGTTGGGCTGGGCCTTCGGATAGGGCGGACCTTCCATCATGCCCTGATAGGCATGGACGCCGTAGACTTCGAGGTGATGCTGCCAGCGTTTGGCGAGATAGGGATAGAGCTCGGTACGGGTGGCGCGTGCCGGATGAATGTCGCAGTCCGCGATCGCGGTTTTGACGGTCAGTGGGGAAGCGGCTTCTTGGTTCTCGCGGAACTGGATATTCATCGCCTTGCCTCCTTTGGCAGCGGGCTCATTTCAGGCGGGGATAGGTTGCATGCGGATTGTCGATCATGATCTTGCGCACGAGATCGGGGGACAGACCTTCGGGCAGCGCGTCCTGGTCGTCGAACTGCCAGTGCGGATAGTCCGTGGAGAATAAGACCAATTCGTCCGACTGCATATGATCAAACAGGCGAATTAATGTCTCGGGTTCCGGCGGCGCATCAAATGGCTGTAACGAGAAGCGGATGTTGCTGCGCACAATCTCCAGCGGTGCGCGATCGACCCACGGCGTCTCCATCCGCACCCCGCGCCAGAACTTGTGCAGGCGCCAGAGATAGGGCGCGATCCAGGACACGCCGGACTCCAGCATCACCATTTTCAGCCGCGGATATTTGACGAACACGCCCTCGACGATCAGGCTGGTGAGCTGGGTCTGGAACGCCTGGGCCTGCCCGACATAATCCTCGATGTGATAGGACCCCCAGCCCACGGCGGTCGGTGGATTGTGATAGGCGGAACCGGCGTGGATGCCGACCGGGAGTTCCAGACGTTCCGCGGCCTCATAGATCGGCCACAGCGCGCGCTTGCCGAGCGGCGTATCGCCCATCACCAGCATCAGCACCTGCACGAAGCGCTTGTCCTGTGCGCAGCGCTCGATCTCGGCGACGGCTTTCTCGACGCTTTGCGTGGGGATCACGATGGAGCCACGCAGCCGCGCGTCGCGATCGAGCCATTCCTTCGCCAACCAATCGTTCAGCGCGCGGCAGAAGGCCGCCTGCATGTCCTCGGAGAACACCATCTGCACGCCATACAGCGGATTGCAGATGGCATGCTTGAGCTGGAAGGGATCGAGTACGTGGCGTTGCATGGCCTGCAGACTCTCGCCGGGCTTGCCGGTCTCGGGGCGCCAGTCCGGCCGCGCGGTGATCGGCGAGTTCTGCGGATAGGATTGCGAGATAAGGTCGACCATGCCGCGCGTCGTCACCTGATCGCGCCAGTAATCGTTCAGGTACGGCAGCAGGCTGGTCAGATGCGGCACGGCCGGATGCACGTCGCAATCGATGCCGCCGGCGATCAGGGATGCCATCACGTCTCCCTTCTCACGTTTCCTCGCATGTCTCTTCTTGTCCCCGCCATTGAAGCAGGCCTGCCCGTCGCCCGCAACTCGGCCAAGCGTCCTGCCATATGCTAGGAAGGCTGAGCTCGGTTGCGAAGGAATGAGGGGTTGCGAAATGAAAGAGCTCGTCGGCATTGCGGAACAGGTCGCGGCCAAATTGATCGCGCGCAAACAGACCATTGCGGTTGCCGAATCCTCCGCCGGCGGCCTGATCGCGGCCAGCCTGCTCGCGGTGCCCGGCGCATCCGCCTATTTCCTTGGTGGCGCGGTGGTCTATACCCGCGATGCCAGGCGCGTGCTGATGGATATTTCGGACGAAGGAATGAAGGGCCTTCGGTCCTCGTCGGAGCCCTATGCGCAATTGCTGGCCGAGCAGATGCGCAGCCGCTTTGGCTGCGACTGGGGCCTGTCCGAAACCGGCGCCGCCGGCCCCAGCGGCAACCGCTATGGCGATGCCGCCGGCCACAGCTGCATGGCAGTTGCGGGACCGGCGTCAGAGGTGATGACGCTAGAGACTGATAGCAACGAACGGCTCGCGAACATGCAGGTGTTTGCAGCGACGGCGCTGAAGTTGTTGTTGAGGAAGCTGGAGGGGTGACGCTGGCTGTGCGGACGAAGTTAGCCAGGACAAGCTCACCACAACACTGCTCATGCCCCGCGAAGGCGGGGCATCCAGTACGCTGGGCCCATGGATTGAACAACAACCGTCTCGGAGTACTGGATCGCCCCGTCAAGCCGGGCGATGACGACCGAATATGACGCGACAGCTACCTTCGCAGATGCCGCATGAAAATCCGCACCACATAGCCCGGAAATCGCGGCGCCTCGTCGTACAGATCCGACGCAATCCGCTCGATGGTCTCGCGCAGCGATAGGAATTGAGCCTGACGCGCGCTGCTTTCGGTGCCCTGCATGCCCGCGAGTTCGTCCATTGCAGCGTCGCTGATCTGGCACTGCACGACCTCACCGTCGTTCAGCATGGTGAAGCGAAAGGCCAGCCGTTCCAGATCATGGCCGATGATCTTGTCGCGCGTCAGCGGCATCCAATTGTCCCGTTCGCGCCCCCGAACGGGACAATGCTGAAAATCTGGCGCCCTGTCACTATCGGAACCAAAGGACATGGCTATCATCTGAAGCCCGTCAGCAGCACGGCTCGCTGAGCCGGCTGCGCTCCAGCCTCAGTAGACGAGCGCCGAGCCTGTCGGCTGATCCAGTGCCGCAGCCAGCGATCTATACTCCTGGCAATCGGTTCCGCAGATCGACGCAATTCGACCGAGGTGATAGAGCGCTTGCTCGCGATTGCCGCGCTCGAGCTGCCACAATCCATAATATTGCCACGTCAGCACGTGGTTCGGATCGGCCTTCAATGCGCGCTCGTACCAGGCCTGGGACTGCTCGTAGTCGCCGAGCTTGCGATAGGAGTAACCGATCAGGTTGGCGACGTTCGGATGGTCATCATGGCCAAGCGACTTCAATTGCGCGATCGCGGCAGCATAGTCGTTGCGCTCGTAGATGGTGTCATAGGCCATACGGTAGCCGGCCGCGAATGCAGGATCGCCGATGCTGGACTGGTTGTTCGGCTTCTTGCCTTTGTGTGTGGACTTGGCCCCCGGGCGCTTCGGATAGGTCGGCTGCGGCCTCTGATCCGAATAGGTGCTGCCAAACGGATCCGTGCCGGGGCCGCCGCCTCCGCCACCGCCGCCGCCGCCGCCGCCTCCTGCGGCAAGGGCCGGCGGGCTCAACGATGCTGCCGCAAACGTACCAAGCGCGACGAGTCTGATCATTGCTGTGATCATGTCTGTCTCCTGTACTGCTTCGAGCGACCCCGGACGAGGTGATAACCCTGCCTTGGCGGCAATATTCCGGGGCGCCGCGTTCACGGAGACGTCAGCGTTCGTACGACAGCTCTGTTGCCCTTTACTGAAATGCAACTTCCGCAAAGCTGCGGAGCTTGCGCGAATGCAGCCGTTCCGATTCCTGCTGCTTGAGCCGCTCCAGCGCCTTGAGGCCGATCTCGAGATGCTGGCCGACGCGGCGGCGGTAGAATTCACTGGCCATTCCGGCGAGCTTGATCTCGCCGTGCAGTGGCTTGTCGGAGACGCACAGCAGCGTGCCGTAGGGCACGCGGAAGCGGTAGCCGTTGGCGGCAATCGCAGCCGATTCCATGTCGAGCGCGACCGCGCGAGACTGCGACAGGCGGCGGATCACCTCCCGCCCGGAGATCTCCCAGTTGCGGTTGTCGACGCTCGCGACAGTGCCCGTGCGCATCAGGCGCTTGAGCTCGAAGCCTTCGAGACCGGTGACGTCCTCGACCGCCTCCTCGAGCGCGACCTGCATCTCGGCCAGCGCCGGGATCGGCACCCACAGCGGCAGCTCGCGGTCGAGCACATGGTCCTCGCGCACATAGCCGTGCGCGAGCACGTAGTCGCCGAGGCGCTGCGTGTTGCGCAGGCCCGCGCAATGGCCGAGCATCAACCAGGCATGCGGCCGCAGCACCGCGACGTGATCGGTGACGTTGCGCGCATTGGAGGGACCAGTGCCGATGTTGATCAGCGTGATGCCGCGATAGCCGGGTGCGGCCAGGTGGAAGGCCGGCATCTGCGGTGCGCGAGCCGGCGCGGTGCCGCTGATGGCGCCGCCGCTGGTCGTGATCACGTTGCCGGGCGCGATGAAAGCATCGAGCCCGGCTTCGCCGGACTGCAGCCGCTGCTGGCACGCTTGCGCGAATGCGTCGACATAGAACTGATAGTTGGTGAAGATGACGAAGTTCTGGAAATATTCGGGATCGGTGCCGGTGTAGTGATAAAGCCGGCGCAGCGAGTAATCGACGCGGGCGGCGCGGAACAGGGACAGCGGCTCCGGCGCGCCCGGCTGGAGCTCGAAGGTGCCGTCGGCGATCGAATCGTCCATGGTCGCGAGATCGGGCACGTCGAACGCATCGCGGAGCGAGCGTGTGACGAGCGACTTCTCGCTGGTGGTGATGGCGGCTTCGATATTGATGTCGCGGCGATAGGCGAAGTGGATCGGGATCGGTTCGGCGGACTCGCCGATCTCGACGGGCACGCCGTGGTTCTGGATCAAGAGGCCGATCTGCTCGGTGAGATAGCTGCGGAACAGATCCGGCCGCGTCACGCTGGTTTCATGCACGCCGGGACCGGCGACGAAGCCATAAGCAAGACGCGAATCCAGCCGCGCATGCGTCGCGGTGGTGAGACGGACGAAGGGATAGTAGGCGCGCACCCGCGTCGTGATCGCTTCGCCACCGACATAGGCCTCGAAACGTTCGCGCAGGAATTTCGTGTTGCGCTCGTAGATTTCCTCGAGGCGGGCAACGGCGAGGTCCGCCTCGGTGAAGGATTGGGTGGCGATGGAAGGAGGGGACTGCATGGTTCGACCGCCGTGTTGCTGGGTTTGAGTCGAACTATAGCAAAGAAGGCGGTGCCGTAGGGTGGGCAAAGCGAAGCGTGCCCACCAATATGCGCGTCGTAAGAAAGATGGTGGGCACGGCGCGTTGCGCCTTTGCCCACCCTACGAGACTTACCAGACTGCTTGCCCTCGCAGTATAGCAAACTGACAGCCAAGTCGTCATTGCGAGCGCAGCGAAGCAATCCAGAAATCTCGCCGCGGTGACAGCTGGATTGCTTCGCTGCGCTCGCAATGACGGGGAAGGCGAAGCGCTGTCGCGCGTCACTTCTCGCGGAATGCCCGCATCAGCTGGTCGTGAAACGGCTTCATCAGATAAGACAGCATGGTGCGGTCGCCGGTCTGGACGAAGGCTTCCACGGGCATGCCGGGAATCAATTTGACGTCGCCGAGACGGGCGAGCTCCTCGGCCGGCATCGATACGCGGATGGTGTAATAGCCTTGGCCGGTGCGCTGGTCGGTGGTGACGTCGGGCGAGACGCGGCTGACGAGGCCGTTGAGCTCTGGCGTGGTGCGCTGGTTGAACGCGGACAGGCGCAGCAGCGTCTTCTGGCCGATCTGGAGCTTGTCGATGTCGACCGGATTGACCTTGGCCTCGACCTGGAGATCGTCGGCCTGCGGCACGATCAGCATCAAGGTATCGCCGGCGGTGATGACGCCGCCGATCGTGTGCACCGTCGATTGCAGCACCATGCCGTCCTGCGGCGCGCGGATGTCGACGCGGCGGAGCTGGTCTTCGGCCGCGACCTTGCGCTCGATCAGCTCGCCGATCTTGTCGTTGGTCTCGCGCAGGTCCTTGGAGACCTCGCTGACCACGTCCTTGTCGATCTGGATGATCTGCAGCTCGGTCTCGGTAATCTTGCCCTTGGCCTGGGCGCGCGAGGCGATGTACTGCGCGCGCTCGCCGTTGAGACGGGCCGAGTCGCGCTCGAGCTGCGTCAGGCGCGAGATCTGCACCAGACGCTTGTCGTAGAGCTCGCGCACGCCGGTGAGCTCGTTCTGCACCAGCGCGATCTCCTGGTCCTTGGCCTTCTCCTGGGCGCTGAGACCGGCGATTTCCTCGTTGAGCTGCGTGATGCGCTCGCGAAGCTGCGCCTTCTGCCCGGTGCGGCCGTTGACGCGGACCTCGAACAGCTTGGTTTCTGCGGCGAGCAACGCCTTGACGTCGGGATCGCTCGCACGCTCGATGAGGGTTTGCGGGAATTCGATCCGGTCGAGCCCGCGCTGCTCGGCTTGCAGTCGCGCCGCACGCACCTGCGCGGCGTCGAGATTCTTGGTGACGATGGCAAGGTTGGCCTTGGTGACGGTGTCGTCGAGCCGCACGACGATGTCGCCGGACTTGACCAGGTCGCCGTCGCGGGCGCGCACCTCGCCGACCACGCCGCCGGTCGGATGCTGCACTTTCTTGACGTTGGATTCGACAACGATCTGGCCCGGCGCGATCAGCGCGCCCGAGATCAGGACGGTCGAGGCCCAGCCGCCGAGGCCGACCACCAGGACCACCACGATCGCGAGGCCGAGCATCAGGTGAAACTTGATGGAGTCGCGTACGGTCTTCTTCGCGGCCGCCTTCGTGCCGCCGATGGCCATCGTGCTCATGGCTTTGTGCTCATGGTTTGGCCACTCCGCCTTCGCTGACGATCTTGATCGGGGCCGGCGGCGTCACCCGCGGCTGCAGCACCTGGGCGAGCACCTGCTCCTTGGGGCCGAAGGTCTGCATGCGGCCGTCGCGCAACACCAGGATCTGGTCGACCGCCTCGACGCCGATCGGCCGGTGCGCCACCACGACGACGATGGCCCCGCGCTCGCGCGCCGCGCGGACGGCGCGGGTCAGCGCCTCGTCGCCTTCGGTGTCGAGATTGGAATTGGGCTCGTCGAGCACGATCAGGAAGGGGTTGCCGTAGAGCGCGCGCGCCAGCGCCACGCGCTGGGCCTGGCCCGCGGAGAGCGCGGCGCCCTGCTCGCCGACCTGCGTGTTGTAGCCCTCGCGCATCTTGATGATCATCTCGTGCACGCCGGCCTCCTTGGCCGCGGCGATGATCGCCTCGGAGGTGGCCTCGGGATCGAACCGGCTGATGTTCTGCGCGATGGTGCCGCCGAACAATTCGACGTCCTGCGGCAGATAGCCGATGTGGCGGCCGAGCGCGTCGCTCGACCATTGATCGAGCGCCGCGCCGTCGAGCCGCACCTTGCCGCGCACCGGCTGCCAGACCCCGACCAGCGCGCGGATCAGCGACGACTTGCCGGAGCCGCTCGGGCCGATCACGCCGAGGCCGTTGCCGGCGGTAAGCGCGAAGGTGACATCCTGCACCACGAGACGCTGATCGCCGGGCGGCACCATGGCGACGCCTTCGACCGAGAGCCGGCTGGTCGGCGCCTGCAACTGGGTCGGCGTCGCCTGCGCCGGCATCTGCTCCAGCAGGCGCGTCAGGCGATGCCAGCTCTGCCGCGCCGCGACGAAGGATTTCCAGTGCGCGATGGCGAGATCGACCGGCGCGAGCGCGCGGGCGGACAGGATCGAGCCGGCGATGATGATGCCGGCGGTCGCCTCCTGGTGGATGACGAGATAGGCGCCGACCGCGAGCACGGCCGATTGCAGCATCATGCGCAGCACCTTTGCGACCGCGCCGAGACCGCCGGCGACGTCGCTCGCCCGCTGATTTCCGGCGAGGTATTTTTCGTTGGCCTCGCTCCAGCGCTGGTTCATCCGGCCGGCCATCCCCATCGACACCATCACTTCGGCGTTGCGGCGGCTGGCCTGGGCGAGGTCGTTGCGCTGGGCGGCGAGGCCCATCGCCTCCTTGGCCGGCTGGCGGGACATGAACTCGGTCACCAGCGTCAGCCCGACCAGGATGACGGCGCCGACCAGCGCGGTGACGCCGATCATGACGTGGAAGGCAAAGCAGATGGCGAGATAGAGCGGCAGCCAGGGCAGGTCGAAGAACGCGCTCGGGCCCATGCCGCCGAGGAAGGAGCGGACATTGTCGAGATCGCGTAGCGGCTGCAGGCCCTCGTTGCGGCTGCCGACCAGCAGCGGCAGACGCACGATGGTGTCGAACACGCGCTTGTTGAGAGCCTCGTCGAGCGAGGTGCCGATCCGCCCCAGGATGCGGTTGCGGATCATGTCGAGCACGCCCTGCGCCATGTAGAGGAAGCTGGCGAGGATGATCAGGCCGACCAGGGTCGGGATGCTGCGGCTCGGCAGCACCCTGTCGTAGACCTCCAGCATGAAGATCGACCCGGTCAGATAGAGCAGGTTGATCATGCAGCTCATCAGGCCGACGCCGATGAAGGCCGTGCGACAAGCGCGCAAGGCATCACCGAGCTCCGAACGGCGGACGCCAGGGATGGCTGCCATCAGTCTGATCTCTTTCGGCTAAAGGGCAAAGCCCTGATTTCAAAGGCGATTCAAGGAGTACTCGCCTCGGATTAACATCTGTTTTCCAGCCGTCCGACACGGCCGAATTTAATCCGCGGCCTGATGGGCCACATCTACCCCCGACAGCCGTCCGCGCAAGTCCGGAATTTCACAGGCTTGCGGCTTTTTCTTGCAGGCTTTCAGCCGCTTCCGGGAAAGGTGCGGCTCGAGTTCCACTCAGCCGAAGGCGGAGCTAGAGCCGGCCCCCGCCGCGCACCAGCCGGACCACCAGCAGCAGGATGACCGCGCCGATCGCGGAATAGACGATCTCGGAGATCAGGCCGGTGCCGAGGCGGATTCCAAGCTTTGGAAACAGCAGGCTCGCCACCAGCGCACCGCAGATGCCGATCACGATGTCGCCGATAATGCCGAACCCGGCGCCCCGCACGATCTTGCCGGCGAGCCAGCCGGCGACGAGGCCGACGAACAGGATGACGAGCAGGCCTTCGTTGGAAATGTGCATCTGTGAGGTCCCTCTCCGTGAGCGGGGGCCATGGAACGGGAACCGGGATGAATGGGGTGTGAATGCTGGGAACGCTGGCGCCGCCCGCGTCAACTCATCCGAACTACGACCCCATGGTGACCGGCTCCGCCAGGACGCATCTGGCCGCCCGGCCCGGGCCGACCTCCACATTCCCCGGCAATTGCTCCAGGCAGCGCGGCTCGGCCAGCTTGCAGCGGGGAGCGAACGAGCAATTGTGCGGCTTCTCGGCCAGCGACGGCGGCGTTCCGGGGATGGTCTCCAGCCGCTGGCCCCGCTTGGCGCCGTGGATGGTGGAGGCGAGCAGGCCCTTGGCATAGAGATGCACGGGCGAGCGGACGATGTCGCGCAAGGTCCCCTGCTCCACGATCTGGCCGGCATACATCACCGCGACGCGGTCGCAGATCTCGATGGCGACGCCGATGTCGTGGGTGACGAAGATGACGGACATGCCGAACTCGCGCTGAAGCTCGCGCAGCAGCAACAGGATTTGGATCTGCACGGTGGCATCCAGCGCGGTGGTCGGCTCGTCCGCCAGAAGGATTTTTGGCCGGCAGGCCAGCGCCAGCGCAATCATGGCGCGTTGGCGCATGCCGCCCGACATTTCGTGCGGATAGGCATCGAGCCGGCGCCTGGCCGAGGGAATGCGCACGACCTCGAGCATTTCGAGCGCGCGTGCGCGTCCTTCCGCAAAACTCTTGCCTTCATGGCGCACCACGCTTTCGGCGATCTGCGCGCCGATCGTGTAGACCGGATCGAGCGCGAGCGCGGGCTCCTGAAAGATCATCGAGACAGTCTGGCCGCGGAACGACGACAGCTCCTCGTCGTTCATCGCGAGCACATCGCGGCCCATGACATTGACCGTGCCGGAGATCTGCGTGCGCTTCTTCGGCAGCAGCCGCATCAGCGCACGCAAGGTCACGCTCTTGCCCGAACCGGACTCGCCGAGCAGGCCCAGCACCTCGCTGTTGCCGAGCGAGAGGCTGAGGTCGTTCACGGCATAGACCGTGCGCTCGCCGGTGAAGCGGATGTTGAGGCCTGAGATCTCGACGAGGTTTGTCATGACGGCAGTTTCGGCAATCGGTCGTGATAGTCGGTCGCGCGCTGGAACGCGGCGCCGATGGTGAGCAGGGTGGCTTCGTCGAAAGAGCGGCCGATCAGCTGCATGCCGACCGGCAGGCCGGCCTTGGTGAAGCCCGATGGAATGGTCAGCGACGGCAGGCCCAGAAAGTTCACCGGGCGGGTGAACAGCGTGAGCCGCTGCAACAGCGCCGGCGCGTTCGGGCCGCCGCCGACGTCGCTCTCCTCGATCGTCGGCGCCGGCACCGGGGACGCCGGCGCGATCACCGCATCGACGCCTGCCGTCGCGGCATTGTGGGCCGCGAGCGCCGGCCCGCGCCAACGCATCGCCTCGATATAAGTGATGGCGGGAACGGCGAGGCCGTTCTGGAGGCGCATCAATGTCTGCGCGCCGTAATCCTGCGAACGCTCGATCAGCCAGCGCTTGTGGAAGGCGGCGGCTTCAGCGGCCAGCACGAGCTGGCTCGCCGCCTGCAATTGCCGCTGGTCCGGCAGCTCGACCTTGACGATGTCGGCGCCCTCGCGCTTGAGCACCGCAATGGTCTCGTCGAGCACGCGCGCGACCTCGCTGTCGAGATCGTCGACATAGTAGGTCGCGGGCACGCCGATCTTGAGGCCGTTCAGGGATCCCTTGGTCGCGGCGACGTAGTCCGAGAGAGGCTCGAGGCTCGCGGTCGGATCCTCCGGATCCGGGCCGGCCGTCAACGCCAGCAGCAGCGCGCAATCCTCCGCGGTGCGGGCGAGCGGGCCGACCGTGTCGAGCGATTGCGACAGCGGCATGGCGCCGGCGCGGCTGACGCGGCTCCAGGTGGTCTTGAGCCCCGTGACACCACAGAAATGCGAGGGCATGCGGATCGAGCCGCCGGTGTCGGAGCCGAGCGCGGCATAGGTCAGGCGCGCTGCAACCGCCGAGCCGGAGCCCGAGGACGAGCCACCTGTGATATGCGCCACGTTCCAGGGATTGCGCACCGGGCCGTAATGGCTGTTATGCCCGGTCGCACCATAGGCGAACTCGGCGAGATGCAGCGTGCCGAGCCGGATTTGGCCGGCGTCCTTCAGCCGCTGCAAGGCGGTCGACGTGACGTTCGGCACGAAATCGCGGCGGATCAGCGAGCCACAGGTCGCGACGTGGCCGGCATCGTAGTACATGTCCTTGTGCGCGAGCGGCACGCCATGCAGGGGACCACGGACATTGCCCTTGGCGAGCTCCGCATCGGCGGCATCCGCCGCTTTCAATGCAGTCTCGGCCTCGATCGACATGAAGGCGTTGAGATGCGGCTGCCACTGCGCGATGCGCTGCAGCAGCGCGCGCGTCGCTTCGTGCGAGGACACCTGCTTCATCGCGATCGCGCGCGCGACCTCGGTGAGAGTCATCAGAGCGGGCTCACGGCTCATTTCGACACCTTCTGCGTCTGCACGAGCACGTAAGTGGCGGGCTCCAGATCGAACGGCAGCGTGCCGGCGATGGCGGCGAAGCCTTCGAAGGCGGGGCCGATGGCGTTGGAGATGCGGGTCGCGATCTCGTCGTCCACAGGCACGCCGGCGGTGTGCGCGATCGGCTTGATCTCTTTCGGTGTCGGTCTCGTCATGCGGTATCTCCCCTGGGGGCACGGCTATGGCCCGAACCCGGTATCGCCATGTAGCACGCAGCCTCGTGGCCCATATTATCGAGCGCCGTGAGCTTTGGTGTCGCATTTGCGCAGAGCGGCTCCGCAAACGGGCAACGGGTGTGGAAGCGGCAGCCGGAGGGCGGATCGATCGGATTGGGCGGATCGCCCGTGATCGGCGGCGTCTCGATGCGGCTATCAGGATCGGAGGACGGCATCGCGGCGAGCAGCGCCCGGGTGTAGGGATGCGCCGGGCTGTCCCAGACCCGGTCGACCGGGCCGAGCTCGACGACCTCGCCGAGATACATCACCAGCACGCGGTCCGAGATGTAGCGGACGACGTTGAGGTCGTGGCTGATGAAGAGATAGGTGAGACCGAATTCGCGCTTGAGATCGGCGAGCAGGTTGAGCACCTGGGCCTCGACGGATTTGTCGAGCGCGGAGACGGCCTCGTCCAGGATCACCAGCCGCGGCGACAGCGCCAGCGCGCGCGCGATGTTGACGCGCTGGCGCTGGCCGCCGGAGATTTCGTGCGGGTAGCGGTTGGCGAAGTTTTCCGGGCGCAGGCCGACCTTGCCGAGCAGCTCGCGCGCCAGGTTGCGCGCCGCGCCGTCGGCCATGCCGTGAACCTTGGGGCCGAAGGCGATGGATTCCTCGATCGTCAGGCGCGGATTGAGCGAGGCGTAGGAGTCCTGGAACACCATCTGCATGCCGCGGCGCAGCTGGCGCAAGCTCAGCGACTGGCCGACGGTCATGCCGTCATAGATGATGTCGCCGTCATCGCGCGGCATCAGGTGCATCAGGAGCCGCGCGGTGGTGGACTTGCCGCAGCCGGACTCACCGACGATGCCGACGGTCTCGCCCTTGGCGACGGAGAAGGAGACATTGTCGACGGCACGCACGGTGCGTTTTGCGGCGAACAGGCCGCCGCGCACCGGAAAATGCTTGGTCAGGCCGTTGACCTGAAGCAGCGGCTGCGCGACGCCGCCGCGGTCCTCGACCGGCTCCAGCATGGCGACGGACGTGTTGCTCTCGCTCATGGCCGTTGTCCTTCACCTCTCCCCATCGGGGAGAGGTGTACGGAGGACGCCGCGACAGTGTGCTTGCGCATCATGATCTCTAGTTCCTGATGTCCATGGCGCTGCGCAGGCCGTCCGAAAGGAGATTGAAGCAGATCGAGACTGCGAAGATCATCGCGCCCGGCAAGGCTGCGACCCAAGGGTTGACGTAGATCGCGGTGCGCAGGGTGTTCAGCATCAGGCCCCATTCCGGCTCCGGCGGTTTGGTGCCGAGGCCGAGGAAGGACAGGCCGGCCGCCAGGATCATCGAGACCGAAATGAGGCTGGTGGCATAGACGAAGATCGCGCCCAGCACGTTGCCGAGGATGTGCACGCGCATGATGGTGAAGGCGCCCGCGCCGGAGGCACGCGCGGCCTCGACGAAGTCCATGTTGCGGACGCCTGTCGTGACGCTCTCGGCGACGCGGGTGATCTGCGGCACGAACACGATGGTGAGCGCCACGATGGAATTGAGGATGCCGGCGCCGAGCGCGCCGGAGATCGCGATCGCCAGCAGCACCGACGGGAAGGCGTAGAACACGTCCACCGTGCGCATGATCGCGGTGTTGAGCTTGCCGCCGACATAGCCCGCAATGATGCCGAGCGAGGTGCCGATGCAGAAGGCCAGGATCACCGGCAAAATGCCGATCACCAGCGACAGCCGGCCGCCATAGATCAGCCGCGCCAGCATGTCGCGGCCGAGCTCGTCGGTGCCGAGCGGATAGCCTGTGGTGCCGATGTGGCGGAGGCGGCGGATCATCGAACCCTTGTAGGGGTCTTCGAGACCGAGCCACGGCGCGAGGATCGCGGAGAGGAAGATCAGGAGCAGCACCAGCGCGCAGGCCATGCTGACCTTGTCGCGCATGATGCGGCGGCCGACGGTCGCCCAATAGCCCCGCGCCTTGGTGGCAGGCGCGGCCTGCAGCGCGGCATCGGCGGTGGCGGACAACGGAAGCTCGCTCATCGGCTGGCTCCTGTTGGGTATCGGTGTGGTCGGTGCGAGCCGCGGGCTCGGTACACCTCTCCCGCTTGCGGGAGAGGTCGCGCCGCAGGCGCGGGTGAGGGTTCTCTCCTCTTGGGGGTTCTCGATTGTGGTGACACCCTCTCCCCGACCCTCCCCCACAGGCGGGGGAGGGAGCGCACAGTTTGCGTGGCGACAGCTGGGCTCATTCCATCAGCCCCGCTTGATGCGCGGGTCGATCGCGGCTTGGGCGATGTCGACCAGCAGATTGAGGAACACGAAGAACAGCGCCAGGATCAGGATCGTGCCCTGCAGCAGCGGCAGGTCGCGCTGGAAGATCGCGGAGTTGAGCAGGAAGCCCGAGCCCGGCCAGGAGAACACGGTCTCGATCAGGATCGAGCCGCCGAGCATATAACCCAACTGCAGCCCCATCACCGCGAGCGCGGTGGGCGCGGCGTTCTTGATGACGTGACGGAACACGCCGGTTTCGCGCAGGCCCTTGGCACGCAGTGCTTCGACGAAGTCCTGGCTGAGGATATCGCCGGTGAGCGCGCGCACCGTGCGGGTGACGATGCCCATCGGGATCACCGAGGTCGTGATCGCCGGCAGCACGAGATATTTGAGGTGCGCCCAATCCCAGGCCCAGGAGTTGGAGCCGCTGGGCCCGGCGCCGACCGCGGGCAGCCAGTTCAGCTGGACCGAGAAGATGATGACCAGCAGCATGCCGAGCCAGTAATGCGGCACGGAGACGCCGGCGATGGCAAAGGAGGTCGCGACCTTGTCGACCCAGGTCTCGCGGAAATAGCCGGCGATCAGGCCGAGCAGGATGCCCATGGTGAAGCCGATGATGGCGGCGGCAATCGCGAGCGTGACGGTGTTGCCGACCGCGCGCATGACCTCGGCCAGCACCGGACGCCCCGTCGCGATGGAATTGCCGAGATCGCCATGAAGGGCACGCAGCAGCCACAGGCCGAACTGCACCGGCAGCGGCCGGTCGAAGCCATAGGCGGCGCGCAGCTGCGCGGCGAGCTCCTGCGACGCATCGGCCGGCAGCACCGCAACCAGCGGATCGCCCGGCGTGATGTGCACGAGCAGGAAGCACACCAGCGCGACGCTGATGACGATGGGGACGACGTAGACAATGCGTCTGGCGGTATAGGCGAGCACGTTTGGTTCTTTTCTTCCCTTCTCCCCTTGTGGGAGAAGGTGGCGCGAAGCGCCGGATGAGGGGTTCTATCCCCGGATACAGTCGTTACGACGCGAAAGGGACATCCGCGGAGAGAGACCCCTCACCCGGCTTCGCTAAAGCGAAGCCACCCTCTCCCGCAAGGGGAGAGGGTGCAGCGAGTGCGCGGCGCGAATTACTGCGCGATCGACACCGGCGAGAAGTCGATGAACCAGCTTTTCGGCTGCACGACGCCTGTCACCTTCGGGCTCATCGCGCGCGGGCCGACGTCATGGGCGACGTAGAGGAAGGCGGCGTCATCCACGGAGGCCGCGTGCAGCTCGGCGAGCGCGGCGTCGCGCGCAGCGGGATCGAAGGTCTGGCGCGCCTTCTTCACCAGCTCGTCGAACTTGGGATCGTTGATGAAGCCCCAATTGTTCGAGACCGGCGGAGCCATGCTCGATTGCAGGAAGCGCACCAGCGCGAAGAACGGGTCCATCGCCGCATAGGTGACGTTGGTCGCGTTCGAGCCGTTGGCCGAGGGGTCCTTGGCGCCGCGGCGCCAGTTGGTGAACAGCGTGTTCCACTCGATGACGTCGAGCTTCACATCGAAATAGCATTCGGCGAGCGCCTGCTGAAGATATTCGTTCATCGGCAGCGGCTGCATCTGGCCGGAGCCCGACGCAGACGTCTGGATCTTGACCGCAAGCTTCTTGCTGGGACCGAAGCCGGCCTCCTGCATCAGCTTTTGCGCAGCCGCCTTGTCGTACTTGATCTCGAAGCTCGGCTTGCCGCGCCAGGGGTGGCCAGGCTCGAAGGTGCCGGATGCCGGCACCATCAGCCCCGCGAGCAGGCCGTCCTTGAGGCCTTCGCGATCGACGCAGAGGTTCGCCGCCTTGCGCACCCGGATGTCGTTCCAGGGCGAACCCTCGACGCGGGAGAACTGCCACGGCCAGACATGCGGCTGCTCGTTGGCGGAGAGCTTGAAGCCGCGCTGCTTGAGCTCGGGCAGCGCGTCCGGCGCCGGGGCCTCGACCCAATCGACCTGGCCGGACAGCAGCGCCGCGGTGCGCGCGTTAGCTTCCGGCATCGGCAGGAGCACCATCTTGTCGATCTTGGGCACGCGGGCCTTGTCCCAGTAGCTCGCGTTCTTGACCAGCTCGAGCCGCTCGCGCGGCGTGAAGCTCGCCATCTTCCACGGGCCGGTGCCCGAGGCGTCCTTGGCAAACGCGGTCCATGCGGCTTGCGACTTCGCCTTGGCGTCGGCGCCTTCGGCCTTGTCGTAGAAGGCCTGCCATTTCGCCGGGCTCGCCATGAACAAATTGGTGAGGTTGATCGGCAGGAAGCTGTCGGGCTCCTTGGTGGTGAGCTCGACGGTCATGTCGTCGATCTTCTTCGCAGACGCCAGCGTCGGCATGCGCGAGGCCGTGACGCCGACCTGGCTGGCGTCGAACTGCGGCGCATCCTGCTTCAGCACCTTCTCGACGTTCCACACCACGGCGTCGGCGTTGAACGGCGAGCCGTCATGGAACGTGACGCCGGGGCGCAGCTTGAAGGTCCATTTGGTCTTGTCGGCATCGTCGACCTTCCACTCGGTGGCAAGGCCGGGGATCACCACGCTCGGCTTGTCGGCCGAGGACAGGTCCCAGCTGGTCAGCGCGTCATACATGGTGAGGCCGGTGAAGCGGTTGCCCTCAAACCCCTGATCGGGCTGGCCGAGCGTGCGCGGAATATCGGCAGCCGTCATGCCGATGCGCAGTACAGTTTCCGCACTCGCCACGCGCGGCCATGCGGCCGCGCTGCCCAGCGCCAAGAGCGCGATCAGCGCCGCCCGTGTCTTCTTGTTCTTGATAAGCATCGCCTCGATCCTTCTTCGGCTTTCGATGATTAATTTTGATGCAATCGCATGCAATGGCTATGCCAAGGAGAAACTTTTCCTGCAGATTGCTCCTGCGACGACAAGTCCTTGTGATCGATTGAAGACAGAGCAGCCCGGCTGCCTATTCTGGCATCAAGATTGCAGGTTTGGCCCCGAAATCCCCTGGGAGCTTTGGGCCATGCGTATTCGTCTATCGACCTGTCTCGCCGTGCTTGCGCTGGCAATTTCCGCGATCTCGGCGCGCGCCGAAACCGTTGTGCGCTATGGCATCTCGATGGCGGACATTCCGCTCACCACCGGCCAACCCGATCGCGGCGCCGGCGCCTATCAGTTCACGGCCTACACGATCTACGATCCGCTGGTGGCCTGGGAGATGGACGTTGCCGATCGCCCCGGCAAGCTGGTGCCGGGCCTCGCCACCGAATGGAAGGTGGACGATGCCGACAAGACGAAGTGGCGGTTCACCCTACGCAAGGGCGTGAAGTTTCACGACGGCAGCGAGTTCAACGCCGATGCGGTGATCTGGAATCTCGACAAGGTGCTCAACGACAAGGCGCCGCAATTCGACAAGCGGCAGAGCGCGCAGGTGAAGACCCGCCTCCCCTCCGTCGCCAGCTACGCCAAGATCGACGACTTCACGGTGGAGATCACCACCAAGACGGTCGATTCCTTCTTCCCCTATCAGATGCTGTGGTTCCTGGTCTCGAGCCCGGCGCAATATGAAAAGCTCGGCAAGGACTGGGACAAGTTCGCCAGCCAGCCCTCCGGAACCGGTCCATTCAAGCTGACGAAGCTGGTGCCGCGCGAGCTTGCCGAGCTAGCCAAGAATCCGGACTACTGGAACAAGAAGCGCATTCCGAAGGTCGACAAGATCGTGCTGGTGCCGATGCCGGAAGCACTGACGCGCACCAACGCGCTGCTCGCCGGGCAAGTCGACCTGATCGAGACGCCGGCGCCGGATGCCGTGCCGCAGCTGAAGGCGGCCGGCATGAAGCTGGTCGACAACGTCACGCCGCATGTTTGGAATTATCACCTCAGCGTGCTGCCGGGCTCGCCCTGGACCGACATCCGCCTGCGCAAGGCGCTGAACCTTGCGATCAACCGCGACGAAGTCGTCGGCCTGATGAACGGCCTTGCCAAGCCCGCCAAGGGCCAGGTCGACCCGTCGAGCCCCTGGTTCGGCAAGCCCAGCTTCGAGCTGAAATATGATCTCGCTGCCGCCAAGAAGCTGGTGGAGGAAGCGGGCTATTCCAAAGCAAAGCCGCTGAAGACCACCTTCATCATCGCGCAGGGCGGCACCGGCCAGATGCTGTCGCTGCCGATGAACGAGTTCCTGCAGCAAAGCTTCAAGGAGATCGGCATCGAGATCGACTTCAAGGTGGTCGAGCTGGAGACGCTCTATACGCATTGGCGCAAGGGCGCGGCGGACGAGATGAACGCCGGCATCACCTCCAACAACATCGCCTATGTGACCTCGGATCCGCTCTACGCCATCGTCCGCTTCTTCCATTCCGGCCAGATCGCGCCAGTCGGCGTCAATTGGGGCGGCTACAAGAATCCGAAGGTCGACGCGCTGATCGACGAGGCCAAGCAGACTTTCGACAGCACCAAGCAGGACCAATTGCTGGCGCAGGCGCACGCGCTGATCGTCGACGACGCCGTGCTGGTCTGGGTCGTCCACGACACCAATCCCCACGCGCTGTCACCGAAGATCAAGCAGTTCGTGCAGGCGCAGCACTGGTTCCAGGACCTGACGACGATCGGGGTGGAGTGAGCAACAGGCAAGGGAGGGCACGGCGCTTTGCGCCTTTGCCCACCCGGGATACCCGCGCGGCGCGCGATCACCGCCCCTTGGTCGGGATCTTGTTGTACGGCACGTCCTTGTCGACGCGGATATCGCCCGGCAGGCCCAGCACGCGCTCGGCGATGATGTTGCGCAGGATCTCGTCGGTCCCGCCGGCGATGCGCATCGAAGGCGAGGACAGCAGCATCTGCTGGAATTGACCCTGCGCCATTTCCTCGTCGTTGCCGGTGAGAACACCGGCCGCGCCCTGCAGGTCCATGGCGTAGGTCGCGATGTCCTGCAGCATCATGCCCGACACCAGCTTGCCGATCGAATTCTCCGGGCCCGGCCGCTCGCCCTTCGACAAGGCGGAGATCGTGCGGTAGCTGGTGTATTTCAGCCCGTTCGACTTGGCCGCCCAGCTCGCGAGCTTCGAGCGCACGGCGGGATCGTCGATGGCCAGGCCATCCTCCAGCACCAGGTTCGAGCAGAGCTCGAACATCTCGGGCACCCCGGTCGCGAGCCGCGCGCCGATCGACATGCGCTCGTTCATCAGCGTCGTCAGCGATACGTTCCAGCCGTCGCCGACGGCGCCCAGCCGCTGGCTGTCGGGAATCACCACGTCGGTGAAATAGACCTCGTTGAACTCCTGCATGCCGTTGGCCTGCTTGATCGGCCGCACCTCGACGCCGGGGCTCTTCATGTCCAGGAAGAACATGGTGAGGCCCTTGTGCTTGGGCACGTTCGGATCGGTGCGCGCGATCAAAAGGCCATTGTCGGAATAATGCGCGCCCGAGGTCCAGATCTTCTGGCCGTTGACGACCCAATTGTCGCCCTTCTTCTCCGCGCGCGTGCGCAGGCCCGCGACGTCCGAGCCGGCAGACGGCTCCGAGAACAGCTGGCACCAGATCTCCTCGCCCGAAGCCAGCTTCGGCAAGTAACGGCGCTTGGCGTCCTCGCTGCCGAACGCCATCACGGTCGGGCCGCACATCCCCTCGCCGATCTGGAACGGCTGCGTCAGCTTGCCGTAAACGCCTTCCTCCTGCTGCCAGATCACCTTCTCGATCGGCGTCGCGCCGCGTCCGCCATATTCCCTAGGCCAGTGCAGGCAGGCCCAATTGCCCTCGAACTTCTTCTTCTGCCAGGCCTTGCCGACATCGACGATGTCGTGATTGGCAAGGCGGATGCGGCCGAGCGAGGACTTCGACAACTCGGCATGCAACTCCCTAGGCGCATTGGCCTCGATCCATTTGCGCGCGGTCTCGCGGAATGCGGCTTCCTGCGGGGTGTCGTCGAAATTCATGGCGGACCTCACTTCTGCGTAGGGTGGGTTAGCCGAAGGCGTAACCCACCACTTCTGTCGAGTATCGTTGCGAGCATGGTGGGTTACGCTTCGCTAACCCACCCTACGAATTCGGACTCATCTTCCCTTCGTCGGGATCTTGTTGAACGGCACGTCCTTGTCGACACGGATATCGCCGGGCAGGCCCAGCACCCGCTCGGCGATGATGTTGCGCATGATCTCGTCGGTGCCGCCCTCGACGCGGGTGCCCGGCGCACGCAGCAGCATGGCCTGGAAACGGCCGGCCAGCTCACCATCCTCGCCGCTAACGATGCCGGCCGCGCCCTGCAGATCCAGCGCGTAGGTCGCAACGTCCTGGATCATGGAGCCCGCCACCAGCTTGCCGATGGAGTTTTCCGGCCCCGGCCGCTCGCCTTTCGACAGCGCCGAGATCGCGCGCATGCTGGTGTACTTCAGCCCGCTTGCCTTCACCGCCCAGTTCGCCAGCTTCGAGCGCACCGCGCGATCCTCTATCGCCGGGCCGTCGTCGAGCATCAGGCTGGAGCAATACTCGAACAATTCCGGGAAACCGGTCGAGACGGCCGCGCCGATCGCGCTGCGCTCGTTCATCAGCGTGGTCAGCGACACGTTCCAGCCGTCACCGACCTCGCCGAGGCGCTGATGGTCGGGGATGCGCACGTTCGTGAAATAGACCTCGTTGAAATCCGAGGCGCCGCTCGCCTGCTTGATCGGCCGCACCTCGACACCCGGGCTCTTCATGTCCAGGAAGAACATGGTGAGGCCCTTGTGCTTGGGCACGGTCGGATCGGTACGGGTGAGCAGAATGCCGTAGTCGGAATAATGTGCGCCGGAGGTCCAGATCTTCTGGCCGTTGATCACCCAGTCATCGCCGTCCTTCTCCGCGCGCGTGCGCAAGCCCGCGACGTCCGAGCCGCCGGCGGGCTCGGAGAACAGCTGACACCAGACCTTCTCGCCGGAGGCGAGCGGCGGCAGATAGGTGCGCTTATGCTCCTCGCGGGCGAACGCCATCATGGTCGGCCCGCACATGCCGTGGCCGATGATGAACATGCGGGACAGCTGGCCGAACGGCCCCTCCTCCTGCTGCCAGATCACGCGTTCGATCGGCGAAGCGCCCCGGCCGCCATATTCCTTTGGCCAGTGCAGGCAGGCCCAGCCGGCGTCGGCCTTTTTCTTCTGCCAGGCTTTTGCAACCTCCAGGATATTGGCGTTCTTGAGCACGGTGCGGCCGAGCGAGGATTTGCGCAGCTCGTCCTCGTATTGCCTGGGCGCGTTCGCGCTGATCCAGGCGCGGGCGGTGGCGCGGAACTCGGCTTCCTGCGGGGTGTCGTCGAAGTTCATGGCAACTCTCTCGCATTTCGTAGGGTGGGTTAGCCGAAGGCGTAACCCACCTCTTTGGTTTCCACATCGGAAGAAGAGGTGGGTTACGCCAAGCGACTTGCGCTTCGCGCAATCCGCTCGGCTAACCCACCCGCACCAATCGTTACGCCGCGTTCTTCTTGCGCATGCGGTCGATCAACTGGTCTTCCCAATAGGACAGGCTGCCGAGGCCCAGCGCCATGGCGTTGGCGCGGCGGTAGTACATGTGGCAGTCGAACTCCCAGGTAAAACCCATGCCGCCGTGAACCTGGATGTTGTTCTTGGCGCAGTGCTGGAACGCCTGCGTCGCGCTGATGCGCGCGGCGGCGGCAGCCTCCGGCAGCTCGGCCGCATTGGTCGAGAGCGCCCAGGCGCCGTAATAGCTGTTGGAGCGCGCCAGCGTCGCCGACACGTACATGTCCGCGAGCATGTGCTTGACGGCCTGGAACGAGCCGATCTGGCGACCGAAGGCGATGCGATCCAGCGCGTAATCGCGGCCCATCTCCAGCGCGCGGTCGGCACCGCCGACCTGCTCGAACGCACACAGCACTGCGGCGCGGTCGAGCACCTGGGTGAGGATGCTCCAGCCTTCGCCGGCAGCTCCCAGCGGCTCGGCTTTGGCGTCCTTGAAGGTGATCTCGGCCTGTCCGCGGGTCGGATCGAGATTGGTGAGGTTCTTGACCGCGACGCCGCCGGCCTTGAGATCGACGAGGAACAGCGAGATGTCGTTCTCGCGACCGCTCGATCCGGTGCGCGCGGCGACCACCGCGAAGTCGGCGATGCCGCCGTCGGCGACCGGCTTCTTGACACCATTGAGCACCCCGTTCGCAGCCGTCAGCTTGACGTTCTTCGGCGACGGATTGCCCTTGCCCTCGAACAGCGCCAGCGTGCCGATCGCCTCTCCGGCAGCAATCGCAGGCAGCCATTTCTTCTTCTGCGCGTCGCTGCCCGCGATCAGCAGCGCTTCGGCGGCGAGGTACACGGTCGAAGAGAAGGGCACAGGCGCATTGGCCCGCCCCATCTCCTCCGCGATCACGCAGAGCTCGAGATGGCCCGCACCCGCGCCGCCGAACTCTTCCGGAATGGCGACGCCGAGAAAGCCCATCTCGGCGAGGCCTTTCCACAGCTCCTTGTCGTAAGGCGCCTTGCCGTCGAGCACGATTCGCACCGCCTTGGACGAGCATTTTTCCGCGAGGAACTTGCGCGCCTGGTCGCGGAGCTGCTTCTGGTCGTCAGAAAAATCGAAGTTCATGGCGGCTTACCTCTTATTGTTTGTCGCTTGTATTGATGCCGTCATTCCGGGGCGCCGCGTAGCGGCGAGCCCGGAATCCATTTCGCCGCGCCTATGCGGCCTGATGGATTCCGGGCTCGCGCTGCGCGCGCCCCGGAATGACGAGTTGAGAGAGCGGTGCCTCATCGCAGCACGATCACATCTTCACCCGGCGTGTCCGCATACAGCCGCTCCACCAGCGCGGCGCGGCGTTCGAGGCCGGCGCGCTGGTTGATGTAGCCCTTGTCGGTGAGCTCGTTGCCGTCGATCGAGGGCGGCTCGACCATCAGCATCGCGCGCGCGATGACCCGGCTGCTGGCGCCTTCGCACTCCCGGTTGTGGGCTTCCAGGCCGCGCCAGAAGCAGGCGATCACCTCGGGATGCTTCACCGCATCGGCAAAGCTCAGATCTGGATTGCCGACGAGCTGGCGGCAGGCGTGCAGGTTCGGCCAGGCGAGCAGGCCGATGAACGGGCGGTCCTGACCCGCGACCAGCGCGTCGTGCACGACCGGCGTTGCGGCTGCGATCGCATCGGTCCGCAGCGACCCGACATGAACGAACGTGCCGGTGGTGAGCTTGAAGTCCTCCACCACGCGGCCGGCAAAGATGATGCCTTGCACCGGATCGGAATCGTCGACGAAGATTCCGGCATCGCCGATGCAGTAAAAACCTTCCTCATCGAACATCTTCTTCGTCAGCTCCGGCTGACCGAAATAGCCGGGCGTGACGTTGACGCCGCGCAGCCGCAATTCGTATTTCGAGCCGCACGGCACCATCTTCAGATCCACGCCGGGGAACGGCAGGCCGATCAGGCCGACGCGCTCGGTGTCCCAATAGGTGCCGGTCGAGGTCGGCGCGGTCTCGGTCGAGCCCCAGCCGGTATAGAACACGATGCGCTCGCCGGTGGTCTTCACCGCCAGCGCCTGCATGCGCTCATAGAGATCGTCAGGCAGGCGCGCGCCGCCATAGGCCATGATCGAGAGATTCTTGAAGAAGGAGCGGCAGAGCGCATCGTCCTTCTCCATGGCGGCGGCGAGCGCGGCGTAGCCGGCGGGCACGTTGGCATAATAGGTCGGCGAGATCTCACGCAGATTGCGCAGCGTCTCCTCGAACTGGCCCGGCATCGGCCGGCCGTCGTCGATATATAGCGTGCCGCCGTCGACCAGGATCGGGTGGAACGCGGCGTTGCCGCCCATGGTGTGGTTCCAGGGCATCCAGTCCAGCATGGTCGAGATCGGCCCGTTCGGATCGCGCGGCCGCACCTGCATCATCATCGCCGCATTGGCGCACATCATCTCCTGCGTGTTGATGACGGCCTTGGGCATGCCGGTAGAGCCTGACGTGAACAGCAGCTTGCCGACGGTCTGCGGCGTGATCTTCGCGATCGAGGCCTCGACATCAGCGGTGACAGGCGTGGCCACAAGCTCGGCGAAGCTGACGCTCTTGATGCCCTCGCAGGGCCGCGCGACGTGAACCACGGTAACGCCGCTGAGGTCGAGTGCCTTCAGCGCCTTCTCGAAGGTCGGGCCGTCCTGCACCATCAATACGGCCGGCTTGATCAGGTCGAACAGGTATTTGAGCTTGACGTGATCGTGGCTCATCAACGAGTAGGCCGGCGACACCGGCGCTGCCGGGACGCGCGCCTGCATCGCGGCCTGCGTCATCAGCGCATGCTCGATCGAATTGCCGGAGAGGATCGTCACGGGCCGGCCGTCGAGCCTGAGATTGAGCAGGCCTTGCGTCAGCGCGTCCACGATGCGCTTGGCTTCGCCATAGGACACCTTGCGCCATTCGCGGTTCGGACCGCCACGCTGCGCCAGCCAGATGCGCTCGGGTGCTTCCTTCGCCCATTTCGCCAGCGAGGCCGGGATGTGCTTCTCATAAGGCTGCAGCGGAATGCGCGACTTCAGCACCACCGTGCCGTCGCCGCGGCGCTCGACCTCGATGTCGCGCGCGAGCCACTGAACCTTGCGAAAGGCGGGCTTCGTCATTACTGCCGCCGCGCTTCCACTCATTTTGCGTCTCCCGGAATTATTGTCCTTTGCGGATCTTGATCGTTCAGCGCCTGATATAGACAGGCTTTCGCTTCTCAAGGAAGGCCCTGATGCCTTCCGAAAACTCTTCCGAGCGGCTGCACAGGACCTGGTTGCGATCCTCCATCGCAATCGCCGCTTCGAGCGAGCCGGCATCGACGCTCATATTGAGACATTCCTTGGATAGCCGCAGGCCCACGGGCGAGGCCGTCATCATCGCCTCGACATAAGGCTCGGCCGCGTCATCGAGCTTGTCCTCGTCCACGACCTCCGAGACGAGGCCGACCGCGAGCGCGCGCTCGGCGCCGATGAAGCGCCCGGTGAGGATCAGCTCGGATGCGACGGAGACACCGACGAGGCGCGGCAGAAAATAGCTGGTGCCGATGTCGCAGCCGCCGAGACCGAGCTTGATGAAGGCGCAATTCATCCGCGCCGATCTCGTTGCGATGCGGATGTCGGAGGCCAGCGCCAGCGCGAAGCCGCCGCCGGCGGCCGCGCCCTGCACCAGCGCCAGGATCGGCTGTGGACAGCGCCGCATCAGCATCACGATGTCGGCGATGCGCCGCTGCGAATCCAGCGACTCCGTGACGCCGGGCGGCTCCTGCTGTCCGGCCCGGCGCGCCATCGCAGCTTTGAGATCGAGGCCGGCGCAAAAATTCTTGCCGGCGCCCTTGAGCACGACGACGCGCGTGTCGCGATTGCGCTGCAGGCCCTGGAAATAGGTGTTGAGCGCATCGATCAGCGCGGGATCGAGCGCGTTGAGCTGCTCGGGCCGATTCAGCGTCACCCGGTCGACGCCGTCGTTGTGCTCGATCAGCAGCGGTTGGGACATGGGGCCTCGTGCTAGCCGCGGGTCGCGGCGCCGATTGCTGCGCCCTCTCCCCTTGTGGGAGAGGGCATGTACATCGCTAGCCACATACTCGCTTGGGTGAGGGGTCTGTCTCCGCAGATGAGATCGCGGAGAGAAACCCCTCATCCGGCGCTTCGCGCCACCTTCTCCCACAAGGGGAGAAGGAAGAAAGCGCGTTACCGCGGCGCCATGCGGATGGCGCCGTCGAGGCGGATGGTCTCGCCATTGAGCATCGGGTTCTCGACGATGTGCACTGCGAGCATGCCGTATTCGGCGGCGTCACCGAGACGCGATGGATGTGGCACCTGGGCGCCCAGGCTCTTGCGGGCCTCTTCATTCAAGCCCATCAGCAGCGGCGTGAAGAACAGGCCGGGCGCAATGGTGTTGACGCGGATCTTCTGGCTGGCGAGATCGCGCGCGGCCGGAAGCGTGAGGCCGACGACGCCACCCTTCGACGCCGAATAGGCGATCTGGCCGATCTGGCCTTCGTAGGCTGCAACCGAGGCCGTGTTGATGATGACGCCGCGCTCTTCGCCGACGGGCTCGATCGTGACGAGACGCTCGGCGAACAGACGCAGGCAGTTGAAGGTGCCGATCAGGTTGACGTTGATGATGCGCGCGAACTTTTCGAGCGGGTAGACGCCGTCACGGCCGACAATGCGCTGCGAGCCGCCGATGCCGGCGCAGTTCATCAGCACGCGGGCGACGCCGTGCGCGGCTTCCGCCTTCGCGATCGCGGCCTTGATCTGCTCCTCGCTGGTGACGTCGGCGTGCAGTGCGACACCCTTCACTTCAGCGGCGACCTTCTCGGCGTTTTCCTTGCTCTGGTCGATCACGCCGATCTTGGCGCCCTTGGCCGCCATGGCGCGGGCGGTCGCGGCACCGAGGCCCGAGCCACCGCCGGTGATGAGAACGGCTACGTCTTTCAATTGCATCGCAGATACCTTTCCTTGGGCGTTTCTTCTCTAGACTTGTGACGTGTTGGCCGGACTATCCGGCCGCGGCGGCTTCCTCGGCTTGCGTGAGGATGCCGCCGCAGATCAGCGTTTCCATGTGCTTGATGTATTGCCGGCAGACATCGTCGGTGACCGGGCCGACGCCGGTCGCGCGGGACATCGCGTGCCGGCCGAAGAACAGATGATCGCAGGCACCGATCAGGCTGGTGTAGAACAGCACCGGATCGGTCGGGCGGAATTCACCGCGGCTGACGCCTTCAGCCAGCAGGCGGCGGTGGAAGTCCAACAGCGGCGCAACGAAGAACTTCGAGACTTCGTCGGCAGAGCTCGCGCTGGTCTCGTGCAAGAGATAGTGGATCAGCCGGTTCATATAGGGGAACCGGTGATAGGCGCGGATGATGCCGCCGATATGCAGCTTCAGCTTCGCCGTCGACGTGATCGGCTGCGCCAGCAAATATTCGAGATTGGACATCTCGGTCGCAGCATCCCGCGCCAGCAGCGCCAGCAACAGGCCGTCCTTGTTGCCGAAGTGATATTTGACCAGCGCGGCGTTGGCGCCCGACTTCTGCGCGATGTCGGACAGCGAGATCTCGATCGAGGAGCGTTCGATCATCAGCTCGCTCGCGGCCACTAGCAATTTCTCTGCCGTGGAATTTTTCCCGGCGGGGAGCCTGTTCGGAACGCTGGTAGCCACGGAGATCCCTGTTTGGCCGCTGGAAGCGGGGCGCAGATAAGCGCAAGCAGCGCCTCATCACAAGAGTTAATTGATCGATTGACTAAACGATCTCCGGTCCCTTAAATCCGTCCCCGACAACCAAACCCAATCAAGAATTCAGGGAGAGACCGACATGGCCGAGGCTTACATCGTCGCCGCCGCGCGTACCGCCGGCGGGCGCAAGGGGGGCCGCCTCGCCGGCTGGCATCCGGCCGATCTCGCCGCGAAGGTGCTGGACGAGCTGGTCGACCGCACCAAGGTCGACCCCGCCCAGGTCGAGGACGTGATCATGGGCTGCGTCATGCAGGTCGGCGAGCAGTCCAACAACGTCGCGCGCAACGCGATCATGGCGTCAAAGCTGCCGGAGAGCGTGCCCGGCACTTCGATCGACCGCCAGTGCGGCTCCTCGCAGCAGGCGTTGCACTTCGCCGCGCAGGCGGTGATGTCGGGTGCGATGGATGTCGTGATCGCCGCCGGCGTGGAGTCGATGACGCGCGTGCCGATGGGCCTGTCGTCGCAGCTTCCCGCCAAGAACGGCTTTGGCAATTACAAGAGCCCGGGCATCGAGAAGAAGTATCCGAACATCGTGTTCAGCCAGTTCACCGGCGCGGAGATGATGGCCGAGAAGTACGGCCTCTCCAAGGATGAGCTCGACCAGTATTCCTACAACAGCCATCAGCGCGCGATCGCGGCGACGCAAGGAGGCCACTTCAAGAAGGAGATCGTGCCGCTCGACATCACCCGCGCCGACGGCAGCAAGGACACCCATCACATCGACGAAGGCATCCGCTTCGATGTCACGCTCGACGGCATCAAGGGCGTCAAGCTGATCGCCGAGAACGGCAAGCTGACCGCGGCCAGCGCCAGCCAGATCTGCGACGGCGCCTCCGGCGTCATGGTGGTGAACGAGAAGGGCCTGAAGCAGCTCGGCGTCAAGCCGCTCGCGCGCATCCATCACATGACCATGACGGGCGGCGATCCCGTGATCATGCTCGACGCTCCCTTGCACGCGACCAAGCGTGCGCTGGAGAAGGCCGGCATGAAGATCGGCGACATCGACCTGTTCGAGGTCAACGAGGCCTTCGCCTCGGTGCCGACCGCATGGCTGAAGACTACGGGCGCCGACCCCGAGCGTCTCAACGTCAATGGCGGCGCCATCGCGCTCGGCCATCCGCTCGGCGGCTCCGGCACCAAGCTGATGACGACGCTGGTCCACGCCCTGCACCAGCGCGGCAAGCGCTATGGCCTGCAGACCATGTGCGAAGGTGGCGGCATGGCCAACGTGACGATCGTGGAACGGCTGTAAGCCGCGGCCATACAAACGGTGTCGTCCCGGACAAGCGCGCCTCAAGCGCGCGCCGATCCGGGACCCATAACCACAGGAGACTGTGGTTATGCTGCGCCGGAGCTCCATCTCGTTTCAACAGCCGAGGCCTGTGGTTATGGATCCCGGCCTTCGCCGGGATGACACCTTTTTTGTTGCGAGATCTCGACCATGACCCACCCCTCCATCCACGCCAGGACGACGCCCGACAAGATCGCCTACCAGATGGCCGGCACCGGCAAGGCGATCACCTATCGGGAGCTCGACGAGCTCTCGAACCAGGGCGCGCAGCTGTTCCGCTCGCTTGGCCTCAAGGCCGGCGACCACATCGCGCTGTTGATGGAGAACCGCCTCGCCTTCATGGAGCTCTGCTGGGCCGCACAGCGGAGCGGGCTCTATTACACCGCGATCAGCCGCTACCTGAAGCAGGACGAGATCGACTACATCATCGCCGATTGCGGCGCCAAGGTCGTGATCACCACACCGAAATGCGCCGAGCAGATCAAGGACCTGGTCAAGGGCACGCCCGGCGAGCCGATCTTCTACATGATGGACGACCCCCTGCCCGGCTTCCGCTCCTACGACAAGGAGGCCGCGGCGCAGCCGACCACGCCGATTGCGGATGAGGTCGCCGGCTACGACATGCTCTATTCGTCGGGCACCACCGGCCGCCCGAAGGGAATCAAGAAGGCATTCGAAGGCAACAGAATCGACGTGCCGAACGCCTTCCTGCGCGTGCTCTGCGCCGACATGTGCGGCATGAACGCGGAGAGCACCTATCTGTCGCCGGCCCCCCTCTATCACGCGGCGCCCCTGCGCTTCAACATGATGGCGATCGTGCTCGGCGGCACCTCCATCATCATGGAGCATTTTGACGCCGAAGAGTTCTTGAAGCTGGTCGAGAAATACAAGGTGACGCAATCCCAGCTGGTGCCGACCATGTTCGTGCGCATGCTGAAGCTGCCGGACGAGGTGCGCGCCAAGTACGACGTCTCGACGTTGAAGGGCGCGATCCACGCCGCCGCGCCCTGCCCCATCGACGTCAAGGCAAAGATGATCGAATGGTGGGGACCCATCCTGATCGAGTATTACGCCGGCTCGGAAGGCAATGGCGTCACCGTCTGCAACTCGCAGCAATGGCTGGAGCACCGCGGCAGCGTCGGCCGCGCCGTGGTCGGCAAGATCAAGATTCTCGACGAGAACGACGAGGAGCAGCCTGTCGGCGAGATCGGCACCGTCTATTTCGCCGACGCACCCGCCTTCACCTATCACAACGATCCCGAGAAGACGAAGAAGGCCTACAACGCCAAGGGCTGGTCCACGCTCGGCGATGTCGGCTATCTCGACAAGGACGGCTTTCTCTACCTCACCGACCGCAAGTCCTACATGATCATTTCCGGCGGGGTGAACATCTACCCGCAGGAGACCGAGGACGTGCTGATCACGCACCCCGAGGTCGCCGACGTCGCCGTGTTCGGCGTGCCGAACGAGGAGATGGGCGAAGAGGTCAAGGCGGTGGTGCAGCCCCACCACATGAGCCGCGCCGGCAAGTCGCTCGAGGCCGATTTGATCGCCTATTGCAAGAGCCGCCTCTCCGCCATCAAGTGCCCGCGCTCGATCGATTTCGAAGCCGAGCTGCCGCGCACACCCACGGGCAAGCTGGTGAAGCGACACCTGCGCGATCGGTACTGGCCGAAGGCGGCGGCGAAGATTTAGGACGGGATACGTAGGGTGGGTTAGCGAAGCGTAACCCACCACTGTCTCTATCCGCGGAAACAGAAGAGGTGGGTTACGCCTTCGGCTAACCCACCCTACACATCCCTCACCTCAATCAAACAAGCTCGGCGTGTGGTTCACCAGCGCGCCTTCGATCTCGAGCATCTTCAGCTTCGTCACCACGCCGCCATTTGCCGAGAACCCGCCGGGCTTGTTGCCGGCCGCCAGCACGCGATGGCAGGGCACCACGATCGGGCACGGGTTGCGGCCGAGCGCCTGGCCGACGTCGCGCGACAGCTGGACGCCGCCGAGCTGTTTTGCGATGTCGCCATAGGTGATGGTCTTGCCGGGCGGGATCGCGCGGGCGATCTCGTAGACGCCGCGATTGAACTCGGGCACGCCGTCGAGGTCGAGCGGGATGTCGGTGAGATCATCCGGCTCGCCGGCGAGCAGTCTTGTCATGCGGTCGATCGCCTCTCGCACCTCGGCGGTCGGCTCGGCTTCGGTGGCGTCGGCATGGCGCTGGCTGATGCGGGTGCGGATCTTCTGCTCGCCGCCCATCGGCAATTGCGTGCCGTTGATGCCGCGCGGGCCCCAGGCGATGGCGCACAGGCCGATCCGTGTGTCGAACAGGGCAAAATGCTGGTCGCTCATGGCTTGGATCCTGGCTTGCTTTCGTTGCAGGCCCCACTTTCAACTCACGCCAAATCTAGGCTTGGAAATAGTTGCGATCCACCCGGTTTCCGGGAATCTTGCACAGAAGTTCCGATCCTCTCTCGCGAGTCCATAATGCAGAGCCTTCACGTCAACGGATACGACATGCCCTATCTCGACGTGGGCGAAGACAGGGGCCGACCGCCGCTGGTCTGCGTGCATGGATCGCTGAATGATTTCCGGGTCTGGGGCTGCGTGCTGGGCCCGTTGACGCAGCGGCATCGGGTGATCGCCGTCAGCCTGCGCCACTTCTTCCCGGAAAAATGGGATGGGGTCGGCGACACCTATTCGATCGCCCAGCACGCCAGCGACGTCATCGCCTTCGTCGACAAGCTCGATCTCGGGCCGGTCGATTTGATGGGCCATTCCCGCGGCGGGCATATCTGCTTCCGCGTGGCGCAGCAGCGGCCCGATCTCCTGCGCCGGCTGATCCTGGCCGAGCCCGGGGGCGAGCTCGATGCGAGCCTTGATCCGGATTACGTCGGCGGCCCCTCGCCGCTGCTGGCGCGCTTCACGGCCTCGGCCGAGAAGATCGCTGCCGGCGATGTCGACGGCGGGCTCGCCGTCTTCGTCGACACGCTGGAAGGCCCCGGCACCTGGCCGCGGCTGCCGGCGATGGTGAAGCAGAATTTGCGCGACAACGCCTACACGCTGATCGGCCAGGTCCGCGACAATCGCCCGCCGTTCTCCAAGGTGGACGCGGAGGCGATCAAGATGCCGACGCTATTCATCCTGGGCGCGCGAACCAAGGGCCTGTTGCCAAAAGTGCTGCATGCGCTCGCGGCGCATGTGCCCTATTCCAAGACGGCGATCATCCCGAACGCGACGCATCCGATGTTCGAGCAGGCGCCGCAGAAATTCTCCGAAGTGGTTCTCGATTTTCTGGCGAGCTGATCCATGCAGAGCTTCCGCGTCAATGGTTACGACATGGCCTATCTCGAAGTCGGTGAGGGCCCGCCGCTGGTCTGCGTGCACGGTACGCTGGGTGATTTTCGCACCTGGTATTCGGTGCTCGGCCCGCTGTCGAAATCCCATCGCGTGATCTCGGTCAGCCTGCGGCATTTCTTTCCCGAGCATTGGGACGCGATCGGCGACGACTACAAGATGGCGCAGCACGTCGCCGATACGATCGCCTTCATCGAGCAGGTCAAGCCTGGCCCCGTCGACCTGATGGGCCATTCGCGCGGCGGCCACATCGCCTTTCGCGTGGCGCAGGCGCGGCCTGATCTGTTGCGCAAGCTGGTGCTGGCCGAGCCCGGCGGCGATCTCGACGCATCCCTGCCAGTGCCCGAAGGCACGCCCGCGCATCCGCCGCTGGCGGCCCGCACCGCGCGATCGGTCGAGATGATCCGCGCCGGCGACCTCGAGGGCGCGCTGCGGAACTTCTACGAAGGCATCGAAGGCGACGGCTCCTGGCGGCGCGTGCCGGCTGCGGCCAAGCAACAACTCCGCGACAACGCGCTCACCTTCCTCGGCCAGATCAACGAGCAGCGCCGGCCCTACACGCTGAGCGATGCGCAGGCGATCAGGACGCCGACGCTGCTGATCGGCGGAGGCGCCACCACCGGCAGCCTGTCGGTGATGTGGCGCGTGCTGGCCGCGCACATCGCGGGCGCCGAGACGGCGGTGATCGCGAACGCCGGCCATTGGATGTTCGAGCAAGCACCGCTGGAGTTCGGCGAGGTGGTGAACGGGTTCCTGGCGAAGTAGCTCCTCCCGTTTCGACGAAACAACCCCATGCGCAGTAGACGGCCCAAGCAATATCAATAGCTTAAGCAGGGCCTAACATTGGGCGTCCTGACGCGGTCAGCCGTGCTTGACCCCCGCCCGTCCCGGGAGTAGCTTCGAACACGGAATTCCGTATTCCTTTTTGGAGCTGACGGCGTGATTCCTCTCGACCCGCTCCCGAACCTGATCGACCAGGTCTATTCGCGGATCCTGGAGGCGATCTCCGACCGCACGCTCCAGCCCGGCCAGCGCATCCGGCAGAACGAGCTCGCCGACAGGCTCGGCGTGTCGCGCCAGCCGGTGTCGCATGCGCTGCATCTGTTGCACCGGCAGGGCCTGGTCGCCGAGAGCGGCCGTCGCGGCTTTGAAGTGACCCAGCTCGACCCTGCGCGCATCCGCCAGCTCTACGAGGTGCGCGGCGCCATCGACGCGCTGGCGGCCCGCCTTGCGGCGACACGCGCGGCCCGCGACGCGGCGGGACGCGCGCGACTGGAGACAGCGCTCGCCGCCGGGCGCCGCAGCGACCACAACACGATGCTATCCGAGCTCATCACCCTCGATGTCGATTTTCACCGCGCGATCTATCAGCTCGCCGGCAATCCCGTGATCGAGGAGACCATGGCGCCGCAATGGCCGCACATGCGGCGCTCGATGGCGACGGTGCTCTCCGAGCTCGACTATCGGGCCAAGGCCTGGGCGGAGCATGCCGATATTGCCGGAAACATTCTAAGCGGCAACGCCAAAGCGGCCGAACGCGCCGCGCTGGCGCACGCGCAGACGGCCGGACGGATGACCGAGGAGAGATTGCGGGCAGCGGACGAGGCGGCGGCGTAGCGATTGCCACCGTCATTCCGGGGCGATGCGCAGCATCGAGCCCGGAATCCATCGGGCGGCAGAGACTGCGGGGAAATGGATTCCGGGCTCGCGACTTCGTCGCGCCCCGGAATGACGAAAACAAACAAACAGGAGGACGACCCATGAGACTGTCCCAGGAGCAATTGGAGTTCTTCCACCGCGAGGGCTGGCTGTTCCTGCCCGAATTGTTCGCCCAAGAGGAGGTCGACCTGCTCGCGCGCGAGGCGGTCGGCATTTACGACGCCAACCGGCCCGAAGTCTGGCGCGAGAAGAGCGGCGCGCCGCGCACGGCCTTTGCCGCGCATCTCTACAACGAGGCCTTCCGCATCCTCGGCGCGCATCCGCGCATGATCGAGCCGGTCGAGCAATTGTTCGGCGAGCCAGTCTACATGCACCAGTTCAAGATCAACGCGAAATCGGCCTTCACCGGCGACGTCTGGCAATGGCACCAGGATTACGGCACCTGGAAGCGCGACGACGGCATGCCGGAGCCGCGGGCGATGAACATCGCGATCTTCCTCGACGAGGTGATGCCGATCAACGGCCCCTTGATGCTGGTGCCGCGCAGCCAGAATGCCGGCGATCTCGAGGCGTCGCACGATCTCGCCACCACCTCGTATCCGCTGTGGACGCTGGACGAGGACACGGTCACGCGCCTCGTCAAGCAGGGCGGCATCGTCGCACCCACGGGCAAGCCGGGCGGCATGCTGATGTTCCACGGCAATCTCGTGCACGGATCGAGCGGCAACATCACGCCCTATCCGCGCAAGATCGTGTACCTGACGCTGAACGCGGTCTCGAACCATATCCGCACACCGACGCGGCCGGACTACATCGCGCATCGCGATTTCACGCCGATCAAGACGGTGGACGACGACGCGCTGCTGCGGCTGGCACGTGCGCCGCGGCAGGCGGCGGAGTAATTTGCACTCGTGCCCCGGACGCAGCGCAGCACGTCAGTGATGCGCTGCTGAGCCGGGGCCCATGCTGCACGGATAGCTTTTCTCTGGGTCCCGGCTCTGCGCAGCAACGCTACGCGTTGCAGCGCGTCCGGGACACGATAGTTTCGCAGGACATCCCCATGAACCTCTTCCGCCTCCTCCAGGCCCGCGCGTCCGCCGGCAAGCCCGTTCGCGTCGCGCTGATCGGCGCCGGCAAGTTCGGCTCGATGTTCCTCGCCCAGGTGCCGCACACGCCGGGGCTGGAGGTGCCGATCATCGTCGACATCGACCGCGACCGGGCACGCGAGGCCTGCCGCACCGTCGGCTGGGACGCAGAGCGCATCGCCGCCACGGTGTTCACCGATGACGGCGCGCGCGCCATCGCCGGCGGCGGCATGGACGTGGTGGTGGAGGCGACCGGCAATCCCGCCGTCGGCATCCGCCACGCGCGCGCCGCGATCGCGGCGGGCAAGCATATCGTGATGGTCAATGTCGAAGCGGACGTGCTGGCGGGCCCGCTGCTCGCCGAGGAAGCGCGCAAAGCCGGCGTGGTCTATTCGCTCGCCTATGGCGACCAGCCGGCGCTAACGGCGGAGATGGTGGATTGGGCGCGGGCCACCGGCTTCCGCGTCGTTGCTGCCGGCAAGGGCACAAAGTACCTGCCGGCCTATCACGACGTGACACCCGATGGTGTCTGGCAGCATTACGGCCTGACCGCGGGCGAAGCGCAGTCGGCCGGCATGAATCCGCAGATGTTCAACTCCTTCCTCGACGGCACCAAATCGGCGATCGAGATGGCCGCGATCGCCAATGCCTGCGGCCTCGACGTGCCCGCGGACGGCTTGCTGTTTCCGCCCTGCGGCGTCGACGATTTGCCGCATATCATGCGGCCGCGCTCGCGCGGCGGCGTGCTGGAGCGATCAGGCCTTGTCGAAGTCGTCTCCTCGCTCGAACGCGACGGCCGGCCGGTGTTTCGCGACCTGCGCTGGGGCGTCTATGTCGTGCTGGAGGCACCGAACGACTATGCTGCCGACTGCTTCCGGCAATATGGCCTGAAGACCGATTCCAGCGGACGCTTCGCCGCCATGTACAAGCCCTATCATTTGATCGGGCTCGAGCTGAACATCTCGGTGCTGGCGGCGGCGCTGCGGGGCGAGGCCACTGGGCAGCCTTACGGCTTCCGCGGCGACGTCGCGGCTGTGGCCAAACGCAATCTGCACGCCGGGGAGATGCTGGACGGCGAAGGCGGCTACACGGTGTGGGGCAAGCTGTTACCGGCGGCCGCGAGCCTCAAGGCTGGCGCCCTGCCGATCGGGCTCGCACATCGCTTGAAGCTGAAGCACGACGTCGCCCACGGCACGGTGGTGCGCTGGAGCGATGTCGAGTTCGATGCAAACAACGAGACGATCAGGGTGCGAAAAGCGATGGAGACGGCTTTCGCGAAGGAGCGGTAAGGAAAGAGATCGGCGCCACGGGCGCCTCGCCTCTCGCGCTTGCGGGTGTCTGTCGCGCATTCGCAGGCGCGAGATGGCAGGTGGCTTGATTGTCGCGAGACGAACGGTCATCCTTGCTGACGGAATGCCATCATAGTGGGGATTCCAACAAGAAGAGGCCCATCAGGGTCGTTCGGAAACGCTATCAAACCTCAAACAAAACAACGCCGAGTCTCAAAAAGAACGAACGATCAAGTTCGTTCCGTGTCGAAGGCATCGGCATAGCGGAGGGTCCGCATGAAACGTCGTGATTTCCTGAAGGTAACGGGCGCGAGCCTGGCAGCGAGCACCGCAGTGGCGGCGCCCGCGATTGCGCAAAGCTCGCCCGAGATCAAGTGGCGGTACGCCACGAGCTGGCCGAAGGCGCTCGATACGCTCTATGGCGGCTGCGAATATTTCTGCAAGCAGGTCGCCGACCTCACCGACAACAAATTCCAGATTCAGCCGTTTGCGGCCGGAGAGATCGTTCCAGGCCTGCAGGTACTGGACGCCGTCTCCAACGGCACGGTCGAGATCGGCAACACCGCGCTCTATTACTACTGGGGCAAGAATCCGGCCTTCACCTTCGCAACCGCACTGCCGTTCGGCTTGAACACGCGGCAGCAGATTTCCTGGCTGTTGTGGGGCGGTGGGCAGGATCTCGTCAACGACCTGCTTAGGGAGCACAACGTTTATGGCATCCCGACCGGATCGACCGGCGCGCAGATGGGCGGCTGGTTCAGGAAGGAGATCAAGAGCCTCGACGATTTGAGGGGCCTGAAGATGCGCATCGGCGGTTTCGCCGGCACGATCCTCTCCAAGCTCGGCTGCGTGCCACAGCAACTGGCTGGCGGCGACATCTATCCGGCGCTGGAGAAGGGCACCATCGACGCCGCCGAATGGGTCGGCCCCTATGACGACGAGAAGCTAGGTTTCGTGAAGGTCGCCAAATACTACTACTACCCCGGCTGGTGGGAAGGCACGAGCCAGGGCCACAACATCATGAACATCGAAAAGTGGAATGCGCTGCCCAAGCATTACAAGGCGGCGATCGACGCGGCATCGCGCGATACCTTCACCTGGATCACCGGCAAATACGATGCAGTGAATGCGCCGGCGCTGAAGCGGCTGATCGTGAACGGTGCAATCGTCAGAGGCTTCCCGCAGGAGGTGCTCGAGGCCTGCTACAACGCCGCCAACGAGATCTACGCGGACCTCTCCAAGTCCAATCCGCATTTCGGCAAGATGCATGCGAGCATGATGGCGTTCAAGAACGACTCGCTGCCCTGGACGCAGGTTGCGGAGCTGAGCTACGACAGCTTCATGGCGCGGATGCGCGCCAAGACATGAGGCGCTGAGACCCCCCACGACTAAAGACGAAGAAGCCCCGGAGATGCCACCATCTCCGGGGCTTTGGTCGTTTTGCCGGTCGTTTCGGGCCGGAAGCGGCGGTCAAACCTCGGCTTCGCAATTGCGAGCGCACTGACGGCGCTTGATTATCGCAAGGCGACCGGTCATCCTGACGCCATTCCGCAATGCGCGGAATCCAAAAAGAGCCCGAAGGGCCTTCGGAAACGCCAAAATTTTTAAAACACCCACGTCGATCATCGGCGACGCAAAGACGACACCAAGATCGTTCCCTTGTCGAAGAATCGGCGCAACGGAGGGATACGCATGAAACGTCGTGATTTTCTCAAAGTGACCGGGGCTGGGCTGGCCGCAAGCACGGCCGTTGCCGCGCCGGCCATCGCACAATCGTCGCCGGAAGTGAGATGGCGCCTTGCGGCGAGCTGGCCCAAGGCGCTCGATACGCTCTATGGCGGCTGCGAATATTTCTGCAAGCGCGTCGCCGAAGCCACCGACAACAAATTCCAGATTCAGCCGTTCGCCGCCGGTGAGATCGTGCCAGGCCTGCAGGTGCTCGACGCCGTCTCCAACGGCACCGTCGAGATGGGCAACACGGCGCTGTATTATTACTGGGGCAAGAACCCGGCGTTCACCTTCGGCACGTCGCTGCCGTTC
>NZ_CP182471.1:7730000-8248309 GCF_051853025.1 Bradyrhizobium sp. BLXBL-01
ACTCGGCAGAATGTTGTCTGCACGATTGCCAAGAAACCGAAGTCTCTAAGGCGCGCACCCTCGATGAATGCTACGTGCAGCCGGACATTGACTAGAAAGACCAGCTTGCTTCGTAAGATCGTTCCGATAGCGAGGCGGTCAAGCTTCGCTAAAAGGATCATTTTACAACTCGCATTCAACCTCACGGCTGAGAGCGAGCGCCGAAAATGATCCGGAGATAATGGAGGATCCGCGCAACAATCTGCTGCACGACCCAACTCGGATCGATCTCCTCTTTACGATGTCAGAAAACACGCATCTTGCTGTCTATCCAGACTAGCAGGATGCGAAGTGATGTTTCGCGGACGACGGTACAAGATCTCGGTGATCAAACCATCTGGTGGAGCCAGACGGGATCGAACCGACGACCTCATGCTTGCAAAGCACGCGCTCTCCCAGCTGAGCTATGGCCCCGTAACCAGAAGACGAATGCTCACTGAAAGTGGTGGGCCTGGGAAGACTTGAACTTCCGACCTCACGCTTATCAAGCGCGCGCTCTAACCAACTGAGCTACAAGCCCCTAACGCATATCCCGTCAGGGACCGTGGGATCCTGCTCGATGCAGGCCCAGCGCGTGTTCGTCCGCGAAGAAAGAGAAACGAAGACGGCGAAATCCCGCCAATGCAGCTCAACGATCTGGCGATCTGTTGGCCACTGATGTTTCTAAAACGGTTCGATAGAAGCAAGCTTCTGAAGAACCATCCTTAGAAAGGAGGTGATCCAGCCGCAGGTTCCCCTACGGCTACCTTGTTACGACTTCACCCCAGTCGCTGACCCTACCGTGGCCGGCTGCCTCCCTTGCGGGTTAGCGCACCGTCTTCAGGTAAAACCAACTCCCATGGTGTGACGGGCGGTGTGTACAAGGCCCGGGAACGTATTCACCGTGGCGTGCTGATCCACGATTACTAGCGATTCCAACTTCATGGGCTCGAGTTGCAGAGCCCAATCCGAACTGAGACGGCTTTTTGAGATTTGCGAAGGGTCGCCCCTTAGCATCCCATTGTCACCGCCATTGTAGCACGTGTGTAGCCCAGCCCGTAAGGGCCATGAGGACTTGACGTCATCCCCACCTTCCTCGCGGCTTATCACCGGCAGTCTCCTTAGAGTGCTCAACTAAATGGTAGCAACTAAGGACGGGGGTTGCGCTCGTTGCGGGACTTAACCCAACATCTCACGACACGAGCTGACGACAGCCATGCAGCACCTGTGCTCCAGGCTCCGAAGAGAGGGTCACATCTCTGCGACCGGTCCTGGACATGTCAAGGGCTGGTAAGGTTCTGCGCGTTGCGTCGAATTAAACCACATGCTCCACCGCTTGTGCGGGCCCCCGTCAATTCCTTTGAGTTTTAATCTTGCGACCGTACTCCCCAGGCGGAATGCTTAAAGCGTTAGCTGCGCCACTAGTGAGTAAACCCACTAACGGCTGGCATTCATCGTTTACGGCGTGGACTACCAGGGTATCTAATCCTGTTTGCTCCCCACGCTTTCGTGCCTCAGCGTCAGTACCGGGCCAGTGAGCCGCCTTCGCCACTGGTGTTCTTGCGAATATCTACGAATTTCACCTCTACACTCGCAGTTCCACTCACCTCTCCCGGACTCAAGATCTTCAGTATCAAAGGCAGTTCTGGAGTTGAGCTCCAGGATTTCACCCCTGACTTAAAGACCCGCCTACGCACCCTTTACGCCCAGTGATTCCGAGCAACGCTAGCCCCCTTCGTATTACCGCGGCTGCTGGCACGAAGTTAGCCGGGGCTTATTCTTGCGGTACCGTCATTATCTTCCCGCACAAAAGAGCTTTACAACCCTAGGGCCTTCATCACTCACGCGGCATGGCTGGATCAGGGTTGCCCCCATTGTCCAATATTCCCCACTGCTGCCTCCCGTAGGAGTTTGGGCCGTGTCTCAGTCCCAATGTGGCTGATCATCCTCTCAGACCAGCTACTGATCGTCGCCTTGGTGAGCCATTACCTCACCAACTAGCTAATCAGACGCGGGCCGATCTTTCGGCGATAAATCTTTCCCCGTAAGGGCTTATCCGGTATTAGCACAAGTTTCCCTGTGTTGTTCCGAACCAAAAGGTACGTTCCCACGCGTTACTCACCCGTCTGCCGCTGACGTATTGCTACGCCCGCTCGACTTGCATGTGTTAAGCCTGCCGCCAGCGTTCGCTCTGAGCCAGGATCAAACTCTCAAGTTGGACTTGAACTTTGAACCGGCTGATCACAACGTTTGACGAGGTCCCACCATTATCGACCGAAGTCGATGTGCTGCCCGCGATTCACATCGCTGGCAACGATGGTGTTTCCTTGAAAACGTGTACCGCCGAAGTCTTTCGTCCGGTCTCGATCAGAAAAGCCGAAGCTTTTCGGAAGCGAGACCCGCAAGGACTCCGCCGTCCACGTTTCTCTTTCTTCATCTTCACTTGTCAAACAGCCCGAGACCGGAGAGGCCTCAACCTTCCTGAGAGGAAGGGTTCCGACACCCTTACCGACGATGGATGAACTCCAACCGACTGGTGTCGGCTGTTGTGTCACTCAACAAGGTGAGGAGCATCAGTGGCGCGTTCGCTCGCCTTGGTCAGTGACCCGGCGGCGCCGCGCTCAGTGGTTGGGGTTATAGGCCCCACCTTCCGGCCTGTCAACGCCAATCGTCAACAAATCGTCGCACAGTGGACCAGCGATAAAACATCCACGATTCCAGCCAGTTAGATGACCGCCGAGCGCGTCGGACGATCCGGCCCGGCAAAAAATCTGAAAAAAAGTTTGCCCGCCGGCGGGCTCCGGAAGGCGCCTTGGGGCCCCTCCCCGGCCCCTTCCTCGCCGCCCCCGCAACCCCTGGGCTGGCGTGCCCCGTTCCCAGTCTGAGGGCTCCCGGCCAGACGCCCGCTCCCCCGCCGGATGGGGGCCGTGTCCCCACCCGGCCCGAGCTCCGCCAGTGGTTGCACGCAGGGTCTTTACGGCCCGGCGTTCAGGAAACTTTTTCCATATTTGGCGCCGTACTTGAGCCACAATCCCGCGGCGTTCTGATAAGAGACAAGCTTGAATCGCGGGGATGCCTGTGGGGGCTGCCGGCGATTTTCATGGGGTCAGAGGAAGGCGATCTTGCAAATGACGCGACCTTCCTTCGGCATTCGAAAGACATCGAGAGAGCTTTACCCGTCCAGCTGTTCGTAATTTCGGCCGGCCCCATCAAGGGGCGTTCTGGGCGCGGATAGCTGTGCGGCTTGCCTTTTCCGGCGATCCCCGTTCAAGAGGGCAGCCGGGACCAGGTTCGAGAACGGGCATCTTGGGTCGTTGATTGGGGGACTTGGGTTGAACCACAGGACGTCACGCGGCGCTTACGGGCGTGAGACCGGGATCATCGATCTCGGCCACGAGCCGCCGCTGTCCGTCGATGGTTCTGAAGCTGCCGTGATCGACCGCCGCCGCGTCTCGGTGCAATGGTTCAGCGGGACAATTTTGACCGGACTTTGCGGCGCAGCCCTGATCGGCGGCGCCGTTTTCGCTTCGCTCGACGGCGAGATGACCTTCGCCAAGGTGCCGGAGCGGGTCGAAGGCGCGCTGCGCGGAGCATTCGGCGCCGCCGATCGCGCCGCCACGCTGCACAAGAGCGACCGCCTGCCGCCGCCGAGCGAATCCACGGCCTCGCGCAACGTGATGCGCGTCTCGACCGTGGCCCGCGTCGGCAACCGTGACGTGATGCGGGTGCGTCCGTTCGTGCGGATCGCCGGCAATCTGTCGATGACGACGAGCGATCTGTCGGCGAAGATCCCGCCGTTCAACGCCCAGCGCCTGCTGACCGATGTCGGCTCCGACCCGAAGACGGCGTCCGACGATCCCAACAATCCCGAAGCCGTCGAGCCCGACGCGGAAGTGTCCTTCGTCACCAAGGACCTGTCGCCGGTGCTGCCGAAGGCCAAGATTTCCGCGGTGGTGGCGCTCGACGACATCCTGATGCGGGTGCGCGATGCCGCCAATTGGCGCGGCAATGGCGGGGTGCGCTACGCCTCGCTCGCCAATGCGGCCGCCGACATCTCCGGCGCGACCGGCCCCTCCGAGATCAGAACCGCCTACGCAGCCGAGGTCTCGCCGTCGGATCCCTATGCCGGCTTCGAGACGCGCGTGGTGCCGGAAAACGTCACGCTGCTGCCCAAGACCAAGGAGCAGATCACCGGCGGCAATCCCAACGGCGAACGCGTCCACATGGTCAAGAAGGGCGACAGCGTCGCTTCGGTGCTGCGCGATCTCGGCGCCAATGCCGACGAGATCAAGGCGATCACCGCGACACTCGGACCGCGCGGCCGCGACGGCGGCCTGAAGGAAGGCGAGAAGCTTCGCATCCTGATGGCGCCCGCAAGCCCCGGCGCCCGCCTGCAGCCCTATCGCGTCGTGGTTGCAAACGACACGATGGTCGAAGCGATCGCGGCGCTGTCCGATCTCGGCAAATACGTCGCGGTCGACGTCTCCAGCATGAACACCGTCGCCGATACTGCGGCCAACGCCAGCAGCGACGACGACGATGATGACGACGGCTCCGGCGTGCGGCTCTACCAGAGCATCTACGAGACCGCGATGCGCAACAAGGTCCCGATGCCCGTCATCGAGGACATGATCAAGATCTACTCCTACGACGTCGATTTCCAGCGCAAGGTGCAGCCCGGCGATTCCTTCGACGTGTTCTACGCCGGCGAGGACGAGGGCGTGACGTCGAGCGAAAAGAACGAGGTGCTGTTCGCCTCGCTCACCGTCGGCGGCGAGACCAAGAAATACTACCGCTACCAGAGCCCCGACGACGGCCTGGTCGACTATTACGACGAGACCGGCAAGAGCGCGAAGAAGTTCCTGGTCAGAAAGCCCGTCAACAACGCCATCATGCGTTCCGGCTTCGGCGGCCGCCGCCACCCGATCCTCGGCTACGTGAAGATGCATACCGGCGTCGACTGGTCCACCAGCTACGGCACGCCGATCTTCGCCTCCGGCAACGGCGTGATCGAGAAGGCGGGCCCCGAGGGCGGCTACGGCAAGTACATCCGCATCAAGCATTCCAACGGCTACGAGACCGCCTACGGCCACATGTCGGCCTTCGCCAAGGGCATGGAGGTCGGCAAGAAGGTGCGGCAGGGCCAGGTGATCGGCTTCGTCGGCTCCTCCGGCCTGTCGACCGGCCCGCACGTCCATTACGAGATCCTGGTTAACGGCCGCTTCGTCGATCCGATGCGCGTGAAGCTGCCGCGCGGCCGTTCGCTGGAGGGCCCGATGCTGGCAAGCTTCGAGAAGGAGCGCGACCGGCTCGACGGCATGATGAGCGGCCGCGGCGGCGCCATCGCCCGCATGTCGGACGCCACCGGCGGGCCGCTGCAGGTCACCAACCGGTAAATCGGCAGCCCGCCGGTATCGGCCGGCATTTTCAAACAGTATTTGAAACAAGCACGCTGCGCAGCCGGGCCGCTTCGCGGCGTCACAACGTCAAGTTTCGTTTGCCAAAGCCGCAGGACGGGCGAATACTTTCCAAAAAACGGGAGGTCACGCCATGAAGAGCAGGCTCGCCTGCGCAGCCCTGATTGCTGCGCTGTTCTCCACAACGAGCGCATCGGCCGACGGCTGGGAGGTCACGAGGCTCGTGCCGGGCTCGGCGTTCCACGGTGTGCACGGGCTCGGTGTCGACAAGGCCGGCCATTTGTTTGCCGGCAGCGTCGCTGGCGCTGCGCTCTATGAGGTCGACATCGCCGGCGGCAACGCCAAGGTTGCAATCCCGGCGCCGGTCGGGATGGCCGATGACATCGCATTCGCACCCGACGGCACCATGGCCTGGACCGGCTTCCTCGCCGGCGATCTCTACGCGCGCAAGGGCGACGGACCGATCAAGAAGCTCGCGTCCGGGCTTCCCGGCATCAACTCGCTCGCCTTCCGCAAGGACGGCAGGCTCTACGCCACCACCGTCTTCCTCGGCGATGCGCTCTACGAGATCGACGTCGAGGGCGTCAAACCGCCACGCCAGATCATGGAGAAGATGGGCGGCCTCAACGGCTTCGAGTTCGGTCCCGATGACAAGCTCTATGGCCCGCTCTGGTTCAAGGGGCAGGTCGCAAGGGTCGACGTCGACAAGGCCGAGCTGACCGTCGTCGCCGACGGCTTCAAGGTCCCGGCCGCCGTGAACTTCGATTCCAAAGGCAACCTCTTTGTGATCGACACCGCGCTCGGCCAGCTGGTCCGGGTCGATCCGAAGTCCGGCGCCAAGACCATGGTCGCGCAGCTGAAGCCCTCGCTCGACAATCTCGCCATCGACGACAAGGACCGCATCTACGTCTCCAACATGGCCGACAACGGCATCCAGGAGGTCGATCCCGCGACCGGCCAGGCCAAGCAGATCATCATCGGCAAGCTCGCTTTGCCCGGCGGCATCGGTGTCACCTCGGAGAACGGCAAGGACACCATCCACGTCGCCGATCTGTTCGCCTATCGCACGGTGGATGGGGCGACCGGCGAGGTCACCGAGAAAGCGCGCATGCATGCCGCAGGCACAACGCTCGAATATCCGATGAGCGCGACGGCGAAGGGCAACGACGTGGTCCTGTCGAGCTGGTTCACCGGCACCGTGCAGGTGATCGACGGCAAGACCGGCGCGACGCGCGAGATGCTGCACGACTTCAAGGCGCCGCATGACGCGGTCGTGCTCGCGGACGGCAGCATCCTGGTGGCCGAGCTCGGCACCAAGTCGCTGGTCAAGGTGAGCGGCGAGCACGGCAAGGACCGCACCACGCTGATCGGCGCGCTCGAAGGCCCGGTCGGGCTCGTTCGCGGGAAAACCGACGAGGTCTACCTGACCGAGGCGTTTGCGGGCCTCGTCTCCAGGATCGACAGCAACGGTGAAAAGACCGTGATTGCCAAGGAGCTGAAGATGCCGGAAGGCATCGCAAGAGGTCCCGAAGGCCAGCTCATCGTGGCGGAGGTCGGCGCCAAGCGGCTGATCGAGATCGCACCGGAGAGCGGCAAGATCACCGAGATCGCCGCCAATCTCCCGATCGGCCTGACCGGCGCACCCGGCGGCTTGCCGACACATGTCCCCACCGGCGTCGCCGTCGGCGCGAGCGGCGCGATCTACTTCAGCTCGGACGTCGAGAATGCGATCTACAAGGTGGTGAAGAAGTAGGAATGGCGCGCACGGGCCTGGCCCGGGAACCGGCACGCCGGTTCTCGGTTAGACGCTGACCGAAGCCAGCAGGAGGATCGCCCATGACGCGCCTCTCACGCGACGATGTCGTCAAGGCCGTGGACCGTGCCGACGACGTGACCATTGCCCAGATCATCGGAACCGGCGCGACCGCCGAAGAACTCGCTGAAGCCCAGGCCTGGCTCGCCAATGACGAGCCGATGATCAACGATCTGCGCCCGCTGGCGCAGGGCCGGGTGCGCGAGCTGGTGGATATTTTGTCGGAGCTGGAGGAGGAGGAGGAAGGCGTCGAGCCGGGCATAATTCACAGATGAGATCGGATGGACATGCGCCTATCCAACAAGCAACAAAAGCACGACACAATCGGTGCCGCTAACGCAGCGGCGCTCTCGTCGATTCCGAGTTGACTCTCGATTATCGCCACGCGCAAATCCTCGCCCGGCTATTGGACCAACAGGCGCCCTTTCTTTTGAGCGGACCAAGATGCTCGTCAGCGTGGCTTTCGGCCGCAACGCCGTTCCAATAGCCGACCGCTGCATCGGTTCCTCCATCGAGAGTAACGTAAGCGAAATGCTTGGATCGCGACTTGTCGCCAACGCCGACGGTGAAACTTCCACCCGTCCCGATTTCGATATTGCATCGCCCCTTCAAGAACGTATGCCCGTCGACGACGACGAGACATCTGCCCTCGTTCGCGTGCACATCCGCCGGCACGGCTAAAGGCATGGCCCAGCAAAGCAGCACCAATGCCTTCGCGCCTGGAATCTCGAAAAGCCGAACACGCATGGTACGTGATCCCTCGCGTCATCGGAACGCGCTCTCGGTGCAGTCAATCTTTCGGCCATCGGAACACGACCATCGGATCACTAAGCGGTTACGGCAAAATGGATATGGTCGCCGTGATCGCCGATCGTGCTCGGATTGAAGTTGTGCTTCCTGCCCTGATCGAAGTTGAACTTGTTGGGATCGTTGTTGGGGTTGATGCGCCGCGCATCGAATATAAGTTCGTCGATCCCCAGCGCAGCTATCTGTGCCTCGGTCGCGATCTGGGGCAGCAGCGCAGCGGCGATTTCCTCGTTCGCAATATCGACCGCTCGCCCCGCGGCATGGAAGCTTCCGGCCCCCGTACGTATCAGGGAGCTGATACGGATGACCGGCGTCATGCCGGATAACTTCAGGACCAGCGCCTGCAACTTGGGCGTGACTTTGGTGCCCGTATTCAGCCCAAGCAATTGGCTTTGCAGTGCCGGCTCCTTGAAGGTGATCTTGCCTGCCTTGATCTGCGCGCGAAGCTGGTCGACGATGGTTCCTCCAGCTGCCTGCGCATCACCGGGTTGGTCCGGAGGCGCCGCTCTGAAGACATCCAGTGCCTTCCTGGCCCAGTCCTGCCGCTCATCCAGTGCAGGAACGCCCGGTCTCTCGTACTTGGACATGAAAACCGCGGTTGCGCTTGCGAGATTCGTCGTTGCAGCGAACGCGTCGAAAGCGGGCTTCTCGTCCCCCTTCATTTCGTGTCTCATGAAGGCGTAGTTGCCTTCATTTGTCTCGGTACCCGGGATGGGCGGCACGCAAAAGGCCTCGAACTTCTTGCGGCGGTCGCCGGTCCATTGCAACCACCCCAGCCCGCCCCTTCCCTTCTTCGGACGTACTTCCTGCATCAATCGGAAGCCGCCGGTCTCGCGGCCGATATTTCCAAGAACGCCGGCAGCGTGAAAGTCCTGAAGCTGAGGGAAGTCGCGCAACAGGAACCGCATGATGACCGGCGCACGCTCGGCAAACGTCGTCCCCATTCCTGCGAGCTGCGATGCATCGGACATCTGCGCGTTGGCGCCGTTCACGGTGCCGCCTTCAGGCACAGCCCCCAGCAACGCCACCCCTGCCGCGATGATGTCGTCCCTGGTGGTCGTCAGGACCGGATCCATTCGCGCGACGATCCGATCAATCGCGGCGTCACCCTTGACCGATCCGTCGGCCTCGAACAACTCGGCAAATCGCGCCGCGATCTTGTCGAACGTGGGAGCACCTAGCGGCCTGTCCTTGGCTTGATCGGGAGCCGCAACGCCCTCGAAAGCTTCCTTGATGGTCGGAGATGGCGTCTTGGTCACGGCGGCGACGGCGGCCTTGGCGCCGATCAGCTGGGCGAGGTAAAGCTCGGCGGCGCTCGGACGGCGGCCGGCGGTGATCGCACCGAGTTCCGCGATGAGAGCAGCCTCGGAGCGATGCGTCATCAACGTGAAGAGCACGACCTGGACCCGCCAGTCCGTAATGTCTCTTGCGCTGAAGCCGCTCTTGCCAAGCTCGGGCAACACGCGGACTGCATCCCATTCTGCTTGCGTGAAGCGAAAGGGACCGAAAAACGGGCCCAGCGCTCCCGCTTGCTGGTCGCTCGATGTTGCCGAGCGCATCTCGGCGACTGCCGCGACGTAATGGGGGTTGGCATCCGAGAACAACGCTTCGACCCAGCACTGGTCGGCGAACTTTCGCTTCTCGATCGGACCTCCGGGTACGCTGCCCTCAAGATCGACATGCGCCGACCGAACCCAACCCTCCGGCGCAACGGCGTTGTCAAGCAGCTTGACCTTGGTCCATTTCACCTTGCCGGCGGGAGTATCCACCTCCGCCGTACCGATAACCTCCACTTCCGTGTCCGCATCAGCAAAGCCACTTTCGATCAAGTCAGCGTTCATGCCCGGCTCGATCCGCAAAATATCGTCGTCCTTCATGATCGGCATGGTCTCTCCATAGACAAAAGAGCATGATCGCATTGCAAACCGATCGTGAGCCGCGTCCATGTGTACGCGCTCTCACGCTCCTGCCAATATCTTCTCTGCCAACGCCTTATCGATCTCCTCGCCCGTCGTTCCAGTCAACGCGCGGATCGCGCCGATCGCTTTGCGCGTCTGATCGTCGAACTTTCCGGTCTGTTGGACGGTCACTTGCGATTGCCGGTTCTTCAAGAATTCCGCTATTTTCGCCTGCAGCCGTCTGATGCTCTTGTCGGCGCCAGACTTCGCTACGCCATAACGTCCGACTTCAAAAGCGTTCCTGAAGCCAAGCGTGTTGCATTCACGAACATCCGACACTGCTCTCTGCAAAACAGGTCTCAACGTCGGAGATGTCGGATCTATGGGATCTGGCACAATCACTGGTATCGCCTCCAGATAACTTCGGATCGCAGCAACGGTCGCCGGATCCGCTTGGCCGTTCGCGTTACGCACGCAAAGCGCGACCTGAACGCTTGTGATAAATGCTGTTCCGACAACCGGCGGCGGGGGGAATTTCCTCTCGGGCATCGGATCGCGCGCACGCGTGATCGTCGTCGCGCGAACCGTTTCCGCATTGATCAGCGGAGGCCTGTTCAGTGCCCCCGATCCACCGACCTGGAACACCGTGACCGTTGAATTGATGTCTGTCTCGATCGCATATGGCGTGCAGATGGTCAGGTAGGACCGAAGCGCATGAATGGCTGCGGGCCGATTGTCCACCACGATGCCCTGAAGTTGAAGCCGATAGGCTTCCCGACGCCGCAAGACCAGGGTCTGAACGGTGGTCTTGTCGACCTCCAGCAGCAGACGGGAATTGACGTTTGTGAACGTGTTGGCCGCAAGTCCGAATGCCAATCCCGCCAGCGTAATCGGGTTCGCGCCCGCCCCCGTCACACGCATGATGGCTTGGCTCGCGACAGTGATGTCTCCGAGCTCCTTCAGAACGGCTTCGTTGGTTCGCCTTCGGTCGTCGAGCCATGCCAAATAGGCGTCACAACGCCGATCAACGTCATTCAAGCCTGCCTGGACAATCAAATTCCAAGCGTTTGCATTTGGCGTGGCATTAAAGCATTGCACATCCGAGGTCGATACGAGCGGGAGTGCCTGCCGGCATAGTTCTGTGAGGTATACCTCTTGCAGCTGCGTCGTCGCAACGATGTCGTCGGAATAGAGGTCCGTCCCGATTCCATATCGGAAATAGCGCGAGTCGGTCGTGTCGCACCCGGCTAGGGTCAGCCCCAAACACACGACCGCTATGAGTCCCCAAACGCTACGCATCGACGCAATCCCGTGAAGCAAATGAGTCTCGTGGCGAGCCCCGATCAAATCGCTCAAGAGCATTCATACGCCCCCAACCATCGAACCATCGCGTGGATGGCAGCTGGCAGCTCATTGCATGATCGATCTTGCGCACGACCTGTCTCTCACTGTTCGGGCGTTGGCGGATCAACGGTCCAAGTCGCATGCTCTTCATGTGCGCCCTCCGCCACGTTCAGATTGGCGGTGACGATTGCGAAAGCGCGTTGCACGTCGTCGACCACGTCGCGCCGTCGGGTGTTGATGTTGCGGACCAGGACCCGCCAACGCGCGTATTCGCCGGCGTCGGCGCTTTCGCGCCAGAAGCGCAGAATGAAAACCTGATCCAAGAGCGGCTGTTGTGAGCTCATGGGCCGAACGTCGCATGCCGTGAACTCGGGCAGATCGCGCGATCGTTCCGGGATGCTGGCCCTTCGCTCACGGCGGCCTGCGGCGAGAATTCCGAAGCGATCACGACAGAATCACGACACGGCCGGGCAAGGCAGGGGCCTGTCCGGCCATGGCTTGGCCAAGCCCTGGTCAGGCTCGCGATATCAGATGGATTTGTGGACTGCGGCGCCTAGTTTGCAGCACGCCGCCGCTCATCGCGGCTCATCAGCCCGACGCGCAAATGCTGGGCGTCGTCGGCGTTATGCAGATTCCTGATCTCGTCAATGACCGCACGCGTTGCTGGAAGCGGAGAAATTCCCAGCTCCTGCCGGATCATGGCGATCCAGTGATCGTAGTACCTGATGGCGTCGATACGCCTCTCATCGAGTGCAAGCAACGTCAGGAGATGTCGAACCAGTTCCTCGCGATAGGGATCAAAGCGCAGCGCGTGACGGGCGAGCAGGATCGCATCATGATAGTGGCCACAAAGTCCCAGATGACGGACGATGGTCATCGCCGACTGCACAAAAAGGGAATGCAATCGCTCGCGTTCCTCCAATATCCAGTCGGCATCTTCGCCGTCCAGGAATGGCCCCTCGTAGCGGTACAGGACGGCGAGAACCTGCTTCATCGTGGAAGGATCCACGTGCGCCTCAACGCCGTTGAGAGCGGCCTGTGCCGCTTCAAGCAGAGCCCAGGTGTCGACGTCCAGCCAAGACGTCCTCTCGAGAATAGTCTCCGAGCCGACGGTCCTGAGGCCATAGCCCTCTCTGTACTCCGGAGCCGACGCGAGCAGTTTTCGCAAACGCCAGATCGCAGAGTTCACGGCTCGGCGTCCTCTGTCGGAGTCCAACTCCGGCCAAAACAGGTCGATAAGTCGCTCGCGACGGTGCGGACGGTCCGGAAAGGTGAAAAGGAAGCCGGCCAATCTCCGTCCTGCTGGACCGAGATCCAACCAAATCTGCTCGTTACCGCGCGCAACCCGGCTGGCCCCCAGCAAACTAACGGTCAACACCGCCGCCCCTCCACGCAAAACACAACAAAAACTGCCTGTGGCGTTCAATCATCGCAGCTCGAAATTGCGAGCTCAGTCTAAAATTGTCGGTTACTCAAAGACTCGTGTGAAATCCTTGAGTTCTTGGCCGCGGGAATGCCGCGTCGACCGAGATGGAATTATGGCAACGGAGCCTATGGTTGTTCAACATCAATTTACATCCTGAGCGGATAACCGCAGTACGTGTGGCTTTTCAACGACACAACACGCGGATACCCGACCTGCTTCGCAAAAGCGAAAACCCTCCCCGCGCCGGCGGAGAGGGCTTTGAGGCACAGCTTGAACAGCACGTTGCAGACGTTATTCCGCGCGCAGCCGTGCGAACAATTCCGACGGCATCATGCCGAACATGTCGCGAAAGGCCGTGCTGAAATGCGCGGAGCTGGAAAAGCCCGCGCCATGCGCGGCCTCGGTCAGCGATTGGCCTTGTGCGACCGCCCGCGCGGCAGCGCCGACCCGGGACCAGATGCGGTAGCGGCGGAGCGGCACACCCGTGACGTCCTTGAAGAGATGCAGGAAGCGCGAGGACGAAAGCCCGGCCTTGCGGCCCAGTTCAGCAAGCGTGTGCGAACCGCCGGGCTCCTCGCGCATCCGCTCGATGGCGGCGGCAATTCTCGCATCCGGCTGCGGATTTGATCCGATCCCAAGCATATCGCGGGCTGCTTGCCGCGCGTCCTCTGATGCGAGGCGTCGTTCCGCAATGTCGCGGAACAGCGCGACGACCGACCTCTCGTCGATCAGGTCGAACGCGGCGCTTGATCCTACCTCCTTCATTCGTGAACGAAGCGCCTCGATATCGCGCCCGAGGGGATCGACATACAGAAAGGCGGTCGGTCCGGCGTCGATGCGGAGATGGTGCAGACTGTTGGGCATGATCAGCACGCTGCGGGTCTGGCGATAAGACGGCGAGCGCGCCCTTGGATCGGTAGCTACGCCTATCGCCCCGTCGAGCGCGACGGCCAGCACGCCGGTAGCATTGCGGTGGGGAGTCAACCCGAAGGCTGGACCGAGATAGATCACCCGCGCGTCCCAATCGAGCATCCGCGCCTTCTTCGGTCCGCCGCTGGGCGGCGTGCTGATAGCCAGTTCCTGAAAGTCGGGGGGCGAGGTCATGCCTTATCATAGCGCACCAGCACAGCGCTGCCGATGACCCGGGAGATCACATCGATGAATAGAGTTCTTGTAGATGACGCCGCACAAATCGCCGCGATACGCGCCGCCGTCACGCGCTACGCGACCGCCTGGCAGGCCGGTGACCGCGCCGCGATCGCCGCCTGCTACCACGATGAATTCATGCTGCATTATGCCGGCCATAACCCGCTCGCCGGCACTCACCACGGCAAGACGGCCGCTCTTGCCACTCTGGCCGAGGTCGCACGCCGCTCCAACCGAAAACTTCTCGGCATCGATGAAGTGATGGCCGGACCGCGGCGCGGCGCCATTCTCGCACGGGAATCATTCAGCCGGGACGGTCGCACGGCTGAACTGGAACGGCTGCTGGTCTATGCCGTGCGCGAAGGCCTGCTGAGCGAATGCTGGGTCTACGACCGCGATCAGGCAGTGGTGGACGCGTTCTTCGCAGATTGAAAAACGCCCTCCGCGAGTTTGGCACGAAGGGCGTGTATTTCCTCAGTTCAGCTTCCGCTTCGCCACCGGCGCCTCGAACTGCGCGATCTCCGCGGTCTGCGGCGCCTTGCCGTTGAAGGTCAGAACGTTGCCTTCAGCCGAGATCGCGACGTTGTCGCCGTCTCTGACGTCGCCGGCGAGGATCATCTCGGCGAGCGGATCCTGGAGGTAGCGCTGGATCACCCGCTTCAGCGGCCTTGCGCCGTAGGCGGGATCCCAGCCCTTGGCAGCTAACCAGTCGCGGGCGGCGGCATCGAGGCTGAGCACGATCTTGCGATCGGTCAGGAGCTTCTGGAGACGCGCGAACTGGATCTCGACGATCCGGCCCATCTCGCTGCGCTGCAGACGGTGGAACAGGATGATCTCGTCGACGCGGTTGAGGAATTCGGGGCGGAAGTGCGCCCGCACCATTCCCATCACCTGCTCGCGCACGGCCGCGGTGTCCTCGCCCTCCGGCTGGTTCACCAGATATTCCGAACCGAGGTTGGAGGTCATGATGATCAGCGTGTTGCGGAAGTCGACGGTGCGGCCTTGGCCGTCGGTCAGGCGGCCGTCGTCGAGCACCTGCAACAGGACGTTGAAGACGTCAGGATGCGCCTTCTCGATCTCGTCGAACAGCACGACCTGGTAGGGCCGGCGCCGCACCGCTTCGGTGAGCGCACCGCCCTCGTCATAGCCGACATAGCCGGGAGGCGCGCCGATCAGCCGCGAGACCGAGTGCTTCTCCATGTATTCGGACATGTCGAGGCGGACCATCGCGGTCTCGTCGTTGAACAGGTACTCCGCCAAGGCTTTGGTCAGCTCGGTCTTGCCGACGCCGGTCGGCCCCAAGAACATGAACGAGCCGGTGGGGCGGTTCGGGTCCTGCAGGCCGGCGCGCGAGCGGCGCACGGCGGTTGCGACCGCACGCACGGCTTCGGCCTGGCCGACGACGCGCTTGCCGAGCTGCTCCTCCATCTTCAGGAGCTTCTCCTTCTCGCCTTCCAGCATCTTGTCGACGGGCACGCCAGTCCAGCGCGAGACCACCTGCGCGATGTGGTTGGCGGTGACAGCCTCCTCCATCATCTCGCCAGAATTCTCCTTGGCCTCGATGTCCGCGAGCTGCTTCTCGAGCTGCGGGATCCGTCCATAGGCCAGCTCGCCGGCCTTCTGGAATTCGCCGCGGCGCTGCGCGTTGGCGAGCTCGACACGAAGTGTGTCGAGCTCGGCCTTCAGCTTCTGGGCATCGGAGAGCTTGCTCTTCTCCGCGCTCCAGCGCGCCGTCAGCGCCGCCGACTTCTCCTCGAGCTCAGCGAGGTCCTTCTCCAGGGTCTGGAGCCGGGACTTGGAGCCGACATCGCTTTCCTTCTTCAGCGCCTCCTGCTCGATCTTGAGCCGGATGATCTCACGATCGAGCGAATCCAGCTCTTCCGGCTTGGAATCGACCTGCATCTTCAGCCGCGCCGCGGCCTCGTCCATGAGGTCGATCGCCTTGTCGGGCAGGAAGCGGTCGGTGATGTAGCGGTTGGACAGCGTCGTGGCGGCGACGAGCGCGGAATCGGTGATCCGCACGCCGTGATGCTGCTCGTACTTGTCCTTCAGCCCGCGCAGGATCGAGATGGTGTCCTCGACCGAGGGCTCGCTGACGAAGATCGGCTGGAAGCGCCGCGCCAGCGCCGCGTCCTTCTCGACGTGCTTCTGATATTCGTCGAGCGTGGTCGCGCCGATGCAGTGCAGCTCGCCGCGCGCAAGCGCGGGCTTAAGCAGGTTGGAGGCGTCCATCGCGCCGTCGCCCTTGCCGGCGCCGATCAGCGTGTGCATCTCGTCGATGAACAGGATGAAGGTGCCCTCGCTGCCGGTCACTTCCTGCAGCACGGCCTTCAGCCGCTCCTCGAACTCGCCGCGATACTTCGCGCCGGCGATCAGTGCGCCGAGGTCGAGCGAGAGCAGCTTCTTGTCCTTCAGGCTCTCCGGCACGTCGCCGTTGACGATGCGCAGCGCGAGACCTTCGGCGATGGCGGTCTTGCCGACGCCGGGCTCGCCGATCAGGACGGGGTTGTTCTTCGTCCTACGCGACAGCACCTGGATGGTGCGGCGGATCTCCTCGTCGCGGCCGATGACCGGATCGAGCTTGCCATCGCGCGCGGCCTGGGTCAGGTCGCGGGCATATTTCTTCAGGGCGTCATAGGCGTTCTCGGCGGTGGCAGAGTCGGCCGTGCGGCCCTTGCGCAGCGCCTCGATCGCCGCGTTGAGATTTTGCGGCGTGACGCCGCCCTTATTGAGGATGGCGCCGGCCTCGCTGGTCTTCTCCAGCGTCAGCCCGAGCAAAAGCCGCTCGACCGTGACGAAGCTGTCGCCGGCCTTCTCGCCGGCCTTTTCGGCGGCATCGAAAGTGCGGGCCAGCTCGGGCGCGAGGTAGATCTGCCCGGCGCCGCCGCCGGAGACCTTCGGCACCTTGTTGAGGGCGTCCTCAGTCGCCTTCAGAATTGCACGGGAATTGCCGCCAGCGCGGTCGATCAGACCGGCGGCGAGCCCCTCATTGTCGTCCAGCAGGACCTTCAGCACGTGCAGGGTGGAGAACTGCTGGTGCCCCTCGCGCATCGCGAGCGACTGCGCGGACTGGATGAAGCCCCTGGAGCGTTCGGTGTATTTGTCGATATTCATCTTTTCTGTCCCTCGGCCTGCCCTCAGGGCCCTCTAAGGCACCCCGAACGGCATCTTCATTGGGTTTCCGCCTGATGCGTTGACGTTCCTCAACACAGCAAGCGGTCGCTTATCAGCCGGCGCTGGCGCCGGCCTGACCCAGATGTGGGAAGCGCGCCCTCGGATCGGTAGAGGCGAGTTCACAATTTCGTGCGCTGATCCGCCCGCTTGGCGACGGCCCGCCGAATCCCCTAAGTAGCGGCATGACAGCCAGCCATACCGCCGAGATCACCGGCCTCTACCGCTATCCCGTCAAGGGCCTAACGCCGGAACGCCTGCTGCGCGCCCCTTTGCGGACCGGCCAGACCCTGCCGGCCGACCGCCGCTACGCCATCGAGAACGGCCCGAGCGGGTTCGACCCCGAGGCGCCCGAATGGAAGCCGAAAATCCAGTTCCTGATGCTGGCGCGCAATGAGCGACTGGCCGCGCTCGACAGCCGGTTCGACGACGAAACCAACGTTCTGACCATCCGCAAGGACGGCCAGATCGTCGCCTGCGGCGATCTCGAGAGCGCCGCCGGGCGCGCCGCGATCGAGGCCTATTTCCGCGACAACTTCCAGCCCGAGTTGAAGGGCCCGCCCAAAATTCTGTCCGGCCGCGACCATAGCTTCTCCGACGTCGCCCGCAAGGTCGTCTCCATCATCAATCTCGGCAGCGTGCGCGCCATCGAGACCATGCTCGGGGGCGTCGCCGTGCATCCGCTGCGCTTCCGCGCCAATCTCTACGTCAAGGGCTGGCCGGCCTGGTCGGAGCTCGACCTCGTCGGCCAGACGCTCGCGATCGGACAGGCCCGGCTGAAGGTGATCAAGCGCATCGTTCGCTGCCCGGCCACCAATGTCGACCCTGAAACCGCCAGGCGCGATCTCGAAATACCACCGACGCTCTCGCGCCATCTCGGCCACATGGACTGCGGCATCTATGCCGAGGTGATCGAAGGCGGTGACGTCGGCGTGGGTGATGTGGTGGCGGTGGAAGAGCCGAGGCTCGTCTGAGCTAGCGTAGGGTGGGCAAAGCGAAGCGTGCCCACCGTTGCCGCTAGCGAACGCTGACATACCGCCGGTGGGCACGGCGCTTGCGCGCCTTTGCCCACCCTACGGCACCTGTCTCCACGCACTCCCGTCATTGCGAGGAGCGAAGCGACGAAGCAATCCAGAGTATTTCCGCGGAGGGATTCTGGATTGCTTCCGCCTTCGCCAAGGCTTCGGCGGACAAGTCGCTTCGCTCGCAATGACGGCCACGAGCCTCAATTCGGCATCACATAGGCATAGATCCGGCCGCGCGAGACCGGGGCTTCGCGGACGCGGTTGCCGTTGTTGCCGGAGATCATGATCGGATTGCCCTGCGCGTCGATGCCGGTGATGATGCCGACATGACCGCCGCGGCCGCCGCGCGACATCACGGCGATGGCGCCGACCTGCGGACCGGAGATGCGCGTGCCGTAGCGCGCGAATGAGCTCGCCATGTCGGAGCCTGAGCCCTTATGGCCGGTATGCTCCAGCACCATGTTCATGAAGCGCGCGCACCACAGGCTGCCGCGCCCGGTCGGATTGCCGCCGATGTAGCGGCGTGCCTCGGACACCAGGCCCGATCCGCCACCGAAGCCGCCACTTGGGACAAGCGCGTTGCCGGCCACGCCGCCATTGTTGGCGCTTGGATCGTAGCTCGCCTGGGTGTCGGCGAAACCGCTCGCCTGCAATTGCGCCGCGCTGCGCTCGAAGCGCGAGCCTCTCGCATGGTGGCGGTGATGATGATGTCTGGCGTGGTGCACGTACACGTGCCGCTCTGCGCTATGACGATGATGCGGCCGCGCCGAGGCCGGAGAACCGAACGCGGCGACCGCCGCGAAGAGAAGCGCCAGCGCGACAACACAACGCGACAGGCGATACGCAAACAACTCAACCATTCTTCATCCCTAGCTGACACCCCCACTTCCCGCCGGCCCGTGCAATGGCCGACATCCGTTTGGCCGTTAAGCCGCCCGATGTGGCGAGAAAAAGACGCGACGTCGGCGAATAGCTGCGATGATTTTGTGTTTGTGCTCGGCTGCGGCTGCCGCATTGCCGACAACAGCGTTAACTGCGATCCTGAAGCACGGCTTGAAACAGAGGGAAACGGTTAATGCCCCACGCCACGACCAGGGACGGCGTCCGCGTTTATTTCGAGGAGGCGGGCCAGGGAACGCCGATCCTTTTTCTGCATGAGTTCGCGGCCGACTACACCAATTGGGAGCCGCAGATGCGCTACTTCTCGCGTGGCCATCGCTGCATCACCTATTCGGCGCGCGGCTACACGCCGTCGGACGTGCCTGACGGTGACGTCTACAGCTACACGCATTTCTACACCGATGCGCTTGCCGTGCTCGATCATCTCGGCATCGAGCGCGCCCATCTCGTCGGCCTGTCGATGGGCGCCTATTCCTCGCTGCAGATCGGGTTGAACGCGCCGAAGCGCGCGCTGTCGATGACGCTGGCCGGCGTCGGCTCCGGCTCGGAGCTCGATAACCTCGAGGCCTGGCGCAAGCAGTGCCGCGCCAATGCCGAGCAGTTCGAGACGCTGGGCTCCGCCGAGGTCGCGAAAGTCACGCGCGAGGCGCCGAGCCGGATTCCGTTCCTGGTGAAGGACCCGCGCGGGCACGCCGATTTCTACGCCGCGCTGGCGCGGCACGATGCCAAGGGTTCGGCGCGCACGATGCGCGGATTCCAGGGCGGCCGTCCCTCGATCTACACGATGACGGAGGCGATCAGAGGCGCGGCAACACCCGCGCTGATCATCTGCGGCGACGAGGACGATCCGTGCATCGGGCCGAGCCTGTTCCTGAAGAAGCATCTGCCCGCGGCGGGGCTCGCGATGTTTCCGAAGTCGGGCCACGTGCTCAATCTGGAGGAGCCCGCGCTGTTCAACGAGAGCGTGGAGCGGTTCGTGACGCTGGTGGAAGCGGGGCGATGGCCGGTGCGGGATCCGCGGTCGCTGGCGGCGCATTAAGGCAGATGCGCTGCCCAGTACTCCGTCATTGCGAGCGCAGCGAAGCAATCCAGAATCCCTCCGCGGAGACAGCCTGGATTGCTTCGTCGCAAGAGCTCCTCGCAATGACGACGGGGACTACTTCCCCCCGCCTCTGCTCAGCAAGAACACCGCCTGCTCGCCGAACATGTTCCACACCCACCAGGGCAGGTTCAGCGGCACCGGGCGGCCGTAGAGATCGAGCGCGACCGAGCGCTCCATCTTGACGTTGATCTCGTCGCAGAGCTGCACGAAATCCTTGATGGTGCAGAAATGGATGTTGGCGGTGTCGTACCAGGTCGCCGGCAGATTCTCCGTGCGCGGCATGTGGCCGCCGATCAGGAGCTGGAGCCGCATCTTCCAGAACCCGAAATTCGGGAACGAGACGATGGCGCGGCGGCCGATGCGCAGCAGATTCTCCAGCACGACCTTCGGCTGCCGCGTCGCCTGCAGCGTCTGCGACAGGATCACGTAGTCGAAGGCATCGTCGGGATAATTGACGAGATCGGTATCGGCATCACCCTGCACCACCGCGAGCCCCTTGGCGACGCAGCGGTTGACGCCCTCGCGGGACAGCTCGATGCCGCGGCCGTCGATGCCGCGGGTCTCCAGCAGCTGAAGCAGATCGCCGTCGCCGCAGCCGACGTCGAGCACCTTCGAGCCCGGCTTGACCATCTCGGCGACCAACAGATGATCGGCGCGAAACTGGCCGGACGACGCAGTCGCAGCGCCGTTCAGCGGCAGCACTTCCTGGACGGACATCGCTAGCGGTCCTCGAGGCTGAGCCCGCGGGCCTTGCCTGCCGATTGCAGGAAGGCGCGGGAGATGTCGAAGAATTCGGGCACGTCGAGCAGGAAGGCGTCATGGCCGCGATCGGTCTCGATCTCGGCGAACGACACCCGCGCGCTCGAAGCGTTCAGCGCGTGCACCAGCGCGCGCGATTCCGAGGTCGGGAACAGCCAGTCGCTGGTGAAGGAGACCACGCAGAAGCGGGTCTTGATGTCGGCGAAGGCCTTGGCCAGCACGCCGCCATGATCGGCGGCGATGTCGAAATAGTCCATCGCCCGCGTCAGATAGAGATAGGAATTGGCGTCGAAGCGCTCGACGAAGGACGAACCCTGGTAACGCAGATAGGATTCCACCTGGAAGTCGGCGTCGAACGAGAAGGTCGGCAGCTCGCGATCCTGCATGCGCCGGCCGAACTTGCGATGCAGCGCCGCGTCCGAGAGATAGGTGATGTGCGCCGCCATCCGCGCCACCGCGAGCCCGCGATGCGGATGGATGCCGCGATCGGCATAGCCGCCGCCGTGCCAGTCGGGGTCGGCCATCACGGCCTGGCGGCCGAGCTCGTGGAAGGCGATGTTCTGCGCCGAGTGCCGCGTCGCGCAGGCAATCGCCAGCGCAGAAAACACGCGCTCAGGATAGGCCGCGGTCCATTGCAGCACCTGCATGCCGCCCATCGAGCCGCCGACGACCGCAAACAGCGTGTCGATGCCGAGTCGATCGATCAGCATCGCCTGCGCGCGCACCATGTCGGGGATGGTGATGACGGGGAAATCCAGGCCCCAGACCTTGTCTGTGGCGGGATTGATCGACGCCGGCCCGGTCGAGCCCATGCAGCCGCCGATCACGTTGGAGCAGATGATGAAGTAGTGCTTGGGATCGATGGGGCGGCCGGGGCCGACCAGCGTCTCCCACCAGCCCGGCTTGCCCGTGACGGGATGCACGTTGGCGACATGCTGGTCGCCGGTCAGCGCATGGCAGATCAGCACGGCATTGGAGCGATCGGCGTTAAGCTCGCCATAGGTCTGGTAGGCGATCTGGAACGGGGTGAGATCGACGCCGCAATCGAGCCGCAGCGGCTGCTCGGTGTCGAAATGCGCAATCAGCGAGCTTGGATGGTCCACTTCGTGCGATCGCTCGTCGGCGCTGATCGCAGGACTCGGTATCGACTTGACGCTACCCATCTCGGACATCGACCTCGTTTGCGACTGGCTGCTCGAGCGCGCCGCTGACATCAGGCCATGAAAAACCCGGCCTGAACGATAGGTTCGGCCGGGATCGGAAGCGTCCCCGGCCTGTTTAGCGAGTTTTTTAACGTGGCTGCAAGCCGGCCGGCTCAAATGACCACGGAACGGGCAAAAGCTACCGTCTTGGGCGGTTTTCGTCAAGTCGCGGCCCGGATCGGCCCAATTCGCCTCAGTCGCGTCGCCCGCAAAGCACGTCATTTCTCTTTGCTTTCGCCGCCACGACTGCCTAATCAGGACATCCCCCATCGGAACGATCGACGACCAGACATGTCCCAACGTCCGCCCGCGCCACCATCGCTGCAGGAACTGCGCAAGGAGATCGACGCGATCGACGAGGGCATGCATCGCCTCCTCATGCAGCGCGGCGACATCATCGACCGGCTGATCCAGGTGAAGCAGACCCAGGAGGTCGGCTCGGCGTTCCGCCCCGCGCGCGAGGCTTCCATGATGCGCGAGATCGTGCAGCGTCATCGCGGCATCCTGCCGCTCGACACGGTCGAGAGCATCTGGCGCGTCATCATCTCGACCTTCACCTATGTGCAGGCGCCGTTCTCCGTGCATGCCGACATCTCGGTGAGCGAACCTGCGATGCGCGATTCCGTGCGCTTCCATTTCGGCTTCACCGTGCCTTACGTCGCGCATTTCAGCGCGCAGGCCGCGGTCGAGGCGGTGGCGAAATCCAAGGGCGACCTGGCGCTGGTCTCGGCGACCTCGAGCCGCACGCCGTGGTGGCTGGAGCTGGAAGCCGACGGCGCGCCCAAGATCATCGCACGGATGCCCTTCGTCGAGCGTGCCGACCATCCGGCCTCGCTGCCGGTGTTCGCGATCTCGCGCGTCGCCGACAGCGCCCTGGTGACAGAGGTCGAGACCTTCAGCGTGCGCGTCTCCGGATGGAACGCCGAGGTCGCCCGCGCGCTGTCGCCGCTCGCCGAGATCGTTGCGGTGCCCGATACCGCCTTCGACGGCGCGGCGCTGCTGGTCTCGGTCACCAGCGCGACCAGCATCGACAAAATCAGGGCTGCCCTGATCGAGGCGGGGGCCTCGGTTCGCTCTGTGGCCCTCGTCGGCAGCCACGCAACGCGCTATACGGTGCCCCCGACCGGGCCGAAATCGTAATTCGCGAGCAGCCCAGCCTATCCGGAGTCCAAGATGTCCCGCCCCGTGCCGAATCCCGGCATTCTCGATATTGCGCCCTACACGCCCGGCAAGAGCCCGGTGCCGGAGCCGGGCCGCAAGGTGTTCAAGCTCTCCGCCAACGAGACGCCGTTCGGGCCCTCGCCCAAGGCGATCGAAGCGTTCAAGCGCGTGGCGGACCATCTGGAAGACTATCCGGAAGGCACCTCGCGCGTGCTGCGCGAGGCGATCGGCCGCTCGTTCGGGCTCGACCCCAACCGCATCATCTGCGGCGCCGGCTCGGACGAGATCCTCAATCTGCTCGCGCACACCTATCTCAGCCAAGGCGACGAGGCGATCTCCACCACGCACGGCTTCCTGGTCTACCCGATCGCGACCATGGCGGTCGGCGCCAGGAACGTCATCGCCAAGGAGACCAACCTCACCGCCGACGTCGACGCCATCCTGAAGGCGGTGACGCCGAAGACGAAGCTGGTCTGGCTCGCCAACCCCAACAACCCGACCGGCACCTATCTGCCGTTCGACGAGGTCAAGCGGCTGCGTGCCGGCCTGCCTTCGCACGTGCTGCTGGTGCTGGATGCCGCCTATTGCGATTACGTCTCGCGCAACGACTATGAGATGGGGATCGAGCTCGTCGCCACCACCGAGAACACGGTGGTGACGCACACCTTCTCCAAGATCCATGGCCTGGCTGCACTGCGCATCGGCTGGATGTTCGGGCCCGAGCACATCATCGACGCGGTCAACCGCATCCGCGGTCCCTTCAACGTGTCGACGCCGGCGATGTATGCCGCGGTCGCCGCGATCGAGGACACCGCGCATCAGGCGATGTCGAAGCAGTTCACCGAGACCTGGCGCAACTGGCTCACCGAGGAGATCGGCAAGCTCGGGCTGAAGGTGACGCCGAGCGTCGCCAATTTCGTGCTGATCCATTTCCCGACGGACAAGGGCAAGACCGCTGACGACGCCGACGCCTTCCTGACCAAGCGTGGACTCGTGCTGCGCGGCCTGAAAAACTACGGCCTGCCGCATGCGCTGCGCATGACGATCGGCACCGAGGAGGCCAACCGCCTCGTGGTCGACGGCTTGCGCGACTTCATGGGCGGCAAATGAGCGCGCAGGCGCACTTCCAGCGCGTTGCGCTGATCGGCTTCGGCCTGATCGGCGGCTCGATCGCGCGCGCTGCGAAGCTCCAGGGGCTGGCCGGTGAAATCGTCACCACCGCACGCTCCGAGAAGACGCGCGCACGCGTCGCCGAGCTCGGCATCGTGGATCAGGTCGTGGCGACCAATGCTGAGGCCGTGAAGGACGCCGATCTCGTCATCCTCTGCATTCCCGTCGGCGCCTGCGGACCCGTGGCGCAGGAGATCGCTGCCCATCTCAAGCCGGGGGCGATCGTCTCCGACGTCGGCTCGGTCAAGGGCGCGGTGGTCAGGGACATGGCGCCGCATCTGCCGGAATCGGTTCACTTCGTCCCGGCGCATCCGGTGGCGGGCACCGAGCATTCCGGGCCGGACTCTGGTTTCGCCGAGCTCTTCATCAACCGCTGGTGCATCCTGACCCCGCCCGAAGGCGTCGATGCCGCGGCGACCGACCGCCTGCGCGCGTTCTGGGCCACCATGGGCGCCAAGGTCGAGGTGATGACGCCCGATCATCATGACCTCGTGCTCGCCATCACCAGCCACCTGCCGCATCTGATCGCCTACACCATCGTCGGCACCGCCGACGAATTGGCGCAGGTGACGGAATCCGAGGTGATCAAATTCTCCGCCGGCGGCTTTCGCGATTTCACCCGTATCGCGGCCTCCGACCCGACGATGTGGCGCGACGTCTTCCTCGCCAACAAGGAGGCCGTGCTGGAGATGCTCGGCACCTTCACCGAGGATCTGGCAAAGCTCACCCGCGCGATCCGTCGCGGCGATGGGGAGGCGCTGTTCGACCACTTCACCCGCACCCGCGCCATCCGCCGCGGCATCGTCGAGATCGGCCAGGATTCAGCCGCGCCCGATTTCGGCCGGCCGCATGCGGCGCTGAAGAAGCCGTAGCGTCACCCCCGTCATTCCGGGGCGCCCCGAAGGGGCGAGCCCGGAATCCATCGGGCCGCAGCGCACGCTGTGAAACGGATTCCGGGTTCGATGCTACGCATCGCCCCGGAATGACGAGAGAGTCTTCAATACAGCGGCGGGATCTGGCCGACCTTGACCGGGCCGAGCAGCACGGCGCCGTCGACGAATTTCAGCGGGAAGCTCCGCGCCTTCTTGCCTTCCAGCGTGCTCTCGGTGCCGATCGAATTGATGCCGGCGGCAACGCCGGCATTGGCGTTCTGCTTGATCACCTTGCCGAGGCCGGGCACGGCGCGGTCGAGTGCGCCGAACAGATTGTTGAGGTCCTGCGACTTCACGCCGGGCGCGAGGCGGTCGAGCGTTGCCTGCGGCACGCCCTCCTCCAGCATCTTCTCGATGCCGAGCGCCGGGATCACGCGCTCGAGGCCGGTCACCGTCATCTGCAATTCGCCGTCGAGCCGGCCATTGGGCGACAGGCCGAGCGTGCCGGCCGCGACCGCGATCATCTCGCCCTGCTGGATGCGCGACTGCACGATCTCGATATGACCGCCGGCGGCCTGGATCTCGCGGAAGCGCTGCGGCCAGGGCTTTGGCGTGAGGTCGGAGAGGCCGGTGATCTTGGCGCGAGTGTCCGCCTCGAACGGCTCGGCGAGCAGCGGATGCACGCCCTGGATGCTGCCCTGCGCGACATGGAGCACGGTCTCGATTACAGGATGATCCGATGGTGATCCGTCGGCGAGACGGCCATGCAGTTCGACTTGCTTGGCCCGCGCAAGCGGCACCTGCACGCTGCCATCGAGACGGTTGAGGCTGGGCTCGTCGAACACGATGGAAGCGCGATCCGGCACCGCCGGCAGGCCCGCCACGCTGGCGCGGCCCTTGCTCCAATTCACCGTGAAGGTGTTTTGCGTGACGCCGTCGATCAGCGTCGCGGGCGCGGAGAATTCGGCGATGATGCGCTTGGGGTCGTAGACCTGGGCCACGACCAGGATGTTGTCGAGCTTGGCCGTGAACGGCGTCTTGCTCGCATTCTGCGAGACCAGGGCGACGCTGGCGCCGGAGCACTGGACCTCGAAGCGGAACGGGAAGCCGGCGATCGAGCGTTTGGCACAATCGTAGATGCGGCCGGCCTTGGCCTCCTGCGCCCGCCAGGCGTCGGCGGCGATTTCGGCCTGCGACGCCGCATAGAACCAGAAGCAGCTCCAGGCGACGGCAAGGACCAGGACGAGAACGGGGGCGATGAAGAGGCCCCAGCGGGAGCGGCGGCTTGTGGCAACGGTCATATTGGACATGCGGCGACCCTTTGACGCCAGATTCAGGCAAATGTAAGCGGTGCCGGCCTGCGACGAAAGGCGCAGAAATCGCTTCGCTTGGGCGCAGGGTTCTGGTAGCCGTGCCCGAAATGTCGGAAATCACCCTCCCCTCCGTCACCACAGCCACGGGCGACCTCTGGGTGTTCGGCTACGGCTCGCTGATGTGGCGGCCGGGCTTCGACTTCGAGGAACGCGTCCCGGCGCGGCTGGTCGGCGAGCACCGCGCGCTCTGCGTCTATTCGTTCGTGCATCGCGGCACGCCGGAGAAGCCGGGCCTGGTGCTCGGGCTCGACCGCGGCGGCGCCTGCCGCGGCATCGCCTTCCGCGTCGCCGAGAAGAACCGTGCCGAGGTGGTCGCATATTTGCGCGCACGGGAGCAGGTCACCTCGGTCTATCGCGAGGTGATGCGCTCGGTGTGGCTGGAGAACGATGCGCGCCAGCGCGTCTCCGCACTCGCCTACGTCGTCGACCGCGGCCATGTGCAATATGCCGGCCGCCTCTCGCTCGCCGAGCAGCACCGCCACGTCGTCCAGGGCCACGGCCAGTCCGGCGCCAACCGCGATTACGTCACCGCAACGGTGAAGGCGATCGAGGCCGAAGGCTTTCGCGACACCCAGCTGCATCAGCTTGCATTGATGCTGCATGGTGATGCGCACTCGCTGCACGCGACGGATCGGCACGAAGATCGCGAAAGCCGCTAGCCCGTCGGCGCGTAGCTCGGCGCCGAGCCGATCAACCGCTCCTGCTCTTTCCGCCCTGCTTCGACGAGGCGACCGGTCGCGTCCTCGACCGCCGCTTGCACGCGCGCGAGAAACTCGTCCTTCGACAGACCCGGCGGCAACGGCTCGAGAAACTCCACCACCAGCGTGCCGGGATAGCGCATGAAAGTGCGGCGCGGCCAGAACAGGCCGGAATTGAGCGCGACCGGCAGGCACGGCACGCCGCAGGAGGAATAGATCTGCGCAAAGCCGGTCTTGTAGTCGGGCGGCGCGCCCGGCGCGCGGCGCGTGCCTTCCGGAAAGATCACGAGCTGCTTTCCGCTGCGCACCGCCTCGCGCGCGCGGCGCGTCATGTCCAGCAGCGCCTTCACGCCGGCATTGCGGTCGATCCCGATCATCCCGGTCTTGACCAGGAACTGGCCGAACACCGGGATCTGCATCAGCTGGCGCTTGAGGATGAAGATCGGCCGGTTGAAGAAACCCGGCAGCACGAAGGTCTCCCAGAACGACTGATGCTTGGCCACGATCAGCAGCGGTCCTGTCGGGATCTTCTCCACCCCGCGGAATTCCACCTTGATGTTGCAGACCACGCGCATCAGGACCAGCGTCGCCTTGGCCCACCATTGCGCCACCGTGAGCATGGCGCGCGGCGGCAATGCAAAGGTCGGCAGCGCAACGATCGCGAGAAGGACCAGCACGGCATAGAACAGTACGTTGAACACGAGCGAGCGCAGGAAAATCAGAAACATCGATGGTCCGATCAATTGGCCTGTGCGGTGGCGGGCCGCTTCGGTTGCTGACCTGCAGGCTGCTCCGACATCTCGGGCCAAAGGTCAATCCCGAAATCCTCCAGCCGCACCCTGAGCTCGGCCGCAACGTACTTGACGTATTCGGACAAGAGCAGCCGCAGCGTCGAGCCCGAGGTCCACCACGGCTCCTCGCGCCATTTTTCGCCGACCACCGCGAACGGGATCAGCGTCGTCCGTGGCATCGCATGCGAGAATTCCACCAGCGCGCGCGGCATGTGATAGTTCGAGGTGACCACGATCAGAGATGTAAATCGGCGCCCCTCGGCCCAGCGCCGCGCCTCCGCCGCGTTGCCGCGGGTCGACAGCGCGGTGCGGTCGAGATCGACGCAGCAGGTCATGAAGGACTGGTTCTCCGGCAAGGTCCGGGAGATGTCGCTCGCCGTCGAGGTCGGATGCACGCCGGAGATCAGGAGCCGCCTGCCGTAGCCGGCAGCCAGCAGCTCCATCGCATCCGATACCCGCGAGGAGCCGCCGGTCAGCACCACGATGCCGTCCGCCTTGCGGTCCGGCACCGTCTCGGCGCCGCGCAATTGCGACAGGAATGCAACGAACCCCGCCGCCGCGCCGACGAAGGCGAGCGCGATCGTCGACACGATTGTCGCGCGCAGCCAGCCGCGCGGCAGTTTCGGCGATCGATCGTCGGTCGGCGAGGTCATGCGATGTCGGTGATCCCTTCCCGATGTGATTTTATGACGTTTTGAGGCGAAGTGGAGTCCGGTTATCAAGCCTAGTCGACGTCATTCAACGTCGCGAACAGCGTCTGGCGCGAGGCGACCGCGGTGATGCCGCCGATCAGCACGGCCTGCACCGCGAGCACGATGTAGCCGGACGGGCGCAGCGAGAAGGTGCCGAGCAGCGCGGCGAACTGGTCGCCGACGGGCGTCCCGGAAAACCAGCCTGCGATGGACTCGGAGAAGCCGAACATCAGCATGGCGGCACCGCCGCCGATCACGCCGCCCTCCAGGCCCAGCCTGAGGAAATGACGCAGGAAGTGGTTGGCGATGTAGCGGTCGCCGGCGCCGACGAAATGCAGGACTTCGACGATCGGACGGTTCGCCGCCATGGCACCGCGCGTCGCGAACGATACCGAGATGATGGTTGCGACGATGACGAGCGCGAGGATGCCGAGGCCGGCCAGCACGGTGGCGTTCGTCATCAGGCGCATGCGCTCGATCCAGGCGCGGTGATCGTCGACACTGGCGCCCGGCGCGACCTGCGCGACGCGCGCGCGCAAGGCGCCGAGATCGAGCGGCGTACCCGGCTGCACGCGCGCGATGATCACGCGCGGTACCGGCAGATCGTCCATCGACAGGCCGGTGCCGAGCCAGGGCTCGAGCAGCTTGCCGCTCTCCTCCCTGGTGAACGGCTTGACCTCGACGATGCCGGCCTGCGCGCGCATCGCCTCCGCCACGGCTGCGGTGTCGCGCTCGAGGTCACGGCCGGCCTGCGGACGAATCTGGATCGTGATTTCGCTCGCAACATCCGACTGCCATTCGGCGGCGGAGGCACTCACCAGCAGCACCGTGCCGGTGGCTATCGAGGCGAGGAACGTCATGATGGCGACCACCGCAACCAGCGCTCTGCCGTGGATCGAGGCGCGCGGCACGATCGGCGACATGTTGCGCGCCTTGGCCGGAAGCTGCGGACGCTCCTGTCCGAGATCGACCAGCACGCCGCGCTCGTCCAGCCTACTCATAGACGTGCAGCCGTCCCTGGTGCAGCACCAGCCGCCGTGCTTCGTACTGGTCCATCAGCCCAATGTCGTGGGTGGCGATGATGACGGCGGTGCCTGATTTGTTGAGCTCGATGAAGAGTCGCAGCAGGCGGCGACCGAGCGTCGGATCGACGCTGCCGGTCGGCTCGTCCGCGAGCAGCAGCTGCGGCCGCGAAATCACGGCGCGCGCGATCGCCGCGCGCTGCTTCTCGCCGCCCGACAGGATCGGCGGCAGCGCGTCCATGCGATCGCCGAGGCCGACCCAGCGCAACAGGTCGATCACCTCCTTGCGGTAGCTCGACTCGCTGCGGCCCATGACGCGGAACGGCAGCGCGACGTTCTCATAAGTCGTCATGTGATCGAGCAGGCGGAAATCCTGGAGCACGATGCCGATGCGCTTGCGCAAATCCGCGATCTCGTCCTTGCCGAGCTGCGAGATGTCATGACCGAACAGATTGACGAGGCCCCGCGTCGGTCGATGCGACAGGAACAACAGGCGCAGCAGCGACGTCTTGCCGGCGCCGGACGGTCCGGTGAGAAACTGGAAGGAATGCGCGGGAATCTGGAAGCTGAGGTCGCGCAGGATCTCCGGCCCCAGACCGTAACGCAATCCGACATTTTCGAACCGAACCAAGCTCAGCTCCGTTCGAGAGGGGGCGCGGGTCGCATTGCGGCGCTCCGCCATACGCGATCAACGGGTTTTGCCGCCGTTATGGTTTCCGGTTCGTTAACGGTCGCCCTGTAGCATAAGGGGCGCCCGGTTCTCCGCGACCATGGCATCGTCAAGACCTTCGTTCATGCATCAAGGCTCGTCCATGCATATCGTCTGCCCCCATTGTATGACATCCTACGCCATCAAGCTCGCGAGCCTTGGGGCGAACGGGCGGGCGGTCCGCTGCTCCCGTTGCAAGGAGACCTGGATCGCCCATGCCGAGGACGCCATCGAGGAGGCATCCGTTCCGGCCATGGCCGCGGCGAGCCGAGCTGACGACCAGTCCGACCTCGCCGAACAATGGAACTCCTATGCCAAGGACGACGCAGCCACTGATGCACCCGTCGTCGATAGCCCCTCGATCGCCAGCGACTGGCCGGACGAGCACGCCCGCGAAACCGAGGACGAATGGTCAGCAGCGGCCCGGCAGGCCGAAGAGGAGGTCGCCGGCGCGCAGCACCAGTCCTGGTTCCGCGGCCTGTTCCCCCGCCGCGGCGCGCGGGTGAGCCGTCCGGTCGCCCCCGCGGCTCCGCGCAAATCCTATCTTGGCCTGCCCACCGCCTGTGCCGCGATGGGCGCGCTGGTGCTGGCACTGGTGATCTGGCGGGGCGACGTGGTGCGGCTGCTGCCCCAGACGGCGGCGTTCTACCAGATGGTCGGGCTGGAGGTGAACCTGCGGGGCCTCGCCTTCAAGGACGTCAAGCTCTCCAGCGAGACCGTGGACGGTAAGCAGGTGCTGGTGATCGAGGGCGTGATCGTCGGCGAGGGCAAGAAGCCGCTCGACATTCCGCGATTGCGCTTTGCCGTGCGCGACGCCCAAGGCGCGGAGATCTATGCCTGGAACGCGGTGCTGGAGCAGACCGTGCTGCGGCCCGGCGAGCGCGCCTTCTTCCGCTCACGCCTGGCCTCGCCGCCGCCGGAGGGCCGCAACATCGACGTTCGTTTCTTCAACCGGCGCGACATTGCCGGCGGCAGCGTATAATCGCCCCCGCAAGGGCGTTTGTCCCAAGGTTGGTCTCATGCCGAAAATCCTGATCGCCGACGACGAGGATTCGATGCGCACGCTGGTGGCGCGCGCCATCGCCATGGACGGCCATGAGACCGTCACCGCTCAGGACGGCGCCGAGGCACTGGAGATCCTGACCCGCGAGGATGGCGCCTTCGACCTGTTGCTCACCGACATCCAGATGCCGGTGATGGACGGCATCGCGCTGGCGCTCTCCGCCGCGCGCGATTTCCCTGACCTGACCATTTTGCTGATGACCGGCTTTGCCGACCAGCGCGAGCGGGCCTCGAACCTGAACGCGCTGGTGCATGACGTCGTGACCAAACCGTTCTCGGTCGCGGATATCCGCACGGCGGTTGCCGATGCGCTGGCCGCGAAGAAAGGTTAGCGTCCGAACGACAGCCGCCTTCGCCGTTGAAGGACTGGCGCGCAAGGCATCTACTTCGTCATTGCGAGGAGCCCTCGCGACGAAGCAATCCAGAATGCCTCGGCGGAAAAACTCTGGATTGCTTCGCTTCGCTCGCAATGACGAGGACGTAGCGGCCTATCCTCTCAAAACTCCTTCAGCAGCCGCTCGAGATAGTCGAGCTCGATCTGCGGCCGCGAGGGATCGCCGAGACGACGGCGGAGCTCTTCGAGAATGCGGCGGACACGCTGGGTGTCGATCTCGCCGGGAATCTTGACCGTATAATCGTCGCCATATTCGCGCCCATGAAGCGGCCGGCCGAGCGGATCGGTCTGGTTGCCGCCGCTCTGCTGACGGCCGGCGCGCTGGCCGGGGCCGTCGCCCTGGCCGTCGCCGTCGCCCTGCTGCATCGCCTCGGCCATCTTCTGCGCACCCTTGCGCATCGCGTCGAGTGCCTTGCCCTGCGAGTCCACGGCGCCGTCGGCATTGCCCTCGCCGAGCTTTGATCCGGCATCGCCCATGGCACCGTCGGCTGCATCCAGGCTGCCGTCGTCATCGCCCTGGTCGCCGTCCTGATCGCCGTTCTGGCCGGGCTGGCCCTGATCGCCTTGCTGACCCTTCTGGCCCTTCTGTGCCTGCTGGCCTTTCTGCCCCTTCTGGGTGAGGCCGCGCTTGGCAAGCTCGTCCTGCAGCTTCTTCAGCCGGTCGCGCAGCCCCTGCTGGTCCTGCTGCAGCTCCGACATGGATTGATCGCCCTGCTGCTGCTTGCCGCGCGAGCGGTCGCGCCGGGAATCCTGGCCCTGCTTGAACGTCTTGTCGCGCAATTGCTGCTGCTTGCGGATCATGTCGCCGAGCTCATTGAGCGCCTGCTCCATGTCGCTCTCGCCGGACTGCCCCGGCTGCGCCATCTGGAGGCCTTCCAGCATCTGCTGGAGCTGGTCGAGCAACTGCTTGGCGGCATCCTTGTCGCCGGAGCGCGACAGGCGCTCCATCCGGTCGATCATATTCTGCAGATCCTGCTGACGCAGGACCTTGGTGTTCGGATCGAGCGGCCGCGCCAGCTGCTGCGGGTCATTGTTGTTGCGGAACTGCTCGGCGAGCTGGCGCATGAAATCGTTCAGCGCCTGACGCAGATCCTGCGTGAGCTTCTTGATCTCCTCGTCGCTCGCGCCGCGCTCCAGCGCCTGCTTCAGCGCGTCCTGGGCCGCGCGCAACGCCTTCTCGACGTCGGAGATCTTGCCGTCCTCGATCGTCACCGCAAGCGCCCACAGGCTCGCCACAACCTCGCGCAGGGCATCATCGGTACGCGCGGCCTCGAGCTGTCGGGCCACGCTGTGCAGGCCGAGATATTGTCCGGGCTCCGGCGTGAACATCTCGGGCGCGATCATCAGCCCGTCGAGCGCGGCATATACGTCGGAATTCTTGTTGGCATCGAGCGCGAGGATGCGGCGCTGCTCGATCAATGCACGGGCCAGCGGCTTGGTGAAGAGCCGTTCGGGCAGGCGCATGTTGAACGGTTCGCTAACAGCCTCGTTGCCGGCCTCGTCCTTGGCCGTGAGAGTGAGCGTAACCTCGGCGCCGGCATAGGGATCCTCGCTGAGATCCTTCACGGATTGCCCGACGCCGTTGCGGGTGCGCGCATTCGGCAGCGCGAGCGGGAATTGCGGCGGCTGGAACAGCGGCCGCGGCGCCGTCCTGCTGTCGCCGTCGCCGGCAGCGGCCTTCGCACCATCCTTGGTACCATCCTTGGCACCGTCTTTGCCGCCGTCCCGGGCGTCGGTCGACCGCGTGGCGAATTTCGCCTCGGCGCCGGTGACGCCGTAATCGTCCTCGATCTTGTAGGAGAGCTGGAGCGCGCCGCGCGCCTGGCGCTCGGGGTCCTTGGCGAGCGCGATCGTCGGCGGACGGTCCGGCGTGGCAGCGAAGGCCCATTGCGGCTGGCCGGAGGGCGCCCGGACATGGGCGGTGCCGTCGCCGGAAATGGCGAAATGCTTTTCGTTGGTCCCCTTGGGGCTGGCTTCAGTCGGGGCGACCTCCTTGAGGCCGCCGGAAACGACGACATCCAGGTTGCCGCCGGAGGAGCGCACGATCAGGGTCGAGCCGGCGGGAACGGCGAGCGGGCCGCCGGCGGGCAATGCCGCAGCTTCCTTGTTGGCGGCCGACAGGATGACCGGCGGCTTGCCGGTGTAGAGCGGCGGCGTGACCCAGGCATCGACGCGAACATTGGCCGGCGCCAGCACCCCGTTCCAGTCGAAGGCGGCGCCAAGGCGCATCGCACGCTCGTCACCCGCGGCAAAGAAGGTCGCAACCAGCATCACCATGACGAGGGCACGCAGCGCCCAGGGGTCGTGAAGCGCGAGTCGCGGGTGCGGTACACCGGCGCGGATGCGCTTGATGGAGGCGAGCGTCCGCTCGCGCTGCGCCTGCCACAGCGCCAGCGCGACCGGGTCCTGCGAGGTCAGCGTGTCCGTGAGCGCGGTGGCCGGGCGGTGACGGATGCCGGAGCCACGGTCGAGCCGGGCGAGCGCTTCCTCGCGGCGCGGCCAACGGAAGCGAATCAGCGGGAACAGGGCGGCCGCCGCGATCGCGGCGAAGAGGGCGAGGCCGACGGCCCTGGCCATGAACGGCAGCGCCAGCCAGAGGCCGGCCCAGGACACCACCAGGAACAGGCCGACGACGGTCAGAAGGCGCGCCGCATTGGGCCAGGCACGCTCCCATGCGATGGCATAAGTTGCCCGATCAAGGGCCTGCGCCAGCTTCAGCCGCGACAGCGCATCACTGCCGCGGGTCGGGTCTGACGGCTCGGGGGTGAGGCCGTTCAATCAACTCTCCAGGTTGCCCGGTAGAGAAGAGCCTATCACAACGGCAGCACTGAGGCATCCGTTCCTGTACGGGAGCGCCTCCTTTTCCCGCATAACACGAGGACGTGACTGGCCGGGTGCAACCCCGTAATTTCCGCGCGCCAATCTCGAGGGAAATAAGGGAAACGCCATGGACAAGAAGATGCACGACAAGGGCCTGGAAGTCCGCAAAGCGGTGCTGGGCGAGGCCTATGTCAACAATGCCCTGAAGAACGTCGACGATTTCAACCGCCCGTTCCAGGAGATGCTCAACGAATATTGCTGGGGCACGGTGTGGGGCCGCGAGGAGCTGCCGCGCAAGACCCGCAGCATGCTCAACATCGCCATGATCGCCATCCTCAACCGCCAGCACGAGTTTCGCGCACATCTCAAGGGCGCGCTGACCAACGGCGTCACCCGCGAGGAGATCCGCGAGATCCTGATGCAGGTCGCGATCTATGGCGGCATGCCCGCCGCGGTCGACAGCTTCCGCATTGCGCGCGAGGTGTTCGCGGAGATCGACGCCAAGGCGTGAGACAGGCTGACCGCTCTGAATCGTATTGCTCCGTCATTGCGAGCGAAGCGAAGCAATCCAGACATCCTCCGCGGAAACATTCCTGGATTGCTTCGTCGCTTCGCTCCTCGCAATGACGACGGGAGGAAAGAACACCATGGACATCGGATTCATCGGGCTCGGAAACATGGGTTTCCCGATGGCGCGGCGGTTGATCGAGGCGGGACACAGGCTCGTCGTGTTCGACACGCGCAAGGAGGTCATGGACAGGCTGGTCGCGCGAGGTGCCAGTGCCGCGTCGTCGCCGAAGGACGTCGCCAACCGGGTCGAGACCGTGATGGCGAGCCTGCCCTCGCTGCAGGCTTCCCTGGACGTTGCCACCGGCGCTGGCGGCGTGATCGAGGGCAAGCGCGCCAAACGCTTCGTCGATCTCTCAACCGTCGGCTCGGCGATGGCCGCGAAGATTCACGGCCTGCTCGCCAAGCGCGGCATCGTGCAGATCGACTGTCCCGTCTCCGGGGGCGTCGGCGGCGCCGAGAAGGGCACGCTTGCTGTGATGGTGTCGGGCCCGAAAGCCGAGTTCGAGCTGCTCAAGCCCGCGCTCGAGGTGATCGGAAAAGTGTTCTTCATCGGCGAGAAGCCGGGCGCGGCGCAAACCATGAAGCTCGCCAACAATTTCCTGTCGGCCACCGCGATCGTGGCGACGTCGGAAGCCGTGGTGATGGGCGTGAAAGCCGGGCTCGATCCCGCCGTGATGATCGACGTCATCAATGCCGGCTCGGGCATGAACACGGCGAGCCGCGACAAGTTTCCGCGCGCGGTGCTGCCGCGCACGTTCGACTTCGGCTTCGCCACGGGACTGATGGTGAAGGACGTGCGGCTGGCGCTGGAGGAGATGAAGCAGCTCGGCCTGTCGATGGAAGTTGCCGACGCGGTCGGGCGGTTGTGGGAGACCGTGATCAGCGCGGAAGGCGCCGAGTCCGATTTCACCGCGGCGATCAAGCCGATCGAGAAGAAAGCGGGCGTCGTGGTGGGCGGAGCGAAGGGCGGATTGGCGGGAAAGTAGCCATCCCACACTCTCTCCGTCGTCCGGGGCGCGCGAAGCGCGAGCCCGGGACCCATAACCACAGGCGGATGTGATTACGAGGACTCGGAGTTACAGCTTCGCCAAGCAACCACTCCCTGTGGTTATGGGTCCCCGCCTTCGCGGGGACGACACCGAGCTTGTTGAGTGGACGTCGTCACCTCACAGCCACGGCGCCGGCGTATCCATCGCGATCAGCTGCTCGACCTCGATGCGCGGGCGCACCACGGCGTATTGGTCGCCCTTCACCAGCACCTCGGGCACCAAGGGCCGGGTGTTGTAGGTGCCGGCCTGCACCGCGCCATAGGCGCCCGCGGTCATGATGGCGAGGAGATCGCCGGGCGCGGGCGTCGGCAGCGTGCGGTCGAGCGCGAGATAGTCGCCGGTCTCGCAGACCGGGCCGACGACATCGGCCTTGATGGTGGCGGCGCCCTTGGCGGGCTGCTTCACCGGCAGGATGTCGTGATGCGCCTCGTACAGCGTCGGGCGAATGAGGTCGTTCATCGCCGCATCGATGATGACGAAGTTCTTGCCGTCGCCGTGCTTCACATAGATCACCTTCGTCACCAGGATGCCGGCATTGCCGACGATCATGCGGCCCGGCTCGAACATCAGCGTGCAGCCGAGATTGTGGCTGACGCGCTTGACCATGGCGGCATAGGCGGCCGGCGCCGGGGGCGCCTCGCGGTCCATGTAATAGGGAATGCCGAGACCACCGCCGAAATCGACGTGGCTGATGTCGTGGCCGTCCGTCCGCAGCGTCTGCACGAATTCGGAGAGGATGCGGAACGCAGTCTCCATGCCGGAGAGATCGGTGATCTGGCTGCCGATATGCACGTCGGTGCCGGTCACCTTGATTCCGGGCAGCTTCGCCGCGCGCGCGTAGACCTCGCGGGCATGGACGATCGGAATGCCGAACTTGTTCTCGGACTTGCCGGTGGAAATTTTTGCGTGCGTGCCGGCATCGACGTCGGGATTGACGCGGAGCGAGATCCGCGCGGTCTTGCCCATCTCGACCGCGAGGCGCGACAGCAGCTCGAGCTCCGGCTCGGATTCGACGTTGAGGCAGAGGATGTCGGCGGCGAGCGCCGCGCGCAGCTCCGCTTCCGTCTTGCCGACGCCGGAGAAGACGATCTTGCTGGCGGGAATGCCTGCGGCCAAAGCGCGCTTGAGCTCGCCGCCCGAGACCACGTCGGCGCCGGCGCCGAGCTTGGCCAGCGTCCGCAGCACCGACTGGTTGGAGTTCGCCTTCATGGCGTAGCAGACCAGCACCTTCTCGCCGGCAAAGGCCTCGGTGAAGACGCGGTAGTGCCGCTCCAGCGTTGCGGTCGAATAGCAATAGAACGGCGTGCCGACGGTGGCTGCCAGCTCGGACAGGTTCACCGCCTCGGCGTACAGCACGCCGTTGCGATAGTCGAAATGGTTCATGGCGCAGGCTCGGTTGTCCCGGCTTATTTCTTGCCGGGAGGTTCGTCCAGGAGCGGGTCGAGAATAAACGGTTTCTTCCGGCCCTTGGGCGCTGCGGGCGCAGCATCCGCGCCGGCAGTGGGGTCGAACAGGCTCGGCGTCTTCTGGGCTGCGGTCTCGGTATCGACGGGCGCGGCGCCGGCGGCCACAGGCGCGTTGGAGGCAGTCGGCGGCAGATCCAGTGGGCCCTTGCGGCCACAGCCGGCAAGCGCGAGCGCCGTCAGGCTCAAGACAATGATGGCCCACCCCGAGCCGGCCGGGCGAAACTTTGACGTCACGACGAAATCCCCACTACGCGCGGCGCACCATACAGAGATTGGCGCGTTCTGGCGAGAGCCGGATGACCATGAAACATAAGCGAAATTTTGCCCTCAGCCCAATTTTCGCTCTTTTTCCAGCCGCTTCGCCCAGGCCTTGGCCTGGGACGTCACGTTCTTCGGCGCGGTGCCGCCGAAGCTGGTCCGGCTCTTCACCGACGATTCGACCGAGAGCACGCCGAGCACGTCCTTCGTGATCTTGGGCGCGATCGCCTGCATCTCCTCGAGCGGCAGCTCGTGCAGCGCGACGCCCCCCTCGGCGGCCTTGGCGACGATGCGGCCGGTGACGTGGTGGGCCTCGCGGAACGGCATCTTCAGCGTCCGCACCAGCCAGTCGGCGAGGTCGGTCGCCGTGGCGTAACCCTCGCCCGCGGCCGCCTTCATCTTGGCTTCGTCGGGAACGAGATCGCGGACCATGCCGGTCATGGCGCGGATTGCCAGCGACAGCGCGGCAAACCCTTCCATGGCGCCCTGCTTGTCCTCCTGCATGTCCTTTTGATAGGCCAGCGGCAGGCCCTTCATGACGATCAGGAGGCCGTTGAGCGCGCCGATGACGCGGCCGGTCTTGGCGCGCACCAGCTCGGCGGCGTCCGGATTGCGCTTCTGCGGCATGATCGAGGAGCCGGTGGTGAACTTGTCGCTGAGCCGGATCATGCCGACCAGCGGCGAGGTCCAGATCACGATCTCCTCGGCAAAGCGCGACATGTGCACGGCGCAGATCGAGGCGGCCGACAGCGTCTCCAGCACGAAGTCGCGGTCGGAGACGGCGTCGAGCGAGTTCGCCATCGGCCGGTCGAACAGGAGCGCCTTCGCGGTGGCGTGGCGGTCGATCGGGAACGAGGTGCCGGCGAGTGCGGCAGCGCCGAGCGGCGATTCGTTCAGCCGCTTGCGGGCGTCCTGGAAGCGGCCGCGGTCGCGCGCGGCCATCTCGACATAGGCGAGCAGGTGATGGCCGAAGGTCACGGGCTGCGCCGTCTGCAGATGCGTGAAGCCGGGCATCACGGTTGCGGCGTGCTCCAGCGCGCGCTCCACCAGCGCCTGCTGGAACGCGGCGAGCGCGGCATCGGTCTCGTCGATGACGTCGCGGACGTACAGACGGAAATCAGTCGCGACCTGGTCGTTGCGCGAGCGCGCGGTGTGCAGCCGTCCGGCGGCGGGGCCGATCAGCTCCGACAGGCGGCTCTCGACATTCATATGGATGTCCTCGAGCGCACGCTTGAACTTAAAGCCGCCGTTGCCGATCTCTGACAGAATTGTGTCTAGACCCTTGCCGATATTTTTCGCATCAGAAGCCGTGATGATGCCTTGATTGGCCAGCATCGCGGCGTGGGCCTTGGACGCGGCAATGTCCTGGGCGAAGAGGTGACGATCGACGTCGATGGAGACGTTGATCTCTTCCATGATCTCGTCGGGACGTTCCGAGAACCGGCCGCCCCACATCTTGTTGCTCATGATCCCCTGCTCACGCCTGATTTGCCGCACGTTTGCTGGCCGCAGCCAGCCGTATTAAGAGGCCCCTGATAGCCATATCTGCGACCGGATGACAAACGATATGCTCGACCAGAAGCCCTCCGCTACGCGCCGCATCCCCCTCGTCATCGCCACCGTGGCGATCGGCGGGCTGGCCTGCTTCGCCGCGCTGTACGGGTTCGGCCTGAGCCGGGCGCCTTCAGGCGATCCGACCTGCAAGTCGGCGGTGGCGACGGCGCAGAAAATCGCCCCGCTCGCCCATGGCGAGGTGGCGGCGCTGACCATGGCAAGCGCCCCGCTGAAACTGCCCGACCTCGCCTTCGAAGATTCCGACGGCAAGCCGAAAAAACTGTCCGATTTCCGCGGCAAGACGCTGCTGGTGAACCTCTGGGCGACCTGGTGCGTGCCTTGTCGAAAGGAGATGCCGGCGCTGGACGAGCTCCAGGGCAAGCTGTCGGGCCCGAATTTCGAGGTGGTGGCGATCAACATCGACACCCGCGACCCGGAGAAGCCGAAATCCTTCCTGAAAGAGGCCAATCTGACCCGGCTCGGCTATTTCAGTGACCAGAAAGCTAAGGTTTTTCAGGATCTTAAAGCCGTTGGACGGGCGCTGGGCATGCCCACCTCGGTGCTGGTCGACCCGCAGGGCTGCGAGATCGCGACGATCGCGGGGCCGGCGGAATGGGCGAGCGAGGATGCGCTCAAGCTGATCCGGGCGGCGACCGGCAAGGCCGCCGCGTCGCTTTGAAGCTCAGGCGGTGACGTTGAGATTGCCCCCGACGCCAGCGCCGACATTGGCGAGCGAGGGCTGGCCGGCGCCGAGCAGGGTCAGGACGGTGGATTTCTCCATATCCGCGTTCTGCTTGGTCAGCGTCGCCGCAATATTCGACTGCAGCGCGCCTTGCTGTGCGGCCAGCATGGTGCTGACCATTGCCATCATGTCCATTACGCGAACCCTCGTACCGGTCGTAACCTAGGCGCGAGGGGTTAACGGGAGATGAAATGTCTCACGATCGACCTACGGCGGAGGTACCGTAAGGGTGGGCAAAGGCGCACTTGCGCCGTGCCCACCATCTGTCCGCAATTGGATTTGAAGCCGTGGGCACGCTTCGCTTTGCCCACCCTACGGCGCCGGAAATGGGTCAGCGCGTCGGCACCGGCTTGGCGCCGCGGTAGTCGTAGAAGCCGCGCTGGGTCTTGCGGCCGAGCCAGCCGGCCTCGACGTATTTCACCAGCAGCGGGCACGGGCGGTACTTGGAATCGGCCAACCCCTCATGCAGCACCTGCATGATGGAGAGACAGGTGTCGAGGCCGATGAAATCGGCGAGTTCGAGCGGACCCATGGGATGGTGGGCGCCGAGCTTCATCGCCGCGTCGATCGCCTCGACGTTGCCGACGCCTTCATACAGCGTGTAGATCGCCTCGTTGATCATCGGCAGCAGGATGCGGTTGACGATGAAGGCCGGGAAATCCTCGGAGACCGCGACCTGCTTGCCGAGCTTGCCGACGAATTCCTTGGCCGCCTCGAAGGTGGAATCGTCGGTGGCGATACCGCGGATGAGTTCGACCAGTTCCATCAACGGCACCGGATTCATGAAGTGAATGCCGATGAAGCGTTCCGGGCGGTCGGTGGCGGCGGCGAGGCGCGTGATCGAGATCGAGGACGTATCGGAAGCGACGATGGCCTCCGGCTTCAACACGGCGCAGAGTTCGTGGAAGATCTTGCGCTTGACCTCTTCCTTCTCGACCGCGGTCTCGATGACGAGATCGCAATCGGCGAGGTCGTCCAGCTTCTCGGCCAGCTTGATACGTGCGACCGCCTTGGCCTTGTCGTCCTCGGTGACGGCCTTCTTGGAGACCTGTCGCGCCAGATTGCCGTTGATGGTGGCCATGCCCGACTTGAGGCGGTCGGCCGAAACGTCGTTGAGCACCACGTCGAAGCCGGCGAGCGCCGCGACGTGCGCGATGCCATTGCCCATCTGACCCGCGCCGATCACGCCGACCTTCTTGATCACTGCCGCCATAATGTCATCCACCGGAACGGCGCGCTTATCGCGCCCTGCCTATCCCCTGAGCCGGGAGGTCTGATTGACCAGAAGCCTGATTTAATCAGAACCTTGGCTCGAAACCTAGATTGGATCGCTTGAAGGCGTGCCCCACGCGAAAGAAAACGCCTCAAAAATGAAACACCGGCCGGAGTTTATACCTCCGGCCGGTGTTTTGTACGGCTTTTACTTGCCGAGCTTGGCGAGTTCGTCCGTCAGCTCCGGAACCGCCTGGTAGAGATCGGCGACCAGGCCGTAATCGGCGACCTGGAAGATCGGCGCGTCCTCGTCCTTGTTGATCGCGACGATCACCTTGGAGTCCTTCATGCCGGCCAGATGCTGGATCGCGCCGGAAATGCCGACCGCGACATAGAGCTCGGGGGCCACGACCTTGCCGGTCTGGCCGACCTGCCAGTCGTTCGGCGCATAGCCGGCGTCGACCGCGGCGCGCGAGGCACCGACACCGGCGCCCAGCTTGTCCGCGAGCGGCTCGATGTACTTGGCAAAATTCTCGCGGCTCTGCATGGCGCGGCCGCCGGAGACGATGATCTTGGCCGAGGTCAGCTCGGGACGATCGCTCTTGGCGACTTCCTCACCGACGAAAGTCGACAGGCCCGGATCGGCCGCCGCCGCCACGGTCTCGACCGGGGCGCTGCCGCCCTCGCCCGCTGCGGCGAAGGTGGAGGTGCGGACCGTGATGACCTTCTTGGCGTCCTTCGACTTCACCGTCTGGATGGCGTTGCCGGCATAGATCGGACGCTCATAGGTATCGGGCGCGACCACCTTGATGATCTCCGAGACCTGCATGACGTCGAGCAGGGCGGCGATGCGCGGCATCACGTTCTTGAAGCGCGAGGTCGCCGGCGCGACGATCGCGTCATAGCCGGACGCCAGCGACACGACCAGCGCAGCCAGCGGCTCGGCGAGATCGTGCGCGTAGAGGTCGCCATCGGCGAGCAGCACCTTCTTCACGCCGGCGAGCTTGGCGGCGGCATCCGCCGCGGCCTTGGCGTTCTGGCCGGCGACCAGCACCTCGACATCCGCGCCGAGCGCGGCTGCTGCGGTCAGGGCCTTGTTGGTGGCGTCCTTGAGCGACGCATCGTCGTGTTCGGCAATCAGAAGCGTCGTCATCAGAGCACCCCGGCTTCGTTCTTGAGTTTCGACACCAGCTCGGCGACGTCCTTGACCTTGACGCCGGCCTTGCGGCCCGCGGGCTCAGCCGTCTTCAGAACCTCGAGGCGCGCGGCGATGTCGACGCCGTAATCGGCGACCGTCTTCTCCGCGATCGGCTTCTTCTTCGCCTTCATGATGTTGGGCAGCGAGGCGTAGCGCGGCTCGTTGAGGCGGAGGTCGGTGGTGACGATCGCCGGTCCCTTCAGCTTCACGGTCTGGAGGCCGCCATCGACTTCGCGCGTCACCGTGAAGTCGGAGCCTTCGACCTCGAGCTTGGAGGCGAAGGTCGCCTGCGACCAGCCGAGCAGCGCGGCCAGCATCTGGCCGGTCTGGTTCGAGTCGTCGTCGATCGCCTGCTTGCCGAGAATGATCAGGCCCGGCTGCTCTTCTTCCGCAACCTTCTTCAGGATCTTGGCGACGGCGAGCGGCTCGACGGTGCCTTCCGCCTTCACCAGGATGCCGCGATCGGCGCCCATGGCCAGACCGGTGCGGATCGTCTCGGACGCCTGCGCCGGTCCGATCGAGACCACCACGACCTCGGTGGCCTTGCCGGCTTCCTTCAGGCGCAGCGCTTCCTCGACCGCGATTTCGTCGAAGGGGTTCATGGACATCTTGACGTTGGCGAGTTCAACGCCCGATCCATCGCCCTTGACGCGGACCTTGACGTTGTAATCGACCACCCGCTTTACCGGCACTAAGACCTTCATCGATCCTCTTTCACTCAATTTGGGAGGGGGGTTATCAACTGGCGCGGAACCTAAAGGCCTGATCTGCCCCGGTCAACGCGCGAACGGGTCTAATTTTAGCCTTCTGAAATGCGGGAGCGCGATGGGTCAGCGGTTCTGGCCGGGAACCCAGAGCACGTCGCCGGCACCATTGCCGTTCACGGCTCGGCTGGCCACGAACAGAAAGTCCGACAGACGGTTCATATATTGGATGCCAGCCGCGCTGACCGGCTCGCCGGGCTGGGCCGCCAGTTCCACGATCAGGCGTTCCGCCCTGCGGCATATCGTGCGCGCCACATGCAGATGGGCCGCAGCCGGCGTGCCGCCGGGAAGCACGAAGGAGGTCAGCGGGGCAAGCTTGTCGTTGAGCGTATCGATGTCGCGCTCGAGCCGCTCCACCTGGCTCGCCACCACCCGCAGCCGCTCCGCCTTGCCTTCCCGCTCCGGCACCGCGAGATCGGCACCAAGATCGAACAGATCGTTCTGGATGCGACCGAGCATCGCGTCGAGCTCGGGCATCTCCCCGGTGTGGAGCCTGACCACGCCGATCGCGGCATTGGTCTCGTCGACGGTGCCATAGGCCTCGATGCGCAGATCGTATTTCGGACGCCGCTCGCCGGTTCCGAGCGCCGTCGTGCCGTCGTCACCCGTCTTCGTGTAGATGCGATTGAGTACGACCATGATCAACGCCCCATAGCCCAGACCGCGAGCATCGCGATGACGATCGCCACGAACTGAAGCAGCACGCGCCAGCGCATCAGCTTCTGCGAGGTGTTGGGCGAGCCGCCGCGCATCATGTTGATGAGCCCGAGCAGCAGCACCAGCGCCACGGCGCCGGCTGCCGCCGGCAGGATGAAAGTGCTCAGGAGAGATGCCATTTGAGGGTAGATAACACCGTGCGCGCCGGTCCGCCATGGTGCCGCGACAGCCTCCGGCGTCAGTCCGGGGCGATGCGAAGCATCGAGCCCGGAATGACAAGCGCGGCGCTTCGCGAACTGGCTTTTGGGCCAATAATATCAGATGGTAGCGCGATGATTTCCGATTTGCGCCCATTGCCTGTTCTCCCGATCTCTCCCTGCGCGCAGGGGGAGAGAGCAGCGCTGTAGGTGCCACGTGAAAGCGGTCCGCTACATCTACTGCGTGCTGGAGGACGCGTTCTATACGTTCCTGGCCGACGACGGCTGGGCGATCGCAAGCCACATCGCGCTGTCGACGCTGATGGCGCTGTTCCCGTTCCTGATCGTGCTGACCTCGCTCGCCGGCTTCTTCGGCTCCAAGGAACTCGCCGACCAGGCCGCCAGCCTGATGCTCCAGATCTGGCCCAAGCAGGTCGCCGATTCGATCTCGGGCGAGGTTCATGACGTGCTGACCACCACCCGCACCGGCATTCTGACCATCGGCGCGGCGCTGTCGGTCTATTTCGCCTCCAACGGCGTCGAGGCGCTCCGGGTGGCGCTCAACCGTGCCTATGCCGTGGTGGAGATGCGGAGCTGGTACTGGCTGCGGCTCGAATCCATCGTCTATACGCTGATCGCAGCTTTCACCGCGCTCGCGATGGCGTTCCTGATCGTGCTCGGTCCGCTGATCATCGAGGCCGCGCGGCGCCACATTCCATTGTTCGTGGAATCCAACGAAAGCATTCTCACCTGGCTGCGCTACGGCATCACCATCAGTGCGCTGGTGGTGGCGCTCATCATCCTGCATGTCTGGCTGCCGGCGGGGCGGCGCAGGTTCTTCCAAATTCTGCCCGGCATCGTCTTTACTATCGTGGCGTCGCTGATCTCCGGCATCGTATTCGGACAATATCTGGCGCGCTTCGCCAACAACTACGTGACGATGTATGCGGGGCTCGCCTCGGTGATCATCGCGCTGGTGTTTCTGTACTTCATCGCCGCGATCTTCGTTTACGGCGGCGAGCTGAACGCCGCGATCATCAAGTCGCGGCTTCCTCACGGCGTGTCGCTTCAAGCAGCGCAGTCGCTAGCGCCCGCGGAGACACAGGCTTGACCAGGAAGGCGTCGGCCCCGGCTTCGCGCGAGGCTACCTCGTCCTCGCCGCGGCCGGACACGCCGATGATCGGGATCTGAGCCAGCGGCGTCGGCAGCTTGCGGATCCGCTTGATCGCCTCAATGCCGTCGATGCCCGGCAGCACCATGTCCATCAGCACCGCGTCGAACGCGCCCTGCTCCAGCCGGTTCACGGCGTCCTCGCCGCGACCGATGAACTCGGCATGATGGCCGAGCTCGGTCAGGATGGTGTTGAGCACGACGCGGCCGAACGGGTTGTCCTCGACGCTGAGCACGCGAAGCGCGGCGACCGCCTCGGGCTCGCTGCCGTCCCTCGCCTTGCGGGTCTTGCCCGGTCCCGCCGCGTCCAGCGACACCGTCAATGTGAAGGTGGCACCACCACCGCGGCGCGGCGCGACGGTGATGTCGCCGCCCATCGCCCGCGCCAATTGCTTGACCGAGGAGAGCCCCAAGCCGGCGCCGCCGAAGCGTGAGGCGATGGTGACATTGGCCTGGGTGAACGGGCGGAACAGCCGCTTGATCTCGGCCATGGTCAGGCCGATGCCGCTGTCGGACACCGCAAAGGCGACGCCGACCCTGCCCTTTGCTTTGCCCATTGTTTTACCCTTGGCCGGACGCCACGGGTCGACCGCGAGGGCCACACCGCCCTGGTCGGTGAATTTCACGGCGTTGTCGATCAAGTTCTCGAGCGCAGCGCGCAGGCGGACGGAATCACCGACCACGAGCCCGGGGATGTTCTCGGCGATCGCGACCTTGGCCTGGAGACCTTTGGCCGCGGCGCGGCCGGCCAGCGAATCGCCGGCGGTGCGGGCGAGCGCCTTGAGATCGAACAGGTCCTGCCGCGGCGTGCTGCCGCCTTTCCCCGTTTTGGCCGCATCCACGAACAGCGTGGCGAGGCTCGCCAGATGCTCGGCGCCGGCCTTGATGGTGTCGGCCCAGCGCCGCTCCCGCTCGCCGAGATCGGAGGTCGCGAGCAGGTCGCTGATCGCGAGAATGCCGGTCAGGGGGGTGCGGACCTCATGGGCAAAAGCGGCCAGCGCCGCCTGGACGACATCCGGCGCAACCGCCTTGGTGCTGCGCTTGCGCACCCGGCCGGCCGGCCCGGCCCGCTTCCGAAGCGGCCGCCGCCTGGATGTCCGGGTGGTGCGCACTGGACGCGTCTTCGCCGCCATGAATCCCCTTCGAAGTACCCTCTTCGAACCCCGCGCGGCCAAGCATGGCACGGAGGAACACCCGGAGTCACGGCGACGTTGAGCTAACCCCCAGAGAAACTTAACCTAATCCCACCAGCTGGCGGATCGCGGCAGGCGTGAGGCCGGCCGCGCGCAAGTCGCGCAGCCCGGTCGAGCGACCCGATTTCGACAGCTTCCGACCCGCCTCATCGCGAATCAGCCGGTGATGGCGATAGGCCGGCTCGGGCAGTCCGAGCAGGACCTGGAGCAGGCGGTGCACCGCGGTGGCGTGAAACAGGTCCTGCCCCCGCACGATCTCGCTGACGCCCTGGAGCGCGTCGTCGACGACAACCGAGAGATGGTAGCTGGTCGGCGTCTCCTTGCGGGCCAGGATGACGTCGCCCCAGGCCTCCGGCCGCGCCGGGACGATGCCGTGCTCGCCATCCGGCCCCTCGCCGAGCTCGTTCCAGCTCAGACCGGCGACGCGGCGGCAGGCGGCCGCCATGTCGAGCCGCAGCGCATAGGGCGCGCCCGAGGCGATCAGCTGCGAGCGCTCGTCAGCCGAGAGCGATTTGGCGGCGCCCGGATAAAGCGGCGCGCCGTCGGGATCGCGCGGCCACGGCCCGTCGACCTCGCGCGCCGCCACCAGCGTTGCGATCTCGGCCCGGCTTTCGAAGGCGGGATAGACGAGACCGAGCGCCGAGAGCTGTTCCAGCGCGGCGCGATAATCGGCGAGATGTTCGGACTGCCGCCGCACCGGTGTCTCCCAGGCAATTCCGAGCCAGGCGAGATCCTCGTAGATCGCCGTCTCATAGTCCGGCCGGCAGCGCGTCGCGTCGATGTCCTCGATCCGCAGCAACAACCGACCGCCCGTCTGTCGCGCGCGATCGAAGTTGAGCAGCGCGGAATAGGCGTGGCCGAGATGCAGGAAGCCGTTCGGGCTCGGGGCGAATCGGTAAATGGGTGGCATTGTGCGATAGATCTCGTCATGGCCGGGCTTGTCCCCGGCCATTCCCGTTCTTCGGTACCACAGACCGATCGTGTCAACCTCACGAACAAGCGCCACGACCACCGCTCATGCTACACAGTGCCTCGCGGTGAGAAAGACGTGGATGGCCGGGACAAGCCCGGCCATGACGCCGGAGAGAGCCCGCCAAACACCATGACCATCCACCTCGAAACCCAGTCCGATCTCGAAGAGGCCGTTCACGCGCTGATCAAGCGCGATCCGCGTCTCAAATCCGTGCTCGAGATCGCGGGCATGCCGGCATTGCGGCGGCGCGAGCCGGGTTTTACGGGGCTCGCCCACATCGTCTGCGGGCAACAGCTCTCCACCGCGAGTGCCGCGGCGATCTGGGGACGGCTGTCGGCGGCGTTCGATCCGTTCGATCATGAGGCAGTGCGCCGCGCCCGCACCGACCGGCTGGGACGGCTCGGCCTCTCTGCCGCCAAGATCAAGACGCTCAAGCATCTCGCCCGCGAGATCGCCGCGCAACGGCTGAACCTCGACGTGCTCGCGGAGGAGGATGCCGACGCGGCGCACCACACCCTGATCGCGCTGCCCGGCATCGGCCCCTGGACGGCCGACGTCTACCTCTTGTTCTGCCTCGGCCACGGCGATGCCTGGCCGGCCGGCGACCTCGCCGTGCAGGAAGGCATCCGCATCGGGCTCGGCCTCAAGGCGCGGCCGACGGAGAAGCAGATGGCGCCGATCGCCGAGCCCTGGCGTCCGCTGCGCGGTGCTGCGGCGCATCTGTGGTGGAGCTATTACCGCGCGGTGAAGAAGCGCGAGGGCGTGCTCGCGGGATCGGGCTAACCGCGCAGCCGCGCGCGGTCGGTCCGGGCGCATTCGGCGACGAAGTCTATCACGGCGCGCACCGCCGGCAGCTCGACGAGGTCGGGATGGGCCAGCAGCCAGAGATCCGCGACGCTGGCGAGCTTCTGCGGGGCGACGCGCACGAGATCGGAATAGGCTTCGGCGACGAAGCACGACAGCGCGGAGATTCCGATGCCGGCGCGGACCGCCGCCAGCATGTCCCCCTGGGACGAGCAGCGCATCGCCACCCTCGCCTGCCGCGTGACGACGTCGCTCCAGCGCGCAAGCTGCGCATTGGACGTCTGGTCGGCGAAGCCGATGACGCTGTGCTCCTTCCAATCGCCGCGCCGTTCAGGCAGGGGCCGCCCGGCGGCATAATCGCGCGAGGCATAGAAGCCCGTGCCGAGACGGCCGATCTTGCGGCCGACCAGGTTCTCCTCGCCGCTGTCGAAGGGCCGCAGCACCACGTCCGCCTCACGCCGGCGCACGCTCGCCGGAAACGGATGGGTGATGATCTCGAGCTGGATATGATCGTGCGCACGCAGGAAGGCAGGCAGACGCGGCATCAGCCAGTGCGAGGCGAGCGTCGCGCCGATCGACAGCTTGACGATGCCGCGTGCCTTGTGTCCACCCGCGGCGACCGCGGTCTCGGCCCGCAGCGCTGCGGCCGCCATGGCCTCGGCGTGCTCGCGCAAGGTCCTCCCATCCGCGGTCAGCGCCAGGCCGTCGGCGGCGCGCGCCACCAATCGGGTGCCGAGCTGGGCTTCAAGCGCCGCGATCTTGCGGCTGACGGTGGGATGGCTGGTGTGCAGCCGGCGGGCCGCGGCGGTGAAGCTGCCGGTATCGGCGACCGCGACGAAGGTCTTGCAAAGGTCCCAATCCATCGGCCGCCCTGTTCATACCTGAATGATGATCCGTTCATTATTGAACGGCCCGGCCGCGCCGTCCAACCTTATAATGGGATCAAATCCGCGGCCCCGGGCGGCCTATCCGCCCCGCGCGACAATCAAAACGGAAACGCCTCGTCATCCGCCCGCCGGCGGGGCCGCGTTTCGGGAGGACATGATGGCACTGCCCACTCTCTTGAAGGATTCGCTCGAGCTGCCCGTGGTCGGCTCGCCGCTGTTCATCGTCTCCGGCCCGGAACTGGTGATCGCCCAGTGCAAGGCCGGCGTCGTCGGCTCCTTTCCCGCGCTCAATGCCCGCCCGGTCGAGATGCTCGGCGAATGGCTGAGCCGGATCGAGGACGAGCTCGGCGAATACAAATCGCGCAATCCCGGCAAGAAGGTCGCGCCCTACGCCGTCAACCAGATCTGCCATGCCTCCAATGACCGGCTGATGAAGGACATGGAGACCTGCGTCAAGCACAAGGTGCCCATCATCATCACCTCGCTGCGGCCGCCGGCGGAGATCGTCGAGGCTGCGCATTCCTATGGCGGGCTGGTGTTCCACGACGTCATCAACGTCAAGCACGCGCGCAAAGCCGCCGAGCAGGGCGTCGACGGCCTGATCCTGGTCTGCGCCGGTGCGGGCGGACACGCCGGCACGCTGTCGCCCTTCGCGCTGGTGCGCGAGGTCAAGCAATGGTTTGGCGGCGCCATCCTGCTGTCGGGCGCGATCAGCGACGGCTATGCCATCGCCTCGGCGCTGACGCTGGGTGCAGACCTCGCCTATATGGGCACGCGCTTCATCGCGACACAGGAAGCCAATGCGGATGAGACCTACAAGTCGGCGCTGACGCAGCACGCCGCGCACGACATCGTCTACACCAACCTGTTCACCGGTGTGCACGGCAATTATCTCGGCCCGTCGATCGCCGCCGCCGGCCTCGATCCGGACAATCTTCCCGCCGCAGACAAATCAAAGATGAATTTTGGCTCCGGCGGCAACATGAAGTCCAAGGCGTGGCGCGACATCTGGGGATCGGGCCAGGGCATCGGCCAGATCACCGATGTTCCTCCCGTGGCGGAGCTCGTCGAGCGCATGAAGCGTGAATTCGATCAGGCGAGAGAAGATTTCCTGATGCGCGTCAGCGCCTGACGGCGTGGTCCGACAACAGGATTGGACTGGCAACAAAAACGGGAGGACATCATGAAGCTGGCAGCCGCATTGATCGGCCTGTCCCTGCTGGCGCTCGCCGGCGGCGGCGCCCATGGCGAAGGCACGGACGAGATCCGCATCGGACAGACTCTGCCCTATAGCGGCCCGGCCTCCGGCTTCGGCGCGATCGGCCGGACGCAGGAGGCGTTCTTCGAGAAGATCAATGCCGAAGGCGGCATCAACGGCCGCAAGGTCAAGTTCATCACGCTGGACGACGCCTATTCGCCGCCGAAGACGGTGGAGCAGACCCGCAAGCTCGTCGAGCAGGACGAGGTGCTGATGTTGTTCGGCTCGCTCGGCACCGCCACCAACAGCGCCGTGCAGCGCTACCTCAACGGCAAGAAGGTGCCGCAGCTGTTCGTGCTTTCGGGCGCGACCAAATGGGCCGATCCGCAGAAATATCCGTGGACCATGCCCGGCATGGCCGCCTATGAATCCGAGGGCGTCGTCTACGCCAAGCACGTGCTGCGCACCAAGCCGGGCGCCAAGATCGCCATTCTCTCCCAGAACGACGATTTCGGCCGCGACTATGTCGCCGGCTTCAAGCGCGCGCTCGGCGACAAGGCCGCCGGCATGATCGTTGCGGAAGCAACCTACGAGACCAGCGCGCCGACGATCAGCTCGCAGCTCTCGACCCTGAAGGCATCGGGCGCCGACGTGCTGTTCGGTGTCGTGCTCGGCAAGTTCACCTCGCAGATGATCAAGGGCGTCGCCGAGATCGGCTGGAAGCCCGAGCTGTTCTTCGTACCGACCTCGGCCTCGTCGATCTCCTTTCTGGAGCCGGCCGGGCTCGAGAACGCCGTCGGCCTGATCTCGTCGAGCAATCAGAAGGACACGATGGACCCGCAATGGGCCAGCGATCCCGGCGTGAAGGAATATTTCGCCTTCATGAAGCAGTACATGCCGAATGCGGACCTCTCCAACTCCAACTATGCGGCCGGCTACCACTACGCGACGCTGCTGATGACGGTGCTGAAGGGATGCAAGGATGATTTCAGCCGCGACAACATCCTGCGTCAGTCCGCTTCGCTGAAGGACGTGAAGCTGCCGCTGCTGCTGCCCGGCATGTCCGTCACCACCGGCGCCGACGACTATCTGCCGTTCCAGCAGCTGCAGTTGCGGCGCTTCAACGGCAAGAGCTGGGTCGGCTTCGGCGACGTGCTGGACGATCGCTAGCCTCGAACGGAATAGGACACACCATGATCATCAGTGGCGAACGCCGGATCGGCTATGACGAGATCCAGGCGCGCATCAAACGCGCGGCGAGCGGGCTGCGTACCCTCGGCCTTGCCGAAGGCGCGCCGGTTGCCATGATGCTGCGCAACGATTTCGCCTTGTTCGAGGTGGTCGCGGCCTCCGCCGCACTGGGCAGCCCGGTGGTGCCGATCAACTGGCACCTGAAGGCCGAGGAGGTCCGCTACATCCTGACCGACAGCGGCGCGAAGATCCTGATCTGCCACGCCGACCTGCTGCCGCAAATTCGGGGCGGCATTCCGGGGGATGTCCGCCTGCTCGTGGTCGCGACACCGCCCGAGCTGGCGACGACCTTCGCCATTCCCCATGAGCTGACCGAGGTCCCGGCGGGCCTCACCGATTGGGACCGTTGGCGCGACGGCCACACCGAGACCCAGGAGCCGCCGCGGCGTGCCGCGGCGATGATCTACACCTCGGGGACCACGGGCATGCCAAAGGGCGTGCGGCGCATGCCGATGCCGCCGGAGCAGGCCGCCGCGTCCGAACGGGTCGGCGCGATCGCCTACGGCATCAAGCCGCGCGAGGGCCAGGTCGTGCTGATCAACGGGCCGATGTATCACTCGGCGCCGCATTCCTATGGCATGATGGCCTTCCGCAACGGCTGCACCATCGCCCTCCAGCCCCGCTTCGATGCCGAGGAGCTGCTGGCGCTGATCGAGCGCCACCGTGTGACGCATATCCACATGGTGCCGACTATGTTCGTCCGCCTGCTGCGCCTGCCGGACGCTGTCAGGCAGCGCTACGACCTGTCGTCGCTGCGCTTCGTGGTGCATGGCGCGGCGCCCTGCCCGCCCGAGGTGAAGCGGGCGATGATCGAATGGTGGGGACCGGTCATCAACGAATATTTCGGCTCGACCGAGACCGGCATCCCGGTCTGGCACTCGGCCGAAGAAGCGCTGAAGAAGCCCGGCACGGTCGGCCGCGCCATCGAAGGCGGCATCCTCAAGATTTTTCGTGACGACGGCAGCCTCTGCGATGTCAATGAGGTCGGCGAGATCTACATGCGCCAGACCGCGGTGCCCGATTTCGACTATCACGGCAAGGCGCAGGCGCGCGCCGAGGCCGGGCGCGACGGGCTCGTCAGCGTCGGCGACGTCGGCTATCTCGACGAGGACGGCTATCTGTTCCTGTGCGACCGCAAGCGCGACATGGTGATTTCGGGCGGCGTCAACATCTATCCCGCCGAGATCGAGAACGTGCTGATCGCCATGCGAGGGGTGCGCGATTGCGCCGTGTTCGGCATCCCGGACGCGGAATATGGCGAGCGGCTGTGCGCCTGCATCGAGCCCGAGACCGGCGCGCAGCTCTCCGCGGGCGCGGTGCAGGCTTTCTTGCGCGAGCGGCTGGCCAACTTCAAGGTACCGAAGGAGGTCAAGTTCCTGGATGCGCTGCCGCGCGAGGCAACCGGAAAGATCTTCAAGCGCAAGCTGCGCGATCCCTATTGGGCGGACCAGAGGCCGGGCGGCGCTTAAGTCGTTCTCCGGCCGCGTCCGCACGCGTGGAATTCCGGGCCATATTCCATCCGGGCAGGGCCGCATGCCGGCCTCGCTCGGGTTCGCGGCTTTTGGCGGACGGCGAAACCGTATAGCGTTCGATCTCTGAGGAAACGCCGCGAAGACGGCCATGAGGTCGCGCATGCTGGACCGGACGCAGGATATTTCCATCGCCGCGCAAGGCTGGCTCGACGACTTCGAGCGCATCCTGGGCAGACCTGATCCCGCGACGCTGGACCCGCTCTTCCTCGCTGACGGCTTCTGGCGCGACGTGCTGGCGCTGAGCTGGAACCTGCAGACTGTCGCGGGCCGCGACGCGATCACGCAGGAGCTGACAGCGCGCGCGCCCAGGGCGGCGCCGACCCATTTCAGGATCGCTCCGAACCGGGCGCCGCCGCGCTGGGTGACGCGCGCCGGCACCAACAGCATCGAAGCGATCTTCCACTTCGAGACCGCGATCGGCCGCGGCAGCGGCATCGTGCGGCTCATCCCTGACACGGCCGACGGCGACCGCCTGAAGGCATGGACGCTACTGACCGCGCTCGACGAGCTCAAAGGCTTCGAGGAACAGCTCGGCACCTCGCGGCCGCGCGGCCAGGCCTATTCGCGCGACTTCCGCGGGCCGAACTGGCTCGACCAGCGCAATGCCGCGCGCGCCTATGCCGAGCGCGATCCCGCTGTGCTGGTGGTCGGCGGCGGGCAGGCCGGGCTCGCGATTGCGGCGCGGCTGAAGCAGCTGCAGGTCGATACCCTGATCGTCGATCGCGGGATGCGGATCGGCGACAATTGGCGCAAGCGCTATCACGCGCTGACCCTGCACAACCAGGTGCAGGTCAATCACCTCCCCTATATGCCGTTTCCGCCGAGCTGGCCGGTCTATATCCCCAAGGACAAGCTCGCCAACTGGTTCGAGGCCTATGTCGATGCCATGGAGCTGAACTTCTGGACCGGCACCGAGTTCGAGGGCGGCGCCTATGACGAGGCGAGCGGCCGTTGGACTGTCACGCTGCGGCGCGCCGATGGCAGCAAGCGGACTATGCATCCGCGCCATGTGATCATGGCGACCGGCGTCAGCGGCATCGCTAACATTCCAGACATTCCGGCGCTCGACAATTTCAAGGGCACGCTGCTGCATTCCAGCCGCTACGAGGACGGCGAGAATTGGACCGGCAAGCGCGCGATCGTCATCGGCACCGGTAACAGCGGTCACGATATCGCGCAGGATCTTCATTCCAGCGGCGCCGAGGTGACGCTGGTGCAGCGCTCGCCCACGCTGGTCACCAACATCGAGCCGTCGGCGCAGCTGGCCTATGCGACCTACAATGAGGGCACGCTCGAGGACAACGATCTGATCGCGGCCTCGATGCCGACGCCGCTCGCGAGGAAGACGCATGTGATGCTGACCGAGCAGTCGAAGCAGCTCGACAGGGAGCTGCTCGACGGCCTCTCGCGCGTCGGCTTCAAGCTCGATTTCGGCGAGGCCGGCACCGGCTGGCAGTTCAAATACCTCACCCGCGGCGGCGGCTATTATTTCAACGTCGGCTGCTCCAACCTGATCGTCGAGGGCAAGATCGGGCTCAGGCAGTTTTCCGACATAGAAAGCTTCAACGCCGACGGCGCGCGGATGAGGGACGGCTCGATCATTGCCGCCGACCTGATCGTGCTCTCGACCGGTTACAAGCCGCAGGAATATCTGGTGCGCAAGCTGTTTGGCGATTGCATCGCCGACCGCGTCGGCCCGATCTGGGGTTTTGGCGACGGCTTCGAGCTGCGCAACATGTATGCGCGCACCAAGCAGCCCGGCCTCTGGTTCATCGCCGGGAGCCTCGCGCAATGCCGGATCAACTCGAAATATCTGGCGCTGCAGATCAAGGCGATCGAGGAAGGGATTTTGCCAAAGGCTGTGGCTACGCCGCTGAGCACAGCTTGAGCAACACCGTCATTGCGAGCGTAGCGAAGCAATCCAGAATTTTTCCGAGGAGACAGTCTGGATTCCTTCGCTGCGCTCGCAATGACGACGCGGATGCAGACCTGCACGGAAGAAGCAACTAAAGGAAAGGACCACCCATGCCAGCCATTCTCGGCAGCGGCGAGCACCGTTACCGCGTCGTCGACAACTTCGCGAAATTGCCGGACGGCTGGCAGCTCACCGACGTCGCCTCGGTCGCGGTCGACAGCAAGGACCGCGTCTACGTCTTCAACCGCGGCGCCCACCCGATGGTGGTGCTGGACCGCGAGGGCAATTTCCTGCGCAGTTTCGGCGAAGGCCTGTTCTCGCGCGCGCACGGCCTGCACACCGACGCCGACGACAATCTCTATTGCACCGATGACGGCGACCACACCGTGCGCAAATGCACCACCGACGGCAAGGTGCTGCTGACGATCGGCATCCCCGCAAAGCCGGCACCGTTCATGAGCGGCGAGCCGTTCCATCGCTGCACCCACACCGCACTGTCGCCGAAGGGCGAGATCTACGTTTCCGACGGCTATGGCAATGCGCGCGTGCACAAATTCACACCCGATGGCAAGCTGATCAAGAGCTGGGGCGAGCCGGGCACCGATCCCGGCCAGTTCAACATCGTGCACAATATCGCGACCGATGCCGACGGCTGGGTCTATGTCGCCGATCGCGAGAACCACCGCGTCCAGGTGTTCGACGGCGAGGGCAAGTACGAGACGCAGTGGAACAATCTGCACCGCCCCTGCGCGCTGTGCCGCTGCGGCGGGGCCAAGAGCCCGACTTTCGTGATCGGCGAGCTCGGCCCCGGCCTCGCCATCAACCGCAATGTGCCCAATCTCGGCCCGCGGCTGTCGATCGTGGACGCCAGGGGAAATCGCATCGCGCGGCTCGGCGGCGAGGAGGGACCAGGCGTCGCCAGCGGCAAATTCCTGGCGCCACACGGCATCGCGCTGGACTCGAAGGGCGATATCTATGTCGGCGAGGTCGGCGTCACCAACTGGGAGACCAGCTTTCCGGACGAGGAGATGCCGGCCGCGGTGCGCGCAACGCGATGCCTGCAGAAGCTGGAGCGGGTACCGGAATGAGGATCGGCGCCTGCCCGGCGGTTCCGCGCCAGGCCTCGCCCGGCCCTCTCCGAATCACGGCGTTTTTGGGCAGTTCGCCACCCCGCCGCCGCATTGGCCGCGGCTGAATAAGTCGCTCAACGGGCTTCACAATCCCGTCACGCTGCATGTAGTATGTCAATACATGCTGCTTCGCAGCGTACATTGGAGGCCGGGAGCGTTACTTGAACGCACATGTCTCGCAAGGCAGTTGGCCGGTGTTGGTGCTGAATGCGGACTTCCGGCCGCTGAGTTACTACCCACTGTCGTTGTGGTCGTGGCAAGACGCGATCAAGGCGGTGTTCCTCGACCGCGTCAACATCGTCGCACATTACGATCAGGCGGTTCGAAGTCCCACGCTGGAAATGCAGCTGCCCAGCGTCGTCTCGCTCAAGTCCTTCGTCAAGCCGACCACCCACCCCGCCTTCACCCGGTTCAACGTCTTCCTGCGCGATCGTTTCGCCTGCCAATATTGCGGCTCGCCCGAAGACCTCACCTTCGATCACATCGTCCCGCGCAGCAAAGGCGGCCAGACTACCTGGGAGAACGTGGTCGCGGCGTGCTCGCCGTGTAATTTGCGCAAGGGCAATCTCACGCCGGCGCAGGCGAAGATGTTTCCGCGCCAGACCGCGTTCGCACCGACCGTGCACCAGCTCCACCGCAACGGTCGCCTCTTCCCGCCGAACTATCTGCACGACAGCTGGCTGGACTATCTGTACTGGGATACGGAGCTGGATCCGTAGGGTTCGAGCAGCGCGCTCTGCTCTCCTCGCTGCAACGCCAGCGTCACGCAGAGGCAGAGAGAGCCGATCGTCGCGTCGCGCCGTGTCCATCCCCAACGCTTAGCAGGCCGGCGCGGGCCGCTCCACCTCGGCTGGATGCGGGCCATCGCGGAGCAAGGAACCCGAAGCTTCGACGACCGTTCAGACCGTGGGCCAGGCACGCTCGCCTGCGCTTCCGCCATACATGTTTCGGATGGCAACATATCAAACAAGGGAAAGGCCATGCCCACACCCGAGCACGATCACGTCTACAAGATCCTGGACCTCGTCGGATCGTCTGAGACCTCGATCGAGGATGCGATCAAGAACGCCATCAGCCGCGCCTCGAAGACTGTTCGCGAGATAAGATGGTTCGAGGTCGTGCAGACGCGCGGCCATGTCGAGAACGGCGCCGTGCGTCATTTTCAGGTGACGCTGCGCGTCGGTTTCACGTTGGAAGGATGAAGCCTTAGGCTGGAGCGAGGTTAACATCCGCTGACGCGAATGAACCAAGATATATCGATGGTTCCCCCGGTCCAGTACAGACCCCGCACAATCATCGCGGATATTGCAATAGGCCGTTAAGGCGAAAGTGAGAGGTTTGCTCCGATTTGGAGCAAGCCTGATGGTCACGAGCCGCGAACTCGGCAAGACGCGCCTTCCGCTCTGGGCGGCCGGATTCGTCGTGCTGATTTGCGTGACCATCCTCGGCCTGAGTGCCTGGCGCGAATGGGAGGCGCGCAACGCCGATCTGAGGAACGCCGAGATCGACGTGGCGAACGTTGCTCATTCGCTGATCCAGCATGCGGACGACACGTTCGAGCTTGCCGATACGATTCTGGTCGGGCTGGTCCACCGGCTCGAACTCGACGGGACGGGTCCGGACACGATTACGAAGCTCCAGGCCTATCTGCCGACCCGCAAATCATCGGACCGCATCCGCGGCATCTTCGTCTATGATGCGACCGGCCGCTGGCTCGCCACGACGGAGCGCCTCGACTTTTCCAAGCTCAACAACAACGACCGCGAATATTTCCAGCGCCATCGCGATTCTCCCGAGACGGGCACGCTGATCGGGCGGCCTATCAAGAGCCGCTCCGGCGGCCAGTGGATCATCACTGCATCCCGCCGGATCAACGATTCCGACGGCGGCTTCGCCGGCGTTGCCCTGCTCACGATCGACGTCAGCTATTTCGTCAAGTTCTACGAGCGGTTCGACATCGGGTCGAACGGCTCGGCATCTCTGCTCAACGGCAGCGGCATCATGCTGGCGCGCAGTCGCGACGAGAGCGGCGCCTTCGTCGGACGCGACCTGTCCGATGCGCCCTTGTTCAAAAGCTGGAAGAGCCGCCCCGCCGCGGCGGTTTATTATTTCAAATCGCCGCTCGATGGCGTGGCGCGGCTGAGCTATTACCAGCGCAGCAGCCGCTATCCGCTGATGGTGCTGGCGAGCAAGTCGCAGGACGACGTACTCGCCCCCTGGCGGCGCGCAGCAGCAACACGCATGAGCTTCGTTCTCGGACTCGTGCTCTTGATCGCGGTGATCGGCTACTATCTCGTCCGTCAGCTACTACAGCGGCAGCGCACGGCACAGGCCCTGGTCGCCAAGGAAGCCAATTTCCGCCTACTGGCCGAACAATCCAGCGACATGGTAACCCGCATCGGGCTCGATAACCGGCTGCTCTACGTCTCTCCCTCCTGCGCGCGCATCACCGGCCGGTCGGCCGAAGAACTGCTGGGCACCTCGGCCCTCGCCGGCATTCACGCGGACGACATGGAACGGGTTGAGCAGGCCATCGCCGCGCTGAAGAAAGGCGAGGCGGAGGAAGCGCGGTTCGTCTATCGGCAGCGTCATCGCGACAGGGGCGAGATCTGGGCCGAGGCGGCGCTACATGTGACCGTGGCGTCCGACAGCGGCGTGGTCGACGGCGTCGTCGCAGTCGTGCGCGACATGACCGAGCAGAAGGATCTTCAGGACAGGCTCGCCTCGCTGGCAACCACCGACGGTCTCACCGGCCTCGCCAACCGCCGCGCCTTCGACGACCGCCTTGCCGACGAATGGGCGCGGGCTCGCCGCGACGGAACGCAGCTCTCGCTGCTGCTGATCGATGTCGATCATTTCAAGAAATTCAACGACCTCTACGGGCATCTGGCGGGCGACGCCTGCTTGCGCGCGCTGGCCCGGATTCTATCCGCCCAGGCCAGGCGTCCAGCCGACTTCGCGGCGCGCTATGGCGGCGAGGAATTCGCCGTGCTGCTGCCGAACACCGGCCCCGAAGGCTGCGCCGAGGTTGGAGAAGCGATTCGCCAGGCGTTGCACGATCTCGCCATGCTGCATGCGCAAAATCCGCCTTCCCGGCTCGTGACTGCGAGCGTCGGCGGCGCCGCGGCTCTTCCGTCCCAGACTGCGATGGATTCTAGCACGCTGGTCGCCGCCGCCGACCGTGCGCTCTACGCCGCCAAGGAGAGCGGCCGAGACCGGCTGGTGATGTCGGGCCAGGTGATCCCATGGCCCGCGAAAACCGCGTGAGCTGCACGGCCGGATTTGCCGCTCGCGATCCGGCAGGATATGACCGTAGGCAACGGCTCGATACTTGGCCGGTCCGAGAGATTCTGCTGTGACCGATGCGATCAAGCTCGTCCTTGTTCGACATGGACAACGTCCTGTGCGACTACGGACAGGGTCACGTTTGCCGTGACCGTGTTCGTCAGAGCATTGATGACCACGAGTTGGCTGGACTGCGTCGTGACGTAGATCCGCGACCCGTCCGGGCTGGCCGCAGCACTCAAGGGGGCTCCTGAGACCGAAACCGTCGTCACCACCGATTGCGACGCTGCATCGATCACCGTGACGCTGCCACTGCCTTGATTGGCCACATAGATCCGGCTTCCGTCCGAAGATATCGTGATGCCGGAGGGGGCGCTTCCGACCCCGACCGTGCCGATGACGGTCTTCGACGCGGCGTCGATGATCGAGATGTTTGAAGAGTTCTCGTTGGCGACATAGACCCGGGTCCTTGCCCAACGTCTCAGCGCGAGGCAAAATCCACGTAAATCTCGTAATAGTTGCACAATGTCATTCACTCCCTCTACCTCGCCTCGCTTGCACACCGATTTCCGAATGGCTACATCCAGACGCGACATTGGCTTGCCGCCGATCTCGGGAATTCAGTTGCGTGCGGTTCTTCCGCGTCGTGAGGGGATGTGGACGACACAGCGTTGAACGTGAGCATGGCGGCAGACATTCCCGGGCGCGGCCCGGAGGCGCTCGCGCGGTTGCGCGCGATGACGATCGACATCTGCGAGGTCATTCCGCATACCGCGGAGGACGATTTTCATGTCACCACCGTGACGATGATGACTCGCAACGCGTTGCTGATCGACACGCGTGCCACCGACCAGGATTATGACCGCTCGGCCGCACACGTCGCCCGCGGCGTCATGGATCATTTTCAGATCACCCTCTGCCTTGAGGGCGAGATGAAGTTCGGCTCGGGCCGGCGCGAGGTCACGCTGCGGCCCGGCGACATCGTCCTCATCGACATGGCGCAACCGAACCGGACCGCGCTGCGCGCCGCGGGCGGCCGCACCCGCCTGATGTCGATCGTCCTGCAACGCGCGATGCTGGCACCGCGGCTCGCCCATCCGGATGCGGCGACGGCAACTCTGCTGCCCTCGGACCATCCTCATGCCCGCCTGCTCGCCAGCCACTACGCCGCGCTCGCCTTGCGCTCCGGGCCCGGGACAGACACCGCGACCGGCCATGCCGAGGCCACGGTCGAGGCGATCGCCGACCTCGTCGCGGCCGCAGCCGGCGGGACGGCTGAAATCGTCGCGGGCCTCGAGCGCGCCGAGCGCCATCTTTACATCACGCTGATCAAGCGCCACATCGCGAACAATCTCGAAACCGATGCGCTCACCGCGGAAGAGCTCTGCCGCCATTTCCAGATCTCGCGCGCGACCCTCTACCGGCTGTTCGAGGCCGAGGGCGGACTTGCCCATTATGTGCGGGAGCAGCGGCTCAATCTCGCGTTTCGGCGGTTGATATCGCCGTCCGCGCAGGACGGCCGCCTGATCGAGCTCGCCGTCGACATGCGCTTCAGCAGCGATTCCACCTTCATTCGCGCATTCCGCCGCAAGTTCGGCCTGACGCCGGGCGAACTCAGGGAGTTGGCCGACGCCTGGCTGCGTGAGACCGGAGCGGTGCCGGCCGTCGACACGGTGCTGCATCAACTCGCACGGCGGCGCGGATCGCGGCCGTAGCGGGATTTGTCGCCCGCGTTCCGGCGGGATATGAGTGCACTCACGGCCGATGTTCGGCCAATCCGCGAGTGCCGCCGTGACTGACGTCATCAAGCTCGTCCTGTTCGACATGGACAACGTCCTATGCGATTACGACAGGGGTAAGCGCGTCGCATGTCTCGCCGAGCTTGCGGGGACGACCAGCGAAGCCGTCCACGCGGCAATCTGGGACAGTGGCTTTGAAGCGCTCGGCGATTCCGGCGCGCTCGAGGCCGCGGACTATCTGCGGGGCTTCGGTGAGCGCATTGGCTATCCGTTGTCGCTCGACGAGTGGGTCGAGGCGCGGCGCCGCTCAATGGAGGCGGATCGCGCGATGCTGGAGATTGCTGGGAGCTTGCGGCAAACCGTCGATATTGCGGTCCTGACCAACAATACCACGCTGGTCGCCGACCACATCGACACGCTGCTGCCGGACCTGCGTCCACTGTTCGGCTCGCGGATCTATGCCTCGGCCCAATTCAAGACGGCCAAGCCGGACCCGCGCTGCTATCGCCTCTGCCTTTCGGATCTCGACGTGAGGCCGGAAGCCGTCCTGTTCGTCGACGACCTCGCGGCCAACGTCGCCGGCGCGCGAAAGGCGGGCCTTTTCGCGCATCATCACACGTCCGTGGAGGCTTTCAGGCAGGCTCTTTCGGAACATGGACTGCTTCATGGATGAACAAGCGTAGGGTGCGGAAGCGCGCGCAAGCGCTAATGGCCGCCCTGCGGATTCATGGCACTACGCCAGATGGCACGCCACGAAGTGCCCGCCCGCGCCCTCCCTCAACACCGGCGCGCTTTCCGCGCAGCGCGGCTGGGCGATCGGGCAGCGGGTGTGGAAGTGACAGCCGGAGGGCGGCTTCATCGGGCTCGGCACGTCGCCCTTGAGGCGGATGCGCTCGCGCTTCAGCTTGGGATCGGGCACCGGCACCGCCGACAGCAGCGCTCTGGTGTAGGGATGCTGCGGGTTGCGGTAGAGATCGCTGGCCTTGGCGAGCTCGACGATGCGGCCGAGATACATCACCGCGACGCGGTCGGAGATGTGCTCGACCACCGAGAGGTCGTGCGCGACGAAGAGATAGGTCAGGTTCAGTTCGGCCTGGAGGTCCTCCAGGAGGTTGATCACCTGCGCCTGGATCGACACGTCGAGCGCGGAGACCGGCTCGTCGCAGACGATCAGCTTCGGTTCCACCGCAAGCGCACGGGCGATCACGATGCGCTGGCGCTGGCCGCCGGAGAATTCGTGCGGATAGCGGCGCATGTGCTCGGCCTTGAGCCCGACCTTGACCAGAAGGCCCGCAACGCGCTCCTCGCGCTCTTTCGGGGAGGAGGCAAGATTGTGGATGGTGAAGGCCTCGCCGAGAATGGCGCCGACCGTCATGCGCGGATTGAGCGAGGCGAACGGATCCTGAAACACCAGCTGCATGTTCCGCCGCATGGCGCGCAGATCGTTGCCGCCGAGCTTGCGCACGTCCTGGCCGTCGAAGACGACCTCGCCGTCGGTCGGCTCGATCAGGCGCAGCACGCAGCGCCCGGTCGTCGACTTGCCGCAACCGGATTCGCCGACGAGACCGAGCGTCTCGCCGCGGTTGACCGAGAACGACACGCCGTCGACCGCATAGACAGTGCCGACCTGGCGCGACAGCAGGCCGCCGAGCACAGGAAAATGTTTCTTCAGGCCGCTGACGCGGAGCAAGGGCTCGCTCATGACGCGGCTCCCAGGTTCGGATCGCCGAGATGACAGGCCATGCGGTGACCGGGCGCGATCTCGCGCAGCAGCGGCTCCTTCTCGGTGCAGACATTCATGGCGAACTTGCAGCGCGGCGCGAAGCGGCAGCCGACCGGCGGGTTGATCAGGATCGGCACCGAGCCGCCGATCGCCTCGAGCCGCGTCTTGTGCTCGCTGTCGAGATCGATGCGCGGGATCGAGCGGATCAGGCCTTGCGTATAGGGGTGACGGGGATCGCCGAAGAGATCGTCGACGGGCGCCTCCTCCACCACCTTGCCGGCATACATCACGACGACCCGCTGCGCGGTCTCGGCGACGACGCCCATGGCATGGGTGATCAGCATCACCGCCATGCCGAAGCGGTCCTTCATGTCCTGCAACAGGTCGAGGATCTGTGCCTGGATGGTGACGTCGAGCGCGGTGGTGGGCTCGTCGGCGATGATCAGCTTCGGCTTGCAGGCGAGCGCCATCGCGATCATCACGCGCTGGCGCATGCCGCCGGAGAACTGATGCGGATAATTGTGCACGCGGCCTTCGGCATTGGGGATCTGCACCAGCTTCAGCATCTCGATGGTGCGCTCGAGCGCCTGCTTCTTGGTCACCGCTTCGTGCCGCCGCAGGCTCTCGGCGATCTGCTCGCCGATCGTGAGCACCGGGTTGAGCGAGGTCATCGGCTCCTGGAAGATGAAGCCGATCTCCTTGGCGCGGATCTCGTCGAGCTGATTGCTGGTCAGCGGCACGAGATCGCGCCCCTCGAAGATGATCTGGCCTGCCGCGATCCGCCCCGGCGGCATCGCGATCAGCTTCAGGATCGACATCGCGGTCACGGTCTTGCCGCAGCCGGATTCGCCGACGACGCAAAGCGTCTCGCCCTTGTTGATGGAGATGTCGACCCCGTCGACGGCCTGGAGGATGCCGTCGTCGGTGGAGAAGTGGGTTTTCAGGCCCTTGATCTCGAGCAGCGGCGCCATCAGATCACCCGTCGCGCATCGAGCGCGTCGCGCAGACCATCACCCATGAAGTTGATGGCCACCACCGCGATGAAGATCGCGCCGCCCGGGAACAGCGCCCAGTGCGGGCCGATGTCGAGAAAATCCTTGGCATCAAACAGCAGCCGGCCCCAGGTCGGGGTATCCGGCGGGAAGCCGAGGCCGAGGAAGGACAGCGTCGATTCCGCGATGATCGCGGCGGCGACGTCGATGGTGCCGGCGATGATCACCGGCCCGACTGCATTGGGCAGGATGTGCCGCACCACCTGCCGCACCGGGCTGGCGCCGAGCGCGCGCGCGGCTTCGACGAATTCCTTCTCGCGGAGCGACAGGAACTGGGCACGCACCAGCCGCGCCACCGGCATCCAGCGCAGGCCTCCGATCACGAGCACGATCAGGATGAAGATGCCGCCTTCGGGCCCGAACACCTGCTTCAGCCCGTCGCGGAACAGATAGATCAGCAGCAGGAGCAGCGGCAATTGCGGCAGCGACAGGAACAGATCGGTGAGCCACATCAGCCCGTGCCCGAGCGCGCCGCGCGACATGCCGGCGAGCGCGCCGATCAGCGTGCCAATGATGACGGCGACCAGCATCGCGGCGAGCCCGACCGCGAGCGAGATGCGGCCGCCATAGATCATGCGCGCCAGGATGTCCTGGCCAAGATCGTCGGTGCCGAAGGGATGAGCGAGCGACGGACCCTGCAGGCCCGCGACGATGTCGATCTCGTTGATCTTCACGCGCCACACGAACGGCCCAAGCAAGACGGCGAGCACCAGGATGAGGAGCAGGACAGCGCTGACCACCGCGAGCCGGTGGCGGCTGTAGCGTCGCCATGCTTCGCGCCAGGGCGAATAGGCGCGCCGCTCAGCGGAGGGAGATGCGAGGGTCAAGCCAGCCATAAAGGACGTCCGCGATGAGATTGAACAGCACGACCAGGCACGCGAAGACGAAGGTCACGGCCATCACCACCGGCGTGTCGTTGGAAAGGATGGAGGAGATCAGCAGCGAGCCGATGCCGGGAATGCGGAAGATCTGCTCGGTGACGATGGCGCCGCCGAACACCGCGGGCATCTGCAACGCGATCAACGTCACCACGGGGATCATGGCGTTGCGCATCACGTGCTTGACGATCACCGTGGCCTGGCCGAGGCCCTTGGCCCGCGCCGTGGTGACGTAGTCGAGCCGAATGACGTCGAGCATCGCCGAGCGCACGAAGCGCGTCATCGACGCCGCCTGGAACAGGCCGAGCACCGCCACCGGCATGATCGCCTGACGGATCATCTCAAGCACCCAGCGGATGCCGGTCGCCTTGATGTCGGTGGTGTAGACGAAAGGCAGCCAGTCCAGCGTGACCGAGAAGATCAGGATGAACAGGATGCCGGTGAAGAAGGTCGGCAGCGAGAAACCGACGAAGGCGAGCGTATTCGCGATCTGGTCGAACAGCGAATACGGCCTGGTCGCGGCGTAGACGCCGACCGGAATCGCGATCAGCAGCGCCAGGATCTGCGCCGAGCCGATCACATAGAGTGTGGCCGGCAGGCGCTGCAGAATCAGCGTGTCGACGTTCATCCGGCTGACGAAGGAGAAGCCCCAGTCGCCGTGCAGCATGGCGTTGAGCCAGTGCAGGTACCGGAGGTAGATCGGATCGTCGAGACCAAACTTGGCCCGAAGCGCCGCCTGCACTTCGGGCGGCACGTTCGGATTGGTGGCCAGTTCGGAGAACGGATCGCCGGGGGCGAGCGCGAGCACGACGAACAGCACCAGCGAAATCGCCAGCAGGCTCGGAACGGCAATCAGGAGGCGACGCAGGACATACTGACTCATAGGGAAGAATCCCGTTTAGCCTGCGCTCATGCCTCCCGGTACCAGTCCTGGATGTTGTCGGTCCGATTGGCCCAGCCCGAGAGCGCCGGCCGCAACGTGTTGGAGCAGGCATCCACCAGCAGACGATGCATTACCGGAATGAACACGGTGTCCTGCCACAACAGGTCGTTGCACTTGATGTAGAGCGCGGCGCGCTTGACCGGATCGGTCTCGGTCTCGGCCGCAGCGATGGCGTCATCATACTCCTTGTTGACATAGCGCGGGAAGTTCTGCCCCTGCCATTTGTTCTCCTTGGTGGCCACATTGGCGGAGATGTAGCGGCGCATGTGCAGGGCCGGATCCGGCTGCGTCATTGGGATCTGGAACTCCTCGATGTCGGCATAGAACTTGGGGTAGGTGTCCGGGTTGGCGACGTCGGACGAGAAAAAGACCGAGGCAACCACCGATTTCAGTTCCACGTCGATGCCGGCCTTCTGGCAGGCCTGCTTGACGATGGCCTGGGTCTTCTGGCGCGGACCGTTGGTCGAGGTCTGGTACAGAAGCTTGAATTTCTTGCCGTCTTTCTCGCGGATGCCGTCGGCGCCGACCTTCCAGCCGGCGTCATCGAGCATCTTCGACGCCTTCTCGACGTTGAACTCCCACGAGGTGTTCTTGGAGACGAACTTCTCGGGACCGTTGAGGTAGTTGGCCGTGGTGCGTCCGGCCCGGCCGTAGATCGCTTTCTTGACGGACTCGCGGTCCACGAGCAGGGCGAGTGCCTTGCGCACGTTCGGATCCGACAGGATCGGGTGCTTGGTCTTGATCGAGGATCGCTCGCCGTCGATCTCGACGTTGGGGTCGGTGAAATTGATGGCGATGAACTCGATGTCGCCGCCGGTGGCATAGACGGTCTTGCCCTTGCCGCCCTTCTCCAGACGCAGCAGCACGTCGTCTTCGACCTGCATGTTCCAGGCGAAATCGAATTCGCCGGTCTGGATCACCGCGCGCGCCGCCGAGACGGCATCGCCGCCGCCCTTCATCTCGATGGTGTCGAAATGCGGACGATTGGGCATGTGATAGTCGGGATTGAGCTCGCCACGGACCACATCGCCCGGCTTGAACTCGACGAATTTATAGGGACCGGTGCCCACCGGGGACAGATTGTTCGGCGCCTCGCGGGACTTCGAGCCCTTGTAGTCGGCAAACAGATGCTTCGGGATAACGCATCCATAAGCGCCGACGAACGCGTTGGCCCAGAACGGCGTCGGGGTCTTGAACAGGATGCGAATCGAAAGATCGCTGACCTTCTCGACCGTGATGTCACCATAGGTGCTGATGCTGACGGCAGCCGTGGCAGGATCGCTGGCGTATTGCCAGGTGAACACGAAGTCGTCGGCAGTCAGCGGTTTGCCATCGTGCCATTTGACTCCCGGCTTGATTTTCCAGACCACCGACTTGGCATCGGCGGCGAGACCGCCGTTTGCAACCGAGGGAATCTCTGCAGCGAGGATGGGGTTGAGATTGCCGTCGGCGTCCCAGCTCGCGAGCGGTTCGTAGAAAACCCGCGATCCGTCCTGGTCCTTGGTGCCGGTGGCGAAATGCGGATTGAGTAGCGTCGGCCCCTGCCACCACAGCACCTTGAGAGGGCCGCCGCCCCCGCGCTTGGTCGGCTTGTAGACCGCGGGGCTCTGCGCCATGGCAACGCCGCCGAGCGCGAGGAGCTGGTTGGCCAGGGGAGCGGTGAGACCGACCGCGGCGAGGCGCTTGACGAAGGCGCGGCGGTCCATCCGTCCGTCCTTCACCTGACCGATCATCGAACGCAGCTCTTTGTCCAGCATGGTTGTCCCCCGTCTGGTTCCGGCATGGATGCAGGCGGCCGCTCGCGACCGCCGGGTTTGGCTGGCGGTAGATGGCACACCGAATGGGGTGCACGTCAACTGGGACCGTGTGTATGCAAACGGTCTTCTGGCTGTCCGTTGGGCAAAATTGCGCTCAGCAGCCCATCCGTTTGGCAATCCAGCAGCAAAATCTGCTGGATTGCGCGCTGCACTGCGGAAAATTTGTTCGCTGGATCAGACGAAGTATCGAGGCCGATTCTACGCCACGGACATGTCGAGCGGCGGCGCGACCTGATCCGGCAACGGACAGACGTAAGGTGTCCTGGCCGTCCGCTTCTGGAGATCGGTCTTGGCGGCCTTGATCAGCTCCGGTTCCGTCAGCGCCTTGATGCCGAGACCGGCCATGGCCTTGGCCGCCTGCACCATGGCCTTGTGCGCGTGCGGGCTCTTGCCCTGCGCCACCACCTGCCAGGTGTGGAAGGGCGTGCCGATTGCAACCGTCGGTGCGTGCACCTGCACCGTCGGCACCACCCAGCTCACGTCGCCGACATCGGTCGAGCCGACGAGCGGGTTGCGCTTGGCATCGAGCGGCACCAGGAAGTCGGCCAGCGGCCGATCGGTCGGCTCCATGCCGATCGCGTAATAGACGGACGCGATGTCCTTGTCGCTCAAGGTCGCACGGATCTGGCCAGCAAAGCTCTTGTCCGCATCGTCGAAATGCGGCGGTCCGAGCTCTTCCATGACCTGGTGCAGCGCCTGCTCCAGCGGCCCGTTCGGCAGGATGTTGGAGACCGCGGAGATGATCTTCATCTCGACCTTGGTCTCGGTCATCAACGCCGCGCCTTGCGCGATCTTCGACACGCGCTCGACCAGCTCGTTCATGCCGGGAAGATCGCGCGCGCGGATCGAATAGCGCACGCGCGCATGGGCCTGCACCACGTTGGGCGCGATGCCGCCGGTGTCGAGCAGCGCGTAGTGCACGCGCGCGTCGCTCGGCATGTGCTCGCGCATGTAGTTGACGCCGACATTCATCAATTCCACCGCATCGAGCGCCGAACGGCCGAGATGTGGCGAGGCCGCCGCATGCGAGGTGCGGCCGGTGAAGGTGAAATCGGCGCGCGTATTCGCGAGCGACGGCGTCACCGCCACTTCCCAGAAACTGTGAGGGTGCCAGGTGATGGCGATGTCGGCGTCTTCGAACGCGCCGGAGCGCACCATGAAGGCCTTGGCGGCGCCGCCTTCTTCCGCAGGGCAGCCGTAATAGCGCACGCGGCCGGGCACCTTGTTCTCCGCCAGCCAGTCCTTTACCGCCGTCGCGGCGAGCAGCGCGGCGGAACCGAGCAGGTTGTGACCGCAGCCATGGCCATGGCCGCCGGTCTCGATCGGACGATGCTCGGCAACACCCGCCTCCTGGCTGAGGCCCGGCAGCGCATCGTACTCGCCCATGAAGGCGATGACCGGACCGCCCTCGCCCCACTCGCCGATCAGCGCCGTCGGGATGCCGGCGACGTTCTCGGTGATGCGGAATCCCTGATGGCGCAGCTCGGCGAGATGCTCGGCGGCGGACCGCGCCTCGGTGTAGCAGACCTCAGGCATGCCCCAGACCCTGTCGCTGAGGTCGACGAAACGTTCCTTGATCGTATCGATGCCACGCCAGATGTCGCTGCGGTTGTCCATGCTTGTCGTCCGTGATCCCTTGGTCCAACGAAGCGGCAATGGTTAGCAGCTTCACTGCACGGCGCCTAGCACCGCGCCGGACAGCAGCCATGCGGCGGCGGCCGGATGACATGACGACCCGTGCAAGAGGTGTTTCCAGGCCTTTCGAAAATTTCACGCAGCGTTCTCCCGAATAGTTGGGAACGAGGCTTTCAAGACCGCCTGCTCCGGCCTAAATTAGGCGTGCTTCGCGCGTCGCTCCGCCAGACTTGCCGGAGCGATGCCCTCAGCCAGGAGAACTCGATGAGCACCCTGACCGAATGGAGAGTGCCGCCGGCGAACCAGCCGCGGGCGAGCGACTACGGTTTCGATCTCGACCGCGCGCTCGGCTCCGTCGTCGGCCTGCACGCCATCATCCCCCCGGACGCGTTCAGTGCCGAGACGCTGGGCACCGAACGCGCCGGCAACGGCGTCGTGATCGACGACGGCCTGGTTCTCACGATAGGCTATCTCATCACCGAGGCAGATTCAGTCTGGCTGCACCGCGCCGATGGGCGCGTGGTGGAGGGCCATGCGCTCGGCTTCGATTCCGAGACCGGGTTCGGGCTGGTGCAGGCGCTCGGCCAGCTCGACATTGCGCCGCTGCCGCTCGGCTCGTCGGCGGCGACGCGGATCGGCGACCGCGTCGTGGTCGGCGGCGCCGGCGGACGCACGCGCTCGGTCGCGAGCCAGGTCGTGGCGAAACAGGAATTCGCCGGTTACTGGGAATATCTGCTGGATGAGGCCATCTTCACCTCTCCCGCACATCCGAACTGGGGCGGCACGGCACTGCTCAACGAACGCGGCGAGCTGATCGGCATCGGCTCGCTCCAGCTCGAGCGCGAACGTGACGGCAAGGCCGAGCACGTCAACATGATCGTGCCGATCGACCTCCTGAAGCCGGTCCTGGAGGACTTGCGCAAATTCGGCCGCGTCAACAAGCCGGCACGGCCCTGGCTCGGGCTGTACTCGACCGAGATCGACAACCGCGTGGTGGTGATCGGGATCTCCGCCAACGGCCCGGCCGCTCGCGCCGAGCTGAAGACCGGCGACGTCATCCTCGCCGTCAACGGCGACAAGGTGACGAGCCAGACCGCCTTCTACAAAAAAATGTGGGCGCTCGGCGCCGCCGGCGTCGACGTGCCGCTCACCGTTCATCATGAAGGCGTCACCTTCGACGTCACGGTGACGTCGACCGATCGCTTCAAGCTCTTGAAGGCGCCGAAGCTGCACTGATCCCAAGGGCTTTGAGGAAGCGGGCGATGACCGAGGCCGTGGTGGACGACATCGTGGCCGTGCTGCCGCCGCTGCTCAACGCGCTGGAAGCACTCGGCTTCTTCCAACGGCATCTGCATCCGCCAGCTTTCGCCTCGGTGATGGATGCGATCGGCACGCCGGACGAGGCGCTGCAGACGGCGCACGCCGCAATCGGGGATTGGCCGGAGCAGTTCGCTGGCCTGCGCGAGCGGCTCGATCGCGCCTGCGGCGAGACGCTCGCTGCCTTTGCCGGCATTCGTGAAGTCGAGCGGGGCCATGGCGATCTCGTCGCGGTGTTCCGCGCCCTGCGCCATGTCCCGCGCGCGCAGGAGGCGCTTTATCCGCTGGCGGTTAAGTTTCCGCCCGTGAGCGGCTTCTTCCTCAACGCCGCCAATCGCGACAATGCGGATTTGTTGTCGAATCTCGAAGCCGGCGCGAGCGAAGATACCGGCATCTTCCACGACCACAACGAGCCCGGCAGTCGCGGCGGCTTCTCGGTCTATGTCCCCGAATATTACACGCCCAAGTGTGCCATGCCGCTGGTGATGGCGCTGCATGGCGGCAGCGGCAACGGCCGCGGCTTTCTGTGGAGCTGGCTCCGCGACGCCCGCAGTCTTGGCGCGATCCTGGTGGCGCCGACTGCGACCGGGCCCACCTGGGCGCTGATGGGCGACGACACCGACACGCCGAACCTCATGCGCATCCTCGAGGCGGTGCGCAGCCGCTGGAGCATCACCCCCTCGCGCATGTTACTAACTGGCATGAGCGATGGCGGCACCTTCTGCTACGTCACCGGCCTCGACGGCGCCTCGCCCTTCACGCATCTCGCGCCTGTTGCGGCGACCTTCCATCCGCTGATGGCGGAAATGGCCGACGCAACGCGCCTGCAAGGCCTGCCGGTCTTCATCACTCACGGCAAGCTCGACTGGATGTTTCCGGTGCAGACCGCACGGCAGACGCAGGCGGCACTCTCCGCCGGCGGTGCCGACGTCATCTATCGCGAGGTCGACGACCTCAGCCACACCTATCCGCGCGAGATCAATGCGGAGCTGATGGAGTGGCTGAATGCAGAATGAACAATCTCTCCTTAGATGCGCCGCATGGTCGCGGAACCATCACTCCGGGCCGACGTTATTGCCCGTCACCGGAGGTTCGCCATGCAGACTTTTTTTGGAATGATCCTGGGCGCGCTGCTGCTTGCGTGCGGCGTCTACATCTATGATTCCATGCAGACGTCGTCGGTCGCCAAGGGTGAGGTCGCGACGACCAACCGTACCATCGTGAACTGGGACGTCGCCAAGGCCGATTGGGATGCGCTGCGCGATCGCGCGCACAAGGACTGGGTCCGCATCTCGTCGAAGTAATTTCGTCCGATCGACATGAACAAGGCGCCGTCGCGAACTCCGCGACGGCGCCTTTCTGTTGCGTCCTGAAATATCGGCGGCTCAGTTCATCTTGGCCTTGCGGGCGTCGGCGATGACCTGCTCGAACTCGGTCATGCTGAGCGCGCCGGGCACGCGATACTTGCCGACGATGAAGGACGGGGTGCCATGGAAGCCGAAAGCTTCAGCCTGCTCGTTGTTGCGCTTGAGGATGGCGTCGATGTCCTTGGCGTGCCCGGTGAGATCGCGCTTCAACCGGTCCATGTCGACCCCGGCGGCCGCCAGCAGCTCGTTGATGCGCGGCTCGGTCAGGCGCGAGCTGACGCCGATCATGGCGTCATGGGCCTGGTGATACTTGCCCTGGAATTTGGCCGCCAGCGCGCTCCGCGCCGCGGTGACCGAAACCGGCCCGAGGATCGGCCAGTCCTTCATCACCAGCCGCACCTTGCCGTCGTCCTGGACCACCTGGCGCAGCTCGGGCTCGAGCTTGCGGCAATAGGGACAATTGTAGTCGGACCATTCGACGATGGTGATGTTGCCGTCGGGATTGCCTGCGACGGGCGTGTCGGGATCGCGCAGCACCTTGGCTTCGGTCAGCACCTCGTCATCGCCGGCCGCCGCGCGCGCCGGGACGATGCCACCCACCGCGAGAGCACCCGCTCCGATCAGCGTCAAGGCTGCGCGCCGCGTCGGCGCAAGGCCACTCTTCCCAAATCCGGTCATATCTCGTCCCGTTCCGGCCCCATCTTGCGGATATATGCCCGCGGACCGGCCATTGTTACGGGTCATATAGAATGGCGCGGGCGGGATTGCCACGCGAATCGCACCCGGTCCAGCTAAGCCGCCGCGCGAGGCAGCATCGCCATCAACGTCCCGCTCATCGTGGCGATCAGCGTGGTCTTGCCGTCATGTTCGGCGTAGGCCTTTGCCTCGCAGAAGGTCAGCGTGCGGCCGGGCTTGACCACTTCGGCCTTGAAGACGAAGCGCTCGCCGCGGGCGGGCGCGAGCAGCGTGGTCTTGAATTCGACGGTGAGGATACCGGCCTCCGGCGGCATCAGGCTGAAGGCCGCAACGCCGCAGGCATTGTCGAGCCCGGCCGTGATGATGCCGGCATGGATGAAACCGTTCTGCTGTGTGAGGGCCGGTGCATGCAGCATCGCCAGCTCGACCTCGCCCGGTGCGAGGCGGACGATCACGATGCCGAGCGTGCGCATGGCCGGCTGGCCATCGAACATGGCGATGGCCGCCGCGCGGTAGCCCGGGTTTTTCGGCTCGAAGGCTGTCATGGCTCACACCTCGGCAGGTTCCGCAAGATGCCTCGAGGCCGCTTCGCGAATGGCATCGGCGAACGGCGCGGACTTCCGCAATTGGCGGTCCATGTGCACGCCGGTGATCTCGCATGTCGCGGCGAGCTCGCCAGTCTCGGCATTCGTCATGTCGTGCCGGAAGCGGATCGACTTGTCCCTGATCTCGAGCAGATGGCTGCGGATCTCGACGATGTCGCCGGCGAGCAGCTCGCGCTTGTAGGCGATGTTCTGCTGCACCGCGGCCATGCCGCGGCCGGAGGAGCGCAAATAGCTCGGCGTCAGGCCAATGCGAGCGAACAGATTCCAGTTGGCCTCGTCGAACTTGCCGACATACCACATGATGTTCATGTGCCCGACATGGTCGCATTGCCATGGATAGACCGTGCCGCGATAGGTTGCCTCCTGCTCCATCGCAATTCCTCCCGCAATTTCGCCCTTGATCGTTGATACGGTAGCGTATCAAACCCGTGTCGCGTTAGCAATACGGCACCGTATCAAGTCCGGGTGAGGCTTCCTTCATGAGCGACGGCAAGGGCGATGTCTGGGTCGAGGCTGGATTTGCCGAGCTCGCCCGTGCGGGGGTGGAGGGCGTACGGGTCGAGGTGCTCGCCAAGAACCTCGGCGTCACCAAGGGCGGGTTCTACCGGCGCTTCGCCGATCGCGCCGCGCTGCTCGAGGCCATGCTGGAAGCCTGGCGCAAGGGCCGCATTGCCGCGATCGCGCAGCAGACAAGCCTTGACGGGCAAGCGCCGCGCGAACGGCTGAAGGCGGTGATCCAGCTCTATTCCGAGCGGCTCAATCCGGAAGGCATGGCGATCGAGCTTGCGATCCGGCAATGGGCCCGCTCGGACGAGAACGCCGCGGCAGCGGTGGCGAGCGTCGATGCGGCGCGGCTCAAGCACGTCGGCGACCTCTATCGCGCCAACGGCCTTGCGACCGAGGAGGCCGACGCGCAGGCCTTCCTGTTCTACTGCTTCATCTTCGGCCAGAGCCTGTTGTTCGTCGAGAGCGGTCCGCGCAAGCGGTCGCAGCTCGTGGCGAAATCGGCCGAGAAGCTGCTCGACTGAGCCAGATCCGGACCCGAAGGGCCGCGTAAGCGTCAAGGGTGCAGCGGTTTTCCGAAAAGATCGTGCGCCAAAATACAGGCGAAAAGGCCGGAGCGTTGCTCCGGCCTTCGTAGCATTCGAAGCTCAGGCGGCCCCCTTCAGCTTCTTGGTGCATTCGCTGTAATAGCCGCCGCCCTTCTGGATCCACTTCAGGCCGCCGTTGCCGTTGGTGGTCTTGTTGGCATTGTACTGGTCGACGCAGGTGTGCAGGCGCGCCTTGCCGGCGGGCTCCTTGGCATATTTCGGATCGACCGCGTTCGGGTAGATCGCAGGTCCCGCCGGCAGGGCCGGCGCCGCGGCGGGCGCCGCCTCCTTCTTGGCCTGCTTCGGCTCCGCGGGAGCCGTGGGCGCTGCCGCGGTCGGCGCAGCGGCGGGCGTCGCATCGGCACCGCATTGGGCCTTGCGGAAGTCATTCCACTTCATGGTGCCGAGCGAGCCGTCCTTCTTGGCGGCCTGGTACTTCGCGCTACACTCCTGCGCGGTCAATGCCTGCGCCGGCGCGCTCGCCAGCAATGCCGCGACACCCGACGCTGCGATCGCACACAACAATTTCGTCTGAATGGTCATCCTTCGGTCTCCTGCTTGGTCTTCCCTGACGGAAGTGAATTGAGGATTGCTATCCTAGCGTGCCGGCCGCTTGCGACAAGGATGCGATGAGTTGCGCCGGCAAAATATAGTGATCCCGCCGCTTCACTCATTCATGTCGCGTTCAGCAACACGAGCCGACGTTTCAGCCCTTCGCAATTCTCGCAAGCAGAGTGCACCACATGACCTTCACGTCCCGCCTCGCCGCCGTCGCGCTCGCCTCCCTGCTCCTCACCGGCACCGCCTTCGCGCAGACCACCGCACCGGCCGCCAAGACCGACACTGCCGCCACTGTCCCCGACAAAAAGGCAACGAAGGAGCGATCGGCGGAATCGCTGGAATGCTCGAAGCAAGCGGACGCCAAGGGATTGAAGGGGAAGGAGCGCAAGAAATTCCGTCGCGAATGCAAAAAGGAGGCGAAGGCCGGCAGCGCAGCCGCCGCTCCCGCAGCTCCCGCCGCCGACAAGAAATAAGCCCGTCACGCTTCCTTCCGAGCATCCGCGGAAGGCGTCGCGCATTGCGGCATGACGAGCCTGCAATTGTGCGGCTCGGGCGGATTTGCGATAAGATGGCGTGAAGCAAATCACCGCCTCCCTGTCGTTCGAATGGCCGAGCCGTGCCAAGATCCTGAGCACGGTGGAGACGCTCGTCATCGGCACCGCCGGCGGCCTCGCGTTTCTGCTCGCCGGCCTGCCCGGCGGGCTGATCTCCGGCTCGATGATCGCGGTCGGGATCGCCGCAATCGCCGGCCGCCAGCTGAGCCTGCCGCCGATCCTGACCCAGACCGTGCTGGTGCTGCTCGGCATCTCGCTGGGCTCGGTCGTCTCGCGCCATTTGCTTCAGCAGGTCAGCGCCTATCCTCTCACGATCGGCCTGCTGGCGCTCGCCACCTTCTGCTCCACGTTCGGCTCCAGCTATTACCTCCAGCGCATCCATGGCTGGGACCGCACCTCGGCTTTCCTGGCCGGCAGCCCCGGCGCGCTGTCGCAGATCACGATCCTGGCGGTCGAGCGCGGCGCCGACCTGCCGGGCATTGCGGTGGTGCAAACCATGCGCGTCATCATCCTGACCGCCGCGCTGCCGATGGTGCTGGCGATTGCAGGCGTCGCGCCCTCGGCTGCGCCGTCGCTGGCAACGACCATCGCCTCGCCGCTCGATCTCCTCGAGCTGGCCGCCGCGTCGCTGGCGGCAGCGCTCGTGTTGCGGCTGATCAGGTTTCCCGCAAGCTGGATGTTCGGCGCGATGATCGCCTCCAGCGTGCTGCATGGTGCCGGATGGGTCGAGGGCGGCCTGCCGGATTGGGTGCGCGGCGTGGCGCTGATCGGGATCGGCGCACTGATCGGCAGCCGTTTCGCGCGGATGCGGATCAAGACGCTCGCCGGCCACCTCAGCGCGGCCCTGGGCTCGTTTGCCGTGGCCATCGCCGTCTCCGCCATCTTCGTCGGCATCGTGGCGCTCACCACCCAGGTGAAATTCTCCGACGTCATCGTCGCCTTCGCGCCCGGCGCGATGGATGCGATGCTGGCGCTGGCCTTGACGCTGCACATCGACCCGATCTTCGTCGGCGCCCATCACCTGTCGCGTTTCGTTTTCGTGACGATCGCAACGCCGGGCATCGTGCACCTGTTCGGGCGCACGCAGGACGACGTGGACGATTGAGCTTTAGCGCTTCGCCGTCCGCACCAATCCCCACGCGGCGATCGCGGCCATCAAGAGCGAGATCAGCACGTTGTAGCCGGCGAGCGAGAGGCCGAGGAAGCGCCACTGCACCTCGTCGCAGCGCACCACCTTCACGGTGTCGAGCTTCGACAAGAGATCGGCGGCGCTGCCGAGATTGACGACGGGCCCGGAGCAGTCGGTCGGCCCCTTCCAGAACCCCCATTCGACCCCGGAATGGTAGGCGCCGAGACCGGCATTGACGAGCATCGCCAGGGCGAGGATCGCGAGCCCCGCCAGCAGCAGCGGCCGCGGCGCGCCGCTCCGCGCCGCCAGCGCCGTGAGCGCACCGAGCGGTATTGCGAGGTAGTAGGCGTAGCGCTGCTCCAGGCACAATGGACAGGGCAGGATCTCCAGGACGACCTGGAAGAACCAGGCGCCCGCAATCGTGGCTACGGCGACCAGCGTGACCATCGCCGAGGCGGTCAGCGCGGGGCTCGTGGCGGCCGGCTTGAACGCAGGTATGGCGGCACTCTCGGTGGTCACGGCAGCCTCTTTGGCATCTCTCGCGCCCCAGCCTCTAGCCCCGGCCCATGCGGCTGTCGAGAACGGCTGACATCACTTTGGCGCGGGTTGACCCCGCCCCGTCCATGGCTATAGTCCGCCGGCTTCGCGACGCCGCCTATGGGGCCGACCGAGGGCCCCTGTGGCGGAACTGGTAGACGCGCTCGACTCAAAATCGAGTTCCGCAAGGAGTGCTGGTTCGATTCCGGCCAGGGGCACCACGATAAAACACTAATAATAACTATGCCTTAAGCCGTCGGTTCGATCCCGGATTTCTCCGGAAAATCTTCGCGATGCATTGAAACCACAAGTAAAAGTTCGCTCCGGCCGTCCGTTTTGTTGGCATTTTTGTCGGTATCGGGCGAACAAACGTTCATGGCGAATTTCGCTATTCCCGACGAGGGAATTGAGCAGATGGCCCCCAGGAACGACGGCTGAACTTTCCACTCGATATACGTACCAATCGCCGCTGGATATTGTGAACAGATCGGTCTTCCGGCGCACGGGGGCTTTGTCCCTCCCCGTCACATGCGCGGAAACGCAGAAGCAGGGCATAGGACTTGTCGAACATCAATCTCAAGCTTCTCCATACCTTCCTGCTTGCAGCTGAGCACGAAAGCTTCCGGAAGGCCGCCGAGGAATCGAACCGGTCTCCTTCTGCGGTCAGCATGCAGATCCGCGACTTGGAGGAGCAGATCGGCGTCCTCCTTTTTCGCAGAACGCCGCAGAAAGTATTGCTGACATCTGAGGGGCGAATTCTGTTCGAGCAGGCAAAGCGCGCCCTCCAGGAAGTTCAGTCCGGGCTGGATTTGCTGAGCGAGTCAGCACAGTCCCGCAGCCGTCACATTCGCATGGCCTGCGTTCCGACGCTCGCGTCCGGATGGCTGCCCAACATCCTGGCGACATTCAAGGTCCGCTATCCGCGGAGCCAGGTCCAGCTCATGGAGCTCTCCACGACGCCTATGCTTGAACTCCTCAAGCGGCAGGATGTCGAGTTCGGTATTGGTCCGCAAGTCCCCGACATGGGGGACTATGAGTTCGAGCCGATGCTTGAGGACCCCCTTTTTGCCTGCGTACCGCCGGTGTTCGACGAGGGGCAAGCAAGCACAGGATTCGCCGATCTGGTGGACAAGCCGGTCATCCTGCTGTCGAAAACGACAGCCGTGCGAGGGTTGATCGACGAGACGCTGGAGACGCTCCACGTCCGGCTCGATGTTCAATTTGAAGTTCAGGCCGCCACGACAGCGGTGGCACTGGCCGCGTCCGGCCTCGGCATCGCGATCGTGCCACGAGTCGCGCTGGTGCAGGCCGGCGTGCAGCGGTTTCGTGTGGTCCCGCTCTCCGATCAAATCAAGCTTCGCCAGATTGGCTTGATTACCACGCGCAGCTCGGTCAGGCGCCCGAACACCGAGCAGCTGATCTCTTTGATCCGCTCAAGTCTTTCCCAGCTGCGCTGACGCCCTCCCGCTCAGAGCAGCTTCAGGAGCGCATCCACGACCTGACTGGTCGTCGCATTGCCGCCGATGTCCCGTGTCCTCAGCGCTGCATCCTCCAACCCGGCGCACACGGCAGCTTCCATCCTGTCGGCACCAAGGCGCAGCCGATCATCGCGATAGCGCCGGTCCAGGCGTCTCAGCATCAGTATCGCAGCCAGGATCGTTCCATAGGGATTGGCGAGCCCCTTTCCTGCTATGTCGGGCGCCGAGCCATGCGAAGCTTGAAAGAAGCCGATTCCATCACCGACTTCTTCCGACGGGGACATGCCCATGCCGCCGACCGTCGCGGCACCGAGATCGGAAATGATGTCGCCGAACATGTTCTCGGTGACGATGACGTCGAAGTGCGATGGCTTGTTGACGAGATGAACGGTCATCGCATCAACAAGGACGTGCTCGGCTTCAATGTCGGGATAGTCCTTGGCCACCTCGTCGAAGACGGAACGGAAGAACGCATATGTGCGCAGGACATTGGCCTTGTCGCAACAGGTGACCCGGCGCCGGCCGTCCTTTGGCGAGCCGTTACGCGATCTGGCGAGGTCGAACGCGAACCGGACGACACGCTCGATACCTTTCCTAGTCTGAATTAGCGTGTCGACTGCGACTTCCTCCCTCAGCAGCGCACCCGCGCCGCGCGCGGCGTAGAGCCCCTCGCTATTCTCCCTGACGATGACGTAATCGATCGACCCCGGATGCCCGAGCGGAGACGGCACGCCCTTGTAGAGCCTAATGGGCCGCACGTTGGCATACAGATCCAACTTGAAGCGAAGTGAGAGCGTGAAATCAAGTCCGGCTTCGGTTCCGTCAGGGTGAACCACACCGGGAATGCCAGCCGCACCATGGAGAATGGCGTCGGCCCCGCGACAGCCCTCGAACGAGGTCGCCGGAAAAGAGTCTCCCGTTTCGAGAAAGTGAGTGGCACCCGCCGGGTATTCCACGAACTGGAGCGTGCCGGTCTGGACACCAGCCTGCAGCACCGCAACCGCCGCACGAGCGACTTCCGGTCCGATGCCATCTCCGTGCACGACCGCAATTTTGTAACTGTCCTTCATGATACTCGCTCGGTTGATTGTAGTGGTCTCGTCTCTTCCCTCGCAGCCACGAATGCGCAAGGTCAGGCATCGGCGCGCCACGTTGGGTGAAGCGTCGATCAGATGTGTATCGTCGCGACTGATCGCGAAGCCGAGAGAATGATCGGGTCAGTCCAGCTTGATCCAGACTCCCTTCGTATTGAGGTACTCGTCGAGCTGTTCGGTGCCGCCTTCACGGCCATATCCACTCATCTTGTAGCCGCCGAAAGGCAATGCAGGATCGATCGCGTGATAGGTGTTCACCCAGACCGATCCCGCCCGGAGACTGCGCGAAATGATGTGGGCCTTGCTCACGTCACGCGTGAAGACACCCGCCGCGAGCCCGTATGGTGTCGCATTGGCGCGCTCCACGGCTTCATCGAGCGTGTCGAACGGCAGTGCGGAAATGACCGGACCAAAGATTTCGTCACGGGCGATCTGCATGTCGTCGGAGACGCCGGCGAACACGGTCGGCTCGACGAAGTTGCCCTTCGCGAAACTCCCCTCTCTCAGCCTTCGGCCTCCGGTCACGACCTTCGCGCCCTGGTCGCGTCCGCTGTTCAGGAAGCCTTCGACCTTGTCGAGCTGTCTCTCGGAAACGAGGGGTCCGATCTCCGTCATGGGATCAGCTCCGTCGCCGATCTTGAGGGCCGAAGCGAACTTTCCCAGCCGTTCGACCAACTCGTCGTGGATCGCTCGCTCGACGAACAGGCGGGAGCCGGCGATGCAGATCTGGCCCGAATTGGCGAACGCTGCCATCGCGGCAATCGGGACAGCCTTGTCGAGGTCCGCGTCGGCGCAGACGATGACCGGCGACTTTCCGCCAAGCTCGAGGGATACCCGTTTGAGATTGCCGGCCGACGCTCGGATGATCGCCTGGCCAGTGGCAGTGGATCCCGTGAAGACGATCTTGTCGACACCGGGATGTTCGGCCAAAGGCGCGCCGGCCTCCGGGCCGGTCCCGGTCACGACGTTGACGACGCCGGGCGGCACACCTGCCTCGTTCATCAAATCCGCGATCAGGAGGGGCGTTAGCGGCGCCTCTTCGGAAGGCTTGAGCACGATGGTGCATCCGGTCGCGAGCGCAGGTCCGATCTTCCAAACCGACGCAGCGGTGGGCGCGTTCCACGGGATGATCGCGCCGACCACGCCGACCGGCTCCTTCCGCGTGAACGAAACTATGTCGCCGGGAAGCGAATTGTCGATCGTCTGCCCATGAATCGCCGTCGCCATGCCGGCGTAGTATCTGAGCATGCCGAGCACGCGAAGCTTGTTCGCCCGCGTCCTGACGATCGGCATACCCATGTCGGCGGTGTCGGACCGACTGATCTCCTCCCAATGCTTCTCGAACAGATCGGCAATGCGCAGGAGCAGAGCCTGTCGCTCGAACGGTTTGAAGCGGCTCCACGGTCCCACGAAGGCGCGCCGGGCGGCGCTAACGGCAATGTCGATGTCGCCAGCATCGCCACGCGGGACACGGCCGATCACCTCGCCAGTCGCGGGATTGCGCGTCTCGAGGACTTTTCCCGAGCGGGCCTCAACCCACGCGCCATCGACGAACATCTTGCGAGTTCGGCCATCTACGGGAAATCGGATATCGGTCATTGTCATTGGATCGGTCGTCCCTGTCTCAACACTCGTTCTCGGTCTAGGCTGCCGGCTTCGTTTTTCGAAGGAGCCGCGCCAGGTCGGAAATATAGGCTTGGCCATGGCCGCTCTCGACCACAGCCGCGATCGCAGTGCCGACACCGTCTGCGATCGCTTTGGATGCGCCGGAGTTGCTCGCCATCATCCGGTAGTAGGAGATATCCTTTAGCGCATTATCGATAAAGAACGGGATCGTGCCGGTATCGCCCGTCACGATTGCGGGCGCCATGCGCTGGAGCGCAACGCCAGCCCCGCCTCCTTTGGCAAGGACGTCGACGAAGACCGCCGGATCGACGCCTGCATCGGCGGCCTGCGCCGCGGCCTCGCCAAGCAGCGCCATGAAGCCGATCGATACATAATTATGGAGCAGCTTGAGCCGGTGGCCGAACCCCACCGGGCCGACATGTTCCACACCCTCGGTGAAAGAGGCAAGAACCGCGCGGACGCTGCGAAGGTCGGCTTCGTCGCCGCCAACCAGAAGGTTCAGCGTTCCTTCTTCCGCGTGCCTGGCGGTGCGCGTCATGGGCGCATCGAGAAAGCGTCCACCCGCCGCCTCGACCGCGGCGGCCATCCGCAATGTCGAGTCCGGCAGCGCCGTCGAGCAATCGACAATGATGGCGCCCTTACGGAGGCCAGACAGAACGCCCGCTTCGCCCGTCAGGATCGCTTCGACCTGAGGCGAACCCGTTACGCAGAGGATGATAACATCCGACGCGCTCGCGACCTCACCGGGCGTCTTGCAGGCCGTGGCCCTGAGGCTGAGGAGATCGTCAACGGGTTGATTGCCCGGATGGTCGAGAAAGGCCAGAGGAAAGCTGCCCCGCGCCAGGACATTCTTTGCGATTCCATGGCCCATCAGACCTACACCGACAATTCCGACTCTCAGCTTGGTCATCTCATTCATCGTTCATGCAAGCCTCTCGTGAATGGCGGCGTAGATGATCTGTTGCTCTGTCGCCTGATCGCGTCGACGATCTTCCCGCGCTTGGCGACCACGATCCGATGGACAGCGCCAGCAATTCTGGCAAGTAAGAGCGGATCACGACGCTAGCCGAGCCCGCATCCGCAGATGCTCCCCGCGGCTCATTTGGTCGGCGCAACGTTGCGGCACCGACGCGTGGCGGCGCGACCGGATTTGAAGGCCGAGCCATGCTCTTGCGCTGGATAGGCCGCTTGCAATCATCGTTTCCTCGCCTGCGACAGGCTTCTTTCTTGATGGCGCAAGATGAGCGGCGTCGTCCGGTTCCATGCAAGGCGCTTTTTCTGAACTCCCGTTTGGTTTTTCTGATCTGCCGGCCTTTCCCCCGGTGGTCGGAAAAACCCACGGGTTTACTTCCGTCATGCCGAGGCACGTCGACGGCCCAACGAGGGCCGCAGTGTCACCCGGACATCGGCCCGTGAGAAAAACTGACACCCCGTTCAGAATTACTGCGCTACGCCAGCATTGCCTCAGCACTCTGCCGAGAATTAGATCCGCAAACATCAATCATAACGAAGCCAAGTCGACTTGGCGGACAGACGGGGGAACCGCGATGAGTCAGACCACCACCTATGCCGGTGCCGCCGGCGCTGCCAAGTCGGCGATCGAGACTTCGACCATTCGCGCCATCTCCTGGCGCCTGATTCCCTTCCTGGTGCTGGCCTACTTCTTCTCCTACCTCGATCGCGTCAATCTCGGCTTTGCCGCCCTGACCATGAATGCGGACCTGAAATTTTCCCCGTTGGTGTTCGCCTGGGGCGCCGGCATCTTCTTCATCGGCTATTTCATCTTCGAGGTGCCGAGCAATCTGGCGCTGGAGAAATTCGGCGCCAGCCGCTGGATCGCCCGGATCATGGTGACCTGGGGCATCATCTCGGCGCTGATGGCGATGGTCAGCGGCGAGACCAGCTTCTACATTCTGCGCTTTCTGCTCGGTGTCGCCGAGGCCGGTTTCTTCCCCGGCATCATCCTCTATCTCACCTATTGGTACCCGGCCGAGTACCGCGGCCGCTTCATCGCGGCCTTTGCGATCGCGGTCCCCGTATCCACCGTGATCGGCGCACCGATCTCGGGCTTGCTGCTGGGGCTCGACGGCCTCATGGGGTTGAAGGGCTGGCAATGGCTGTTCATCATCGAGGGCATCCCGTCGGTGCTGCTCGGCATCGCCACCTGGTTCTATCTCACCGACAAGCCGGAGAAGGCGGATTGGCTCTCGGCCGAGCAGAAGACCTGGCTCAAGGCCAAGCTTGATGCGGAGGCTGCGGCCAAGAAGGCGGCCAAACATCTGTCTCTTGGCGAAGCGCTGACCTCGCCGAAGGTGATCACGCTGAGCCTGATCTATTTCGGCTTCGTCGGCGCGCTCTACGGCATGCAGTTCTGGCTGCCGCAGATCGTCAAGGCGTTCGGCCTCACCAACGCCCAGACCGGATTCGTCACCGCGATCCCGTATCTGTTCGGCACCATCGCCATGATCCTGTGGGCGCGGCATTCGGATGCGAGCCGCGAGCGCGTCATGCATGTCGGCGCGCCGCTGCTGCTCACGGCGATTGCGCTCGCGGTGTCCTCCTATCTCACCGATCCCACGCTAACGATGGTGGCGCTGACGGTGGCGGCGATCGGCGTGTTCTGCTGCTTCGGCGTGTTCTGGACCCTGCCGACCGCCTGGCTCTCCGGCACGGCGGCCGCCGGCGCCATCGCGCTGATCAACTCGATCGGCAACCTCGCAGGCTTTGGCGGTCCTTATCTGATCGGCTGGGTCAAGGAAGCGACGGGGCAAACCTCGACCGGCCTGCTCGTGCTTGCGGTCCTGCCGCTGATCGCCGGGGTCCTGGTGTTCATCGGCGGCCACGACAGCAAGCACGAGTTCGGCGAGCCGGGACGGTAGCCTTTCCAGCACGCCCGGTAAATCCTAGCCCCATTCCCAACTTTGGGGATGGGGAGACTCGACGACTGCCGTCAGGAGCGATGAGGGCTCGACTGGAGTGCCCCGATCCTTTGCTAGACCTGGACCGAGGTTAGCTTTTTCAGGCAGCGCAACGCAAATGACGACCGGCTGTGCCGGATGCCAGGGATGCGATAGAGCTTTTCGCGCAGGAAGCGTTCATAGCCGGCGGTGCTTTCGACCGCGACCTTCACAATGTAATCGTAATCGCCGGTGGTGAGATAGGCCTCGATCACCTCCGGCAAATTCGTCAGCAATTGGCCAAAGCGTTCGAGCATCTCCTCGTCGTGACGATCGAGCGTCAGCTCTATGATGACCGTTTCGGGCAGGCCAAGCTTGTCCTGATTGAGCAGCGCGACGTAGCCATCGATATAGCCCTGCGTCTCGAGACGCTTCAGCCTGTTCCAGCATGGCGTGGTGGAGAGCCCAATCCCGTCGGCGAGTTGCGCCGTCGTCAGGCGTGCATCCTGCTGCAAGGCGCGCAGAATCTTGCGATCGATCTCGTCTAGCCGAAGCGCATCCTTGCGCGGGGCTTTGACCGGCCTCGAGGCACGTCCGATCGGCACCATACCAAGAACTCCATTCTGGCCTTACGGCTGATATGTGGAAAATCCTTATCGCCTATTCAGGCTATACCCAGATCAAAAGAACAACAATCCTGGTCTTTGCCAGTACGATGTACTTACAAAACGAGACGTATGCGGTGTTTTTTCTCGAACTCCAGACCAGCGATATGCACGCCGCACTCGGCCGCCTGCTCGACCAGACCCGTGTCGCGGGGCTGCGGCTTGCCGCCGTCAGCGCGCGCGTGGATTCGAACGCCTGCCGCATCTCGGCTTCCATAGATATCGATGACCGCGACGTCGTCGACCGGCTCGTTCGCCGCGTTGGTGCGTTATTCTGCATCGATGCAATCGAGGTGAGAGGTGAAAGCCAATGCCCGACCCCGACCTCATCCATGACATGATCCCGCAAGGCGAGGCGGCTCAATCCGCCGAGCATCCGCCACTGAGGCTGCACGTGCCGGAACCAGCGGTGCGCCCGGGCGGCACGCCAGATTTCTCGAACATCCGCATTCCGCGCGCAGGCCAGGTCAATCGTCCCGCAGTCGACGTGGACGCCGAGACGATTCGTGATCTCGCCTTCTCCGTCATTCGCGTGCTCAATCGCGATGGCGAGGCCGTGGGTCCCTGGGCAGGCACCCTCTCGGACAGCGAACTGCTCGAGGGCTTGCGTCACATGATGACGTTGCGTGCATTTGACGCGCGGATGCAGACAGCACAGCGTCAGGGCAAGACGTCGTTCTATATGCAGCATATGGGCGAAGAGGCCGTGAGTTGCGCCTTCCGCAAGGCGCTTCTTCCGGGCGACATGAATTTTCCGACCTATCGCCAGGCGGGGCTTTTGATCGCCGGCGGCTACTCGCTGGTCGAGATGGCCTGTCAGATCTACTCCAACACGCACGATCCCCTGAAGGGGCGCCAGCTACCGGTGATGTATTCCTCCAGGGAGCACGGCTTCTTCTCGATCTCCGGCAATCTCGCCACCCAATACATCCAGGCGGTCGGCTGGGCGATGGCGTCTGCGATCAAGAACGACACCAAGATCGCAGTTGCGTGGATCGGCGATGGGGCAACTGCCGAATCCGACTTCCATGCCGCACTGGTGTTCGCCTCGACCTATCGCGCGCCGGTCGTGCTCAACATCGTCAACAATCAATGGGCCATCTCGACCTTCCAGGGCATCGCACGCGGCGGCTCCGGCACGTTTGCAGCGCGCGGTCTCGGCTTCGGCATTCCGGCACTACGTGTCGACGGCAACGACTACCTTGCAGTCCATGCGGTCGCGAAATGGGCCTGCGAACGCGCACGCCGCAACCTCGGCCCTACCCTGATCGAGCACGTAACCTATCGCGTCGGTGCGCATTCTACTTCGGACGACCCAGCGGGCTATCGGCCGAAGACAGAATCCGAAGCGTGGCCGCTCGGAGATCCCGTGATCAGGCTGAAGAACCATTTGATCGTCCGCGGCGCCTGGTCGGAGGAGCGGCACAAGCAGGCTGAGGCGGAGATCCTGGACACAGTCGTTTCGGCCCAAAAGGAAGCCGAGAGCTACGGCACGCTTCATTCCGAGCAACGTCCTTCGGCGCGCGACATGTTCGAGGGCGTATTCGCAGATATGCCGCCACATCTGCGCCGTCAGCGCCAGGAAGCCGGAGTCTGAATCATGACACGGCGGACCATGATCGAGGCGATTCGCGACGCGATGGATGTGATGATGTCGCGCGACAACGATGTCGTCGTGTTCGGCGAGGATGTCGGCTATTTCGGCGGTGTGTTTCGCGCCAGCCAGGGTCTACAGGCGAAATACGGAACGAGCCGTTGCTTCGATACCCCGATCAGCGAACTCGGCATCGTCGGCATCGCGGTCGGCATGGCAGCTTATGGCCTGAAACCCTGCGTCGAAATCCAGTTCGCCGATTACATGTATCCGGCTTACGACCAGATCGTCTCCGAGGCCGCGCGGCTACGCTATCGGTCGAATGGCCAGTTCACCTGCCCGCTCGTCGTGCGCATGCCGACCGGCGGCGGCATCTTTGGCGGGCAGACGCACAGCCAGAGCCCGGAAGCTCTGTTCACCCATGTCTGCGGCATCAAGACCGTCGTGCCATCGAACCCGCGCGACGCCAAGGGTCTGCTGATCTCCGCCATCGAGGACCCCGATCCCGTGATCTTTCTCGAACCGAAGCGGCTCTATAACGGTCCATTCGACGGTCATCATGACCGGCCGGTGACGCCGTGGTCGAAGCATGATCTCGGCGAAGTCGACGACGGACATTTTGCAATTCCGCTCGGTAGCGCCGCGATCCGCCGGCACGGCGAGGCCGTCACCATCCTCGCCTACGGCACGATGGTTCATGTCGCCGAGACCGCCGCGACCGAAGCCGGTATTGATGCCGAGATTATCGATCTTCGCTCGCTGCTGCCGCTCGATCTCGACACCATCGAAGCCTCGGTCAAGAAGACCGGACGCTGCGTGATCGTGCATGAGGCAACGCTGACCTCCGGATTCGGTGCTGAGCTCTGCGCACTGGTCCAGACGCGATGCTTCTATCATCTGGAAGCCCCCATCGCGCGGGTCGCCGGCTGGGACACGCCCTACCCACACGCACAGGAATGGGACTACTTTCCGGGCCCGGCGCGAGTCAGTCGTGCGCTGATCGAAACGCTGGAGGCTTGAAATGGCCGAGCGCGTGGTCAAGCTGCCCGACGTCGGCGAAGGCATTGCGGAAGCCGAGCTCGTGGAATGGCACGTGAAGGTCGGCGACGTCGTGCGCGAGGACGCCGTGCTCGGCGCAGTCATGACCGACAAGGCGACGGTGGAAATTCCCTCGCCCGCCGAGGGACGGGTCATCTGGCTCGCCGGCAGTGTGGGCGACGTTCTCGCCATCGGCTCGGACTTCGTTCGGCTGGAGGTCGACGGCAAGAGCGCGCCCGCGACGGAAGCGGTGAAGCTCGCATCGTCCGCGGCAAGCGCTTCGGCCAAAAAGTCTGATCATGCCGCAAGCGCCCCGCGCGTGCCGGCGAGCGATCCGCCCAATGCGCGGAGGACGCAGCCATCAGCGGCGCTACTCCGCCACGCAAGCGATCGGCCTTTGGCCGCCCCGGCGGTTCGGCTCCGCGCGCGGGAAGCAGGCGTCGACTTGCGTCAGATTCGCGGAACGGGCCCGGCGGGGCGGGTCACCCACGATGATCTTGACGCCCATTTCGCGCGCGGCGGTATCGGAACGACAGCGACGCCGTATCCCGCGCAAACCGCGGTGACCGACATCAAGATCGTCGGCTTACGCCGCAAGATCGCCGAGAAGATGTCGATTGCGAACTCGCGCATTCCGCACATCACCTATATCGAAGAGGTCGATGTCACCGCGCTCGAGGATTTGCGCGCGAAGCTCAACAGCCAGAAGCAGCCGGGCAGGCCCAAACTGACATTGTTGCCGTTCCTGATGCGCGCCATGGTGCGCGCGATCACCGGGCTGCCGCATCTCAATGCCCATTTCGACGACGAGGCCGGGATCGTTCACCAGCACGCGGGCGTTCATATCGGGATTGCCACGCAAACGCCGACCGGCTTGGTGGTCCCCGTCGTCCGGCATGCGGAAGCGCGCGACCTCTGGAATTGCGCCGCCGAGGTCGCGCGGATCGCGGAAGCGGCGCGGAACGGCAGCGCCACCCGCGACGAACTCACCGGCTCGACCATCACGATCACGTCGCTCGGCGCACTGGGCGGGCTCGCGACGACGCCCATCATCAATCATCCGGAGGTCGCAATCGTCGGTGTCAACCGCATCGCCATCCGTCCGCATTGGGATGGCGCCGTCTTCGTTCCGCGTCAGATGATGAATCTGTCGTCCAGCTTTGATCACCGGGTGATCGATGGGTTCGATGCAGCCCAGTTCGTGCAGCGGATCAAGACACAGCTGGAGACACCGGCCATGATCTTCATTGACGCATAAGACAATGACCGAAATCACCTGCAAGCTCCTTGTCATCGGCGCGGGCCCCGGCGGCTACACCTGCGCGATCCGCGCCGGCCAGCTCGGCATCGATACGATCATCGTCGAGGCCGAAAAGCCGGGTGGAACCTGTCTCAATGTCGGCTGCATTCCTTCCAAGGCCTTGATCCATGCGGCCGGTGAGTATGAAATCATCGCGCGGGCCGCCGATGGCAAGAATGCCTTCGGCATTTCCGCTGCGCCGCCATCACTCAACTTCGCGAGGACCATCGCCTGGAAGGATGATATCGTCAGGCGCCTGAACGGCGGCGTGGCTGGTCTACTGAAAAGAGCCGGCGCCAGATACGTGGCTGGTCGCGCCTCCTTTCGCGACGGCAAGACCGTCGAGGTCGAAACGCCATCCGGCCGGCAGGTGATCCGTGCCGAAACGGTGGTGATCGCGACGGGCTCCGAGCCGGTTGCGCTGCCGTTCCTTCCCTTCGGAGGCCGCGTGATCTCCTCGACCGAGGCTTTGGCGCTCACCGAAATCCCGAAGAAGCTTGTCGTGGTCGGCGGCGGTTACATTGGCCTCGAGCTCGGCACTGCGCTCGCGAAAATGGGCGCAGCCGTCACGGTCGTCGAGGCTGCGCCGCACATTCTCCCGCAATATGATGTCGACCTAAGTGAGCCCATCGCAAGGCGCCTGACCGCGCTCGGAGTCACGGTTCTGACTGGCGCAAAGGTGCAAGCACTCGGCACGGAAAGCGCGGCGCTGGCGATCGAGACCGCCAGCGGGGAGCAGACGTCACTCGAAGCCGACAAGATCCTTGTTACGGTCGGCCGCAGACCCGCGACAAGCGGCTTCGGGCTCGAGATTCTCGATCTCGACATGGATGGACCTTTTATCAGAATCGACGACCGATGCCGTACCTCGATGCACGGCGTCTCCGCGATCGGAGACGTCACGGGAGAGCCGATGCTGGCGCATCGCGCCATGGCGCAAGGCGAAATGGTGGCTGAGATCGTTGCCGGTCGCCGTCGCGCCTGGGACCGCATTTCGATCCCGGCGATCTGCTTCACTGACCCCGAGATTGTCACGGTCGGCCTGTCACCCAACGAGGCGAGCAGCAGGGGTTTCGAGGTCAAGACGGACCTCTTCCCGTTCAAGGCCAACGGCCGCGCACTGACGCTGGATCGGGAAGACGGCTTCATCCGAACCGTCGCGCGAGCCGACAATCATCTCCTGTTGGGAATCCAGGGCGTTGGCGCAGGCATCGCCGAGCTCTCGGCAGCCTTCGGTCTTGCGCTGGAGATGGGCGCGCGCCTCGAGGATGTCGCCATGACCATCCATGCGCATCCGACCCAAGGCGAAGCCTTTCACGAGGCCGCGCTGAAGTCGCTGGGACATGCGATTCATATTTAGGCGTATAGGAACTCCCATGCCCCGCGCCGCGGCGGCGCCTCCCGTCGGAGGAATTGTGGAGTCCGGAACGGCATAGGCGATGAAGGCGTTCGACACCCGCTGCAAGCTGCCGGCATCGGTGGTAATTCGGCATTGTTTTCTTCGGAATGCCCTCTCAACGGCAGCCAATGCGGCACAAACCCGCAAAGATCACCCGATGCCAATCGGGAGCTGAGCATGTCCCAGTCAGTACACGTTCGGGCCTTTCGCGACCTTGTAGGCGACCGAGGTGTCGTTGACGACCCAGAGGGGATCGCTACCTACACAACGGATCAACGCCAGCTCTTCACGGGGTCGACGTTTGCCGTGCTGAAGCCGGCTACGACACAGCAAGTCGCTGACGTGGTACGGCTGGCGGCGCACCACGGGATCGGAATCGTTCCGCAAGGCGGCAACACCAGCTATTGCGGCGGCGCTACGCCGGACGCATCCGGACGCCAGATTATCGTGAGCCTCGAGCGGATGGACAGGATCCGCGAAATCGATCCCGTGTCCATGAGCATCTCTGTCGATGGCGGCGCCATCCTGAAGAACGTACAGGACGCCGCGGCGGCTGCCGGCCTTCTGTTGCCGCTCAGCCTCGGCGCGGAAGGCAGTTGCCGGATCGGGGGCAACATCGGCACGAACGCCGGCGGGCTGTCAGTCGTCAGGTACGGGATGATGCGCGATCTGCTGCTCGGGATCGAGGCGGTCCTGGCGGACGGCACGGTCGTCTCCGACATGCGCAAGCTGCGGAAGAACAACACCGGCTACGACGTCAAGCAGTGCTTCGTCGGAAGCGAGGGGACTCTCGGCATCGTCACCGGCGCAGTGTTGCGTCTCGCGCCCTTGCCGACCCGCCGCGCCACTGCCTGGCTGAAGCTCGCGAACGGGGCACCGCTCGCCGAGCTTCTCGCCTTGGTCCGCCGCGAATCCGCAGACCTGCTGACCACGTTCGAATTCATGGCGGCCAAATCCATCGCGCTCGCGACCGAAGCAATGACCGACCCGCCCTCCCTTCGAACAAGCCCAGCAGGCGCCGTCCTCGTCGAGATCGCCTCTTCCTCACGGCATATCGATCTGGACGAACTGATGGAAGCCGTTCTGGCCGAGGCGATCGAGTCCGGCTGGATCGATGACGCATTGCTGGCGCAGAGCGGATCACAGCGGACCGCGATGTGGCGGCTCCGCGAGACCATCCCCGAGGGCGAGAAGCGCCGGAACGGATCGGTCAAGCACGACATCTCGGTGCCGCTTTCCTGCATTCAGCGCTTTCTGGACCTTGCCGGCTCGCAGGTGCGATCGTATGACGCCGACCTTGAACTGTCCGTCTACGGTCATGTGGGCGACGGCAATCTGCATTACAACGTGCTCGTTCCTCGCGATGTCGACCGGCTGGAATTCACCAAGCGGATCGAAGGCAGCCTCTCGCTGCAACTCTACGACACGGCCGCGGCGCTCGGCGGCACGTTCAGCGCGGAGCACGGCGTCGGTCGTTTCAAGAAGCACCTTCTGGAGCGGTACGGCGATGTCGGGCGTATCGCGGCGATGCGCCGGATCAAGACTGCCTTTGATCCGGCGGACATCATGAACGCCGGCGCGGTCGTTCGTCCGTTGGGAGAGAAGTCTGTCCGTTGAACCATGGGCCGCGAGCTGGCGATGCTTTCCAAACGGTGGGCTTCGATGCACCTCGATCAGCCAAATCGTCTTGTGTCCATAAAGAAAGAGCCACTCCGAAGGAGTGGCTCGAGTTGGGGAGGAAACGCTCCTTAGGGACTGCAGGGCCTGACTTCCGGCTCGATCTCAGATCGCGGAGATATCCAGCTTCGAGCCGTCGGTCAGACGCGACAGCCGGAACGGTGCGGGATCGACGCAAGGCGTGTCGTTGACGACGAGCTGTGCGGCCAGATAGCCGAGCCCTGGGCCCAGACCGAAGCCGTGACCCGAGCAGCCCGCTGCGAGGACGAGGCCCTTCACCCCGTCCACCTGCGACACAACAGGCACTGCATCGGGCGTGCAATCGACGAAGCCGCCCCAGGCGCTATCGATCTTGATTTCCCCGAGTTGGGGGAAGGTTTTCCGGACACTCTCCACCACTTGGCTCACCAGCCATTTCAAGGGCGGTGGATCCAGCACGCGATTCTGCTCGAAGATCCGATCGTCGTCGGTCAGCAGCGCCGACATCGAATCCGGTCCCGAAACGAACGATCGGCCAACGCCGAGCCTGACGTTCTTCAGCCGACGCAAGAACTGCGGCATGAATTCCCGGCTGTATCGGATCGCCTGGGGCGTGATTTCGAGGTTCGCCTTGCCGCTGATCGCAAGCGTATAGCTGCCGTCCAGTCGGCGCGTGATCGTGCAGTAGGGAGTGGAGACCGCCTCGCCTATGTTGATTGTCGGGGTAGAACGCAGCGCGGTCTGACGGATGCTCGCCTGGGGGAAGCTGATCCCGAGCGGCCGAAGCAAGCGCGACGACCAGGCGCCGGCGGCGCACAGCACCGCGCTGGTTCTGATATAGCCCTTCTCCGTCTGCACGCCCGCGATCTTGCCGTTGGCCAGGTCGAGCCCCCGCGCAGCGCATTCCTGGTGGATTGTGGCGCCCAGAGTTCTGGCCCCCTCGGCGATAGCCGGCGCGGCGAGCGCAGGTTCGGCCTTGCCGTCCCGCTCCGAATAGGTCCCGCCGACCCAGCTGTCGCGCGCTTCGGGGACGCGCTCGGCCACCTCCGCCCGGCTCAGCACGCGGGTGTCGACGTCGTACTCCCTGGCGACCTCGCGCCACCTTTCCCAGCCGGCGAGCACAGCCTCGTCGTGAGTCGCATAGACGAGACCGCAGCGCCGAAATCCGAGGTCCCGATTGATATCGCGCGTGAGCTCGTCCCATAGCCGCATGGAGATCACCGAGAGCGGCAGTTCGCGCCGGTCGCGGTTCTGCTGGCGGCACCAACCCCAGTTTCGGCTCGATTGCTCACAGGCCACGTGGCCCTTCTCGAGCAGCGCCACAGAGAGGCCGCGCTTCGCCAGGTAATAGGCGGCCGTAGAGCCGAGGATGCCGCCGCCGACGATGACGACATCGGCTTCGGCTGGGAGACGCTCATCGCTGTGAATGCGCTCGACGTGGGGCGACATGTTTCAACGAACCTCGGGTGCCGGGAATACGAAAGCGAAGTCCCGATCAGCCCATCATCGCATCGTGCGCGAAATAGAATGTGCTGAAATCATCTCGGACCTCGCAAGATGTTCGGGTTTTTGGCCGCTTGAATGATACGAGCTGCTCAGGCCCGACCAGTCCCAGTTCGGCGGAAGGTGGCGGGACCTGCCCGTCCGCTGGATCGCGCTTGTGGCCCTCGGAAATTCCCCGATCTGCATCGATTGCTCCAGTAGATCGCTGGCCTTCATCGGTAAAATCCGAGGACGGCCTTGGTCTCCAAATACTCCTCCATGCCCTCACGGCCGTATTCGCGTCCGTTGCCGGAGCGCTTGTAGCCGCCAAAAGGTGCGTTGGGGTCCCAGTCGGGATGGTTGAGATGCACTTGACCCGACTGAATCCGCCTGGCGACGGCCCGCACCGTCTCCATATCGGTGCCCTGCACATGGGCGCCGAGTCCGTAGACGGTGTCATTGGCGATCGCGATCGCTTCGTCCACGGTATCGTAGGGAATGATCGACAGCACCGGGCCGAAGATCTCCTCCTGCGCGATCCTCATGTCGCGACGGACGTTCGAGAAGATGGTCGGCCGCGCATAGAAACCAATCTGAAGGTCGTCGGGCCGACCTCGCCCGCCGATGACGAGCTTGGCGCCTTCATCCAGGCCGACACCAATCATGGTCTGCACGCGCTCGAACTGCGGCCGGTTGGCAATCGGGCCATGGGTCGTGCTTTCCGCAAGGGGATCGCCGACCACCAATTCAGAAGCGGCCGCCGCCGCCAGGATCTCGACCTCCTCCAGCTGTGAGCGGGACACAAGCATGCGCGTCGGCGCGCTGCAGGATTGGCCGAGATTGCGGAAGGCGGCACCGACGCCGAGCGGAACGGCACGACCGAGATCGGCGTCCGGCAAAATAATGTTCGGCGACTTGCCGCCGAGCTCCTGGGCAACGCGCTTGACGGTGGGCGCCGCGGCCTGCGCGACGAGAATGCCGGCCCGGGTCGAGCCGGTGATCGAGATCATGTCGACCTGGGGATGCGACGCCAGACGAGCGCCCACGATCGGACCTGTTCCATTGACGAGGTTGAAGACGCCGGGCGGACAGCCGGCATCGTCCATCACCTCAGCGAATAGCAAGGCGCTCAGCGGCGATAATTCGCTCGGCTTCAACACCACCGTGCAACCGGCTGCGAGCGCGGGACCGACCTTGGCTGTGATCTGGTAGAGAGGCCAGTTCCAGGGGGTGATGAGACCGCAGACACCGATCGCCTCGCGCATGATCGCCGTGCTGCCGCGCGCGGCGATGAACTGATAATTCGCGAGATTGTCGCGAGCGACACGAATATGTTCGGCAGCCAGCGGCACCTGGGCTCGACGCGCATAGGTGATGGCAGCTCCCATCTCGCACGTGAGCGCCTGCGCGAACAACTCCAGCCGCTGGAGCAGCAAACCGTGAATCCGGTCGAGCAGCACCGCTCGGTCAGCAGGCGGCGTCATGGACCAGCCTGCGAAGGCTCGTCTGGCAGCTCCTATGGCGCAGTCCACATCATCGTCATCGCCGAGCGCGACGTCAGCGATCGGCTGCTCCGTCGCCGGATTGACGACGGTTGCTGCTGCCACGACTGATCCGACCGGCTTCCGCCATCCTCCGTCGATGTAGAATTTTCCGAGGAAGCCGGCTTCCGTCAGGTGTCGAAGAGGAGAGGTCATTGGAAGCGATCCTTTCGACAACCTACCAGCCGCGCATCCGCGGCCATCGCGCTGCGATCGCGTCGCTGCCGGCGGAGACGGCGTTGTACAACTCGTGTTGCGACGCCGTCGCACAGGCATGATTGGGCAGGATGCGGACCTTCGCGCCGATCGGAAGATTGGGCAAAGCCTGCGCCGACCCCGACTTGATGGCGAGGATGCCGTGCTCCTGGCTCGCTTGCGAAACGTTCAGGTCGGGATAGATCTTGCCGGCCACATCGCAGACCAGACCGTAGCCCTGGTCGACCCGCTGCGCCGCGGTGCCGCGATCGCGCGACAGCGCCATCCACCCGGCATCGACCAGGATCCAGCCCTTCTCGGGCTTCTTGCCGATCACGGTAGCAAGCACCGAGATCGCGATGTCGTCGGTCGTGCAGACACCTACACCGTGCATGACCAGATCAAAGAACATGTAGACGCCGGCTCGCATTTCCGTGACGCCGGTCAGGTCTTCGGCAAAATGGGCGGTCGGCGTCGAGCCGACGCTGACGACCGGGCACTCATGCCCCGCCGCGCGCAACCTCTCCGCCGCAGCGACGGCCACGGCCCTCTCGTTTTCCGCAGCCGCGACAAGGGCCGCGGGCGTGCTGAGGCCGTAGGATTCGCCGGCATGGGTGAGAATGCCTACGAGGTCGACGCCGGCCTTGACCACGGCGGCCGCGACGGCGATGAGCTTGGGATCCTCAGCGGTCAGCCCGCCACGGTGACCGTCGCAATCGATTTCGATGAAAGCAGACGGCGCTACGCCGGCGGCACGAGCGGCCGCGCCGAGGATGATCGCCTGCTCCGGCGAATCGAGCAGCACCTTGAGGTCGATGCCTGCTTTGCGCAGACGCATCGCTCTTCCAGCTGTGTGGGGCGCCAGACCCACGGCATAGGTGATGTCCCGGAATCCATGCTGCGCGAAGTACTCCGCCTCCGCCAAGGTCGAGACAGTGATTGGTCCCGCCCCCGATGGATAGACGCGTTGGGCGACGTCAATGGATTTCGCCGTCTTCATATGGGGACGCAGCACGACGCCTTGCCGGGCCATACGAGAGGACAGGCGCGCCAGATTGCGGTCCAGCCGGTCCTTGTCGAGCAGGAGCGCCGGTGTTGCCAGCGCACCAATCGTTGCGGCCGTCTCGCCCGGCCCGGCGTTCGGGACATCCGTCCTGTCTATCTCCACGTGTAGCATCCCGATATCCCTTAGCCGAATGACTGGTTGGCGAGCCCGAACATGCGGGCCGGTCCAGTCCATGCAGCCGGCGTCCCCAGCACCATGGTGGTGGCATCACTAACCTGCTGCAGGCCGATGCTTTCGAGCCATTCCCCGAGCTGCGAGGAGGCCGGAGTATCGATCCGGACGAAGACAGGCCCGAGCCGCGCGATCGCGAACTCGATCAGCGCGCGTGCATCGGTCGGGCTCTCGGCCACCACGGGACCGATGACATACCCTCGGCCGAAGAGCCGAGAGATGGCGTAGCCGCAAAGTATGCCGTCACGCAGCAGGACATAACCGTCACCACTATCGAACAGCCGATTCAGCAACTGCCGCCGCTCCAACCCGGTAGCAGTGCGGTCGAGCCGCGCGATCGCCTCGAACTCCGATGCGGCCATCGGTCTGAGGAGGCCCGATCGCGGCGTCTCGTGGCTTTGGCGTGGAATTCCCTGATGCTGATGGATGATCCCGGTCGGCAGAAAACCGCGGCGGCGATAAAGCGTGATGCCTTCGGCCGTCGAATTCAACGCGATGGTCCGTGGGCGCGCGGACGCCAGCAACGCATCCATCAGCCGCGCCCCATAGCCGCGGCCCTGAGCGGCCTTCGCGACGATGATCATGCCGGCGGACGCGTGAGTCTCGCCGTATGGCCACCACGCCGCGGTTCCGATCACCGTCCCCTCGCGCTGCAGAACAAACCCATGACCCAGCTGCAGCGCAACGTCCCAATCCTCAATGCGGTAGGGCCAGGACATCTCCTGCGAGAGCTTCAGGGCGCCTTCCAGATGCGCTCTGGAGAAAGGAAGCAGGGCCACGTCTTCGTTGTCGCGCTGCCCGGCTGGGTAAAATGCGGCTGTCATGATCGGTCGACGTCTCTTGCTCGGGTTGCAGGCCTAATCGCCAGCGCCAGACAGCGCGAGGCCATCTCATGATCCCCGCGCAGTTCGCAGCGTAACTTGGGTCCGACAGCATTACGCAGCGGACTGCCGCAAAGTTCGGCATAGAATTTCATTGATGATGCGGCAGCAGGATCAATCTGCTGTCCCGCTCGGAAGACTGCGAAACGACACGGATCCGGCCCGCTTGCGCGCCAGTGATCATCCGCTCATGCTTATAGAGGCCCTCCGCCTGGACCCGCGAAAGAAGCTCGCGAGTTCGGCCTTCTAGGGTTGGCGCCATCGTACCCCCACCCTTGCTGCCGCAAATTGGACGATCATGATCACGCGAACTCTCCCCGGAGCATGAGCAAGATGCGCTCGAAGTCGCCGGGATCATGTGGTTTAAGGAGCGCAGCCTGCCGAGGCAGGTGCACATCCCAGAGACGCGACAGCCAAAACCGGAATGCCGCAGCGCGCTGCATCGCAGGAAGCAGCTTGTGTTCGGAGGAAGTCAGCGGCCGAACGCTCTCATAAGCATCCAGGAAAGCGGCGGCTCGCTCGACATTGGCGCGGCGGGTGAGGCCATCGACGCACCAGTCGTTGAGACACACTGCTATATCGAACAGAAACGTGTCGCACCCGGCGAAATAGAAATCGATGACGCCGGACAGGCGCCCCCTCTCGAACAACACGTTGTCGCGAAACAGATCGGCGTGGATCGGCCCCGTGGGGAGTTGCCTGTAGCTGGAGGATAAAGCGAGCTCGTTCTGAAAGACCAATTCAGTCGAGAGCAGCGAGCGCGGTCCGGCAGGGAGGCGGCCGCCGAGCACCGGCGCAACCTCATTCCACCATTGAAGGCCCCGCGGATTGGCCTGCTGTCGTTGGTACTCGCTCCCGGCCACGTGCAAACGCGCCAGGAACTCGCCGACCGAACGGCAATGGGCCGCCGTGGGCTCTGTTTCGCTTGCACCAGGAAGCCTGTTGACGACCACCGCGGGCCGCTCTTTCAGCATGTGAAGGATCACGCCCCGTGCGTCAGCAACCGGATCCGGGACGGGCATGCCTCGTACCGCAAGATGCTTCATAAAGTACAGGTAGAACGGCAGATGCTCGGATGTAAGGCGCTCGAACAAGGTGAGCACATAGGCCTCGTCATCCGTGTCGACGAAGTAGTTCGTGTTCTCAATTCCGCCGGTGATCCCACGAAGGGAACGAGGCGCGGCGAGTCCCAGCGCTCGGAAGAACGACGTCACCTCGTGGAATGACAATTCCGTAAACACGGCCATGGTTGAAGCAGTCCTCGATCCCAAGCGGCCGCTCAGCTGGTCGCAATTTCGGCGATGTAGTTCTTGACTGCCTGTGCGTCCGGCGGAAGGACTTTGACGCGCCTCGGCAGTTCTTCCAGGCCCTTGAACCGGTCCGGAAGATCCGGCTCGCGGCCCAACGCTTCCTTGATCGTCGCAGCGAATTTGATTGGCAGTGCAGTTTCGAGCACGATCATTGCCTCCCGGGGTGAGGTGTGCGCGCGCGCGACTGTGACACCATCCGCCGTGTGTGGGTCGATCACGGTGTGGTAGCGCTCCCAGGTGTCTCGGATCGTCGCCAACCGGTCGGCATGGCTGCTCTTGCCGCTTCGAAAGCCGAAACTGGCGGCCGCCTCCGCGAAACGGGGATCTCCACTCAGGTCGAACCCGCCCCGCTCCCCGAGCTGACCATCAAACAGCGCCTTAGTCCGAGCGGCGTCGCGACCGACCAAGTCAAAGACGAAACGCTCGAGATTCGATGCCTTGGAAATGTCCATCGAGGGGCTCGACGTTTCGAGCGTATCAGCCCGGCTCCGAACGCGATACACGCCGGTGCGGAGAAATTCGTCGAGCACGTCGTTCTCGTTGGTCGCAACGACGAGGCGGCAGATCGGAAGCCCCATCATCCGCGCAACATGGCCGGCGCAGATGTTTCCGAAATTGCCTGAAGGCACGGTAAAGCTTATGCCTGCCGACGCGTGGTCGGACGCCTGCAGGTAGCCGGAAAAGTAGTAGACGACCTGAGCAAGCAGTCTCGCCCAGTTGATCGAATTGACCGCACCGAGCTTGTATCGCCGTTTGAACTCGAGATCGCCGGACACGCGCTTGACGATGTCCTGGCAATCGTCGAAGACGCCATCGATCGCGATGTTATGGATGTTGTGGTCCTGGAGGCTGAACATCTGAGCTTGCTGAAAGGCGCTCATCCGCCCGCGGGGCGACAGCATGAACACCCGCACCCCTTTCTTGCCGCGCATCGCGTATTCTGCGGCGCTGCCGGTGTCGCCACTGGTCGCGCCCAGAATGTTCAATTCCTGATGCCGTCGCGCCAATTCGTACTCGAGCAGATTGCCGAGCAGCTGCATGGCCATGTCCTTGAACGCCAGCGTCGGACCGTTCGACAATTCCTGGAGGTAAAGCCCCCTCTCCAGCTTCCGCAGCGGCGCGATATCAGGCTTTCCGAAGATCGCCGGCGTGTAGGTCTTTTCGCAAATTGCCTTCAGGTCGGCCGGGGGAATATCGCTGACATAAAGTGATAGAACTTCCCACGCCAGACTTCGGTACGGCAAGCTACGCCACGCATCGAGCGTCGCGCGATCTACGCGCGGGTAGCTCTCAGGTACGTACAGCCCGCCATCCTGAGCGAGACCCTCAAGCAGTACCTCGCAGAACTGCTTGCGGCCTGAATGGCCACGCGTCGAAATGTAGTGCATCGATCTTCTTTCGAGAGGCGCGATCGCCCGGAATTGAGAGGTCGGGTGGTAAGCTGCGGACGTTCATCAGCGGCTGGCGCGCCACAACGCGATCCGGTCCCGCATGCGATAGCTCTGGATGAAGGCCGGCATGAACCACGGATCCCCACGATAGAACGGGATGAAGGCCGGAGGGCGGAAGTCGAAAGCCGTGCGTGCCCGCTCCTCATGCCTCATGAGCTTGTGGGCTGCATGCATACCGATCCATGGGGCCCAAACCACGCCCGAGCCGCAAAAGCCGGTGGCATAGACGATGCCGTCCTTCTCGAAGATGCGAGGGATCATGTCGCGGTTCATCGCCACGTTGCCGAACCAGCTGTGCGAGAGGCGAACGCTCTCCAGTTCCGGAAACAGATTGACCAGGCCCTTGCGGAGCAGCAGCTTCGGAGCGATTGGATCGCCGACGCGGGAGCTGTCGCGGCCACCGAGCAGAATGCGTTTGCCGTCCGGCGAAGGTCGGTAATAGAAGCCGACCTCCCGATTTTCGATGATCATCATCCGTTTCGGCATCAGCCGCGCCATGACGTCGGGCGCGAGCTCCTCGGTTGCAATGATCCGGCTGCGGACCGGGACCAATCTGCGGCGCAGGAAGGGCACGGCACCATCGGTGTAGCCGTTGGTACAAACCAGCACCTGACGCGCCGTCACCGTGCCCGCCGCGGTGACGACGCGGAATTCGGCACCATCTCTTTCGATCGAAATCACCGGCGTCCGCGCGTGGACCGCCAATCCCGAAGCCAGCGCGACACGCAGCAGCTCGGCGTGGAATTTGGCCGGGTGCAGCCCGCCGATATCCATCCGAACCGTGCCGCCGCGATAGACATCCGTGCCGATGTACTTGCGCTGCTCGGCATAGGGAACCGCATAAGCCTCGATCTTCAGCTTGTTCGCCAGCCTCTCAGCAGTGCGCGCCATGGCTTCGTATTGCTCATAGCCGAAGGCGCCCTTGAATTGCCCCACCGGCTGGAAGTCGCAGGCGAGGCCTTCCGTCTTGATGAAATCGTACAGGAACTCGCGTGCGGCCTTGCCTTCCGCCTCGATCGCCAGCGCCTTCTCTTCACCGAACCGTCGCGTGAGCGCCGCGTAATCCGGACGAATGGATCCGCTGGTGATTCCGCCGTTGCGCGTCGAGGCTCCTTCGCCCGGATCCATTGCATCAAAGGCTGCAACCGAGCGCCCCTCGCGCGCGAGCACCAAACCAGCCGACAGCCCGGCGTAGCCCGCGCCCACAATCAGCACGTCGAGCTTCGTGGGCAAGGGTTGCGGAGGCAGCGGCTTCAGCGGGGCGGCTTCCCACCAGTATGGCGTCGCCTTCTCGTCTACTCTGGGCGCATGCATGGCGTTTGCTTTTCTAAAGTCTTGTCGTGTTCAGCCGAGCCTTGGCTCGCGCTGATCAGATATGGTCGTTTCGAACGTCGAGGGCATCTCGCAAGCCATCGCCGATGAAGTTGAAGCTCGTCACCGCGATCGTAATCGCGGCGCCGGGAATGATGGCGAGCCATGGAGCGCTCGCCAGATATTGCTGGGCGCCGTTGAGCATGTTGCCCCAGCTCGGCAGCGGCGGCTGGATGCCGTAGCCGAGAAAGCTGATATAGGCTTCCAGAAGAATCGCACGGGCGACCGCCAGGCTTGCGGCGACGATGATCGGGCCGATGGCATTGGGCAGGACCTCGCGGAACATGATGTGCCTTCGGCTCAGTCCCACCATGCGTGCAGCCTGGACAAACTCGCGCTCGCGCAGCGAGCGGACCTCGGCTTCGACGATTCTGGCGGTCTCCATCCAGCTCGTGGCCGCTATGATGACGGTGATCATCACCGGGCTCGGCCGCAGCATTGCGGCCAGCGCCAGCACGAGGAAGATCGAGGGATAGGAAAGAAAGCCGTCCACCGTGCGCATCAGCGCAGCCCCGACCCAGCCGCCGCGATAGCCTGCGGTCACGCCGACCAGGGTGCCGATCAGCGTCGATAGCAGCATCGCGGAGAATCCCACCAGCAGCGAGACGCGCCCGGCCATCAACAGCCGTGCGGCCAAGTCACGACCCAAAGGGTCGGTGCCGAAATAGTGGTGACCAGTGAGAGGTGGCGCAAAGCGGGCGCGCAAATCGATCTGGAGCGTGTCGTAAGGTAAGGCATAAGGGCCAATGGCGCACGCCAGCACAAGCAGGGTGATCATCGCGATCCCGACGAGTGCCAGATGATGGCGCATGAAGCGCGCCACCGCACGGCTGTGCCACCAGCGAGTAGGAGCTGCGTGCACGACGATGGCGGTCATATCTGCTGCCTCCTGGTAACAGGGTGAGCCGGCGGGCTCAGCCCAGGCGAATGCGCGGGTCGACGGTGGCGATGACGATGTCTGCGATCAGGTTGCCCAACACGACCAGGATGGCCGAGAATATCAGCAGCCCCATCACGACGGGATAGTCGCTGTAACCGAGACTATCGAGAAACAGCCGACCCATTCCCGGCCAGGTGAAGACAGTCTCGGTCACCAATGCGCCGGTCAGAATGCTGGGCAATTGCATCCCGGCCAGCGTGATCATCGGCAACAGCGCATTGCCGACGACGTGCTTCAGCAGGATGCGTCGTTCGCTCACGCCCTTGGCGCGGGCGGTCTTGACGAAATCCTGACTCAGCGCTTCGAGCGTTGCCGTGCGCATGTAGCGGCTCCAGATCGCGACATGAACCAGCGACAGCACCAGGCTGGGCAGGATCAGATGGTGCAGATAATCCAGCACCGAGCCGTCGCCGATCGTGTACATGTTGCCCGCAGGAACCCACCCGAGCTTCAGCGTAAAGATGTAGATGCCGATGAGGCCGAACCAGAACGTCGGGACCGAAAGTGCCACCATGGCACCCACCGTCGCGCAATAGTCGAACAGGGAGTAGCGGTGGGTAGCACCGCGGATGCCGATCCAGGTGCCGGCCGCGATCGCCAATACAGTGGACGTGCCCATCAGCAGCAGCGTCGCCGACAGATGTCGGCCGATCACCGCCAGCACCGCAGAGCCATCGCGGAAGGAGTGTCCCCAGTCGCCCCGGATCAGTCGCCAGGCCCAGTCGAGATACTGAAGCCACAGGGGCCGGTTCAGCCCAAGCTGCGCTGCGAGGCGCTCGACGTCCTTCTGGGTCATGCCGGGATCGAGCCCGAATTGCGCGAGAGGACCGCCAGGCATGAGGTTGAGGACCGTGAAGCCGATGATCGAGACGATCACCAGCAGCACGACGCTCTGCGAGAGACGATTGAGCAGAAAGGCGGACATTCGAGCCCTCCGTTAGCGTGACAGCGCTGCCGCCGGCTTGCAGGTTCGGCGGCAAGACATCAGCTCGCCCAGTACCAGGCCAGCGCATTCCAGGATTCCGTGCGCGTATTTCCGTTCGGCACGAAGCCGTTGATGCCTTTCTTGAGCCCTTCGACCGCATTGCTCTGGTACAACGGAAGGAACGGCAGGTCGCGACGAACGAGTTCCTGGACGCGAGAGTAGATCGCGCGCCGGGCCTCAGGATCGAAGGTGCGCGCGCCCTTGTCGAGCAGGGCGTCGACTTCCGGATTTGCGAACTGCGCATTGTTCGAGCCGCGGCCGCCCTTGGCTCCGATCGAGCGCGAGTGCAGGCGATTGGTGACATCGGGATCGGCGCCGATCAGATACGAGCTACCGACGATCACGGAATCGAACTGCGATTGCATCCAGAACTCGCCCCACATCACGGCGGCGGGCAGGTTCGATATCTTCATCTCGACGCCCAGCTGCGCAAAGGTCTGCTGCAGGAACTGCTGCACCTGCTCGCGCAGCGGATCGCCGGAGGTGGTCGAATTGGTGAAGGACAGACGAACACCGTTCTTGGTCCGGATGCCGTCCCGTCCCGGGGCCCAGCCGGCCTGATCGAGGATCTTGCGCGCGCGATTCAGGTCGAACTGGTGCAGCGGCAGATTGGCGTTGAAGTAGAGGGACTGCCGCGGCATGAAGGTCTCCGTCGGAGTGGGCACGCCGTAGTAGAGCCCCTGGATGATCGCCTCCTTGTCGATCGCCGCATAAAGCGCCTCGCGGACCGCAAGTTCCTTGAACTGCGGGCGCTCGAGGTTCAGGTAGAAGGACTCGAACGAGGCCCTTGGGACCAGCGTCACCACGCGGTTCGGCAGCGTCTTGGCTTCACCATAGTGATCGGGAGTGATGTAGGGCTGACCGACGAGATCGATGTCGCCGCTCTTGAACTGGGTGTAGAGGACGGTGAGATCGGGAATGTATTTGAAGACCAGCCGCTCGATATGGGGGCCTTCACCGAAGTATTCGGTGTTGGCCACGAGCTCGAGATGATCACCAGCAACCCGCTTCCCCCACTTGAACGCGCCGGTGCCGACCGGCGCCTGGTTGAAGGCCGCGTTGTTCGGATTGGCCTCTTTCTCCAGGATGTGCTTGGGCACGATGAAGGTTTCGGTGAGGAACGACAGATACGGCGCAAAGGCTTCTTCCATTCGCCACGAGATCTCCGTGGGCGAGACCACCGTAATGTCGCGCACGAGAGTGTGACCGGACGTGCGCCAAGCCCGGAAGTTGGGGTTCGTGATCAGTTCGAGCGTGAACTTCACGTCCTCGGCGCTGAAAGGCTTGCCGTCGTGCCAGCGGACATCGTCACGCAAACGAATGCGCCATTTGAGACCGTCTTCCGAAATGCCGCCGTTCTTCTGGTTCGGCACTTCCTGGGCGAGGTTGGGCTGAATGACACCTTGGGGATCGATGCGGAAAAGCGCGTCGAAAACCGAGAAATGCACGCCATCGTCGACTTCAATGTGGGCCATCAGCGGATTGAAAACGGTCGGCTCCTGTCCAAGTCCGACGATGACGCGGCCGGTTGGCTTTGCCGAAGAAGTACGCGCGAAGGCCGACTTGCCCAAGAGATTGGGCGCGAAGAGGCCGGCAGCTCCACCAATCGCCACCATGCGCAGGGCATCGCGCCGCGAGTAGTTCGATGTCGTCGCAGAACGCTTGGTCATAACGTCTCTCCTTGCCTGTGGTGTCCGACGCGGCTTTCATCCTGGGGCATGTTCCCGGGCTGCTCGCCGGGGATCGCGGCCACCAGTTCTCGGGTGTAGCTGGATTTCGGGTCGAGGAAGATCTGGGACGGCGGTCCGCGCTCAATGATCTGTCCTCGATGCATGACGGCGATTTCATCGCAGATCTGGCTTGCGACGCGCAGATCATGGGTGATGAAGATCATCGAGACGCCCGTCTCGCGCTGAATCTGATCCAGCAGCTTCAAGATCTGGGCCTGGATCGATACGTCGAGCGCGGAGACGGCTTCGTCGGCAATCAGCAGCTTCGGCTTGAACATCAGCGCCCGCGCGATACCGATGCGCTGGCGCTGCCCGCCGGAGAACTCGTGCGGATAGCGGTCGAAGGCTCCTGAATCGAGGCCGACATGGGACAGAAGCTCCCGCGCCCGCTCGGCAGCCTCGCTGTATGGCACCCCATGCGCGACGGGCCCGACCGTGAGAATATGTCCGACAGTCGATCGCGGATTCAGCGAGGCAAATGGGTCCTGGAAGATCATCTGGATCCTGGGCCGCAGCGATCGAAACTCGGCCTCGGAAAGCGCAGCGATGTCGCGCCCTTCGAACAGAATCGAGCCGCTGTCGCACGCCATGAGCTTGATCAGCAGCCGACCGAGCGACGACTTGCCCGAACCGCTCTCCCCCACGACGCCGAGCGTGCGGCCCGACGTGAGGTCGAAGCTGACCCCATTGACCGCAGGCACGATGCGCTGCGTGCGGAAAAGCGCGCTGCCGCTGCGATAGGTCTTTGCGAGGCACTCGACCTTGAGAATGGCCACTGGCTCAGCAGCTTCCAAGGGCACACGGTTTTTGCCGGTCAGGTGCGGGACGGCTGCGATCAGGCGGCGCGTATAGAGGTGGCTGGGCGACTTCAGCACCTGCTCGGCACTGCCCTGCTCCACGCAATGGCCTTTCTCCATCACCACAACGTAATCGGCGATCTCAGCCACGACACCGAAGTCATGAGTGATGAACATGACGCTCATCCCCTTGCGGCGTTGAATGTCGCGGATCAATTTGAGGATCTGCGCCTGGGTCGTCACGTCCAGGGCGGTGGTCGGCTCGTCTGCAATCAGGATCGCGGGCTCGAGAGCCAGAGCCATGGCGATCATCACGCGCTGCCGCTGTCCGCCTGAAAGCCGGAATGGATACTGGTGATACATGAGCTGCGGATCTGGCAGACCCACTTCAATCAACAGGTCAATTGCCCTGCTGCGACGGGAGGCCGGTGTTCCAACGTCGTGCGCAGCCATCACCTCCTCGATCTGCGCGCCCACGGTCATCAGCGGGTTGAGCGCCGAGAGAGGGTCTTGAAAGATCATTGAAACGATGCGGCCGCGCAGGCTGCGGAGCTTGTTGGGCGAGAGACCTACGATGTTCATCCCGTCCAGGTGGATCGCACCCGAGGAGACCCGGATCGCTTTCGGTAGAAGCCCCATGATCGCATTCGCGGTGACCGACTTGCCCGATCCGGATTCCCCGATGATACAGAGAATCTGTCCGCGTTTCAGATCGAATGAGATGTTCTCGACGGCGTATGCCCGCTCCATTCCTTCCGGCAGACTCACGGTCAGCTCGCGCACCGACAGCGCGACATCGACGGGGCTTGCCACCTGGATGCCAGAGGCCATGAGAGCATCCTCCTTTTTCAAGCCAGTGCCGTCATCTTGCTGCGGCCGGCGCCTTCGGCTCCTTGCGTCTCCGCGCTCCTTGGACAGGTCAATAATTCGCCGCTCAACTTGCCATTCCTTCATTGGAGGCTGCGACATGGTTCAGGCCTCTTCGCGCAAGAAGCAAGAGCCGTTGCTCAGAGCGCCGCGCCGACCCGTTCGGCTACCTCGATCGAAGCGAAGCTCCTTCATGGCTTGATCCCTTCCGCGAAGGCCTGCTCCTGGACAAGGCTCATGCAAGTTGCCTCTTTGAACTTCGACCATCGATCGGTTGGTTCTGCCGATCTTGACGATGTCGATCACCCCGGAGTCGCCGAAAGCCGGCATCGAAGCAGCAGGAACTTCTGAAAACGAAGTCCGATTTGGCATTTCAGTCTGCGCCGCCAAGTCGCCGTGGCCCCTGCCGGGAAGGCGCGCAATGGATTGCGGGAGCGCGAGCGTCGGTCTCGCCGCCTGCAAGTGCGGTGCAAGCAAAGTTATTTTCGCAACAATTGCCTGTGTCAAAGACGGTAAACCGCAGGATATTCGGTCTCACGACGAAAGTCCGCGGGGGCTGCGGCAATTCCTCGGTTACGCTACGGCAACCACCGGAGATCCTTGGTCCGATGAGCGCGCCGCTCCTGCATATCGAATCCAGTCCATCCCTACCTCGTGAGGCAGACGTCGTGGTCATCGGCGGCGGCGTCGTGGGCGTGTTCACGAGCTACTATCTCGCTCGTCGCGGCCTCAAGGTTGCTTTGCTTGAAAAGGGCCGCGTCGCCGCCGAGCAGTCCAGTCGCAACTGGGGATGGTGCCGCCAACAGAACCGCGATGCGCGCGAGTTACCGCTTGCCACCAAGAGCCTGGATCTCTGGGAGCGAGTTGCCCAAGAGACCGGTGAAGATGCCGGTTTTCGCCGTTGCGGCCTGTTGTACTTGTCGAACGACGAGAATGAGCTGGCCGGCTGGGCAAAGTGGCGCGACTTCGCCAGGACCGTCGGGGTCACGACGCACATGCTGAGTGCGGAAGAAGCGAACGAGCGAGGCAGGGCGACCGGTCGCAAGTGGAAGGGCGGCGTCTTCTCGCCGACAGACGGGACGGCAGACACGTCAAGGGCCGTGCCCATTGCCGCGCGCGCAATCATGGCGTCGGGCGGCACGGTGCACCAGCAATGCGCGGCGCGCGGTTTGGAGCTCACTGCCGGCCGGGTCAGTGCAGTGGTGACCGAGGCGGGCACGATCCGGACGAAGACGGCTGTCATGGCAGGCGGTGCATGGGCTTCGTCGTTTTGCAACCAGCTCGGCATTCGCTTCCCACAGGCATCCGTACGCTCTTCCATTCTGTCCCTGGCCCCGGGCCCAGCCGGCCTGCCTGACGCCTTGTACGCCGGGCTCGTATCGGCGACGCGACGCGGCAACGGCGGATACACGTTGGCAATCAGCGGGCGCGCGCGAGTCGATCCGACGCCGCAGCAGTTCAGGTTCAGCCGCGAATTCCTGCCCATGTTCGCCCGCCGGTGGCGAAGTCTCGGCCCTGGGGCCTTTGAAGGCTTGAGGCAGCGTCATGAATCTCTGGCGAAGTGGCGGCTCGACGCGGTGACCCCGATGGAGCTGAACCGGACGCTCGATCCTCGCCCTGACATGAGGCAGATTCGGCTGACGCATCGACGAGCCTGTGAGCTCGTGCCGGAACTCCAGCGCGTCGAAATCTCAAACGTCTGGGCCGGCTACATCGACAGCACGCCGGACGGCATTCCCGCAATCGGTGAAGTTGAGTCCATTCCAGGGTTCATCCTTGCGGCGGGATTCAGCGGCCACGGTTTTGGAATTGGCCCAGGCGCGGGGCATATGATCGCCGACATCATCACGGGCAGTCCGCCGATCGTCGACCCGCGCCCCTACAGGCCGGAGCGGCTGAAAATGAGCGCCTGGGGCAAGGTCAGCGAGTTCTGAATTGCAGCTTCTGCCTCGGTGGGAAAAGGTGCTGGTTGATGCTATGACAATGCATATGACGCTGAAATCTCAAAGCCCTCACGCCGTTATCGGCCCCATCTGATGGCATTGCTATGAAGCTCGATAAGATCGACATCAGGATTTTATGCGAACTGCAGAAGAACGGGCGGATTTCCAACGTCGAGCTCGCCGAGCTGATCAATCTTTCCCCAAGCCCGTGCCTGATGCGGGTCAAGAGACTCCAGACGGAGGGCTTCATCACCGGCTATTCGGCCCAGATCGATGTTGCCAAGCTCGGACAAACTCTGACTGTGTTCGCGGAAATCACCCTGAAGAATCACCGGCAGATCGATTTCGCGCGCTTTCTCACGACCATTGAAAAGATCGATTCCGTCGTCGAATGCCATCTCGTTTCCGGCGGGTACGACTATCTCGTCAAGTTCATCACGGCGGGGATCAGCGAATACCAGGCGGTGATGGAGCGCCTGGTCGAGATGGATATCGGCATCGACAAATATTTCAGTTTTGTCGTGCTGAAGTCCCCGATCGTGAAATCCCATCTGCCTCTCGAAAGCATATTCAACGGCTAAAGGACAGGCTCGGTCCTTATCCTTTCATGGCCGCGCGGACGTCCTTGTCTTCGAGCGTCTGGTCCAGCGTGGTCCTCGTCCGCTCGATGATGCCGTCGATGTCCGCCTCCGTGCAGCAGAGCGGCGGCGCGTAGCCCAGCACGCCCTGGGCAAAGGCGCGGATCACGAGGCCGTTGTCCCATGCGCGGTCGAAAATACGGCGCGCTGGATCGGCTTCCGCCGGCAGCGGCGTCTTGCGCTCCTTGTCAGTGACGAGCTCGATTGCCGCCAGCATGCCGCGACCGCGGACATCGCCGACGAGCGGATGATCGGACAACGCGCGAAGGCCTTGCATCAGGCGGTGCCCGGCCTTCCGGCCGTTTTCCAGCAGGCCGTTTTCGTAAAGGTCCAGGCACGCGAGCCCGACGGCAGCACTGACAGGATGTGCGGAATAGGTGTAGCCGTGGCCGACGGCCGCCTTGCCGGCGCCGTCTGCAATGGTGTCGTAGACGCGGTCCGACATCAGAACGGCCCCCATCGGCACATAGCCCGAAGTCAGGCCTTTTGCCGTGGTCATGAGATCCGGCACGACGTCATCCTCTTCACAGGCGAACAGCGGACCGACACGGCCAAAGCCGGTGATGACCTCATCGGCAACGAACAGAATGTCGTACTCCTTGCAAACAGCGTGCATGGCCTTCAGCCAGGACGGCGGCGGAACGAGGACGCCTCCGGACCCCTGTACCGGCTCGACATAGAAGGCCGCGACGCGTTCGGCGCCGAGCTCGGCGATCTTGGCCCGCAGGGCCGCGACCGATGCCGCAATGATCGCCTGGGGATGCGAACCAACGGGATTGCGATAGGCGTAGTGCGATGGGATCTTGTGCTGCCAGTCGTATGGCACCCCGAAGCCTGCATGAAAGGCCGGCAGCGCGGTCAAGCCGGCCCCTGCCGTCGACGATCCGTGGTAGCCGGACTCGACGGAAATGAACTGATCCTTCTGCGGCCTCCCCTCGGCATGATAATAGTACCGGATGAAGCGGATCGTGCTGTCGACGGCATCGGAGCCGCCCAAGGTGAAATAGACATGGTTCAGATCGCCAGGCGCCAGTTCAGCCAGCCTTGCGGCCAGCCGGATGGCCGGGTCGGAGCCCAACCCGAAATAACCCGTCGCATAAGGCAGTTCGCGCAGCTGCCTCAAAGCCGCTTCGACGATGCTGTCCTGTCCGTAACCGGCATTGACACACCACAGGCCGGCGAAGCCGTCCAGCAATTGACGGCCCGAGACATCGGTCAGTGTCGCGCCCTTCCCTGACTTCAGCACGCGGACGCCCGTCGCCTCGTGGCTGCGAAACGATGAGACCGGGTGAATCAGATGCGCGCGATCGAGTTCAATCAGCGAGTTGCTCAACATGTCGCCCTCCAGCTCAACCGCACTGCTTGTGCGGCCACCACGATGGAGCTCAACGTAAGACGCCCAGGACAGCAGTTGCTCCCGGGCTGACCATGGACGAAGGGCATTTTGACTATCATTGACGACCGGCGCCGCATCTTATGCGGGCATCGGGCCGCGCAAGGCACAAGTCGGAGGCACCTTTTCACACAACTCTCTGCCACAGCGCCGATCCGATACGACACAATCTGCTCCCGGTCGCCGCGACAGCGGTGCTTTATCCGGCCGCCTGCCCGCTATGATCCCTGTCGTACCGGAACACGGTGCGTGAGGACCGAAAAGGATCGAGCCATGGCAACGTTTAGACCCAAGTACATCACCTTCGACTGCTACGGCACGCTGACCAATTTCGACATGGCCGGCGCGGCAAGGAGAGTCTATGGCTCTCAACTTTCTGCCACGACGATGGCAAGTTTCATCAAGGATTTCGCTGCCTATCGCCTGGACGAGGTTCTTGGCGCATGGAAGCCGTACTTCGAGGTCGTGCATAATTCGGTAGAGCGCGCTTGCAAGCGCAACGGTATCGTATTTCGGCCGGAGGATGCCCAGCGCATCAATGAAGAGATCCACTCATGGGGTCCACATCCCGACGTCCCGGCGGGTCTGGCCAAAGTTGCCAGGGAGATTCCGCTGGTCATCCTGTCGAACTCCATGAAGAACCTCATCATGTCGAACGTGGAGAAGCTCGGCGCTCCGTTCCACATGGTCATCACCGCGGAGGAGACCGGCGCCTACAAGCCGCATATGAAGGGCTTCGAGTATATGCTGGACAAGCTGGGCTGCGGCCCGGAGGACATCACCCACGTCTCCTCCTCCTTCCGCTACGACCTGATGACGGCCTATGACTTGGGCATCAAGAGCAAGGTCTGGGTGAACCGCGGTCACGAGCCCGCGAACCCCTTCTATGAATACACCGAGGTCGCTGACATCGGAGGGCTTGCCGCGGCCGTCGGCTTGGAGCCTCTTCGCAAGAGCGCGTGAGCGCAGTTCTTTTCGGCCTTTCACGACTTGCGTTGTGACGGAAAAAGGGGGCGGTTCGACCGCCCCCTTTTCTTGTTTCGGATATCGATCTGAAGGGCCGCTCAGTCTAGTCCGCCGACATGAAGCGCCTTGGTCTCGAGATATTCTTCGATCCCGAGCTGGGATCCCTCGCGTCCGAGGCCCGACTGTTTGACACCGCCGAAAGGCGCCACCTCGGTCGAGATCAGGCCGGTGTTCAGGCCGACCATGCCGAACTCGAGCGCCTCGGCAACACGCCAAGAGCGCTTGAGGTTTTCAGTGTAGAAATAGGCGGCAAGGCCGAACGGCGTGCCGTTGGCGATCGCAATCGCCTCGTCCTCGGTCTCGAACCGGAACAGCGGCGCGACCGGCCCGAAGGTCTCCTCTGAAGCGAGGAGCATCTCCGTGGTCGCCCCGCCGAGCACGACAGGGCGGGCATATTGCCGCCCTTCCGGCACCGACTCACTCTCCGCGATGAGCTTTGCGCCCTTGTTCAGGGCGTCCGTGACGTGCCGCTTGATCTTCTCGATTGCCGCGCCATTGATCATCGGCCCAATCGCAACGTCGTCTTCCGTGCCGGGACCGACCTTCATTCTTGCGACCTGGCTGGCAAGCTTCTGGGCGAAGGCGTCGTAAATGCCGGATTGAACGAGAATGCGATTGCAGCAGACGCACGTCTGCCCGCCATTGCGGAATTTTGACGCAATTGCCCCCTCGACCGCTAGGTCGATATCGGCATCGTCGAAGACGATGAACGGCGCGTTGCCACCGAGCTCGAGGCTCAGCCGCTTGATGTTGTCAGCAGCACCCTTCATCAACAAGGCACCGACGCGGGTCGATCCGGTAAACGAGATCTTGCGGACGGTTTCGTTGGCCATCAGCTCCGCGCCGATTTCCGTCGGCATGCCCGTCACGATGTTGATCACGCCCGCTGGAATTCCGGCCCGTTCAGCCAGAACAGCGATGGCGAGAGCTGAAAAAGGCGTAAACTCGGATGGCTTGATGACGACTGTGCAGCCCGCGGCAAGCGCTGGTGCCACCTTGCGCGTGATCATCGCGTTGGGGAAATTCCAGGGCGTGATGATCCCGCAGACGCCGACCGGTTCTTTCAGCACCAGAATGCGGCGATCAACGGTGGGCGCCGGGATTGTCGATCCGTTGATGCGGCGGGCCTCTTCCGCAAACCATTTGACGAAGGATGCCCCGTAACGGATCTCTCCGAGCGATTCAGCAAGCGGCTTGCCCTGTTCCAGCGTGAGCAGAAGAGCCAAATCCTGCTCATGGCGTCGCATGAGCTCGTACCAACGCTCCAGCAGCGCAGCACGCTCCGCATGAGCCTTGGTCTTCCACTGCTTGAACGCAGCGGCCGCCGCCTCGATTGCTGCCCTGGTCTCAATTCGGCCCATATCGGGGATGGTGCCAAGCACTTTCTGGCTGGCAGGATCGATGACATCAACGCAGGCTTTCGTGCTCGCATCCCGCCAAGTGCCGCCGATCAGCGCTTGCTGGCGAAACAGATCCTTGTCCTTCAATGCAATCATCGCCTTGCTCCTTGCTTCGTGCCCGACTCCGCCGTCACTGCCTGGATTTGCGAGTGACGGGACGAAGCCCTCTCATGCGAGCAGTACATGCCCGCACGCCGCATTTTTCATTGATCATGAAGTGCCTGGCCGCGCTGAATCTCGTCAGATGCTGGCTTGAAAGTTGAATATTCCAACGGCCGCCCTCAGCATCGCCTCAGTCGTAATGGCAGACGTAGATCTTTCGCACGGTCTCGATCGTGCGCCAGATCCCAACAAAGCCAGGCTTCATGACAAAGCTGTCGCCGGCACGGTATCTTCTGATCTCACCACCCTTTTCCTCGATTTCGATCAGGCCCGAGAGAATGTGGCAGAACTCGAAGGTGGTGCCCTTGATGGAATGGGTCTCGCCCGGCGTCGCTTCCCAGACGCCGGTCAGCACCTTCTCGCCTTTCGAGGCGTCCTGTGCCCAGGTCTTGAACGATGGATTGCCCGAAATGAGCCGCTCCGGGGCAGGCAATGCGTTCTTTGGTGTGAAGTCCGGATTGGTGTCGATGGTGACTAGAAGTGACATGGCGCCTTTCCTGTTAGTAGCCGAGTGTTCGATCGACGAGGCCGATCGGATTTCGTCCGGCGCGGTAGCGCCGGATGTTCTCTATGACGGATTGTGCCGCCGTGTGCGGTTGCGTCACCGACGCGATATGCGGCGTGATGATCACCTTCGGATGGCACCAAAGTGGATGATTTTCCGGCAGCGGCTCGGGATCGGTGACGTCGAGCATCGCTGCTGCCAAATGCCCGCTGTCCAGTGCCTCGATGAGCGCGCCCTGGTCAAGCTGCGGGCCGCGGCCGACATGCAGCAGCCTCGCTCCGACTGGCAAAAGCGAGAAAAGCCTTGCGTTCAGGATGCCGCTCGTTTGCTCCGTCAGGGGAAGAAGACAGACGAGGATATCCGTTCCTCGCAGGAAGTCGCCAAGCTGGTCGTCGCCATGGAAGCAAGCGACTCCCTCGACAGTTTTTTCGCTGCGGCTCCACGCGGCGAGTGGAAACTGGAACGGCTTCAGGCGGTCGATCGAAGCTTGCGCAAGCATGCCAAGGCCGAGGAAGCCAATACGCCGATCGGTAGCCTGGGACGTTGCAAGCGCTTGCCATAGGCCCCGTCTCTGCTGCTCCTGATACGCAAGCATCTCGCGATGGAGCGTCAGCACACCAAGGACGACGTATTCCTGCATCATGCGTATGATGCCATCCTCGACCATGCGCACGAGCTTCACCTGCTCGGGTATGGTTTCCGGCTTGAACTGGTCAACGCCAGCCCCGATGGAAAAAAGCACCTCCAGATTACAAAAACGCGAGACATCGTCGGGCACGTTCCAGGTCAGCAGGTACCGTATCTTTTCCGGGTCGATGGATTCGCTGCAATGGTAAAATTCCAGGTCAGGCAGCTCGCACGCAAAGGCCTTGCGGAAGACTGCCCCCCTGGCAGCATCAGAATTGAAAAGAAATGCCATCGATGCACGCCTCCGCCTCGCTCGGCATGTCGACGACGCCAGGAAGAGCGATTAGCCTTGCAAGACTTTCTTGGGGATTCCCGGCGATCCGCTCTGCCGGCACAGTTTCTTGCCGAACACCGAGAGGGTAGCTGCACGCCGGAGCTTTCCCTGCCGAATTACGTTGCAATACAGGCCGAAGATTTCGAAAAGAAAGCCCAAACAGGGGAAACCTGCTGGCTTTTCGTGCAATAGTGCGGCGAAATACGCCGCTACCCTATTGTTGCGGAAGAGAAAAGGCGCGATGTGCGGCCGATTGGCACCCCGCGAAGAAACGGACGAGTCGAGATGGGACGAACGGTACGCGTGAAGTCCTTTGAGCTGGCCGCGAAGGACATCAACGACGTTGATGTGACGCTGCTCCACGCCCTCTCGACCGGCGTTGGCTGGCCGCATCGACCCAAGGATTGGGATTTCTTGCGCCGCGCAGGTCAGGGCATCGTAGCCGTCGATGGTATTGGACGCGTCTTCGGCAGCGCGATGTGGTTCCCATGTGACCGCGAATTCGCGACCATTGGCCTGGTGATCACATCGCCTCGGACCCAGGCTCAGGGGACTGGCCGCTGGCTCATGGAGCAGGTTTTCGAGCGGTGTCGCGACCGGAATTTGACCCTCAACTCAACCCACGCCGCCTATCACCTCTATCTGTCGCTGGGGTTCACGAAGGAAGCCACCGTGTATCAGTGGCAAGGTGAGGTCGCCTCACCAACTCCGCCGGTGCCGACCCTGGAGGGCGAATTGAGCTCGCTGTCCACGGCGAACATCGGAGAGATCGCGGCACTGGACGAACGCGCGTTTGGAGCCAGCCGTCAGAAGTTGCTTGCATTGCTTTCTGAAGGTGCGTCAATCTGCGTCCTGCGCCGTGGCGGTGCGACCGTCGGTTATTCCATGAAGCGCGAATTCGGGCGCGGTCATGTGATTGGCCCGATCGTTGCCAGCAATGATTCTGACGCGATCCATCTTGCGGCCGTGCATCTCAAGGATCTCGCCGGAAGGTTCGCCCGCGTGGATACGCGGGAGCAGACCGGTCTGTTTGCGGACTTTCTTCAACAGAGCCGCCTCGGGATGAACGACACGGTCACAACCATGTCCAAGGGACGGCGATTCCTGAACCGAAAGGAAAACGAGCCGTGGGTCTACGGATTGGCCGGTCACGCCCTGAGCTGAAGCTGTGAGCATGGGACGAGAAGGGCTGAGGCGACGGACCTATTCCCACGTCCGACGGGGATTCTGTGCTTGCCAGCCGTTGACGCATTTTCAGCAAACTCGAACTACTCAAGACACACCTCTCCAGTCTCGCGGCGCATCACACCCGAGTTTTGCGCTGCTCTCGACGCCCCTTCATCGGAAAGGGCGCAGGGAAGACCGGGCGCCGGCTGGCACCCGCGGTCCGCTGTGCGCAGATTGCGCGAAGACGGATGCACAGCGGCATACAGGGCAGCCTGGACATCCCGGCCTTCCCTGCGCAGTGGTTTGACGGCTTATGGCGCGCTCTCCCCGGGGAGCGATGCACTATTGCCCCCGTCGCCTTGCGGATGACTGATGCGCGCACCCGGTCGGGCCGCCTCACCACCGCAAGCCTTGACGCACAGACCCCGGGCGTCAGGACGACACGCTTTTGCCGTACGCGGAACGCACCGGTCGTGTGCGCGCTGCTCAACCGCTCACGGGCCAAACCCGCCCTGCAATTGCTGGCGCGCCGATGAACTCCACGTCCACCGCCACCCGGCCCGCGTATCGTGACGGTCGCGAAACGCCCCTTATCCTTGGGCCAGGATGCCGACGCATATACGATATTTCCGAATTTCGGTCAAGCAGAATATCTTAGGACAATGCGACAGGCGGTCAGAAGGTGCTCCTGGCGGGAATTATCGGCCGGGCCCAGGAGCGTCTTCTTGGCCCGCCTGTCTCCACATCGTCATTGCGAGCGCAGCGAAGCAATCCAGGAATGCCTCCGCGGCGACACTCTGGATTGCTTCGCTGCGCTCGCAATGACGAGGAGGATTACGCGACCGGGGCCATTCGACTTCCCCGCGCCAATCCCTATATCCTGCGGAAACGATTTGACGCAGCGGACAGCTTCGATGGCCAGAACACGCACGAGAGGCACCGACGCCGACGACCTCCCCCGCTACTTCGTCTGGGTCCGGGGGCTCGAAGGGCCCGAGCCGCAGAAATGGACGGCGATGGATTTCGGCGTCGGCGATTGGAAGCGGCCACTCGTGCTGGCCTATCTGGAGCTGCCGGAAGACGAACGGCCGCTGTCGCTATCGGTCCTGGCGCGGCGATATCCGCCGCCGCGAGTCGATCTTTCGTAAGCCGGGCTAGGGTGTGTACTCATGACCGTCAGCTCCGAAGAGAAAGCGGAAGTCCCCCGGCTTGAGCGTGATCGGCGGCTTTTCCTGCAGATTTGCCCGTCGAATTTCACACCAAGGATCAGATCGCGATAAATCTGAAGGCTGCAAACGCGCTCGGCGTTGCAATTCCGCCGACGCTGCTTGCCCTTACCGACGAAGTCATCGAATAGCCCGCCAGCCTCAAGCCCACTGTCTGATCGGCAAGAGGACGTGTTAGGATTTGCTTGTTGTCGACGGGGGAGAGCATGCGGCGACGAGAATTCATGGCACTCCTGGGCCGTGCAACGGCCACTACGGCATGGCCTGTCGCGGTGGGCGCGCAGGAGCCGGCAAGGGTTCGGCGGGTCGGGTACATTGCCGGCGCCGATGAGGCCACGATGGGACATATCTTCGCGGCATTCAGGCAGCGGCTTACCGAACTAGGGTACGTCGAGGGTCGATTTATCGCGCTGGAGGTGCGCTGGGCCGAGGGACGTGCCGAGCGGCTCCCCGGCCTGGTGACCGAGCTTATCGGTCTCAAATTGGATGTGCTGGTGGCGGGCAACAGCGTAGCTGCCATAGCGGCCAAGAACGCTACTCACACAATCCCCATCGTTATGGTGGCGGCCGATCCGGTTGGACTTGGGCTCGTGGAAAATTTGGCGCGACCCGGAGGAAACGTGACGGGGCTGAGCTATTTCAATGAGGCAATGATCGCAAGGCGTCTGCAACTCCTGAAGGAGATGACGCCAGGCCTTGCGCGGATCGCTGTGATGAAGAACTCGACAGTCTCTATCCACGCCACCTTCTGGCGGACCGCTGAGGTGGCGGCACGCACTCTGGGCGTATCGCTACAACCTCTCGAAGTGGGACGGCCGGAGGATTTTGATGCGGCGTTCGCCGCTGCCACAGGAGGCAACGCCCAAGCTCTCATCGTCTTCGATGACGTTCTGACTATTGTGCATAGACCCCGCATCATTGCTCTCGCTGCCGCTCACCGACTTCCGGCCGTGTACGGACTTCGCGAGTTTCCGAAGGATGGAGGCTTAATGTCGTTCGGTGCGAGCTTCGTCGTCTTGTTCCGACGCGCCGCCACCTACGTGGACAAAATCTTGAAGGGCGCCAAGCCTGCCGATCTTCCCGTCGAGCAACCAACCACGTTCGAGCTTGTCATCAATAGCAAGACTGCGAACGCCCTTGGCCTTACAGTGCCGCCCACCTTGCTCGCCCAAGCTGACGAGGTGATCGAATGATGTCGCCTGTTGTCCCGACTCGGACATCTGGTGAGATGCCGCAATGGGGCGGTGCCGGAGGCAGAGCGGACGTCATACGCACCCCAAGTCCAGCGCGGATTATGAGCCCGCGCTCTAGCTTAGGCGCAATCCTAGGACCGTGCATGCGTGCCTGACGCGGGACCAAGTTATCGCCGCCCCCATGATTATGGGTGTCGCGGCCTTCGCGCTGCGGTTAGACTTGCCTGGCGCCGCGGGGGACACGCGGGTCGCGGGACCATGGACATGACCGAACAGGGCGAGACGGGTGACGCCATCACCATCCTCCTCGTCGAGGACGATGCGCCGACCTGCTGGCGGCTGCAGGATGCGCTGGCCAAGGCCGGTTACGAGGTGCGCAGCGCCGGTACGCTCGCGGAGGCGCGGCAGGCCCTCGCCGCCGGCGCGCCGCGCGTGCTGCTGACGGATCTGCGGCTGCCCGACGGCCACGGCATCGAGCTGATCCGCGAGATGCGGCAGCGCTTTCCCGACACCGAGATCATGGTGATCTCCGCGCTCGGCGACGAGGAGAGCGTGATCTCCGCGATCACGGTCGGCGCCACCGGCTACCTGCTCAAGGACGCCTTCCCCACCGACATCGCCACCACCGTGCGCGACCTGGTCGCCGGACATTCGCCGATCTCGGCCTCGATCGCCCGCTTCATCGTGCGCCGGACACAAGGTGCCGCGCAGAGTTCAGCGGAGCCGCCGCCCGGCCCCGCGCTCAACACGGCGAGGCTGACCCCGCGCGAGATCGACATTCTCTGGGGCATCGCCAAAGGCTTCAGCTATGCCGAGATCGCAAGCCATCTCGGTCTGTCCAAGCAGACCGTGCCCGGCCATATCAAGAACATCTATCGCAAGCTCGAGGTGCACACGCGCAGCGAGGCGGTGTTCGAGGCGGTGCAGCAGGGCCTGATCAAGCTGTGAGCGACATCGCGGCCAAAGCACCCACGAAGGCACCGGCACGCCCGCGGCGCCGCCTGATCGCGTCGCGTCTCGTGCCATATCTGCTGCTGCAGGCGTTGATCGTCATCGTCACGATCCTGGGGCTTCGGCTGCTGCAGCCGAGCGATCCCGAAGACTACGCGGTGAGCGATTTTTCCGCGCGGGAGGACGCCCTGACGCGCCCCGTCACGCTGCCGCATTTCACCTCGTCGCGCTACGCGCTGGCCGACCCGCCATTCTACACCGGCACCTTCACATTCCGGAGCGGCGATGCGGCCTCGGGCTGGTCGGTGTACCTGCCGCGCTTCAGCAATGCCGTGGAGGTCGCCGTCAACGGCGTCGTCGTGCTCGACTCCCGGCGCGATGCCAACGCCAACCGGCCCGATCGCAACACGCCGCAGATCGCAGCCATCCCCGCCTCGCTGCTGCGCGACGGCGCCAACGAGATCACGGTGCGGCTTTTCGTGTGGGGACCGCTCAAGGGCTTCCTCGACACCGTCTATCTCGGGCCGGATGCCGCCTTGCGCCCGGCCCATGAGACGCGCACGCTGCTGTTCGTCACGCTGCCGGTGGTGTTCTCCGCCTGGCAGGCGATCCTGGCCGTCATCCTTGCGATCATGTGGCTGATGCGGCGCCACGAACCGGTCTACGGCGTGCTTGCCGCGGCGATGGTGCTCGGCGTGGCGCAGGCATTCGCGCCGCCGCCGGTGCCGCCGGCCACGGTCTCGCGGCTGGCTGCGGTGCTGCTGGCCTCCGCACCGATCGAGAGCGCGCTGGTCGTCGCGTTCGGCGTGCTGTTCTTCGGCTGGCGCTGGCCGCGTTACGCCACGCTGCTGTTCGTGCCTGGAATCGTCGTGTTCGTGGTCGGGCTGATCGGAGGCCCGCCGCTGCCGCGCATCCTGTTCCTGGTCCTCGGCATTCCCACCGTCGGCATTTGCCTGTTCCTGATGGCCTGCGTCACGGCCACGGCGGTGGTGCGGCGGCAGGACGCGGCGAGCTTCACGATCGGCTGCGCGGTGACCATCGTGCTGGTCTGCTGGGCCCAGGACATGCTCACGGTGCTCGAGATCGCGAGCAATGATCGCATCTTCGTCTCGCGCCTGTCCTATTCGGCGATGCTGGTCGCGATCGGCGCCGGGCTGACCTGGCGCTTTGCCCGCGCCTTGAACCAGGTCGACAGCTTTGCCGGCCAGCTGGTGACGCGCGTGCGCGAAGCCGAGGAGCGGCTGAAGGCGAGCTTTGCCCGCGAGGAGGAGCGCGCCCGCGCGGCGGCGCTCGCCAATGAGCGCACGCGCCTGATGCGAGACCTGCATGACGGTCTCGGCGGCCAGCTCGTGAGCATCGTCGCGCTGTCCGAGCGTGGCAGCGTCGGCGCGACCATCACGGACGCCGCGCGCGCGGCGTTGAAGGATCTGCGCCTCGTCATCGATTCCATGGACGACATTGGCGGCGACCTGATGCTCGCGCTCGGCTCCTGGCGCGAGCGCGCGACGGCCCAATTGCGGCCGCACGACATCGCACTCGAGTGGCGCGTGGCGACGCCGCAGGGCCTGCCGCTGCATCCCGAGCTGAGGCCATGGCACGTCATCCAGATCGTGCGTATCCTCGACGAGGCCGTGACCAATGCGGTCAAGCACGCGCAGGCCCGCCGCATCGCAGTCACTATCGACACGTTCGACGCAGGCCAGGGGCCGTACGGCGTGATCAGCGTGACGGACGACGGAAGCGGCTTTGCGCTGACAGGCAATGGCGAGGCCGCGGGCACCGGCCAGACCGCGCGCGGCCTGCGCAACATGAAAAGCCGCGCCGCGCGCTGCGGCGCGGTGCTCGACCTGACGTCTGATTCCTCCGGCACGCGCGTGCGGCTGAAATTGCCGCAGCGTTTTCCCGACGGCGACATGGCCGCGGGCTGAAAGGCCCCCTCCCCGAACGTGTGGGGCGCACGGAGAGAGGGGACGGGCCAGGTTAAAATTTCCTGCGGAGGACGGGGGGTGTTCGTCCGCAGGCCCCGTTGGCCCGAAGCGATCCAATCAATTCAATCGAACGGAGAATATCAGCGCACGCCGACGCGATTGACCGGGCCGCCGCGATTCATCGGCGTTCCCGCGCGCACGCCGACGCCAGGCGCGCCGACGCCGGGCGTTGCGACCGCCGCCGCCGCGACCGGCGCTCCCACCACCACGGCGCCAGTCGGCCGCACCACGCAGCCCTTCGGCACGCCGACGGTCTTGCAATAGACCACAGCCTGCGCCGGGCTCGTGCCCAGCGACACCATCGCCGCGCCCGCCAGCGCCATGACCGTCAGCGCCATGACCGTCAGCCTTGCGCCCAGCGCTCCAGCTCTCTTCGACATTCTTGCTCTCCTGCTTCCCGTTCGGCGTCCCGATGCAATCACCGGGTTTCGCAGCCGAGGTGCAGCCTGAATGACAAAAGTGGGCGCGCGGATACATGCCATGAAGATGGGGGTACCGCGGGCGGGAGGACTGGCCGGTGCCATGAACATGGCATGGACCCGCGGCCGGGCCTTGCGAGATGGTCCGGCCCGATTGATCCCGGTCGGGACCAACGACGATTGCAAAGAGGTGCTTCATGAAGATTTCGGTTCTTGCCGCGCTGCTGCTCGCAGCTGCCGCCCTACCCGCTGCGGCGCAGTCCGGTCCATCCGTCCAGGAGCAAATGGCCTGCCGCGGCGACGCCAGCAAATTCTGCGCCGAGCATATCGGCAAGCCGCCGCAGATGAATGCCTGCCTGCGCGAGAACAAGTCGAAGCTCTCGGACTCCTGCCGCAAGGTGGTTGAATCGCGCGGCGGCTAGTCGTTCGCCCCTCTCTTGGGAGAAGACAGAGAGGGCGGCGCTCTGCCGCCCTCTCGATAAATGCCGAAGGCGCGCCGCTATTCCTGCATCATCTCGCCGCTGCCGCCGAACTCGGCCGGAAAATCCTTCAGCTTGGGCAGGCCGTCGCGCATCGGCAGCACGGTCTCGGCATAATTGACGTGAACTCCGGGCGTGAACGCGAGCGTGGGGATGGTGGCGGTGAAGACGTCGACCAGACCGAGCGGCGGATGGTTGGTCATGAGATGGCCGCCACACTGCTTGCAGAATTTGCGCTGGCTGAGTGGCGTCTTGGCGAAGGTCTCGACATTCTGAGCGCCTTCGGTGATGCGCACGGCCTCCGGCTTCCACAGGCTGAAGGCGTTGACCGGACCGCCCGACCACGAGCGGCAGGAGCGGCAATGGCAATAGCCCATCGCCTCCGGCTCGCCCGTGACCTCGACCGTGACCGCGCCGCAGAAGCAGTTTCCGACATGTTTCATCTGGAACCTCTCCGTTTTTCTGAAGGATTGTTATTGCGCATCGGCGCCCCGCGCGCCCTTCTTTCGATTGGACGCGCGTGGCTTGGCCGAGACTATACCGATCGGCGCCAGGGAATAAGCATCGAGACGCGTTGTTTGTACTGCCGGTACTCGTCGCCGAAGAGATCGACGAGATCGCTCTCCTCCAGCGCGATGCCGACGAAGATGTAGAGCGTGGTCACGGCCGCGAACAAAAGATGACCCGCGGTCATGACCGGCGCCGCCCAGAACGCGACGATGAAGCCGAGATAGATCGGATGGCGGACGAACTTGTAGAGCAGCGGCGTCTTGAAGCGCGGCGGCTCCATCTCCTTGCCGACGAGATGATTGGTCACCTGATGCAGGCCGAACAATTCGAAATGGTTGATGATGAAGGTCGAGGTGAACACCAGCACCCAGCCGGCGAAGGACAACGTGACCAGTGTCACGGCAAGATCGGGGTTCTCCACGCTCCATATGACCGACGGCAGCGGACGCCACTGCCAGAACAGGAGGAGCAGTGACAGGCTCGCGAACAGCACGTAGGTGCTTCGCTCGACCGGCTTGGGGACGAACTGCGTCCACCAATCCTTGAATTGCTGGCGCGCCATCACGCTGTGTTGAACCGCGAACAGCGACATCAGCAGCAGATTGATGAGGACCGCGCGGACGACGGGCGCTTCGGCACCGGTGTCGATGGTCTTGGGCACCATCACCCCCATGACGAAGCCGATCGCATAGAGAATGGTGACGAAAAACACGAGATACGCCGCAATTCCGTACAGAAAGGCAATGAACCTGAAAATGCGAGAGCCCGTAATCTCCGGGCCGATGGAATGAACCTGGTGATCGAGTTGGGTCATAGAACGCTCCGTTGTGCCGAGGCATCGACACGGTTTGGTCTTCGCACCGTGCCGGATCGGACGTCCCGCGGCTTTGCAGACGATTGATTTTCGCCTGAGACGACTTTGATTTTTGCTTGAGACGACGAAAACGTGCGATTTCGCTTTGAAAACAACGTGCTGGACGGTGACCTTCGGGAGCTCACATGCGAGGGAACGATCGTTCCGTTGCAGCCGCAAGTGTTCGATCTGCTGCTTTATCTGGTCGCGCAACGGGCGCGAGTGGTCAGCAAGGATGACCTGATCAGCCAGATCTGGAACGACCGGATCGTGTCGGATTCCGCGCTGAACAGCCGGATCAACGCCGCGCGCAAGGCGCTGGGCGATGACGGTGCGACCCAGCGCCTGATCAAGACCATTCCGCGCAAGGGCTTTCGTTTCGTCGGCGAGGTCCGGGAAGAGGTGGCGGCGTCGCCTGCGCGGACGGAAGCCAAGCCCGCTCCCCCGCGCGCGGCGGACCGCCCGGCGATCGCCGTACTCGCCTTCGAGAACATGAGCGGCGATCCCGCCCAGGACTATCTCGGCGACGGGATCAGCGAGGACATCCTCACCGCGCTGTCGAGGCAGCGCTGGTTCATGGTGATCGCCCGCAACTCCTCCTTCACCTACAAGGGGCGTGCGGTCCATATCAGGCAGATCGCCGAGGAGCTCGGTGTCCGCTACATCGTCGAAGGCAGCGTGCGCAAGGCAAACAACCGCGTGCGCATCACCGCACAGCTCAACGACGCCGTCTCGGGCAGCCATCTCTGGGCCGAGCGCTATGACCGCGAGCTCGTCGATGTCTTCGCCGTGCAGGACGAGATCACCAACGCGATCGCCGCGGCGATCGAGCCGCAGATCCACGCGGCCGAGAATTTCCGCAGCCATCGCAAGCCGCCGGCGGGCCTCGACGCCTGGGACCTCTTGATGCGCGCGCTGTCGCATTATTGGCGCGTGACGCGCCAGGATCACGAGGCCGCGAAGGCGCTGCTCGCGCGCGCGATCGCGATCGATCCGAATTACGGCCAGGCGCTGTCGCTGCTGGCCGTGAACGACATGTTCGGCGTGCATCTCGGCTGGGTCGAGCTCGCCGCGGTTGCGCCGGCCGCGGAAGCCGCCGCGCTCAAAGCGGTGCGCTGCGACCACGAGGATTCCTGGGCGCATGCCGCGCTCGGCAGCGTCTGCTTCTCGACCCGCAGGCTCACAGACGCGCTGTCCGAATTCGAGCAGGCGCTCGCGCTCAATCCGAACTTCTCGCTGGCGCAGGGCTATTACGCGCTGGCGCTGTCCTATGCCGGACGCTCGAACGACTCGTTCGAGGCCGCGCAAAAGGCGATCCGGCTGTCACCGCGCGATCCGTCACTGGCGATCTATCACGGCATCGCCGCCTATGCGCGCTTCACCGAGCGGCGCTATGGCGAGGCCATCGCGCTCGCTCGCGAGGCGATCCGGCACCGCGGCGACCTCACCGGCGCCTACCGCGTGCTCGCCGTCTCCGCCGGCATGTCCGGCGATGGCGCGCTTGCGGACATGGCACTCGGAGAGCTCCGCCGCACCCAGCCGGGCATCTCGCTGCACTGGATCGCGACGCAGCTGCCGTGGGCCGACGAGCGAGATCGCGACCACTATCTGGAGGGATTCCGCCGCGCCGGGTTGCGGTGAGACGTCTTGCCCTGGCGGGTAAGCGCGAGGGCGCTCTCGCCGCCGCCATGCCGCGACGCTGTGTCGCTATTCGCAGCCGTCATGTCGACGCACGACGAACGTGACGGACGCCCAGCAATACAAGCCCAACTCATCAAAACAGGACGCGCTGTACATTTTTTGTGCGCGCACTGTCGCGACTTTCATCTTGCCGCGCCGAACGGGACTGTGTGAGCCTCGATGGCGGATGGGGACTGGGATGGACCGACCGTCGCTTTGCGCGCCAGGGCGCCTGCGAAGTGCTTGCGGCCGGTCTCGCTTGAGAAAGATACGACATGCCAAAACGAGTGTTGCTTGGTCTCCTCCTGGCTTGCGGCCTTGCGGCCCCTGCGCTGGCACAAGAACCGAAGACGGGCGGTGTGATCAATGCCGTGATCCAACCCGAGCCGCCGGGCCTGATGCTTGCGATGGTCCAGAACGGCCCGGTCCAGATGGTCTCGGGCAACATCTTCGAAGGCCTCTTGCGCTACAGCCCCAAGCTCGACCCGCTGCCGGAGCTTGCCGAGAGCTGGAGCGTCAGCGAGGACGCCAAGACCTACGCCTTCAAGCTGAAGAAGGGCGTGACCTGGCATGACGGCAAGCCCTTCACCGCCGCCGACGTGCTGTTCTCGATCGAGATGCTGAAGCAGACCCATGCGCGCGCCCGCACCAATCTGGCGCAGGTCGACAAGATCGAGACGCCGGACGATTACACGGTGGTGTTCACGCTGAAGCAGCCGTTCGGCCCGTTCCTCGGCATCTTCGAGGTCGGCTCGATGCCGATGGTGCCGAAGCATCTCTACGACGGCACCGACTGGAAGACCAATCCCTACAACAACGCGCCCATCGGCACCGGGCCCTTCATGTTCAAGGAATGGCAGAAGGGCTCGTTCATCCGCCTGGTCAAGAATCCGAACTACCACGAGAAGGGCAAGCCCTACCTCGACGAGATCTACTGGCAGATCATTCCCGACGCCGCGGCGCGCTCGGTGGCGTACGAGACCGGCAAGGTCGACGTGCTGCCCGGCGGCTCGGTCGAGAATTTCGACGTGCCGCGCCTGTCCAAGCTGAAGGACACCTGCGTCACCGGCGCCGGCTGGGAATTCTTCTCGCCGCTGGCCTGGCTGTGGCTCAACAACCGCCAGGGTCCGCTCGCCGACAAGCGGGTGCGGCAGGCGATCATGTATGCGGTCGATCGCGACTTCGCCAAGGACGTGATCTGGAACGGGCTCGGCAAGGTCGCCACCGGCCCGTCGGCCTCGACCATCAAGTACTACACCGACGACGTGAAGAAGTATCCCTACGATCCGGCCAAGGCCAAGGCGCTGCTGAAGGAAGCCGGCTACAAGGGCGAGAAGATCCGCCTTTTGCCGCTGGCCTATGGCGAGACCTGGCAGCGCTGGGGTGAAGCCGTGAAGCAGAATCTCCAGGACGTCGGCATGACCATCGAGACGATCGCCACCGACGTTGCCGGCGGCAACCAGAAGATCAGCGACTGGGATTACGACATCGCCTTCACCTATCTCTACCAGTACGGCGACCCCGCGCTCGGCGTGGGGCGCAACTACATCTCCAGCAACATCGCCAAGGGCCAGGTCTTCAACAACGTCGAGGGCTATTCCAACCCTGAGATCGACAAGCTGTTCGCCGACGGCGCGGTGGCGACGCCCGACTCCAAGCGCAAGGAAATCTACGAGAAGGCGCAGAAGATCCTGGTCGAGGACGTGCCGGTGGCCTGGATGCTCGAGCTGCAATTCCCGACCATCACGCGCTGCAAGGTCAAGAACCTGATCACCACGGGGATCGGGGTCAACGATGGCTTCAAGGACGCATGGCTCGACAAGTGACGGCAGGCGCTCCGAACTCCCCTTACCTCTCCCGCTTGCGGGAGAGGTCGCTACGCTCGAAGAGCGTAGCGGGTGAGGGCTCTCTCCTCTTGGCAATCCCTTTGCGGAAGCACCCCCTCCCCTGCCCTCCCCCGCAAGCGGGAGAGGGAGCGCACCGCCGCTGCGGTTGCGGCCACCCCGATATCATCGCCGTTTGATCATGCTCTCCTTCGTCGCCCAGCGTATCCTCAAGGGCGTGATCGTCCTGCTCGCGATCGTCGTCCTCAATTTCTTCCTGATCCGCCTGGCGCCCGGCGATCCCGCGATCGTGATGGCGGGCGAAGCCGGGGCCAGCGACCAGGTCTTCGTCAAGCAGCTCCGGGAGAAGTTCGGCCTCGACAAGCCGCTGCCCGAGCAGCTCTTCATCTACGTCAAGGGCGTCGTCGGCCTCGACCTCGGCTTTTCCTTCCGCCAGCAAGCACCGGTTGCGAAGCTGATCGGCGAGCGGCTGCCGGCGACGCTGCTCCTGACCCTGACGGCATTCGCGATCTCGCTGATGCTCGGCATCCTCTGCGGCACCTTCGCCGCGCGCTTTGCCGGAACCTTTCTCGACACCGGCATCACCGTGTTCGCGCTGATCTTCTACGCCATGCCGATCTTCTGGGTGGCGCTGATGGGCATCCTCTTGTTCTCGGTCACCTTCGACTGGCTACCGAGCTTCGGTTACGAGACGGTCGGCGCCAACCTCACCGGCCTTGCCCATGCGGTCGATGTCGCAAAGCACCTGATCATGCCGGCAATGACGCTCGGCCTGTTCTTCATGGCGACCTACACCCGCATGACGCGCGCCTCGATGCTGGAGGTGAAGCGGCTCGACTTCGTCAAGACCGCGCGCGCCAAGGGCCTCAGCGACGCCGTGATCCAGCGCCGCCACGTGCTGCGCAATGCGCTGCTGCCGGTGGTGACGCTCGCCGGCGTGCATTCCGGCACGCTGATCGGCGGCGCCGTCATCACCGAGACCGTGTTCGCCTGGCCCGGGATCGGGCGGCTGATGTACGACGCCCTGCTGCAGCGCGACTACAATCTGCTGCTCGGCGTGTTCGTGATCTGCTCCGCCATGGTCCTGATCTTCAACCTTGTCACCGACCTCGTCTATCGCCTGGTCGATCCGCGCATCGAATACGCCTCATGAAACAGTTCTGGAAATCGATGCTGAGGAGCCCGAGCGGCGTCATCGGGCTCGTCATCCTCCTGGTCGCAGTCTCCGTCGCGGTGTTCGGGCCGATGCTGTTCCCGAACTCGCCCTGGCGCATGGTCCAGCGGCCGTTCCTGCCGCCGTTCACGCTCTCGACCGTGCCGCTCGGCACCGACGCGCTCGGCCGCGACATCTTCGCCGGCATGATCTTCGGCGCCCGCGTCTCGCTTCTGGTCGGCCTCGTCTCCACGCTGGTGGCGCTGATCGTCGGCGTGCCGATCGGCGCCATGGCCGGTTATTTCGGCGGCAAGGTCGACGACGCCCTGATGCGCTTCACCGAGTTCTTCCAGACCATTCCGAGCTTCGCGCTCGCGATCGTGCTGGTCGCGATCCTGCAGCCCTCGATCTATTCGATCGTCGCCTCGATCGCGGTGGTGAGTTGGCCGCCGGTCGCCCGCCTCGTGCGCGGCGAGGTGCTGTCGCTGCGGACGCGCGAATATGTCCAGGCCGCCGTAGTCACCGGCCAGAGCAACAGCTGGATCATCCTGCGCGAAATCCTCCCCAACGCGTTGTCGCCCGTGATCGTGCTGGCCTCGCTGATGGTGGCGACCGCGATCCTGCTGGAATCCTCGCTGTCCTTCCTCGGCCTCGGCGATCCCAATCTGATCTCCTGGGGCTACATGGTTGGCGCCGGCCGCACCGTGATCCGGCAGGCCTGGTGGATCACCGTGTTTCCGGGCGTCGCCATCCTGATCTCGGTGCTCGGGCTGAACCTGATCGGCGAAGGCCTCAACGATGCGCTCAATCCGCGCCTGTCGCGGGAGGGCCGCTGACGATGACCGCCTCGCCCGCCGTCTCCATCAAGAACTTGCGGATCGCGTTGCCCAAGGGCGCCGAGCGCCCCTTCGCGGTCGACGGCGTCTCGCTCGATCTGCAGCCCGGCAGGATCGTCTGCGTCGTCGGCGAGTCCGGCTCCGGCAAGTCGATGTGCGCGCATGCGCTGATGGGCCTGTTGCCGGACACGGTGTCGGTCGCCTCGGGCGAGATCCAGTTCGAGGGAAGCGACCTGCTCAAGCTCGATGACGACGGCTGGCGCGATCTGCGCGGCCGACGGCTCGCGATGATCTTCCAGGAGCCGATGACCGCGCTCAATCCGTTGATGCGGATCGGCGACCAGATGGCGGAGATGTTCGAGGCCCACGGCCTGCTCACGCCGAAGGAGCGGCGCGCCAAGGCGTTGTCGCTGGCACGCGAGGTCGGCCTGCCCGACCCCGAGCGCATCGTCCGCGCCTATCCGCACCAGCTCTCCGGCGGCCAGCGCCAGCGCGCCATGATCGCGATGGCGCTCGCGCTCGAGCCGGCGGTGCTGGTCGCCGACGAGCCGACCACCGCGCTCGACGTCACCACGCAGGCCCAGATCCTGAAGCTGATCCGCAATCTCCAGCAGAGCCGCAACATGGCGGTGATGTTCATCACCCATGATTTCGGCGTGGTTGCCGATATCGCCGACCAGGTCGTGGTGCTCCGCCATGGCAAGGTCGTCGAGGAAGGACCGGCCACAGTCGTCTTCAACGCGCCGCAGCACGACTACACCAAGGCATTGCTTACCGCCGTGCCCTCGATGGATCCGCCGCCGCGAGAGCCACTCGACGATCGGGCCAGGGCCGTCGATGTGATCGGGCTGGACAAGACCTATGTCACGTCCGGCGGTTGGTTCCGCGAGGATCGCCGCGTCGATGCGGCGCGTGCGGTCAATTTCAACATCCTCAAGGGCGAGACGCTCGGCCTCGTCGGCGAATCCGGCTCGGGCAAATCGTCGGTGGCGCGCCTGGTGATGCGGCTGATCGAAGCCGACCGCGGCACGGTGCGGATCGGCGAGACCGACCTCACGTCTCTGTCCGGCAAGGCGCTGCGTGCCGAGCGCCATCGCATCCAGATGATCTTCCAGGATCCGTTCGCCTCGCTCAATCCGCGGCGCAAGATCGTCCACATCATCGCCGACGGCCCGATTGCAGCCGGCCTCGATCCGAAAGTTGCGTTCGACCGCGCCCGCGATCTCCTCAAAATGGTGGGCTTGGACGCCGGCGCGCTCGAACGCTATCCGCACGAATTCTCCGGCGGCCAGCGCCAGCGCATCGGCATTGCCCGTGCGCTCGCGCTCGAGCCGGAGATCATCGTCGCGGATGAGGCCGTCTCCGCACTCGACGTCTCCGTGCAGGCGCAGGTGTTGAAGCTGCTGGAAGATCTCAAGGCGCGCCTCGGCCTGTCGATGCTGTTCATCACCCACGATCTGCGGGTCGCGGCCCAGATCTGCGACCGCATCGCGGTGATGCAGCGCGGCGCCATCGTCGAGCTGAAGCCGACTGCACAACTGTTCGCCGCGCCCGAGCATGCCTATACGCGCGAGTTGCTCGCAGCCGTGCCCGGACGGAAGGAGCACGCGCCGGCGGCCTGAGACGGCGCGTGTTCGTTCATCGATCTCCGTGATGGTTCCAAAAACTTGCACGCTGAGCGGGAGAAACCTATTCGATCCAGCAGCATTTGCTTTTGTGAGACCATCCTTGCTCATGTCGGCAAGGGGTGAGTTGACGCCAATACTCGCTCGTCGCGGCTGCCGCCGTACAACGAACGTGACGTGGTGGGCAGCTTCACAACCCAGCAAATGAGACACGCCGGGATGCTGGGAATCGCACAGCGCAGTCACGCGCTTTTTATCCGGTCGTGACCGGGCCTGCCGCTTCAAAGCCGAAGGCGGCACCATAGATGACGATTGAAATGATCGACGTCATCTCATGACGGACTCACACTGATATTCGGAGCCAACATGGGCGAAGTTATTCGATTTGTCTCAAAATCCGAGCGCGAGCGAGCACGCCTCATCGAGGAGGCACGCGCGATCTACGACAGCATCTTCCCGCCGGCCGATCCGGCCAACGACGGCCAGGGAAAGCCGGCGATCGGCCGCCCGTTCATCGGCCGCGACGGGGGTAACGTATCGTGATCAAGATCATCGCCGTGCTTTGCAGCCTCGCCTCTCCCTCCAATTGTCACGAGCAGATCGTCACCACGTCGGACTTCGCGCAAGTCTCGGTGCAGTCGTGCCTGATGGGCGCGCCGCAGCTCGCCGAATGGATGAACCAGCATCCGGCGGAGCGCCTTGCGGCATGGCGCTGCGTGATCGGTCAACAGACCGGCCGCGGGATCTAGGCCCGGACGTCTCGATTCGGCGGAGTAAGCCGTTCGCGATGGGCCCCGGCTAACCTTCGCGCGTCCGGGACACGGCACTTCGCGCGTCCGGGACACGGCACCAAGCCTGCGCCTCGCTGAACGTTGGGCAGTGACGGCACTCCATCCCCGGAGTAACCTCTCGTTGCGGCCGTTCGCAGCAAGGGGGACGCCGGATGGAAGTCGCCAGTCTCGTTCTTCCGGTCTTCGCGATCATCGTCACCGGCTGGCTCGCAGGCGAGCTTGGCTATCTCTCGCGCTCGCTTGCCGATGCCCTGGTCCACTTTGCCTACAACGTGGCGATGCCGGCGCTGTTGATCGTCACGATCGCCCAGGAGCCGGCGCGCAATCTCCTGGAATGGCGCTTTCTGCTCGCATTCGGCGGCGGCTCGCTGATCTGCTTCGCGCTCGTGTTCCTGCCGGTCCGCGCAGGCGGTACACACGATCTTGCCAGCAGCACCATCCATGGGATGGCAGCGGCGATGACCAACACCGGATTCGTCGCGCTACCGATCCTGCATGCGATCTACGGTCAACCCGCCGTGCTGCCCGCGGCAGTCGCGACGGTGTTCGTTGCCGCGGTGATGTTTCCGATCACGGTGATCCTGCTGGAAAAGCACGATGCACGCGGAGCCTCCGTGCACTCCACGGGACTGGCAAGGCAAATCCTGCTCAATCCCATGGTGCTGTCGACGCTCATCGGCCTCGCCTGGGCGGTGACGGGACTGCCGATTCCGGCACCGGTCGCGGCCTACCTCAACATGATCGCTGCCGCGCTCACGCCGTGCGCGCTGTTTGCCATCGGGCTCGGTCTCTCCGTGGAGGGCCTGAGGTCCAACCTGAAAGCGTCGTTTGCGCTCGCGGCGGTGAAACTCGTGGTCATGCCGCTCATCGTCTACGGACTTTCCGTCATGATCGGCCTTACCCCTCTCTACACGGTTGCGGCCGTCATCTGCGCGGCCGTGCCGACGGCGAAAACCGTCTACGTCCTCGCGCATGAGCACAAGGTCGAGGAAAAGCTGGTTGCCGCCACGGTGTCGATCACGACGATGCTGTCGGTCGCAACATTGCTGATCGCGCTTTACCTGCTCTCGGGATCGGCGCGCGGCATGCGTTGATCCGCCAGTGGCTTGCGCCTTACCCGGAGCCCTTTCTATCTCGTGGTATTGCTCCAGGTCGGAACCGAGTTGGTCACGCCGACCGAGGGCCAATTGTATGATCCGACCGACGGCGCGGTGACGGTGCCGACCGTCTGTCCGGACGATCCATACGACGCCCCCGGCTGTGCGGCCGGCGCTCCGGCTCCGCTATTGGTCGGCGCCATCACGCCAGTGCTGTAATGCCGGCTCGACCGGACCTTTTTTGCTTCAGCCGCGAAAGGCGCGGCAAGAAGTCCGGTAGTGATGAGCGCGGCGATGGCAAGTCTGACTGTCTTCATGGCTGATCCTTTCGCACGCTACGCACCCCGATATGCCAAGTGTTCATGGATCGGGAAATTTCCATGGGTCTGCCTTCATAACTCCGCGAGCGGACGGAGGTGCCGCGGCGCGGCGCACTCGGCCGCCTTCGGATGGACCCGAATCAGCGCTAGTGCATTGCTTTCAGTGACTTCCCTGGACGCAAGCATGACCGGCGCCGAACTGAAGCAGCTTCGCAACGACCTCTCCGATGCCCTCGAGCGCAAGCTCAGCGCGGCCGACATGGCCAAGCTTTGCGGTTTGCCGGGAACGAGCGGCGCCGACACCATCCGGCGCTGGGAGGTCAGCGGCCCGACGCCGGAGGCGACCAGGATCTTGCGCGTGCTCGCGATGGCGAGCGAGCGCTATCCGATCCTGGACAAGTTCGACATCTTCGATCGACACGACGTGCGTGAGGAAGACAGGCCGGCGAAGCGCGCCGCCTTTCGCGCGCAGATGCGCGATGAGGCGCGGCGGCGCCTTGGTTAACACAAGACGCGCGCAAGTTACCGACAAGGCGCGCCGTTAAGCCTTTCTTCACCACTTCTTAAGTCGCCATTAAGCACGAAAATCATTTGCACCCCAACAAGTTACGTTGGGTCTCGCTGTGCCACGGATGTGACAGCATTTTCGTCAAAAGCGAGCTATCTGCAAAACCAATGCGGCGCAGAGAACGCGCCTGCCGGGGACCTTACGTGTTGGAGTTCAAGACCATGAAGAAGATTCTGTTTGCGACCGTGGCGCTGCTCGTGCTGGGCGCGGCTGCGCCGGCCGTCGGCGCCGATCTCGGCAACCGCAATTATTACAAGACGCCCGCGCCGGCCTACGCCGCGCCGATCTACAATTGGACGGGCTTCTATCTCGGCGCCCATGTCGGCGGTGCGTTCTCCAGCGACAACAATTTCAACGGCCTCTCCACCGGCAACAACGGCAACGGCCGCTTCCTCGGCGGCGTGCAGGTCGGTGCGGACTGGCAGTTCAACCCCAACTTCGTGGTCGGCGTCGAAGGCCAGTATTCCTGGCTCTCCGGCAGCGTCGGCGCAGTGTTCCCGGGCGGCATCGCCTACACCAACGACCAGCGCGGCCTCGGCTCGATCACCGGCCGCGTCGGCTACACCTGGGGTCCCGGCCTGGTCTACGTGAAGGGCGGCTACGCCTATTCGGACAACAACGAGAAGGTCACCGTCGGCGGCGTGCCGACCGCCTTCGTCATCACGGGCGATCACCGCAACGGCTACACCGTCGGCGCCGGCCTCGAATACATGTTCGCCCCGAACTGGTCGGCCAAGGCCGAGTACCAGTACTACAATTTCGGCGAGGCGAGCTTCACCGGCGGTCCGCTCGCGGGCACCGGCAGCTTCACCACCGACGACCATACCTTCAAGGCGGGCGTCAACTACCGCTTCAACTGGGCAAGCCCGGCTGTGGCGCGCTACTGATCGTTAGCAAGACGTTATCGCGATGAGGGGCCGGCGACGTTGCCGGCCCTTCTTTTTTCGCTGTGCGGAACGCGCGCAACCGGTTGCAGCAATTGCGATTTTTTAACCGCCCCGCCCGATACTCCCGGCCACAAAACATAAGCAAGGGCGTGGGGGAATTTCGATGGGCATCCGTTTCAGTCTCGGCCGTTTCAAGCCGCGTTTCAAAATGCCGAAATGGGGCGTGCGCGGCAGCCTGTTCGCGGCCTTCGCGGTCATCGCGGGCATGGGCCTCGTGATCGCGGCCGGCGCAGGCCTTGCGCTGCAGAATCTCGGCGGACGCATTTCTGAACTGAGCGGACGAGACATTCCGCGCCTTTCCGCCAGCCTGCAATTGTCGGCGCTGAGTGCGAGCCTCGCGGCACAGGGACCGGCCCTGCTTGCGGCGCAAAGCGAAGACGCCCTGAACGAACGCACCAAGAAGCTCAGGGAATTGCAGGAGCAAACGCAGCAGAAGCTCAACGAGATCATCGAGCTCGGCGGCGACAAGAGCGTCGTCTCCGGACTCAGCGACACGATGAAGAGCATCAACGAGGCGGCTCAGAGCCTGACCAAGGCCGCCCGCGAACGGCTCGACGTCGCGGCCCTGCACGAGAAGCAATATGACGCGCTTCGCAACGCGCAGGGCGCCTTCGTCGGCGCAGCGAGCCCGGCGATGCTGGACGCGCAGACCCGCGTCAATGCCATTCTCGGTTCAGCCGACCTGTCCGCCGCAGATGCGAACGACGCCGCGCAGACCGTCGGTCAGCTCGGCAACGTCGTCGCCAGCGGCAATCTCGCGGCCGCCAACATGAGCGCGGCGCTTTCGGCGAGCACCAGCGACAAGCTCGATGACATCCAGAAGGAATTCAAGACGGCGCAGGGCCGCCTGCGGTCGAACCTCGATCTGTTGCCGGACAACCAGGGCAACAAGATGCTGCGCGACACCGCGGAAAAGCTGCTCGCGCTCGGCACCGGCAAGTCCGGCGTGTTCAATCTGCGCGAAAAGGAGCTCGATTCCATCGACTACGGCCAGACCATCCTGGACGAGACCCGCAAGCTCAATGTCGGCCTCGGCATCAGCGTGCAGCAGCTGGTCGAAGGCGTGCAGAAGGAGACCAACACCTCGACCTTCCAGGCGCGGCAGGAGATTTCGCTCGCGACCTCAGTCATGCTGGCGCTGGGCGCGCTGATGCTGGTCGGCTCGGCGCTGTTCGTCTGGCTCTATGTCGGCCGCAACATCCTGCGCCGGATCGGCGCCCTGCAACAGTCGATGCAGCTGCTCGCCAACGGCGATCTCGAAACCGAGATCTACCGCTCGAAGAATCACAACGACGAAATCTCCGTCATGGCGAACACGCTGCAGGTGTTCCGGGAGAGCATGATCGAGACCCGCGCGCTGACGAGCGAGCAGGACAAGGACCGTATCGCCAAGGCCGAGCGTGCCGCGCGCATGGAAGCGAAGATCGCCCAGTTCGAAAGCACGGTGCGCTCCGCGCTCGACAATCTGGCGCAATCGGCCAATTCGATGCAATCGACGGCGCAGAGCATGTCGAACACCGCCGACCAGTCCAACGCGCTGGTCAACGCGGTCGCCTCCGCCGCGGAAGAGACGTCGGTCAACGTGCAGACCGTGTCGGCCGGCACCGAGCAGCTGTCCTCCTCGATCCAGGAGATCAGCCGCCAGGTCGTGACTTCCGCCGGCATCGCCAAGAAGGCGGTCGACGAAGCGGGAGCGACCGACGCCACGGTGCAGAGCCTTGCCGACAGCGCAAGCCGCATCAGCGTCGTCGTCGACCTGATCCAGACCATCGCCTCGCAAACCAATCTGCTCGCACTCAATGCCACCATCGAGGCGGCGCGCGCGGGCGAGGCCGGCCGCGGCTTCGCGGTGGTCGCCTCCGAGGTGAAGAGCCTGGCGAGCCAGACCGCCAAGGCGACGGACGAGATCCGCACCCAGATCGCCAGCATGCAGGAGGTCACGACCTCCGCGGTCGGCGCCATCCAGGGCATCGGCCGGATCATCGGCGAGATCAACGACGTCACCACGACGATCGCAGCCGCGGTCGAGGAGCAAGGCGCCGCCACGCGCGAAATCGCCCGCAACATCCAGCATGCCGCCGGCGGCACCAGCGAGGTCTCCAGCAACATCGTCGGCGTCTCCACCGCGTCCGCCGAAGCCGGCGCTGCGGCCACCGAAGTGCTGGGCGCCTCAGACGCGCTGCGGCGCGAGGCCGATATGCTGCGCGGGGAGATCGACGCCTTCCTCAACGACATGCGGGCGGCGTAGGCACGCGGCATTGAGGCTGCGCTCCCTCTCCCGCTTGCTTGCGGGAGAGGGTTGGGGTGAGGGTGCCTCCACAAGGGGATACTCGCGGCATCCCGAGAATTATCCCCGTGGGGAGAGAGCCCCCACCCGGCGCTACGCGCCGACCTCCCCCGCAAGCGGGAGAGGTGCAGCGAGTATTGGGCACGACCGTCCCACATCACGGAAAAACCCTCCTCGGTATGACCGCCATGCGGTCGCCGCCCAGCATCCTTTTTCGGCTGGCGCCCCGCGCGCGCTGGGTTTAAGCCGGTAGCATGAGCTCAAAAACCGATACCGCGCCGTCCTCGGCCGAGGCCCTGCGCTACCCCTGGGAACAGCATCCCGGCCCCGAACAGGTGGTCGAGGTCAGGCCCGGCGTGTTGTGGGCGCGGCTGAAGCTGCCGTTTCGCCTCAACCACGTGAACATCTACCTGCTCGCCGATGGCGACGGCTATGCGATGATCGATGCCGGCTTCGGCAACGAGGAGACGATCGAGGCCTGGACCAAGCTGTTCGACGGCCCGCTGAAGGGCGTCACCATCACGCGCCTGATCGTCACCCACTCGCACCCCGACCATGTCGGTCTCGCCGGATGGATCGTGGAGCGCTTCAACTGCCCGCTGGTGATGTCGCAGGTCGAATATCTGCAATCGGTCTATCACCAGAACCGCGGCACCGAGGAGCGGCGCGAGGCGCAGCGGCTGTTCTTCCGCCGCCATGGCATGGACGAGTCGCTCACGGAAAAGCTGCTCGGCCGCGGCCAGGACTATCTCAAGCGCGTCTCGGTGCTGCCGCCGTCCTACCGCCGCATCTCGCATGGCGACGACGTCGTGATCGGCACGCGCCGCTTCAAGGTCATCACCGGCGGCGGCCACGCGCTCGACCAGGTGATGCTGTATTGCGCCGACGACAAGCTGTTCCTCTCCGCCGACCAGGTGCTGAGCAAGATCTCGCCGAATGTCAGCGTCTGGGCGGTCGAGCCCGACCAGAACTCGCTCGGCGAATATCTGGCCTCGCTCGCCAGCCTCACCACGACGCTGCCCTATGACGTGCTGGTGCTGCCCGGCCACGGCGTGCCGTTCTACGGATTGAAGACCCGCATCAAGCAGCTCGCCGACCACCACGAGGAGCGCTGCCGCCTGATCGCGGAAGCCTGCCGCGAGGTGCCGCAAACCTCGCGCGCCCTGGTGCCTGTCGTGTTCAACAAGCACGTGCTCGACGAGCACCAGATGGGCTTTGCCGCCGGCGAGCTCGTCGCCCACGTCAACTACATGATCGTCGAGGGCCGCCTCACGGCCGAGATGCAGGACGGCGTGCTGCAGTTTCGGACGACGTGAGTTCTTTCTTCACCTCGCCCCGCTTGCGGGGAGAGGTCGGTCGCGAAGCGACCGGGTGAGGGGGTCTGCGAGTCCAACTCTCACCGTCCCCGCGGAGAGTCCCCCTCACCCCAACCCTCTCCCCGCAAGCGGGGCGAGGGAGTAGACCACCCCCGCGGCAATCACCTCACTTCATATTCGCGATCGCGTGCAGCGCCGCGACGTAGCCGAACGGCCCGAGCCCGCAGATCACGCCGGTCGCCACGAACGAGATCTTGGAGTGCCGGTGATATTCGTCACGGGCGTGGATGTTGGAGATGTGGACCTCCAGCACCGGGCCCTCGAACGTCTTGATCGCGTCCATGATCGAGACCGAGGTGAAGGACAGGCCGGCCGGATTGATGACGATGGCATCGGCGTCCTGCCGCGCCGACTGGATCAGATCGACCAGCACGCCTTCATGGTTGGACTGGTGGAAGGCAAGCTTGAGGCCGAGCTTGGCAGCCGCTTCCTCGCAGCTCGCGTTGACCTCCGCGAGCGTCGTGGTGCCGTAGATGTGCGGCTCGCGGATACCGAGCATGTTGAGGTTGGGACCGTTGAGGATCATCACGCGCTTCATGGAAGGGCCCTTTCGAAGACCTGGTTGAGCAAGGAAAGCGCGTGCCGGGCCGCGACGGAAGACGAGAGGCCGAGGGGCCGGATCCTCGCCCGGCAGATGGTGCAGAGCAGCATTATATGTCGCGCAGGGTTGATCGGGATCAAACTGCGACGCGCCGGATAGGGCATTTTGCCCAAATGCTCCACAGATCCAAATGTGGGATAGCGCATAGACATTAGAGCTGGAAAAGCTCTAAGTAGATGCGTCCCCTTGGTCAGGTTCCGTTGCAGGTTTTGCCGATGGATTACGCCCAATTCTTCGATTCCGCCCTCGATCGTCTCCACACCGAGCGGCGTTATCGCGTGTTCGCCGACCTCGAACGCACGGCCGGCCGGTTCCCGCACGCGGTCTGGCACTCGCCCAAGGGCAAGCGCGACGTCGTGATCTGGTGCTCCAACGATTATCTCGGCATGGGCCAGCACCCGAAGGTGGTCGGCGCCATGGTCGAGACCGCCACGCGCGTGGGCACCGGCGCCGGCGGCACCCGCAACATCGCCGGCACGCATCATCCGCTGGTGCAGCTCGAAGCCGAGCTCGCCGATCTCCACGGCAAGGAAGCCGCGCTGCTGTTCACCTCGGGCTATGTCTCGAACCAGACCGGCATCCCGACCATCGCAAAGCTCATTCCGAACTGCCTCATCCTGTCGGACGAGCTCAACCACAATTCGATGATCGAGGGCATCCGCCAGTCCGGCTGCGAGCGGATCGTGTTCCGCCACAACGACGTTGCGCATCTCGAAGAGCTGTTGAAAGCGGCCGGTCCCGATCGGCCGAAGCTGATCGTCTGCGAGAGCCTCTATTCCATGGACGGCGATGTCGCGCCGCTCGCCAGGATCTGCGATCTCGCCGAGAAATATGGCGCGATGACCTATGTCGACGAAGTCCACGCCGTCGGCATGTACGGCCCGCGCGGCGGCGGCATCGCCGAGCGCGACGGCGTGATGCATCGCATCGACATTCTCGAGGGCACGCTGGCCAAGGCGTTCGGCTGTCTCGGCGGCTACATCGCCGCCAACGGCCAGATCATCGACGCCGTGCGCTCCTATGCGCCGGGCTTCATCTTCACCACCGCGCTGCCGCCGGCAGTCTGCTCGGCCGCGACCGCCGCGATCAAGCACCTGAAGACGTCGAGCTGGGAGCGCGAGCGTCACCAGGACCGCGCCGCCCGCGTCAAGGCGATCCTCAATGCCGCCGGCCTGCCGGTGATGTCGAGCGACACCCACATCGTACCGCTGTTCGTCGGCGATCCCGAGAAGTGCAAGCAGGCCTCCGACCTGCTGCTGGAAGAGCACGGGATCTACATCCAGCCGATCAACTATCCGACCGTCGCCAAGGGCACCGAGCGCCTGCGCATCACGCCCTCGCCCTATCATGACGACGGCCTGATCGATCAGCTCGCCGAAGCGCTGTTGCAAGTGTGGGACCGCCTCGGCCTGCCGCTGCGCGCCAAGTCGCTGGCAGCGGAATAGGGCTACTTCTTACCCTCCCCTGGAGGGGGAGGGTCGGCTCACATGGAGCGGAGCGAAATGTGAGACGGGGTGGGGTGACGGTCTCTCCACATCCGAAACTGCCCGAGCGGAGAGATCACCCCACCCCGCTCGCGCTGCGCGCGATCGACCCTCCCCCTCCAGGGGAGGGTAAGAGAGCGGACAGCTCGCTCCACCGCTTAACGACGCCCGCAGTTCCCGCGCGCGCCGGGCATTTCGCTGTCGCTTGCGTCCGCTCAACGCGCTAGATTTACGGGGAAAATGAGCTCGCGCGCCGCCGGCGCCCAGGGAGAAAGCCCCCCGACCCATGCTGCACGATTGGGGCGTGATCGCCGCCGCCTTCGGCTATATCGGCTTCCTGTTCCTGGTGGCGAGCCATGGCGACCGCCGCTCGCCGGCGGGGCGCGGCCGCGCCTCCGGGCTGATCTATCCGCTGTCGCTGGCGATCTACTGCACGTCCTGGACCTTCTTCGGCTCGGTCGGCTTCGCCACCCGCACCTCGACCGACTTCCTCGCGATCTATGTCGGTCCGATCCTGATGATCGGGCTAGGGGCCGGCGTGCTCCGCCGCGTCATCCAGCTCGCCAAGGCCCACAACATCACCTCGATCGCCGACTTCATCGGTGCCCGCTACGGCAAGAGCCAGGCGGTGGCGGCGACCGTCGCCGCAATCGCGATCATCGGCTCGGTGCCCTACATCGCGCTCCAGCTCAAGGCGGTGGCCTCCTCGCTGGGCACGATCCTGAGCGAAGACCAGGCTTTCTCGCACATCCCGATCCTCGGCGACATGGCGCTGATGGTGACGCTGGCGATGGCGGCCTTCGCGGTGCTGTTCGGCACGCGGCAGACCGACGCGACCGAGCACCAGCACGGCCTGATGCTGGCGGTGGCGACCGAATCCATCGTCAAGCTGGTCGCCTTTCTCGCCGCCGGCATTTTCGTCACCTTCTGGATGTTCTCGCCGCATGAACTGATCGAGCGTGCGATGAGGACGCCGGAAGCGGTGCGCGCCATCAACTATTCCCCGTCGATCGGCAACTTCCTGACCATGACGTTGCTGTCGTTGTGCGCGATCATGCTGCTGCCGCGCCAGTTTCACGTCAGCGTGGTGGAGAATTCCAGCGATGCCGAGGTCGGCCGCGCGCGCTGGCTGTTCCCGCTCTACCTCGTTGCCATCAACCTGTTCGTGATCCCGATCGCGCTCGCCGGCCTCGTGACCTTCCCGTTCGGCGCGGCCGACCCTGACATGTACGTGCTTGCCCTGCCGATCGAGGGCGACGCGGACCTGCTCAGCGTCGCCGTCTTCGTCGGCGGACTGTCGGCGGCGACCGCCATGGTGATCGTCGAATGCGTTGCGCTCTCCATCATGGTCTCGAACGACCTCGTGGTGCCCCTGGTGCTGAAACGTCGGCCGGAGGGGCGCGCCGGCGGAGCCGATTTCAGCAACTTCCTGCTGCGCTCGCGCCGGCTCGCGATCTTCGCCATCATGGTGATGGCCTATTTCTACTATCGCGCGCTCGGCAACACCCAGCTCGCGGCGATCGGCCTGCTCTCCTTTGCCGCCATTGCCCAGCTTGCCCCGAGCTTCTTCGGCGGGCTGCTCTGGCGGCGCGCGACCGCGCGCGGGGCGATCGGCGGCATGCTGGTCGGCTTTGCGGTGTGGCTCTACACGCTGTTCATGCCGAGCTTCATGGATTCCTCGACATCAGGCATCCTGCTGCTGCAGCACGGCCCGTTCGGGATCGAGGCGCTGCGGCCGCAGGCACTGTTCGGCGCCGACCTGCCGCCCCTCATGCACGGCGTGATCTGGTCGCTGTCGCTCAACATCCTGACCTATGTGCTGCTGTCGCTGGCGCGCCGGCCGTCCTCCATCGAGCTGCTGCAGGCCGATCTGTTCGTGCCCAATACGCTCGCACCGATCTCGCCGAGCTTCCGGCGCTGGCGCACCACGGTCACCGTGCAGGACATCCAGACCACGGTGGCGCAATATCTCGGGCCCGACCGCGCGCGGCAATCCTTCGAGGCCTTCTCGGCCCGGCGCAACGTGCGGCTGGAGCCCGGTGCGCCCGCCGATTTCGAGCTGCTGCAACACGCCGAGCACCTGATTGCCTCCTCGATCGGCGCGGCCTCCTCCCGCCTCGTGATGTCGCTGCTGTTGCGCAAGCGAACGGTCTCCGCCAAGGCCGCACTGAAGCTGCTCGACGATTCCCACGCGGCGCTGCATTTCAACCGCGAGATCCTGCAGACCGCGCTCAACCATGTGCGCCAGGGCATCGCGGTGTTCGACGCCGATCTGCAACTGATCTGCTCCAACCGGCAGTTCGGCGATCTCCTCAATGTGCCACTGCATCTGATCCAGTTCGGCACGCCCTTGCACGAGATCCTGGAGTTCATCGGCCTCGGCGATCCGAACGATCCGCTCGAGCGCGAGGCCCTGCTGAAGCGGCGCCTTGCCGCCTACACCACCGACAGCGAGCCTTATCTCGAGCGCCTGCCGGAGCGCCACATGGTGATCGAAGTGCTCACCAACCGCATGCCCGGCGGCGGCTTCGTCATCACCTTCACCGACGTCACGCCCACCTTCGAAGCCGCGGAAGCGCTGGAGCGCGCCAATGCGACGCTGGAAAAGCGCGTGCGCGACCGCACCGAAGAGCTGACGCGGCTGAACTCCGAGCTGGCCCTCGCCAAGAGCGCGGCGGAGGACGCCAGCATCTCCAAGACGCGTTTCCTCGCCGCCGCCAGCCACGACATCCTGCAGCCGCTGAACGCGGCGCGGCTCTACGTCACGAGCCTCGTCGAACGCCAGCACAATGGCGAAGAGACGCGGCTGGTCGAGAACATCGACGAATCGCTGCAGGCGATCGAGGAAATCCTCGGCGCGCTGCTCGACATCTCCAGGCTCGATGCCGGCGCGATGACGACCTCGATCTCGAGCTTCAAGATGGCCGATCTGATGCGCTCGCTGGAAATCGAGTTCGCGCCGATCGCGCGCGCCAAGGGCCTGGAACTCGCCTTCGTGCCCTGCTCGCTGCCGGTGCAGTCGGACCGCCTGCTGCTGCGGCGGCTGCTGCAGAACCTGATCTCGAACGCGATCAAATACACCCCGCGCGGCCGCGTGCTGGTCGGCTGCCGCCGCCGCGGCGCCTCGCTCAAGATCTGCGTCTACGACACCGGCGTCGGCATCCCCCCGGTCAAGCGCGGCGAGATTTTCAAGGAATTCCATCGCCTGGAGCAGGGTGCGCGGATCGCGCGCGGTCTCGGCCTCGGGCTCTCGATCGTGGAACGGTTGGCACGCGTGCTCAATCACGGCATCGCCATCGAGGCCAATGCCGGCGGCGGCTCGGTGTTCTCCGTGACGGTGCCGACGGCGAAGGCGGTGACCCACACCGCGGCCGTGACCAGCGCGACGCCGCTGGCGCGCACGCCGATCTCGGGCGCGCTGATCGTCTGCATCGAGAACGATGCGGCGATCCTCGACGGCATGCGCACGCTGCTCAAGGCCTGGGACGCCGAGGTGATCGCGGTCGCCGATCCCGAAGGGGCGATCGCCGCCATCGAAACCGCCGGACGGCGCGTCACCGGCCTCCTGGTCGACTATCACCTCGATCGCGGCAACGGCATCGCCGCCATCCGCGAGATCCGCCGCCGCTTCGGCGACGGCATCCCCGCGATCCTGATCACCGCCGATCGCAGCCCCGCCGTGCAGGTCGCCGCGCGCGACGAGAAGATCGCGGTGCTCAACAAGCCGGTGAAGCCGGCTTCGCTGCGTGCTCTCCTTGGGCAGTGGCGCACGCAGCAGATGGTGGCGGCGGAGTGAGACGCACTGCTCTCTCGAGATCGTCATTGCGAGCGCAGCGAAGCAATCCAGAACCCCTCCGCGGAGACAGTCTGGATTGCTTCGCTGCGCTCGCAATGACGGAGCAGCCGTTGTCGTCCTCAAACCAGCATCTCGACTCGCAGACATGGCTTCGCCTTCTCGCGGCGCGTTTCGCCCGAGTTTTGCGCTTCTCGTCGCGCCCTCTTGGAGAAAGGGCGCAGGGAAGGCCGGGTGCTGGCTGGCACCCGCGGTCCGCTGCGCGAAATGCACACGCAGGAAGAACCGCACAGCAGCATACAGGTGAAGCCGAACACACGGCCTTCCTGCGCGATGGTCGGACGGCTTATGCCGTGCTCTTGTGTCTGCAAATTATGCCAAAAAACGCGAACGGGCGGTTCTGACCAACCGCCCGTCGCTGGATCTGAGCCCGACCGTGCTCAAAGGCCTTGAGAGCCTGTCCGGGAGCGTGGGACAGATCCGGTGTCTTCCTCAACCCGAACAGTTGCATGGGCTTCGAGCCCGAACCGAGCAAGGAAGAGAGTGGATGATGGCACAAGACGGTGGGGGCGGAATGATTGCGCGGCCAAGCTGCGCTCAGGGCGCAAGCCGCGTGAAGACGTAGTCGCGGCTCCTCGCGCGGGCTTCGTGACAGCCCCAGCACGTGCGGTGCTGGGCCTCGTCGACCGGTTTGCCGTCGATGAAGCGGCCAAAGCCCCAGCCGCCCGTTGCGGCATATTTCTTGGAATCCTTGACCATCACCTGGACCGTTGTGGCGGCCCCGGGAATGGTCGCGGACGCAAACTCCGGCGACTGTTTGCGCTTCCAGGCGCGCTTGACCAGGATGGTGCCGTCCGGGAATGGGAGCTTGCCGGCTTGATAGGCGTCGATGGCGGTCTGGTTGCCCACGACAGCGCGAAGTTCGTCGAGCGGGGCGGCCTCCTCGGCCGGAGCGATCAGCTCCCATTGCTTGTAGCCGGGCGGAATGGTGACGCCGAAGATCGGCGAGGCGTCCGCGGTATTTTGCGGAGGCCCCTCGGCAAGAGCAATCGAGACCAGATACGGCACGCAAGTCAGGAGAACGACCAGGAGGAGCACGGCCAGCGTGATCGCCGTGACGTAGGAGTGCTCTTTCTTTTCAGCTTCGATAGATGGCATGAGGTTTCTTCTAGTTGGATCGCGGCACATCCCCGGTCCAGCCAAGCTGGACCGAGGCATTGCATGAACGATCAGGCGCCGTCGGCGTCGATGACGGCTTTGGCGAAGGCTTGTGGCGCTTCCTGCGGCAGATTGTGGCCGACGCCGCCGGTGATCAGGCGAAACTCGTATCGGCCCGAGAACTTCCTGGCATAGGCGCTGGGGTCGGGATGGGGCGCGCCGTTGGCATCGCCCTCCATCGTGATCGTCGGCACCTCGATCTGCGGAGCTGCAGCCAGCTTCTTTTCGAGGTGCTCGTATTTCGCCTCGCCCTGGGCAAGCCCGAGCCGCCAGCGGTAATTGTGGATGGTGATCGCGACATGATCCCCGTTGTCGAGCGCCGCCGCGCTCCTGTTGAAGGTGGCGTCGTCGAACTTCCACTGCGGCGAGGCGAGCTTCCAGATCAGCTTAGCGAAATCGTGCGTGTACTTCTCGTATCCGGCGCGGCCGCGCTCGGTCGCGAAGTAGAACTGGTACCACCATTGCAGCTCCGCCTGCGGCGGCAACGACACGCTGCCGGCAGCCTGGCTGGAGATCAGATAACCGCTGACCGATACCAGCGCCCGACAACGCTCCGGCCACAGCGCGGCGATGATGTCGGCGGTGCGCGCACCCCAGTCGAAGCCGGCGACCACGGCCTTCTTGATCTCGAGCTTGTCCATCAGCGCGATGATGTCCGCGGCCATGGCCACAGGCTCGCCGTTGCGCGGCGTTTCGCTGGAGAGGAAGTGCGTCGTGCCGTAGCCGCGCAAGTATGGGATGATCACGCGATAGCCGGCCTTCGCCAGGAGCGGCGCGACGTCGATGAAGGCGTGAATGTCGTAGGGCCAGCCGTGCAGCAGGATCGCCACCGGACCGTTCGAGGGCCCCACCTCCGCATAGCCGACGTTGAGAACGCCGGCATCGATCTGCCTAATCGCGCCGAAGGATGTATTCGATGCGGAGGTTCGCTGCGGTTCCGTCTCGGCACGAGCGAACGCGACCATGCCGAGACCGACGGCGGCGGCTCCCGTTGCAATGCCGAGAAACTGGCGGCGGTGCTGATCGATGATCTGCTTCATGATGGTGTGACCTCGTCGTGGTTGATGATGGTGCGTCAGATCAGCGCGATCGTGACGTCGATGTTGCCGCGGACGGCTTTGGAGTAGGGGCACGTTTGATGCGCTTCATCGATGATGCCGCGTGCGATCTCGGGGTCGAGCCCCGGCAGGCTGACATTGAGGCGCGCCCTCAGCGAGTAGGCGCCCTCGTCGAGCACGAGATCGATCTCCGCATCGATCGCGCTTTTCCTGGGAAGCATCACCTTCCGCTTGCGCGCGGCGAGTTCCATCGCGCCTTCGAAGCAGGCCGACCAGCCGGCCGCAAACAACTGCTCGGGATTGGTGCCGATGCCGGCCCCGCCCGGCGGCGACAGCTTGACGTCGAGGCGACCGTCGGAACTGCGCGACATGCCGTCGTGGCGGCCGCCGTTGGTGTGCGTCCGGGCCGTGTAGAGCAGTTTTGCCGTTTCTGTCATGGAGAGCTCCTTGCCGTCGCGCACCTGACTAGCAGCGACGTGCTCCGGAAACCCGTTTGGACTTGTGAGAAATTGTGAGGCCGGCGCAGAAGCTGTTGCGAGGCCTGCAAACGTGGTCTGATGCCGATGCAACGCAGGCCTTGCCGGATGGCTGCCCTCTGGCTATCCGGTTCGCAAATGAGCAAGATTTCGCGATGACCACGCCGGCCGGGCCAAGGCTCTCGTTCGGACCATTCACCGTAGCGCCACATGAAAGGCTCGTGACGCGCGACGGCGTCGCGGTGCCGCTGGGCGCGAAGGCCTTCGACGCGCTGATCGCGCTGATGTCGCGGCCGAACGAGGTCGTCAGCAAATGGGATCTGATGGCCCTGGTGTGGCCCGGCATCACCGTCGAAGAGGCCAGTCTGCGCTTTCACATCGCCGCTCTGCGCAAGGCGCTCGGCGACGGCAAGGACGGCGCGCGATACATCGCCACGCTTTCCGGGCGCGGCTATTGCTTCGTGGCGCCGATCTCCCAGACGGAGCTTCCGGCAGCGCGGCGCTCGCCCCCGTCCATGGAATTGCCGCCGGTCAAGCTGCCGAACCGGCTGCAGCGGATGGTCGGACGCGACCAGGCGGTCGCCGCCATCTCCGACAAGCTTCTCACCTCCCGCTTCGTCACGATCGTCGGTCCGGGCGGCGTTGGCAAGACTGCCGTCGCGGTCGCGATCGCCCACGACCTGCTCGCGGCGTTCTCCGACGCCGCGCATTTCGTCGACCTTGCCGCGCTCAGCGATCCCGATCTCGTGATCACCTCGATCCTGCTGATGCTCGGCTTGCCGGCCGAGACCGACGATCCCCTGCCCGCGCTGCTCGCGCATCTCCGGGACAAGCGGATGCTGCTCATCCTCGACAATTGCGAGCATGTCATCGCCGCGGCGGCACCGCTGGCTTCGGCGATCTTCCACGCTGCGCCGGATGTCCACATTCTCGCCACCAGCCGCGAAGCCCTGCGCGTCGAGGGCGAGCAGGTCTATCGATTGGCGCCGCTCGCCGTTCCGCCTGACAGTGCCGGGCTGACCGCGGCGGCTGCGCAGACCTATTCCGCGCTTCAGCTCTTCCTCGAACGTGCCACGGCCGGCGGCGCGCAGATCACGCTCGACGATACCAACGCCGCGACTATCGCGAGGATTTGCCGCAATCTCGATGGCATGGCCCTGGCGATCGAGCTCGCCGCCGGCCGCGTCGAAGCTTACGGCCTGGAGCAGACGGCCGCGCTGCTCGACGAGCGTCTCAATCTGCTCTGGCAGGGCCAGCGCACCGCGCCGCCGCGGCAGAAGACGTTGCGGGCGACGCTGGACTGGAGCTATGGGCTGCTGTCCGACATTGAGCGCCTCGTGCTGCGGAGGCTCGCGGTCTTCGTGGGTCACTTCACCATCGACGCGGCCCTCGAGGTCGTCCCAGATGAACGTGCCGACCGCTCCCGCTTGTTCGCTGCCATAGACAGTCTCGTCGCCAAATCGATGGTTGCGCCACGGCCGATCGGCGCCATGATGCGCTACCGTCTGCTCGATACCACGCGCGCCTATCTGCTCGAGATCGAGCCGAACGACGCCGCGCTCGCCGCCCGCCACGCGACCTACTACCGGCGATGGCTGGAGCAGGCCGGCAGCACATGGGCGGCAACACCGAACGCCGACGAACGGGCGATCCACTTCTCCGCGCTCCACAACGTGCGTGCCGCGCTGGACTGGTGCTTTGGCGCGGGCGGCGACGCCAACGACGGCATTGCGCTCGCCGCCGCGGCAGCGCCGATCTTCCTCGCGATGTCGCTCTTGGTCGAATGCCGGCGCTGGTCGGAACGGGCACTGCTTGCGATGACCCCGTCCGCGCGCGGCAGCGCCGCCGAAATGCACATCCAGGCCGCCCTCGGACTGACCCTGATGTTCACGCGCGGCGGCAGCGAGGCGGCGCGCGTGGCCTTGAGCCGGAGCCTTGCGATCGCCGAGGCGCGCGGCGACGCGCCGAACCAGCTCCAGCTGCTCGGCCGCATGCATATCTTCCACGAACGGATGGGGCAGTTCGACGCTGCGCTTGGTTATGCGCAGCAGAGCCTTGCGGTCGCGCAGCCGCTCGGCGATCCCGGCTCGATCGTCCTCGCCCATTCGCTGTTCGGGGTCTCGCTTCATCTGGCCGGCAAGCACCGCGACGCGCTGAAGATGCTGGAGGTCGCATGGCAAGGGCCGGGCGCGGAACGAATCAGCACCATCCATGGCTTCGACCATCGCAACCGGGCCGGCATCACGCTGGCGCGCGAACTCTGGTTGCAGGGCCGGCCCGCGGACGCGCGGCAGCTGGCGCAACAGACGGTGGCTGAAGCCGCGCAGATGGAGCATCCGATCACGCTCTGCATCGCGCTGATCTGGGCGGTCTCGATGTCGCTCTGGGACGGTGATCTCGACGGCGCGGAACAGCGCATCGACCAGTTCATCGCGCATGCCGAATCTCGATCGATGGGTCCCTATCTCGTGGTGGGCCGCGGCGTGAAAGGCGAACTGGCGATCCGGCGGGGAGACGCCGCACATGGCGTCGAGACGATCAAGGCTTGCCTATGCGAGCTCCACGAGGCCGGCTACGAATTGCTCACCACCACCTTCAACATCGCGCTGGTTCATGGCTTGCTGGCGCTTGGACAGATCGAGCAGAGCGCGCGCCTGATCGACGATGCGATCCGCCTCGTCGCTCAGAGCGGCGATCATCTTTACATGTCCGAGTTGCTGCGGATGAAGGCCAAGGTCCTGTTGCACCTGCCAGAGCCGAGAGCCGAGCAACCAGAGGTCTACTTGATGCAAGCGCTGGATCTGTGTCGCCGCCAAGGCGCCACAGCGTGGGAGCTGCGCGCCGCGATCGATCTCGCCGGGCTGTTTGCCGAACGCGGGCAGCGCGACGAGGCGAAGCGATGGCTCCAATCGGCGCTCGAGGGCTTTGCCGAGGGCTCCGAGACGGCGGATATCAGAGCGGCCAACCTGCTTCTGACCACGCTGTAGCGGCTCACCCCGTCGGCGTGCCCTGCTTCCATTGGCCGCCGGCGATCTTCGCGGCGGCAATCACCGCTTGCGTCCGACTCTCGACGCCGAGCTTTTGCAGGATCGCCGAGACATGGGCCTTGATGGTGGCCTCGGAGACGCCGAGCTCGTAGGCGATCTGCTTGTTGAGGAGACCTTCCGACAGCATCATGAGGACGCGAACCTGCTGCGGCGTCAGCGTCACCAGGCGGTCGCGCAGGCGCGTCATGTCGGGGTCGGCGGCGGCGGAGAGGTCGGTATCGGCGGGAACCCAGATGTCGCCTTCCATCACCTTGAGGATGGCGTCACGCAGGGTCTCGACCCCGAACCGCTTGGGGATGAAGCCGGACGCGCCGAAATCGAGCGAGCGGCGGATCGTGGCGCTGTCGTCGGAAGCCGAGACGATGACGACCGGAATCGCCGGATATTGCGCGCGCAGATAGATCAGGCCGGAAAAGCCGGAGATCCCGGGCATGGAGAGGTCGAGCAGGACGAGGTCGACCTCGGAGTTTTGTTCCAGGAGCTTGGTCAGGTCCTCGAAGGATCCGGCCTCGTCGATCCGGGCCGAGGGGAGGACGCCCGCCACCGCCTGCCGCAGCGCATCGCGGAACAGGGGATGATCATCGGCGATGACGAGGTGGCTAGAAGGAGCGTTCATCGTTCTCTTGCTGTCGTTCGCGCCGGGTCGGCGAACAGATCCCGGGCGGGTCAATTCTTCCCCGAGCGGCCGTGGCATGCAAGTGCACATTATCCCTTTGCTGCAAAGGGGTTAATCCCTGGTCTCGGCGCTTGCGCACCGGCCCCGGATACCACAGCGCCAGTGCGCAAGGCCGAAAGTCGTATTGGGGCGGGTTTCACGCCGATGTTACCTTGTGGTCAAGACCTGGGCTGATCCGGCACGTCCGGACATTCTGGGGGCGCGAGGAAACGTATTTCGGGGAGCGACTCAACATGTCGACAATGGCTGTGTCTCAAGCAGGCGCGGGAGGGATGACGAAGGACGAACGGTTCGTCATTCTCGCCTCCTCGCTCGGTACCGTGTTCGAGTGGTACGACTTCTATCTCTACGGTTCGCTCGCCTCGATCATCGGCGCGCAGTTCTTCTCGGCCTATCCGCCGGCAACCCGCGATATCTTCGCGCTGCTGGCGTTTGCCGCGGGCTTTCTGGTGCGTCCGTTCGGCGCCATCGTGTTCGGCCGCGTCGGCGACATTGTCGGCCGCAAATACACCTTCCTCGTCACCATCCTGATCATGGGCCTGTCGACCTTCATCGTCGGCCTGCTGCCCAACGCGGCCACCATCGGCATCGCGGCTCCGATCATCCTGATCGCGCTGCGCCTCGCCCAGGGCCTGGCGCTCGGCGGCGAATATGGCGGTGCAGCGACCTACGTCGCGGAGCATGCGCCGAACGGCAAGCGCGGCTTCTACACCTCCTTCATCCAGACCACGGCGACGCTCGGCCTGTTCCTGTCGCTGCTGGTGATCCTGTTCACCCGCACCGCGCTCGGCGAGGCCGACTTCGCAGCGTGGGGCTGGCGCATTCCGTTCCTGGTGTCGGTGCTGCTGCTCGGCATCTCGGTCTGGATCCGGCTTCGCCTGAACGAATCGCCGATCTTCCAGAAGATGAAGGAGGAAGGGAAGGGCTCGAAGGCGCCGCTGACGGAGGCCTTCGGCAACTGGCAGAACGGCAAGCTCGTGCTGCTCGCCCTGCTCGGCGGCGTGATGGGCCAGGGCGTGGTCTGGTACACCGGCCAGTTCTACGCGCTGTTCTTCCTGCAATCGATCCTGAAGGTCGACGGCTATACCGCCAACCTGCTGATCGCCTGGTCGCTGCTGCTCGGCACCGGCTTCTTCATCGTGTTCGGCATGCTGTCCGACAAGATCGGCCGCAAGCCGATCATCCTCGGCGGCTGTCTGATCGCGGCGCTGACCTTCTTCCCGATCTTCAAGATGATCACCACCAACGCCAATCCGGCGCTGGAGAAGGCGATCGAGTCGGTCAAGGTCGAGGTGGTGGCCGATCCCGCCGGCTGCGGCGATCTGTTCAACCCGGTCGGCACCCGCGTCTTCACCGCGCCTTGCGACACCGCGCGCGCCTACCTGTCGCAATCGTCGGTCAAGTATGCGACGACGCCGGGTCCGGCCGGCTCGGGCGTGAAGGTCGTGGTCAACGGCAAGGACGTGCCCTACGCCAACGCCAAGGACAGCAACCCGGCGGTTCTCGCCGCGGTGCAGGCGGCTGGCTATCCCAAGGCGGGTGACGCCGGCATCGTGAAGATGTCACACCCGCTCGACATCTTCCGTCCGCAGGTGGCGGCCATCATCGGCCTGCTGTTCATCCTGGTCCTGTTCGTCACCATGGTGTACGGCCCGATCGCCGCGATGCTGGTCGAATTGTTCCCGACCCGCATCCGCTACACCTCGATGTCGCTGCCCTACCACATCGGCAACGGCTGGTTCGGCGGCCTCCTGCCCGCCACCGCCTTCGCCATCGTGGCCTCGACCGGCGACATCTATGCCGGCCTCTGGTACCCGATCATCTTCGCCTCGATTACCGTGGTGATCGGCTTCCTGTTCCTGCCGGAGACCAAGGACGTCGACATCAAGGCGACCTGATCCGAAGCAGAGATCGACGACACGAAACCGGCCGCGGTCTCCGCGGCCGGTTTTGCTTTGTCTGGTTAGCGGTTGCTGCCAATGAATTGCAGCACGATCTCACGGCGATGCGGGCGGCTGCGATGCTCGATCAGATAGATCGCCTGCCAGGTGCCGAGCGCGAGCCTGCCGTCCAGGACCGGGACCTGGAGCGACGTCTGCGTCAGCATGGTCTTGATGTGGGCCGGCATGTCGTCGGGTCCCTCGGTGTCATGGGTCCACCCGGCGTTCTCCGGTGCGAGCCGTGACAGGGCCGTGGTGAGATCGACGAGCACGGAAGGGTCGGCGTTCTCCTGGATCGTCAGCGAGGCCGAGGTGTGGCGGATGAACAGCGTCAACGCGCCCTCACCTGCGTGCGCCTCGGCGATGAATTTCGCGGCCTCGCTGGTCAGATCGGTGAAGCCGCGGCCGGGCGTCTGCACGGTGAGCAGCGACGATGTGACGGTGGTAGCCTGCACCGACGACGGTGCGGAGCGTCTGACGGATCTGGCTGATGTCATGGCGGGTCTCTCAACTCGGGAAGCTGCCGTAGGGTGGGCAAAGCGGCTTGTCCGCAGTAGCTCGAAGAGCGAAGGCGGAAGCGTGCCCACCATTCCGCGTGACGATGTCAAGGTGGTGGGCACGGCGCTTTGCGCCTTTGCCCACCCTACGGCAGCTCGTCACGCGTCAAATCTTCCCTGACACGTCCTTCTGCACGCGGTTGGCCATGTCGATCAGCCGCCGCCAGGCCTTTTCCAGGAACGACATCACGCGGTCGACGTCCTTGTCGCTCGGCAGCGGGATCTCGATCTTGCGCTCGCCCTCGGCGACCTTGGGCTCGGCTTTCTTGAGCTGATCGGATTTCGGCAGCGCCTCGTCGATCTTGCCCGACACCGGCGGTCCCGCCGCGAGCTGTCCCTTCAGCTTCTCGACCTCGGCCTGGAGCCTGCCGATCTCGGCATCGAGTGCCGTCCGCTCGTCAGGCACTGCGTAGCAGGCCCAGCCGGCGCCGTTCTTGGTGCAGGTCGATACCGTGCCGGTGCGCGTGTCGAGCCGCAGCACGCCCTCGGGAATGGGCGTCATGCTGTAGCGGCCATTTTCGCCGTCGGGCGCCGATTGCGCGGCCACGAGGCCGCCGCTGACGACCATCCCCGCGGCCGCCGCCGCGAGCCATGATGTCGTGGATGACGTCGCAGGTCTCTTCATTGTCTCCGCCCCGGCGGTGCTTGGGCTGCTGTGCAAGTCTACACCCTTGAGCCGGCAATCCGCCGCCAAAAAACCCGCCCCTGAAATCAACGAACGCGACGGCTTCTTTGATCCCACCAGCGCGGCGAAAGCACGGCTGCATTCGCAGATCATGAGCAGACCTGCTGCGGTGCGGCGTCACGCTGTGTGCAGCGCTGCTGCGCGCGTCAATATCGTCAAGAAAATCAAAGACATAATTGAAAGCGACGCAATCGTGACTTGGCTTGACTTGATTATGGGCCATCAGTATGGTCCGCGCGGCTTTTGAGGGTGACGGGCGTAATTTCCATTCAGCGTTTCGGGTCTTCGTTGCATGACACAGGGCACGGGACACGGCGAAGATGGAGATCGCGATAAATCGTCCGAGGAAGCCGCGCTTTCCGATCGGCTCGGAAATCTTGATCAGCGGTTGTCCGAATTTCGCGACCGAAGGGCCAAGACCGAGCAACCCGCAGGTGACGATGGAGACAAAGCGGCCAGAGCCTCGGCGATGGCGCTTGGTTTTCGGTTATCCTCCGAGTTGGTCGCCGGTGTCGCTGTCGGAGCGGGGATTGGCTGGGGGTTCGACCGTTTGCTGTCGACGTCGCCTTTCGGATTCATCGTGTTCCTGCTGCTGGGCTTCGTCGCCGGCGTGGTGAATGTGGTGAGATCGGCAGGCGCGGGTCAAAACAGGCGCGGTGGTTCGTAAGCTGGTCCACCAGGAGAGGAATGATCGTGCCGGCCTCGCCGGTACGGGCCGGCCCGGCCGGCAGACCGAGACCCGCCGGCATGTCCGGCAGACCAAGAGATGCCGCGCCGATGAAAATCGATCCGATCCACCAGTTCAACATCGAGCCTCTCTTCACCCTGGGCCATATCGGCAATCACACGATCGCCTTCACCAATTCGTCGCTCTACATGCTGGTCGCGGTTGCGATCATCTCGATCCTGATGCTCGCCAGCGGCTCGCAGCTGGTTCCCGGGCGCCTGCAGTCGGTCGCCGAGATCTCCTACGAGTTCGTGGCCTCGACCATCCGTTCGACGGCCGGCGCGGAAGGCATGAAGTTCTTCCCGCTGATCTTCTCGCTGTTCATGTTCATCTGCGTCTCGAACCTGGTCGGCATCATCCCCTACACCTTCACGGTCTCGAGCCACCTGATCGTCACCGCCGGACTGGCGCTGCTGGTCTTCTTCACCGTGCTGATCTACGGCGTCGCCAAGAACGGCATGAAGTTCTTCAAGATTTTCGTTCCCCACGGCGTCCCCGGCTACGTCCTGCCGCTGGTCATGTTCATCGAGGTCCTGTCGTTCTTCCTGCGGCCGGTCTCGCACAGCATTCGTCTGTTCGCCAATATGCTGGCCGGCCACATCGCGCTGAAGGTGTTCGCGGGCTTCGTCGCCATGCTGGGCTTCTCGCTCGGCGCCATCGGCTGGGTCGGCGGCGTGCTGCCGCTGGCGCTCACGGTCGCGCTGTACGCGCTCGAGATCCTGGTCGCGTTCCTGCAGGCTTACGTGTTCGCGATCCTGACCTGCATCTACCTCAACGACGCCATTCATCCGGGACACTGAGCGGTCCGGGGAATTTCCACCCACAACCCAATCTTTCTTCCAAGGAGTCTAAAATGGATCCGGCAGCAGCAAAACTTATCGGCGCGGGCATCGCGTGCATCGGCATGGGCGGTGCGGGCGTCGGCGTGGGCGTGATCTTCGGCAACTACCTCGCAGCGGCCGTTCGCAACCCCTCGGCCGCTCAGGGCCAGTTCGGCAACCTGATCTTCGGCTTCGCCGTGACCGAAGCGCTCGGCATCTTCTCGCTGCTGATCGCGCTGCTTCTGCTGTTCGTTTTCTAAAGGAACGACTTCTTCCGCGCCGCTTCATCCGAAGCGGCGCGTGACAGCAACAGGAGTACTCCATGGCCGAGAGTCATGGCGGGGCAAAAGGACCGGCGGCAGGTGCCCACACTGAAGCCGATGGCGGTCATCACAGCGGCGGCTTTCCGCCGTTCGAGAGCAGCACCTTTGCTTCACAGCTGGTGTCGCTCGCGATCTTCTTCGTCCTGCTTTACGTGATCGTGTCCAAGCTCGCGCTGCCGAAGGTCGGCGGTGCGATCGAAGCACGCCAGAACAAGATCGAGGGCGACCTCGGCGAGGCGCAGAAGCTGAAGGACCAGTCCGAAGCTGCGCTGAAGGCCTATGAAAGCGAGCTCGCCTCGGCGCGTTCGCGGGCGCAGGCGATCGGCAACGAATCCCGCGACAAGGCGAATGCGCAGGCGGACGCCGAACGCAAGGCATTGGAAGAGCAGCTGACGGCCAAGCTCGCCGAGGCGGAGAAGACCATCGCCTCGACTCGCACGGCCGCCATGAGCAACGTCCGCGGCATCGCGGCCGACGCGGCAGGCCAGATCGTGCAACAGCTCACCGGGGTCATTCCGGATGCCGCCTCGGTCAATGCCGCCGTTGACGCGTCCTTGAAGGGTTAGTCGAGATGTTCTTCGATCCTGAAACCTGGGTCGCCGTCGCCTTCGTGATCCTGATGATCGTGTTCGGCTATCTCGGCGTCTTCAAGTCGGCGATGACCGCGCTCGATCATCGCGCCGCCCGCATCAAGGCCGAGCTCGACGACGCCGCACGCCTGAAGCAGGAGGCGGCCAAGGTGCTCGCCGACTACAAGGCGCGCAGTGCCACGGCCGAGCGCGAGGCTGCCGACATCATCGCCAACGCCAAGGCCGAAGCCGAGCGCATCGCTGCCGACGCCAAGGCGAAGATGGAAGACTTCGTCGCCCGCCGCACCAAGACCGCCGAGAGCAAGATCGCGCTGGCCGAAGCCCAGGCACTGGCCGACGTCCGCGCGGCAGCCGCGGAAGCCGCCGTCCAGGCTGCCTCGACCATCCTGTCGCAATCGGTCAAGGGCCAAGTTGCCGACGACCTGCTCGCCAAGGGCATCAACGAAGTCCGGCAGAAGCTGAACTGAGGAATTTGCCTCACCCAATCAAAAAGCCGGCGCGATGAGCGCCGGCTTTTTTTGTTTGTCGGGTAACAGCATCCACAATCGCGGTGTCATCACCCGCGGAGGCGGGTGATCCAGTACGCCGAGGTTTCTCGGTTCAAGCACCGCGGCCTCTGGAATACTGGATTGCCCGCCTTCGCGGGCAATGACAGCTGAGATTGCCGCAAGACCTCAGGTTACTTCTTCTTCCGCGCCTTCGGTTCGGGCGAGAGCGCCTGCGGGTCGAAACCGACATAGAAGATGTAGTTATCGGCGACGGCGGGCGCCGGTGTCGGATAGGCTAGATCCTCGGCGACAAAGGTGAAGGGCACGCTGCCGCCTTCCGACATCGCGACCGTGGTCCGGTAGGCTTTCGAGGCGATCACCTTCTCGCCGACGCCGCCCTGCACGACGGCGATGCGCAGCGGCACCTCGACGGAGGCAGGCGCACCGGCGGGGCCGGCGATGACGCGGCCCTGGATGCCGATCCGGGCCGTGATGCCAGCGCTGCTGCGGGAGCATTCGCGCGCCATCTTGGTGATCGAGGCCTGGAAGCGGATGTCATTGCCGACGGCCGGCTTGCCACTGGCGCCGACCGCGTAGGTCGAGGCCCCCGCGCGCACCGTGACCTGCGGGCAATCGAGGTCGTCTTCGGCCGGCTGCCCGGGCGCAGGCGCCGGCTTCGGCTCGGCCGGCTCGTCGGACTTGCCGCCGAACAGGCTCTTGAAGCGGTCGCTCAATGACTGCGCCGCCGCAGGCGAGACAGACGCCAGCGCAACCGACAACGCCAGTGCGATCCCCGTTCCCAGTCGCAACGCATTCCGCGATGACCGAAGCTCCTGCACCATCGACGCCCGTACTCCATGACAATTGCCCGGCCGATCGCCGGCCGCGGCACGCGGTTATATCGCCAAAATCGGCGAACCCAAGGCAGCAAAAAGGGGGACTCGGCCGCACCAGACGGCCGCTCAGCCGCGGAAATCCTCGTGCAGCAGGCCGAACAGCAGGTGATCCTGCCAGACCCCGTTGATGCAGAGATAACGGCGCGCCAGGCCCTCGCGCGAGAAGCCGCACTTCTCCAGCACCCGGATCGACGGCGCGTTGGTGGGGATGCAGGCGGCCTCGACCCGGTGCAGGTTGAGCTCGCCAAACAGCGTCGGCAGCAGCACCCGCAGTGCGGCCGTCATGTAGCCGCGATGGGCATAGGGCTGGCCGACCCAATAGCCGATGGTACCGGCCTGCACGATGCCTCGCCGGACATTGGCGAGCGTGATGCCGCCGACCAGGGCACCGTCGAGCTCGCGGAAGATCAGAAAGGGATAGGAGCGGTCCGCGGCGATGTCCTCGGCATAGCGGCGCAGGCGGCGGCGGAAGCCGGACCGGGTGAGATCGTCAGACGGCCAGATCGGCTCCCAAGGCGTGAGATAGTCGCGGCTGGTCTCGCGCAAATGCGCCCATTGCAGGAAGTCGGACATTTGCGGCGCACGCAGGAGCAGCCCGTTGCCGCGCGGCGCGAGGGCGGCGGGTCCACTGGATGGCAGGCGAAAGAGGGCCATGGTGATGCTTCCCGGGGCGAGGCAGCCCGCGCGCGGCTCCTAATGCAGCCGCGCCTTGGCGCGCGCCCGGGTCAATCCTTCCGCAAAAGACACCGCCGTGTCCAGACCCCTGCCGCTGCCCAAAGCGACAACCGCTGGCCGGCTGCGCGACAGCAGCGCACGGGCCGCGTCCCGCGCCGATTCGATGCTGACGGCATCGATCCGGGCGACCAGTTCCTGCACCGTCTGCGGCCGTCCATAGGCCAGCACATGCCGGGCAAGCTGCTCGGCGCGGGAGGAGCAGCTCTCCAGGGCCATCAGCAGACCCGCCTTCATCTGCGCCTTGGCCCGGGCGATCTCGGCCTCGGTCAGCGTCTCCACCGAATCGTTCATGATGTCGACCACGACCTCCATCATCTCCGGAGCGTCGGCGGGATCGGTGCCGGTATAGAGGCCGAAGAAGCCGGTGTCGGTGTAGGGCGCGTGGAAGGTGTAGATGGAGTAGCAGAGGCCGCGCTTCTCGCGCACCTCCTGGAACAGGCGTGACGACATTCCGCCGCCGAGGATGTTGGTGAAGACCTGGAGCGAGAACAGCGACGGATCGGACTGCGGCACGCCCTCGAGCGCCAGCGTCAGATGCGCCTGCTCGAGCTCGCGATGCACCACCTTGGTGCCGCCCTGGCCGAATTGAGCGGCCTGCGGCTTCGGCCCCGGCGTCCCCTCGAAGCTCGCAAAACGCTTTTCGACCTCGGCGACGACTTGGGCGTGATTGACCGCGCCGGCCGCCGCCACCACCATGTCCGGCCCGCGATAATGCGTCGAGAGATAGCCGCGCAGCATGTCGCGGTTGAAGGCGCGCAGCGTCTTGGCGGTGCCGAGCAGCGAGCGACCCATCGGCTGGTCGGGATAGCAGAGCTCGTTCAGATGCTCGAACACGACGTCGTCGGGCGTGTCCTGGGCGGCGCCGATCTCCTGCACGATGACGTTCTTCTCGCGCTCCAGCTCGTCGGGCTCGAAGGCGGGATTGGCGAGGATGTCGGCGAGCACGTCGAGCGCGAGCGGCACGTCGGCCTTCAGCACCCGCGCATAATAGGACGTGGTCTCGGTCGAGGTGCCGGCATTGAGGTCGCCGCCGACCGCCTCGATCTCCTCGACGATCTCGCGCGAGGAGCGCTTGGTCGTGCCCTTGAACGCCATGTGCTCCAAGAGATGCGAGATGCCGTGCTCGTTCGGCTTCTCGTCGCGTCCGCCGACACCGGCCCAGACGCCGAGCGCCGCCGTCTCGAGGTGGGGCATCTCGTCGGTGACGACGGTGAGGCCGGAGGCAAGCTTGGACATCTCGACGCTCATCCGGCAACTCCCTGCTTTGCGGCGCGGCTGGCGGACAGCACGAACCGCTCGACCTCGGCCTGATCGTTCTTCATCACCCTCATGTGTTCGGATTTGGTCATCAGGCCGTCGAGCCAGGCCGGCAGTTGCGGCCGCTGGCCGCAGGCCGCCTCGACGGCGTCGGGGAATTTGGCCGGATGCGCGGTGGAGAGCACGATGCTCGGCACCCTCGTATCGGTGGTGTCACGGTCCGCGACGGCGAGCGCCACGGCGGTATGGGGATCGACCAGCTCGCCGGCTTCGCGCCAGGCAGCGCGAATCGCAGCCGCAGTCTCGGTCTCGTCGGCGCGCCCGGCATCGAACTCCTCGCGGATCGCGGCGAGTGTCGCATCGGGCAGCACGAAGCGCCCGGACTGCTTCAGCTGTTCCATCAGGCGGCGCACGCCGGCGGCATCGCGCCGGCCGGCCTCGAACAGCAGCCGTTCGAAGTTCGAGGAGATCTGGATGTCCATCGACGGCGATGCCGTCGCGTGCACCTCGCGCACCTCGTAGATGCCGGTCTTCAGCGTGCGCGCCAGGATGTCGTTGACGTTGGCGGCGATGCGCAGGGTGCGCACCGGCAGCCCCATGCGCTTGGCGACGTAGCCGGCAAAAATGTCGCCGAAATTGCCGGTGGGAACGACGAAATCGACCGCGCGCGCCGGCGCACCGACCGCGACGGCGGAGGTGAAATAGTAGACCACCTGGGCGACGATGCGCGCCCAGTTGATGGAATTGACGCCGGAAAGCGAGGTCGCATCGCGGAAGCGATGGTTGTTGAACATCCCCTTCACGAGCGCCTGGCAGTCGTCGAAGGTGCCTTCGATGGCGAGCGCATGGACGTTGGCCGCGCCTGTCGTCGTCATCATCCGCCGCTGCACCTCTGAGATGCGGCCGTGCGGAAACAGCACGATGAGATCGACGTTCTCGAGGCCGGCAAAGGCTTCGACCGCGGCGCCGCCGGTATCGCCTGACGTCGCGACCACGATCGTGGTGCGCTGGCCGCGCTTTTCGAGCACGTGGTCCATCAGCCGCGAGATCAGCTGCATCGCCACGTCCTTGAAGGCGAGCGTCGGACCGTGGAACAGCTCCAGCACGAACTGGTGCGGCGACATCTGGCGCAGCGGCACCACCGCAGGATGGCGGAAGGTGGCGTAGGCCTCGTTCGCCATGCGCCCGAGCTCGGCGTCCGATATCTCGCCGCCGGCAAAGGGACGAATCACGTCGACCGCGACTTCCCAATAGGGACGGCCGAAGAAGCCGGCGATCGTCTCGCTCGGGAGCTGCGGCCACGCCGCCGGCACATACAGGCCACCGTCGCGGGCAAGGCCGGTCAGCATCACGTCACAAAAGCCGAGTTCGGGGGCTTCGCCCCGGGTCGAGATATAACGAGTCAAACTGCCCTCCAAAGGCCGGCCGGTCCGAAGCTCGACCCTTAAGCCTTTGATTCTACGTAGTTACTTGTCAACAGCCAGAGGCTTTGAGCCACCATAGAGTGTTTTGCGGCATCGGGAAACCGCTTCCGGCCTTCCCCTCGCCCAATGAAAAAGGGCTGCGGCATTGCCGCAGCCCTTCTCTTGGAAGGTCTGTCGTTGTGTGCAGACCGGTTTGCTTCGTCGGCGTCGTCGCCCCTCAAAACTGTTCCGGCAAGCTTTCGTCGCCTGTCACGAAATCGTCAAGGCCAAAACCGCACGTCTCGAAAATGTTCCTATTCTTCCCGACTCGGCTCAGGGCTCGTCCGACGCAGGCACAGCCCAATCTCGGCAATGAATTCCGCTTTTTCCCGCATGAGCCATGGGAACGAATACAGCCTCGGCCCATTGTGTCGGCGGATGGGTGTCAGCCCGTTGTCCATGCATTGCCCGGCCAGCGGCGGCGTCGATCCGTCGGCCGAACCGCTGCATCCTGAAGCAGCCGGTTCGGTCGCTGGCAAAGGTCAGTTCAACCCGATTTCCACTGCGATCCGGATCAGGTCGGAATGGTTCTTGGCGCCCAGCTTCTGCTTGAGCAGGGACGTGGTGTTGGCGACGGTCTTGTAGGAGATGCCGAGCGCCTCGGCGACCTCGACGATCTTGTCGCCGCGTCCGAGCAAGCGGAGAATTTCGAGCTCCCGCGGCGTCATCTGCGAAGCCGGGTTGGCCTTGATCGCCGCGCCGGAAAACGTCACGGCTTCCGCAAGCTGCGGTGAGATGAAATTGTCGCCCGCCACCACCTTGCGCACCGCTTTCAGCAGGATCCTGGGGTCGTCGCCCTTGGAGACATAGCCTTGCGCCCCGAGCTCGACGGCCCGCACCACGAAGGCCGGATCGTCGTTCATGCTGAACATGATGATCTTGGCGTCGGGATCATCCTTGCGGATGCGTCGCATTAGCTCGAAACCGGAGACGTCGGGCAGGCTGATGTCGATCACGGTGACGTCGGGCCGCTTGCTGACATAGGCGCGATGCCCGGATTTGGCGTCGGTCGCCTCGTCGATGCGGATTGAATGGTCGGATGCGAACAGGGTGCGGCAGCCGGACAACACCACGGGATGGTCGTCGACGATCAGGACCCTTGTCGCCAGCTTGGCGGTATCTTGCATCGCGCACTCTCTGTTTTCTCGACTCTTAGACCGGCGGGAATAAATGGAAAGAGCAAATTCCGCCGATGCGCGTTAGAATTGACCTAATGTGGCACCGACTTTCGTTCCGGACACAATTGTTTCTCCCGCTCGGCGCCAGTTTTCTCGCGGCGCTGGTCCTGGGCGGCGTGCTGCTCCAGGTTTTCGCGACCGGCCAGTTGGCGGAGGAGAGCGAGCCGCGACGGCGTTCGACGGAGGCGGTCGCCGCCGCGCTCAACAACGCCTTGAGCGCTTCGGACAATCCGCGGCAGACCCTCGACGCCTTTGTCCATTCTTTGGACACCTCCTCCGATATCCAATTCCGCCGCCTGGGAGCAGGTCCCGCGCCACCGGCGAAGGACGACCTGCGCAAGCCGCATGGCGTGCCGCAATGGTTCATCGACCTTCTCGCTGTTCCCAACATGGACACGGCATTTCCGGTGATGATCAACGGTAAGCGCGTTGGCGACATCGTATTTCTGCAGGACCTGTCGGCCGATCTGTTCGAGAAATGGATTGGCCTTCTAGCGCTCGCCAGCCTGCTCGCCGCGCTCATGGTTCTTATCGGCACGATTGCCTATGTCTTGTCGGGATCGGTGCTGCGCCCCCTGCAGGATCTCGGCGAAGGTCTCACGCGAATACGACGGGGCGACTACACCAGACCGATACCGGTCGGGGGCCCGCCGGAAATCCGGCAGAGCTGCGAGGAGGCGAATGCGCTGGCTGCAACGCTGGCGCATTTGAGCCAGGACAATCGCGATCTGATGCACCGCCTGGTGTCGCTCCAGGATGACGAGCGGCGCGATCTCGCCCGCGAGCTGCATGACGAGCTCGGCCCCCTGCTGTTCAGCATCCGCGCCGGCACGATCGCGCTGAGCGAGGCCTCCCAGCCGCAGGGACATCTCGGCAATTCGGCACAGGACCTGCTGCAATCGGTCGAGGCACTGCAGCAGACCAACCGCCGCATCCTCGACCAGCTGCGACCGCTCTATATCGAGGAACTCGGCCTTTCGAGCAGCGTACAGACGCTGCTGCGGAATTTTCGCAAGCAGGCACCTCATATCGTCCTGACGGACGCGATTGATCCCGATCTCAGCGGGATCGGCGGACCGCTGGCGCAGACCGTCTATCGGGTGATCCAGGAGGCACTGACCAACGTGCTGCGACATGCCAACGCCGGCAACGCCCATGTGCAGGCGACGGTCGCCGACAAGACGCTCGTCGTCGAGATTTCCGACGACGGCGGCGGTTTTCCTGCGGGCAATGTCTTCGGCCGCGGCCTGACCGGCATGCACGAGCGCGTGCGCGCGCTCAGCGGATCGCTATCGCTGTTGCGCGTGGATGAGCGAACTTACGTGCGCTGTCGCCTTCCGGCGGAGACGATGCGGGACGCGCCAGCACCAGGCTAGTTCAGCACGCGCAGCCGTGATGCGCATTCTGTCGCGCCGGCTCGCACAGCGTGCTGCGGATCTTGCCATCCGGGCTGAAGCGGAACGAGGCCTGAATGCGCAGCGCGCCGGCGACGGAATATTCGAGGTCGACGCCGTGGGACGCGGGATGGATCTCTTCCAGCCCGAAGCCAGCCAGCGAGAAGGTGCTGAGCCGCGGCTGCCAATAGATTTCAAGCTCGCTGCGGCCGCGATAGCGTTCCGTGCCGTTGCACGTGCATTCGAGCTCGGCATCGTCGGCATAGAGGTCGAGCAGCGTCGCAAGATCGCCTCTCCGACAGGCATCCACCCAGTCGACGACAATTCCCATCTGATCGAAATCGCTCACGCCGAAATCCTGTCTGCCGCGAGAAATCTTGAAGACGGCTTAGGACCACACTCGTGAATGTCCGCTGAATAATAAAGTCCGGGCGATTCCGGGTTCCACATCAGGGAATCTACGGAGTGACGGAACTCTGCCGCCGTCCTCGCAGCCAGACCGCGAATGCGATCAACACCGCGCCCGCGAGCGTGAACCAGGTGATCGCGTATTGCAGGTGATCGTCCTTGAGATTCACCACGAGCGGCCCCGGGCGCGGAATGCCGTTCGCCGGCGCGGGCTGCTCGAGATCGATATAGAACGGCGCAACCGCACCCCAGCCCAGCGCGCTTGCGATTGCCAGATGATCGCGCACGAACCAGAGCCGCTTGTCGCGATTCTCCGCCGGTGTCAGCCAGCTTGGCGCCTCGGGAAAGCGCAGATAGCCGGTAAGCGACACCGGTTCGCCCGTGACGAGCTTCTTCACCGCGCGATCCTCGACGCCGCGGTCCTGCATCGTATTCTCGACGAAGCCGGCGTCGATCACGAGCATCTCGCCGCCGGGAAGCCGCGCCGGCAGGAACGCCCAGGTGCCCGGGCCGGAGGCGTCCTTGCGCACTGCCGAGCCGGAGGAATAGACCATCGCATCGGGCAGGGCTGCGTAAGTCGCGGTGAAGCTGACGCGGCGGAATTCATCGCGGGCGGGATTGAGCGCGGCCCATTGCGCGGACGGCGGCAGCGCGACGGGCGCCGCCGCAATCCGCTCGGTGAGTGCCGCAATCAGCTCGTGCTTGGCCGTGCGGCGCTGCAGCTGCCAGACACCGAGGGCGACGAACACGGCCGTCAGGAACAGCGTGAACAGCGCGAAGCCGGTCACGCGGGCCTTGCGCGCAGGCTCGGTCATTTCGCGCGATCGACCAACCGGCCCGGCGCCGCCTTGTGATGGAATTGCAGCGCGATCAGCAGCGACTTCATCGAGCGCAGCGGCAACAGCGTGGTGGCGAGGATCAGCGGCAGCCAGAGCACGGCATGCAGCCAGTATGGCGGCTGGTATTTGACTTCGACGATGAGTGCGCAGGCGACGACGATGCCGCCGGCCAGCATGATGATGAAGATCGCCGGACCGTCGCCGGAATCGATGAAGGCATAGTCGAGCCCGCAACGGTCGCAAGCGGGCGCGAGCGTCAGAAAGCCCGCGTAGAGCTTGCCCTGGCCGCAGCGCGGGCATCTGCAGGCAAGCCCGCGCAGCGCGCTTTGCAGGACCGTGGTTTCGGACTGGGGTGTGCCGGCACTGTCGTTCATGAGGACGGACTCTATCACAGTTTCCGGAGAAGCTTCCGGCGGCCGGAAAACGAAAGGGCGGCCCTGCGGCCGCCCTTCCCGATCGCTTCGATACGGCTCAGTGCGCAGCGTGGGCCATGGTCTCGGCGCCGCGTCCCCAGACGTAGATGCAGAGGAACAGGAACAGCCAGACCACGTCGACGAAGTGCCAATACCAGGCGGCGAACTCGAAGCCGAGATGCTGCTTCGGCGTGAAGTGGCCGGCATAGGCGCGGAACAGGCAGACCAGCAGGAAGACGGTGCCGACCAGCACGTGGAAGCCGTGGAAGCCGGTCGCCATGAAGAACGTCGCGCCGTAGACGTTGCCGGCGAAGGAGAACGCCGCGTGGCTGTATTCATAGGCCTGCACGCAGGTGAAGAGCGCGCCGAGCACGACGGTGAGGATCAGGCCGTATTTCAGGCCCTGCCGGTCGTTCTCGAGCAGCGCATGGTGCGCCCAGGTCACGGTGGTGCCTGAGGTGAGCAGGATCAGCGTATTCAGCAGCGGCAGATGCCAGGGATCGAAGGTCTCGATGCCCTTCGGCGGCCAGGTGCCGGGGACCGCGCAAGCGCCGGGCTGCGTGCCGAGGCCGCAGCCGAACACGGCGTCACGGGTGGCGTGAACGGCATCGGCCGGAAACAGCGCCGCGTTGAAGTAAGCCCAGAACCAGGCAACGAAGAACATCACCTCGGAGGCGATGAACAGGATCATGCCGTAGCGGTGATGCAGCTGCACGACGCGGGTATGGTCGCCCTTGTACTGGGCTTCCTTGATCACGTCGGCCCACCAGCTCGCCATGGTGTAGAGCACGCCCACAGTGCCGACGCCGAACACGATCGGCGCCGCGGAGAACATGTGGTGCATCCAGGCGATGGCGCCGACCGCCATGATGAAAGCCGAGAGCGAGCCGACCGCCGGCCAGGGAGAGGGATCGACCAGATGATAGTCGTGATGCTTGGTGTGCGCCGTGGCCATTTCCGTCTCTCTCCTCAATCCCGTGCCTGTCAGGCACTTATCCCCTTGTGTCCGACCGCCTGAGCGTGAGCCCTGCGGTCAAAGATTTCCCTTGCGCTTGTCGCCCTCGCCCGATGCCAGCGGCTTCACCACCGGATCGCGCACCGGATAGAACGTGTAGGACAGCGTGATCGTGTTCAGCCCGTCGTTCTCGCGGTCGTCGGCGATCGCCGGATCGACGTAGAACACGACCGGCATCTCGCGCTTCTCACCGGGCGCCATGGTCTGCTCGGTGAAGCAGAAGCAGTTGATCTTCTGGAAATAGGCGCCGACCGTCAGCGGCGCGACGTTGTAGGCGGCCTGGCCTGCAGTGGCGCGCGCCGCCTGGTTGGTCACGGTATAGAAGACCGTCACGACCTGGCCGATATTGACCTCGATCTCGCTCTGCTCCGGCTCGAACTTCCAGGGCAGGCCGGGCGCGACGTTGGAATCGAAGCGCACCGAGATCTTCCGCGCGATCGGGCCCGTGGCCGGCGCGGAGGTCGCCACTTGCGTCGTGCCGTTGAAGCCGGTGGCGCGGCAGAACCAGTTGTAGAACGGCACCGCCGCGTAGGAGGCGCCGACCATCAGCGCGACCACGCCGCCGCAGATCGAAGCAACCACCACATCGCGGCCCAGCCCGCGTGCCTTGCCCGGCTTGCGATGGCCCGGCTTGGCGCTGACGTCCTGCGATATGGTCCGCTGGTGATCCATGTTTCCTACATCGGCCGCACGAGCACTGCCGGCCCCTTGACCATGGTGACGGCGAAGAACAGCACCACCAGCACGCCGAGCGCCAAAGCGATGGCGATGGAGCGATGACGGCGGCTCTTCTGCTGCGCCTCGGTGAGGACGATTCCTTCTGGCTCGCGTTTGTCGGCCATCGCGGTGATCATGCGCCCCCAACCATCGGAGCCAGCGCGCGGAACACGACCTCGGCCAGCAGGGTCGCAAACAGCGCGAACAGATACAGGATCGAGAAGGCAAACAGCTTGCGCGTCGCGCGCAGCGACTGGCTGCGCTCACGGCGCAGATAGACGTTGATGGCGAGCACCAGCATGCCGGCACCGAGGATCAGCGAGACCACGCCGTAGACGGCGTCGAAATAGCCGAGCGCCCAGGGCGCGGCGGCGACCGCGATCAGCACGATGGTGTAGAGCAGGATCTGCAGGCGCGTCGCGTCGGGGCCGGCGACGTTGGGCAGCATCGGAATGCCGGCGCGCGCGTAGTCGTCGGAGCGGAACAGCGCCAGCGCCCAGAAATGCGGCGGGGTCCAGAAGAAGATGATGGCGAACAGCAGCAGCGGCTCGACGTCGACCGTGCCCGTCACCGCGGCCCAGGCCACCACCGGCGGCAGCGCGCCGGCGGCGCCGCCGATCACGATGTTCTGCGCGGTCCAGCGCTTCAGCCACATGGTGTAGATCACGACGTAGAAGAAGATGGTGAAGGCGAGCAGCGCGCCCGCGACCCAGTTGACGAGGATGCCGAGCGTCATCACCGAGAAGAAGGCGAGCGTCATGCCGAACGCCATCGCTTCAGGGCGGGTGATGCGGCCGCGCGGGATCGGCCGGTTCGCCGTCCGCGACATCTTGGAATCGATGTCGCCTTCGAGCGCCATGTTGAGCGCCCCGGAGGCGCCGGCGCCGACCGCGATGCAGAGCAGCGAGGTGATTGCCAGCACGGGATGGAAATGCCCCGGCGCCATCGCCATTCCGACCAGCGCGGTGAAGATCACCAGCGACATCACCCGCGGCTTGAGCAACGCGATGTAGTCGCCCACCTCCGCTTCGGAGATGCGGGGATTGATGTCGGCGGCGTGGTGGTCGAGGACAGACACTTAATTCAACTCGCTTCGTTATAGCGCCGCGGCGCCCGTCACGGGCGCCGCGGGAGATCGATCACTGCACGCGGGGCAGCACTTCGAACTGGTGGAACGGCGGCGGCGAGGACAACGTCCACTCCAGCGTGGTCGCGCCGGCACCCCACGGATTGTCGCCCGCAGGCACCTTCTTCATGTAGGCGTCGAGCACGCAGTAGAGGAAGATCAGCACGCCGAAGCCGGAGATGTAGGAGCCGACCGACGAGACCAGGTTCCAGCCCGCAAAGGCATCGGGATAGTCGACGTAGCGGCGCGGCATGCCCGACAGGCCGAGGAAGTGCTGCGGGAAGAACACCAGGTTGACGCCGATGAAGGTGACCCAGAAGTGCGCCTTCGCGAGCGCTTCATTGTACATGTAGCCCGACATCTTCGGGAACCAGTAGTACCAGCCGGCGAAGATTCCGAACACCGCGCCGAGCGACAGCACGTAATGGAAGTGCGCGACGACGTAGTAGGTCTCCTGCAGCACGCGGTCGACGCCGGCGTTCGCCAGCACGACGCCGGTCACGCCGCCGATCGTGAACAGGAAGATGAAGCCCACCGCCCAGATCATCGGTGCCCGGAACTCGATCGAGCCGCCCCACATCGTGGCGATCCATGAGAATATCTTCACGCCGGTCGGAACCGCGATGACCATGGTCGCGGCGACGAAATAGGCCTGCGTCGCCGAGGACATGCCGACCGTGTACATGTGGTGCGCCCACACCACGAAGCCGATGCCGCCGATCGCGACCATGGCGTAGGCCATGCCGAGATAGCCGAACACGGGCTTGCGCGAGAAGGTCGAAACGATCTGGCTGATCATGCCGAAGGCGGGCAGGATCAGGATGTAGACCTCGGGGTGGCCGAAGAACCAGAACAGATGCTGGAACAGCACGGGGTCGCCGCCGCCGTCGGGCGCGAAGAAGGTCGTGCCGAAATTGCGGTCGGTGAGCAGCATGGTGATCGCGCCGGCGAGCACCGGCAGCGACAGCAGCAGCAGGAACACCGTCACCAGGATCGACCACACGAACAGCGGCATCTTGTGCAGGGTCATGCCCGGCGCGCGCATGTTGAAGATCGTGGTGATGAAGTTGATGGCGCCGAGGATCGACGAGGCGCCGGCGAGATGCAGCGACAGGATCGCGAAGTCGACGGCCGGCCCCGGATGGCCGGAGCTCGACAGCGGCACGTACATGGTCCAGCCGGCGCCGACGCCGTTGGCGCCCGGCTCGCCCTCCACGAAGGTCGACATCAGCAGCAGCGCGAAGGACGCCGGCAGCAGCCAGAACGAGATGTTGTTCATGCGCGGGAACGCCATGTCCGGCGCGCCGATCATCAGCGGCACGAACCAATTGCCGAAGCCGCCGATCATCGCCGGCATGACCATGAAGAAGATCATGATCAGGCCATGCGAGGTCACGAACACATTGTAGGTGTGGGTCTCGTGGAAGACCTGCACGCCCGGATACATCAGCTCGGCCCGGATCGCGATCGACATCGCGGCACCGATGATGCCGGCGATGACCGCGAAGACCAGGTACATCGTGCCGATGTCCTTGTGGTTGGTCGAATAGACGTAGCGCCGCCACCCGGTCGGATGGGCGTGCTCGTCATGTCCGTGGGCTTGCGCGTGATCGCCGTGTGCCGCTGCGCTCGTTGCCATTTTCAAATCCTGCCTTGCGTCCCATTCGGACCTTTGGAGGTCCCGCCCTTTTATCGCTTTCAGTCCCTGAAAGCCGTCACCCGTCGCTTACTGCGTCGGGCCGGCCGCGGAGGCGTAGGTGCTGGTGCCGCCGCTCGCATATTTCTTCTTCGCCGTCTCGACCCAGGAGGCGAATTCCTGGTCGCTCACCACACGCACGGCGATCGGCATGAAAGCGTGGTCCTTGCCGCAGAGTTCAGAGCACTGACCGTAGTACATGCCGGTCTTGGTGGCCTTGAACCAGGTCTCGTTCAGCCGGCCCGGGATGGCGTCGATCTTGATGCCGAAAGCCGGCACCGCGAATGCATGGATGACGTCGGCGCCAGTGGTCTGGACACGAATCACCTTGTTGACCGGCACCACCATCTCGTTGTCGACACCGAGCAGGCGGGGCTGCTTGTCCTGCGCCATCAGCGAGTCGAACTCGAACTTGCCGTTATCCGGATAGGCATAGGACCAGTACCACTGCTTGCCGGTCGCCTTGATGGTCAGATCCGCCTTCGGCACGTCGAGCTCCAGGAACAGAAGCCGGAACGACGGCACCGAGATGCCGACCAGGATCAGCACCGGAACGAGGGTCCAGGCCACCTCGATCAGCGTGTTGTGGGTGGTCCGCGACGGCACCGGATTGGCCTTCGCGTTGAACTTGACGACCACGATCACGAGCAGCGCGAGGACGAACAGCGTGATCAGGGTGATCAGCACGAAGAGGAAGTTGTGGAACCAGACGATGTTGTCCATCACCGGGGAACCGGACTGCTGGAGCGTCCACTCCCACGGCGCCGGCTGCCCGAGCTCGGCCAATGCCGCACCACCCGTCGCCAACGTGACGCCAGCCGCCACCACGGCGATGGTGGCCAATCCCAGCAATTGCCGGCCCACCCGACCCATCGACATCCTCATGTCGTTCGCGCTCCCCTTCCGAAATCACCCCAAGTGCATTCCCCTGCTTCCGGGAAACGCTTATTCGATCCGCCAGTCCGACAAACCGCCACGCAAGAATACCTCTAAGAGGAATCGGGGCCAGATCGCTAGAGCGCGAAATCAAGCCTCTCAAACCATAATTCTTGATCTATCGCAATGCAGTCTTGAGCCCCGTCTGCCAGGCATCACCGGCAAGATATTTCCCAGCAAGATCAGACAAAAATACCGTTTCCCGGGACGCTGCGGCTTGACAGCGGAATTGCCCGCGGTAGGCACTTGCAGACAGCCAGGCAGGAACCTGATTCGTGCCGGCAATGGCGGTGTGGGCGGCGCGGAATTTGCTTGGGAATCGCCTTCAAGACGCCGTCATTTCCGTATCAGTCCGCCAGATCAGTCCGCCAAGCGCGAGCAACCCAGGCGAGCAGAGGGACCGACCCGATGGGGCTTTCGAGATCGATGGCAAGGCCGGCGAACGGCCTCCCGGCGCTCGCCGCCCTCCTGGCTGCGATCGTCCTGCTGGCGCTTCCGGGGCTCGCCCATGCGCAGGGCGCGGTGCGCTCCGTCCATGGCGACTGGCAGATCCGCTGCGACACCCCGCCGGGCGCCCAGACCGAGCAATGCGCCCTGATCCAGAGCGTGGTGGCCGAAGACCGCTCCAATGCCGGCCTGACCGTGATCGTGCTCAAGACCGCCGACCAGAAGAGCCGCCTGATGCGCGTGGTCGCCCCGCTCGGGGTGCTGTTGCCCTCCGGCCTCGGGCTCAAGCTCGACAACCAGGACGTCGGCCGCGCCGGCTTCGTCCGCTGCCTGCCCAACGGCTGCGTCGCCGAGGTCGTCCTGGAGGACAAGCTGCTCGGCCAGCTCCGCGGCGCCAAGACCGCGACCTTCATCATCTTCGAGACCCCGGAAGAAGGCATCGGGTTCCCGCTCAGCCTGAACGGGCTCGGCGAGGGCTATGACAAGCTGCCGTAGCGCGTCACACAGCCCCGAGCCACCTATTCGCCTTCACCATCGGCTCCGTCATGGCCGGGCTTATCCCGGCCATCCACGCGCCACCGCGATCGAGGACAGACGTGGATGCCCGGGACAAGCCCGGCCATGACGACTGAGAGTGTGGCGCACGCCTTTGCCCGATCGTTATTGCGAGCGCGGCGAAGCAATCTAGACTGTCTCGGCGGAAAGAGTCTGGATTGCTTCGCTGCGCTCGCAATGATGGAGCGTGGGCAACCACCTGCCCAACAATTCGCGACCTCACGCCTTGTCGACGCGATAGAGTTCGGAGTCACACCAGCCGCAGCGATAGATGCGGCCTCTGCCGGCCACCGGCGCTACCAACGCCTTGCGCCGGCACGTCACGCAGACGACGCCTTCCGCCGTAGCGCATCCGGGGTGGGCTGCAAGGTAATCCTCGCGGGAGGGATATGACGTCCACCGGCGACGGTAGGCGAACTGATTGAACAGCAGCACCAGAGCCAGCGCGGCAAAGCCGATGATCAGGCCGTGATACTGATCCCAGAACAAAAGCAGGGAATTCCACATGCTCTGCCGGCGGCTCCGACCCAGGGTTCGCCCGTCATAGCCTGGAAAGCCTGAAAGCCGGCTTAAGGGGAAGTCTCACCTATCGTTTCCGTAATGTGACGGCCCGCCCCTCGCGGAACCGATCCAAAACCATTATCTTGCCCCACATCTTCCGATAATGGACGGACGCATGACCAATCCTGCCACGACCTCCCTGCTCGACCGCGCCAATCTCGACCGCGACCAGGTTCGCAGCGAGGTCGCGCGCGGGCTCTCGGGCGCTGACGACGGCGAACTGTTCCTGGAATACAGCCAGACCGAAGCGCTGATGTTCGACAATGGGCGGCTGAAGCAGGCGACCTACGACACCTCGCAGGGTTTTGGCTTACGCGCGGTCAAGGATGACGCGGTCGGTTACGCGCATTCCTCGGACGTGTCGCTGCCGGCGCTGATTCGCGCGGCCGACGCGGTTGCGGCCGTGCGCGGCGGCTACTCCGGCAGCTTCTCGGCGCCGCCCCCGCATACCAATGTCCGCCTCTATGGCGACGACAATCCGCTGGATGCGCCGGGCTTCGAGACCAAAGTAAAACTGCTCGCCGAGATCGACGCTTACCTGCGCGACAAGGATCCGCGGGTACGGCAGGTCAGCGTCAGCCTGGGCGCGACCTGGCAGGTCGTCGAGATCCTGCGGCCCGACGGCGAGAGCTATCGCGACGTCCGTCCGCTGGTGCGCGTCAATATCTCGGTCGTCGCCGGCCAGGGCGATCGCCAGGAGAGCGGCAGCAAGGGCTATGGCGGCCGCGCCGGCTATGCCGAATTCATCGAGAGCAAGAACTGGCGCGAGGCCGCCGACGGCGCGCTGCGCGAGGCGCTGGTCAATCTGGAATCGATTCCGGCTCCCGCCGGCGAGATGGACGTCGTGCTGGGCGCCGGCTGGCCCGGCGTGATGCTGCATGAAGCCGTCGGCCATGGCCTCGAAGGCGACTTCAACCGCAAGAAGGCGTCGGCCTTCGCCGGCCTGATGGGCCAGCAGGTCGCGGCCAAGGGCGTCACCGTGGTCGACGACGGCACCATTGCCTCGCGCCGCGGCTCGCTCTCGATCGATGACGAGGGCACGCCGACCAACCGCACCGTGCTGATCGAGGACGGCATCCTGGTCGGCTACATGCAGGACCGCCAGAACGCGCGGCTGATGAACATGAAGCCGACCGGCAACGGCCGCCGCCAGGGCTATGCCCATGTGCCGATGCCGCGCATGACCAACACCTACATGCTCGCGGGCGACCGCGACCCGGCCGAGATCATCGCCTCGGTGAAGAACGGCGTGTTCGCCGCGAATTTCGGCGGCGGTCAGGTCGACATCACCTCGGGCAAGTACGTGTTCCAGTGCACCGAGGCCTACAAGATCGAGAACGGCAAGATCGGAGCGCCGCTCAAAGGCGCCATGCTGATCGGCAACGGGCCGACCGATTTGCATCGCATCCGCATGATCGGCAACGACCTCGCGCTAGATACCGGCATCGGCACCTGCGGCAAGAACGGCCAGGGCGTGCCTGTCGGCGTCGGCCAGCCGTCGCTGCTGATGGAGCGCATCACGGTGGGTGGAACGGGCGCATGAGCATCGAAAAGGCAACGGTCACCCCGAAGCGGAAGACTAGCGGCTGGGGCGGCCAACTCGTGCAGCTCGCCGGCATCGTCGCCGCCGTGTTCATCGCCAAGGGCGCGCTCGCCGAGCCGTTCTACGTGCCGTCGGGCTCGATGGAGCCGACGCTTCTGATCGGCGATGCGCTGCTCGCCTCGAAATTCCCCTATGGCTACGGCACCTCGTCGCTGCCGATTCAGATCAGCCTGCCCGAGAGCGGCCGCGTCTTCGCGGAGACGCCGAAGCTCGGCGACGTCGTCGTGTTCCGCTGGCCCGGCGATCGCTCGCAGGCCTGGGTCAAGCGCGTCGTGGGTCTGCCCGGCGACCGCATCCAGATGCGGCAGGGCCAGCTTTTCATCAATGACCGTCCGGCCGAGCTGAAGCCCGATGGCGTCGGCGCCGCCGAGGACGACCATGGCGGCAGCGAGCCCGCCTATCGTTATGTCGAGACGCTGCCGAACGGCGTCTCGCATCTGATCTTCAAGATGCGCGACAGCGGTCCGCTCGACAACACGCCCGAGGTGACGGTGCCGGCAGGGCATCTGTTCGTGCTCGGCGACAACCGCGACAATTCGGCCGACAGCCGCGTGCCGCTGCGCTCCGGCGGCGTCGGCCTGTTGCCGATCGACAATCTGATCGGCCGTGCGGACGCAGTGGTCGGCTCCTGGGATCTCGGCATGCGTAGCCAGCCGGTGTGGACCTGGCTGTCCGGATTCAGGCTGGCGCGATTCTTCACCGCCGTGCACTGAGCGGTAACGTAGATCGGTAGGGTGGGCAAAGCGGAAGCGTGCCCACCACATCTGTCGTAACGTGGAGAGATGGTGGGCACGACGCGCGAAGAGCGCGCCTTTGCCCACCCTACGATTTCCGATGACCCGCGACGAATTCCTCGCGCTCGCCTTGCGCAATCCGGTCAACGCCGCGATCCTCGACGAGCTGCACCGGCTTGCGCTAGCGGATGCGTGGCTGGTGTCGGGATGCCTGGTGCAGACGGTGTGGAACGTGCTCACGGGCCGCCCGATCGATCACGGCATCGCCGATTACGACGTGTTCTATTTCGACCCCGACACATCGTGGGAGGCCGAGGATGCGGTGATCCGCACCCTCCATGCGCGCCTCGCGCATCTCGGTGCCAAGATCGAGGTGCGCAACCAGGCCCGCGTGCACGTGTGGTACCCCGCCAAGCACGGCCTGCCCTATCCGCCGCTGAGCAGCTCGAGGGAAGGCATCGACCGCTTCCTCACGCAGAACACGCAAATCGGGATGAGACGCAAGGGCGATGGCTACGAGGTCTACGCGCCGCACGGCTTCGACGATGTCGCGGGGTTGATCACGCGTCCCAATCCGGGTGCGAATTTCTCTGCGGCGAACTATGCGGCGAAGGCCGCGCGCTGGAAGGCGCTGTGGCCGGAGATCACGGTGGTTGCAGCGGAGTGAGATCTCGTAGGGTGGGCAAAGCGAAGCGTGCCCACCACCTCGTGCAATGGCTGAACGATCGTGGGCACGGCGCTGCGCGCCTTTGCCCACCCTACGACAGCAATGACGGCGGTGAGAGCTGCGCCTATCGCACCACGCCCGACGTGAACCCCGCCTTCCTTCGCGGCGGCTTGATTTCCTTCTTCAGGAAACAGCGTGCCTCACGGCCGGTGTAGCCGGGGCGGGCATAGGTGAAGGCGCGGCATTTGTTGTCGGCGGTGCAGGCGGCCTTGCAGGCCTCGACGCCGTCGCCGTCCTTGATCTCGAAATTGCGCAAGTCGCCGCCGGGCCGGTCGATCGACGTCTCGACGCCCTCGACGCGCGGCTCGATCACGCCGGCCCCGCGCACCCCGGAGATACAGCAACTTCCCGGCACGCGCGTCGGCACCGTGTTCTTCAGCCAGCACACCGCCGAGCCGCCTTCGACGTCGGGATAGTTGAAGCTCCAGGAGCGGCAGCGGCGATCGCGCTCGCACAGCAGCGCGCAATCCTCGGGATCGCCCGAGGTGACGGGCGTACTGAAATAGTCGCCGCCGGGCCGATCGAAGGCGGTCTGGGCAGGCGCCGGCACGCTCGCAAATGCAAGCGAAAGCAGCGTGACACATGCCGCGGCGCTGGCCATGACGGCCCCGGACAGGCGGCCCTTCCCCATCGGAACAGCTTTCGAGTTATTGACGACGCTCAGGTTTTTTCAGCCGGTCATTTGATCGCCGCAAACCTGTATGGGCGATGAACGGCTGAAATCCAGGATCTCTGGGTCTCAGAGGTCTAGAACGCGTATTCCGCGTAGGCTGGTTCCACCGAGCCCTTCCAGGGTCCGTTGAATTTATCCAGCATTTCCTCGGCCGGCGTCCGGCCGGCATCGATAATGCGGTCGAGCGGCTCGAGATGCCGCGTTTCGTCGCGGCCGAGCTGGTCGATCCGGCCGCGCCGGCGCAAGCCGGCATGGGCCAGAATCAGGCACTCCTTGGCGATCTCGAACAGGTAGCGGTCCTTGATCCGCGCCTTGAAGCCCATGCGCGGCACGTCGTCGCGCAGGGCCTGGCGTTCATGCGAGGTCCAGTGCTTCACCAGGTCCCAGGCGGCATCGAGCGAAGCATCGTCGTAGAGCAGCCCGACCCAGAACGCCGGCAGTGCCGGCAAGCGGCCCCACGGGCCGCCATCGGAGCCGCGCATCTCGAGATAACGCTTGAGCCGCACTTCGGGGAAGATCGTCGAGAGGTGGTTGGCCCAGTCCGACAAGGTCGGACGCTCGCCGGGAAGATTGTTGTTGCGGCCGTTGAAGAAAGCGCGGAACGAGGAGCCCGAGACGTCGATATATTCCTCGCCGCGCTTGACGAAATACATGGGCACGTCCAGCGCGTAATCGACATAGCGCTCGAACCCCATGCCGTCCTCGAACGCCCACGGCATCATGCCCGAACGGGCATTGTCGGTGTCGCGCCAGATTTCGGAGCGGAAGGAGAGGAAGCCGTTCGGCTTGCCCTCGGTGAACGGCGAATTGGCGAACAAGGCGGTTGCGACCGGTTGAAGCGCGAGCGAGACGCGCAGCTTCTTGACCATGTCGGCTTCGGAGGAGAAATCGAGATTGGTCTGTACCGTGCAGGTCCGATACATCATGTCGAGGCCGTATTGACCGACCTTCGGCATGTAATTGGTCATGATCTTGTAGCGGCCCTTGGGCATCACCGGGATGTCGGCGCGCGACCAGGACGGCGTCATGCCGAGCCCGAGGAAGCCGATGCCGAGCGGCGTTGCGATCTCGCGCACCTGCGCCAAGTGCGCCATCAGCTCGCTCTGGGTCTGGTGCACGTTCTCGACCGGCGCGCCGGAGAGCTCGAACTGTCCGCCGGGCTCGAGCGAGATCGCGCCGCCGCCGGTGACGTCGTAGAGGCCGATGATGTTGCCCTGCTCCATGATCGGCTCCCAGCCGAGCAGGAGCTTCATGCCTTCGAGCAGCGCGCCGATGCCGCGCGCGCCCTCGTAAGGCACCGGACGATGGCCCTCGAGCGTGAACGGCGTCTTCTCGTGCTCGGTACCCATGCGGAATTCGGACGGGTCCTTGCAGCCGGCCTCGAACCACGCGACGAGCTCGTCGCGCGATTGCAGGGGCGTCATGTCGATCTGGTCTCGCGCCATATCAAACTCTAATCAAAAGCGCTTCGACCGAACGCGCGCGGGTGACAGGGACGGCCCGCGAACCCACCGGGGTGCACGGGCGAGCGGATTTGCCGCGCGATCATCGCGACGGCATGCTTTCGTTGGCGGCGGCGGGCGGCAGTTTCATCTCGCCGCAGGAGCAGCCCAGGCGGTCGAGCAGATTGCTGAGCTTGACGGCGTCGGCGTCCGACAGCTTCGAACCGACATATTTCTCGATCGCGGCCGAATAGGCGCCCCACATCCGCTTCTGCAGCTCGCGGCCGGCTTCGGTGATCTCGACGAACTGGCCGCGCTTGTCGATCTTGCATTCGCGCCGCGAGGCGAGGCCCTCGTCGACCAGGCGGTCGATCAGCCGCGAGGTCGAATATTGCGGGATGAGCATCTGCCGCTCGAGCTCGACCGGCCGCAGCTCGCCCGAGGGCGCCCGCGACAGTTCGAGCAGCGCGTCATACCAGGCCAGCGGGGGGAAGCCCGCCTTCTTCAAGTCCTGCTCGACGCAATCGAGCACGCGGCTCTGCACCCGCATCAGGCGGATCCAGGCGGCGGTTGCCTCGGTCGATGGTTTGCGTTTCATGGTCCCGCTCAAGCTCGTCGCCCGTCTCTTACTCCATTCGATGCACCTGCATCAATCTTGACTATTTCAAGCAGGTGCATGTAGTCGTTCTTTCGGCCGAACCAAGCGTCAGGGGAAGGAAATTCCTCGAAACCGGACGGTTTGCCCGGTGTGTGCCCGCCGTCTCCCCACATCGTGCCCCTGGAGACCGGCCCGCCCTATGGCCTGGTCGAGGTCGGTATCGGCGCCAAGAGCCCGAAATGGTGAGGATTATCTGAAGCTGAGCCCCCTTGGGGCCAGGTCCCTCCGCTGGGCCTCGACAGCAATGAGATCGTGACGGAAGGCCAAGTGATTGTCCAGATGATCGCCCATCAGGTCTGGTCCGCCGTTCGCGAAGCACGACCGGCGGGACGACGAAGCGCCGGGTCGATGATTCGGCTCTTTGCTTGCGTCATTTGCTAAATCCGAAGATGCGCGATGCGCTGACGCCGATTTTACGAGCATTGTCTGGGTTAACAATAACTCCGCGTTGTGCGTTCCGAGGACGTCACCATCCTTGTGAGAGCAATGCTCTTGGCTCAGCTTCAGCGTGGGACAGGACGCTGACCGTCGGACCGGAAAAACTATCGTGGCGACTGTACTCCTCCTCCTGCTCGCGAGCGCAATCACCGGCTTGGCGACGGGGCTATTCTTTCGGGTCTGGACTCTATTGCTGGTCTCGCCGGCGACTGCGATCCTTGCCGCGACGGTTCTTCAGACCTCGGGCTTTGGATTCTGGACAGGCGTTCCAATCGTCGTCGGTTGCCTGATTGCCGGCCAGGTCGCCTATTTGGCGGCGACATTCTACGTGCACAGAGGTGAGCTTTCAGTGCAGGACGAGATCGACGGCGAACCAGGCAAGCACCGCCAACGCCACATCAAAGACGAGGACGAGTAGGACCAGGCCGACCCACCAAGGAATTTTTCTGCGCCATCGGAGGAGCCGGCGGCGCAGCCACGGCCGACCAGGCAGCAACAAGGGGGCGTATCTTACCGCAACGCCGGCTGCGCTGTCTTGAGACACCGTGGAAATCATTGCGGGACACCTTCAATGTCGATGGGCCATCCGGTCGTTCATCAGCAAGAGCGGTGCCAGGGTGGAGCGAGCGTGGCCGGGGTGGAGATTGGGTGCTGGTATCTGACGGAAGCGCATCAGGCCGTGTGACAAGGCACAAGGCAGAGCGGCCAAGTCGATGATCCAGCCCCTTCATCGTGAACCACTTGATCAACGGCAACGTCGAAGGAACATCCCCAGGAGACAATTGCCTCCATGAACATGATCGTCCTCATGACCGCCGCCGGCGCGCCGCTTGCGATGCTCGGGCTCTCGACGCCGGTGGCGCCGGAGCGCAATTGCATCTTCATGATCCATCCGCAGATCACCTCGGCCGTGTTCGAGAGCAAGGAAGGCAAGATCGTCTTTCCGGACCGGCCGACCGAATATCCCTGTCGCTACGCCAGGACGAAGAGCGGTGCGGACATCGCCTTCACCAACCAGAATGGCTGGCGCTTCGAGGTGCGCATCGGCCGCGGCGACGAAGGCAGCTGGAAGGCCAGTCTCGCCGACGATGCGGTATCGGGCCGCGCCTTCTCACCGTTCGGTGAGCGCAAATAAAAAGGCCGGATCGATGATCCGGCCTTTGTTTCTGCGTAGCTCCGACGCTTCCGTCAGGCCGCCGCCTTCTTCGGCGCGAAGCGGCCGTAGAAGGTCTCACCCTTCGCCGCCATCTCCTCGAGCAGCTTCGGCGGGGTGAAGCGCGAGCCGTATTTCGCTTCCAGCTTGTGGCAGAGCTCGACGAACTTCTTCGTGCCCATGAAGTCGATATAGGACAGCGTGCCGCCGGTGAACGGCGCGAAGCCGAAGCCGAGGATCGAGCCGACATCGGCCTCGCGCGGATCGGTGATGACGTGATCCTCGACGGTGCGCGCGGCCTCGACCGCCTGCACCACCAGGAAGCGCTGCTTCAGCTCCTCGATGTCAAGCGTATCGGGGTCGAGCTGCTTCGGCTGCAGCGCGGAGAGACCCGGCCACAGGCTCTTCTGGCCCTTGCCCTTCTCGGGGTAATCGTAGAAGCCCTTGCTGTTCTTGCGGCCGAGACGGCCCTGCTTCTCGACCATCTCCACCATCAGCTTCTTCTGCTCGGGATTGATGGCGTTGGGGCCGAGGTCGGCTTCGGTCGCCTTCATGATCTTGAGGCCGAGGTCGAGTGCGACCTCGTCCGAGAGCGAGAGCGGGCCGACCGGCATGCCGGCCATCTTGGCGCAGTTCTCGATCATCGCGGGCGGCACGCCCTCCAGGAACATCTCGTTGCCTTCGGCGACGTAACGGCCGACGCAGCGATTGGCGAAGAAGCCGCGGGAGTCGTTGACCACGATCGGCGTCTTGCCGATCTGGCGGACGTAGTCGAGCGCGGTCGCGAGCGCGACGTCGCCGGTGTTCTTGCCGAGGATGATTTCGACCAGCATCATCTTCTCGACCGGCGAGAAGAAGTGGATGCCGATGAACTTGCCCTGATCCCTGAAGCTCTCGGCCAGCGAGGTGATCGGCAATGTCGAGGTGTTGGAGGCGAAGACCACGTCGGGCTTCAGATATTGCTGCGCCTTGGCGAAGGTCTCCGCCTTGACCTTGCGGTCCTCGAACACGGCCTCGACGACGAGGTCGACGTCCTTCAGCGCGGCATAGTCCGCGGTCGGCGTGATGCGCGCGAGCAGCGCTTCGGCGTCCGCAGGCTTGGCGCGGCCCTTCTTGATCTGCTCCTCGATCACCTTCTGCGCATGCGCCTTGCCCTTGTCGGCGCTCTCCTGGTCGCGGTCGATCAGGACGACGTCGAGGCCGGCGCGCGCCGAGACGTAGCCGACGCTGGCGCCCATGAAGCCGGCGCCGATCACGGCGATCTTCTTCACCTTGGTTGCGGGAACATCCTTCGGACGGCGCGCGCCCTTGTTGAGCTCCTGCATCGACAGGAACAGGCTGCGGATCATCGCGGCCGCTTCCTTCGAGCGCAGCACCGAGGTGAAGTAGCGCGACTCCACGCGCAGCGCCGCGTCGATCGGCAGCTGCAGGCCTTCATAGACGCAGCTCATGATCGCCCGCGCGGCCGGGTAATTGTCGTAGGTTTCGCGGCGATAGATCGCGTTGCCGGCCGGGAACATCATCATGCCGGCCTTGGAGAACACCGGACCGCCCGGGAGCTTGAAGCCCTTCTCGTCCCAGGGCGCGATCGCCTTGCCGCCGCCCTTGATCCAGTCCTTCGCCGCCTTGATGAGATCGGCGGCCGGAACGATGGCGTGGATCAGGTTCAGCGCCTTGGCCTTGTCGACCGTAACAGGATCGCCCTTGAGCAGGATCGTCATCGCGTCCTGCGGCGGCACCAGGCGCGGCACCCGCTGCGTGCCGCCGGCACCGGGGAAGAGGCCGACCTTGACCTCGGGCAGGCCGAGGCGGGTCTTGGGATTCTCGGCCGCGACGCGGTAGTGGCAGCACAGCGTGATCTCGAAACCGCCGCCGAGCGCGAGGCCGTTGATCGCCGCCGCCCACGGCTTGCCTGAGGTTTCGATTCCGCGCAGCACCTGCGAGAAGCGCCGGCTCTGGTCGAACAGCATCTGGTTCGCCGCGGTCTCGCCCTGCTCCTTGAAGACCTTCGCATAGGCCTGGTTCATGCCTTCGAGCATGGACAGGTCCGCGCCGGCGCAGAATGCTTCCTTGGCCGAGGTGATGACGACGCCCTTCACCGCGGCGTCGGCCGTGGTCGCCTTGACGATCGCCTCGAGCTCGTTCGTGGAGGTCTCGTCGAGCACGTTCATGGAACGGCCCGGGATGTCCCAGGTGACGAGCGCGATGCCGTCTGCGTCGGTCTCAACCTTGAAGTTCTTGTACGACATGTTGGTTGCTCCCTACCCTTACACGCGCTCGATGATGGTCGCGGTGCCCATGCCGCCGCCGATGCACAGCGTGACGAGGGCGGTGGACTTGTTGGTGCGCTCGAGCTCGTCGAGCACGGTGCCGAGGATCATCGCGCCGGTCGCCCCCAAGGGATGGCCGAGCGCGATCGCGCCGCCATTGACGTTGATCTTGGCATTGTCGATGTCGAAGGCCTGGATGTAGCGCAGCACGACCGAGGCGAAGGCCTCGTTGAGCTCGAACAGGTCGATGTCCGACTTCTTCATGCCGGAACGCGCAAACAGCTTCTCGGTGACGTCGACCGGACCGGTCAGCATCATCGCCGGCTCCGAGCCGATGTTGGCGAAGGCACGGATTTTTGCGCGCGGCTTCAGGCCGTACTTCGCACCCGCCTCCTTGCTGCCCAGCAGCACGGCGCCGGCGCCGTCGACGATGCCCGAGGAATTGCCGGCATGGTGCACGTAGTTGACGCGCTCGATCTCCGGGTGCGACTGGATCGCAACGCCGTCGAAGCCGCCCATCTGCGCCATCATCGTGAACGAGGGCTGCAGCTGCGCCAGCGACTGCATCGTCGTCGAGGGACGCATATGCTCGTCCTTGGCGAGGATGGTGAGGCCGTTGATGTCCTTCACCGGCACCACGGACTTGTTGAAGCGGCCTTCGTCCCAGGCTTTGCCGGCGCGCTGCTGGCTCTGCACGGCGTAGGCGTCGACGTGGTCGCGCGAGAAGCCGTATTTGGTGGCGATCAGGTCGGCCGAGACGCCCTGCGGCATGAAGTAAGCCGGCACCGCCATCGAGGGATCCATCGGCCAGGCTCCGCCGGAAGCACCGATGCCGACGCGGCTCATCGATTCGGCGCCGCCGCCGATCACGAGCTCATGCTGGCCGCTCATGATCTGCGCCGCGGCGAAGTTCACGGCATCGAGGCCGGAGGCGCAGAAGCGACTGATCTGCACGCCCGGCACGGCTTCGCCGAGACCGGCCTTCAGCGCCGCGAAGCGCGCGATGTCGGAGCCCGCTTCGCCGACCGGATCGACCACGCCGAGCACGACGTCATCGACCGAATCCTCGGGAAGGTTGTTGCGGTCCTTCAGCGCCTTCAACGGCACGGTCGCGAGCGCGAGCGCGGTGACTTCGTGCAGCGCGCCGTCCGCCTTGCCGCGGCCGCGCGGGGTGCGAACGTGGTCGTAGATGAATGCCTCAGGCATGACGCCCTCCTGATGTGATGTTCGATACGATTGGGAGCAGGCAGCGAAAGCAGGCTCAGAACGCTTCCGCCGGCAATTCCATGATGGTGGCGCAGCCGGCTTGGATGCGCGCCAGATTGGCCGCGGTCTCCGGCAGCATCCGCTCCATGAAGAAACGGCCGGTGACGAGCTTGGTCGAGAGATAGGGCGTCGCCCCGCTCTCGGCAATCTTCCCTAGCGTCACCTTGGCCATCCGCGCCCACATGTAGCCGAGCGCGACGAAGCCGAAGAGATGCAGGTAGTCGGTCGCGGCGGCACCGGCATTGTCAGGCTTGGCCATCGCGTTCTGCATCAGCCAGGTCGTCGCCTGCTGCAGATGGCCGAGCGAGGTCGAGAGCGGGGTGATGAAGGGCTTGAGCGCCTCGTCGCCGCCGTTCTCCTTGGCGAAGGCCATGACCTCGCCGAAGAAGGCCATGATGGCGCGGCCGCCGTCGCGCGGCAGCTTGCGGCCGACCAGGTCGAGCGCCTGGATGCCGTTGGCGCCTTCATAGATCATGGCGATGCGCGCATCGCGCACGAACTGCTCCATGCCCTGTTCGGCGATGTAGCCGTGGCCGCCGTACATCTGCTGCGCCTGCACCGCGTTGGCGAAGCCGTAATCGGTGAGGAAGCCCTTCAGCACCGGCGTCATCAGGCCCATGTGATCGTCGGCGGCCTGGCGGTCCTTCGGGTCTTCGGAGCGGTGGGCGACGTCGCTCTTCAGCGCGGTCCACATCACGAAGGCACGCGCGGCCTCGTTGAAGGCGCGGATCGAGAGCAGCGTGCGGCGCACGTCCGGATGCACGATGATCGGGTCGGCCTGCTTGTCCGGCGCCTTGGCGCCGGTGAGCGCGCGGCCCTGGATGCGCTCGCGGGCATAGGCGACCGCGTTCTGGTAGGCGACCTCGGACTGCGCGAGGCCCTGCACGGCGACGCCGAGCCGGGCCTCGTTCATCATCACGAACATGCCCTGCATGCCCTTGTTCTCTTCGCCGATCAGCCAGCCGGTGGCGTTGTCGTAGTTCATCACGCAGGTCGAATTGCCGTGGATGCCCATCTTGTGCTCGATCGAGCCGCAGACCACGCCGTTGCGGGCGCCGACCGAACCGTCGGCGTTGACCAGGAACTTCGGCACCACGAACAGCGACACGCCCTTGATGCCGGCCGGCGCGCCCTCGATGCGGGCGAGCACGAGATGGATGATGTTGTCGGCGAGATCGTGCTCACCGGCCGAGATGAAGATCTTGGTGCCCGTGATCTTGAAGCTGCCGTCGGCCTGCCGCACCGCCTTGGTGCGGAGCATGCCGAGATCGGTGCCGCAATGCGGCTCGGTGAGGTTCATGGTGCCGGTCCATTCGCCGGCCACCATCTTCGGCACGTAGGTCTTCTTCTGCTCCGGCGAGCCGTGCACCAGAAGCGCCGCAGTCGCGCCCATGGTGAGGCCGCCATACATCGAGAACGCCATGTTGGCGGAGATCTGGAATTCGTTGACGGCTTGCGAGAGCGTCACCGGCAGGCCCTGGCCGCCATATTCGGTCGGCGCCGACAGGCCGAGCCAGCCGCCCTCGACGACCTGCTTGAAGGCCTCCTTGAAACCCTTCGGCGTGGTGACGCTGCCGTCTTCACCGCGCTTGCAGCCTTCGAGATCGCCGACGCGGTTGAGCGGCTGCAGCACCTCTTCGGCGAGCTTGGCGGCTTCGCCGAGAATGGCCTCGCGCACGTCGCTCGATGCATCGGAGAAGCCGGCGAGGTTGTCGTAGCGGTCGATCTGGAAGACGTCGTTGAGCAGGAAGTTCACGTCTTCGACGGGGGCTTTATAGATCGGCATGGGGGTCTCCCGGCGTAGGGCTTTTAGGGGTGATGTTGAGCTTATGATTGGGCGGCGGCAAGCTGCTCCGCCATCAGGCGGTGCAGCATGTTGATCGCCTTGAGCGGACGCACCATCACCTTGAAATGGGTGATGCGGCCCTCGGTATCGAAGCTGATGATGTCGACGCCGTTGATCTCGATGCCGTCGATGACATTCTTGAATTCGAGCACGGCGCCGCGCTCGCTCTTCCATTCACCGACATAGGTGAAGCCGGGACCGCCGAGCACCTTCTCGGCGCTGGAGAGGTATTTGAAGGTGATGTCGCGGCCGGCTTGCGGCGTGTGCACGACGGGGCTTTCGAACACGGCGTCGGGATGCAGGAGGTCCCAGAGCGCGGCGCGGTCGTGCGACTTCATGTAGGCGTACCAGGAATCGAGGCCGGTCATTCTCAGGTGCCTCCCTAGGCTAAGGGCAAAACTGCGAAAACAACCCCATGCACAGTAGAGATGTGATTGAACTCGCTTGATTATTCAGTCGGGCCTTTGACCCGCCTGCACGCTGCCTCATATGCACATTGACGCATATGCGCCGATGCGCATAAAGTCAAGCAGCTTGGTCAAACCTCAGAAGGAAGGCCAGTCATGGCACTGGGCGACGCAATCCTCGCATGCCTGACGGAACGCCCGATGACGGGCTACGAGCTCGCCAAGACGTTCGATTCCTCGATCGGCTTCTTCTGGAAGGCCGACCATCAACAAATCTACCGCGAGCTCTCCAAGCTGCGCGACCGCGGCTACATCCAGGGCCGCGAGGTGGTGCAGTCAGGCAAGCCCAACAAGCTGATTTATACGCTGACTCCCGAGGGCCGAACAGCACTGCGGCACTGGGCCGCGCGGCCAAGCACGCCGCCCTCGATCAAGGACGACCTCCTGGTGCGGCTGCATGCGCTCGACAGCATCGACATCGAGCCCATGCGCACCGACCTGATGGCCCGCCTGGAGCACCACCGCGACCGCCACGCCAATTATGAGCGCATCCTGAAGAAACGCTTTCCCGACGGCACGGCGGAAGGCCGGCTCGACCTCGGCAATCTGCTGCTGCTTCAGCTCGGCGCCCGTCACGAGCAGATGGTGGCCGATTTCTGCGAAGAGGCACTGGAAGCGCTGTCGGCGATGAGCGGCAAGGCCACGGTGGTGCCGATCGAGGATGGCAAGCGCGAGAAGGGCTGAGACGCCGGGCAGGCATCCAGCCCGCCTACTTGAAAGCTGTTGCGACACTTGTCATATTGAATACGACAAGTGGCGAGACCACCCATGAACCAAGTCGCTCAATCTCCTGATGTGGCCCGGCTGGCAGCAGTTGCCCGACTTCTCGGAGGGACCGCCACCTTCCGGAAGATGCCGCGGAGCCCGCTGGAGGCTCACGAAATCCTCTTGAACGGACTTCCGTCCAAGGCGCTGCTGCATTTCGTCGACAACCTCGTGTTTCTGCGCTGGGACGATTCCTTCGCCAGGGCGATCGGAATGAGCCACCGCACCTATCAGCGCCACACTGCGGAAAACATCAGGCAGCTCAGCCCCGAGCAGAGCGGCCGCGCCTGGAAGCTCGCCGAGATATTGGCCAAGGCGACGGCGGTTTTCGGATCGAAGGATGAGGCCGAGCAATGGCTGGAGCGCCCGGCGATCGGCCTCGATCAGCGCAAGCCGATCGACCTGCTGGCGACGCCCGCCGGCGTCGAGCTCGTCGAAGAGCTTCTGGCGCGGCTCGAATACGGCGTTTACGCGTGACGCCGCTTCCGGCCGCGCTCGGAGGCTCCGAGCTGGTGGCCTGGCGTCTGGATCAATCCAAATATGCAGCGACCTGGGACAGCGGAGAGGGCGCGTTTCTCGTCGGTGGTCGCTGGAACAGCAAAGGCGTTCGCGCGGTGTATTGTTCGATCGATCCCGCGACGGCGATCTTGGAAGTCGCCGTCCATAAGGGATTTCGCGCGTTGGACATGGTGTCCCATGTGATGACGTCCGCGACCATCGATCCGGCCGGCGTCTTCGTGGTCGAGCCCGGCACTGTTCCAAATCCCAATTGGCTGAGACCAGGCATACCCAGTGCCGGCCAGCAGGCATTCGGGGATGAGCTGCTTGCAAGACACAGCTTTGTCGTGATCCCGAGTGTGGTCTCGACGGCAAGCTGGAACCTGATCTTCATCGCCGCAAATGCCGCCGGCGCCTATAAGCTGCAATCGCAGGACCCGTTTGCGCTGGACACGCGCCTGCATCCCCCGGGCCGCTAGGTGCGCTCTCCGATGAGCGGCAAGGCCACGGTGGTGCCGCTGGAGGATGGCAAGCGCGAGAAGGGCTGAGACGGCGGCCAACGACGCTACGGCGTGCTGCCGCCACATCCACCGGTGTCATGCCCCGCGAAGGCGGGGCATCCCGTACTCCGTGACGGCGCGGCTGGAATCGAGCCGCCGCGGCGTACTGGATCGCCCGCCTTCGCGGACGATGACAGCGGAGTGTGTGGCGAGAGCACGCCGCCTAAAGGTGCAGCGACGTCACTCCCGGCAGCCCAGTTCCCGCCGCCCAACTTTAAGACAGCCGGGCCGCGTTCCTTAACCCGTTATTTACCGTAACAGGAAAAAGTCGGTTTTCGAGGCAGACGACCCGCGCCAAATTCGATTGTCTTTACAACCGGCACGCGTGGGGAAGCTGGAGGCGCCGGGTGGGGTGCCGAAGTCGGAACCGGACAGAGTCATGAATTCGCGCGTATCGTGGAGTGTTGACGGCATCGATCCATCCGTCCGGGAGCGGGCCGAGGCTGCTGCGCGTCGTGCCGGCATGTCGCTCAACGATTGGCTGAACTCCACGCTCGGCGAAACTGCCCCGCCCAATTTTCGCGGACCTTACGATCAGCGTCCGCAGCACATGCCGAGCCAGGAGAGCCGCGAAGTCGCCGACATCCACCAGCGGCTCGACGCGATCACCCAGCAGATCGAGCGGATCTCAAAACCCGCCCCGCGCCAAGACTCCTCGCGCCAAGACTCCTCAAGACCAGACGTCTCGCGCGAGCAGGGCGTCGCGCGCCAGCTCAACGACGCAATCTCGCGGCTCGACGCGCGCCTGTCGCAGATCTCCCGCCCGCAGCGGCAACCGCCGCAGCCGCAAGCCCCGCGCCCCACCCCGGCCGAGGCGCGCCAGCGCCAGGCCGATGCCGTCGAGCGCGCAGCCGCGCAGGTCTATCGCAGCTCACCACCCCTGAGCCCGGCTTCGTTCGACGTCGCGGTCGCCGAGATCACGGCGCGCCAGAGCGAGCTCGACGGCTTTACGCCGAGGCAGATGCCGCCGCGTGCCGCGCCGTCGCTCGCGCCAACGGCTGCTTACGCGCCGCCGATGGCACCGCCCGCCCCTGCCTATGCGCCGCCGCCACCGCAGCCGGACTTTTCCTCGCTCGAGCGCCATCTGCTCAAGATCACGAGCCAGATCGAATCGCTGCAGCGGCCCGACAATACCGAGCAGGCCATCAATGCCTTCCGCAGCGAGCTGGCCGAAATCCGCGCCGCCATCACCGAGGCGATGCCGCGGCGCGCGATCGAATCGATCGAGAACGAGATCCGCTCGCTGCATCGCCGGATCGACGAAACCCGCTCCAACGGCACCGACGGGCAGGTTCTCGCCGGCATCGAGCGCGCACTGTCCGACATCAAGCAGGTGCTGCGCACGCTGACGCCGGCCGAGCAGCTCACCGGCTACGACGAGGCGATCCGCAATCTCGGCGCCAAGCTCGACCTGATCCTGCGCGCCAATGACGATCCGTCGACCGTGCAGCAGCTCGAGGGCGCGATCTCGGCGCTGCGCGCCATCGTCTCCAACGTCGCCTCCAACGAGGCGCTCGCGCGTTTGTCCGAAGACGTGCAGCTGCTGTCGTCCAAGGTCGACCAGATCACCCGCGCCTCCGGTCACGGCGACAGCTTTGCGGTGCTGGAGCAGCGCATCGCGGCGCTCACCGCCGCGCTGGAAACGCGCGAGCGGCCGCAGCCGTCCGAGAGCACCGAGCATCTCGAAGCTGCGATCCGCGCGCTGTCGGACCGGTTCGACCGCATGCAGGTCGGCAACGATTCCGCCTCGACCTTCGCCCATCTCGAGCAGCGGGTCTCGTATCTGCTGGAGCGGATCGAGGCCGCGGCCGATCCGCGCAACGGCAATTTGAGCCGCGTCGAGGACGGCCTGCACGACATCCTCAGGCACCTGGAACGGCAGCAGGCGACCTATGCCGCGCTGGCCGAGAGCCGCAGCTCCGCAGCTCCGCCCGATTCCGGCATGGTCGATCTCGTCAAGCGCGAGCTCTCCGACATCCGCTTCAGCCAGGCCGAGACCAACCGGCACACCCAGGACTCGCTCGAGGCCGTCCACAGCGCGCTCGGCCACGTCGTCGATCGCCTCTCGATGATCGAGGGCGATCTGCGCGCGGTGCGCACCGCGCCGCCTCCCCCCGCCCCGCAGCCGATGCCGATGCCCACGGCGGCGGCGATGGAGCCGGCGCCAATGGCGCGCGAGCCGCGGCCGCAGCCGCAAGCACAGCCGCCGAAATACGATCCGAAGCCCGAACTGCCCAATCCCGCTGCCGCGCAGCCAGCGCCGGCCGCCTTCGTCGCCGCGCCGCGCGAATTCCACGCCGCCGCCCCCGCCGCGCCACCGCCCGTGCCGGCGGCACCACCGGTTCCGCCGCGTGCGATCAGCGAGATCCTGGAGCCGCACACCGCGCGCGCTGCACTCGCGCCGGAACTGCCGCCGGATCACCCGCTCGAGCCGGGCACCCGGCCGGGCGGACGCCTCGCCTCGCCGTCGGAACGCATCGCCGCCTCCGAGAGCGCGATCAGCGAAATTGCCGCCGCACCGAAGGAGCCGGTGTCGTCGTCGAGCTTCATCGCCGCCGCCCGCCGCGCCGCGCAGGCCGCCGCCGCGCAGCCGCCCGAGAAGCCGGCCCGTGGCGCCAAGGCCGCGATCGCCCGCGCCAAGGAGAAGGGCCAGGAAGGTGGCTCGACCATCACCTCGAAGATCCGCTCGCTGCTGGTCGGCGCGAGCGTGGTCGTGATCGTGCTCGGCACCTTCAAGATGGCAATGAACCTGCTCGAAGGCGGCAGCCTGTCACCGACGCCGCAGGCGATGCAAAACATTCCGAGCGAGCCGGCACCGCAGGTTGCGCCACCGCCGGTCGAGACCAAGCCGGCCGCGCCGGAACAGATCACCCCGTCGATGACCTCGCCGACACCGCTCGGACGGCAGTCGCAGAACAACGCCGCGCCGGCTCCCATTCCCAATTCCGGCAGCGCGGCCTCGGTTGAAATCCCGCAAGCGCCTGCCGCAGCGGTGCCGCCGCCGACCTCCAGCGACGTCACCGGCGCGCTGTCGGGCAGCAGCCGCGCCAGGCTTGGCGTGATTCAGGTGCCGCCGAGCGAGAAGCTGCCTGACGGCATCGGCGGCCCGGCCCTGCGCAATGCCGCGATGAAGGGCGATGCGACCGCGGCCTACGAGATCGGCGTGCGCTTTGCCGAAGGCAAGGGCGTCGCCACCAATTACGACGAAGCGGCGAAGTGGTACGATCGCGCGGCGCAGGCCGGGGTCGTCCCCGCAACCTTCCGTCTCGGCACGCTCTACGAAAAGGGCTTGGGGGTGAAGAAGGACGCCGACATCGCGCGCCGCTACTACACCCAGGCCGCCGAGCGCGGCAACGCCAAGGCGATGCACAATCTCGCCGTGCTCGATGCCGACGGCGGCGGTCGCGGCGCCAACTACAAGAGCGCGGCGCAGTGGTTCCGGAAAGCGGCCGATCGCGGTGTCGCCGACAGCCAGTTCAACCTCGGCATCCTCTATGCCCGCGGCATCGGCGTCGAGCAGAACCTCGCCGAATCCTACAAATGGTTCAGCTTAGCTGCCGCCCAGGGCGATGCGGATGCCGCCGGCAAGCGTGACGACGTCGCCAAGCGCCTCGACCCGCAATCGCTCGCCGCCGCCAAGCTCGCGATCCAGACCTTCAGCGCCGAGCCGCAGCCCGACGATGCCGTCAACGTTGCGGCCCCGAACGGCGGCTGGGACAGCGCACCGCAGGCCAGCGCCAAGCCGGCCCCGAAGCCAATCGCGACCAAGCGCTCGGCATCAGCGGCGCATTGAGCCGCATCGCATTCGATCCGACGCGGCGACACCTCCAACCCTCCCCCGCAAGCGCTGGGCTACCACATATGACTTGTGGCGGCGGCCTGCGCGCACGCCTCGTCCTTCGAGACGGCGCTGACGCGCCTCCTCAGGATGAGGCTAATCAGCGTCTGTGCCCGTTGAAACTGCTGCCGCGCACACCGCCCTCATCCTGAGGAGCCCGCGAAAGCGGGCGTCTCGAAGGATGGCCGCGGAGAAGAACTCCCATATGCGCTAGCCCCGTGTAGGCGGGAGAGGGCTGGGGGTATCAGCTCGCAACTTTTGCATTCTGCCGGGAAATCGCTATTTTCCGCGGCCCGGAGGCCCCTGATGTCCGTTATTGATCTAGCCGCAAACCCGAGCGAGTTGCGTGCGCTCGCCGAACAATCCAACGCCTGGCCGTTCGAGCAGGCGAAGGCCATCGTCGCGCGGCTGAAGAAAAGCCCGAAGGACGAGGTGCTGTTCGAGACCGGCTACGGTCCGTCCGGACTGCCGCATATCGGCACGTTCGGCGAGGTGGCGCGCACCTCGATGGTGCGCCACGCCTTCCGCGTGCTCACCGAGGACAAGATCAAGACGCGCCTCTTGGCGTTCTCCGACGACATGGACGGCTTCCGCAAGGTGCCCGACAACGTTCCGAACAAGGAGATGCTGGCGGAGCATCTCGGCAAGCCGCTGACGCGGGTGCCCGATCCGTTCTCCAACGAATACCCGTCGTTCGGCCACCACAACAATGCGCGGCTGCGCGCCTTCCTCGATCATTTCGGCTTCGACTACGAGTTCGCGAGCTCGACCGACTATTACACGTCCGGCCGCTTCGACGCGACGCTGCTGAAGATGCTGGCCGCCTACGACAAGATCATGGCGATCATCCTGCCGACGCTGGGACCGGACCGCCGCGCGACCTATTCGCCGTTCCTGCCCATCAGCAAGACCACCGGCGTCGTGCTGCAGGTGCCGATGATCCGCCGCGACGTCGCGGCCGGCACGGTGACCTATGTCGATCCCGACACCAACCAGGAAGTCGAGACGCCCGTCACCGGCGGCAACGTCAAGTGTCAGTGGAAGGCCGACTGGGCAATGCGCTGGGTCGCGCTCGGCGTCGACTACGAGATGGCCGGCAAGGACCTGATCGATTCCGTGAAGCTGTCCGGCGCGATCGCAAGAGCGCTCGGCAGCACGCCGCCCGAAGGCTTCAACTACGAGCTCTTCCTCGACGAGAAGGGCCAGAAGATCTCGAAGTCGAAGGGCAACGGCCTCACCATCGACGAATGGCTGCGCTACGCCTCGCCGGAATCGCTGTCGCTGTTCATGTATCGCGAGCCGAAGGCGGCCAAGCGGCTGTATTTCGACGTCATCCCGCGCAATGTCGACGACTACCAGCAATTCCTCGACGGCTTTCCGAAGCAGGACGGCAAGCAGCAGCTCGGCAATCCGGTCTGGCACATCCACAACGGCAGGCCGCCGCAGGGCGACATGCCCGTCACCTTCCAGCTGCTCCTGACGCTGGTGTCGTCGTCGAACGCGGAGAACGCCGAGACGCTGTGGGGCTTCATCGGCCGTTACAGGCCCGGCGTCAGCCCGCAGACGCATCCGAAGCTGGATGCGATGGTCGGCTACGCCATCAACTACTACCGTGACTTCGTCGCGCCGACGAAGCAGTTCCGCGTGCCTGACGACAGCGAGCGCGCGGCGCTGCAGGACCTGCGCGATGCGCTCTCGCAGCTTGCCCAGGACGCCTCGGCCGAGGACATCCAGAACGTCGTCTACGAGATCGGCCGCCGCGAGCCGTTCCTCGACCAGGTCAAGAAGGGCAAGGACGGCCGCCCCGGCGTGACGCTGGACTGGTTCAACATGCTCTACCAGGTGCTGCTCGGCCAGGAGAAGGGCCCGCGCTTCGGCTCCTTCGTCGCGGTCTACGGCGTGCAGAACGCGGTGAACATGATCGACGGCGCGCTGGCGAGGAGCGCGTGATCCCACTCCACTGTCATCGCCCGGCTTGACCGGGCGATCCAGTACGCCGCGCCAGATGCGATGAATCGAGAAGCCGCGGCGTACTGGATTCCCCGCCTTCGCGGGGAATGACATTGAACTACGTAGCGAAGCCGCGGTGTGACGCACTCAAATCGATCGCAGCACGTAGCGGCGGTTGTCCTTCTGCACCGGGCGCGCATTCATCGGGTAGAGCTTTGCGAACGCGGCGACATCGCTCGCCGCCACCTGGATCGGGGTGGTCAGCAACAGCCACTCGACCACTTCCGAGCAGGGCGGCGTCGTCAGCGAGCCGGGATAGCGGTAATAGCTGAGCTTCGGCGGCAGCATGGCCAGCGGATCGATGCTCGCATCGGCCTTCACCGCGGGCCCTTCCGCCGCCGGCATGGTCTTGATGATCTTGGCGAAGGATGCGTTCGGCCTGCCCTCGGTCATGAGCACGCCGACGACGGCGAGCCCGCCGGCGTCGTTGCGATGGACGAAATGCGCCTCCATCGGAAAATTCTTGCCGCCGATCATGTGCTCGCTGGGCCGGTGGAAGTGCACCTGGAGCAGCTTGTACTTGACGTCGCCGAGCATCAGCGTGCTGCCTTCGGCGAAGTTGAGCTGGATGGTGTGCCCGTTGTTGACGATGGTGTCGGCGCTCTTGCCCCAGCTCAGCTTCAGAACCGGCAATTGCGACTTGATCGTCGCCTCGATGTCGATCGGCGATTGCTGCAGGCCGGCCGCGCAGGCTTTGTTGGCCGCCTCGAGATCGCCCCATTTGGCCGGGCCGCCGGCGCCCTCATAGCTCCAATGCGCGCCTTCGGCGGCGAAGCCCGGCTTGCACAACGGACAAAGTGCGAGACCCGCCAGGGCCTTCAATGCGTGGCGGCGATTCATCGTATTCCCCTCGAGATGAACTTGGTCGGCAACAGGTGCGCAACCTATGCGAGAGGCGTGGTGAGTCGCAATGGCGGTCGCAACGCGAACTGTGTCATGGTCCGGTCACGCGATCACTGGCTGGCCCACAGGATCCGCGCGATCCACGCCACGTCGCCCGCCGCCATCGTCCATTCGGCCTGCGTCGCATCGAGCGGCTCAAGCTCCAGCGCCTTGGCCGTGCGGCGCTTCAGCGTCGCGACCGTCATCTCGCCCGCCTTGCTCCGCACCACCACGCGATCGCCTTTGCGGATCGGCGCGCCGGGCGAGACCAGGACGATGTCGCCGTCGCGATAAACAGGCGCAAGCGCATCGCCGGAAATCTCCAGCGCAAAGGCGTGGCTGTCCTCGGTGGCTGGCAGCGCGATGTCGGTCCAGCCCTTGCCGGATGGAAGACCGGCCTCGTCGAAAGCGCCGCTCGTGCCCGCCTGTGCGAAACCGAGCAGCGGCACCGAGCGGCCATCGCTCGCGCCGTCGTCGTCGATCAATTTGGCAAAGCTGTCGATCGAGGCGTCAGCCGCGGCCAGCGCTTTTGCGATCGATTCGGTCGAAGGCCAGCGCTCGCGTCCGTCGGCGGTGACGCGCTTGGACCTGTTGAAGGTTGTGGGGTCGAGCCCGGCACGCCTGGCGAGGCCGGACGGCGACAGCCCGGCGCGCGCCGCCAACCGGTCCAGTGCGGCCCAGATCTGGTCGTGAGTCAGCATCCTCTGCGCTTTGGCCTGTCTGACCATGGAAGGTCCAGCCCGTCGCAACTCAGGAAAACTGTCCTCAAATCAACAGGTTTTCCGTTTTTCGCGCAAGAGGCGAGGGAGAACGGCGTTCGTAACGGAGCGGGTACCCGTTCGCGTCAGGAAAACGCGCAAAACGGGAATCTGGAGCCCCCGTTCCGATTTCATCGGCGCGGAAAAGGCTCTAAGCCTTGAGTTCGGAAGGGGTGGCCTTTACGGTCGCGCCCGGGTTTCGAGGACCCGCAAAAGACGAAAAAACCCAAAAGACTCAAAGAACAAACAAGGCTGCGGTAGCGGTGGTCAAGATCTACAAAATCTGTCCGGCCTCGGCCTGGCGCGAGGCGGAACGGCAGGGTGTCTACCGGGGCAGCGCAGACGACGCGCGCGACGGGTTCATCCATTTCTCGACCGCGGCCCAGGTTCCCGAGACCCTGCGCAAGCACTATTTCGGGCAGCGCGCGCTGTTCCTGGTCGAGGTCGACGGCGATGCGCTGGGGAGCGAATTGCGCTGGGAACGCTCGCGCAATGACGAGCTCTTCCCCCATCTCTATGGCGAGCTCGATTTCGGCGCGGTGATCGCGGTGATGAACCTCAACACGCGCTCCGACGGCGGTCACGATGTTCCGGAGCTGTTGCCGTGATCCGCGCGTTCGACGCCTTTTCGCTGCCGGTGCTGCGCTGGCTCGATCCCGAGGACGCCCATCGTCTCGCGATCCAGGGCCTGCGCTTCCTGCCACCGATCAAGCCGCGGGCCGATGATCCCAAGCTCGCGGTGCGCGCCTTCGGGCTGAACTTTCCGAATCCGATCGGCATGGCCGCGGGCTTCGACAAGAGCGCCGAAGTGCCGGATGCGCTGCTGCGGCTCGGCTTCGGCTTCGTCGAGATCGGCTCGGTGACGCCGAAGCCGCAAGCCGGCAATCCACGGCCGCGGCTGTTCCGGCTCGAGCGCGACGAAGCAATCATCAACCGCATGGGCTTCAACAATGACGGCGCCGAAGTCGCGCTGCGCCGGCTTGCCGCGCGCGCGCAGCACGGCGGCATCGTCGGCGTCAATGTCGGCGCCAACAAGGATTCGCCGGACCGCGTCGGCGACTACGTCAAGCTGATCGAGACCTTCGCGCCGGTGGCGAGCTATTTCACCGTCAACGTCTCCTCGCCGAACACGCCGGGCCTGCGCAACCTGCAGGAAGGCGCGCTGCTCGACGACCTCCTCGCGCGCGTGATCGACGCCCGCGAGCGTGTCAGGCAGAAGGCCGGCGACACGCCGGTGCTGCTCAAGATCGCGCCGGATTTGAGCCTTGCCCAGCTCGACGACGTCGTGCAGGTCGCGCGCTCGCGCCGGGTCGACGGCATGATCGTGTCGAACACGACGATCGCGCGGCCGAGCACGTTGCGCGAGGAGATGCGGGCAAAGGAGCAAGGCGGCCTGTCCGGCCGGCCGCTGTTCCGTCTGTCGACGCGCATGGTCGCGGAAACCTATGTGCGCGTCGAGGGCGCGTTCCCGCTGATCGGCGTCGGCGGCGTGGATTCGGGCGGCGCCGCGCTGACCAAGATCCGCGCCGGGGCCAGCCTGATCCAGCTCTATTCGTCGCTGGTCTACAAGGGTCTCGGCCTCGTCGACGAGATCAAGCGCGACCTGACCTCGACGCTGCTGCGAACCGGGCGGGATTCGCTGGCCGAGATCGTCGGCGCCGATGCGGCGACGCTGACGGCGGAAGACTGGCCGGGGATGTAGGTCTCGTGCCTCGGACGCCATAAGCGCGTTTACGCGCGTCTTCGACGCGCTATGGCAGCGCGCCGGCTTCGGCGTGGTGCGCTGCAGAGCCGGGGCCCATGTGGCCGCATGCTGGGTCCCGGCTCGCGCTTCGCACGTCCGGACGCGAGAGCTACGGCTTCGCGAACGTCGCCCGATACAGGGACGGATACCTTGCCCCCTGCAAGCCGCCGCGCGCGACGTAGAACGCGATCAGCGCGCTCCACAGGCCGGCATTGCCGAACGATTGCAGCGCCAGCCAGACGGCGAAGAAGATCGCGAGCGACAACAGCATCAGATTGCGCATCTCCCGCGCCCAGGTCGCGCCGACATAGATGCCGTCGAAGCCGAAGGCGAACACGCCGGGGATCGGCGCGAGCACGATGAAGGGCAGAAACTCGCGCGCGGCGCGGCGGACGTCCTCGCTCGCCGTCATGACATTGATGATATCGGGGCCGAAGCCTGCGAACAGCACGGCGACGACGATGGCGAAGCCGAGCCCCCAGCGCAGCACCAGCCTGGTCGAATCCGCAAATCCCTTGGCGTCGCGCGCGCCAAAGCTGCGGCCGCAGAGCTGCTGCGCCGCATTCGCGAGGCCGTCGAGGAAGAAAGCGCTGACCAGGAGGAAATTGTTGAGCACGGAGTTCGCGGCCAGCGTGACGTCGCCGGCTCGCGCGCCCTTGGCGGTGAAGAACAGGAACACGGCGATCAGCGCCGCGGTGCGGATCAGAATGTCGGTGTTCACCGCCAGGAGCCGCATCAGCTTTTCGCGATCGAACAGCGATGCGCGCGGCACGGCAAAACCGCCGAGTGCATAGCGCCTGCACACGATCACGCCGAGCATGAAGCCGATCGCCTCGGACGCCAGCGCGGCGATCGCCGCGCCGGCGATGCCGGTGTCGTAGACCAGCACCAATAGGATCGTCGCCACCATGTTGACAAGGTTGATGACGACCTGGAGCGCAAGGGCCGGATTGGCGCGGGCCTGCCCCACCAGCCAGCCGAGGATGACGTAATTGGCGAAGGCGAAGGGCGAGGACCAGATCCTGATCATGAAATAGGTCTTTGCCGCGCGCGTCACGCCCTCGCTGCCGCCCATCAGGTCGAACAGCGCGCCAGCCAACGGCAATTGCAGTGCGATCAGCGCCGCGCCGATCAGGCCGGCGACGATGAAGCCGCGCACCAGGATCACGGTCTGCTCGCGCGTCTCGCCCGCGCCGAGCGCCTGCGCGGTGAAAGCCAGCGTGCTCATGCGCAGGAAGCCGAACAGCCAGAACAGGCAGTCGAAGATGACGGAGGCCATCGCGACACCGCCGAGCAGCGCGGCATCGTCGAGCCGGCCGATCGCGGTGGTCGAGACCACGCCGATCAGCGGCGTCGTGAGGTTCGCGACCATCGCGGGACCTGCGATGGCGAAGACCTGCCGGCTACCGACGCGGTGATGAACGGGTGCGTGCATCTTTCAGAACACGAGCACCATGCCGTCTTCGGCGGCGAGGTGCTCGACGTCACCCAGGCGCGACAGCATGTCGTCGCTCATATGGGTGAGGACGAGCCGCTTGGCGCCGATGTCGGGCAGATGCTGTTCCAAGGTCTTCAGGCTGAGATGATTCTTGACCACCTTCTCGTACATATAGGCTTCAGCGATGAAAAGGTCCGCGCCATGCGCCAGCGGAATGAGCGTCTCCGTCCATTCGGTATCGGCGCTGTAGGCGAGCGTGCGGCCCTCGGCCGCGACGCGATAGGCGAGGAACGGCCCGCCGGATTCGCCGTGCACGACCGGATAAGGCGTCACATTCACCGTGCCGAAGTTTCGGCTTTGCCCCGGTGCGAGCTCGACCACGTTCAGCTCGAAGCGCTGCAGGGTCTTCGAGGAATGCTCGAACAGCGCTTCCATCACCTCACGCAGCCGCCGCTCGATGCCTTGCGGGCCGGCGATCGTCAGCGGCCGCATCCGCCGCGAGAATTGCGCGTCGAGCAGAAAGAACGGCAGGCCGGCAAAATGGTCGCCGTGGAAATGCGTGATCAGGATCAGGTCGATGTCGTGGCGATCGATCTCGAGCCGCTTCAGCGCCGGCAGCGCCGACGCGCCGCAGTCGATCAGGAAGTTCGCTTCGCGCCCGGAGACATGGAAGCAGGTGTTGAGCCTGCCGCCGGAGCCGAAGGCGTCACCGCAGCCGACGAAACGCAGTTGCATCGGCTGCGCACTCCCTCGATCACATCCTTACCGGCCGCGCGGCGCGCCGAACACGCGCGACAGCAGCCAGATCGGGATCACGATGACCGCGCCGAGCAGGAAATAGCGCCACAGCCAGTTCACCGCATCGAAGCCGAGATCCCACAGACGCTGGAACAAGAGGCGAATGCTGTGGATGATGTTCCAGGGGTCGAAGCCGATCGTCGCCAGCACGACGCCGACCAGGATCGAGAGCAGCACCAGGCGGAACGCGACGGTCAGCGGCGAGCCGCCGAGAAAGCGGTGCAGGCCGTCGCTGCGGCCGGCCGGCAAATCTCTGACGTCTTGGACCATCGCAAACTCCTGAAGCGGATTCGACCCCATTATAGGGCACGGCGGGGGACATGGGGAACCCGCAAGGGGGCGTCAATCGGGTTACGGGAGTTTAATTCGGGCAGAGCCAGAACTTCGATTGTGGCACGCTGCAAGCCGCGGGCTCCCTAGCCTCTCCCGCTTGCGGGAGAGGCCGCGCCGTAGGCGCGGGTGAGGGTTCTCTCCTCTGGGGGAGTGTCCCATTGCGGAGACAGCCCTCTCCCCAGCCCTCTCCCGCAAGCGGGAGAGGGAGCGCACCGCATTTGCGGCGCGATCGATGCATCACACCTCAATCTCCGCCGGCTCGGCCTTCAGCATCTTCTCCAGCGTCTCCAGCCGGTCGGCCTCCCGGGGCGGCTTGTCCCAGCGCAGGCGGCTGATGCGGGGGAAACGCATGGCGACGCCGGATTTGTGCCGGGGCGAGCGCTGCAAACCCTCGAAAGCGACCTCCAGCACCAGCCCCTTGTCGCCCTCGTGCACGACATGGCGGACGGGGCCGAATTTTTCCGTGGTGTTGCGACGAACGAAGCGGTCGATCTGCAGGAGCTCCTCGTCGGTGAAGCCGAAATAGGCTTTGCCGACCGGCACCAGCTCCTCACCATTCTCGGTCTCGGTCCAGACACCAAAGGTGTAGTCGGAATAATAGGACGAGCGCTTGCCGTGGCCGCGCTGCGCATACATCAGGACGGCGTCGATGATGTGCGGGTCGCGCTTCCACTTCCACCACTGGCCCTTCGGCCGCCCCGGCAGATAAGGCGCATCGCACCGCTTCAGCATCACGCCCTCGACGGCGTCCGCGTCCTCGCCGGCGCCGGCGCTGGCGGGATCGGCGCGCGCGGCGGTGAGTGCCTCCCAGCTGTCGAAGGGCACGGTAGGCGAGAGATCGATGCGGGGATCGTCGAGTTTCGCGATGAATCTCTCCAGCCGCTCGCGCCGCTCGGCAAAAGGCAGCTCGCGCAGATCGTTCTCGTCGTCGCCGAGCAGATCGTAGGCGCGCAGATGAATCGGAAACTCCTTGATCAGCTTCGGCGAGACCACCTTGCGGTTGAGCCGCTGCTGCAGAACGTTGAAGCTCTGCACGCGGCCTTCGCGCAGGATCAAGAGCTCGCCGTCGATCGCGCCCGGCAGGCGCAGCGACGGCACGAGATCCGGGAAGCTGCCCGTGATGTCCTCGCCGGTGCGCGAATAGAGCCGCGCGGTGATATGGCCGCGCTCGTCGCGCCCGGCGACCGCCTGCACGCGGATGCCGTCCCATTTCCATTCGGCGATGTAGTCGGCGGGATCGAGCGCGGCGAAATCGCCGTCTTCGATCGCATGCGCCAGCATCACCGGGCGGAACGGCGCGGGATCGCGGTTGACGGGCTTGTCGCCGCGGCCCTCCAGCCAGGCGAACAGGTCGAGATAGGGCGGGACGAGGCCCGGCCAGATCAGCTCGACCTCGTGCGGATCCTTGTCGCCGAGCGCAGCGGCGGCGGTCTTGGCGAGCCGCGCCGAGATGCCGATGCGAAGCGCGCCGGTGACGAGCTTGAGCAGCGCCCAGCGGCCGGTCTCGTCGAGCTCGTCGAGCCAACGTTCGAGCTGCTTCGGCAGCTCGGTCTTGCCGAGCGTGCGCAGCGTGGTGACGACTTCGGTGAGGCTCGGCGGGGGTGGGTTGTTGTGGGCGGCGAGCGCGGCCTTCGGCCACATCAGCGCCACCGTCTCCGAGAGATCGCCGACATAGTCGTAGCTCAGCCCGAACAGCACCTCATCCGTGCGTGCCGCGATGAGATCGCGGATCAGCGCGGGCTTGGCGTGCTTGAAGCTGAGTGCGCCGGTCAGCGCCGCCAGCGCATAGCCGCGGTCGGGGTCGCCGACTTCGCGAAAATAGCCGGTGAGCAGCCGCAGCTTGTTGTTGCGGCCGGGCTCATAGGCGAGGCGGTCGAGCAGCTCGGCGAAGCGGTTCATGCTTCGGCCTCGCCTTGAATGGGAGTCTCGCTCTCCTCCTCGTCGCCATAGCCGACGAGATCGAGCGGCTGCGCCTTCAGGCCCTTGCTCCGGCACCAATGCACCAGCGCATCTTCCTGACCGTGGGTGACCCAGATCTCGCCGGCGCCGGTCGCTGCGATGGTCGCGGTGAGGCCGTCCCAGTCGGCGTGGTCGGAGATCACCAGCGGCAGCTCGACGCCGCGCTGCCGCGCCCGGGCGCGCACCCGCATCCAGCCCGAGGCGAAGGCGGTGACCGGATCGGGAAAGCGGCGCGTCCAGAGATCTGATGTGGCCGATGGCGGCGCCAAGGTGATGGTGCCGGCGAGCGCGGCCTTCTTCATGCCCTTCGCGGGCCTGAGCTCGCCGAGATCGATGCCGCGGCTTTGGTAGTAATGCGTGATTGTTTCCATCGCGCCATGCAGGTAGATCGGCGCGTCGTAGCCGGCCTGGCGCAGCAGCTTGATCACGCGCTGCGCCTTGCCGAGCGAATAGGCCCCGACGAGATGCGCGCGCTCCGGAAACAACGCGACGGAAGCCAGCAGCTTCTTGACCTCGTCGCTGGCATCGCCATGCCGGAAGACCGGCAGCCCGAACGTCGCCTCGGTGATGAAGACGTCGCACGACACCAGCTCGAACGGCGTGCAGGTCGGGTCGGGCGCGTCCTTGTAGTCGCCGGAGGCGACGATGCAGGTATCCTTGCACGAGACGGCGATCTGTGCGGAGCCCAGCACGTGGCCGGCGGGGTGGAATTTGACCTTGACGTCGCCGAGCCGGATCTCCTCGCCATAGCGGATGGCTTGCGTCGAGCCGGCAAAGTTTTCGCCGTAACGCAGCCGCATCATGTCCAGCGTTTCCTGCGTCGCCAGCACGGCGCCATGGCCGGCACGGGCATGGTCGGAATGGCCGTGGGTGATCACGGCCCGCTCCACGGGGCGGACAGGGTCGATATGGAAGCCGCCGGGCTTGCAGCACAGGCCGGCAGCATTTGGCAGCAGGATGTCTTGCGGGCGCATGCCTGTTATATAAGTCGAGCCATCACATCTTCGAGTCAATTACCCGTTTCGTTTCCTGGTTCCTCAATGCCGCTCCGCCTGTTCCTGACCTCCGGCGATCTCATGGCCGACCGCCGCTTCGAGTTCGCGCGCGACCTCCAGCTCAAGGGCGACCTGCCCGCCGCCGCCGACCTTCTGGAGCAGGCGATCGAGCTCGCACCTGATTTCACCTCGGCCTGGTTCACGCTCGGCGAGATCCGTCAGCAGCTCGGCGAGCGCGACAAGGCCATCGCGGCGTTTCGTGAAGCGCGGCGATGCGACCCCGAGGACCAGCACGGCGCCGGCCTGCACCTGATGCGGCTCGGGGATACCGCGATGGCGGAGATGCCCAAGGCCTATGTGCAGGCCTTGTTCGATCAATACGCGCCGCGGTTCGAGCACGCGCTGATCAACGATCTCGGCTATCGCGCCCCCACGCTGATCTTCAAGGCGGTGCTGGCCGCGCGCGTCGCCGCCAAGAAGCCGGCCTACTTCAAGCACGCCATCGACCTCGGCTGCGGCACCGGCCTTGCGGCAGCCGCGTTCGCCAAGCAGGTCGACCATTTCACCGGCATTGATCTGTCGCCCGGCATGATCAAGGAGGCGCGGGCGACGAACCTCTATGCCGCGCTCGAAGTCGCCGACATGCTCGAGGGCCTGCGCGGCAAGCTGGATGCCAGCGCGAACCTCATCGTGGCCGCGGATGCGTTCGTCTATCTCTCCGATCTCGCCCCTGTTCTCACCGAGGCAAAGCGCGTGCTCGTCTCAGGCGGCGTGCTTGCCTTCACGCTGGAGACGCACGACGGCAGCGGCATCGTGCTCGGCGACGGCCTGCGTTATGCCCATTCCGCGGAATATGTGCGCGGCGCCATCGCCAAGGCGGGGTTGAAGCTGCTGACCCTGGAGCCAGCCTCGCCGCGCAACGAGAACAACGAGCCCGTGCGCGGCCTCGTCGTCGTCGCCGAGAAAACTTGAGTCTAGGCGCTAACGCCTGACGATTTGAGCGTCATTGCGTCGCAAAGCTGCGACTTCCCACTTGCGAGCCGAGCTGCGATGTCAGCACAATGCGCGCATCAGGGAGAAAACAACAATGACCAAGAATCCATCGCGGCGCGATTTCAGCGCCGGCGCACTCGCCACCATCGCCGCATCCACCTTGCCTGCGCCCTACGTCTGGGCTGCGGAGAAGAAATACGATGCGGGCGCCAGCGACACCGAGATCAAGATCGGTCAGACCGTGCCGCATTCCGGCCCCGGCTCGCTCTACGGCGTGCTCGGCCGCATCGGCGAAGCCTATTTCCAGATGCTGAACGAGAAGGGCGGCATCAACGGACGCAAGGTCAAATTCCTCACCATGGACGACGCCTACAGCGCGCCGAAATGCGTCGAGGCGACGCGGCGCCTGGTCGAGCAGGAGGAAGTGCTCGCGCTGTACGGCTCGCTCGGCACCGCGCCGCAGACCGCCGTGCACAAATACCTGAACTCCAAGGGCGTGCCGCAGCTGCTGCTCAACACCGGCGCGTCGAAGTGGAATAATCCGAAAGAGTTCAAATGGACGATGGCGGGCCTGCCGCTCTATCCGACCGAAGCGCGCATCCTGGCGCGGCACGTCGTCAGCGTGAAGCCGAACGCCAAGATCGGCATCCTCTACCAGAACGACGATTTCGGCCGCGACTTCCTTGCACCCTTCAAGAAAGTGCTGGCGGATGCCGGCGGCACTGCGCAGGTGATCATGGAGCAGACCTATGATTTGACCGAGCCGACCGTCGATTCCCAGCTCGTCAATCTCTCGAAGTCGGGGGCCGACGTCTTCTACAACATCTCGACCGGCAAGGCCTCGTCGCAGTCGATCCGGAAAGTGGCCGAGCTCGGCTGGAAGCCGCTGCAGCTGCTTTCCGCCGGCTCCACCGGCCGCTCGATCCTCAATGCCGCGGGCCTCGAGAACGCCACCGGAATCGTCGCGATCCGCTACAACAAGGAGGTCGGCCTGCCCAAATGGGAGAAGGACCCGGACGTCATGGCGTTCGAGGAGCTGCGCAAGAAGTACACGCCGGCGATCGATCCCGACAACACCATCGCCTTCGCCGGTTACGGCCAGGCCGCGACCATGGGCGAGATCCTGCGCCGCTGCGGCGACGAGCTCACCCGCGCCAACGTGCTGAAGCAGGCATCGAACCTCAATGGCTTCCACTCGCCGTATTTCCTCGACGGCGTCACCTACAGCTACACGCCCGAGGACTACACGCCGATGAAGACGCTGTTCATCTCCACCTTCACCGGGAAGGACTGGGACATCTCCGACAAGCCGATGTCGGAGTAAGGCTCTGCGATTGCGGCCATCCTTCGAGACGCCCGCTTTAGGCGGGCTCCTCAGGATGAGGAGCGGAGTGCGCGGCGGGTGCTTCAAAGGACACGGACGCCGCTTAGCCTCATCCTGAGGAGGCGCGTCAGCGCCGTCTCGAAGGACGAGGCGCGCGCTCAGGCGCTAACGCGCGACGCCAGCCGATACGCCTGCGCTGCATTCACGCCGAACGCCTTGTCCCGCACGCGCGGGCCGAGCTTCGCCAGGCAGGCCTCCAGCGCGGTCTTGATCTCGCCATAGCTTCCCGCAAGCAGGCACACGGGCCAGTCCGATCCGAAGATCAACCGGTCCTCGCCAAAACATCTTGCGGCGTGTGCAACGAACGGAAACAGCCGTTCCGCATCCCAGTCATTCCAGACCGCTTCCGTCGCCAATCCCGAGATCTTGCACCAGACGTTGCCGCAGGCAGCCAGCGCTGCGATGCGGTCGGCCCATTCCGCGCTCCCGCCGGCCGCAATCGGCGGCTTGGCGGCGTGATCGAGCACGAAACGCGCGTGCGGAAAGGCCTGCGCGGTTGCGATCGCGGCAGGCAGCTCGCGGCTGCGGACGAGGAAATCGTAAGCGAGATCGTGGGCGAACACCGCGGTAAGTCCGCGCTGGACGTCGTCGCGCAGCAGCCAATCCGCATCAAGCTCGTCGTGGACCTGGTGACGGATCCCGACCAGCTTTGCTCCACCAGGCAAAGCGCGCAGCCGGTCGAGCGTTTCGTCGAGCGCAGCATCGGTCAGGTCGGCCCAGCCGACCACGCCTACGACAGAGGGCGTCGCGTCCGCGATACGCAGGAACTCCTCGGTCTCCTCCAGCGCGGAGCGGCATTGCACCACGATGCTGGCGTCGATGCCGTTCGCCTTCAGCAGCGGCGCGAGATCGGCCGGGCCGAAGGCACGGCGGATCGGCGCCAGCTCGGGCGCTTCCATCCAGGGATAGTCGGCGCGCGCCGGATCCCAGAAATGCTGATGGGAATCGACGATCATGCCCTACGCTCCGCCGGGAAGTGGCGCGCGCACATCCATGAGCTTTCGCGCCCGCAAGTCCTGCCAGAACGCCAACGGGACCGCCGCTTCCGACATGGCGATGTTGTCAGCGACCTCGGCGGCATTGCGCGCACCCATCACGGCGACCGTCACCGCCGGATGGGCCATGCAGAATTGCAGCGCGGCGGCCTTCAGCTCGGTGCCGTGCCTGCGGCAGAGCTCGTCGAGCTCCAGCGCACGTGCCACGAGCGCCGCATCAGCATCCTGATAGTTGAATTTCGCGCTCGTCCGCGGATTGGCCAGGATGCCGCTGTTGTAGATGCCGCCAAGCAGGATGCCGATGCCCCTCGCCTGGCAGAGCGGAAACAACGCATCCAGCGCGCCCTGGTCGAGCAGCGTGTAGCGGCCGGCGAGCAGGAAGCAGTCGACCGGCACGGCCTCGGCGAAGCGAGCCAGCATCTCCGACTGGTTCATGCCGGCGCCGATCGCCTTGACCGTGCCGTCCTCGCGCAGGTGCTGGAGCGCGCGGAAGGCGCCGGTGACGGCATCGTCATAGTGGTCGTCGGGATCGTGGACGAGCAGGACGTCGACGCGGTCGAGGCCGAGGCGCTGCAGGCTCTCCTCGACCGACCGCATCACGCCGTCATAGCTGAAATCGAACACCGGCCGCTCGCGCGGCGTGCCCTTGTAGTGCTCGTCCTCGGGGGCAGCACCGTCCGGTGCGCGCAGCAGGCGGCCGACCTTGGTCGAGATGACGTAGGAATCGCGCTGCTGCTGCCGCAGGAAGGCCCCCAACCGCCGCTCCGCGAGGCCGAAACCGTAGAGCGGGGCGGTATCGAAGAATCGAACGCCGAGCGACCAGGCGCGTTCAAGCGTCGCTTGCGCATCGGCATCGCTGACGGGCGAGAACAATCCGCCGAGCGGGGCGGAACCGAGGCCGATCGAGGTGACATCGAGAGCGCCGAGCCGCGACCTTTTCATTCCATCGCCTTCCAGCAGTCGTCTTCCATTCCAAATCATCTCTCCCGCTTGCGGAAATCGCAAGCGGGAGAGGCATGCAGGAGCGCGGGGCTGGCAGCGCTCCTACTTCAACATCTGCGCGACGTTGTCCTTGGTGACGAGATCGAGGCCGGTGTAGACGATCTCCGGCACCTTCTCGCCCTTCTTGATGGCGAGCAGCGTGTCCATCGCCTTCTCGCCCATCTCGAACGGACGCTGGCCGACCAGCGCATTGGCGTAGCCGTCACGCAGCAGCTCGAGCTGCATCTTCAGCGTATCGGCAACGACCAGCGTGAACTTGCCGGAATCGATGTCCTTCTTGTTCCGGCTGGCGAAGGCCTTGAAGCCTTCGGGCGCAAACATCGGCCAGCCGCCGATCGGAACGATGGCGGCGAGGTCCGGCGTTGCGGTGCGCATGTCCGTCATCTGCTGGACCGCGAGCGCTGGATCGTCGTTGCAGAACGTCGGCGAGCCCGCGACCTCGGTCCACTTCGAGCCCTTCAGCGCCTCGCGCACGCCGTCGACGCGCTCGGCGAGGTTCTTGGCGCCGGGGCCGCCGGAAACCATCGCGTATTTGCCGCCGTCCGGCCGCATTTTCAGGAGCTCCTTGCCGAGCGCGACACCGAACTCCTTGTTGTTGGTGCCGATATAGGCGATGCGCTTGGAGCCCGGCGCGTCCGCATCGAAGGTGATGACGGGAATGCCGGCAGCAGTCGCCGCCTCGATCGACTTGGTCATGGCCGCAACGTCCGCGACGGAGATGGCAAGACCATCGACCTTCTGCGTGATGAAGTCCTGGATGATCTGGGCCTGGGTCGCAGGTTCATGCTCGACCGGTCCCTTGTAGATGCACTCGATGTTGCCGAGCTCCTTGGCGCGCTTCAGGCAGCCATCGCGCGAAAAGTCGAAGAACGGATTGTTCATCGCCTTCGGCACGATGACGAAGCGGTAATTCGCAGCAAATGCCGGCGTCGCCATCATCGCGACCGCGATACCGGCAAGAAGCAGTTTCCTCATGGTCTCCTCCACTCTTGTTGGTGCCTATCCCCTCGAAAGCCCCCGGGAAGCGGATAGGCGGCGTTTTCCTTGCCTTCCCGAGATGTCGTCATTTCAGGTCATCCGCGAGCGAATGCGGTCGACCAGCACAGCCAGAATGATGATCACGCCGACCAGCGTCTGCTGCCAGTACGAGCTGACCTGGGCCAGCACGAGCCCGTTGCGGATCACCTCCAGCAGCACGCAGCCGACGATGGCCCCGAGCGGGCCGCCGATGCCGCCGGCGAGATTGGCGCCGCCGATCACGGCCGCCGCGATCACGTTGAGCTCGTAGGAGGTCGCCATGTTGGCCGGCGCCGATCCGAGCCAGCCGGAGATGATGATGCCCTGCAGGCCCGCGGCGAGCGCGCAGATCACGTAGACCTCGATCTTCACCCGCACCACCGGAATGCCGGTGAGCTCGGCCGCCTTCTCATTGCCGCCGAGCGCGAAGACGTGGCGGCCGAACGAGGTGTGGTGCAGCACCACGGCCATGGTGAGCGCCAGGATCACGAGATAGATGAACGGCGCGGGCACGCCGAGCACGTCACCGGACGTGAGCGCATAGAAATAATCGGCGTCCGGCCCGCCCGGGAAACTGCCGCGCCCATTGGAGACGACATAGCCGAGCCCGCGCACGATCGAGAGCATGCCGAGCGTGGTGACGAAGGGCGACAGGCCGAGCACGGCGATGCAGAAGCCGTTGACGATGCCCGCAATCAGTGCGACGCCGAGACCGGCGAGGATCGAGATGAGCAGGATCAGGCCGGGCACATTGGCGAGCACGGTCTTGCCGTCAGCTGCCATGTGCACCAGCGGCGAGCCGGGCGCCGACAGCTCGGTCATCACCATCGAGGTGATCATGGCGGAAAAGCACATCATCGATCCCACCGACAGGTCGATGCCGCCGGTGATGATCACGAAGGTGACGCCGAGCGTCGCAATGGCGATGAAAGAAAAGTTCTTCGCCACGTTCTGCATGTTGCCCTGGGTGAAGAAGTAGGGGCTGGCGAAATGCATGATCACCAGCAGCACCGCCAGCGCGAGCAGAACGTAGCCGGTCTGCGAGGCGAAGATGCCGCGCTGCCACCATCTGATCTTGCCGACATTGGTGAAGCTGATCGGGGATTCCATGGGCATGGCCATCACGCCGCCTCCTTCGCACCGGTGATGAGAGCGGTGACCTCCTCGGGGGAGGTCTGGTGAATCGACTTGTCGGCGCGCTTCTCGCCGCGCCGCATGACGACGACGCGGTCGCATACGGCGAACACGTCGGGCATGCGGTGCGAGATCAGCATCACGGCGACGCCCTGCTCCTTCAGCCGGTGGATCAGGCCGAGCACCTGCTCGACCTGGCGCACCGAGATCGCGGCGGTCGGCTCGTCCATCATCACCAGCCGCGCATTGGAAAGCCGGGTCCGCGCGATCGCGACCGCCTGGCGCTGGCCGCCCGACATCTGCCTAACGAGATCGTCGGGGCGCGTCTCCGAGCGCAGCTCGCCGAACAGCTCCAGCGCGCGCGATGCCATCGCCTTGTGGTCGAGCAAGGCAATGGGTCCGAACCTGCGCTTCAGCTCGCGGCCGAGAAAAACGTTGGCGGCGGCGCTCAGATTGTCGGCGAGCGCGAGATCCTGGTAGACGACCTCGATGCCGACCGCGCGGGCATCGACCGGACGGTTGAAATGCACCGCGCTGCCGGCAAAGCGCATCTCGCCATGGGTGGGGCGGAAATTGCCGGCGATGATCTTCACCAGCGTCGACTTGCCGGCGCCGTTGTCGCCCATCAGGCCGACCACCTCGCCAGGCCAGACCTGCATGTCGACGTCGTGCAGCGCGCGGATCGCGCCGAACTCCTTGCCGATGCCGGTGAGCTCGAGCACCGGTGTCGCGTCAGCCTTCGTCATCAGCGGCGTTTCCTCAGACATAGCGGTTCACCAGGGATTCCAGATATTCCTGCCGGCCGGAGCGCGGCTGCGGATCGAAGCCGGGGCTCATCGCACGGTCGGCGAGATCGGCGAGCGAGCGCTGGCCGGCGAGAATGGCGCGGCCCTCGGGCCCGGCCCAGCCCTCGTAGCGTTGTGCGAGCGGCGCGCTGAGCGCGCCGGCGTCGAGCATGTCGGCAGCGGCGAGGAAGGCGCGCGCGCAGGCATCCATCGAGCCGACATGGGCATGGATGAGATCATCGGGGTCGATCGACTGGCGGCGGATCTTGGCATCGAAATTGAGCCCGCCCGTGGTGAAGCCGCCGCGGTTCAGGATCTCGTGGAACACCAGCGCCAGCTCCGGCACGTTCATCGCGAACTGGTCGGTGTCCCAGCCGAGCAGATCATCGCCGCGGTTGATGTCGAGCGAGCCGAACACGCCGAGCGCCTCGGCCAGCGCGACCTCGTGATGGAAGGAGTGACCGGCGAGGATGGCGTGGTTCTGCTCGATGTTGAGCTTGACGTCCTTGAGCAGGTCGTAGCGCTCCAGGAAGCCGTAGCAGGTGGCGACGTCGAAATCATATTGGTGCTTGGTCGGCTCCTTGGGCTTCGGTTCGATCAGGAGCGGGCCCTTGAAGCCTATTTTGTGCTTGTGCTCGACGACGAGCGAGACGAACCGGCCGAGCTGGTCGAGCTCGCGCTTGAGATCGGTGTTGAGTAGCGTCTCGTAGCCCTCGCGTCCGCCCCACAGCACGTAGTTCTGGCCGCCGAGCCGGTGCGTCACCTCCAGCGCGGCGCGGACCTGGCCGGCGGCATAGGTGAATATCTCGGGGTCCGGATTGGTCGCCGCGCCCGCCATGTAGCGGCGGTGCGTGAACAGGTTCGCAGTGCCCCAGAGCAGGCGAACCTTGCTCGTTGCCATCTTCTGCTCGAACAGATCGGCGATGGCGTTGAGGTTGGCGACGGACTCGGCGAGCGAAGCCCCTTCCGGCGCCGCATCGACGTCGTGGAAGGTGAAGAAGGGAACATCCAGCAGGCGGAACAGCTCGAAGGCGACATCGGCCTTGGCGCGCGCCATCGCCATCGCGTCGGTGCCGTGGTGCCAAGGCCGCAGGAAGGTCTCGCCGCCGAAGGGATCGCCGCCGGGCCAGCAGAACGAATGCCAATAGCAGACCGCAAAGCGCAAGTGATCCTCGAGCCGGCGGCCATGCACGAGGCGGTCCTTGTCGTACCAGCGGAAGGCGGGCGCGCCTTCGGCCTCCTTGCCGGCGAAGGCGACGGGTGCACTTGCATCGAAGAATTTGGCTGGCGCGTTCACTTAAGAAGACTCCTTCAATGCGGGATAAAGCGCGCGCCATCGCCGATAGGCCTCGTCATAGGCCGCAGCGACGGACGGGCGGGGTGTGAAGCTCGCGAGCCGCCGCGGACGCGTGCAGACGTCCGCGGGGTTCTCGCCTGTCGCGGCAAGCCGGCCGAGCCGCGCAGCGCCGAGTGCGGCGCCGACCTCGCCTTCCTCGACGCGATGGACGGGCAGGCCGAGCACGTCGGCGCAGATCTGCGCCCACAGCGGCGAGCGCGAGCCGCCGCCGACGAGATCGACCTCGGCGATCGGCCCGCTGGCTGCGCTCAGCGCCGCCAGATTGTCGCGCGCGGCAAAGGCGACGCCTTCGAGCACGGCCTGCACGATCTCTGAGCGCCCGGTCGCGCCGCGCAGGCCGACGAAGGCGCCGCTGGCGGCGGCATCGTTGTGCGGCGTGCGCTCGCCGTCGAGATAAGGCAGGAACTGGACCGTGCCTGGTGCATCGACGCGCTCGCCGAGCGGCGCCAGGAGCGCTGCGGCCGGCGTCTCCATCACGCCGGCAAGCCAGGCAAGCGAAGCCGCGGCCGACAGCATCACGCCCATCTGGTGCCAGAGGCCGGGCAGCGCGTGGCAGAAGGCATGCACGGCCGAAGCCGGCGCCGGGGCGAAGCGATCTGTGACGCGGAACAGCACGCCCGACGTTCCCAGCGACAGGAAGGCATCGCCAGGTGCGATGGCGCCGAGCCCGATCGCGCTGGCCGCATTGTCGCCGGCGCCGCCCGCGACCACGACATTTTTCGCCATGCCCCAGCGCTGCGCGTATTCAGGCGCGAGCACCGCACTCACCGCACTGCCCTCGACGAGACGCGGCATGTGGTGCAGATCGAGCCCGGTGGCGTGCAGCAGCAGCGCGGACCAGCGGCGCAGGCCAACGTCGAGCCACAGCGTGCCGGCCGCGTCCGACATGTCCTCGACCATCTCGCCGGTGAGGCGATAGCGGACATAGGCCTTCGGCAGCAGCACCTTTGCCACGCGGTCGAAGATCTTCGGCTCGTGCCTTGCCACCCAGAGCAGCTTCGGCGCGGTGAAGCCGGGCATCGCGAGATTGCCGGCGATGGCGTGCAACGAGGGACAGCGCCGCTCCAGCGCTGCGCATTCGGCCTGCGAGCGGCCGTCGTTCCAGAGGATGGCCGGACGCAGCGGGCGGCCGTCCTCGCCAAGCAGCGTCGCGCCATGCATCTGACCCGACAACCCGATGCCGCGGACCTGCGCGACCTCGCGCGGATGGCGCGCGGCGAGATCGTCGACGGCACCGACGGCCGCATCGACCCAGGCGTCGGGATCCTGCTCGGACCACAGCGGCGCAGGGTGCGACAGCGCAAGCTCGCGCGCCGCCGTCGCGGTCACCGCGCCGGCTTCGCTCACGAGCACCGCTTTCACACCGGACGTGCCGATGTCGATCCCGAGATACAAATCGTCCTCCCCTTCGCCTGCCGCGGGAGAGCGATCTTGCGTCGCTTTTCCCCGCTGGCCGCCTGTTGCCAAATCCACCTGCCGCTAGGGCAGATTGTCCCGCATCACGATGTCGATCCGGATCTTCTCCTGTTCGCTCAAGATCGGCTCGCCGCGGGCGAGCGCGAGCAGCACGCGGACGGCCGCGCGCGCTTCATGTCCGGGGTTCTGCGAGATCGCGGCATCCATCACGCCCTGCAGCAGCAACCGGCGCGTCAGCGCCGTGACGTCGTGCCCGACGAACACCACCTGCTTGTCGCGCCCGGCCGCGCCAGAGGCCTTCTCGTTCTGCGCCTTGTCGTTCAGCGCTTTGGCGACGCCCTGCGTGCCGGCGCCGACGTTGTAGAGGCCGACGATGTCGGCGTGCTTGCCGAGCAGCCGCGCCAGCAGCTGCTCCGAACGGTCGTCCTCGTCGCGCCCTTCCAGCACCGGCAGCACGCTGAGATCGGGGAATTCGCTCGCCATCACCTGGTTGAAGCCGAAGATGCGCTCGGCATGGTCGCGCAGGCCCTGCGAGCCCGCGACGATCGCGACCTTGCCGGACCTCTGGCCGACCAGCCGCCCGACCAGCGCGCCGGCGGTGCGGCCCGCAGCGATGTTGTCGATGCCGACATAATGGTGGCGGCGCGAGGACGGCACGTCCGAGACCAGCGTCACGACCTTGGCGCCGGCATCGACGAGATCGTTGATGGCGGCGCGGACGCTCGGATGGTCCAGCGCCACCACGGCAATGCCGTCGTAATCGCCCGACAGGGCTTCGAGCGAAGCTGCGAGCGCAGCGGGCTCGAACACGTCGGCTGCGATCATCTCGACATTGAGCCGGCGGGCCGACAGCCAGGCCGCCATCTCGCCGAGATAGGCCTCGATCTGCTGCATGAACGGGTTCGGCCCCGACGGCATCACGAAGGCGAAGCGGCGGGCGCGGCCGCGCGCGAGCTCGGCGGCGGCCACATGCGGCTGGAACGAATTGCGCGCGATGGCGTCCTTGACCCGCCGGACCGTGTCCGGGCGGACCCCCGGCCTGTTGTGCAGGACGCGGTCGACCGTGGCGAGGCTGACACCGGCCTCGCGGGCGATGTCCTTCAGCGTCAGCGCAGTCGGGGTGAGGGTCTCGGCCATGGCTGAAGGCTAGCAGAGGTGTTTTGAGGTACGCAACTCATTTGATGAGGGGATCGGTCTTTTTGCGTCCCGGTCCAGGAACGACGTCCCGCCCCCGAGCGCGTGCTCGACAAGATTCCTCGTGAGCTATCGGCGGCCTGGCTCCGACAGATCGAGTGTCAGGAACAGGCTGTTGGGATCCTCGACATAACCCTGGAAGGGGCTGCAGGCGACGAAACCGTGCGCCAGGTAGAGCGCATGCGCCGGCTTGAAATAGTCCCACGAGCCGGTCTCGAGGCTGAGCCGCGTCATGCCGCGTGCACGGGCCTCGGCAATGATGTGGCGCAGCATCTGGCCGCCATAGCCGCGCCGCCGCGTGGTCTGCAGCGTGTGCATCGACTTGACCTCGCCATGGCCGGCCGAGAGCGTCTTCAGCGCGCCGGTGGCGACCAGCGTCTCGCCGTCCCAGCCGGTCCAGAACGCAACCTCGGGTGCACGCAGGCCCGCAAGATCAAGCGCATGGTCGCTGCCCCGCGCCGTCTGCGCCCGCGCTGTGGTGACGTGATGATCGAGCAGCGCGACGACGCGCGGATCATAGGTGTCGCCGGTGCGGATCTGCATCGTTCTCGTCTCCACGCTTTGCCCTCACATCTTGCCGTAGGAAGCGCCGCGCCTGACGATGATGACGTAGCGCGCGTCCTGCCTGGTTTCGTTCTCGAAGATCACGGCGCGCATCACGTCGAAATCGAGACAATCGCCCTCGCGCAGCCGCACCGCTTTGGCATCGATATGCACGGCGATCGCGCCCTCCAGCATCAGGAGCTGCTGCGTGAAGGCGTTGCGGCCCCACGGGCTGTAGGAGACGCGCGCACCCGCCGGCAGGTCGACGACGATGATCTCGATGCCGCTGGCCGCATCCGGCGGCGAGGCGTGACGCCGGCGATAGCCGCTGTCGGGATCGCGCCAGAGCGGCTGATCGGCAAGCCGCACCAGGCGCTCCGGCGGCTTCTCCGTGAGCGCGACGACATCGCTGAGCGTGACATCGAGCGCCGCGCAGAGCTTGTTCAGCAGCGCCGCCGTCGCACTGCTCTGCGCCCGCTCCACCCGCCCGATCATGGCCCGGCTGACGCCGGAGCGGGCCGCAAGCTCGTTCAACGTCATGCCCGCCTGCGTCCGCAGTGTCTTCAGCCGCCGACCGATGGCGCGATCGAGTTTTTGCTGGTCCATGATCCCTGATCCGAACATTGCCCGACATGAGGACCGACCCGTCACGGCGAAGCGAACCTTAAGCCGGGCGAGGCGCACCTGCCGGCAACGACAGACCAATATATTGGAATCTTTGCGCGGCGGGTGAGCGGCCTACGGTCGCTTATTGGATAGGGAATGGAAGCTTGGAGCGGGCGAAGGGAATCGAACCCTCGTATGCAGCTTGGGAAGCTGCCGTTCTACCATTGAACTACGCCCGCGAGAGTGCGCTCCGCGCCCCTCCTGATTAGCCGAGACGGCGCCTGCCGCCAAGCGGTTTGGCGCGACCGGCCGGACGCTTGTTAACGTCCTGATAAGATTCCAGGTGCGCCGGATTGTGGCGGTGTTATGATCGCTTCTCCGGGGAGAAACGTGCACTGAGTGGGGCGTGTGCATGGTGGGGCAGGCTTACGCGATATTCGACACGGCCATCGGCCGTTGCGGCATCATCTGGAGCGGCACCGGCGTGATCGCCGTGCAATTGCCGGAGGCGCGGGAGATCGACACCCGCCGCCGGATTTTCCAGGTCCATCCCGAGGCGCGGGAGCAGCGGCCATCCGAGAACGCCGAGCTTGCGATCGAGGGCATCAAGGGCCTGCTGCAAGGTCACGATCCCGATTTTTCCGAGGTCAGCCTGGACGCCGGCGACGTGCCCGGCTTCAACCGGCGCGTCTACGAGTACGCCTGCAGCATCCCGCGGGGGGAGACGCGCACCTATCACGAGGTGGCCCGGGCGCTCGGTGCCTCCGGCGCAGCCTATTCGGTGGCGCAGGCGATTGCGAAGAATCCCTTCATGCTGATCGTGCCCTGCCACCGGGTGCTGGAGGCCGGCAATTACACCGACCGGCTCTCGCCCTATGGCGGCGTGATCTCCAAGCGGCGGCTGCTGGCGCTGGAGGGCGCTCATCCCATCGCCAGCAAGACCTTGTTCGAAGTGCTGCTGCCCGTTGCCCCGCCGAGACCCTCCACCTAGATAAGGCGGCATGCACGCCACCACGCTGCTGACGACGCCATCGATAGGTGTTTCCGAGTTTCGCTGCGATGCGGGACCGGATGATACGCCGTTTGCGGAATGCCGCACCGGCCATTCCATCGCCTATGTCCGCTCCGGCAGCTTCGGCTGTCATTGCCGCGCCGGCTTCTTCGAGCTGGTGGCGGGCTCGATGCTGATCGGCGCCCCCGGCGAGGAATACACCTGCACGCATGAGCACGTCTTCGGCGACGTCTGCCTCGGCTTCTTCTTCAGCGCGGATCTGATCGACGCCCTCGGGGGGCGGCGCGAGATCTGGCAGATCGGCGCGACGCCGCCGCTGCCCGAGCTGATGGTGCTGGGCGAGCTCGCTCAGACGGCAGCAGATGGCAACAGCGATCTCGGCCTCGACGAGATCGGCCAGATCCTGGCCGGCCGTTTTGTCGACGCCGTCTCGGGCAAGGCGCGCAAGCCGGCCACCCCCACCGCACGCGATCGCCGCCGCGCGGTGGAGGCCGCGCTGTGGATCGACGACAACTCGCATGCCGAGCTCGACCTCGAGCTGGCAGCAAAGCAGGCGGGCCTCAGCCCGTTTCATTTCCTGCGGCTGTTCTCGGCCGTGCTCGGCGTCACCCCGCATCAATATCTCGTGCGCTCGCGGCTACGCCACGCCGCGCGCAGGCTTACCGAGGACGACATCGCCGTCACCGACATCGCCTATGACGTCGGCTTTGGCGATCTCTCCAATTTCGTCCGCACTTTCCATCGCGCCGCCGGCGTGTCGCCGACCAAGTTCCGCCAGGCCTCGAAGGGCGAGCGCAAGATTCTCCAAGAGCAGCTTGCCCTCAACTGATTAGGGTCGTCTCCGGCGCGTGCCCTTGCGTCACGCTTTGCAATGGAGACGAACATGTACGACCACATCGGATTGCGCGTTGCCGACCTCGACGCCGCCACGCGTTTCTACACCGCGGTGCTGGCGCCGCTCGGTTTTGTCCTGTGCTCGAGCGGCGACGGCTATGCCGGATTCGGGCCGAAGGGCGAGCCGGCGCTGTGGCTGCACCTGAACAAGGGCCGCAAGGCCGACGGCGTCCACATCGCCTTCCGCGCCAAAGACCATGATGCGGTCAAGGCGTTTCACAGCGAGGGCCTGCGAAGCGGCGGCCGTGACAATGGCGGCGCCGGGCCGCGCAGGGATTACAGCCCGACATATTACGCGGCGTTCCTGATCGACCCTGATGGCAACAATGTCGAGGCGGTTTGCGTGTGAGCGTTAGCTACAAACGAGATCTCGTAGGGTGGGCAAAGCGTAGCGTGCCCACCAACTCCTCGCGACAATGCCGATGAATGGTGGGCACGGCGCGCGAAGAGCGCGCCTTTGCCCACCCTACGAACTGTAGCCACTCGCTCCGTCATTGCGAGGAGCTCTTGCGACGAAGCAATCCAGACTGTTTCTGCGGAAACATCTCTGGATTGCTTCGCTTCGCTCGCAATGACGGTGTTTCCGGCGTCGACCTGTCGAAATCAAGGACACTGATCCCATGGCCTCCATCCACAATGACATCTCCCTCCCCGCCTCCGCGCGCGACGTCTGGGACTCGGTCCGCGATTTCGGTGCGCTGCATCGGCGGCTGGTGCCGGGCTTCGTCACCGCCTGCACGCTCGACGGCGATGCGCGCATCGTCACCTTCGCCAACGGCTCCGTCGCGCGCGAGGTGCTGGTCGATTGCGACGATGCGCGGCGGCGCCTCGTCTATGCCATCAACAACGAGCGGCTGCGGCATTACAGCGCCTCGGTTCAGGTCGTTGCCGAGGGCGAGACTAGCTGCCGCCTCATCTGGATCATCGACATGCTGCCGAACGAGCTCGCGCCTTACGTTCAGGGGCAAACCAAGGAGGCGGTGACCGCCATGCACAAAGCGTTTCCGTCCGTGGCGGCCTGATCATTCACTGTGAGTTTTCTCACAGAAGCGCATCCTCGCCGGCCGTAACCATGCCCGCGTGCGTCCGGTCGGCTCTGCTTTCCCGGCGGCGCCACGCACGCGAGGAGCATGCCATGAGAGGTGCGGACAAGGTGATCTGCCAGGCGGCCGCGGTGCTGCTGCTGTTTTCGATCTCGAGCGTGCCGGCAAGGGCGCAATTCCTCGGCGGCGGAGGTACCGGCGGCGAAGACATGATGACCCAGATGGCGCCGATGCTGGAGATGATGAAGGCGAAGATGGGCAAGCGCCGCTTCGCCATGCTGATGCAGACCATGGGCCCGATGATGAGCCGCATGATGGAGAACGGCGGCGGCGGGCTCGGCGGCATGATGGGCGGCGGCAGTTTCGGCGGCGGATTCGGTGCACCGAACTATGGCTACACGCCGATGGGCGGCGGCACGATGCCGGTCGGGATCGGCGGCATGGGCGGCGGCGACATGATGGCGATGATCCCGCAATTGATGCGGCTCGCCAATACCGGCGGCGGCGGCCATCGCCGCCACAAACGCCGCTAGTCACCAATCGAAAGCGCCGGCGTGATCGCGGGCTTCGTCTCGCGCGGTCCCCAGCGGGTCAGCACCACGCTGGAGCATGACAGCAGGCCGAGCACGACCATCGAGCTCGCGGCGAGCCAGAAGAAGCTCTGCGCGCTGGCGCCGTGGGTCGACAGCCACCAGCCGATTCCTGCGATGTAGATCAGCCGCGCCGTCTGCGCCAGCACCGGCCCGATCACCTTGGCCGCGCCTTGCGAGGAGAAATACATCGTCGTTGCAAGGCCGAAGAAAGCGTAGAACGGCCCGACCGTCGAGAGATATTGGTGGCTCGCCGCGCGCACGGCCGCGCTGTCGGTGAACATGTTGACCCAGAGATCGGGAAAGATCGCAACGAGGCACGCCGGCGCGCCGACCGCCACGAAAGCGGCAACACTGGCGGTCCAGGCGATGCGCCGGGCCCGCGCGATGCGGCCTGCGCCGATCGCCATCCCGACCATCGGCACGCAGGCAATGCCGAACGAGAACGCGATCGAGGTCAACAGGAATTCGAGCCGCGCGCCGACGCCGTAGCCGGCGAGGATCGCGGTGCCGAACTGCGCCAGCATGTGGGTGAAGATCGAGATCGTCAGCACTGATTGCAGCGGCGAGAAGCAGGCGATGGCGCCGACCTTCAGGATGTCGAAGAACATCGCCCATTGGATGCGCAGGCCGCGCAGCTTCAACGTGATCCGCGCGCGGCCGGAGAACACGTACCAGCTCATGATGCCGATATTCATGGTGTAGGCGATCAGCGCGCCGGCGGCGACGCCGCGCATGCCGAGCTGCGGCACCGGCCCGAGCCCGAGGCCGAGCGTGCCGCCGAGCACGATCTGCCAGGCCGCGGAGTTGAGGATCAGGAACGACGGCAGCTTCATGTTGCCGGTGCCGCGCAGGATCCCCGCCATGGTGTTGAGCAGCCAGGGCAGCACGGCGCCGCCGAAGAACACCTGCGTGTAGGCGATCGCATGCGTCAGCACATCGCCGCGGCCGCCGAGCATCTCGAGCAGTTTTGGCCCGAAGACCAGCATGCCCAGCATGAAGACGAGGCCGAAGCCGATGCCGATCAGCATCGCGTGCACGGCGAGGATACCGGCGCGCTCGCGGTTGCCGGCACCGAGCGCACGCGCGATGGCCGACGCCACCGCGCCGCCCATGGCGCCGCCGGACATCGTCATGGTCAGAATGATCGTCGGAAACACCAGCGCCATCGCCGCCAGCGCCTCGACGCCGAGCCGGCCGACATAGGAGGTCTCGGCGATCACGACACAGATGCCGGCCGACAGGCCGATCACGTTCGGCCAGGCGAGCGAGAGCAGCGTGCGCAGGATCGGCCCGTCGGTCAGCGCGCTTCTGATCGGCGGCGGAGGCGGCGGCAGCGGGCGCTCTTGCTCATCGACCGGGATTTCGGCGATGTCGGACATGTCCTCTCCCGGGCGCAGCCGCCGTTTGCGGCGCGGCAAATTACTTGGTGTGCCAAATGACTTCGTTCGCGCGAAAGGCGCGGCTGAGGCTTGTTAGCACGGCGAGCCCCGATTCCGCCTGCGCCTGATGCAGGCGTGCCCTGCGGCAGCGCATTTCAAGCGGTGGAATTACGGCACTTCTCCTCTTCTCCCTCTCCCCGTTCTTACGGGGCCGCGACGAGCTTCGCTCGCGCTGAGAGGGTTGGGGTGAGGGGCCGCTTCCGCAACAACGGTGACAGCCGGACTCGCGGAGACTCCCCCTCACCCGGAATTTGCTGTCGCAAATTCCGGCCTCTCCCCGCACGCGGGGAGAGGCGAAGCGCGGCGACACTGTCGCTCACTCAATCGTCCAGACCAATGGCGGACGGCCGCCTGCAGCGGCGCGCATCTGCACGCCGATATGCCGGCCGCAGCCTGCAGCGAGACCCTCGAACAATCCTTCCAGCACCTTGGCGCAGGCGCGGTGAGTGTCGGCGACGTCGTCCATCAGCTTCCAGCTTTGCTGCCGGATCTCAAAGGTGCCTTCCGATCGTGTCATCTCGGCTGCATCATCCTGCGTGGCGAGCAGCGCGCTCAGGAAGGATGCGAACTCTCGCGCGCCACCGCGGGTCATCGCCAGCGCCGCGGCAACCTCGTCGAAATATTGCATGCCGATCAGCTTGCCGGTGAGGTGCAGCAGATAGCCGGCATCCTCGGGGCCGAACAGTTGCACCATCACGGGCGCGGCGGTGCGGACATATTCCATCGCGTAATTGCGATAGGCCTTTTCCAACCGCGGTCTTGGCCAGCTCGCGATCGGCAATGCCGGCGCCGTCTTCGCATCGAACAGCGGCGCTTCCAGGTGCCGCGCGAACACCAGGCGCTGGTCGAGCTCGAGCGAATGGTCGTAGAGATGATAATAGCCTTCGAGCCCGTCCTGGCCGTCGACGCTCTGCTTGGTGCAGACGAAGCCGAGCCTGAGATCGCCGAGCGCAACGCCGTTGTTGGCGTGCCAGCCGCGCAGCATCGCGCGGGAGACTTCGCCCGGCACGCCGCAGATCGCGGTGCCCTTCCAGATCCAGCGCGGCGGCGGATAGCGGATCCAGGCCTTGCTGTCGCTCTCATACATGTATTCGACGTGCACGCCGCCGATCCAGTTGGAGAGATAGTGGTATTGCGCGGCCGCGACCGCCGGCGGCAGATGGTCGATCCCGAGCTTTTTGAGCCCCGGCAGGAAGCGCTCCTGCTGCTGGCGGCGGAACACACGGAAGACGAATTCTGCGGCATCCGCCGTGCCGCGCCGCGTGACGACGGTGAGGATGAGGCCGGTGAAATAGGCATGGTAGAGATCTGCGACTGCGCGCCAGCGCTTCCATTGCGCTTCCTGCGCGAGGTCTGGTGCGGCGGTCATGTTCGCTCCCCGATCATGGTTTTGATCGAGTGTGTCACCGCGGCCAGTGACAGGCAACATGACCCGCGTGCAGACCTCCCTGCACGGCGTTCCGTCAATTCCGCATCACGAATTTTGCGCCGCCTTGGCCGCCCGTTCGCGCTCGACGCGCTCCGTGACGTCGCGCGCCATCGCCACCGATCCCTGCACGGCACCATCTCTGTCCCGCACCAGCGCGAAGGTCATCTCGATGTAGAGCTTGCGCCCGCTCTTGTGCAGCGCGCGGGTCAGCGTCGGCCTGCCCGCAAGCTTCATGGTGCCGCTGGCGAGCGCGGCGTCGAAGGCTTTCCAGTGCGCGGCGCGCAGATGTTCGGGAATGATCAGATCGAGATTCTGGCCGAGCGCTTCGTCGGCGGAGAAGCCGAACAGCGCGGTCGATGCGCGATTCCAGCGCGTGATCGTGCCGGAGCGATCGGAATAGATCAGCGCGTCCGCGGCGTCGTTGATGATGCTTGCATCGAGTTGGAACTGATCGGTCATGTCGCCACCTCGCATGTAGCTGGTCTTGCGCATCGTGACACACATTCGGTGTCATCGCCCGACTTGATCGGGCGATCCAGTATCCCAGAGGCGTCCGTCATAGAGCGATAGGCCGCGGCGTACTGGATGCCCCGGTCCCGGCTCCGCTAGGCTACGCCGGGCCAGAGGGTGCTCGGCCGGCGAAGCTTCAGCGAAGTCGGCAAGCCGGGGCATGACAGTAGAGTGTGCAGCTACACCCGAAAATGCTTCGATAGTTTGAGGCCTTGCGCCTGGTAATTGGAACCGATGCGCTGGCCGTACATCGCGTCGGGGCGCGCCAGCATCTTCTCGTAGACGAGGCGGCCGACGATCTGGCCGTGCTCGAGGATGAACGGCACCTCGCGCGAGCGCACTTCGAGCACCGCGCGGGCGCCCTGCCCCCCAGCGCCGGCATAGCCGAAGCCGGGATCGAAGAAGCCGGCATAGTGCACGCGGAATTCGCCGACCAAGGGATCGAACGGCACCATCTCCGCGGCGTAGTCGGGCGGCACCTGCACCGCTTCCTTGGAGGCGAGGATGTAGAACTCGCCGGGGTCGAGGATCAGGCTGCCGTCGGGGCGCGCCGAGATCGGCTCCCAGAAATCCTCCACCGCGTAGCCGGCGCGGCGGTCGACGTCGACGACGCCGGTGTGGCGCTTGGCGCGGTAGCCGACGAAGCCGCTCGCCTTCTCGCCCGACAGATCGACCGAGACGGCAACGCCGCCGGACAGGTCCGCATCGTCGATGTCGACGAGGCGCTCGCTAGCATGCAGCGCATCGAGCTCGTCGGGATTGAGGATGGCATCGCCGGTGCGGAAGCGCACCTGGCTGAGGCGCGAGCCCTCGCGCACCAAGACCGGAAACGTCTTCGGACTGATCTCGGCATAGAGCGGGCCGTGATAGCCGGCGCCGATCATGTCGAAGCGGCGGGTGCCGTCGGCGATCACGCGGGTGAAGACGTCGAGCCGGCCGGTCGAGCTCTTCGGATTGGCGGCAGCGACGATCTCCGGCGGCAGCGCGAGGCTTTCGAGCAGCGGCACGATGTAGACGCAATTGGTCTCGAGCACCGCGCCGTCGGCGAGGCTGAACTCGTGCAGCTTCAACTCGTCGATGCGCTCGGCCACCGTGGCGCCGGGCCCGGGGAGGAAGCTGGCACGGACGCGATAGGCGATGTCGCCAAGACGCAGATCGAGGCTCGCCGGCTGGATCTGGCTCTCGACGAAGTCGTAGGCGGGCAGGATGAGACCTTCTTCCGCCATCGCCGCGATCATGCGGTCGGGCAGGATACCATTGGCGTCGGCGGCGACCGTGAACGTCAACCGGGGGTCCTCATCAGGGGTCAAACGCATCCGGACATGCCGGAAATACAAGTCTTTTACGGCTATCCGATGGACGCCTTGACGGAAAGGGTATTGCGGAATATGAGCATCACTTATCCCGTGGTGATTTGAGCCGGCCGGCTTGCAGCCACGTTAAATAAGTCGCTAAACAGGCCGGGGACCTCTGTGATCCCGGCCCGTGGAGATATCCAGGCCGGTTTTTTTGTGACCGTTTTCGCCTCGACGGTCATCGGAGAGGGTCCTATGTCGAAGTCGTCTGCCACTTACCGCCCCGAAACCCGCCTGGTCCATTCCGGCACCCTTCGCTCGCAATATGGCGAGACGTCGGAGGCGCTGTTCCTGACGCAAGGCTATGTCTACGCCAGCGCGGAGGAGTGCGAGGCGCGGTTCAAAGGCGAGGATCCCGGCTTCATCTATTCGCGCTATTCCAACCCGACCATTGCGATGTTCGAGCGCCGCATGATCGAGCTCGAAGGCGCCGAGGCCGCGCGCTCGGCGGCAACCGGCATGGCGGCGGTGACGACCGCGATCCTGGCACCGCTCAAGGCCGGCGATCACGTCGTCGCCTCCCGCGCGCTGTTCGGCTCGTGCCTCTATGTCGTCCAGGACCTGTTGCCGCGCTACGGCATCGAGACCACGCTGGTCGACGGTGCCAATCTCGATGAATGGCAGCGCGCGGTGAAGCGCAACACCAAGACGTTCTTCCTGGAGAGCCCGACCAACCCGACGCTCGATGTGCTCGACATTCCCTCAATCGCCGAGATCGCGCACAAGGGTGGCGCGCGGCTCGTCGTCGACAACGTGTTTGCGACGCCGATCTGGCAGAGTCCGCTCGCACTCGGCGCCGACGTCGTCGTCTACTCCGCGACCAAGCACATCGACGGCCAGGGCCGCTGTCTCGGCGGCATCATCCTGTCCTCGGAAGCCTTCATTGCAGAGCACATCCACAATTTCATGCGCCAGACCGGCCCGTCGATCTCGCCGTTCAATGCCTGGGTCCTGCTCAAGGGCCTGGAGACGCTCGGCGTGCGCGTGCGCGCGCAGACCGACACGGCTGCGCGCATCGCCGAGGTGCTGGCGAGCCATCCCAAGATCTCGCGGCTGGTCTATCCCGGCCGCGCCGATCATCCGCAGGCGGCGCTGGTGAAGAAGCAGATGCGCGGCGGCTCGACGCTGGTCGGCTTCGAGGTGAAGGGCGGCAAGGCGGCGGCGTTCCGCGTGCTCAACGAATTGAAGCTTGCCAAGATCTCGAACAATCTCGGCGACGCCAAGAGCCTCGTCACGCATCCGGCGACCACGACGCATCAGCGCCTGAAGCCGGAAGACCGCGCCGCGCTCGGCATCAGCGAGGGTTTCATTCGCTTCTCGGCGGGGCTCGAGCATGCCGATGACCTGATCGGGGATCTCACCGCGGCGCTGGAGAAGGCGTGAGGCGAGTTCCCGTAGGGTGGATTAGCCGAAGGCGTAATCCACCTCTTCTGCATCCGCGGAGATAGACAGTGGTGGGTTACGGCTTCGCCTAACCCACCCTACGGCACCGAGCCTCACATCGGCCGATATGTTCTCACATCGGCGGGCACGTTCACCCCGAGCTTGATCTGGCCGACGGAGCGGATGATGTCGTCGCCGAGCAGCTGGGCGAAGCAGGCATAGCCCCAATCGTTCATGTGCAGGCCATCGGCGATGACGAAGCTCTCGACCGGGATCGACTGGTTCTCGTGCCAGTCGCGCATCACCTCGAAGCGCGGGAAGATGCCGACCTTGCGCAGCTCGGCGACGTTGCCGAGCAGCTTGATCATCTTGCCGGCGCTCTCCTTGCGCTGGTTGACGGCCGGCGAATATTGCGGGTCGACCAGCACGATGTCGGTGCCGCCGGCGGCCTGAATGCGGCTGATGCCGTCCTCGACCAGCTTGGCCGTATCGGCGGGATCGAGGTTGCGCAGCACGGCGTTGGTGCCGACCTGCCAGATCACGAGATCCGGATGCACGTCGATCACCTGCGTCTGCAGGCGCTTCATCATCTCGGGCGCATCCTCGCCGCCGACGCCGGCATTGACGACCGTGATGTCGGCGCTCGGATAGTGACGCCGCAGCTGCGCGGCGAGGCGATTGGGGTAGTTGAACTCCGGCGAGCTCGCGCCGAAGCCCGCGGTCGACGACGAACCGAACGCGACGATGACGACGGGCTGTCCGGCGACGAGCTTGCTCGCGACATGCGGCAGCGAGCCCATCGCCTTGGAGCCGCCCTTCGGCGGCAGGCAAGGCACGCGGCTGAAGATGTCGGCGGCGGACTTCGCGACCTCCTTCACCTTGTCGATGGCGCGCGAGGTGACGCCGCGCGGCTCGGACGACCTCGCCGCGACGGTGGTCTGGGACGGCGCAGCGGGCGCGGGATCAGGTGACTGGGCGGGTGCGGGGGCAGGTTGCGCGGGCGTCTGCGCATGCGAGGCGGGCGTCAGCCATAACAGCGCCGCTGCTGCGGGCACGGCCAGCCATGACGTCAGGCAAAAAGGGCGGAGAGAACTCATTAACGCTAGACCTCAATTTTGCTGCTGGGCCGGCTCCAGGTGAGCAGCGTCAATCACGAACTGTGCCAACGCCCGGCCCAGGCAATCATGGACCTGCTTCGCCAGCTCAGGCCCGCGGGACGGGCTGAACAGGTCGAACTGGCCCTGCTCATTCCACTGCCGCATGATCGCGAAACGATCGAACAGCGGAATGTCGTGCTCCTGCGCAACGACGCGCATATTGTCGAGAAAAGGCTGCGCCGAGATCATGGTCTCGGTGCGCGGGCTGTATTGCAAATTCATCAAGACGACGTCAGCCCCTGCCTTTTGCAGCGCAACAACCCCGTCGGTCACCGCGCCACGAAATTCGTCGGGATCGATGGATCGGATAGCATCCACGGTCCCGGTCTGCCAGATGACCAAAGTAGGCGTTTTTGCTTCCATCAGCTTAACGAAGCTGGACGCGGTCTCCTCTGCCGTCTTCTTGCTCTGTATTTCTACGGAGACGTGCACGACCTCGGACGGCGGCAGCTTCTCCTTGAGGATCGCCTCCATGCGCGCCGGATAGGAGCTGCCCTCCGAGGAGGGAATCGTGGTCGAGCGGCTGCCGATGACCAGGATATCGAGCGGCTTGCCGGCCTTGACCGCCTCGGCGACCTTGGGCAGCTGGCTTTCGCTGGTCAGCAGATAGGACGGCAATTCGCAGGCCGCAGGCACGGGGGACGCGGCATCGCCCGCGCGCGCCGTGGGCGCGGCGAGGCTACCGCATAGCAGGATCAGGCTCAGGAGAACCTTCGCCTTCATCAGCCCCCTCCCGCCAGATCGGCGTTGCCGACGGCGTTTTTGGTTTTCGCACCGCTCTTGTCAGCCACACGCTTGTACCACGAAATGACCCAGGCAACCCCCCACATGATCAGGATTCCGGAGAGGCTAATCAACGCATGCATGGCCGGCCCGCCGGAGACTTCGGCGAGGACGAAATGGCCGGCAAAGGCCAGGAAGACGCCGAGGCAGAAGATCTCGAGCGAATGCTGGCCACATAGAATCAATGGTCGCAGCCAGCGCGATTTCAAGCCCGGCCAATCCCGGGGCAGGAAACGCACGGTGAGCGCGGCCAGCGCCAGGAAATGCGTGAAGCGCAGCACGTCGAGGTCGGTCTTGTCGATCGGATACATCCACTGCTCGATCCGCTTCGGCATGAACTGGGACAGCTGCGGCACGTACCAGGTCAGCGTCACGTAGAACGCCGCGACGAGATAGGCGATCGAGATCCACATCGTCACGGGCGAGGCCAGGATGCGCGACATGCGACGCGCACCTCCGAGCGCGCACCATGCACCGAACACGAACAGCAATTGCCAGGCGAAGGGATTGAAGGCCCAGAAGCCGTTCGGATAAGCCGAGAGATAGAGATCGTACTCCCAGGTCACCGCGTAGAGCACGACCGAAAGCCCGAGCGTGACGTCCGGCCGCCATTTCATCGACCACAGGATCAGAGGCAGGGCCAGCATCAGCACGATGTAGAGCGGCAGCACGTCCATGTTGACGGGACGGAAGCGCAGCAGCAGCGCCTGCACGATGGTGACGTCGGGCTGCTTGAGGAAGTCCATGATGCCCATCTCTTCGGTGTAGAGCGGGTTCTCGAACCTGGTCGCCACATAGGAGATCTCGGCGAGAAAGATCGTGAACAGGAAGACGTGGGCGACGTAGATCTGCCAGACCCGGCGCAGGATGCGCGCGGTGGCGATGAGAACGCCGCTCTCCAGCATGGCCCGGCCATAGACGAAGGCAGCGGTGTAGCCGGAGATGAAGATGAAGATCTCGGTGGCGTCGCTGAGGCCGTAATTGCGGATCGTGAACCAGGTCAGCAGACTGGGCGGCAGATGGTCGATGAAGATCAGCCATAGCGCGAGTCCGCGGAACAGATCGAGCCGGAGCTCGCGCTCGCCGATGGCAGGCAGCGTGATGGCCGGCGCAGCGGCGCGCGGCTTGGCGCCCGCGGTTCCTGCGATGGTCGATCCCGTCACTCGGTCGGCAATGGTCATCGGGGCCTGGAAACCGTTCCGCAAATCGCGACGTTGAAGCAGTGTAATGGTCCGGCTGTCGTCTCGCAAAGCGCCCGGATCACATAAGGGTGTCTCCCTCGGTGGTGTGCTTTTCCTCCAATTCTGGCGGGACGATGTCGCCAAGGCCGCCCGTAGGGGTTTGGTTCCCGGGGCGGATTTCGGTATGATGGCAGCCATGTACCGCGCCGTGACCCGCCAGATCGAAGTGACCGTCGAGCCGAACTTTGTTCCGGAGCAATCGTCGGCCGACCGCTCGCGCTACTTCTGGTCCTACACCATCGTCATCACCAATTCGGGCGAGGAGACCGTGCAGCTCAAGACGCGGCACTGGATCATCACCGATGCCTCCGGCCGCCAGCAGGAGGTGAAGGGCGAGGGCGTGGTCGGCGAGCAGCCGATCCTCGCCCCCGGCGAGCGCTTCGAATACACCTCCGGCGTGCCGCTTTCGACCGCCTCCGGCTTCATGACCGGCCGCTACCAGATGGTCAGCGAAACCGGCGAGCGCTTCGAGATCGACGTGCCCACGTTTTCGCTCGACAGCCCGGACAACAAGCGGGTGTTGAACTAGGGGGCGGACTTCGGTGCCGTAGGGTGGGTTAGCCGAAGGCGTAACCCACCATTGTTTGTATCCGCAGAACCAGAAGAGGTGGGTTACGCTACGCTAACCCCTACGATGTCCGAGCGCTTGGCGAATAGCCTCTCCAGCCTCGTCATTGCGAGCGCAGCGAAGCAATCCAGACTGCCACCGCGGAAAGACTCTGGATTGCTTCGCTGCGCTCGCAATGACGAAGGCGACGCTACGCGTCCTCCGCGCCCGCCTCGTGCGGCGTGAACTGGTACACCGACGAGCAGAACTCGCAGGTGACGACGACCTTGTCGTCCTTGACCATGGCGGCGCGGTCGTCGGGCGAGAAGCTCTTGAGCATCGCGGCGACCGCATCGCGCGAGCAGGAGCACCGCGCCTCGAGCACCTGCGGATTGAACACGCGCACGCCGCGCTCGTGGAAGAGGCGGTAGAGCAGCCGCTCGCCGGAGAGCTCGGGATCGATCAGCTCGACGTCTTCGACGGTTTCGATCAGCGAGCGCGCCTCGACCCAGGCATCGTCCTCGGTGACGCTGTGCACCTCGGTGCCGTCGGGAGCATCGCCGGGATGCAAGTCCGCCTGCCGCGCGCGCTCCGGCGCCTTCGGCAGAAACTGCATCAGCATGCCGCCGGCGCGCCAGCGATGCTTGCCGCCGTCGCTCGAGCGCCACTCCTCGCCGACCGCGAGTCGCACACGCGTCGGGATCTGCTCGGAGCGCAGGAAATATTCATGAGCAGCATCTTCCAGGCTGCCGCCATCGAGCGCAACCAGGCCCTGGTAGCGGCTCATGTCGGGGCCCTGGTCGATGGTCATGGCGAGATGGCCGCGACCGAGCAGCGTGCCGGAATCTTTTGCCGTGCCCAAGCGCGAGGCATCAAACCGCGCATAGGCGCGCAGACGGTCCGGGGCCTTGTAGTCGACCACCAGGAACGACACCGGGCCATCGGTCTGGGCCTGAAGAATGAAGCGGCCCTCGAATTTCAGCGCCGAGCCGAGCAGCGTGGTCAGCACGATGGCCTCGCCGAGCAGCTTGCCGACCGGCGCGGGATAATCGTGCTTGGTGAGGATGTCGTCGAGCGCAGGGCCAAGCCGCACCAGGCGCCCGCGCACGTCGAGCGCGTCGACCTCGTAAGGCAGCACGGCGTCATCGACCGGAACCGATGATGGCGCGCGAACCGGGCCTTCAGGCCCGGTATTCATGTCAGGAGATTGGAAAACCATGGCGCATTATCTGGGGTCGGTGGGCGGAAATGGAAGGGGAACGGCCGCATTCCGTCGTCCTCAGAACGACGGGCCGCGTAGCCGGGATGGAGCGCAGCGTAATCCGGGGAGATCGTTCCGCACGCTGAGAACCCCGGATTTCGCTGCGCTCCATCCGGGCTTCAGAAAGGCTACTTCACCGCGTCGAAGCACCAGGCCAGAATTCCCTTCTGCGCGTGCAGGCGGTTTTCGGCCTCATCGAACACGACCGATTGCGGGCCGTCGATCACTTCATCCGTGACCTCCTCGCCGCGATGGGCCGGCAGGCAGTGCATGAACAATGCATCCGCCTTGGCCAGCGACATCAGCTTGGCATTGACCTGGTAGGGCTTGAGCACGTTGTGACGGTGCTCGCCCTCCTTGTCGCCCATCGACACCCAGGTGTCGGTGACGACGCAATCGGCGCCGCGCACCGCGGCCTCGGGATCGGTACCGAGCACGATCGGCGCGCCCGTCGCCTTGATCCAGTCCCGCATGACCTTTTTCGGTGCGAGCTCCGGCGGCGTTGCGACGTTGAGCTGGAATTTGAAGCGCTCGGCGGCATGGGCCCAGGACGCCAGCACGTTGTTGTCGTCGCCGGTCCAGGCCACCGTCTTGCCCTCGATCGGGCCGCGATGCTCCTCATAGGTCATGAGGTCGGCCATCACCTGGCAGGGATGCGAACGCCGGGTCAGGCCGTTGATGACGGGCACGGTGGCGTTGGCCGCAAGCTCCAGCAGCGCATCGTGATTGAGGATGCGGATCATGATGGCGTCGACATAGCGCGACAGCACCCGCGCGGTGTCGGCGATGGTCTCGCCGCGGCCGAGCTGCATCTCGGCGCCGGTGAGCATGATCGCCTCGCCGCCGAGCTGGCGCATGCCGACGTCGAACGAGACGCGGGTGCGGGTGGAGGGACGCTCGAAGATCATCGCCAGCGTCTTGCCTTCGAGCGGCCTGACCGGCTGCTGCGCCTTCTGCTTCGCCTTCATGGCGGAAGAGGCGGCGAGCATGCTCTTGAGCTCCGACAGCGGCAGCTCGTTGATGTCCAGGAAGTGCTTTGGAGCTTTGTTGGGCGTCGTGCTCATCAGCTTGCCGCCCGCTTGGTCTGACTGGAGGAGATCGCCGTGCAGGCGCGTTCGAGCCGGCCGACGCTGTCCTCGATTTCCGCTTCGGTGACGATCAAGGGCGGCAGGAAGCGCACGACATTGTCGCCGGCCCCGACGGTGAGCAGCTTTTCGGCGCGCAGCGCCGCGACGAGATCGCCCGAGGGCACCACGGCCTTGATGCCGATCAGGAGGCCCTCGCCGCGCACCTCGCTGACGACATCGGGATGACGATCGATCACGGAGGCGAGCTTCTGCTTGAGCAGCAGCGACATCTTCTGCACGTGGTCGAAGAAGCCGGGCTTGAGCATGACGTCGAGCACGGCGTTGGCAGCCGAGATCGCGAGCGGATTGCCGCCGAAGGTGGAGCCGTGCGAGCCGGGCCCCATGCCGGCGGCCGCATCCGCGGTCGCCAGCACCGCGCCGATCGGGAAGCCGCCGCCGAGCGCCTTGGCGAGCGACATCACGTCCGGTGTGACGCCGGTGCGCTTGTAGGCAAAGAGCTCGCCGGTGCGGCCCATGCCGGTCTGCACCTCGTCGAAGGCGAGCAACAGGCCGCGCTCGTTGCAGAGCTCGCGCAGCGCCTTCAGGAAGGCGGGAGGCGCAGCACGAACGCCACCCTCGCCCTGGATCGGCTCGATGAGAATGCCGGCGGTGTGCGGGCCGATCGCCTTCTTCACGGCGTCGAGGTCACCGTGCGGCACCTGATCGAAGCCGTCCATCGGCGGACCGAAGCCCTCGAGATATTTCGCAGATCCCGTCGCAGCCAGCGTCGCCAGCGTGCGGCCATGGAAGGCGCCTTCGAAGGTGATGATGCGATAACGCTCCGGATGGCCCTTGGAGAAGTGATGATGGCGGACGAGCTTGACCACACCTTCCAGCGCCTCGGCGCCGGAATTGCAGAAGAACACGAAGTCCGCGAAGCTCTCATTGCAGAGGCGGCTTGCGAGCTTCTCGCCATCGGGGCTCTGGAACAGGTTCGACATGTGCCAGAGCTTCGTCGCCTGCTCCTGCAACGCCTTGACCAGCGCGGGATGAACGTGGCCGAGCGCATTCACCGCCACGCCCGAGGTGAAATCGAGATAGCGATCACCATTGGTCGCGATCAGCCAGCAGCCTTCGCCGCGCTCGAAACCGAGGTCGGCCCTGGCGAAGACGGGGAGCAAATGCGGCGCGGCGCTGTTAGTCATGACGTCACTTGAATGTTGCGGACGGTGTGAGGCACGCATTGCGCAACGCACCATTGACCGGCCCCGGAAAACGAAACGTGCCGCCTTTTAAGGGCGGCACGTGGCACTATCTTATGCCTGGAAAGACGGGTGTCAATGCCGCCCGGAAAGCCTCGCGAAACGCTGAATCCGTAGTCTTGCGGTGCCGATTTTGCGGGTTTTTCACCACGGAACATGTGGAAGCGAGTCGGCGGACTCTTGCGCGGGAGTCACGCCATATTGTAGCGTTTGGACTGTCAGATACGACATCTCGTGCAGCAGTTCTGATCCCAAAAGTCCTCATGTACCGGCGTAAACGTTCGGGCGTCTTGAGCGCGCCCGGCGAGCCTTAAGGGATTCTGGCGGCACGGGTTTTTCAAGGCTTTAGGCAATCGCGGCGAAGGCTCCAGGATGGCAGGCGCGCTGCGAGGGAAAGGGTGCAATGACGGTTTTGACCTGGTCCGATGATCGCGTCGAGCAGCTGAAGAAGCTCTGGGAGGCCGGACTTTCGGCCAGCCAGATCGCGGCGGAGCTCGGCAATGTGACCCGCAATGCCGTGATCGGCAAGGTGCACCGGCTCGGCCTGTCCGGCCGCGCCAAGAGCCCTTCATCGGCAGCGCCGCGGCCGCGCAAGGCACGGCCCGCGCAGCACATGATGCGGGTGACGCGACCCGTTGCGCGCGGCAACACCGCGCTGGCGCAGGCCTTCGAGGTCGAGGTGGAAGCCGAGCCGGTTACCTACGACAACGTGGTGCCGATGAGCCAGCGCCTGTCGCTGCTGGAATTGAACGAGGCGACGTGCCACTGGCCGGTCGGCGATCCATCGAGCCCGGATTTCTTCTTCTGCGGCGGCAAGGCGCTCTCGGGCCTGCCCTATTGCGCCCAGCATTCGCGCGTGGCCTATCAGCCCGCAGCGGACCGCCGTCGCGCACCGGCGAAGCCGAGCACGCGCTGAGCTTGCGGAATTAGTTGGCTGCACATACGGCAGCCGTCACACGATGACGGCTGAACTCACTCGGTGCCATCCCCGCGAAGGCGGGGATCCATAACCACAGGGCGCGATCGTTGCGCGAGATGGTCACTCCGAGTCATCGTCAAACCACGTCCTGTGGTTGATCGCGACGAGCGCAAGCGCTCGCGCTGAGATCCCGGGCTCGCGCTGGGCGCGCCCCGGGATGACGGTTGAGGGTGTAGCCGCAGCTCACCACACCAACAGCTCGCAGATCTTACGTCTGCTCGGCCTTCGCGAAGCGATCATCCAGCGCGTAGCCGGCGCCGCGGACGGTGCGGATCGGGTCCTGCTCGCGGCCGAGATTGAGCAGCTTGCGCAGGCGGCCGATATGGACGTCGACGGTACGCTCATCGATATAGATGTCGCGGCCCCAGACGCTATCGAGCAGCTGCTCGCGCGAGAACACGCGGCCGGGATGCTCCAGGAAGAACTCCAATAGGCGATATTCGGTCGGGCCGAGATCGATCGGCCGGCCCGAGCGCGCCACGCGGCGCTTGTCGCGGTCGAGCTCGATGTCGCCATAGGCGAGCACGGTGGCGAGCCGCTCGGGGCTGGCGCGCCTGAGCAGACCCTTCACGCGCGCGAGCAGCTCCGGCACCGAGAACGGCTTGACGATGTAATCGTCGGCGCCGGTTGCGAGGCCCCGTACCCGCTCGCTCTCCTCGCCGCGCGCAGTGAGCATGATGATCGGCAGCTGCTTGGTCTCGGGACGGGTCCGAAGCCGCCGGCACAGCTCGATGCCCGACAGGCCCGGCAGCATCCAGTCGAGCACGATCAGATCGGGAATGTGCTCCTTGAGGCGGGTGTCGGCGTCGTCGCCGCGCATCACCGTCTCGACGTCATAGCCGTCGCCTTCGAGGTTGTAGCGGAGAAGCTCGGTGAGAGCTTCCTCGTCCTCTACCACCATAATGCGTGCGCCCATGTTGTCGTCGCTCCTTAGGTATTCGGCACCGTCGTGGCGAAGGTCGTCATGTCGCCCTTCGGCCGCTTGTCGGTGATCGCCTGGCCCTCGATCATGTAGAACACGGTCTCGGCGATGTTGGTGGCGTGGTCGCCGATCCGCTCGATGTTCTTGGCACAGAACATCAGGTGGATGCAGAACGAGATGTTGCGCGGATCCTCCATCATGTAGGTGAGGAGCTCGCGGAACAGCGAGGTGCAGATGGCGTCGACTTCCTCGTCGCCCTTCCACACCGCCATCGCCGCCGGCAAATCGTGCGCGGCATAGGCGTCGAGCACGCTCTTGACCTGCTGCTGCACGAGGTCGGTCATGTGCTCCAGGCCGCGGAACAGCTTGAGCGGATGGAAGTCCGTCTCCAGCGCCGCGACGCGCTTGCCCATGTTCTTGGCAAGATCGCCGATGCGCTCGAGATCGGTCGCAACGCGCATGGCGCCGACGATCTCGCGCAGGTCGACGGCCATCGGCTGGCGGCGGGCGATGGTGAGCACGGCACGCTCCTCGATGCGCTTCTGCAGCGCGTCGAGATCGGCGTCGGTGGTGACGACGCGCTGGCCGAGTGCCACGTCGCGGCGGATCAGCGCGTCGACGGAATCGACGATCATGCGCTCGGCGATGCCGCCCATCTCGGCGACCAGGCGAGTGAGCTCCTGAAGGTCGCTGTCGAAGGCCTTTACGGTATGTTCAGAACCCATATTCCGTCTCCTCAGCCGAACCGGCCGGTGATGTAATCCTGCGTGCGCCGATCGCTCGGCGACGTGAAGATCTTGCTGGTGTCGTCGAACTCGATCAGCTCGCCGAGATACATGAAGGCGGTCTTGTCGGAGACGCGCGCCGCCTGCTGCATGTTGTGGGTGACGATCGCGATCGTGTAGTTCTCGGACAATTCCTGGATCAGCTCCTCGACCTTGGCGGTCGAGATCGGGTCGAGCGCCGAGCAAGGCTCGTCGAACAGGATCACCTCGGGCCGCACCGCGACGGTGCGGGCGATGCAGAGGCGCTGCTGCTGGCCGCCGGAGAGCGACAGGCCGGAGGCATTGAGCTTGTCCTTGACCTCGTTCCACAGCGCGCCGCCGCGCAGCGCCTTCTCGACGCGGCCGTCCATCTCGGACTTCGAGATCTTCTCGTACAGACGAATGCCGAAGGCGATGTTCTCGTAGATCGTCATCGGGAACGGCGTCGGCTTCTGGAACACCATGCCGACCCGGGCCCGCAACAGGTTGAGGTCCAGCTTGGCGTCGAGGATGTTGGTCTGGTCGAGCAGCAGCTGGCCGGTGGCGCGCTGGCCCGGATAGAGGTCGTACATCCGGTTGAAGATGCGCAGCAGGGTGGACTTGCCGCAGCCCGACGGGCCGATGAACGCCGTGACGCGGTTGGTGCCGAGCGTCAGATTGATGTTCTTCAGCGCGTGGTGCTCACCGTAGTAGAAATTCAGGTTGCGCGCGGTGACCTTGGCGGGCGCCTCGGGCAGCGGCTGCGAGCCGGGATGAACGGTCGGCGCGCTGACGGAAACAGACATTTCACTCATTTTGCAGTCCTCTCGGCGCCAAGGATGCGCGCGCCAATGTTCAGGGCAAGCACGGTCAGGGTGATGAGCAGCGCGCCGCTCCAGGCGAGTTGCTTCCAATATTCGTAGGGGCTCTGCACGAAGTTGTTGATGGTGACAGGTAGGTTCGCCATCGTCTTGTTCAGGCCGAGGCTGAAGAACTGGTTCGACAGCGCCGTGAACAACAGCGGTGCGGTCTCGCCCGCGACGCGGGCGGTCGCCAGCAGCACGCCGGTGATGAGGCCGGAACGCGCGGCACGATAGGCGATGCGCTTGATCACCAGCGAGCGCGGCAGGCCGAGCGCAGAGGCCGCCTCGCGCAGCGGATTCGGCACCAGCAGCAGCATGTCCTCCGTGGTGCGCACGACGACCGGGATCACGATGACGGCGAGCGCGAGGCTGCCCGCGATCGCCGAGAAGCCGCGCATCGGCACCACCACCGCCCCGTAGATGAACAGGCCGATGATGATCGAGGGCGCCGACAGGAGAATGTCGTTGATGAAACGGATCACCGAGGTCAGCTTGTCGTTGCGACCGTATTCGGCAAGATAGGTGCCGGCGAACAGGCCGAGCGGCGCGCCGATGCCGACGCCGATCACGGTCATGATCAGCGAGCCGACGATGGCGTTGAGCAGACCGCCTTCGTTCGATCCGGGCGGCGGCGTGTTCTCGGTGAAGACCTGGAGGTTGAGCCCGGCCAGGCCGTTGTAGAGCAACGTCATCAGGATCAGCGCGAGCCAGGTGACGCCGAACGCAGCGGCTGCGATGCAGAGTCCGCGAATGACGATGTCCCAGCGGCGGCGGCGCGAATAGATCGGGTTCATGGCTTCACTTCCCCGCCTTGGTTTCCAGGCGCAGCAGCATCAACCGGGCGGCCGCGAGCACGAAGAACGTCAGCACGAACAGCAGGAGGCCGAGCAGGATCAGGCCGGACTGGTGCAGGCCGTCGCTCTCGGCGAACTCGGATGCGATCGCGGCCGAGATCGTGGTGCCCGGCGCGAAGATCGACGAGGAGATCCGGAACGAATTGCCGATGATGAAGGTCACCGCCATGGTCTCGCCGAGCGCACGGCCCAGCGCCAGCATGACGCCGCCGATGATGCCGACGCGGGTGTAGGGGATCACGACGCTGCGGACGACTTCCCAGGTGGTGCAGCCGACGCCATAGGCGGCTTCCTTCAGCACCGGCGGCACCGTCTTGAACACATCGACCGAGATCGAGGTGATGAAAGGCAGCACCATGATGGCGAGGATCAGGGCGGCGTTGAACAGGCTGAGATAGGACGGGGGACCCGCGAAGATCGCGCCCAGCACGGGAATACCGTCGAACACCCTGATCATGAAGGGCTGGAAGGTGTTGGCTAGGAACGGGCCGAGCACGAAGAAGCCCCACATGCCGTAGATGATCGAGGGGATGCCGGCGAGCAGCTCCACCGCCATGCCGATCGGGCGGCGCAGCCATTGCGGGCAGAGCTCGGTGAGGAAGATCGCAATGCCGAGACCGACGGGAATGGCGATCAGCATCGCGATGAAGGAGGTGACGAGCGTGCCGTAGATCGGCCCGAGCGCGCCGAGCACCGGCGGATCGGCGGAGGGCGCCCAGCGCTGCGTCCACAGGAAGGAGATGCCGTATTCCTTGATCGCCGGGAACGCACCGACGATCAGCGAGATGATGATGCCGCCGAGGATCAGCAGCACCGAGATCGCGGACAACCGCGTGATCCAGTAGAAGGTGACGTCGCCGAGCTTGAACGCGCTCAAGGCCTTGGCGCGATCATATGGACCGGCAGCATCAATCACATTGCTCTCGACAGCCATCTCAGCCACGCCGATCCCCTGTGCCCGTTTTATATACGCTTGTTGTTGGTGGCGGTCCCGTGCCCCGGATGCGGTGCAGCGCGAAGCGGTGCGCCGCTGATCCGGGGCCTGGTGCTTGTGGGTCCCGGCTCTGCGGAGCGGCACAGTGGACGATGCTTTGCATCGCCAGGGCCGCACCGCGTCCGGGACACGAGAGCTCTACTTAGCTCTTGATCTCGGCAGCCCAGGTCTTCTCGATCAGCTGGACGACGCTGTCCGGCATCGGGATATAATCGAGCTCTTCAGCCGCCTTGCCGCCGTTCTTGAAGGCCCAACGGAAGAACTTGATGGCTTCCTGCGAGGCCGCCTTGTCGGTGGCGGACTTGTGCATGAGGATGAAGGTCGCCGCCGTGATCGGCCAGGACTTCTCGCCGGGCTGGTCGGTCAGGATGACGTAATAGCCGGGTGCCTTGGCCCAGTCGGCGTTGGAGGCGGCCGCCTGGAAGGCCTCGACGGTCGGCTGCACCGGCTTGCCGGCCTTGTTGACGAGACCGGTGTAGGTCAGCTTGTTCTGCTTGGCATAGGCGTACTCGACGTAACCGATCGAGTTCTTGGTCTGGCTGATGTTGCCCGACACGCCTTCGTTGCCCTTGGCGCCGACGCCGACCGGCCACTCGACCGCGGTGCCCTCGCCGACCTTGCTCTTCCAGTCCGCGCTGGCCTTGGAGAGGTAGTTGGTGAAGTTGAAGGTGGTGCCCGAACCGTCCGAACGGCGGACCACGGTGATCGCCTCCGAGGGCAGCTTCGCGTTCGGATTGAGCTTCTTGATCGCGGCATCGTCCCACTTGGTGATCTTGCCGAGATAGATGTTGGCCAGGGTCTCGCCGTCGAACACCAGCTCGCCGGGCTTCACGCCCTCGAGGTTGACGACAGGGACGATGGCGCCCATCACCATCGGCCACTGGACGAGGCCGTCCTTCTCGAGCTGCTCGGCCTTGAGCGGCGCGTCGCTGGCGCCGAAGGTCACGGTCTTGGCCTGGATCTGCTTGATGCCGCCGCCGGAGCCGATCGACTGATAGTTCAGACCGTTGCCGGTCTCCTTTTTGTAGGCGTCAGCCCACTTCGAATAGATCGGGAACGGGAACGTCGCGCCGGCACCCGTGATGTCGGCAGCAAAGGCTGCCGTCGCCGATGCGGCGACCAAGCCAGCAGCGACGAGAGTTTTGAGGAAATTCATGCTGGTCTCCATACAGGGGAGCGAAGCGCCATCCGCGCCCGATCGCGCTCCCCGTGCCGCCCGTTTAGGAGCGGTCGGCTGTGCTTTTACGAAGGTTTCGTGACAGCTGGATGACAGAGTCAACCGACTGAAATCGCTGGATTTTTAGGTCTAAGCCGGCGTCTTGGCCTGGGGAAAACAGGCGGTAAAAGTGGCGCCCTGCCGGGGCACGCTTTCGATCAGAAGCCGACCGCGATGACGGTTAAGAATATGTTTCACCAGCGATAATCCGAGCCCGGTGCCGCCCTGCGAGCGGCTGTCGCCGACATCCACCCGGTAGAAGCGCTCGGTCAGCCGGGGCAGGTGCTCGGGCGCGATGCCAGGGCCGAAATCGCGGACCATGACCCGGATTTCCTGAGTTCCATCAGTGGCCGCGCTCGATGTCAGCGACACGATGACGCGTCCGCCCGAGGCGCCATATTTGAGCGCGTTCTCGATCAGGTTCTCGAACAGGCGGAGCAGTTCCTCCCGGTCGCCCGCGATCATCACCGGCGGCTCCGGCAGGTGGATGTCCACCTCGACCTGACGCTCGCGCGCCAGCGGCTCGAGCCCGTCGGCGACCTGGCGGATGATCGGGACGAGATCGACCAGGGTGTCCGGCCGGACATGGGCCGACAGCTCGACCCGCGACAGCGACAAGAGATCGTCGATCAGGCGCGCCATGCGCGTCGCCTGATTGTGCATGATGCCGAGGAAGCGCTCGCGTGCCTTTGGATCGTCCTTGGCCTGGCCCTGCAGCGTGTCGATGAAACCGGACAGTGCGGCGAGCGGCGTGCGCAGCTCATGGCTGGCATTGGCGACGAAATCGGCGCGCATCTCCTCGACCCGGCGCAGCGGCGTCTGGTCGTGGAAGGTCATCAGCATGCATTTGTCGGTGCCGCCGAAGCTGGTCGGCACCGGTACCGGCGTGATGATCAGCTCCATCCAGCGATCGACCGGAACATGATCGAGATAGGTCGCGCGCCGCGGCTCGGTGGTCGCGATGGCCTCGCGCAGCGCGGTGATGATCTCCGGCGAGCGCAGCGCGAACTGGGCGAGCTCGTTCCGGCGCAGCGCCGGCGCGAGCTGGGCGGCCGCGGCATTGAGGTGGACGACGCGGCCGGCGCGGTCGAGCAGCACCGCCGGATCCGGCATGCCGGCAACCACCGCGGCCACCGCCGCGCTCTCGACCGGGTTGATGCGCCTGACGTCGTCGCGGGAGGCGGCGGGATCGTGCAGCCGCCACGGGATCAAGGCGGCCGCCGCGATGCAGAGGAACACGATTGCGGCGTGCAGCGCCGACAATTCGCCGAGCGAGACAACGACGGACAGCGCCAGCGCCGCGGCGATCAGAATGATGGTCGAGTGCCGCAGCCGGTCGGACCAGGGCTGGGCGGAGGGAGAAGAGGGGGCGTCGATCGCCATCGGGGCGGGCTTCTCCTGGGGGCTGTCCTTAAGGACCTGACATCGGTCAGGCGCCGCTGTCGCTGCGCTCTCTCACATAGGCGGCTTCAGGCGCAGGACCGGGGTCCAGCTTGAGCGCCGCCTGTTGCAACCGCTTCGATCGGGCGCCGATGATAACTTCTCGAAACGTCAGCAAGATTACAGATAGGACGAACGGAGACAGATAATAGAGGACGCGGAACAGCAGCATGCCGCCCAGGAGCTCCTCCCGGTCCATCTGCCAGAGGCCGACCAGCATGGCGGCGTCGAACACCCCCAAGCCGCCGGGCGAATGGCTGGCGAAGCCGAGCAGGGTCGCCGAGACGAAGATCACCGCGACCACGACGAAGCCGAGATTGGGCTCGTCCGGGACCAGCACATACATCGCCAGCGCGCAGAAGCCGAGATCGACGATGCCGATCGCGATCTGGAGCAGCGTCAGCGGGCCTCCCGGCAGCACCACGGTCCAGGGGCCGCGGCCGACCACCCGCGGCTGGGTCCAGACCCAGACCACATAGCCGATCAGCGCCACGATGATCATCAGCGCCAGCGTCCGGTTCAGCCAGGCCGGCAGCTGGTCGATCGAGGCCGCCGCCTCCGGATGGTAGGAGATGCCGAGGCCGAGCACGGCGGCATTGCCCAGCCAGAACGTCAGGCCGGCGAGAAAGCAGATCTTTGCGACGTCGATCGCGTTCAGCCCGTAGGCCGAATAGATGCGGTAGCGCACCGCACCGCCAGTGAAGACGGATGCGCCGACATTGTGGCCGATCGAATAGCTGGTGAAGGCCGCGAGCGCGTTGATGCGATAGGGCACGTGGGCATGGCCGATCGCGCGCGTGGCGAAGAGGTCGTAGAAGGTCAGCGTGAAATAGCCCGCAGCGACGAACAGCGCCGCCATCGCAATCTGGCTCGGCTCGGTACTCTTGATCGCTTCGAGGACCTCGTTGAAATCGATGCCCCGCAGCATGTGGTAGAGCACGTAGCAAGCGATGCCGATGACCGCGATGCTGATCACAACTCCAAGCTTATGCAGGATTTGCTTCTGGCGCAGAAACGTCGTCACCCTGCGTATGGCTTCCAGCATCTAGACCTCGAACAACGCTTCAACGGCCAGGGTGGCCGGCGGACAGGCGGACGCGCAGGCATTCAACGAACCCGCGCTGCCGGCACCGGCATCGCGCATGCCCCCCGCCCCTCCACTAGCGCGTTTTCGGCCGAAGTGGAATTCGGCAATTCGAACAAAAACGCGTGCCTTCAATATTTTAGGCAGGGTAGCGGCTCCCGGTGCAGGGGTTGGCGCTTTCGGCGGCAAGGCCTGGCGCGAATCTCCATGGCGATCCTGCGCAGGGGCCATGAAGTTTTGATGATTTCGGCCGCACAATGTTCCGTCACGCCTTAAGCCGACGTCAATCTATGGGGCCCGCCCGCCTGTTGAAAGAGGGGGGCAATCCCGGCATCGTTCCCGGATTTTCCGATGCGCCGGAAGGTCGCGGGCTCCAGACCGCACTCAAGGCGCGGTCAAATAGCCGCGGCCATAGGCGCCGGCCTGATCCTCGAAGATCGCCATGGCCGTGGTCATCCGCCTGAAGCCCAGGCGTTCGTAAAAGCCTTCCTTGCCCGGCACGGCGTAGAGGATGATCTTGCGATGGCCGCGGCAACGCGCAAGCAGACGTTCGATCATGTCGCGGCCGAGACCCCGCCCCTGATGATCCGGGTGCACTGCGACATCACAGAGATAGGCGCAGTCGCGGCCATCGGCGAGTACGCGGCCGGCGCCGACGAGGCGCCCCTGCTCATAAGCGAAGGTTCGAAACATGCTGTTGCCAAACACGAGCGCGAGATCGGCCGGTGTCTTGGTGCCGAGCGGTGCGATGCGGTAGAGCGCGGACAGCTCATCCCAGTCGACACCGGCGAGATCGTCGGACCAGAGAATCGACATCGCAAAAGCCTCCCCGGCTCAGTCCCGGGCGGCATTGACGGCCGCCACGATTTCGTCGCTGTCAGGAAAATGGCCTTTGCTGCGGCTGGCGACAATCCGGTCGCCGAGCTTCACCTGGAAAACGCCGCCCTTGCCGGGGACGAGATCCGATTCCAGCCCCAGCTGCCGGCGCAGCGCCGCGGCCGCCTCCTTGGCGCGCTTCTCGTATCCACACGGCCGGCAATAGATGATGGTCACGTCGGACATCTCATCCTCCTTCAGGCCGCAAGCTGTGGACGCACCGCTTCGATTCCGGCGATCCAGCCGCCGACCGATCGGCCGATCGCATCGGGATGATCCTCCTGGAGGTAGTGCCGACCGGGCCCGAGGCGGACGAGCGCGCAGTGCCGCAGCGAGGCCGCGAATGTCTCGGCAAATGCGGGAGCGACGACGGCTCCCGGCTCGCCCGCGAACAGCAGCTTCGGATAGGCGGACGCTTTCAGCGACGCATGAGCCGATTGCAGCGCGTGATAGACATCGGCGGGCTCGCCGGCGATCGGCAATTCACGCGGGAGTGCAAGAACGGGCCGGCGGCTGTCCGGCGTCGGAAAAGGCTCGCGATAAGGCGCCATCTCGTCTTCGCTCGAACTTCGCATGATGCCGCCGGGCAGCACGCGTTCGACGAAGGCGTTCGCCTCCAGGACCATGGCCTCCCCCTCGCCTTGCGTCCTGAATTTTCGGAAAGTTTCGCGTGCAGCTTCCGCCTGGTGGAAATCCTGCCAGGTCGGCATCGGCCGGATGAACTCCATGAAGGCAAGCCCGCGCACGAACGCCGGCCGGCGCGCCGCCAGATGAAATGCGAGCGCCGTGCCCCAGTCCTGCGCAACGAGATAGGCCGAATTGATTCCGAGCTCGTCGATCAACGCGTCGAGATAGCGGACGTGGTCGAAGAAGCGATAGGCGATATCGGGTTTGCCGGACCGGCCGAAGCCGATGAGATCGGGCGCGATGCAATGCGCCACCGGCGCCACCAGCGGCAGGATGTTTCGCCAGATATGGGACGACGTCGGATTGCCGTGAAGAAAGAGCGCGACCGGCGCATCCTTCGCGCCCGTCTCGCGATAAGCCATCGTGCTTCCCAGCACGGAGGCGCTGCGGATCTGAATCTCGGCTTGCTGGCTCATGTCGGCTCCTTGAAGACGGTCTTGAAGGCGATGGTCTTGAATCGCTCGAGCGCGCGGGGCGTGCGGTCGACCTTCATGCGCAGGATCGCGCCCTGCCAGGACGCGAGCAGGAAGTCGGCAAGCTCCTCGGGCTCGAATTCGGAATCGATCTCGCCGCTTTCCTGCGCCTCGCTGATGCAGGCCGCGAACGGCATGCGCCACTCGGCAAATATTTCGGCGAGGCGGGTGCGCAGCAGTTCGCTGCTGCCGGCCGCTTCCAGACTGAGATCGCCGATGAGGCAGCCGCGTCCGTAGCCGTCGGCTCCGAGGCGGCCGGTGATGATGTCGAGATAGCGTTTGAGCCGCGCCCGCGGCGTCAGCGAGGCGTCTTCAAGGGCCTCCGCCACCAATCCCTTCGTGATCTCGAAATAGCGGTCGAGCACCTCCGAAGCGAACGCTTCCTTGGAGCGAAAATGATTGGTGAAGGACCCCTGCGGGGCGCCCGCCGCGGCGGTGACATCGCGCACGCTGGTGCCGTGATAGCCGGTCCGGAACATGACCTTGAGGCCGGCGTCGAGGATGGCGTCTTTGAGCGAGGGCTTGGGCATGAGCAAATAATACGTACGTACGTATTATTGTCAAGTGCAGCTTTTCCCGGCTCTTCATGACCTCGCTGGGGGAGAAAGCGGGCTCGGCGGCGCGGCTTCAGCCTGCCCGCATGCTGCGCGCGACCACGCGATCGCGCAGCCAGGCGCCGATGGTGCAGCCGACCAGGTAACAGGCGAACATGATCAGGCCGAGGTCGAGCCAGTAACCGAAGCGGCCGGGGACCACATGGGCGAGGGAGGCCGCGACCAGGACGGCGGCAAGCACGGCGAGCCAGCGCGCGGTCACCTTCGAAGTGCCGTTGCCGCGCTGGACCACCGAGATCCAGCCCATGCAGAAGCCCAGCAGCAGCGAGCCGATCAGCCAGCCCAGATGGAACGAGACGAGATAGGGCATCGTCACCTCACCAGAAATTCGATGCGGCGGTTCTGCGCCTTGCCTTCATCGGTGTCGTTGCCGGCGACGGGCTGCGTGCTGCCATGGCCGACCGCGGTGAAACGGCTGGCCGGCAGGCCCGCTCTGACCAGATAGTCGATCACTGCTTGAGCGCGCTTTTCGGAGAGAGCCTGGTTGAAGGAATCCTCGCCATCGGCGTCGGTATGTCCGGCGACCTCGATATTGGTGGTGGGGCAGCGCAGCGCCGTCTCGATGAGACGATCGAGGATGCCGGCCGAATCGGGATCGATGTCCGCGCGCTTGTTGGCGAAGCGGATCTTGCCCTTGGTCAGAAGCTCCGAGAACAATTGCTGGCACACGGTACCGTCGACCGGGCCTGCGGCGGGCTTCACCGTGATCTCCGGCTTGTATTGCCAGTTCTTCGGGAAGTCCTTGCCGAGGCCTGCGCGGATCTCGTTGGCGGCGCCTTCGTAGAGCGCATCGCCCGAGAGCTTCACCTCGCGGTCGGAGACGACGAGCGTGCCGGTCGACAGCCGCGACAGCGCGCCGAGCGCGGCGACGACCGCCGTGTTGAAGGAGCCGGGTGCGCCGATGCTGGCCTTGAGATTGTCGACGACCTTTTCGGTGAAGAACTTTCGCGAGGCGCTGGTGGCAATTGCGGCGTGGACGTTGTTGTCAGGAACGTAGCCGGTGAGCGTCACCGTCGCGGCTACCGGATCCTTGTAGGCCTGGAAGATGTAGGGCGGCGCCTTGATCTCGTTGGCGGCGATCGAAAAGCCCTCGGGCAGGTTCTTCAGCGCAGCCGCGATTGCCTCGCGGCCGCCGAGCTCGCGCGCCATGCCCGACAGGTTGACCTTGGTGTCCGTGATCGTGATCTTGCCGTCCTTCAGCTTGCCGATCTGATCGAGCAGCAGCATCGCGGCGGCCTCGAACCGCGGTGGCGCCCCGCGCGCCAGCCCCATCTGGTCGGCGACCTCGACGCCGCCGACTTCCTTTCGGGCCGCCTCGGTCAGCCGACCCTTCATCGACGGCAGCGGCGCGGAGCCCGACAGCGTCACCCGCACCACGTCGCGCTCGGCGTTCCAGACGAAGGGCTTGGCCTCAGGAACGAGACGGGTCCGGTCGTCGACCAGCCGCACGCCGGGCACGGTTTCGACAGCCATCACCGCGTCGCGGCGCCCCTCCTCGGAGAAGGCGTCCGCGGCCAGGCTGACGTCGCGGCCGTCAACCGCGATCCGGGTCTTGTCCAGAACGGTGTCCTTCAGCGCAGCCGAGCTGCGGGCCGACAGATCGGCCTCGACCGGTAAGGTGTTATTCCAGGCCGCAAATCCCCACATGACGGCAAGGGGGATGAGCCCCGGCCACCATTTACCGGCCCACGAGAAAAGCTTCTGCATTCGACGACCCGAACTCTGGAAACGGAGACAAAACAAACCCTTGGCAGGCTGTCAAACCGGAAATGGCACTGTTCCGAAGGCCCGGGTGGGACAATTGGAATAACTTTTTCTTCAAGGGTTCTTCCGTAAGTTGAGCGCGGAATGCCAAAGTCCCCCACCCGGTCATGAAACAACTGCGTAACAACGTCATCCGCGCCGGGCTGGGAGCTCTCTATTTCAGCGGGGCGCACCACCTGTTGCGCCCGCTTTTGTCGGGCGTCGGCGCCATTTTCATGCTGCACCACGTGCGGCCGGCGCGCGAGGCCGCGTTCCAGCCGAACCGGCATCTCGAGGTCACCCCAGAATTCCTGCGCGCCACGCTGTGCCATTTGCGCTCGCGCGACATCGACATCGTCAGCATGGACGAGCTGCATGAGCGGCTGGTGGAAGGCCGGTTCGACCGGCGCTTCGCCGCCTTCACCCTCGACGACGGTTATCGCGACAATCTGCATTACGCCCTGCCGGTGCTGCGCGAATTTGACGCGCCGCTGGCGGTCTACGTCGCAAGCGATTTTGCCGACGGCACCGGGCGATTGTGGTGGACGGCGCTGGAGGCCGTGATCGCCAAGACCGACCAGATCGACGTCCGGATCGGCAATTCCGCGCTGCGGCTCGATGCGACCACGATTGCGGCGAAGCAGGCGGCGTTCGACCGCCTGCACGACTGGCTGCGCGCGCTGCCGGGCGAACACGATCTTGCGCGCGAGATCGGGGCGCTGTGCACGGCCTACGGCGTCGACATGGAAGCGCTGTGCCGCAGCCTCTGCCTGTCCTGGGCCGAGCTGAAGTCCTTTGCCGCCGATCCGCTGGTCACGATCGGCGCGCACAGCGTCAGCCATTGCAATCTCGCCAAGCAGGCGGAAGACATCGCCGCGCAGGAGATGGGCACGAGCCGCGCGCGGATCGAGCAGGTGCTGGAGCGCCCCGTGCTGCACCTCGCCTATCCCTATGGCGACCGCGACGCCGCGGGCGCGCGCGAATTCGCCCTTGCCGCATCCGCCGGCTTCAAGACCGCGGTGACGACACGGCCCGGCATGCTCTTCGCGGAGAGCGCCGACTACATGACCGCGCTGCCCCGCGTCTCGCTCAACGGCAATTATCAGGACACGCGTATCCTGCCGGTGCTGACCTCGGGCGCCGCGACCGCGATGTGGAACGGCTTCCGCCGCATCGCGGCGGCTTAGGCCTCATTCTGCGTACGTGAGGACAAGCGCGCCTTCCTTGACTCCCCTTCCCGCTCCGCCCACAACCAGCGGCAACAAAGGGAGGAACACATGTTCAACGATCTGTTCTCGCTCAAAGGCCGCATCGCGCTGGTGACCGGCGGCTCGCGCGGCATCGGCAAGATGATCGCGGCGGGATTTCTCAGCGCCGGCGCGGCGAAGGTCTACATCACCGCGCGGAAGGCCGGACCTTGCGAGGAGACCGCCAAGGAGCTCAGCGCGCAATATGACGGCGAATGCATCGCGCTGCCGATCGACATTTCGAGCATCGAAGGCTGCAACAGGCTCGCCGGCGAGATCATCAAGCTGGAGCCGAGGCTCGACATCCTCGTCAACAATGCCGGCGCGGCCTGGGGCGCCGAGTTCGACGAATTCCCGGAGAGCGGCTGGGACAAGGTGATGAACCTCAACGTCAAGGCGCCGTTCTTCCTGACCAAGGCGCTGGCCGGTCCCTTGCGCGCGGCAGCGAGCGCAGAGCGGCCGGCGAAAGTGATCAACATCGCCTCGATCGACGGTATCTTCGTCAATCCGATGGAGACCTATTCCTACGCCGCGAGCAAGGCCGGGCTGATCCATCTGACCCGGCGCATGGCGGTGAAGCTGATCCCCGACCATGTCGTGGTCAGCGCCATCGCGCCGGGGCCATTCAAATCCGACATGAACCGCGCCGCGCGCGATCACGGCGACGAGGTCGCAACGCGCGTGCCTGCGGGCCGCATCGGCACCGATGAGGACATGGCGGGCGCCGCGATCTACCTCGCCTCGCGCGCCGGCGATTACGTCGTCGGCGCGACCATCGCGGTCGACGGCGGCATCGTCTATGCGAATGCGGGGATCAAGGGCAGCGGGTGGGATAGCTGAAGGAGGCGATCGGTACTCCGCTCTCGCCTCATCCTCCGCTGTCATGCCCCGGCTTGACCGGGGCATCCAGTAAGCCGCGGCCTCGCGGCTCTATCACGACAGTCTCTGGAATACTGGATCGCCCGGTCAAGGCCGGGCGATGACAGTGAGTGCGTGGCGCGGCCATCGCATCTCGCTAGCAGCCGTTACGACTCGATCTTCACGTACTCGAAATCGCCGGGCTTGTTGTCGATGCCGACCTTCGGCGGCGAGATCCAGGAGGCGAACTGGCCGATCTCGGTGACGGGCTGCATCAATGACGTGATGAAGTCACCGTCGCTGGCCGACGGCAGCCATTCGTCCTTGCGCTTGGCCCAGGTGGCATCGTCGATCAGAATGCCGTCGGGCGTCGCATGCACGTCCTTGAACTCGCCGATGTGGCGGTGGAAGGCGACATTGGGTAGCGTCAGCTTGAAGTCGTAGCCCGCGGTCGAGATCACCTTGTTCCAGCGCAGCATACCCTTGACGCAATCCTGGCTGTAATCGTCGCGCAGGCGCATGTTGAGCGCGGTCAGCGCCGGCTCGTCGACCAGCTTGACCTCGCCGTTGATGAGCTTGAGCACCGGGTAGGTGGAGTTCTTGAGCTGATGATCGTCGTCGATCTGGGTCTCGTGATAGCGGCCCTTGATGCCGGCGTTGAAGGCGTTGGCCGCGTTGGTCGAGACCTCCGAGCCGAACAGGTCGAGCGAGAGCGTATAGTGCAGGTTCAGCTTCTTCTGGATGGTCGGGAGATCGATGACGCCGAGCGCGCGGACCTTCGCGATGTCCGTGGGATCGGTGATGCCGGCCGCCTTCATCGCATCGCAAGTGCGCTGCACGACGCGGGTGATGCCGGTCTCGCCGACGAACATGTGGTGCGCTTCCTCCGTCAGCATGAAGCGGCAGGTGCGCGACAGCGGATCGAAGCCGGACTGCGCCAGTGAGTGTAGCTGCATCTTGCCGTCGCGGTCGGTGAAATAGGTGAACATGAAGAAGGACAGCCAGTCCGGCGTCGCCTCGTTGAAGGCGCCCAGCATGCGCGGCGCGTCGGCGTCGCCGGAGCGGCGGCGCAAGAGATCGTCGGCTTCCTCGCGGCCGTCGCGGCCGAAATATTTCTGCAGCAGGTAGACCATCGCCCAGAGATGGCGGCCTTCCTCGACATTGACCTGGAACAAATTGCGCATGTCGTAGAGCGAGGGCGCGGTCTTGCCGAGATGGCGCTGCTGCTCGACCGAGGCCGGCTCGGTGTCGCCCTGGATCACGATCAGGCGGCGCAGCATGGCGCGATGCTCGCCCGGGACTTCCTGCCAGGCCGGCTCGCCATAATGCTCGCCGAACGGCACGACGCGGTTCTCTTCCTGCGGCGCAAGGAGAATGCCCCAGCGATATTCGGGCATGCGGACGTAATCGAACTTGGCCCAGCCACGCGGATCGACCGAGTACGCCGTGCGCAAATAGACCAGCGATTCCTGGAAACCCTCCGGCCCCATGTCGCTCCACCAGTCCATGTAGCCGGGATGCCAGCCTTCCAGCGCTTTCAGCACCTGGCGGTCTTCGGCGAGATTGACGTTGTTGGGAATCTTGGTCGAGTAGTCGACGTTCATGATGTTCATGTTCATGGCCGTGCTCCTTGGTCTGTCCCGTGTCCCGGACGCTGCGCAGCGCGAAGCGGTGCGCTGCAGAGCCGGGACCCATTGTCTGGTCGCTCTGGGTCCCGGTTCTGCGCAGCGGCATTGCATGCCGCAGCGCGCCCGGGACACGATCGTCATTAAACCCGCGTCATATCGAATTTCGGCTTCTGGCCGCTGCCGTAGCGGCGCAGCGCGCCTTCCTCGCCGACGGCGTTCGGGCGCTGGAAGATCCAGTTCTGCCAGGCGGTGAGGCGTGCGAAGATCTTTGATTCCATCGTCTCGGGACCGACGAAGCGCAGGCTCGCTTCCATGCCGGTGAGGCTGTCGGGCGAGAAGCTGGCGCGCTCCTCGAGGAACACGCGGACCTCGTCGTCCCAGTCGATGTCGTCGAGCGCGAAGGTGACGAGGCCGAGCTCTTCGGCCTGCTCGGCATCGAGGCTGGTGCCGAGCGTCGCTTCCGCGCGCTCCAGATCGGACGGGTCGGCCTGGAAGCGCGATTGCAGTCGCGTCAGCCCGTGGCTCATCGGATACGGGCCGAAATTCATCGCGGACAGCTCGATCGAGGGCGGCGGGCGGTTGTCGCCCTGGCGCGTGCCGATCAACATGTAGGAGCGGTCGGCGGCGAAGACGAGCTCGGCGAGCGTGCCGGCAAAGCAGGAGCCGGGCTCGACCAGCGTCACCAGCGTGCGCGAGGTGACGTCGACGCGCTTGAGCACGCGCTTCCAGTAATGCCTGATCTCGTTGACCAGCCAATGCGCCTTGTTGGCTTCGAGGAAGGCATCGCTGGCGAGCACATGGGCGCGGTCGCCATGGCTCTTGAACACCAGCATCGCGATCTCGAGCTCGTTGATGCGCAAATGCAGGATGGCGTCGTCGAGCTCGCGCGCCACTTGCAACGGCCAGAACGAGGCGCCTTGCGCCATCATACCGTCGATGTCCGCGGGCGGTGCGGTCTCCGATGCCTTGATCGAGATGGTGGCGATGCGGGCGGTGCGATCGATGTCGACGGTGACGAAGCCGTAGCGGATGCTGTTCTCGTCGATCAGGCGCCTGAGCGGCGTCAGCGCGATGCCCTTGCCGCTGCCCTTGCGTTTCGAAGCGACCGCAAACTCCCTGGCGCGCTCGGCGATCTTGGCCTCGAGCTTGGAGTTCGGCGCGATCTCGTCGACGAGGCGCCATTGCACGGCGCGCTTGCCCTTCACGCCTTCCTCGATGGTGCAGAAGACATCGGCGTGATCGCGGCGCACCTTGCGCTTGTCGACGACGCGGGTCAGACCGCCGGTGCCCGGCAGCACCGCGAGCAGCGGCACCTCGGGCAGCGCCACGGCAGACGAGCCATCGTCGGCGAGGATGATGTGATCGGTCGCGAGCGCCAGCTCATAGCCGCCGCCGGCGGCGGAGCCGTTCACGACGGTGATGAAGCGCTGGCCGGAATTCTCCGACGAATCTTCCATACCGTTGCGCGTCTCGTTGGTGAACTTGCAGAAGTTCACCTTGTGGGCATGCGTGGAGCCCGCGAGCATGCGGATGTTGGCCCCGGCGCAGAACACGCGGTTCTTGGCCGAGCGCAGCAGGACGACCTTCACCTCGGGATGCTCGAAACGCAGGCGCTGGATCGCGTCGGCCAGCTCGATGTCGACGCCGAGATCGTAGGAATTGAGCTTGAGCAAATAGCCCTCGAACAGGCCGCCATTCTCGTCGACGTCCATGGTCAGCGTCGCGACGTCGCCCTCGACCGCGAGCTTCCAATGCTTGTAGCGGGACGGTTCGGTCTGGAAATCGATGAATGTCGCGCCGCCTGCGAGGCGCCGATCTTCCCCGGCCATGAGCCACCCTTAAGCTTGGTTATGCATTTCGAGCGTTAGATGCACAATAATGCATCCTGCCCAGTCAGTCTAGCCCGAATCTCGGACTCACATGCACTTTGCTTCATCTCGGCCGCATGCACCTCATGCGGCCTGAAGCCCTGGATCGTCCCGCAAGGCGGCCTTTGCGAACTGCGTGATGAGATCGAGGGTGGGTCCCGGGGCCTCGCGATGGGGGGAATGCGCCGCGCCGGCAAAGACATTCAGGTCGACTGGGCTGTAACATTCCTCCTGCGCGATCTCGGCCTGGCGCAGCGTCCCATATTGATCATCTGCGCCCTGCACGATCATGACGGGCACGCGGATGTAGGCGAGGTATTCGGAGATATCCCAATCGCGGAATTTCGGATCGAGCCAGGCGCCGTTCCAGCCCTGGAAGGCATTGTCGACGTCCTTGTGCCAGCGGGCGAGCTTTGACCTGAGGTCCGTGGTCTCGAACGTCGTCTTGATCGCGGCGATGGATTTGATCGAGATGTCCTCGACGATGAAATGTGGCGCGATCAGCACGAGGCCGTTGAGGCGATGATCCTGATGCGCCCCGGCATAGATGGTGGCGATCGAGGCACCATCGGAATGGCCGAGCAGAAGGCCGCGCTTGAACTGAATCGCATCGAGCAGCTTCGGCAGCGCGTCCAGGGCCTCGCGATGCATGTAGTCGAGCGGGCGCGGCAGCGCGACCGGGCTGGACTGGCCGTAGCCTGCGCGCGAATAGGCAAAGATGCCCGCGCCCGTGGCCTGCTGCAGCTTGTCCGGGAAATCACCCCAGAGGCCGACGGAGCCGAGGCCTTCATGCAGCATCACGATGGTGGGCGCGTCGGCCGATTGCGGCGCGAGCCATTTGTATTCGAGGCTGGCGCCGCCGATGTCGAGGAAGCCGGTGGGGGTGAGTTTGGTCATGGTCGAATTCCCATTCCTAGCCAAATGCCGAGATGCTCACCCACCCTGGAGGGGGAGGGTCGATTCACAGCGAGCGCAGCGAGATGTGAAGCGAGATGGGGTGACAGCCTCTCCGCAGATGCAGTGCCCGTGTGGAGAGATCACCCCACCCCGTCACGCGTCTCCCTACGCTCGATCGCGTGCCGACCCTCCCCCTCCAGGGGAGGGTAAGCAAGCGCCACACGCTCAATGCGCCCCTTCCCGCAGCTTGAACCGCTGGATCTTGCCGGTCGCCGTTTTCGGCAGCGAGTCCACCACGTCGATCCAGCGCGGATATTTCCAGGGGCCGATCTTCTGCTTGACGTGCTCCTTGAGCATCTCCTGCAAATCCGTCGTCTTGGCGCCGGGACGCAGCACGACGAAGGCCTTGGGCTTCAAGAGTCCTTCCGGATCGGCCTCGGGCACGACAGCAGCTTCCAGCACCGCCGGATGCGTGATCAGCGCACTCTCCACTTCGAACGGCGAGACCCAGATGCCTGAGACCTTGAACATGTCGTCGGCGCGGCCGCAGAAGGTGTAGCGGCCATCCGCGTCACGGACATATTTGTCGCCGGTGCGGGTCCACGGTCCCTCGAAGGTTCGGCGGCTCTTGTGACGCTGGTTCCAGTAGCCTTCGCCGGCCGAGGGCGCATCGACCAGGAGCTCGCCGACTTCGCCGTCGGCAACATCCTGCCCGGCTTCGTTGACGAGCCGCACCGCATAGCCTGGCACCGGCTTGCCGGACGAGCCGTATTTGATGTCGCCGGGCGCGTTCGAAAGAAAAATGTGCAACAGCTCGGTCGAGCCGACGCCGTCGAGGATGTCGACGTTAAAGCGCGCCTTCCAGCTGTTGCCGACCGATTCCGGCAGCGCCTCGCCCGCGGAGGTGCAGATGCGCAACGCCTTGCCGCCGCGCTCGCTCTTCATCGTCTCGTCATTGAGCATCGCCGCGAACAGCGTCGGCACGCCGTAGAAGATCGAGGGATCGTAGCGGTTCATCAGGTCGAACATGCGCGCCGGGGTCGGCCGCTCGCTGTTGAGGATCACGCTGGCGCCGACCGACATCGGAAAGGTCAGCGCATTGCCGAGGCCATAGGCGAAGAACAATTTCGCCGCGGAGAGACACACATCGCTCTCGCGAATGCCGAGCACCTGTTTTGCGTAGGTGTCGGCGGTCGCCTGCAAATTGGAATGGATGTGGCGCACGCCCTTGGGCATGCCCGTTGACCCCGACGAATACAGCCAGAACGCCGGCTCGTCCGGATGCGTCGCGGCGGTGGTGAACTGGTCGCTCTCGGCGGCCAGCTCTTCGGCAAGCTGCTTGTGGCCGTTCTGCTTGGCGCCGGAGACCACGACATGCTCGAGATCAGGCATGCGGCCGACGACGTCCTTGATGACGGGGTAGAGCGCTTCGGACACGAACAGCACGCGCGCGCGGCAATCGGCGAGGATGTAGGCGTATTGGTCCGCGGTCAGCAGCGTGTTGAGCGGCACCGGCACGATGCCGGCGCGGATCGCGCCCAGGAACACGATCGGAAAATCGACCGTATCGAGCATGATCATCGCCACGCGCTCCTCGCGGCGGACGCCGAGCCGGCGCAGCATGTTGGCGGCGCGCCGGGTCTGTTGCTGGAGCTCGCCATAGGTGAGCCGCGAGACGGTGTCATCGAAGGCCAGCTTGCTGCCCCTGCCCTCCTCGACGTTACGGTCGAGCAGCCAGGTCACCGCGTTGTAGGATCCCTCGCTCACGGACATCTCTCCCGAATTTAGAATTATAATTCATAGAAAGACACCACGGCGGCTTGCTGTCAATGCCAGCAGGCACTATGTTTCATTAAAACGCGCCGCAGGACACCTGTAAAGAAGGCTCATGACCGAAAGTCCCGACGCCGAATCCCGCTTCCTCGAACAGCTCGGCCAGCGTGTGCGCACCATGCGCGCGCTGCGCGGCATGTCGCGCAAAGTGCTCGCCAAGGTATCGGGAATCTCGGAGCGCTACATCGCGCAGCTCGAAAGCGGCAAGGGCAATGTCTCGATCGTGCTGCTGCGCCGCGTCTCCGACGCGATGGGCGCGCACCTCGAAGACCTGCTGCCAAGCGCCGATCCGACGCCGGACTGGCAGATGTTTCGCGACCTCTTGCGCAAGGCGACCCCCAGCCAGATCGCGCAAGCAAAAGATCTGCTCACTGGGGCCAGCGCCTCCGCGCCGCGGCGCGCGCCATTCTGCGGCATCGCGCTGATCGGCCTGCGCGGCGCCGGCAAGTCGACGCTTGGGCGGATGCTGGCGAAGAAGATCGGCTGGAGCTTTGTCGAGCTCAACAAGGAGGTCGAGCAGCAGAACGGGCTCTCGGTCGCCGAGATCATCGCGCTCTACGGCCAGGAAGGCTTTCGCCGCATGGAGCAGGCGGCGCTGCAACAGCTGCTGGCGCGCAACGAGCTGATGGTGCTGGCAACCGGCGGCGGCATCGTCTCCGAGCCCCTGACCTTCGACAAGGTCCTGAGCTCGTTCTACACGATCTGGCTGAAGGCCGAGCCCGAGGAGCACATGGCGCGCGTGCGCCGCCAGGGCGATCTGCGCCCGATGGCGGATGATCGCTCGGCGATGACGGAGCTGCGCAACATCCTGCTGAGCCGCGAGCCGCTGTATTCGCGCGCGACCGCGGTGGTGGATACGGCGGGGCTGTCGGTCGACGCCGCCGCCGCGCGCCTGATCGATGCGGTGCGCCCGGTGCTGCAGAACGAGGCCCGCAGCTTCGGCCTACGCAGCGTGGCGCTGTAGAGAATGACCGACACCACCACCGTAATCTCCATGTTCGAGCGGATCGGCGGCCGCGCCACGATCGACGCCCTGGTCGACCGCTTCTACGACCGCATGGACTCGCTGCCGGAGGCGAAGATCATCCGCGCCATGCATGCGGACGACCTCGGCCTGATCAGGGACGTGCTGAAGCGCTACCTCACCGAATGGACCGGCGGCCCGCGGCTCTATACGCCCGAGAAAGGCCATCCGCGGCTGCGCCAGCGCCATTTCGGCTTTTCCATTGGAGACGCCGAGCGCGACGCGTGGATGCTGTGCATGCGCGGCGCGATGGAGCAGACGATCACCGATGCCATCGCACGGCAGGATCTCGACAAGGCACTGTCGAGCCTTGCGGATTGGATGCGCAACCGGCCGTGACAGGGCCGCCTTTGGCGCAGTCCGACGGCGTATCACGTACCCTGCACCGGGTCATTTGAGTTCCGCCGCGATCGCCTGCTAAGCTCCAGACATGACCGAGATCCTCCGTGACACCGTGCGCGCGGACGCGAGCACACGTGAGATGGCAGGCGTGCTCTACAAGGAGGTGGAGCGCGAGGCGGACGAAAGGTAGCGTGCGATGGACGCGCCTCCCGATGTCGTTCGTCGACCGCCCTCGCCGCGCCTTGCGCGCCTGGTCTCCAGCATTTCGTTCTACCGCGAGCGCGGCATCGGCCTGGCCGCCTTCCGGCACGCCGCGCCGCTTACACTGCCTCTGCTGGTGAATTTGGGAACGCCCTTCCGTATTGCACTCGGACACCAACCGGACACCGCCGATGCGCGGCCGAGTTTCGCGGCGGGTCTGTTTCCCGGACCGGTCGTTATCGAATCCGACGGACACGCCGAATGCGTTCAGGTCGATTTCACGCCGCTCGGGGCGTATCGTTTCTTCGGAGGAGCCGTGCCCGATCTGACCGCACGGATCGTCGGACTCGACGACATTTGGGGGCGGCACGGTAGCGACCTCCGCGCGAGGGTGGCCGAGGCGGCCGGCTGGCAGCGACGATTCGAGATCGTGGAAGACTTCGTGCTTCGCCACGCCGTGCATGAGCCCTCGCCTGAGATCGCTTTCGCGTTGCAGACGCTCTGGCGAGGCGCGGGCGCGGTCAGAATCGCCGACATTGCCTCCGACATCGGCTGGAGCCGCAAGCATCTCACGCGCCGCTTCCACCACGAGATCGGCGTTCCGCCAAAGACGCTGGCCCAGATGCTGCGCTTTCATCGAGCTTGCATCCTGGCCCGGACGGACGGCGCAGGCGGCTGGGCGGCCATTGCCGCGGAGGCCGGCTATGCCGACCAGGCACATCTTGCGCGCGATTTCCGCATCTTCAGCGGAGAGACACCGACCGGATGGGCCGCGCGGCTCGATGTCATCGATCCACGACTGATGCGCGACGGCGGAGGCTAGCGCCACGCGGGGCGAGACACGGGCAGGTCCCATTTGTTCAAGCCGGCTGGCTTGATCCGGACTAGGGTCGGTTTCGCAACAGACAAGGACTTGCACCGGACTTGGAACGAGCTTGGAGAGTGTCATGAACCCGCCGAACGTTTATGAAGCGCCGCGCCTCTTCCACACCATGCGCTGCAAGGATACGGAGGCGATGATCGCCTGGCTGAAGAACGTTCTCGGCTTCACCGAACGCGTGGTGTACCGCAAGGAGGGCACGGTCGTTCACGCCGAGCTGGCGTTCGGATCGTCGATCCTCATGCTGGGCGCGCATCGCGACGACGCCTACGGCAGACAGGTTGGCGACATCGGCGGCCGGCGGACGGATGCCGTCTATCTCGCTGTTGATGAGCCCGACGCGCTCTATCAAAAGATCAAGGCCGCCGGGGCGCAGATCGAGATGGAGCCCTACACGACCGATTATGGCAGCCGCGATTTCGCCGCGCGCGATCCGGAGGGCGGGCTCTGGAGCTTTGGCACCTATTGGCCCAAAGTCGGCGAGCAGCCGCTTCCCGGCTAGCGGGCGCTCGCGTCGGACAACGCTCGGGCGCCGCTTGAGCCAGCCGCATCCGCGCCGAGAATGCGCGCTGGCCGACCGTTTCCCCGCTAGATCGACCAGTAATTCGGATGCGGGTAGGGCCGCGAGCGGTCGCCCCAGTCGAACGCGTCGCCATCGAACTCGCACGGGCCGCTGCTGAGTTCGTCCAGCGTCTGCTCGATCTGGAACGCCTGCCGTGCCGGATCGTATTTCAGCGCGCTCCACTGCAGCGGATAATGGTGACGTGTACCGAGCAGCCCGCCGGTCTTGATCACGGCATAGGCGACCGTTCCGCTCATCTTGTCGAGCATCAGTCGCTCGATCGTGCCGAGCTTCGTGCCGTCGCGTCCGTAGACGGCGACGTGCTCCACGCGATCACTGGGAACCATGGTGTGTTGCATGGCGTGCTCCCTGGTCTTGTGTGGAGCGCATTATAGCTGAGTAGGGTGGGTTAGCGAAGCGTAACCCACCTCTTTAGTTTCCGCGTGGACGGAAGTGGTGGGTTACGCCTTCGGCTAACCCACCCTACACGCTTACAGCAACTGCGAACGCACCGCCTCCGCACCGTCCCGCAACAGCGGCAGGAAGCGGTCGATCAGCTCCTGCGCCGGCACGCGGTCGACATGCGCGCCCATGTTGATGGCGGCGACGATCACGCCGTCGTAGCGGCGGACGGGGACCGAGATCGAGCGGAAATGCGGCTCGGCCTCGCGGTCGACCAGCGAATAGCCCTGGGACCGGTCGGCAGCGATGCGCGCGAGCAGCGCCTTCGGATCGGTCACCGTCTGCGGCGTCAGCGCCTCCCGTTTCATCGTCTTCAGCCGGGCAGCGAGATCGGCGTCGTCGAGCTGGCCGAGCATGGCGCGGCCGACCGAGGTGCAGAAGGACGGCAGGCGGTAGCCGATCTCGAGGCCGCCGGAGAACATGCGCGCCGGACTGCTGCGGGCGATGAACACGACCTCGTCGCGGTCGAGCACGGCCAGCGAGGAGATTTCATTCGCCGCCGTCGCAACGCGATCGAGCACCGGTTGCAGCACCGTGACGAGCTGGTTGGATCGCAAATAGGACGCGGCCAGCGTCAGCACATGCGGCGTCAGCGAGAACAGTTTCCCATCGCCGCTGACGAAGCCGCCGCGCTGGAGCGTGAACAGCATGCGCCGCGCCGTCGCACGCGGCAGATCGGCAGCGCGGGCGAGATCGCTCAGCGTCATCGGGCCGGCATTTGTGCCGAAGCACTGCAGCAGGCGCAGCCCGCGGTCGAGGGCCTCGACGAAATCCGTTGCGCGCTCGTCAGTCTCAGTCCGCTTCAGCTTGGGCATGTCAGGGGAAAATCCTGCAAAATAGTACTTGCTGGCGCTCCAGCTCATGTCATAATTCGCCCATTCGTTCAATAGGCGAACAGAACGCTTCTCCAGAAAAGGACGCGACCGCCATGATGAGCCAGGAGCAGAACGACCTGATCACCCGCACCGGGCCGAAGGATCCGTGCGGGAAGCTGATGCGGAGCTACTGGCAGCCGGCGGCACTGGTGGACGAGCTGGAGGGTGCGCGGCCGATCCGTCCGGTGAAACTGCTCGGCGAGAACCTGGTGCTGTTCCGCGATGAGACCGGGCGCTATGGGCTGATCGACCGCCACTGCGCCCATCGCGGCGCCGACCTCGCCTTCGGACGGCTCGAGCATGGTGGCCTGCGCTGCGCCTTCCATGGCTGGCTGTTCGACGCCACCGGCCAGTGCATCGAGACGCCGGCCGAGCCGAAGGATTCCAAGCTTTGCCAGAACATCCGCCAGCGCTCCTACCCCGTCATCGAGAAGAGCGGCATCCTCTGGGCCTATCTCGGCGAGGGTGAGCCGCCGGCGTTCCCGGAGATCGATTGCTTCATTGCACCAAGCAGCCATACCTTCGCGTTCAAGGGCCACATGGCCTGCAACTGGCTGCAGGCGCTGGAGGTCGGCATCGATCCCGCCCACGCCTCCTATCTGCACCGCTTCTTCGAGGACGAGGACACCTCCACCGCCTACGGCAAGCAGTTTCGCGGCGCCTCCGCCGGCAGCGATCTGCCGATGACGAAGATCCTGCGCGAATACGACCGCCCGATCATCAATGTCGAGCACACCGAATATGGCCTGCGCCTGATCGCGCTGCGCGAGATCGACGAGGAGCGCACCCATGTGCGCGTCACCAACCAGCTGTTCCCGCACGGCTTCGTCATCCCCATGAGCACGGAGATGACGATCACGCAGTGGCACGTGCCTGTCGATGACGAGAACTGCTATTGGTACGCGATCTTCACGAGCTATTCGAACCCGGTCGAAAAGCAGAAGATGCGCGACCAGCGGCTCGAGCTCTACGAGCTGCCCGACTACAAATCGCGCAAGAACCGAGCTAACGATTACGGTTTCGATCCGCACGAGCAGCAGACCGCGACCTATACCGGCATGGGCAACGACATCAACGTCCACGACCAATGGGCGGTGGAATCGATGGGCGCGATCCAGGATCGTACCAAGGAGCATCTCGGACAGAGCGACAAGGCGATCGTGCAGTATCGCCGCCTGCTGCGGCAGGAGATCGAGAAGGTCTCCGGCGGCGAGAGGCCGATGCTGTTTCTGGACGCGGCCAACGCGCGCAGCATTCAGGGGCCAGCGACGATGGACGGCATCGGACCGACGCGGGGCTGGGAGACCTATTGGATGGAAGTCGACGTCAAGCGCCGCCGCGGCGCGCCATGGACCGCGCCGGTGCCGAAGGAGATCGCGGACAACGTGCACCGGCTGACGGCGGCGGAGTGACGTCTATCCTCGTCATTGCGAGCGAAGCGAAGCAATCCAGTCTGTCACCGCGGATGCATTTCTGGATTGCTTCGTCGCAAGAGCTCCTCGCAATGACGGAGAATGTGGCGCATGCTTCGCGCCTCACGACTGGAGGAGTAGCAAAGTGACTTTCGTCGCGCGACATGCGCTGTGGTCGGATGAGCAGAGGGACGCAGCCCAGCGCATGCGCCGCATCGCCGAGGAGAAGAACCTCGAGGTCATCCGCCTCGCCTTCCCCGACCAGCACGGCATCCTGCGCGGCAAGACCATCGTCGCATCCGAGGCGATCGCCTCGCTGGAGAGCGGCTGCTCCATCACCACCACCATGCTGGCCAAGGATACCTCGCATCGCACGGTATTCCCCGTGTTCACGGCAGGCGGCGGCTTCGGCATGAAGGAGATGGAGGGCGCGGCCGACGTGCTGATGGTGCCTGATCCCACCACGTTTCGCGTGCTGCCGTGGGCGCCCACCACGGGCTGGGTGCTGTGCGACCTTTATTTCAACGACGGCCGTCCCGTGCCTTTCGCGACGCGCGGGCTCTACAAGCGCGTCCTCGGCGAGCTCGGCACGCGCGGCCACGATTTCGTGGCGGGGCTCGAAGTGGAATTCCACATCTTCAGGCTCGACGATCCGCATATGCGCGCGGAAGACGCAGGCCAGCCCGGCACGCCGCCGTCGGTCAGCCTGCTCAGCCACGGCTACCAATATCTCACCGAGCAACGCTTCGATCAGATGGAGCCGGTGCTGGAGATCCTGCGCCGCGACATCGTCGCGCTGGGGCTGCCGTTGCGCTCGGTCGAGGTCGAGTTCGGCCCCAGCCAGTGCGAATTCACGTTCCAGCCGAAGAAGGGCCTGGAGCCCGCCGACAACATGGTGCTGTTCCGCAGCGCGGTGAAGCAGATCGCGCGCCGCCATGGCTATCACGCCACCTTCATGTGCCGGCCGAAGCTGCCGAACGTGTTCGCGAGCGGCTGGCACCTGCATCAGTCGATCGTCTCGCGCGCGAGCGGCGACAATCTGTTCATGGCCCAGGAAGCGGCGACGGATGGCGGCGAGCCGCTCAGCGCGTTCGGCAAATCCTACCTCGCCGGCCTGCTCGATCACGCCCGCGCCTCGACATTGTTCACCACGCCCACCATCAACGGCTACAAGCGCTATCGCTCCTATTCGCTGGCGCCCGACCGTGCGATCTGGGGCCGCGACAATCGCGGCGTGATGATCCGCGTGCTCGGCGGCGCCGGTGATGCCTCAACGCGCCTGGAGAACCGCATCGGTGAGCCCGCGGCCAATCCCTATCTCTACATGGCCTCGCAGATTCTCTCCGGCCTCGACGGCGTCGATCGCAAGCTCGATCCCGGCCCCTCGGCCGACACGCCCTACGAGACCAAGGCGCCGCCATTGCCGAAAAGCTTGCGCGATGCGGTCTCAGCGCTCAAGGACGACCCGTTCTTCCGCGAGAAGCTCGGGGCGGAGTTCGTCGACTACTACACCCACATCAAGAACGCCGAGATCGACCGCTTCCTGTCGGAAGTGACCGACTGGGAGCATCGCGAATATTTCGAGGTGTTTTGAGCAGGTCGGGCTCGCCGGCGCCGGCGCCTCACTTCAGCCGAATCGTGTCGACCCGACGGCACTGGACGCAAAAATAAACGTGCTCCGCAGGCAGTGTGACTATTCCAGGTAGTGTCGCCAGGAACTTCATCGGGCGCCTGCATTTTGAGCAGATGAGGATCGGCGGATCGTCTTCGCGATCGGAACTCATACAATAACCGGGTCTGAAGGCCGCCCGCACGATACTGCCGCGCCGCGCACGCTTCATCTCGGGACAACTACCGGCCTCTATCGGAATCCGGTCCGGCCTTGATCGGCACGCTGCTTCACGCCGGCGTGAGGCGGCTTCTTCCGGAATGTTCCGACGACATCGCGCCGGCCCCGGACGAAGCCATTTTCCTCATCCGGCGAAAAACGCCGGAAAGGCAGGCGGCGTACAACGCCTTCCAATGATCAACAACGGAGTTCGGTCATGTGGAGTCAGCTTTTCAGCCTGATCTATCGCCTGTCCTGCCGGACCACCCTGGTCGAGATCGGCGTGCACCGCCTCGCGCGTTGAGCCGCACGGGAATTAGGTAAGATCGATTGACCAGATGACGGGGATTTCCATGCGCAAGCTGATCCTGATCGCTGCGATGTCGCTGCTCGCAAGCCAAGCCCACGCCGGAGGCTCGCGGAGCCTCAGCCTGGCGGCGGCCAATCCGAACCAGCCGGCCACCGAGCAGCCGGCCGCCACGCCGCCGCAGGCGACGCAAGCCTCACCGGCAAACGTCCAGACGCCGGCCGCGCCCGCCGCGACGACACCGACAGCCGCAGCTCCGGCGCAATCAACCACCACGCCGGCGGCAAAGACGACCGAAACGCCAAAGCCGAAACGCCGGCAGCCGTCCGTCGAAGCCCGCGTGATCCGCGAACTGCACCGCCACGGGATCTATTGGTAATCGTCCGGCCGCATCCGCCCGGCAGCTACGCTCACCAGCGATAGCCAAGCGTGGCGATGACGGTCAGCGGCGCACCGCGGTAGCAATAACCGACCTGACAGGTCGTGTAGTGCACATTGAATAGGTTCTTGGCGTTGACCTGGAACTGAAGCCCTTTCAGCTCCTTCGCCGCCTGGCCGAAATCGTATTTCAGCGCCGCGTCGACCAGCGTCACCGAGCTGTTCCTGAACGTGTTCAGATCATCGCCATAGCTCCAGGACATGTAGCGCGCGCCGGCACCGACGCTCAGGCCCGCGAAGGGGCCAGCCAGCGGCAGGGCATAATTCCCCCACAGTGTCACGGTGTGCGGAGGATTGCCGGACGGAAACTTGCCGACCAGCGCGCTGTCGCCGGCCTGCTTGGTGACCATGTCGAGATAGGTGTAGGACGAGGTGATATCGAAACCGTTGCCGAGGCTTGCAAGCCCCTGCAATTCGAAGCCGCGGCTTTGAATCTCGCCGCGCTGGATCGTCACGCCCGCGCCCGTCGTCACCAGGCCGCCATCCTGGGTCAGGTCGAACAGCGCGGCGGTGATGAAGCTCCGCGTCCCCAGCGGCTGATACTTCACGCCGATCTCGGTCTGCTTGCCGGTGGTCGGCTTGAAGAAGGCGCCCGACGGATCGACGCCGAGATTGGGAAAGAACGACGTCGAATAGGCGACGTAGGGCGCCACACCGGAATCGAACACATAGGTCAGTCCTGCCCGCCCGCTATAGGCCTGATCGGACTGCGCCTGTCTCGTCAGCGCGAACAGGTCCTCGCTCGTGGTGCGGACCCAGTCGCTGCGGCCGCTGAGCGTCAGGATCCAGTGGTCGAGCTTGGCCTGATCCTGAATGTAGATGCCGGACTGGGTTTGCCGCTGCGCCGTGGAGGACGAGATCGCGGGATCCGGAATCGATTCCGGCGCATAGACCGGCGCAGCCAGATTGAGATCGGACACGCCGAAGCCGAACCCCTGCTTGTCGGTGAACCTCGACGACGTATAGTCGGTGCCGACCAGGAGCGTGTGCTGCACGGGGCCAGTGGAGAGCCTTGCCTCGACCTGGTTGTCCATGATGGCCGATTGCAGCGTGTCGTGGACGTAGCCGGTATAACGCGACACGACATTGCCGACGGGAACACCGAGAAAGCCGACGTAGCGCGTAACCGCGTCGAGATCGACGTAGCGGAATTTCTGGCGAACGGTCACGGCGTTGTTGAACGCGTGCTCGAACAGATAGCCGACCCGCCCCTGCTCCTGCTCGAGCGAATTGTAAGACGGGCTGCCCGTGAAGATATCCGTGGTGGTGCCGGTCCCCGCCGAATAAGTGAACATCGAGCCCGGCGTCTTCGATCTCTGATAGGCGCCGAGAAGCGTGAGGGTTGTCGATTGATCCGGTCGCCAGGTGACGGCGGGAGCGACATAGGTGCGATTGTCCTTGCCTCCCGGCACGAACACGTCGGCGTCGCGCACCACGCCGGTCAGCCGATAAGAAAATTGGCCGTTGGGATCGATCGGCCCCGAGACATCGAAATTGCCCTGGACGCGATCGCGGTCGCCGAACAGCGTCTGCACCTCGTGGAACGGCTGGCTGGTCGGCAGCTTGCTTTGCAGATCGATCAGTCCGCCTGGCGAGCCGAGGCCATAGAGCGCCGAACTCGGGCCGCGGACCACGGTGATGCTGTCGACGCCATAAGGCTCCGTCTTGAACACGCCAAGGCCGGCGCCGACGAGACGCAGGCCGTCAAGATAGATGCCGTTATAGGTGATGTCGAAGCCCCGGATCGAGATGGCGTCGAAGCGCGGATCGTAGCCTGAGGCATCGATGCGCACGCCCGGCTCATAGCCGACTGCTTCCGTCAGCGTCTGCACGGCGCGGTCGTTGAGCTCCTTGCGCGTCACGACCGAGATCGACTGCGGCGTCTCCAGCAGGGGCGTGTTCGTCTTGGTGCCTGCGGAGCTGCTGTTCGCGACGTAGCTGTTCTCGCTCGACGTCGTGGCGCGACTGCCACCTGCCTCGCGCGCATCCCGGCTTCCGGCTTGCCTGGAGGCGGCATCGCGTTGCGCCGCGACACGGCCGCGCTGCGATGGTGAATTGCGCTGGGTAGACGGGGCGCGCGGACGCACCTGGCTCGGCGCCTCCACGGTGACGGGCGGCAATGTCGCGGCCGTTGATCCCGAATTGGTCCCGGAGACCTGTGCAAGGGTCGGCGTCGACTGCAAAACCGCGCCCAGACCGGCCACACCCAGACCAGCCTTCATCACCCGTTCCCAACGGAACGTTTGCCCGTCGCCACGCCTCATCGTCTTCCCCAAGCTCCGTCTTTGGACAACCCGGGAGTAACCAGATCGAGGCGCACGCCGCCTTTGCGACCGCGCAAATCGCCTTTGATTCCACGTGGAAGCTTTCAAGACTGAGGCCTGAGGCCGCGCATCGCGTGCTGCTGTTACTGGCAGCGGCTCGGCGAATGACCGAAGCGCCTGCGAAAGGCCGTCGCGAAGTTCGCCGGATGGGTATAGCCGACCCGATAGGCCGCCTCGGTGACCGACAAGCGCTGGTGAATCAGAAGGGCTCGTGCGGTATCGAGCCGGCGGGCCCTCAGATAATCGATGGCGCTCTCGCCATAGGCGATCTGGAATTTCTGATTGAAAGATCGCCGGCTCAGGCCTGCGTTGCGCGCCAGCTCGTCGATGCTCCAGGGATAGGCAAGGTCGGCGTCCATCCGCTCCTTGGCCGATTGCAGCCGCATGCGCTGGAGATCTGTCGCCGGATCAACCGCGATCCGGCCGCACTCACCGAACAAGACATGGACGACGATCTCGGCGGCATGCGCCGACAACAACAATCGCGCCGCGTTTCCGGCGACCGGCGGCGAGAACATTTCCGCCGCGACCGCCCGCACCCGCGCTGGTGCGGTCCGCGAGACGATGACCGCACCAGATCTCTCGTCCTTGAACAGCGCCCGAAACGCGGCGCCGAGTCCGAGCTGATCGATGGAAGCTTCGGGCAACGCGAGGCCGATGGCGGGCCGCTTCCCACACCGCACTGAGCGTTTCACGGCGAGGGACTCCCGCACAGCCATCACGCCCATCCGCCTCTCGCCGATTGAGCGCGTCAGAGTGCCGCGGCCAGTGTCGGCTTCATCGAACGCTACCGAGATGAACAGGCCCGGCGCCGCGATTGCAGGCCCCTCGGCGTCTGCTCGAAACTCACCTTTGACGAACACACAGCCCGGATAATCCAGCCATTGGGCGGCCCCTCGCTGTGCGGAACCGATGTCGTCCTGAGGCAACCCGACAATTTGCTCGTAAAAGTCCCGCATCGAATCCACAACGCCGCGCCTTCTTTGACGGCTGACGGCGGCGCGCTCAAGAGCTCAGCGCGCAGTTTGGAGGATTTCGAAATTGGATTTGCTCGAAGGAAGCTTGCGTTGCGCCGGGAAGGCAACGAACGCGTCAGATTCCCAGATATTTGTGCTGCAAGTCCGGCGCGGCCATCAGCTCGTCGGAGGTGCCGCTCCACACCGTCTTGCCGCGCTCGATGATGTAGTGGCGATCGCAGATGCGGGCGAGATGATCGACGTTCTTGTCGACGACCAGGATCGACTGGCCCCGGCTCTTGAGCAACGACAGGCAGTTCCAGATTTCTTCGCGGATCAGCGGCGCGAGGCCCTCGGTCGCCTCGTCCAGGATCAGGAGTTTGGGATTCGTCATCAGCGCGCGGCCGATTGCGAGCATCTGCTGCTCGCCGCCGGAGAGCTGGTTGCCCATGTTGGACGCACGCTCGGCCAGGCGCGGGAACAGCACGTAGATGGCCGCGAGCGTCCAGGGATTATCGCTGTTGAAGCGATCGGCCGCAGCCGCGACCAGGTTTTCGCGTACGGTGAGGTTCGGGAAGATCTGGCGTCCCTCGGGAACGAGGCCGACGCCCAGCTTGGCGATTCTGTAGGACGGAAGCTGCCGCACCTCAGCGCCCGCGAAACGGATTGCGCCTGCGCGTGCCGGCGTCAGGCCCATGATGGAGCGGATGGTGGTGGTCTTGCCCATGCCGTTGCGGCCCATCAGCGAGACCATCTCGCCCGGCTTGATCGACAGCGACAGGCCGAACAGCACCTGGGACAGGCCGTAACAGGTCTCGATGCCGTCGACGTCGAGCAGCGTGTCAGCCATGATGCGTCACCACGTGCTGATCGCCGAGATAGGCGCGCTTGACGTCTTCGTTGGCCCGGATCGCGGCCGGATCGCCAGAGGCGATGACGCGGCCATAGACCAGCACCGAGATGCGGTCGGCGAGCGCGAACACCGCCGGCATGTCATGCTCGACCAGCACGATCGAGACCTCCTTCCGCAGCTCCTGGAGCAGCTTCACCATGCGCTGGGATTCGGTGACACCGAGGCCGGCCATCGGCTCGTCCAGCAGCAGCAGCTTCGGCTTGCTGGCGAGCGCAACGGCAAGCTCGAGCTCGCGACGCTCGCCATGGCTGAGCCTGTTCACCACGACATCGGCCCGATGGCCGAGACCGACGCGGTCGAGCGCGGCGTGTGCGGCATCGCGCAAGGGTCGCTCCTTGCGCGCGTTGGCGAAGAAGCGAAACGAGGTGCCGGCATGCGCCTGCGCCGCCAGCGCGACGTTGTCGGCGGCGGTGAAGTCGAGCAGCAGCGAGGTGATCTGGAACGAACGCGCAAGACCGAGCGCGCAGCGGCGATAGGCCGGCAAGTCGGTAATGTCCCGCCCCGCCAGCCAGACGCTGCCGGAATGCGGCGCGAGATGTCCGGTGAGCTGGCTGATCAGCGTGGTCTTGCCGGCGCCGTTCGGGCCGATGATGGCGTGCAACTCGCCGGATGCGACGTCGAGCGAGACGTTGTCGGTCGCGATGATGCCGCCGAAGCGGCGCACCAGCTTTTCGACGCGGAGCAAGGGTTCAGCCACGGCCAGCCCTCCCGAGCACGCCCATGATGCCGCCGCGGCCGAACAGCACGATGAGCAGCAGCAGCGGCCCCATGATCAGCGCCCAATATTCGGTGATCTGCGACAGGAACTCCTCCAGCAGCAGGAACACCACCGCACCCATGATCGGGCCGAACAACGTGCCCATACCGCCGAGGATCACCATCACCATGAGGTCGCCGGAGCGGGTCCAGTACATCACGGCCGGGCTGACGAAATCGGTGTTGTTGGCGAGCAGCGCGCCGGCCAAGCCACACATGGTACCCGATATGACGAAGCAGACCAGCTTGTAGCGCTTGGCCGGGAAGCCGATCGCCTGCATGCGCTGCTCGTTGGAGCGCAGGCCCTGCACCACGAGACCGAAGCGCGAATTGACGATGCGCCAGATCAGGAAGACGACGCCGAACAGGCAGGCGAGGCAGAGATAGTAGAACTGCACGCGATTGCCGAGATTGATGAGGCCGGAGAAGTCGCTGCGATTGTAGATCGTGAGGCCGTCGTCGCCGCCGTAACGCGCCAGCCCCGAGGCGACGTAATAGGCCATCTGCGCGAAGGCCAGCGTAATCATGATGAAGTAGACGCCGCGGGTGCGAAGCGAGAGCGCGCCGATCACGAGCGCATAGATCGCGGACGCGGCGAGCGCGACCGGAAACTGGATGAAGCCGGAACCTAAGCCTTCCTGCGCGAGCATGCCGACGGCGTAGCCGCCGATACCGAGATAGGCGGCATGGCCGAAGCTCATCATGCCGCCAAACCCCATGATCAGGTTGAGGCTCGCGGCCGCCAGCGCCAGGATGATGATGCGGGTGAACAGCGTCAGGATGAAGATGTTGCCGGACAGCTGCGAATAGAGCGGCAGCAGCACGAGGCCCGCCAGCATCAGGGCCGTGACGGCCTTGCTCACGCTCAAACCCTTCATCGACGGTTGGCCGGAAACAGCCCCTCCGGCCGCACCACCAGCACGATCGCCATCAGGAGATAGATCAGCATGGAGGACAGCGCGGGTGCGGCGGTGGACGCGGCGGCGCCGCTCAGCACCTGGCGGAGCAGGTTCGGCAGGAAGGCGCGGCCGAGCGTGTCGATCATGCCGACGAAGATCGCGGCGAGGAAGGCGCCGCGGATCGAGCCGATGCCGCCGATGACGATGATGACGAAGGCGAGGATCAGGATGTTCTCGCCCATGCCGATCTGCACGGTGAGGATCGGCGCCTGCATCAGGCCGGCGAGGCCCGCGAGCGCGGCGCCCAGGCCGAACACCAGCGTGTAGAGCAGCTTGATGTTGATGCCGAGCGCACCGATCATCTCGCGGTTGGAGGCGCCGGCGCGGATCAGCATGCCGATGCGGGTGCGCATCACGCCGAGATAGAGGAGGAGCGCGACCAGCAGCGCCACCGCGATGATGGCGAGCCGATAGGCGGGATAATGAATGCCGGGCAGGATCGGCACCGGCACCGTGAGCCAGGCCGGCAGCGGCAACGCCAGGCCCGCCGGGCCCCAGATCAGCCGCACGGCTTCATTGAAGAACAGGATCAGGCCGAAGGTCGCGAGCACGTGGTCGAGATGGTCGCGGCCGTAGAGGTGCCGCAGCGCCGTCACCTCCAGCACGATGCCGAGCACGAGCGTGGCCCCCAGCGCCATCAGCGCGCCGAGCAGGAAGCTGCCGGTCCACGCTGCGAAGGTCGCGGCGAAATAGGCGCCCATCATGTAGAGCGAGCCGTGCGCAAGGTTGACGAGATCCATGATCCCGAACACCAGCGTCAGGCCGGCGGCGAGCAGGAACAGCAGCAGGCCGAACTGCAGCCCATTCAAGAATTGTTCGACGACGAGCAGCATCAAGACTCTTTCAGGCGCGCGCAGCGTTGCGCCGATGTTCGAACACAGTCGCCATCAGTGAAAGAGCTCCCCCTGCCTCTTCAAGGCCGAAAAATGGGTAATGGCAGTATCGTTCCTAGGCAAGAGCGATTCGACACCAGACATGCACTTTGTTGCATCTCGGCACATGCGGATTGCACCCGGCAGCACGATCTAGAAAACATTTTAGGCTTAAAACAATTCGGAGCAATAGAGGATTTTAGGCATCCCGCGCTTCTTCGTGCAGCAAAGGGGCGCCGATATGCGCCTTGCAATGCAAAAAGGCTGCCGCCCGCCGTGAGGCAACCTGCCGCACTCAAATGACATCACCCTCTCACCGGCTGGCGATGAGAGGGTGCGATCATGTTGCGCCTAGTGCGACGTCATCTGCCGGGGGAGCTCCTCCGGCTCGGTGAGGACGCTGTTGGCCGTCGATGCCTCCAGGGCCGCCATCCGAAACAGATAGGCGAGCGTCGTCAATCCGGTGTCTTCCGCCATCTGCGCCAGCTCGAGCGCCATGTCGGACATGTAGCCGAGATCCTCGTCCCGGATTTGCGCCATGATCTGGCTGTCCCGCATCACGTTCGACATTTCAGGCGCTCTTTCGTTGCGCGGCAGCATGACCGCGGAGGTTGGCACGGGCGATGCAGTCGATCCGCGGACCGTCCTGCTGGACGATGCTCGTCATCCCAATACGGTCGCGCACGACATCGAGCGACTCCTGGCGCATCTCGATGGTCGCCGCCATGGTCCAGGAATTCTCCACCAGCGCCGGCAATCCCAGCGGCGTCACGACAAATCCGATGTCGTGGAACCGCGGCAACCACCACGTCTCCATGACGAGGCAGAGCCGTTCGATGCCCTGATCGAGACAGAATTCCTGCGCGGCCGCCATCAATTGTAAATTGAACGCGCCATCGCGGCGCTCGCGCGTGACGAAGAAGCGCGACCACTCCCAGACCAGCGGGTCCGCAGGGCAACCGCGCACCGCGGCGAGATGCGGGAAAACCTCGCTCATCATCGTCGGCCGGGTGGTCGGATACAGGCGGGAGCCGCCGAGCACACGGCGGTTTTCGAGAGCCAGCAGGTAGACCGCGTCCTCGTTGTCGTAGGTGTCGATCTCGCGGCCATCGGGCTTGCGAAGCGCCTCCCATTTCCGCTCCTCGACGAAAATCTCGTGACGAATTCGGAAATGCTGTTCGAGAACGTCCTCGTATAGGTGCCGATTGACGCAAGAAATCACATGAATCATGAAGTCCCCCATGGCTTGAAATGGGGGCAGCCTCAGCGAAAAAGGAAAAATCGACTATTGGGAAATTTCCCAGTAGGCGAAGATTTCAGGGAGTGATGATTCTGTGGCGGATCGCGATGGCGACCGCATGCGTCCGGTTGACGGCGCCGAGCTTGCGCGCAGCAGTTGCAAGATGCTCTTCGGCGGTGCGTTGCGTGATGTGCAGGATCTCGCCGATTTCCCAGGCAGACTTGCCTTGCGAGGCCCAGGCGATCACCTCGCGCTCGCGGGGGGTAAGACGCGTGGACGGATGCGGCACCGGCTCCAGCAAACGGCGGATGTGATCGAAGCCGTACATCCCGATCAGGTGCAGCGCCGGCTTGCTGCGCGCATTGAGATCGAGGTGGACGCCGCCGAGCGAGACGCCGGCCTCATAGCCAGTCAAGCCGTGGATCGGCACGACGAAGCCGCGCGACATGCGAAAATCGGCTGCGCGCCGCATCACCTCGACCGCACCGGGCTCCAGCTCCGGATCGTACGGCGCTTCGGACCATTCGAAAGGGTTCACCGTCTGCCGGCATTTGCGAACCACGGGATCGACCCGGTCGTAGCTCTTTTCGGTATAGAGGCTGAACCACTCCGCCGGCCACTTCTTGGCAAGCACCATCTGGGAAAAGCGCTGCTCGGGATTCGGCAAGCCCGTCACGATGATATGTTCGAAACCGTAGCGACCGAACGCGGTTGCAAGCGCGTCCATGGCGTCCGAAACCTTGGTATGGGCTGCGAGCCCTTCGATGAAATCGAGCGCCTCCCGGCCATAATCAACGGCGGACATCGTAAGTTTCCTGACCCTCGCCGCTCCCGTATAGCACGTATTCGCAGACTGCCTCAATTCGCTATGGCAGTAGTTTCCCGGTGCTCATCCACTCTGAAGATTTAAACTACTTGTGGCAGAATTGACGCCACGATACACCTGAAGGCGTCGAAGCGGGAAACCAACGATGGAAGACGAGGACATCGCCCTCAACAGCGTGCTCGGCCTGGAATTGAACCGCGTGTTTTTTGCCGTCCGCGAAACCGCAAACAAGCAGAAGATCATCGAGTTTGCGCGCGAGGTGCTGCAGAGCGAGCGCGCGGAGCTGGCCGGGAGCGTGTTGCCGGAAGGGCCAGCGAGCTAGAGTGCCGTTGCAACAGCCGAAGCAACAGATCGCGCCACGAGAACGCCTCTCCATCTGAACGCGCGGATTTTAGTCGAACACTCTGACCGGGAAGTTGCTTCGTCATCATCCGCAACGAGCCTGCTGCGCTCTTGCCCTCCCCTGGAGGGTCCGGGACGAGCGTAGCTCGCCCGTGGGTCGTCTCATATTGAGCGCAGCGAAATGTGAGACGGGGTGGGGTGACGGTCCCTCCGCGACGAACAGTGCCCGAGTGGAGAGATCACCCCACCCCGCTCGCGCTTCGCGCGATCGACCCTCCCCCTCCAGGGGAGGGTAAAGCAGGGCGCCTCCGTCCACATCGACACACACTTGCCGCTGGATGACATCGCATCTCTCGTGAGATGATCGCCGCCACGATCTCTTGTCGATGCCAGGGACATTTCAAGGCCATGATGACGCTGCGCCAGGTCGAAGTGATCCGTGCCGTGATGGTGACGGGCACCATTGGCGGTGCGGCGAAGCTGCTCAACGTCTCGGCGCCGGGGATCAGCCGCCTCGTCAAATACACCGAGCGCTCGCTCGGCATCCGCTTCTTCCAGCGCCAGAATGGGCGCTACTTCCCGACGCCGGAAGCCGAGAACATTTTCGAGCAGATCAACGGCGTCTACAAGAAGGTCGACGACCTCTCCGAGATCATCTCCAAGATCGGCCGCGGCGGCCTGTCGGAATTACGCATCGGCTCGGTGCCGAGCATCTCGCAGGTGATGGTGCCGCGCGCGATCGAGCGCGTCCGCCGCCGCTATCCCGATCTCGGCATCGACATCAACATCCTCAAGCTCGAGGAAGCCATCGACTACCTGATGCTAGGCCGCGGCGAGTGCGTGGCGATGAGCTATCGGCTCGAGCATTCCGGGCTCGACTTCATGCCGCTCGCCTCGGGCGAGCTCTATTGCATCGTGCCGCCGGGCCACGAGCTCTCCGGCCGCAAGCAGGTCTCGGCCGCCGAGATCACGCGCTATCCGCTGATCGGCATCGACCCCAACGATCCCTATGGCCGCATCATGGCCGAGATCTTCGCGCGTCATCGGCTCGACTACAACATCACCATCCGCGCGCGCTTCGGCACCACGGTCTGCGCGCTGGTGAAGGCGGGGCTCGGCATCGCCATCATCGACCAGTTCACGGTGGCCCATGGCGGCTATCCCGGCATCGAGCTCTTGAAGATCGCCGAGCCGACGCGGTTCGACACCTATGTCGCGGTCAAGCGCGGCACGCCGCTGTCGCTGCACGCCGAATACTTCATCGAGGCGCTGCGCACCGAGATGCGCGCGGTCGAGCCGTCCCGCGGCAGTGGCAAGGCCACCCCGGCCCGCGGACGAAGGAAGTAACATGATGTTAGGTTTGCAGGACAAAAGGGTAATTGTGTTAGGCGGGGGAAAGACTATCGTCGCAGCTGGAATTGCACAGATTTCCCCGCTAATGGCCGGGGCCGGATGCTCCCAACGAAACGATCGCGAACCATGTCGAAACGCGGATACGCCGCCAGCAAGAAGCTCCTCACCGGCCTGATCGGCGCGCCGATCGCGCATTCCGCGTCCCCCGCCATGCACGAGCGCGCCGCCGAGGCGCTCGGCCTGCGCGGCCATTACCAGCTCATCGAGGTCGCGGGCGCCGATGCGGCCGGGCTGCGCCTGATGCTGGAGGGCGTCCGGCGGCTCGGCTTTGCCGGCGTCAATGTCACCTACCCCTATAAGGAAGCGGTCGTGCCGCTGCTCGACGCACTGGCGCCGGGCGCGGCCAGCATGGGCGCGGTCAACACCGTCGTCGTCCGGGATGGCCGGCTGACCGGCCACAACACCGACACCACGGGTTTTGCGCGGGCGGTGATGCCGTTGCTGGCGTCGTCCGGCAACGCCGTCGCCGTGATCGGCGCCGGCGGCGTCGGCAAGGCCATCGCGTTTGCGCTGGCGAGCCTGAAAGTAGCCGACATCCGCATTCTCGACAGTGAGCCGGCGCGCGCCGAGAAACTGGTCGCTCTGCTCGCCTCGCGCGGCGCCCGCGTCGCCACCAGCGTCGAGGACGCCCTCGAGGGCGCGACCGGTCTCGTCAACGGCACCCCGGTCGGCATGCTGCCGAACCGTGACACGCCGGTGCCGGTGGGACTGCTCAGGGCGGACCTTTGGGTCGCCGACGCCGTCTATTCGCCGCTGATCACGCCGCTGCTGGCCGCAGCGCGAGAGAAAGGCGCCCGGATCATGACCGGCCGCGAGCTCGCGATTTACCAGGCCGCCGACGCCTTCGAACTGTTCACAGGCCTTGCCCCATCGACCGAGATCATGGGAGAGGCTTTTGACGCCGTGATGGCTGCGCGCAGCGCGGCCTATCAGGCAGCTTGAGGCGAAGCGGCCGGATACAAGGCCGCTTGCAAGATTTGAAACGGGAGGAGAGGACGATGAAGTCAACGCTAGTGGTGGGCGCATTGCTCACCGTCATCACGGCAACGGGCGCCTTTGGCCAAGCGATCAAGCTCGCCAATGTCGCGGAGCTCTCGGGCGGCGGCGCCACCGTCGGCACGAACTGGAAGAACGGCATCGATCTCGCGATCGAGGAGATCAACGCCAAGGGCGGCGTGCTCGGCCGCAAGCTCGAGGTCAGCCACGCCGACTCGCAGTCCAACCCGGGGGTGGCGCGCGCCCAGGTGCAGAAGGCGCTCGACGCCGAGCCCTATGTGCTGCTCGGACCCGGCTATTCCGGCTCGGTGAAGGTGACCGCGCCGCTCGCGGCCGAAGCCGGCATCGCGCAGATCATGGGCGGCGAAGCCGCCGAGCTGACGCAAGGCGGCAACAAGTTCCTGTTCCGCACTTCGTTCGGCCAGCAATCCTCGATGCCGAAGGTCGCAAAGTACATCCACGACGAGATGAAGGCCAAGACGGTCGCGGTGGTCTGGGTCAACAACGACTTCGGCCGCGGCGGGCGCGACGTGATGATCAAGGAGCTCGACCGGCTCGGCTCCAAGGTCGTCGCCGATCTCTCCACCGAGGCGGGTCAGGCCGACTTCGCCGCCGACGTCGGCAAGATCAAGGCCGCCAATCCCGATGCCGTGTTCGTCTACCTGAATGAAGAAGAGAGCGCGCGCATCCTGAAGGAGCTGAAGCGCCAGGGCGTCACCGGGCCGCTGATGGGCGAGACCACGTTGATCGGCCAGAAGGTGATCGAGCTCGCCGGCGATGCCGCCAACGGCGCGCGCGGCCATGTCGGCCTCACCACCGACGCACCGGTCGACCTGATCAAGGCGTTCCGCGAGAAGTTCTCCAAGAAGTACAATTACGTCCCTGATCATAACGGCCTGAAGGGCTACCTCGCCGTCTACATGGTGAAGGCCACCACCGAAAAGATGGGCAAGGTCGACCCGAAGAAATTCGCCGACACGCTGCACGGCCTCACCATCAAGGCCGCGGACGAGCCGGGCATCCTGATGGACGTCACCTTCAGCGACACCGGCGACATCGACCGCCAGAGCTTCCTGGTCGAGGTGGTCGAGGGCAAGCAGGTGGTGAAGCAGGTGCTGCCGAAGGTGAAGTGAGGGTGTTCGCCTCTCCCCGCGTGCGGGGAGAGGCCGGAATTTGCGCGAGCAAATTCCGGGTGAGGGGGAGCCTCCACGAGTCCGACTGTCAGCGACCTCGCGGAGACTCCCCCTCACCCCAACCCTCTCCCCGCAAGCGGGGAGAGGGAGAAGAGAGAGGGGAAAATGTCCAATCTATTCGATCTTCTGGTCGCGGGACTCGCCACCGGCGCGATCTACGCGCTGGTTGCGGTCGGCTTCACGCTGCTGTGGCAGACCTCGCAGACCATCAATTTCGCGCAAGGCGAGTTCGTGATGCTGCCGGCGTTCCTGATGCTGGCGGCGATGCATGTCGGCGCGCCGTTCTGGCTCGCGATCATCCTCGGCATCCTCTTGTCGATGATCCTGCTCGGCCTCGCCTTCAAGCTGCTGCTGGTGGACCCGATGATGCGCCACGGCGTGCTGCCGCTCGCGATCGCGACCATGGCGCTCGCGATCGGCATCAAGGAGGCCGTCAAGCAGTTCTTCAGCGCCGAGGCCTCGCCGTTCCCCTCGATCGTGCCGACCGGCGACGTCTCCATCCTCGGCCATGCCGTGTCGCTGCAGAGCATCGGCGTGCTCGCGGTCGCCATCCTCGCCGTTCTCGGCCTGACCACGCTGCTGAACCGTACCTCGCTCGGCCACCAGATGCAGGCGGCGGCGCAGAACCCGACGGTAGCGCGCATCATCGGCGTGCCGGTCGAGCGCATGATCCTGCTGACCTTCCTGATCAACGCCTTCCTGGTGGCGCTGGCCTCGCTGCTGATCACGCCGATCTACCTCGCAAAATTCTCGTCCGGTGAGGTGCTGGGCCAGGCCGCCTTCATCGCCGCGATCGTCGGCGGCTTCAACCAGGTGCGCGGCGCGATCGTCGGCGGCCTCTTGATCGGCGTGCTCGACAATCTCGCGGCGGCCTATGTCTCGACGCAATACCGCGCCGCCGTGCCGATGATCTTCCTGATCGCCGTCATCCTGTTCCGGCCGCAGGGCTTGCTCGGCCGTGCCGAGGAGCGCACCGTATGAGCGGCTTCGCCAAACCCCTGAAGATCGCGCTCGGCCTCGCCATCATCGCCGCGCTGATCATCGTCCCCATGAACTTCAACCGCTACGGCCTGTTCATCCTCAGCCAATGGGCGGTGATGAGCATCGCGGCGATGGGGCTCAATCTCACGCTCGGCTATGCCGGCCAGGTCTCGCTGGCGCAGGGCGCCTTCGTCGGCATCGGCGCCTATGCGGCCGCGATCATGACCACACATGGCTGGCCGCTGCCGGCGGCGATCCTGGTCGCGATCGGCTTGAGCTTTGCGATCGGCTGGGTGCTCGGCTATCCCGCGCTGCGCGTGCAGCACCATTATCTCGCCTTCGTCACCCTGGCCTTCTCCACCCTCGCCTTCCTGGTGTTCCGCAACGAGAGCTGGCTCACCGGCGGCATCTACGGCATCTCCAACATCCCGCGCCCGCACATCTTCGGCATCGCGACCAACAAGCCGCTGCCGTTCTACTATGTCTGCCTCGGCTCGCTCGCGATCGTCTCATTGGCGGTGTGGTGGTTGATCCGTTCGCCCTGGGGCCGCGCCTTCATGGCGCTGCGGGAAAATCCCTTGCGCGCGCAATCGCTCGGCGTCGATACCCGGCGCTACACGCTGATGGCGTTCGCGATCGGCTCGGCGCTCGGCGGCGTCGCCGGCGCGCTCTACGCGCCGTTGACGCAATATATCGATCCGGTGCCGTTCAACCTGTCGCTCTCGCTCGACCTCCTGCTGATGGTGATCGTCGGCGGTGCCGGCTTCTATTTCGGTCCGTTCCTCGGCGCGATGATCGCGGTGCTGCTGCCGGAATGGCTGCGCTTCACGGAAGGCTATTATCTGATGCTCTACGCGGTGGCCGTGATGCTGCTGCTGATCTGGTCGCCGACGGGCATTCTCGGAATCCTCGACCGCTATCTCGCCGAACGCCGCACCAAGGCGGCCTCCGCGCTGCGCGCCGTCGCAAAGTCGCGCCTGGAGACCGTGCAATGAGCGCGGTCCTCGAGGTCACCGACATCAAGAAGAGCTTTGGCGGCATTCACGCCGTCAACGGGGTCTCGTTCGACGTGCGCGAGGGCGAGATCCTCGGCCTGATCGGGCCGAACGGCTGCGGCAAGTCCACGCTGTTCAACTGCATCCTCGGCCAGCTCACGCCGACAGGCGGCGAGGTCAAGCTCGACGGGCAGGTCGTCACGGGCCTGCGCCCCTCCGAGCTCAACAAGCTCGGCGTCAGCCGCACCTTCCAGCTGCTGCAGGTGTTCCCAAAGCTGTCGGTGCGCGAGAACCTGATCCTCGCCGGACAGGAGCACCAGGGCAACATGGCCTCGCGCCTGATCGGCCGCTCCGATGCCGGGCTGACCGAGGCCGCCAACCAGATGATCGGCTTCTTCAAGCTCGACCATCTCGCCGACGAGCCAGCCGGTGGTCTCTCCTACGGTCAACAGAAGCTGCTCGATGCCGCCATGGCCTTCATGGGCGGCCCGCGCCTGGTGCTGCTCGACGAGCCCGCCGGCGGCGTCAACCCGTCGATGCTGGCGGACCTCAGGGAGCGTCTGGTCGCGATCAATCGCGAGAAGAACGCCACCTTCGTCGTGATCGAGCACAACATGGAGTTCGTGATGTCGCTGTGCTCGCGCGTGATGGTGATGGCGGAAGGCAAGGTGCTGGCGATGGGCCGGCCCGACGAGGTCCGCAAGAACTCCGCCGTGATCGAAGCCTATCTCGGACATTAAAGCGCGATGGAGATTGGAATGAATTGTCATCGCGCTTGGGTTTTATTGTTTGAGCATGATCTTGTCGGAAAACCGCTGCGCACTTTTCCGGATCATGCTGTAGGGAGCGAGCGATGAGCGACCCGATCCTCTCTGTCCACAATCTCGTCGGCGGCTACGGCAAGATGACGATCTTGAACGGCACGACGTTTGCCGTTCCTTCAGCCACGATCACGACGATCATCGGCCCGAACGGCGCCGGCAAGTCGACCGTGTTCAAGGCGATCTTCGGCCTGCTCAAGCTGCGTGAGGGCAAGATCAGCTTCGCCGGCCGCGATGTCACCAATTTGAGCCAGCGCGCGCTGCTCAATGCCGGCATCTGCTATGTGCCCCAGGGCCGCAACATCTTCCCCGAGCTGTCGGTGCGCCACAACATCGAGCTCGGCGGCGTCGCCGCCGACAAGGGCCTCGACCTGCCCAAACGGATCGAGGCGGCGCTCGACCTGTTTCCGGCATTGCGGCGCAAGTCCGCGCAGCAGGCCTCGACGCTCTCCGGCGGCGAGCAGAAGCAGCTCGAGATCGCCCGCTCCCTGCTGCTCGAGCCGAAGCTGGTGCTGGTCGACGAGCCTTCGATCGGCCTGTCACCGCTGATGGTGCAGCAGACCTTCGACATCCTCAAGAGCTTGCGCGACCGCGGCGTCACCATCCTGATGATCGAGCAGAACGCACGCTCGGCGCTGGAGATCTCCGACATCGGCATCGTGCTCGAGCTTGGCCAGACCCGCATGGTCGACGACGCCAAGCGCATTTTGAATGATCCGCGCATCGGGCAGCTCTTCCTCGGTGGCGCCATGGAGGAGAGTGCAGCATGAGCGCGAAAATGCGGATCGCCGTGGCCGGCGCCGGCCTGATCGGCCGTCGCCATATCGAGGTGATCGCGGCATCAAAGCACTGCGAGCTCGCCGGCATCGCCGACCCCTCGCCCGCCGCGACGGATTTGGCCCTGGCGCACAACGTGCCCTGCTATCCCGATCATCGTGCGCTGCTCGGACAAGCGAAGCCCGACGGCCTCATCATCGCCTCGCCCAACACGCTGCACTTGCCGATGGCGCTCGACTGCGCCGAAGCCGGCGTGCCGGCGTTGATCGAAAAGCCGGTGACCGAGACGGTCGCCACCGCACAGCGCCTGTGCGCAGCGGTGAGACGCACCGGCGTGCCGATGCTGGTCGGCCACCACCGCCGGCATAATCCCATCATCAAGTCGGCGCGCGAAACGGTGGCGGGCGGCAAGCTCGGCCAACTGACGGCCGTGGTCGGGCTGTGGCTCCTCAAGAAGCCCGATGATTATTTCAAGGTCGCCTGGCGACGCGAAGCAGGCGGCGGGCCGCTGCTGCTCAATCTCATTCACGACATCGACAATCTCCGCTTCATCTGCGGCGAGATCGTCGAGGTGCAGGCGCTGACCTCGAACAAGGTGCGCGGCTTCGCGGTCGAGGACACTGCCGCGCTGCTGCTGCGCTTCGCGAGCGGCGCGCTGGGAACGGTGACCGTGTCGGATGCGACGCCGGCGCCGTGGAGCTGGGAGCTCGCCTCGGGCGAGAACCGGGATTATCCCAAGCAGGACCAGCCCTGCTACATCTTCGCAGGGACGGCGGGTTCGCTCTCCGTGCCGAACATGGAGCTGTGGTCCTACGCACAGCAACCCGGCTGGTACGCGCCGCTGTCGCGCGCGACCATCGCGCCGCCCGGGTTCGATCCGCTGGTCGAGCAGCTCCGGCATTTCTGCGCAATGATCGCCGGCCGCGAGCAGCCGCTGATCTCGGTCGAGGATGCGATGGGAACGCTTGCCGTCGTCGAAGCCGTCAGCGAGGCCGCGCGCACCGGGCAAACGATCTCGCCGGGGCAGATCATGGAGCAGGCCGCATGAACAAGCGCTCGATCGCCACCGTCTCCCTCTCCGGCGCGCTCGACGAAAAGCTCCGCGCCATCGCCGCCGCCGGCTTCGATGCGGTCGAGATCTTCGAGAACGATCTGCTGTCATTCGGCGCCGGCCCGCGCGACATCGCGAAGATGTGCGCGGACCTCGATCTCGAGATCTGTGCGTTCCAGCCGTTCCGCGATTTCGAGGGCATGCCGGAGCCGCAGCGCGCGCGCAACTTCGCCCGCGCGGAGCGCAAGTTCGACCTGATGCAGGAGCTCGGCACCGATCTCTTGCTGATCTGCTCCAACGTCTCGCCCGCCTCGCTCGGCGGCATCGACCGCGCTGCTGACGATTTTCGCGAGCTCGGCGAGCGCGCCGCCAGACGCGGCTTGCGCGTCGGCTACGAGGCGCTCGCCTGGGGCCGCCACGTCAACGATTATCGCGACGCCTGGGAGATCGTGCGCCGCGCCGATCATCCTGCGATCGGCGTCATCCTCGACAGCTTCCACGCGCTGGCCCCTAGCTTTCCGACCCGCGCCATGGCCTCGATCCCCGGCGACAAGATTTTCCTGGTGCAGCTCGCCGACGCGCCGAGGCTCGAGCTCGACATCCTGTCGTGGAGCCGGCACTTCCGCTCCTTTCCCGGCCAGGGCGACCTGCCGGTCGGCGAGTTCATGGCGGCGATCGCGGCGACCGGCTATGCCGGGCCGCTGTCGCTGGAAATCTTCAACGACCAGTTCCGCGCCGGCTCGGCCGCGCAGACCGCGGTCGACGGCCTGCGCTCGCTGATCCTGCTGGAGGACCAGCTCGCACCGGATTGGCCGAATTTTGCCGGCAAGCCGCTGGCCCCGAAGGCGAAGAGCCGCGGCACCGGCTTCATCGAGTTTGCCGTCAACGAGAGCAAGGCCGGCGAGCTTGCCCGCCTGTTCTCACAGCTCGGCTTCCGCAAGAGCGGCCAGCACCGCAGCAAGGCGGTGGAGCGCTGGTCGCAGGGCAAGGTCGAGCTCGTCATCAATTGCGAGACCGACGGCTTTGCGCATTCCCACTATGTCACCCACGGTCCCGGCGTCTGTGCCATCGCGCTCGACGTCGACGATGCCGGCCGCGCCATGCAGCGCGCCGAGACCCTGAAGGCGCGCACCTTCTACCAGCCGGTCGGGCCGGGCGAGCTTGAGATCCCCGCGATCCACGGCGTCGGCGGCAGCCTGCTCTATTTTCTCGACCAGGCCGGCAAGAACTGGGACACCGATTTCGAACCTGTTGCAAGCGATGCAAGCGCCGATGCCCTGCTCGCCGTCGACCACATCGCGCAGTCGATGCCCTATGACGAGATGCTGTCCTGGCTGTTGTTCTACACCGGCATCCTCGACCTGAAGCGCCTGCCGCAGATGGAGATCGCCGACCCGCGAGGCCTCGTGCAGAGCCAGGCCGTCATCAACGCCGACCAGAGCTTGCGCTTCGTGCTCAACGGCTCCTCCGCCAACCGCACCCTGCCGGCGCGCTTCATCTCGGAGTTCTTCGGCTCGGGCGTGCAGCATGTCGCCTTCGCGTGTCGGGATATTTTTGCGACCGTCGCCGCGATGCGCCAGCGCGGCGCGGGCTTCCTGGACATCCCCGACAACTACTACGACGACATCGAAGCCAAATACGATCTTTCGCCCGAACTGATGGCGCAGCTGCGCGCCAACCACATCCTCTACGACCGCGAGGGCGACGGCGAGTTCTTCCAGGTCTACACCCACATCTTCGACGAGCGCTTCTTTTTCGAGATCGTCGAGCGCAGGGATTATCAGGGCTTTGGTGCGGCCAACGCCGGTATCAGGCTCGCAGCGCAGGCGCGCGAGGTGCGCCCGGCCAGCATGCCAAGGGTGTAGGAGACTCTCTCCACGCCGTCATTGCGAGGAACTCTTGCGACGAAGCAATCCAGAATCTCTCCGCGGAAAAATTCTGGATTGCTTCGCTGCGCTCGCAACAACGGAGGAGATAGTTAGGAGGCCCTCTCCCCGCTTGCGAGGAGAGGGAGAGGCAAACCTCACTTCATCTTGCACTTGTCGTGGAAACGATCCTGGTCGTTCTCGACAATGGTGGCGACGGTCTTCAGGGCGAGCTGGCCTTCGGAATCCTTGACCACGTCCTGCAGGTAGAAGTTCTGGATCGGAATGTGGTTTTTGCCGAACTTGAACGCGCCGCGCACCGATTTGAAGTTGGCCTTCTCCATTTCGGCCTTCATCGCGTCCTTCTTGGAGGTGTCGCCCTTCACGGCGACGACGGCGCTGTTGATCAGATTCGCGGCGTCGTAGGACTGCGCGCCGTAGAAGGTCGGCCGCAAGCCGGGATACTTCTTGCGGTAGTCGGCGACGAAGCGCTTGTTCTGCTCGTTGGGGAGGTCGTTGACCCATTGCTGCGCGCCGGGCACCCCGAGCGCGTTCTCCTTCTGGAGCGGCAGTGAGAGCTCGTCGATGGTGAAGGCGGTGTAGAGCGGCATCGTGCTCTTCAGCCCGGCCTGCGCATATTGGTTCAGGAATTGCACGCCCGCAGCACCTGGATAGAACACGAAGATCGACTCGGCGCCGGAGGCGCGCGCCTTGGAGAGCTCGGCGGAGAAGTCGAGCTGGCTCGGCCACACCGTGTATTCCTCACCCACGACCTGCCCCTTGAAGGTGCTCTTGACGCCCGCCAGCATGTCCTTGCCGGCGGCGTAGTTCGGGCCGATCAGGAACACCGATTTGACGCCCTTCTGGTTCATATAGGTGCCGACCGCCTGCGGCGTCTGGTCGTTCTGCCAGGAGGTCGAGAACACGTAAGGCGAGCATAGCTCGCCCGCGAGCTGCGACGGACCGGCATTGGCCGAGATCAGGAAGGTCTGCGAGTCCACTACGGTCTTGAGCGAGGCCAAGAGCACGTTCGACCAGATGTAGCCGACGATGAAATCGACCTTGTCGGATTGCACCAGCTTCTCGGTCTTCTGCTTGCCGACGTCGGGCTTCTGGCCGTCGTCCTCGTAGATCACCTCGACCGGCTTGCCGTCCATCTTGCGGCCGAGATGATCGAGCGCGAGCTCGAAGGAATTGCGCATGTCGTTGCCGATCACGGCGGTCGGGCCGCTGAAGGTCGAGACGAAACCGATCTTGATGGTGTCGCCGGCGGATGCCGGGCCTGCCAGCACCAGCGCCGCTGCGCCCGCCAGCCAGAATGCCGTCCTCATAACAACTCCCCTCCTTATTATCGGTCCCGGAAGCGGGGTGATCGCCGCTCCAGGCCTGTCTCTATTGAAACGCAAAATCTGTCGCGCCGCCAATGGCTCAGCGCCTGCCTTTGCACCATATTTCGCCCCGATCGGAGATGGCAAGAAATATAATTCTACTCACATGGAAGGAGGCTGCGGCGCTTTTTCGCGCCGGATCGATACATCAGGCCTATGCGACGATTGATGACCTCTATTGGACCGCGGGGCCCAATCCGCACTTAAATGAAGAGGCGCAGCAGCGAGATTCGAGGGTTAAATCATGGCCGCAAATCCCCACCGCGTCGTCATCGTCGGAGCCGGCTTCGGCGGGCTGGAGGCGACTTACCGGCTTGCGGGCGCGCCGGTGGAGATCACGCTGATCGACCGCCGCAATCACCATCTGTTCCAGCCGCTGCTCTACCAGGTCGCGACCGCCTCGCTCGCGACCAGCGAGATCGCCTGGCCGATCCGCCATCTCATGCGCGACCGACGCGAGGTGACGACGCTGTTTGCGACCGTGAGCGGCGTCGATGCCGAGCGACGCTGCGTGCTGATCGATGACGGCAGCGAGGTACCTTACGACACGCTGGTGCTGGCCACCGGCGCGCGGCATGCTTATTTCGGCCACGACGAATGGGAGGCATGGGCGCCGGGCCTGAAGACGCTGGAGGATGCGACCACCTTGCGCCGTCACATCCTGGTGGCGTTCGAGCGCGCCGAGCGCGAGACGGATCCCGCGCGACGCGCGGCGCGGCTGACCTTTGTCATCGTCGGCGCCGGCCCGACCGGCGTCGAGCTCGCTGGCACCATCGCCGAGATGGCGCATCACACCCTGCCCGGCGACTTCCGCAACATCGACACGCACAAGGCACGCGTCGTGCTGATCGAGGCGGGTCCGCGCGTGCTCGCCGGCTTTCCCGACGAGCTCTCGGCCTATGCGCAGGCCTCGCTGGAAAAGATCGGCGTCGAGGTCGTGCTCGGCCAAGCCGTCACCGAGATCAACCGCGAGGGCGTCGTGTTCGGTGGCAAGCTGCTCGAGGCGAAGACACGGATCTGGGCCGCCGGCGTGCGCGCCTCGCCCGCCGCCGAATGGCTCGGCGCGCCCAGCGATCGCGCCGGGCGCGTGCTGGTCGAGGCCGACCTCACCATTCCAGCCCATCCCGAGATCTTCGCGATCGGCGATACCGTCAGCATCAATGCCTGGGACGGCAAGCCGGTGCCCGGCATCGCGCCGGCCGCCAAGCAGCAGGGTCGTCATGTCGCGGAGACCATCAGAGCGCGCCTGCGCGGCGCTGCGACCGGTCCGTTCCGTTACAAGCACGCCGGCAGCCTCGCCCAGATCGGCAAGCGGCTCGCCGTGATCGATTTCGGCCGCGTCAAGCTGCGCGGCGCCATCGCATGGTGGATCTGGGGCATCGCCCACATCTACTTCCTGATCGGCCTGCGCCACCGCCTCAGCGTTGCGCTGAGCTGGCTCTGGATCTACGCGCGAGACCAGCGCGCGGCGCGGTTGATCACGCAGGGATCGAGCAAGGTGGTGTAGGCTTCTCGTGTCCCGGACGCGGCGCGGCATGAAATGACGCGACGCAGAGCCGGGACCCACAACCATGGGCCCCGGCTCTGCAGCGCAGCGCTACGCGCCGCACTTGGTCCGGGGCGAGCGCCTGCCGACGCGTGACGAGCTACGGCGCCTTGCAAACGAAACTCGCGGCGTCCTCGCTGTCGCCCTGGCCGGAATACGCGGCGTAGCTCGGATAAGGGCAGAGCGGTCGCGTGCGGCCTGGGCTCCAGGACACGGGGACTTCCTTGTTGGCGGGACTGGCCGACGCGATGATGCGGTCGGGCGCCTTGCCGTTCTCCACCCAATCGGTTAGCGCGGCCAGCGCATCGAACTTGTCCAGGGTGACGCCGCCACCGCAATGCGTTTCGCCGGGAATCGCGAACAGGCGCGCGACCGTGTCGGCGTGCCCCTGCAGGTTCTTGTTCAGCCGATCGTACCAGCGGATGGTGTCGTTCACCGAGAACACTGGATCGGCCTGGCCGTGATAGATCAGCATCTTGCCGCCGGACCTCTGGAGCGATGCGAGTTTGGGATCATCGATGTCGGGCGGCGTCATGAAGTCCATGGCCGATTCCGTGAAGGTCGCGTCCTTGGCGAAAATCTTCGGCGCGTCCTTGTCGAAGTCATAGGCCTTCAGTGCCTCGACCAGCTTCTCATTGCTGCCTTCGACCACGACTGGCGGTGTCGAGAAGATGTAGTTCAGCGACGCTGCGCCCATGGTGGCGATGATCGGATAGTTATTCCAGGGCGCGACAGGGCTCTCGACCTTCCAGGTGCGCCAATTGCCCGTGCCGATGCCACCATCGAGAGGCCAGTCGGAATAGAGCGCCTCACCTTTCGAATTCTTCGGTCCGGCGAGGCTCATCTTCAGGGCGTCGACCTTGGCTTCGGACAAGCAGGTGCTGTTCTGCCCCGGCGCGCAGACCAAGCTCTTGAGATCGAAAGCCTTCTGACAGGCCGCGAGATTGGCCGTCAGCCCATCCTTGACGCCGTCGAGCGCATCGCAGGCCTCCGTAATGCGAGAGGAAACGAGCTGAGCGTCCTCCTTGGTGATGGACTTGCGCAGATCGGGATCAGCTTTCAGGAAGGCCTGCACGTCCCAGGCGTGCTGGATCGCAGCGCGCGGAAGGTCGAAGCCAGGATTGCCGACGAGGAACCCGTCGTAATTTTCCGGCATGCGCGACGCCGCCACCATGGCATGACGCCCACCGTTCGAGCATCCCGCCATATAGGAGCGATCCGGCTTGCGCCCGTAGTGAAGGGCAATGATTTGCTTTGCGACCGGCGACAGCGTCATGTCGGCGGCATAGCCATAGTCGCGCCGCGCCTGCGGATCGAGGCCGAACGCCGCGCCGGCAGTCAGGCCCAGCGACTTGTTCGCCGGGTCCGAGCCGGAATGACCACTGTCCGACGACAGCACGGCAAAGCCGCGCGCCAGTGGCACTTTGCCACCGAAGGCTAACCCCTCGGGCAGGCTGCCAAGAGCGGGCACGATCACGCCGTCATTGCCGCCATTCACCTGATGCAGGAAGCGGCCGTTCCACTCGGCCGGCAATCGCAATTCGAACCCGATCGCGTAGGATTTCCCATCGACGCCGGTGCGCTGGTTGGCAAGGCCCGTCACGATGCAATGCTTCGGGAGACCGTTGGCCGCGTCCTGCGTTTTGGACCCGGTGATCTCGACACCGGAGATGCCGAGCGAAGCGGTGGCGACCGGCGAGCAGGCCTCGCCCTCGGCCCGAGCCAGCGCGGTCGATGCCAGAAGCGCGGCCAGCGCGACGGTTGATATCAAGCCAGTCCTCATGGCGAACCTCCCTATTTAGTTATATCTTATAATTATTACCTCCATTTCCTAGTTTGGCAAGTACCGCCGAACGGCGTCGGTACAACACCTTTTACTTCACCAGCTCGCATCCGCCTTCCGCCAGCGGGCGGAACGCCTGATCGGCGGGAATGGTCGAGACCAGCTTGTAATAGTCGTACGGATATTTCGACTCCTCCGGCTTCTTCACCTCGAACAAGTACATCGGATGCACGACGCGACCGTCCTGGCGGATCGTGGTGTCACCGAACAGCTTGTCCTTGCCCTTGAACTTCTTCATCTCGGGCACGACCTGCTTGGCATTGTCGCTGCCGGTGGCCGCGACGGCGTTGAGATAAGCGAGCGTGGAAGCATAGACGCCGGCCTGGTTGCCGCTCGGCATCTTGCCGTTCATGCCGGGCCGCGCGGCAAAACGTTTTGCAAATGCGCGGGTGTCGTCGTTCATGTCCCAGTAGAAGGCTTCCATGAGCTGGAGGCCCTGCGCCACCTTGATGCCCATGCCGTGAACATCGTTGATGAAGAGCAGGAAGGCGACGAGCTTCTGCCCGCTCTGCTGGATGCCGAACTCGGCGGCCTGCTTCACCGCGTTGATGGTATCACCCCCTGCATTGGCGAGCCCGATCACCTGCGCCTTCGAGCTTTGCGCTTGCAGCAGGAAGGAGGCGAAATCGGAGGTGCCGAGCGGATGCTTGGACGAGCCCAGCACCTTGCCGCCGTGTCCCTCGATGTATTTCTGCGCCTCCGCCTCGATGCCCTTGCCGAGCGCGTAATCGACCGTGAGGAAATACCAGTCCTTGCCGCCGCGCGACATCATCGCCGCAGCGGTGGTGTTGCCGGTCGCCCAGGCATCGTTGACCCATTGGATGGTGTTGGGCGAGCAGGCCTTGCCGGTGAGATCCGAGCTTGCGGTCGAGGACGCAAGGAAGGTCATGCGGCTGTCGCGCAAGAGTGCGTTGATGGAGAGGCCGACGGCCGAGTTCGGCACATCGACGATGGCATCGACGCCCTCGACATCGAGCCATTTGCGCGCGATGGCGTTGCCGACATCGGCCTTGTTCTGGTGATCGGCATAGACGATCTCGACCTTGATGCCCTTAGCCCCGCCGTTGAAATCTTCCGCGGCCATGCGCGCGGCCTCGACCGAGCCCATGCCGTTGGTGTCCTGGAAGATGCCCGAGATGTCGTTGAGCACGCCGATGCGCACGACGTTGTCCGATATTTCCGCGCTCGCCGCGCCGGTCACCAGGCTCGCGGCCAGCGCGAGCGTCCAGTTCAGATGCTTCATCATTCCCTCCCCTGTGTTGGTTGCCGGCCGTTGCCGGCGAATCGAGAATCAGATCTGCCGCTCCGGCAGTCTCAGCACGAGCCCGTCGAGCTCGGACGTAACGGTGATCTGGCAGGACAAGCGGCTGTTCGGCCGCCGCTCGGCGGTAGTGCCGTCGAGCAGCGCGTCCTCATCGTCGGCGATCGTCGGGAGGCGCGCGAGCCAGCTCTCGTCGACATAGACGTGGCAGGTTGCACACATCGCATTGCCGCCGCATTCGGCCAAAATGCCCTCGACGCCGTGACGGGTCGCGGCCTGCATGGCGCTCTCGCCGCCTGAAGTCTCGACGCGGTCGGGCTTGCCGTCGGCATGGATAAAGATGATGGCGGGCATCAAGACTCCTCGTCAGGCCGGGGTGATGGTGACCGGCAGGCTGTCGAGCCCGCGCAGCGTGTTGTTGAAGCGGCGCTTCGGCTCGCCGGTGATCTCGATCTTCGCGATGCGGCGCGCCAGCGCCGTCAGCATCACCTCGCCCTCGAGGCGGGCGACGAGCTGGCCGACGCACATGTGGATGCCGGAGCCGAAGCCGACATGGCCGGAGGTGCGGCGGGTGATGTCGTAGCGGTCGGGGTCGTCCCAGCGCCTGGGATCGCGATTGGCAGCGGCGAGGAACATCAGCACCTTCTCGCCCTCGCCGATCTTCGCGCCGGACAGCTCGACCTCCTGCGTCGTGGTGCGGAAGAAGGTCTGCACCGGGCTCTCGAAACGCACCGCCTCCTCGAAGGCCCCACGGGCCAGCGAGAGATCCTCGCGTAGGCGCTGCCACTGATCGGGGAAGCGCGCGAGGCAATAGACGGCGGCCCCGATGCCGTTGACGGTGGTGTCGAGTCCGGCCGACAGCAGCGAGCGCACCAGCAGCGGCGCTTCGGTGGGCGTGATAGCACCCTCGTCGACCTGCGCATGAATGCAGGCCCCGAAGCCGCCGGGTGTCAGATTCTCGCGCTGGCACTGCTCGGCGACATAGGCCTGGTGCGGCATCGAACGTTCGATCGCCTCCTGGCGCAACTGGTTGGGTGGACCAAAGGCGTTGAACACGACGCTGGCATAGGGAATCAGATGCTCGCGCCCCTCCGGCTTCAGGCCGAGCGCATCGGGGAAAATCGACAGCGGATAGGCTTCGGCAAGATCGGTGATCGCGTCGAAGCTGCGCTTGTCGAGCAGCGCGTCGACCCGTTCTTCCGCCGCCGCGGCAAAACGATCGCGCACCTGCTTCATCACCGTCGGCGACAGCACCTTGGACAGCACGGCGCGGGTACGGGTGTGCGCGGGCGGATCGGCCTCCAGGATCAGGCTCGGCGGCCGCCACGGCGTTTCCTTCTTGAAGTCGGACAGCCCGACGCCGCGGCTGGAGCAGAACGTCGCCGGATCGTTCAGCACCGCGTGGACCTCGGCATAGCGCGCCACGCCATAGACCTTCCATTTGTCGAGATAAACCACCGGACCGGCCTCCCGCAGCAGCTCATGGGCGGGATAGGGATCGGCAAAGAACGTCATGTCGAAGGGATCGACGTCGAGATGCGGGACGCCCGATCCCGCGGAGCCGGATGCGGTCATGGAAGACCTCCCTCATTTTGATCTTGTGAAAGGGCAGCGCATGCCCTTAGGTCTTTGGGCCCGCCGCGAGTCAGAAGCCCGATATGCCGCCGTCCTCGACCAGAGCCCGCCAAAAGCCCGCGCCCAATGATGCGGGACCGACGCTCGATCTCGACCGTTACGTCCCGGCGTTCATCACCTTCATCGCCAACAAGCTCTCGAACAGCGCGACCGCATTCTATCAGCGCGAGTTCGGCGTCAACGTCACCGAATGGCGCATCATGTCGCTGCTGGCGATCGAACCCGGCATTCCCGCCTCGCGCATTTGCCATGTGATCGGCTTCGACAAGGGGCCGGTGAGCCGGACCCTGGCCGGCCTCGAAAAGCGAGGGCTGGTGTCGATCCGCACCGACCCGAATGACGGCCGCACCCATTCGATCTCGCTGACGGCAAAGGGCCGCGCTACGCATGACAAGGTGATCGTGGCCGCGTTCGAGCGCGAGCGGCGACTGTTGTCCTGCCTGAGCAAGGACGAGCGCGAGGTGCTGATCGACCTCCTCCGCCGGCTTCATGAAAATCTCGGCACTGTGACGGACAGCAGCCACAGCTGACGCGCCGCGTGGCGGACACGCCCTGTCTTCAGGCATGGGTCGGCATTTGCCGACGGCACCATCTCTGCCGCGCATTGTTTCCTCCAGAAAAGAACGCAGCGGTTCGTCCGCCGTCAACTTCGTCCGAAAGGGTTCGCATAAATTAGTTGCTAAGGCAACAAAAGAATCGGCAAGATAATGCGGCAGGGTTACTGGCCCGGTTTGCGAACGCCCCGCTTTTCCCCGTCATTGCGAGCGCAGCGAAGCAATCCAGATTCCTGGTCTGGATTGCTTCGTCGCAAGGGCTCCTCGCAATGACGACGTGGACCGAGCGCGCCTGACGTCGCCTTGTCAGTCTGGCTACAACCCGATCCACGCCCCCGACGCATCGTCGTTCAGCCGTGCCACCGCCTCCGCACGGCGCGTCAGCACGGCGCGCTGGTTGATGTAGCCCTTGTCGGTGATCTCGCCGCCGTCGACCGACGGCGGCTCGGCGAGCAGCAGCGCGCGGGTGGCGTGACCGGAGGAGTTGGCGCTCTGCTGTTTCAGCTTCGCCAGACCCTGCGCGATGGCACTGCGGACCTTGTCCTGCGCCAGCACCTCGCTCACGTCCGCCGTCTCGGGCAGGCCGGCATGGGCGCGGCAGGCCGCAAGATTCGGGAATACCAGGAAGCGCACCTCGTCACCGCCGTGACCGGCGACGACGATGTCCTGAGCCAGCGGCGCCAGCGCGGCGATGCCGGCAACGCGCAAGCCGCCGACGCTGACCCATGTGCCTGAGTTGAGCTTGAAGTCTTCGGCAACGCGGCCGTCGAAGAACAGGCCGCGCTCGGGACGTGCGCTATCGGCAAGCTTCACGGCGTCGCCGATCAGGTAGAAGCCCTCCGCGTCGAACGCCTGCTTCGTCAGCTGCGGCGCCTTCCAATAGCCGGGTGTGACGTTGGGTCCGCGCACCCGCACCTCGAGCTTGTCGCCGGAGGTGACGAGCTTCAGCTCGGTGCCGGGAATGGGCACGCCGATGTTGCCGGAGCGTTCGGCAAGGAAATGACAGTCGGTGGCGAGCGGTGAGGTTTCCGTCGAGCCCCAGGCCGAGACCATCGGCAGCGCGCGGCCGACCGTCTGATGCGAGAGCTCTTCGAGCGCATCCCACAGATTCTGCGGCAGCGCGGCGCCGGCGTAGAAGGCGAATTTCACCTCGCCGAAGAAACGGCGGCGCAACTCCTCGTCGCTGCGCAGCGCCGCGATCAGCATGTCGAAGCCGCGCGGCACGTTGAAATAGACCGTCGGCATCACGCTTTTCAGATTGGCGAGCGAGGTCGCGAACAGGCCGGGCGCGGGCTTGCCGCCGTCGATGTAGAGCGAGCCGCCGTTGCGCAGCACGAGGTTGAAATTGTGGTTGGCGCCGAAGGTGTGGCTCCAGGGCAGCCAATCGAGAATGACGAGATCGCGGCTCTGTTCGAGGAAGGTCCAGGTCTGCGCCTTGGCCTGCTGGCTCGACGTCAGCATGCGCTGGGTGTTGATGACCGCCTTGGGCGTGCCGGTCGAGCCCGAGGTGAACAGGAATTTTGCAATCGTGTCCGGCGTGAGTGCAGCGAAGGCTCTTGCGACGTCGGGCGTCTCGGGCGTTGCCGCAATGGCGCGGAACGCCAGCGCGTCGGCATCATCGGCGTTGCCGCTGATGATCTGCGCGTTGTGCAGCGGCTTGATGGCGGCCAGCGCTGGTGCAAACGGCTGGAGCGCAGAGACGTAGATTGCGCCGGGATCGAGCAGCGTAATCATGCTCTTGAGCTTGTCGAAATCTTTCGACATCAGCGAATAGGCCGGCGAGATCGCCGCCGAGGGCACGCCGACATGCTGGGCGGCGAGCGCGAGCAGCGCATGATCGATGCTGTTGTCGGAGAGGATCGCGAGCGGGCGGTCCACGCTGAGCCCTTGCGCCAGGATCCAGGACGCGGCGGCGCGCACCTTCCGCAGCGCCTGCGCATAGGTAACGGTGGTCCATGGCATTTCGACCTTGCCGCGTTCGGCCAGGAAGATCGTATCCGGCCTTTGCTGCGCCCATTGCTCCAGCCAATCGCCGGTGCAGCGCGCAAACTCGCCGAGAGGCTCGGGCGAGCGCAGAACGATGCTGCCGTCGGGCCGATGCTCCGCGACGGTCCTGGGCGTTGCGAACAGGCCGGCAACGTCACCATGTGAGGCGACTGTCATGTGCTTCCTCCTCCATCCCGGATACAGGATCGGCCGCAGCCTCGTTCCGGGCCGCTTTGTCGATAATGTTGGGCATGACAATTGTTGTCGTCAACAACAATCTTTCGCTTCGAGCCCAAGGGCGCTAGGGTTGCACGACAGGAGACACGACGTGACAGCCACAGCATCCCGGGCCGACGGCCGCCACGCCCCGCGCAAGCGCGCCGGCAACGGCGCAGCACCACGCGATGGCGCCGACGACGTCGGCCTCGACGCGCTGGTCGGCCACGCCGGCTATGCGGTCCGGCGCTTCCAGATCTGGATCTTTCAGGACTTCATCAAGACGCTCGGCGAAGTCGACATCAGGCCGACGCAGTATTCGGTGCTGACCGTGATCGGCGCCAATCCGGGCCTGTCGCAGATGGCGGTGGCAAAACGCCTCGGCATCGAGCGCGCCCGGCTGGTGCACCTGCTCGACAGCCTCGAACAGCGCAAGCTGGTGAAGCGGATCAAGTCGAAAGAGGACCGGCGCTCGCATGCGCTGCACCTCACCGCGCAGGGCGAGACGGCGCTCGAGAAGTTCAAGCGGCTCGCGGCCGAGCACGAGCGGCACGTCGAGGCGAAGATCGGCAAGGAGAACCGGGCCCAGCTGCTCCGGATCCTTTCCGGCTTCACCTGATCTCGGCTGCCTATGATTTGGGCAGATAGGCCACTGAAGCGACCGGCCGAGCGCCGGCCGAAATGCCCCCCAAGCCACTGATTGCGCGATAAGATCCGGCACGATCATCCTGCCCGGATTCTGTACACAATGGCACATCGCTTGCTTCACTCCTGATGAAGACGAATTGCCGGAGTTTTGCCGCCATGGGGGCCGAGCAGCCTGAAACGATCGCCGCGATTGTGGCCTCGCACCGCGCGGGCCGGCTTTCGCCGGCAGAGACCATCGCGCGGACCTATCGGCGCATCCGCGAACACGGGGATCCTGCCGTGTTCATCAGCCTGCACGAGGAGAAGGACGCGCTCGCGGAAGCGGCGAAGCTAGCGGCCCGGGCGAATGCGGCCAGCCTGCCGCTTTACGGCGTGCCGGTCGCGGTGAAGGACAATATCGACGCGCTGGGCTTTCCGACCACCGCGGCCTGTCCGGCTTTCTCCACCACGCCCACACACGACTCGACCGCCGTCGAACGCCTGCGCGCTGCCGGGGCGATCATCATCGGCAAGACCAATCTCGACCAGTTCGCGACCGGCCTCGTCGGCGTCCGTTCGCCTTACGGCATTCCCCGGAATTCGATCCGCGAGGATCTCATTCCCGGCGGCTCGAGCTCGGGCTCGGCCACCGCGGTCGGCGCCGGGCTGGTGCCGCTGTCGCTCGGCACCGACACCGCCGGCTCGGGCCGCGTGCCGGCGATGCTCAACAACATCGTCGGGCTGAAGCCGAGTCTCGGCATGATCTCGACCGCCGGCCTGGTGCCGGCCTGCCGCACGCTCGACTGCATCTCGGTGTTCGCACTCACGGTGGACGATGCCGCGCTCGCGCTGTCGGTGATGGCCGGCCCCGACCAGGCCGATCCATTCTCGCGCGACCGGCCGCTCGGCGCGATCACGCCGATGCCGGCGAAGCTGCGCCTGGGCGTGCCGCGCAACGGGCAGCTGATCTTTTTCGGCGACAGGAAAGCGGAAGCCGCCTACAGCGATGCGCTGAAGCGATGGACCGCGCTGGGGGCAACACTGGTCGAGTTCGACCTCGAGCCATTCTACGAGACGGCGCGGCTGCTCTATGAGGGGCCCTGGGTTGCCGAGCGTTACCTCGTGATCAAGAACCTGCTGGCGTCCGCGCCAGACACGATCCACCCCGTCACGCGGGAGATCACCGCGGCCGGCGCGCGGCTCACCGCGGCGGAAACCTTCTCGGCGCTCTATCGCCTGCAGGGCCTGCGCAAGATCGCCGAGCGAACGTTCGCCAACATCGACGCGCTGGTGCTGCCGACGGCGCCGACGGCCTATACGACCGCGCAGGTGCTGGCCAATCCGATCGAGCTCAACAGCCGGCTCGGCACCTACACCAACTTCGTCAACCTGCTCGATCTCTGCGGCCTCGCCGTGCCGGCTTCGATGCGCAGCGACGGCATTCCGTTCGGCATCACGCTGCTGGCGCCCGCAGGGCGCGACGCGCTGCTCGCGAGCATCGGCCGCGTGTTCCATGCCGATACGAAACTGACGGTCGGCGCGAAGGGGGTGGCGCAGGCCCCGCTCGCGCCACTCCCGACCAGCAGCGACGACGAGATTCCGATCGCGGTCGTCGGCGCGCATCTCTCCGGCATGGCGCTGAACGGCGAGCTGACGGCGCTGAACGCATGCTTGATCGAGGCCACCAGGACGGCCGCCGACTACAAGCTCTATGCGCTTCAGACCACGCCGCCGAAGCCGGGCATGCTGCGTGTCGAGACCGGCAAGGGCGCTGCGATCGAGCTGGAGATCTGGTCGTTGTCGTCGTCCGCCTTCGGCAAGTTCGTCAACGCGATTCCTGCACCGATGGCGATCGGCACCGTGCGGCTTGAGGATGGACGGAGCGTGAAGGGATTTTTGGTCGAGCCGGAAGTGCTGGGCGATGCGCGGGATATCACCGCCTACGGCGGCTGGCGCGCGTATATGAAGGAAGCTGCGGCAAAGCAGGTCTCGTAGGGTGGGCAAAGGCGCGCTCTTCGCGCGCCGTGCCCACCATCACCATAAGGTGGGCACGGCGCTTCGCGCCTTTGCCCACCCTACGGCACCGAGCGTGTACCCTACACCGACACCGCGTAGATCTCGTACTCCCCGCGCACCAGCTCGATATGCGCGCGCATGGCGGCGGCAGCGCCCTGCTTGTCGCCACGCATGATGGCGACGACGACGCGGTCGTGCTCGGCTTGCGACTTGGCGAGGCGGCCGAGGTTGCGGAACTGGGCGCGGCGGAACGGCTGCACGCGGACGCGGGTCGCAAGCGTGATCTCGGCGATGTAGCCGTTCTGCGAGCCGGCATAGATCGCATTGTGGAAGCGCTCGTTGACTTCATGGAAGCGCTCGGGATTGCCGGCGTAGCTCAGCACCCGCAGCTCCTCGTGGATGGCCTCCAGCCCGTGACGCTCGGCCGCCGACATGCGTTCGGCGGCAAGGCCCGCGCACAAGGCCTCGAGCTCCGCCATCGCCTCGAACATGCCCTTCAGCCGCTCGATGGATGGCTGCGCCACCACGGCGCCGCGATGCGGCCGCGCCTCGACGAGGCCGCTTGCCACCAGCTGGCGCAACGCCTCGCGCACCGGCGTGCGCGAGACGTTGAAGCGCCGCGCGATGTCGGTCTCGTCCAGCGGCGAGCCCGGCGCCAGAGTTCCCCGCACGATCTCGTCGGCAAGCTGCAGCCGCAGCTCCTCGGCGCGCGTGACCTTCAGCAGCGACGGCGATGCACGGTCGACGCGCGGCACCACCGGCTCGGCCGGCAATGTGCCCTGCGGAAGATCATCAAGCGTCATACGGTCTCTTTCGGCTCGTCGATGATGCTGACATGAGCGGCGACGACGCGCCAGCCCTCCGGGAAACGTATCCACGTCTGCATCTGCCGGCCGACCTTGCCGGGAGCCGTATCGCGATAGAACAAGGTGGACGCCACGGCCGTGTCGCGGCCGTAGCTGGTGATCACGGTCTTGGCGGTGCGGCGGTTGAGGCCGACCGGCGAACGGCCGGCGCGGAAACCGGAGATTGCCTCGTAGCCGTAGAGGTTCTCGCCGATGCCGTAGCGCAAGGTGCGCAGGTCGTTGCGGAACAGCTCGCCGAGCACGGCGACGTCGTTGCTGACGAGAGCCTGCTCATAGCGCTCGAACGCGGCTTTGACTTCCGCGATCACATCGGGGAGATCGATCTGCATCTTAAAACCCTCTCGGCGCGGGCGCGGCGACGACGCCCATCTTTTCCAATGCGTGCGCGACGCGCAGCGCGATGTCCTCGCGCCAGGGCGCGCAAATGATCTGCACGCCGATCGGCAGCGGCTCGAGCGGCACGGGAACCGCGACCACCGGCAGGCCGATGAAGGAGATCGGCTGGGTGTGGATGCCGATATTGGCGCGCACCGGCAGCTCGACACCGTCGAGATTGAAGTTCACCTGACCGAGCTTTGGCGCGGTGCAGGGCGTCGCGGGTGCCAGCAGCACGTCGACCGATCCAAATATCTCGGCGAGTTGCGCGCGATACCAGCGGCGGAATTTTTGCGCGCGATCGACCAGCGCGGCCGGGACCATGGCGCCCGCGATCAGCCGGTCGCGCACCGCCGGGTCAAAGTCGTTCGGGCGCTTGCGCAGGCGATCGAGATGCAGCGAAGCGCCTTCGGTGGTGGTGATGACATAGGCGGCGGCGCGGGCGCGCGAGGCTTCGGGGATATCGACCACTTGCGTTGCGCCCAGCGCCTTGGCGACGCGGCTGACGGCTTCGACCGCTTCCGGAAACACGTTCTTCTGGAAGTGCCCGCCGGCGATCGCAAAGCGCAGACCGGAGATGGACTCATCGAGCAGCGGCGTGACGGGCTCCAATCCGCGCGTTGTGCAGGCGCCGTCGTCTGCGTCCGGCCCCTGCATCGCGTCGTAGGCGAGCGCGAGATCGGCGACGGAGCGTGCGAACGGGCCGAGATGATCGAGGCTCGCCACGAACGGGAACGAGCGCGCGCGCGACAGCCGGCCGTAGGTCGGTTTCAGGCCGAAGATGCCGCAGAAGGACGACGGCACGCGGATCGAGCCGTTGGTGTCGGAGCCGAGCGCGATCGGCACCAGCGCGCCGCCGACGGCGCTGCCCGAGCCGCCCGAGGAGCCGCCGCTCATCCGCGTGGTGTCGTGCGGATTGCGCGAGGGGCCGTCATGGATGTTCTCGCCCGTGAAATCGTAGGCGTATTCGCCCATATTGAGCGCGCCGACGAGAACCGCGCCGGCCGCTTCCATCCGCTCGATCAGCGTCGCGTCGCGCCCAGCCGGCGCGAGGTCTCGGTTGATCTTCGAGCCGGCACGCGTTGGCAGGCCCGCGACATCGAACAGGTTCTTGACGGCGAAGGGTATGCCGGCGAGCGGGCCGACTTTCTTGCCCGCAACGATGTCGGCATCGATCGCGCGCGCTTTCGCGCGGGCGCGTTCGGCGGTGACGTCGGTGAAGGAATTGAGGATGCCATCATGCTGCTCGATGCGCGCGAGCGCAGCTTCGGTGGCGGCGAGTGCGGACATCTTGCCGCCCGCGACCGCACTTGCGATGTCGGAGGCCGTCATCTCTGGCTTGGCGGACATGGTGTCAGGCCGTGAAGATCGGTGCCGGCTCGGTCTCGTCCGGCAGCGCGAAGTCGTCGACCAGACGGCCAAGCCGCAGCGAGACCTCGAGGTTGGCGCGCACGGCGGGCCGCCAGCCCTCCTCGATCGGCAGCGCCAGCGCCTTCGATACGGCGTCGATATAGTCGTCCAGGGGTTCGGCCATCACGCTCTCAAGCAATCAGTGCAGTCTTAGTGTATCGGCAACGGCGGATGCGGGATCGCCGTCAGCAGCTCCTTGGTGTAGTCGTCCTTGGGATCGCCGAGCACCTGCTCGGAAGAGCCCTCCTCGACGATCCGTCCCGTCCGCATCACAATGACACGATCGCACAACAAGCGCACCACATTCAAATCATGCGAGACGAACAGATAGCTCATACCTAGCCGCGCCTTGAGGTCCTGCAGCAGGTTGAGGACGACGGCCTGCACGGAGACGTCCAGCGCCGCGGTCGGCTCGTCCAGGATGACGAGCTTGGGATGCAGGGCGATCGCCCGGGCGATGCCGACGCGGGCCTTCTGGCCGCCGGACAATTGGTGCGGGAAGCGGTCGAGCAGATTGTGCGGCAGGCCGACCATGGTGGCCAGTTCCTCGCAGCGGGCGCGCAGCGCGTCGCGTCCCCGGATGTCGCCCAATTGCATGATCGGGTCGGCGATGGCGCGCGCGGCGGTGAAGCGCGGATTGAGGCTGTCGGTGGGGTCCTGGAACACCATCTGGATGCGGCTGCGCTGCGGTAGCCGGGCGAAGGCGGCAGGCTGGATGCCGCCAATGTCCTCGCCGTCGAACTGGATCAGGCCGGAGGTCTGGTCGAGCAGACGCATCACCATCATCGACGTGGTCGATTTGCCGCAGCCGGATTCGCCGACGAGACCGACGCTCTCGCCATGGCCGATCGCAAAACTGATGCCGTCGACGGCGCGGAACACGTCCGGCTCCACCGGCGGCTTGCGGCCGAACAGTTTGCCGAGCGTGGCGGTCGCGCCCTGGCGGGGATATTCCTTGACGAGCTTTTCGATGCGGAGGAGGAGCTGGTCGCCCTTCCCTTCGCTATGAGAAGCGTGCTGGTCAGGCGCGGCGACAACGGATGCGGATGAGGTTGCGCCCTCCTCTTCCGGCAACAGATCCCGCAAGCTCACCCCGAGCCGCGGCGTCGCGCGCATCAGCTTCTTCGTATACGGATGCTGCGGGTTCGCAAAAATATCGGCGGCCGTAGCGGTCTCGACGACGCGGCCCTTCTCCATCACGACGACGCGGTCGCAATAGGCGGCGGCCAAGCCGAGATCGTGCGTGATCAGGATGGTCGACATCGCGCGGCGTTTCGTCAACTCGACGATCAGGTCCATCACCGCCTTCTGTGTGGTGACATCCAATCCAGTCGTCGGCTCGTCCGCTATCAGGAGCTGCGGATTGCAGGCCAGCGCGAGCGCGATGACGACGCGCTGGCACATGCCGCCCGAGAGCTCGAACGGATAGGCGTGATAGCGCTCGCGCGGGCGGGCGATCTTGACCTGCTCCAGGGCCTCGATCGCCTTCTCGCCGTGATCGGCGACCTGGGCCTGCTGCACATGGGTGCGCAGCACGTCCTCGATCTGATCGCCGACTTTGCGGATCGGATTGAGCGCAGCACGCGGGTTCTGGAAGATCATCGAGATTTCGCGGCCGCGCAAATCGCGCATCTGGTCTTCGGTCGCCGCCTTGACGTCGATGCCGGAGAACATCACCGAGCCCTCGGCGATCTTGCCGGCGCGATCGAGGATGCGCATCACCGCGTAGGAGGTTACCGACTTGCCGGAGCCGGACTCGCCGACGATGGCCAGCGTCTCGCCCTTGGCCACGGAGATGTTGACGTGCTGCACCGCCTTGACGATGCCGCGGCGGGTGGTGAATTCGACCGTAAGATCCTGGACGTCGAGCAGCGGCTGGGAGGTCATGGACGGCTCCCGTCACTCAAACAATCGAAAACAACCCCATGCACAGTAGAAGCGCCATTGGAATCATTGGAGAATTTTTCTCGGAGGTTGGGCATCACGTCCTCCGTTGCGGATCGACGATGTCGCGCAGGCCGTCGCCGAGGAGGTTGAAGCAGAACACGGCGATCATCAGGGCAAGGCCGGGGAAGAGCGCGATCCACCATTCGCCCGACACCATGAAGCCGGCGCCTTCGGCGACCATGATGCCCCATTCGGCGGTCGGCGGGCGGACGCCGAGGCCGATGAAGGAGAGGCCGGCGGCGTTGAGGATGGCGTAGCCCATGGTCAGCGACATCTGCACGATCATGATCGGCATGATGTTCGGCAGGATGTGCACCAGGAGGATGCGGAACTCGCCGTTACCGGACAAGCGCGCGGCCTGGACGAAGCCGGCGTTGCGGCGGACATTGGCTTCGGCGCGCGCGACGCGGGCATAGAGCGGGAAGTTCACGATGGCGGTGGCCAGGATGATGTTCTGCACGGTGTTGCCGAGTGCGGCGACGATGCCCATCGCGAGCACGAACAGCGGGAAGGCCATGATGGTGTCGGCGATGCGGCCGACGATGCGGTCGGTCCAGCCGCCGAAATAGCCGGCCGCGATGCCGGCAAGGCCGCCCATCAGGAACACCAGCGCGACCGAGGCGATCGCGATGAAGAAGTCGAGGCGCGTGGCGACGATGACGCGGCTGAAGATATCGCGCCCCAGCTGGTCGGTGCCGAACCAGTGCGCCGCCGACGGCGCCTTCAGCGCAGCCGCGGTGTCGGAGGCGAGCGGATCGTAGGGCACGACATAGGGGCCGAACAGCGCGGCGAACACGATGATCAGGAGCAGCGCAAAGGCGAAGCCCGTGACCTTGTTCTCGCCGAGGACGTAACGGGTCTGCTCGAGGATGGCGACGAGGCCTGACGTACGGGCGGGGCCGACAGGTTCAACAGCAGGCGCAACGGAGCTCATTGTTCGACGCCCTCTTTTCGCGTGATCGTGTTCGGAAGCCGTCTCTCCGTCGTCATTGCGAGCGAAGCGAAGCAATCCAGGCTGCGCATCGCGGCAATAGCCTGGATTGCTTCGTCGCTTCGCTCCTCGCAATGACGAGCTGGGGCACCGATTTTCCGGATCATGTGCTACCCTTCCAACCTGACGCGCGGATCGATCACGCCGTACAAAATGTCGATCACGAGATTGAGCAGCACGTACATCACCGCCATGGTCAGCACGAAACCCTGCACCGGCGCGAAGTCCGAGGAGATCAACGCTTCCACCGCGTAGGAGCCGATGCCCGGCCAGGCGAACACCTTCTCCACCAGCACGTTGGCCCCCAGCAGGAACGAGAACACCATGCTGAGCGTGGTGATGACTGGCAGCATCGCGTTGCGGAACGCGTAGGTGACGATGACGGTTGCGGGCGACAGGCCGCTGGCGCGCGCGGTGCGGACGAATTCACTCGCGAGCACCGCGAGCATGGAGGCGCGGGTCATGCGCGCGATCGGCGCCAGCGAGAAGATCGCGAGCGTCGTTGCGGGCAGGATGAGCTGGCTCAGCGCCGAACGGAACGCCTCGACATCGCGCGCGATCAGCGTGTCGATCAGATAGAAGCCGGTGACCGTCGGCGGCGCGCTGTAGAACACGTCGAGACGGCCGAGGGGCGCCGGTGACCAGCCGAGCCGAAAATAGAAGACATAGACCAGCACGAGGCCGGTGAAGAACACCGGCAGCGACACGCCGGCCGTGGTCGTGACCCGGCAAAGATGGTCGATCCATGATCCCGGCCGCGTCGCCGCCAGGACGCCGAGCGGAATGGCGATCGCAATGGACACGAAGAGGCCGAGCAGCGTCAGCTCGGCCGAGGCCGGCAGGCGGTTGCGGATCTCGGTGGCGACCGGCTGGCCCGTCGTCAGCGAGTTGCCGAAATCGCCGTGCGCGAGATCGTTGGCATAGCGGAAGAACTGCTCGATCAGCGGCTTGTCGAAGCCGAGCTTTTTGCGGATCTGCTCGACGGCTTCCTTGGTCGCGGCGGGACCTGCGAAGTAGGCCGCGGGATCACCCGGCAGCGCGCGCGTCAGCAGGAAGGTGACGATGACGACGCCGATCAGCGAGGGGATCGCGAACATCAGGCGCTTGCCGATCATGGTCAGCATGGGATGCTCCGCGGGCTTGCTTCGCCTCTCCCGCTTGCGGGAGAGGCCGACGCGCCCCGGGCGATGCGACAGCATCGTCCCGCGCGCGGCGGGTGAGGGCTCTCGCCGCGCGGGGACACCCTCCGCAATCCCTGCCAACCCCAAAGCGGAGACACCCTCTCCCCAACCCTCTCCCGCAAGCGGGAGAGGGAGCCCAGAGCCGATGCCGATGCGTCGCCGACGATCAGCATGACCTTTTACCCCTTCGCCATCGCGCGATAGTCGAGCCGCCGGTGGAACCAGTATTGGTAGCCGCTGATGTTCTTCTGCATCGCGACGTTGACGAAGGGCTGGTAGAGCGGGATGCGCGGGACGTCGGCGAAGGCGAGATCGACGAAGCCTTTCACGTCCTTGTCGTAGGCCGCGGTGTCGCCGGTGGCAGCCGCCGTGCGCGCGCCGTCGATGAACTTGTCCATCTCCGCCGACTTGTAGCTCATGGTGTTGAAGACGGAATTGTTGCCGTGATAGCACCAATAGAAGAAGTACTCGGGGTAGTCGAGCCAGCCCGAGAACACGTTGGTGAACAGCGGCATCTCCTTCTTGTTGAGCTCGGTGCGCCAGTTGGCGCCGGGCACCTTGTTGATGGTGGTCTTGATGCCGAGCTGGGCGAGGCTCTCCTGCACCAGCACGCAGAGCGGCTCGTTGACGCCGGCGAAGTTGAGGTCGAACGAGATCGTGGTCTCGAAGCCGTTGGCGTAACCGGCCTCTGCCAGCAGCGCCTTCGCCTTTCCCATGTCGGTGTTGTACTTGTGCGGCTGCGGCCAGGCGACTTCGGTGGCCTTGTCCTTTGCGCCGAACATGGGATTGCCGAGGCCGAACAGCACCGCGTCCATGATCTTCTGATACGGCAGCGCATAGGCGATGGCCTGCCGCACCTTCACATTGTCGAAAGGCGGCTTGGTGACGTTCATGCCGATATATTGGATGCCGTTGGAGAACGGCAGCGACACCACGTTGAGCTTGCCGTTCGCCTTCATCTCCTGGAAATCCTTGAACGGCAGCTCATAGGAGATGTCGGCGTCGCCGCGCTCGAGCAGCGCACGGCGGTTGCCCGCCTGCGGCACCATGCGCCAGATCACGCGCTTGATCTTGGGCAGCGGACCACAGGCCCAATCCTCGTTGCGCTCCATGATGACTTCGGTGCCGGCGGTCCACTTCGTCACCTTGTAGGCGCCGGAGCCCGCGGTCTGCTGTTTTGTAAACTCGAGACCCCACGGATCCTTTTCGCTCGCGTTCTTCTTCACGAGCTCGGAATTGACGATGCAGGGCACGATCACCGCGAGGTCCGGGATCGTCAGCCGATCCTTCTTGGCGAAATCGACGCGCACGGTGGCATCGTCGACCACGACGAACTGCTCGGCCTTGGTCAGCGAGCCCGCGCTCATCTGGAAGGTCGGGAAGCCGCCGACGCTGACGGCGCGATCGAGCGACCATTTCACGTCTTTCGCCGTGACCGGCGCGCCGTCGTGGAATTTGGCGTTCTTCTTCAGCTTGAAGGTGACCGACATGTCGTCGATCTTCATGTCGTCGGCGAGCTCACCCTTGAACTTGTCGCGGTCGTAATAGGGCACGCCGCCGGGGCCGCTCTTCATCTCGTGGCTGATCAGGCGATCGTAGCAATTCCAGGAGACTTCATAGCCGGGCACGTTGGTGCCGACGCCATGGATGTCGAGATTGTTGGGGCCGCCTTCCGAGACGATCAGCAGCGTCTCCGACCGGGCATCGGCCTTGGCCGAGGAGATCACGGACGGCATGGCCGGAAGCGCCGCACCCGCGGCCAACCCGGAAACGGATTTGAGGAAATCGCGGCGCTTCATGAAATCGCTCCAACATAAAAGTTTTTCGTTGGAGCTGGATTCGCAAGGTTCGTGCCAAGGGTTAACGGAAGCTTACATCGCACTTAAATGACTGATCTATAAAGGGATCGACCCAATTCCGGCTCACCCGGCAACTCCGAAGAGCCCCGCTCTTTGCATACAAAGATGCGGTTTTGATCACAAAATAAGCAGACGAAGTAAGGAGCCCGATTTGGCGCCACCTGCCTGCCGCGGGTCGCGGCCTCGACGAAGCTCGGGCCTCGCGGGCCAAGCTCGTCATTGCGAGGAGCCCTTGCGACGAAGCAATCCAGAATCTTTTCGCGGAAAGACTCTGGATTGCTTCGCTTCGCTCGCAATGACGGAACGCTCAGCCCGCCCAGATCAACTCCTGCAATTCGACCAGATCATCCGCCTGCTCCTGCCAGCCTTCGATGCAGATGTGGCTGTTGAGGTCGCTGGCGCGGTGCAGCAGCATCAGGGCCATCAGGCGGCGCTTCAGTGTGGCGTCCAGCCTTGCATAGCCGAAGCCTTCGAGCAGGCTCTTCACCCGTCCCGGCCGGCCCGCCGCCATGAAGGCGCTGGGGCCGAGCAGATCGTAGTCGCGCCATCCCGCGAGCACGTCGCCGAAATCGAACAGACCTGCGAGCGACCATTGGCCGTCATCGCAGGCGAGCAGGAAGTTCTCGGGGATGTATTCGCCGATCAGGATCACCGGCGGTGCGACCATCGGGATCAGCTTCGCGGCATCGCGCAGGAGGTCGTCGAGACCGGCGAGGAATTTTGGTGCGAGGCCGAGACGCTCGTGCCTGGCGCGGCAACCCTGCATCTGGGCGTGCATGAATGCGTCCCAGCGCGGCCCGATGGACGCGAGCTCTCCGAGCGGAACGCGCTGCACGGAAGCGATGGTTTCGCCGATCTGGCGCAGCAGCCGCTCCTTCTGCGGCTCCGGCAGTGAGGGCCAGACCTCCGAGCCGAGCGTGCCGGCGAGGCGCGTCATGACGAGATAGGGCCAGCCGTCGCGCATCCCCTCCGCGACAATCTCGGGAATCGGCAGCTCGAGGCGGCCGGCGAGCTGCGTCAGCGAGGCGCGCTCCGAGACGAATTGGGCTGCGAGCAGTGGCGGGAAGATCTTCAGGATCAGCTTGTCGCCGAGGCCGACCACGAGATTGGTGCCGGTCGCAAATACATGCGGTGAGCCGGCATCGAGCCCATGGCCGCGCGCGATGTCGAGGGCGATTGGCAGCCATTGCGGGAACGCGGAGCGAAAGGTGCGGAAGCTTGCGGCGTCGACGAGGTGAGGCAGCTGTTGCAATGAGGCGGTGGTCATCTGCACTCGGTCATCGATACAAGTTTGATGGATTCAGTGCGAACCAAGCAGGCGGTGCAACCTCTCCCGCTTGCGGGGGAGGTCGACGCGAAGCGTCGGGTGGGAGCTCTCTCCTCTAGGGGATTGTCCCGTTGTGGAGACACCCTCTCCCCAGCCCTCCCTCGCAAGCGGGGGAGGGAGCGCATCTCGCTTGCGGCTATAGCGATATCCAATCGCGACACACCCCTACCGCTCGGGGCTCGCCCGCTCGAACTGGCGGAGCAGCTTGTTGCCGCGCTCGACGGCGGAATCGAGCGCTGATTGCGCGCTCTTTTGGCCGGCGAAGGCCTGCTCGAGCTCGTCCTCGATCACGCCGCGGATCAGGACGAAGGAGCCGAGCCGGATGCCCTTGGAGTTCTCGGTCGGCGGATTGAGCGTGATCTGCTCGAACGAGATCGCCGAGCCGGGATTGCGCTCGTAGAAGCCTTGCGCGCGCGTCAGCTCGAAGGCGGCGCGGGTCACCGGCAGATAGCCGGTGTTCTGGTGCCAGGCGGCCTGCACGCCGGGCTGGGACAGATAGGCGAAGAAGCGCGCCACGCCCTTGTATTCCTCGCGCGGACGGTCGCGCAGCACCCACAGCGTGGCGCCGCCGATGATCGAGTTCTGCGGCGCGCCCTTCACGTCGGGCCAATAGGGCACCATGCCGTAGCCGATCTCGAACTTCGAATTGGCCTTGATGTCGGCGCGCGTCGCCGAGGAGCCGATGAAGATGCCGCACTCGCCCTTCTGGAAGCGCGGCTCGGCCGACTGGCCGCGGCCGCTGTAGTCGAACAGCTTGCTCTTCTGCCACTCGCTGAGCGCCGCGACGTGATGCACCAGCGTCGGATTGTTGATGGTCAATTCCGCATCCAGCCCGGCGAAGCCGTTCGCCCGGCTCGCGACCGCGAGGTTATGGAAGGCGGAGAAATTCTCGACATGGATCCAGGACGGCCAGGACGTGGTGAAGCCGCAGGGAGCACCGCGGTCGCGCAGGCGCTTCGCGGCCGCTCCCAATTCCGGCCAGGTCTTCGGCGGCGCCTCGGGATCGAGGCCCGCGTCGCGGAACATGGTCTTGTTGTAATAGAGGATCGGCGTCGAGGAATTGAACGGGAAGGACAATAGATTGCCGGCCGCATCGGTGTAGTAGCCGGAGACCGCGGGCAGGTAATCGCCCAGCGAGAACGGCTCGCCCTGGTCCCGCATCAGGCTGAACACCGGATAGATCGCGCCCTTGGCCGCGGTCATGGTGGCGGTGGCGACCTCGTTGACCTGGACGATGGCGGGCTGGCTGCGCGAGCGGAAGGCGAAGATCGCAGCCGTCACCGTCTCGGTATAATTGCCCTTGTAGACGGGCACGATGCGGTAGCCGGACTGCGAGGCATTGAAGTCGGCGGCGAGCTTTTCCAGCTGCCGGCCGAGTTCGCCGGACATGGCGTGCCACCACGCGATCTCGGTGGCGGCCCGCGCAGGGGCGGCCAATGAGAGGGCCGCAAAGGCGGCGACGAGCTGCAAAAGGCGCAAGGCTGACCTCACGATGGCTCTTCCCGGAACGCACGGCGACAGCCGGCTGCCCTGCTTAAGGCGCGACATAGCCGGTTTCAACCGGGAATGAACGCCGGCCGCGCCGCACAATCGGTCTTGCGGAACCAGGCGGGATGGCCTTCCCTTAACCATCTGCTAGAGCCCCGTTCCGATCGGAACGGGTCTCTAGACCTTAATTTGACGCGTTTTCTTTACGCGAACCGGTATCCACTTCGCTTGAAAACGCTTTAGATTGCATTGAACCTTTTCCTTCCGCCATAGACTCCACCACTGAGGGGTTGAGTGTGCCAGTGTTGAGCCGTGCCGAACTCTCGCGGACCGGGGTGGTCTTCGTTGCGCTTCTGCTTGCCGCAGTCTCGTCGAGCATGTGCGCGACGGGCGCTGTTGCGCGCGAATTTCGCGCCGCCGATACCCAGACCGAGAATTACCCGACCGTCCAGGCGCTGCGCTACATGGGCGCCCTGATCGCCGAGCGCACCGGCGGCCGGCACGAGATCAAGGTGTTCCACTCCCGCCAGCTCGGGGAGGAAAAGGAGACCATCGAGCAGACCCGGGCCGGTGCGATCGACCTCAACCGGACCAACGTGGCGCTGATCGGCAATTTCGTCCCGGCCATGAACGTGCTGGCGATGCCGTTCCTGTTCCGGTCCATCGAGCACATGCAGAAGGTGCTGGACGGACCTGTCGGCAGCGAGATCCTCGGCAGCTTCGAGCCCTACGGCTTCGTCGGGCTCGCCTTCTACGATTCGGGCGCGCGGTCGATCTACAACGGGGTCCGCCCGGTAAAGACCATCGCGGATCTCAAGGGATTGCGGATCCGGGTGCAGCAGTCGGAGTTGATGAGCCAGATGATGCGCGCGCTCGGCGCCGAGCCGGTCGAGCTTCCCTACGGGCAGGTGCTCACCGGGCTTGCCAACCATCTGATCGACGGCGCCGAGAACAATTGGCCATCCTTCGTGACCACGGACCATTACAAGCATGCCGGCTATTACTCGCTGACCGAGCACACGATGAGCCCGGAAGTGCTGGTGATCTCGCTGAAGGCCTGGAAGAGCCTGTCGGCAGAGGAGCAGACAATCTTCAAGGAGGCCGCGCAGCGCTCCAGCCGGTTCATGCGCGAGAAGTGGCGCGACCTCGAGGACCAGTCGCAGCGCAAGGCGCAGGAAGCCGGCGTGACCATCGTCAAGGACATCGACCGCAAGCCGTTCGAGGAGGCAATGGCCGCAATCTATGCCAAGGCCGAACGCGACCCCGCGGCGGCCGCGCTGATCGAACGCATTCGCAAGGTGGAGTGAGGCCTGTTGGCTGCGCTTGGACATAGCGAACACGCGGACAAGCCGCCCGGCCCGATCGGGCAGCTGCGCGCGCGCATCGTCGGCCTGCTGCGGGCGGTGCCGATCCGCTGGCGCATCCTGTCGATCGCCGCGCTGAACTCCGCCGTGGTCGTGGTGCTGGTGGCGATGATCTGGAATGGCGCGCAGGTGCTCGGCTCGGCCTGGGACGACGTGCGCCAGGTGCGCGAGTCCGACCGGATCCTGGCGCTGCTCGAAAGCGAGACCGGGCGACTGCAGAACCTGATCCACCGCTACATCAACCAGCCGAGCCCGGACCTGTTCGCCGAGATCCTGTTGCTGCGCGAGGCGGTGCTGGGCACGCTGACGGGTCGCGCCGCCAAGGACCCGATGCTGTCGGGCTCGGTCGAGGAGCTGGAGCGCACCACCGACCGCTTCCTCAACGGCTTCGGCGAGCTGCGCAGCGTGCAGGCCACGATCGCCAAGACTTATGAAGAGCAGGTGCAGGGCCCGGCCAGGGACATGGCCGGGCTCTACTCCATCATCGAGGGCGCCACCGGCCATCGCGACGCGCTGATCTGGCCCTCGCTCGGCAAATCCCGCGAGGCTTTCACCGCGATGCTGGTCGCGGCCAATTCCTATTATCTGTCGCAATCCTCGGGCGCCGCCGACGACGCACGCCGCAACACCGAGACGATCGAGCGGACCATCCCGGTCATGATCGATCTCGCCGACAACGACCTGCAGAGGATGGCGCTGCAGCGGCTCGGCGCCCGCACCGCCGCGCTGCGCGAGGGCTTCGCAAAACTCTCCGAGCAGCTTGCGAGCCGCACCGAGCTGTTGCGCAACACCATCGACGCCAGCCAGGCCGAGGCGATCGGCGCCATCGACGACCTCTCGACCAAGATGCGCCAGCGCGAGCAGAAGGCGCAGGAGACGTTCGACCGCACGCTGGCGGACATCTCACGGCGCGTGCTGTCGATCGCGGTGATCTTCCTCGGCATCATCCTCACCGCGGGCGTCTTGATCGCGCTGTCGATCCGCCTGCCGCTGCAGCAGATCATGACGGCGATGCGCGCGATCACGCTCGGCGATCTCGACCGCGAGGTGCAGGGCACCAAGGCGCGCGACGAGGTCGGCGCCATGGCGCGCGCGGTGGAGGTGTTCCGCGAGAACGCGATCGCCAAGCGCCGGACCGAGGACGAGCTGCGCGCCTCGAAGGAGAAGGCCGAGAGCGCCCTGCTCGAGCTCAACGCCGCGCAGCAGAACCTGATCGACGCCGAGCGGCTGGCCGCGCTCGGCGGCCTGGTTGCCGGCGTCGCGCACGAGGTCAACAACCCGATCGGCATCAGCCTGACGGTGGCCTCGAGCTTTGCCCGGCGCACCGAAATCTTCGAAGCCCAGCTCAAGGGCGACGGCGGCCTGCGCCGCTCGCAGCTGGAGGAGTTCGTGCAATCCTCGCGCGACGCCTCGCAGCAGCTCGTCGCCAATCTCCAGCGCGCCGGCGAGCTGATCCAGTCGTTCAAGCAGGTCGCGGTCGACCGTTCCCATGCCGAGCGGCGGCAGTTCTCCCTGAGCGAAGCCACCGACCAGATCATCGCCAGCCTCAAGCCCGTGCTGAAGCGCTCGCCGATCACGCTGGAGGTCGACGTGCCCGAGGGGCTGCTGCTCGACGGCTATCCCGGCTCCTACGGCCAGATCCTGACCAACCTCTTCCTCAACGCCGCCAACCACGCCTTCGCCGACGGCCGCGCCGGCCGGATCGCGATCTCGGCGCGGCCGCGCGGGACCGAGGACATCGAGATCAGCTTCTCCGACGACGGGGCCGGCATGACCCCCGACGTGCAGCGCCAGGCCTTTGACCCTTTCTTTACCACCCGGCGCAATGAAGGCGGCACGGGACTTGGCCTTCATATCGTCTATAACCTCGTCACCCAGCAGCTCGGCGGCCGCATGATGCTGGAATCCAAGCTGGGACAAGGCACTACTTTTCGCATTATCATGCCCCGCGTCGCCAAGGGCGGCGCGCAAAGCACAGAAAGTGACGGATCTTCTCAATGGCCGAACAGGACGATGTCCTCCACCTGATCGACGATACCGGTACCGCGTCGGAGGATAGCAACGCCCGGAAATGGAAGATCGCCGTCATCGATGACGATCCGGCCGTGCATGACGGCACGCGTTTTGCGCTGTCGGACTACAGTCTGAACGGCCAGAGCCTGGAGATCCTGTCGGCCTATTCCGCGGCGGAAGGCCGCAAGCTGATGGCCGAGCACCGCGACGTCGCCGCCGTGCTGCTCGACGTCATCATGGAGACCGACGTCGCCGGCCTCGAGCTGGTCGAGTTCATCCGCAACGAGATCCGGAACGAGACCGTGCGCATCATCCTGCGCACCGGCCAGCCCGGCCAGGCGCCGGAGCGGCGCGTGATCGTGCAGTACGACATCAACGACTACAAGGCCAAGACCGAGCTCACCGCCGACAAGCTGTTCACCTCGCTGACCGCGGCGCTGCGCTCCTATCAGCAGCTCGAGCGCATGGTGCAGACGCGGCGCGGGCTGGAGATCATCATCGACGCCGCCTCCACGCTGTACGACTTCAAGTCGATGCAGCGGCTCGCCGAGGGCGTCTTGACCCAGCTCGCTTCGCTGCTCAACGTCGATTGCGCCGGCATCCTGGTGCTGCGCGACAATGGCGGCAACGATCCCGAGCTCTCCGTGCTCGCCGGCAGCGGCTGCTACAGCCGCTTCATCGGCACCACGTCGTCGAAGGCGCTCGACCCCGAGCTGCGCGAGATGGTGGAGGCCGCGTTCCAGCGCCGCAAGAACGAGTTCGCCGACCATCGCAGCGTGATCTATTTGCGCACCGGATCGGGGCGCGAGGTCGTGGTGCTGCTGCAGGCCGAGCGCGAGCTGTCGGAGACCGACCGTTCGCTGGTCGAGATCTTCTCGAGCCGGCTCTCGATCGCCTTCGACAACGTCATCCTCTATCAGCAGCTGCAGGACGCCAACACCCAGCTGGAGGACCGCGTCGCCCAGCGCACCCGGGCGCTGATGCAAGCCAACCGCCGGCTCTCGGCGCAATGGCTGCGCCTGCAGCGCGCCAACGGCTTCAAGAACGAGATTCTGGGCACCGTCGCGCACGACCTGAAGAACCCGCTCGGCGTCATTCTCGGCCGCACCGAGATGCTGAAGGAGCTGATCTCGACCGGCGCCTCGGAAAGCGGCGTGGTCGCCCAGGTCGACCACATCCGCGACGCCACCAAGCGCCTGACCACGATGGTCGATCATTTGATCTCGGACGCGATGGCGGATGCCTTCGACATCACCATCCGCCGCGAGCCGGTCGACGTCGCCGCCCTGGTCAAGGAGGTCGCCGAGGCCAACCAGCCGCTCGCCGTCAACAAGCAGCAGGCGATCAGCGTCACGGCGCCGGCCAACATCGTCACCATGTGCGACACCGACCGCATCCGCGAGGCGATCGACAATCTCATCAGCAACGCCATCAAATACTCGCCGATCGGCGGCAGGATCGAGGTGGCCGTCGTGCACGAAGGCAGCGACACCATGGTCCGTGTCAGCGACGAGGGCGCCGGCCTGTCGCCGGAGGATCTCGGCCGCCTGTTCGGCCGGTTCCAGCGGCTGTCGGCCAAACCGACCGCCGGCGAGAGCTCGACGGGACTTGGTCTGTCCATCGTCAAGCGTATCATTGACATGCACGGCGGCGAGGTGACCGCCGAGAGCGAAGGCCCCGGCAAGGGCTCGACCTTCACCATCACCCTCCCCGCGACCGAAATACCATGATGCAAAGACCATGACTCAAAGCCAGCACATCATGATTGTCGACGACGAGGCCCCGGCCCGGGAGATGGTCGGCGATTACCTCAAGATGCACGGCTTCACCGTGACGCTGTGCGACGGCGGCAAATCCTTGCGCGCCGCGATCCAGGGCAGCATGCCCGACCTCGTCGTGCTCGACCTCAACATGCCCGAGGAAGACGGGCTCTCGATCATCCGCGACCTCAAGAGCCGCATCAACGTGCCCGTGATCATGCTGACCGCGACGGCGAGCCCGATCGACCGCGTCGTCGGCCTCGAGCTCGGCGCCGACGATTACGTCGCAAAGCCCTGCGAGCTGCGCGAATTGATGGCGCGCATCCGCTCGGTGCTGCGGCGGAGCGGGCCGGCCAAGGTGGCGGACGCGCCCGCGGCGAAGTCGGACAAGGAGCAGCTGGTGCGCTTCGGCACCAAATGGCTCGATCTCGAAGCGCAGGCCTTGCGCGACGACGAGGGCAACGAGCATCCGCTGACGGCGTCCGAGTTCGGGCTCTTGAAGGTGTTCGCGGCCAACCCGAAGCGCGTGCTGTCGCGCGAGCGCCTGCTCGAGCTTGCCAACGCGCGCGACGCCGAAGCCTTCGACCGCGCGGTCGATCTGCGCATCATGCGCATCCGCCGCAAGATCGAGCCCGACCCGGCCAAGCCCGCCGTGATCCGCACCATCCGCGGCGGCGGCTATCTGTTCTCGCCGCAGGGCGAGAAGGCGTAAGGGCGAGCGGCCTCCACATCGTCATTGCGAGCGCAGCGAAGCAATCCAGAATCCCTCCGCGGAGACAGTCTGGATTGCTTCGCTGCGCTCGCAATGACGGAGCAAGTGGCATCGGCGCCACTCCCCGTCGGGCATTCAGGCCGCAGAGCCAGCGCCCGCAAGATACCCCTTTTGACCCGATCAAGCCCCTGCGACCACGGTGCTGGGCATCGGGCCACCAAACGCAATCCCCCGGGATTCGTTCCGCGGCGTCACTGTCCGCGTCCGATAACCTACCCCCGTATTTTCCGTACATTGAAATCACACGGTTTTTTGCCTCGAATGTTTCGTCGCGGCGGTTGCTACGAAACAATTTGACGGCGCACGAAACCATTTTCCGCTTTTCGTGCAGACGTCCCGAAACGTTGGCTGATTAACACTTTGACCCAAGGAAACGCCGCTCGGTTGCGGCGCTACGGGGAGCCAAGTCCATGCCGAACGTCATTGCCATCAACGCCCAAGCCAGCCAGAGCATCATTGCCGCTCAGGCGACCTCGGACGACATGCTCCTCGAAAGCATTGCCGGCGGCAACCGGACGGCCATGCACATCCTTTATTGCCGGCACAATGTGCGGGTGTACCGCTTCATCCTGCGCATCGTGCGCGACGCCACCACGGCGGAAGATCTGGTCAGCCAGGTGTTTCTGGATGTGTGGCGGACCGCCGGCCAGTTCCAGGGCCGCTCGCAGGTGTCCACCTGGCTGCTCTCGATCGCCCGCTTCAAGGCGCTGACCGCGATGCGCCAGCGCCGCTTCGAGGACATCGATCAGGAAGACGTGCGCCAGATTCCTGATGATTGCGACACGCCGGAGACCTCGCTCGACCGCAGCGACACCAGCGCCATCCTGCGCGCCTGCGTGCAGAAGCTGTCGCCGGCGCACCGCGAGATCATCAACCTCGTCTACTACCACGAGAAGTCGGTGGAGGAGGTCGGCCAGATCATCGGCATCCCGCAGAGCACGGTGAAGACGCGGATGTTCTATGCCCGCAAGCAACTCGCCGATTTGCTTAAGGGCGCCGGCGTCGACCGTTTCGCCGCGTAAGCGCAATGATTTCAAGGGGATAGGTCCGCGATATTGACCCTGTCCCCGGACACGGAAGCGTTACCACTGATGAAACAATTGAAACAAACGACAACATCAGGCGGAAAAACTTCCGCTCTATAAAGCTCCCATACGGTTTCGTTAAACCTCCCAAGACCTCCAGCGACCCGGACGATGCCCCGTCCGGGTCGTTTTGTATTTGGGGCCCGCGGCGGCAGCTGCAGGCCCGGCCTCTCCCGCTTGCGGGAGAGGCCGACGCGCCCGGGCGATGCGCAGCATCGCCCGGCGCGGCGGGTGAGGGTTCTTTCCTCTGGGGGAGTGTCCCGTTGTGGAGACACCCTCTCCCCAGCCCTCCCCCCGCAAGCGGGGGAGGGAGCGCACCGATGGCGGAGCCGGCACCGTGCTCTGCAAAGCGATAGGCTCCGTCACGAAGGCGTGACGCTGCGTAACGACCGTCGCATCCATCCCGAACATCCCTCGTGACCACCACCACGAGTGCGCCATGCTCGAACTCCTCTTTGCTCTCCTCGCCGGAATCCTCACCATCGCCGCGCCCTGCACGTTGCCGATGCTGCCGATCCTGCTTGGCGCTTCGATCGGGCACTCCTCGCAACTGCGCCCCGCGATGATCGCGCTCGGCTTCGTCGTCTCGTTCTCGGCCGTCGCGCTGGCGCTCGGCGCGATCACGCGGGCCTTCGATTTCGATCCGAACGTGCTGCGCGAGGCGGCTGCGGTCCTGCTGCTCGGCTTCGGCCTGTTGATGCTGTGGCCGGCGCCGTTCGAATGGCTGTCAATTCGGCTCAACGGTTGGCTCGATCTCGGCAACGCCGGCGCCACGCAGCGCGAGGGCGCGCTCGGCGGCCTGATCCTCGGCACCACCTTGGGCCTGGTCTGGACGCCCTGCGCAGGGCCCGTGCTCGGCTCAATCCTGACGCTGGTTGCGACGTCGAGGAATTTCGGCTGGGCCGGCACGCTGCTGATCGCCTATGCCATTGGTGCCGCGATCCCGATGCTGGGAATAGCCTATGGCGGACAGGCCGCGACCACGCGCGTGCGCAGCCTGGCCCGGATCTCGCCGCGGCTGCAGCAGGGCTTTGGCGTGGTCGTGATCGGCTTCGCGGTCGCCGCCTATTTCCAATACGACACGCTGATCGTGGCGTGGCTCACCGGCTTCTACCCCACCGGCCAGATCGGCCTGTGATCACCCTCATCTTCACCGGAGAACTCGCCCATGACTCTCAAGCTGCTCGCAATGTCTGCTGCACTGATCGGCATCACCGTCACCGGCGCCGTCATCCCCGGCATCTGCGACGAGGCCGCGCGTGCCGCGCCTGTCGTCACCGCCGCCGCGAACCAGCAGGCCGCGCCCGACTTCGCCGGCATCACCAACTGGTTCAACTCGAAGCCGCTGAGCATCGCCGATCTCCGCGGCAAGGTCGTGCTGGTCGACTTCTGGACCTATGGCTGCGTCAACTGCGTCAACACGCTGCCGCACGTCACCGAACTCTACGCCAAGTACAGGGATCGGGGTCTGGTCGTGGTCGGCGTGCACACGCCGGAATTCCCGTTCGAGCGCTCGGCCGCCAACGTGCAGGCGGCGCTGAAGCGCCACGGCATCACCTACCCGGTGGCACAGGACAATGAATCCAAGACCTGGAACGCCTATCGCAACCAATATTGGCCGGCGCAATACATCGTCGACCAGAGCGGCAAGATCGTGTTCCAGCACGCCGGCGAAGGCCGCTATGACGAGATCGATCGCACGGTGGCCAAGCTGCTGAACGCGAGCAGCTGACGCCGCGCGGCCATCGCGCGGCGGACTGCAATTGTCGCCCTTGTTGCTTGACTCCACGGAGCCGTCCGTGGAGGTTCGCAACCGACGCAATCAGCCGCCCGCAATGGACGCGACCACCAGCACCGACATCCGCCTTCGTGAAGGGTCCTCGATCGCACAGCGGCTGGTCGTGGCGGGCTCTGCGGCGGCCGTCGCGCTCTGCTTCACGCCGGGACTGTTCACGCAGGACGTCCTGGAAATCCTGATATCGGCGGTGGCGCTGCTGGTGGGAGCCGGATTCGTCGTCGGCATCATGATGGCGCCGGCGGTGGTGTGGATCATCACGGCCGACGAGATCCTGATCGGCCGGCAGCGGCCGTTCGGAAAGCTCCAGACGCGCCTCGTCGGCAAGGACGAGATCACGGCGCTACAGGTCCCCGGCAGCAAGAGGGTGAAGGCCCGTTTCCAACTGTCTTCACGCTTGCCTCGGGCGAGCGCCTGACCTCGCCGCCGATTCCCGATGTCACCCATGTTCGTGACACCGTGGCGTGGATCGCGGCGCATTTCGACGTTCCCAATGTCGAGGCGCCGAGCAACCCGCTCGATGCCAGCAATCCCGAGATGCATCTCGGCGAGCCGCTCGAGGCGTTTTCGGCGCGGGACATCCGGATCGTCGCACTGATCGCGGTGGCTCTGTCCGCGGTCCCCTATGCCTATAAGCTGTGGCGCGGCCTGTCCCCCAGCCATGTCGATATCCTGCTGCTGCCGCTGGGCGCGATCGCCGCATTCGCGGTCTATCGCTATGCGAACCTCGCCACCGGCGCATTCTGGGTCATCGGAGCGAACGATATTCGCGTCGAGCGCCTGTGGGGCGACGGCAGCTTGCGGGCCGACCATATCGCCGGGCCCGACGTCAAGTCGATCACGGTCGAGCGCCGCGGCCGCTCCGAGGACGAGCATTGCATCGTGGTGATCCGGCTGCATTCGGGCCGACGCTTTCGCAGCCCCCGCATCGGCTCGCGGGTCGAGGCCCGCGCCGTGGCGACGGAGATCGTGCGGCGGCTCGGGATCGCGGCGGAGAGCAACCGGATTTAGCTTGCGCCTCGTGCCCACTGTCGGCGCTGATCTCACCGCGGGTTCGGTCTGTGCCTCTCCCGCTTGCGGGAGAGGTCGCGCCGAAGGCGCGGGTGAGGGTTCTCTCCCCTGGGGAGTGTCCCGTTGTGGAAGCACCCTCTCCCCAACCCTCCCCCGCAAGCGGGGGAGGAAGCTCACCTCCCGAGCGGCAACACCTATGCTTTTCGCGCCATCCCCTGTTCGTGGCATTGCGCTGGGCCCGTCAAAAAACCAAAGCATTCTCGTGACATGCCAGGACGGCGCGCCATCAACTTGCCATGAACTTGCCCCTCAGGTTTGATGGTTCCGAATGATTTGCGCTGTGGCAGCGGGGAGAGCTTGATATGACGGATTTTCGTCGCCTGACCGGGATTTTCGTGACTGCGATGGGACTGGTCCTGTCCACGCCGCACGCCTTCGCCCAGCAGCCGGACCGCGGCGACGAGCCGGGCCTGATAGCGGACGATGCCTACCAGCTCGAGCCGGAATGGCAGAAGCAGGTGGTGTACTTCCGAACCACGGAAGCGCCCGGCACCATCATCGTCGCGACCGCCGAGCGCCACCTCTACCTGGTGCAGCCGGGCGGGCGCGCCATCCGCTACGGGATCGGCGTCGGCCGCGACGGTTTTCAGTGGCAAGGACTGGTGACCATCACCAACAAGAAGGAATGGCCGGACTGGACGCCGCCGCCGGAGATGATCCAGCGCCAGCCCTATCTGCCGCGTTTCATGGCCGGCGGCCCCGGCAATCCGCTGGGCGCCCGCGCCATGTATCTGGGCACCACGGTCTATCGTATCCACGGCACCAACCGCCCTGATACGATCGGCACCAAGGTGTCCTCAGGCTGCTTCCGTCTCGTCAACAACGACGTCGCCGATCTCTACGATCGCGTGCCTGTCGGCACCAAGGTCGTCATCCGGCAGAAGCCCGAGCTCTGAAGGCTCTTAGATTCGAGCATGATCCCTCGGGATCATGCTCCATCCCCTCCTCCGCTTCCTTTTCCGATACTTTCGAGAGAGAGACATCATGCGCACTTTTCGTGGCGGCCTGCTGATCGGGCTTGCGGTCGCCGTGCTGGTCGGCGTTCTCGCCATCATCTATGAATTCTACGACACCCGCACCCTGAAGCGCACCGTGCGCCGCGGCGAAGTGCTGTGCGGCGTCAACAAGGGCCTGCCGGGCTTCTCGTATTCGGAAGACAACAAGAACTGGAGCGGCTTCGACGTCGATTTCTGCCGCGCGGTGGCGGCTGCGATCTTCAACGATCCCGGCAAGGCGAAGATGATTCCGCTCGACGCCAGCGAGCGCTTCAAGGAGCTGCAGAGCCGGAAGGTCGACATCCTCTCGCGCAACACCACCTGGAGCATGGCGCGCGAACTCGAGTATGACCTCTATTTCCCTGCCATCGCTTATTACGACGGCGCCGGCTTCATGCTGCCGCGCTCGCGCAACAAGGAGACGTCGCTGGATCTGACCGGCAGCAAAGTCTGCGTGCAGGCCAACACCACGACGGCGCTCAACGTCGCCGATTACTTCCGCGTCAACAACATGAAGTATGAAGAGGTGAAGTTCGACAACCTCGCCGACGTGGTCAAGGCCTACGACACCGGAAAGTGCGACACGTTCTCCGCCGACGTTTCTCAGCTCTATGCTCTGCGGCTGAACTTGACGAAGCCCGGCGACCACATGATCCTGCCGGACATGATCTCCAAGGAGCCGCTCGCCCCCGTCGTGCGCCAGCGCGACGACGACTGGATGATGATCGTGAAGTGGACGCTGTACGCCATGATCAACGCCGAGGAGCTCGGCGTGTCCTCGGAGAACATCGACGAGGCCCTGAAGTCGAAGAAGCCGGAAGTGATGCGCCTCGTCGGCACCGATGGCAATTACGGCGAGCAGCTCGGCCTCACCAAGGACTGGGCCGCGCGCATCATCCGCCACGTCGGCAATTACGGCGAGATGTATGATCGCAACATCGGCGAGAAGTCGAAACTGAAGATCCCGCGCGGCATGAACCAGCTGTGGAACGCAGGCGGCGTGCAATACGCGCCGCCAATGCGGTAAGGCGGTCTAACCACCGTCATTGCGAGGAGCGCAGCGACGAAGCAATCCAGACTGTCTCCACGGCAAGATTCTGGATTGCTTCGCTGCGCTCGCAATGACGAGATTGGGGCAGGCGCTCTCTACACTCTCAACTGTCATCGCCCGGCTCGACCGGGCGATCCAGTATTCCAGAGACTTCAAACGTATGCGGAGAGGCCGCGGCGTACTGGGTCGCCCGGTCAAGCCGGGCGACGACACCGAGGGTGTGGCGCGCCTCGCGCTCCAACCCCGCCTCAATACCCCCGCGACCTTGCCAACTGCTCGGTGTGGTAGTTCGCGTCGCCGAACAGCTCCTCGCAGACCCGCGCGCGCTTCATGAAGAAGCCGATGTCGAACTGGTCGGTCATGCCCATGCCGCCGTGCATCTGCACGCCTTCCTGCACCGCGCGCGTGGCGGTGGTGCCTGCGCGCGCCTTGGCGACGGCGACGGCGGGCGTGGCCTTGGCGACGTCGGCGTCCAGCGCCTGCAGCGCCTTCATGGTGGCGGCGCGGGTGATCTCGATATCGATATAGAGCTCGGCGGCGCGATGCTGCAGCGCCTGGAATTCGCCGATCAGCTTGCCGAATTGTTTGCGGCTCTTCAGATACTCGACGGTGCGGTTGAACACTTCATCGCTGAGGCCGACCATTTCGGCAGCGACCGCGCCGCGGCCGATATCGAGCACGCCATCGAGCAGGCCGGCCGCCTGGTCGACCTCGCCGAGCACGCTGTCGGCATCGACCTCGACATTGGCGAATTCGATCCGCGCCGCATTGTGCGCATCGACCATGATGGTGCGCTCGACCGCAACGCCCTTGGCTTTGGGATTGACCAGGAACAGCGTCAGGCCCTCGCGCTCGCCGGCGGCGCCCGCGGTGCGGGCAGCGACGATGAGGAGATCGGCGACATGGCCGTCGACCACCAGCGCCTTGGTACCCGACAGCTTGAAGCCGTTGCCGGCGCGCACGGCCCTAAGGCTGGTCTGCAGCGGGCGATGCTTGGCGCCCTCGTCGATCGCCAGCGTCGCGAGCAGCGAGCCGCTCGCGATCTTCGACAAATATTCCGATTTCTGCGCGGCATTGCCGCCGCGGGACAGCACTGATGCCGCCACCACTGACGTCGCGAGGAAGGGCGATGGCATCAAGGTGCGGCCGATCTCCTCCATGATAATTCCGGCCTCGACGAAACCGAGACCGCTGCCGCCGAACTCTTCCGGCACCAGCAAGCCGGCGAAACCCATCTCGGCAAAGGAATGCCAAAGCTCCTTGGAGAAACCGGTGGGGTCCTTGCTGTCGCGCAAGTGCCGCAGGTGCGACACCGGCGCCTTGTCGCTGATCAGCCCGCGCGCGGAGTCGCGGAGCATGGATTGTTCTTCAGTGAGGACGAGGGCCATGGGCGTGTTTCCGATTCGTAATCTATTTGGTAGTTCGTCATTCCGGGATGGCCCGAAGGGCCAGGCCCGGAATCCATCGAGCGGCAGAGTTGGTGGATAGATGGATTCCGGGCTCGCGACTTCGTCGCGCCCCGGAATGACGGAAAGCCTCACGCCCCCGGCAGGTCCAGGATGCGCTTGGCGACGATGCCGAGCATGACCTCGCTCGTGCCGCCCTCGATCGAATTGGCCTTGGTGCGCAGCCAGGCGCGCGGGCGGGCGCCCTTCCTGGAGCGCTCGCTTTCCCATTCCAGCGCATCGACGCCGCCGGCCGACATCAGGATCTCGTGGCGGCGCTTGTTGAGCTCGGTGCCGTAATACTTCATCGCCGAGGAGAATGCCGGATGCGCCTGCCCGGCCTTGGCGAGATCGACTGCGCGCTCGGCGCAGGCAGCCAGCGCGGCTTCGTCGACGTCGAACGTCGCGATCTGGCCGCGCAGCATCGCATCGTCCAGCCTGCCTTGCCCATCGGTGCCGACGGAATCGGCCGCGATCTGGCCGAGCGGCCGGCCGACGCCGCGCTCGCCCATCCCTGAGATCATCGCGCGCTCGTGCTGGAGCAGATATTTCGCAACGTCCCAGCCGCGGTTGATGGTGCCGACCACATGCGACTTCGGCACCCGGACATTGTCGAAGAAGGTCTCGCAGAACGGCGAATAGCCGGAGATCAAGAGGATCGGCTTGGTCGAGACGCCCTTCGAGGTCATGTCGAACAGGATGAAGCTGATGCCGTCATGCTTCTTCGCGGTCGGGTCGGTGCGGACCAGGCAGAAGATCCAGTCGGCGTAATTGGCGTAGGACGTCCAGATCTTCGAACCCGTGATGATGAAGTCGTCGCCGTCGCTCTCGGCGCGGGTCTGGAGCGAGGCGAGATCGGAGCCGGCGTTCGGCTCGGAATAGCCCTGGCACCAGCGGATCTCGCCGGCCGCGATCTTCGGCAGGTGCTCCTTCTTCTGTGCGTCGTTGCCGTATTTGAGCAGCGCCGGCCCGAGCATCCAGATGCCGAAGCTCGACAGCGGCGGCCGCGCGCCGATCCGCGCCATCTCGGCGCGCAGCACCTTGTGCTCGGCCGCGCTGAGGCCACCGCCGCCATATTCCCTCGGCCAATCCGGTACGGTCCAGCCCTTGTCGCGCATGCGTTCGAACCAGATGCGCTGCGGCTCGGACGAGAATTTCGCGTTGCGCCCGCCCCAGAACACGTCGGCGTCCGAGGTTGCGGGCTTGCGCATCTCCGGCGGGCAATTGGCTTCCAGCCAGGCGCGTGTCTCGTTGCGGAATGTGTCGAGATCGGCGGCTTCAGTATCGCTGGCTTTGAGATCGCTCATGATCGTTTCCATCACCCAAAATTCGAATTGTTGTCGCCGAGTCTGGGCCAAGCCCCCGCGGAATTCAACCACTTATCGGTTATAGTCGCCGCTGCGGCGAGCCTTGAAAACAAAGAGGAAACGACAATGCGCCTAAAGCTTCTTTCGCCTGGCGAAATGAACGAGAGCCAGCGGCAGACCTATGACGAGTCGATCGCCGGCAAGCGCGGCAAGCCGCCGGCGCCGATGATGGCCTGGCTGAACAGCCCCGAGATGGCGCGACATGCCACGCGGCTCGGCGAGGTGCTGCGCTTCGACACGATCTTCCCGGCGAAGCTCTCTGAGATCGCGATCCTGGTGACGGCGCGGCACTGGACCGCGCATTACGAATGGTATGCGCACAAGCGCCTGGCGCTTGCCGGCGGCATGAAGCCTGAGATCATCGCGGCGATCCGCGACCGCCGCACGCCCGACTTCGACGATCCCGAGGGGAAGATGATCTACGATCTCGCAAAGTCGCTGCATGAGGGCCACGGCGTCGAGAAGGGCCTCTACGACGAGGCGGTGAAGCTGCTCGGCGAACGCGGCGTGGTCGAGGTGATCGGGCTGTGCGGCTATTACACGCTGGTGTCGATGACGCTGAACACGTTCGAGTTCGGCCTGCCCGAGGGCGAGGTATCGGAGCTGGCATAGTTTCCCATTCGGAAACGATGGGTTTCGCGTTTGGCCGTAGCACCGGCTCGGGGCCGGGCTTACGTGCATGTTTTCGATGGAGCATTCACATGTCGCAAAGCCCCGCCATTCCTGCCGGCACCAGGATCGGCCATGTCCACCTCAAGGTCGCTGACCTCGATCGTGCGCTCGGCTTCTATTGCGGCGTGCTCGGCTTCGAGCTGATGCAACGGATGGGCTCGGGCGCAGCCTTCATCTCGGCCGGCGGCTATCATCACCACATCGGGCTCAACACCTGGGAGAGCAAGGGCGGCTCGCCGCCACCGCCAGGCACGACCGGGCTCTATCACACCGCGATCCTGTTTCCGACGCGGCCTGCGCTGGCGGATGCGCTGCATCGGGTGCTCACGGCCGGCATTGCGCTCGATGGCGCCAGCGACCACGGCGTCAGCGAGGCGCTTTACCTGCGCGACCCCGACCAGAACGGCGTGGAGCTGTATTGGGACAAGCCGCGGGAGCAATGGCCGTTCGGGCCTGACGGGAAGCTCGCGATGGTCACCAAGCGGCTGGATGTCGAAGCGCTGCTGAGGCAGCGGCAGGGGTGAAATGCCTAGAGCGGAATGGCTTTAGGTTGATTCGATTGCCAGGGGTTCGGTGCAACCTCTCCCGCTTGCGGGAGAGGTCGGCGCGTCCGGGCGATGCGAAGCATCGTCCCGCGCGCCGGGTGAGGGCTTTCTCCTCTTGGGGATTGTCCCATTGCGGAAGCACCCTCTCCCCAACCCTCTCCCGCAAGCGGGAGAGGGAGCGCACCTCCGTCATTGCGCGATCAAGCCTCATTTCGTCGCGCTGATGGGCACGGCGCGACGTGCGCCGTTGCCCACCCTGCATGCGCCGAGCGATCAGCGTCCGGCGTCCATGTCGCCCGCCTCGCGCTGGCCGCTGAGCCAGAGCGCGAGCAGGGTCCAGAACGCGCCCGACAACAGATACGCACCCGAGGCGATGACGCCGAGATTGGTGGCGAGCAGCAGCGCGACCAGCGGGGCGAAGCCGGCGCCGAACAGCCAGGCCATGTCGGAGGTCAGCGCTGACGCCGTGTAGCGGTACATCTGCCTGAAGTTCGAGGCGATCGCACCCGACGACTGGCCGAACGACAGCCCGAGCAGGATGAAGCCGATCACCATGTAGATGGTCTCGCCGAACGCGCCGGCGTCGAGCAGCTGCGGCGCGAAGCCGCTGTAGACCGCGATCGCGATCGCCGATCCCATCAAGAGCGACTTGCGGCCGACGCGGTCGGCGATGATGCCGGAGGCCACGATCGCGGCGACGCCGAACACGGCGGCGACGATCTCGATGATCAAGAAGCGCACCGGGCTTTCGCGGGTGAACAGGAACACCCAGGACAGCGGAAACACCGTGACCATGTGGAACAGCGCAAAGCTCGCCAGCGGCGCGAAGGCCCCCAGCATGATGTTCTGGCCTTCGCGCGCAACCGTCTCCGAGATGCGCGCGGGCTGCAATTCGCGGCTCTCGAACAGCGAGGCGTATTCTTCCGTCGTCACCATGCGCAGGCGCGCGAACAGCGCCACGACGTTGATGGCAAAGGCGACGAAGAACGGATAGCGCCAGCCCCAGTCGAAGAAATCATCGGCCGAGAGCAGACCGGCAAAATAGGCGAACAGCGCGCTCGCGACGATCAGCCCGAGCGGCGCCCCGAGCTGCGGCACCATCGCGTACCAGCCGCGCTGGGAGGCCGGCGCATTCAGCGCCAGCAGCGAAGCCATGCCGTCCCAGGCGCCGCCCCAGGCCAGACCCTGCGCGATGCGCGCCAGCGCCAGCAGCCAGATCGCGGCGACGCCGATCTCGTGATAGCCGGGCAGGAATGCGAGCGCGACGGTAGCGGTGCCGAGCAGGAACAGCGCCGACACCAGCTTGGCCGTCTTGCCGTATTCCCGGTCGATGGTCATGAAAATGACGGTGCCGATCGGACGGGCCATGAAGGCCAGCGCGAACACCATGAATGAATAAAGCGTGCCGGTCAGCTCGCTCGCGAACGGGAACACCAGGCGCGGAAACACGATCACCGAGGCGATCGCGAAGACGAAGAAGTCGAAGAATTCCGAAGTGCGGCCGATGATGACGCCGATGGCGATCTCGCCGGGACTGGCCTGGTCGTGGCCGTGCTCGCCCGTGTGGAGGTCTGCCATTGCGGGGGTCTGTGCCGTCGCCATTCGTGCGCCCTTAACGTCCTGAAAACCAAAGCCGACCGCCCGGCGGGACGCCAGGCAATCTGCCCCTGTCTGACCCAACCTCCCGCACTGCAACATTGGACAAATTGTCCAATGTCCGGATTGTTGCGCCGCAGCTACCCGTTGGCCCCGCAAAGGAAACTCATTCTCATAAGGCTCGGCCCGTGTCTCGTCTCAAGATCCTGGCGCTACTACCTCTGGCTGCCGCGCTCAGCGGCTGCGACTACGTCGTGCTGGCGCCAGCCGGCGATATCGCCGCGCAGCAGCGCGACCTCGTCATCATCTCCACCGTCCTGATGCTCCTGATCGTCGTGCCCGTGATGGCGTTGACGGTGCTGTTCGCCTGGCGCTACCGCCAGTCCAACACCGAGGCCCGCTACGAGCCGGACTGGGATCACTCGACCAAGCTCGAGCTGGTGATCTGGTCGGCGCCGCTCTTGATCATCGTTTGCCTCGGCGCGCTGACCTGGATGGGCACGCATCTGCTCGACCCCTATCGCACGCTCGGCCGCATTCATGCCGAGCGCGCCGTGGACCAGTCCAAGGCCCCGCTCGAGGTCGACGTGGTCGCGCTCGACTGGAAGTGGCTCTTCATCTATCCGGACTACGGCATCGCCACGGTCAATGAACTCGCAGCTCCGGTCGACCGCCCGATCACCTTCCGCATCACCGCGTCCTCGGTGATGAACTCGTTCTACATTCCCGCGCTCGCCGGCCAGATCTACGCGATGCCGGGCATGGAGACCAAGCTCCACGCCGTCGTCAACCACGCCGGCACCTACAAGGGCTTTTCGGCGAACTATAGCGGCGCCGGCTTCTCCGGCATGCACTTCAACTTTAGGGGACTCGACGACAAGGGCTTTGACGCCTGGATCGCGAGCGCCAAGTCCGCCGGCGGCTCGCTCGGCCGCGCCGAATATCTCCAGCTGGAGAAGCCCAGCCAGAACGAGCCGGTGCGGCGCTGGGGCACCGTCGATGCCGATCTCTACCGCCTGATCCTCAACATGTGCGTCGAGACCGGCAAGATGTGCCAGAGCGAGATGATGGCGATCGACGCCAAGGGCGGCAACGGCCATCAGGGCCTGAACAACACGCTGCCGCTCACCTACGACAAGTATGCCCGCCGCGGCGCCCCGCTCGGGCCCGAGCCGAGTTTCGTCGCCGGCACCTGCACGCCGGATGCGCCGCAGGGCAAGACCACCGCGTCGATCACGGCGCCCGTGGACACCGCGCCGTTGCTCGGCGCCGGCCTGAAGCGGCCGACCTTCACGCCGCTGAAGTCCTCGTCCTTCTTCCTCGGACAGCGTCCGAAGTCTGATTCCTAAAGAGAACGCGCATGTCTCCTGATCTTCTCAAGCTCATCTTCGGCCGGCTCGGCCTCGAATCGCTGCCGCTGCACGAGCCGATCGTCGTCGGCACCTTCGTGGTGGTGGCGCTCGGCGGCGCGGCACTGCTCGGCGGCCTCACCTATTTCCGCCTCTGGGGCTATCTCTGGCGCGAATGGTTCACCACGGTGGACCACAAGCGCATCGGCATCATGTACATGATCCTCGGCATCGTGATGCTGCTGCGCGGCTTTGCCGACGCGCTGATGATGCGCGGCCAGCAGATGCTCGCCTTTGGCGGCTCCGAGGGCTATCTCAACGCCCATCACTACGACCAGGTCTTCACCGCCCACGGCGTGATCATGATCTTCTTCGTGGCGATGCCGCTGGTCACGGGCTTGATGAACTACGTCGTGCCGCTGCAGATCGGCGCGCGCGACGTCTCGTTCCCGTTCCTGAACAATTTCAGCTTCTGGATGACGGTCGGCGGCGCGGTGCTGGTGATGGCCTCGCTGTTCATCGGCGAATTCGCCCGCACCGGCTGGCTGGCTTATCCGCCGCTTTCGAACATCGGCTACAGTCCCGACGTCGGTGTCGACTATTACATCTGGGCGCTGCAGGTCGCCGGCGTCGGCACGACGCTATCAGGCATCAACCTGATCTGCACCATCGTCAAGCTGCGCTGCCCCGGCATGACCATGATGAAGATGCCGGTGTTCACCTGGACCTCGCTCTGCACCAACGTGCTGATCGTCGCCTCCTTCCCGGTGCTGACCGTGGTGCTCGCGCTGCTGTCGCTCGACCGCTATGTCGGCACCAACTTCTTCACCAACGATTTCGGCGGCAGCCCGATGATGTACGTGAACCTGATCTGGATCTGGGGCCACCCCGAGGTCTACATCCTGGTTCTCCCGGCGTTCGGCATCTTCTCCGAGGTCACCTCGACCTTCTCGGGCAAGCGGCTGTTCGGCTACACCTCGATGGTCTACGCCACCGTCGTCATCACCATCCTGTCGTACCTGGTGTGGCTCCACCACTTCTTCACGATGGGCTCGGGCGCCAGCGTCAACTCGTTCTTCGGCATCACCACGATGATCATCTCGATCCCGACGGGCGCGAAGATGTTCAACTGGCTGTTCACGATGTATCGCGGCCGCATCCGCTACGAACTGCCGATGATGTGGACCATCGCCTTCATGCTGACCTTCGTGATCGGCGGCATGACCGGCGTGCTGCTCGCGGTGCCGCCGGCCGACTTCGTGCTGCACAACAGCCTGTTCCTGATCGCGCACTTCCACAACGTGATCATCGGCGGCGTGGTGTTCGGCGCGTTCGCCGGCATCAATTACTGGTTCCCGAAGGCGTTCGGCTTCAAGCTCGATCCGTTCTGGGGCAAGATGTCGTTCTGGTTCTGGGTCAGCGGCTTCTACCTGGCCTTCATGCCGCTCTACGTGCTCGGCCTGATGGGCGTGACCCGTCGCCTGCGCGTGTTCGACGATCCGTCCTTGCAGATCTGGTTCGTCATCGCCGCGATCGGTGCCGTGTTCGTCTTCATCGGCATTCTCTCGATGCTGATGCAGTTTGCGGTCAGCCTGCTCAAGCGCGAGCAGCTCAAGGACGTCACCGGCGATCCCTGGGATGCCCGCACGCTGGAATGGGCGACCTCCTCGCCGCCGCCGGACTACAACTTCGCCTTCACCCCGGTCGTTCACGACAATGACGCGTGGTGGGACATGAAGCGGCGCGGCTACCAGCGTCCGCTCACCGGGTTCAGGCCGATCCACATGCCCAGCAGCACCGGCACCGGCGTCATTCTCGCCGGCCTCGCCACCGCGATGGGATTCGGCCTGATCTGGTACATCTGGTGGCTGGCGGCTGTGAGCTTCATCGCGATGCTCGCCGTCGGGATCGGCCACACCTTCAACTATCACCGCGACTTCGACATTCCGGCTGAGGACGTCATCCGGACCGAGGACGCGCGCACCAAACTGCTCGCCGGAGCCAAGTAAATGACCGTTGCCGTCAATCCCTCGCAGACCGGCGAGCCGGTCTTCTACCTCGCCGACGAGCATCCGCATCCGGAAGGCTGGAGCACGTCGCTCGGCTTCTGGATCTACCTGATGAGCGACTGTCTCATCTTCGCGATCCTGTTCGCCACCTTCGGCGTGCTCGGCGGCAATTACGCCGCCGGCCCCGCGCCGAGGGACCTGTTCGACCTGAACCTGGTCGCGGTGAACACCTCGATGCTGCTGCTGTCGTCGATCACCTACGGCTTTGCGATGCTGACCATGCAACAGAACAAGGTCGCGCAGACGCAAGTTTGGCTCGCGATCACCGGTCTGTTCGGGGCCGCGTTCATCGGCATCGAGCTCTTCGAGTTCGCCCACATGATCCACGAGGGCGCCACGCCGCAGCGCAGCGCCTTCCTCTCCGCCTTCTTCACCCTGGTCGGCACCCACGGCCTGCACGTCACCTGCGGCCTGATCTGGCTGGTGACGCTGATGGTGCAGGTCGGAAAGTTCGGCCTGATCGAGGCCAACCGCCGCCGCCTGATGTGCCTGTCGATGTTCTGGCACTTCCTCGACGTGGTCTGGATCGGCGTCTTCACCTTCGTCTATCTCCTGGGAGTTCTGCGATGAACACCGATACCCACGCAGCCGGCGCGCACGACCATCACCACGAGGGCGGCCACGCCCACAGCACGTTCTCGGGCTACATGCTCGGCTTCGTGCTCTCGGTCGTGCTCACCGCGATCCCGTTCTGGCTGGTGATGAGCGGCGTGCTGCCGAGCAAGCAGATCACCGCGCTGGTGATCATGGCCTTCGCGGTCGTGCAGATCGTCGTGCACATGGTCTACTTCCTGCACATGAACACGACGTCCGAGAACGGCTGGACCATGATGGCGCTGATATTCACCATCGTGATGGTGGTGATCGCACTGTCGGGTTCGCTGTGGGTGATGAGCCACCTCAACAGCAACATGATGCCCATCCACCAGATGAGCGGCATGAAGTGAACGATATCGGGACCGTGACGGGCAAGGACGTAGATGCGCGCAGCGAGGCTGCGCGGTCCCCGTCCTTGTGGCTCACGGTCCTCTCGCTCGTCGCTTTTGTGCTTCTGATCGCGCTCGGCGTCTGGCAGGTCGAGCGCCGCGCCTGGAAGCTGGCGCTGATCGACCGGGTCGAGCAGCGCGTCCACGCGCCGGCGCAGCCGATCCCCTCGCCCGCGGCGTGGCCCGCCGTCAGTGCCGCAAGCGACGAATACAGGCACGTCAGCCTCAGCGGGCGCTTTCTGCAGGACGGCGAGACACTGGTTCAGGCCGTCACCGAGGAAGGCCCCGGCTATTGGGTGCTGACGCCGCTTCAGCGCGACGACGGCACGCTGGTGCTGATCAACCGCGGCTTCGTGCCGTCCGAGCGGCGCGACGCATCGACGCGCCGGGACGGCAATCCCGAAGGTCGGGTGGAGATCACCGGCCTCCTGCGCATCACCGAGCCGAGGGGCGGCTTTCTCCGGAATAACGTGCCCCAGCACAACCGCTGGTACTCGCGGGACGTCGCCGCCATCGCGGCGGCACGCGGCCTTCGCGAGGTCGCGCCCTTCTTCGTGGATGCCGACGCCGGATCACAAATTGCCGGCGGCCCAATCGGCGGATTGACCGTGATCCGCTTTCCCAATAACCACCTGATCTACGCGCTGACGTGGTTTGCCCTGGCTTTCATGCTGGCCGGCAGACTCTTCGTCACATTCGGCGGCGGGCTGTTCCGCCGCAGGCGCTTCGTCCACGACAAGGCCGGCGGCTCGGATGCCGTCGCCCGCAGGACGGGATCAGATGCTGGAACGATCGTCGAGCCGACCTGACGACGGGAAAACGCTTTCCCAGACGCTTGGGCGTAGCGGGCAAGCCGTCACGCTGCAATCGCAGGCCGACGCGCGCAGCGAGCTGATCGGCACCACGCCGACCGACGACGAGACCAACCGCAAGAACATGGCGCTGCTGATCCAGCTGCGCTGGACCGCGGTGGTCGGCCAGATCGTGACCATCGGCGCCGTGCATTTCGGCCTGGGCATCCCCCTGCCGCTGGAGCGGATGGGCGCGGTGATCGGCGCGCTGGTGCTGCTCAACGTCTCCAGCCTGGTCTGGGTGCGCCATCGCGCCGCGATCACCAACAACGAGCTGTTGGTCGCCTTGATGCTGGACGTCGCCGCGCTGACCGCGCAGCTCTATCTCTCCGGCGGCGCCACCAATCCCTTCACCTCGCTGTTCCTGCTCCAGGTGACACTCGGCGCGGTGCTGCTCGATGCCCGCTCGACCTGGTCGCTGGTGGCGCTGACCTGCGCGAGCTTCGTCTGGCTGACCCTGGCCTACCGGCCGCTCGATCTGCCACCCAATCCATTGAGCGAGACCTATACGCTCACGGTGCTCGGCATGCTCCTGGGCTTCGTGCTCAACGCCGTCCTGCTCGTCGTGTTCGTCACCCGCATCAACCGAAATTTGCGCGAGCGCGACGCCCATCTGGCGGCGCTGCGCCAGCATGCCGCCGAGCAGGACCATATCGTGCGCATGGGCCTGCTCGCCTCCGGCGCGGCCCATGAGCTCGGCACGCCGCTCGCCTCGCTCTCGGTGATCCTCAGCGATTGGCGCCGCATGCCGGATCTTGCCGCCGATCAGGAGCTTGCCGAGGACCTCGCTGAAATGGAGACGTCGCTGCAGCGCTGCAAGTCGATCGTCACCGGGATCCTGGTGTCGGCGGGCGAAGCGCGCGGTGAAGGCTCCTCGCCGACGACGGTGACGGCCTTCGTCACGGCGCTGGTCGATGAATGGCGCAATGCGCGCTCGGCCCGCACGCTCTACTTCGTCAACACCTTCGGCGAGGACGTCGCGATCGTCTCGGACGTCGCGCTGAAGCAGGTCATCTTCAACGTGCTCGACAACGCCTATGAGGTCTCGCGCGAATGGGTCGAGCTCGTCGCCGAGCGCGAGGGCGACAATCTCGTGCTGTCGATCTCCGACCGCGGCCCGGGCTTTGCGCCGGAGATGCTGGCGCAGCTGGGCAAGCCCTACCAGTCGAGCAAGGGCCGCGCCGGCGGCGGGCTCGGCCTGTTCCTGGTGGTGAACGTCGTGCGAAAATTGGGGGGCACCGTGACCGCCGAGAACCACAGGAAGCGCGGTGCCACCGTGCGCCTCACGCTGCCGCTTGCAACATTGGCGATCGGAGGGAATTTTGACGCCTGACCGTTCGCTCATCGTCGTCGAGGACGATGCGGGCTTTGCGCGCACGCTGAAGCGCTCGTTCGAGCGCCGCGGCTACGAGGTCGTGCTCGCCGCCTCGATCGAGGAGGTGCGCCAGGTGCTGGAGGAGCGCTCCTTCGGTCATGCCGTGGTCGACCTCAAGCTCGGCGGCGCCTCGGGCCTCGCCTGCGTCGAGCTCCTGCACACGCACGATCCCGACATGCTGATCGTGGTGCTGACCGGCTTTGCCAGCATCTCCACCGCCGTCGAGGCGATCAAGCTGGGCGCCTGCCACTATCTGGCAAAGCCGTCGAACACCGACGACATCGAGGCCGCCTTCCACAAGGCCGAAGGCAACGCCGAGGTCGCGCTCGATACGCGGCCGACTTCGATCAAGACGCTGGAATGGGAACGCATCCACCAGACCTTGATCGAGACCGAGTTCAACATCTCGGAGGCGGCCCGCCGCCTGGGCATGCACCGGCGGACGCTGGCGAGGAAGCTCGAGAAGCGCCCGGTGAAGTAGGCGGGCTATCGGATTTGAGAGCATTCCCTGCGGCTATCCTTCGAGACGCCCGCTTTAGGCGGGCTCCTCAGGATGAGGACGGAGTGCGTGGCTGCAGTTTCAACGAGCACTGAAGCTGACTAGCCTCATCCTGAGGAGGCGCGTAAGCGCCGTCTCGAAGGACGAGGCGTGCACACCGGCCGCTATTTGCCGAACCGCGCAATCAATTCGGTCAGCGCGACGTGGCCTGTGCACAACCCCGTTCCCGGATCAGAGCCGCCGTCCTCCAGAGCGGTGGCGTAGACGACCGCGGGATCGGCCTCGAGGCGAGCCCGCAGTGCCGCCAGCTTCGGCCAGCGGCTCCTCTCCGCAACCGCGTGGAAGTCGAGCCAGCGCGCGACGCCGACAAGCACGGCGTCGGCCAGCGTCGGCCGCTCTCCGAGCAGGAATTGCCGCGTTTCGATCATCCCTTCGAGCTTGTCATGACGCTCGATGACCCTTGCTGTGCCAAAGGCGCGCAGGGCGGACTTCGTCGCGGGCTGCATGGCTTCGGCTTCCATTGCGGCCCACAGCGGCGCGAAGGCGGCGGTGAAACCGGTATTCACGAATGCCATGAGCTGACGCATGCGATCGGCTTCCCGCGACAGCGGATCGAAGCTGATGCGACGTTCGAGATCCCTGGCTTCGAGCCAGGCCGCAATAGCCATGGTTTCCGTCAGCACCTCGCCCTGCTCGGTGACGAACACCGGCGTCTCATGTCGCGGATTGATACGGGCGTATGACGGGCTTCGCATCTCGCCCATCATGTCGACCCGGCACAGCCGATATGGCTTGCCCAGCCATTCGAGCGCCGCGACGAGCCCCATGGAGCTTCCCTTCGGGAAGCCGTAGAGTAGAATTGGGTCCATGATCCATTCTCCGTGATTTCTGATGATCACGCTGCGCAGCGGTGATGCGACCCTAGTCGCTCGCCGCGTCGAGTAAATTACGAACTTTTTTGTAACCTGGAGGCGCCGATGAAGGATCTCGTGTCGAGATGTCCCATCGAGGAAGTGATGCAGGTTCTGAGCGGCCGCTGGCCGACGCTGCTGATCTATTATTTGAAGCAGGGCACCAAGCGCTTCAGCGACTTGCGCCGCGACAATCCGACCATTTCACACCGAATGCTCGCACTCGAGCTTCGCAAGCTGGAGGACGCCGGCATCGTAAGCCGCACTGAATTCGGCGGATATCCGCTGCGCGTCGAGTACGATCTGACGTCTGCCGGTCACGCACTCGTGCCATTGATCGATGCCTTGGGGAACTGGTGGACGTCGGTTGCGGCCGCAGCTGACGGAGAGGCCCGTCGTGATGAAATCGGCGTCTCGGCAAGGACGCAGCGGCCTTGAAGCGAAGGCCCAAGTGAGGAGACTGCCGTGACAATGCTCGTCGAGCGATTCAACCTGCCGGCTGCGCTTTCGCCGGCGCCGAGCAAGCGCGATGCCGAAACAGTTCAGTTCGCGCAGGCCGCGCTGACGTCCGCCAAGCGGGAAGGCCTGCAACTCGCGGTTCGGGCGCGCTATGTCGCCCTCGTCGTCATTGCCTGCCTGCTGCTGATGATCAACCCGGCCTGGGAGCAGCTCTATTACGTGGCGCTGCTCGGCTTGTTCGCACTGATCGGTTGGGCCCAGGTCAGGGTCGGGCGGGTGGGCGTGTCGCGGCCGGAATTGGCGCTCCTGTTTTGCGACTTGGCGCTGCTGACGTGCGTCATCGTGATTCCCAATCCGTTCGGAGCTCCGCATTGGCCGGTCGCGATGCAGTACCATTTCGGCAACTTCATCTATTTCTTCGTGCTGCTCGCAGGCGCCACGCTGGCCTATACCTGGCGGACCGTCATTGCGGTCGGCGGCTGGACGGCTACGCTCTGGATCATCGGCATGGCCTGGGTGTGGTGGCAACCCGATCGCGATCCTGCGCTGACGGCCCGCATCGCGGCCGCGGCAGGCAGCGATCAGCGCTTGTTGGCGATGATCTCGCCCAGCGAGATCGGATTCCACATTCGCATCCAGGAGATGGTCGTATTCATGATCGTGGCCATGACTTTAGCGCTCGCGGTCCGCCGCAGCAACGACCTCTTGATCCGGCATGCCGCGGTGGAGCGCGAGCGCGGCAACCTCGCACGCTACTTCTCGCCCAATGTCGTGGCGGAATTGTCGCAGCAGGACGAGCCGCTGAAGCAGGTGCGCACGCAACACGTCGCGGTGCTGTTCGTCGACATCGTCGGCTTCACCGCCTTTGCTGACGCGCGCTCGCCGCAGGAGGTGGTGCGAACGTTGCGCGAATTCCACGGATTGATGGAGCAGGAGGTATTCCGCCACAGCGGCACGCTCGACAAATATCTCGGGGACGGATTGATGGCGACGTTCGGCACGCCCTTCGCGGGCGAGCGCGACGCCAGCAACGCGCTGCGATGTGCCCAGGCGATGATCGCCGCGGCGGACCGATGGAACGATCGGCGCGCAGCGTCAGGCGAGCCAAAGCTGCGCGTGAGCTTCGGCTTACACTATGGGCCGGTGGTGCTCGGCGACCTCGGGCAGACCTGTCTGGAATTCGCCGTGATCGGCGCGACCGTCAACGTGGCCAGCCGCCTCGAGGCCCTGACCCGCGCCTTCGACTGCGCGCTGGTGGCAAGCGACGATCTCGTCAGCCAGGCGAAGGCCGAGCTTGCCGGCGCGGCCGCAACGTTTCAGTCATTGGAGGCGCGAGAGCCGCAGGCGGTGCGCGGTATTCAGCAGCCGATCTCGATCTGGACCCAGCCGCGCGGCGCGTAGAGCGAACTCCCCGCTGCGGAAGGAAGCCAAACAAAAAGCCCGGCCATTCGGCCGGGCTTTTGATGGCTTGCGCAGAACGAAGCTGCTTACGCGGCCTCGTCGGCGACGGTGCTGTCGTCGCCATCGGTATCGTCGGTATCGCCCTCGGCATCCGTGTCGGCTTCGCCGTCGGCGGCTTCCGCCTTGGCGTTGGTGCGCCGCGGGCTCTTGGCGAGCTGGGCCTCGATCTCCTTGACCGCTTCGGTCTCGGTCGAGTGCTGCACCACCGCGATCTCGCGGGAGAGGCGGTCGAGCGCCGCTTCATAGAGCTGGCGTTCCGAGTAGGACTGCTCGGGCTGCGATTCCGAGCGATAGAGGTCGCGCACCACTTCCGCGATCGCGACGATGTCGCCCGAGTTGATCTTCGCTTCGTATTCCTGGGCGCGGCGCGACCACATGGTGCGCTTGACGCGGGCACGGCCCTTGAGCGTCTCCAGCGCCTTCTTGACCAGCGCCGGATCGGACAGCTTGCGCATGCCGACATTGGCGACCTTGGCGGTCGGCACGCGCAGCGTCATCTTGTCCTTGATGAAGTTGATGACGAACAGCTCGAGCTTCGCACCGGCGATCTCCTGCTCCTCGATGGCCAGGATCTGGCCGACGCCGTGAGCGGGATAGACCACGAATTCATTGGCCTTGAAGCCCTGACGCTGGGTCACGACCTTCTTTTCCTCGACCTTCGGCGCAGCCGCGGGCTTGGCGGCCGGCTTGGCGGCGACGGGAGCCTTGGCGGGCGCAGCAGCAACGGGAGCCTTCGGCGCGGCGGGCTTGGCAGCGGGGGCCTTGGCAGTCACAGGCTTGGCGGCAGCAGGCTTGGCAGCGGTCGCTTTCGCGGCCGGTTTGGCAGTCTTGTTAGGCATTGCGCTTCTTTTGTTCTTCGAGGACTTTGCAGCCGGCGCCTTCGTCGCGGTCCGACCCTTGGATGCGCTACGGCTGGCCGCGGCGACTTTTTTGGCCTCCTTATGGGAAGCCCTCGCTGAAGTACTCTTTTTACGCGTTTTCTGTGACACAGCCTGCGCGCGGAAACTGCCACGCCCCTGTTCGACATTTGGTTTCACGGGAACCCAGAGGGGCCAACGGGGCTGACGGGGTTCGGCTTAATGTGCCCAATATAGCACATTTCCCGCAAAAATCAATGATTTAGGGGTCTTGAGGGCTGGTTTTCGGCGGCAGCGCCGCTATTAGGGTTAAGTTTGGGCGCGAATTAGTCGCCGGAGCCCGGGTTCGGAGAAAAATATTTCTCGAACTTGCCCTCCATGCCGTCGAATTCCTTGGCGTCGGCGGGTGATTCTTTCTTCTGGGTGATGTTCGGCCAGCTCTTGGCGTAATCGGCGTTGACCTGGAGCCACTTTTCCAGCCCCGGTTCCGTGTCCGGCTTGATCGCGTCGGCGGGGCATTCCGGCTCGCACACGCCGCAATCGATGCACTCGTCCGGATGGATGACGAGCATGTTGTCGCCTTCGTAGAAGCAGTCGACCGGGCAGACCTCGACGCAGTCGGTGTACTTGCACTTGATGCAGTTTTCAGTGACGACGTAAGTCATCCAACGCTCCGAAAAGCTCTTTTAAAAGTCGCGGCTTGCCTAGCGCGGATGGCCCGGCGCCGCAAGGTCGGGAAGGCCCGATCATGACGGCTTTGTGTGTTTGACCGATCAAGAAATGAATACCAGGCGCAATTAATTGCGCGTCCCGAGCTCCTCGTAGAGCACGCGAGCCGAGGCGGCATCGCCACGGCGCTCGTTGAAGGCGGTGACCTTCAGCACGCGCACGCTGCGATCCAGCGCGATGGTGAGGACATCACCGGCCTTGATCGCGTGGCCCGGCGATGTCTCGCGCACGCCGTTGACGCGGACATGGCCGGTGACGACGAGCTCGGCCGCGGAGGTGCGCGCCTTCACCACCCGCGCGTGCCACAGCCATTTGTCGATGCGCTGCCGCTCGGTCGTCGTCGTGGGATTACTCCTTCCGCCCCAGCTGCTCCTTGAGCGCGGCGAGCTTGGCGAAGGGCGAGTTCGGATCGATCGGACGATCGCGCTCGCGCGGGTTCGCGCTGGAGGCGTAGGGACGCAGCGACGGACCGGACTCGCGATCTCGGCGGTCACGGCCCTTGTCACGGTCGCGGCCACGATTGTCGCGGCCCTTGTCGCGATCTCCGCCGAACTTCTTGTTGTCGCGGTTGCGATCGCGATCCTTGTCGCGGTCGCCCTTGCCCTGGAAGCTGCGATTGCGGTCGTCGCGGCGCTCACCGCCCTCGCCGCCTTCACGCGGCTTGCGGAAATCGCGGCGATGGCCGCCATGACGCTGGCGTTCGCCGCGCTTCTCGCCGTCGGCCGACTGCGCAGCCTCGCCTTCAGCAGGCGCACCGGCGGCCTCAGCGCCGGCCTGCGGACGCTGGTTGTGGTGGCGCTGGTGACGATGGCGCTCGTGGCGCGGCTTGCGATCCTCGTGACGGCCGCCGGGACGCCAGACCTCGACGAGCTCGGGCTCGGCGGGTGTCGCTGCGGCTTCGACCGGCGCGGCAGCATCGGGCGAAGCGGCAGCTTCGGTGGCGGCGGTCTCGGCGGCAGCGGCTTCGAGCCCGGCAGCCTCGACGGACGTTGCAGCCTCTTCTGCAGGCGGCGCGATGCCGGGGGCGTCTTCGGGCGTGACGGGCGCTTCTGAAGCTTCCAGCGCCGGCTCCTCGTGGGCCTCCTCAGGAGGGGGCTCGTCGTGCGGCTCCATGCTAGGGGCGTCTTCGACCGTGACGGCTTCGGCGGCGGCTTCAGCGGCCGGCGCCTCGGTCGGCAGGCCGGCAACGGCTTCAACCGCAGCCTCGGTCGAGGTCTCAGCACTGCCTTCAACGGGCGGCGTCGCGGCCGTAACCGTCTCAGTGACGACCTGCTCGGTGACGACAGGCTTTTGCGGCAGCGGCGGGCGCTTCTCCATGCGATAGCCGAGCGCGCGCAGCACGGAGGCAAAATCCTCGCCGGCAGATCCCGTGAGCGAGGTCATCGCCTGCGTCACCACGAAGCTGCGGCCGTCGAACGCGCCGGCGGGCTTTTCGCCGGGCGAATTCTCGCGCCAGGCCAGCGCCGGGCGGATCAGGTCGGCGAGGCGTTCCAGGATGTCGACGCGCACGGCGCGCTCGCCGGCCTGCTTGTAGCCGAGCACGCGATAGGCATCGCGCGGCAGCGCCTTGTCGACCGGGAACGAGGTGCGCCCCGAGGAGGCCAGATGCTGCGCCCCCGACAGCGCGGAGAGATCGACATTGTCCTGCTTCAGCGCCCAGAGCAGCGCGGCGAGCGCACGCGCGGCGGGCTTGAGCAGGCCGGGGAAATAGAGGTGATAGGCGCCGAAGCGGACGCCGTATTTGCGCAACGTCGCGCGCGAAGGCTGGTCGAGATCCTTCAGCTCGCTGGCAATCTTCGGACGCTCGAGCACGCCGAGCGCCTCGACCAGCTGATAGGCGATGCCGCGGGCGATGCCGGTGACGTCCTCGGCCTTCGACAGCTCGAACATCGGCCCGAGCAGCTTTTCGATGTGGGTCTTGAGCCAGAGCTCGAGCCGCGCCTGCACCTTGTCGCGGGGGGCGCCGGTCAGGCGCTCGTCCGAGATGATGCGGATGCGCGGATGCAGCGCGTCGTCTGCGGCGGCGAGCCGCGCCACCGCATCGCCGGTCCAGCGGATGATGCCTTCGGACGTCAGCACGAACTGCTCGTCCGGCGCATTGCCCAGCTTTTCGGCGCGCGCGTTGATCTCGCCGGCGAGCACCGCTTGCGCTGCAGCCTGCAAGGCTTTCGCATCGGAGCCGGCTTCCGCCGCATCCGGTGCAAAGGTGAAGCCATCGAGACGGCCGATGACATGGCCTTCGACGATGACTTCGCCGGTCTTGCCGATTTCAGTATTCAAGCTCGTGTTCTCCCGCAGGCGGCGCATCAATACACTGGTCCGGCGATCAACGAAACGCTCAGTCAAGCGTTCATGGAGCGCATCCGATAATTTATTTTCGACCTCCCGCGTGATCCCCTGCCAGCGTTCGGGGTCTTTCAGCCAGTCCGGGCGGTTGGCGACGAAGGTCCAGGTGCGGATCTGGGCGATTCGGGCCGACAGCGTGTCGATATCGCCGTCGATGCGATCGGCCTGGGTGACCTGGGACTCGAACCAGGCATCGGGAATACAGCTCTTGCGCATCAGGAAGCCGTACAGCGTCGTCACCAGCTCGGCATGGGCGGCCGGCGACAGCTTTCTGTAGTCCGGCACCTGGCAGGCTTCCCACAGACGCTCCACGGCGGCCTTGCCATGCGCGATATCGCGCACCTCGCCGTCGCGGGCGGCGTGATCGAGCACGCGCATGTCCTCGGCGATCGGCGCGCGCGTCAGCGTCTCGTGGCCGGGGGCGAGGTTCAGCGAGACCTGCAGCGCGCCGAGCGAGGAGAAATCCAGCTTCGAATTGCGCCATTGCAGCACCTTCACGGCATCGAAGGTGTGGTTCTGCAGCGCGTTGACGAGCTCGGGCTCGAACGGCGCGCAGCGGCCCGTGGTGCCGAAGGTGCCGTTGCGGGTGGCGCGGCCGGCGCGGCCCGCAATCTGCGCGAACTCGGACGGCGTCAGGCGGCGGAACTGGTAGCCGTCGAACTTGCGGTCGGAGGCAAAGGCGACGTGGTCGACGTCGAGATTGAGGCCCATGCCGACGGCGTCGGTGGCGACGAGATAATCGACGTCGCCGTTCTGGAACATCGCGACTTGCGCGTTTCGCGTGCGCGGCGACAGCGAGCCCAGCACCACGGCGGCGCCGCCATGCTGGCGGCGGATCAGCTCGGCGATGGCGTAGACTTCGTCGGCGGAGAAGGCGACGATGGCAGTGCGGCGCGGCTGGCGCGTGATCTTGCGGTCGCCGGCGAACTCGAGCTGCGACAATCTGGGCCGCGTGATCATGGAGACGCCCGGCAACAGGCGCTCGATGATCGGGCGCATGGTGGCGGCGCCTAACAGCAGCGTCTCGTCGCGGCCGCGGCGGTTGAGGATGCGATCGGTGAAGACGTGGCCGCGCTCGAGATCGGCGGCGATCTGGACCTCGTCGACGGCGAGGAAGGAGACGTCGAGATCCCTCGGCATCGCCTCCACGGTCGAGACCCAATAGCGCGGGTTCTTCGGCTTGATCTTCTCCTCGCCGGTGACGAGCGCGACGCTGGCCTCGCCGGCTCTGTCGGCGATCTTGTTGTAGACCTCGCGCGCGAGCAGGCGCAGCGGCAGGCCGATCAGCCCTGAGGGATGCGCCAGCATCCGCTCGATGGCGAGATGGGTCTTGCCGGTGTTGGTGGGACCGAGCACCGCGGTGACGCCCGCACCGGGTGCGCGCTCGGAGGCGAAGGGGGAGGAGGAAAAAGCCATGTCTGGGGATTAGGTAATGGCGATTTGGGCGAATGTCAGTGCGGTATGGGGCGGGGAGGGGGCTTGCTCTTCGTTCCTCATCCTTAAGGAGCGCGTCAGCGCGTCTCGAAGGATGAAGGCCCGGCTGGTGCTGCTGGGCAAGCCAAGCCCCTCGCCCTTCGAGACGGCCGCTTGCGCGGCCTCCTCAGGGTGAGGGGCACACCGAGGGTGTGGGAGCGCCCTCCCCAAATCCCGCGCAACTGTTTCACTTTGCGACGCTTTTCCCGTTCGCTTTAAGCCTCGGAACGACTCTAGAACGAATCGCGGCCGAATCGCTGACTCCCGATTGAGTCCCGTTCCGTTCACGCAACATGTCGCGGGACTCGTGTTGGTTGCGCACTAGATGGAGTTTTGCGGAGGCGCACAAGCGAGCGGGGTGGTTAAAGCTGGGGATGGCGGCGAGTCGAATCAGAATCGGGGAGGAGTCAAATGGATTCCCCGATTAGGGCCGTCAAAACACAAAGTGCGAAAACAACCCCATGCACAGTAGGTAAGTCATTGAAATCATTAGGGCGCGCTTTTGGAGACCCATTTCGCTCGTCATTCCGGGGCGCGACGCAGTCGCGAGCCCGGAATCCATCGGGCAACCGTCTGTGCCGCCTAATGGATTCCGGGCTCGCGCCAAGGGGCGCGCCCCGGAATGACGGCGGAGGGAGAGGCGCGGACTCTTCGCCTACTGCGTCTTCGCCACCCTTGGCGGCTGGGGGGCGGTGATGAAGCTCGTCGCTTCCAGCATGGCCGGCCCCAGGGGCGTCGGCACTTTCAGCCAGAACGGGACCAGGATGCGCGTGCCGGCGATCGGGGCGAACGCGATCTCCATGTTGCGCTGGGCGGCGAGGTATTTGATCACGGGGCGATCGGGGATGTAGCCGGCGATCGGCACGAAATAGATCGCGCAGACCACGACCGGGCCCTTGTACCCCTTCTCCGCCTTCACGGTCTCCATGCGCTTGAAATCGAGCTTGAGCTCGTAGCGCATGCGGCCGTCGAACACGGGGGCGGCGTTGTGGCAGGCCTCGGGCGCAACGGGATCGCCGGTGCCGGGCACGCGCAGCAGCGAGGCGGTCATCGGGTCCCACACGCCGCGGCGATGCGCGTCGGTGACGACGATGCGGTCGGGATCGACCGGCGGCTCCGGCAGAATGGCAAAATCCTTCACATTGCCCTTGTCGAGCGTGATGCGGATCTCTTCGGTCTTCTTCTGGGTGGTGGTGGAGGCCTGGTAGCCGGTCGCAACCAGCGCGCCATTGACGACGCGCCCCTGGCTCGCGCCGGTGCCGGACCCGCCCGTGAACGACTTCAAAAGTCCCGAGGTGCCGCCGGCCGCCGCCGCCGAAAACACGTCGTCCTGGATATCGATGTTCCAGGCGCCCTTGCCGACGGGAATGCCCGCCAGCGTCGCCTCATATTGCGCCTCGAGCTTGCCCTGCGCGGCCGCCGGCGCTGTGCCGGACGCCACGGCCAGCACAAGGCCGCAAAGCGCCATCAGCCGGCCGGCCAGACGCGGTCGGGCGAAGCGCAGATTCTGCGCAAAATGAAGCGTTATCGGCACGAAACAATCCAATCGGGGCGCGATGCGCTGTTACTTAAGCCAAAACCGGCGGCAAACAATGTGTCGGGGCCTGCAGCCCTGGGAACTCCACCGGACTCTTCGACGGCGAATACGCCCTTTATGTGATGGTAAGGCGCGACAATCATTGCCGTTTTGGTGATCGGGCGGTAACGGGGGGCGCTGTCATGCCCCGCGAAGGCGGGGCATCCAGTACGCCGCAGCGCCTATGGTCAGCCGCGCCGCCGCGGGGTACTAGATCGCCCGGTCAAGCCGGGCGATGACACCTGTTGTGGGGCACGAGATCGCCACCCAAAACCTTGACGCAGGGCCCCTTCCCCCCTATACGTCCGCCCGCTCCCTGCAAGGACGAAAGAATTTGCCCCCGTGGCGCCGAAATGGCGGCCGCACTCGTTGGGGGTTCGAACTAAAGGATTTATGCCATGTCTCGCCGCTGCGAACTGACGGCCAAGGGCCCCCTCGTCGGCCACAAGGTCAGCCACTCCAACATCAAGACCAAGCGCCGCTTCCTGCCGAACCTCGTCAACGTGACGTTCATCTCGGAAGCCCTGGGCCGCAACGTGCGCCTGCGCGTCTCCACCAACGCGATCAAGAGCGTCGACCACAATGGCGGCCTCGACGCCTACCTGCTCAAGGCCAACGCCGATGCGCTCTCCCCGCGCGCGGTCGAGCTGAAGCGCGCCATCCAGAAGAAAGTCGGCGACACGGCGCCGGCGAAGCAGGCGAGCTGAGATTTTTTGAATTGGGCGGGGGCTAAGTTGCGTCGCGTGGCGTAGGCTTAGCCGAGTAAGAGTTCGAGTAGCGGCCGGATCGGAAGATCCGGCCGCTTTTGTTTTTGGGGAGCAACAACCTAAGGTATCGCTCGCTGGCCGCGAATCGCGCAAGAGTACTAGATTGCTTGTGGTCGAAAGGACGTCAGATGGTGGCGCTCCGTGACTCAGTATTCATTAGTCACGCTACTCCGGAAGATAACGCTTTCACTCTTTGGCTCGGGGGACGCCTAACCGCGCTGGGCTACCACGTATTTGCCGACATACTTCGTCTCAAAGGCGGTGACGATTGGGAGCGAATTCTAGAGGACGCGATCCGACAACGCGCAAAGCGCTTTCTGCTCGTTGGAACGCCAGGCGGAATACAAAAGCAAGGAGTTAGAAATGAGATCAATCTTGCGGTCGAAACCGCTAAAAAGATAGGAGATGGCGGCTTCATCGTGCCGTTGCGGCTTGCTGCTTATCCACCACCGCTACAGATTGCGCATACACAGTACATAAACTTCGAGAAGGGTTGGGCTCAAGGTCTCGCTGAACTGTTGCCACTCCTCGAAGAAGCAAACGTTCCTAGGCACGCTGTCCCAGAGGAGACGAAGGCTTGGCAAAACCTCCAGCTTAAAGACGCGAGATCGATAGATAAGGGGCCTGAGCAGCTAGTCTCCAATTGGTTAGACGTCATATCCATGCCGACATCGATTGCGTTCTTCGATTTCAAGAGCGGCATTTCAATAGGAGCGGCACAAAAGGCCCGAGCAGATTGCCCGATTCCCATTGCGGTTCACAATCGTGGCCTTCTCGCCTTTGCACCGCTGCACCAGTTGCAAGAGTACTTTGGCCCCAACCTTCCCATAGAAATTATAGATACCTGCGACATAGACACGTTTCTCTCTAAGGGATGGCGCTCACAACATCTCGCGCCGAAAGATTGCCGTTCCAAATTTACCGACATTGTCCGCAGAGCGCTCGACGCTCACTTTGCTTCTAAGGGCTTAAGGTCATTTGAGTACGCCAGCGGCCGACTTGCATGGTGGGCAACCGCACGCCACGCGACGCTAGATCAACACACCTTCGCGTGGACTTCGCTGAGGGGAAGGCGGCAGCTTGTTGGCCGGTCTGAGAAACGGGGCTTTTACTGGCACTATGCTGTCAATTGCCTAGTACGATCCAGTCCGTTGCGCCATGTCCGCGTTACCGGACGAGTCGTATTCACCTCGAATGGCCAAGATCTTATCGGCGATCCCCGTCGTCTCCACCGTATGCGGCGCACATTCTGCAAGGGATGGAGAAACGACAAATGGCGAGATCTACTTCTCGCGTTCTGGCACTGGATAAGCGATGGAGCAGAATTCGTGGATATTGCGCTCGGCGAAGAAAATGCCATGCGCCTAAGCCTTCCCCCTCGCGTCTTCACAGCGCCGTTTGGAATAAGCTCTCCGTCCGACGCACTTCAAGACGATCAGGACGATGACGCGCTCACCGACTACGAGGACGATCAAGAAGATGACGAAGAAGAAGAGGTTGATTAATGGAAACTTTGAACCTTATCAGCCTTCCGGAACCGCAATTGGAGTTCAAATACGGACAGACCTTGGTCTACCCTAGGGATGGACTTTACCTCTACGGCCCCGTGGATGGTGGACGACCTGACGTACATTATGGGGCGATAGGGACGAAGAGCGGCGTTGAGCGACTCGGGCGATGGGCGAAAGCTATCGCTGGTTTCGTCAATATTCCGCCACCCCGCAAGGGCGCCAAAGCCGTCGAACCTCAACACATTCCGTTTCCCGGGTTCTCAGCAGCATTCAATTCAAATTGGCCTCTCCAGCCAAAGACAGTAATCGACACGATCGACTCTAGGACACTTCACGAAGCGCTGAGAATCTCGAACCGAAACGAAGCAATTAAGGCCGCAGTGGATCTGTACGTGAATGCCTTAGTTGCACGATGCGATCGAATTGAAGATGCGCCCAGCTTTTGGTTCGTCATTATTCCGGAAGAAGTTTACGACCTGGGCCGTCCACTCTCCCGCATCCCAACAAAGGAGAAGATTCAAGGCAAAACTCGCATGTCGAAGGCGGAGGCGCTAAAGCTCGACAAACAGCCGACCTTATTTGGAATAGAGGAGGCCGAAGCTGATGTTTACAAGTACGCAACTCACTTTCGCCGCCAACTGAAAGCTCGGCTTCTGTCTCCCAAGATAGTGACGCAAATTGTTCGAGAGACAACCCTTACACCCGACGACTTCTTAAGGAGCGACGGTCAACGAAAGAGACGCATTGAGGACGACGCAACCGTTGCATGGAAATTGGCGACAGGATCTTATTACAAGGCTGGCGGTAGACCTTGGCAATTGGCCGGCGTTCGAGAAGGCGTATGCTACGTAGGCCTAGCTTACAAGAGGCGAGAGGCGACAGCAGACGACGGCTTCGCCTGCTGCGCAGCTCAGATGTTTCTCTCGAGCGGCGAGGGCGTTGTCTTCAGAGGCGCATTGGGCCCCTGGTACAATTCAGACACAAAGCAGTTCCACATCGACGAGCCAGCCGCGAAACGTTTGATCGAAATGGTGGTTCAAGAATATCGCGATCAGCACGACAATAAGCCGCCACGAGAATTATTTCTGCACGCGAAATCCAACTTCTCGGACGAAGAATGGACTGGCTTTGTTAGCGGCGCGCCTCCTGAAACCAATGTCGTCGGCGTGCAAATCTCAGACGCGCACGATGCACTAAAGCTATTTAGGCCGGGTAAGTACCCAGTCATGCGGGGAACGGCGCTGCTTCTTTCTGATTCCGACGCCTACGTCTGGACGTCTGGATACGTCCCACGTCTAGACACTTATCTCGGCCCCGAGACACCTAATCCCGTGCTGGTAAGACGTCAGCGAGGAAACTGTGAATTAAGAACGATCCTTGAGGATGTAATGAGCCTTACAAAGATAAACTTCAATTCCTGCCTGCACAATGATCGCCTCCCTGTCACAATCAGATTTGCGGATGCGGTGGGTGAGGTGATCCTCGCTGCGCCCCAGACGAGCGAGCCCAAGCTAGCCTTCAAATACTACATCTAACGTAAGGGCTCGATCTATGTCCGACCTTTGGCAGCAGATCGCTCCTTGGATCGTTTCTGGCATCGGCGGCTTCATTGGAGCCACCTTGTTGCTCCCGACCAAACTCGGCGAAGCCCTTTTCAAATATCGATTCGACAAATCGATTGAAGCGGTAAAGTCAGATTATGCGCGCGAACTGGAAAACATAAAATCCGCGAGTGCGCGAGAACTAGCAGGGATCAACGAAAAACTAGCGCACATCGCTGATCGCGGAAAACTATCCAACGACCGCGAGTACAAATCCATAGCGGAGGTCTGGGAAAAATTTGTCGACTGCCTCGATCAAGCTGAAGCAGCGATTGTGCAATATACTGAAATTCCCGACCTCGATAGTTTCACTCGCGAAGAATTGGCCTCTTTCCTGTCAACTCGTAATTTTTCGAAAGAACAGGTCGACCAAGTTAAAGACTCGAGCGATAAAGTCCGTGCGTTCGGGCAGATTGTGAGGTGGAAGTACATTGCCACTGCTCACAATACGATTAGTGAGACTCGGGGCCTGCTTCGAAAGCAGATATTTATACCGATTGTTATCGCTGAGGAAATCGAGAAAGCGATCGAACAGGCATCACTCGCCGTCGCCGTTGAACTAACCCGCTTCAGGAATCCCAACAGTGGGCTTGGGACAGAGCCTGCTATTCAATTCTTTGAAAATAGACATGCCCTTCTTGCCAAGGTGAAGGAGACGGTCCAGAAGCGGCTTATGAGATCAGATGGCAATCCTGACGATTAGTTGCCCTGCTTCGATTTATCTCTCCATCCCATTTTACGCTACACTTGCCCCGGTAGCATCCCCGGAGGCGTCCCATGGAGTCCGCAGCCAATTCCGACCGCAAGCCCCCGGCAAAACCTCGTCATCCGCTGTGACGGGACCGGCAACGAGGTCCCGGAAAACATCTCCAACGCCCTGAAGCTCCATCGGCGCCTGCGCAAGACCGACAAGACGTCGCCGCGGCAGCTGGTGCCCCACGTCTCCGGCGCCCGGCACCGCAGCCCCACCCGTAAACACCCCCCATCCCCCGTTAACCGTCCATTAACCAACGCATCCTAGCCTGCGGTAATCGTCCAGCCATCACTAGCTCGAAATCCCTTCCCGGTTCGCTCCAGGAGAAGCGCCGATGTGCGTTGAGTTGTTGACGTATGCCGATCTCGGTGCCCGCCTCAATGTCTCGCGCGAGGCCGCGCGGGCACTGGCGCGGCGTCGCCGGTTGCCGCGCTCGCGGTCGGACGACGGCAAGGCGGTGGTGAGCGTCGATCTCACCGAGCTCCACTACACGCCCCGCCCGCGACGCGCCCGCCGGGCAGATCCCATCGGGGCCTCCCTGGCCAGGATCGAGGCCGTCAAGACCGAAGTCTTCAAGGCGGAGATCGCGCGGCTCGAATTCGTCGCAACCGCCTACCGGGTCGTGTTCGAGCGCGAGCGCGAGCGTGCCGATCGCCTCGCCGTCGAGCTGACGCAGGCGGCCGCCGAGACGACGGCCGCGAATGCATGGGCGGCACGACTGGAAGACGAAGTGGCGGCGCTGCGGAGCGATCGCCGCCCTGGCGGCTCGATCGCGGGACACGCGGCGCGCCGGTTGGGGCATCTGGCCGCCTTCATCGTGCAAGCAGACCGTGCGGCCCGCAGCTAGCACGCGTGACTTTCTTTAACCCCCGGCTTGCCGGAGCAATCGCGAGGGAAGCATGACTGGCAACACCGATATCCATGAAATGAAGGCCCGCATCGTCGTGTTCGGCGTCGGCGGCGCCGGCGGCAATGCCGTCAACAACATGATCACGGCCGGGCTGCAAGGGGTCGAGTTCGTGGTCGCCAACACCGACGCGCAGGCGCTGGCGATGTCGAAGGCGCAGCGCCTCATCCAGCTCGGCACAAGGGTGACCGCAGGCCTCGGCGCCGGCTCGCAGCCGGAACTGGGACGCGCCGCAGCCGAAGAGGCGATCGACACGATCCGCGAGCAATTGACCGGCGCGCACATGGTGTTCGTGACTTCAGGCATGGGCGGCGGCACCGGCACCGGGGCTGCACCCGTCGTCGCCAGGATCGCGCGCGAGCTCGGCATTCTCACCATCGGCGTGGTCACCAAGCCGTTCTACTTCGAGGGCCAGCGCCGCATGCGCTTTGCCGAAGCCGGCATCGAGGAGCTGCTGAAGACGGTCGACACCCTCCTGATCATCCCGAACCAGAACCTGTTCCGGGTGGCCAGCGAGAAGACCACGTTCGCCGATGCCTTCGCCCTTGCCGACCAGGTGCTTTATTCGGGCGTGGCCTGCATCAGCGACCTCATCGTCAAGGAAGGCCTGATCAATCTCGATTTTGCCGACGTCCTCTCGGTCATGAAGGAGAAAGGCAAGGCCATGATGGGACGGGGCGAGGCTTCCGGCGAGAAGCGCGTGCTCGCCGCCGCCGTCGCCGCGATCTCCAATCCGCTGATCGAGAACCCCTCGATCAAGCGCGCCAGTGGCCTCATCATCTCCATCACCGGCGGCAAGGATCTGATGCTGTACGAGGTCGACGAAGCCGCGACCCGCATTCGCGACGAGGCCGACCCGGACGCCAACATCATCGTCGGCGCGTCCTTCGACGAAAGCTTAGAGGGCATCGTCCGCGTCTCGGTGGTGGCGACCGGTATCGACAATCTCGATCCGGCGCAGGCGCTGCCGGTGGAAACCGCCCTCACCCAGCTCGCCGGCAGGCTGCGCAACGACGGCCGTCGCATCGCCGATCGCATCGAGCGCAGCGCCCCCCTTCCGCAAGCGGGAAGCCCGCCGCTGCGCCCGCAGCCGCACCACCCGGTGGGTCCACCGGCAAGGCCGGGCCTGGACTATGCGCGGCAGGCGGCGCTTCAGCCGCTCGATCCTTACGGCCGTACGCCTGCGCGCAATCTGCCCGACGAGGCCGCTCTCGATATCCCGGCCTTCCTGCGCCGCGCGGCGAACTGAGCGGGTCGAGCCGGGCCGCGTGTCGGGCGACCAGCGAGCCAAATAACAGGTCGTCATCCCGGGGCTCGCGAAGCGAGAGCTATGATGCGCAATTGCGCATCTGAGGATCCATTTAGCCGCGGTGACCGTTGAGCAATGGATTCCGGGTTCGCGCCAAGGGGCGCGCCCCGGAATGACGGAGCAAAACAACAACGCTCCAAAGCCGCACAGCGCGCCGATGCTTCACGCCGCCGTGCTGCGCGGGCTCTCCGCTGCTTCCTTCTTGTCCGTTTCCTTGTCGCGGGACAGCCAGGCCGGAAAGCGAAGCAGGCGTTCGTTGGTGTCCTTCGGCAGCTCGACGGGCGGCGCTTCAACGGCCGAACTCGGCAAGTCCAGCGCTGCGTGGCCGGATCGCACCGCATCCGCGCGCTGATCCAGTTCACGCAACAGCGGATCGAGCACGCTGTCGATCTCGGTCGCCACCGACACCAGGAAACTATTGAGCTCGCGCGCCTCGGGCACAACTGCCGCAGCCTGCTCGACCGCCCTGGAGAGACCGTCGACGACAGGTGCAAACGCGCCCGCCGCTTGCTTGATTCGCGTCTTGATCAGTTCGATCTCGCTCAGGACGCGCTCGCGTTCCCGCCTTTTCTTCTCCTCCGAAAGGCGGGCTTCAATTTCGGCGATCTGGGCCGTCAGGGTCGTGGCTTCGGATGCGAGCGCATCGCGTCTGCCGCGCGCGCGATCGAGATCGCGGCTGAGATTGTCCACTAAGTCGTCCCTTGCGAACATGGCTTTGCTCCATAGGACAGGCGTTCTGCCCTGTAGGACGGCCTTGGCGCGAACCGCCAGCCTCGCCGCCGACCGGATGGCCGGATCGGCCGAAACAGGCATCCATTTCCGTCGCGTCACATGGGCCGACATGGTGATCCCCCATCGTCAGCATTAGGCGACCGCATGGTTAACAAGGGGTTAATGTCAACAGGCGATGCGGCCATGGGGCTGCATGCCGGCGGCGCCGCCCGCCGGTCGGCTGATCGATGCCAAAGCCTTGCTGTCCGCGACATATTTCCCGGACAGCCCTTCCTCTCCTCGCTGCCGCTCATTTTCCGCTATACTCGCCCCGGTAGCATTCCCCGGAGGCGCATCCCATGGAGACCGCAGCCATTTCCGACCACAAGCCCGCCGGCAAGAACCTCGTCATCTGCTGTGACGGCACCGGCAACGAGATCTCGGAGAACATCTCCAACGTCCTGAAGCTCTATCGCTGCTTGCGCAAGACCGACAAGACGCAGCCGCGGCAGATGGTGTTTTACGATCCCGGGGTCGGCACCATGACGGAGCCGTCGACCTGGGGGCGCTGGAAGGCCAACATCAAGCTGGTGCTGGGGCTCGCCACCGGCTACGGGCTCGATGACAACGTGCTGTCGTCCTATTGCTTCCTGATCCAGCATTACGCGCCCGGCGACAGGATCTACCTGTTCGGCTTCTCGCGCGGGGCCTACACGGTGCGCGTGCTGGCGGGGCTGATCCACAAGGTCGGGCTGATCTCGCCGGAGCAGGCGAACCTCGCCGGCAGCGGCCTCATCGCCTACAAGCAATATTCCGGCAGTGGGCGCGGCAACGACGTCGAGGACCTCAAGGGCATCGTGTTCGACGAGAGCGGGCCGCTGCCGAAGGACGAATTCGACCTCGCCGCGCAGTTCGCGCGCATCACCTCGACGCGCTGGCCGACCATCCATTTCGTCGGCGTCTGGGACACCGTGGCGAGCGTGATCGTGCCGCGCGCCGACCGCTTCTACCTGCCGAGCCTGGAGGAGCTCGCCTTCACGCTGCGCGATCCCAGCGTAAAAATCTTCCGGCAGGCGATCGCGATCGACGAGCGGCGGCGCATGTTCCGCCTGAAGCCGTACGCGGAGCCGCAGGAATTCTGGAGCAACCGCTACGTGCCGGACGAGAAGAAGGTGCCGCAGGACATTCTGCAGGTGTGGTTCGCCGGCGTGCATTGCGACGTCGGCGGCGGCTATCCGGAAGCCGAGAGCGGCGAATCCAAATATCCGCTGCTCTGGATGATCGACGAGGCCGAGAAGGCCGGGCTGAAGTTCAACCCGCGCACGGTGAACCAGCTCGCCTGGGGCATCCAGCGCAAGAATTCGCCGTTCAAATACGTCGAGCCCGCTTATACCGGGACCACCGGCATGCTGCACGATTCCATGACGGCGGTCTGGCGCGTGCTGGAGTTCTTGCCGAAGAGCGCGAAGTACCGGGAATGGCCGGCGCGGAAAGTCTGGTTCGGCTTCTACATCCCCGATGGCGAGCCGCGCCTGATCCCCGAAGGCGCGCATGTGCATGAGAGCGTGCTGAAGCGCATGGCGGTGGAGCCGGACTACCGGCCGGTGAACCTGCCGAAGGATTACGTGACGGTGCCGATGCCGGTGCCGCCGGGGGTGGATCTGGCGGCGGGAGCGGAGGTGGAGGGGGTGACGGGGTGAGTGGCGGGGGCGCGCCGCTCTTACCCTCCCCTGGAGGGGGAGGGTCGGCACGCGATCGAGCGAAGCGAGATTGCGTGACGGGGTGGGGTGACGGTCTCTCAGCGGATGCACTGCCCGTGTTGAGAGATCACCCCACCCCGCTCGCGCTGCGCGCGATCGACCCTCCCCCTCCAGGGGAGGGTGGGCACTCCGCTACCGCTAGTTTTGCCATTCGCCGACACTTTTCGTTAAAATTCTCGGGCGCGGCTTAGGGGGATCGCATCATCTCTTTTCCATGATTGGGACAGATCACCCGCCGCGAGACCTGCGGAGTTGGAGGAGACGTGCCAATGCATCCGCGAAAGTTTGTCCGAGTGAAGCCCGCAGGCCTGGTATCGCGCCAAGCCAAGATCATCACCGACCCGCGCGCGCCGGTGATCCCGTGCACGCTGATCGACTATTCGCCCGGCGGGGCCTGCGTCGATCTCGGCGGCCAGGTGAAGATTCCCGATCGCTTCGAGCTGCTCCACGTCAACACCAGGAAGCGCTGCCGCATCGCCTGGAAGCGCGGCACGCGCGTGGGCGTGGTGTTTTGAGGGAATAGCGGCGGGCTGTCCCTGCCTTTGTGGCAGGAATCGCATTTGAGAGACTTTCCCTTGCGGCCATCCTTCGAGACGCCCGCTTTCGCGGGCTCCTCAGGATGAGGGCGGAGTGTGCGGCGGCCGTTTCGAAGGGCACCGGCGCTGATGAGCCTCATCCTGAGGAGGCGCGTAGCGCCGTCTCGAAGGACGAGGCGTGCGCGCCGGGGCCGCCACGGCCCTGCCCCCGCGCTGCGAAACGGCCAGCGTCTTCGCGCATGACTGACGTGGCGGGGTCCGCTAGATTGTCTCCCAACAACAAGAACGATTTGTCCGGGGAGGACAGGCGTGCACCAGGGACGTGTCGTTTTCGGCGCGATCGAGGAGGTCGTGTTCGGCCATCCTGCGGCTGAAGCCGTCGTCGCGCAGATGGACCGGCTGGCAACAAGCCGCGCCTTCCTGATGGTGTCGGGGACGCTGAACCGGCAGACCGACGAGATCGAGAAGATCAAGCACGCGCTGGACGGGCGCTGCGCCGGCCTGTTCGACGCCATGCCGGCGCATACGCCGCGCGAGGCGGTGATTGCGGCTACTCAAGCGGCTCGCGAGGCGGAGGCCGATCTGATCGTCACCGTCGGCGGCGGTTCCATCACCGACGGCGCCAAGGCGGTGCAGCTTTGCCTTGCCAACGGCATCGACGATATCGCCGGCATCGACCGCATCCGCGTGCGCAAGGGCGTCGCGCCCGAGATGAAGGCGCCGACCGTGCGGCAGGTCAGCGTGCCGACCACGATCGCCGGCGGCGAGTTCTCATCGATCGCGGGTGTCACCGACCGCGCCACGCAGGTGAAGCAGATGCTGCGGCATCCGCTCACGGTGCCGCGCGCGACCATCCTCGATCCTGCCATCACCGTGCACACGCCGGAATGGCTGTTCCTGTCGACCGGCATCCGCGCCGTCGATCATTGCGTCGAGGCGATCTGCTCGCGCGAGACGCATCCTTACGCCGATGCGCAGGCGGTGAAGGGCCTCGCCATGCTCGCCGACGCGCTGCCGCGGGTGAAGGCCGACCCCAGCGATCTCGATGCGCGGATGGACGCGCAGATCGGCACCTGGCTGTCGATGGGCGCGCTCGCCGCCGGCGTGCCGATGGGCGCGAGCCACGGCATCGGCTACGTGCTGGGCGGGGCCTTCGACGTGCCGCACGGCTACACCTCCTGCGTCATGCTGCCGGCGGTGATGCGCTGGAATGCGCGCGACAATGCCGAGCGGCAGACGATCGTCGCGGCCGCCATGGGCTATCCCGGCCGTGACGCCGCCGACGTGCTCGATGCCTTCATCCGTTCGCTCGGCATGCCGCGCAGCCTTGGCGAGGTGCGCATCGCGCCGGATCATTTCGATGCGATCGCAGAAGCTGCGATGCGGACGAACTGGATCCCGCGCAACCCGCGCAAAATTACGGGTCCCGCCGATTTGCGCGAGATCCTGCTCCTTGCCGCCTGATCGAAAGCCGGAGGATCGATGTACACAGGTACACACGCCCGCCTGCGCCCGCTGCAGCCCGCCTTCATCATGGCGGCGACGGGCGAGGCCGTCACCTATCGCGAGCTGGACGCGCGCAGCAATCGGCTGGCGCATCTGTTCCGCAAGCGCGGCTTGAGGCGGCTCGATCATTATTCGATCTTCATGGAGAACAATGCGCGCTATCTCGAAGCCTGCGGCGCGGGCGAGCGCGCCGGCCTCTACTACACCTGCATCAACTCCTTCCTGACGCCGGGCGAGCTCGCTTATCTGCTCGTCAACAGCCAGTCGAAGATCCTGATCACGTCGATGGCCAAGCTCGCCATCGCGCGCGAGGCGATCCAGGCCTGCCCCGACATCAAGCTCTGCATCGTCGCCGATGGCCCGGGCGAGAGCGAGCGCATCGTCGGCCTATCGGAGGTGACCGCCGGTCTGCCGGCAACGCCGATCGAAGATGAATGGCTCGGCACCGCCATGCTCTATTCCTCCGGCACGACGGGACGGCCCAAGGGCATCTTGCGCCCGCTGCCGGAGGAGCCGCCGAAGCACAATCTGCCGCTGTTCGATTTCCTGTTGAGGCTCTGGCACTACCGCGAAGGCATGGTCTATTTGTCGCCGGCGCCGCTCTATCATTCCGCGCCGCAGGCTGCCGTGAACCTCACGATCCGCATGGGCGGCACCGTGATCATCATGGAGAGCTTTGATCCCGAGCGTTACCTGCAGCTGGTCGCGCAATGGGGCATCACCCACACGCAGCTGGTGCCGACGATGTTCTCGCGCATGTTGAAGTTGCCGGAGGAGGTGCGCAAGCGCTACGATTTGTCGTCGCTGGAGATCGCGATCCACGCCGCCGCGCCCTGCCCGCCCCAGGTCAAGGACGACATGATCCAATGGTGGGGACCGATCATCCACGAATATTACGGCGCGACCGAAGGCCTCGGCTTCACCGCCTGCAACAGCGAGGAATGGCTGGCGCATCGCGGCACCGTCGGCAAGGTGCTGCTCGGGGATTTGCACATTCTCGACGAGAACATGCGGGAATGCCCGACCGGCACGCCCGGCCAGGTCTGGTTCAAGACGGCCACGCCGTTCGAATATTTCAACGACCCCGAGAAGACCAAGGAGGCGCGCTCTGCCGATGGCAGCATGAGCACGGTCGGTGACGTCGGCTATGTCGATGCCGACCGCTTCCTGTACCTGACCGACCGCGCCACCTTCATGATCATCTCCGGCGGGGTGAACATCTACCCGCAGGAATGCGAGAATCTCCTGATCACCCATCCCAAGGTCGCGGACGCCGCCGTGTTCGGCGTGCCCAATGCCGATCTCGGCGAAGAGGTGAAGGCGGTGGTGCAGCCGATGCCGGGCGTGGTGCCGGGGCCGGCGCTCGCCGACGAGCTGATCGCGTTCTGCGCCAAATCGCTGTCGCGGCAGAAGGTGCCGCGCTCGGTCGATTTCGAGAAGGAATTGCCGCGGCTGCCGACGGGCAAGCTGTACAAGCGGCTGCTGCGGGACCGGTACTGGGGCAACAAGGCCTCGCGGATCGTGTGAGGGCGCTCGGCGCGCGCGCTCTTCGCACCTGCACTCTCATCGTGAGACGATGAACACCCTGCGGCCTTCCGTCATCCGAATTGTCGAGGCAACGTGCGGCGTTAGCGGTTGCCTCCGCCCGCTTGCGTGCTATCGTCCGGACAAACAGGCTGCAAAGGCCGAGGTCCAGGGAGGATGAGCATGCGGAGCGTGTGGGCGCTCGCCGCAATGGCGGCGCTATCTGTGCTGACGGCCTCGACCGTCACGCTCGCCGGCGAGCCCAAACAGGGCGGCATCTTGCGGATGTATCACCGCGACAGTCCGGCCAACGCCTCCATCCTCGAAGGCGCGACCTATTCGATCAACGTGCCGTTCATGGGGGTGTTCAACAATCTCCTCATCTACGATCAGCACATCGCGCAGAACAGCCCCGATACGTTGCGGTCGGAGCTGGCCGAAAGCTGGTCCTGGAGCAGCGACAACAAGAAGCTGACGTTCAAGCTGCGCCAGGGCGTGAAATGGCACGACGGCAAGCCGTTCACGTCGGCCGACGTCAAGTGCAGCTTCGATTTGCTGATGGGCAAGTCGCAGCAGAAGCTGCGGCAGAATCCGCGCAAGGCCTGGTACAGCGAGGTCAACGAGGTCACGACGAACGGCGAATTCGAGGTCACCTTCGACCTGAAGCGGCCGCAGCCTTCGCTGCTGGCGATGCTCGCCTCCGGCTACACGCCGGTCTATCCCTGTCACGTCTCGCCGGGGGACATGCGCACCCATCCGATCGGCACCGGGCCGTTCAAGTTCGTCGAGTTCAAGGCCAATGAATCGATCAAGCTGACGCGCAATCCGGACTATTGGAAGAAGGGCCTGCCCTATCTCGACGGCGTCGAGTACACCATCATCACCAACCGCTCGACCGCGATCCTGGCCTTCGTCGCCGGCAAGTTCGACATGACCTTTCCGACGCACATCACGATCCCGCTGCTGAAGGACATCAAGTCGCAGGCGCCGAACGCGACCTGCGTCGTCGAGCCGACCAACGTCTCGACCAACATCATCGTCAATTCGACCTCGGCACCGTTCGACAACATCGACATCCGCCGCGCGATGTCGCTCGCGCTCGACCGCAAGGCGTTCGTCGACATCCTGTTCGAAGGCCAGGGTGACATCGGCGGCACCATGCTGCCGCCGCCGCAGGGCATCTGGGGCATGCCGAAGGAGAAGCTGGAGACCATTCCGGGCTATGGCCGCGACATCAACGCCAACCGCGAGCAAGCCAGGAAGCTGATGCAGAAGGCGGGTTACGGTCCGGACAAGCATCTCAACGTGAAAGTCTCGACACGCAACATCGCGGAATATCGCGACCCCGCCGTGATCCTGATCGACCAGCTCAAGACCATCTATATCGACGGCGAGCTCGACGTCGTCGAAACTGCGAACTGGTTCCCGAAGGTCGCGCGCAAGGATTACATGCTCGGCCTCAACCTCACCGGCAATTCCGTCGACGATCCCGACCAGTCGTTCTACGAGAACTATTCCTGCGGCTCGGAACGGAATTACACCAATTATTGCAACAAGGAGATCGAGAAGCTGTTCGACGTGCAGTCGCAGGAGACCGACCTCGCCAAGCGCAGGCCGCTGGTGTGGGACATCGACAAGAAGCTGCAGGAGGACGTCGCCCGCCCGATCATCTTCCATGCCCGCGCCGGCACCTGCTGGCAGCCTTATGTCAAGGGCGTCACGATCATGTCGAACAGCTCCTACAACGGCTTCCGCTACGAGGATGTGTGGCTCGACAAGTAAGCCAGGCTGACGACTAGCGCGGAGGGCGATGCATGTTTGCCTATCTGGTGCGGCGCCTGTTCCTGATGCTCGTGACCCTGTTCGGGATCTCGGTCGTCATCTTCTTCCTGCTGCGCATCGTGCCCGGCAACATCGTCGACATCCTGTTCGCCGCCGCCGGCTACGTCGATCCCGCCGACAAGGCGGAGCTGGAGAAGCAGCTCGGCATCGACCAGCCGCTGGTGACGCAATATCTGCACTGGATCGGCGGCTTCCTGCGCGGCGATTTCGGCTACTCCTATGTCTCGGAGAAGCCGGCGCTGCAGGAGATCCTGCCGCGGATTCCGATCACGGCGCGGCTCGCCGGCCTCGCACTGTTGTTCTCGGCGTCCATCGGCATTCCCTTGGGCGTCATCAGCGCGGTGAAGCAGGGGACGAAGCTCGACTATGCGCTTCGCGTCGTCAGCCTCAGCGGCCTGTCGCTGCCCTCGTTCTGGCTCGGCCTTCTGATCCTCACCGCGTCGGTGGCGATGTTCGGCCAGATGCCGATCTTCAATCCGAATCCGAAGACCTGGCTCGAGGCGTTCGCGACCTACGCCGTGCCGGCCGCCGCCGTCGGCTTCCGCAGCGCGGCGCTGACCATGCGCATCACGCGCTCCTCGATGCTGGAGGTGCTGCGGCAGGATTACATCCGCACCGCCCGCGCCAAGGGCGCCTCCGATGCGGCCGTGAACTATCACCACGCGCTGAAGAACGCGATCCTGCCGGTGATCACCGTGATCGGCATCGAGGCGGCGTTCCTGATCGGCGGCCTGATCGTCACCGAGACCGTGTTCAACATCCCCGGCGTCGCGCGCTTCCTGGTGGAGGCGATCCGCTGGCGCGACTATCCGATCGTGCAGAACCTCGTGATGTTCATCGCGGTCGTGGTGGTGTTCGCCAACTTCACCGTCGACATGCTCTACGCGGTGTTCGATCCGCGGATCAGGTACACGGATTAAAAGCATGAGGTTGGAACAATCTGACGCGACGGCGGTGCTCTACCTCTCCTATAGGGAGAGGTCGGATTGCATCGGAAGATGCAATCCGGGTGAGGGGTTACACTCCGTCTTGAGACCTGAGCCCCCTCACCCGGCGCTACGCGCCGACCTCTCCCCGATGGGGAGAGGTGTTTCTCCCCGCGGAGAGGCATATGGCCGCCATTGATTTCGACGTTGAACTGAGGCGGGCCGGGGCGCATGCGACCGGGGGCTGGCGGCGCGTGCTGTTCATGGCGCAGCGGCACGTGCTGGGCGCGGCCGGGCTCGTCATCATGACGGCGTTCGTGCTGACGGCGATCTTCGCCGATGTCATCGCGCGCTACGATCCGCTGACGGTGGATTCCGCCCGCGCGCTGGCGCGCCCGAGCCTGGCGCACTGGATGGGCACCGATTCGTTCGGCCGCGACGTGTTCAGCCGCATCATCCACGGCGCGCGGATCTCGCTCGCAGTCGGCATCGGCTCGACCGTGCTCGGCGGCACCATCGGCGTGATCGTCGGCCTCACCTCCGGCTATCTCTCGGGCTGGGTCGATCTCGTGTTCCAGCGCGTCTCGGACGTGCTGCAGGCGCTGCCGCTGCTGGTGCTGGCGCTGGTGATGACGGCCGCGCTCGGGCCGTCGCTGCCGAACGTGATCATCGCCATCGCCATCCCGCTGATCCCGACGGTGGCGCGCGTCATCCGCGCCAATACGCTGGCGCTGCGCGAGCAGCCATTCGTCGAGGCCGCCAAGTCGATCGGCATGAGCGAGATGCGGATCGCGCTGCGCCACGTGCTGCCGAACACGCTGGCGCCGCTGATCGTGCTGGCGACGGCGCAGCTCGGCTCGACCATCCTGACCGAGGCGTCGCTGTCGTTCCTCGGCCTCGGCATTCCCGAGCCCTATCCGTCATGGGGACGCATGCTGTCCGAATCCGCCGCCGAATATGTCCGCACCGCGCCGTGGCTGGTGATCTTCCCGGGCATCGCGATCAGCCTCGCCGTATTCGGCGCCAATCTGTTCGGTGACGCCCTGCGCGACATCCTGGATCCGAGGCAGCGCGGCTGATGGCAGACAAGACCGATCTCGTGCTCGATGTGAAGAACCTGAAGACGGTGTTCTTCACCAATTCCGGCCTGTTCAAGGCGGTCGACGACCTCTCCTTCAGCGTCAAGCGCGGCGAGACGCTGGCGATCGTCGGCGAATCAGGCTGCGGCAAGAGCGTCACCGCGCTATCGCTGATGCGCCTCGTGCCCGATCCGCCCGGCCGCATCGTCGGCGGCTCGGTCTCGCTCGAAGGCACCGACCTGCTGGCGCTGGATGAATCAGAGATGCGCGCGGTCAGGGGCAACCGCATCTCCATGATCTTTCAGGAGCCGATGACGTCGCTCAATCCGGTGATGCGGATCGGCGACCAGATCGTCGAGGCGGTGCGGCTGCACCGGAATATATCGTCCAAAGAGGCGCACAACATCGCGGTCGAGATGCTGCGGCTGGTGCGCATTCCCGAACCGGCGCGGCGGGCGCGCGAATATCCGCATCAGCTCTCCGGCGGCATGCGCCAGCGCGCGATGATCGCGATGGCGCTCGCGTGCCGGCCGGCGCTCCTGATCGCGGACGAGCCGACCACCGCGCTCGACGTCACCATCCAGGCGCAGATCCTGGCGCTGATCCTCGACCTCCAGAAGGAGCTCGGCACCGGGCTTGTGCTGATCACGCACGATCTCGGCGTCGTCGCGCAGACCGCGCAACGCGTGATCGTGATGTATGCGGGGCGGAAGGTCGAGGAAGCCGGCGTCGAAGCGCTGTTCGCCGCGCCGAAGCATCCCTATACGCGGGGACTGATGGCCTCGATCCCGGCCGTGCCGGCCTCCGGTGTCGCCGCGCCGGCGCGGCTGAACGAAATCCCGGGAACGGTGCCGTCGCTGGTGCGCCTGCCGAAAGGCTGCGCCTTCGCGCCGCGCTGCAAGCTCGCCATCAAACGTTGCGAAGCCGAATATCCGCCGCTGGCGGATTGGGGCGGCGGCCATCTCGCCGCCTGCTGGCGCGCCGAAGAAGTCGCGGAGGTGGCATGACCGAGGCGCTGCTCGAAGTCACCGACCTCAAAAAGCACTACCCCGTGCGCGCCGGCGTGCTGCGAAGGCAGGTCGGCACCGTGCATGCGGTCGATGGCGTCTCGTTCGCGCTTGGCACCGGCGAGACGCTCGGCCTCGTCGGTGAATCCGGCTGCGGCAAGTCCACGGTGGCGCGCAGCGTGCTGCGGCTGGTCGAGCCGACCTCGGGTCAGATCCGTCTCGACGGTGAGGACATCACGCATCTTTCCAAGACGGCGCTGCGCCCGCACCGCCGCTCGATGCAGATCGTGTTCCAGGATCCTTTCGCTTCGCTCAATCCGCGCATGACCGCGGGCGACATCGTCGGCGAGCCGCTCGCCGTGCACGGGCTCGCGACCGGCAAGGCGCTGGAGACGCGGGTCGCAACATTGTTCGAGCAGGTGGGGTTGCGGCCCGACCAGATGCGCAATTTCCCGCATCAATTCTCCGGCGGCCAGCGCCAGCGCATCTGCATCGCCCGCGCACTGGCGCTGGGGCCGCGCCTGATCGTCTGCGACGAGCCGGTCTCCGCGCTCGACGTCTCGATCCAGGCGCAGGTCATCAACCTTTTGATCGACCTGCAGCGGCAGCACGGCTTCTCCTATCTCTTCATCGCGCACGACCTCGCCGTGGTCGCCCATATCAGCCACCGCGTCGCCGTGATGTATCTCGGCCGCATCGTCGAGATCGCCGACAAGGACGAGCTGTTCCGCAATCCCAGGCATCCCTACACGCAGGCCCTGCTCGCCTCGGTGCCGGTCGCCAATCCGCTGGCGAAGAAGCTCGCGCCGCTGGTGGAGGGCGACGTGCCGAGCCCGGTCAACCCGCCCTCGGGCTGCGCATTTCACACCCGCTGCCGGTTTGCGATGGAGCGCTGCAAGACGGAGCGGCCGGCGCTGCTGGATGCCGGCGCTGGGCATCAGGTGGCGTGCCTGCTCAATGACGGGACGGGACGGAGCCAGCAGGGCGTGTCCTCATAAAAGCAATGTCGGCTCCGAAGGGAAGAGTGGACGTCTTCTGCTGGGCAGAGCGTTAGCGCTTTTGACCCGAAGCGGATATCACGGCTGACCTCCTCCTCGCTGCGACCTTGTTTCGCGGGTCACGGGCGGCGTAAGCGAGTATCCTGCCGTTGCAAAGGCGTAACGCACCTTCAGGGGGAGCGTCGCATGATCGATAGACGAGGCCTCGTTGCAAGCGGAATTATCTCGGTGCTTGCGCCGCGATCGGTTAGAGCGCAGAGATCAGGAAAGGGATGGCGAGTTGTTTTCTTTTCGGTTGCGGCTGGCCCGAACCCTCTTGCCGAGTCCCTCAGGCAAGGATTGAAGGAGTTAGGTTATAGTGAGGGGCGCAACATTTCTATCCAATACCGCTGGATGGCGGGGCATGAGAGCGAATATGACGACGTAGCGCGCGAGTTGGTCCAGAGTGAGCCCGACGTGATTGTCACGGCTGGCCATCCGCCAGCTGTTGCTATCAAGAAGGCTACGGCACAGATACCAATCGTCGCGCTTGCCGTCGTTAATCCCGTAGGAGGTGGACTCGCTGCCAGCATCTCTCATCCGGGTGGCAACTTGACTGGCTTTTCTTTGGAGGTCACGCCGGAAACAAACGCTAAAATGCTCGAGCTTCTGCACGAAGCAGCCCCTAAACTCACTCGAATTGGCGCGCTTTGGAATTCTGGCAACCCCGGCAGCCGTTTCTATCTTGATGCGGTAAAGCAGGCAGCACAACTGCAAAAGCTTACTCTCAGCGCTTACGATGTGCGCCGAGCGGAGGAGATCGACACTGTATTCCGTTCACTTCGCGGAAACGTTGAGGGACTCATTGTTTTTCCAGAAGGGCTACTTTGGACGTATCGGCGTAATATCGTTGATGCTGCGCGGGAGGCACAACTAGCGGCAATTTTTGGTTATCGCGATGCGGCCGAAATGGGAGCGCTCATGAGCTACGGCCCCGACCTCGTCGACCTGTTCAGGAGAGGCGCAGCATACGTCGATAAGATCATCAAAGGCGTCAAACCTGCCGAGCTTCCGATTCAACAGCCGGCAAAGTTCGAGTTGGTGGTCAATGTCAAGACCGCTACTGCCTTGAACATCGTGATTCCACCAACGTTGCTCGCCCGTGCGGATCAGGTGATTGAATAAACGTATTGTCGTGCCGTCGAACTAGTCCGCTTCTGGCCCCTCAGCGAGATTGCCGCTTCTCCGAAAGTATGGGGCCGGCGGCCAGCCCCTTAGTGCGTACACGGCCTAGATCCCAGCGCCCGGATCACCGGCCAGGCCGCGAGCGCGGCGGCGAGATGCTTGAGCGTGTGGCCCGAGACCATGTGCCCGGTCGCTTCGAACACGGTCACATCACCCAGCTCGAAAAGCTTGGCGATCACATAGAAGACGATCACGCCGCCGAGCGGCACGCCAAGCGCGCCGGGCCGGGGACGCGTCAACGCGAGCCCCACGGCGAGCGCCATGCCGCCGAACTGCACGATCACCCATGGCGCGAGATTCTCGCGTGCGACCCAGGCAGCTAACAGGCCCGCGATCATGGTCAGCACCAGCACCGCTTCGCCTGCGCGCGTGCTGATCCGCTCGCTGGCGGCGATGCCGAGAAATCCTGCAAACGCGACCGCCATGCCCAGACGATCGGCGACGAGCCGCTGCGGCATGTCGGGATCGAGATGATAGAAGCCTGAGCCCAGGCACGTGAGGATCAGACCCACGAAGAACCAGCTCGCACCGACTGGCGCATCATGGCGGGCCCGCAGCCGCTCCGAGCCCCAGACGCCCATCGCGAGGAAGGCGAGATTGCTCAGCACATCGCCGGCGTTGGGCACGCCGAGCCAGGTGCGGTCGTCGACGAAATGCGGGATGTGCCAGGCGGAGGCGGGCAATGCGGGCGCAAAGAGCGCAGCCAGGATCAGGATGATGAATGCAGCAAGCAGGTATTTTTCGCGGGCTTGCAACGCGCCCAATACAAATCGGCGGGACACTGAAGGCAGCCTGGCAGTGGCCGCTTGGGCGGGGTCATCGGCGTGCAACATGCGAGGCTCCAGCTGATTGAACAAAGTTCATTATTTGTAGCCGCGGAATGAACAATGTTCAATAGAGTTTGTGCGCAAACTTTTGTGCGCGAAAACCCCATTGAAATCGTTGGCGTTTCGGGAGGCGCCGTAGGCTGGGCAAAGCGACTTGTCCGCCGTAGCTCGAAGAGCGAAGGCGGAACCGTGCCCACCAAACCCGCTTTACGATCGACATTCGTGGGCACGGCGCTTCGCGCCTTTGCCAACCCTACGAGACCGCGTTAGCGACGCTACTCCGCCCCGATCTCCGCGACGATCCGTCCCGTCGTCACCTGCTCGCCTTCGGCGACGTCGATCGCGCTGACCACGCCGTCGATGCCGGCCTTGTGGACGTGCTCCATCTTCATCGCTTCCAGCGTCAGCACCGGCTGGCCGGCGGTGACGCGGTCGCCGGGCTTGACCAGCACGGCGACCACGCGGCCGTTCATGGCGGCGCGGACCTTGCCGTCGCCGCCATTGCTTGCGGCCGCTTTTGGCGCGGCGAGGGTGAGATCGGTGACCGCGAGCGGGATGCCGCGGTGCTGCAGGTAGAGCCGATCGCCGTCGCGCAGGAATTTTGCGCTGTCCATCACGCCGGCGCGGCGGAAGCGGATGCTGTCGGGATCGAGCTGATCAATTTCGAACTTCTCCTGGCGGCCGTCGGTAATGACCGTGTAGCTGCCGTCGCGTTCGCGCCTGATGTCGAGCTCCAGCGTCTGGCCGGCAATCTCGATTTTCGCCGGCAGCGGAAAAGTGGCGGCGAGGCTCCGCCCGTCCTGCCAGGACGGTGCACGCGGGTTGGTGACGTAGAGCAGCAGGCCCGCCAGCGCGGTCTCGAATGCCGCGTCCGCGCGCGGCGCCAGCAAGTCATCGCGATGCGTGCCGATGAACGCCGTCGTCGCCTCGCCCTTGGCGAAGCCGGGATGACGCAGGCAGGACAACAGGAACGCCTGGTTCGTGGTTACGCCGAACGCGGTGAGCTGCTCGAGGCCGACGATCAGCCGTCCCCTCGCCTCCTCGCGCGTGGCGCCGTGGCTGATCACCTTGGCGATCATGGAATCGTAGAACGGCGGGATCTCCGAGCCCGATTGCAACGCGTGCTCGACGCGGATGCCCTCTGGCACCTGCCAGCGCGCCATGCGGCCGGACTGCGGCATGAAGTCGTGCCCGGCGTCTTCCGAGCAGAGCCGGACCTCGATGGCGTGGCCGGAGAACTTGATGTCCTGCTGCTTCACCGGCAAGGGTTCGCCGCGCGCAACGCGCAACTGCAGCTCGACGAGATCGAGCCCGGTGATGGCCTCGGTCACGGGATGCTCGACCTGGAGGCGCGTGTTCATCTCCATGAAGTAGAACGCGCCGCCTTGGTCGAGCAGGAATTCCAGCGTGCCGGCGCCCTCATAGCGCAGCGCCCTAACCGCTGCGACCGCAACCTCGCCCATCTTCGCACGCAGCTCCGGCGTGACGGCGGGCGACGGCGCCTCCTCGATCAGCTTCTGGTGGCGCCGCTGCACCGAGCAATCGCGCTCGCCGAGATGGATGGCGTTGCCGTGGCCGTCGCCGAACACCTGGATCTCGATGTGGCGAGGGTTCTGGATGGCACGTTCGAGGATGAGTGTGGCATCGCCGAACGCGGCCTTCGCTTCCGACCGCGCGCTGCGCAGCGCATCGGGGAACGACGCCGCATCGGTGACGAGTCGCATGCCGCGTCCGCCGCCGCCGGCGACCGCCTTGATCATCACGGGAAAGCCGATCGTTCTGGCTTCCGCGAGCATGACCTCGTCGCCTTGGTCTGCGCCCTGATAGCCGGGCACGATCGGCACGCCGGCTTTCTTCATGATCTCCTTGGCGCCGGCCTTGTTGCCCATCGCCTCGATCGCCTGCGGCGACGGGCCGATGAAGACGAGGCCGGCTTCCTTGCAGGCGCGCGCAAACTCCTCGTTCTCGGCGAGGAAGCCATAGCCGGGGTGAACGGCATCCGCACCGCTGGCCTTGGCCGCGGCGACGATCGCGGGAATGTTGAGATAGGATTGCGCCGGCAGGGCTTCGCCGATGCGCACGGCCTGATCGGCCTCGCGCACATGGAGCGCATCGCGATCGGCATCGGAATAGACCGCGACGACGCCAAGGCCGAGGTGCCGCGCACTGCGCATCACGCGCAGCGCGATCTCGCCGCGGTTGGCGACCAGGATCTTGAAGAACGGCCGCTGCTGCACTGATCCGTTCCTCATGGGCGCGCCACCGAGAATTGCATGCGCTGGGGCGTGCGCGCATCGCCCTCGCGGCAGATCGCGAGCACCTCCGACAGCACGGCGCGGGTGTCGCGCGGATCGATCACGCCGTCATCGAGCACGCGGGCGCTGGTGGAGAACACATCCATCTGCCCGTCGAACACGCCGATGATCTGCGCCTTCATCGCGTCCAGTTTGTCTTTCTCGATCGGCTTGCCGCGGCGCGCCGCGGCGGCCTCGGTCACGATCGCCATGGTCTCGGCCGCCTGCTCGCCGCCCATCACCGCGGTCTTGGCGTTGGGCCAGGAGAAGCAGAAGCGCGGATGGAAGCCGCGGCCGCACATGCCGTAATTGCCGGCACCGAACGAGGCGCCGCAATAGATGGTGATCTGCGGCACCGTCGCCGACGTGACCGCCTGGATCATCTTGGAGCCGTGCTTGATCATGCCGGCCTCTTCATAGGCCTTGCCGACCATGTAGCCGGTGGTGTTGTTGAGATAGAGGATCGGCGTGCGGGTCTGGCAGCAGGCCTGGATGAAATGCGTCGCCTTGTTGGCGCCGGCGGGATCGAGCGGGCCGTTGTTGGTGATGATGCCGATCGCCTGGCCCTCGATGCGGGCATGGCCGCAGACGGTGGCCGGGCCGTAATTCGGCGCCATCTCGGTGAAATCGGAATCGTCGATGATGCGCGCGATCACCTGCTTCATGTCGACCGGGCGCTTGTGGTCCATCGGCATGATGCCGAGCAGCTCGTCCTGATCGTAGCGCGGCGGCTTGAACTCTGGAGCCGCCCTGCCCGGCCGCTCCCATTCCATCGCCGCCATGATCTCGCGCGCGATGCGAAGCGCGTCGCGATCATCCTCGGCGAGATAATCGCCGAGGCCGGAGATTTGCGTGTGCATCTCGGCGCCACCGAGCTCCTCCTCGGTCGCGATCTCGCCGGTCGCGGCCTTCAGCAGCGGCGGCCCTGCAAGGAAGGCGCGGGTGCGGCCGCGCACCATGACGATGTAGTCGGAGAGACCGGTTTGATATGCGCCGCCCGCGGTGGACGAACCATGCGTCACGGTGACGACCGGCAGGCCGGCGGCCGAGAGCCGCGCCAGGTTACGAAAGATGTTGCCGCCACGGACGAAATCCTCGACGCGATAGCGCAGCAAATTGGCGCCGGCGCTCTCGACCAGCTGGACATAAGGCAGCTTGTTCTCCAGCGCGAGCTCCTGCACCCGCAGCGTCTTGTCGAGGCCGTAAGGCTGCAGCGCGCCGGCGTCGATGCCGGAATCGCTGGCGCTGACCATGCAGCGGATGCCCGAGACGAAGCCGATGCCGGCGATGACGCCGCCGCCCGGCACGCTCTTGGTCGCATCCGGCACGTCGAACATGTAGCCGGCGAGCGTCGACAGCTCGATGAAGGACGCGCCGGGATCGAGCACCAGCGCGACGCGCTCGCGCGGCAGCAATTGGCCGCGCTTGTGGAAGCGGTCCTTCGCCGCGGCCGAGGCCGCGCGCGTGCGCTCTTCGAGCGCGCGCATGCGGTCGATCAGCCCGAGCATGCCGTCGCGATTGGCGTGGTAGCTGGCGCTGCCGGGGGAAATGGTGTTTTCGAGAATGGACATGACTTGATCCTGCTCGTCATTGCGAGGAGCGAAGCGACGAAGCAATCCAGGCTGCTTCCGCGGAGAGATTCTGGATTGCTTCGCTCGCAATGACGGGTGAGGCGATACCTACCTGTTCGTCCCAAAGATCTTCCGCGCCTCGGCCGGTGACGCGATCTCGCGGCCGGCGCGCCTTGCGCAGGCGGCGACGGCTTCGATGAGCTGGCCGTTCGACGTCACCTTCTTGCCGTCGGCGAGGTAGAACGTGTCCTCGAGGCCGGTGCGCAAGTGACCGCCGAGCTCGGCACAGCGCTGGTGCAGCGGCCAGATCTCCTCGCGGCCGATGGCGGTGACCTGCCAATGCGCTTCGGGACGCTTCAGCTTGATCAGGATCGGCAGCAATTCAGGGTCGGCCGGCATGCCGGAGGCGACGCCCATCACAAAGTTATATTCAAGCGGGCCCTTGTACATGCCGACTTGGGTGTACATCCCGACGCAACGCACGATGCCAACGTCGAAGCATTCGAACTCGGGAATGGTGCCGACGGCGTTCATGACGTCGAGATAGTCCTTCACCTTCTCGACCGAATTGTCGAACATCATCGGCGGCCAGGCCCAGCTGTTGTCGGCCTTCACCTTCAAATAATTCAGCGAGCCGGCATTGCAGGCGGCGATCTCCGGCCTGGTCTCGCGAATGCAGTCGAGCGCGCCGGCGTAGTTCGGCCCCGACACGCCCGAGGTGTGGTTGATGATCACGCCCGGGCAGGCTTCGCGGATCGCCTGCTGGATCTCCTTGCTGACCGCGACCTCCCAGGACGGCAGATGTCCCTTGCCCGGCGCCTGCTGGCGCAGATGGATGTGCATGATGGACGCGCCGGCCTCGAACGCAGCCTTGGCCTCGCGCGCCATCTGCTCGGGCGTCACGGGCACGTTGTGCTGCCTGGGGTCGGTGAGCACGCCGTTCAGCGCGCAGGTGATGACGGCCTTGTCGCTCATGCGTTCAATGTCTCGCACGTTGAGAATTCAACGCTGGCGATCATGTGCCGCGCGACATGCGGCTTCTTGCGCGGAGAAGCTGGGAAAGGAGATCCGTAGGGTGGGTTAGCCGAAGGCGTAACCCACCTCTTTGATCTTCGCAGAGACAGAATTGGTGGGTTACGCCTTCGGCTAACCCACCCTACGAAGCTACGATGCCTCCGCCATCCGCACCGTCTCGGTGCTGCGATAGATCGCAAGATCCCGCGAGCCGACGAAGATCGCGCGCGGCTTGAGGCCGTAGAAGCGGCGGATCGAGTGGCTGAAATGCGTGGAATCGGGATAGCCGATGTCCTGCGCGAGATGGGCGAGGTTGAGATCCTGGTTGGCGAAGTGCAGCAGATGCCGCGCGCGCTTCCAGGCGCGGAAGGAGCGGAACGAGATGCCGGTCTCCTCCTTGAACAGATGCAGGAAGCGCGAGGCCGAGAGGCCAGCTTCCGCGGCGCAGGTGTCGGCCGTCACCGGCTCGCCGGAGAAGCGCTCGATGCGGGCCACGGCGCGCGAGATGCGCGGGTCGAGCACACGGCGCGGCAGCGCCTCGCCGAAGCACATCTCGTCGAACTCGGCGGTGGTGATGTCGCCATAACGGCGCTGGCGCAGCAGCGCATAGGCGGCGAGGATCTTGCGGGCATAGGCGGCCCGATCGGGCCCGGTCAAGCGCACGGCCAAGGCTTCGATCACGCCATCCGGCATGCTCTCCGGCTCCAGCGTCACGCTGATCACGGTACGATAGTCGCTGGCGATGGAATGCCGCTGGTTCGGCAGGGTGACGAACAGCTCGCCGGTGGCGAGGACGTCGTCGATGGTGAGGTGCAGATTGCCCTTCACCGCGACATAGACGTGGCAGCAACCGGGGGTCCGCTTGCGCGGACGGCCGAGCAGGCCCGCATAAAACACGCGCTCCGGCGTGATCAGCATCAGATGGTCGGATTCGCGACCGTTATATTCCATTGGGTTCCTCCTCGCGCGGCTCTCTGGCCGCTGCGGACGGAGGTCACCTTAGCGGAAATTTGGGCGCTGTCACGGTAGGATAGCGCTGTCATGAAAACATGCGCTGTCGTTCCGGGGCGCGCAAAGCGCGAACCCGGAACCTCGAGATTCCGAGTCGATGCTGCGCATCGCCCCGGAATGACGGCCCTGGAACCTACGCCCTCACTCTTGGCGCGATATTCTGCTCTTCCCCGGCCTTTTGCTCCGCAGCAACGGCGCGCTTGTAGCCGTCGCGCTGCTGCAGGCGGGCCCAATAGGCTGCGACGTTTGGCCCGAAATCCTTGGCAAGCCCGATATTGCTCGCGAGCCGAAGCGCGTAACCGATGACAATGTCAGCGGCGGTGAAGCGGCCCGCGCACAATGTTTCGGCACTCGCCGTCGCTGCCTCAACGGCGCGCAGACGCCCGAGGAACCACTTCGCATAATCCGTCGCGACCTGCGGGTTGCGGCGCTCCTCCGGCTCGAGCTGGGTGTATCGCAGCACCAACGTCTGCGGGAAGGTTAACGTGGCGTCGCTGAAATACATCCAGTTCAGGAACGTGCCATAGGCGGGATCTTCCAGGCCGACCATCAACGGCGTCGGACCGTATTTGGTGCCGAGGTAATGGCAGATGCCCGAGGATTCCGTCATCCTGGTCTCGCCATCGATCATGAAGGGGATCGTGCCGAGCGGATTGAGCGCGAGATAATCCTTGGCGAAGACGCGCGGCGGGAACGGCAGCATCTTCAATTCATACGGCAGCCCCATCTCCTCCAGCATCCAGAGCGGGCGGAACGAGCGCGCGGCATCGCAATGATAGAGCGTGATCATCAGGAATTTCCTTTGCTGCCAGGCAGCGTACCCATCATCTTGCACAGGACCATCAGCATGACCTCGTCGGCGCCGCCGCCGATCGAGGTCAGGCGGCTGTCGCGATAGGCGCGACTGACCGGCGTCTCGTTGGTAAAGCCCATTCCGCCCCAATATTGCAAGCAGGCGTCGGTGAGCTCGCGCCCTAACCGGCCGGCCTTCAGCTTGGCCATGGTCGCGAGCCGCGTCACGTCCTCGCCGGCGACCAGCTGCTCGCCAGCACGATAGATCAGCGCGCGCAAGAGCTCGACCTCGGTCTGCATCTCCGCGAGCTTGAAGTGCACCACCTGGTTGTCGAGGATCGACTTGCCGAACGCTTTCCGATTGCGCGTGTACGCGATGGTCTGGTCGATGATGTATTCGTGCGCCTTCAGGCAGGCGGCCGCGCCCCAAAGCCGCTCCTCCTGGAACTGGATCATCTGGTAGGTGAAGCCCTTGCCCTCCTCGCCGATCCGGTTGCGCTTGGGCACGCGGACATTGTCGAAGAAGATCTGCGCGGTGTCGGAGGAGCGCATGCCCATCTTGTCGAGCTTTCGCGCAACGGTGACGCCCTTGCTCTTCATGGGGACGCAGATCAGCGATTTGTTGCGATGAACGGGACCGTCGCCGGTGTTGGCGAGCAGGCAGATCCAGTCGGCCTGGGTGCCGTTGGTGATCCACATCTTGCCGCCATTGATGACGTAATCGTCGCCGTCGGAGCGTGCCTGGGTCTTGATCGAGGCGACGTCCGAGCCTGCGCCCGGCTCGGAGACGCCGATGCAGGCGACGTAGTCACCGGAGATCGAGGGGCTGAGGAATTCGCGCCGCACCTCGTCGGAGCCGAAGCGCGCCAATGCCGGCGTTGCCATGTCGGTCTGCACCCCGATCGCCATCGGCACGCCGCCGCAGGTGATGGCGCCGAGCTCCTCGGCCATCATCAGCGCGTAGGAATAGTCGAGGCCGGAGCCGCCGAACTCGACCGGCTTGTTCAGGCCAAGGAAGCCGAGGCTGCCCATCTTCTTGAACAGCTCGTGCGCCGGGAAGATGTCGGCCTTTTCCCAGTCATCGACGTGAGGATTGATCTCGTTGGCGATGAACTTTTGTAGGGAGCGGCGGATGTCGTCGTGGTCGGCGGTGAATAGCATTCTTTCCCCTTTGTCATTCCGGGGCATCGCGCAGCGATGAGCCCGGAATCCATTTCTCCACGGTGCATGCGGCCTGATGGATTCCGGGCTCGCGCTACGCGCGCCCCGGAATGACAGAAAGTCACAACCCCATCTGCCTGGACGCCAGATCCTTCATGATCTCCTCGGTGCCGCCGCCGATGGCGTTGACCTTGACCTCCCGGTAGATGCGTTCGGCCTTGATGCCGCGCATGAAGCCAGCGCCGCCGAAGATCTGCACGGCCTCGGATGCGCAGAACGCCATGGTCTGCGTTGCCTGGTTCTTCATCATGCAGATTTCGGCGACCGGACTCTCGCCCTGCTCGAGCCGCCAGGCCAACATCTCCAGCATCGCTTGCGAAGCCGCGACCTTCTGCGCCATATCGACGATCTTGTGTCTGATGACCTGGTGCTGCGCGAGCGGCTTGCCGAAGGTTTTGCGTTCCTTCGCATAGGCGACCGCCTCGTCGAGGCAGACCCGCGCGAAGGCGGTGCAGCTCGCCGCCATGCCCATGCGCTCGCTGTTGAAGTTCTGCATGATGATCTTGAAGCCCTGGCCCTCCTCGCCGATCAGGTTTTCGGCGGGCACGCGGCATTCGTCGAAATGCAGCGTCGCGGTATCGGAAGCCCACCAGCCCATCTTCTTCAGCTTGGTCCTGGACAGGCCGGGCGTGTCGCCCTCGATCAGGAGCAGGCTGACGCCGCCGGCGCCCTCGCCGCCGGTGCGCACCGCAACGGTCAGATAATCGGCACGCATGCCTGACGTGATGAAGGTCTTCTCACCGCTCACGACGTAGTGATCGCCGTCGCGCCGCGCGCGGGTGCGCAGGTTCGCGACGTCGGAGCCGCCGCCCGGCTCGGTGATCGCCAGTGCGGAGATCTTCTCGCCGGCCAGCACCTGCGGCAGCACGCGCGCCTTTATCTCGGCCCGTGCGGCCCGCGCGATCGGCGGCGAGCCGATGGTGTGGCTCATCAGGCTCGCGCTGACGCCGCCTGCGCCGGCGCGCGCAAGCTCCTGGCTCGCCACGATCTTCATGAACTGGTCGGCGGCGATGCCGCCATATTCTTCCGGGAATCCAAGTCCCAGCAGGCCGATTTCGGCCGCCTTGCGATAGAGCTCGCGCGGGAATTCGCCGGCTTCGTCCCATTCATGGGCGAAGGGCGCGATCTCCTTCTCGACGAAGCGCCGCATCACGTCGCGGAACGCGTCGTGCTCGGCGGTATAGAACGGGCTCTTCATCGCGGGACTTGCCTCGAACGGATTCGTCCCGGCCACCATGGCTGGAACCTTGGCCGCTCACTTGCGCGGAGTGGCTGATTGGCGCGGACGCTTCAAGCAAGGCAGCAAGCCAGCAACTCAACGCAAGACGATTTTCACCGCTTGCAGGCCAACTCTGGCGCAAAAAAACGCTGCTGCACAGACTCCGGCTGGCCCCAGGGCCAGGCCGGGCATGGTGCGCAAGCAGCAAGAAAGCGGGCGGCACGAGGCCGTCGAGGGAGACATCTTTGGCCGTTCGCTATTACGACTGGATCGCCCATCATGCCCGCCGCGCGCCTGACAAGGTCGCGGTCGTCGACCTCGCGAGCGAGCGCCGCTTCACCTATTCGCAGCTCGACGCCCGCGTCTCACGCCTCGCCTCGTTGCTGCGCCACACGCTCAACGTCTCGCGCGGCGACCGCGTCGCGGTGCTGGCGCTGAACACGACCGATACGCTGGAGGTGCAGTTCGCCTGCGGGCGGCTGGGGGCGATCTTCGTGCCGCTCAACACCCGCCTCACGGTACCCGAGCTTCAGTTCATCACCGCCGACTGCGCGCCGAAGGCGATGATCCACGATACTGATCTGGCCGAGACGGCGCTCAGCGTGGCGAAGCTGTGCAACGTTGCGACCAGCCTGCTGCTTGGTCCGGGCGGCAGCTATGAAGCCGGCATCGCCGCCGCCAAGCCGCTGGCGCGCGCCGAGGACGTGACGCTCGATGATGTCTCGACCATCATGTACACGTCAGGCACGACGGGCCATCCCAAGGGCGCGACCATCACCCATGGCATGACCTTCTGGAATTGCGTCAATCTCGGCGGCCCGGCCTGCATCGGGCCGACCTCGGTGCTGCTCACCGTGCTGCCGCTGTTTCACACCGGCGGACTCAACTGCTACACCAATCCCGTGCTGCATGCCGGCGGCACCGTGATGATCATGCGCGCCTTCGATCCCGGCACGGCGCTCGGCCTGATCAACGATCCCGCGCAGGGCATCAACGTGTTCTTCGGCGTGCCTGCGATTTATCAGTTCATGGCGCAGCACCCCGCCTTCGCGACCACCGATCTCAGCCGGCTGGTCGTCGGCGGTGTCGGCGGCGCGCCGATGCCGGTGCCGCTGTTGAAAGTGTGGGAGGCGCGCGGCGTCGCGCTGCAGCAGGGCTACGGCATGACCGAGACTTCGCCGGCTGTGCTGGTGCTCGACCGCGAGGATGCAGCGCGCAAGGCCGGCTCCGCCGGCAAGCCGGTGCTGCACACCGAGGTGCGTATCGTGCGCCCCGACGGCAGCGATGCCGATGTCGGCGAACTCGGCGAACTCTGGGTCAAGGGCCCCAACATCACGCCGGGCTACTGGAACAGGCCGGAGGCGAACAAGACCTCCTTCACCGACGGCTGGCTGCACACGGGCGACGCCACCCGCGTCGACGAGGAAGGCTTCTACTACATCGTCGATCGCTGGAAGGACATGTACATCTCGGGCGGCGAGAACGTCTATCCGGCCGAGGTCGAGAACGTGCTGCACCAGCTCAACGCCATCGCGGAAGCTGCCGTGATCGGCATTCCTGATGCGCAATGGGGCGAGGTTGGCCTTGCCATCGTCGCGATCAAGCCGGGACACGAGCTGACGGAAACCGAGCTGTTCGCCCATTGCGCGGCCAATCTGGCGCGCTTCAAATGCCCGCGCCAGATCCGCTTCGTCGATGCGTTGCCGCGCAACGCCACCGGCAAGATCCACAAGCCGACCCTGCGCAAGGCGTTCTCGGCGGCGTCCGAAATCGACAAGAAGGTCGCCAACGCCTGATCGAAGCGCCCCTTGCGGGCGGTTTCTTGAACGCATGTGGTGATCGACGTCGCGAGCGACGCTCGGCGATGCCCGCAAGCCTCAACGCGTCGGAAGGCGTGCTGAACGAGATCGAAGCGGTTATGCCGGCAGGAAGAGCGCGAAGGGCTCTTCCACCGTGCGGCGCAGGTGCTTTCGGTACAGCTCATAGTTGGCATCGCCGGACGCAACCCGGCCCAGCGACGGCTTCGCAACATTCCTGAGCGGCACATAGGCGATCGGCGCCGCGATCGGCGTGAGCTGCGACCCGGGCCCGGCGCGCAGCGTCGAGATGATGCCATACATCTCGCCCGACACCGTCGGCCGCGACACCGTGATCACGCGGTGCTGGCCATGCTTGATGATGACGAGGTAGATGAAGCCGGACTGATGCGGGACGGCGACCTCGCCGGTATGTTCGTAGGCGGCATCGGTCCGATCGCCCTCGCGAAAGACCAGCGACGAGACCTTCGGCTCCCACGCGATCTCGGTGCGATAGGCGAAGATCGCATCCTTGTCGCCAAACGACGGCCGCAAGGTGATGTAGACGTCCTCGAGCCAGGTCACTGCGCGATGGGCATAGGAGCCGAGGCTGTCGGGCGCGACGTCGCTTGCGGCCGCAGGCGTCGCCACGACAACACTTTTGCGCAAGGAGACGCCGAGCGCCTGCTCCAGCCGGACGGTCGTCGCGAGCGTGAACGGGCGCCGGCCGCCGAGCACCTTCTCCAGCGTCGACAGGCTCAGCTTGGCCTGCTCGGCCAGCGCCTGCCGGGAGATGCGGCGCCGGGCGAGCTCCTCGCGAATGGTCTCGGCGATCTCGCGGCTCTGCTCGTCCGAAAGCTGCTTGTCGGTGAGTTTGTCCTGCGTCTGCATCGTCAGCCCCGCTCCAGGATGGTCACTCTAGCAGGGCGGACAAACCAGCACAAAACCGCACATGACCGCCCCGGCCGAAACGAGCCGGGGCCGGCCGCGGCGGAACATTGCCGATCATTCTGCTCGCGAAATGCCGCCCCGCCGGCGGATGCTGAAGGCTAGCAAACATGCTGCGGGAGCAACCCAAATGGACGCCTACGACACGGCCGACAGCGACGAACACCCCCTGTTGAGCCGCCTCATCAAGGTCGGACTGTTCCTTCTCGCGCAAGGCATCGCAGTGATGCTGGTCGCCTTCCTGGCCCTGCTGGTGAGTTTTGGCGCGAGTTGGTCGGCAACGACCGAACAGGCAGGCCTGCTCCAGCCCGGCGAAGCACGCTCGGGCAGCCTGCTGCTGAAGCAGGACGGCGCCACCCTAGAGGCGATCCGCCTCGGGACCGATGTCGACATCACGGTGTCGGGCCCGACCTTGCGCGCCCGCGTCACGCAAGCATTCCGCAACCCGAGCAAGGATTGGGTCGAGGCCACCTATGTCTATCCGCTCGCGCCCGGCGGCGCCGTCGACACGCTGAAGATGGTGGTCGGCGACCGCGTCATCGTCGGCGACATCAAGGAGCGGCAGCAGGCGCGCGTGATCTACGAGGAGGCGCGCCGCGCCGGCCAGAAGGCCGCGCTCACCGAGCAGGAACGGCCGAACATCTTCACCAACTCGGTCGCCAATATCGGTCCCGGCGAAACCGTGCTGGTGCAGATCGAGTACCAGGAGCCGGTGCATCAAGTCGACAACGAGTATTCGTTACGCCTGCCGCTCGTGGTCGGGCCGCGCTACAATCCCGCGCCGATCGTCCAGAGCGTCGACTTCCGCAAGGATGGCTCGGGCTGGGGCGCCGCGACGTCGGACCCGGTGCCGGATCGTGAGCGCATCTCGCCCCCTGTGCTGGACCCGGCCCGGAATGCGCCGGTGAATCCGACCAGCATCACGGTACGCCTGCAGGCCGGCTTCGCGCTCGGCGAGGTCAAGAGCCACCATCACAACGTCAAGACGGAAAGCCCGGACAATGCGACGCGCGTGGTGACGCTCGCCGACGGTGCCGTGCCCGCCGACCGTGACTTCGAGCTGACCTGGAAGCCGGCTGCGGAGAAAGCGCCGTCGGTCGGCCTGTTTCGCGAGCATGTCGGCGACGCCGATTATTTGCTCGCCTTCGTCACCCCGCCGAGCGCCGAGCAGGCGACGCAGAAGCCGCTGCCGCGCGAGGTCGTGTTCGTGATCGACAATTCCGGCTCGATGGGCGGCACCTCCATCGTGCAGGCCAAGGCAAGCCTGCTCTACGCCCTCGGCCGCCTGCAGCCGAATGACCGCTTCAACGTGATCCGCTTCGACGACACCATGGACGTGCTGTTTCCGGCCTCCGTCCCGGCCGATGCCGCGCATGTCGGCGAGGCGACCTCCTTCGTCGGCGCCTTGCAGGCGCGCGGCGGCACCGAGATGGTGCCGGCGATGCGCGCGGCACTGACCGACAAGCTCGGCGACACCGGCATGGTCCGCCAGGTCGTGTTCCTGACCGACGGCGCGATCGGCAACGAGCAGCAATTGTTCGATGCGATCACGACGATGCGCGGCCGCTCGCGCGTCTTCATGGTCGGCATCGGATCTGCGCCCAACACCTATCTGATGACCCGCGCCGCCGAGCTCGGCCGCGGCGCCTTCACCCATATCGGGTCCGTCGAGCAAGTCGAGGAGCGCATGCGCGGCCTGTTCGCCAGGCTGGAGAATCCGGCCGTGACCAGCCTCACCGCAAAGTTTTCCGAGGCGAAGTCCGACGTCACCCCGGCGATCATTCCCGACGTCTATCGCGGCGAGCCTCTGGTGCTCGCGGCCAGGCTCGACAAGCTCGCAGGCGCGCTCGAGATCAAGGGTCGCGTCGGCGACCGTCCGTGGTCGGTGACGCTGCCGCTGCAAAACGCCGCCGAAGGCAAGGGTCTGTCGAAACTCTGGGCCAGGCGCAAGATCGCCGATGCGGAGGTGGCACGCACCCTGCGCGAGATGACACCCGAAGACTCCGACAAGGCGATCCTGGCGCTGGCGCTCGACCATCAGATCGTCACGCGGCTGACCAGCCTCGTCGCGGTCGACAAGACGCCAAGCCGTCCCGAAGGCGCGCCGCTGAAGCTCAGCGAGCTGCCGATCAACCTGCCCGCGGGCTGGGAGTTCGAGAAAGTGTTCGGCGAGCGGCCGCATCTGACGCCGACACAGCTGCGCGAACGTCACGCCGATGCGCGCAATCAGCCGGCGACGCGGCGGCCGACGCCTGCCGCACCCGACGCGATCCGTCTGCCCAAGACCGCAACCTCGGCCGAGCTGAAGATGATCGCGGGCTTCATCCTGATCGTGCTCGCCCTGGTCCTGTTCGTGTTCAACCGGCGTCAGCCCTTGCTCACTGACACCGTTTGAGAGAGGAGCCCCCCGAACTCCTCTGTTAGCGCGCGCGGCTGCCCGTCCCCTCCAAACGGCCGCGCGCGCCTTTTTCTCACGGTCATTGCGAGCGCAGCGAAGCAATCCAGGCTGCCTCCGCGGAGAGACTCTGGATTGCTTCGCGGAGCCTGTCATCGGGCCGCGCTTCGCGCGGACCCGGTGGCTCGCAATGACGATCGTGGATAAAATGCCCCGCCTCATCTCTCCGCTGATCCTGGCGTTGATCGGCCTCATCCTGTTCGGCGACGGCGCCTACATCCATGCCAAGGCCTGGCTGGCGCAGGTGCTGCTGGAGCGGGCATTCGACCGAAGCGTTGCGACAAGGCAGGCGGTGAAGCCCTGGTCATGGGCCGACACCTGGCCGGTCGCGCGGATCGAAGTCAAGCGGATCGGCGCCAGCGCGATCGTGCTGGAAGGCACGAGCGGCCAGGCGCTTGCTTTCGGGCCGGGCCATGTCCAGCACACGGCTGAAGCGGGCGAGCGCGGGATTGCCGTCTATGCCGCCCATCGCGACACTCATTTTCGCTTCCTGAAAGATGTTGCCATGGGTGACGTCATCGATGTCACACGCAGCGACGGTCGACATTTTCGCTATCGCGCAGATTCCTCGGCCGTGGTTCGCTTCGATGCGTCGGGCATCGATCCCATGGCACAGGGTTTCGAGCTTGTTCTCGCGACTTGCTGGCCCTTCGATGCCGTCACATCCGGCCCCGAGCGCTACACCCTGCATGCAACATTGATTAGCGGCGACGGATAGATCGGACTGACACGCACCGATGTGCACTTCATTCCACCACACGGCATACCAGCCACACAGTTGCCAAAGGACTCGCCATAGAACAGAGTGACGCGACACCAATAAGAACAACAGGTGAGGTCACGCCATGGAAGCCCATGTGTCTGCTGCATCCGCGTCCCGTCCATGGTCTCCGCCGCCCGATGCCAGCGACATCATCAAGGGCATCCATGCCATGCTGCACCCGCACAACATCGTGCTGGTGGGCGCGACCGACAAGCCCGGCAATTATGCCGAGCGCATCTGGAACAATCTGATCAAGTACGGCTACGAGGGCGGCCTCTATCCGGTCAATGCCAAGCGCGACGCCATCTGGGGCGTTCCCTGCTACAAGGACTTTGCGAGTCTTCCGGAGAAGCCCGATCATGTCCTGGTGCTGGTGCCTGCGCGCTTTGCCGTGCAGGTGATCCGCGACGCCGCCGCGGCCGGCGCGCGTTCGGCCACCATCGTCACCTCGGGCTTCAGCGAGCTGCAGGATGACGAAAGCCAGAAGCTCGCTGCCGAATTGCAGGCGGCCGTGCGCGAGACGGGGCTCGCCGTGACCGGCCCGAACTGCCTCGGCAATTTGAGCGCCGGCGAAAAGCTCTTCACCAATATCGACGATCGCATCGTCACCATGGAGCAAGGCGCAGTCGCGATCGCCGGCCAATCCGGCGCCATCGTCATGGCGATCCGCCAGGCGCTGGAAGACCGCGGCGTCGGCGTCGGCTACATGGTGACCACAGGCAACGAGGCCGGACTCGAGACGCCGGATCTGATGCGCTATTTCGCCGAGGATCCGAGCATCAAGGTGATCGTCGTCTACCTCGAAGGCGTGCGCAACACCAAGGCCTTCCGCGACGCCTGCAAGGCAGCACGCGCGGCGAGCAAGCCCGTGATCGCCCTCAAGCTCGGCGCCTCCGAAGGCGGCCGCGCCGCGGCGATGGCGCATACCGGCGCGCTCGCCGGCTCGATCGAGACGTTCGACGCGATCGCGACGCGCGAAGGGGTGATCCGGGTCGGCGGCCTCGACGAGCTGATCGAGACCACCGAGTGCTTCGTCCACGCTGGCTTGCCCAAAGGCGACCGGCTTGCCGCCGTGACGCTGTCCGGCGGCAAGCGCGGCATGCTGATCGACGCCTTCTACGCCGCAGGCCTGAACTTCGCGCCGCTGAGCCCGCATGTCAGTGCGGAGCTCGCGAAGATGCTCGGCCCCGGCTCGATCGTCGGCAATCCGCTCGACGCCGGCTTCGCCGCGGTGGTCGATCCCTCCGTCTACATGAAGTCGATCAAGCTGATGATCGACGACCCCGATATCGACATCGTCATCGTCGATGCCGAGCTGCCGAAGGCGCCGCACGAGCTGCGCGAGCGCAACTTGCGCATCGTCAACGAGATGGCGAGCAGGGCGGGCAAGCCGGTGATCTATATCAGCGCGATGTCGATCGGCTTCACCGAGCACACCAAGGACTTGCGGAAGTCGCTGCCACATCTCGCGGTCATGCAGGGCATGGACCGGGCGGTGACCGCGATCAAGTCGCTGCTCGCTTACGCCAAGCTGCGCAAGGAGGTGCCCGACATCGTCTCGAGCTCGAAGCCCGCCGCGCGCGCCGTGCTGGAGAAGACGCTGACATCGGCAACCGCCGCCGCGCTCGACGAGGTCGCCTCGAAGAGGTTGCTCAAGGCCTACGGCATCCCGATCTCGCAGGAGGCGATCGCACAGACCGCGGTGGACGCGGTGAAGATTGCCAAGCAGATCGGTTTTCCGGTCGTGGCGAAGGTCGTCAGCGCCGAGATCCTGCACAAGTCCGATATCGGCGGCGTGGTGCTGAACCTCAATAGCGTGGCCGAGGTGAAGAAGGCGTTCGCCGACATCACAGCGCGGGTCGCGAAACTCAAGGGCAAGCCGAAGCTCGACGGCATCCTGATCGCACAGCAGGTCAAGGCCGAGCTCGAGCTGGTGGTCGGCGCCTCGCTCGATGCCGAGATGGGCCCGGTCGTGCTGTTCGGCACCGGCGGCATCGACATCGAGCTGATGAAGGACGTCGCGCTCGCCGGCGCGCCGCTGGACGCAAGCGAAGCACGGCTCCTGATCGGCCGCACCAAGGCCGGCATCAAGCTGCGCGGCTATCGCGGCAGGCCGGTCTTGCACGAGGCCTCGGCGGTGAAGGCGCTGGTCGGGCTGTCCAATTTGATTGCGGATGCGGGCGATCGCATCGCCTCGATCGACATCAACCCGTTCCTGATCAACACCAGGACCGGTGTCGCCGTCGACGCGCTGATCGTGCTGAACAATGCTGCGGCGAGGCGGGCGGCGGGACACTGAGGTGCGTAGGGCGGATTAGCGCCAGCGTAATCCGCCAATCTACACGACTGCTGAGGCGAAAGCGGCGGGTTACGCTTCGCTAACCCGCCCTACGTACCATCGCGGCCTTCTTCCAACCATCCCGCTTTGGCCCTAAACTCAGCCTCATGGCACGCGCGAGCAATCTTGTGATCGGAACGGCGACGCTGGCGGCGATCGCCGTGGCGTTCGGCGGCCTGCTCGGCGTGCAGAAATGGCGCACCATCCAGAGCCGCAGCCAGTTGCGCGTGGTGTTCGAGGGCGGCTCCGCCAGCGGCCTGCGCCGCGGTGGGCCGGTCAATTTCGACGGCGTGCCCGCCGGCCAGATCCTGTCGATCAAGCTGGAGAGTCCCCGCAGGATCGTGGCGCTCGTCATGCTCGACAATGCCGCGCCGATCCGCAAGGACACCGTGGCAGGCATCGAGTTCCAGGGTCTCACCGGCGTTGCCGCGATCTCATTGATCGGCGGCGTCCCCTCTGCACCGCCGGTGCCGCTGGACGCGGACGGCATCCCGGTGCTGACGGCCGATCTCAGCGACGCCGAAACCATCGTCGAAACCCTGCACAGCGTCGACCGCACCATCGTGAACAACGCCCCCGCCATCAAGGAGGGCCTGCACACGTTCGAGGCCACCACCGCCGACCTCAGGAGCAAGGGCGGCGAGATCGACTCCGTCATGGCCAAGGTAGACAGCGCCTTTGCTGGCTTCGACAAGGCGGTCGGGAAGATCGAAGGCGCGGTGCCGGGCTTCGTCAACGGCAAGGCGGACGAGCTGTTCGAGAAGATCCAGGGGCTGCACGAGCTTGCCGGCACCATGAAGAAAAAGTCGGCAGCCTATCTCGACGACATTCGCCGCTCGCTGCTCGACGTCAGCGAGGCCGCCAACAAGATGAGCGGCACGCCGGCGCCTGCATCCCCGCGCCCACCGCGCAAGCCCGAGCAGAAGAAGCAGTAGCCTCCTGACCCTCCCCTGGAGGGGGAGGGTCGATCGCGCGGAGCGCGAGCGGGGTGGGGTGATCTCTCAACGCGGGCAGTGTGTACTGCGGATAGACTGTCACCCCACCTCGGTTCGCATTGCGCTTCGCTGCATGCGAACCGATCCTCCCCCTCCAGGGGAGGATGGCAATCCCGCCGTGGCCTATCAATCGAGCTTACCACGCGTAGCGCACGAGACCCTTGCCGGCGTAGGACCGCGTGAGGTTCGAGAACTCGCCCTCGAATGTCGCCGACGCCGACCAGCCGTTCATCCAGTTCATCTGCACCGATGCCGTGGTCAGCGCGGAGTCGCGCGCCTGCGCGGCGCCGTTCACGACGAAGGCCGATCCCGGCAGCGTCTGGAACACCGCACCGACCGTACGGTCCGGATTGTAATCGTGCGCCCAGGCGAGGCGGCCGCGCAGGGTCATCAGGCCGCCGGCCGCGGCAAAGGACCGGTCGGCGCGCAGGCCGAGCTCGGAGCGGGTGCTGGTCACGTCCTTGGCGGCATAGTTGAGCGCGAAGACGTTGCTGCCCACCACCGCCGACTCGGCATAGGCGGGAAGGCTGAACAAGGTGGCCTGGAGCGCGGCGTAGGGCGTGACGCCGGCCCATTGCATGGCGTAGCGATAGCCGCCCTCGATGCGGCCCGAGACGGCGTTGGCGTTGAACTGCGCCCGCAACTGGTCATAGCCGGCGGCCGTCACGACGCGGTTGGTCGTAACGTCCTGCCAGCCATAGGCGAGCGCCGCCGTGACGTAGGCCGGTCCGGCCGTATGACGCAGGAAGGCGCCGGCCTGGAACAGATCGGAGCGCCCCCAACCGAGCCCGCTGACGTTGAATCCAGTCCCGCCGCCTGCGAGGGCGAAGCCCGCAATCGTCGACGGCGAGAAGCGGTAGTCGAGGCCCACGGCGGTGCCATAGACGCTGCTGGTGGTGTTGTTCGAGCCGAGGCCGGCGTTGCCGTCGGTGGTCTGCGAGCCGCCATAGCCGGCCGCCCACACATCCCAGCGCTGCTCGAACGTCGCAGCCGGCGCCTTGCGGTCGATCGCGGCGAAGGCGTCGCGCGCGGTCGTACGGGTTGCGGCATAGGCACTCGCGCTTGCGTCATCGGCATAGGGTGTCGCGCCGGGCGTGCCACTGCGCGCCGAGCCGAACACGTCGGTCAGCAGATTGATGAACAGGTTCATCGCCTCAAAGGTCGTCTGCTGCGATGCCGTCGCCGACTCGCCGGAGGCCTGGGTCAGGCCCGCCGGTGAAAGATTGGCGAGCGCCACGGGCAGGCTGCCAGTACTGCTGAAATAGTTGGTCAACACGTTGGCGACGTTCTGCTGATTGATGTTGAGCCCGCTGCCGTAGCCCAACGCGAGGTCGAGGTAGACGTTGTTGGGATCGTAGCTGAGCGTCGGGTGCAGGTTGGACGACAGGCCGGCGACGCCAGGATTGAACGTATCGGGCAGCGTCGCGGCGCTGAGGATCCTGTAGTGCTTCGCGACCGAGCCGGTGGGAACGACGACGACCGTCGCCCCGCCAAGCGTCGCCGTGCCGGCCACGACGGCGAGCCCGTTGTTGGCACCCGAGACCTGCACCATGTAGCTCGATGCCGACGTGAACGAGAGATTGCCGGCCACGTTGAGCGTCCCGGTCGGGCTGCCCGGCGCAAACGTACCGCCACTCACGGCAATCGCGCCGACCGAGCCCACGCCGCCGAACGTGCCGCCGGTGGCAATGCTCACGGTGCCGTTGATGGTGCCGGCGAGCATCAGCGTGCCGCCGAGCACATTCCAGTCCTGATTGCCGGTGCCCGTTACAATCCAGGTCGAGCTATCGACTTTGTTGAAGGTCGCAAAGCCGTCGTACTGGAGGCCGGTGCCGATCAGGTCGAGATTGAATGTATCCTTGCCGGTGCCGCCGAGCTGGAACGTATCGGTTCCGGTCGCCAGCACCTGGCCGTTGATGACGCTGCCGGGGCCGAGCGTCAGCGTGTTCGGGCCACAGATGCAGAACTCGATCGCGGCCAAACCCGTCGCGGCGTTGATGGTCCCCGAGTTGAAAACGCTTCCGCCACCACTGACGCTGATGCCGATGCCGCCAGCCCCGACATTGATCGTGCCGGTATTGACGATCTGGTTGGTCGTGCTGAAAGAGCTGACGTCGATGCCGACGCCGGCAGCGCCGACGGTGATGGTGCCGCGGTTGGTGATGACATTGGAGTCACCGTCAACAAAAATGCCTTCGGCGAAATCGCCGCCCGTAATTCGTCCGCTGTTTGTGATCGTGGCCGACGAACCAGAATAGGCGACGCCCACGCCGCCCAGGCCGACACTGATCGTGCCGCTCTGGCTTATGATGGCCCGGTCACCCTGCACAGAAATGCCGGCCGATGCGGTATCCCCCACCGTGATCGCACCGCCGTTGGTGACCTTGGCATCATCGCCCTGCACGGCGATGCCGACGCCGACATCGCCGGCCGTGATTGAGCCAAAATTGCTGACGGTCTGGACGTTGCCTTGCAGGAACATGCCGGCGGCGAACTGCCCGACCGTGATCGTGCCGGTGGCGGTGTTGGTGACCGTGTTGTTGTTGCTGATCGCCAGAATGCCGCCGGAGAATCCGGCGGAGCTTCCGACCGTGATTGCGCCGGCATTGGTGATGGTCGTGGCACCAAACGCGAAAATGCCGCTGGCACCGTCGCCGCCGGTGATCGTGCCCGTCACGACGTTGGTGATCGTGTTGTTCTGGCCGGAGAAGACACCCACGCCCGACGCGCCAACCGACAGTGCACCGCTGTTAGAGATGGTGTTGTTGTCGCCGACCGAGATCGCGGCACCGTTGTCCCCCGTCGTGATCGTGCCGGCATTGGTGATGACGTTTTGATTGATCGCCTGGATGCCGAGGCCGTTGTCGAGCACCGTGATGGTGCTGTTGTTGATCACGGTGCTGGAATTTCCAACGGCGATGCCGGTGCGGCCCGAACCTGCCGACACTGTCCCGTTGTTGGTAACTGTGTTCGAATTGTTGACGCCGATCGAGAGCGTGCCGTTGTCGTTCACGGTCGCGCCCGAGAGCACGTTGACATTGAGGCCGTCGACACCGGGCCCGGCCTGAAAGCCGTCGGTGTCGGTACCCGTACAGGTGACAGTCTGGCCGCTCGTGGCTGGATCCGGTGTGCAGGCCGCGTGGGCCGGCGACCCCAATAAGGTGAGCCCCAAAGCGAGCGCGACCATGCTGACGGATAAAGCGGCAACGCACTGCCGATCCCGCCGCCTCGATTGCCCCTCACCGCTCACGCCACGCTCCCAGCCGGTTCCGCGGGGGAACTTAGGCGATGAGAGGGTCCCGTAGAACTACGGCAAGGCCGGAATTCGCCCGTTTGCCCCTAACCAAGGCAGAATCCGGCAGTCATGTTGCAGCCGAGCCACGGTTTCAGGGCAGAATTCCCGTTCTGTATATCGAGGGGGATCGCAAGAAGCTCAATAGTTGCTGGCCGCCGATCCATTCGGAATGCCCTCGATCGGACATTCATCGGTACCCGGCGTCGCGCGGGTCATCGCCTCGACCATGTCGCGCGTGCCTTCGGGGTCTTTGATCCAGTTCTTGTAGAAATCATACGGGCACGCCGCGACGCCACGCGGGCTGTCGCCGGAATTGATCATGCCGGTGTAGCCGCGATGGACCAGCTTGTAGAGATGGTTCTGCGACTGGCCGTTGCGGCGCGCATCGCGGATCAGATGCTTCGAGAGCTGGGCGTACTGGATGCCGTAATCCTCCTCGCCGCATTCGCCGAGGGTGCGGCCGTCGAAGCCGATGATCGCGGAGTGGCCGAAGTAAGAGTAGACGCCGTCGAAGCCGGCGGCATTGGCGACCGCGACATAGACGTTGTTGGCCCAGGCCATCGCCTTGGAGATCATGACCTGCTGCTCCTTGGCCGGATACATGTAGCCCTGGCAGCGCACGATCAGCTCTGCGCCCTTCATGGCGCAGTCGCGCCAGATCTCCGGATAATTGCCGTCATCGCAGATGATCAGGCTGACCTTCAGCCCCTTCGGACCCTCGGAGACATAGGTGCAGTTGCCGGGGTACCAGCCTTCGATCGGCACCCACGGCATGATCTTGCGGTACTTCTGCACGATCTCGCCCTTGTCGTTCATCAGGATCAGGGTGTTGTAGGGCGCCTTGTGCGGATGCTCTTCGTGGCGTTCGCCGGTGAGCGAGAACACGCCCCACACTTTTGCCTTGCGGCAGGCTTCCGCAAAGATCGCGGTCTCCTCGCCCGGCACCATCGAGGCCGTCTCGTACATCTCCTTGGAATCGTACATGATGCCTTGCGTGGAATATTCCGGGAAGATCACGAGATCCATGCCGGGCAGGCCGAGCTTCATGCCGACGATCATGTCGGCGATCTTGCGGGCATTGTCGAGCACCTCGGCCTTGGTGTGCAGGCGGGGCATCTTGTAATTGACCACCGCGACGCCGACCGTGTCGTTGCTGCTGGAAATGTCACCGTGAAGCATGTTGAGCGCTCCTGTCTTCCGTTCGTGTGGGTCGTGGGTTAGTGGCTGATCATCCAGGGCCGCGCGGTCGGAAAGCCCTTGGCGCCGCTTTTGGTCTTGGTCATCAGCCGCGCCGGCTTTTTCCTGTCGGTCGGGCTCTTGTCCTTCACGGTCCTGCCCGACGAGCAGCAGCCGCAGCCCGGGCCATGCGAGGCCTTGTATTGCGCCAGCGTCTGCGGCGCGTGGGTGCTGCGCTCGTTGACGGCGTGCGCCTTGCGCTTCTCCGCCGGCATGCAGAAGAAGTTCGGCGCGGTCAGGATGACGCGCGGCGCCATGGTCTCGCAATGCGGACAGCTTTGCGGATCGTCGCATTCCGCCATCGGGCGCAAGTCCTTGAAGGGACCGCAATCGTTACAGAGATATTCGTAGACCGGCATCGCATCACCTACGCTCTTGCCTGTTCACACAACTCGCTGCCACCGTGCGCGTGGCGACAGCCCCTCACCCCGACCCTCTCCCCGTAAGAACGGGGAGAGGGGGCGCGGCGTCACTTGTCCGGCGAGATCGGCATCTGGATATCGCCGGTGATGTGCTTGATGGGTCCGGCCGCCGACGGCATCACGTCGAAGTCGAAGATCTCGGTCGGCAGCCATAGCGTGGCGCAGGCGTTGGGCACGTCGACCACGCCGGAGATGTGGCCCTGACACGGCGCGGTGCCGAGGATCGAATAGGCCTGGGCGCCGGAATAGCCGAACTTCTTCAGATACTCGATGGCGTTGAGGCAGGCCTGGCGATAGGCGATGTGGACGTCGAGATAATGCTGCTTGCCAGCTTCGTCGACCGAGATGCCTTCGAAGATCAGATAGTCCTTGTAGTTCGGCGTGATCGGCGACGGCTTGAAGATCGGGTTCTTGATGCCGTATTTCGACATGCCGTCCTTGATCACCTCGACCTTGAGGTGCAGCCAGCCGGCCATTTCGATGGCGCCGCAGAAGGTGATCTCGCCGTCGCCCTGGCTGAAGTGCAGGTCGCCCATCGAGAGACCGGCGCCGGGGACGTAGACCGGGAAGTAGATCTTCGAGCCGCGCGAGAGATCCTTGATGTCGCAGTTGCCGCCATGCTCGCGCGGCGGCACGGTGCGCGCACCCTCTGCACCGATCTTGACTTTCACATCGCCCTTGGCGCGGCCGCCATGGGCGGTCGGCGCGAACGGCGGATTGGCAAGGCCGGGCACGCGGGTCGGGTTGGTCGAGATCAGCTCGGCCTCGCGCTTGTTCCAGGTCTCCAGCATCTTCGGATCGGGCAGGCACCCGATCAGGCCGGGATGGATGAGACCTGCAAAGTTGACGCCGGGCACGTGACGCGACGAGGTGTAGAGACCCTTGATGTCCCAGATCGACTTCTGCGCCAGCGGGAAGTGGTCGGTGAGGAAGCCGCCGCCATTCTGCTTGGAGAAGAAGCCGTTGAAGCCCCACAGGCTCTCCTTGAGCGGGCCGACGTCGAGCAGGTCGACGACGAGGAGGTCGCCGGGCTCTGCGCCCTTGACGCCGATCGGGCCGGAGAGGAAGTGCACGATCGACAGGTCGATGTCACGCACGTCGTCGGCGGAATCGTTGTTCTTGATGAAGCCGCCGGTCCAATCATAGGTCTCGATGATGAAATCGTCGCCGGGATTGACCCAGGCCACGATCGGGATGTCGGGGTGCCAGCGGTTGTGCACCATGTCGTTCTCATAGGCCGACTTGGTGAGATCGACCTTGATCAGTGTCTCTGGCATCGAGATGCTCCCCTTTTACTGCGGTTGGTTAGACGGACAGATATTTCGAGACCTGCGCGGCATCGACGGCGTCGCGCGGATCGTCGCGCACGATCTCGCCGTTCTCGATCACCAGCACGCGATCGGCGATGTCGAGCGCAAAGCTCAGGACCTGCTCGGAGACGACGATCGAGAGCCCCTTCTCGTCGCGGATGCGTTTCAAGGTGCGCGCCATCTCCTTGATGATCGAGGGCTGAATGCCTTCGGTCGGCTCGTCCAGCAGCAGCACCTTCGGCTTGGTGGCGAGCGCGCGCGCGATCGCCAATTGTTGCTGTTGCCCGCCCGAGAGATTGCCGCCGCGGCGGCCCTTCATCTCCAGCAGCACCGGGAACAATTCGTAGATGTCGTCAGGCACCTCCGAGCCGCCGGACACGACCAGCCCGGTCTCGATGTTCTCCTTCACCGTCATGGTGGAGAAGATCATGCGGCCCTGCGGCACGTAGGCGAGGCCCTTGGCGACGCGCTCAAAGCTCTTGAGGTTGCCGAGCTCGGCGCCGTCCATGCTCACCGAGCCGCTTCGAGCCGGCAGGATGCCCATCAGCGACTTCATCAGCGTGGTCTTGCCCATGCCGTTGCGGCCCATGATCGCGACGATCTCGTTCGCCGCGACCTTGACGTTGAGCCCGTGCAGCACCTCGCTCTGGCCGTAGGCGACGTGGAGATCGGAAATAGCCAGCATGATGCGCTCCTAGGCTCGCTGTTGCTTCACCTCTCCCCACCGGGGAGAGGTCGGCGCGTAGCGCCGGGTGAGGGGGCGCAAGCCTATCGAGGGACCGGAACCCCTCACCCGAATGGCTGCGCCATTCGACCTCTCCCTACGGGAGAGGTGAACGGAGTGCGCAGCGCTCGTCCGCCCCGTACGCACCATCTCAGTGCCCCAGGTACACTTCAATGACCTTGGGATCGTTCTTGACCTTCTCCATCGTCCCTTCCGAGAGGATCTGGCCCTGGTGCAGCACGGTGACCTTGTGCGCGATGTCCTCGACGAACTTCATGTCGTGCTCGATCACCAGCACCGAACGGTTCTTGATGATGCGGTTGAGCAGCTCGGCGGTCTTGACGCGCTCCGAGACGCTCATGCCGGCGACGGGCTCGTCGAGCATCAGCAGGTCGGGATCCTGGATCAGCAGCATGCCGATCTCGAGCCACTGTTTCTGGCCATGGCTGAGCTCGTCGGCATAGGTGTTGAGCTTGTCCTTGAGGAAGATCATCTCCGCGACCTCCTCGACCCGGTCTTTGACCAGCTGGTCGCGCTGAAAGGTCAACGAGCCGAACACGGTGCGGCCGCGCGGGAACGAGATCTCGAGATTCTCGAACACGGTGAGATCCTCGAACACCGACGGCGTCTGGAACTTGCGTCCGACGCCGGTCTGCACGATCTCGTTCTCCTTCATCTTCGTGAGCTCCTTGCCACGAAACTGGATCGAGCCCGAGGTCGCCTTGGTCTTGCCGCAGATCAGGTCGAGCACCGTAGTCTTGCCGGCGCCGTTGGGACCGATGATGACGCGGATCTCGTTCTCCTCGACATAGAAGGAGAGGTCGTTGACCGCCTTGAACCCGTCGAACGAGACGGTGAGGCCGGAGACCGCGAGCAGGAAGTCCTTAGGCTGGTGTCCAATGAGCATGATCTACCCCCTCACTCTGCCGGCGCGCCGTCGGCGACCGAATTGTCGTTCCAGCCCGCCTTCGCCTTGCGCGAGGCGAACAGCCGGTCGATGCGCGGCTGCACGTAGTCGGCCCAGAGCCCGGACAGGCCGTTCGGGAAAGCGAGCACGACCGCGATGAACAGCGCGCCGAGGCCGAACAGCCAGAGCTGCGGGAAGGATTCCGACAGGCTGGTCTTGGCAAAATTCACCAGGATGGCGCCCCAGATTGCGCCGAAGATCGACATCCGCCCGCCGACCGCGGTGTAGATCACCATCTCGATCGACGGCACGATGCCGACGAAGGACGGCGACATGAAACCGACATTGAGCGCGAACATGGCGCCGCCGATCGCGGCGAAGATCGCGGCCATGCAGAAGGCGAAGATCTTGAAGTTGGCGACGCTGTAGCCGGAGAAGCGGACACGGTCCTCCTGCTCGCGCATCGCCACCAGGATGCGGCCGAGCTTGGTCAGACGGATGAACTGCGCGATGCCGATGCAGGCGAACAGCAGCACCACCTCGACGAAGTACAGGATGATCTTGGCGTGGTCGGGCCGGATGTCCCAACCCTTGAGCGTGCGCAGATCGGTCATGCCGTTGATGCCGCCGGTATAGCCCTGCTGTCCCACGATCAGGATGGTGAGGATGGCGGCGACGGCCTGGGTGATGATCGCGAAGTAGGTGCCGCCGACGCGGCGCTTGAACATCGCGGTGCCGATGATCAGGGCGAACAGGCCGGGGACCAGGATGATGGCGAGGATGGTGAAGGTGAGGCTGTGAAACGGCTGCCAGAACAACGGCAGCGCCGTGATCTGATTCCAGTCCATGAAATCGGGAATGCCGGGCGTCGACTGGATCTTGGTGTTCTCGACGCTGGAGGCCTCGAGCTTGAGAAACATCGCCATGCAATAGCCGCCGAGGCCGAAGAACACGCCCTGCCCCAGGCTCAGGATGCCGCCATAGCCCCAGCACAGCACGAGGCCGAGCGCGACAAAGGCGTAGGTCAGATATTTCGCGACCAGGTTGAGGCGGAATACATCCAGCGTCAGCGGCAGGATCACGAACAGCACGGCGGCGAGCGCAATGAAGCCCATCAGTTCGGATCGGTTGAAGAAGCGTGAGTTGATGATCATGACTTGCCTGCTTCTCGTTATTTGCGGACCTTGAGGGCGAACAGACCCTGCGGCCGCAGCATCAGGATGCCGACGACGGCGAGCAGCGTGAGCACCTTGGCCATCGAGCCCGACATGAAGAATTCGAGCGTCGATTGCGTCTGCGAGATCGAGAACGCGGAGGCGATGGTGCCGAGCAGGCTGGCGGCGCCGCCGAACACGACGACGAGGAACGTATCCACGATGTAGAGCTGGCCCGAGGTCGGCCCGGTCGAGCCGATCATGGTGAAGGCGCTGCCGGCGACACCGGCGATGCCGCAGCCGAGGCCGAAGGTGTAGCGATCGACCTTCTCGGTGTTGATGCCGACCGCGCCGGCCATGATGCGGTTCTGCACGACCGCGCGCACCTGGCGGCCCCAGCGCGACATGTAGAGAACGTAGGCGACGCAGATGGTGATCAGCACGGTGAGGCACATCACGAAGACGCCGTTGATCGGCACCTCGATGCTGTCGGTGACGCGCAGCGAGCCCAGCATCCATTGCGGCAGCTCGACGCCGACCTCGCGCGCGCCGAACACCGAGCGATAGGCCTGCTGCAGCATCAGGCTGAGGCCCCAGGTCGCGAGCAGCGTATCGAGCGGGCGCTTATAGAGGTGCCGGATCAGCACCCATTCCACCAGCATGCCCAGCGCGCCGGATGCGAGGAAGGCCAATATCATGGCAAGGAAGAAGTAGCCGCTGAACAGGCTCGGCAAATAGGCCTGAAAGAGATTGGAGGTCATCCAGGTGACGTAGGCCCCAAGGATCATGAACTCGCCATGGGCCATGTTGATGACGCCCATCTGGCCGAAGATGATCGCAAGGCCGAGCGCCATCAGGACATAGACGGAGAACAGGATCAGTCCGGCAAACCCCTGCATGACGAAGATCGAGCCGAGGTCGCCAATCGAATAGTCGCCGAACATCCATGTCCTCCGTCGGGAAAGGGTCCCGCGTCGCGAGCAGGTTCGCGACGCGGGGGCTTGAGGCATGGACTTGCGATCCACGCCAGGGAGCGGTTTTGCCTTGAGGGAAAGTGCGACGGGCGACTTACTGGTAGCCCTTCGGGAACGGATCCGGCTCGACGAGGTCGGCGGTCTCGAAGATCAGCTCGAACTGGCCATCGAGCTTGGCGCGCCCCACCCGGGTCTTCGACCAGAGGTGATGGTTCTCGTGGATGCGCACATAGCCTTCCGGCGCACCCTTGAACTCGACGCCCGGCGAAGCCGCCGCGATCTTGTCGACGTCGAAGGAGCCGGCCTTCTCGACCGTCAGCTTCCACAGCCAGGGGCCGAGATAGGCAGCCTGGGTGACGTCTCCGATCACGGTCTTCTCGCCCCACATCTTCTTGAACGCGGAGACGAAAGCCTTGTTGTTCGCATTGTCGAGCGACTGGAAGTACTTCATGCAGGCATAGGCGCCCGCGATGTTCTCGCCGCCGATACCGTCGATCTCGTCCTCCGTCACCGAGATCGTGAGCAGCGGCTGCTTGGCGAGATCGACGCCGGCCGCCTTGAGCTGCTTGTAGAAAGCGACGTTGGAACCGCCGACGACGTCGGTGAAGATGACGTCCGGCTTGGTCAGCTTGATCTTGTTGATGACCGAGTTGAACTGCGTCGAGCCGAGCGCATAGTATTCCTCGCCGACGACCTTGCCCTTGAGCACGTTTTCGACGTGCTTGCGGGCGATCTTGTTGGAGGTGCGTGGCCAGATGTAGTCCGAGCCGATGAAGAAGAACGACTTGGCGCCCTTCTCCTTGGCGATCCAGTTCAGGCCGGCGAGGATCTGCTGGGTCGCTTCCTGGCCGGTGTAGATCACGTTCTTGGACTGCTCGAGGCCTTCGTAGAAGGTCGGATAGTAGAGCATGCCGTTATACTGCTCGACGACCGGAAGCACCGCCTTGCGCGAGGCCGAGGTCCAGCAGCCCATGATCGCCGCGACCTTGTCGTTGACGAGGAGCTTCTTCGCCTTCTCGGCGAAGGTCGGCCAGTCCGATGCGCCGTCCTCCTGGATGAACTTGATCTTGCGGCCGAGCACGCCGCCGGCGGCGTTGATCTGCTCGATCGCGAGCTTTTCGGCCTGGATCGAGCCGGTTTCGGAGATCGCCATGGTGCCGGTCGCCGAATGCAGGATGCCGACCGTGACCTCGGTGTCGGTGACGGCCAGGCCCGTGGTATTGACCGCCGAGGTCGCCGGCGCCTGCGCAAAGGACGCCCGCGGCAGCATCGTGATGGCCGGCACGGCCGCCATCCCCATCAACAATTTGCGCCGCAGCGGCGACAACAGGCCCTTGTTTGCTTCGTCTGACATGAGCACCCCACTTTTGTTCGAGAACAGGCGATTGGTGCCGTGAGGATGGCTCGAATTTATGCAGCGCACGCATACGCAAGATCGCGTATACTGCACCGCAAAATGCCGACGTAGGCTTCTGGTACGGAATTTGCGAGGGGTCCGGGTCCGTATCGGGAGTGGGGTTAAGTGGCAGGGCGGCAGCGAATAGACCGCGTCAGGCGCCAGTACAATCAATGGGTCGCCAACCAGACGCTGGAAGATTACGCCCTGCGCTTCACCGCCAAGAGCGCGCGGCGCTGGTCCGCCGCCCGCGTCGCCAACACGGCACTGGGCGCGATCTCGTTCCTGGCGATGGAGGCGATCGGCGGGACCATCACGCTGAACTATGGCGTCACCAACGCGACCGCGGCCATCGTCGTGGTCTCCGTCATCATTTTCGGCTGCGGGGTGCCGATTGCATACTATGCCGCCAAATGCGGCATCGACATCGACCTGCTGACGCGGGGTGCCGGCTTCGGTTACATCGGCTCGACCGTCACCTCGCTGATCTACGCGTCCTTCACTTTCATCTTCTTCGCGATCGAGGCCGTGATCCTCGCCTCCGCGCTCGAGATGTGCTTCGGGATTCCGCGGCCGGTCGGCTATCTCATCAGCGCCGTCGTCATCATCCCGCTGGTGGCCTATGGCATCACGCTGATCAGCCGCTTCCAATTGTGGACGCAGCCGCTGTGGGTGATCCTTCACATCATCCCGTTCGCCGCGATCGCCTGGCATAACCCGCACTCTTTCGCGGAGTGGCACAAATTCTCCGGCGAGCACGGCGATCTCAACGGGCATTTCGATCTCTTGCTGTTCGGCGTTGCGGCCTCCGTCGTGTTCTCGCTGGTGGCGCAGATCGGCGAGCAGGTCGACTTCCTGCGGTTCCTGCCGCGCGACCGCCGCGCCTCCAGGGCCTCCTGGTGGATGGCGCTGATGAGCGCCGGGCCGGGCTGGATCGTGCTGGGCGCGCTGAAGCTGCTGGCGGGCTCGTTCCTCGCCTTCTTCGCGCTCAGCCATGGCGTGCCGCCCGAGGAGGCCGCCGAGCCGGCGCACATGTATCTCGAAGCATTCCGCTATGTGCTGTCGCAGCCTGACCTCGCTTTGGCCTTGACCGGCACCTTCGTGATCCTGTCGCAGGTCAAGATCAACGTCACCAACGCCTATGCCGGCTCGATCGCCTGGTCGAACTTCTTCTCGCGTTTGACCCACAGCCATCCCGGGCGCGTGGTCTGGCTGGTCTTCAACGTCATCGTGGCCCTGCTGCTGATGGAGATCGGCGTCTACAAGGCGCTGGAGCAGACGCTGGCGCTCTATTCCAACGTCGCGATCGCCTGGGTCGGCGCGCTGGTCGCCGACCTCGTCATCAACAAGCCGCTCGGATTGCGGCCGCAGCAGATCGAGTTCAAGCGCGCGCATCTCTACGACGTCAATCCGGTCGGCGTGGGGGCGATGACGATCGCGACCATCGTCTCCATCAGCGCCTTCTACGGCCTGTTCGGGCCGACCGCGAAGGCGCTATCGGCCTTCATCGCGCTCGCGGCGGCCTTCCTCACGGCGCCGTTGATCGCCTGGGCCACGGACGGCAAGTACTACATCGCGCGCAAGCCGAAGCGGAGCTGGCAGAACATCGAGGCGATCCAGTGCTGCATCTGCGAGCACTCGTTCGAGCCGGAGGACATGGCCTCCTGCCCCGCTTATGCGGGCCCGATCTGCTCGCTGTGCTGTTCGCTGGACGCGCGCTGCCACGATCTCTGCAAGCCGCACGCAAGATTCCAGGCGCAGGTGTCGGAGACGCTGGGCAGGCTGATGCCGCAACCGATCTATGCCCGGATCAACTCGCAAGTCGGCCACTATATCGGCGTGTTCGTGATCTCCGCCGGCCTGATCGCCCTGGTGCTGGGACTGATCTATCTTCAGACGTCGGCGAGCGTGCACGGCGACAACGAGCTCGTCTCCGACGTGCTGTGGAAGGTGTTCTTCTCGCTCAGCATCATCATCGGCGTGGTGGCGTGGCTGTTCGTGCTGGCGCAGCAGAGCCGTCGCGCCGCCGAGGCCGAGACGCGGCGTCAGACCACGCTGCTGATCCAGGAGATCGATGCGCACAAGCGCACCGACGCCGAGCTCCAGCGTGCCAAGGAAGTTGCCGAATCCGCCAACCTCGCCAAGAGCCGCTATGTGGTCGGGTTGAGCCACGAGCTGCGCTCGCCGCTCAATGCGATCAGCGGCTACGCGCAGCTGCTCGAGCAGGATACGAGCCTTGGCGCCAAGCCGCGCGACCAGGTCCGCGTCGTCCGGCGCAGCGCCGACCATCTCTCCGGCCTGATCGACGGCATCCTGGACATCTCCAAGATCGAGGCGGGGCGGCTGTATCTGTCGCGCGACGAGGTGCGCCTGAGCGAATTCCTCGACCAGCTCGTCGGCATGTTCCGCCTCCAGGCCGCGGCCAGGGGCATCGACTTCGTGTTCAGGCGGCCCGCAACGCTGCCGCGCGTCGTCTATGCCGACGAGAAGCGGCTGCGTCAGGTGCTGATCAACCTGCTCTCGAACGCCATCAAGTTCACCCAGTCCGGCAGCGTGCAGTTCGTGGTGCACTATCGCAGCCCGGTCGCCGAGTTCGAGGTGATCGACACCGGCCCGGGCATCCAGGGCGGCGACCTCGAACGCATCTTCGCGCCCTTCGAGCGGGGCGCGCTCGGCGCCTCGCAGCCGCAGACCGGCACCGGGCTCGGGCTCACCATCAGCCGCCTGCTCGCCGGCGTGATGGGCGGGGACATCAAGGTCACGAGCACGGTCGGCACCGGCTCGACGTTCAAGGTCAAGATCCTGCTCTCGGAGGTCACCAATCCCCAGCGCATCGCGCCGGTGGAGGCGCCGGTCTCCGGCTATCACGGCGCGCGCAAGACCATCCTCGTCACCGACGATGATCCCGTGCATCGCGACCTCCTGCGTGAGGTGCTGACGCCGCTCGGCTTCATTCTGCTGAGCGCGCCCGACGGCGCCGGCTGCCTCGCACTGGCGCAGCATTGCCGGCCCGATCTGTTCCTGCTCGACATCTCGATGCCCGCCATGGACGGCTGGGCGGTCGCCGAGGCCTTGCGCGCCAGCGGCCATCATCAGGCGCGCATCCTGATGGTGTCGGCAAGCGCGCTCGAGGCCCATGGCGCGCCATTGGCGCAGCCCTTCCACGACGGCTACCTGATGAAGCCGATCGACATCCCGCGGCTGCTGGCGACGATTCGCCAGCTCCTCAAGATCGAATGGCAATACGGCTCGGACGAGGTCGCGGTGCCGTTCTGGCATCCAGAGACCGGATCGAAGCCGCCGCAGCGGCATATCGAGGCGCTGATCGGGCTCGGCCAGATCGGCTACGTCAAGGGCATCCAGCTGAAGCTGGACGAGATCGGCAGCGAGCACCCCGAGCATGCCGACTTCGTCGCGCAGATGCGGTCGCTGGTCGACCGCTTCGATCTCGACCAGTACATGGCCACATTGAAGACGTTGCATGCTTATGAGCATTGAACCGAAGAAGCGCGACGTCGCGCTCGTTGTCGACGATTCGCCGGAGACGCTGCGGCTGCTCACCGACGCGCTCGACGGCGCCGGCATGACGGTGATGGTGGCGCTCGACGGCGCCGCGGCAATGCGCATCATCGACCAGATCACGCCCGACATCATTCTGCTCGATGCCGTGATGCCGGGGATCGACGGGTTCGAGACCTGCCGCCGGCTCAAGCGCGATGCCGGTCTCGCCAATGTCCCGGTGATCTTCATGACGGGCCTCGCCGAGACCGAGCACATCGTGCGTGGACTGGAAGCCGGCGGCGTCGATTACGTGACCAAGCCGATCGTAATCGAGGAGATGCTGGCGCGCATCCGTGTCCATCTCGGCAATGCCCGGCTGACCCAGAGCGCGCGCGCCGCGCTCGACGTCTCCGGCCGTTTCCTGTTCGCGGTCGATCGCCAGGGCAATTTGCTGTGGGCGACGCCGCAGGCGCAGAAGCTGCTGTCCGACCATCACGGCGCACACCCCGACGACTTCGTGCTGCCGCCGGCACTGCTGCAATGGCTCGAGCAGGCGAAGGCCAAGAGCGGCTCGAAATCCCAGGCCGCGTCGCTGCCTGACAATCCGCAGCTCCGCTTCTACTACATGGGCGAGACCGCGCCGAACGAATTTTTGCTGCGGCTGTCCAAGGAAGCCGGCACCGCGCTGCCGCCCGAATTCACCAGCGAGCTCGGCCTCACCACGCGCGAGGGCGAGGTGCTGGCCTGGCTCAGCAAGGGCAAGACCAACCGCGACATCGCGCAAATTCTTGGCCTCAGCCCGCGCACCGTCGACAAGCACCTGGAGCAGATCTACGCCAAGCTCGGCGTCGAGAACCGGACCGCCGCAGCGGCGATCGCGGCGAATGCGACGAGGCGGAATTCGTGAGCGGCGGTGTAGATGAGTTGAGGCGATGCCAACCGAGCAAACGGTGTCGTCCCGGACAAGCGCAGCGAAGCGGCGCGCAGATCCGGGACCCATAGCCACAGGGAGTAGTTTGGCGAAGACTCGGAGCGGCCAGCTCGCTTCATAACCACTCCCTGTGGTTATGGGTCCCGGGCTCGCTTCGCGCCCCGGGACGACGGTGGAGTGTGTGGCGATCGCTAACCGCCCCTTACATCGGAATCTTCAGCTGTAAACAAACGCCTTGTCGTCCAGGTCCGTCTTCGGGATCTCGTCCTTCTCGGTCCAGTAATCCTGGCTGTGCTGCCATTCCGGCTTGTCGCCTCGCTTGGGCAACAGGTTCATGTTGCGCATCATGTAGCCGGGGTTGAAGTTTTCCGGATCGATCCAGGGCAGGATCGGCATGTTGTGGTCCTCGGGGCGCAAGCTCACCTCGACCTTCTTGGCACCCTTCGCCTTCATGTGCCCGAGCAGCCGGCAGACGAAATCGGCGACGAGATCGACGCGCAGCGTCCAGCTGGCGCGGAAATAGCCAAACACCCAGACCATGTTCGGCACGCCCGTGAACATCATGCCGCGATAGGTGACGGTGTCGCCGAAGGCGAGCGGCTTGCCGTCGATCTCGAAGGCGATGTCGCCGAGCGCGGCGAGATTGAAGCCGGTCGCGGTGACGATAACATCGGCCTCGAGCAGCTTGCCCGACTTGAGCTGGATGCCGTTCTCGACGAAGCATTCGATCTCGTCGGTGACGACGGAGGCCTTGCCGCTGGCGATGCCCTTGAACAAATCGGCATCCGGCACGAAGGCGATGCGCTGCCGCCACGGCCGGTATTTTGGCGTGAAGTGGGTCTCGACGTCGTAGTCGGGACCGAGCACGGCGCTGATCTGGCCGATCAGCTCCTTCTTCACCTGCTCCGGCTTGGACACGCAGAGCTTGGTGAAGGCGTCCTGCTCGAACAGGATCTTGCGTCGCACGATCTCGTGGATCCAGGCTTCGTCGACCTGCAGCCGTCGCAGCTCCTCCGCGATCTCGATGGCGTTGCGGCCGAGGCGGAAATAGGTCGGCGAGCGCTGCAGCATGGTGACATGGGCGCATGTGTCGGTGATGTTCGGCACCAGCGTTGCCGCGGTGGCGCCCGAGCCGATCACCACCACCTTCTTGTTCGCGAGATCGATATCGTCGGGCCATGTCTGCGGATGGACGATGCGGCCCTTGAAGCGATCCATGCCCTTCCATTCCGGCGTGTAGCCTTCGGAATGGCGATAATAGCCCTGGCACATCCAGAGGAAGTTGGCCGTGAACGTCCTGGGTTCGCCGGTGTCGGTCGTCACCGCCTCGATGGTCCAGAGATTCTGCTCGCTCGACCAGCTCGCGGAATTGATCTTGTGCTTGTAGCGGATGTGCCGCGCAATATCGTTGTCGTCGATCACCTCCTTCATATAGGTGAGGATCTCCTCGGCGGTCGCAATCGGCGGGCCGACCCAAGGCTTGAAGCTGTAGCCGAAGGTATGGAGATCACTGTCGGAGCGAATGCCGGGATAGCGATGTGTGCTCCAGGTGCCGCCGAACGTTTCCTGCGTCTCCAGGATGACGTAGCTCGTGCCCGGAAGCTGCTTCTGGATGTGATAGGCGCTACCGATGCCGGAGATGCCGGCGCCGACGATCAGCACGTCGAAATGTTCAGAAGCCTGTTTGGCCGTGGCGTGACTGCGAACAGCGACATTCATTGTTGCTTCTATGCCTTGCTTGTCTTTGTGGCCGTCCTTGACCAGACGGCGCGTTTCCTCCGCGACGGGCATGATCACCCGCCGCGCCTCCGCTTCAAAATGACATAGATCAAGTCGCGGTCAAATCACAGTGCCGCACCCCAGCTCCGCGCGGTCTGCAAGATCCAGTCGCGATAGAGCGTCAGCGGCGTCACGCCGGTCAAGCCGCCGCAACCGTCGGCGCCGTTCGGTCCTGTCGACCAGCTGATGAGGCCGACGAGCGCAGGACCGTTCGGCCTGTCCTCGAACACGGGGCCGCCGGAATCGCCGGTGCAGGCGCCAATTCCGTCGCGAACACCGTTGGTTACGGGATCGACCAGGCGAATCTGGAGCGTGCCGGGCTGTCCGGTGGCAACGAGGCCGGCCACGCGCGTGGTGCCGCCGCTCTTGCCGTCACCGCGAACCGTGACGCCAATGCCGGCGATGACGAAGCGGCTGCCGACCTGAATTGGAATCGTGGGCATGCCGACCGTCACCGTGGGTTTTCCCTTCAATGGAATTTCCAATTGCAGCAGCGCCACGTCGGCGGTGGCGCGATGCGCCTGCATCGCCTGCATGTTGAAGTTCGGATGGATCGCGACGGTGCGCACGTTCAGCAATTGCGGCTGGCCGTCGCCGCCGCGATCGACGACCTTGTAATCCGCGCCGGGCTGCACGCAATGGGCGACCGTCAACACCAGCCGCGGGGCGATCAGGCTGCCCGTGCAGAAATTGCCGCGCGAGCCGACGATGGTGACGACGGCGCGGGCGACGCCATCGGCCTGCGGCGTGCCGCCGCCGACGATGGCGTAAGCGGGCGTCGCGAGCAGCAGCGCAGCTGCGATGAAGGCGGCAGGCTTCTTTATGGGAACACGCATCGGCATCGGTGAGGGCTGCGATTGCTTCAGGCTGGCCCTTGCCGATAGCGCATGCTAGCCCTCTTGGAAAGCAATTGACGAGGGCAGGATAGTGGCGATCGAGGCGGTGATCTTTGATTTCGGCGGCGTGCTGACGAGTTCGCCGTTCGAGGCGTTCACGCGGTTCGAGACCGAGCGCGGCCTGCCCGCCGACATCATCCGGCGCACCAACGCCGCCAATCATCTGGAAAACGCCTGGGCCAGGTTCGAGCGCGCCGAAGTGGACATCGAGACCTTCGACGAATTGTTCGCCGCCGAATCGCTCGCGCTCGGCGCGGAGGTGCGCGGCCGCGACGTGCTGCCGCTGCTGCAGGGCGATCTGCGCCCGGAGATGGTCGAGGCCCTGAAGCGCATCAAGGCGCAGTTCAAGACCGGTTGCATCACCAACAATCTGCCGGCCAACGCGATCGGCAGCATGACCGGGCGCTCGCTTTACATTGCCGAAGTCATGGTGCTGTTCGACCATGTCATCGAGTCCGCCAAGATCGGCCTGCGCAAGCCGGATCCGCGCATCTACCAGATGATGGTCGAGACGCTGAAGGTCGATCCGAACAATTGCGTCTATCTCGACGATCTCGGCGTCAATCTGAAGCCGGCGCGCGAGATGGGCATGACCACGATCAAGGTGACGAGCGGCGCGCAGGCGATTGCGGAGCTGGAGAAGGCGACGGGGCTGAAGCTGGGGTAGCGCATCATACTCCGTCAATGCGAGCGCAGCGAAGCAATCCAGACTGCCTAGGCGGAAAGACTCTGGATTGCTTCGCTACGCTCGCAATGACGGCGTGGAGCCATCTCGCCTGGTGAACCGACTACTTCACCGCGGTGGCGATGCGCTCCGGGAACGCAGTTGCCAGCGCGGCACGATCCGGCTTGAGCACGCCGCGCTCGGTGATGAGACCGGTGACGAGCCGCGCCGGCGTCACGTCGAAGGCGTAGTTCGCGACCGGCGATCCCTCCGGCACGATCCGCACCGTCTCAAGCCGGCCGTCGGCGGTACGTCCAGTCATGTCGGTGACCTCCACGCCGCTGCGCTGCTCGATCGGGATGTCGCGGATGCCGTCATGAACGGCGAAATCGATCGTCGGCGACGGCAGCGCCACGTAGAACGGCACGCCGTTATCGTGCGCGGCGAGCGCCTTCAGGTAGGTGCCGATCTTGTTGCAGACGTCGCCATTGGCGGCGACGCGGTCGGTGCCGACGATGGCGAGATCGACCATGCCGTGCTGCATCAGGTGCCCGCCGGTATTGTCCGGGATCACCGTGTGCGGCACGCCGTGATGGCCGAGCTCCCAGGCGGTGAGCGAAGCGCCCTGATTCCGTGGCCGGGTCTCGTCGACCCAAACATGGACCTTGATGCCGCGCTCATGCGCGAGATAGATCGGCGCCGTCGCCGTGCCCCAGTCGACGGTGGCAAGCCAGCCGGCGTTGCAATGGGTGAGAACGTTGACCACTTCGCCCGGCTTCTTCGCCGCGATCGCCTCGATCAGCTCAAGGCCGTTGCCGGCGATGCCGCGATTGATCTCGACATCCTGCTCGACGATCTCGTCGGCGCGGGCATAGGCCGCTTCCGCCCGTTCCACCGGATCGATCGGCGCGAGCACGTAGCGCATCTCGTCCAGCGCCCATTTGAGGTTGATCGCGGTCGGGCGCGCCACGACCAGCGTGTCATAGGCGCGCTTCAGCCCGGCGTCGGAGGCGTCCTCGCGCATCGCGAGCGCCATGCCGTAGGCGGCGGTGGCGCCGATCAGCGGCGCGCCGCGCACCAGCATGTCGCGGATCGCAACAGCGGCGTCCTCGCACGACGTCAGGCGCGCAATGACGAATTCATGCGGCAGCCGGCGCTGATCGATCGCGCCGACCGACCAGCCGTCACGCTCGCGCCAGATGCTGCGGAAATGCTTGCCGTCGACCTTCATGGCATTCTGCCTTTTCGTTCTTCTTGCGTCTCACGGGCGCAGGATGCGCCCGGCCACCGCATCGAGCTTCTTCAGGAGCTCGGGATCGCGCGCCTCCGGCGTCGTGATCAGCGCGGCGTCGAGCGCACGGTCCGAACCGATCGGGCACGGCTCGTGCTCGCGCGGAAAATCCTTGGCCAGCCGCGCCACCAACGCCTTCGCCTTGTCGGCGTTCGAGTTCAGCACGCGGATGATGTCCTGCACGGTGACCGCATCGTGGTCGGGATGCCAGCAGTCGAAATCCGTCACCATCGCGACGGTGGCGTAGCAGATCTCCGCCTCACGCGCGAGCTTGGCCTCGGGCATGTTGGTCATGCCGATCACGGAATAGCCTGATGTCTTGTAGGTCATGCTTTCCGCATAGGTGGAGAATTGCGGCCCTTCCATGCAGACATAGGTGCCGCCGCGCGCGATCGCGATGCCCTCCGCTTCGGCGGCTGCCGCCAGATGGATGCGCAGCCGCGGCGAAACCGGGTGCGCCATCGACACGTGTGCGACACAGCCGCGGCCGAAGAACGAGCTCTCGCGCTTGTGGGTGCGGTCGACGAACTGGTCGACGAGAACGAAGGTGCCGGGCGGCAGTTCCTCTTTGAAGGAGCCGCAGGCCGAGAGCGAGATCAAGTCGGTGACGCCGGCGCGTTTCAGCACGTCGATGTTGGCGCGATAGTTGATGTCGGACGGGGACAGCCGGTGCCCCTTGTCATGCCGCGGCAGGAACACGATCGGCAGGCCGGCGATGGAGCCGCGCCGCAAGGGCGCAGACGGCTCGCCCCAGGGGCTCTTGATCACCTCTTCGCGCGCACCCTCGAGGCCGGGCAGGTCATAGATGCCCGAGCCGCCGATGATGCCCAATACCGCCTGCGTCATGCCTGCTCCACCCTGTCCGACAAATGTGACATGGTTAAGCTATGCCAGTTTTCAGGCAATTTTGGAACGGGAGATGGTCTCGATTTACGTCATGTCGAGCTCGCGCTGAAGCGACGAAGCAATCCAGACCGCCACCTCAGAGGCAGTCTGGATTGCTTCGCTTCGCTCGCAATGACGGAGGATAGATCCGGGTTAAGCCGCGGCCGCCAGTTGAAGCTGGGTCGCCACCATCTGCTCCAGCGTCTCGACGGACTGGAAATTCTCCGGCGTGATCTCGGACTGCGGGATGGTGAAGTCGAATTCGGCCTCGACCCCAAGCATCAGATTGACCATGTCCATCGAGGTCAGGCCGATATCGACGAGCTTGGCCGAAGGCGTAACGTCTGCGGCGAGCGAATTCTGTTCGAGGATGCCCTTCACCAGCTTGATGATGCGATTGCGCAAATCGGTATCGAAGGCCTGCATCGGCAAAATTCCCATCTGTTGATCGGGGTCGGACCGGACTACCGGCTACGATGGTCGCGGCCTGCCGGTCCTGCAATGGGCGGCACCAATACTTCGCGTTTCTTAGTAAACGATGACTCAGATTGTCCGGAATCCAGGCTTCTTCCAGAGTCCTAACGTGATGCCGGAAAATCCGGTGATGCGAACAACCCGACCTTAACTGTTCGTTCGGAATTGGGTTTTGTTTACCCTCTATTTCATCGACGAATTTGAATTAAATCCGTAGCCTCGTCTCATAAGCAAAGATGGCTGGAGGATCGCTCCAAGCGGCATCGCGAATGGTGCCGGCGATCTCGAACGGCAAACCGGAGGCGGACGAGCATGAACGTGCGTGAAGCAGTCCTCACTGTCGACGAAACGAGCTATCTCGAGCAGGGTCCCTCCCTGATCGAGCGCGCCGTCCGGACCGCCGCCGCGGCCGCGGCCGACGCAGACGGGGTCGATCGCGACGCCCGCTTTCCGCACAAGGCCTTCGACGTCGCGCGTGAGCAGAAGCTGCTCGGCGTGATGATTCCGGTCGAGTTCGGCGGCCTCAGTGCTTCGATCCACGACGTCACCGACATCTGCTACACGCTCGGACGCGCCTGCGCGTCCACGGCGATGATCTACGCGATGCACCAGACCAAGGTCGCCTGCGTCATCAGGCACGGCCATGGCATTCCCTGGATGGAGACCATGATGCGCCGGGTCGCCCGCGACCAGTGGCTGCTCGCCTCCTCCACCACCGAAGGCCAGAACGGGGGCAACATCCGCGCCAGCGCCGCCGCGGTCGACCATGCCGGCGACACCGTCTCGCTGATGCGCGACGCCACCGTGATCTCCTACGGCGCCGAAGCCGATGGCCTCGTCACCATCGCCCGCCGGGCCACCGACGCCGCCGCCTCCGACCAGGTGCTGCTGGCGCTCGCCAAGGACGATTATTCGCTGAAGCGGACGCTGGGTTGGGAAACGCTCGGCATGCGCGGCACCTGCTCGACCGGGTTCGAGCTGAAGGTCGACTGCCCCGCCGACCGCGTCTTCCCGGAATCCTACGACAAGATCCACGCCCAGACCATGACGCCGTTCGCGCATCTGTGCTGGTCGTCGGCCTGGGCCGGCATCGCCGCTGCGGCGGTAACGCGCGCGCAGGCCTTCATCCGCAAGGCGGCGCGCTCGTCCGGCGGACAGATGCCGCCGGCCGCGGCGCACTTCACCGCCGCCAAGATGTCGCTGGCCAAGCTGCGCGCGCTGATCGCCGCCAATATCGACGCTTTCGCCCGCGTCGAGCATGACGAGCGTGCGCTGGCCTCGCTCGACTTCCAGTCCTCGATCACGCTTCTGAAGGTGCAGGCTTCCGAGCTCGCGGTCGAGACCGTGATGCATGCGATGCGTACCGCGGGTCTTGCCGGCTACCGCAACGACGGCGAATTCACCATGGGCCGCCACCTCCGCGACGTGCTGTCGTCGCCAATCATGATCAACAACGACCGGATCCTGGCCAACGCCGCGACGTCGACATTGATGAGCGGGGTGCCGACGAGCCTTCGCGACTGACGTGCCTCCGCAATCGCTTCAACAAGAACAATCTTTGAGATAGCAGGACATCGAACCATGAATATTGCCGTCCTCCCCAACTCGCCCGCCACCGCGCCGCAGATGATCGATCCGCTCGATCATCTCTCCGACAAGCTGTTCCACCGCATGGGCGCCGATGGCGTCTATGCCCGCACCGCACTCTATGAAGGCATCGTCGACAAGCTCGCCGCGCTGATCACTGGCCATCGCGAGGCCGGCACCGAGGTGATGCGGTTCCCGCCGGTGATGAGCCGGGCGCAGCTGGAGAAGTCCGGCTATCTCAAGAGCTTTCCGAACCTGCTCGGCTGCGTCTGCGGCCTGCACGGCACCGAACGCGAGATCAACGCCGCGGTGAGCCGCTTCGATGCCGGCGGCGACTGGACGTCTTCGCTGTCGCCGGCCGATCTCGTGCTGTCACCGGCCGCCTGCTATCCGGTCTACCCGATCGCGGCGAGCCGTGGCCAATTGCCGAAGGGCGGCCTGCGCTTCGATGTTGCCGCGGATTGCTTCCGCCGCGAACCGTCGAAGCATCTCGACCGGCTGCAATCGTTCCGCATGCGCGAATATGTCTGCATCGGCAGCCCCGATGACGTCGCCGATTTCCGCGAGCGCTGGATGGTGCGCGCGCAGAAGATCGCGACCGATCTCGGCCTCACCTTCCGCGTCGACTATGCCAGCGATCCGTTCTTCGGCCGGGTCGGCCAGATGAAGGCGGTGAGCCAGAAGCAGCAGCAGCTCAAGTTCGAGCTGCTCATCCCGCTGCGCTCGGAAGAGCAGCCGACGGCATGCATGAGCTTCAACTACCACCGCGAGCATTTCGGCACGACCTGGGCAATCCAGGACGCCGACGGCGAGCCGGCCCATACCGGCTGCGTTGCCTTCGGCATGGACCGTCTGGCCGTCGCCATGTTCCACACCCACGGCACCGATCTTTCCGCCTGGCCCGCCAAGGTGCGGGACGTCCTGGGCCTGCAGCCGCCTGTCGCGGCCGAGGCCCATGGCGAAGGCTGGCGCTGACCCAACTCACGAGGCCGGCCATTTCCACGGGCAAGACGAGCGTGATCCATACCAAGGTCCGATGCCGCGAGATCACCGAGTCCGACGTCGATAAGATCGCGGACTTGCTGACGCGCGGCTTCGTCGGCCGTTCACGCGACTACTGGATTCAGGGTCTGCGCCGGCAGGCCTTCCGGACCGTACCGGAGGGCTATCCGCGCTTCGGCTACATGCTCGACGACGACGGCAAGCCGGTCGGCGTGCTGCTCTTGATCTACAGCGCACGCAAGGAGGGCGAAGAGACCGCCATCCGGTGCAATTTGTCGAGCTGGTATGTCGACCCGGCCTACCGCAACTACGCTCCGCTGCTGACCAAGATCGCCCAGCGGCACAAGCACGTCACTTATTTCAACATCAGTCCGGCGCCGTGGACCTGGCCGATCATCGAGACGCAGGGCTTTCGCGCCTATTGCCGCGGCATATTCTTCTCCGTCCCTGCGTTGGCGCGCGTCCCGCGCTGGAACAAGATCGAGGTCATTCCGCAGCATGCCAAGGAGATCAAGGGGCTCTCCGAGGCGGAGACCGAGCTTCTGACGCGACATGCGCGCTACAATTGCCTCAGCCTGGTGTGCCGCACGCCGAAGGGAACGTTCCCCTTCGTCCTGCAACCGGTGCGCATCCGCCGCGGTTTCATCGCACCTCCCGCCATGAAGCTGATCTATTGCCGGAGCGCCGCGGAATATGCCGAATGCGCCGGCCGCATCGGACGGCTGCTGCTGCGGCTCGGCAAGATCGCGGTGGCGATCGACGCCAACGGGCCGGTACCCGGCCTCGTCGGCCTCTACACCGAGCGGCGCGGCCGGAAATACTTCAGGGGCCCGCATCAGCCACAGCTCGGCGACCTCACCGATACGGAGCTCGTGCTATACGGGCCGTAGAGCAACGCCCGGCTCTGTCGTCTGCACGAGCGGAGCGGGAATATCGCCGCGCTCATCCGGAGCTAGGGCCTATCGCCTTGGCGGCGGGCCGTTTACGCGTGCGCTCACCATCGCAGGTCACCCTCCGTAAACTACGGCGCTTAAGGGAATTTTCCGGCCTCTTCGTTACCCTCGGCGGCTGAATTAGGTTGCATTAAGTCTATTGCTGGCCGAGGCCCCGCCGACCCCATGATGTCGACCCGCGACACCGAGCTTGGTACAGGCCGTGAGCAGGGCCCGGGCGCCCTGGTCGCGCTGAGCCAGCTTGCGCTCGACCACATGGAGCAAGGCGTCTGCGTCTACGACGCCGACAACCGGATCGTGCTGGCGAACCAGCGCTACCTCACGCTGTTCGACATGTCGGCCGAGATCGTGCGGGTCGGCACCAGCTACCGGGAGGTGCTCGCGCACAGCGCAAGCCGCGGCAACTTTCCGCAGGACCAGCTCGACGCGTTGTATTCGACGCGAATGGCGCAGATCGCCGCGGGCAAGCCGTTCCGCACCGAGCAATTGCTGGCGAGCGGCCTCGTGATGTCGCTCCAGTTGAAGCCTCTCCCCGGCGGCGGCTGGATGACGATCTGCGATGACGTCACCCGCCTCGCCCGGCTCGAAGCGGAACTGCGCGTGCAGACCGAGCGCAGCCAGCACGCGCTCGCCAACATGTCGCACGGACTGATCATGTACGACGTCGCCAGCCGCGTCGTCGTCTGCAACGAACGGTTCCTGAAGCTCTACAACCTCGATCCCGAGATCGTGAAGCCGGGCATCGCGCATTCCACGGTGATCGAGCACTGGATGTCGCGCGGCAACCTGCCGGGCATGTCGGGCGACGAATTCTACCAGAGCCGGCTGGACGATGTGCGCAGCAGAAAGCCGAAGACGCTGCTGGTGATGCGCTACGACGGACGGATGGTGCAGGCGGTCTCCCGTTTCCTGCCCGACGGCGGCTGGGTGACGGTGCACGAGGACGTCACGGAGCGGCTGCAATACGAGGAAACGCTGCGGCAGCAGAATTTCATTCTCGATGCGGCGCTGGAGAACATGGCGCACGGGCTCGCCTTCTACGACAGCGAGATGCGGCTTCGGGTCTGCAACACCACCTACCGCAAGATCTACCTGTTGTCGCCGGAGGAGACCCGGCCCGGCACCCATCTGGCCGAGCTGATCGAGCGATCGATGGCGAACGGCGCGTTCACCTCGGAATACAGCCCGCAGCAGATCCTCGAAGCCGCCCGCGCCCGGATCGCGAATCGCGATTCCTCGCCGATGCGCCGGCGCATGTCGAACGACACCGTGATCTCGGTGCGCTATTGCGCGCTGGCCGAAGGCGGCTTCGTCGCCACCTACGAGGACATTACCGAGCGCGAGCGCGCGGTCGAGGAGCTGAGCGAGCAGTACCGCCGGTTCGACGCCGCCCTGAACAACATGAGCCAGGGCCTGTGCATGCTCGACGCCAGCCTGCGCGTCATCGTTTGCAACCGCCGCTATATCGAGATGTACGGATTGTCGCCGGAGATCGTGAAGCCAGGCGTCTCGATGCGGGACATCATGGAGCACAGCTGCGAGCTCGGCATCCACCCAAACATGACCGGCGCCAAGCTCTATGCCGACTACATCGAGAGGCTGCGCGAAGGCGAGCACACGCTGCACCGCCATTTGAGCGACGGCCGCATCATCAAGCTCAATCACAAGCGGATGGAGCACGGCGGCTGGGTCGTGACCTATGAGGACGTCACCGAGCGCCACAAGGCCCAGGCCCGGGTGGCGCACATGGCGCGGCACGATTCGCTCACCGACCTGCCCAACCGCACGCTGTTCCGCGAGAAGATGGGCGAGGGACTGAACCAGGTCGCAATCGCCGGCGGCGCCATGGCGGTGCTGTGCTTCGACCTCGACAATTTCAAGACCGTCAACGACCGCCTCGGCCACGCCGCCGGCGACCGCCTGCTGCGCTGGGTCGCGGCGCGTCTGAAGGAGAATGTCGGCGAGCACGACACCGTCGCGCGGCTTGGCGGCGACGAGTTCGCCGTGCTCCAGCGCGGGCCGCAGCCACAATCGGCTGAGGCGCTCGCCCGCCGCCTCGTCGAGATCATCGGTCATCCGCCGCCGCTGGAAAGCCAGTCGATCCACGTCGGGGTCTCCGTCGGCATCGCGATCGCACCCGACCACGGGCTCGATGCCGATGAGCTGATGAAATGCGCCGACCTTGCGCTGTACCAGGCCAAGGCCAAGGGGCGCGGCGCCTATCAGCTGTTCGAGCCCGAGATGGAGGAACAGGCGCGCAGCCGGCACGCGCTGGAGCAGGACCTGGTCGGCGCGCTGGAAGGGCGTGAATTCCACCTGGTGTTCCAACCGCAAATGCGGCTCGATTCCTCCGAGCTCACCGGCTTCGAGGCATTGCTGCGCTGGAAGCATCCCTCGCGCGGCTTCGTCTCTCCGGCCGAGTTCATCCCGATTGCAGAGGAGAACGGGCTGATCGTTCCGATCGGCGAATGGGTGCTGCGCACGGCCTGCGCGACGGCTGCGTCCTGGCCCGGCGTCACCGTCGCGGTGAACCTGTCTCCGGTGCAGTTCCGCTCCCGCGGGCTGGTGGCGATGGTCACCAGCGCACTTGCGGAAGCCGGCCTGCCGCCGCAACGGCTCGAGCTTGAGGTCACGGAGACGGCGCTGCTCGACGACAGCAAGGCGACCATCGACATCCTGCACCAGCTCCGCGCGCTCGGGGTGCGCGTCAGCCTCGACGATTTTGGCGTCGGCTATTCCTCCCTGAGCTATCTGCGCAAGTTTCCGTTCGACCGCATCAAGATCGACCGCTCCTTCGTCGGCACGCTCGGCGAAAGCCCGGAGAGCGTCGCCATCGTCAGAACGATCGCGAGCCTCGGCTCCGTGCTCGGCGTCGAGACCACGGCGGAGGGCGTGGAAACCGAGGAACAGCTCGACTTCGTCCGCGAATGCGGCTGCACCGCGGTCCAGGGCTATTATTTCGGCAAGCCGTGTCTCGCCTCGGAGGTCAGCCGCACCATCGAGACGCTGAACATGGTGCGGCGCGTGGCCTGAGGGCTTCGGCCGCGGAAATTCCGTCGCTCGGCACGCGGCCAAACGACCAATTGTCGCATCTGTCGGCTCTGTCGGCGCTAGCTGACCGACGGCCGCGCAGCGATGCGCGCAATGCGCTTTTCTTCTCCGTCAAATTCAGAAACAATCGCCCTCACAAGAACGAGAGACGGCGGTCCCAGAGAGGCCGCCGCGAGGGAGGCGTTTCGATGTCGGGTTACGGGCTGAAGACGATTGCATTTGCCGCGGCGCACGCCGTCATGGGCGCGTTGCTGTCCACTGCGGTCAATGCGCAGGACTATCCGACGAAGCCGATCACGTTGATCGTGCCGTGGCCGGCCGGCGGATCGACCGATATTTCGATGCGCGCGATTGCCGACAGCGCCTCGAAGGTGCTGGGGCAGCCGATCGTGATCGACAACAAGGCGGGCGGCGGCGGCACGGTCGGACCGGCGACGATGGCGGCGGCGGCGAAGCCGGACGGCTATACCATCTCGCAGATCCCGATCACCGTGTTCCGCCTGCCCTTGATGCAGGAGGTGTCGTGGGATCCGGCAAAGGATTTCACCTATATCGTCCATCTCACCGGCTACACTTTCGGCGTGACCACCAGCGCGGAGTCGCAGTTCAAGAGCTGGAAGGACGTGGTGGAGTTCGCAAAGGCCAATCCGGGCAAGGTGACCTATGCCACGCCCGGCGCCGGCACCTCGCTGCATGTCGGCATGGAGCAGATCGCCGGGATGTCCGGCATCAAGCTGACGCAGGTCCCCTTCAAGGGCGGCGCGGAGACCAACGCCGCCGTGCTGGGGCAGCACACCATGCTGCAAGCGGACTCCACGGGATGGCGGCCGCTGGTCGACGCCGGCAAGCTGCGGCTCTTGATGGTGTGGACCGGCGCACGCTCGCCGAACTATCCCGACGTGCCGACGCTGAAGGAGCTCGGCTATCCCATGGTCTATGATTCCCCGTTCGGCATTGCGGGGCCGAAGGGGATGGATCCCAAGATCGTCGCCAAGCTGCACGATGCCTTCAAGAAGGCGGTCGAGGATCCCGCGGTGATCGCCACGCTCGCCAAATACGACATGGTGCCGAACTACAAGAACACCGAGGACTACAAGAAATTCGTCGTCGAGGTCACGGAGTCCGAACGCAAGGTGATCGAGACGCTCGGGCTTGCGAAGAAGTAGCTGGTCTCCCCACAAATGCTGGCGTCATCCTGAGGTGCGAGCCGCACTTGCGGCTCGCCTCGAAGGATGGATCGGGGCACCGTCGCCCTTCGAGGGCTACGCTGCGCTCCGCCACCTCAGCGACAACGGCTTCGCCGTTGCGCAGAGGACGATGATGATCTCAAGGTGCTTCACATGAACATCGACACCAACGTCAAGCTCCGCCTCAGCAACTCCGAACTCTGGGGCGGGCTGGTCGGGCTCGCGCTCGGCGGCTTCGTGATCTGGTCGGGCTTGAAGCTCAAGCTCGGCACCATCAACGATCCCGGCTCCGGCTATGTGCTGTTCTACACGGGCATCCTGATGTGCGTGTTCGCAGGCGCCATCGTCGTCTCGGCGATCACCGAGGGCGGGCCGACGCTGGCCTCGCGCTGGGAGAACGCGCGCTGGAGCAAGCCGCTTGCCCTCATCGCCTGCCTCACCGCATTCGCCTTCGCGCTCGAGCCGCTCGGATTCCTGCTGTCGTCGATCCCGCTGATGCTGCTGCTGTTGCGGCTGATCGATCCGGTGCGCTGGACGCTGGCGATCCCGATCGCCGTGCTGGTGCCATCAGGCATGTGGTGGGTGCTCAAGCGGCTGCTGTTGATCCAGTTGCCGTCCGGCCTGTTCGGAATCGGTTGACCCCATGGATACGCTCGTCAACGTGGCACATGGATTCGGCGTCGCGCTGCTGCCGATCAACCTGCTCTACTGCTTCATCGGCGTCTTCATCGGCACGCTGGTCGGCGTGCTGCCCGGCATCGGCCCGATCTCGGCGATGTCGCTGCTGTTGCCGGTGACGCTGTCGGGCACGCCGGAATCCGGCATCATCATGATGGCCGGCATCTATTACGGCTCGATGTATGGCGGCTCGACCACCTCGATCCTGGTCAACATCCCCGGCGAGGCGGCTTCCGTCGTCACCTGCATCGACGGCCACCAGATGGCGAAGCAGGGCCGCGCCGGCCCCGCGCTCGGCATCGCCGCGTTCGGCTCCTTCGTCGCCGGCACGTTTGCGCTGGTCGCTCTGATGCTGGTGGCGCCGAAGCTTGCCAGCCTCGCCATCGCGTTCGGCCCGGCCGAATATTTCAGCCTGATGGTGCTCGGCCTCGTCGTGCTCACCTTCCTCACCCAGGGCTCGATGCCGAAGGCGCTGCTGATGGCGTGCATCGGCGTCGTACTCGGGCTGATCGGGCTCGACAGCATCACCGCGCAGCCGCGGCTGACCTTCGGCCGCATGGAGCTGATCGACGGCATCGGCCTCGTGCCCGTGGTGATGGGCCTGTTCGGCGTCGCCGAGGTGCTGCTCAACACCGAGCAGGCGATCAAGCGCGACATCATCAACACCAGGATCACCCATCTCCTGCCCAGCAAGGAGGACTGGAAGGCGAGCGCAGGCCCGGTCGGCCGCGGCACGATCCTCGGCTTCTTTCTCGGCATCCTGCCGGGCGGCGGCGCGGTGGTGGCGTCATTCGCGTCCTACGCGCTGGAGAAGCGGCTGTCGAAGAGGCCTGAAAGGTTCGGCCACGGCGCGATCGAGGGCGTCGCAGGGCCGGAATCGGCGAACAACGCCGCGGCGGGCGGCGCCTTCATTCCGCTGATGACGCTCGGCATTCCGCCGAACGTGGTGATGGCGCTGCTGCTCGGGGCCTTCGTCATTCACGGCCTGCAGCCGGGGCCGCTGCTGATCACGCAAAACCCCGGCCTGTTCTGGGGCATCGTCGCCAGCATGTATATCGGCAACGTCATGCTGCTGATCCTGAACCTGCCGATGATCGGCATGTGGGTGCAGCTGCTCAAGCTGCCCTACAACATCCTGTTCCCCCTGATCATCCTGTTCACGATCCTCGGCGTCTATTGCTCCAGCAACAACGTGTTCGACGTCTATGTGATGATCGCGTTCGGGATCATCGGCTATTTCATGCGCAAGCTCGGCTACGAGCCGGCGCCGCTGGTTCTGGCCTTCGTGCTGGGTCCGATGATGGAGAACAATCTGCGCAAGTCGCTGATCCTGTCGCAGGGCGATCTCTGGACCTTCGTGCAGCGGCCGATCTCGGGCGCGTGTCTCGCGCTTGCCCTGGTGCTGCTGATCGCGCCGCTGCTGCCGTCGCTGCGCAAGAAGCGCGAGCTGGTGGCGCTGGACGAGGGGGCGTGAGGATCTGTAGGGTGGATTAGCCGAAGGCGTAATCCACCGCTTCGCTCTCGATGCGGATAGCAAAGTGGTGGGTTACGCCTTCGGCTAACCCACCCTACAGCATCTCAGCTCGCCGCAGGCAGCGCGCTGTCCGACGGCAGGCTCCACGGGCGCTCCACTGCCGCCAGCCCGATCAGGCGGCCCTGGATGTAGTCGCAGCCCCAGTCGCGCAGCATGTTTGCGGCCTCTTCATCCTGCACCCATTCAGCGACGGTCTTGATGTCGAGACGGCGGGCGAGGTCGATCAGGGTCTGCACGAAGGCGCGGTCGTCGGCGGAACGGGTGATGTTCTGCACGAAGGCGCCGTCGATCTTGACGATATCCACGCCCAGCTTGCGCAGATTGCGAAACGAAGTGTAGCCGGCGCCGAAATCGTCGATGGCGATGCGGCTGCCGAAATGCTTCAGGCGGCTGACGAAGGCGCGAACCTCGTCGATGTCCTGGATCGCGACCGTCTCGGTGATCTCGATGATCAGTCGCTCGGCGACACCGGGATGAGCCAGCATCAGCGATTCGATTCCCGCCCACCAATCCGGATCCATCGTCGTATCCGGCGAGATGTTGAGGCTGAGACAGATGTCGGGCGCCGCCGCGAGCTCGGCGACGACGAGCTCGAGCACGCGGTGATCGACCAGACGGATCAGGCCGAGCCGTTCGGCGACCGGCACGATGTCGGGCGCGAGCAGCACCTGGCCGTCGCCCTGGTCCATCCGCACCAGGCATTCGTGGAACGCGCGCTCGCGCGAGACGGCCGAGACGACGGGCTCATAGGCGAGCCTGATGCGGCGCTCGTTGAGCGCGGTGACGATCTCGTCGGTGACGCGAATGTTGACGCGGCGCTGCGCGTCGCGCGCGGCATCCGGACGCCAGGCTGCGAAGGAGCCGACGCGGCGGCGCTTGGCGGCATCCAGCGTCTCATGGGCGCGGTTGACGGCCTCGTCGGTGTTGCGCGCATAGCGCGGCAGGCTGACGGCGCCGATCGAGGCGGTGACCGAGACCGGACCGGACTTGGTCGGCACCACCTCGTCGCGGATACCGGCGAGGAAGCGCTCGGCAGCCACGTTCATGTCGTCGACGGTGCAGTTCTTCAGGATCAGTCCGAACTTGTTGCCGGAGAAGCGCCCGAGCACGTCGCCGCCGCGCAGGCGCGCGCGAATGCGCTTGGCGATGTCGAGGATCACGGCATCGGCAACGTCGAAGCCGAAGGCATCGTTGACGCGGGCGAGATGATCGATGCCGACCAGCATGAAGGCGGCGGTCGAGCGGAAGCGGGCCGTCTCCTCGATCGCCTCGGCCAGCGCCGCGATCAGATGCGAGCGGTTGAGCTCGCCCGTCAGCGGATCGAGCCGGGCCAGCCTGCTCAATTCCTCGTCGCGGGCGTGGCGCTCATTGTTGATGCGGACGGAGCCGATCGCACGGGTGGGACGGCCATCGGGGCCCGCGAACCAGCGGCCGGTCTCCTCGATCCAGATCACGGGATCGGAGGCGCTCATGCGCACGCCGTACTCGACCCGGTAGGGCGTGCCGTCGGCTCCGTGCACCGGGGACGTCAGCGCCAGCGCGGCCGTGCGCAGCGTTTGCGCGGGCTCGATCAGCTTGGCGAACTCGGCGCCGGTCGCGAGCCGCTCGGCGGGAATGCCGGGGAAGACGGCGCTGACCTGCTCACCCCAGACGATGGCATCGCTGGCGATGTCCCAGGCGAACACGGCCTGGCCGAGCGCGGCGAGGATGTCGGAGGCTTGCGGCAATGCAGGGGTCAAAGTCGCCTCGATTCGGGACAGTGGAGAAGTCCTCTGTCGGCACAGAATAGAGCCAGATTCGCCCCCGACCCTAGGCAAAGTTGATAAACAATTTGGAAACCACGTTTCCGAAGGCGTCGGAACCAAACCGGTGCGGGCGGCATAGGCCTTGCGAGTACATGACTCGCACCGGCGCCAGCGTCCCGAAACGCGACAATTTCGCCGGATCAACGGTGATTGCGATGTTGAGTACTGATCGATTGGACGCGGCGGACAACGGCACAGGCACGGCCCTGGTGCCGCTGATGCCGACGTTGCGGTGGGTCCGCAAGGCGTCGCTGCCGCGCCCCGATCCCAGCTTCATCACACAATTGATCGCAAATGCCGAGCAGCTGCCGCAAACGAGCCGGCTCCGCCGCGCCTCCTCCGAGGATGCGCTGATGGCCTATGGCAGCAAGCAACCGCTGCAAAGCGTCAGTGCGCGCACACGGCAGGTGGCTTGAGACCGATCAGCGCGGCGGCGTGTCGGGCGAGGTCGGCGTGCCGTTACCCGGCTGAAGATGCGGCGAGGGAATCTCCGGCGAAGGCGGGCTCTGCGCCGGCTTTGGCGCCGGGTGATCCATCAGCACGGATTCAGCGACGGATTGCGCCGACGGGGCGGGCGGCGCCGCCGGTGCCGGCTGCGGCGCGATCACCGGCTCGAACGTGCGCTCGGACTCCACATCTTCCGCCGCTTCGGCCCTGCGCTTGGCCTTGCGCGGCGCCGGCACCGTGGTCTCGGCGACATAGGTGACGCGGCGGCGCGTGCGCTGGGCAATGCCGCCGAGGAAATCGGCCATCGCCAGCAGCACCAGGAGGAAATAGGTGGAGTTGCCGAATTTGGGCCACATCACGAATTCGGCGGCGGCCGCGCCGAAGATGAGCAGCGACAGCAAATGGTCCATCAGGAATTTCGAGCCCGGCCGCGCTCCCTTGACCACCTCGAGCAGCAGCAGCACGACACCGAGCGCGAGCAGGAGATCGGCGAGCGTGACCGGCCAGGCCTCGCCCGTGATCATCGGCACCTTGAACAGCACGTCCGAGAAGGACACGCTGGGCATCAGGAAGGCGATGATGTTGTAGACCGCGAGCGGAATCAGGAGCAGCGGGAAACCGACCATCGGCGAGATGCCTTCTCGATCAAGATATCCGGACAGAACAATGCAGCGGCGAAGCATTCGCTCCGCCGCCGTCACCGTCTATCTCATGGGTTGGCCGAAATCGGGCGGGTCCGAACTCCCGCCCGAGAAAGATCCTGGCTTCAGGACTCTTTCTTCTTCAGGACCTGGCGGCCCTTGTACATGCCGGTCTTGAGGTCGAGATGGTGCGGACGACGGAGCTCGCCGGAGTCCTTGTCTTCCACATAGGTCGGCTTCTTGATGGCGTCCGCCGAGCGGCGCATGCCACGGCGCGACGGCGAGGTTTTTCTTCTCGGAACGGCCATTTCAATATCCTCTAGGGATTGGTGTCATCAGGGCATCGTCCGCGAAGGGACGGCTCAGCACCCGCAATACGAGGCGAGCTGAATGCCGATCAAGGCCGCGCTTATAGAGGAAGGCTGGCCGTAAAGCTAGGCTCTTGGGCCGGAAAATGCGCCCGGAACGGGCCAAAAATCAGCGATTTTCGCGCCAACAGGTCATAAGCGAGCTCGCCTGCCCCCGCGCCATATAGGTGGCTGCCAGCCGCCGGACGCCCGGGCCTGGGGTCCGGGCGCTGCGTTTGACCGGATTCGGCAGGATCGAGGCCAGAAGTGCCGCCTCGCGGGGCGAGAGGCTTTCGGCCGACTTGCCGAAGGCATAGGCGCTGGCCGCCTCGACCCCGAACTGCCCCTGCGGGCCGAGCTCGGCGATGTTGAGGTAGATTTCGAGAATCCGCTGCTTGGGCAGGACGAGGTCAATCCAAAGCGCCAGCGGGAATTCGAGCCCCTTGCGGACGAAATCGCGCCCCTGCCACAGGAACAGGTTCTTCGCCACCTGCTGGGTAATGGTGGAGGCGCCCCGGAAGGCGGTGCCGTCCTCCCTGGCGTCGTCGATCGCCTCGCGCAGCGCGCCCCAATCGATGCCGTGATGCTTGCAGAAATGGGCATCCTCGGCCGCCACCACCGCGCGCGGCAGAGAGGGCGACATATCGGCGAGATCGATCCACTCCCGCTGCATCGGCGCGCCCCGCAAGCTGCGCCAGGCCATCAGCGTCGAAACAGGGTGGCCGGTGCGGTAGAACGGCGCGATCGCATAAGGCGCGAGGACCACGACCGCGAGCACCACCAGCAGGATTTTGACGATGCGCAAATCAACCTTTCCGGTGCAAACTGAAGAGCGGCCACGGGCTGGAGCATTAAGTCTGTGATAATTCGGGCCTTTTCCAGCACTTTTTAGGCCTTCCAAACGATTGACTGGGGCGGGCGCATAAAGGATTGTCCCGCCGAATTTTAGTTCTGGAGCCCCTCTTGATGACCGGCACGTCCCCGTCCGATTTCGCCAAACGTCTGGACAAGACCGCTGATGACACCGAAGCCCTGCTCGGGCGCCTGCTGTCGGATGACATCCTGCACGACGAAATCGCCCGGCCCAAGCGACTGATGGACGCAATGCGCTATTCGAGCCTGAACGGCGGCAAGCGCCTGCGGCCGTTCCTGGTGGTGGAGAGCGCCGCCGTGTTCGGCGTGCCGCGCGAGGCGGCCCTGCTCGTGGGCGCCGCGCTGGAATGCATCCACTGCTATTCGCTGATCCATGACGACCTGCCGGCGATGGACAATTCGGACCTGCGCCGCGGCCGCCCCACCCTGCACAAGCAGACCGACGACGCTACTGCGATCCTCGCCGGCGACGGCCTTCTGACCCTCGCGTTCGACATCATCACACGCGACGAGGTCCATCGCGACGCCAATGTGAGGCTGCTCTTGACGCGTGCGCTGGCGCGCTGCGCCGGCATCGGCGGCATGGTCGGCGGCCAGATCCTCGATCTCGCCGGCGAAGGCCGGTTTGGCGGCAACGAGCCGATCGACGTCGCCCGTATCCAGCAGATGAAGACCGGCGCACTGCTGCGCTACGGCTGCATCGCCGGCGCAATTCTCGGCCAGGCCTCGAAGGCGGAATATCAGGCGCTCGACGATTACGGGCGCGCGCTCGGCGAAGCCTTCCAGATCGCCGACGATCTGCTCGACGTCGAGGGCGATGCGGCCGCGCTCGGCAAGCCGGCCGGCGCCGATGCCGCGCTCGGCAAGACCACCTTCGTGACCCAGCTCGGGATCGAAGGCGCCAAGCAGCGCGTGCGTGACCTGCTCGCGCGCGCCGATAGCGCCGTCTCGATCTTCGGCGACCGCGCCGCCGTGCTGCAGGCCGCCGCGCGCTTCGTGGCCGAGCGGAAGAACTGACGCATACCGATGGCGGTCGAGGGCAAAGAAGATCCCGTCCTCGTCCGCTTCCGCCAGATGTCGCGGCCGATGCGGCTGATCTATGCGCGGCCACGGACCTTCATTGCGCTCGCGATCGGCATCCTGGTCTGCCTGCTGCTGCCGGGGACTTATCGGCTGGTGACCCGGCTCGTGCTCGGCTGGGACGCGCTGATCGCCGTCTATCTCGTGCTGGTCTACACGATGATGCTATGCAACGACCATCAGCACATTCGCCGCGCCGCCGCGATGCAGGACGACGGCCGCTTCGTGATCCTGCTGGTGACGGCGACCGGCGCGTTCGCCAGCATCGCGGCGATCGTAGCCGAACTCGGCACGCCGCATCGCGGCGCGCTGGAGCTGAGCATCGCAGTCACCACGATCACGCTGTCATGGGCTGCCGTGCACACGACCTTCGCGCTGCATTACGCGCATGACTATTATCGACACGGGACCGCAGGCGGCCTGCAATTCCCGAGCGGCGAGAAGGAAGACCACGCCGATTATTGGGATTTCGTCTACTTCTCGTTCGTGATCGGCATGACCGCGCAGGTCTCCGACGTCGGCATCACCGACAAGACCATCCGCCGCACGGCCACCGCACACGGCATCGTCTCGTTCATCTACAACACGGCGTTGCTTGCACTGACGGTCAACATCGCAGCGAGCGCGATCGCGACATGATCCCGGCTTCGCCGGGACGATGTCGCGGAAACAACGCCTTCAGTTGCAGACCTCGTAATTCGCATCATTGTGAGGGCCGCCGCCGCCACGAAAGGCGAGGTGGCAGCCGGGCCTGACCGGCCGGCAGAGCAGATCGTTGCAAAAAATCTGACCGCTGCCGCCCGAGCCACGACCCGTGCGAGCCGCCGCAGCAGCGCCGTAGCCGCCCGCTGCAGCACCGGCCTGCGGCCGCTGCCGTGCAGGACGGTCCTCGCCTTCGTCGCGCCGCGAGGTCGCGGGCTTTGACGCCGGCTTGGCGGCGCGCTTCTTCTCGCATTCATTGTCGTCATTCAGCACATAGCCGTCGCCGCAAACGATCCTGGTGCACTTGTCGCCTTCGGCCTTGAAACCGTGCTCGCAGACCAGCGGGCAGACCCGCGACGGCTTGGCCTTGACGGCATCGAGCGCGTCGGTGCTCGCCACCTTCACGTCGAGCTTGGTGCCGGCATAGCGGTTGAACTGCGACAGCGAGCGCTGCGAGGACGTATTCCAATTGCCGTCGGCCTGCCCGGAGAAGCAGCCGACGCGGCCGAGCTCGGTCTGCACCGAGCGGTTGAGGTCGGCCGGCGCGGTCGCCGGGGTCAGCGCGGCAACCTTGGTGCCGGCGGCGCTCGCGGCCGGCGCAGCGCTCGGCGCCGTAGCGGCGAGATTGACGCGCTGCTGCTCGGCGGCGGCCGCCTGCTGCTGCGCCTGTTCCTTGGCCTTCTGCGCGGCAAGCTGCGCCTGCTCGGCGGCCTTGGCATCGGCCGCGGCCTTGGCTTGCGCATCCTTCTGCGCGCCGAGCGCAGCAAGCCGGTCGCGCTCGGCCTCGGCCTGCTTCGCCTTCTCGATCGCCGCCGCATGCGCCCGCTCCGCGCCGATCTTCTCGAGCTGGAGCTTGGCGAGGCTCGCATAGAAGCCGTCGGGATGCTGGGCGAGGAAGGCTTCCCACGCCGGCCGGTTGCCGACCTGGAGCGCAAGCTCGTAGTCTCGGCGGATGTCGGCCTGGGGATTGACCACGGGCGCCGCCGGCGCCAGCTTGACCGGCACCAGCGGCACATCCTCGCCGCCGAGCGAGCCGTAGACGAACGGCTCCTGCTTGTTGCCGGTCGACTTCAGCACGTCGTCGCGCACGAAGCCGAAGGCGCGGCGGACGTCGAGGCCCGGCGTCGTCAAATGCTTCGACAGCGCGATGGTGAACGGGCTGTTCGCACCGTCGCCGTCCTGCGCGGTGAAGCCGGCCTTGGCCGAATAGGCGATCAGCGTGTTGGGGCTGGTCGGCTCGACCTGCGCGAGGCCGCGGCCGATGCCGCGCGAGGCAACCGTGCGCTTCATCCTCTTGCTGAACGGATTGTCGCGGCAGGCATCGAGGATCACCAGACGCAACTGCTTGGCAGGCTCGACCGCAACCAGGACACGGTCGAGCGAGAGCGCCTCGTCATAGACGTCGGTGTCGCGCTCGAGCTTGGCATCCACCGGAATCAGATAGTTCGAGCCGTCGACCTCGATGCCGTGGCCGGCGTAGTAGACCACGGCGATATCGGCATCGCGGGTCGCGTCGGCGAAGTCGCGCAGCACGCGCCGCGTGTCCAGCGCCGACAGATCGTGCCGGGAGTCGACGACGTCGAAGCCGGCCTCCTTCAGCGTCTTGGCCATCACCGACCCGTCATTGACGGGATTGGAGAGCGAGGCCGCGTGTTGATAGGCCGAATTGGCGAGCACCAGCGCCACGCGCTTTCCGGCAAAAGCAGGCCCGGCGCCGAACATCAGGCCGAGGGCGACGAGAAGCGGACAAAGTCTGAGCAAGCTGCGCATGACACGACTTCCGATAGTTCCGGGCCATCAGGCCCTTTGGGACCGCTTTAGCAACATCTACCGCCGGCGCTTGTGATGGAGGTCACGAACGGGACCCCGACGACAGGCCGGACGCCCTCTTTTGTTTGTCGCGCCAGCGCTGTCGCGGTTCGCCGACGAACGGCGGTGCGGGCCGGGTTCCGTCAGACAACCCCGATGTGCTCCCGATATTGCGGCAGATCGTCCGTAATTTCATGCCAGGGCGCCTTCGAGCCGACGAAAATATGGGCGCTCGGCCGGATCGAGGGGGCATCGACCAGGGTTCCCATGGCGACATGGACCCACTGTCCCTCTCGGACCCGGGAATAGAGCAGCGAGCCGCAGCGGCCACAATGCGCGTCGTGGGTGGTGTCGTCGCCGACAATCAGCCGCAGGTCGCCACCCCTGACAATGCGAAGCCTCTCCTGCCGGATGCCGGCGAACGGCTTGAAGGCGGCACCGGTGGTGCGTCGGCAGTTCGAGCAGTGGCAGTTCATCGCATAGGAAAATGCATCGGCCACCTCGAAGCGCACAGCGCGGCAATAGCATTCGCCGACAAGGATGCGAGCGTTCGAATTTTCTGATTCTGTCATCGTGACGCCTTCGCGCAAATCGCTGACACACCCATAGCGCATTTTGACATGTATGACTAAGTTGGCCCGAAGCCATCATGCAAAGGAACGATCCATGAGCCAGGACCGGTCGAGCGTCGAAGCCGTCGTGCAATCCTATTTTGACGGACTTTACGAGGGCAACGCCGACAAGCTCGGCGCCATCTTCCATCCCTCCGCCGATCTGCGCTGGGTCGAGAAGGGCGAGCTCCAGGTTCTGACCGTGCCGGACTGGCTCGACCGCGTGCGCAAGCGCGCCTCGGCGAAGGCCGAAGGCAAGCCGCGCGAGGACTTCATCGTCACCATCGACCGTTCGGACGACAAGACCGCCTTCATCAAGGTGCGCTGCCAGCTGCCGCCGCGCTACTTCACCGATTATCTGGTGGCGATGAAGCTCGCCGACGGCTGGCAGATCGTGTCGAAGTCGTACAGGTATGACCTGCGGGAGTGAGGGGCAAAGCCTTCCGCTGCCCGAAATCGGACGCACTCGCTATCCAATTCTCCGTCATTGCGAGCGCAACGAAGCAATCCAGAGTCCATCCGCGGAGACAGTCTGGATTGCTTCGCTGCGCTCGCAATGACGACGGGATGCAGCGCCCGCTGCATCTCCCATCCCCGCTCGCCTGGAATATCCTCATGCTGCTCGATCGCCGTTCCCTGCTCGCCTCGCTCTGCTGGATGGCCGCCTCTCCCGTGCTGGCCGCGGAGGCAGTGCCGGAATTCGAAGCCTATGAACGCGAGAGCGGCGGGCGGATCGGCGTCTATGCCGAAAATCTCGCGACCGGCGCAAAGCTCGCCTGGCGCGCCGACGAACGGTTCGTAATGTGCTCGACGTTCAAGGCGTCGCTCGCAGCTAACGTTCTGGCGCGGGTCGATCGCGGCGAGGAGCAGCTCGCAGCCATGATCCCTTATGGCCAGGCGGATCTGCTGGAATACGCACCGGTGGCGCGGGAAAATCTCGCGGCCGGCAAGATGTCGGTCGGTGAGATGTGCAAGGCCATCGTCGAGCTCAGCGACAACACCTGCGCCAATCTGCTGCTGGCGCGGATCGGCGGCCCCGCCGCGCTGACCGCATTCTGGCGGTCGCTCGGCGATGCCACCTCGCGGCTCGACCACAACGAGCCCGAGCTCAACCGCTCGCAGCCCGGCGATCCCCGGGACACCACGACGCCGGCGGCGATGGCGGGAAATTTGCGGCGGCTGGTCACGGGCGAGGCGCTGTCGCCGGCCTCGCGTGCCCTGCTCACCGAATGGATGGTGAACTGCAAGACCGGTGCAAACCGGCTGCGTGGCGGACTCCCCGCAGCCTGGAAGATCGGCGACAAGACCGGCAACAACGGCAAGGACGCCTCGGGCGATATCGCGGTCGCCTGGCCGAAGCCGGACACGCCGATCCTGATCGCGGCCTATACTCAGGGCGGTGCGCCGAGCGCGGCGCAGATCGCCGCAGTGTTCGCGCAGATTGGACGGATGGTGGCCGAGCGGCTGGCGTGAGCCGCGCATTGACGTAGCCGTCGCTTCCGGGTCAAGACAGACCCATCATGGAAGCGAAGTTTCAAATCTTTCTCATCCTGCTGGCCGTGCTGGCAGGCGTGGCACTGGCCGCACGACGCTTCAACGTCGCCCCTGCCATCCTCCTGATGCTGGCAGGCGTGGGTCTCGCTTTCGTGCCGGGCATGCCGTCGGTGGAGCTGCCGCCGGAGCTGGTGCTGCTGGTGGTGCTGCCACCACTGATCTACTCGGCCAGCGTCGCGATGAGCTGGCGCGAATTCAAGAAGAACCTGCGTCCGATCGTGCTGCTCGCGGTCGGCGCGGTGATCTTCACCACGGCGATGGTGGCGGCCGCCACGCACTACATGATCGGCCTGCCCTGGACCGTCGGCTTCCTGCTCGGGGCCATCGTCGCGCCGCCCGACGTGGTGGCGCCGCTCGCGATCGCGCGCCGGCTGAACATGCCGCGCCGTATCCTGGTCGTGCTCGAAGGCGAAGGTCTCGCCAACGACGCCACCGCGCTGATCCTCTACCGCTTCGCGCTTGCGGCCATCATGGTCGGACATTTCTCGCTACCGCTCGCGGCCGGCGAGTTCCTCCTCATCGTCGCCGGCGAGATCGCCTTCGGCATCGGCGTCGGCTGGCTGTCCCTTCGCTTCCGCAAATGGTCCGGGGATCCGCAGGTCGAGCTGACGCTGTCGCTGATTACTCCCTATGTCTCGTACTGGCTGCCCGAGCACGTCGGCGGCTCCGGCGTGATCGCAACCGTCGCCTGCGGGCTCTATGTCAGCTGGAACGGCCCGTTGCTGATCTCCTCGGCGACGCGCCTGCAAGGCATCTTCTTCTGGGATCTCGTGATCTACCTGATCGAGGGCATGCTGTTCCTGCTCACCGGCTTCCAGATGCGCGCCCTCTACGAGAAATCGAAGACTTTTCCGCTCGACGACATTCTCATCGCAACCGCCGTGGTCCTTGTGATCGTCGTGATCGCGCGTTTTGCCTGGCTCTATCCCGCGACCTATCTGCCGCGGATGCTGTCCAGGTCGCTTCGCGAGCGCGATCCGTCGCCGCCATGGCAATGGCCGTTCGTGCTCGCATTCACCGGGGTGCGCGGCGCGGTGTCGCTGGCCGCCGCGCTGGCGCTGCCGTTCGCGCTGCCGGATGGCGAGGCGTTTCCGTATCGCGACCTCATCCTGTTCGTCGCCTTCGGTGTCATCTTCGTGACGCTGATCGGCGTCGGCCTGACGCTGCCGCCGATCGTGCGTTGGCTCGGCGTCGCCGAGGCCGGTCGTCACGAGCATGCCGCCGAGCACGAAGCCGAGATCGCCGCGCGCCGTCAGGCGCTGGAGTCCGCGCTGAAATCACTCGACGCGCTCACCGCGGAAAAGGACATTTCCGACGAGGTGATGAGGCTGCTGCGCGCCCGTCACGACATCCGCATCAACCAGCTCCCGGATTCGCTCGATCCCAACCACCACGACATCTCCGCCGCCGGCACCGCTCTGACCCGCGACCTGATCGCCGCCGAGCGCAAATTCATCCATAACCTGCTGCGCGACGGCCAGATCACCGACGAGACGCGGCGGCGGATCGAGCGCGATCTGGACCTGGAGGAGGCGAGCCTAGCGAACAGGGAATATCGGGGCGGGCCGCTGTAGCCTTTGTCATTGCGAGCGCAGCGAAGCAATCCAGACTGCCTCTGCCGAAAGAGTCTGGATTGCTTCGCGGAGCCTGTCATCGGGCCGCGCTCCGCGCGGACCCGGTGGCTCGCAATGACGGGGCGTTGAAGCACCTGAGCTGACTACCGTCTCCCGCAAAACTCCCTCATCGCAGCCGCAACGGCGCCCGCGACGGCCTCCTGCCGCTCCGGCGAATTCATCTCCATTTCCTCGTCGCGATTGATGATCGAGCCGGCCTCGAGCAGCACGGCGGCGCTGTGCGTGCGCGACAGCACGACGAGCCCGTCATAGCGGTAGACGCCGACATCCTTGTCGAGCAGCTGGCGCCGGTACCGGCCCATCACCGGCAGGGTGTACTGGCTGGCATAGTGCAGGCCCTGCTCCTTCAATTGCCGGCCGATCATCCGGGCCAGTATCAGGCTGGTGGCAAAGTGCGGATTCTGCTGCGACACGAACAGCGAGTGGCCGGAAAACCGATCGCTGAAATAGCTCCTTGCGCCGTCGAACTCCCAGGTCTCGAGCAGCTTGTCCGGCACCGAATCATGATGGACCGACAGGAATAGATCGGCGCGGCCTTCGTTCGCGGCACCGACGCGCTTGAACAGGCTCGGCCGTGCCTTGCCATCCGTGACGAGCAGGCGGGTTGCGGCAAAGCCCTCGGATTTGAGCTTTGCCGCGATCAGCCGTGCGAGGCGGAAGTTGAAGCCGAACTCCGGATCATTGCGCGCGCTCAACGCGCCGTAGGAGTCCGGCGTGTGGCCGACGTCCACGACGATCCGGAGTTTGGGCGTCTCGCATTTGGCCGGTGGCGACGGCTTCGGCCTGGGTCTTGCAATCTTTCGCGCGGCCGCGGCGTCGCCGGCATCGACAAGGGCGAGCGACGACAGCAGGATCGACGCGACCAGCCCGGCGATGATGCTCCGCAATTGCCCCAAGCGCTGCTCCGCTGCCGTGATCCGCGGGCGATCAACGAGCCCACGATTTGTTTTCAGGAAGATTGGCGCGGGAGTGGAAAGACGTCAACGCAAGAACGGCTTCGTAGGCTGGGCAAAGGAGCGCTCTTCGCGCGCCGTGCCCACCATCGTGTTGCGTGCGGCCGAGATGGTGGGCACGCTTCGCTTTGCCCACCCTACGGCACCGTTCCTACACCGGCCGCTCCCCCTTCACCGTCACACGCGTGCCGGAGCGTGTGTGCGGCCAGTAGTCCCACATCGCGCGGTGCTGGGTGCAGCGGTTGTCCCAGAAGGCGATGGCGTTCTCGGTCCAGCGGAAGCGGCACTGGAACAGCGGGTTTTCGGCGTGCTGGTAGAGATAGGCCAGCATCGCATCGCTCTCGTCGCGCGGGATGCCGCTGATGTGGCGGGTGAAGCCGCGGTTGACGTAAAGCGCTTTCCTGCCGGTGACCGGATGGGTGCGCACGACGGGATGCTCGGCATGGGGATAAGAGGGGCGATCGGCGACGCCATAATTGGCGTAGAGCCCGCGATAGATCGGCTCGCCATCGTGCAGCGCCGTCAAGCCGTCGAGATAGGTCTTCATGCGCTCCGACAGCGCCTCATAGGCCGCGTACATGTTGGCGAACAGCGTGTCGCCGCCGCGCGGCGGGCGTTGCTTGATGTAGAGGATCGAGCCCATCGGCGGCTCGAGATCGCAGGAGACGTCGGAGTGCCAGCCCTCGCCGTTCGCCCGCGGCGAGTTCCTGTCCGCATAGATCTTCATCAAGGCGGGGTCTTCGTCCTCGTGCGGAGCTGCGGGATGGAAATGCAGCTCGCCAAACTTGCGACCGAAGGCAAGATGCTGCTGCGGCGTGATGTGCTGGTCGCGGAAGAAGATGACGAGGTTTTCGGCGAGCGCGCGGTGGATCTCGTCCATCTGTTGATTGGAACGGGCATCGTCCGAGAAGAGCTTGCCGATATCCACGCCCGAGATTTCCGCGCCGATAATGGGTGTGAGCTTTTCGACGGCGATGGTCTCGTAGGGCGCGCCGTCTTCAGCGGTGTGGCGATAGCGCGGCCCCTGCTTGCCGGCGAGTGAGCTCATGGCGTGTCTCCCGATCGTTCTTGATTGGGAGACATCGTAGCAATGTAGGGCGGGTTAGCGAAGCGTAACCCGCCACTTCGCGTCCGCAAAAAAATAAGGCGGGTTACGCTGTGCTAACCCGCCCTACGATTCCGATGTTGAGGAGCGCCTATTCCGCCGCTGATACCGGCACCTTGGCGCCCTGGCCGTAGCGCTGGTCGATGTAGTCGATCACCAGCGCCTTGAAGTCGGCGGAGATGGTCGGGCCGCGCAGCGTGCGGAACTTCTTGCCGTCGACGAAGACGGGCGCGGCCGGCGCTTCGCCGGTGCCCGGCAGCGAGATGCCGATATTGGCGTGCTTGGATTCGCCGGGGCCGTTGACGATGCAGCCCATCACCGCGACGTTGAGCTCCTCGACACCAGGGTATTTCGTCTTCCAGGTCGGCATCTCGTCGCGGATGAAATCCTGGATCGAACGGGCCAGCTCCTGGAACGTAGTCGAGGTGGTGCGGCCGCAGCCGGGGCAGGCTGCAACCAGCGGCACGAAGGTGCGGAAGCCCATGGTCTGCAAGAGCTCCTGGCCAACCTGCACCTCGCGGGTGCGGTCGCCGCCGGGCTCGGGCGTCAGCGAGATGCGGATGGTGTCGCCGATGCCCTGCTGCAACAGGATGCCGAGCGCGGCCGAGGAGGCGACGATGCCCTTCGAGCCCATGCCGGCTTCGGTGAGACCGAGATGGATGGCGTAGTCCGAACGCGCCGCAAGATCCTGGTAGACCGCGATCAGATCCTGCACCGCCGAGACCTTCGCGGAAAGGATGATGCGGTCCTTGGGCATGCCGAGCTCTTCGGCGCGCGCGGCCGAGAGCAGCGCCGACTGCACCATGGCCTCGCGCGTCACCGCGCGCACGTCGCGCGGGTTGGGCGAGGCCGCATTCTCGTCCATCAGCTTGGTCAAAAGCTCCTGGTCGAGCGAGCCCCAATTGGCGCCGATGCGCACCGGCTTGTTGTTCTTGTTCGCGATCTCGATGATGTCGGCGAACTGGGTGTCGCGCTTGTCCTTGAAGCCGACATTGCCGGGATTGATGCGGTATTTGGCCAGCGCCTCGGCACAGGCCGGATAGGCCGCGAGCAGCTTGTGGCCGATATAATGGAAGTCACCGATCAGGGGCGTGGTGATGCCGCGCTTGGCGAGGCCGTCGCGGATGTGCGGAACGGCGGCCGCGGCCTCCTCGCGGTCCACGGTGATGCGGACCATTTCGGAGCCGGCGCGCGCCAGCGCGGCGACCTGGGCGATGGTGCCGTCGATATCGGCGGTGTCGGTGTTGGTCATCGACTGCACGACGATCGGCGCACCGCCGCCGACGGCGACGTTGCCGACCTTGACCTGGGTGGTCCGATGCCGGGGCGCCGGGCCCGCAATGTCTGAATCGAGAGGGTTTTCGAGCTTGTTCATGGCGGTCCAAATATCAGGTTTTGGTGACGTTCAGCAATGCATCGCGCGGCGCCGCAGCTGATGAGCTGGGACGGTTAACCAGAAAAAGCCCAGCAATTACAAGGACCGCTGCGGCCCCGAATGTCAGGCTGAGGGTGTCGTGCATGATGAAATAGCTACCCACCACGCCAAACAAAGGGGTGATGAAGGTAAAAGCGGACAATTTGCTGGCCGAATAGGCCTTCACCAGCGCGAACCAAAGCGTGAACGTGGTTCCCACCACCCAGATCGCCTGGAAAGCCATCAGGCCGAGCGAGAGCGGCGACGGAGTGTGCGTGATGGATTCGCCGAACAGCCAAGCCGCCAGCCCCAGGATCGGGATCGAGGTCGCGACCTGATAGCCCAGCGCCTTCTCGGGCGCGGCGAAGCGCAGCCGCGTGCCCTTGGCAACCAGCGTCGTCGCGGCCCACAGCGCGGCGCCCCCGACGATCATGAGGTCGCCGAGCAGAACATGCGAATCGACATTGGGCTGGGGCACGCCGATGGCAAACGCCACGCCGGCAAAGCTGATGGCAAGGCCCAGCCATTGCGAGCCGCCGAGACGCTCGCCGAGCACCTGGTAGGAGCCGAGCGCAACGAAGAACGGCGCCGTGTAGAGGAACACCACCGCGCGCGAGGCGTAGGTGAGACGCAGCCCCTGGAAGATCAGCACGAATTCGATACCGAACATCAGCCCGGCGATCAGACCCGGCTTCCAGGTGCCGTCACGTTCGAAGAAATTGACGCCGCGAAGGGTGCCGATCAGGAACAGCACCGGCAGCGCGCCCATCGAGCGGATGGTGGCCTGGAGCATGGGCGGAATGTCCGGCAGCACCAGCTTCACCGCGATCTGGTTGAATCCCCAGGTCAGGCACAGCATGAGCATCAGGGCGATGGCGCCGGCACTGAGGGGACGGCCGGCGGACAGTATGGCTTGAGGTGCGGACATTTCTTCCCAAAAATCCGGCTTTGCGCCGTTGTTGCTTGACTGACCAGAGGGCGGACCCTTCACCTCTCCCCAGCGGGGAGAGGTCGATTTGCGAAGCAAATCGGGTGAGGGGGCGCCGGCCCCACGAGAGAGCGAAGCCCCTCACCCGCGCCTTCGGCGCGACCTCTCCCTTTGGGAGAGGTGAGCACCGCCGTTGTGGCTAGGGCTGATCTCATCGTACTAAGACATTTTCTGACAATGCGTGCAGACGCCCGTGATCTCCACCACAGACAGCTTTGGTGCGAAGCCTGAGCTGCGCGCGGCGGCGTTGAGGTCCTTGGCGAAGGACGCCGAGGAGATCTCACCGACCAGGCCGCAGCGCTCGCAGATCAGGAACGCCACCGCCGAGGTCGAATCGTGATCGTGGGCGGCGCAGGCAAGATAGGCGTTGCGGCTCTCGATGCGGTGCACGAGGCCGTTGGCCATCAGGAAATCGAGCGCGCGATAGACCGTGATCGGCGCCGGCCGCGCCATGGACTTGGCGAGCTCGTCGATGATCTCGTAGGCCCCGAGCGGGCGGTGACTGGCGAGCAAAGCACCCAACACCTGGCGGCGGATCGGCGTGAATTTCTGCGCGCGCTGCTCGCAGACCACCTCGGCATGCGCGAGCGCGTCCGCAGTGCAGCGGCCGTGATCATGGTCGGGCGCGGGGAATGCCGGCTTTGCGAGGCTCATGTACCCGTCTTCTAGCATTTTGGCGGGGGAACCCAAAGCACGACGAGCCGCCCGGCTGTCAGCCATGCTTCTCCCGCGGGACAGCATCGCGCCACCCGGCCCTGAAATAATCATAAGCTTGCTTATTATATCCAAGCTTATTGGAGACGAAGCTCATGTCCCGCGGGTCGGTCGACCAGAATTTCCTGTTCACGCTCGGTGAGCTCTACCGCCTCTTGCGCGTCTATGCCGACAAGGAGGCCTCGCGCTTCGGCATCACCCGGGCGCAATGGGCGGTGCTGGCCAAGGTGGAGCGCAGCGAGGGCATGAAGCAGTCGGAGCTCGCCGAGCTCCTGGAGATGCAGCCGATCACGCTGACGCGGCTGATCGACAAGCTCTGCGACAACGACTGGATCGAGCGCCGCAGCGACGCGTCGGACCGCCGGGTCAAGCGCCTGTACCTCAAGAAGGCCGGGCGGCAATTGCTCGGCCGCATGAGCGGCCTGAAGTCGGAGCTGACGGCGAACGCGCTCGACGGCATCAATCCGGCGGATGCGCACCGCCTCCTCACCCAGCTCGAAACCATCAAGGAAAACGTGCGAACCGCGATCCAGACATCCGGCGCGGAGCAAGCACGCAAGGAGCAGCGCTATGGCTGATCAGGTCATCAAGTTCCAGCCCGAGCAGAAGAGCGACAGCGGCAAGCCGACCAAGAAGGCCGGCACCGATCCGCGCCGCCGCGTGCTGGCGGGCCTGCGCCGCCATCGCCGTTTCCTGCTCCTGGTCGTGCTGCCGGTCATCGTCGCCATCGGCGGCGTCACCTTCTATCTGCACGGGGGCCGCTATGTCGGCACCGACGATGCCTATGTCGGCGCGCAGAAGGTGCTGGTGACGCCCGACATCTCCGGCAAGATCCTGAAGGTCGTCGTGAGAGAAGGTCAGGCCGTCAAGCAGGGCGACGAGCTGTTCGAGATCGACCCGGTTCCGTTCCGCCTCGCGGTGGATGAAGCCAAGGCGCAGCTCGCCCAGGCACGCACGACCTACGACAACCTCGTTGCCAACATCAAGATCTACGGCGACATGCTGGGCCTCGCCCAGCAGGGCGTCGAGCTGAAGCAGCGCGACGTCGAGCGCAAGCAGGCGCTGGTGAAGAACAATTTCGGCTCGCAGCTCGATCTCGACAACGCCGCCAACGCGCTGGTGACGGCCGGCGCACAGACGCAGTTCGTCAAGCAGCAGCTGTCCAACGCCAAGACGCAATTGCTCGGCAACCCCGATCTGCCGCTCGAGCAGTTTCCTCCCTATGTGCAGGCCAAGGCCAAGCTCGACGACGCCCAGCGCAATCTCGACCATACCGTGCTGCGCGCGCCGATGGGCGGCGTGGCGACGCAGGTCGAGCAGATTCAGCTCGGCCGTTACGTCGCCGCGGGCACGCCGGTGTTCTCCATCATCGACGTCGCCCATCCCTGGGTCGACGCCAATCCGAAGGAGAGCGACCTCACCTATGTCACCGAAGGCCAGGCGGTCACGCTCGAGGTCGACGCGTTCCCGAACCATGTCTTCAAGGGCAAGATCGGCTCGCTCTCGCCCGGCACCGGCGCGCAATTCGCAATCCTGCCGCCGCAAAATGCCACCGGCAATTTCGTCAAGGTGGTGCAGCGCGTGCCGATTCGCATCTATTTCGACGAGACCGACAAATATGTGCGGAAGCTGAAAGCCGGCATGAGCGTCTACGCCACCATCGACACCGGCCATCAGCGCTCGCTCGCCGGCCTGCTCGGGCTGTCGGCGACAGCGGGCCAAGACAAAGAACAAGACAAAGAATAAGACAGGACTGGCGCGATGTCCGGCCCCAATGCCAGCCTGATGGTCCCCGGCCTGCGCCGGAACATGGTGACGATCTGCGCCATGACCGCGACCATCATGCAGGCGCTGGACACCACCATCGCCAACGTCGCTTTGCCCTACATGCAGGGCACGCTGTCGGCCTCGCAGGATCAGATCAACTGGGTGCTGACCTCCTACATCGTCGCCGCCGCGATCATGACGGCGCCGGTGGGGTGGATCGCCAACCGCTTCGGCCGCAAGCGCATCTTCATCATCTGCTCGGCCGGGTTCACGATGGCATCGGTGCTGTGCGGCCTCGCGCAGGACATCAACCAGATGGTGCTGTTCCGCCTGCTGCAAGGCGTGTTCGGCGCCGCCCTGGTGCCGCTGTCGCAATCGGTCATGCTCGACTATTACACGCTCCAGGAGCGCGCCAAGGCGATGTCGATCTGGGGCATGGGCGTGATGATGGGCCCGATCATGGGCCCCTCGCTCGGGGCCTGGCTGACCGAGACCTATTCCTGGCACTGGGTCTTCTTCGTCAATCTGCCGTTCGGCGCCATCACCGTGCTCGGGCTGATCGTCTTCATGGACGAGACCGAGAAGAATCTCAGCCTCAAATTCGACTGGTTCGGTTTCGCCGCGCTTGCGGTGGCGATCGGCGCGCTGCAGCTCGCTCTCGACCGCGGCGAGCAATTGGGCTGGCTGGAATCGAACGAGATCGTCGCGGAGTTCATCGTCTCGGCCGTCGCGTTCTACTTCTTCCTCGCGCACTCCTTCACGACCTCGACCCCGTTCATCCGCTTCGCCCTGTTCCGGGACCGCAACTTCGTCACCGGCTGCCTGTTCATGATCGTGATGGGGCTCGTGCTGTTCTCGACCATGGCGCTGGCCTCGCCCTACATGCAGAACGTGATCGGCTATCCCATCATCACCGCCGGCCTCTTGCTGGCGAGCCGCGGCATCGGCACGTTCTTCGCCATGATGCTGGTCGGCCGCATGATGCGCTACTTCGAGGCGCGCACGCTGATCATCTCCGGCCTGACGCTGACGGCGGGCTCGCTGTTCCAGATGACAGGCTGGACCGATCTGACCCAGGTGCCGGAGATCGTCACCGTCAGCGTCATCCAGGGTTTTGGCTTCGGTCTCGTCTTCGTGCCGCTCTCGACCGTGGCGTTCCTGACGTTGTCGAACGAGCTGCGCACCGACGGCACCGCGATGTTGACCCTGATGCGCAACGTCGCGAGCTCGGTCGGCATTTCCGTCGTCATTGCCGAGCTGACGCAGGGCACGCGGCGGACCTATGCGATCCTCTCCGAGCACGTCAACCCGTTCAACCACGCACTGCAGATGCCCAGCGTCAGCGGCCTGATCAATCTCTCCACCGACGCCGGCCGCGCCATGGCCGACCGGATGGTCAGCGTGCAGGCGCAGATCATCGCCTTCGCACACGACTACCAGCTGGTGATGCTCTTCGTCCTCTGCACCATCCCGCTCGCTCTGCTGATCGGCTCGACCAAGGCCACGCTGCGCAAGCAGGCGGCGGGGCCGGAACATGCGGTGATGGAGTAGCGGGAGATCTCGTGCCCCGGACGCAGCGCAGCACGCAGTGTTGCGCTGCTGAGCCGGGGCCCAGCTTGCGGCACGCTGGGTCCCGGTTCTGCGGCGCAGCGTTACACGCTGCACCGCGCCCGGGACACAGCGGCGCTACAGCAACTCCTCGCAGCCCAGATCATCTACGGCCGCGAACACCCGCTCCAGATTGTTCCACCAGATCAGCGGCGGGATGTTGATGCTCCACTGCCAGACCGGCCGCGTGATCTGCCAGAGCACCGCCCAGCGGTAGTCGCGATCGAGCGCGCCGCGGGTATAGCCGGTGATGCCGCTCTCGATCAGCGCGTCGTGGTAGAGGTTGAGCAGCAGCCGTTCGAGCGCCTGCCGGCGTTCCGGATACCAATGCATCGCCATCATGTAGGCGAGGTCGTCGGCCGGAACGTCGATGCTCCACAGATCGAAATCGAAGATGCGCACGGTGTCAGCAACGCCCGCGCGCGGCAGCAGGAAATTCCAGACATGGGCATCGCCATGCGTGATGCTGAGGTGGCGGCGTGAATGGTAACGCTGGGACAGCCGCTCCGACTGATCGATGAGCCGACGGTAGATAATCCGCCGCTCCTCGCTGAGGCGATCGCCGAGAAGATCGGCAAAGCGGTCATAATGGCCCGCAAACGTCTCCATGCGTTGCGCGCTGTCCTCCACACTCGGCCAGGTGCCGACGGTGTCGCCGAGGCTCGGATGGTCCCACCAGGCTGCATGCCAGCGGGCCAGCGTGGTGACGATGGCGAACGTCTGCTCGCGCGACGGCGGCACCGGCCAGGTTGTCGCGATCTCGTGGCTGTCGGTGAGATCTTCCAGCAGCAAATGCCAGGCGAGGCTGTCCTCGTCGAAATGCCCGTCAAAGCAGCGCGGCACGAGTCCCGCCGGCATCTGCGGGACCAGCTGCGTGTAATACTCCACCTCGCGCCGGCCGCCATTGGCGAGGCGCTTGGCGAACGCGGCATTGGGAGTCTTGAGGATCAGCGACTGCGGAGCACCGGCGGATTCGCCGACATAGCGCAGGCCGAGCCTGACGATATGTGACACCACGGTGTCGCGCTGATGCAGCACCTTCACTTCGCGCACAGCGCCGGCGTCGAGCACGCCGCCCCTGCGCAGCGCGGCCGTCAGTAGGGCGGGCTCAACGACCGCCGGCAATTGTGGAGATGTCATGAACCACGATGCCCCTGTCCCACGCCATACTGCACGATCACCCGCCCGGGCACCAGCGGCTCGCGCCGGCTCAGGCTGCCGCGGTCGAGTCGCGCACGGTCCGCACGACGACCGAACGCAGCTGCTCGAGATTGGCCGCCATCCCGGCGATCGCCTGCCTCACATCCGCGGCGCGCGCGTTGACGGAGGCGGCATCGCGGCTGACGTCGCCGATCTTGGCCGAGACCTCCTTCGCCGCCGAGGCCGATTCGGAAATCGACCGCGTGATCTCCCGGGTCGCGGCATCCTGCTCTTCCATCGCGGCGGCGACCGAGGTCGCCACGCCGTCGATCTCGATGATGTGGCCTCCCATGGCCTCGACGGCGTCGACCGCGGCCTGGGTCGAGGCCTGGATCTCGGCAATCAGCCGCCCGATCTCCTCGGTCGACTTGGCGGTCTGGTCTGACAGGGACTTCACCTCGGCTGCAACCACCGCGAAGCCGCGGCCGGCCTCGCCGGCGCGCGCGGCCTCGATCGTCGCGTTGAGCGCGAGGAGGTTGGTCTGGCCCGCGATGCCGCCGATGAGATCGGAGACCTCGGCGATCTTCTTCACCGATCCGGCCAGCGCCTGAATGGTCGAACGCGCCTGCTCGCGGCCGGCGACCGCCGATTTGGTGACGCTGCTGGTCCGCGCCACCTGGCCCGCGATCTCGCGGATCGAGGCGCTCAATTCTTCGGCCGCAGCCGAGACGGCTTGCGAGCTGCCGAGCGCCTGCGTCGAGGCCGCCGCAACCGCCTGCGACTGCGCCGACAGCGACTTTGCGATCTCCGACAGGCCGGAGGCGGCTTGCTCCACGCCCTGCGTCGCCGCAGTCGCGGTATCGACCGAGCGTCCGGTCTCGCGCTCGACCGTCTCCGCCATCTGGTGCAGGGCCGAGCGCTTGGCGAGCGCCGCCGCCTGCTCCTGCCGCAATTGCTCCTCGCGCAGACGGGAATTCTCGACCGCCGCCTGCTTGAACACCACAAGCGCGCCCGCCATCGAGCCGACCTCGTCCTGGCGCTGCGCGAACGGAATGTCGGCGTCGAGATCGCCGGTCGCGAGCTTCTGCATCGTGTCCGTCATGCGCACGATCGGGCGCACCACGCCGAGGGCAACACCCAGCAGGCCGGCGGTAACGAAGGCGAGGACGGCAACGGAGACGCCGAGTAGGATATAGAGCATCGCGCTGTCGCGGTCCGCGGCCAGCTTCTCCATGGCTGCATTCTGCTTGTTCGCACTATCGACAATGCTGTCGATGACCGCGCGGTGCGCGGTATAGGCGTCCTTGAGCTGCCCATAGGCGCGCTCGGAGGCCGCAATGTCCTTGGCCTTGAGCGCCGGCAGGAGCTGATCCGACGCCTTCCAGAATTTCTGCACCTCCGCATCGGATTTCGACACCAGCGCGGTCTTGAGGTCGGCCGAGAGGCTGGAGGAGACCCAGAACGCCTTGCGCTCGTCGTATTCCTTGCGGAGCTGGACCAGGCGCTCGCCATGGGCGGCTAGCTGATCCGGCTCGCGCATGGCCAGCGTCGCCTCGAGATAGGCTTCGATGACATATTCGGGCGGCGGCAGGATGTCGGCGATGAGGTCGTTGCCGAGCTTGATGTCGGAATAGAGCGGACCGCCGACCTTGAGCTCTTTCAGGGCGTATAGGCTGGTCGAAACAATGGCGGCAAAACCAACGGCGAGAACGACGCCGAACGCGACGATCGCAGAGGACAAGGACAGACGAAATTTCATGAAACAATCCAGGTCAGCGTCGAAACTTCCGCCACCCTAGACGACTACGGTAAATACGGGATTGATTCGCGCGGGAATTGTATTTCGCGAGCCCCGCATAAATACGGGAATTGACGTCAACTCATCGGTATTGAGTCAGCGAGGCTGACGCACAAACGCGCAGAACAACGTTTGAGTTTGATCGATGCGCTGAATGAGATGTGCGTGCCGGGAGAGCAATCTTCCCCGGCACGCCCTGCCTTCACACGTCGAAGAACACCGTCTCGTTGTCGCCCTGCAGCTGCAGGTCGAGCCGGTAGACCGGCTTGCCGGCCTCGCGGACCGCAGTGAGCGTGGCCCGGCGGTCAGCCGGTACCAGCGCCAGCACGGGATCGGCGGCGTTGCCGGCCTCGTCGCTGAAATAGATGCGGGTGTAGAGATGCCTGAGCATGCCGCGGCCAAACACCGCAAGCAGGATGTGCGGCGCCTGCGGCTTGCCAGCGGGATCGGGCACGACACCCGGCTTGATGGTCTCGAAGGAATAGTTGCCGTCCTTGTCGGTGCCGCAGCGGGCAAAGCCGCGGAAACTCGCATTCGGCAGCGCGCGCTTGTCCTGGGGATCGGCGAAGCGGCCCTGCGCATCCGCCTGCCAGATCTCCAGCATGCAATCCGGCACGGCAACGCCATCACCATCGAAGACACGGCCCTCGATACGAACGCGATCGCCGGTGACATCGGGTGTCAGCGTCGAGTTGGTGAATGCGTCGTTCCACGCGTACTCGCCGGTCGGCGTCAGTCCGTATTTAAAGAACGGACCGACGGTCTGGGATGGGGTGATCCCGTCGGGCTTCACAGAATCCTGCACGTTAGTGGTTCTCCATGGGCGTGGCGTTCTTGCCGCGCAGCACGATGTCAAAGCGGTAGCACAACGCCCATTCGGGCTGGGTGTTCTCGAGGTCGAACGAGGAAACCATCCGCGCCCGCGCCTTCTCGTCCGGCACCGAGTTGAAGATCGGATCGAACGGAAACAGCGGATCGGCCGGGAAGTACATCTGCGTCACCAGCCGCGTGACGAAGGAATGGCCGAACACCGAGAGATGGATATGCGCGGGACGCCAGGCATTGTGGTGATTGCCCCAGGGATAGGCGCCGGGCTTGATGGTGACGAAGCGATAATAGCCGGACGCATCGCTCACGGTGCGACCCGCGCCGGTGAAATTCGGATCCAGCGGCGCCGGATGCTGATCGCGGACATGGACATAGCGGCCGCAGGAATTGGCCTGCCAGATCTCGACGAGCGAGTTCGGCACGCCGCGGCCGTCCTCGTCGCGCACATGGCCATGCACGATGATGCGCTCGCCGAGCGGCTCGCCCGCGTGCTGACGGGTGAGATCGTTGTCGCCCTCGCGCACGGTCTCGTGGCCGTAGACCGGTCCGGTCAACTCTGACAGCGTATGGGGCATCGGGATCAAGGGCTTGTTCGGCGCGCGCTTGATCGAGCTCTTGTAGTCGGGCGACAGCGGCAGCGGATGCGCCGCGTTGCTGCCGGTGGGATAGATGAATGTCATTGGCGAACTCCTCCCCGGCCATTTTAGGTCCGGCCGGTCAACGCTTCTGCCAATCATTATAGGATATAACTAATTTGGGAAAGCCGGTTTAGCGGCGTTCCCGCGCATGGCAGCCGGCCGCTCCCTACCTGATCGGCGCACGCGGAAGCACGGCCTGTCCGGCCTCGAGCCGGTAGGTATGGTCGAGCGAATACCAGGGCACGGAGGCGTCCTTCGCGGTCGGATGCGGCGTATCGTGGCGCACGAATTTGCCGATCAGAGCCTGTGTCACACCGAACTGCACGTCGCTGTCGATATGAGGGTCGCTCGGATCATACACCTGCGAGATCAGCACCTTGAATCCTGGCTTGAAGATCAGGGCGTGCAGATGCGCGGGACGATAGGGGTGGCGGCCCTGCGCCTCGAGCAGGCGGCCGACGACACCATCGGTCGGAATGGGATAGCCGACCATCATCACCGAGCGGAAGGAAAAGCGCCCGTCGGAATCGGACATGAACTTGCCGCGCAGGTTCATGTCGGCCTGCTCGGGGTCCTGGTTCTCGTAGAGGCCGACCGGCGAGGCGTGCCAGACATCGATCTCGGCACCCGCGACGGGCCGGCCGTCCCTGTCGACGACGCGGCCGCTGACGAACAGCGTGGCCCCCGGCGTTTCCGAGCGCACGATCGATCCGCCATTCTCGACCCGGGGCGAATTCAACCGCCAGAACGGCCCGAGCAATGATTGATCGGTCTCCGTATTGCCCTGATCGCCGTTGTTGAGCAGGCACACCAGCGAGGAGACGCCGAGCGACCCCGCCATCAGCACGACTTCGTTATGCGTGTCGGTGGTCAGCTTGCCGAGCTCGGCCACGATCGCCGTGGCATCGCGGAACTCCTTCTCGGTCAGGCGAACGTCGCGCACGAAGGCGTGCAAATGCTTGACCAGGGAGACCATGATCTCGCGCAGCCGCGGATCGGATGTCCGCTCCATCACCGCCAGTGCCGCGGCCGTGACGTCCTTCTCGCGCTCGATGATCATGGCCACCTCCCAACCATCCGGTCGTTCCGGGCGCGAGTGAAAGGAGCGGCCCCGGAATCTTCACCTCTCCCCGCCTGCGGGGAGAGGTCGGATCGCCCTTGCGATCCGGGTGAGGGGGTACAGGTCCCACGGTCATCTCATCCGCGGAGAGAGGCCCCTCACCCCAACCCTCTCCCTAAGAACGGGGAGAGGGGGAGGATGGAGTCTTAATTCAGCTTTTCGATCGCAACCGCGACGCCCTGGCCGACGCCGACGCACATGGTGGCGAGCGCCAGCTTGCCGCCGCGCTTCTCCATGCCGTGCACGGCGGTGAGCGCGAGACGGGCACCGCTCATGCCGAGCGGATGGCCGAGCGCGATGGCGCCGCCATGCGGATTGACGAAATCGGCGTCATCGGCGACGCCGAGCTGGCGCATGCAGGCGATGCCCTGCGAGGCGAAAGCTTCGTTCAGCTCGATCAGGTCGAAATCGCTGATCTTCTTGCCGAGGCGTTCCATCAGCTTGCGGGTCGCCGGCACCGGGCCGATGCCCATGATCCGCGGCGGCACGCCGGCCGAGGCGAGCCCGAGGATGCGCGCTCGCGGCGTCAGGCCGTGCTTCTTCACCGCGGCTTCCGAGGCCAGGATCATGGCGGCGGCGCCGTCATTGACGCCGGAGGCATTGCCGGCCGTGACGGTGCCCGGATTGCGCACGATCGGCTTCAGCTTGGCCAGACCTTCCAGCGTGGTCTCGGGACGCGGATGCTCGTCCTTGTCGACCGTAACAGGACCGGCCTTGCCGCCAGGAATCGTGATGGGCGTGATTTCTTCCGCGAAATAACCCGCCGCGATCGCTGCGCCCGCACGCTGCTGCGAGCGAATGGCGAAGGCGTCCTGGTCGGCGCGCGAGACCTGGAACTCCTCGGCGACGTTCTCGCCGGTCTCGGGCATCGCATCGACGCCGTACTGTGCCTTCAGCAGTGGATTGATGAAGCGCCAGCCGATGGTGGTGTCGAAGATCTCGGCCGAGCGCGAGAAGGCCTCCTGCGCCTTGCCCATTACGAAGGGCGCGCGGGTCATCGACTCGACGCCGCCGGCAATCGCAAGCTCGATCTCGCCGGAACGGATGGCGCGGCCCGCGGCACCGACCGCATCGAGGCCCGAGGCGCAAAGCCGGTTCAAGGTCTGGCCGGGAACCGAATCCGGCAGGCCTGCGAGCAACAGCGCCATGCGCGCGACGTTGCGATTGTCCTCGCCGGCCTGGTTGGCGCAACCGAAGAAGACCTCGTCCACCTGTGCCCAGTCGAGCTTGGGGTGTTTTGCCATCAGCGCCTTGATCGGGGCGGCGGCGAGATCGTCGGCGCGCACCTTGGCGAGCGAGCCGCCGAAACGGCCGATCGGGGTCCGCACGGCATCACAGATAAAGACGTCACGCATCGTTGTTCTCCCTGAATGCCGCGATCCGGCCAAATTCTTCAATGTCGGCGGAGTTTTAGGAGCGCGCCTGCGGCAGGTCAATTGACGGTTTCGCGGGTGGCATATTCGAGCGATGTCATGAAACTCAGCCGTCATTCCGGGGCGCGACGAAGTCGCGAGCCCGGAATCCATAACCACGAGCCGGGGTTATGGATTCCGGGCCTGCGCCTATCGGCGCATCCCGGAATGACGACCGAGAGTGTGGCGCACACATCCCGCCATGCGGACAGCGTGGAAAACCCGCCCTCCCCAGCCAAACCGATAGGACGCTCAGGCGAAATTTTGTAGGTTGCGCCGCCCATGACCATGCAACAACCGATACCTGTTCCGCCGCCCGACGACACGCCCGCGCCGCAGGCCGAGGCTGCCGCGCGCGTCACGCCGATGATGGAGCAGTATCTGGAGATCAAAGCAGCGCATCAGGGCTTGCTGCTGTTCTACCGGATGGGCGACTTCTACGAATTGTTCTTCGAGGACGCCGAGATCGCTTCAAGGACGCTCGGCATCGTCTTGACCAAGCGCGGCAAGCACCAGGGCGCGGATATCCCGATGTGCGGCGTGCCGGTCGAGCGCGCCGAGGATTACCTGCATCGTCTCATCAGCGCCGGGCACCGCGTCGCGGTGTGCGAGCAGACCGAGGATCCCGCGGCGGCGAAAGCGCGGGGCAACAAGAGCGTGGTGCGCCGCGGCGTGGTGCGGCTGGTGACGCCGGGCACGCTGACCGAGGACACGCTGCTCGATGCGCGTGCCAACAACTACCTGTTGGCGATCGCGCGGGCACGCTCGTCCGCCGGCGGCGACCGCTTCGGCCTCGCCTGGATCGACATCTCGACGGCCGAATTCACGGTCACCGAGGTCTCGGGCGGCGAGCTCGCCGCGACCCTGGCGCGCATCAACCCGAACGAGGCGATCGTCACCGACGCGCTCTATAGCGACAACGAGCTCGGGCAGACCTTGCGCGAGCTGCCGGCGGTGACGCCGCTGACCCGCGACGTCTTCGACGGCGCCACTGCCGAGAAGCGGCTGTGCGACTACTTTGCCGTCGCGACCATGGACGGGCTCGCGCAGCTGACGCGCCTGGAAGCCACCGCCGCGGCCGCCGCCGTCACCTATGTCGACCGCACCCAGGTCGGCAAGCATCCGCCGCTGTCGCCGCCGGCGCGCGAGGCCTCGGGCGCGACCATGGCGATCGACCCGGCCACGCGTGCCAATCTCGAGCTGACGCGGACGCTCGCCGGCGAACGCCGCGGCTCGCTGCTCGACGCGATCGACTGCACCGTGACCTCGGCAGGCTCCCGCCTGCTGGCGCAGCGCCTGGCCGCGCCGCTGACCGATGCGCCGGCGATCGCGCGGCGGCTAGATGGGGTCAGCATCTTCGTGGCCGATTCCGCCGCGCGCGAGGACATCCGCAGCATTTTGCGCGGCGCGCCCGATATGTCGCGCGCTCTGGCTCGGCTCTCGGTCGGCCGCGGCGGGCCGCGCGACCTCGCCGGCATCCGCGACGGCATCATCGCCGCCGACCAGGTGTTGACGCGGCTCTCCGAGGTGGATCAACCGCCGCCGGAAATCGCGGCAGTGATGGCGGCGCTGCAGCGGCCGTCGCGCGAGCTTGCTGCCGAGTTCGCCAGCGCGCTCGACGAGCAGCTGCCGCTGATCAAGCGCGACGGCGGCTTCGTGCGCCAGGGCTACGAGCCCGCGCTGGACGAAGCGCGAAACCTGCGCGACGCATCGCGCCTCGTGGTCGCCTCGATGCAGGCGCGCTACGCCGACGCGACCTCCGTGAAGGGCCTCAAGATCCGGCACAACAACGTGCTCGGCTATTTCGTCGAGGTCACCGCCCAGCACGGCGACAAGCTGATGTCGCCGCCGCTGAACGCGACCTTCATCCATCGCCAGACGCTGGCGGGACAGGTGCGCTTCACCACCGCCGAGCTCGGCGAGATCGAGGCCAAGATCGCCAATGCCGGCGACCGTGCGCTCGGCCTCGAGCTCGAGATCTTCGAGCGGCTCTGTGGCAAGGCGCTCGCGATCAGCGACGATCTGCGCGCCGCGGCGCAAGGCTTCGCGCTGCTCGACGTCGCGACGTCGCTGGCCAAGCTCGCAGTCGACGAGAACTATGTGCGGCCCGAGGTCGACGGCTCGCTCAGCTTTGCGATCGAGGCGGGCCGCCATCCCGTGGTCGAGCAGGCGCTCAAGCGCAACGGCGAGCCGTTCATCGCCAATGCCTGCGACCTGTCGCCTGTACCCCCACCCTACCCTCCCCCGCAAGCGGGGGAGGGTAGGGTGGGGGCAGGCCAGCTCTGGCTGCTCACCGGTCCCAACATGGCGGGTAAATCGACCTTCTTGCGCCAGAACGCGCTGATTGCCTTGATGGCGCAGATCGGCAGCTTCGTGCCGGCCACGCGTGCGCGGATCGGCATCGTCGACCGCCTGTTCTCGCGCGTCGGCGCCGCCGACGATCTCGCCCGCGGCCGCTCCACCTTCATGGTGGAGATGGTCGAGACCGCGGCGATCCTGAACCAGGCCGGCGAGCGCTCGCTCGTCATCCTCGACGAGATCGGCCGCGGCACCGCGACCTTCGACGGCCTCTCCATCGCCTGGGCCGCGATCGAGCATCTGCACGAGAACAACCGCTGCCGCACATTGTTCGCGACGCACTATCACGAGCTGACTGCGCTCGCGGCCAAGCTGCCGCGCATGTTCAACGCCACGGTGCGGGTGAAGGAATGGCAGGGCAACGTCGTGTTCCTGCACGAGGTGCTGCCGGGCTCGGCCGACCGCTCCTACGGCATCCAGGTGGCGAAGCTCGCCGGCCTGCCGCCGGCGGTGATCACGCGCGCCAAATCGGTGCTGTCCAAGCTGGAGGCGCAGGACCGCGGCCAGACCGCGCGAGCCTTGGTGGACGATCTGCCGCTGTTCGCGGTGCCCTCACGCGCCGCCACTGAAGCCGCGCCGCCGAGCGACGCGGAGCTGCTGATGGAGGCGGTGAAGGCGCTGCACCCGGACGAGATGTCGCCGCGCGAGGCGCTGGATGCGCTGTATGCGTTGAAGGCCAAGCTGCCGAAGCCGTGATGGCCTGTAGGGTGGGTTAGCGAAGCGTAACCCACCATCTTCATTTCCGAGGAGATAGAAGAGGTGGGTTACGCCTTCGGCTAACCCACCCTACGATGCCCGCCTACCCCCGCGCCGCGATCGCCGCGGCTTCCGCGGCCGCGCGCTGCATGCTGGTCGACATCTCGTTGGTCACCGTGCTCTGCTCCTCGACGGCCGCGGCGGTCGAGGTGACGTATTCGCTGACGTTGTTGATCGCCTGCTTGATCGAGCCGAGTGCGCTAACGACGTCACCCGAGATGCCGTTGAGGCTGCCGATTTCCTGGCCGATCTTGTCAGTGGCCTGCTTGGCCTGGTTGGCAAGGCTCTTCACTTCGGACGCCACCACGGCAAAGCCGCGGCCGGCTTCACCGGCGCGGGCGGATTCGATCGTGGCATTCAGCGCGAGCAGATTGATCTGGCCGGTGATGCTGTTGATCATCTCGACGATCCCGCTCATCGCTTGCGCGGCTTCGGTGAGGCGCTGGGCCTGGGCATCGGCCGCGGCGACCTGGTCGACGGCGCTCATCGCGGTCTCGCGCGACTTGGTCATGGCCTCGGAGATCTCCCGCACCGAAGCGTTGAGCTCCTCCGAGCCGGCGGCGACCGATTCCATCATGCCGCGAACGCGCTCGTTGCCCATGCGGACCAGCACCTGCTTGGTGGTGTCGGTGGCATATTTCACGACCTTGACCGGCTTGCCGTTGAGATCGAAGATCGGGTTGTAGGAGGCTTGGATGTAGACTTCCTTGCCGCCCTTGCCGATGCGCTTGTATTCCCCGGCTTGGTATTGACCGCGACCAAGCGCAGCCCAGAATTCCCGATAGGCGGCGCCGTCGCGCTCACTGGGCTCGACGAACATGCTGTGATGCTTGCCCTTGATCTCGGCCAGCGAATAGCCGAGTGCGCCCAGGAAGTTGGCATTGGCCGTGATGACCGTGCCGTCCATGTTGAACTCGATCACGGCCTGCGCCTTGTCAATCGCCGCGATCTGACCTGCGATATCGGCGGTCTTCAGCTTCTCGGCAGTGACGTCAGTTGCGAACTTGACGACTCCATACGGCTTGCCGCTCTCGTCGAGCAGCGGATTGTAGGAAGCGAGGATCCAGACCTCGCGGCCGCCCTTGCCGATACGCTTGAACTCGCCGGCCTGGTATTCGCCGCGGTTGAGCTTGGCCCAGAATTCGCGATAGGCAGCGCCGTTGCGGTCAGCCTCGGCCACGAACAAGCTGTGATGCTTGCCCTGAATCTCGGCGAGCGAATAGCCGAGTGCCTTGCAGAAATTCTCGTTGGCGGTGACGATGGTACCGTCGAGCTTGAACTCGATGACGGCCTGGGCACGGCTGCTGGCGGCGATCTTCGAGGCGTCCGTCATGCTCCGGATCTTCTTCTCGGTGATGTCGGTCGCGATCTTGGCGACCATCACCGCCTTGCCGTCGCCGTCGAGCACCGGATTGTAGGATGCTTCGATCCAGACCTCGTGGCCGTCCTTCGCGATTCGCTTGAACTCGCGCGCTTGATACTCGCCACGGTTCAATGCGGCCCAGAACGCCTTGTACTCGGCGCGGTCGCGCTGGTCGGCCGGCACGAACATCGAATGATGCTTGCCCTGGATCTCCTCGAGCCGATAGCCGAGCGCGTCGAGAAAATTCTTGTTGGCCGTGATGATCGTCCCATCAAGTTTGAATTCGATCATCGCCTGCGAACGGCCGATGGCATCGAGCCGCGCCTTGCATCAATGTGGGACTTACGGCCGAACATTCAGGTGTCTCCTCGTTGAGAAATCATTATGCGTGGCGCGCGCAGCGTCGCGCTAGCGCTCGACGTTTCGGCTCGTCGTTTACGACTTTGGTACTGATGGAACTTCTGCCCCGTTATCCAACGGGGCCGCCTCGACAGCTGACGAGTAAGCGTAGGGTCAAGACACAAAGATTAAATTAACGACATTATCGGAAACGCGCAGTCAAACACCGCAGAACTACCGGCTGAGCACCGCAAAGGTCCCGTACCAACTTACGTTTCGATGCGCAGCCTTCTGCGTCCACGCCACCACAGCGTCAGATTCCAGGCCACGCAGGTCCCGAGTGCGACGCACAAGCCGACTGCGGAACCGAACCACACGACTGCAACGTGCAGGACGGCGACGGCCATGCCAAATCCGAGCAGGCCCCAGGCGGAGTTGGCGAGCACGGCGGCGGTCGGCGATCCGCCGATGCGCGGATGCAGGATCACCATCATGCTGGAGAACACCACGGGAAAGAGTGCGATGATGCCGCTGATGCGCGGGCCGACCCAGCTCGATGTCGACACCACGATGGCGACGAGGGTCGCAACCAGCGCAGCACGCATCGGCACGTCGTACCAGCGGCGCATCACCAGTGGCATCTTCACATGGCGATAGCGTGCGAGCAGTGGAATGCAGATGCCGAATGCGATCAGATTGGCGGCAAGCCCGGCCGTGAGCGTCCAGTCGAACTGGCGGATGATCGAGGCCATCCCGATCCACACCGCGAAAGCGCTTCCGCAACTCACCACGAGAGTGTGCCGCTGCGACAGCACAACGTAAGTGAGGCACATGAAGATCGTCGCCGCATTGACCGGCAGGCTCGCCAGCGCGCCCTGCGCGATGAAAGCGGCGTCGTGGTCGATCGCAAGAAAGACGTAGGACGGCCCCGCCGACACCGGCAGGGTCGCGATCAGCGCGCCGATCACCGGCCCCGAGCGTTCGGTGATGATCGACGCCGTCACCACGAACGCCGCCGCGATCGCCATGCGCAGGAAGAGAAAGAGGAGGACGTGGAGGTCGAGGGACATTTTTTTGTGCCGGGCAAGCGGCGCGCTGATCCGGACAGAAAGCGAAGTTATTCAGTCCGTCATTCCGGGGCGGGCGAAGCGGCGCGCCCCGGGACGACGCCAATTGGTGGGATGACGACCTGCGTCCTCACATCCGCTGCATCGACACCGAAACCTTCGGGCCGTTCTTGATGGTCTGGTAGACCACGCAATAGCGCTCGGTGAGCTTGAGCAAGAGATCGAGCTTGTCCTGCGGCGCTGACGTGTCGACCTCGAAGCGCAGGCGGATCTCGGCGAAGCCGACCGGCGTCTCCTTGTCGACGCCGAGCGTGCCGCGGAAGTCCAGATCGCCCTCGGCGTAGACGTTGCCGGTCTTCAAGGGCACCTCGATTGCGGTCGCGACCGATTTCAGCGTGACGCCGGCACAGGCGACCAGGGCTTCGAGCAGCATGTCGCCGGAGCAGAGCTCGAGGCCGGAGCCGCCGGTGGCGGGATGCAGACCAGCCATCGCGATGGCGCGGCCGGTCTCGACCTTGCAGGCGATGCCTTCGCTGTCGGTGGAACCCTTGGCCGTCAGCGTGATGAGCGCGGCCTTGGGATCGGTCTTGTAGCGCTCCTTGATCGGAGCCTGCATCTGGCGCAGCTCTGCGGCGTCCATCTTGTTCTCTCCCGGGGTATGATGCCTGCCGATGTACCGGCTCGCGGCGAGATTGTCACCACCACATGGCCTGACCGGGACCCTGGGTTGCGTCGCGGTCGGGAACGTTGCGGTCGAGCGACCGGTCGAGTGACGTCAGCACACTGCGCTTGAAATTCTCGAACAGCGGCGAATTGCGGTCGCGCGGCCGACCGAGATTGATCTCGATCTGATCGAACAGCCGCCCCGGCCGCGGCCGCATCACCAGCACGCGATCGGCCAGCACCACGGCCTCGTCGACGTCATGCGTGACGAGGATCAAGGTCGGCCGCGTATCGGCCCAGAGGTCGAGCAGATGGTCCTGCAAATCCCTGCGGGTGAAGGCATCGAGCGCGGAAAACGGCTCGTCGAGCAGCAGCACCTCCGGCTGCGGCACCAGCGCGCGGGCGATCGCGACGCGCTGCGCCTGTCCGCCCGACAGCTCGCGCGGCCAGGCCTGCGCCTTATCAGCGAGGCCGACGCGGGCGAGCACACGCGCGACCATCTCGTGCCGCTCGGCCGCGGGCAGGCCGGCAAGGCCGAAGCCGATATTGTCGGCGACGCTGAGCCAGGGCAGCAGCCGCGGCTCCTGGAAGATGATGCCGATCTTGGCATGCGGCGAGCCGATCGCCTCGTCGTCGAGCGTCACCGTGCCAGAGCTGGCGCGATCGAGGCCGGCGATGGCGCGCAGCAATGTTGATTTGCCGCAGCCGGAGCCGCCGATAATGGCGATGATCTCGCCTTGCCTGATCTCGGCCGAGAAGCGCGCCAGCGCCTCGACGCCGTTGGGATAGGTCTTGCTGACCCGGTCGAGCGCCAGCATCGCCTCAAGCTCCCTTTGCCCGCCCGAAGGCGTCCTGCCAGCGCAGGAACGGTGCGGCGGCCAGCTCGATCAGCCAGTCGGTGAGCTTGCCGAGGATGGCGAAGATGACGATAGCGGCCAGGATCTGCGCGGGCTTGCCGAGCTGCTGGCCGTCGAGCAGGAGATAGCCGAGGCCTTCGGAGGCGCCGATCAATTCGGCTGCGACCACGAACATCCAGCCGAGGCCAAGACCGACGCGCAAGGACACGACATAGGCCGGCAGCACCGCCGGCAGCAGGATGCGGCGGATCATTGCGGGTCCCGACAGGCGAAAGGTGCGGCCGACCTCGACGATCTTGCGATCGACCGAGAGGATGGCGCCCATGACGCCGAGATAGACCGGGAAGAACACGCCGACCGCGATCAGCGCGATCTTCGAGGTCTCGAAGATGCCGAGCCAAAGGATGAACAGCGGTACCCAGGCGAGCGAGGGAATCGCGCGCAACGCCTGCACCGTCGGATCGAGCAGCCGGCGCGCCAGCGACCAGTAACCGGAGATGGCACCTAACAGCGTGCCCGCGACCACGCCGAAGGCGAAGCCGAGCGAGACGCGCCACAGCGTCGCCGTGATGTGGCGGACCAGCTCGCCGGAACGGGCGAGCTCGCTAATGGTAGCAAACACGCGCGAAGGCGGCGGCACCAGGCGCCCGTTGGACCAGCCGAGCCACACCACGAGCTCCCAGCCCAACGCGAGCGTCAGCGGCAGCACCACGCCCAGCAGCGGCCGCGCGTAACGCGACAGCCGTGAGGGCACAGGCGCGCTCTCGGCTGTATCAGGGGTTTGCTGCAGGACTGGCGCGTCGGAGATCATGGCCGGTAGGAAGCGCGTCTGGTTGTGGAATGCAACAGGACTATCGCCGCGCCCTCGCCTGTCGTCCCGGGCTCGCTTCGCGCCCCGGGACGGCGGCGGTCTCTATTGCGCGCGCTTGCCTCTTCCCTGCGAACTAATTCGTTGGTAGCGGAACCTGGTCGTCGATCAATGCATCGAGCGTCGCCTTGAGGTCGACCTTGGCATCGACGACGCCGGCCTGCTGGAGCGCAAGGCCGGCGGCGAGGATCGACTCGCGCTGCGGCGCGCCGATGCGGCTGTGGGTGAGCTCGGTGCGCTCCTTGAGCTGCTTGTCGACCACGGCCTCGGGCAGCTTCGTCACCGCGATGAAGGTCTTCTTCAGCTCGTCGTAATTCGCCAGCGAATATTTGCGCGCCTCCTCGTAAACCGCGAGGACGCGGCGCGCGATGTCGGGATGATCCTTCAGGAACTGCTCGCGCACATTGAGGATGCCCCAGGTGTTGGCGTCGGCCTTGCGATAGAACAGCTTGGCGCCCTCCTCGACCTCGGCCTGCGCCATCATCGGATCGAGGCCGGCCCAGGCATCGACGTCGCCGCGGATCAGCGCGGTCTTGCCGTCGGCGTGCTGGAGCAGCACCGGCGTGATGTCCTTCTCGGTGAGGCCCGCACCGAGCAGTGCGCGCACCAGGAAGATGTGCGGGTCGGTGCCGCGCGTGACCGCAACGCGCTTGCCCTTGAGGTCGGCAACGCCGGCGATCTTGGACTCCTTGCCGGTCACCAGCGCGGTCCATTCCGGGCGCGAATAGACGTAGATCGACTTGATCGGGTTGCCGTTGATGCGGGCGACCAGCGCCGCCGAGCCCGCGGTCGAGCCGAAATCGATCGAGCCGGCGTTGAGGAATTCGAGCGCCTTGTTGGAGCCGGCCGACTGCACCCAGGTGACGGTGATACCGTCCTTGGCGAACTCCTTCTCCAGGAGCCCCTTCTGCTTCAGCACCAGCGACACCGGATTGTAGGTCGCCCAGTCGATGCGGATCTCCTTGAGCGGGTCCGCCGCCTTCGCCGCTTGGGTCAATGCGAGCGCCAAAGCTCCCGCCATAACAATAATTCGTGCAATCCCAGCCATGCTCAGCCTCCTGAAAACTTCATTGTTTTTCAATGAGTTATATCTAGAGGTCAACGAGAAAATCCGCCCTCCGAAAGCGCGCCGGCCGAGAACAGATTTGCCCGAAGCCGCAGCTTTCCAGCATGGAACGGCTATTGCCAGAGAATGGCGGGTGACAGCGCCTGTCACCTCTTATATCCGGTGAGACATGGACAGCGTCGCGACTGAGCACAAGGCCGAGGTGGACGATCGCTTCGATACCGCGCGGATCACCGCCGCGGTCGATGCGCTCGCCGAGAAGCACGAGGGGCGCGAGGACGCGTTCCGCACGGCGATGGCGCAATTGCTCAAGGCCGAGCTGATCGCGGCGCGCGCCGCCGCGCAGGCGATCCTTCTGAAGGACCGCCACGGCCGCCGCTGCGCCGAGCGGCTGTGCCACGTGCAGGACGAGATCATCCGCATCCTGTATTCGGCCGCGACGCGCCATCTCTACCGCTCGCCGATCCCGAGCGGTGCCGAGCGCATGGCGGTGGTGGCGACCGGAGGCTACGGCCGCGGCCTGATGGCGCCGGAATCGGACATCGATCTGCTCTTCATCCTGCCCTACAAGCAGACCGCCTGGGGCGAGCAGGTCGCCGAAGCCATCCTCTATTGCCTCTGGGACATGGGACTGAAGGTCGGTCACGCCACGCGATCGGTCGACGAATCGATTCGGCAGGCGCGCGGCGACATGACGATCCGCACCGCGATCCTGGAGACGCGCTTCCTCACCGGCGACAAGCCGCTCTACGACGAGCTGGTCGAGCGCTTCGACAAGGAGGTGGTGCAGGGCACCGCGTCCGAATTCGTCACCGCAAAGCTCGCCGAGCGCGAGGAGCGCCATCGCCGCGGCGGCCAGTCGCGCTATCTGGTCGAGCCGAACGTCAAGGACGGCAAGGGGGCCTTGCGCGACCTGCACACGCTGTTCTGGATCGCCAAATACGTCTACCGCGTGCGCGATACCCACGAGCTGGTCGGGCGCGGCGTGTTCGACGCGCAGGAATATCGCACCTTCCGCCGCTGCGCCGACTTCCTCTGGTCGGTGCGCTGCAATCTGCACTTCTACTCTGGCCGCGCCGAGGAGCGCCTGTCCTTCGATCTCCAGCGCGAGATCGCGATACGTCTCGGCTACACCTCGCATCCGGGCATGCAGGACGTCGAGCGCTTCATGAAGCACTACTTCCTGGTCGCCAAGGAAGTCGGCAACCTCACCGCCATCCTCTGCGCCAAGCTCGAGGACCAGCAGGCCAAGCCCGCGCCGGTGCTGAGCCGGGTGATGGCGCGGCTGCGACCGACCGCGGTGAAGCGGCGCGTCCCCGACAGCGACGACTTCATCGTCGACAACAACCGCATCAACGTCGCCGCGCCCGACGTGTTCAAGCACGACCCGGTCAATCTGATCCGCATCTTCCGCCTCGCGCAGAAGAACAACCTCGCCTTCCACCCGGACGCGATGCGCGACGTGACGCGCTCGCTCGGCCTGATCAACGCGGGCTTGCGCGAAAATCCCGAAGCCAACCGACTGTTCATGGAGATCCTGACCTCCGACAATGCCGAGATCGTGCTGCGGCGGATGAACGAGACCGGCGTGCTCGGCCACTTCATTCGCGCCTTCGGCAAGATCGTCTCGATGATGCAGTTCAACATGTATCATCACTACACCGTCGACGAGCACCTGATCCGCTGCATCGGCTTCCTGCAGGACATCGAGCGCGGCGGCATCGAGGAGTTCGCGCTGGCGAGCGACCTGTTCCGCAAGATCCGGCCCGAGCACCGCGCGGTGATCTACATCGCAACGCTGCTGCACGACGTCGCCAAGGGCCGGCCCGAGGACCACTCCATCGCCGGCGCCAAGGTGGCGCGGCGGCTCTGCCCGCGGCTCGGCTTCAGCCCGGCCGACACCGAGCTCGTGGCCTGGCTGATCGAGGAGCACCTGACGATGTCCACGGTCGCGCAGTCGCGCGACCTCTCCGATCGCAAGACCATCGAGAATTTCGCTGCCGTGGTGCAGTCGGTGGAGCAGATGAAGCTCCTGACCATCCTGACCACCGCCGACATCCGCGGCGTTGGCCCGGGCGTGTGGAACGGCTGGAAGGCGCAGCTCCTGCGCTCGCTGTACTACGAGACCGAGCCGGTGCTGACCGGCGGCTTCTCGGAAGTCGACCGCGGCAAGCGCCTCGCCGTTGCGCACACCGAGTTCCGCATGGCCTTCGCCGAATGGCCGAAGGACGAGCTCGATGCCTATATCGGCCGGCACTATCCGGCCTATTGGCTCAAGGTCGAGCTGCCGCGCAAGATCCGGCACGCCCGCTTCGTGCGTTCCAGCGAGCAGGCCGGCCACAAGCTCGCGATCAATGTCGGTTTCGACGAGGTGCGCGGCGTCACCGAGCTGACGATCTTCGCCGCCGACCATCCCTGGCTGCTGTCGATCATCGCCGGCGCCTGCGCCTCGGCCGGCGCCAACATCGTCGACGCCCAGATCTACACGACAACCGACGGCCGTGCGCTCGACACCATCTCGATCTCGCGCGAATACGATCGCGACGAGGACGAGGGACGGCGCGCCACGCGCATCGGCGAGATGATCGAGGACGTGCTGGAGGGCAAGCTGCGCCTGCCGGAAGTGGTGGCGCGGCGCACCGTGCGCAGCAAGGCAAAGCCGTTCGTGATCGAGCCGGAAGTGACCATCAACAACCAATGGTCCGACCGCTACACCGTGATCGAGGTCTCCGGCCTCGACCGGCCCGGCCTGCTCTACGAGCTGACCACGGCCATCTCCAAGCTCAACCTCAACATTGCGTCAGCTCATGTCGCGACCTTCGGCGAGCGCGCGCGCGACGTGTTTTACGTCACCGACCTCTTGGGTGCACAGATCAACGCGCCGACGCGCCAGGCCGCGATCAAGAGCGCGCTGACCCATGTGATGGCCGGCGACAAGGCGGTGCAGCCCGCGGCGTGACGAGCGATCGGGGGATTCTCTCCACTCGTCATTCCGGGGCGCCGCGCAGCGGCGAACCCGGAATCCATCAAGCAACACCGACAGTGCCGGTGAATGGATTCCGGGTTCGCGCTTCGCGCGCCCCGGAATGACGAGTGGAGGGGTTGGCGCGTTGCGTCTTCAAACCTCCACACCCTCGTGCCGCAGCAGCCAGCGCTTGCGCGCGAGACCGCCGCCGTATTTCACCAGCGAGCCGTCCGCACCGATCAGGCGGTGACAAGGCAGCACCACGCTGATCGGGTTGGAGCCGTTGGCGTGGCCGACGGCGCGAATCGCGTTGGGCATGCCGATGGTTGCGGCGAGTGCGCCGTAGCTCAGCGTGGTGCCGGCGGGAATTTGCGCCAGCGCGGTCCAGACCTTCTGCTGAAACGGCGTGCCGGCGGTGCGCCAGGCGATGCCGGAGAGCTGGCCGAGCTCGCCTTCGAAATAACGCGAGAGCGCGGTGCGCATCTCTGCCGGCGCCGGCCGATCGCTGAGATCGACCGTCCCGTAATGCAGACGCAACAGCTCGCGCATCCGATGCTCGTAATCATGCCAATCGAGCGCCCGCAGCTTGCCCTCGGCATCGGTGACCAGCAGCGCGGTCCCGATCGGCGTCGCCAGGCGATCGAGGCCGAAGCGTTCAGGGAGCTTGGTTGATCGGATGGGCATGCAGCACCAGGCGGTCGAAACACATCGATCGCACTTGCCATGGTGGCCGTGCTAACGTCCACCCGAAAGCTGATGCTTTTGGGGGAGCTCACCTTGATCCTGATCGCCAATGTCCTGGTGGCGCTGGTCGCCGCGCTGCACGTCTTCTTCCTGGCGCTAGAGATGTTTCTCTGGGACAAGCCGCTGGGCCTGAAGGTGTTTCGGAATTCGCCCGAGAAGGCCGAGATCACCAAGGTGCTGGCCGCCAATCAGGGCCTCTATAACGGCTTTCTCGGTGCCGGCCTGATCTGGGGCCTCGTCCACGGCAACCCGGCCTTCGCGTTCCAGATCAAGGCGTTCTTCCTGCTCTGCGTGATGGTGGCCGGCGCCTATGGCGCGGCGACCGTCAGCACGCGGATCTTGATGGTGCAGGCGTTGCCGGCGGCAATCGCGCTGATTGCACTGTTTCTCGCCTGAGACGCTACGGCGCAGCGCCGCGATCCTTGCACTGCGGCGAAGCTTCCTCCACAATCTTCAGCAGCGATGGCGACCGTTGCAATCAACGGAGAAAGACCATCGGCCTAAAATTCCGTCAGGAGGAACTAACCAACATGAACAATCGCAGAGCCTTCATAGCGGCCACGGCGGCGTTCGCCGTCGCCGTCTCGACCAGCCAGGCGCTCGCCCAGAAGAAATACGACACCGGCGCTAGCGACACCGAGATCAAGATCGGCCAGACCGTGCCGTTCTCCGGCGCCTATTCCGTCTATGCCAATATCGGCAAGACCCAGGCCGCGTACTTCAAGATGATCAACGATCAGGGCGGCATCAACGGCCGCAAGATCAACCTGATCCAGTATGACGACGCCTATTCGCCGCCGAAAACCGTGGAGCAGGTGCGCAAGCTCGTCGAAGGCGACGAGGTGCTCTTCACCTTCCAGCTGATCGGCACAGCCGCGAACGCCGCCGTGCAGAAATACCTCAACGGCAAGAAGGTGCCGCAGCTGCTCGCCTCGACCGGCGCCGCCCGCTTCAACGATCCGCAGAACTATCCCTGGACCATGGCCTACAATCCGAACTACGTGTCGGAGGGACGGATCTACGCAAAATACATTCTCGCCAATCATCCCAACGCCAAGATCGGCGTGCTCTACCAGAACGACGACATGGGCCGCGACTATCTCGCCGGCCTCAAGAGCGGCCTCGGCGACAAGGCCGCCAGCATGATCGTCGGCGAGGTCTCCTATGAGGTGACCGACCCGACCGTCGACTCGCAGGTGGTCAAGCTGAAGTCGATGGGCGTCGACCTGTTCTATGACGCCTCGACGCCGAAATTCGCGGCGCAGGCGATCAAGAAGCTCGCCGACCTCGGCTGGACACCCGTGCACATCCTCGACATCAACGCGAGCCCGGTGTCGGCGACGCTGAAGCCGGCCGGCCTCGACATCTCCAAGGGCATCATCTCGACCAACTACGGCAAGGATCCGGGCGATCCCCAGTGGAAGGACGATCCGGGCGTGAAGGCCTTCTTCGCCTTCATGGACAAGTATTTCCCGGAAGGCGACAAGCTCAACACCGTCAACACCTACGCCTATTCGGTCGCCGAGCTGCTGGTGCAGGTCTTGAAGCAATGCGGTGACGATCTGACGCGCGAGAACGTCATGAAGCAGGCCGCCAGCATCAAGGGCTTCGTACCGAGCCTGGGGCTGCCCGGCATCAAGATCAACACCGGCGCGAACGACTATCGCGTCAACAAGCAGATGCAGATGATGAAGTTCAACGGCGAACGCTGGGAGCTGTTCGGACCGATCATCGAGGACACGGGCCCGTCCGGCTAGGCGAAGAGACGACGCGCCTACCTCAACGACGTCATGCCCGGGCTTGTCCCGGGCATCCACGTTCTTGGGTCGTCAAGGAAGCCGTGGATGGCCGGGTCAAGCCCGGCCATGACGATCGAGAGAGCTTCCTACTTGGCGTTCAGGTCGGTATCTCCCCAAAATTCTTCCCGACCGGCAGCACGGCGTGCCGGATCAGCCGCGAATCCTCGACCGCGGCCTGGCGGTGCTTCACCGCCTCGCGATAGACGGGGTCGCGGATCATCTCGACGAAGGCGGCGACGCTCGGATATTCGGCGATGAAGCAATGGTCCCAGCGCTCCTCCTGCGGGCCGATCAGCATCAGCTCGAATTTGCCCTGCCAGACGATGCGGCCGCCGAGACGTTCGAACACCGGGCCGCTTTCGCGGCCGTAGGCCGCATAGGCTTCCGCGCCGCTGGCCTTGCGTCCGTCAGGATAGGCAGCCTCTTTGCGCAGGCGGACCAGGTTCAGCATGTGGATCGGGCCCGGGCGATCGTTCTCCCGGAATTGCGCGAAGATCTCCTTGGTCGGATCAATATGGCCCATGGCGCTCCCTCTTCTATTGGAGCCGGCGATCCTAGCCTTGCCGCCCCGGAAGCGGAACTGCGGCCGGCGAATGCCGCATCTCCTAATCGCGCGTTAACGCCGGGGTAACCCGGCCTTAAACAGCGACCGCTAGCGTCTCGGCGGGGCGGGCTGACCGGGCGTTTGGCGTATGGCGTGGGGAAAGAAAAAGGGTGCGCGGAAGGAGCCGCTGTTCGGCTTGCCCGCGGCGCTCGCCGATCTGCGCCTGACCGCCGCGGACCGCGTTCCCGGCGGCGACGACAAGCCGAAGAAATCTGCCAAACCATCCGCCAAGCGCAAGAGCGAGGATGCCGGCGACGAGCCGCCGCGCGAGCGCAAAGCGCCAGCCAGCCGCGGCGGCGCCAAGCGGCGATCAAAGTCGCGCTTCGGTGCCGGCCTCGGCCGCCTGGTCTATTGGGGCGCGGTGCTGAGCCTGTGGGGCGTCATCGCCGTGATCGGCGTCGTGATCTATGTCGGCGCCCATTTGCCGCCGATCCAGTCGCTGGAAATCCCCAAGCGCCCACCGACGATCCAGATCGTCGGCATCGACGGCAGCATGCTGGCGCAGCGCGGCGAGATGGCCGGCGCCAATGTCGCACTGAAGGATCTGCCGCCGTATCTACCCAAGGCGTTCATCGCCATCGAGGACCGCCGCTTCTATTCGCATTTCGGCATCGACCCGGTCGGCATCCTGCGCGCGCTGGTCACCAACGTCCTCCATCGCGGCGTGTCACAGGGCGGCTCGACCTTGACACAGCAGCTCGCGAAAAACCTGTTCCTGACCCAGGAGCGCACCCTGCAGCGCAAGCTGCAGGAGGTGGAGCTCGCGATCTGGCTGGAGCGCAAGCACTCCAAGGACGAGATCCTGGAGCTCTATCTCAACCGCGTCTATTTCGGCTCCGGCGCCTACGGCGTCGAGGCGGCGGCGCAGAAATATTTCGGCAAGTCGGCGAAGAACGTGACGGTCGCGGAGGCCGCGATGCTGGCCGGCCTCGTCAAATCGCCGTCCCGCCTTGCCCCGAACCGCAACCCCGAAGGCGCCGAAGCGCGGGCGCAGATCGTGCTCGCGGCGATGGCGGATGCGAAATTCATCACCGACGCGCAGGCGAAGGCCTCGATCGGCCATCCCTCCTACAACGTGAAGCCGGCGGGCGCCGGCACGGTGAACTACGTCGCCGACTGGATCGGCGAGGTGCTGGACGATTTGGTCGGCCAGATCGACGAGAGCATCAAGGTCGAGACCACGATCGATCCGAAGCTGCAGAGCGTCGCCGAAGCCGCCATCATCGACGAGCTCGCGGCCAAGAGCGTGAAGTTCAACGTCAGCCAGGGCGCGCTGGTGGCGATGACGCCCGATGGCGCCGTGCGCGCCATGGTGGGAGGTCGGAACTATTCCGACAGCCAGTACAACCGCGCGGTCACCGCCAGGCGCCAGCCGGGCTCCTCGTTCAAGCCGTTCGTGTACCTCACCGCGCTCGAGCAGGGGCTGACGCCCGATACGATGCGCCAGGATGCGCCGATCGAGGTCAAGGGCTGGAGACCTGAGAACTACACCCATGAATATTTCGGCGCGGTGACGCTGACGCAGGCGCTGGCGATGTCGCTCAACACGGTCGCCATCCGCCTCGGCCTCGAGGTCGGGCCGAAGAACGTGGTGCGCACCGCGCACCGGCTCGGCATCTCCTCCAAGCTCGAGCCCAACGCCTCGATCGCGCTCGGCACGTCGGAGGTCTCAGTCGTCGAGCTGGTCGGCGCCTATGCGCCGTTCGCCAATGGCGGCCTCGCGGTGGCGCCGCATGTCGTCACAAGGATCAGGACGCTGAGCGGCAAGCTGCTCTACATGCGCCAGCCGGAGGAACGTAACCAGGTCATCGACCCCCGCTATGTCGGTATGATGAATGCGATGATGCGGGAGACGCTGATATCGGGCACAGCCAAGAAGGCGGAGATCCCGGGCTGGCCGGCGGCCGGCAAGACCGGCACCAGCCAGGATTACCGCGACGCCTGGTTCATCGGCTACACCGCGAGCCTCGTCACCGGCGTCTGGCTCGGCAACGACGACAACTCGCCGACCAAGAAGGCGACCGGCGGCGGCCTGCCGGTGGAAGTCTGGTCGCGCTTCATGAAGACCGCGCTCGAGGGCGTGCCGGTGGCAGCCTTGCCGAGCTCGCCTAGCGGCTGGGGCCTGTCGAACCTCGCGCAGGCGGCCTCGCAGGTGTCGCCGCCGACCCCGGCGGCTCCGCCGCAAGCGAACGCCGGCGGCTATCGCCCGCCGCCTCCGACGCGCGCCAATGTGCGGCCCGAGGCAGCGGCCGGGCTCGACGGCTGGCTGATGGATCGGCTGTTTGGCGGGAATCGGTAGCCGCAGGCTGAGGCCCTTCGGCGCCTCACAACAAAAACTGCGAAAACAACCCCATGCACAGTAGAACGCGATGTCCGGCGTGACGCGTGGTGGATCACTCGAAGCATTTGATGCGACGGGGTTAGTCAGGCAAACGGCGCAATCGTCGCGAAATGTGGCGAGAATCGCGCAAGACGCGCTGATGTCCCTTCACCCTCCACTGTCATTCCCCGCGAAGGCGGGGAATCCAGTACGCCGCGGCCTATCGATTCAATTACCAAGGCCTCTGGAATACTGGATCGCCCGCCTGCGCGGGCGATGACACCTCCCAAGGTGCCATCAGCGAACCCTAATCCTCGACCCCGTACCGGTGCAGATCGTTGCCGTAGGTGTCGAGCCACTTCTTGGCGCGCTCCATCGACGGGCAGACCTTGCCGCAGACGCGCCAGAACCGCGCCGAATGATTCATCTCGACGAGATGGGCGACCTCGTGCGCGGCGAGGTAGTCGAGCACGAAGGGCGGGGCGAGGATCAGGCGCCAGGAGAACGACAGCGAGCCCGCCGAGGTGCAGGAGCCCCAGCGGCTGGACTGATCGCGGATCGAGAGGCGCTTGACCCTGACGCCGAGCTCGGCAGCGTAGGCTTCCGCCGAGCGCTGCAGGTCGCGGCGCGCCTCGCGCTTGAGGAAGTCGCTGACGCGGCGATCGACATGCTCGAGGCCGCCGGCGACGCAGAGAATGCGCTCACCGCTGTCGCGCATCTCGATCCACACCGTGCCGCGCTGACCGGCGCGATGAACGATGCGATGCGCCGTGCCGCGCAGCGGTATCACCGTGCCCGGCTGGAACGGCGCGGCCTTCGGCAAGCGGCCGAGACGCGCGGCAATCCACGCACCGTGACGCTGTGCGAAGTCTTTTGCTTCGGTAAGCGTGCCGCGCGGCGGCATGGTGAGGATGGCTTCGCGGTCGCTCGGATGAATTCTGAGCGTGTAGCGGCGCGCGCGGCGGTGCCGACGCAGCCGAATCGCAAAAAATTGCGATCCGTGGGTGATGACGAGGGTCTTTGGTTCGTGGGGCCGACGATAGAGGAGTGCGCGAGTGGCCATGTCTGTCAGTCCGGGGGGCAGGAGAGCGCCCGGATTCTGCCATAACCGCCGCCAGGGAAAGCGCTCGGCGCAAAAACAAATCATTTGCCCAATATACAGCGGTCCGGCGTCCGGGAGACCCTACAGACTGGGGTTGGAACCGGCTTTTTTCGCCCCCGCTGGACGCATGCGACACCCCCAAGGGGTGAGGGTAGACTCACTCCTATAAAGCTACCTAAATACCGCGAATCTGGCGGGAACTTGCCCCTGCCGAAGGCCTTGGCAGGGGCCGAAATTTCGACGGGAAAGCCGAAATTCAGGTTATTCAGCCGCGAGGGCCTGCAACGAAGCAGGATTCGCAGCCGAAACCATGAAGTCGTGAATCCGCGGCACGATCTCCGACTTGAATCGCGATCCGTTGAACACGCCGTAGTGTCCGACGCCCTTCTGGACGTAATGAACGCGGCGATGATCGGGAATCGCGCTGCACAATGTGTGCGTCGCTTCGGTCTGACCGAGACCGGAGATGTCGTCGTTCTCGCCTTCGACCGTCATCAGAGCGACGCGCTTGACCTTGGAAGGATCGACGCGGGTTCCGCGATGGGTCATCTCGCCCTTGGGCAGCGAGTGCTTCACGAACACGGTGTCGACGGTCTGCAGGTAATACTCGGCCGGCAGATCCATCACCGCGAGATATTCGTCGTAGAAGTCGCGATGCTTGTCGACGAGGTCGCCGTCGCCCTTCACCAGATGGGCAAACAGCTGCTTGTGGGCATCCATGTGCCGGTCGAGATTCATGCTGATGAAGCCGTTGAGCTGCAAGAATCCCGGATAGACGTCGCGCATCATGCCCGGATGCGGGAACGGCACCTTGGTGATGACGTGGTTGCGGAACCAGTCGATACCGCGCTCCTGGGCGAGGTTGTTCACCGCGGTCGGATTGCGGCGGGTGTCGATCGGGCCGCCCATCAGCGTCATCGAGGTCGGCACGAACGGATCGCGCCGCGCTTCCATGATCGAGACCGCCGCGACGACGGGCACGGAGGGCTGGCACACTGCCATCACATGCGTGTTGCCGCCGAGCACATGCAGCATCTCGATGACATAGTCGATGTAATCGTCGAGATCGAAGCGGCCATCGCTCAAGGGCACCATGCGGGCATCGGCCCAGTCGGTGATGTAGACCTCATGCGCCGGCAGGAAGGCCTCGACCGTGCCGCGCAGCAGCGTCGCATAATGGCCGGACATCGGGGCCACGATCAGCACGCGCGGCTGCGGGCTGCGCAGCGGACGGGCGAACTTGCGATCGAAGTAGAGCAGCTTGCAGAACGGCTTTTCCCAGACCGAGCGGATCTCGACGGGGACGCGGATGCCGTTGACCTCGGTGTCGTTGAGGCCCCATTCCGGCTTGCCGTAGCGGCGCGTGGTGCGCTCGAACAATTCGCAGGCCGCGGCGACCGACTTGCCGACCTCGGTACGCGACCAGGGATTGAGGGGATTCTGAAACAGCAGCTTGGTCGCGTCGGTGACCGCACGAGCCGGATTGAGAGAGGCGTGCGCCATCTCGTACATCCAGTACATCGGCGTCGTCAGGACTGGACTGCCTTCTGCCGCCAGGGGCGGCGCGCCGCCGAACTCACCAATGGGCATCGTTAATATCCTCTTCGCATCGCAGCATACTGCCGAATGCGTAATATTGCGTCAATCCATGGTTCCGTACATCTACGTGCCCGAAATGCCCAAACCAGCCTGAATCCACGGGAAAGTGACGTTATTCACCGCCGGACAGCAGCGAGCCGTGCCGCTTTGCGCTGCGCAAAAGGGCAAGGAATGCCCCAAAAGATGCAACCAAAAGGACGGCGTTGATCACCAACGCCTCCAGCATCAGATCGGTCCTAAAGGTCTGCTCGATCAGCAGCGCGCGCATTCCCTCGAAGGCATAGGTCGGCGGCAATGCCCAGGCGACGTATTGCAGCCAGACCGGCAACACGCTGACCGGATAGTAGACGCAGGCGAGCGGCAGGATCGCGAACATCAACGTCCAGACGATGCTCTCGGCGCCGAGGCCGTTTCGCAGCACGAGGCCCGAGACGAAGATGCCGACCGACCAGCTCGTGAAGATCAGATTGCAGAAGAACGCGATCAGCGGCAGGCCAAGGGCATAGACGTTGAAGTGAAACAGGAACAGCGCAAGCAGCGTCATCGGAATGATCCCGATCGCAAGCCGGATCAGGCTCATGACCATCAGCGACAGCAGAAACTCGATCGGCCTCAAGGGGCTCATCATGAGATTGCCGATGTTGCGCGCCCACATCTCCTCCAGGAAGGAGATGGAGAAGCCGAGCTGGCCGCGGAACAGGATGTCCCAGAGGATGACGGCGCCGATCAGCGTGCCGCCGGCGCGCGCGAAGAAGTTGGCGTTCTCGGCGATGTAATATTGGAGAAAGCCCCAGGTGATGACCTGCAGCGCCGGCCAATAGAGCAGCTCGAGCAGCCGCGGCCAGGACGACAGCAGCAGATACCAATAGCGCAGGATCATCGCGCCGATGCGATGGACGGAGATGCCGCGGGCGAGGGACGCCGTCATTGCGAGGAGCCCTTGCGACGAAGCAATCCAGACTGCCGACGCGGAACGATCCTGGATTGCTTCGCTGCGCTCGCAATGACGAAAGGAGCGCCCGTGCCCGTGCTATCCCTCATCGCACCGCCTCCTTCGCGCCGTTTGCCCGGCCGCGGGCGACGTCCAGAAACACCTCCTCCAGCGTGGTGCGGTTGTAGCGGGCCATGATCGCCTCGGGCGTATCGTCGTCTTCGATGCGGCCGCGCTTCATGATGATGACGCGGTCGCAGAGCCGCTCGACCTCGAGCATGTTGTGCGAGGCGAGGAGAATGGTGGCGTTGTTGTCCCGGCGGTACTGCTCCAGATGCGCCCGCACCCAGTCGGCGGTATCGGGGTCGAGCGAGGCGGTCGGCTCGTCCAGGAGCAGCAGCTCGGGCTGGTTGATCAGCGCCTTCGCCAGCGCAACGCGGGTCTTCTGCCCGGCGGAGAGCTTGCCGTTGGCGCGGTCGATGAAATCGCCGAGGTCGAGATCGGCGGCAAGCCTGGTAATGCGCTCAGTGAGGTTCTTCACGGCATAGAGCTTGCCGAACACGGTGAGGTTCTGCCGCACCGTGAGCCGCATCGGCATGTCGACATAGGGGCTCTCGAAATTCATCCGTCCCAGCACGGACGCGCTCTCGTCGGGCATCTCATGACCGAGCACCTGCACGCGGCCGGAGGTCGGCAACACCAGGCCCATGATCATCGCGATGGTCGTGGTCTTGCCGGCGCCATTGCCGCCGAGAAGCCCCGTGATGCTGCCGCGCGGCAGCGAAAAGGAGATGTCGTCGACGGCGCGGGTCTGCTTGTAGACCTTGACGAGGTGCTCGACCGCAATTGCCGCGGACGAATTTCGATCCGCGACAGTCGGCCGACTTGAAGCCTTGCCATTCTCGGTCATGCTGGCCGTTCTTCTGCTATTGCATCGGCGAGCGCAAGGCTTGATGTAAGGGCTCCTCAGCGGGCGGTTCCGCAAGCCCAGCGTTCGTGACCTTGGAAGGCGCCGCCCATTGGCCGATATGACCGAAATTGCCGATTCCGACTTCCGCCACGCGCAGCGGCATATCCGGCTGGACACGATCCTGCGGCTGCGCTGGCTCGCGGTGCTGGGACAGCTCGCGGCGATCTTCATCGTGGCCCAGGGGCTGGAGTTCAACGTCGAGATCATCCCCTGCGTCAGCATCATCGCTCTCTCGGCGGCGCTCAACCTCGCGCTCCAGACCGCGGCCAATCCGATGCAGCGGCTGGAGCCGCTGCAGGCGGCCGGCCTTCTCGCGCTGAACATCGTCGAGCTGGCGGGCCTGTTGTTCTTCACCGGCGGACTGCAGAACCCGTTCTCGTTCCTGTTCCTCGCGCCCGTGCTGATCTCGGCCACGGCGCTGCCGGCCCGCTTCACCTTCGGCCTCGGCCTGCTCGCCGTGGCCTGCGCGTCGGTGCTGTTCTTCTATCATTTTCCGCTGCCGTGGGATTCCGACGATCCCCTGGTGCTGCCGCCGATCTATCTCGTCGGCGTCTGGCTCTCGATCGCGCTCGCGATCGGCGTCACCAGCCTCTACTCGTTCCAGGTGACCGAGGAGGCGCGCAAGCTCGCGGACGCGCTGGCCGCGACCGAGCTGGTGCTGACGCGCGAGCAGCACCTGACCCAGCTCGACGGCCTTGCTGCCGCGGCCGCGCACGAGCTCGGCACGCCGCTCGCGACGATCTTCCTGATCTCGCGCGAGCTGGAAAAGACGGTGAAGGACGCAAGCATCGCCGCCGACCTGAAGACCTTGCGCGAGCAGACCCAGCGCTGCCGCGACATCCTCAGCAAGATCACCCAGCTCTCCTCCACCGGCGCGCCGTTCGACCACATGAAGCTGTCGGAGCTGATCGAGGAGGTGGTGGCGCCGCACCGCGATTTCGGCGTCGAGATCAAGGTGCGGATCGCGGTGGCCGCGGCGGCCGAGCCGGTCGGCTCACGCAATCCCGCGATCCTCTACGGCATCGGCAACATCGTCGAGAACGCGGTCGATTTCGCCCGCACCACGGTCGAGGTGAATGCCTGGTGGAACAATGACCATATCGAGCTCTTGATCTCCGACGACGGACCCGGCATTCCGCCCGATATCCTCAACCGGATCGGCGAGCCCTATCTGTCGCGGCGGCGCCCCCAGGACGACGGCGGCGGCGAACGGCGCGGCCTCGGCCTCGGCGTGTTCATCGCGCGCACCTTGCTGGAACGCACCGGCGCCAAGGTCTCGTTTACCAACCGGATCTTTCCGGACCATGGTGCGGTGGTGCAGATCACATGGCCGAGACAGCGTTTTGAGGCTATCGAGACGCTCGAAGAAACAATAGGATAGCCGCGACCTTGCGTCGCACAACGGGCCGGGTCGACCATTTGCCGCCTTGGCACCGCGCGATTGCGACGCCATATGTCAATGTGCTGGAGAGAGGACACAACCTTGAACGCCATTGCCGAACTGAACGAACAGACCGACCGCTCGCTTCTCATCGTGGAAGACGACAAGCCGTTTCTGGAGCGACTGTCGCGCGCCATGGAAACTCGGGGCTTTGCCGTCACGTCATGCGACACGGTATCGGATGGACTGGCGCAGATCGGCAAATCGGCGCCGGCCTTCGCCGTGGTGGATCTGCGGCTCGGCGACGGCAACGGCCTCGACGTGGTCTCGGCGCTGAAGAAGAAGCGCCCGGATGCACGCGCCATCGTGCTGACCGGCTACGGCAACATCGCCACCGCGGTGACCGCGGTGAAGATGGGCGCGATCGATTATCTCTCCAAGCCCGCGGATGCCGACGACGTCGTCGCCGCGCTGCTGTCGACCAACACCGAGAAATCCGAGCTGCCGGCCAACCCGATGTCGGCCGACCGCGTCCGCTGGGAGCACATCCAGCGCATCTACGAAATGTGTAACCGCAACGTCTCGGAAACGGCGCGCCGGCTCAACATGCACCGGCGTACGCTGCAGCGGATCCTGGCCAAGCGCGCGCCAAGGTAAAGGTGTCGTAGGGTGGGCAAAGGCGCGAAGCGCCGTGCCCGCCATGTCTCTCCTATCATGATCGACTAGTTTGGTGGGCACGCTACGCTTTGCCCACCCTACGGCACCTTATTTTGCGGCGCCTGCTATTCCCAAAAATCCGCGTGGCCCTGCGGATCGACCAGGCGGTTGATCCGCAGGGCCGCCGCCATTGCGAACCGTACCGTCATCTGCTTGCGCGTGGCGGCGGCGAGCTTGTGCTCGGGCGCCTCGCAATGCAGGTGCGCGCCGTAGGCGTCGGCGATGATCAGGCCGGTGTCTTCAGGAAAAATCTCGCACGGCAGATCCTGCGTGAAGGCGAAGAACAGCCGGTCGCAATGAGCGCGGTATTCGTGCCATTTCTGGTCGGCGCGCAAATCCTCGACCGACGACTTGATCTCGACGATCCAGATCTCACCGCGCTCGTTCAGCGCGACGAGATCGGCGCGCCGGCCGGACGGCAGCGGCAATTCGCTGATGCAGGAGAAGCCGAGCGAGCGCAGCAGACGCGCGGTGCCGCGCGCGATGGCCAGCGCCGTCTCCGACTGGCGGCGATCCGGCGGCGGCACGAGGGTGATGCGGGCGGTGTTGTCCATGGCGGGGAGGATAGCCGATTCCATTTCGCCCGTCATTCCGGGGCGCGCGCAGCGCGAGCTATGATGCGCAATTGCGCATCTGAGAATCCATAGCCACGGGGCGACGTGTGGGGCAAAGCGGGCAACTTCGAGTCTTCGCAAAATTGCTGCCTGTGGTTATGGGTCCCGGGCTCGCGCTGCGCGCGCCCCGGGACGACGGCGAGTGTGACGTGAGAGCGCGGAACCGCGCTCGGCCTTAACACTTATCACGCAGCCGCCCACCCGGGCGGAACCACCCAGGCTCCGCGCATGATCGACGATCTCTGGTACAAGAACGGCGTGATCTATTGCCTGTCCGTCGGCTCCTATATGGACGCCAACGGCGACGGCGTCGGCGATTTCAAGGGGCTGTTGCGGCGGCTGGATTATCTGCACGGGCTCGGCATCACCACGATCTGGCTGATGCCGTTCCAGACCTCGCCCGGGCGCGACGACGGCTACGACGTCGCCGACTATTACAGCGTCGATCCTCGCTACGGCACGCTCGGCGATTTCGTCGAGTTCACCCATGGCTGCAAGCAGCGCGGCATCCGCGTCATCATCGACCTCGTCGTCAACCACACCTCGGACCAGCACCGCTGGTTCAAGGAAGCGCGGCGCGATAAGGCTTCGCCCTATCGCGACTGGTACGTCTGGTCGGACAAGAAGCCTCCCGGTGCCAACAAGGGCATGGTGTTTCCCGGCGTGCAGAAATCGACCTGGACGCGCGACAAGGAATCGGGCGCGTATTACTTCCATCGCTTCTACGATTTCCAGCCGGATCTCAACACCTCGAACCCGCATGTGCAGGCCGAGATCCTGAAGATCATGGGCTTCTGGATCCAGCTCGGCGTCTCCGGCTTCCGCATGGACGCCGTGCCCTTCATCATCGCCACCAAAGGCGCGAAGGTGAAAAAGCCGGTCGAACAATACGACATGCTGCGCGCCTTCCGCGAATTCCTGCAATGGCGGCAGGGCGACGCCATCATTCTCGCCGAAGCCAACGTGCTGCCGAAGACGGACATGAAGTATTTCGGGCGCGACGGCGATCGCATGCACATGATGTTCAACTTCCACGTCAACCAGCACCTGTTCTATGCGCTGGCATCCGCCGATACGCGCCCCCTGGCGAAGGCGCTGAAAGCAACAAAACCGCGGCCGGCGACGGCGCAATGGGGCCTGTTCCTGCGCAATCACGACGAGCTCGATCTGGGGCGGCTGACCAAGGTGCAGCGGGACACCGTTTTCAAATCCTTCGGACCCGACAAGGACATGCAGCTCTACGACCGCGGCATCCGCCGGCGGCTCGCGCCGATGCTGGGCGGCGACCGCAGGCGGCTCGAGCTCGCCTACAGCCTGATGTGCACGCTGCCGGGGACGCCCGTGATCCGCTACGGCGACGAGATCGCGATGGGCGACGATCTCTCATTGCCCGAGCGCAATTGCGCGCGCACGCCGATGCAATGGTCGACCGAGCCGCATGGCGGCTTCACCAAGAGCGACAAGCCTGCATGTCCCGTCATCGACGAGGGCCCTTACGGCTTTCCGCACGTCAATGTCGCCAAGCAGCGGCGCGATCCGAACTCCATGCTGAACTGGACCGAGCGCATCATCCGCATGCGGAAGGAAGTGCCTGAGGTCGGCTGGGGCGATTTCACCGTCATTCCCGTGCGCGATCCCGCGGTGTTCATCATGCGCTACGATTGGCGCAACAATTCGGTGCTGTTCGTGCACAATCTCGACGAGAAGCCGCGCGAGGTCGCGTTCTCGACAGGGCTGTCAGGCGAGACCGGCGCGCACCTGATCAATCTGCTCGCGGAGGACCACAGCCACGCCGACAAGCGCGGCCAGCATCGCATCGTGCTGGAGCCATACGGCTACCGCTGGTATCGCGTCGGCGGGCTGGACTATCTGTTGAAGCGGAGCGATATCGACGACGACGCCGTGGGCGGGAAGAAGCATCCGGGGTGAGGTCGAGACGCCGTCGCTAGCTCCGCTGTTTCAACGATCGTCATTGCGAGCGCAGCGAAGCAATCCAGAATCTTTCAACGGAAAGACTCTGGATTGCTTCGTCGCAAGGGCTCCTCGCAATGACGGGGAGATAGCGGTGGCCACCTTCTCCGCCGTTCTCCCAGCGAAAGCGACGCCTACGGCGACGCCACCACCACGCCCTCATTGCCGCGCAGGTTCAGCACGCCTTCGATCTCCTCACCTTCGCGATCCAGGAACGTCGACAGCAGGATGCTGCTGCCGAAACGGATCGCGCTGGTGGTCACCGCGACCGGATCGGGGCCGAGATTGAGCGCCACGATCACGGCCTTGCCGGCGGCCTCCCGGCGGTAGATCAGGAGATCGCCTTGCGCGGCGATCGGATGATAATCGCCTGCGACCAGCGGGGGACAGCTCTTCCGCAAGCCGATCAGGCGCTTGTAGAGGCTGAGGATGGAGCGCGCATCGGATTCGAGATTGGCGACATTCTCGCGGATGTGGTCCTCCGGCAGCGGCAGCCACGGCCTTGCTTGTGAAAAGCCGGCGAAGTTCGTGGAATCCCATTGCATCGGCGTGCGGCAGCCGTCGCGGCCGACACCGATGCCGGGCACGTTCTTCTCGAAGGGGTCGCGCACATCCTCCGGCGCGATCGCGAGCTGGTGCATGCCGATCTCGTCGCCGTAGTAAAGCGTCGGCGTGCCGCGCAGCGTCAGCAGCAGCATGGCGGCAACGCGGGCCTGCTCTGGCCCGACGCGGCTCGCGACGCGCGGGCGATCGTGGTTGCCGAGCACCCAGTTCGGCCAGGCACCGCGCGGCAGCGCCTTCTCGTAATCCTCGATGATCTTTTCGATCGAGCGGGCGCTCCAGAAGGTCGAGAGCAGCGCGAAATTGAACGGCATCTGCGCGCCGGTGAGGTCGTTGCCGTAATAGGCCATGAGCCGGTGCAGCGGCAGATAAATCTCGCCGATCAGGACGCGCGCGCCATAGGAATCGGTGACACGCCGCATCTCGGCGATGACATCGTGCACCTCCGATTGGTCGGTGGAATATTGCGTCAGGATCCTCTCGTTCGGCGGGCGGCCCTCGACATAATGCGGGTTGGGCGGGTTGTCGCGGAATTCGGCGTCCTTGATCAGGTGCCAGATCACGTCGACGCGAAAGCCGTCGACACCCCGGTCCAGCCAGAACCGCATCACGTCGTAGATCGCGGCGCGGACGTCCGGATTGCGCCAGTTGAGATCCGGCTGCTGGGCGAGGAAGGCGTGGTAGTAATATTGGCCGGTGGCCTCGTCGAACGCCCAGGCGCTGCCGCCGAACTCGGACAGCCAATTGTTCGGCACGCCGCCGCCTTCTGCCGGATCGCGCCAGATGTACCAATCGCGCTTGGGATTGTCGCGCGAGGACCGGCTCTCGACGAACCAGGGGTGCTGGTCGGAGGTGTGGTTCGGCACGAGGTCGAGGATCAGCTTCAGGCCATTGTCATGGGCGGCCGCGAGCAACGCGTCGAAATCCGCCATCGTGCCGAACAGCGGCTCGATGCCGACATAGTCCGAGATGTCGTAGCCGAAATCCGCCATCGGCGAGGGAAAGATCGGCGACAGCCAGATCGCGTCGACGCCGAGCGATTTGACATAAGGCAGCCGCTGCAGGATGCCGGCGAGATCGCCGACGCCGTCGCCGTTCGAGTCCTGAAACGAGCGCGGATAGATCTGATAGAAGATGCCGTCGCGCCACCAATTCTCGTTGTCGTGAGCCATGCCGAAGACCACCCAAATCCGCCGCCTTGCGCGGGAGAACGCGACAGCAACGCCCCGGTTCAAATTGGCAGGCCAATTGGGACGGCCGTGTGACGGTTGTTCCCCGGCGCGGGCACGAATCTTTTGCTTGGCGGCCCGGCAAAAATCGGCATTGTGAGGCCATGACCGAGCAAAACGACACCCAAGAATCCCGGCAAGCCAAGGCGGGCGCGATCATCGTTCCCGTGACGCTATTCGAGCAGAACTGCACCATCATCTGGGACGAGCCTTCCAAGAAGGCCGTGGTGATCGATCCCGGCGGCGACGTGCCGAAGATTCTGGATGCGATCAAGCAAACCGGCGTCACCGTGGAGAAGATCTGGCTGACCCATGGCCATATCGATCACGTCGGCGGCGCGGCCGAGCTGCGCGATGCGCTGAAGGTGCCGATCGAGGGTCCGCATGTCGCGGACAAGTTCCTGCTCGACAACGTCGTGGCGAGCGGCGCGCGCTTCGGCATGACCGGAGGACGCGATTTCACGCCCGACCGCTGGCTCGACGAGGGCGAGCGCGTGTCGATCGGCGACCTGCACTTCGACATCCTGCATTGCCCCGGCCACTCGCCGGGCAGCGTGGTGTTCTTCAACAAGGATCTGCGCTTTGCCCATGTCGGCGACGTGCTGTTCGCCGGCTCGGTGGGGCGCACCGACCTGCCCGGCGGCAGTCACGCCACGCTGATCGACTCGATCAAGACGAAATTGCTGCCGCTCGGCGACGACGTCGGCTTCATCTGCGGCCACGGCGCGGGCTCGAGCATCGGCCAGGAGCGGATGACCAATCCGTTCATCACCGGCGAGATGTGAGGCGCTACAAACTCCGCTGTCATCCCGGACAAGCGCAAGCGCAGATCCGGGATCCATAACCACAGGGAGATGTGGTTACGGGACTCGGAGTTACCTCTTCGTGCCCAACTTTGTCCTGTGGCTATGGGCCCCGGATCTGCGCGCGCTTGAGGCGCGCTTGTCCGGGACGACGGCTGAATGTGTGTCGACCAACTACTTCATCAATCCCGCGGCCGTCAGCGCGCGGGTGATGATCTGGCCGATGTCGAAGCCGCGCGCCATTTCGCGCTGCGGCTCGGCCGGCTCTGCGGCAACCGCGGTGCGGATCGAGCGGGCGAGATGCGGCGCAGGCGAGAGCGCCGGTTTCGCGGCAGGCTTCGTAGCGGACTTCATGGCAGGCTTGGCCTCCGCCTTCTTCGTGGCGGCGTCCGGAATCCAGCCGGTGAGGCCGAAGAACTTAGCGATGTGATAGGACGATGAGATGCCGGCCTCGATCAGGAAGGCGCCTTCGATGCCGTAGCGCTGATCGTTGTCGGCCAGCCCAAGCGGCGTGCCGTGCGCCATGTCGGTGATGGCAAAGGACTCGACCAGCGTCTCGCCGTCCTTGTCCCACCAGGCCTGGCGCGGATAGCCGTCGACATTGGTCTCCGCCATCGGCACTTCGGGCAGACCGTGCAGGTCGAGCCACTGCTTGACGATCTCGTTGGCATTGCCGGGATTGACGGTGCGGTCGGCGCTGCCGTGCCACACCGAAACCCTCGGCCAGGGCCCACGATGATCGGAGGCGCTGCGCACGAGATCGCCGAGCTCGCGCGCGGGACGCGCCGGAGAATGAAACATGCCGTCGAGCGCCTCGCGCAGATTGGAAGCGATGCCGTAAGGCAGCCCGGCAATGATCGCGCCGGCGGTAAAGACTTCCGGATAGGTCGCGAGCATCACCGAGGTCATGCCGCCGCCGGCCGACAGGCCGGTGATGAAGACGCGCCTGGGATCGATGCGATGCGCCTTCACCATGTGCGCGATCATCGCGCGGATCGAACGCGGCTCGCCGCTGTCCCGCGCGGTGTCCTCCGGATTGAACCAGTTGAAGCAGGTGTTGGCGTTGTTGATGCGCTGCTGCTCGGGCATCAGCAGCGCAAAGCCGTAATGCTGCGCGAGCGTCGACCAGCCCGCGCCGAGATCGTAACCGGCCGCCGTCTGCCCGCAGCCATGCAGCACGACGACGAGCGCGCGCGGCCGCTGCAATTGCGCCGGCACGAACGCGAACATGCGCAAGGCGCCGGGATTGTCGCCGAAGCCAGTGACCTCCTGCAGCGGGCTGAATCCACCTGCACCGCGGCCGGGCTCGGCGAAGCGCAGTCCGTCCAGCCTGGGCAGACGTCTCAAGAGATCGATATTTCTGGCTAATGACACGGCAATGTCCTGGTGGGCGACGTTCAACGTCCAGCCCAACCAGATAGTTGCTGCGTTGCAAAATAAAAAGACCGTGCGCTGTCGATCTCGGTGAAATTCGCGGGAAGACCGCAGGATTCCGCAGGTATTAACAGCAATGCCTCGACTTCCTGCAGAGGCGCGGCGCATCCGCGCCGGAAATGCGGCGCGGGGTCACGGTTAATGTCACAAACAGCGCGATCGAGACGAGAAAGGCTACGCGTGCTGATTGCGGCCATTCCGGCCGCATTTCCGATCTGATCGTCGCGCCATAGCTGAAGACGATCATCCTGGGCGCCAGCGCGTGCGCCTCTTCATTCGATCGCAGATCGCTTCGCCTCTCGGCGAGTCCGATATCACTTGAGCGACGCCCTCTCGACACGTCATTGCGAGCGCAGCGAAGCAATCCAGAGTCATGCCGCGGAGATACTCTGGATTGCTTCGCTGCGCTCGCAATGACGGCGTGGCACCATCGAGACACTGAATTACATCAGCCCCCGCTGAGGCTCCCCTCCTCGCTTCGGCGCATGCCTGCATTCCACCACGCGGGACATCGCGTGATTGCGTTCGTGCCGTCAGGCACGTAGCCTGACACGACCAACAAACAGAAAATTCAGCCGGAGAGAACACATGGCGCGCCTGAAGTTCGGAGCCTTTCTTGCCCCGCATCACCCGATCGGGGAGCATCCGATGCTGCAGTTCCGGCGCGATCTCGACCTCGTCGAGCAGCTGGATGCGCTCGGCTATGACGAGTTCTGGTGCGGCGAGCATCATTCCTCGGGCTGGGAGATGATCGCCTCGCCCGAGATGTTCCTGGCCGCGGCCGGCGAGCGCACCAAGCGGATCAAGCTCGGCACCGGCGTGGTGTCGCTGCCCTATCACCATCCCTTCAACGTCGCCCAGCGCATGGTGCAGCTCGATCATATGACCGGCGGCCGCGCCATTTTCGGCTCCGGACCGGGCGCGCTCGCCTCCGATGCGCACACGCTCGGCATCGATCCGATGACGCAGCGCGACCGCCAGGACGAGGCGATCGGCGTGATCCGCCGCCTCTTCAACGGCGAGCGCGTCACCGCCAAGAGCGACTGGTTCACCATGAACGACGCCGCGCTGCAGATTCTGCCCTTGCAGGAGGAGATGCCGTTCGTGGTGGCCTCGCAGATCTCGCCCTCCGGCATGACGCTGGCCGGCAAATACGGCATCGGTATCATCTCGCTGGGCTCGATGACGACGCAGGGCTTGATGTCGCTGCAGCAGCAATGGCAGTTCGCCGAGGATGCCGCCAAGAAGCACGGCACCAAGGTCGATCGCGCCGACTGGCGCGTGCTCTTGACCTGGCACATCGCGGAGACGCGTGAACAAGCCCGACGCGAGGCCGGCGCGGGCCTGATGCGCTGGCACAACGAATATAATGTCGGCACGCTGCAGCGGCCGGGCCTCACCGCGTTCTCCTCGCCCGACGAGGCCGTCGACAAGACCGCCTTCGTCGAGGGCGCGGCGTCCACCATCGGCACGCCCGACGATCTCGTCAAAACCATCAAGAACGTGATGCAGGTCTCCGGCGGCGTCGGCGCCATCATCGGCTTCGTGCACGACTGGGCCAATCCGGAAAACACACGCCGGAGCTGGGACATGGTGGCGCGCTACGTCGTGCCCGAGATCAACGGCTACATCGACGGGCTGCGCAGGTCGCAAAAATTCGTGATCGAGAACCGCGCGATCTTCGAGCGCGCGGGCCAGGCCGTGATGGCCAAGATCATGGAGAACGAGAAGGCCGCCGAGGCGCTGAAGGTCACCGGCCCCGGCCGCGTCGCCATTCCCGCCGTCAACGCGCCGGATCTGCAGAAGGAAGCGGCGAAGCGGTAGGGCAAGGCTCAGCTCATACAGAACTTCTCGGCGGCGCCTGAGCGAGCGCCTCGTCCTTCGAGACGACCGCTTTCAGCGGTCTCCTCAGGATGAGGCTAGGCGGCATCGGAATCCGTTGAAACTGCTGCCGCGCACTCCGTCCTCATCCTGAGGGCCCGCCGAAGGCGGGCATCTCGAAGGATGGCCGCAGGGAGGCTCTCAAGCGCCGTTGCCCTCGCTGCGGCGCCGATGGCGGCTGACGACATTGTGCATGAGACGATCGGCGCGCTGGCCTACCTCGATATGCTATGCTCGCCGAGCCAGCCAATCGGAGCGATCGTCATGTCGATGCAGAATTTGGCCGCCCCTGCGCTTCCGTTCACTCCGCCGCGGCGCAACGAGCTGACCCACATTCCCGGCGACGAAGGCTGGCCGATCATCGGCAAGACCTTTCAGGTGCTCGCCGATCCCAAGGGCCACATCGAAGCGAACGGCGCCAAGTACGGCCTGGTCTACCGCACGCATTTTTTCGGCGAGACCAATGTCGTGCTGCTCGGGCCCGAGGCCAACGAGCTCGTGCTGTTCGACCAGCAGAAGCTGTTCTCCTCGACTCATGGCTGGGACAAGGTGCTGGGGCTGTTGTTTCCGCGCGGATTGATGCTGCTGGATTTCGAGGAGCATCGCCTGCATCGCAAGGCGCTCTCGGTCGCCTTCAAATCCGGGCCGATGAAGTCCTATCTCGGAGATCTCGACCGCGGCATTTCCGCGCGCGTCGCGCAATGGAAGGCCAAGCCGGGCGAGATGCAGCTTTATCCGGCGATGAAGCAGCTCACACTCGATCTCGCCGCGGCCTCGTTCCTCGGCGCCGATATCGGGCCCGAGGTCGACGAGATCAACCGCGCCTTCATCGACATGGTGGCGGCCGCCGTCACCCCGATCCGCCGTCCCCTGCCCGGCACCCAGATGGCGCGAGGGGTGAAGGGACGCAAGCGCATCATCGCCTATTTCCGCGAGCAGATTCCGCTGCGACGCGGCAATCACGGCGGCGACGATTTGTTCTCGCAGCTCTGCCGCGCCACCCATGAGGACGGCGCGCTGCTGTCGGACCAGGACATCATCGACCATATGAGCTTCCTGATGATGGCCGCGCACGACACGCTGACCTCGTCGCTGACCTCCTTCATCGGCGAGCTCGCCGCCAATCGGGACTGGCAGGACCGGCTGCGCGCGGAGGTGCTCGCGCTCGGTCTCGTCTCCGGCGCGCCGACCAGCTTCGACGATCTGGAAAAGATGCCGCTGACCGAGATGGCGTTCAAGGAAGCGCTGCGGATCAAGCCGCCGGTGCCGTCGATGCCGCGCCGCGCGATGCGCGATTTCAGCTTCAAGGGTTTTGCGATCCCCGCCGGCACAGCGGTCGGCATCAACCCGCTTTATACGCACCACATGAAGGAGATCTGGCCGGAGCCGGACCGTTTCGATCCCCTGCGCTTCACCGAGGACGCGCAGCGCGGCCGCCACCGTTTCGCCTTCGTGCCCTTCGGCGGCGGCGCGCATATGTGCCTAGGCCTGCACTTCGCCTACATGCAGGCGAAGTGTTTCGCGCGGCATTTCCTGGAGAACATCGAGGTGTCGCTCGCACCAGGCTACAAGCCGGACTGGCAGATGTGGCCGATCCCGAAGCCGCGGGACGGGCTGCGGGTGCGAGTGAGGGCGGTTTAGCGTCACCACCGTCATTGCGAGCGAAGCGAAGCAATCCAGACTGTCTCCCCGGAAACAGTCTGGATTGCTTCGTCGCAAGGGCTCCTCGCAATGACGGAAGCCTAGTCTCGTAGGGTGGGCAAAGCGAAGCGTGCCCACCATGCCTCGCCGGGTTCAAACATCGATGGTGGGCACGGCGCGCGAAGAGCGCGCCTTTGCCCACCCTACGGCACCGTCGGCGGGGGCTTCTACGCCCCCTGATCGAACGCCTTGCGCAGGGCCACATAGCCCTGCTGCTGCAGGCTCCAATTGCGGCCGCCGGTCATGGCGCCGTCGACGACGAGGTCGTGGCCGTTGATGAAGCTGGATTCGTCGCTCGCCAGGAACACTGCGGCCTGCGCGATGTCGTCGGGGAGGCCGGCCCGCGGGATCGGCTGCGCGGTCTTGTAGACCTCGCGCATCACTGCCGGCGTCTTCTCGGCGGCATCGGTCGAGAGCCCCAGCGCCTTGCCGAAGATGCCGGTCGCGATCGCACCGGGCGAGATCGCGTTGACGCGGACGTTGGATTCGCCGAGCTCCATCGCCACGCATTTGGTGAGGTGGATCACCGCCGCCTTGGCCGCACTATAGACCATCGACGACGAGAAGCCGGCGAGGCGGCCAGCAATGCTGCCATTGTTGATGATGCTGCCCGCGCCCTGCTTCTTCATGTAGGGCGCGGCGTGCTTCATGCCGAGCATGACGCTGCGCACCAGCGTCGCCATGGCCGCATCGAACCGCTCGACCTCGAGGCCCTCGATGCCGCCGGTCTGTGCCGGCCCGCCGGCATTGTTGAACAGGCAATCGATCCTGCCGAACTTGTCCACCGCAAGCGCGATCAGCGCCTGCATCTGCGCTTCGACGGTGACGTCGGTCTGACGGAAGATGCAACTCTCCCCGAGTTGCTTCGCCAACGCCTCGCCTTCCGGCACGCGCCGACCCGCGATCACAATTTTGGCACCTTCGGCAACGAAGACTTCCGCAGTGCGCAATCCGATGCCGCTCGTCGCTCCCGTAATCACCGCAACCTTGCCGTCCAGCCTGCCCATGGAATGTTCCTGTTTTCGAGCGATTTGATGCCAAAAGGCGAATGCCGGCCGCCGTCGCCGCAGCGGTCACTATCCCTGCCCGCTTCCGACAAGGCAAGCTATGCTTGGACGAGCGGCATGCGTAACATCCTCGCGGGCCGCTCGATCGTCGTACGCCCATCGCAACCGGGCAGCGCATGAAGAAGCTGATCGACGAGTTCCGCAAGGGCTGGCAGGGTACGGCGCCGCCTTCGCTCGGTCTGAGCATCGGCTTTGCGGTGGTCTGCCTGTTGGGTGCAACCCTGGTCCGCTGGGGCCTCGCTCAGGTTCGTCCCGACATCTATTTCACGCCCTACTTCCCGGCCGTGTTCTTTGCTGCGGCCCTGGGCGGCTTCCGGATCGGCATCGTGACGGCGCTCGTCGGCGGCGTGCTCGGCGTCGTCCTCAATTTCGGCGATGCTTTTGCCGATCGCGCGCGGTTTGCCCTGCTGGCACTTTACTGGGCCGTGTGCGCGATGACCATCTGGGGTGTCGAGCATTATCGCACCATGCTGGCCGAGCAGCGCCGAATTTCCAAACGCCTGATCGAGGAAGAAGATTATCGCAAGCTGCTGGTGGAGGAGCTCCAGCACCGGCTGAAGAACAAGCTGTCCACGGTGCATGCGGTGCTGCACCAGGTGCTGCACGACCAGCCGCAGGTCTGGGCCCGGGTCGATCCGCGGCTGCGCTCGCTGGCCGCAACCGACGATTTGATCTCGCGGATCGACAAGGCCGGCTGCGACATCCGCGACCTCCTGATCTCCGAGCTCGGGCCTTACGGCCATGTCCGCTTCACGCTCAACGGCGAGCGGCTGTTCCTGCCGCCGAAGCTCGCCGTCACGCTGTCATTGATGTTTCACGAGCTAGCCACCAATGCGGGCAAGTACGGCGCATTCTCCGCCCCGCGCGGTCTGTTGCAGGTGTCATGGACCATCATCGACGACCGCCTGACCGTCACCTGGGACGAAACCGAAGGACCGAGCGTGGACAAGGTGTCGGAGCCCGGCTTCGGCACCAAGCTCTTGAAATCGGCACTCTCGGCTTTCGACGGCAGGACCGAGATCTCGTATCTGAAAACCGGTCTGCATTGCATCATGCAGTGTCGAATTCCACGAAGCGAATAGAACATCGCGACATGAAAGGTGTAATCCTTCCCCCCGCTTGCGCGGTGGCGCAATCGCGTGCGGCATTTGCGCGACCTGAGCAAGCGCCTCGTCCTTCGAGACGACCGCTTCGCGGTCTCCTCAGGATGAGGCTAAGCGGCCTCGGTGTTCGCTGAAACTGGCGCAGCGCGCTCCGCTCCTCATCCTGAGGGCCCGCCGACGGCGGGCGTCTCGAAGGATGGCCGCAGGCGAAATCGCTCCCACGCGCATACCTCGCGCTGTTTTGCTGAGCGCGTTGACGCTCTGTTAATGACGATCGTCGGCGCGCGTCGGATCCTCGCAAGTTTTCTCCAAAACACCCCCGTATTTCTCCCGACCCCTTAACCAAACTTAAGAGGGAACCGCGGAAGATCGCGCCCATTGCTAAAGGCGCGCTCAAACAACAAGATTCATGACTTCTATGAACGACAATCGATATTCCGGCGCGACTGAAGCCGAGCTCGGTTTTCTCAAGGAAATCGTTAGAATGCTGCCGGCCGGCCTCACCGTGCAGGACGCGAATGGCGAACTGCTGCTGGTCAACGATGCCGCCGCCGCGCAGCTCGGCCTGGATGGCAGCCGTCCTTCACCCGATCTGACGCCGCGCCGCGAAGCCTGCCGGCAGGCACTGAGCGCCGGCCAGCCGGTCGTGACCGAGGAAGCGCTTCACGCCGGCGCCGCGCGAAAGGTGCTGCTCACGACCCATCGTCCGGTTCGTCTCGACGGACGCGAGCTCCTGATCTCGGCATCCTCCGACATCACCGAGCAGAAGAACTTCGAGGACCAGCTGTTCCGCTCGGCCTATTTCGACGAGCTGACCGGGCTGCCCTCGCGGCGCGTGATCGAGCACCGCGCCAATGCCCTGCTCGCGCGCGACCGCGGCGACGAACGCTTTGCGCTGGCCTTTCTCGACGTCGACAATTTCAAGCACATCAACGATTATTACGGCCACGCCGTGGGCGACGCGCTGCTGGTCGAGTTGTCGAAGCGGCTCGGACGGGACTTGCGCGATTCCGACATGCTCTCGCGCATCTCCGGCGACGAATTCCTGCTGCTGCTGTCACCGATCCAGGGACAGGAGGAAGTCGCCGAATTCATGCAATCGACGCTGGAGCGGCTGACCGCGCCGTTCTTCATCGACCATTCGGAAGTGTTCGCCTCGACCTCGGTCGGCATCAGCCTCTATCCCGACCATGGCGGCAGCTTCGAGACGCTGCGGCAGAACGCGGACATCGCGATGTACCGCATCAAGAACAACGGCAAGGGACTGGCCGCTTTCTTCGATGCCAGCATGGAGCGCGAGGCGCAGGCGCGGATGAAGGTCGAGCAGTCGCTGCGGCTCGCGATCCTGGAAAAGCGCTTCTGCTGCGCCTTCCAGTCCAAGGTCGACATCCGCACGCAGGCGGTGAAGGGCATCGAGGCCTTGGTGCGCCTACGTGACGACGAAGGCGTGATCCAGGCACCCGGCTCGTTCATCAATCTTGCCGGCGAACTCGGCCTGATCGACGAGCTGACCCATCTCGTGCTCGCCGAGATCGTCAAGTCGATCGACCTGATCAACGACACGTTCGGCCCGGAAGCGACCATCAGCATCAACGTCGCCGCCAAGCAGGCCGGCAATCCCGAGTTCATGCGCAGCTTTGCGCAGGCGCTGGACGACACCGGCTTTCCGCAGCGGTTCATGATCGAGGTGACGGAAGACGCCTTCGTCGCCAAGAATCACTTCCAGGCTGAGATCCTGCCGATGTTCCGCAAGCTCGGCGTCGGCATCTCGATCGACGATTTCGGCACCGGCTATTCCTCGCTCTCGGCGCTCGCCGACATCACCGCCGACGAGATCAAGATCGACCGCTCCTTCATCACCGACATCCATAAGCGTCCGCGCAGCCAGGGCATCCTGCGCGCGATCGAATCCTTGAGCGAGGCGCTCGGCATGACGGTGATCGCCGAAGGCCTCGAATCCTACGAGGAGCTGGCCTATCTGCAGGCCGCCACCAAGATCCGCTACGCGCAGGGCTATTACTTCTCGCGGCCGATCTTCCTGGAGGAGCTGAAGCTCGCAACGCCCTCGTCGAGCGAGGCGCGGGTCAGCGTGGCAAGCCGCCCCGCGCAACAGAACCGCCAGGGCTATTCACGGGCGAGCGGGTATCGGCGGTAGGGGCAGCGCAACACATCCCGCTGTCGTCCCGGGGCGCGCAAAGCGCGAGCCCGGGACCCATAACCACAGAGCGCAGTTGCTGCGCGACGCTCCCACTCAGAGTCTTCGCCAAATTGCTCCCTGGGGGTATGGGTCCCGGGCTCGCTTCGCGCCCCGGGACGACAGCAATTGCTGGAGCTGGCTTCAGCCACCAATTCCCCCTTTGAAATCGCTACACTTTTGGTAATACACAGGCGGACCTCCCCGAGGTATCTCATGCCTGCCGCTTCCTCCTCGATCAGCGATCCCGCCTATCTCCGTGCGCGCGCGATGGAGACGCTGTTCGAGCGGCTGGAGAAGCTCTGCGAGGGCGCGATTGCGATCGATCGCGGCGGGCGCGTCGTCTACGTCAACGAGAAATATCTTGCAGCCCTCGGCCTCAACCATCCCAGCGAGGCGATCGGCCGGTCGATCGAGGAGGTCATCCCCAACAGCCTGATGCGGAGGGTGGCAGAGACCGGCGAGCCGATCCTGCTCGACATCATGGAGCTCGGCGGCGAGCAGCTCGTCGTCACCCGCATGCCGATCGAGGACGAGAACGGGACGGTGATCGGCGCGATCGGCTTCGTGCTCTACGATCATCTCGAAAGCCTGAAGCCCCTGCTCGCCCGCGTCGCCCAGCTCGAGAGCGATCTGCGGCTGGCGCGGCGGCAATTGTCCAACGCCCGCGCGGCGCGTTTCACCTTCGCCGATTTCGTCGGCACGACGCCGGCCATCGCGCGCGCCAAGGAGCTCGCCAGCCGCGCCGCGCGGCAGAGCGTCACGGTGCTGCTCACCGGCGAGACCGGGACGGGAAAGGAGATGCTGGCGCAGGCGATCCACAACGCCTCCTCGCGCGCCGAGAAGCCGTTCGTCAGCGTCAACGTCGCCGCCATCCCCGAGACGCTGATCGAATCGGAGTTCTTCGGCACTGCGCCGGGCGCCTATACCGGCGCCGACCGACGGGGACGCGAGGGCAAATTCCGCATTGCCGACGGCGGCACGCTGTTCCTCGACGAGATCGGCGAGATGCCGCTGCAGCTCCAAGCAAAGCTGTTGCGGGTGCTCCAGGAGCGCGAGATCGAGCCGCTCGGCTCGGACAAGATCACCAGGGTCGACGTCCGCGTCATCGCCGCGACCAATGTGGACCTGCGCAAGCGCGTCAGCGACGGCGCATTTCGCGCCGACCTCTACTACCGTCTCAACGTGCTTTCGGTCGACCTGCCGCCGCTGCGCCACTGCCTGGACGATCTCCCTGACATCTGCGCCCGGCTGCTCGACGACATCAGCGCATCGGGCGACTACGTCAAGGCGAAGATCACGCCGAGCGCGCTCGCTGCGCTCGCTCGTTACGACTGGCCGGGCAATGTCCGCGAGCTCCGCAATATCCTCGAGCGCGCACTGATCCTCAGCGATTCCGGGCGGCTGACCGGCGAGGATGTCGCCCGCATTCTCCCGATCGAGACCGAGGTCAGGCTTGCACCGCCCGAGCGCCCGGCCGGATCGGTGGTGCCCTATGCCGAAGCCGAGGCCGAGTTCGAGAAGCAGACACTCGAACAAGCGCTCGCCGCCAGCAACGGCCAGATCACCGAGGCCGCCAGGATGCTGCGGATCTCGCGTGCGACCTTCTACAAGAAGCTCGCCAAATTCGGCCTCGCCTCGGGATCGGCGCCCGTCTGAGTTTCGAGACATGGGAGTGTCCGGAGTCTCGGATTCCGGACACCGCATCCGGCCGCTCTTCGGGGGTGAATTGCAGGCAATTGCCGCAGATTTCAGCCGTTTTGCGCGGCACTGCGGGATCTGGCGCGGACCTTGCTATCCGCTTTGCCGTCTTTCCTTCGCGAGGAGCAACCTGTTCCGGGGCAGCTCTTCGCGATAAGATCAAGCAAAACAAGGCCTACGGTCCAGGGAGCGGGAGGAACGCCGTGAGCCATCATCCAGCTCTGCCTTATCTGCGCAACTCCGAGAAGGGCAAGGTCGTCTCGGCGAATGAAGCCGTCATGCTGATCCGCGACGGCGACACGGTGGCGACCGGCGGCTTCGTCGGCATCGGCTTTGCCGAGGAGATCGCGGTCGCGCTGGAGGAGCTCTATCTGTCCCACGAGGGCGATGCGCCCTATACGCAAGGCAAGCCGCGCAACCTGACGCTGGTCTATGCCGCCGGGCAGGGCGACGGCAAGCAGCGCGGCCTCAATCATTTCGCGCATGAAGGCCTGGTGCGGCGCGTGATCGGCGGGCATTGGGGTCTTGCGCCGAAATTGCAGCAGCTCGCGATCGCGAACCAGATCGAGGCCTACAACCTGCCGCAAGGCGTCATCACGCATCTGTTCCGCGACATCGCCGCGCACCGCCCCGGCCACATCACCCGCGTCGGCATGGGCACCTTCGTCGATCCCCGGCACGGCGGCGGCAAGCTGAATGCGCGCACCACCGAGGACCTGGTGGAGCTGATCACGCTGCGCGGCGAGCAGTGCCTGCTCTACAAGACCTTTCCCATCGACGTCGGGATCATCCGCGCCACCACCGGCGATCCCGACGGCAATCTCACCATGGAGAAGGAGGCGCTGACGCTGGAAGCGCTCACCATCGCCATGGCGGCGCACAATTCCGGCGGCATCGTCATCGCCCAGGTCGAGCGCGTCGCCGAGGCCGGCAGCCTCAATCCGCGCCAGGTCAAGATTCCCGGCATCCTCGTCGACTGCGTCGTGGTAGCGAAGCCGGAGAATCACTGGCAGACGTTCGGCACGCAATACAATCCGGCGTTCTCGAGCGAGATCCGCGTCCGCGCCGCCTCGCTGCCGGTGATGCCGATCAGCGAGCGCAAGATCATCGCCCGGCGCGCCGCGCTGGAGCTGAAGGCCAACAGCGTCGTCAATCTCGGCATCGGCATGCCGGAGGGGATCGCCTCGGTCGCCAACGAAGAGCGCATCATCGATCTCATCACGCTGACGGCGGAACCCGGCGTGATCGGCGGCATCCCCGCGAGCGGCATCGATTTCGGCGCGGCGATCAACACGCAGGCGGTGATCGACCAGCCCTATCAGTTCGATTTCTACGACGGCGGCGGCCTCGATGCCGCCTTCCTCGGCCTCGCCCAGGTCGATCGCGTGGGCAACCTCAATGTCAGCAAATTCGGACCGAAGCTTGCCGGGGCCGGCGGCTTCATCAACATCAGCCAGAACGCCAAGGAAGTGATCTTCGTCGGCACCTTCGGCGCGGGCAAGCAGCGCATTGCGGTGAAGGACGGCAAGCTCGCCATCCTCGACGAGGCCAAGTCGCGCAAGTTCGTGGAGAGCGTCGAGCACGTCACCTTCAGCGGCCCGTTTGCCGCCGCGCGCAAGCAGCGCACGCTGTACGTCACCGAGCGTTGCGTGTTCGAGCTCCGGCCGGGCGGGCTCGAGCTCATCGAGATCGCGCCCGGCATCGACATCGAGCGCGACATCCTGCGCCTGATGGATTTCAAGCCGCTGATCCCGCGCGATCCGGCGCTGATGGACTCGCGCATTTTCGGCGACGGGCTGATGGAGCTGCGCGAGCGCCTGCTCACGATCCCGCTTGACCAGCGCTTCACGCTGGACGAGCAGCAAAACCTGTTCTTCGTCAACCTGGAACGCTATCCGCTGCGCAGCAAGACCGAGATCGACACCATCGCTGCCATTGTCGAGGCCCGCCTGGCGCCGCTCGGACGCCGGGTCTACGCCATCGTCAATTATGACAATTTTTCCATCCTGCCGGAGCTGATGGACGATTATTCGGCCATGGTCCGCAGCCTCGTCGACCGCTTCTATTCCGGTGTGTCGCGCTACACCACGTCGGGCTTCCTGCGCATCAAGCTCGGCGAAGCCCTGGAGAAGCGCAGCGTCGCGCCGCACATCTTCGAGAGCGCGGAGGAAGCGCAGTCTGATCGGCGTCAAGCCGAGGGCGCCGGCGATGCGCGGCCAGCTCAAAAATGATGCATGTTCGAAAGGCCGAGATGCTCAGGCGGAAGGTTCAATTGCAATGTCTGTAACGTTGTGCAAATCGCTGTTGCCGAGAAACTTTGAATCAGGAGGGACCATCGTGCGTCGATCACTCATCATAGCAACAACCATTCTCGCGCTCGGCGTGGGCACCTCCGCGCTGGCCGACGATCTCAAGATCGCGCTGATCTACGGCAAGACCGGTCCGCTCGAAGCCTACGCCAAGCAGACCGAGACCGGCCTGAAGATGGGCTTCGAATACGCCACCAAAGGCAGCATGACGCTCGACGGCCGCAAGATCGTCATCATCACCAAGGACGACCAGGGCAAGCCGGACCTCGCCAAGGCCGCTCTCGCGGAAGCCTATCAGGACGACAAGGCCGACATCGCGATCGGCACGACGTCGTCGGCCGCGGCGCTCGCCATTCTTCCCGTCGCCGAGGAGAACAAGAAGATCCTGATCGTCGAACCCGCGGTCGCGGACCAGATTACCGGCGAGAAGTGGAATCGCTACATCTTCCGCACCGCGCGCAACTCCTCGCAGGACGCGATCTCCAACGCGGTCGCGATCGGCAAGCAGGGCGTCACCGTGGCGACGCTGGCGCAGGACTACGCCTTCGGCCGCGACGGCGTCGCCGCCTTCAAGGAGGCGCTCGCCAAGACCGGTGCGACGCTCGCGGCGGAAGAATATGCCCCGACCTCGACCACCGACTTCACCGCGGTCGGCCAACGCCTGTTCGACGCGCTGAAGGACAAGCCCGGTCGCAAGGTGATCTGGGTGATCTGGGCCGGCGCCGGCAATCCGCTGGCCAAGCTCCAGGACATGGATCCGAAGCGCTATGGCATCGAGCTCTCCACCGGCGGCAACATCCTGCCGGCGCTCGCAGCCTACAAGGGCCTGCCCGGCATGGAAGGCGCGACCTATTACTTCTATGAGATCCCCAAGAACCCGGTGAACGACTGGCTGGTCGCCGAGCACCAGAAGCGCTTCAACGCGCCGCCGGACTTCTTCACCGCGGGCGGTTTTGCGGCTGCGATGTCCGTCGTCGCCGCCGTCACCAAGGCGAAGTCGACCGACTCCGAGAAGCTGATCACCGCGATGGAAGGCCTGGAGTTTGATACGCCCAAGGGGAAGATGGTGTTCCGGAAAGAGGACCATCAGGCGCTGCAGAGCATGTATCACTTCAAGGTCAAGGTCGATCCGAACGTCGCCTGGGCCGTGCTCGAGCCGGTGCGCGAGCTGAAGATCGAGGACATGGACGTTCCGATCAAGAACAAGCGGTGATTTCTTCACCTCTCCCGTAGGGAGAGGTCGGCGCGAAGCGCCGGGTGAGGGGTACCACCCTCTCGTGGGACCTGTGCCCCTCACCCGATTTGCTGCGCAAATCGACCTCTCCCCTTCGGGGAGAGGTGTCACAACCAGCCGACACGCTTGAACCCATGCCCCTCACCCTCGAAACCCGCGATCTCACCATCCGCTTCGGCGGCCATGTCGCGGTCAACAATGTCTCCTGCACGTTTCGCCCGGGCGAGCTTACCGCCATCGTCGGGCCGAACGGCGCCGGCAAGACCACCTATTTCAATCTGATCTCGGGCCAGCTGCGGGCATCTGGCGGCAGCATCCTGTTCGACGGCACCGACATCACCCAGCATTCCGCGCCGATGCGGACCCGTGCGGGTCTCGGACGCGCGTTCCAGCTCACCAACCTGTTTCCCAACCTGACGGTGGAAGAGAATGTTCGCCTCGCGGTGCAGGCCGCTAGCGGCACCCATTACGAGATGCTGCGGCCCTGGATGGTGCGGCGCGACCTGATCGCGCGCGCCGACGCCATTCTCGACCAGGTCGCGCTTGGCAATCGCCGCGGCGTCACTGCGACCGCGCTGTCGCATGGCGACCAGCGCAAGCTGGAAGTGGCCCTGATGATCGCGCTGGAGCCAAAGGTGTTCATGTTCGACGAGCCGACCGCCGGCATGAGCATCGACGAGGTGCCTGTCGTCCTCAACCTGATCGCGCAGCTCAAGCAGGACAGGAGCAAGATTATTTTGCTGGTCGAGCACAAGATGGACGTGGTGCGCTCGCTCGCGGACCGCATCATCGTGCTGCATAACGGACAGCTGGTGGCCGACGGCGTGCCTGCCGAAGTGATCGCCTCGCCGATCGTGCAGGAAGCCTATCTCGGCGTCGCGCCCAAGAACGCTATAGAGAGCGCGGCAGGGAGCGCATCATGAGCGATCTCCTCAAGCTGTCCGGCGTGCACACCCATATCGGGCGCTATCACATCCTCCAGGGCATCGATCTCACGGTGCCGCAAGGACAGGTCACGATGCTGCTCGGCCGCAACGGCGCCGGCAAGACCACGACGCTGCGCACCATCATGGGCCTGTGGCAGGCTTCAAAAGGCGAGATCACCCTCGCCGGCCGGCGCATCGAGAGCCTTGCGACGCCCGACATCGCGCGGCTCGGCGTCGGCTACGTGCCGGAGAGCATGGCGGTGTTCTCCGATCTCACGGTGAAGGAGAACCTGGTGCTGGCGGCGCGCGACGCGCCGATCGACGACACGCAGCTGGATTGGATCTTCGGCTTCTTCCCGGCGCTGCGCCGCTTCTGGCTGTCGCGCGCGGGGAGCCTGTCGGGCGGGCAGAAGCAGATGCTGTCGATCGCCCGCGCCATCATCGAGCCGCGCAAGCTGCTCCTGATCGACGAGCCGACCAAGGGCCTCGCGCCCGCCATCGTGATGGCGCTGATCGAGTGCCTGAAGGAGATCAAGCGCAAGGGCGCGACGATCCTCCTGGTCGAACAGAATTTCTTTGCCGCCCGCGAGCTCGGCGACAACGTGCTGGTCATGGACAACGGCACCATCGTTCATCGCGGCGAGATGGCGGCGCTCGCCGCCGACGTGCCGCTGCAGGAGCGGCTGCTCGGCCTGAGCCTGGAGGCGCATCAGTGACAGACCTTGCCGCAACCGATCCGCTGCCGAAGCCGAAGCGCGACCTCGCGCCGATCCTGCTGCCGGTGGCGCTGGCGCTGCTGATGATCCCGCTGATCGGATCGACCTCGTCCTGGCTGACCCTGACCGCCGCGAGCCTTGCCATGGGCATGATGATCTTCATCATGGCCTCAGGGCTCACGCTGGTGTTCGGCCTGATGGACGTGCTCAATTTCGGCCATGGCGCCTTCATCGCCGTCGGCGCCTATGTTGCCATGCTCGTTCTGGCGCCGTTCGCGGCCTCCATCCAGGCCGACTCGCTCTGGACGAACCTCGCGGTGCTGGCCCCGGCCGCGCTGCTGTCGATGGCGGTGTCGGGCGCGCTCGGCCTCGTCGTCGAGCGCGTGCTGATCCTGCCCGTCTACGGCCAGCACCTGAAGCAGATCCTGATGACGACCGGCGGCCTCATTGTTGCGGAACAGACGCTCTATGCGCTGTGGGGACCGCAGATCATCCCGATGCCGCTGCCGGCCTCGCTGCGCGGCTCCTTCATCCTCGGCGACGTCGCGATCGCCAAGTACCGCGTGCTGGCGATGCTGATCGGGCTTTCTGTCTTCATCGCGATCCAGCTCGTGCTCAACCGCACCAAGCTCGGCCTCTTGATCCGCGCCGGCGTCGAGAACCGCGAGATGGTCGAGGCGCTCGGCTATCGCATCCGCCGCCTGTTCCTCGGCGTGTTCATGACGGGATCGGCGCTGGCCGGCCTCGGCGGCGTGATGTGGGCGCTCTATCGCGAGCAGGTCCACGCCTCGATGAGCGACGACCTCACCGTGCTCATTTTCATCGTCGTCATCATCGGCGGGCTGGGATCGATCGGCGGCTGCTTCATCGGCGCCATCCTCGTCGCCATGGTCGCCAATTACGGCGGCTTCCTGGTGCCGAAGCTCGCCCTCGTCTCCAACATCCTGCTGATGGTCGCCATTCTGATGTGGCGGCCGCGCGGCCTCTATGCGGTGACCAGCCGATGATGATCCTCTCGGGCGATCCGCCGCGCAGCCGCGTCCTGACCCTCGTTCTCGTCGTCATCATCCTGGCGCTGGCGGCGACGCCGTTCCTGTTTCCGGGCGCCAAGGCGCTGAACGTCGCGGCCAAGATCTGCGTCTTCGCAGCCCTCGTCGCTTCCTACGATCTCTTGCTCGGCTATACCGGGTCGGTGTCGTTCGCCCACACCATGTTCTACGGCATCGGCAGCTACGCCATCGCGATCGCGCTGTACGGGATGGGTCCGAATTGGGCCGCGGTCGGCACCGGCATCGTCACCGGCCTGCCGCTCGCCGCGTTGCTGGCGCTCGCGATCGGGCTGTTCTCGCTGCGCGTCGCCGCGATCTTCTTTGCCATGATCACGCTCGCGGTCGCCTCCGCCTTCCAGGTGTTGGCCTCGCAGCTGTCCTGGCTGACCGGCGGTGAGGACGGGCGCAGCTTCCAGCTGCCGGAGCTGCTCCGCCCCGGCACGGTGCTGATCCCCAAGAACCTGTTCGGCTTCGAGATCAACGGCCGCATCCTGACCTTCTACCTGGTGTTCGCGATCTCAGGCCTGATGATCCTCGCTCTGCTCCGCGTGGTGAACTCGCCGTTCGGGCGCGTGCTGCAGGCGATCCGCGAGAACCGCTTTCGCGCCGAGGCGCTCGGCTTCCGCACCGTGTTCCACCTGACCTACGCCAACTGCCTTGCGGCCCTCGTCGCCGCCAGCGCCGGCATCCTGAACGCGCTGTGGCTGCGCTATGCAGGTCCCGACACCTCGCTCAGCTTCTCCATCATGCTGGACATCCTGCTGATGGTGGTGATCGGCGGCATGGGCACGATCTACGGCGCGATCATCGGCGCCACGATCTTCATCCTCGCGCAGAACTATCTGCAGTCGCTGATGGGCGTCGCCTCCAAGGCGGCGGACGAAGCCGGCCTGCCGCTGCTGCCGGGGCTGTTGCATCCCGACCGCTGGCTGCTCTGGCTCGGGCTGCTGTTCATAGCCAGCGTCTATTTCTTCCCGACCGGCGTGGTCGGACGGCTGCGCCATGGCGGCGGCAAGAAGACCGCCGGCCCCTCGCATTAACCGATGATTCATGATGCAGCGCTGTGATTGCGGCGCGCACGACACAATCCTCGCGCGTGATACCCGCGGTGCTGCATATGGATGTGCGATCAGCCCAGCTGCATTAATGCTTAGGTAACTGGCTTTCCTAAGGTTTGCGCCATTTGTGCGGTGTATTCCTGGTCCTCCAGTGAGGGGGAATGCGCCAGGTCTTTGCCAGGGTAGCAGCCGGAATGTCTCAAGCCGCGAGAAACGGCTGGGAGGCCTTGGCGCGCCGTGGTCCCGTCCTGTGGCTGACCCTGTGCGGCGTGTTTCTGGTCGCGGGAATCTTCATCGCCACGGCGGTAGCCGTCGGCGAGTTTCGCGAGCGGACCCTCGCCAACCGCGAACGCGAGCTTGAAAACACGGTGAAGCTGATCGCGCGGCATTTCGATCAGCAATTCGAGGATTCCGACGTCGTCGCCGCCGACCTGATCGGGCAGATGAACCTGCCGGAGATCACCTCGCCTGCGATGTTCCGCGAGCGCATGTCGGGGCCAGCGGCCAACCAGATGCTGCGCAGCAAGATCAGCTCCGTGTCGTATCTCGGCGACATCGCGATCTACGATGCCGAGGGCGAGCTGATCAACTGGTCGCGGGCCCAGCCGCTGCCCAAGATCAACGTCTCCTCGCGCGCCTATTTCCAGTCGTTCAAATTCAACCCGGCGGCCGAGCCGGTGATCCTGGAATCGGTCCGCAGCTTCCTGATCGGCAAATGGACCACGGTCGTCGCACGCCGGCTGCGCGGCGCGGACGGCACCTTCCTCGGCGCCATGGTGCGGCGGATCGATCCGGACAGCTATCAGCAATACTTCGCATCGGTCGCGCTCGCCGACGGCACGGCCATTTCGTTGCTCGACCGCGAGGGCAAGTTGCTGGCGCGCTATCCGCACGCCGAGGAACTGATCGGGCGGAACTTCAAGGACGCGCCGCTGATGCAGAAAGTGCTGGCCGAAGGCGGTCAGCAGACGCTCCGCGGCAGGAGCCCCGTCACCGGCGAGGAGCGGCTCGGCTCGGCCGCGTCGCTGACGCATTTCCCGCTGGTCATCATCGCCACCAACATCACGGCAGCGGCGCTCGCGGACTGGCGGCAGCAGACCGGCTTCATGGTGGCAACGGCGGGCTTCTCGGCGGGCGTGATCGCGCTGATCCTCTATCTGATCATCCGCCAGATCAACCGGCAGAACCGCGAGGCCCAGCAACGGATCGAGGCGGAGCGGCTCCGACTCGACACCGCCCTCAACAACATGTCGCAAGGGCTGATCCTGTACGACGCCGGCGGCACCATCGTCACCTGCAACCGCCGCTACGCCGAGATGTTCGGCCTGTCGCACGACGTCATCAAGCCCGGCTGTCACATCCGTGAGGCGATGTATCATCGCAAGGAGCGCGGCGCGTTCGACGGCGACGTCGAGGCGTTTTGCGCCGAGGTCATGAGGGTCGTCGCCGAAGGCACGGTCTCGACGCTGACCCATCAACTGGCCAATGGCCGCGCCTTCCAGGTCATCAACACGCCGCTCGCACAGGGCGGATGGGTCGCCACGATCGAGGACATCACCGAGCGCCGCAACCTGGAGCAGGAGCGCGACCGCAACTACACCTTCCTGCGCGAGATCATCGACCACATCCCGTCGCAGATCACCGTGAAGGATGCCCGGACGCGGCAATATCTGCTGCTCAACGTTGTCGCCGAGCAGCTGTTCGGCCAGTCCCGCCAGGACGTCGTCGGCAAGACCGCCTTCGACATCTTCCCCGAGGGGGCCGCCGCCCACATCACCGACGACGACAGCAGGGCGCTGAAATCAGCCAAGGGCTTGTTCAAGGACGAGCACGCCTGGCAAATGCCCGGCATGGGCCTGCGCTACATCACCTCGACCCGCATCGGCATCAACGACGGCGCCGGCGAGCCGCGCTATCTCATTCATGTCATCGACGACGTCACCGAGCGTCGGCGCGCCGACGAGAAGATCGCGCATATGGCGCATTACGATGCGCTGACCGACCTGCCGAACCGGACCCTGTTCCGCGAGCAGATCGAACGCGAGCTGGCGAACGTCGCCGATGGCTGCCAGTTCGCGCTGCTCTATATCGACGTCGACGAGTTCAAGGGCATCAACGATTCGCTCGGCCACCACGTCGGCGACGAGCTGCTGAAGGCGATCGCAGGCCGCCTCCGCGGCTGCCTCAAGCAGGGCGACCTGATCGCGCGGCTCGGCGGCGACGAGTTCGCGGTGATCCAGACCGGGATTCAATCCCCCGCGGACGTGCTGTCCTTCGTGACGAGGATCTACCAGGCGATCCGCCAGCCCTATCATTGCCTCGGCCACCAGCTCTCGACCGATGCCAGCATCGGCATTGCGCTGGCGCCGCAGGACGGCTCAGACCTCGATCAACTCATCAAGAACGCCGACCTCGCGATGTACGGCGCCAAGGCCGAGGGCCGCCGCACCCACCGCTTCTTCGAGCCGGAGATGGATGCCAGCGCCAAGGCGCGCCTCAGCATGGAGCAGGATTTGCGCCAGGCCCTGGTGAACGGCGGCTTCGAGATCCACTATCAGCCGCTGGTCGACCTGCGCACCAACGAAGTCTCCGGCTGCGAGGCGCTGCTGCGCTGGCGCCATCCCGAGCGCGGCATGGTGTCGCCGGCCGAGTTCATTCCGGTCGCCGAGGATACCGGCCTGATCACCGAGCTCGGCGACTGGGTGCTGCGCATGGCCTGCAACGAGGCCGCGACCTGGCCGGCGCATGTGCGCGTCGCGGTCAACGTCTCGCCCGTACAGCTCAAATGCGACACGCTGGCGCTGCGCATTGCGAGCGCGCTCGCCGCCTCTGGCCTCGACCCGCGCCGGCTCGAGCTCGAGATCACCGAGGCCGTGCTGATCCGCGATGACGAGGCGGCGCTCTCGATCCTGCACCAGCTCCGCGCGATCGGCGTGCGCATCGCGCTCGACGATTTCGGCACCGGGTATTCCTCGCTGAGCTACCTGAAGCGCTTCCCGTTCGACAAGATCAAGATCGACCGCTGCTTCGTCGCCGACATCGCCGAGACCACCGGTTCGCCGGTCATCGTGCAGGCGGTGGTGAACATCGCGGCCGCCAGCAGCATGACCACGGTGGCCGAGGGCGTCGAGACCGAGGCGCAGCGCGACATGCTGCGCGCGCTCGGCTGCACGCAGATGCAGGGCTATCTGTTCAGCGCGCCGAAGCCGGCCAGCGAGGTGCGCAAGCTGTTCGGTGCCGGCGATGGCTCGCCCGGGACCGTGCCCGTGGCTGCGGTGGCCTGATGCCGAAGTCGCGCAGGACCGTCGATGTCGCCGATTCCTACGCGGTGCGGCTGATGCAGCACCTCGTGGTGCCGACCTTCGTGATCGACCCTAAGCGCCGCGTCGTGATCTGGAACAGGGCGTGCGAGCGGCTGACCGGCGTCGCCGCCTCGGAGGTGATCGGCACCAGCAAGCACTGGCAGGCGTTCTACGAGACGAAGCGCCCCTGCCTTGCCGACCTCGTCGCGCTCGACCGGCCCGAGCAACTGCCGGAGTACTATCCGGAATATGCCGCGCGCGGCCACAACGGGCTCGGCTTCTCCGCGGAGAACTGGTGCGTGATGCCCAAGCTCGGCAGCCAGCTCTATCTCGCCATCGACGCCGGCCCGATCCACGACGAGGCTGGCAACCTGATTGCGGTGGTGGAGACGCTGCGCGACCTCACCGACCAGAAGCGCGCCGAGATGGCCCTGAAGGAGCTCGCCACCAAGGACGGGCTGACCGGCTTGGCGAACCGCCGCGCCTTCGACCAGATGCTGCTCGGCGAATGGGCCCGCGCCCAGCGCACGCAGAAGCCGCTGGCGCTGCTGTTCGTCGACGTCGACCATTTCAAGCTGTTCAACGACCAGCACGGCCACCAGAGCGGCGACGAGTGCCTGCGCGCGGTTGCTGGCGTCGTCAGCCGGCACGCGGTGCGCCCGCTCGATCTCGCCAGCCGCTATGGAGGCGAGGAGTTTGCGCTGATCCTGCCCGACATGGATTCTGACACCGCCTGCATGGTGGCCGAGCAGATCCGCTATGCCGTCATGGCCTTGGCGATCGCCCATGGTGCGATGGGTGCCGGCGATCACGTCACCCTCAGCGTCGGCGTCGCCAGCCACGTTCCTGATGGGAGCGACGGCGGCCCGGACCGGCTGCTCGGCGCCGCCGACGAGGCGCTCTATGTCGCCAAACGCCTCGGCCGCAACCGCGTCGTCTGCGCCGATCGGGCGCTTGCCGAGTTCGCCGCCCGCGGCGGAAAGCCGGTTCCGGCCCCGGTCAGGCGCAAGTCGGCCTGAAGCGCGCTCCGGCGAGAAGCGGTTGCCCGCCCCGCGCCAATCGGCTAAATGAACCTGCAACTGCACCCGTAGCTCAGCTGGATAGAGCGTTGCCCTCCGAAGGCAAAGGTCACACGTTCGAATCGTGTCGGGTGCGCCAGCTCAGGATTTTGCGCGAGGCCGTGCGAGTCTCCTAACAGCGCGATGCGATTGGGATGGGTCTCATCGCGCTTTAGATGGTTGTTTGGACATAGTCTTTTCGGAAAACCGCTGCACACTTTTCCGGACCACGCGCTAGGACGCGCTCGAAGATTGGCCATACGCGATTGCAAGGAGCCGTTTGAGGCTTGACGTCAGCGATCGACGGGTCGCCCCAGCCCCCTTACCCGCATCATTGCCCGAGAAGCCTGGAATGCCGGTGGATACGGAGATGACAATGAAGCTCGCGCGTGAAGGTATCCAACTGTCGTTCGACATCGCTGGGAAGGGATCGCCTCAGTTCCTGTTCGTCCATGGCCTTGGCGGGGATCGCACCCACTTTGCGCCACAGATGGAGTACTTCGGTCGGCACGGTCGCGCATTGAATGCCGAACTGCGAGGACACGGCGAGAGCGACAAGCCGCACCAGGACTACTCGATCGAAGGCTTCGCCGAGGATCTCGTCTGGCTGTGTGTCCGGCAAGAGATAACGAATCCGGTCATCGTGGGCCAAAGCATGGGCGGCAACATGGCACTCGAAATCGCGGCCCGTTACCCGGATTTTCCTGCGGGGCTGGTGCTGCTCGATTCCGGAGTGCTCTTCCCTGCCTCGGCGGGAGCGGTGTTCACCAGCTACCTGGAGGGCTTGCAGGGGCCGAACTTTGCGGACGAGGTACGAAAAATCGTGGCGGACTCCTGTCTGCCGACCGACAGATGCCATGCCCATGTCGAGCAGACCTTCCTGGCGACGCCACAGCACGTGCTGGTGTCGACGTTTAAGAGTCTGTTTCCCTGGGATGTGCATCGGGCGGGTCAGTGCGCCCAAGCGTGCCGGGTCCCGGTGCTGTATATCGAAGCCGCTCACCGGCTCGCGGATCTAGACCGCCTTGGCGCACTATGCCCGCAACTGGTTACGGCCAAGGCTGTCGGCTCCGGGCATTTCCTGTCGCTCGAGGTGCCGGAGCAGATCAACGCCATGATCGATCGATTCATCTCGCTTTACGTGCGAAGACGCGAATGAACTTCGCATGTGCGTGACCTGTGCCAACGGCGGCGAGGACACTACATTGGCAGGGCGGATCAAGGTCAGACGAGATCGTGCCGGCACTCAATTCAGCATCGCGACAATCGCCTGGATCTGGTCGGACGCGGTCGTCACCAGTCCGTCATATGACGTCTGGCCGTGTGCGGCGGCCTTCAGGATGCATTCGGCCACGGCCGCTTTCAGGCCGAACACTGACTGATGCGCCGGCACGCTTGCCATCACGGTCTCCAGTGCCTGACGCATCGTGTGAATGAGCTCGGAGCTGTATTGCATCGGCTGTCCTCCGCGGACTCATATTGGGTCGCGTGCCCCTGCTTGCCACTCACAAGCCTGCGATCGCGCTTTGACAACCGCCCATCCTTCACCTCGCGCTTCTATTCGCACGATTGTATCATCCTGCCATGAGCGAATCCGATACGATGCCTGGCGCAGCCGCTGCCGTGCGCAAGATCATCCATATCGACATGGATGCGTTCTATGCGTCGGTGGAGCAGCGCGACAATCCGGAGCTGCGCGGCAAGCCGGTCGCGGTCGGCGGCTCCGCGGAACGCGGTGTCGTTGCGGCAGCGAGCTACGAGGCGCGCAGGTTCGGCGTCCGCTCGGCCATGCCGTCGGTGACGGCGAAGCGGCAATGTCCCGATCTGATCTTCGTCAGGCCGCGCTTCGAGGTCTACAAGGCGATCTCCAGGCAAATCCGCGACATCTTCGCCGAGCACACGCCCGTCATCGAGCCGCTGTCGCTGGACGAAGCCTATCTCGACGTGACGGAGAACCTGCAAGGCATCCCGCTGGCGCGGGACATCGCGCTGAGGATCCGCGCGAAGATCAAGGCCGAGACCGGCCTCAACGCGTCGGCGGGCATCTCCTACAACAAGTTCCTGGCCAAGCTCGCGTCCGATCATCGCAAGCCCAACGGCCAGTTCGTGATCTCGCCGGAGATGGGCCCCGCCTTTGTCGAGACGCTCCCGGTCGGCAAGTTCCACGGCATCGGTCCGGCGACGGCCGCGAAGATGAACGCGCTCGGCCTGTTCACCGGGCGCGACATCCGTAACCAGTCGCTGGAGTTCATGAACGCCAATTTCGGCAAGTCGGGCGCGTATTATTATTGGATATCACGCGGCGTCGACGAACGCCCTGTGCGCGCCAACCGGATCCGCAAATCCGTCGGGGCGGAGAACACGTTCTCGACCGACCTCGACGCCTTCGACGCGCTCGTCGCCGAGCTCAGGCCTCTCGTCGACAAGGTCTGGCGGTATTGCGAGGCGACCGGCAATCGCGGCCGCACCGTCACCCTGAAGATCAAGTTCGCCGACTTCGAGATCATCACGCGCAGCAGATCGGTCGCGGCGGCCGTTGCCGGGCGCGACGATCTGGAGCGGTTGGCCTGCGGCCTGCTCGAAGTCGAGATGCCGCTGCCCAAGCGCGTCAGGCTGCTGGGAGTTGCGCTGTCCTCGCTCCACGCCGCCGGCGAATCGGAGCCGCAGCTGACGCTGGGCATCTGAACGCGGCGCGAGCTTTCGGCGACGGAGCGCACCAGGCACGACGAACGGTGGCGGATGTTTCGATCCGCCACCGATGGAGGCAATCGCGCTCGGGTCCGTTCAATGCTTCATATGCTCGAACACCACGATCACGCCGGTCGGTTCGGGCTCATGCGCCATCAGGCGCGTCAGGTCGGAATCGCCCCAATCGGCGAGGCTGACGACCTCGCCGCTCTCGCGGTCGCTGCCGAGCGATCCCGTCGGCTCGAGGACCTTGAGCCCCATCTCGTCGACGAAGAAGGTGTGCTCGCCGAACATGCTGTTGAGCTGCGGCATCGCCGGATGTTCGTCGGGCAGCACCTGAGCGCCGAGTTGGTGGACGGTCTGCTTCACCTGTTCCGATGTGAGCTTCATGAGCTGCTCCGTTGCTGGATCCGGTTGTCATCGAGCCGGGCGGGAGCGAGCATTCCCTGCGCCCTTGTGCGCCTGGCTCAGAGTCCCGAACAGGCGCTGCGGACAAATGTTCCCGCGAAATGTATTTCGTGATCGCGAGTTTCATCGGCCGCGTTCGCAGCACAAGATCGCCACAGGATGCACACGATCGGCCGATCGACGCGCTACTCGCTGCTGTTCTCGCCGACCGACAGCGCGCAGATGCGTGACAGATATGTGTACGGCAGGCCGCTCTCCTCGGCCCAGGCATTGAACTGCGCCTGCACCTTGGCGAGATCGCCCTTCGACTTGACCTCCTCGGCGATGTCGAGACCGGCATCGCGCAGGCAGGCCACCACGTCCTTGGACGTCACGAAGCCGTCCCAGCCGACGAAGCGCAGCAGCATCTGGCCGGTGTTGCCGCCCAGCCGGCTGCCGCGCTTGGTGAGGAGATCGAGCAGGCCGATCTCGTCGGACGACGGCCATTTCGCCAGAAACTTGCCGAAGCTGCCGTGCTCCTTCGCGATCTCCTGCACGAACGCGGCATTGTCCCGCACCGACATGATCTTGGCGCCGTTGCGCACGATGCGCGCATCGCGCAGCAGGCCCTCCCAATAGTCTTCGGGCTGGAAGCTGAGCTTGGCGGGCTGGAAATGCAGGAAGGCCGCTTCAAAGCCGTCCCATTTGGAATCGATCACGCTCCAGGCAAAGCCGGCGCAGAACACCCGCCTGGTCATCTCGGCGAGGATATGATCGTCGCCGAGCTTGGCTAGCCGCTTCAGGTCCGGCTTGGCCGGCATCAATTTGTCCAGCGCCTTGGGCCCGCCCTTGCGCTTCTCGGCGCGGGCGCGAATGGTCTTGAAGGAGGTCATGTGGACATGCGCTCTCGAGGATGCGCCACGACATCAGAATTCACGCGGCGGGTCCAGTCCCGCGAATATCAGGCGTCCTGATCGCATCGCCGGATCAGGCGAATTTATGTTGATTTCATCTCGGGGTTGCTATTCTGATGCCGGAGTGATGGAAATGATCCTTGTCACCACGACGCCCCTGTCTTCCTTCCCGTCGTCGTCCCCATTGATATGGCGAGCGGCGCGCTTGCTGCTCAGCAAGTGACTGTCTGCTGCGATGTCGTTCGTTTCCCTGGCGTTCCTTTGCTTTGTTCCCGCGACCTTTCTGCTCTATCACGCCACCTCGCGGCTTGCGGTTCAGAACGTCATCATACTGGTCGCTAGCTACGTATTCTACGGCTGGTGGGACTGGCGCTTTCTGCCCCTGCTGGCCGGCATTTCCATCGTCAACTATGCCGCGGCGATCGTCATCGCCGCCTCCAAGCGCGAACAAACCCGAAAGCTCCTGCTCTCTCTCGCCATCGCAGCGGCGATGATCGTTCTTGCGATTTTCAAATACTTCAATTTCTTCATCGATTCGTTCTCGATGATCGCCGAGCGCGTAGGGCTTCATCCGAACCTGCCGACATTGCGCATCGTGCTGCCGCTCGGCATCTCCTTCATCACCTTCCAGGGCATCGCCTACGTGGTCGACGTCTATCGCGGCAAGCATGCCGCCGAGAGGGACGTCGTCAAGTTTCTCGCCTTCAAGGCGTTCTTCCCGCAGCTCGTGGCCGGCCCGATCGAGCGGGCGAGCAACCTCCTGGATCAATTTTCGGCGCCGCGACGTTTCACGTCCGATCACGCCGAGCGCGCGCTCTGGCTCCTGATCTACGGCTATGCCATGAAGGTCGTGGTGGCAGACAGCCTCGCGCCGATCGTGGACACGCTCTTCATTCCGGAGCAGCCCTTCGGTTGGTCGGTCATCCTCGCCACGCTCGCATTCGGCATCCAGATCTATGCCGACTTCAACGGATACAGCCTGATCGCCAAAGGCGTCGCGCTGCTGTTCGGCTTCGAGCTGATCTGGAATTTCCGCTACCCCTACTGGTCGGTTTCGATCAGCGAGTTCTGGCATCGCTGGCACATCAGCCTCAGCACCTGGCTGCGCGACTATCTCTACATCCCGCTCGGCGGCAACCGCCGCGGCGAGCTCATCACCAACCGAAACCTGCTGCTTACGATGGCGCTGGGAGGTCTCTGGCACGGCGCGTCATGGACCTTCGTGCTCTGGGGCCTTGTTCACGGCCTGGCCCTCGTGGCCTGGCGCGCGTTTTCCGGCAAGGAGGCGCCGGGCTCGACGGTCGCCCGCGGCCTCGGCTGGGCTCTCACCATGCTGGTGGTGTTCGTGGGCTGGTTCTTCTTCCGCGCGTCCAATTGGAACTTGCTGGTGGGCATGCTCTACGCCCTCGGCAACTGGGAGTGGGCTCCGGTGCATGGCGCCGCCGGTCTCGCGATCCTGTCGCTGTCCGTGCCGCTGATGCTGCTGGAGTGGCAGCTTCGGTCGCGTGGCGACTATTCGATCCTGCAGTGGCCTGCATGGCTGAGATATCCGCTGTTTGCTACGCTGGCGGCGATGACGATCGCCGCCTCCGGACACGTCAATGCCACCTTCATCTATTTCCAGTTCTAGATCATGCCCCTGAAACAGACGATCGAATCGATCGGACAATGGCCGCTGGCAGGTGCGGTATGCATCGTTGCCCGACGGCTCATTCCGCTGGGCGTGCTCACCGCCCTCATTCTCGGCGTCGCACATTACATCCATCAGCAGAGCTTGCATCAATGGTCGCGCGGCATCGAGACCTACATCGTCCTGGAGCAAATCAGGCGCTCGGAGCGGCTGCCTGCGGCCGACCTTGCCTTTCTCGGCGATAGCTCCTGCCTGATGGGGATTCACGTCCCGACGTTGTTGCGGGCATTCCCGGGGTCCGGGATCGAGTCGTTCTGCACCATCGGATTCGTCGGTCCGGATGGCTATGGCGCGATGCTTGAAAAGATGATCGCCCGCGGGCGCCAACCCAGGAAGCTGGTTCTGGTGTTCAACCCGATTCAGTACGAGCGCGATCCGAGGTGGAATGAATGGGTGAGTTTCATCCGGACCAACCGCTTCGAAGTTCCGTCCGGCCTGACGTTTCCGGCCGGAGGCCCGGAGTACATCCGCCTGCTGATGGAGCGAGCGGTCTACAATCCGCTGCCCGGTGGTTACGCGGTGTATTACGGCGGCAAGGACCAGTTCATTTCAACCATTTGGCGCGAGCATGGCAGCGCGATCGATCCCAATCGGATGCTCGATATTCCTTCGCTGGACGCCTACAAGGCCACGCTGGCCGGTCACGTCTTCTTCAAACCCGATCCCAAGATCAAGCCGTTCGTGATGAACGCGGAATTCGAGAAGGCGCTCGCCTCCTTGTCGGAAACGCTATCGAAGTTCGACCGGTCGAAGGTGTACCTCGTCATCACGCCGGTCAATTCGCTCTATGCCCAAGGCGGTCCACAGAGCTTTCATGCCGAGGCTGGTGAAAGGATCGCCGCCATGCTCGGCATCGACAGATCGCACTTCCTCGATACGCCGGATATGATGCTGGACATCATGTACGCGCACTATCCCTCGCATCTGCATCGATGGAGCCGGATCATCTACACCGAGCAGCTTGCCAAGGCTCTGGCGGGCCGTGGCATCCTGGGAAGGGAGAAGGGCAACTGAAAGACGGCCGGCCCCCGATCGGCTCGGGCGCGGCCCTTTTGCCGCGTCGGCGGGGCCGACAGGGCCGGTTTGCTTCTTGCCTTGGATGCCGGCCGTGGCAATATCCGTCAATTCGCAAGCCTTCCGATTGCTTTGACCTGACGGATTTTCAATGCGCTGCCTGGTCGTGGCCGACTTGCACTATTCGCTGCCTCAGCTCGACTGGCTGGTCAGCGCGGCGCCGCGATTCGACCTCGTGATCTTCGCCGGCGACGCGCTCGACATCGGCTCGATGGTGGATTTCCGCGCCCAGATCGTGGTGGTGAAGAAGTACCTCGCGCTGCTGGCCGCGACGACCCGCGTGATCCTCTGCTCCGGCAATCACGACCTCGACGAGCGCAACGCCGAAGGTGAGAAGATTTCGCGCTGGATCTCGGAGGTGCGCGAGCTCGGCATCGCCTGCGACGGCGACAGCCTTAACGTCGGCGATACCCTGTTCACGGTGTGCCCGTGGTGGGACGGACCTCAGGTCAAGCAACGCCTCGTCGCGCAGTTGCGCGATGCCGCGGCCGTCAGGCCGCAGCGCTGGATCTGGGCGCATCATGCGCCGCCGGCGGATTCACCGACGAGCTGGGGCGGCAAGCGCTTCTTCGGCGACGTCGAGCTGGTGCAGTGGATCATGCAATACCAGCCGTCGATGGTGATCTCGGGCCATGTGCATCAATCACCCTTCATCAGCAATGGATCGTGGTTCGATCGGCTGGGCCAGACCTGGGTCTTCAACACGGGCTTGCAACCCGGCCGTCCGCCGACCTACATCGTGCTCGATCTCGATGCCGACAAGGCGTTCTGGCTGGCGGCCGGCGCGGCGCAGTGGATCGACCTGAATGCGCCGCTGCAGCGGCCCGCCGCCGCCATCGAGGCGCCGCCCGACTGGCTCACATTCTTGGATCGGATTGCCGATCCGAGCCTGGCGAAACCTCAAGCGGCGGCAGGTTGATCATGCTCTGGAGCACCTCGCCGACCATGGCCAGATGCGTACCGTGGCCGGCATATTGCCGCTTCAGATCGGCGAGGTAAGTGTTGGCGACGTTGAGCCGCTGCGCCAGCATTTTTGCGATCAGCAGGGCCACGCCCGGCTCCTTCTCGAGGAACGAGGCGGCATCCTCGAACTCGTAGACGATGGCGTCGGAGCAGGCCCGCACGGTTGCGGTGTGCGGCTGGCCCAGCAGCACGGACATCTCACCCAGCACGGCGCCGGGCTCGGTGACGGTGGCGACCACCATCTCGCCCTTGAGCACCTCGAGCCTGCCTTGCATCAGCACGTAGAGATGGCCGGAGGTGCCCCCCTCGGCGACGATGATCGTGCCGGCGGCAAGCTGCCGCTCCGTTCCGCCGGTGCAATAATCGAGGACTGCACGCATCGTACGAAAGCTCCGTCGCGGGACGATACCCAGTGCCGGAATACTAGAGCACGATCCATGCCGGGCGGCAATCAGCGGGGAGCGGCGGGCGCGAGGCGCGTCACACCTGGGACAGCGAAGGCACTTCGCCTGGCAGGATCGCCTGCAGACCGCCAAAGCGGCGCTCGCGGTTGTGGAAGGCGGCGAGCGCCTCGGCGAGATCGCCGGCGTCGAATTCGGGCCACATCCGCTCGGTGAAGTGCAGCTCGGCATAGGCGCCTTCCCAAAGCAGGAAGTCCGACAGCCGCTTCTCGCCCGAGGTGCGGATGATGAGATCGACGTCGCGAAGGCCAGCCTCGCCGGTGACCAGCTGCGAGAAGGCTTCGCGGGTGAGGCTGGTCAGCGCGGCCGCCTTCGCCGCGGCATTGAGGATGGCGTCGCGCGCGGAATAATCGACGGCGATGCGCACATGCAGAGTGCGGCCATCGGCGGTGGCCGCCTCGGCGCGCGCGATCGCGGCGGCGATGCCGTCGGGCAGGCGATCGCGGCGGCCGATGACGGAGAGGCGCACGCCGTTCTTGACGAGGCTCTGCACTTCGTTCGCGAGGTAGAAGCGCAGCAAGGTCATCAGCGCCGCGACCTCGGCCTTCGGCCGCCGCCAATTGTCCGTGGAGAAGGCGTAGAGCGTCAGCGTGCCGATGCCCTGCTTGGGGGCGGCCTCGACGATGCGGCGGATGGTCTCGACGCCGGCCTCGTGACCGCGCAGGCGCGACAGGCCGCGCCGCGTCGCCCAGCGGCCGTTGCCGTCCATGATGATGCCGACATGAAGCTTCTCGTTGCGGGGCGTGATGTCACTTTGCATTGCAAAGTCTCCGGTCAAAAAGGGGGAGGATCAGGTCGAGGCGATACCGAGGCGGCCGAGCGGCGGCGCCTCGCGGCCGGCGGCCTTCGCCGCGTCGCGCACCAGCCGCTCGAGCACGGCGAGATAGTCGAGGAAGCGGCGGCGGCCGGCCTTGGTGAGGCGGCAGGTGGTGTGCGGACGGTTGCCCTCGTAGCCCTTGGTCACCTCGACGAGGCCGGCCTCCTGGAGCACGGCAAGGTGCCGGCTGAGATTGCCGTCGGTGAGGCCGCAGAGCTGCTTGAGATCGCCGAATGCCAGCCCCTTGGGATGCGCCATCAGCGACGTCAACAAGCCGAGCCTCGCCTTCTCGTGGATCACGCGGTCGAGCCCTTCATAGGAGAAGGGCGCGCTGTCAGTCTTCGACATCGTTGTCTCCGGAGGCGAAATGCAGAATGGCCGCCATGAGCGATTGCCCGATCACGAAGGGCAGCCCCATGGTCCATGGCGACAGCGCGTGGGTTCGGCTCGCGAGCACCACGACCGCGAAGCCGGACACGAAATACCAGGCGCCGGCGAGCGCGACGGTGCGCGGCAACGAGCGGACCGAGGCGAAGATGCCGAGCGACACCAGGATCTGCCACAGGCCCGGCAGCAGCCACAGCGTCTCGCTCGCGAACTTCCACATCACCACCGCGAGCAGAACGCCGGCAACGCCCGCCGGCAGGAACTGCTCGACCGCCTGGTGAATCATCGCGTCGGCGAGACCGGAATGATGGCGTCGCGACCGCGCGCGCATCTCGATACCGATGATCAGCCCCGAGAGCGCGGCGGCGATGAACCAGCCGATGAAGAAGCCGAGCGGCTCGCCGGTGGGGTCGTCCAGCAACCAGAATTGCAGAATGGCGGTGATGAGTGCGACGGCGCCGGTCGCAGCCATCGCGGCCGGGCCGTAACCGCGGAAGGCGGTGCCCGCCGCGATCTGGCTGCGGATCGCCACGATGTCGGCCAGCGCCTTGTCGAGATCGCGCATCGGCACCGCCAAAACCTCGTTCCACCCAGGCATCTGCAGGACAGCTAGTCCTGTTACTTTGTACTGCAAAGTATACGGCACTGCAAAGTAAATGCAAGCCCGAATTGCTGCGGCAGCCGAAACGACTAGAGCGGACAACTGACGGTTGCGCCTCACCCGCCCTCGCGGATAAGATGGATGCAAGCGCGTTTGCCGGGGGCGGGTATGTGGTTGAGGTCGTTGGTCCTTGCGTTGGTGTTGCAGGTGAGTGTGGTCGGGGCGAACGCGGCGGGGCCGTTCGGCACCGTCAATGTCGGCAACTGGATCGGCGGCGCGTTCAGCAACGACGAGACGGGCGCGTTCTCCCATTGCGCGGCGACGACGCCTTACGCGAACGGCGTCATTCTCGTCGTGGGTTACAATGCCACCGGCACCTGGACGCTGGCTTTTGCGAGTCCGAGCTACCGCTTCAACAAGGGCGAGAGCGCCGCGATCGACGTGACCTTCGACGGGCAGGAGCAAGCCAGGCTGTACGCTACGGCGTACCAGTCCAACATGCTCACCGCCGTCATGCCGCTCAAAGTCGTGCGCACCTTTCAGAAGGCGAGCCTCATGGTGGCGACAGCCGGTCGCGCCGTTCTGAATTTCGATCTGACATCGACCGGGCCGGTGATCGCGGCACTGACCAACTGCGTAAGCAAGGTGAAAGCCGACGGGCTCGACAAGGCGGGCGATTTCACCAAGGGTGCGGCCAAGCCGGCGGCGACGGCGGAGAAGCAGGCGGCACCGCCGGCCAGCGGCAAACCTGCCCGAGCCAGGAGCGGCACCGGCTTCGTCGTCAGCACGGGCGGGCACATCGTCACCAACCATCATGTGATCGACGGCTGCGTCGGCGACATCAAGGGCAATCTCACCGGCGAAGCCGCAATGGTGCTGCGGGTCGTCTCGAGCGACGCCAACAACGATCTCGCCCTGTTGCAGGCGCCGTCGACGACGACCTTCAAGGACTTCGCCCGGATCCGCGACCGCTCGATCCGCTCCGGCGATTCCGTCGTCGCGATCGGCTTTCCCTATCACGGCATCCTGACGTCGGACTTCAGCGTGACCACCGGCATCGTGAGCTCGCTCAGCGGCATGCGCAACGACTCGCGCTTCCTGCAGATCAGCGCACCCGTGCAGCCCGGTAACAGCGGCGGGCCGCTGTTCGACAACACCGGCCAGGTCGTGGGCGTGGTCACCGGCAAGATCCCGGCCTTGCGCATCGCGGTGGCGACCGGCAACATCCCTGAAAACATCAACTTCGCCATCAAGACCGGCGTGCTGCGCGACTTCCTCGACAATTCGATCGTGCCCTATCAGACCGCCGAGCCAAAGAGCGAGCTCAAGACCACCGACATCGCCGCCAACGCCCGGCCGTACACGATGCTGATCTCGTGCAATGCGACGGAGCAGGCGGACGCGAAGCGGTAGCTATCGGGGCAAGGCACACCCTGCATATCACCCTCCGCTGTCATTCCCCGCGAAAGCGGGGAATCCAGTACGCCGCGGCCCATCGATTCAACCACAACTGTCGCGGAGTACTGGATCGCCCGGTCAAGCCGGGCGATGACACATTTGATGTGCGTCGAGCGCTGCCCTCACCCGTGACAGCACGCTGCCTTCGCCGGCTGCGGTTCGTACTGGTCGCGCAGACGCACCCAGTCCATCGGATAGGGCAGGCCTTCCTCGTGACGGCCGAGCGGGGTGAGATCGAGATATTGATAAGCGGCGTTCATCATGTCGAGACCGCGGGCGAAGCAGGAATAGGTATGGAAGATCGCGCCGGCCTCGTCGCGGTAGAACACGCTGATGCCGGGCAGCTCGGGGCCGTACAGCGGCGTGGTCCCGAAATTATACATCGGCTTGCCGGTCGCGACCTCTTCCTGTGAGTACGTCACGCCGTAATCGCGGTTGAAGTCGTTGCGGCCTGAGGAAACCCAGTCGAAGGTCCAGCCCATCCGCTTCTTGAACGCCTCGAGCTTTGCGCTTGGCGCCAGCGAGACCGCAACCATCGCGGTGTCGCGCGCGGCCAAATGCGGCACCATGCGCTCGAACCCATCGGCCCAGAACGAGCAGCTCTTGCACGCCGCCTCCCAATCGGGTGCGAACATCACGTGCTGCACGATGAGCTGCGGCCGGCCCTCGAACAGGTCGCCCAGCGACAGAATGCCGTTCGGCCCGTCAAATTCGTACGCCTTGTCGACCTTGACCCAGGGCAGCCGGCGGCGCTCGTCGGCAAGCCGTTCGCGGGCCTGGGTCAACTCCTTCTCATGGTCCAGAAGGGCCTTGCGCGCGGCGATCCATTGCTCGCGCGAGACGATCTGATGTTGCTGCATGGCGTTCTCCTTGGTCAGGCGACGAAAGCATCGAGCTTGTCGAACAACGAGCTCCAGCCGCGCTGGTGGTTGTCGCGTGCGGTCTCGTCGAAGAACTGGGCGTGATGGAAGATCATCAAGGTGCCGGCGCCATCAGGTTTCAGCGAGATCGTCACCAGCGATTCACGCTCCGGCGTCGAGTGCCAGGCCCAGGTGAAGACGAGAAGCTCGTTCGGCATCACCTCGCGATAACGGCCGCCGGCCTCGAAATATTCGCCGTCATCGCCAATGAAGCTGATGCGAAACCGGCCGCCGACGCGAACGTCGAGCTCGGCTTTAAGCGTCGCCGGCTTCATGTTCGGCGGCCCGAACCATTGCGCTAGCTGCGCGGCTTGCGTCCAGGCGGCGTAGACCTTTTGCGGCTGCGCGCGGAGCCGGCGCGTGAGCGTGAGGCTTGGTCGTTCTGCCGGGCGTTCGGCCGCGTTGGCGACTGCGTTGGCCATGTCTCTTCCTCCACGAAGGCGGCGAGGCGATCGAGATTGTGGGACCAGAACTGCGCATAGCGATTGAGCCAGTTCATCGCCTGCTCCATCGGTTGCGCGGTCAGCCGGCAGGCAACCGTGCGCCCGGTCTTCTCGCGCACGATCAGCCCGGCATCCGTGAGCACGTCGAGATGCTTCATGATCGCCGGCAGCGACACCGCAAACGGGGCCGCCAGCTCGCTCACCGACAGGCCGTCCTGCTCGCCGAGGCGCGCCAGCAAGGCACGCCGCGTCGGGTCGGACAGCGCCGCAAAAGTCCGGTCCAGCGTCTCGTCCCTATACTTAACCATGTGGTTTAGTATAGACGCGAGCGCGACACCGTCAAGCCGGAACCCGCAGACGCGGATCCGCACGACTGCGTGATCTGTTGCTGGACGCAGGCTGCATCAACCAAGCAACGCAAAGAAAAAAGCCCTGCCGAACGGCAGGGCTCTCTTCCCGGTCATCACGAGATCGCTACTCGACCTTCAGGCCGGCGAACTCGACGACCTTCTTCCACTTCTCGGTCTCGGCCTTGATCTCCTCGCCGAACGCCTCGGGCGTCTGCACCCGCGGCTCGCCGCCGAGTTCGACCAGGCGCTTGGCCATGTCGGGCTCCTTGATCACCGCGTTGACCTCGGCGTTGAGCTTGGCGATGATCTCCTTCGGCGTGTTCTTCGGCGCGCCCATGCCGAACAGCGCGCTCGCCTCATAGCCCTTCACGGTGTCGGCGATCGGCTGCACGTCGGGCAGCTGCGGCGAGCGTTCCGTGGTGGTGACGCCGATGGCGCGCAGGCTGCCGGAGCGGATGTGCTGGATGATCGAGGGCATGTTGTCGAAGATCACCTGCACCTGGCCGGCGAGCATGTCGGTGATCGCGGGCGCGGCGCCGCGATAGGGCACGTGCTGCATCTTGCAGCCTGTCATGGCCATGAACATCTCGCCGGACAGATGCACCGAGGTGCCGTTGCCGGACGAAGCCATGTTCACCTTGCCGGGATTGGCCTTCACGTACTCGATGAACTCGGCGACGTTCTTGGCCGGCACGTCCTTGTTGACGGTCATCACGTTCGGCACGCGCTGGAACGAGGCGACCGGCGCGATGTCGCGCACGAAGTTGAACTTCAGATTGGCGTAGAGCGAGGCGTTGATGTAGTTGGCCGGATTGACCAGCTGCAGCGTGTAGCCGTCGGGCTCGGCATTGATGACCGATTCGGTCGCGATGTTGTTTCCGGCGCCCGGCTTGTTCTCGATCACGAATTGCTGGCCGAGCTTTTCCGACAGCCGCTGGCCGATCAGCCGTGCCAGGATGTCGGTGGCGCCGCCCGGCGGATAGCCCACCACCCATTTCACCGGACGGGCCGGATAATCGGCGGCAAGCGCCTTCGACAGCGGGGTGGCGGCAAGCGGACTGGCGGCGAGCAGGCCCAGCGCGGTACGGCGAGTGATCATCTCAAGGGTTCTCCCAGTGTTGTTCTTGAAGTCGGATGGCTTGAAGGCCGCGTGGCCGCGGTTGTAACAAAGCTGGCCGCGGGCGGAAAGTGCGCGGGGCACTTCACGACGAAAGGATGAGACATGACGGTCAAGGTTCATGCCCTGGATCATCTCGTGATCAATGTCACCGATGTCGCGGCAAGTGCTGCGTGGTACGGCAAGATTCTCGGCATGGATGTCAAGCTGTTCGATCCCGGCGGCGGCAAAGCGCCGCGGACTTTCCTTGAATTCGGTAACCAGAGGATCAACGTCCGGCAACGCGACGCCGACAAGGTGGAGTGGTTCACCGCGGACCACCCGACGGCGGGCAGCGAGGACCTGTGCTTTCTCACTTCCGCCACGCCGGACGAGGTGGTGGCGCATTTGCGGGCACATGGCGTCGCGATCGAGGAAGGCCCGGGCCCGAGGCAAGGAGCCCGCGGCACGCTGCGCTCGGTCTATTGCCGGGATCCCGATGGCAGCCTGATCGAGATCTCGTCGTACGAGGATGGTAGCCGGTAGGACCTCCGCTTCCCGCCCCAAACACCGTCATTGCGAGCGAAGCGAACCAATCCAGAATCCCTCCGCGGAACCAGTCTGGATTGCTTCGTCGCAAGGGCTCCTCGCAATGACGGTGGAGAGCGCTCGGCCCTCTCCCCCGATTTGCTTCACGCCTCATCCGATGGCAGGAAGACGCAATCATCAAAAGACAGCCGCCAGCAAGATGCAGGCTGCACCGGGAGGAGCCATGCCAGTTCAACAGACCACAGCCGGAATCGTGGGCCCGTTCGATGGGCTCGACGTGCCCTGGCTCTTGAAGATGCGCGCCGAAATCCGCAGCTCACATCCGTTCCTGATCTGGGCGCCGTTCGATGCGCCGGCGCGGCGCTGGAGCTACGGCGAGTTTCACGAGCGGGTCGGCGCGCTCGCGGCCGGGCTCGCCAGGCGCGGCGTCAAGCCGGGCGAATATGTGCTCATTCATCTCGACAATTGCATCGAGGCGATGCTGGCCTGGTTCGCCTGCGTCGAGCTGGGCGCCGTCGCGGTCACCACCAACACGCGCTCGGCGCCGGCCGAGATCGCGTATTTCGCCGATCATTGCGCCGCGGTCGCCGCGATCACGCAGCCGGCCTATGCGGACATCGTCGCGCAGAACTGCCGCAACATCCGTTGGCTGGCGGTGACCTCGCACGATGCGGGCGCGGCGCCCGCGCAAGGGGTGTCGCGCGGCGACAGCTTCGAATCGCTGTTCGCCGACAGTGCCGATCGTCCCCGGCGCGCGACCGATCCGCTGGCGCCATGCAGCGTGCAATACACCTCGGGCACGACGTCGCGGCCCAAGGCGGTGCTGTGGACCCATGCCAACGCGCTGTGGGGCGCCAAGATCAACGCCGCGCATGAGGACCTGCACGCCGGCGACGTGCACCAGGCCTACTTGCCGCTGTTCCACACCAACGCGCTGGCCTATTCCATGCTGGCGACGCTGTGGGTCGGAGCGACTTGCGTGATCCAGCCGCGCTTCTCGGCCAGCCGGTTCTGGGGCGTCGCACGCGAGCATGGCGCGACCTGGACCTCGACCATCCCGTTCTGCACGAAGGCGCTGCTCGAACAGGAGATCCCGAAGGACCACAAGTTCCGCCTGTGGGGCACCGCCATCAACGAGCCGCCGGCCTTTGCCGCGTTCGGCATCAAGATGATCGGCTGGTGGGGCATGACCGAGACCATCACCCACGGCATCGTCGGCGAGGTCGACCAGCCCAACATCCCGATGTCGATCGGCCGCGCCGCGCCCGAATATCAGATCCGCATCACCGACGACGACGGACGGCCGACGGAGGTCGGCGACACCGGCAATCTCGCGATCAAGGGCATCCCGGGCCTGTCGCTGTTCGCCGAGTACCTGCACAACGAGAAGGCCACGCGCGAGAGCTTTGACGAGCACGGCTTCTTTCTCACCGGCGACCGTGTCGAGCGGCTCCAGAACGGCTTCATCAAGTTCGGCGACCGCGCCAAGGACATGCTGAAGGTCGGCGGCGAGAACGTTGCGGCCTCCGAGATCGAGCAGGTGATCGCCGTCGTGCCGGGCGTGGGCGAGGCCGCGGTGGTGGCGAAGAAGCATCCGATGCTGGACGAGGTGCCTGTGGTCTTCATCATCCCGCAGGGCGGCGTCGCGGGCGCTGCGCCCGATCTGCATGATCGCGTGATGGACGCCTGCCGCAAGGGCCTCGCCGACTTCAAGCTGCCGCGCGAGATCAGGTTCGTCGACGACATGCCGCGCTCGACGCTGGAGAAGGTGGCGAAGGCGGAGCTGCGGAAGATGGTGGGGTGAGGCGCGCGAAGACAGTTCACCCGTCATTGCGAGCGAAGCGAAGCAATCCAGCGTTCCTCCGCGGAGACAGTCTGGATTGCTTCGTCGCTTCGCTCCTCGCAATGACGAGGTTGGAGAGATCCTTATCCTAGAACGACCCCAGCGCGACCGGGCGGAACGCCTGCAGCAGCTGCTGGTCGAGCTTGCCGCCCATGCCTTCCATCATCGTGAAGGCGCGGGAATGGGTGAAGGGCATGCGGTAGGCGCGCTTCTCCACCAGCGCGGCGTAGATGTCGACGATCGTCGTCAGCCGCACGATGTCGCTGATCTGGTTCGACGACAGGCCGTTCGGATAGCCCGAGCCGTCGAGGAATTCGTGGTGATGCAGCACCACGTCCAGCATCTCCGGCGGGAAGCTGCCTTGGGCGGCGAGCGCGTCATAGCCGCGGCGCGGATGCTGGCGGACCTCGGCCATCTCCTCGTCGGTGAGCTTGCCGGGCTTGTCGAGCAGCCAGGCCGGAACGAAGGCCTTGCCGACGTCGTGCAGCAGCGCGGCGCGGGTCAGGCGGCGCTGGTCGTCCTCGCGCATGCCGAGATGCTGGGCGAAGGCGACGGCGAAGCCGGTGACGAACAGGCAGTGGCGATAGCTGCCGACATGATGACAGCCCACCGTGGTGAGCCATTCACGCAGCGAGGAATGCTTGATCGCCTTCAGGATCTTGCTCTCGGCGGCGATGACGTCGTCGAAGGTCAGGGGCACGCCGAGCGGCAGCTTCTCGAACATCTTGGTCAGCACCGCATGCGCCGCCTCGACGCCGCGGTTGAGCGTCTTGCCGCGATCGGTGGCGTCATAGGCGGCGGTGTCCGGGAAGGCGGCGCGGATGCGCTGCAGGATGGCGTCGGCCTGAAGTGGCCGCGAGATGGTGTCGGTGGCCCCGAGCGCCCAGGCCTGCATGGTGCCGTGATGCAGGGCGTCCGCGAGCACGAACAGCCGCGGCATCGAACGATAGGCATCGCCGCGCAGCTTGTTGCGGACCCGCTGCACGCTCTCGGGCGAGCGCAGGTTGATGTCGACCACGAGGCCGGAGAGATCGCGCGCCGGCTGGGCGGGGATCTCCTCGGTCTTCACCGTCGAGACGTCGCCGACCGCTTTCAAGATGCTGGCGAGCTCGCTGCTGCCGTCGCTGCGATCGGAGGCGAGCAGAAGCCGGCGTTTGGCGGCGGATTTGGCTGTGGCGTTCATGGCTTCCCCACAAGGACCGGGAACTCGGGCGTATTGGCCGATGAGCCTAAGCCGGATCAGGTTCTCTGGCCCTTAAGAGGCGTGCTCAATGGAGGCTTGGGGAATTGCACGCAATTTTAGGGATTGGGTTCCGGGGGGGGACCTCAAAAGTGAGAAAACAACCCCATGCACAGTAGAGCGGGCATTGATAACACAGGGGAATTTCTACTGGCCCTAAGACCTACCTCCGCTGTCGTCGCCCGGCTTGCCACCTTCGCTGAAGCTTCGGCGCGCCGGGCATCCGTGTGAGCCTCGGCGTAGCCTTGGCGGAGCCGGGACCGGGCGACCCAGTACGCCGAGACGGCAAGGCTGGAACCGAGATGCCGCGGCGTACTGGATGCCCCGCTTTCGCTGGGCATGACAGTGAGGGTGGGAGGCGGCTCCAAAAACAAATCCGCCGGAGGTTGCCCTCCGGCGGACCATTTGATTCTGCAATCGCGGCTCGGCTTACGCCTTCATGCTCGCCTTCACGGCCTCCGCCGTGATCGGTAGCGCCCGGACGCGGGCGCCGCTGGCATTGTAGATGGCGTTGCCGATGGCCGGCGCGACCACGGTCACCGCGGGCTCGCCGACGCCGGTCGCCTTCTCGCCGTTGGCAATCACGGCAACCGCGACCTCGGGCGTCTGGCTCATCCGCAAGGGCGTGTAGCTGTCGAAATTGGTCTGCTCGATGCCACCGTCCTTGAGTGTCGCCTTCTCGTACATCGCCAGCGACAGGCCCCACAGCGCCGCACCCTCGACCTGGGCGCGGATATTGTCGGGATGCACCTGCGTGCCGACGTCGGTTGCGACCGTGAGCTTCTTCACGGTCACCTCCCCCGACGGCGCGACGGCGACGTGAGCCACGCACGCCGTCCAGCTCGCGGTTGCGCGCTCCTGCGAGGAGACGCAGGCGACGCCCATGCCCTCGCCTTTCGGCAATTGCTTGGTGCCGTAGCCGGACAGTCCCATCGCGGCGAGCAGCGTGTTGCGCAAGCGCTGCGCGCCGCCGTCGTTCTTGCCGGCGCCGTCGAGCAAGGAGATGCGGAACTGCGCGGGATCCTTGCCCGTCGCTGCCGCGATCTCGTCGATCATGCTTTCGACGGCCCAGAACGTCCAGCCCGGCGCCACCGAGCGAAGCTGGCCGGACGGCGTGGCGTTGTGCGCGAGCTCGTTCTTGATCGCCCGCACATAATGGTTGGGCACGGTGTAGAAGAAGTCCGCGCCATTGACCGTGAAGGAATCAAGCGGGCCCTTCTTGTCGACCGAGGGCGTCAGGAAATCGGGGATTCCCCAGCGCGCGGTCGGCCAGGCCGAGACCACGTCGTGGCTGATCGCAACGAGCTTGCCATCGCCGTCCACGCCGGCCTTGACCTTCTGGTAGGTGAGCGGACGCGAGAAATCCATCGTCATGTCGTTCTCGCGCGAATAGATCACCTTCACCGGCTTGCCGACCGCCTTGGCCGCCTGCACCGCCGGAATCATCATGTCGGCATCGAGCCGCCGGCCGAAGCCGCCGCCCAGCCAATGCTGATGCATCACGACGAATTTCGGATCGATCCCGGCAGCGCCCGCCGCGATCGCACCGGAGCGCGTCGCGAACTGGTTGCCGGAATAGATGTGCAGGATGTCGCCCTTGAACTCCGCGGTGGCGTTCATCGGCTCCAGCGGCGCGTGGATGTTGATGCTGGTGGTGTATTCCGCCTCCACCACCTTGGCCGCCGAGCCGAAGGCAGCATTGGGATCGCCGTCCTTGACGAAGAACTGGCCGGAATCCTCCAGGCCCTGGAGCCGCTTGGCTTCGTCGAGCAGCGACTGGCTCGACAGCTTCGCGTTCGGACCCGCGTCATAGGCGATCTTCAGCGCCTGTGCCGCCTTCTTGGCGTTGGCGTAGGTGCCGGCGACGGCGACGACCCAGCCCGACGTCGTTGCGGTCTTGTCGTCGAGCGTGACGGCCTTGATGAAGCCCGGCACTTTCTTTGCCGCGCTGTCATCGACCGATTTCACCGTGGCGCCGAAGCGCACCGGCGGCGTGACCACCGCGCCATAGACCATGCCCGGCAACATCACGTCGATGCCGTACTTGGCCGTGCCGTTGGTCTTGGAGGGGATGTCGAGCTGCGGCACCGACACGCCGATCATGGTGTATTGATCGGGTGTTTTCAGCTTGAGTGCCTTGAGCTCGTCCGGCGTGAAGGTCTTCGTCGCCTTGCCGCTTTTCACGACATCGGCGAACGACATCTGCTTTTTCGACTTCGGATGCACGATCATGGAATCGCGCACCACCAGCTCCGATGCCGGCACGCCCATGGCGGCGGCGGCACCTTCCGTCAATGCGATCCGCCCGGCCGCACCGGCCCGGCTCATCGCCTCGAAGTTCATCATGGTCGACCAGCTGCCGCCGGTGATCTGTGCGCCCAGCACGGGATCGTTGAACTTGGGATCGTTGGAGGCGAGCTGCACGCGCATGTCGCTCCATTTCGCGCCCAGTTCCTCGCAGACGATCTGCGCCATGGTGGAGGCGATGTGCTGGCCCATGTCGGCCTTGCCGCAGGTCACGGTCACGAGCCCGTCCGGCGAGATCGCGTACCAGACGCTCGGCTCGAAATTGGCCGGCGCGGCGGCTGCCGATTCGATGCCGGGCACGCCGGCATAGCCGAGCACGAGACCGGTCGCGGCGGTGCCGACGAGGAAGGAGCGGCGGCTGAGATCCGTCGTCTCGGGTGTCACGTTCTTCACATGCTCGTTCATGTGGGCCTCCGCTCGTTGGAGGTGGCGGATGCGGTGCGCATCTCGGATGCGGCGCGCATGATCGCCTTCTGGATCCGCGAATAGGTCATGCAGCGGCAGAGATTGCCGTCCATATGGGCGACCACCTCTTCCTTGGTCGGATTGGGATTCTTCGCGAGCAGCGACGCCGCCTGCATGATCTGCCCGGACTGGCAATAGCCGCATTGCGGCACCTGCTCGGCGATCCAGGCCTTCTGCAAGGGATGATCGCCCTTGGCGGAGAGACCTTCGATGGTGGTGATCTTCTTGCCGGCGACGTCGCCGACCATGGTCTGGCACGAGCGTACGGCTTCGCCGTTGACGTGCACGGTGCAGGCACCGCACAGCCCGGCACCGCAGCCGAACTTGGTGCCGGTCATCTGCAATTGCTCGCGGATCGCCCAGAGGAGCGGCGTGTCGTTCGCCGCATCCACGGACAGACTCCGCCCGTTGATGGTGAGTGTTGGCATAGGCGTCTTCCCCTGCCGGTGCATGAAGCCGCTTACGGCGGCAACTTGAATGGCGGACGCCCACCGGGCTGGCGTCAACCTTGCCCGCGAGAATGATCGCGTTCCGGCGCGGAGGCAAATGCAATTTGGAACGAGTCGAAAAATCGACCGCCACACTCGCCCGTTGTGCGCCGCGCCAAGGGCGGCGACGCAGCCACTGGACACAACAGCGCGTGCGTCAGGCATGCGTGCCATCGCGTTCGAGCGGTTTCTTCGAGGTAACTTGGCGAGCTAGAGTGCAGCCGCACGCAAACCCTTACCCTCCCCTGGAGGGGGAGGGTCGATCGCGCGAAGCGCGAGCGGGGTGGGGTGATCTCTCCACACGGGCACTGTTGGATGTGGAAAGACCGTCACCCCACCCCGTCTCACATTTCGCTGCGCTCCATGTGAGCCGACCCTCCCCCTCCAGGGGAGGGTGAAGCACCGAGTTAGTGGCGAGGAAAAGAAAGGGCGGGAAACAATGCCAAGGATAAACCGGGACGGCGTCGGGATCTATTACGAGGTTCATGGCAACGGGCCGCCGCTGCTGCTCACGCACGGCTATTCCTCGACATCGGCGATGTGGCATGGGCAGATCGATGCGCTGGCCAGGGATCACCAGCTGATCCTGTGGGACATGCGCGGTCACGGCCAGTCCGATTATCCCGACGATGCGAACGCGTACAGCGAAGCGCTGACGATCGGCGACATGGCGGCGATCCTCGATGCGGTTGGTGCGAAGCGCGCCATCATCGGCGGGCTTTCGCTCGGCGGCTACATGTCGCTCGCGTTCTATCGCGCACATCCGGAGCGGGCCCGCGCGCTGCTGATCATCGACACCGGCCCCGGCTTCAGGAAGGACGATGCGCGCGAGGCCTGGAACGCGCGGGCGCTTGCCACCGCAGAGCGGCTCGACCGCGAAGGCCTCGACGTGTTGAAGGCGGCGACGCGCGAGCGCGCCACCGCGCGCCATCGCAACGCCAGGGGACTGGCGCTTGCCGCGCGCGGCATGCTGACCCAGCGCGATGCGCGCGTGATGGAGCTGTTGCCCGACATCCGGGTGCCCAGCCTGATCGTGGTCGGCGCCGACGACACGCCGTTCCTCGCCGCGTCCGACTACATGGCGGCAAAAATCCCCGGCGCACAAAAGGTCGTGATCCCCGCCGCCGGACACGCCGTCAACATCGATCAACCCCAGGCTTTTGTTGACGCGGTCGCGCCTTTCCTGAAGAACTTGCCGGCATAGGGCGATCGAGCAGGGACACGGGCGATGAAGCTGATGATGCTGGCTGCGGGCACGATGCTGCTGTCGCTATCTGCGCAGGCCGAGCCGATCGGCGCCGTGCCGCCACGCCAGCCCTTCGTCACGACCTTGTCGAACAACATTCCGCTCGCCTTCGGCATGGATGCCGAACAAACCGCACGCGCGCTCGGTCAGCCGCTGCAATATGTGCGGGGACGTCCCGGCCACGAGATCTATCTCGCTTTGCGCAACATCGGCGGCAGCCGCCTGATCCCCTCTCGCCACCGCCTGTTCCTGCAATTCCGTCACGGACGGCTGGCCGGATGGAAGGAGGATTACGGCGAGAACTGGATGTGGGAGTGAGGTGCTGCGCTTCATCCTGAGAGAATGTGAAGCTATCGCTAGGATTTGAGGTGCTGGCTGGCGGACAATGGCCCTACACCATACTCCGTCATTGCGAGCGCAGCGAAGCAATCCAGGCTGCTTCCGCGGAGGGATTCTGGATTGCTTCGCGGAGCCTGTCATCGGGCCGCGCTTTGCGCGGACCCGGTGGCTCGCAATGACGGTGTTGAAGCAGCGAGCTCTCATCTATGACCGTCATCCTGAGAGCCTGAGTTCGTAACAACCAAGAAGGACAACCCGCGTGGGACAAGACATCAAGCTGACGGCCTCCGACAATTTCCAGCTCGGCGCCTATCGCGCCGACCCCGCCGGCACGCCGAAGGGCGCGGTGGTGGTGATCCAGGAGATCTTTGGGGTCAATCACCACATCCGCTCGGTCTGCGACCGCCTTGCCGGGGAAGGCTATGTCGCGATCGCGCCGTCGATCTTCGACCGGACGGCGCCGAACTTCCAGTCGGGCTATTCGCCCGACGAGATCGCGGAGGCGCGCAAGTTCGTGGCCAATCCGGACTGGGCGGCAATGCTGCGCGACACGCAAGCTGCGATCGATGCGGTGAAGAGCACCGGGCCCGTGGGCATCATCGGCTTTTGCTTAGGGGGCAGCATCGCTTTCGTCGCGGCGACGCGATTGACCGGCCTGAAGGCCGCGATCGGCTATTACGGCGGCGCCGTCGTGCGCTTCGCCGACGAGACGCCGAAGGTGCCGACCCAGCTGCATTTCGGCGAGAAGGATGCGGGCATTCCGCTCACCGACGTCGAGACCGTCAAGGCGAAGCGGCCCGAGGTCGAAGTCCACATCTATCCGGGCGCCCAGCACGGCTTCCATTGCGACGAGCGCGCCAGCTACGACAAGGCCAGCGCCGACATCGCCTGGCCGCGCAGCATGGCGTTCTTCGCGAAGCATTTGAAATAGAGTGCGGGTTTCTCCACCGTCATTCCGGGGCGCGCGCAGCGCGAGCCCGGAATCCATCGAGCGTCAGCGCTTGTGGATGAATGGATTCCGGGCTCGCGACTTCGTCGCGCCCCGGAATGACAGAAGGAGAGAACCCTAGAACCAGCGCTCGCCGACGAACACGGTGTCGCCCGGTGCGAGCGGCGTGCCGAGCGGAACGACCGCGCGCATGGCGCCGCCGTTCTCGCTGTGCGTGACCGTGACCACGTCGCGCTTGGCGCGCGGGGAGAAACCGCCGGCGATGGCGACCGCGCTCTCGACCGTCATGTTCGGCACGTAAGGATATTGGCCGGGCGCAAGGACCTCGCCGAGGATGAAGAACGGACGATAGGTCTCGATCTCGACCGCCACCGAAGGTTCGCGGATGTAGCCGTTGCGCAGGCGTGCGGCGATCTCGCCGGCCAGCCCTGCCGTGGTGCGGCCGCGGGCCGGCACCGCGCCGATCAGCGGCATGGTGATGGAGCCGCCGGCATCGATCGCATAGCTGTTGGTGAGACCTTCCTGGCCATAGACCACGACGCGAAGCTTGTCGCCGGCGTCGAGATGGTAGGAGGCGCCATTGCGCACCGGTGCCGCCATCGGCGCGGCGTAGCCGACCGGCATCGGCGCGGGCGAGGCGGCAAAGGAATTGCTGAAGGCTGCGATGGCGCCGCCGCCGTTGTTGGCGACGACCACCGGCTGCGGCACGCCGTAGGGCTGGCCGTAGGCCATGGAATCGAGATCGGGACGAGGCTGCACCATCGCGACGGGGGTTGCGGTCTGCATGCAGCCGCCAAGGGCCAGCGCGGCGGACGCTGCCAAGGACGCCAAGTTCGACCATCGAAACGCGCGTGCAACCGGCACCGGACCCATCCCTCGAAACGAGACAGCTCCACTGATGCACCGGGTATGGTTAATAAAGCGTTGAGTGGAGGGATGACGGTGCCACCCTCCCCTGGAGGGGGAGGGTCGATCGCGCGTAGCGCGAGCGGGGTGGGGTGACGGTCTTTCCGCGACGAACAGTGCCCGAGTGGAGAGATCACCCCACCCCGTCACGCAATCTCGCTTCGCTCGATCGCGTGCCGACCCTCCCCCTCCAGGGGAGGGTAAGCAAGACACGTCGTTTAGCTCACGCGCTCACGCCAACGCCGATCGGGCAGGACACGCCGGTGCCGCCCAGGCCGCAATAGCCGGCGGGATTCTTCGCCAGATATTGCTGATGGTAGTCCTCGGCGAAATAGAACGCACCGGCGGGCGCGATCTCGGTGGTGATGGCACCGAGCCCCTTCGCTGCGAGCGCCTTCTGATAGAGCGCCTTCGACTGCTCGGCCGCCTGCTTCTGCGCATCGGAAGTGGTGTAGATCGCGCTTCGGTATTGCGTGCCGACGTCGTTGCCCTGGCGCATCCCCTGCGTCGGGTTGTGGCTTTCCCAGAAAGTCTTCAGAAGCGTCTCGTAGGAGATCTTGTTCGGATCGAACACGACCAGCACCACTTCGGTGTGGGCGGTGCGGCCCGAGCAGACCTCCTCATAGGTCGGGTTCGGCGTGTGACCGCCGGCATAGCCGACGGCCGTCACATAGATGCCCTCGCGAAGCTGCCAGAACTTGCGCTCGGCGCCCCAGAAGCAGCCTAAGCCGAACAATGCCTGCTCGAGACCGGCGGGATAAGGCGGCTTCAGCTTTGCGCCGTTGACGAAATGGGTGGTCGCGGTCGGGATGGCCTGCGCACGGCCCGGCAGCGCGTCAGCTGCGCTCGGCAATGCAGTGGTCTTGCGCATGAACAGCATGATGGATCTCCGAAGCGAGCGCATGCCTGAGCCAGTCGGGAGACCAGGCGCGTGCTCGCGATGAGGTGGGAATATAGGGCTCTACGCGGCAAGAGGCAGCGCTGTTACGCGGCGGCCAGCGGAACTTGAAAGCTCAATCCCGGGAATAGCCGATCAAGGGCTTGCGCGGGCGGAACAGGATCATCAGGAGGATGCCCAAAATGCCGAGGACGGCGAAGACCGGCTGCTCCAGCACCAGGCGGATCACCGAGGTCCAGAGCCAAGGCGCCTTGGCCTCGACCCAGGTGCGGAAGGCCGATTGGCTGGCCTGATTGATGTCGTTCCAGAACTGGCCGAAACGGGTGAATTTGAGGGTCTGGTCGGCCACCCAGCGGGCGCCGTCATAGACCATGAAGATGAACCCGCCGGCGAGCAGCAACAGCCCAATCAGTCGGAAAAAGCCGCGGATCATGCCTCACCTACGATAGTCGCCCGACCGGACGACCTTGCGAAACGATGCCAGCCAATAGCCGGGCGACGGCGGAAATTCAACCTCTTCAGGGCGTTACGGCACCAAACCGGCCCGCCAAAGGCGCGTTTCCAGCCCCCGAAAGCGTTGACGGTGCGAAAGACCCTCTCTATAAGGGCGCCAACTGGCGGTGGGCGCAATCCCGCCGCCGCTGTTCTTTGAGCAGTTGCAGGCACCTTGGGCTTCAGGACTCTCTCGAGCTTGAAGTCACCGTGGAGCCTCAGAGACAGCCGCAAGGCGGTCGCTCATGTTCCGGGAACGGCCCAGCAACCGAACACCCTAAATCCGAGCGTCGATTACGCGGTCAAGCAAGCCGGCGCTACCCGACCAAGACGCGACCGGTACCCGCAAAGGACATTGAGACCATGGCCAATACCACTTCCGCCAAGAAAGCGACGCGCAAGATCGCCCGCCGCACCGCCGTCAACAAGTCGCGCCGCACCCAGATGCGTGGCGCCGTGCGCACTGTCGAGGAAGCCATCAAGAGCGGCGATCGCGCCGCTGCCGTGAAGGCACTCGCGACTGCCGAGCCCGCCTTGATGCGCGCCGCCCAGCGCAACATCATTCACAAGAACAACGCCAGCCGCAAAGTCTCGCGCCTCACCGCGCAGATCGCCAAGCTCGCGAAGTAAATCTTGCCAAGTCATCTTGGCGACATCGTCTGATCGGTCGATCCGGTCAGCGCGTCAAAAAGCCCGGCCTCACGCCGGGCTTTTTTGTTGGCTGTCATAATTTCACGCCAGCAGTCACGCGATGCTCACGCCTCGCTTGGACGATTTAAATCGTCTGCGTCAGTTTTCGTTCCGTAGTTCTACCTGCCGATGTTCTGCAACAGTGGAAACTTCACTGCGTTGCAAAAACCCCTGTGCCGCGGGCGCGAATTGAATCGGTGGCCGATGAGAGTTCTGCACACCGTAGATTCACCGGAACGCGAGCGAGTGTGGAGTTACCCTGCAAAACGAGTCTCGAAAAGCGATGACTCGATAATCACTTATCTACATAGCAGCGACAAGCATTTGGAAAATTCGCCCGCACGTCGGGCGCATGACGAATTTATAAAAAAAATTTGGCGCTGAACGAGAATTGTCACATGACGCGCGGCCTTCTCGATTCTGTGCACGGATTCAAAAACTTGCTTCGGAGCCTGTGAACAACTCCTGTGCGGCATTAACCGAGGTCAAGTTTTTTGACGCCTCAACTGTGAATCAATTTCGTTGCGAGTCTTTCCGCTTAGTGTATTCCTTAACCCAGTCAGCGGCGCCCACGATCTTGAGACCAGCGCGGTTTAGGAAACGGGGCGAACGTGCAGATCGGCGGCGGTAGGCACGTAGGCGACGCTTCAACAAGTGATGTCGGTTCAAAACCCACAGCAATGTGGGAATGGTAGCTCTTTGTCTGAATGTCTCCAAGCGGGATCTCCTCGCTCGCGCCAAGCGCAAATGAGAGACATCGCGAAGTTACCCCGGCACGCAAGGTGGCGAAGTCGAGCGGACGACGAGTACATTGGGCAGACATCCGCGACAGGAGTACGGCGCGGTTGTCTTCAGGACACGCAGGACCTTGTCGTGAGCGATCACGGCAGGACGGGGAGGTATCATGTCTTACGGACTCAGCGCGGTATTGCAGCACGTTTCTTTTTCCAACGATGCCGTTTCAGCCCCGTCGGATCTCCAGCCTCCCGCGTGTGACGGAGCGCCGAGTACGCGCTGACCTCGCGACCCCTCCATCTCTGACATCGCTGATCTGACCCGCGGCGTTCGCGCCGAACGGTCGAGCCATGCCCGACGATGGACTCGCTCGAGGTCGCGCCAGTTCAGGGTGCGTGGC